>NZ_CBCUCO010000002.1:0-2141488 GCF_965152625.1 Candidatus Nitrospira salsa
CGAACGCATTAACTGGCTGTAAGTCACGCGACGACAGTCGAGGGTGGAAATCAACAGGCCGGGAGGGGCAGATGCCCCTTCCGGCCTGTTGTGTTTTTTGTTGGGTACATAAAATTACGTTTAGAAGTTGCTGTGTGCTGATTCATACTTTCCGCAAAGTGAGTCAGAAAGTATGGCTAGCATGATACGAGATCCGTGGATTGTGTTGAAGTATTGAAGACGTTTCTCACGTGTCACCTTCCTAATTCGCGATCCAAGTTGAAGGCGGCGCTGATGAGCGCTAAATGTGTAAAGGCTTGAGGGAAGTTTCCCAGCGCTTCTCCGTGGTGTCCTGTTTCTTCGGCATACAACCCGACGTGATTGGCGTACCCTAACATTTGTTCGAAGAGTAGTCGCGCATCATCGAGACGTGAACGATCGACTTTTCCCGCGCGGGTCATGGCTTCGACGAGCCAGAATGTACAGATATTAAAGGTTCCTTCTTCTCCTGACAGCCCATCCTGTGTATCCGCTATGTTGTACCGATAGACCAATCCATTGGAAGTCAACCCGCCATCTTCTGGCGATCGATTGGTGGCATCAAGGGTTTTGAGCATCCTCGGGTCAGTTGGGGAAACAAAGAAGACAAGCGGCATCATCAGATTTGCTGCATCGAGTGAAGGGCTCCCGTATCGTTGGACAAAAGTTTGATTTTTAGGATCCCATCCTTTGGTCATGATTTCCTCATAAATCATGTCTCGCGTTTTCAGCCAACGGTCACGATCTGCCGGAAATGATCGTTTGTCGGCAAGGCGAATGCCACGGTCGACTGCGACCCAACACATTAATTTAGAGTAGACAAAGTGCTGCTGTCCGCCTCGGACTTCCCACACGCCTTCGTCCTTACGTTGCCAATTTTCACAAACCCAATTTATTAAGCGGCGAAGATGTTTCCAAAGATCATAAGAGATGGGTGTACCGTATTTATTGTACAGGTAGACGGAATCCAAGAGTTCGCCGTAAATGTCGAGTTGTAACTGATTGTATGCGCCGTTGCCGACACGGACTGGCTTTGAGCCTTTATAGCCATCTAAGTGATCGAGTGACTCTTCCGTTAATGTGTGACGTCCATCGATCCCGTACATGATTTGCAAGGACCCTTCTGGACTCAACTCATGGCATCGCGCCTCTAGCCAGTGCATGAATTGTGCAGCTTCATCGGTAAACCCGATCCGCAATAATCCATAGATCGTGAAGGCCGCATCACGGATCCAGGTGTATCGGTAATCCCAATTCCGTTCCCCTCCAATGCCTTCGGGAAGGCTGCAGGTTGGAGCGGCCACAATGGCACCCGTCGGTTCAAAGGTTAAGAGTTTTAAGACCAGAGCAGAGCGATACACGGTTTCGCGCCACCGACCAGCATAGGTGCATTTTGATAACCATCGACGCCAATAATCCACGGTTTGTTTGAAAAGTTCCTCAGCCTGATATTCAGATAAACCTAGTTCAGCTTGATCCTCAGATTGAATTTCCTGAAGTGAAAAATCAACTTCTTCGCCTTCTTTGAGGGTAAATTCGGCAATCACGCCGTCGCCTTGTTGCGTGAGTTCAATGCTAGTTCCCAGTCGAATTGTAAGTGTTGACGATTCGAAAACGGCTCCATGCTGAGTCACAATCGTTTTATGAGAGTCGCGTGCATAATTGAATGCTGGTCGGCACACAATGCGAAAAGCCATCGTGCCACGAATGGCTTGAACGCGACGAATCAGCCCATTGCAGTGAATATCGCTTGACCGAAACCCCACTGGCATGAAATCAATAACTCGCCCAACACCTTCAGGCGAAAGAAAGCGAGTCACAAGGACATTCGTGTCTGGCCAATAATATTGTTTATTTGTCACACGGTAGGACGAGGGAGCAATAGAAAATCTTCCTCCATTTTGGTCATCAAGAATGGATGCAAAGATACTGGGAGAATCAAAGTGAGGAAAACACAACCAGTCGATTGAGCCGTTCATGCCGACCAAAGCCGTGGTGCGCATGTTCCCGATGAGTCCATAGTTTTCAATGGGTTGGTAGGGCATAGCGGTCTCCAAGTTCAAATGATGGTCATCGAGATGCCGGAAGTTGAGGGTGAGCGTATTAAGATGATTGTAATGTGTCAAGCAGAATCTGTCACAAATCTTTTCTCACATGAGGTTATGCGTTACCAATAATATAATACGTAATCATTATAAACGATATTGCCTCGATGACTTCGTTGACATAACCAGGAGGGAATGCAAGACTGATGAGACCCCTTTGAAATTTCAAATTTCTTTTCTCACAAGGAGGTCTATCAATGAAGCACTTATTAGCGGTATTAGTTAGTGGTATATTTATGATGGGAGCAAATTCTGCTTCTTTTGCTCTTGATCTAAATATGGGTGAAAAACATGTGACAGATGCAGAAACGACCCTAAACGACATGAACAAAGAAGGCGAAGACAAAGTCAGTGAAGCCAAGGATGAAGCGAAGGAGCAGAGCATGTCAGAAAAAATTCAGTCGAAGAGCAAAGATAAAGTTAATGAAAAAATTGATGATATGCAGAGTGGGATGAAGAAAAATTAGATAATTGCATGTGCTGACTTCTGTCAGTAGGTGAGTTTATGAGAAGCCTGCGTGTACGAGAGTCCACGCAGGTTTTTTTTGTATCCGGTATTTACGAGGTGTACTCCATTAAAACACCTATAGCCGTCTCAAATAACTTCCGATGTTTGACGTGGGTAATTACGCTGGCTTGGCGACCTCAAGTCGACACCTCAGGGGCAGAACCGTGTTGAATGTCAGTTACCTATTGAGGTTACGCAGGATCACATAACAATCGTCGCCACCTAGGCCGCCTATGATCACAATATTGAGTGAGCCTAGTGATTCTCAGTAAAGATTAAAACGACAAGGCCAGTGATGCATTGAGCGTTCGTGGCCTAGGCATCCCCGGAACCCTATTTATATTCGCAGTAAATACCCACGGGTTCACATCCGTGGTCCTCCGCACTAGCTTTGATGGTTACATATCAAAATTTCAACTTTACATGTGACGAGCCAGCATCTACTTTTCTTCTATGTTACGATTGCGCCGTGGTTGAATGGGACGTGCATTGTGCCCAATTATTTGCCTGAAACCCTCCACATCTTCTTTTGTGATATGAATAGGCTCTTTTAAGAGTATCCACTGCACGCCTTCGGAACACGGTGGTGTTGTCAGAGATCCTGAATATGAATAGTGATGGGTTGCCGTTGGAAGGATGTCAGCGATGCTGAATTCAAGAGGAAGAGAGACCTCTCTCCCTTGCTGCTTGGGCAGCCATCTCCAGAGTTTCTCCAACACGGGCATTGATGAATCGGTTTTCATCATCACAGCGATCACTAAAATATGACCTTTCTTGTCTTGATGAACAAAATGCATTTCCATTGGAAAAGCTTGACCCTCAATATGATGTTCACTTGGGGCATGAAAATGGAACTGTCTGAGCTTATAGGTTCGGTTGTTCAAGTCCGCTTCGCAGCCTGAAGCATGTGAGACCTGAATGGTATGCCCATTGTTTAATTCATACACTTGAGATGGGTGATATCGAATAACGAGGGAGTTGTGTTGTTGCCCGTGTTTGGCCATCGAAATGTTTATCGGTGATTGGCGATTTCCTGTTTCACAGGTCATATATTCTTTTGTCAGCATCCCCCAATGTTCTGGACCATCAATTCCCATATAATCCCAGTGGGACTCCATGCTCTGTTCCGATGATGGATTTGAGACATTGTCCTGAGACTTGGTTGAGTTAGCGTAAGTTGGTGAAATCGGAGGAAGGAGGCCCAGGGTCGCAAAAAGACTGAAAGCAGCAAACCAATTCATGGAGGTTTTCATAAAAATCCTCTAAGTTGAATAGTTGAATAGATGAGTACATACCGTAACCAGTCGTTGACTTGCTGAAGAGTATCGCGGACACCGATTTTGTTACAAAGTATAGCTATGTGTCGTAGGATGGAATTTTTTGATTCATGCTATCTCGCATGTCGACAACTTATTGCGGCTGCTGCTGTGGCACGCGCGCGTCGTTGGGCATTTCGACGTCGGCGCTTAAGATCTTCAATTTCCGCTTCAGTGAGTGTAGCCGCATCGATTGTTATCTCATAGTTCTTGAGATCTTCACATTCATGTTTTTGAGGTAAAGGGATAGAAATGTTGTTGGTGTTTAGTCCCATAATTGTCCTCCTTCGTAGATGAACGGAGATGTGAATATTGCACTCAATAACTCTCTGAGGTTCTCGAGTGTGGTGGTTTGAAGGAAGTCGTCAAAATTATGAGAACCGTTTAGAAAGCTATGGTGTTGTGTTGGTCTACTAATATTCATTAATACGAATTGAATTCCGAAATGGTTTTCTTAGAGACGCTGCGGTACGGTTTTTTAACCAATTCTTTGTATGCTGTGTCATTGTCTGGTTCCAAAAGAATGGAGTTATTATCAGCCTCGTCGAATGTGTTCGTCTGGGGCTGAGTTGCATAGACGTCGAGACTCATTTTCTGGTTTATCGAAGTAGGCAGAGAGACAGGTGCTATCGATGAATCTGTCCGTTGGGAGACGAGGTAGAGCGTGTTAATTTTCCCTGTCGAGAGGTCTCGAGTAATTCCGTAGTTCCACCCGCTCAAGAGTCGGTCTAATCCTTCCTCTAACGGGAGATTCCAAAACTTTTTTGATATTTTGACATTGCCAATTTTTCGTTCTTCAAATGCCAAGATTTTGAATTTTCCTTGATCACGTAAATCAGCCAAGATATCGTTCATCTCTGCATCGTCGATGTTGACTGTGAGGGTGTTGTGAGTGAGACGAACCTCGGCATCGCATGAGGCCACTAAACTGCACAGTTCTAATAGTAGTAGAATATATGCGGTGAATGCGGTCATCATGATCACCTCACTTGCTAATGTATGATGACGCAGGTTGCGACTGATTTTAAGCGACCGGCCCCAACCTGCATACCACATTGTGCTAAAAGACAATTGCTTGAATACGTTTGCGGAGAGTATTGTTCTTAATCTGGTCAACATCAATCGGTTGAGCCGGCACTTGTGTCAGGTCATAGACCTGTATGAGTCCACCCTCCCGATTGGTACAAACCAACGTTTCGACGTCTTTGAGATGAAGTGTCACTCGTAAGCCGTTATCCGTGTTCTGTGCTCCACTTTCGAACGCATCAGCAGCTGCGCGAATGAAGAACTTGACTAAATGGTCGACGTCCAGTGCATCCAACGAGGCTTGCCCTCCATCAGCATTGGACGCATCAATCACTTCGCAGAACCCCGGTGACCCACTTGCGTTCATCAGCGGCAGGTTGGTTTTGGGATCTAAGAATATCGGGTCAGAGTCTCCCGTATCCGGTGTGCCTGGAAGATCGACTGCAAATTTGATGTTTTGATCATCTCCAATTTCTCCAATCAAGCCAAACATGACGGCATCGTCATGCTTGCCGCCATCAAATTGATCAGACCCGTCGCCGGGGGCCCACATGAAAATGTCTTTGCCTTTGCCTCCAAACGCCCGATCTTGATTGGAGGGACTAAAGTCCTCGGTGCCACCAATCATGACATCGTCGCCATAGTTGCCGACAAGAAGATCTGGCCCGAGCTTCCCAATAATCAAATCGTCATGGGATGTGCCAATGAGCACATCGCCAGATCGTAGGGTCTGATCACGGTCACCGCCTGCCAATGCAGGATCCTGTGGTTGAACCGTTGGATTGTTCTTATTGTTGAGGTCTGTGGCTTCAATGACGTTCTTGATTTTCACGTTATCTTTGCCGTACCAATTTCGACCTTCCGCATAGTCGAGCATGCCGACTCCTGTGAGTAGGGTCATTCCTGCAAGCACTGATGTAAACGTTGCGTGTGTCATACCATTCCTCCTTGATAGTGAATTGTTGAATTGAAATGTTGTGTGTTCCTTTGACTCCTGTTCAAACACTGAGGTGTTGAATGGTGTCGTCGGGTAAGTCGGAAGGAAGAAGGAAATGGTTGTATTTATTTTTACCGTTTGTAGGTCATGATAAAATTTTTGGTCTTGTCTTGAGGAAGGACTGTGCGCAGAGGAAGAGAGTGATAACGATTGTAGGCGTATTGAAGAACGGCGGAGATGTTGTCGTGTAAAGAGTGTTCAACGACTAAAATGGTGTCTGAGTGAGTGAGCCGCTGGGAGGACATGTTTGGGGGATCTGAATGAGTCCCCAGCCAAATGTGTTGTCTTTTCCAAGTTGTCCTAAATCCAAGGCATGACTTGCCAGATGGTGGGTCACTTGCTCAGGTGTCCAGTTTGGATGCAATTGTTTCACGGTCGCGGCTGCAGTGGTGACAAACGGCGCGGCAAACGAGGTTCCGGACTGAAAGACACCGTCATGGCTGTTTTTAGGAATCCAAATATCCACCCCGGGTGCAGAGAACGCGATGTACGGACCTCGACTCGCGTGCTGATACGGATGAAGGTTGACATCCAAAGCTGTAACGGCTAACACACCTGGCTGAGCCGCTGGATAAATTGAATGCCCGCGAGGTCCGGCGTTCCCACCGGCGGCCACGATAGGTATTCCCTCCGCAAGTGTATTCTGAATTGCATACGAAAGAAGCGCATTGGGCGGGCCGCCCAAACTCAGATTAATGATCTGAACCTTTCGTTCGACAAGCCAGTCCAAGGCTCGGACAATGCTCCAGGTCGTCGCTTCTGTGTGGCCCTTGTCTGTTTGACGAAAGGCTTCGGCGACAAATAATGCGGCCTGTGGGAGTAAGGCGTGACGTGTTGATTGAGCCTGCCCAACCAGAAGTGTGGCTACGGCTGTTCCATGATGATCCGAGGCCTTTGAGGCGCGTTCAGATAAAAATGATTCCGTGTGAATCGGCCGATGGTGAAGCGGAAGTCGATGCCGGTCGACTGGAGTATCAATCATCCCAATCGAAATGTCTTGAGTGGTACAGCTCGCTGTCTGCTCATTCCATTTCACTAATCGGTGCCCATAGAGACGCGGATCGGTCGGAACGGTTTTGCCTTGAAGGAAATAATGGTGGTTGGCATCAATAATTTGCGAGGGGAAGGCTTTTCGGAGATCCCCAATTCCTTGTTGAACGGTTTGCCCGGGAGGAACGTGTAAGATGCTCATGACAAATCCGAGACCGTTTAATATTCGGCGTTTCTTTTTCGTGTATCCTCGTGAAGAGGCATAGGTATCGAGTTTTTTAGCTTCGTCCTCGTTGACGTTGATGACGCAGACTTCGCCAGGCTCGAGTGCGTCAAGGTCAATCGTGGCTTGGTCTTGTAGCCCTTTTGCTCGCAAACGATCAAACTGATCGGAGATGTCTTCCGTGGTATTCAGCGAAACTGAGTCGCGTTGGTTCGTCTCAGATTGAACTGAATGTTCAGATGGTGATGTTGCGCACGACGCTCCAGAGAGAAGAAGGAAGGAGAGGGCTACGATGTTCGAAAATCGAGAAGTTCGGGTATGCATCGTGTTGCCCCCTTCCTTAATTTTTTGCGACATGTTGAATGATTGTCGTACGTTGGCGAAGTTGTTTGATGATATTCTGAATAGATGATTGATCAGTTGCTATAGGATCGAGTCGAATGTGGTAGAGGCCCAGAGAGCTAGGGCCATCGATGAATGTGGCGTGGAGTCCCGTGACCACTTCTCGAATTTGCGCTTCAGTCGCCGTTGGGACAAATGAAATTTGCAGAACAATTCCATGTTCTTGAGGCCCGGCAAGAGGAACCATCGGTTTTGACAAATACCACGAGTCAAGCAATAGTCCGGCCTGAATGAAAATGATCAGTGAGGCGGCAATCGCGAGCCCAGTTCTCCAGACGCTTGTGTGAGTCCCTGATGCAGCATCAGGAGCTGTCTGTTCATTTTGAATTTTGTTGAGAAGCCGATTGAGTCCAATTTCCCCTGGCGATGAAGTTGAGGATTCTTTGATTTCGGTCCTCATCTGTTCGAGCAGTGCAATCTCCTGTTGGCACTGAGTGCAGAACTCAAGATGCTGTTCGACATCATGTCGTTCACTTCCGGACAATGTCCCGTTCACCAGCCAGGGCAAGAGTTCATCCGGATGGACAGGCTGTTCTGTTGGGTTATGGCTCATGACTTGTTATCTCTGTTGTCATAATCGTCTCTGGAGGCAGCGTTTTAATGCCTGCTTCGCGTGAAACATGCGGGCTTTGATGGTGCCCTCCGGACTCCCAGTAATCACTCCGATTTCGCGGTACGATAAGTCTTCAAAAAAAGCTAAGTGCACGGTTTGGCGATGATGGGGCGTCAGTTTTGCCATGCAATGATGAATATGTTTCCCAAGTTGTTTTTGCAGAAGAATTTCATCCAAATTCTGAGTGGACGGTTCTGATGCTGTCTCCTCTAATTGTTCTGTGAGATGTCTTCCTGACCGACGTAGGCGGTCGATAATTTTGTGATGTGCGATACCGAATACCCATGTCGTAACCGACGAACGGCCCTGGAAGGTTTTGGCTCCTCGCCAGACCTCCCACATCACGTCATTCAGGAGATCGCCGGTTTCGTCGGAATCGCGTAACCGTATGTTGGCGAACGCAAAAATGCGTGACTCAAAGGTTTGATAAAACTGTACAAGTGCGGCTTCGCTCCCTTGGGCAATTTGTGCAAGAAGGGAGCGGTAGTGTGTGTCATGATTCTCCACTGTCTGAATTGATGAGCCTGCATGGGGCGTTGACATGGGGTGTGGAGTTCCAGTGGTGGGTAACACGCAGGGCCTCCAGAGATGGAAACGAGGAGTGCGATCCGGGTGCAAGTCAATCTGACTTATTCCTTGAGTGTTGCTGAGGAAGAATTGTGCCGTGTTTTTCATAGAAGGTCAATAATGGTGTCATTCAAGAATATCGTGATGGGCTGCAAATGAAACAGAGCCCCACTTCGTCTTGATGAAGCTCCTGTGGATGTTTGCACGTATCAGGACTTTGTGGATGTGTGGATTACTCGGGTTTTCCTTTTCCACAAACCAATACCGACAATGCCTGTTCCTAATAAGAGCAATGTTGCGGGTTCAGGGATGGGTTGTGGTTCACTGTACAAAAAGTCATCCAGGACGACGACATCGACACCATTGATTGGGTCATCATTGGGGCCGATAGCCGTATTTCCAGTCGTGATTTGGACGCGGCCCACACGTTCCGTGCTAAAAGTTGCACCGATGAAGGATAACCCCTGTGGATTGGTCGGTGCGTACAGGGAGATGAGTGACTGACCCTGCGTGTCAAAAAAGTCCAGTTTGGTGCTATCTGGTAAATCGATATCGGTAAAGATGGCACCGAACCCACTGACGGTCCCAGGGATATTCCTTCCTGAAACGAAGAAATTCATGTCGAGAACATTCGTGCCAAAGGGGGTAAACAGGCGTGGGGCGCTAAAGGTGTCAAATTGATCTGGATACGTGGCGTTGATGGAATCGAATTCATTGTCAAATCCATCGTTGCTGACCAGGAACTGCGAATGATTCGGCGTACTGAACACAGCGCCGCGTGTCACTCTCGAATTAAAGAAATCTCCTGGCATATTAAAGGGGACAATTCCGGCGTCCCAGTTTATTTGCCGACGACCGTTGGGGAGAGGGTCAGGAGCACTTCCATTATCAGGGTCTCCAAGTGCGGCTTGAAAAGCCGAAACAGTATTGCTGATGTCAGCATCGTTGTCGTAGAACGTGGTCGACACGGCGTTGGCCAGTGACGGAGCAATGAGGGCAAAAGAAATCATGCTCACGAGTGGAATTGTGAAGAAATACATACAGCACCTCCTTCTTGAGTCTGCCATTGGTGTTAAACTGAATGGCAGAGAGCATTTGTCAGCTAAACGTGAGACGGAGTTGAGCTTGAGTTTCTCGATTTCAGAGCAAATCCGTCGAGAATCCGTTTCGACCTTATATAGGGTAAGTCGATGCGATGAGCGAAATGGTTGCAAGAAAAGTTGTATGGGGAAGATTTTCTTTGAAGGGCCGAGAACCTCCAGGGAGAGAGCCGTCTTAACTCGAGAGCTGATGCTCTCGATCGCATTGCGAATCCAGTGTTTTTGCTTAGAAAAATTTTGTGGCCAAGAGGAAGAGAACGGGCCTGAGAGGTTTATTGGGGTTTAGTTAACAGAACCAGATAGCCGCGTCGATTGAGCGCATGGCAGGTTTCATGATCTTCGAAACAGACGGGGTGTGTATCGCCAAACGACACAGGGATGAGACGGTTCTCTGCGATTCCGAGATTCACGAGATACTCTTTAATCATGAGGGCTCGTTTGTCACCCAGCACTAGATTATATCCTTCAGCCCCTCGATCATCACAGTGTCCTTCAATAATAAGGGAACTTTCCGGATTCTCCTTTAGCTGCATTGCCGTCAGTTCGAGAATGTGTTTGCCCTTATTGGTTAATGTCCAACTATCATAGTCAAAAAATAAGCTGGGAACATATTCTGGCAATTCATTAGGAGGGTCCGGAGAATGATAATAGGAGGCTGGGGTAAGGCCTGAGAGTGTATCCGTCGAACCTATGGGCGAAATCGGGTCTTCTTCCAATGCCTCTGTTCTGTTGTTCTCTGTGTCCAAGGTCATCGAGGAATCAGTCGGAAAGAGAGAGGATGACGGATGTTGAGATTGAGACTCGGATGAGTACTCATGGGTGACCATGGATTGGCATCCCGAAAGAATCATGCAAAAAATCAGGCATGGAAAGAACGTGCTTTTGACATTGACTGGCATGTGGACTCCGTCGAAATGGTGATCATGGGTACAAGAAGGTTCTCAATGGATATTTCGGGGAGAAACCGTCAGTTCTTGAGCCTATTTTTTAGGTCATTTTGCTCAGGCTCTGGATGTGACTCTTGGTGCTGCCGAGTCTTTAGTTCTACGGGAGTTTTCTGTGCATTCCCTCGGGATGGAAGCGTGGAAAGTTGGAGGCACACGAAGACACGAGCATCGCGCTCTTGACGAACCGTTGAGCATTTGCATACCCGCGTTTGGAGAATATTCCATGTGTCAAAATCATATATTTGAAGGCCAAGATGAGAATAGGTGTCTGAAATCCAGGATAAAAGAGTAGCCAGAATTGAGTAGACATAGGATAATGTAAGAAGAAAGGGAATCAACCTATGCGAAACATTTTGGTGCTGGGCGGCGGAAAGATCGGGTCACTCATTGCCGTTTTATTAACTGAGACGGGCGAATACAATGTGCATCTTGGGGATGTGGATCAAGAGGCGACCCAACGTTTAGCGAAAGACATGACCCATCCCAACTTTCATGTGCATATTGTTGATGTGATGGCCGATCAGGCTCTGCCGAAGTTTCTTGCTAAGACACCAGTTGACGGCATCATATCGAGCCTTCCATTTTTCTGTAATCCAACGGTCGGAGAAGCGGCACGCACACATGGTATTCATTATTTCGACCTGACGGAAGATGTCCAAGTCACCGAACGGATCAAAGCTCTGAGTCAAGGGGCTACGCAGGCGTTTGTTCCGCAATGCGGACTGGCGCCCGGATTTATCAGTATTGTGGCCAATGAATTGATGACGCATTTTATGGAAATTGAGTCCGTGAAAATGCGGGTTGGCGCGCTGCCGGTAAATCCCAGTAATCGATTGAAGTATTCGTTGACGTGGTCAACAGATGGTTTAATTAATGAATATGGCAATTTGTGTTACGGGATCGAGCAAGGGGAAAAAGTGCCATTGCAACCGTTAGAAGGGTATGAAACGATTGAAGTCGATGGGTTGCTCTATGAAGCGTTTAACACCTCCGGGGGATTGGGGACCTTAGCTGATACCTATGCGGGACGGGTCAAAACAATGAATTACAAGACGCTTCGGTATCCCGGACATTGTGAGAAAATTCATCTGCTCATGAATGATCTGAAACTCAATGACGATCGTGAAACGTTAAAACGGATATTAGAGCATGCGATTCCCAAGACGTTACAGGATGTCGTGTTGATTTATGCCGCAGTCAATGGGAGGCAAGACGGAGAATTGTTCGAAGAGAACTACGTGAAGAAAATTTATCCCCAAACGATCGCAGGGAAATTGTGGTCGGCTATTCAAGTCACCACAGCGTCTGGTATTTGCAGTGTCGTGGATCTGGTGTTCGCGAATCCTTCGAAGTATCACGGATTTGTGACCCAAGAAATGTTTGCGTTGCAGGACATTCTTGCCAATCGTTTTGGTCAGCACTTCGCATAAGAGGTCATATTATGAATATCTTGGCAGAACTTGGTCTTCAGTCTCAGAATTCTGGAGGATGTGCTGGTCCCGGAAAATGGACTCAAGCTTCCAATGCTGGAGTGCTGCGTTCTCTGAATCCTGCAACCGGTGAGCCCATTGCACAGGTTAATCTGTGTACGGCCGAAGACTACGGCATGATCGTTCAAGAGTCGTTGCGTGTATTTCAGCAATGGCGAAAAGTGCCGGCTCCCAAACGAGGAGAAGTGGTCCGGCTCATCGGCCAGGCGCTTCGCGAGAAAAAAGATGCGCTGGGAAGTTTAGTCTCGATGGAAGTTGGGAAAATTAAGGCTGAGGGCGATGGCGAGGTTCAAGAAATGATTGATATGGCAGATTTTTCCGTAGGTCAGAGTCGCATGTTGTATGGTAAGACTATGCATTCAGAACGGCCGAATCATCGAATGTATGAACAGTGGCATCCGTTAGGGGTGGTCGGCGTGTTCAGTGCCTTTAATTTTCCTGTGGCTGTCTGGGCATGGAATGCCTGTATCGCGGCGATTGCCGGAAACACGGTCATTTGGAAACCGTCCCCGAAAGCTCCATTGACTGCGATCGCCGTGCAGCACATCTGCAATCGTGTGATGGAAGAGCAAGGCTATGCTGGGATCTTTTCCTTGTTCATTACCGACAAGAACGAACTGGCTGAACAGATGGTTGCAGATACGCGTGTTCCGCTCATTTCCTTTACGGGTTCTGTCCCGGTTGGACGCCATGTGGCAGGAATCGTTGGCCAGCGGCTTGGACGCACCTTGCTCGAATTAAGCGGGAATAACGCGGTGATTGTTGATGAAACGGCTGATTTGGCTCTTGCTATACCAGGCATTGTGTTTGGGGCCGTCGGGACTGCCGGTCAACGGTGTACCTCAACACGACGGCTTCTTGTGCATGAGTCTCGGTACCAAGATGTGGTCTCACGATTAATTAATGGGTATGAGCAAGTCCGTATTGGGAATCCTTTGGATGAAGGGGTCTTGATGGGACCGCTCATTGATCAGCAGGCGGTCAGTACCTATCAACGCGCACTTGGCGAAATCCAAAAGTCTGGCGGAGAAATTCTGTATGGCGGTCAGGTATGCGAGCCGCCAGGGTTTTTTGTCGAACCAACGCTTGCCTGGGCTGAAAATCAATGGGAGATCGTGCAGCGTGAGACATTTGCTCCGATTCTGTATGTCATGACGTTTCGTGCCTTCGATGAAGCGATCGCATTACAAAATGCTGTGCCTCAGGGATTGTCGTCTGCACTGTTCACCTTGAATATGCGACATGCGGAACAATTCTTAGCGGCCACAGGGAGTGATTGCGGAATCGCCAATGTGAATATTGGGACTTCTGGAGCAGAGATCGGTGGAGCGTTTGGAGGAGAGAAAGAAACGGGTGGAGGCCGAGAAGCAGGGTCGGATGCCTGGAAAGCCTACATGCGTCGACAGACAAATACGATCAATTGGGGTACGGACCTGCCACTTGCCCAAGGCATCACATTCTCTTTGGATTGATGGCCTACTTAGAATCGTACATTGTATCGTAGTTGTCCATTTTTTAATTCCCTACGAGATACGCTTCACGAAAGACGAGATACGAAAAGGAGGTTCAACCATGGCAGCCACACCTGAGTTGGAAACAACGGTTCTCAAGCTTGTCGATGAGTATGTGTCACGCAATCAGGCTGCGCGAGTTTTTGCTGAGGGGTTGAATGAAGTTGGGGTGGGTGTGTTTCCGGTCATCGACCATATTACGGTTCGAACATTGAATATTGATCAGCGAGCTGAAGCATTCTTGCAGCTTGGCTATGCCTATTCTGAAACGCTTCATTATGAAGATTGGTGGGCCAAAGTGTATCGAGCCTCAGGGTATCCAGCCTTGTTTGTTGACCAAGCCTATGACGATGAGCGCGGGAAAACCAGTATCATCCCAGGGTGGGTTAACACCTTTGGAGATCGAACCCTTCACCACATCGCTATCCTTGTCCAGGATATTGATCAAGCAATAGAGGCATCTCAAAAGCGAGGCATTGGCTTTGCCGGAGCCGTAATTGGTGAGCGGGGAGAAGACTTACGGCAAATTTTCACCGTGCCAGAAAAAGTAGAAAGTCAACCATTTTCAGTCTTAGAACTCACGGAACGTCACAATGGCTATCAAGGGTTTTCGCCGCCACAGGCCAATCGTCTGATGCAATCGACGGTGCAGTAAATTTCTTCCTTGGTATGAATATTGGGTTTCAGGAGTGAAGAAAAAGGGATATCATATCTCTAAAGCGGAATGATGACGACCGACTCAAAACGATCCAAAGCGGAATAAGGGGACATTCTCCTCTTTCCTGGCCCTCTCGTCAGCAGTTACGGTCGCATCAGCCAATTCCCTCAGACCTCTCTCGCCTCAATTGGAGGCCTTTACTATTATGTGCTCAATCGTGGCACACCGTTTGGGCGGAGGGAATGGACATAACGAACCGCTACGCAGTTGAGACTTGCGGCGAGCCTGACCTTGTGGATGACCTCGGAAGGTTTGATCACGACACCAATTTGCTGTTCAAAAAAGGAGAATGTCCCCTTTTTCCTTATTTGAGAGTCCACATTTAACGTCTCTGGGGCAATCTACCCCAAACTCTAGGACGATTCAATTTGACCGTCCTCTGAAGTTTGGCGAATGTCTGCATCTGGCCGATCTCCAATCCTTTTGTGACAATTTTAGTACTTGAATGGATGTGTAAGCTTCCCCGTTAAGTTGACAGTTTGTATGTAGAGTTTTCGGCCGTAGGCTTATAATTGGTATACGGAGACGCTCCTCGTAACTTCATGCGGTCTGTGTTCACTATAGGTGTTGATCCGCTCTGTCGGGTAGGTTAGAGAGATATAGTGAAATTACTGTCTTGTCCCCTTTGACTGTCTTTACTTCCTTGACAAAAGTATTTGACATATACTACTAATGTATACATTAGTAGTATATGTAAGCAGGTAGAATGAATGATACGAACCCAAATCTACTTAACCGAGAATGAGAAGGATCAGCTAGAAGCTATAGCGAGCACTCGTGGAGTCAAGCAAAGCGAGCTTATTCGAGAAGCCGTCGATGAATTGATTGAAAAGTATGCACCTTCTCAGCGTTTAGTTCGCCTCAGAAAAATACGAGGCCTTTGGCGTGATAGAAAAGACTTTCCTACCTTGCGTGACCTTCGCAAAGGCTGGAGCCAAAGGACCAAAAATTGAAGCGTGGATTTCTCGTTGACACAGATGTCATCATCGATTACCTCAAAGGTCTTGACGCAGCCAGTAATTTCATAGAAACCAATCTCGATGTTGTCGGACTGTCGGTTATTTCAGTTGCAGAAATTCGAGCAGGCATGAGAGGGAAAGACGAAGAGCAAGCACTTGAAGAATTCCTCTCTGTTATTCCTCTATTTGATGTGACTCGAATCATTGCTGAGAACGCTGGGGATTGGGTTCGCCAATTCGGCAAGTCCCATTCAGTTGAAGTTCCGGATGCTTTAATTGCAGCGACTGCCGTCAGATACACTCTTGATTTGAAAACTCTCAATGTCAAGCACTACCCCATGTTCAAGAGTCTTACCCCTGCTTACAAAAAGAGATAGGTTTCTATTCGGGGCAAGGGTGAGGGGGCAAGACGCTTGTTTTTGAATACATTGCTCACTTCATTATTTTGTCGTGCTCGGCCTGGTGCTCGGCCTGGAAGGCAGGCTATGTGGCGTTCTACCTAGCTGCACTCAGCCAGATTCTTCTATACACGCTGCTAAGGGATTGGATTGTTGATATTTCACCCAAATTTGCCGTTTCAGACGAGCAGTGGTCGTATTTCACTGGGCTAGTGGTATTCCACATTCTTACTCTCGTACTCGTGACAGTCGGCGTTAGAGTTCGCTCAACAGCCGCTTTGCTCCGACTTGGGAGCGCCGATCCTATCTCATGACAGGTGTCTGTATGGCGGGGCAGTAGTTGCCTCCGACGCTGCTGACTCTTTCAGCCCAAATGTCGCGAGAGGCGCAAGGCTAGGCCTGCAAGAGTACGAACGGGATTCGCGGCCGTGCTGATTGGCATGACGGACATGTCGCAAACATAGAGGCCTGTGGAGCCTCGGACCTTGAGATTTTCGTCCACAACAGACTCGTGGTTAAAGCTTGCGTTGCGGTTTGGCTTCCAGGGCATCCGCAAGGTGCCGCAGGCATGATGCACAGTTCCCCAACCGAAAGGCCATTGTTCGTCATTACCGCCGCCATACTCACCGGTAATCCAGTCCACATCGTTGAATTCTTCAAACACACGATTTCGAGTCTCGTTGAGTAATTTGAAAAACTCCTCACGGCTCTTTTGCCAGCCTGCGAGCGCTGGGAATCGTGATTGCAACAGATCATCTAGCGAAGAAAAGCGCTTGAAGCGAACGTCGGGCGTGTACCCGTCGTTGGCGTGCGAGAAAATGCCGTTGAAATCATCCAAACAATTCGCGAAGCTGAACTTTATGTCTACGCGGGTCTTGCTGGTATTGTCAGCGACTGGTTCCGCGGAGGGGTCGTTGTTTCGAAGGTGCCAATATTCGTGGTTGATGTTCATCTCGATATTGAAGGGATAGATCAAATGACCACTGGCGTCAGACTTGCCGCGTGAGTAGAAGATGATCTTGGCGTGATCCCGGCGACTAAGAGAGATGCGTGGACTATTTCCCAACGACGAGACATAAGCCTGTGACTCACCCGTCACGGGGTGATCCGTCAACCCAAAGCCTATAAGCCCCCTTACACGATCGGGCAGACTTTGGTAAATCGCGGAACGATTGATCAGTTTCGGACTCTCCGTAGAGCCAGCGGCAATCACAACTTTTGGGGTGTAAAAGCTGAGTTGTTCCCCTGTGACTGTGTTGGTGGTGCTGACTTCATACCATCCAAAAGGGACGTCATTAATGGCCTCCACGAAGCTATTAAGTTTGATGAAGAGACCTTCGCCATTTTGATCGACACCGGGCGTTAAGCCTACCTGGTTGATGAGCAGTTCGGCGGTATTAAATACGCCCGTCGGCTCCACAAAGAACTGATCCCGCGGTGTGCCATCGCGATTGAGATAGGGCTGGTGTAGAGCGCGAGGCGTCTCTTTTATATCAAAATCACTGTTCAGAGGACTATTGCGGAAATGCTCCACCAATTTCTTCGCCTTATCACCCAACGAGATGGACTCGTTCATCCGGTCAGCGGCCAAGTCAAAGTAGTTCGAAGATAAAGCTGAGCGTACGTTATCCGGGAAAAAGTCCAGTTCCCAGGCCTGGACCTGTGGGATCAGGCCAGACCAAAAGATGGAACGCCCGCCGAAAGCCAATTGTGGCTTGCCGCCAATGAACTGATGGTCGGTCGGCGACTGTTTGAAATTGTCGACACCAAAATGATTGGCTACGGCAGAGTTTGGTATGCGGCTGATGTTGTAGACGTGTGTTGGATAAATGAACGAACCAGCGTCCAGCATCAGAATGCGATGGCTGTGACCTACTCGGTCAGCCAGGTCGTCGGCTAAGATACCGCCGCCCATACCGGAACCGACAATAATATAATCAAAGTCTCTCTCGGCGCCGTCATAGTCTCGAATTAAACGGGTATGAGCGTGGGTTTTCTGTGCAACCAAATTTACGTAATTGTTCTGAAATGGCATCTCTGTGTTCCCTGAGTTTCAGTGTATCGTACTCTGGCAGTTAGAATAAACGCTCGATCAGGAGGTGGCCTAGCCTAACAAGTGATTAACGAGTTTCTGGATGTCTCCGAGCCAGTTATTACATTTTTGACACATACGGCTTTGCTGTCTCTGCTTCTTAAGGATAACACGACATTTACATATGATATTCAGAAACCGGATAATACCAGATGATCGTTGTGTCGGCTCAAATTGCCAACCAATTCTTTCTGCAGAAATTGCTGGATAAAAGCAGTCGGAACCACTGCGAAAACAAGCACATCACAATAAAAGAGGCCAAAAGCCCACTTGATTTTTAATCGATTAATTCTGAATAGATAAACGGGTATTACTATTTACCAGCAAAAGAGGTCTCTAGTACCCGCCGCGAGGAATGACCGCTCATTCGTCACACCTCCGTGGGAAAGTGCCATTATACTCTCCTGCGGAGTTTTCACACAGCCTGGGCCGACATCAGACGGTTTCGTGACGGTTTTAGTCTTCGATGAATGTCCGCTTTTCAACCGAGACTCAAGCAATTCTGAAACTGTAAAAATAGGGTCAAGCCGATTTTTTTTTGAATACATTACTCACTACATTGTTTTCATACCCTGCTCGCCACGGATTATGAGCATGCTACATACCATGAGTTGAATTGGAGCCGAGCCTGGCAGCGGGCTTTCATGATCCTTGCTTCTATCATGCCTTTCTTGTCATCTTGACCAACGTCAAACTTGAAGACATTGTGACCTATTTCTAGTCGCGTCCTGATGGTTCGATGAATGATATCCCTACCAAGTCCGATGGAAGAAGTGACCGGGGTTGCGTTTTGCCGCTCGGCTGAGAATGGTGATGAAATATATAGTGAAGCAAGTGCTTTGCCCCCTGTTTTCTTGCGTCTCATAGGGGAACACCTTTGAGATGATGCGCCACTTGTCAGCAACCCTTCCCTTATCAAAGACAAAAAGTCGATGAAGTCTTTCCCGAGCATCGAAGAACGCATGCGAACTGAGACCGTCATCGCCCCCGCGAATTCAATGGATTCGAGGGTATAGCCGTAAGGCTCTCCCATGCTCGCGGGCTTCGACCTTGGATAGGTACGACTTCATGTCTAGGTGTAGCAGTTCGCCATTGGATACCGTCACGTAGCCGTAGCATCGCTGTATCGCCATGATAAGGCCGTCGTAATACGTGCCGAGTGCCTGAGCGACGGCTGGGTATTCGTTGTTGATCGTTGGGTCCATGTTTCCGCTCCCTTCGATTTGTGATTGTCTCAAGGCCATGCTCAAGAACGGCCGGTGATGAAACCGCCATCGACTGGCAAGATGTGGCCGGTGACGAAGGCGGCTTCGATAAGATAGAGAACCGCCTCGGAGATTTCCTCGCTTTCACCAACGCGGTTCAGAAGCGCGAGGCCGCCGTACGCATCGACATCATCTCCTTGCAGTGGCGTCCGCACTACGCCCGGTGCGACCATATTGACGCGGATGTTGTCCGCCGCGAGTTCCGCCGCGAGGCTGACGGTCAACGCATGGACGCCACCCTTGCTGACCAATGGTGCAGATGCGGGGAATCTGCCGATAGCGTGATTAATGAGCACCGTCCCGATGTTAACGATGGCGCCGCCGCCGCCCTGCAGCTTCATCTGCCGAACTACGGCCTGGGTCATCAGATACGTCCCGCGTAGGTTGCCGTGTAGGTAGCCATCGAGCTCCTCTTCGGTGACATCGACGAAAGGCTTGGGGGCGAACGTCCCAGCGTTGTTGACCAGCACGTCCACTCGTCCGAAACGCCGGACCGCGGCGCGTACCAAGGCTATGCCCGTTTCGCTGTTGCCGATGTTGCCTGCCACTGATGCTATCCGGTCTTCGGCGTCTAATTCTGCCGCAACAGCCGAGAGCTTCTCTGAGTTGCGGCCGTTGATGACCACATTGCCTCCCTTGTTTAGGAGGGCTCGCGCAAGATCTAGGCCGATACCGCTCGATGCGCCAGTGATAATGGTGGTGGTTCGGGTGTTGTTGTTCATCGTAGTGCTCCTTTTTTTTATTAGTTGAATTATTTAATATACGACCGGTCGTCTATTTATATGGTTAAAAAAAATGCAACCCTACTTCGGCTTAAAGTAGTCCCCGAGCAGCCGGTCCACGACTCGATGGAGGGGTGCTATAGACCGCTCTAGTTTCATACGGATCACGGCGCCTTCCCATGCCTCGGTGAGCAAATCAGCAAGCTCGCCGGCATCGACATCGCTGCGCACGAGGCCAAGTTGTTGCCCTTGCCGTAGGGCGTCCTTTGTTGTGTTGCGCCAGTTCCGAAACGCCGAGGCCAGTGTCTCTCGACAGACATCGTTGCCTTCGAGTTCTCCGCCTAGGTTAGCGATGAGACACCCTCCAACATAGCCTTCAGCTTCGAAATCTGTCATTAAGGTCTCAAAGAACCTGCGAAGCCCCGTCAGTGGATCCGGAGCCCCGGCAAGCTCCTTCGTCATTTTTTCACCAAAGCAGTCCGCGTAATGCTGAATGGCCGCGGCAACAAAGTCCTCCTTGCTCTTGAAGTAGTTGTAGAACGAGCCTTTTGGCACCTTTACCTGGTCTAGTACCTGTTTGATACCCGTCCCGTGATAGCCTTGTACAAGGAACGAGGCGACGCCTTCCTCCAAGAGGCGGTGACGGGTGGTTTCGCTTAGTCTTGGTCTTGCCATTCATTTAATATACGACCGGTCGTATATTGAAGGCAAGTACTTTCTATCATTTGGTATTTTTGCTGTATGGTTGGGTGTAACCCAAGAAACGATCTGAGTGTTTTAGGGTCACGTAGAATCTTTCAACCACCTGTGGCCATGGTATCTTGAAAATAGCGCTGCTAGGCCGCTGGCGATGATTTGATCAATGAGAGTGGCCACGAGACATAGAAGATGATCAGGAGCGTGAAAAGCAGAAGTTTCATTGAGGAGGCTTGGTGTTTGTCCGCTTGCTTGGGATACGCGCTATCCCCAAACAGCGCTTGTTCATCTCCGTGTTGCAACTCCTTCAGCATCTGAACGTCATGTACTTTGGCCGTGGTCAATTCTGTCGAATGAATAATCGGCAGCTCTTGTGCCTGCACCCCGATATGCCCTTTGGCCCCGAAATGCCAGGTGTTATTCTTGCGGGTCGAACTCATCTCCGGGTCCCGTTCCTTTCGAATGTTTTGTTTACTCACCGGCGCGGCCAACAACGTCGCATCCACAACCGGCCCGGCTTTCAGCACCAGCCCATGGGTGGCTAAATGGTCGTTGACCTGCTCTAAGAGCTTTTGCGACAGCCCATGCTCTTCCAAAAGATGCCGAAACCGACAGAGGCTGCTCTCATCGGGAATCACGCCACCAAAACAGTCAAACCCCAGAAAGGCCTGGAAGCTGAGTCGATCATACAAGGCTTCTTCCATCAGGGGATCACTCAAGTTATGCCACAGTTGGAGAAAATGAATGCGCAGCATCACCCGCAGCTCGTGCGGCGGACGACCGCCGGGACTCTTGTAAGAGGGTTGGATCACTTCCTCCCACGGCACGACCTGATCCATCTCCTGGAGAAACCACTCAATCCGTAACTTCTTCGTTTTCATCTTGTACCTCATCGTGGTTTGCATGAGGCTATTCGACAGAATCCATTCACTTTTGCAGAGGGTTCTATAATATATCTAGCCATGCATGAAGTACCTTCTCTTCATTCGCAGTCAAAACCGATTGCGTAGCCCAGCAGCAGAAGTTGTGTTTTCAAGTTATGATAAGGTTGGAAAAAGGAGACATTTTCCTTTTTTTCGCACGGACGATCTCAGTGAGATTTGCCAGCAATTTGTAGACGTGCCGGTCAGTAAAGACGAAGTACATTTTATTTCGTAGACAACGTAAAGAGAGAGCTATTCAGCAGATGGTAAGTGACGCGGAGGATCCATGTTCTTATGGAGGATCCGGATAATGAGAATGTCAGAGCTTTTGATCGTATAAATGATTAGGTGGCTTTTATGCTGATAGATGCGAACTGGCGGGTCAAATTCAGAACGCTCGCGGCAGATAAGCGGCGTTTGTGCCAAGATGGAAATCCAATGTATTAATTCTTGAGCGTATTTGTCAGCCTGAACCTCACCGAATGTAAAAAAGCTATAATCATAAATAATATCCAAATCGTTTTCGGCTTCGGGTGTAAGTTTATAGGCCATGTTTTGCAGCCTTGGCTTTGGCCTTGGCGCGGGCCTCTTTGATAACATCTTCTACTTTACGATCACTAACCCCGCTTTCAATTCCCTTGGTTATGGCAGTTTGCAGGGCTTTGATTTGATCCTGCTCGTTTTGGTCACGACGGATCAGATCACGGACATAATCGCTCGCACTACTATATTGTCCTCTTTCTTCAACTTGAGCTTCGACCCAGTCCTTCATAGGATCGGGAACGGAAATATTCATCGTCGCCATAATCATGCCTCCTTTCCCTTGCAGTATGGCAGATTATGACAATTTTTGCCAATATTTTCTAGCAAGGCTACAACGGTACATCGACTTTCTGGACCCAGTGGATTGTATTAAAGAATTCAAGAATTGATTATTCCCGGCTTCGTTCGCCAAGTTTTGCCTCAAAAAACAGGAGTATTAAAATGAAAGAAGTCAGCGTATTATTCATGTGATATATGAAATTCTGTGAGACAGTAAGGTTGAGCTCTTGACCTACCCCACCTGGGGTGGGATATGATGTGTCTATGAAAGACGAACATAAGAAGACGGCCATGAACCGATTGAAGACGGTGCGTGGTCACATCGAGGCGGTGATCAATATGGTTGAGGAGGAACGATACTGTCCGGAAGTCATGAAGCAGGTCTCGGCACTGCAGGGATCGTTGGAAAAAGTCAATCGAATTCTGCTTCAAAATCATATTGAAACTTGCGTGATGCATGCGGTGAAAGAAGGCCGCTCAGAAGAAATTGTCGATGAGTTATTAGAAACGTTACGGTATACGAATAAAGTCACTGGCCCAATTAACAAGTAAAGGAGAAATCTGATGGCAAATGTCACACTTTCCGTCCCTGATATTTCTTGTGATCATTGCAAGCAATCAATCGAAGGGGCATTAACGGTTGTCGAGGGCGTCAGTACTGTGGAGGTACACGTTGCCGAGAAAACCGTGGATGTAAGTTTTGACGACTCGAAAGTTCAACAGGGGATTCTTACTAAAACCATTGAGGATCAGGGGTATACAATTGGGAGTTGACGCAGCGAAAAACGTGAGGCGTCATTTGTGAAGCGTGAGGCGCAAGAAGTGCAAATGGAAAACGAGATACGACGTTAGTCTTGTAGGAAAATTATGACTCAACAAGTCCTTGAAACCGTGAATTTTGATGTGAAGGGAATGACCTGCGCATCGTGTGCGAGTCGTATCCAGCGAGTTCTCGCCAAACAAGACGGGGTTCATGACGCTACAGTGAATTTCGCAGGTCATGAAGCCCGCGCGGTACTTGCCCCTGGGATTGACGTCACCGGCTTGCAAGCGGCCATTGAAAAAATTGGTTATGACATCCAACCCATTAATCCAGATGAAGAACGAGAGAGTATTGTTGAGCGGTATTCGCAGGAGGCACTCAAGCAGCGGCGTATGCTCATCCTTTCTGCGGTATTTACACTGCCGCTGATGGTGTTGGCCATGGCCATGACCGAATCTCTGGCGACTCGCATAGCGCAACTGATTTTAGCAACGCCGGTTGTCTTCATTTTTGGCTGGCAATTTCATCAACTCACTCTCAAGCGTTTAGCGACGTTCGATGCGACGATGGATACGCTGATTTCGGTGGGCACGCTGACGGCCTGGGGGTATTCGGTCTGGGCGTTATTCACTGAACACGAGATCTTCTTTGAAACCTCGGCGATGATTGTCACCCTCATTTTGTTAGGGCGCTATTTTGAGGCGCGAGCAAAAGGACGGGCTTCGCAGGCCATTGCCCGTTTGGTTGAATTAGGCGCCAAGGAAGCTCGGGTTATTCGAGATGATCGAGAGGTCATGATTCAGGCTTCAGAGCTTCAGCCTGGTGATCATGTGATTGTGTTTCCGGGAGAGAAGATACCGACAGACGGGAAAATACTCGCCGGACAGTCTTCTATCGACGAAAGCATGTTGACAGGTGAGTCGATCCCCGTGGATCGTCAGGTTGGAGACAATGTATTTGGTGCTACGATCAATCAACAGGGACGGCTAGAAATTGAGGTCACGAAGATTGGCAGTCATACGGCTTTAGCCAAAATTATTCGACTCGTGGAAGATGCGCAGGCCTCAAAAGCCCCTGTACAAAAAATGGTTGATCGCATTTCCGGCGTGTTCGTTCCTGTCGTGATTTTCATCGCTCTTGCGGTATTGACGGGTTGGTGGTTCGGGACAGGTGATCTGGCCACGGCTATCCGCAATGGTGTAGCCGTGCTGATTATCGCGTGCCCTTGCGCGTTGGGGCTTGCCACGCCAACGGCCATTATGGTTGGGAGCGGTCGGGGAGCCGAGCTTGGGATTCTCTTTAAAAATGCAGAGGTGTTTGAACGAGCTCGAGTGATAGATACGGTAGTATTTGATAAGACTGGGACCTTGACGCATGGAGCGATGACCCTCACGAATGTGAAAACGGATGAGGACGAAGCACGTTTTTTATACCTTGTTGGCACGATTGAAGCGGCGAGTGGGCATCCGATAGGAAAAGGCGTCGCGCTTGGGGTGGAGCAACGAAATATCGAGCTTGGCACACCTGAGAGCTTAGATAGTGTCACAGGAAAAGGGGCGGTCGGGAGAGTCGAAGGGATTCAGGTGATCGTAGGAAAACGAGAGCTGATGGTGGAACATGCCTTAGAGATTCCCAGTGACTATCTGACTATTTTAAAGGACTGGGAACAAGAGGGGAAAACCGCGTTTCTTGCTGGATGGGAGGGATCCGTCCATGGGATCTTGGCCGTGGCGGACACTGTTCGTGAAACGGCTTCACAAACGGCTATGGATTTACACAGCATGGGTTCAGATACAGTGATGTTGACGGGGGATAATCGTCAGACAGCCGAGGCCATTGCTAAACAGGTGGGGATGACCGATGTTCTTGCTGAAGTGTTGCCGGATGAGAAGGCTGCTCATATCAATCGATTGCGGACAGAAGGGAAGGCCGTGGCCTTCGTCGGGGACGGCATTAATGATGCGCCTGCACTGAGCACTGCTGATTTGGGTATCGCTGTCGGCACCGGAACTGATGTGGCGATTGAGGCGGGAGACATTGTCCTAATGTCTGGCGAGCCAACGTTAGTCGTGACAGCGCTTCAATTGGCACGTGCAACATTCAAGACCATTCGACAAAATTTATTTTGGGCATTCTTTTATAATGTGGCTGCCATTCCTTTGGCTGCCGCTGGTTTTCTCAATCCCATGATGGCCGCCGGGGCCATGGCATTTTCGAGTGTCTCGGTCGTCATGAACTCTCTTCGTTTACGACAATTCAAGTGATCTCTACGACTTTTCCCTGACCTGAGGCCATCTTTCTCTGTCACCCAATTTCTTGACCCATTTCAAAATCTACTATTTATATGAACGCAGGCTGTTGTTCATGAAGAATCAGATAATTGGTGTTAAGATTTTTCGGCTTCTGATGCTTGGATGGGATCAATACGTGATGAAACCGTTTGTCAGGATCTGGCCGAAAAAATCAGGAATAAAAATTTTGTGTTTCGGCGATTCGAATACATGGGGTTCACAGCCAGGTTCAGGATTGCGCTATCCGTTTCGGTCACGATGGCCTGGTGTTGTTCAAGAAGAGCTGGGTCAAGGGTTTGTCATTATAGAAGAAGGTCGTAATGGACGTACGACTGATTTAGATGATCCCGATCAGCATGGATGCAATGGAAGGCTAGCCTTACCACAGTGTTTGCATGTTCATCGGCCATTGGATCTTGTCATTATCTTGTTGGGTACCAATGACCTGAAAACCTGTTTTGACCGCCGTGCGGAACAAATCGCTCAGGGCGTGCGGACATTAGGGCAAATGGTGTTAACCACCTATCGGTCGTCTAAAGGGATGGCTCCGATTTTATTACTGGTGGTTCCTCCAGTGGTAAAAGGTGATATCCATCCCTCGGGTTTATTCCAAGGAGCCGATACGAAGTCTGCCATTCTTACTGAGCATTATCGCGGAGTCGCAGCGCAATTGGGCTGCGAGTTTTTTGATGCAGGAACGATTATTCAGTCATCATTGGTTGATGGTGTTCATTGGGAAATCGAAGCCCATCAAGTGTTAGGAAGAGCATTAGCTCAACATGTGAGGAGTCTTTTCGTGCAGGCAGAGTTCGTGAGTTGATAGATAGTTTTACAAAACCTAGAGATTCTGTGAGATCCGAAATTTGTTTTGACTAAAAATTTCTCCTAAAATTCTTTGGAAGCACAATGAAAACCATAACGACGATAGGGGTGATCTCAGATACTCACGGGTTAGTGAGACCAGAAGCGCTCGAAGCATTGGAAGGTTCCAAGTTCATCATTCATGCTGGGGATGTTGGTCATCTTAAGGTTCTTGAAGCCTTGCGAGAAATTGCTCCGGTGTTGGTTGTGCGCGGGAACAATGATCAAGAAGGTTGGGGGCAGGAGATCCCTCTTACTGAGGTGGTTGAGGTTGGTTCGCACTCCTTGTATGTTCTGCATGAGCTTGCGCATCTTGATCTGGATCCAGCTACGGCAAAGTTAAGCGCTATTATTTACGGGCATTCCCATAAACCACAAGCGGAGTATCGTGAGGGTGTCTTGTTCTTAAATCCAGGGAGTGCAGGGCCGCGTCGATTTCGACTGCCCGTCACCGTGGCGCATCTTTATGTGGGCCGTCACAAACTTGCCTATGATATTGTCGACTTGACCGCATAGGTTGTCTTGAACGGCGATTTGTGTTTGGTGTTTTGCTCGACGACATAGTGACGGGATATTTTTGATGCATTGCTACGTGAAGTCGATTGCTCGAATATACTGAGTAAGAGGTTTTTAAATGGCGCTATTAAAAATTGCTCGGTTAGGACATCCAGCCATTCGGGCTGGGACTGAAGTCTTGACGGCGGGAGCCTGTGCTCACCACGACTTTCAAACATTTTTGGAAAATCTTGTTGACACCATGCGCGATGCTCATGGCGTTGGAATTGCTGCCCCTCAGGTTCATGTTTTGCAGCGTGCCATTGCCATAGAAGTTGATCCCCATAACCCTCGTTATCCGGACTATCCTCAAGTCCCGTTGACGATTTTGATCAATCCGCAAATTGTCGATCATTCCTCCGAGACGAATGATGATTGGGAGGGCTGTTTAAGTGTGCCAGATTTACGGGGTCGCGTGCCTCGATGGACCTCTGTTCATATTCAGGCGATCGACCGAGAAGGGCGAACCGTCGATTTTACAGCTGAGGGGTTTTTTGCTCGTGTTCTGCAACATGAAATTGACCATTTAAATGGTGAAATCTTTTTAGATCGGATGACTGATCTTTCGACATTGACACATCTTCATGAATATCAACAGTTTTGGCTGAAGACCTCATAGAGGTCAGCCTCATTCTTGTTTTTGCCCCATCCGCTTCCATGGCATTTACGGAGTTTCTTGTTCAGCTATGGTGTTTGGTTCTGGCAGCCGGCGACGGACTCCACCACGCCTTGTGCATCGAAGTTGACTTTCGATGTGCCGTAAGCCCAGGTGTCGTAACGCTCATTAGCGTAGGAATGTTTTTCTCCTGAAGGATTTCCCAAGACCTTCTTGACGTCAGCCGGTTCCATGCCAGGTGAAATATATTGGCAGGCCATCGTTCCTGTTTTTTTGAGACGAGTAAGAACGGCCTGTTGTATCCGTTGAATCTCTTCTTCATTCTCCTGAAGTTTTGCTTCTTCCTCTTTCAACCTGTTGAGTTTGATTGTTTGTGCCTCACCCTTTGTTTTGTATTGCTGTAGGAGATGGCTGACCTGCTTCATCTGGTCGTCAATTGAGGCAAACTTTTCTTCTATGGTCAGCTCAAGCTGAGAAATCTCTGCTTGCCGTTGATCAATTTCTTGTGTTTTTTGAGTATATCCCTGTTGTTTTTCGGTGATGTGGCCAAGGAGCGTATCAATCGAAGCGGTCTGTTCATCGATGGTCTGCTGTCTCGTGAGCAACATGTTCTGAATGTTGGCGAGTTGCTCTTGAGAGGCTTCGAGCTTAGCGGCTTGTGCTTGGCGCTGGGCATGAAGGCGTGTTTGCGCTTCTAGGACCGCCGATGTAGGAATGCGGAGAAGTTGAAACACATTCACAGATCCATTGGGATTCTTTTCGACATAAGAATGACGAGTCTCCAAGACCAACTGTTCTGCGTCGATTTCAGAGATTTTCGCAAAATTCATCAATTCAAGCTTCCCGTGGACTAAGGCCTGTTGTTTGGCTTCTGGTAGAGAGTGCATGTTTGAAACCATGCCGACAAGATAGACAAATTCGCCTTCAATATACGACGACGATTTTGTCCAAAACGGACGAGCCGCGTGTGTTGGCTCAACGCTGATTGATGTCAGCGACAGGAGGATGAAAAGGATTCCCGCATACATGGCTTGTTGAGGTGTTGATGCATGTCGTGTGTGCATAAGTGAGGTATCGTGCTTATTGATGATAGGCATGAACACGATTGTCTTATTTTAGAATACCGTATTGATTAAGTGATGCAAAGGGATGAAACTTTTGCTCAGGCATAAGGTTGGTCCCAATGGGCTATTCATAATCGTTCTTGTGAGTATCTTATGGCAATGTACAGAGATCGATCAATTACAGTGGTATTTTGGGAGGAGTGGACATGTCACGAAATGAGAGAATGTGGCGATGGCCTTTCCCGTCATCCTTGATGATGAGTTCAATAGCCGTTCCCTTAGGCAGCGTCTGCAGTTCTTCGAATTGGGTCGTGTTCGTCGGGTGAACGGCGAGAGTCGGTTCACCGGGAACCAATTGCCAATCCTTGGTAAAAAGCGGGCGATCATCTGATCGTTTCTCCCAATCGAGCCAAATAATTTCTTCTTCGACTTCAATATAACGGAGTTTCCCTCGAATGCCAGTAGGTTCATGAAAGTCGAGTACATGATCTAAAAAGGTATCAAGGGGATGAGGCTCTGTTTCCAATGCATGGCCGGACACACTAAAGAGCAGGCAAAGGGAAACGCCTAGAGCCGTTGTCGTGATCTGGACAAATGAAAAAAATGGAGGCATGAGCATGACCTCGCAGAGAGAAAGACATCGTGGAGTAGAGAGGCAGACTTGCTGATTGTATTAAATCATGTCTGTCAGTCTGTGTACAAGGCGATTTGCGTTACCAGCATAAAGGCCGGATGATAGAATGTCGAGATTATGGAGAATTATGAGACAAGTAGGGGAAAACAACCTTATTCATTGCTTGCACGTGGGATCTTCTTATGCCGGTGAAAATTGATGACTATGCCTATTAGTTCTGATTGGAAAGTAGTTGAGCAGACGTTCCAGTCTCTCGGCAATGTGCAGATCCCAAAGGTCCTGGGCCAGCGTGCATGTTTGGACCTTATACAACATTATCGGGATGATAGGAATTTTCGAAAACGTATTGTCATGGAGCGGTATAACTTTGGCGTGGGAGACTACGCATATTTTGCAGAGCCGCTTCCTCCGCTAATAGCTCAACTTCGAACGGAGTTGTATCGAGGGTTGGTTCCAATGGCGAATCATCTGATGGAAGCTATGCGTCAAGAGTATCGGTATCCCAATACGCTTACGCAATTTCTCGCGCAATGTCACGCACAGGGGCAGACCCAACCTACGCCTTTGATCTTGCATTACGAAACAGGGGGAATGAATCGTTTACACCGTGATCTCTATGGCCCGACGGTCTTTCCCCTTCAGGTAATGGTGATGCTGAGTCAAAAGGGACAAGACTTTGAGGGTGGGGAATTTGTGTTGGTTGAAAATCGTCCAAGACAACAATCTACAGTTGCCGTGCTTACCCCAGATCAAGGCGACCTGGTCATCTTTCCGGTCTATGAACGACCCGTTGAGGGAAAACGGGGAATGTTGCGAGCGAGTGTTCGACATGGCGTGAGTCGAATCCATTCTGGTGAACGATGGGTATTGGGAATTATTTTCCATAATGCCTCGTAAGCATTTTTTAGCCATGAGATTTTTCCATCAGTGCATCGAATTGAGGTTTCCCAAAATCTTTCCATAGCATAGAGAGCAGCCAGAGTACGGCAGCCGTAGAAATGATCTGCGCAATGATCCAGATACTATCACCTCCGCTGGTTCCAGCCATCATCATATACGAGTTAAAAAAGAAGGTCAGGAAGTCAGCAAGGAATCCCCGTAAATACATCGCACCGATGAGTGTGCCGAGTGCCGCAAAGAATAAGAGCCCAAGATGAAGTATTTTCATAATAAATAGTTGCGATACCTTGTTGGTTGTCATGTCGCTGGTCGCAGCGAGATGGTAGACAGTGTTGGTGTGTGTGATTGTTCAAAGAACATTGTTCATGGTTGATACTACCAATGCCAATCTTGTTAAAGCGAGTCTATGCGACGCCGAGCAAAAATGATGGCTATCGTGTGCTGGTTGAGCGGCTTTGGCCTCGTGGACTTTCAAAAGCTCAAGCTCATGTTGATCTTTGGTTAAAGGACGCTGCGCCATCAACGACCTTACGGAAGTGGTTTGGTCATGATCCAGAGAAGTGGCATGAATTTAAAACACGGTACTTTACAGAATTGGCTCAGAATCCATCCGTCATAAAGGAGATTCGTGTACAGGCAAAGACGGCACCAGTGACCTTCGTGTATGCGTCAAAAGAAGAGCGCTATAATAATGCGGTTGCCTTAAAGGAATACGTAGAGCATGATTGGTGAATCTGCGTCCGACGGGGTTTCTTGAGTATCGGCAATCGCTATGCTACAAGCGGTAAAGGTTAACTGTATTATTCCAAGGCAGCGAAGGGAGAGGGTATGCAACTGTTTCGAAGGACCCGCACATCAGGTCTGACCGCCTTCGTGCTTATTTGTCTTCTGTGTATTCAAGGCTGTCTTCAGACTTCTCGAATCAATACCGATCCTCCCGGTGCGCAGGTGATGCTGAATGGGGCGCCATACGGTGAAACCCCAATTTACTACAATACGCGCGCAGGAATTCCCAAGATCTATTTTCTGGAAATCGAGCGGCCAGGCTGTAAGAAAGTCGAAACCAAGATAGAGTCTGCCTATCGTGCTGATCTTTCCTTGGCTCTCTTGATCCCAGGTATCGTTCCCTATTTTTTTAGTGCACGATTAGAGGATGACTACAAGTATGTTCTGTTACCGGCTGGAAGCAAGTCAAAATGTTAACGGGTGACGTCTCATGTCAGCATTTTCTCAATCCTCTCAGGTGACAACGACATACCGCTGGATCGTTTTCGGGATTGTTGTCGGCCTTATTTTTTTAGGGCCCCTCCTTCTGCAATTTACGGATTCGTCTATTCAAGAACTCAAATCCGTATCGCAAGAAGCTCCGCAGGAACCATTTGATACATCGACCTTTCTCCTCGTATTTATTGCGATGGCGGCCGGGTTTCCGGCTATAGGAATTGGCACTTATCTGCTCTATCAAGGCAATCAGTTTCGAGTGGCTCCACCATTCCCGTCACTCGGATCCAGGGTGATGGTTGATACGCCGATCATGAAAAGTTCCAGTGTCAGGATGAGGGGGCGTGCATTGATGGTCGGTGGCAGTTTGGTGATCTTGAGCGGGTTGGGCTTACCGATACTTGCCTGGTGGTTAGCTGAAAATTTGTAGGGATTTTTTCTGGTCATCACAATGAAGTCACAATCTCAATGTCTCATTCGATTTTGTGTGTCCCTGCTCGCACCGGTCGTGGTTATGATGAGTGGTGGTTGTGGTATGAATGTAGAAAAATCCATCTATGATTCCATGCAGTATGAGAAAGGACAGCAGTGTTTACGGGATCCTTCCAGAAATTCTCCTGCATGTGTCGAACATAAATCCTACGAAACGTATGAACGACAGAGACAAGGTTCGCCATGAACTCGTAGATCATTTCATGTCACAAATCAAAAGGTTGTTTAAATTTTCCGTTTAAAGCAAATTTCCCCTTCTCCTAGCCTTTTCATTGAGCTTAGCTGTAGGTTTCCCGTTCTTGACTGTAGGCTTCCTCCTTCACCTCGATGTCGAATAGACTATGTATTTCCTGCTCCTTCAGTCGTCTAACTATCTGTAGTTTCATGCAATTTATTAAATGGTTTCTTCCCTCACCTCTATGGCAAATATATTGCTGCGATATCACCTATAAACAATGTGCTAATATCCAAGAATTCATTGCATGTCGTGGCTATGGATTATTATTCTGTTTCAGTCTCATGTTCATCCAGTAGGGGGAAGATATTATGAAGAATTCATTATTTATGGCCACAGTGTTGCTATTGGGGGCTGGAGTACCTTTACTGTGTCAAGCCGGGCAGGGTGATGCGATGCCGGGAATGGCCTCTCAGGGAATCGTTCGTTTGCCGTCCTCAGGGATGGTGGAACAAACTTTTGATCGATTGCGTGGTCAATCTTCTCAACCACCGCATAGCCGGTCCTTCAAGTGGACGTCTCCAAGAATTGATACGAATCCACGAGAAACGCCGACCACGAAACCGAGTTTTCCAGCTATTGATGAGCAGCTCGATAATGCGAGCCAAGTGCATCCTTCTGGTCATTATCTTACTCGGTGATCGATTGTAATTCGTTATCTCCCGATTAGATAGAGGGAAAAGGATTAGTTGACTCGCCTGTTTTACCAAGCGAGACTTTCGATAGCTGAGCAGCCAATCGATTTTGCGTTTCTACTAGTTACTGCCTTCCTCGTCGCATTTCTTTGTAACAATAAACATTCCTTTAGATGTGTTTTTGAGTGAACGGACTCGTTTGTCAAGTTTATTCTGCTTTACCGTTTCTTTTCATTCTCTCGCAACCTGTAATGTTTCTCGTTGTTTTCAGACTTCAACAATGAGAGGCCATCTGTATTTTGTCTCAAGGCAAGCGTTGTCGGTTTGTGGTCAAGTGTGGAGAGATTATAGATAAAGGAGAGTAGAGGTATGAAGTCTCATTTCGCAAAATGGATGTTCACGTTTATAGTCGTTGTGGTTTTTACTGCACAGACTGCTTGGGCTTTTGATTTTTCAAAATGGGATGACTTGTTAAAGAAATACGTGGCGGAGGTCACGATTGATGGGGTGAATATTCATGCAGTGGATTATCAGAAGCTTGGAAAAGATCCCGATTATAGGGCTTTGGTGAAAGATTTAGAAGCGGTCTCGCTGGCAAACGTAGAAACGAAGCAAGACAAGCTGGCTTTTTGGATTAACGTATACAATGTTATGGCCGTGAAGATGGTACTTGATCACTATCCGGTTGAGAGCATTAAAGATGCCGGAAGTTTTTTTCAGTCTGTTTGGAAAAAAGATGTTGGCACGGTCGGAGGAATAACGAGAACCCTCAATGAAATCGAACATGACATTTTACGTAAGTTGGGCGAGCCGCGAATTCACGTGGCCATTGTTTGCACCTCGGTCAGTTGCCCGGATCTTCGAAAAGAAGCCTATACAGTGAAACAACTGGATGTCCAGCTCGATGATCAAATGCGGACGTTTCTCGCCAATACGGAGAAAGGGCTTCGTGTCGAGAATGGAGAAAATCGTATCTATCTCTCGTCGATATTCAAATGGTTTAAAGAGGATTTTGATGCAAAGGGCGGAGTGATGACATTCGTCACTCCATTTGCTCCTGATAAAGTGCAAGCTACGTTAAAGAACGAAAAGCTTCATATCTCTTATTTGGATTATAACTGGGATCTCAATGAGCTTTGATGCGATTGAAGGTTACGAACTCGAGTCCAGTTTTCGACGATCTCAGATTGCCCTGGTGGTACGGTACTCAGCGGGATTCATGGGTATAGTGGTTGGAAGGTGGGGACAGTCCTCAACGTTGAATGCCTATTCAGAACCTCCAGGATTATGCAATGAACGTTGCTACTTAGGACACTTATAATAGATTTAGAGCTATCGTCACTGTACGTTCAATCAAGAAACGACCACAATTACGATGTTTCTTAGCTAAAATGTGTCCTAAGCAGCAATCAATATTCATTGAATTCGCTATAGACGACGTGTCGAGGCCGACTGCCCGATGACAAAAACAACAGTATCAGAAGTCTCCGCTGTCGCCGACAAATTGTGTTATAGTGTGGCCCCAGTAGGGTGAATTCCACGAGCCGTATCCTCAATGACACAAAAAACCCTTGAACGGCATGCAAGCTATTCCGGTAGTTGGTCTCGACGATCACCGTGCATTGAATGCCGTGTCTGAGTAGATCGTAGTGGCGGAACCTAACTAGAGGCTTGGGGCTTTCGTCGAGGAGTCAGTGCGGTTTTGTCAATTCAAAAGGTACGACATCTTGAGTAGGCAAAGTCTGATTGTAGATGGGCCAGTTACGAACATACTATCGGTAAGTAGAGGCGTTGTGTGTGGTCAGTCCATAACGATGCCCACTATTACAGGCCATAGTCCAATCGACGACGCACGAATAACACGCAATGCGATATTGTCGTCACCTGACGTTCCATTTACTGAGCAAGAGGGAATGGCGTATGGAAACGAAGGAACGGTACATCATGCCGGCGGCACCATGCGCATGAGTGGCAATGGCTCGGGTGTCGTCAATACGGACCTTAAGTTCGACGCGTATGACAATCTCTACTGTGTGGATCCATCCGTTTGGCCATTTATTCCAGCTGCAAACCCAGCGCTGACATTAGCCGCCTTGCCACTTCGACTTTCAAAACATCCGAAGTCTCGGCTCTAAACGGTGGTTGAAAATTCCAAAAATGAATTTTCAAAAGAAACACTTCTCTTGCTAGACCAGCTCAGTTCCGTGCATTCGGGCGAATAGTTCCCAGTCAAAGGGTTTGGAGGCTATGGCATGCAGGGGGATTGGCTGAATAATGCCTGAATCACGATAGGCTAACATACATCCGATGACGTGCTCAGGCTGTTCGACTAAACGCCGGATGGCCTCGTAAGCCAAATGTTGGGCCATGGTTTTATCAACCGGAGCTGGGGAGGCGCCTCGTAAGGTATGGCCAAGAATGGTGGCTTTGGTTGCGACTGAAAGAGGATAGGACCCGGGTCTGGTTTGAAGGTGGGTCCAGCGAGAGATTCTTCCGGCGACATAGTCCACCAGTCCATGGACTCCACCCTCAGGGTGATGGTGATGCGGCGTTCGTTCAGCCACAATAATAATGTGGCTTTTATTTCGAACTCCTAATGTTTGTTTCAATGTTCCTAAAATCACGTCTTCAATATAAGCATCAGGGTCAGGATGTTCATTGACCAAGAGTCCTTCAGCCCGTGCTTGGTACGCACACATTAACGCCAGATGACCGGAACCAGCTCCCATAACCTCAACAAAAAACACACTGCCCATTGCCGCGCTCGTGGCTTTTAGTGATTCGATGGATTGGTTTGCGAGGGCGACAGCAGACTGAAGACCGAGTGATGTGGTTCCGGCGATATTGTCGTCGATGGATCCAGGAATGCCAACCACCTGAGTGCCAAACCGTTCAAAGATCGCGCGAGCCCCACGCATGCTTCCGTCGCCTCCCATGACAATTAACGCTCCATCTTTCATGTAGGGTGTCAGATGATGGATCGCAGCGAGTTGGGCCTCTTCTTCCTTGAAAATTTCAAACCGACTACTACCAATGGGGCTGCTGGCGTGATTGCTCATGCCTCGCGTGTCTTCCTCCGACACCCTCTCAATCCAATTGTTGGCTAACCCCAAAAATCCGTGATGAACAAAATAGACCTCAAGCCCCAACCGATTTCCGGTCACGCGGAGTTCCTTCAATGCTGCTCCGGCCCCAGCAAAATCCCCACCTGATACGAGTGCAACGAGACGTTTTATTTGACGGGGTTTCAACGTGACTTTTGTCAGGCGGTCTTGTTCTACCGTCATCCAGGCTTTACGGACTGCCCGTTCTCGTTCAGAAAGTCCGACGGCCGTGGAGTATCCTGATAATTGTCCATGCTCGAAGGTGAGGAGGACGACATTATCTTGTCCTTCCTTGTAGGCGCCAAATTCTGAAAACGCTTCACTGAATGGACGAGGATCCAGGAAAATTAATAGGGCCCGCAATGTTGAGCTATGCGTGTACAGACAGAGTACTTTTCCTTGATGTGTTTGACCTAATTGATGAAAGCCATCAACTAATTCCACATAGAGTTCAAAAAACGAGTGGCCTCCTGGATAGCTGTACAGTGGATGTTTAATCAGTCGTTGTGCCGTACTTGTATCGACGCCAAAGGCCTTGGCAGCTTCTTCGATTTCGACAGACTTTTCGATGCCTGTTGCCCATCCGAAGTCCTGTGATTCTAATGCCCATTCCGTAGTGGGCTGTGTGGTCTCGGCTGTTTCTGGGGCAAGGATAGAGACGACCTGGTCAAAGAGTTGGCGAGTGTTGGGACTTTGACTCACCAAATGGACGAAAGAGTTTGAATCCAGGTAGTTATGAAGGTTGAGAAAGTCGAGTTGTTTGCCCACGAGGCCTAACGTCCGGGCGAGGGCGGTCCCTATAGCCTCTGCTTTGGGAATTCCCTGCACAGGGTCAAGCACGTTGCGAAACCTGCGTCCCACACGAAACTTTTTACTATCCATCTGAGAGACTCCGTGCCGCATCGTGAAAAAAAGCGTGCGGGCGCGCAAGTCTCGAGGCATCAACCAGTATCGATCGTCACCGATATCAAGGACAATCCGTCCTTCAGCCAAATTAGGTGTCATATGCTCACGAGGGACGATCGCGACGGGGCGACGTCTTGTAGGTTTTTTGGTGGCGCCAATTGGTGCTCGTAAGAGAAGGGAAAGTTTGCCTTTGGCAAGAAGCTGATTCCAGGCAGCAAAAAACACTAATGCATCGCCTCCACATGCTTCTTGAATAAGCTTCTGTCTTGCTTGGTTGTAAGCCGCAGCATTAGCGAATCCAACCTGGGCATTGTGCACAAATTCGGTAACAGCGATCATGGCTTCTCGAGCACGTTTCGAACGGTCTCCAAATTTTGCAGGAAGTGGTGGGACTTGAGCCCCGTCCATAAGTGGCTGTTTCGCTATCGCCTCTCCATAGGCGAGGAGACCGTCAATTGTCACGAAATTTAATGTTTCCCCATCAACATGCATTCTTTTTTATTTCCTTTGTGCCAAGCCTGTGATTCACCAAAGATTGAATATCATCAATAGTACTGTTTTTGTGCGTGATCGTAAACAAAGGATCGAGACTGGGGTTGGCAGTCCTGATCTGTCGGTAATGTGAGCTATGGCCACGACCAACCGCAATACCGATCGGATTTAATGCTTTGTCCCATTTGCATTACCATCAAAATAAGCGATAATCGTCCTTTCACGGAGAACCTTATGCAAAAGACTCGAATTATCTGCACGATTGGCCCGGTGACGGAATCCTATGAAATGCTGCGAAAAATGTATGATGCGGGTATGAATATTGTTCGATTAAATATGTCTCACGGAAACCACGAATCCCATGCCAAAGTGATTAAGCACATCAAGACGCTCAATAAAAAAGTGGAATTTCCCATTCCGATTCTCTTAGATACGCAAGGTCCTGAAATTCGGACGGGAGATCTCGCTAATGACCTTGATTTACAGCAAGGGGCGATCGTGTCGATTTCGGCACGTGGACCAATGGATGTGGAAGAAAGTTCTATCCACATTCACTATGCCGATTTAATCGAGACGGTCAATGTCGGTGATAAAATTACGGTGGATAATGGACTGATCAATTTCGAAGTTCTTGAAAAGTCTGGTCGCTTGATGCAGTGTCGCGTGCTTGATGGAGGTGTATTAAAAAGTAAGCGTCATGTCAATTTACCGGGAATTCGTGTCAATCTTCCGGCGATCACGCAAAAAGATGAGAAAGATATTGCGTTTGGTCTCGAAGCCGATGTGGATTACATTGCTCTGTCGTTTGTGCGTGAAGCTGAGGATATTCGGCAACTCAAACAGCTCATGGGGAATAAAGTCGGGAAGATAAAAATTATTGCCAAAATTGAAGACCAGGAAGGCGTCCGTAACCTGGAAGACATTATCCAGGAGTCGGATGGAATCATGGTCGCGCGCGGGGATTTGGGGGCAGAGATTAACCTGGAAGATTTACCCAATGTTCAGCGTCGAATTGTTCGGCTATGTGCAGAAAATGGAAGGCGCGTGATTGTGGCAACACATCTTCTGGAATCGATGATTCATAATCCAATTCCTACGCGGGCCGAAGTGACGGACGTGGCCAATGCGGTGTATGAAGAAGTCGATGCGGTGATGTTATCCGGAGAAACAACGGTCGGGAAATATCCGCTGAAATGTATTGAACACTTGCGCAATATTGCGATCAAAACCGAAGCCATCCCAGGATTACAGTTTGCGAAAAACTTAAAGCTCTCCAATGATAAACAGCAATTAGCGCTTGCGGCCGTCCAGCTTGCAAGCGGGTTAAAGGCCAAGGGTGTCGTTGTGATTACTAGAAGAGGAATCATGGCTGATTTCGTTTCCAATTGTCGTCCCGCTTCTACTAATATTTATGCTTTTACGAATGTGAGCCAATCTCGTCGAACGATGACGCTCAATCGAGGCGTGTTTCCCTTTCGAATCAGTTTCAGTTCAGACCCCGAAAAAACGTTACAAACCGCATTTAAAATTTTAAAGGAACATGAACATTTTCAATCAGGGGAAAAAGTCGTGATTATTTCCGATGTTTTAGCTCAGCAACGGATCGATTCCATTCAAATTCGAGAAATTCCATAATTGAATTATTTGACGTATTTTCTGCTTCTCTCCACGCCACTTCTTGCACGACTTACGGCGCAATAGAGAGGAAGATCATGCTTCGACTACGTTGGATGGGTAGCAAGACTTTTTGTTAGCTCAAATTTTTCTGGTCAGACGTTGAAAGTCGGCCACATCTTTCACGTTTTTACGATCCATTTCAAGAATAATATCGCCTGCTTGGATGCCAGATTGACTAGCTGAACTTCTCGAAGCAACTTTCGTGACTTTGCCCCCCGTCCTCTCCCCGGTTAAAGCTGGTTCGAGGATGACGCCAGCTAACGCGTGCTCTCCACCGCTTTCCCTATCGAACCGAGTGCGCTCATATCTTTGGGCATTTCTATAATTGTAACTTTCAGATTTTTCTTTTTACCATCTCGAAGAGCCCGTAATTTGATAGGGGAATTCGATATGCTCTCTGTCACCAACGGTCGCAGATGATGAGTGTCTGTGACGGTTTCCGAGTCATATAAACGAATGATATCTCCGTGGTAGATCCCTGCCTTATTGTAGGCTTTCCTCGATTACCTCGCTGACCAGAGCGCTCTGCGTATCTGTCGTGTCAAACCGGTCTTGTAGGCCTGAATTGAGGATTTCCGACGACATGAATGTTCGTAATATTTTTCGAGGCCGACCTCTTGACTAAAAGTAATTTGGAATTATTTCAATATTAACAGTGAAATATCTTTTCCAAAGAGATCCTCTAGGAGAATTGATTGAGGGCTAGCGTTATCACATGATTGTCTAATGAAAGGAGATGTCTATGCTTATTCGAAAAGTTCAAGGTTGGCCGTTTTTTGATGATCGATTAAATGGGTTTTCAGAATTGCAGCAAATGCAGCGCAATCTTGATCGATTGCTCACTGGACATCGAGGCGAGAGGGAGCTGGATCCATCAGCCGGAGTCTATCCGCTCCTGAATGTCACACACGATCATGATAATTTTTACATTCGTTCAGAAATTCCTGGTATGACACTTGAGGAGCTGGATGTCTCCGTCACTGGTAGAACTGTGACGGTTTCGGGAAATAGGGAAATTCAATCGGAAGAGCAAAGTGCCAGGTATCACCGAAGAGAACGCGAGGCTGGAAAATTCCGAAGACAGTGGAATTTGCCGACAGATGTCGATAGTGAGCAGGTCGAAGCCAAATACCGACATGGGATGCTCATGATTGTACTTCCCAAAGCCGAAAGTGCTAAGCCGAGAAAGGTCACTATCAGTGGTTAACCCAGAGTCATTTGAGGCTCATGCCCGTAACGACTTCGGCATATTCAATGATCATGTGAAAGGAGGAAATGTTAACTATGACTACGCAAACACAAGATATTCAAGCTCGGGATAAACAAGAACTCAAAACCACTTCTGAGCAGACAACGCCCGGTCGAACGTTCTCTCCGAGTGTCGATATATTTGAAGATGATCAGGAGTTGACGATTGTAGCTGATATGCCCGGTGTCCAGTCCGATGATGTCACGATTGATCTTCGTGAGGACGTTCTGACCTTAACCGGGGTACCTTCAGTCACTGTGCCTCCGGAAGAAGAGCCGATTTTGCAAGAGTTTGAGTTTGGGAAATACTTTCGACAATTCACACTCTCTGAGGTCATTGACCAAGCAAACATTAAGGCAGTCTTAAATCATGGTGTATTGCGTGTGACACTTCCCAAAGTCGGACCAGCCAAGCCCCGCAAGGTTCAGATCACGGAAGGTTGAATAGGTCGATGAATCTAAGGGGGTCGTCTTGAACGATGATCCCCTTTTTTCTCGATTAGCCTGTCTGTCTGTCGCTCCTATCTATTCTATGTGGGTTTTATAGAAGTTTCTGATTCGAAAGCCCATGTGCGGTTATTTGATACAGGCGGGAATATACGCCTGTGTATTACGCAAGTCTCTGAACATGAATTCCTCTGTAATAGTAGTCGTTTCTTGGTTCGAGTCTGATGCAAGATTTTAGTCTCCCAGGCCTCCATTTGAATGAGACTCTTTGAGTTGAAGGATATGAGCGAGTCGAGATGTAAGAGCCCAAGGGAAATTCCGTGACTAATCAAGGGTTTTAAGTAGTAGTCTTGGGTCAGTTGATCAGACAACAATGAGAGCTATGAACACTCTATTTTCTTTTGAGATAATATTTATAAGGAGTATTTATGAAAATGATGAATTTACAGTCAATTAGTAGGGATTTTCCAGAGATGTATCATCTGATTTTACAACAATTGCGGCAACCACATTGTGGACGTTGCGGAGGAACAATGGTACGGGAAACCTGCATGGATTTGTTTTCCGATTATCAAAATTTTCAATTTGAAGCTCGCCATTGTATTCAGTGTGGTGATCTCGTCGATCCCTGCATTTTATTCCATCGACTGAAACGACATACTCTCAATACATTTCAGAGTCATTCAACTTCTAGTCAAGTGCTGGAAATTGCCTAGTCCCAAGAAAATCATAATTCGTTGCAGCTATCACCAGGAATTCTTTTGTGAGGGGCTATTGCTTGATTCCAGTCAGTTAAAAAAACTTCTCAACATTCAAAAAACGTAAAAGTGTTGTTAACCTGTCTCTAATTCGGTTCTGACTCGTATCCTTCACGTTGGAAGATTGTTTCCGTAGAGTGCTTTACGGTCTTGGTATTGTACGTCGAGTCGGTTGGGCTTGTAGTGGGTCGTCCGGCCAGTGATGTTTGGGGTAGCGGCCTTGTAATTCTTTTTTGACTTCTTGATATCCATTTTTCCAAAAACTGGCTAAGTCCTGAGTCACCTGAATTGGTCGCCGAGCTGGTGAGAGCAGGTGAAGGAGAACCTTCCCGTTTCCGTCTGCGAGTTTGGGCGTGTCATGTTGCCCGAACATTTCTTGCAGTCGGACGGCCAGAATAGGGATATCTTGTGAACAATAATCTAAGGCAATTCGTGATCCTGTTGGAACGATCATATGCGAGGGGGCCTGTTGCTCCAGTGCTTGTTGTTGTTTCCAGTTTAAGAGGGCATGTAGGGGAACATTTAAATTTATTCGTTTGACTTCTGCCAAACGGGACATGCCATTCAGATACGGTTCAAGCCAACTTTCCAGTGTTTCCAGAAGGTAGTTGTCGCTCACATCCGGCCAGTCTGATTCTTCTCCCGATATTTTTCGAATATAATTGACCCGCGCTTGCCAATTTCGAAGATCTTTTGTCCAAGGTAAGCAATTAAGACCTTGCTGTCTAATCCCCTGGAGTAAGGTCGTGGTTATGAGAGGAGATGATAGGTCATGAGAGGGGTAATCTTCGATCACAAGTTCACCGAGGCGGCGTTGTTTTCGAGCTTGCACAACCAAATTCTGCTCATCCCATTTCACAAACTCTATTTCGTAGAAGAGTTCAGAACACTGTTCCTCAAGTTCTTCAAGTTTCACCGGGGCAGCAAGAAGAATACGGGCATGAGGTTTCGTTCCGTCCAGTTCAGCAATCACGAGATATTTTTCTGTCGACAGTGATTCTGTTTGCAGGAATATTGCGCTTTTGCCATTGGACAGTCGGTAATGATCAGCTTGGCGACTCTGACGTTGCGCGATGCGGTCAGGGTAGGCAAGGGCGAGAAGAAGGCCAACAGAATTGGTCTGGGAACGGATTTTCCGGTTTTTGTTGGGTATTTGTAGCTGATTTTGCAATTGATTAAGCGATTTCATGATTCTTGTAAGACCTGCTCCTTCACCCTTCCCGGATTGTCTGTTTGTTAATGATGACTGCAACAGGTCGATTCGAACGCGAAGATCAGAGGTTCGCTCACTGGGGTGGGACTTCAGGATATCACGTTCGTTCAGAATTGTAGCGATTTCTATGGCCAGCGTTTCCATCTCAAATTCTCGCGACCTTAGAATCATATGTGCAAGCCGGGGATGTAAGGGGATTTCGGCCATGATTTTACCGTGCGGGGTAATGCGATGTTGATCATCGATTGCGCCCAATTGCGTTAAAAGATGTTGAGCTTGTGCAAAAGCTCCCGCGGGTGGAGGATCAAGCCATGTGAGTGTATGTGGGTCGACAATGCCCCATGCGGCAAGCTCAAGAGCGAATGCTGAAAGGTCGGCTCCTAAGATTTCTGGAATCGTTTGTTGACGTAATCGTAGTTGCTCATTGGCTGACCAGAGACGATAGCAGGCTCCGGGTTCCAGACGTCCGGCTCTTCCACGTCGTTGTTCTGATGAATCTTGTGAGACGGGTATCGTGACCAATCGCGTCATCCCGCTTTGCGGATCAAAGCGAGGGATTCGCATAAGTCCTGAATCAATCACCACTCGAATGCCTTCGATGGTTAAACTGGTTTCAGCGATTGAGGTCGATAATACAATTTTTCGAATGCCGGCAGGTGTTGACTGTATTGCCTGATCTTGTTCTTGTTGCGGCAGGTTTCCAAAGAGTGGGGCGATGATAACTTGAGGTCCGAGATGAGCTGAGTGCAGCATGTGTTGGACTCGACGAATCTCTCCGGCCCCTGGAAGAAAGACCAGCAAATTTCCTGTCTCATGGTTTAGTGCCAGCTTAATGCAGTTTACGATAGCTGACTCTATTCTGGAATTGCGGATTTGAGGGACATAGTGAGTTTCCACCGGAAAGACCTTTCCTTCGCATGTAATGATCGGTGCGTTGTTCAAAATGTTTGACACGGATTCGGAATCTAAAGTAGCCGACATCACGAGGATGCGGAGGTCTTCCCTTAACACCTCCTGGGTTTGCAAGCACAGGGCTAGCCCGAGATCAGCGTGAAGGCTTCGTTCGTGAAATTCGTCAAAAATCACCAAATTATATGGACGGAGTGACGGATCTGTTTGTAGCAGTCGCGTCAGGATGCCTTCGGTTACGACTTCCAGCCGAGTGTCGCGGCTAATCCGTGTATCTAGGCGTGTGCGGTAGCCGACGGTTTGCCCAACCTGTTCATCTAACCGTGACGCCATATACGTTGAGGCCGAACGTGCGGCTAAACGACGTGGCTCGAGCATAATCATCCGCTGGCCATGCATCCATGGTTCATCGAGTAATGTCAGTGGAATACGAGTCGTTTTGCCCGCACCTGGCAGCGCGCTGAGTACAACATTTCGATCGCTGGCAAAGATTTGTTGCAACTTGGGTATGATTGTATCAATGGGCAGTTGAGGCATAGGATTGGGTCGTGTTTATTGAAAACGTCTGTGTTTAGACATGATAAGTCGGTCCCATGATTTTCAAATGTTTAGAAGTGGGTTGTTACGCTGTGTGAGTTTGCACATCTGACATTGATCGATCAAGAAGTCTTTACAATTTTCTCCACATGAGGAATACGTTTATAGCTCCTGGTCCTGAAAATAAACGTGCCCACTGCTGGTTCGAATGATCAAGGGGCAAGCATGAAGCTCGATTGTTGAGCCGAGTATTGGAATTGTTGAGGAATAGGGTAAAAAGCTCATCGTCAAAAGAAGAAATGAAAGAAGACGCAAGTTTTGTCTGTCCTGCAACACGCTAAAATAACGGTGTGCAGATTGAATATGAGTCGCTCGACACATTCTTAAGGGTTTTGCCCTCGCAATGCGACGAGTGCTTAGTCCGCCTGTATAGGCCCTTGCATGTGGGAGAGCATGGTGGATACGGATTGAGGATGCTGGTCAATGAGCAGGAATATGTCCTGAAAATTTTCCTGTGCTTGTGCATGAAAAGTGCCCATGTTTTCTTCTTGAATTTCTAGCAGGGCTCCCAACGCGGTCAGGTATTCGCCTTCTCCCTGGGCGCTGTTCTGCTGAAGGTTATCATAATTTGTCGAAACAAATGCATTCACCTTTTCCTCTGGCTTCAGCAGGCCATCGGCGGTAAACCAAGCCCCCGGTGTCGTAGAAGAGAGAATATTGGTGGTGGTATCCGTGAGTGATTCAGTGGTGGCTCTGAAGGTACAGCCTGAGACAAAGAGGACCAAGAGGCTGAGCACCGTACTGTTGAATATGGTCAATATTTGACGGTTCATTGCTGTTTCTCCTTGTTCGTGTGGCTGATCTTCTATTTTTTATGGTGACCATAGTGTAGGCTTCTAGTCAAGTACTGAGTCAATGTCAGAGGGCAAAAATATTCCATCATTTTTGAGTCCCCAGGCGATCCTTCCTTCTAAACTCATGGGTTGAGAGCGTTATGGAATCAGGACACAAAACCTTCAGGTCATGGTCATCGTGTTTTACGTGTTAAGCCTTACCGTCAACATTCCGATGATTATTATAGCGAATCCAAATAAGTTCCAAAGAGGAAAATACAACAAATTCCGCGCGGTACAAGGCTTGAAGCAGCGGAAACTATTTGAAACGGCTATAAGAGAAACGTATACAACCTATTGACATGGTTTCGGCATTGTCGTAATCAAGTCTGCCGCGTGATCTATGAAACCGTTAATACCCTCCTTTAGTCCTAGCGCGACTCATACCTTTAGTGGAGCTTTGCGAGTGCTGATCGCTGATTCCTGTTTGCCGGATCAGACGAAACTTGAAAAAATCTTCGAACATCATGATGTGACCGTCCTCACATGTGGTCAGGGGGCAGAGGCTCTTCAACTGATTCAAGAAAATGCATTTGACTTTATTTGTGTCACCTTTCCATTAGATCAGACCACAGAAAAACGGTTTTTTGGCGGATTAAAGTTATCAGAATACAATCAGAGAACGCCGGTGTTTGTCTTTACCTCAAACGCCGCGCAAACTGTGAGTCCTGATCGACATGATGGATTAGTGCAGATGTTTTCCAAGCAAGACTTGAGTGGGTTTTTTCAATACATTACTGGTCTGATCGGGTTAATTCAAAAGAATTGTTTTTTTAAAGGGCGGATCTTGTATGTCGAAGGCAATTCCTCTGCTGCGAAGTCAATGAAAGATATGCTTCAGCGAATGGGCCTCACGGTCGTGCAATTTGTTTCCGCGCAGAAGGCCTATGATGCCTTCCTGCAAGAAAACTATGATTTGATCGTGGTCGCGATCGGAGACAAAAGTCCGTCACGAGATTTTGAATTGATCGAAGCGATTCGGTCTAGCCAAGGCGCGAAATCTCAACGACCGATTTTGGTGGTCGGTGGTTCCAAAAAAATCTCGTCGGTTCCTGACGCCTTAAAAAAAGGGGCGAATGATTTTGTGGGGAAGCTTGCCGTTGAAGAGGAATTGCAGTGTCGTGTCAGAAACCTTCTTCTCATTAAAAATCTTGCAGACAAAGTCGAGACTCAAGAACACGAGCTACGTCAATTGGTGATGACTGATGAGCTCACTTCTCTGTATAGTAAACCCTATCTGCTCAATGCTGGTAACCAGCGAGCTAATGAAGCCTATCGACATGGATATGCGTTCAGTCTTGTGCTGTTTGGGCTTGATCATTTTCATCTCATTAATGAGCGATATGGTCAAAGCATTGGAGATATGGTTTTGCAAGATGTGGCCAAAATGCTCAAGACCTTTTCAAGGAATGAAGATATTGTGGCGAGAACAAATGATGATGAATTTGCCCTTGCCTTACCGCACTGCAGTGAAGGCGATGCGAAGGCGAAAGTCGATCGTTTGCGTAGTTTTGTGGAAACGGCGAATCCAAGTGGTATTCCAATAACAGCAAGTTTTGGGGTTGTGAGTCTTCCTTCCAATTTCCCCTGTGACTTTGAAGACTTATTTTCTGCCGCCGATCGAGCCATGGCTCAGGCGAAGGTCGATGGCCGAAATCGCGCGGTAAAAAGCGAATTGGTAACTTCAGATTCTGGGCTTCTCAAGGTTGTGCTCAATCAATTAGTCTCTTCGTAATTTTCTTACCCCATTTTTAGACGGTTTTCTCTTCGCAATGGCTTTACCAGCCGTGGTGCGCTTTGCATCTCCGTGATATGTGCTAATACATTGCTTCAGTTTCGGGTTATGAACCAAATTCAAATATCTTGATCTGGGGTTTTTCTTCTCTGTGAATGTAATCAAAGTTTGTTGGGGACCCAGGACGGTATTTGGGGAACAGTTCAATGCCCGAGTGGGTCGTGCGGTTCGAGGATTTGGAGGATGGTGGAGTACGCCACTCTAATGCAGGTCGAGGTGGGATCCGCCAGGGTAACCCCGGTGATTGTGGTTTTCGCCATTCCGATGATTCGAGAATTGTCTCAGAGAAGTTTGAGCGGTAAGACTCTTCATCAGGAAGGATGACATGTTGGCCTGACTGTTCGATAATCCCTGCTGCAAAGAGAAGCGGGATGGCGAGCATTAGGCCGTAGAAGTATGGTGAGGACCATTGCACATGGCCGTCAAGACGGTCTGTCATTCTTTTACTCCAGCGTCTTTTCTCCAGTCCAATGACCTGAACCAATACTTATGAGCCGAGGTTAACCATGTATCGGCTTCACGAGCGATGATCCATGAATTCAAGAAATTTATGAAATCAGCATCGCCCTTGTTGACCGCAAAGCCTGCTTTTGTTGAGAGGAGTGGTTTCGATAAGGGCGTGTCCACCTTGTCCGGATGATCAAGAGCAAGAAAGGTGGGGAGCGGGTTGAGCTCAATATAGCCATGCACTTTTCCGGTGGTGATGGCACGAATGGCCTTTTGGCTGGTGAGAAACGTCTGAATCGTGGCATTGGGGAATACCCGACGAGCCAGGCCTTCCGATACAGTGTCTGTGACGACGGCAATGGTGCTGGCTGGTTGATTCAAATCTTTCAGGCTGGTAAAGGATTTGGTACGTTGGTGATTGGTGGCGAGTCCTATCCCAGATTCAACATACGGATGACTGAAATTCACCTTTAAGGCTCTTTGCGGAGTAATCACCATGCCCGCGATGATGATGTCGATGTCTTTATTGAGAAGTGCAGGAAGAATGTCGTGCCAGGCCAGTTCATGGAATTTAGGTTCGACTCCCATGTCGTTAGCCAATTTCTTGGCAATATCAATTTCAAATCCGACGAGTTCTCCCTGAGAATTTTTCAATGTCCAGGGTGTAAACAACGAAACTCCGATGTGTAATTGACCCTTTTTGAGGACTGTTTGAAGTGTGCTGGAATGTTCAGGATGAGAATGCTTGGATTCGGCGATTGCCGGAGCATTCATGATACAGATGTAGATGACGAGTAAGAGGAGAGTTCCGAATATCTGTCTGCCGTGGTGATGAGTTTTCATAGTTCCGCCATGATGAATGGTTATAGGTGAGCGATAGTTGAATGTACCATAAACTCTTCGAGTCTACGAGGGTTTAGTTGGTAAGAACAAAATCAGGATTTGCTTGGAAATAGGTAGGACCTATTGGAAAGGAATGATGTGTGATGAGTGATAGTGGAGGTACGTTTCAAACGAATGCGGTTGCGATTCTTGGGACCGGTTCTGATGTCGGAAAAAGTCTCGTGACGGCTGGTCTCTGTCGATTGTTATATCGAAGGGGACTAAAGGTTGCACCGTTTAAAGCACAAAATATGTCACTCAATTCTTTTGTCACACTTGAAGGCGGCGAGATGGGACGAGCGCAAGTTCTTCAAGCCGAAGCCTGCGGGATACAACCTCACGTGGATATGAATCCCATTCTGCTCAAACCTCAGACGGATCAACAATCGCAAGTGATCGTGCATGGAGCAGTCTGGAAGACTCAAGAAGCGAAGGAATATTTTGGCAATAAGACTGCATTATTTGAATTAGTGAAAGCCAGTTATGATCGGCTTGCTGAACAATATGAGGTGATCGTCATTGAAGGAGCGGGGAGTGCCGCGGAAATGAATCTACGCGATCGGGACATCGTGAACTGGCCGGTTGCAGAAATGGCTGACGCTGTGGTGGTGTTAGTGGCGGACATTGATCGGGGTGGGGTGTTTGCGCAAGTCATCGGAACCATGGATTTGCTTGCACCACAGGAGCGGGAGCGCGTAATTGGAATTATTATCAATAAGTTTCGTGGGGATGCGACACTCTTTGAAGATGGTGTGAAAATGATTGAAGCGCGAACGGGTGTTCCAGTGTTAGGAGTGCTGCCATATCTTCGAAATCTTGAACTTGATCAGGAAGATAGTGTCGATGTTGACCGATGCCAACTCACGCCTTTTTCTTCAACGACGATCAATGTTGCCGTGTTGTTGTTGCCGCATATGAGTAACTTTACAGACTTTAATCAGTTGGCAGCGGAATCTGATCTTGCGCTTCGATATGTAAGGAACCCCAAAGAATTAGATGGGGCAGATGTGGTAATTATTCCTGGAACGAAGACCACCATTGCTGATCTGGAATACTTGAAAAACGAAGGGTTTGAGTCGGCGGTGAAAAGACAGTTACGGCATGGGTCTGAAGTGGTGGGGATCTGTGGTGGCTTTCAAATGTTAGGTGCCCGGATTGCTGACCCGCAAGGAGCCGAAGGCGGAGACGAGACCAATGGTTTGGGGCTGTTAGATATGCAGACAACCCTGCTGTCAGAGAAAAAGACGGTTCAGGTTCATGCTCGACCTTTGATTCATGATTCCTTCTCTGACTGTCTTATCACAGGATATGAAATTCATATGGGTATGACTGAAATGAAAGGCCTTCAGCCATGTTTTGAAATTCTCTCTCAAAGTACAACGGTATTTGATGGAGCCTGTCACGAAGACGGGAAAGTATGGGGAACATATATTCATGGAGTGTTTGATCAACCAAGTTTTCGTAGGAAGTGGCTGAATCAGGTCCGTGAACGCAAGGGACTCGGTTTAATTGATCTGTCAGTGTCAGTGTTGGTATCTCAACGGTTGGCCAATGCCCAAGATCGATGGGCTGACCACGTCGCCAAGCACGTTAACATGGAGCCGATTATTTCGAGTCTCCGACTCACATAATGTTTCACGTTGCCCAGAGGCTTGAGATGCGGGGCAGTCCTGTTGTGTTTTTCTATCGTAGCATGGCTAGATTAACCAGTTTTGATCTCCAGAGTCATGCTCCGGTGTTAGACCCGGTTGGGACTTTCTTCATGAGTTCAGCAATCGCTTCTTCTTCAGTCTGATAACAAAGAAACACCTGATCGAGGCGTGTCATTCTGAGGAGGGTCTCAACATTTTTTCTGATCTCGCATAAAGCAAATTCGCCTTGCTTCTTACTGGCCTTATATACGAGAGCAAATATTCCAAGGGCACTGCTATCAATCATGCTGACTTCATTCATGTTTAGCAAGATATGCGGTGGTCCAGTTTTCAGTAGTTCAAATACTTGCTTTTTGAATTCGTTTGCAATGACGCTGTCTAGCCTAGGTTCTCCAATTGTGATAACACGAACTTGATCAACGGTTTTTTCTTGCAGATGCATAGCTCTCCTCATGCTCATTATGGAACGGAAGGATTTCCCTTTGTACACGTATTTCATCGGTGTTCTAGAGGAGGGACTTAAGATAGGCTTGATACAAAAAATGCTGGACTCGGGAAATGAGGTCAGGCTCAAATACTTTCTCAATCTACGAACTCACATGAGACATCAAAAACGAGCCGAGAGGGCCGGCGAGGACGGGGCCGAGGATGACACTAATCTGTGGTCATTGAACACAGAGGGAGATCGACTCCAAGATTCAACTCTGAAGCGTTTGAATTGCAGATATGCAGGTTCTTATAGGAAGTCTACAGTGTAGGCTGGTAACCCTAGAGGGTGCATGGTGGCATACTGACTAAGGGCCTTGGCAATTCGACCAAATTGATCACCAGGATAACTATACGGCACGATTAAAACCCCATAGTGGGCTTGTTGCGTATGATAAGCATTGAGGGTTAGTACAATGAAGTCATTCCGATTTCTGGTGACTAAGCACCGCTTCTGTTTAGTGGCTATTTCAAGCTGTTGGAAATCAGAAAAACCCTCAGCCATGACTTCATGAGCACTGATTGTATCGATGTCTTGAGCCCGAAGTCGTTCAGCAATTTTTTGACTAAGATCTTCATCAAGGTAAAACTTCATGTCCGATTTATGGCTAACGAGGGGTGTTGTGTCGCCAAGTGTTTTTTTGTCCACTGTTCATTGGATGAAATTAGTTCGTCAATTTCCTGTGGGTAGGCGGTGTAATAACCAAGGGCTGCACGTACCTGTGTGGGTTGTAACCAATGATAGGCTTTTGTGAGGCGAGCATCGTCATGATTAAGACTGTTGTAGGTTGAGATGATCTCCCAAATTTCAAGACCGGTACCAGCAAGATGTGCTCTGCGTCCTGACGGTCCATCAACAAAAACAATGCCCGGGCAGCGACGCATTTTCACGGCTTCACCCACGAGTTCGTTCACCATCGAAGAGAAGTCTCGGCCTGAAGCTTTGGCCATTTCCTCAATTGGTTTAGCCATCTCTTTGGGCATGCGCAGGCTTTTTTGTATCGTGGTCATAGATGTACCTCTTTAATTGAATGACGAAAGATTACCATAGATTACAACGTATGACAATTATATGCAACATGGACAAGAATGCCTAATGTTCTTTTATTGTACAAGTGCATTGATGAATGCGATTTTTCACGACCTTCAGATATGTGACGGCGATTGAATGTTTTGAGATGATCTACGAACTCACATGAGACATCAAAAACGAGCCGAGAGGGCCGGCGAGGACGGGGCCGAGGATGACACTAATCTGTGGTAATTGGTCGCCCAGCGTGATCGAAAAATGGTTGTCCTGGAGCCATCTCTGGGGATCTTGGATGGTCCCGGCACGTTGCGCCTGTTCTGCAAAATTTCGGGCTTTAGAGCTGAGATAACCGGCGGCTGGGCCGTAGGTGGTAATTAACATGAGTGTAAACGTTGCTCCCCAGAACATCGTGACGGAGAGTGTGGCTCCCGAGAGGGCCGACTGTTCAGTCGGATCAAGAAGTAAGCCGGCCGGCCATCGAAGCCAGGCACTCATATGGAGAATGCCGCCGACCAACAATGCCGACCCTGCGTTCAGAACGCCTTTTAGGTGCCGCATTTGGGTTGTCAGGTGTTTGAGTTCATCACCATCTTTTTCAGAAGATGGTGCCAATGTGCTCGAAGCCGCAAGCAGGACAATGCAGGGAACAATCACGGCTAAAGTATTTGCGAGTGCTAGAAGAACGTCTATCCGACCTAAAAAAGCGGTTGTATAAAACCCCGTGGCTTGAAGTGTGGAAAAGCTAAAGTGATAAATTAACTCGAACATGGAATTTCGGCTCATGGCGCTGTAGAGCAGACTGAGAATGCCCAGCATGATCAGCGCTCCACCAATCGCTTTGACCATGATCAGACGTCGGCCGGAATGCGAACGGTAGATGATGGTTCCACATAGCACGGCGGCATATAGGCAAACCACAAGATTGACGGCGGTTGTCGCAAACCAAATATATCGTGTCTTCATTTCGATCAGTTGGAAGGACAACGCGTTGAGGTCTTGTGCTGCGATATGCGATCCAATAGTGGTTGGTAGTTTGGTGACATTCGTATTGAGGCTTAATTCAAAAAGAATGGTAGCAAGGAGATAGACGAAGATTGGTGGAAATAGCAGTAAGAGGTAACCATGTTTGGTGAGAAATATCGATGTGGAGGATATGGGCATAGGGTATGTATAGAGTGTCGGAAATTTCAAGGAAGGTCAAGGCTTTTCTGTCTTGTGAGTCTGATAAGGTCGGTCTTATTTTTGTGGATATAGGGTGTAATCAATGGAACAGTCTGAGCGGTTTAAGTTTCCGCCATAGAAATATGTCAAGTTGACAATGCTTGAACTTCTCCCCTACAGTCGATTCCAACATACTACAGAGTGGATGAAGGGAAGTGGGTGTAAGTCCCACGTGGTCCCGCCGCTGTGACTGGGCTATAGCCGCTTCAATTAACTTCCACAGCTTGAAATGTTTTATGACGCTGTGGCAGTCAATAGAGTTTGACTGGAAATTAGTTGGATTCGCTATAGTCTCGGAAGCCAGAGTACTTCACCATTCAATGACCTTCTTTCCCTCGTGGGCTGGGGAATGGGTGAGGATGATGAAACGGGTGCAATCCTCAGGGTCTCTTAGGCCTTGGGGATTTTTTATTTCGTGATTGGCCAAAACATTTGTCACATTTTCGCAGGCCTCTTGTGTTGTGCCATGATGTGGGGTTGGAGTGTTCCCCCAGTTATTGCTTTGGATGAAACCTCTATGAAACGACGTCAACAAGGCATTTTGACTGGGATGCCATTTATGGCCAATCTGGCCCCTCGGACTTTCCTTGATGATATGGGGCGGAAGTTGTTTCTCGCCAAGCACCCCAAGCGCATTATTTCTCTTGCTCCTAGTATCACTGAAATTCTTTTTGCCATTGGTTTGGATGATGAAATTGTTGGAGTCACGGAGTTTTGCGATTACCCTGAGCGAGCCAAAGATAAAACCATTGTTGGCTATGCTCAGCCTAATATTGAGTTAGTCGTCTCACTGCAACCTGATCTGATCGTCGCTCCAAAATCATTTATGCGGGCGGACTTACTGAAAAAACTTGAGCAATTGAAAATCCCCACGTTTATTCTTGAGCCCCATACGGTAGAAGAGATTATGGCCCATATTAAATTATTGGGTCGCATGGTTGGTCGATCGGACGCTGCGAATGAGCAAACAACCACATTGCGCAAGCAAATTGCCGAACTTTCAGGCCAATTAAAAGGTCGTGAACGTCCGAGTTTGTTGTATGTCTTAAACTCTGAACCGCTCATCACAGTGGGGCCAGGGAGTTTTATCCATCATTTGATTGAATTGGCTGGCGGACGGAATGTGGCGGAAGAGGCAAAAACGCCCTATCCTCGTCTGACCATGGAAGAGGTGCTGAGGCAGAATCCGGATATTCTGCTATTTCCGGTTGGTCAGTCCGAGGGCATCTCGCAAGCTGAACAAGACCGATGGAAGCGCTGGACGACGCTCATGGCTGTGAAAGAACAGAAACTGTTTCAAGTGCAAAGTGATCTGCTCAATCGTCCAGGTCCACGGATCATTGAAGGCTTGAGGCAATTGGTTCGATTTCTTCATCCCGATGTGTTGGAAGAACCCATCGCAAACGAATAATATCTTTTCAGGTGTGTCATGAGACCACGACCAATATTAGGTATGATGACCGTTATCGCGGAGTCATGATGAATCGACTGTGGGTTTGGTACATAGTGATGGTGTTTGCAGGTTGTACGACAACGGGGAATCCTTCTGTGAATAATGAAGAGGTCACCAAGCAGGTCATTGCAGGAAAAACCACGAAGGCTGAAGTCAGTCAATTATTAGGGGCTCCGTATCTGACCTATGAGTCGTACGAATTGGGAAAGGCTGTAGAGATATGGTCATATGCCTTTTCATCAATAGAATCGAATCCCGCGTTGTATATTCCTATCGTTGGACTTTTAGCTTTGACGTCAGACGAGGCGATTACCTCTCGCACGAAAGGGCTAAGTGTCAGCTTTAATGAGCAAGGGACTGTTCACCGGTTGGCCAGAATCAACTATGACAGTCAAATTGGGGGAGAGTAGCCACCAAGAGAGTCTGTTGTGACGTAATGTCAGTGAAGCCCACCATCGAGACTTCCCCTTTGCTCGCGTCTCCGTCGTCAGAAAAGATGGCACCTTCTGTCCCTGGCCAACTGGATCGACGGCAGAGGGCTATCGTATTTCATTCATTAACCTTCCGTCGTTGGTTAATGTGGTTGGGTGTCTTTCTGCTTCTGGCCGTGATGGTGTTGCTGGGATGCCTTCGATATGGAACAGAAGTCATCGAATTTTCACGGATCTTCCATATTATGATGCAGGGGGTGACCTCAGTTTCCTCACGCAGTGTTGAAGCTGACCCAACCAATGTCATTCTGCTGCATGTCCGGCTGCCCCGTCTCTTGTTAGCCTTTTTCGTGGGTGGAAGTTTGGCCGCAGTCGGTGTCTCTCTGCAAGCGTTATTGCGAAATCCTCTGGCCGATCCGTTTGTGCTCGGGATTTCAAGCGGGGCGGCGCTAGGGGCTGCCATTGCGCTCTTATTCGGAGTGGGTGCATCGATGTGGAGTCTCTCAGCCCTGCCAGTCTGTGCGTTTATTGGCGCGGTTGTTTCATTGTTGATTATTTATCGAATCGCGGCCACGCAATATGGGTTTTCGATTTATACCTTGTTGTTAGCAGGCGTGGTCCTCAGTGCGATTTTTTCCGCACTCATTACGTTTCTCACCAGTGTGGCTGACCCGAATCGAGTGTTTGGTATGCTTGCCTGGCTGATGGGGTCACTCACTGGTCCAGATTATCCGACCTTGGGTATTTTGACATTCTATCTCGGCATCGGGTTTGTGGTGTTGGGATCTCAAGCACAGTCACTGAATCTATTGACCCTCGGTGAAGAAGCCGCACGATCACTGGGAGTAGAAGTTGAGCGAGTGAAGAAATTAGTATTCTTTGCCACGGCTTTGATGACAGGAGCGGTGGTGGCATTTAGTGGTCTGATCGGGTTTGTGGGGCTCATCGTGCCCCATGCGGTTCGTCTGGCGTTGGGAGCCGATCATCGTCTGTTACTTCCTATTGCCGGGTTAACTGGCGGAATTTTCTTGATGGTCGCGGATACAGTGGCCAGAACGCTCTTCAGTCCGGCTGAGATCCCTGTTGGGGTTGTGACCGCACTTGTAGGTGGACCGGTTTTTCTTTATCTCTTGATGAATCGTCGAGCGCAATTAGTCACATGATGAAACTCAAACATCTTCCTGCGACTCCAGCCTTCTCTGTGCGGGATATCACCTATCGTTATCAATCACGCTTTGCAAAAAACCCTGAATCGGTCTTAACGGAACTAAGCTGTACGATTGAAGCAGGTAGCCTCATTGGAATTCTTGGCCCCAATGGATCAGGAAAAAGTACATTACTCAAACTTTTGGCTCGAGTTTTTTCGGCTCAAGATGGAACGATTGAGCTATTTGGACAAGATATCCTGAAGCTCTCTCAGGCTGAGATTGCTAAAACCGTGGCATTTGTTCCGCAAGAAACACAACAGATCTTTCCATTTACGATTGGCGAGATGGTTCTAATGGGTCGCTTTCCTCATCATGCAGGGGTGGGCGGCTGGCATTGGGAAGATCCCGCAGATTTAGCCATTGCAGAAATGGCCATGCAAGATCTTGATGTGGCGCATCTGGCTGATCGACTCATCACCGATGTGTCGGGAGGTGAACGGCAACGAGCGATCATTGCGCGTGCTCTCGCGCAAGACCCGAAAATTTTACTGCTGGACGAACCGACCGCATTTTTAGATCTGCATCATCAATTGGATATTGCCAGAATCCTTCGACGGTTGAATCAAGCGCGGAACCTCACGGTTGTTCTCGTCTCGCATGATCTCAATTTAGCCAGCCAATATTGTGAGCAGTTAATGCTCTTTAATCATGGTCATATTGTGACGACAGGCACGCCAGAAGAGGTCATCAGTCCTGATGTTTTAGAACAGGTGTATGGGTGCGAGGTGTTGGTTGATCGTCATCCGCAATCAGGCATGCCGAGAGTTTCATTGCCCGTATAAGAATTCGTCTCTCGTGAAACGTCTCTTGTCTCGTTTCGTCTACTGCGAGAGACGAACGACAAGAAGCTCGTTACAGTTTTTTCGTTAATGAGTTAATAAAAAGAGGAGGGAACATTTAAAGAGCAGTGTTCGTTGTGAAGGGGAAGCTGGTGAAAATCCAGCACGGTGCCGCCACTGTAAGCGGGGAGCAACTCTACTACAAGGCCACTGTGGATGCTTGATCCATGGGAAGGCGTAGAGACGCGATGATCCGTAAGTCAGGAGACCCAACTGTCCAGTCATTCCATAATACCCTTCGTGCTAAAGGGAGGTCGGTTCATGTATTCTCGTTATCATCGATTAATTATTTGTGTCTCAGTTTTCCTGTTTTGGAGTCTTGCCGTTTTCGTTCCTACGATTCTGCTCGCCGCAGATGAGCCTCAACTCGAGGATGTTCAACAGCTAGAACCCGTGGTCGTCAGTGCCACCAAAACCCCAGTGCCACTCAGTCATATCACGAGTGCCGTTGAAGTTATTACGGCGGAAGACTTTCTGCGTCGTAACGATCGGACCCTTGTTGATGCTCTTGGATTGAGTCAAGGCGCAGCGATAGTTTCCACTGGTGGATTTGGCGCAACTTCCACGTTTCGAATTCGCGGCGGAGAATCCGGGCAGACCTTGGTGCTCATTGATGGCGCCATTATTAACAGTGCCACGACAGGAAGTGCGAATCTAGGTACGTTGACCACGGACAATATTGAATCGATTACTGTCCTCCGAGGGGCCCAGAGCATGCTGTGGGGATCGGACGCCATGGGAGGCGTGGTTGATATTCGAACGAAACGGGGAGACGGAAAACCTGTGGCAAGAGTATTCTCGGAGTATGGGTCATTCAATTCTATTCGAGAGGGCGGAAGTCTTGCCGGACAGCTTGGACCGGTAGATTTTTCTGTGGCGTTGTCTCGTTGGGATATGAGTAAGTTTTCCTCAATCAATTTCCGTCGAGGAGCGGGTGAACGTGATGCCTTTCGAAACTGGCAGGGGTCTTCGTTGATTGGGGTGAACACGCCGTGGGATGGACGATTGGAGGTTTCGTTACGATGGGTTAATAACGATGTCGATATTGATAATCCGAGTACTATTGGCGGACCGTTTGATGTCTACAAAGCCAAGTCTACAAGCCGCCAGTATATCTACAGCGGGACGTATCATCAGCCAATCACAGATTGGTGGGATCAAAAAATTACGGTGTCACAAGCTCGAGAGACTGGGATCACCCAAGCAGGGACGAATCGGCTCAGTCTCACGACGGGACTCAGGAGTATCCCTCCCGACTTTGGGAATTCGGATATTCGAACACGAAGTAATCGGATTGAATGGCAAAGTAATTTTCATATCGGAGACCCGCTGATTGTGACCGTGGGATATCAGTTTCGAGAACAACTCGGGAAAAACAAGGGCAGTTTTGCAGAGAAAATCGTTTCAAGTCATGCCGGCTTTGCGCAGGCGCAACTGAATGTGTTTGATCGATTTTTTGCGACGGCCGGAGTTCGTCAGGATGCACATAATACGGCCGGAGATAAGACGACCTATCGCGTGACCGGTGGGTATTTATTGAAAGAGACGGGGACGAAATTGCGGGCGAGCTATGCCACAGGGTTTCGAACGCCTGATATCAATGAACTATTTTTCCCGAATTTTGGCAATCCGGCATTAGTCCCAGAAACCAGTCAAAACTTTGATGTGGCAATCGATCAAACGCTGTTTGAGAAACGCATGAAGATGAGTGTCGGGTATTTTTGGAGTCGATATCGACAATTGATCGTCACCGCGTTTGATCCAGTCAGTTGTGCGCCGTTTACTGTATTTGGGTTTTGCGCGCAAAACATAGGAAGTGCGAGAGTGAAAGGCGTGGAGACAAGTCTAAACGTGGTCGTGGCTGAAGACTTGCCAGGTCTTAAACGAGTCAGTTTGGATGGCCAATATACCTATACCTCGACGAGAGATCTGATGACCGGCACGCGATTAGCGCGCTGGCCTGTTCACCAAGGAAGTGCGTCTCTGACGTATCAGCCCACGGAGCCGTTGAGTCTGACGGGTACCGTTCGCTATGTGGGGTCGAGGTTTAGTACGACAGGCAATCAACGTCCTCTCCCTGATTTTTATCTCTTCAATGTTTCAGCAACCTTCCACATGACTGACAATGTACAAATTTATACGCGTGTCGAAAATCTCGCTGATCGAAAGTATGAAGAAGTTTTATTCTATGGGACACCTGGTCGTTCAGTCTGGGGAGGTGTACGTGTGAATTTTGAAATTCCTGTATATTCTGAATCTTCTGAAAGTGAGTAAATCATGAATTATCCTCGATTATTGATTGCCGGGACGCAAAGCGGTGTCGGCAAGACGACGGTGACATTGGCATTGTTAGCCGCGTTTCGAGCAAAAGGAAAGCGAGTGCAGCCGTTTAAAGTCGGTCCGGACTTTATAGATTCGGGACATCACCGAATGGCCAGTGGGCGCGAGTCCCGAAATCTTGATGGCTGGATGCTTGACCAAACGATCAATCGAACGACATTTTTGAGGGCCGCTCACGATGCTGACCTCTCCCTTATTGAAGGGATGATGGGCCTCTTTGACGGGAGTTCTCCGGTGAGTGAGCGAGGCAGTGCGGTTGAGCAAGCGAAGCAACTCGGTATTCCTATTCTTTTGGTTGTCGATGCGAGTGCCATGGCTCGTTCGGCGGCGGCCATGGTGCATGGATACGCGACATTTGATCCCTCCCTTCAAATCAATGGCGTCCTGTTCAATCGAATCAAGCGCGATGGGCATTACAAACTCTTAAAGGATGCGGTGGAACAGGAAACGAAGGTGAAGGTCGTGGGCTATCTTCGTCCTGATCCTGAACTGACTATTCCCGATCGACATTTAGGTCTTCAAACAGCCATTGAGGGAAAGAATGAACATTTTTATACGAAGTTGGGCGAGTCTATCAGAGAGACGGTTGATTTGGATCTGATTGAACAACTGGCTCAATCAGTCTCTCCATTGAGCAGTCAAGAGGAGAGTGACCAGATACATATTACTGGTCAAACAACCAAACACACAGTCAAGATTGGTGTGGCCTATGATCCCGCGTTTTGTTTTTACTATCAGGACAATCTTGAATTGCTGCAAGCCGAGGGTGCGGAAATCGTGAAGTTTTCTCCTCTCAAGGATCACGAACTTCCCAATGTCGATATGCTCTATGTGGGTGGTGGGTATCCAGAAGTCTACGCCAGTCAATTAGCGCAGAATATGGAGATGCGAAATGCAATTCATGATTTTGCCGATCGGGGGGGACTCATTTATGCGGAGTGTGGTGGCTTGATGTATTTAGCTGAAGCATTGCGAGATTTCGATGGAACGGTGTATGACATGGTTGGTGTGATTCCTGGAGAGACGGCGATGAGTCGATCTCAGATGACACTTGGTTATCGCGAATTGACCTTGACGTGTCCTGGAATTCTTGGAGAACAGGGAATGAAGATTCGTGGTCATGAGTTTCACTATTCACGACTCCAGGCCAAGAATGCACTGGAATATGGCGGACACATTGCTGATTCGCAGGGACGAGATCGAGGCGGTGATGGGATCAGAGTCAAAAATGTCATGGCGTTGTATACGCATTTACATTTTGCCAGTAATCCTCAGGTGCCATCCGCACTGCTTCGAGCGGCAAAGGTCTGATCAGATGATGAAGATTGGCGAACGTCGGATAGCTGTTCTCCCTTTCACCGCAACTTTATTTCGTATGGTCGGTGGTGCGTTGTTGATACTCCTGGTGACCGCGAATGTCGGTTTTGGGAAGACGCTTCTGGCTATTGTCTCTGACCGTTCAGCCGCTGATCTTGCCGCCGGAGCTGATGAGTTTCATGAACGGCATCAATCTCATCAATTGGTGATTCGCTCGCACTCTCAATTTTCGACGATGAGTGATACGGAAGCACAATCATTGCTAAACCAAAGTGATGCGTTCTTGGCCGTGGCGACGTTTGGCGATGATGCGGTTCGATTGCAACAGTTACTGAGTAAATACCAGACAAAGCCCATACTGGCCATCAGTTCGTCTCCCTCGCTTGTCTCTCAGTCACGTGATCATCTTGGTCCGCTATTTCGTGGCATGAGCGCCGATGCCATCGAGGAGATCGGAAAAGCTCCACGAAAGGATCAGAGCGCCGTGGAGTGGATCAATGAACGTTCCACGAAATTTCCCCGTCAGAAGATTTGGATACAAGTCAAAGCGTATTGGCATGCTCGTGGTCAAACGAACCTCGCGAACATGATTGCGCTGTTATTCAAGACGGCGGGGGCTGAAATTGAAATCGATGTCGTCCGTTCTCGAGAGAATGTTCGCCTCTATCACCAGCATGTCTTGAAGAGGCCCGATGAGATTTCGTTAACACCCGAGAAGCCGTGGATGGCCATCATCGATCATGATCGTGGTGATAGTAAGGGGAATATTGATTTGATCAATCAATTGTGTGCGTCAGCCACTAACGAAGCGTTGGATTGTGTGGCCGTCTTTGCCTTGTGGGGGGAAAGCAGCACGCAAGCGTTAACATTGCTTGAGACATTACAAGCGAAGGCTCCCTTGGCTGGAATTATTTCGCTTCAGGATTTCGTGATAGGTGGGGGGGAGGGGCGTGAAATGGCCACCCAGGTCCTGTCGCGTCTGAATGTGCCGGTCTTCAAAGGACTTCGTCTCACTGACCGTACCCGTGACCAGTGGGAACTCTCAGAAGACGGCCTTCCGTGGAATTCCGTCCATTTTCGTATCGCCATGCCTGAGGTCCAGGGTGTTAGTCAGCCACTCGTTCTGGCGACCGCCACGAAATCTTGGATACATCAATTAACGGGGCTTCGTCTCAGTATCACACAACCGCTCGCTGAACAAACGGATCGGATGGTCAAGCGAGTGAACGCCTGGAACCGATTACGTATAACCTCTAATGCGAAAAAGCGAGTGGCCATTGTGTATTACAATCATCCACCAGGCCGACATAACATTGGAGCGGACAACCTTGATGTTCCAGCAAGTCTTTGGCACATCCTGACAAGGATGAAGGCGCAGGGCTATCACACCGGAAAGCTTCCACCTGATCCTCAAGCACTGCTAGACCTTATTCAAGAACGTGGGGTGAACCTGCCAGAGCAGGCAGATTCATTGCGTCAGATGTCCAAGCTCATTACGACGGTGTCTCCTGATAGATATCGAACCTGGTTTACGCAATTACCTGATCCCTTGCAAGCTGAAATGGAGCACGGCCCGTTAGGGTATCTTCACGAACGGTTGCGAAGTGCGATTGACTCAAGTGAGCGGGAGCTTGCCGTCAAAATTTTGGAATCGGTCATGGGAAATGTACGGTTTGTTCTTGATGGAGCGACCCATGCGAGTCGAGATCGGGCCAAAGATCTTTTAGCTCAACTGGAGAAAGAATATCGTAGGCTGATAGACGGTGGAACAGACTGGAGTCAGGCGAGCAAGTTGAATCAGGCTGTTCGTGACACCTCGATAGAAGGATTGCGAGGATGGGGGACGATCCCAGGGCGCGTCATGGTTCATGAGCAACAGCTGCTCATTCCTGGAATACGTTTTGGAAATGTGTTCATTGGGCCACAACCTCCTCGAGGTTGGGAATTGAACGAAGAACTCTTGCATGCCAATACGACGTTTCCTCCTACGCATCAATACCTGGCGTTTTATGCCTGGCTTCGTGAAGAGTTTCAAGCTGACGGCATCATTCATTTAGGACGGCATTCAACGTACGAATTTCTTCCACGGCATAGCACTGGCGTCGGTCTGCTTGACTACTCTTGGCATATTGCGGGAGAGACGCCGGGTGTGTATCCCTACATTGTTGATGGTGTGGGTGAAGGTATTCAGGCCAAACGTCGGGGGCTTGCGGTCATGGTGAGTCATTTAACCCCGCCGTTAAGTACGACAGAGCTGTACGATGATCTTCTAGGACTTCGGCAATTGGTCGAAACATTTGAGGCGGCGGATCCTGACCCGGCTTCACCCGCGCGCATTCGTTCAGTGGCCGCCATTCGGGAACGGATTGACGGACTGAATTTACGTGATGAGCTTGCCGTCAGCATGGCTGACGAATTAAGCATTCGAGGGATACGTTTTGAAGAAGTCGATGATGATCTTCTTGTGCATGAAACCGGACATTATCTGACCAAACTACAGGAAAACTATATGCCACTGGGCCTTCATGTTTTTGGGAAAGATTGGACCGCGCAGGCGGTCAATATCATGATGGCCTCCATCGTGGGAGATACCGAAGAAAGACAAGAGGATGTGGCCCGACGACAGGATCTCGTAGATTCACCGAAAGAAGAGCGACGATCACTGTTCAATGCCTTAGCTGGTGGATTTGTTTCGCCGGGAAAGGGGAATGATCCGATCCGAACCCCTGAGGTCTTGCCAACAGGTCGAAATTTTCATGCACTTGATGGCAGTCTTTTGCCCACACGATTGGGTTTTGCTTTAGGAAAGGAACTTGCGATCAAAGCACGATTGGAGGCCCCAGCTTCAAAAGATGGTAAGGAAGCCGTGATTCTCTGGGCATCCGATGCGGTACGTGATGAAGGTGCGATGGTGGCCTTTGGGTTGAACATGTTGGGTATTGAGCCAGTGTGGAACAGCCGAGGGATCTTGACCTCGATTCAACGTGGGGTGTTGGCGAACAAGGAAGAGCGACGCGATGTGGTTTTTGTGACGTCTGGATTGTTTCGGGACTTATATGGGGCGCAGTTGGAATGGTTAGACAAAGCAGTGTTGTTAGCGCTCGATGGGGCGAGCGAGACGATTCGACGTCAATACCCGTCGCTTCGTTCAGCTCTCGAGGCCGCGTTGGAACCCTTAGGTCCACTAGCTCACGGTGGCAACGAACGGCTTCAGCAGAACCGAGTGGCTGCACAATGGGTGAAAGAGGCCACCACATTACTGGCAACAGGTGCGTTGGCGAAGGCCGCTGGACGCGAGGCAAGTTTGCGAATATTTGGAACAGCCCCGGGGTCCTATGGAGCTGGCGTCAATACTTTAGTGGAACGGTCTGGTGCCTGGGAGGACAGAAAGGAAATTGCTCAGGCCTACCTGAACCGGATGGGCCACGCGTACGGTGTAGATTATCGTGGAGAACGTATGCAAGACCGCTTTCAATCAAACTTGAAACAGATTGAACATACATACTTAGGCCGTGCCAGCAATCTGTACGGCTTGTTAGATAATAATGATGCCTTTGACTATTTGGGTGGATTAAGTCTTGCCGTCGAAAGCCTGACAGGGACTCCGCCGAAGGCGCGTATCGTACAGCATGCGGATCCGAAACATGCCACGTTGGTCAATTTGGATGAAGCCCTGATGACCGAGCTTCGTGGGCAATTTCTCAATCCTGTCTGGTTGGGAGCGTTAATGAAGCATGATTATGCCGGCGCTCGCACAATGGGGAGTGAGTTTCTTGAGTATCTGTGGGGTTGGCAAGTGACGAACCCCGAGATCATCTCGAGTGCGATGTGGGATGAGGTGAAGTCGGTGTACCTGGATGATCGCTATGACCTCGGCCTCGATTCGTTTCTTGAACAAAGTCATAATGTGCATGTCAAGACCAATATGCTGGCGGTGATGCTTGTGGCCGCGCAAAAGGGTTTTTGGAAAGCGGATGAACGCACCTTGAACGAACTGAGTGCACAACTCACCGATTTAATCATTCAACATGGGTTGCCAGGAAGCGGTCATACTCGACCAGATCATCCAGTATTTGACTGGATGGCGAATCGTCTCGACGCCGGTCAATTGAAGGGGTTGCATGAGGTGTTAGCCCATGAACAGATTCCAGAGGTCGCTCAAGAAGAGAGCATGGCAACGATTGCTGAGATTGAGACGGATGAGGTCATGGCGAACCCGGATGACTCTCAACTGGAAGCGGCTAAGAATGTGATCGATGCGGCGGTATCGCATGTGTGGATTCTTCTAAGTCTAGCTGTTCTTCTCCTTTATCTTGGTATTCGGACAGGACGTGGTCAGCGTTGGGAGAAAACCTAATGTTCAGTGGCGTCACTATTACGGTTATGCATGACTTTGTGTCGGTTCTGTTGTATCCCATTATTTTCGGGTTGGGTCTTATGATGATGTTAGCGGTTTGGGAAATCGGCATCACGATTGGTGAACGGTTCTGGGGGTTAAAGGAAATTTCAACGGCGAGTGATCGCAGGAATTTCGAAAAGATTGCACGATGGCGAATCGAACGAACCGATATCTTAACCCGAGTGTCTCCAATGTTGGGATTGATGGGCACGTTGATTCCGCTAGGCCCAGGATTATCGGGATTAGGACAGGGGGATCTCTCAATTCTCACGGCTGCGGTTTCCGTAGCCTTTGATACCACCGTCTTGGGACTATTAACGGGCATCATTGGTTTTGTTCTTGGACGCGTTCGCCGACGCTGGTACGACGAGGTCTTCAGCGAGGTGGAGGAATGATGAGGAAATGGTTGTGAAGCGATCCGCATGGCGAACATGCCGATTCGATCTACAGGAAAATGATCCGTTAGGTCCACTGGCGAATTTGGTTGATATTATGCTCGTATTTGCGTGTGGTTTGATTGCCGCCCTTGCGGCCCTCAGCCCAGAACTGATTGAACGGCTGACTCAACCTCAAGTAGTTGAAAAAGGTCAAGAGCTTCCACAGGTTCCACCAGGGATTAAACGTATGGGGGAGGGATACGAGTCAATGGGACAGGTTTTTCGCGACCCCAAAACAGGAAAGTTGTATCTCATCGAAAGGAGTGGAACATAACGATGACAACCACTGAATGATGATAGCAGAATAATCCATCTGGTTGAGGGAAGATTGGTGAGAGTCCAACACTGTCCCGCAGCTGTAAAGGGAACGAAAGCCATGGAATACCACTGTCACATATTGACGGGAAGGTCTGGTGAGTAGGGGGCCCTAAGTCAGAAGACCTGGCCAGAAGAAAAAGTAATCCTCGTGGAAAGGGATATGGATGAAGCGAGCAGTCAAAATTTGTATTACCGCTATGGTCTTGTCGGTGATGGCTTCAGTCGTCTGGGGAGAGCAACCTGACAGTGCTCAAAAAAAACAATCGGATCAACCTCTTCAGTTAGATGAAGTTGTGGTGATGGGACAAGATCTTCGCTTCACAGGCCCTCCTTCAACCAGTAGTCGGCTCGGGCTCACACCATTCCAGACGCCGGCGTCTGTTCATATTATTGATAATGTAGAGTTAAAACAGAAGGGCTATCCATCTTTGGCCGAAGCCGTCGAGACAGTTCCCGGAGTCATCTGGGGTGATCCCCCTGGTCAACCGTTTAGTTTTTCAATGAGAGGATTCACGGTCAATCAAATCACGGTGTTACGTGATGGAATTTGGCTTGGCCCGGCCTCGATGGTCGGTCGACCACAGAATGGGTTTAATCTGGACCGGATTGAACTGTTGAAAGGTCCCGCCTCCGTCTTGCATGGACAAGGCGCCATTGCTGGAACATTGAATATGATCACGAAGCGTCCGCGTTTACAAGAAGAACGTTCGTGGATAATGTTGACCGCCTATGGCCGTTACAACTCAATTAAACTGGGAATCGGAACAGCCGGCTCATTGAGTAACACCGTCTGGTATCGAGCGGATTTCAGCCAGACTTCTTCAGATGGATATGTGGAAGATGCCGATTCGCGATCATTGAATGGTACAGGGGCACTCCTCTGGAAGCCTCTTGAAGAATTAGAGATCACCCTTGGCTTTGATTACTTAGAGGACTCCCTGCCAAATTACTGGGGCACACCGCTGGTCTCAGGTACATTCGGGACCAATCCCCTTAAGGGTGTCGTCAAGACGACAGATGGTCGAACGCTCGACAAGCGAACACGATTTCAGAACTTTAATATCTCGAATGAGAAGGTGGCTTCACAGCAATATTTTACAAATCTTGATGTGAAGTGGACGTTGACTCCTTCATTCTTGTTACGCAATACGTTTTACTATTTTGCCGCAAATCGTGAGTGGCGTAATGCAGAAACCTATACGTTCAATGCGGCGACGAATCTGATTGATCGTGATCGGTTTTTTGTGTCTCAAGAGCAAATGACCGTTGGCAACCGCACGAATGCGACCTTAAACAATACGGTAGCCGGAGTACCGCATACGGCGTTGGTTGGCGTAGACGTTAGCTATGTGGACTTTACACGAAGAAGCCGATTTTTTGGTAATGTCGATAGTGTCGATCCGTTTGACCCAAATCCTGGACAGTTTGCAAGCTTCGGACAATCATTTCTGAACCCAACAAAAATTACAACGGTTGCCGTGTATATCGAAGATACTCTCGAATTGACTTCTGATTTACGAGTTGTCGCAGCCCTACGTCAGGATTTCATTCGACTGAACCGGAACAGTTTTAATTTGGATGGTAGTGTGAATGCCGCTAATGCATTTGAACGGAATTTTCGACCATTGAGTTGGCGCCTGGGGGTTGTGTATGAATTCACCCCGTCGATTGTGACCTACGGTCAATGGACTTCAGGTGCGGATCCAGTTGGATCGAATATTTTTATCGTCAATGGCAATCAAGACTTTGATTTGACCAACGTGAATCAATGGGAAGTTGGGATAAAATCTCAATTCTTCGATGGACGGGCAGAAGTATTATTGGCCGGCTACTATATTGAACGGGACAATATTCTGGTGGCAATAGGGAGTGGGGGGCAGGTTGATAATGTTGGTAAGCAGCAATCGAGCGGGTTTGAACTCGAAGGAATTGTACGCCCAACGACCCAATGGAGCGTGGGGGCCAATACGGCTTATACCGTAGCTGAGTTTGAATCTTTCGGCAGCAATTCAGGAAATCGTCCCCCGAATGTGCCTAAGTGGGTCATGAATGCGTGGACACGGTATCGCAATGTGGCTGGTCTTCCGGTTGAGCTCGGCGGACGGTTTCGTTATGTCAGTGATCGATTTAACGATAATGCGAACACTGTGACCCTCACGAGTTATGAACTTGTCGATCTTCATGTTGCCTATCACAACGGACCGGTACGGATTTTGGCAAGAGTTAGCAATGTGTTTGATACCGCCTATGCCTACTGGGGGGATACCTTTTATCCTGATCAGGTCCTGTTGGGCTCTCCTCGATCATATGAATTGAATGCCCAAATTGACTTTTAACTTTTTCAAAACGTCGTGCCCATGTTTGTGATTCGTGTATTGCATCGTTGGATAGGCATAGTGCTCTGCCTGATGTTTGCTGCTTGGTTTTTCAGTGGAGCGGTCTTGATGTATCATCCTTTTCCTTCGTTATCGTCAACCGAACGTCAGGCGCACCGTGCGGTTATCGATATCTCTCGTATTTCACAGTCTCCCGGTAAAGCACTCCAGGCATCCGGTGTTCCCACTCCCACGCGTTTGCGAATGATCGACAGGGACGGAATGCCAACCTATATTGTTCATTCGCATGCAGGCTCGGTCATCCCCCTTAATGCCGAAACCGGGACAAAACTTCCTCTCATCACAGAGAGAGTTGCTGGTCGAATTGCGACTGCTTTTTATGGCCAGTCAGCTATGAATGTCGAAGGTCCTATTGAGTATGATCAATGGGTTGTTCATCAACAGTTTGATCCCTATCGACCGTTTTACCGTGTTGTCTTTACAGATCGGCACAGCACGGTTCTGTATGTTTCTGCCAGGACAGGTGAAGTCTTACAGAAAACCCAACGACAGGAGCGAGCGTGGAATTATGTCGGAGCGGTACTTCACTGGATCTATCCCACGATCTTACGTCGTCATTGGGCGCTTTGGGATCAAGTGTTGTGGTGGATGGCTCTTTTCGGTGTGATGACGACAATGGCGGGGTTGTGGCTTGGTGTGTGGCGATTGCGCCAAATGAAAAAGGTCGCAAATGCTCAGGGCTTCAGCCTTTTTCACGGATGGTTACGTGGTCATCATATTTTGGGACTCTTTGCTGGCGGGTTTGTCTTACCGTGGATTGTCAGTGGATGGTTATCGATGGATCACGGGCGCATCTTTTCTATCCCCATACCTACTTCACCTCAAGTCGAAAGCTTTCAGGGAGTTACAACTGAAGCTTTGGCTTCAGGGTTCACAAGTACGTCCCTACAGAATCTCTCGGATGCAAATGCTATAGAATTTTTAGCAGTCGGCGGCAAACCGCTCATTCGCGTCACAGGAAAGACGAGTCTCCAACTCTATGAGAAGTTGAACTCTGAAGATCTTAGACCTTTAACCTTGTCGAGGTCTGAGATCGTCAATGCCGTTCAGCAGGCTTGGCCTAAGTCAAAGGTGGCTCTGGTCCAAAGTCCAGAGAGCAACGATTTGTATGGGCGACTGAGAGCGGGTAGATTACCTCAACAGACATTGAGATTAAAATTAGATGATTCCTCTCAAACCTGGGTTCATATTAATAGGGAAACCGGTGAAATTGTCTCGGTCATGGATCAAAGCCGTCGAATCTACCGTTGGTTGTTCAATGGCTTACATAGTTTAGACGTGCCAGGGTTGGTTGAGAGGCGACCCTTGTGGGATATTGTCATGCTTTTTCTTTTAACGGTTGGGTTCATGTTTAGTGTCACGGGAGTCGTGATTGGATGGAGACGAGTGGCTCACGATTGGATTTCTTAAGAAATACCGGGTAATAGGTTGATGAAACATGAGGAGGCAGAGCGAACACTCAGAGGAATGAAAAAGATTTTCTGGGAAAGATACGACCGACGGTGGTATTGTGCTGGCGCTGTCTCTATTCCACATATGTAAGAAATAATCATTGTATGTTCGAACGTGAGTGAAGGCAGGGAGAGGCTTCGTAAGTTTCAAATTATAATGGGGGATGAAGGACGAGGGGCATTTTGTGGTAAACGCGATAATTCGTAATGCGACTGTTCATGATGCAGCCTCAATCACACTTCTGGTCAATGAGTTACTTGAAGAAGTCATGCGTGAAACGAATGTGCCTTCTTTCGATGTGAATGTGGAGCAGATGCACAGTCAAGTCATGCAGTATATTGAAAACGAGCAATATGTGGTGTTTCTTGCGATTCTCGAAGATCAAGAAGAACCCCTTGGCTTATTATCGGTGTGTGAATGTCGTGCGCTCTATGCAGGAGGAACGTTTGGGGTGATTCCAGAGTGTTATGTTCGTCCCAATTTTCGAGCGCAAGGTATTGGGAGTTTGCTCGTAGCGGCTGTTAAGAGTTATGGAAAAGCAAAAAACTGGAAAAGACTTGAAGTGACAACCCCGCCACTTCCGAGGTTTCAGCGAACCCTCCGTTTTTATGAGAAAGCTGGGTTTGAAATGTCAGGCGGGAGAAAGTTAAAGGTTTCGGTATGACGGATCAAGATCATGAGTCACGAATGCAGCGACTGAAAGCGTCAGTCGATCGACGCATTGAAGCTGCACAAGAAGAAAAAGGTTTAGTGATTGTCTATACCGGCGCAGGAAAAGGGAAGACCACCGCTGCACTTGGTATGGCGATGCGTAGTGTCGGTCACGGGATGAAAATTGCGGTTGTGCAGTTTATTAAAGGAGCGATTGATACAGCGGAAGAACGGATCTTGAAAGGTTTTGGTGAGCAAGTCACGTTTCTCCGTATGGGAGAAGGCTATACGTGGGAAACGCAGGACCGAGAACGTGACAAACGTTTTGCACAAGAGGCTTGGAGTATCGTTCTGACATTTTTACGAGACGCTCAGTACGGCATGGTGATTCTTGATGAGCTGAATATCGCGATTCATCATGAGTATGTCACGCTTCAGCAGGTATTGGATGGACTCAATGAACGTCCGCCGATGATGCATGTGGTAATTACTGGACGTGGGGCCAAGGATGAATTAATTGAGGTGGCAGATCTGGTTTCGGAAATGAAAATGGTGAAGCATCCCTTTCGTAAAGGGATCAAGGCACAAAAAGGCGTAGAGTTTTGAGCCACACCTATTAATTGAAACGATGGATAGTCAAAGACAGAAGTCGTGTAGCCAATGTGGAGAGATGTTCGGGTGTACCTCTGGACATGGCTGTTGGTGTCAGGATGTCTCGTTGACAAAGGAACAACTCCAATGGATTGAAGCGCAGTATGATAATTGTCTTTGTCCAGGTTGTTTGACGTCTATGAGCAAAGAGCTCAATCCTGGGCGATTATAGATATTAATGTTTTACTTTAATTTTTTGAGTATGCGAATGTATGAATGTCTCAACTTCAAGAGTGAGTAAAAATGCCTTCTCCAGCATGGAACGCGATGCGGTGTATCGTGCTATCTTTGAGCGGCGTGACGTGCGGCAAAACTTTTTGGCGAAGCCAATATCTAAGGCGACATTAGAACGAATTCTCAAGGCATCCCATCATGCGGGTTCTGTCGGATTTATGCAGCCGTGGGACTTTGTCGTTATTCGTGAGAAGAAGACCAAGCAGTCGGTGAAGCATTTGTTCACGAAAGCCAATGACGAAGCGTCGCAGCGGTATCGTGGGTCGAAAGCGAAATTATATCGTAGCCTGAAGCTTGAAGGCATTGAGGAGGCTCCGATCAATTTGTGTGTGACCTGCACGAGGCAACGAGGCGGTCCACATGTGCTTGGTCGTTCAACTATTCGTGAGACCGACCTGTACAGCACCTGCTGTGCGATTCAAAATCTTTGGCTCGCAGCCCGTGCCGAGGGTATTGGTATTGGCTGGGTGAGTATTCTGGACTATGACGCGTTAAAAACTCTTGTCGGTATTCCACGGCCTGTGAAAGTCGTCGCCTATCTCTGTATGGGCTATGTCAAAGAATTTTCTTTAAATCCAGACTTAGAGAAGGCCGGCTGGAGAAAACGGCTTCCTCTTGAACAATTAGTCCATTATGAGGAATGGGGACGAAAGAATGGGAATGGGAATTTGAAGAAAGTCACGAAACGTTAGACTGTTCTGACCATTCTCATCTTTCACGATGACGGGTTGAGCCAATCGGTAAATTTTGATCGAGGCCATGGCTTATCCATCCACGAGGTATCAGGGAGAGGGCGTGTCATGGCTTCTTCTACCGATTGCCAGCCTGACGGAATGTCAACGTATGCGGTTGTGCCTTTTCGGGTGATCCATCGAAACGTGTTAGTTTTTTCACTCGTTTCGGCAATGTCTAATGTCAGCCGACAGTCTTGCGCCACATAATCTAAAACCTGTTGATGCTGGCCATCTTTCCACAACTGAGGGGCGACTGATCCATCAACGTTTTCGGGTTTACTGAGTCCGATGGCTTTGGCGGCGGCGTTGAGCCCAACCCCGAATCCTTTTTTGCAAAAAATATGAAACAGCATATCTACATGGTTTCGTGCAAGATGCCGGCAATCCTCCATGCGATTGGATTCTTCACCGAGAATATCAAAGTCAAATCCCAGGCCGTTGAGCGTCACAATCGTCCATCCGTTTTTGACTTGCTGCTGAAGAAAGTCAACGAATGCCGATAAGTCCTCTTGGTTCATTTGTGCGGCTGGCGTGCCGTCGGGGTTTCGTGAATAGAATCGTTGGGCCGCGTCTTCCTGACTGGCCCATGTCGCGGTACAACAGATTCCTAATGGGCGATGCGCCAGTAACTCGCCAAAGTCTTCTGGTAGAATTTTGGCGGTCTCAATATCAAATGCCAGATACTTACGGTTCATGATTGGCTCCTGTCATATTTAGAAAATGGTGAATTCCGTTGCATGCACATGAAGGAGAGTTCGTGTTCAATAATCAAAAGCAACGCATTTAGTCAAATAATGCTTGTTTGTGCGTCAGTGCTTGGCGGAAACTTTTGGGCCGGAGATTTTTTGCGAATAGTCAGAGGAGACATCCATGAGAATATCTAAAGTGTATACGCGAACGGGAGATGCGGGGAAGACCCGTCTGGCTGGCGGCCAAGAAGTGTGGAAAGACTCGTTACGGGTGGAGGCGTATGGAACGGTGGATGAATTGAACTCTGTGATCGGGTTAGCACGTGTGTTTAATCGTGATCTGAGGCAAGAGGGAGACGTGGTGATGCGATTAGATCAGTCGCTTCGGTGGATTCAAAATAAGCTGTTTGATTTAGGTGGAATTTTGGCGACCGCTCCGGGAGAAACGTTTAAAAATATGCCGACGGTCACAGCAGAACATGTTCAGCATTTGGAAAACCTGATCGATGAATGGCAAGAAGATCTCGAACCGTTAAAGGAGTTTATTTTGCCGGGTGGCGGAAAAGTGTCAGGCTTTCTTCATCAAGCCAGGACGACATGTCGACGTGCGGAGCGCCTGTGTGTCACCCTGGCTCGAGAAGAACAGGTTGACGAACAATTAGTGAAATTCCTCAATCGATTGAGCGATGCACTGTTTGTGCTGGCTCGGTGGGTTGCGAAAACTCAAGATGAGCCGGAGTATATGTGGGAACGAGAATGAGCAGACGAGAAAAAGAGGAAAGGTGAAAGTAGAAATTGATGGAGTTCTTGTTTTTGGATATCCGAAAGTTTTTTCTGCTTTACTATACTGACAATGGCACGTGTATCGACAACTAGAACAAAAACATCTTCTCTTATAAAGAAGCGGTCTGCGCCATCAAAACACAAGAGCGAGTTGATTTTAATTCTCGGTGGAGCGCGGTCAGGGAAAAGCGATTTTGCGCTGAAGCTCAGTCGAACGATGAAGCCACGGGCGTTTCTTGCAACGGCAGAACCCTTAGACCAAGAAATGGCTCTGCGGATTCGGAAGCATCAACGAGGCCGTCGAGGAGCCTGGGATACGGTAGAAATCCCCGTGAAACTCAGCCAGTGGTTTAACACGAAGGGGAAACCCTATCAGAGCGTGGTGGTTGATTGTCTTACTCTGTGGCTTAGCAATATTCTCGGAGATAAGACCATTCGCAAGAAATTTCCTTCTTTACTGAAGGATTTACTCAAGTCTGTTCGTCATGTCCCTGGCCGAGTCATTGTGATTAGTAATGAAATTGGATTCGGCATTGTTCCGAGTGATCCTGTGACCCGACAATTTCGAGATCTTGCTGGCCGAATGAATCAACAGGTTGCTGCTGCCGCTGATGAAGTCTATTTGGTGGTGAGCGGGCTTCCACTTCGGCTGAAATGATGGTTGAGAAAACAATGAAGACGATTCTTCCTTTAGATCCAAGACTCATCGTTCAAGCGCAAGCCAAGCTCGATCGACTGACGAAACCGCGCGGAAGTCTTGGGCGTCTTGAAGAACTCGCCGCACAGTATGTCGCGATTTCGGGAGAAGAGAGTCCGTTGTGCCCCAAGGCGAGAGTGCTCACTCTTGCAGCAGATCATGGCGTCGTGGTCGAAGGCGTCAGCGCGTACCCGAGTTCTGTTACGGCGCAGATGGTGACCAATTTCCTTAATGGTGGTGCAGCGATTAATGTGTTGGCGCGTCAAGTTGGAGCGGACGTGCAGGTTGTGGATATGGGCGTGGCCAGTCATCTCAATCATCTTGTTGGGCTGATTGACAGGAAAATTGGACATGGCACCAAAAATATGGTCTTGGGGCCGGCCATGTCTCGTGACGAGGCGATCCGGTCAGTCGAAATAGGCATTGAATTAGTTGAGCGAGCCTTCGATGACGGCGTGCGGGTGTTGGCTACCGGGGAAATGGGTATTGGCAATACAACGGCAAGCGCGGCGATTACCGCCGTCATGACGGGTCAGCCAATTTTTCGCATCACGGGTAGAGGAACTGGAGTGGACGATGAAGGATTGAGTCGAAAGAGACGAGTCATCGAACAGGCTCTTCGGGTCAATGATCCTCAAGCCGGTGATGCGTTTGACGTGCTCTGCAAAGTCGGTGGATTTGAAATCGGCGGGTTAGTGGGCGTCATTCTTGGGGGAGCAGCGTGTCGAATCCCTGTCGTTTTGGATGGGTTTATCGCGGGAGCGGCCGCTCTGCTCGCTGTGACGCTTGCCCCCACATGCCGAGAGTATCTTATCGCATCGCATCAATCAGCAGAGGACGGTCACCAAGTCGTATTAGAACACTTAGGATTGCATCCGTTACTTGATCTGCAACTTCGTCTTGGCGAAGGCACTGGTGCCTGTTTAGCGATTGGATTGTTGCAGTCCAGCCTTCTGCTTATGACGCAAATGGCGACGTTTGATGGTGCTGGCGTCGATCAGTCAGTGACATCCGACCCTGACGACCCTGAAGCGACATGAAGACGATGTGGTCGTCGTTTTCATTGGCCTGGAATTTTTTAACCATCATTCCCTTACCCTTCAGTACTCAATCGAATGTTCCATCACAGACGTTAGCAGCTTCCTTTGGATGGTATCCGTTTGTTGGGTTTTTGCTCGGGACGATTTTGGTGCTCTGCGATCGATTGTTTATGATGGTCTTGGCCGAACCGGTCGTTAATATGCTGTTAGTGACGATTGTGGTGATGATGACCGGGGCGTTGCATCAGGACGGACTAGCCGATACGATTGATGGCGTCGCGGGAGGGAAAGATCCTTCTCATCGATTGTCGATCATGCGAGATAGCCAAATTGGAGCCATTGGAGCCACAGGTCTTATCCTTGCGATAGGACTGAGGTATACCGGTCTTATGAGTCTTCCTCCTGGAGGCCGTGAATCGCTATTGCTCTGCATGCCGGCGTTTGGCCGTTGGTCAATGGTGATTGGATCATATAAGGTTTCCTATCCTCGTCCGGAGGGTGGTGTGGCCGCAGCATTCATCCAGCATCTTTCATTTCGGGATGTCTTGATGGCTACAGCTATATTGGGGATTGGACTGGTCTGGGCCATTCATCCTTTGCAAGCGATCCTTTTGTTGCTTGGCATTGTGATCGTGACTCGATTAATGGTTTGGGGCGCCTCTCGTGTATTTGGCGGCGTGACGGGTGATATTCTCGGAACGATTAATGAAGTCACTGAAATTGTATTCCTTCTTTCAGCTCCATTGTTGATGGGGCTTGTCTAAGCAGAGTCAAGCGAATATGAAACGCCGGATACCCAAGACGTGTGAACGATGTCAGCAAACATTTATCTGTGGTCTCTTTGGTTGTTGGTGCGGTGATATGCCGGTCACGGATCAACAATATGGGGAGATCGTTGAACGGTATCATGAATGTCTTTGCCCGGCCTGCCTTTTCGACCTTTCTGGTCATCCTATTCCGGCGAATGTGTTAAAGCTGAGTTCTCCTCTCATTGACCAATGATTGTTGCATTGAAAGTGATGGCAGCCTGTGGGCTTGATGCGGCGATTGGAGACCCACGTTGGTTTCTTCACCCTGTGCGACTCATGGGGATGCTTGCGCATTGGTACGAGAAGGGTCTGCTGCGATGGATCCACGGAAAAGCGAGTCTCTATGTCGCAGGAGCAATCTTGGCGCTGGGTCTTCCCTTGTTATGCTATGTCAGCGCCGAATGGATTCTGCACGTCACCTTACAGTTCAATGAATGGGTTGGGCATATGGTGTGGATACTGCTGGGATATACCACGATAGCTGCAAGGGATTTGGCCGACCATGCCAATCGAGTCTACTGGGCGTTACAGAATGGGTCGTTGGAAAAGGCACGTCTTGCTGTGTCGTCTATCGTCGGGCGTGATTCGGCCAATTTGTCAGAGCCCGAAGTAATTCGAGCTACGATTGAAACCGTTGCGGAAAGTACCTCTGATGGCGTGATAGCTCCATTATGTTATCTGGCAATCGGCGGCCCATCATTGGCTCTTGCGTACAAAGCCGTCAATACCTTGGATTCAATGATTGGTCATCGAACAGAGAGATACCAATATTTTGGATGGGCTGCAGCAAAATGTGATGATGTGCTGAACTGGGTTCCAGCTCGTTTGAGTGGTGTCTGTCTTGTCCTGGCGGCAGGGTTATTACACAGTACCGGCATGCACGCCTGGAAAATCTTGCTTCGAGATGGCCGTAAGCATGCGAGTCCGAACAGTGGACGTCCCGAGGCAGCTATGGCCGGTGCACTCCAGGTCCAACTTGGGGGCAGCAGTACGTACAACAGCATTGAGGTGACACGTCAATTAATTGGCGACCCTATGCAATCGTTCACGCTTGTTCATATTTCACGTGCCATTCAACTGATGACTGTCGCGTATTTGCTTGCGATCATCGTCATCATTGGGATTTTGTGGTTCTGATGTCCTTGCCCAGCCATGGAGGCAATGTCCATAAGATTGCTCGGTCTCAAGGCCGATCGGTCAAGAGAGTGCTTGATTTTAGTGCCAGTATTAACCCTCTGGGATTGTCGCCTGCCGTTCGCCGCGCCATTCAGCAGTCTATCCCTCTTGCCATTCATTATCCTGAGATTGATGCACAGCCTTTGCAACAACAGCTCTCGAAAATCCATAAGATTCCTGAAGCGTGTCTCGTGATTGGCAATGGGTCAGCTGAACTGATCTCCGTCATCCCTCGTGCGCTTGGGACCCGTCATGGTCTGGTTATCGGTCCGACGTTTATGGAATTCGAGCGCGCGTTGATTTTGGCTGAAGCGCATTGCACCTATGTGCATGCGACGCCGGATGCTGGCTATGCGCCACCCACCGAAGCAGTGTGTACGACGCTTGATCGGCAGGCAGGAACAAAAAGAAACAAGAACAGTGACAATACTGTGCCAGTCGATACGGTCTTTCTCTGTCATCCAAACAGTCCGACGGGGCAAGTCATTTCTCGGAAACAATTTGATCGGTTAATGACGTCGGTTCAAAAGGCAGGTGCGCGGATCATTGTGGATGAGGCATTTATTGATTATTGCGCATCACGTTCCGTTCTGAAGAACGTGGGTAAGATTGAAGGACTCTTCGTGCTTCGAAGTTTTACGAAATTCTTTGCAATCCCTGGACTTCGTATTGGGTATCTGGGAGGACCGGCAAGTGAAATCAGTGCGATTCGATCGCTGCTCCCTCCATGGTCGGTGAATATTCTAGCGTCTGCTGCAGCTGAGACGGCGTTTCAAGACAAAGAGTATCAGCGTCAATCCGTCATGTTTATGAATCTGGAACGGAAGCGATTCCGTGCTTGTTTACAACACATTCCACATGTCCAACGGGTCTACCCCTCTTCGGCCAATTTTCTCTTGGTGCAATTGCCAGTACATTGTCAGGTTTCATTATTGGTCCACGAACTTTGCGAGCAAGGTCTTCTCATTCGTGACTGTGAGAACTTTGCAGGAATCAATGTGCCAACCATACGACTGGCCGTTCGCCGTCCTAAAGAGAATGACCGATTGCTGAAGGCCTTAAAGCGTGGGTTGCTCAAATGGAGTTGACCATGCCAACGTCATGGAACACCTCATACCGGGTTGTCGACCGTACGCTTGTCATACCATTTACTTCCACTCGTCGGATTATATCATCTGCGGTTTATGGTGGGGGAATTGTGCACGCGAATGGAATCCTCAATCATCAAGTCATCAATCAAAAGTCTCCGGCGTATGATTTTTCTCGTGAGAAAGATCCCAGTCGGTATTTGGGAGAGTTGGCGAAACGCCTAAAGGTACATGGTCGATGTGTTGGGTTGATGACGGCGGTCGATATGCGGTGCCTTGTTCTTCAGCGTGTTGAAGCAGAGGGACTATGGATAGAAGGATTTTTTACCGTCGGGGTGTCGAACGCGGTTCGCGCCGGAGATGCCATTGTGACTCAACTCCCTACAAAGACAGAAATCAAAATTGGAACGATCAATATCATCCTGATTACGAATGCACGACTCAGCTCAGCAGCAATGGTCTGTGCTGTTGGCGTGGCGACTGAAAGTAAAACCGCAATGCTCTTCAGTGAAGACATCAAAAATATGTCAGGAACACATGTGGCCACTGGAACCGGGACGGATGTTGTGGCCGTCGCCTCAGGCCAAGGCCCGTTTTGTCGGTTTAGCGGCACGCACACTAAAATGGGAGAACTGATCGGCCGAGTTGTGAGTCAAGGCATCAAAAAAGGACTGCAAAAGTATAGAGCTTGGAGAAATTCCTCCATGAAATAATACGCTGTTCAGGGCAAACAAAGTGAGTTCTCTACCTCTGTACAGTAACTCTGTTTGACGCTGTTCAGCCTATGAATTGATGGATTGAGTGACAGTGAAAGATTGCACCTTCTTTCAAGACTTCTTCGCAATGCCTCGACGGTTTGAAAACCTTATTGATGCTCGTTAGTATTCGTATTCAGTATTGTGGTTATGTTGAGCGTTTCTGCATGAGAGCAAACTACTACGCGAGCGTATGATGAGTCCTATCGTGATTATGAACATAGGGGAAAAAGGAGATTGTAATGGGTAAAACTCTTCGATTCATATTCGTGCTATTTGTCTTAACAATATTAACAGCCTGCACTGGCGTTCACCTTCCTGAAAGTCCGTCATGGAAAGAAGTTCCAATTATGAATGTCGAAGATGTTGCTGGAAAATGGGAAGGCACAACCTGGACCGAGCCGAAAACTGTCCGCCAGGAAGATTGGGTGAAGGTACGAATTACAGAAGAGGGTCAGTACGAATTTGCAAGTTATCGGATGATTGGTGCATGGCTGGGAGGTGGTACTCTTAACCTAGAAAATGGAAAGCTTGTAACAGAACCTAACCCAGATACGGGAAGTGCAACGTTCATACTCTATGAAGATAACGGCCAGCGCATGTTGAAAGCTCAGGGTACGACGAAAGCAAGTCTTCGGCAGGTAGCCGAGTTAACTCCGGTGGAAAAATAATCTTCTACAATCTGCTTCTAGTGTTAATAATATTTGAAATTCCCCCTGTTTATGGTGATGTCGACATTGATTACAGTGCCGTACGGTGATGTTTTGGCAAGGTGTGCTAGATGAGGTTCTACGCGATGAACCTCATCTAGCTCTTGAGTTGACCGCACAAGTTAAATTGCCTGACACGTACGATTGTTATCTTCGTTTGTTTCCTGCACTGATTTTTCGGGGTCAATATCCGCACACACAATCACTTTTTTCCGAGGCAACAGGAAAGAGCTTCAAATTGATGACTCCATCGTTGTTGTTGAAGCAGGCGATTTATCACATGATATTTCACCGTGGCGGTGCGCGACGTATGTCTATGTCGCTAATGTTGATGATGTGTATTTACGGGCTCTAGCGCTTGGGGCCACGTCGTTGTCTGAGCCGACAGAAAAGCCATATCAAGAGCGCCAGGCTGGATTTCATGATGTTGCCGGGAATATCTGGTGGATCAGCACATATAAAATATAACCCAACTGATGATGGAGGATTAGGTGAAGTCAAGCAGCGGCTCTCAATTCATATGCCCAACAACATGAGAAGAACGCCTAGCTTCATGACTCCCGTAGCGTCTTTAGGGTTAGTCGAATTACCTATCCAGCTGTTGATGGTTTTTTTGGTGACCGTACGTTTGAAGCGAGATACGGCATAACGCATGGCAGGTTCTCTTGGCAGGATAACTGGAGTTCGAATGGAGAGTCTACAAATGTGTTTTCCCTATGTATGCTTTTTCATCGCAATTCTTCATGAATCCCTTCGGCAGTCCGCCGCTCATTTCCTGCGCTGGTTTCGTGTTCCCGCACGGCTTTCATTCGAACATACAGCCGTCTCAGGTGATCTTCGTATTCACCTTTTTTTAACCCGGCATGGTCTCGCTCAAATACGCGTCCTAAGAGGTATCCAATGTTTTCCATAACGTTGATCAGCTTGTTGTCCAGCTCCATTGCATGTTCAGAGAAGAACTCCATGACCGCTACCACCTTTGGCCCTATTAAAATAGGAAACGCGAAGCCAGCTTTCAGTCCGATTTTCTCAGCAAGACGAGCGCGAGGGAAATTGGGATCTTTCGTCACATCTTGAATCCATGCAGCTTTTGTGTTCGCCAGCACCCGTCCTGGTAACCCAACGCCCGGCACAAATTTCGTGGTCTCTGTTATTTGTCGAAACACCTCGAATTGATTTGTATTATTGAAAATCCAAATTTTACTGGGACTCAGCAGGTCACTATCACCATCTCGGATATATAAATGCGCCACGGGCCAATCCGTATAATCACAAATTGTTTGCATGGATTGCCGTAATACATCTTCCACCGAATCATTGGTATTGGATAACACCGCAATGGCCTGATTCAATTGCAGAAATTGTGTTTCTTGTTTTAAAAGGTTATACGCTGTTTTTATTTTTTCAGATTCCTTCTGTTCTTCGAGGAAGCGTAGTTGGGTTAAGGCAAACACCACGATCAGCCAGATGATCAATATGGCCAACGCCCGATTGGATTCCGTTATCCATAATTCCACGCCAGGGCTGGATATATAGAATCCTTCTAATGTCAGAATGGTCCCCACTATCGCCCCACCAATGATGAGTCGTTTATCTTTGCTCATGAGGCCAAGTAACACCAAAAGGGCATAGGCTTCGCCAACAGAAACGCCTTGGGGGAGCATGCTATCAATTGTGAAGATAAATATGGCGCAGACGACCATACCAATGACATAACCAATGGAGGTTTTGGAAAATTGGGGAATGCGTGTCGAGGAATCGGACATTAACGTGCCTCGAAATTTTTTCTCATGAGATGGAAAACTTTACCATAATTCGAGTGTTTGTACAGAGCCATTTTATATTAATCAACTGTGAGGGATGATTTACGTTGAGGCGCTGTGGTGGTTTTTTTAAAGACAAACTCTTCTTCCAACCATCGCACGCAATCAAAAATATCGTCAAAGATGTGTTCTTCTGGAATGAGTCGTGGCACCAGGTCGACTGCGCGCAGCATCGTGAGCGGCTCGCTATGTAGGTTAGCAAGTAAGACTTTAATTCCACGTTTTTGTAAATATTCAAAGACAAGTTCCAACGCATGCGCAGCCGATTGGTCCAGATAGGGAACGCGATTCATCTCAAAGACAATAATGGTCACAGACGGTAATTGTTTGAGATTGTCGATGAGAAATTGAGAAAATCCAAAGAAGATAGGGCCTGAAAATGTTTTGATATATACGTGATCCAAATAATCCGGAGGTAACAGAAACTCATCTCGCACGTCACACGGTTTTCTAATTTTCAGAGAACGAAGTGGAAAGAGTGCAATTTTTTCTTCTCCTATAGCCCCCATTTTTTTCATAAACACAAAGACGGACAGGGTCATTCCAATTCCGACGGCCGTGATCAAATCGACAAAGACCGTCATCAACAACACAATACATAGGATGGCGCCTTCTACTCGTTCGACTTTCATGACTTCTTTGAGACCGTTATAGTCGATGATGTCTAGCCCAACCGTAATCAGAATGGCTGCCAAAACTGGGATAGGAACGTATTGCACATAACTTCCCAAGCCGAAGAGTACGGCGAGGAGAAAGAGACTGGAGATCACGCCCGCTAGGGGGGTCCGACCGCCAGCTTTCACATTGACGATCGAAGACATCGTTGTTCCAGCGCCCGGTAAGCCACCGAAGAATGCTGAGGCAATATTGCCCATGCCTTGTCCAACGAGTTCGCGGTTACTCTGGTGCTTGGTCTCCGTGATTTTATCGACAATCACGGCTGTTAATAGGGTGTCGATACATCCTAAGGCTCCGAGAGTTAATGCTGAACTGAGAATAAACCAAGGCTCTGTCACATCAATGTGCCATAACCTTTCAAGCTGTAATGCGGGCAACCCCTGAGAGACTTCACCAATATGAGGAACGGATAAGCCGGTACTGAAAGAAATAAGAGTTCCGGCGATCAAAGCCAACAGCGTGGCGGGAATTTTCGAGGTGAGCAGAGGCGCTGCGTAGAGAATTGCGAGTGTCAGTCCTCCAAGACCGAGCGCTTGTACATTCAGGTCAAGCACGGCTTGGGGTAACCCAAGGATAACCTTATAGATCGTCGGAGGACTCGATACCCCTATGAACGGATAGATTTCAAAGAGAATCAAGATAATACCAATACCCGTCATGAAGCCGGAAAGCACAGGGTATGGGATATATTTCACATTGCTGCCAATCTGCAGAAGGCCGAAAACGATCTGTACGATTCCCGCCAAGATGAAAATTCCCAGTATGGTCCCCAGCGCCTGCTCTAAGCTTCCTGTAAGGGCAATGGCTTGCGAAATCGTGAGGGCCGCGACAACGGTCATGGGGCCGGTGGGGGTGCTAATGAGTGTGCGAGTCCCACCAAAGAGAATCGCGATGGCTCCAAGGAAAATGGCACAGTAGAGCCCCGAAACTGGACCAAGGCCGGATTGAAGCCCAAAGGCTAATGCCAAGGGTAAGGTGACAACGCCAGCCGTCAGGCCACCAAAGATATCCCCCTTCACATGAAGAAGATTGAACTTGGATTCCGGTAATTCCTGTGTCATATTATTTGGAGAGTTATGCTTTAGATTTTAAAATTTTGGCCAAAAATAGAGAGCAAAGGCCATCAATGGCCATGAAGGGATTGAGGGGGTAGTTTAATGTGATCTTCACATTTCTTTTGGGGCGGGAAGGAATTTCCCGAAAAGATACAGTGTTTCGACCAAAAAGGCCAGACTGTCTTAACTTAAGAAAGCAATAAGTGAGTTTAATGACGAGGCGAGATCCATGCGAAAGTTCTGGTCAACTAGAAGTGGACCCACAAACGCTTCATTTTTCTGGGATGTCCTTCTTTGTCAAAGGCGTGAGTGATGTCAAAATATACAGTAGTACTTCTGATATGGAAACAGTCATGAGTCAGTTCGTATGCCGCCAATTTCATCTTTGCTCTACGGAAAATCTTAAGCGAGCAAGGCATGATTTCTGTGAAAAGTATGGATGAGTATGTGTAACAACGGTTCAACCCTTCCTTCTTTTTCATTTTTATCGAGTAGTTTCTCCCTTCATAAATGAATCCATTTTTCGTGCCTGACTCTAGGCGTATGAATGGAAAGCGTAAGATTTTCTTTTGTGGAGAGCTATAGCCGTTTCAAATAACGTCCGCATGTTTGAAGTGAGTAATCGCGCGGGGTTAGTTGGTAGGCCTCAGCTGGAACTTATTTGGATTCGCTATAGTCTTGGTTGCCTCTACGATTGCCACAGATTCATCTACGTTCTAATTTTGAGATTGTGACGCCGGTAGTCTGTCAGTCGAGTAATGGACGTTACTTTTCTGTCGAGGTCTTGAAGATGTTGGATAGAATATTAAGGACTATATTTGATGTTATTTCTGTATGTTATTGATAAATATTGCTTTAATTATCTCATTGAAAACTGTACCAGCTAGACGGTATAGTCGCGTTTATGCCAACTTCAACTCGTCATTCGATACTTGAGACAGCTATTGATGTGTTAGTCAGGGACGGTGTCGGTTCGCTGACATTAGAACGCGTTGCCCAAGACGCAGGACTGAGCAAAGGAGGGCTGCTGTACCATTATGAAGGCAAAGAGCAGTTACTCGAAGGACTCATCGAGCTACTCGTCAACGAATTCGATCGTGAGCAAATTGGTATGCCTTCTGTAAGTTCTACCTCGACGCAGCAGTCCCATGCGTTTCTTTCGACCGATCTTCCGTTAAACGGAGTGGATGACATGCTGGTCGAAAGTCGATCGCTTCGTGGGCATGAGATTGCGGCTATTCTTATGGCGGCCTTTGCCATCAACCCGGAACTACTTGTGCCTATTCGTGAACGATATCGAAGTTGGCAAAGCCTTTTGCTTGCGGATGAAGCGGCTTCAACTCGTCCTCTTATTGCACGACTGGCTTCAGAAGGACTTTGGTTTAGCGAAGCCTTAGGGTTGGCCCCGCCCACTCGTGAGCAACGTGTGGCACTGGCTCACGAGATTCAAGATCTTACGCAAGAAGGAGATTCCATGAGAGAGATAGCCACTTTGATCGAACCCTCGCAGCCAGGAGACATAGCTGTCACATTGCCATCAGCCAATGCCTACATAGAAGAACTTCAACAACGGACACTCGAATCGACACAATTATCTGCACAGACATTGTTGGCTAAGCAAAATGTGCAGGGGTTTTGGCAAGGAGATTTAACGGCAGATACGACGTTGGAGTCCGACTATGTGCTGCTTTTGCTTTGGCTCTATCCGCCCCAGGCGGGAAAATGGCATGACGACATACAAGCAAAAATTGACAAAGCGATGCGTACCATTCTGGACCGTCAGCTTGCGGATGGAGGATGGAATATCTATTCGGAAGGTCCCGCTGAAGTGAATGCCACGACCCGAGCCTATGTCGCATTGCGAGTGTGTGGCTACGATCCCGACCATCCAATCATGGAGCGTGCGCGACAGCGTATCCTGGCTCTTGGCGGACTTCAATCAACGAATAGTTACACAAAAAACAATCTGAGTATGTTTGGTCTGTTTCCTAGAAAGTTTACGCCGAGCGTGCCACCGGAACTCGTGTTGATCCCTGGCAATGTGTTGTATGAAATTTCCTCCTGGAGTCGTGCCATCGTGGTTCCGCTTTCCATCATCCAGGCGTCCGGTGTGCAACGCCAGGTGCCCGGCAACTGGACCGTTGATGAACTGATGTTACCGAATCGGAAATTGATGTTTCCGCGGAAAGATCCGTTTTCTATTATGTTTCATCAAGTGGATAGAGTGTTGAAATTGTGGGAGAAACGTGGATTTAAAGACATTCGGGCTAAAGCGATTCGTGAAGCCGAGAAATGGATGCTGGACCATATGCGGTTTACGGACGGTCTCGGGGCCATCTTTCCGGGAATGATGTATGCGCTGATGGCCATGGATGCACTGGGGTATGAGCGTGACCATCCAGACTTTATCGAAACGTTCAATCAACTTGAAGGGCTTATACTTGAGCGGAACGATACACTGCAGTTTCAGCCAAGCTTATCTCCGGTATGGGATACGGCCATTTCAATGTTTGCGTTGGGAGAACTTGGAGTTAGTGAATCGGAAGCCATGCGGCATGCAGCGGATTGGTTGCTGAGTAAAGAAGTGCGGCGAAAGGGGGACTGGTCAGTCAAGCGTCCCAGCTTACAGCCTGGCGGATGGCCGTTTCAGTTCGCGAATGAACTGTATCCGGATATTGACGATACCGCGATGGTCTTATTGGCGTTTGAGCATGCGAAAGCTTCAGACCCTGAACGCCAGGCTCGTGTCGAAGGGCGTGCGGTCAACTGGTTATTCGGCATGCAATCCTCTGATGGGGGTTGGGCCGCGTTTGATGTTGACAACAATTGGGAGCTGTTAAATAAGGTCCCGTTTGCCGATCATAATGCGATGCTGGATCCAAGCTGTCCGGACATTACAGGAAGAGTGGTCGAGGCTCTTTGTCGGCGTGGGTTTGATCATCAGCATCAAGCGATTGCGCGTGCCGTTCAATACTTGTTGGGGCATCAACAGGCCGATGGGAGTTGGTATGGACGTTGGGGTGTCAACTACACGTATGGGACCTTTCTTGCGGTTCGGGGTCTTCGTGCGAGTGGTTCCCCGACTGCAACTGCTGCCATTCAGCGTGCCGCCGCTTGGGTCCACTCCGTCCAAAATTCTGATGGAGGTTGGGGGGAAAGCTGTGCCAGTTATGAGAAGCATGCATTCGTGGAGGCCTCCAGCACACCTTCCCAAACCGCTTGGGCTCTGCTCGCGCTTCAGTCCGCAGGTGATCGATCGTCACCTTCGGTTCTCCGTGGAGTCGAGTGGTTGCTCACAAGGCAAAATCAAGAAGGCGGATGGGATGAAGTACTCATGACAGGGACGGGGTTTCCTAATGTTTTTTATTTGAAATACCATCTGTATTCGCACTACTTTCCTCTGCTAGCGCTTGGCACGTGGCGAGCCAGCGTCGCGACTTGAAGGGAGCAGCTGCTTGCCTGGAGTGAGGAACTTAGTCTTCGTTCTCCATCCACCGTTCAAAGGTTAGATATCTATCATTGGCGATTAAACTTGAGCACGTTGTACTGTTTGGCCGTTCGTTAGGTGAATATCTGGCCATGTTTGACCTTACTCCGTGTGACTTGTCAAAGAATTCTCGGGGTCGGAGATGGGCCTGCCAGTTTCAATGCAGAAATGACAGCATTAGGTCATTTTGTGTTGTCTATTGATCCGCTCTATCGATTCACAAGGCAGGAAATTAAGCATCAATTTGACGCTGTGGTATCGCACAAGTCAGTTCTACTCCGGCCGATTGGGCGTGGACGTATCACAAATCTCCTGAAGATTTGAAAATTAATCGAATGGCTGTGCTTCAAACATTTCTCGCTGACTACGATCAGGGGAAAAATCAGAAGCGATATCAAATTGGAGTATTGCCATACGTATCAGAAGTGACTGATATGTCTTTTGAGCTTGCCTTATGTTCGCATTTATTTTAATACTCTGATCAACTTGATGTTCAATTTCATGAATCCGCGTTGCTGGACATGCTCCATGTTGCCTCCGAGGTGAGAATATTTCCACTCATGACATTACAGGGGCAACGCTCCGTTCATGTCGAACCGATAGTGCAGTTTTTACGAGATCAGGGTTACGAGGTTGGCATTCAGAAGGTTCCTTACGAATTACAGCGGGGGGTGGAAATGAAATGTTATGGATACGAAGAGCCGTACATATAGGAGAAACTGTCGTGTCCCTTCGACACGTCGCATGTGCTCGTATTTGACTTTCGTTGCTGTAGGGTGAATAACAGGCATGAGACTTGAGGTCATCCGATTAATTCTACCTTTGATCTTTACGGGCACCGTGGCCCCCTGATATAGAGAAGGGACGTATGTCAAAACCTTTACTTTTTTTCCTGGCGTTTATTGCCATGGGCGCACTCTGGGTGTATTCCACTCAACCTCCTCCAGGGACACCATTGCCTGATGACCCTAAGGCTCTTGAGGCATTGGAGAGAGTCAAAACCCATGGTTCACGCGATTCTACAACCATTGAACAGGCTCTGGATACGGTGATAGAGGACATCGAGAGTCTCGGGCATCCAATTCGAGTTGGTGAGTGGCGGGTAGCCATGGCAGGGGAAAAGGAAAAAGAGACCTATGTCGTCAGCCGGTTGATTCGTGAAAAAGGCGAGACGGGCTGGATTGAGCGAGATTTTGCGTGGAGAGTGAATTTAAAGGAAAAATGGATTAAGGTGGTGACGCTTGCGGCAAGCAGCATTATGCCAATCCATGAGCTAGCTCCTCTTCCTCATTCGGATGAGATTTCTTGAAAATTTTCCTGGATAGGAGGTTGAAGCAAAATTTGAATTTCCCCATTTGTTTCTCGCGCTTCGTAGCGAGGGACTTTCCACGATTCAACGGGGTTTTTCAGGCAGGTTCCTGTTGGAATATCAAATTTCCATCCGTGCCAGGGGCATGCGACATGTGTCCCTTCCACCGTTCCTTCACCTAACGGGCCGCCCGCATGTGGGCAGACGTTATCCAATGCATAAATTTTTCCCTCGATATTAAAAAGGGCAAGGGTGACATCGTCGAGATCAATGGAACGGCAGGTTCCCGGCTCAAGATCGCCCATTTTTGCCACTGTCACAAACTGTTTTTCCACTTGCGGTGATTTCTTTTTAGTAGATTTTTCAGAGAAGAGGTAGTCTAGCAGGGAAGAAATGTTGCTTCAAGCGTGCAAAGACAACATATTGATTCCTCATATGTGACGATGCTATAGACATGATAGGTTGGGTATTGAGTAAGTGATAGTGCTGAACTCTCATTTTTGATCCCAATGGAAATGACCTTACTTCTCAATGCGACCTATGAACCACTTCGGGTCGTAGGCTGGCAAAAAGCGATTACCTTGTTATGGCAAGGTAAGGTGGAAGTCCTTGAATTTCACGAACGTGATGTGAGAGGCGTGTCCATCAGCTTTAAGCTGCCCTCTGTCATGCGACTATTAAAAATGGTCAAGTTACGAGGGAATTACCACGCTGTCAAATTTTCACGCATTAATATTTTCACTCGAGATCAATATACCTGCCAGTATTGCTATAAGCACTTTCGAACGGAAGAGCTGACGTTTGATCATGTTATGCCTATCGCGAAAGGCGGGAAAAAGACTTGGGAAAACATTGTGACAGCGTGTTGGCGCTGTAATAATCGAAAGAGCGGACGGTTACCGCATGAGGCGAATATGAAGCTATTAAAAAAGCCTGTTAAGCCTCGGTGGACACCTCGTCTCACATTAATGATTGGCATTCGAAATGCGCCAGAAAGTTGGCGAGACTATCTTTATTGGAATATGGAGTTGGATACCGAGAATTAATCGTTCTTGACGGTTCTGCCACTACCACCCTCCCTTTCGAGATTCAATTTCCTCTTCTGTGCCAAGCCCGTCTCCATGGTGTTGATTCAATGCGTGCTTCAACGGTGACCGCATGGGGGTGTTGTTTTCGCAGGCCTAAATTCTCAATCCAGAGACCTAGACGACATAGGAAGATTTGTGGAAATGATTGTTGGGCAATAATAAAGATTGTGTGAGGCGTTTGAGGGAAGATGAAGGTTGGTCGCTGGGTTTTATCTCGTGATAAGACTGGTCGGTACGCATGTCAGTAGATAAAACCCAGGATGACCATTGCTGTTGTGTTGTCGTGTCTCAGTAAACAGATGGAGCAAGGTGTCTATTGAAACTCGCTTTGAGTGATAAGCGATCATAGGCATGGTTTATTTCAAAACATCATGTCCGCACGAGAGGATTTGGTGCTTGCTCCGCTTGTTTGCGTCGACCGCAGTTAATGCAGACGAAAACCATTAAGGCCATGCCGGCTTCCATATCGACTTCACGATCTAGAGTCATCGTGCCTTCACATTTCTCACAACTTCGCATGGAGATATCCCTTTCCTTGAAAAACACTACACGCAATAAATGAATAAAGAAAAATTCTTTGAAAAAGAACAAGGACCGCTGAGTTTTGCCTCATCTGTTGCCACGAGAAATAAGCCCAAAGCTACCACAGTCAGACTCTCTTATGCTAGAGCACAAGGTTGTCGGATTTTGGTTGCACCCATTTGATCTGATTGTGATGAGACTGGTGCACGACGAGAAGTTTCAGCTGTTACTCGGCAACATGCTGAAAACGCACAGAAAATATATTTGTCTTGAGATCATTTCTGACATAACATATTTGTAATGCTGTCGAAGGTTCTAGAAAAAATGGGTGCCGGGGAGTCTTGACGATGAACGACAAGAATCATGAACCTGAATGGGTGAATTGGTCTGATGAACAATTACTGAAGTTGCGTCTATGTGATCTTCATGTTCAAATTAAGGGTACTCCCCTCGCCAAATTGATTAAGCAGCTTCACCAGGAACTTGCGGCCAATAAATTACAGTTCCGTCCGCATTGTTGGTTGTCGGATGATTGGTATTCTCCCGATGGTATTCCTGGCATTGCCATCCCGTTTTATATGAGTCATCCACGATTAGCCAAATTAGAGCAGAGTCAGATGTTGGAGGTCGAAGGTGGCACACCTGAATGGTGTATGCGGATACTTCGACATGAAGCCGGCCATGCGATTGAAAATGCGTATCGGTTGCGCCGGCGTCATCAACGGCAACAGCTCTTTGGTAATACATCGCAACCTTATCCAGACTGTTATCTGCCGAAACCCTACAGTAAGAGTTTTGTGTTGCATCTCGATACCTGGTACGCCCAGAGTCATCCGGATGAAGATTTCGCCGAGACGTTTGCCGTGTGGTTAACCCCTGGGTCCGATTGGAGAGAGCGGTATGCGGGATGGCCAGCACTGCGAAAGTTGAAATATATGGATTGTTTAATGACCGAACTGGCTGGCGTGGTTCCGCCTGTGAAGATCAAGCAACGGCTTGATCCGCTTCCGGCGCTTCGTAAGACACTTGGTGAGCACTATCAACAGAAACGGGAACGATATGGATTGGACTATCCAAACTTTTACGATCGTGATATTCAACGATTGTTTTCCAATGCGAAGGAATATCAGCACTATCCAACCGCTGCGAGTTTTATTCGGCGTTTTCGAAAAGAGATTCGTCGGAAGGTGGCGGATTGGACTGGGGAATATCAATACACCATTGATCAAGTGTTAAAAGATATTATCGAACATTGTCGAGAGCGGCAGTTGCGTCTTACGGTTCCGGAAGAACACGCTAGATTGGACTTTACCATTCTGGTCACCGTGCAGACGATGAATTATCTTCATGGTGGACAGCATCGAGTCGTTCTATGAGAAAGCTTCGCGTCCTGACTCTCATGCACGAAGATTTGGTTCCTCCAGTCAATCTTGAAGGCGTTGACCTGGCTACGGTGGAATGGAAAACGGAGTTTGATGTCATTACGACCCTCCGGGACATGGGGCATGATGTAAGAGTGGTCGGTGTGCGAGATGAATTAGATGTCCTTCGAGAAGCCGTCGCAGATTTTAAGCCACACATAGCCTTTAATTTGCTTGAAGAGTTCAACGGGTTCGGAGGTTTTGATCAAAATGTCGTGTCATATCTCGAATTGGTTGGAGTTCCGTATACGGGGTGTAACCCACGTGGCATGGTGTTGACCCGAGATAAAGGCTGGTCAAAAAAAATTCTCACTTATCACGGCATTCTATGCCCGAAGTTTGTGGTGTTTTCTCTCGGTCGCCTGGTCAAATGGACTGATGAGATTCCATTTCCCGTGATTGTGAAATCCATCTCTGAAGAAGCCTCACTGGGAATTTCTCAAGCTTCCATTGTTGACGATACAGAGAAGCTTGAAGAGCGGGTGAAGTTTATCCATGACAGTATTGGCAGCAGTGCTATTGTTGAGGAGTTTATCGAAGGGCGAGAGCTCTATGTTGGAGTGCTTGGAAATAAGCGGCTGCAGGTTTTTCCGGTTTGGGAATTAATTCTCAAAAATCTGCCGGATGATGTTCACCGAGTCGCGACGCAGCGAGTGAAGTGGAGCGTGAAGTATCAAAAAAAATATGGTATTACCTCACAGGAGGCAAAGGGGCTGAGCAAATCGATGACCGGCAAGATTCAACGTTTGGCTAGGAAAGCTTATGGTATTTTGGGGCTCAATGGGTATGCGCGTTTGGATTTTCGTTTAACAAGCGATGGCAAGCTCTATTTTCTGGAAGCCAACCCAAATGCCCAGATTGCCTTTGGCGAAGATTTAGCCGAATCAGCAGAACGCGCTGGGCTCTCCTATGAGAACCTTTTACAACGCGTCCTCAATCTTGGGTTACGCTGGAAACCTGAGAATGTGCGATAGCCGCATGTTATCATGCCCGTACGCCAAGCAATTCTCGAAATTCATTCTTCTTGCGTTGCACTTCTCACATTTCGTCATACATCGTTACCGATGGCTTTTCTCGTTCAATATATTCCGTAAAATAAATCTGTCTCCATGTATTGATCATTTGCAGGAAGCCAATTGAGGTTGCTCAATGAGCCATGGCATGTAATGAGTTAAGGCTTTTGCCGCATGATCTGGTAAATTTGCCGAAGAAGTTTCCTGTATCTTCACCGCTCGCTCTGCCGATGAAAGAACCCCTTTACCCGATGAACAGAAGTCTTCTTGAGTCTTTCTGGCAGTTTCATTATAAGCCATGGCCAGGTCAAATGACGCGAACAAATCATCGGGATAGAGGCTCCAAGCCTTTTCTATTTGAAGTTTCTGTGCGATAAAGGGGGCATGTCAACATCAACGATGACCAGAAAAGGCCGGGTCACCATCCCGAAGGAAATTCGAGACCGCTTGGAAGTCAAAGAGGGTGATCAAGTGTTTTTCGTCGTCAAAGGTGAAGAGATCATCCTGAAAGTGATACGTGGAACGATCCTCGATCTGAAGGGTTCGATTAAAGCCACCCGACATCCGGAGGACTTTGAAAAAATCCGCCAATCCGTCAAACAAGTACGCTCGACAAAGGTTTCTCACTTGTGACGAAACGATTCGTCGATACCAACGTGTTCCTTCGATTCCTGACCAATGATGATCCCAGAGAGCCAAACGTGCGGAAGTGCTCTTTCGCAAGGCGGTCAAGGGAGGCATCACGTTAACAACCAGCCTTTTAGTCTTTGCCGAAATCATATGGACCTTAGAGTCATTTTATAAACTTGGTAAAGAAGAAATTGCATCAAAAGTCGAGAAAATTTTAAACACACCGAATCTGGAATGTCCCGAAGCCCACCTTGTGCTCATGGCACTGGATCTTTATGTTCGCGAAAATATCGATTTCATTGATGCATATCATGCCTATTTTTTGAAGGATATCGCCATCAAGCATATTTACACGTATGACCGTCGACACTTTAATCGTATCCCCTGGCTCGACATTATGGAGCCGTGAACATCTCCCCTTTCTCTCAAAATCTATGTTAGGAATGAACATCATCGACAAGTCCAAGCGTGGTCACGTAGCGCAAGATAAGCAGGCGGCACCAAAGTAACGGCGGCTACATCAAGAAATGACCACCATTCTCTGACATAGGAATTTTGTTAATACTTAGAACTACCTCTTCAAGACCCCTCGCTGTTCGAGGTAAACAGGCCTGCGCGACCGCAGCCTTCAAGGAAGGCCTGTTTTAGGAAGTTGCAGTCGGTGAACCGGCTTTTGCCGGCTTGCCGGGAAAATGTTTGTAGATAATTGTCAGGTGAGCGGCCATCTTCCTGCCACTCATCAAGAAGATGTATGAGCCACTACCTTCCGTCATTCCACAACAACAGACGCTCCTTAATTCCTTGTAAGTATTATAGTTACCCGTCCAAACCACCGACATTTCAACTACGAAAGGCACGGAACTTGTCACGAGCTTTGTTTATCTCATGAATAATATCCATCTGTGGCCTTGGTGATAAAAAGCTCAACCTCCTCAGACGGAATTATTGGTTCGATCTCTCTCAACACCTTCATGTCAACAAGATTCCTAGCATTCACAGCCTCCTTTAGTGAAGCTGCAGAAATCCAATCGACATTCCATATCTTAGTACTCACACCATTGACCAATTCACATATAGGTTCATGATAGTGTATATCTTTGGTGAGTGGCAGAGTTACGCGCTGAAGCCAGATATCCATATGCCCTGTATTTGGAATTTGAGAGAACTTACGTTTAATTCTTTCTATGACTTTCTTCTTTTCTTCATCTGTTTTAATGAAGCTTAAAAGTTGGGGCTGTCGTAGATTAGTTATAACCTGCACCACCGTTTCAGGGTGATAAATTGTTGGTGGTGGGACCCATAATTAAATCTGAATTCTGATTCTTTTAGGAACCAGTAGAAGTGCTTGGCCGGAATGCCATTATATTTGCGTAACACACGTTTGGCTTGGTTCCAGAAATTCTCAATCCCATTGATATGATTGCGTCCCTCTGCAAACACGGCAGAATGATTAATCCGGTAATGCTTAAATTCGGAGATATCTAAGGCATTGTACGAACGATAGCTATCGGTGTACACAATGCTATCAGGCTGGATTTTACGGCGGATAATCGGCATCAGTGTGTCGGTACGCGTGTTAGCAATAATCTGAGTATAGACCTTCCCACCTCGTTTTAGGATGCCAAACACCGGAACTTTTCCTGCCGCCCCTCGTCCACGCTTGCCTTTCCGAACTCCACCAAAATAGCTTTCATCCAACTCAATCTCTCCCGAGACCTCTGAGGCGGCGGCCTCGAGTTTCTCCGCAATGAGCACTCGAACTTTTCGATAAAACAACGTCGTCGTATTCGCCTGAAGCGCCAGAAGGTCTGCGGCCGCACGAGCCGTGACTTCCAACACAAAAAACTCAAGAAGCTTTCTTTGCGTTTTCTTCGTTAATTTGCAACGCTTTACGCTCATACGCCATCATAGATAGTCTTCGTTATCTACGACAGCCCCTAAAAGTTTGCTAAGGATAGCGGCGCAAATCGAATAAGTTCTTGGATTGCGGCAAGCGATATCAACAACAATAGCAACCAACGGCATCGGCTGCTCAATCGATGTTCTCTGTTTTTCAATTCGCTTGTGGTACTTGCCCAATGCAATCACTACACTTCCAGCATTTGGAAAGTGCATTGCGTGGTCATGAATAATTAGCAAATGTTTCTGAAGGTTCCTTATTGAGTTCTTCCTACAAATCCAGGCCAATTTGTCGCTCTTAATCGAAGCACGAACCACATTGCTACTGACTTTTGTTTTTGATGGACTCAACTTCAAGCCAAGATTAATGAGGGTCTCCGTAAGAAGCTTTACAATCTTCTCTCCAACTTGCGGATTGTTGGTAAAGATACGATAGTCATCGCGGTATCGTAGAATGAAGTAATCATCAATGGATTGCTGTTTGATTTTTTCTGAAAGCTTTAGGTCGGCATAGCCAAGAACTTCCTCTGCGAAAAAGTCCATCAACGCCGAACCTTGAGGAATACCGTTGGTTTGTCCATGACACATGTCTTGAATGTGGGAATCAATCACATTCCCTATCAAGTCGTTGTTCTTTTTCTTTTCTTTCGCTTTCTTCTTTGTATGAAGCGCCCAGGCGATAGAATGCGTATAAATAGAGCCGTAGCAATCCGTGATATCCGTTTCCAGAAGATACTCATAGTCCAACGATAGCTCAATCGATTTTTGCTCAACCTCTTGCCACCAATGCGATACCTGTTCAGCCTTATCTTTTTCATCTGACAGAGAAGTAACTGGCAAGCTAAGACAGCGAATCTTGTCGTTAATAGAAAACTCCTTGAAGCGATCACAAATAAGCTTCCAGTTATTTTTTTCTGTAATTCGATGTGCAAGAGAAACATACAAGGCAGGGTGGATGAGCTGGAACGGCCGCCAGGCATACTTACCATCTTTGTTATTAAAGATGGTGTAATTAATATCCTCACGGTCTCTGGCGTTGTTCTTCTCTATCAAGTCGGATAGCTTCTTGCCACTCAAAACCTTATTGACATCAGTTATAAGGTTATCAAAGACAAGATATGGTGGCAGATCAAGACTGCAATAACTTTCCGCTTTCAAGAAAAACCTGCAAGCATCAGCATGAGAGCGTTCAAGTACTGACACTCTTGATTGTTGATGAGTATTATTCGTAGCCTTTTGCTCACTCATTTCATAGCCCTCGACAGTTTTTTCGTGCTCTTCGTGCATTCTTTCGTGATTTCATTGCATTGAATCCAACAACATATGCGATAAATCCCATTTGGCCTCAACCACAGCAAGGGGTTTCCCATTTTTCCCAAGTAGGACGTAATCGCTGAACTGGTGTCCCTCATACCGTGTACGTGGCTCGGCAACCCTTTCTAAGGGCAACGTCAGAATGTCGAACTCTTCAACCACTTGCGTAGGATCTTTGACATTCCAGCCTGATCCTTCCAGCTGTTTGTCAATGAGTTCTGCGCGGGTTTGCGCCTCAGAATTTGCCATACTGGATAAACCTCAATTTAGGGCTCCAGAGGTTTCGGAAGAAACTCCTCTCAACTTTGACAGCATCGTTTTGTCATCCTCAGTAATGTCAATAAACGTCGAATTGTGCTGATTTTCTATTTGTGGACTCTGACATGAATGGCTCAAAGATAAGGGTTAGTGCTTGGAGTAGCATAATACAACTTCCCATTCTAATTATTTGATTTTTTCTTGTCTTTGCTAGATGCAGAAGTTCTGACTGTGATTTCAGGCGCCATGCTACTAAACACTTACTGAAAAGTACATATATGTTAATGTTGAAATTTTGTTGGTGGGTTGGATGTTGTGGTGAAGATTTTGTGGGGTGGTTTGATCCTGGCAAAATGGCGAAAGCCTTTGAAGATGGCGTCAAACGCATGTGTCATGACAGTATTTACCACGTCGTTAAAACGTAATTGAGTTACCACATAATAAAAAAAACTGGGCAGAGGGATTCAGCCCCAGAAAGAGGAGAGGTTACATCAATTGTGTAAGCATTTTCGGGTTATGACTCTAGTTAAATGCCAAAAACCGGTCACATCCGGTGATGATGTTTGAGAGGACAACGAGTCCGCAGAAGGTGACTTCTTTGGGGTAGCCTTCGGTCGAGACGTTGTGCTGTTGACAGCCGTAGGCACAGACAAAGAATTTGGCTCCTGATGAAGCGAGTTTGAGTAGGGGAGGGTTTTGAAGATTTTTGACACCTTCATCGATTAAATACAGGTACACATCCACTCCGGCGCTGAGGGCTTCTTCTCCGAGTCGAGTGACGGTGTGGGCGTTCTCGTTTTCCGGTGGAGTCGAGAGGAGAATGCCGAGTTTCTTCCCTTTCAAAGAAAGCTCTGCTGGAAGCTCAAGTGCCATAGGTGTCGTGTGGGTTTACAGTGAAAGAAATGGTTGATCGGTGAATCTACGTGGAACCAGTGGGGCTGTCAAGCGCCGGAAACTTGGCCCTTTGCTTGACGATGTTTTTAGGCCACTTCTATAATGTTGATGTTCTTACGAAAATCTATCGTTGTTCAATGGCTTGATCGTATCGCAAGCGGTCTTTTTCCTGATGGCACAAGGGTGTTATGGCTGAATTGACTCATTTTAATGAAGCTGGACGTGCACGCATGGTCGATGTGACGAACAAGACCTCAACCGAACGGATTGCCACAGCTCAAGGGAAAGTGTTGGTCTTACCTGAAACACTCAAGAAAATTCAAGAAGGTCAGATTGCCAAAGGCGATGTGTTGGCTGTAGCGCAAGTTGCCGGAGTCATGGCCGCCAAGCGCACGCCAGACTTGATCCCCATGTGTCATCCGCTGCTCCTGACGAATGTGGATATTGACTTTAAAGAGGACCCACAGCCTGATGTGTCTGGTCGTTGCTCGATTGCCATTTTTGCGACGGTGAAAACGACTGGCGGAACGGGAGTGGAGATGGAAGCCATGACGGCGGTGTCTGTGGCAGCCTTGACCATTTATGATATGTGTAAGGCTATTGATAAGGGGATGAGTTTTGGCGACGTCTGCCTGCTTTCGAAATCAGGGGGAAAGTCCGGAATGTATACGCGCTCAAGTTAATTTAATGATACGAACATACTTGTCGAAACTTTATGCTTTCTATTAAACTTTTCGGGATGGTGAAAACATTAGCCCAACAACAAAAAGAGTTATCGATTGAATTTGCTGATGGCCTGACAGTTAAGGATCTTATTGAGATTTTGCAAGCTAAGTATCCGGAGATTGGAGACTTAGTTTCAAAGAAGAAGGTCTTGATTTCGGTCAATCATGAAATTTCTCATCCAGATACTGTGATTTCTACGGCGGATGAAGTGGCCTTGTTGCCTCCATTTGCCGGTGGTTCCTAGTGAGTGAATTTTAACGGAGGATGCCCCCTATGGCTGTTAGAACTGAAGAAACGATGCTGGTTCGAGTGCAGGCTGAGGACTTTTCCGTCGATCAAGAAATCGATCGCGTGCGCGCACGATCAACTCGTATTGGCGGGATTTCGACGTTCTTGGGAACCGCGCGTGACCGCTCCAAAGGTCGCGATGTCAGTCTTCTGACTTTTGAACATTACGAAGGCATGGCGCAAAAAACTCTTCGCGAAATTCGAGAACGCGCGTTACATGATTTTGATGTCATTGAAGTGTTGATCCTTCATCGATATGGTGCCATGAATATTGGCGATAATATTGTCTTGATTGTTGTCGGGGCCGAGCATCGTGCCGATGCTTTTAAGGCGTGTGAATGGTGTATTGATGAATTGAAGAAAATTACGCCTATTTGGAAATTGGAAGAGACGCCGGAAGGCGAAGTCTGGGTTGAAGAACACCCATGATCACATCGAATCAACTAGGCGAATCTCCACGTTTGGCTGTCGACACATTGGGACGTCCACTTCGAGCGTTACGTGTCTCAGTGACGGATCGGTGCAACCTTCGTTGTCAGTATTGTATGCCGGAAGAAGAATATGTCTGGCTGCCACGGGAAACCTTGTTGACGTTTGAAGAAATCGTCAGGCTGACCAACATCTTTACCTCTCTGGGCGTCGATAAAGTTCGTATCACGGGTGGAGAACCGCTACTCAGAAAAGATCTTCCCGCATTAATTTCTTTGCTTCGTCAAAATTCTAAAATTAAAGACATTGCGGTGACTACGAATGGCATTCTGCTGAAGGAGCAAGCTCAATCACTCTATGAGGCTGGGCTGCACCGGGTTACTGTGAGTCTTGATACGTTAAAGGCTGACCGGTTTAAAGCGCTGACGAAACGCAATACGTTTTCGCAGGTTCTTGATGGAATCGATACGGTCAGGGCAATCGGATTTCAAGACTTAAAGCTTGACACGGTGGCGATGCAGGGAATTAATGATGACGAGTTGATCGACCTCATTGAATTTGGGAAAGACGTTGATGGAGAAGTTCGATTTATCGAATACATGGATGTTGGTGGTGCGACTGATTGGTCTGCTGATAAGGTCTTATCCTGTGAGAGTATTTTACAGATATTAAGCCAACATTACGGACTTATTGAACCAATCATTGAAGATTCCTGGGCTCCAGCTAAGCGATTTCGACTGTCTGATGGAACCCGATTTGGAATCATCGCCTCAACGACGCTTCCATTTTGTTCGACCTGTGATCGTAGCCGTCTGACGGCAGATGGTCTGTGGTATTTATGCCTTTATGCCAAGACGGGTATTGACTTGAGGCAGCCGTTACGTGATGGCGCAACAGAAAAGGAATTGAGGGCATTGCTTGAGTCAACCTGGCAAGCTCGAGCTGATCGCGGCGCGGAAGAACGTAAAGAGCTTGAGCGCGTCGATACTCGAGGGCGGTTTGTTGAAATTGAGCGCCTTCGACAAGATCCTCATCTGGAAATGCATGCGCGTGGTGGTTGATAAGTCGCCTATGATTGGGCCTTTACTCTCCTCATATATCTTCCTGCCTTTCTATACGATTGTTCTTGTGTGAACAACCTACACGTTCTCTTCTTTTTGTCTAATCGGGAAATATGAATAACGCGAAAATCTAGAGCGATAAATCATGGCGACTGATGCTTCACGTCATGTATTCCTTTACCGCTCTCAGAATCTAATTTTTTTGTTATGGATATCTTTCTTGCTGGGACATTGGTCCTATGATAAGGTGCAGACTGCCGGTTATGGCCATTTCAAATAATTTCCGTTGTTTGAAGCGAATAATCGCGCGAAGTTAATTGATATGCCTCAGCTGGAACGTATTTGGATTTGCTATAACTATTCAACGAGTACAATTCGTGGTTGCTCTGGGATCATTGGTGGCATGTTCCGCGAGAGACACGACAGACGGTTAAGCATATCTGAACCATCGGGATCCATCACACCATTCTAACTATAGAGCCTTGAGTAAGAAGGAGTCGTCATGGGATGGTTTAAACGCCAAAAATCGACGGACGATAACGAAAAGTCATCAAAAGTAGTTGAGGGGATGTGGCTCAAATGCAACTTGTGTCGGGCAATTATCTATGCAAAAGAAGTTGATCGAAATCTGAAGGTGTGTCCGAAATGTGATTATCATTTCCCGTTATCGGTGGAAGAGCGCATTGAGCTTCTGATCGATCAAGAGTCTCTCGAAGAATGGGACGAGGATTTGGTTCCTGAAGACCCTCTCGAATTTGTTGATACCGTTTCATATTCAGATCGGCTCTTTGCCGCGCAACAGAAAACCGGGAAAAAAGAAGCCATTGTTGTCGGTAAATGTGCCATTGGCGGGCATAGTCTCGGTATAGGAATCTTTAATTTCCGATTTATGGGTGGAAGTATGGGGTCGGTCGTCGGTGAAAAAATTTGCCGTGGGATTGATCGTTCGTTACAAGCACGAATGCCGTTTCTGTTGATTACGACATCCGGTGGCGCTCGCATGCAGGAGGGGGCACTTTCCCTGATGCAGATGGCCAAAACAGCGTCGGCTCTTGCTCGATTTCATGAGGCTCGCCTCCCATTTTTTGTTCTGCTCACAGATCCGACATTTGGCGGTGTAACGGCAAGTGTGGCGATGTTAGGAGATATTATTTTAGCCGAACCTAAGGCGTTAATTGGATTTGCCGGACCTCGGGTGATTGAGCAAACGATTAAACAGCGGTTGCCAGAGGGATTTCAACGTGCGGAGTTTCTCCTTGAGCATGGTATGATTGATCGGATTGTCCCTCGGAAAAATCTCAAGACTGAAATGCAGATGTTATTACATCACATGATGGTGTAAGAAACGACCCTCATGTGATCAGGTGTGGGTTGGCCATCTTCTTATCTGAACGCGTCATCATACGATGCTCGCGGTATTTCAACGATAGCCTTTTTCAACGATAGCCTTTTTCAACGATAGCTATTTTGTGACGTGTCATGGACTATAAAGATACGACGGAGTTTCTTTATAGTTTGTATCGGCATGGGATTAAGCTTGGTCTTGAGTCGATTGGATCAGCATTACACGCCTTAGGAAATCCTCAGCATCGCTACAAGACTCTACACGTTGGTGGAACAAATGGTAAAGGTTCGACTGCGGCGATTCTGGCCAAAATTCTTCAGGTCGCAGGGTATAGAGTCGGTCTCTATACTTCACCTCACCTGGTTGATTTTCGAGAACGTATTCGGGTCAATGAACAGTTGATCTCGGAAAATCAAGTGGTTGCCCTCACTCAACAGGTTCAATCAACAATTCCCATTGCCCTCACATTTTTTGAATTTACGACAGCTATCGCCTTTCAGTACTTTGCTGATGAAGCGGTCGATATTGCCGTTGTCGAAGTGGGAATGGGTGGACGGTTTGATGCGACCAATGTCCTCACTCCTCTGGGTGTTGTGATTACTTCTATCTCCTATGATCACGAATCCTACCTCGGTTTGACACTCTCTGAAATTGCTTTTGAAAAAGCGGGTATTATTAAACCCGACACCCCAGTTATTTTGGGCGACATGCCTGTAGAAGCCGAGACTGTGATTCGAGAGGTGGCGTCTTCTCGTCAGGCGCCGTGTTATGGGTTAGGAACGGAGTTTCACGTTTTCCATGAACCTAGTGAAAGGTTTCGCTATGAAGGAATCGAGACACACTTTTCTCACCTTTATTGTTCTCTCCTCGGGAATCATCAAATGAACAATGCCGGTTGTGCCATAGCATTATTGGAACATGTGAGTAGGAGGGGATTAAATATTCAGGAGGCAATGATACGAATGGCGCTTTCGCAGGTGGTGTGGCCGGGAAGATTGGAGATACTGGAAGATCATCCACGTCTGATTATTGATGGGGCTCACAATCCTGCAGCAGGTAAGGTTTTGGTTGATGCCCTGGTACCGATGCTTCATAAAGATGACGCTCGACTGATTGTTGTATTGGCCATGATGCGGGATAAAGATTGTGCCAAATTTTTGAAATTGGTGTGTCCGTTTGTCGATCACTTGATTCTGACTGAAATGTCCATGACGAGGGCAGCGACAGTGCATGAACTAAGGCAGCATGTACCAGAGGGACATTTTACGTTGAACGAAACCCCTCAACTGGCCGAGGCTTTGAAGTTCGCGAAACAATTGGCGAAATCTTCTGATGTGATTTGCGTGACCGGTTCGTTGTTCCTGGTTGGTGAAGTGAGACATCTCCTCAAAACTAGTCAGTCGTCCTCATCGACATGAGTATTCTTGTGAGCTGTAGATTGAGGTATTTTCGACATTGGTTTTCAGTGATGGCGGTGTTGGTCAGTCTTTTCTTTTCCGTACAGGTGAGAGCACAAGATACAAGTCCAGAGTCCGCGCAGCAGTCCTCCTCTGCGTCTTCTCCTGTCGAGCTTACCGCTGACAAGCTTGACTATAATCAGGCAACAGAAGTCTATGACGCCGAGGGATCGGTCGTCGTCATTCAAGGTCCCATTCGTCTCACTGCAGATCATGTCACGCTCCATAAACTTTCTGGAGATTTATTCGCCGAGGGGCACGTGTATCTGCGCGATCGGAATACGGATGTGTGGTCTGAGCAGTTAGACTTGAATCTCAACACCGAAGCCGGGGTTATTACCGATGGAGATGTCTTTATGCGAGAGAAAAATTCCTTCATCACCGGGCAACGACTTCGTAGATTTTCAGAAACACACTATCGCGCTCAAGATGGATCGTTTACCAACTGTGATGCAAAAGACGGAGAGGTGCCCGCATGGCGGTTTACGTTTCAGGATATGGACTTCGATTGGGATGACAGTCTTTATGGAAAAGGTGTCTGGTTTAACATTAATGATGTTCCGATTATCCCCCTTCCCACTTTTCGTTACCCTCTAGGAAGTAACCGAAAAACTGGATTATTGATTCCATCAGTCGGAGTCGACAATGTGTTTGGATTTCGCTACCAACAAAGTTTTTTTTGGGCGATCAACCCTAGTCAGGATGTGACCGTGTCTCCGCTCATTCTCAGCAAACGTGGAGGAGGAAGTGATTTTGAATACCGGTATATTCTTAATCAGCGGTCTCAAGGTAGCTGGTTGGTCAGTACCTTATACGATACTCAGCAAAGTCGGGGGCGTGCCGATATCAATGGTGTTCATATCCAGGAAGTGAATCCAGACCTTTCTGTGAAATTGTTGGTCAATTATTCTACAGATCGTTCGTTCTTGCAGGATTTGAGTAGTGCTGGAACTCTTCGGGCGTTGCCCAGCCAAGAATCGCTCTTGAATATTAATCAACGATTGGATCATGGAAGCTTGTATCTCCTTGGGCAATATCTTCAACCATTAGAAACTGGTGGGAGCATGACATTTCAACGCTTTCCCCAGATTGGACATATATTCCCAAGTTATTCGGTGTTTGGGAGTCCGCTCGCCGTAGGAATGGATTCCACGTTTGTCCACTTTTTTAGAGAAGAAGGCTTTCAAGTTAGTCGTATGGATTTTTTGCCAGGTGCGTCGCTGAATGGTCTTCATCTTGGAAATGTGTTGGGTATTAAGCCGCAAGTGAAATTTCGAGAAGTAGCCTATACACGAGGGCAGACGTCAAAAAAGGTACAAAGTCGAGAAACCTTTTGGGCGGCGCTGGAGGCGTACACACATTTGTCCAAACGCTTTAGGCTTGATGAGCAGACACGACTTCGTCATTCAATTGAACCGCGCGTTATCTACGAGTTTGTTCCTCCAACCGATCAGTCTGAACTTGTGCTGATTGATGCAACGGATGATCTTATCAAAAAAAGTCTGGTAACGTATTCGTTGAATTCGCGATTAAGTGAACAGAGTATGACTGGTGGATCTGGCACATGGCTTGATTTGCTAGTTGCGCAAAGTTATCACGTTGGCGATCCACCACCTCTTGCTAAGCGGTTTTCTGATATTTGGGGACGTGCCACGTTCAATAGACCTGTGAGTTTTACGCAAGTGTTCTCAGATTTCCAAGTTGCAGTTGATGCATTTTACGACCCAAATCGTTCAAATTTCAGTCAATGGAATACCGATTTTCGACTACAAGCCAATCAATCTTGGTACGTTGAAGTTGGTCAGCGATTTACGCGTGCTGGCGCACGAGTGAGACGGGGTGATATTTGGAATTCTATTTCGTTCAATGAGGTCTTGGTTCCTCAACCAAAAATATCATTTTTGACTGCAGGAGGTGCAGTTCGGTTACCGATGGGACTGTCCGTTGGGGCGAAAGTGTATCGTGATATTCGAACAAATCAGAACTCTGAACTTGATATCGTCGGACTCTATCAAAACCCTTGTCGGTGTTTTTCCTTCGGATTGTATTACATTGAATTTCCGGATCGAACACAGTTTAATTTTCTATTTAGTCTCACCGGTTTATGGACTGGGGCAGGAATCGGACAGGAGTTAATGAGCACAATTTTGGGGCCATTGTTCATTGGTGACGACAGGGGTGTTCCATGGTCCTCTCGTCGTTAAACAGCATGATTAATCCTGAGGTGAGATATGATGTTGTGACAAGCAATGTTCTGCAACAGATTGCCATAGGTGTGATCGTCAATTTGGGTTTCTTAATGGTTTACCCTTTTTCAACTGTTTGGTCTCAAGAGCGTATCACTGACCAAGTCGCAGTCACCGTAAATAAGGGGCGAGTATTGGGCATTCACCGTGGAGAAGGTATTGCTCGTATTCCATTGGCTGCAGGGGAAGATATCGTCGATATTCAAGCGAAAGGTGTGACGGGTTTTGTGCAAACGTCACTTCGACTGCTTGGGTATTCCGGCACGATGCAACGTTGGAGCCCACTAGAATTAGAAGTGTCTGAACAGGTTGTGAAGTCGTACGTCACTCCACGATTGATTCTGGTTGTCGGTGAACAACGAATTTATGGTTTTCAGGGAGAAATTGGTCGATGGAAGGTTCAGGAGCTTCGTCCTCGGGAAACGCTTCAACAAGTCATCGTGAGGGATCATGTTGCTGTACTGGTTACTGCAAATCAAGCCTTGGGATTTTCTGCATTTACCGGCGGATTTTTCTCTAAAGACCTGCCTCATTCCCAAGATATTATTACAAGCCATGCGAACGATAATATTATCATCCTGACTTTCAATGATAGGCAATTACTCTTCAGGTCAGGTCTTGCTATTTGGGCAGAACTACGATGAGCTAATAGGAAGTCAACATGCGAGAGGGAAACCATATAAAGGAATCAGCCGACTATTTATTAGTCTGACACATTTCATATTTCAAAAGTCTCGAACTGGAAGGAGTTAGTTGGAGGAGAGGGTGTTATTCGTGAGGCCTGCCTGGGTAAGTCCTGGGTAATCAACTCCGATAGGGTTGGTCGAGCAATGGGCTCCCCACCATTCAACAACTTCATGCAAAAATGGATCTTCTGGACCAGTAGCGAAGAGATGCCCATAGAGATACCCTGTTTTCGTATCAAACAATATGAAAATGGGCATTGAGGTTTTTTCTGGCACCATGGTCTCCTTCGTCAAATCAGGAATGAATCGCATACCCTGTTTTTCCTGAGGTCTATCAATCCTTTCGGTCGGTCTTGTTTACTTCTTGAGTTCTCTGAGCACTCAGTTCATCAAATATATATGGAATCATGAAGAGTGTAAGTTTCTCCTTGTTTTCCTGAATCAGAGAGGTGAGCTTGGTGATTCGACGGTCAGAGTGCCTTGAATTGTCTGGGAATTCTTGCTGGCGACTTGACCTTTGTTGCATAAATAATGTTAGCTATCTTGCTATTAGTGTTGTTTTGATTAAGAATTTAGAGAGTTGCTGTGAAAAGAATCGAAATTAGGAGGGTTTATGGGCTCCTCTGACACACACGCGGCCACGCAAAATCTTTCGCATGCACAGATCTTGCTCGTTGAAGACGAAAAAGATGTTCGAGAAGCCCTGAGTGCGCAACTTCAGGATGAAGGCCATCATGTGGTCGAAGCTGAGTCGGGAACCGAGGCGTTCTCTCTGTTGCAACAATCGCCGTTCGATATTCTTCTCACTGATGTGATGGTCCCCGGCATTAATGGCATTGAACTTGTTGAACAGATTGCAGATCTGCCATCGCAACCGGTCACGATTGTCATGACAGGCTTTGGATCTGTGGAGATGGCAGTGAAGGCTATCAAAGCTGGAGCCTTTGATTTTTTGCAGAAACCCTTTTCCGTTGAAGTGCTCAGCGCGACGATCGAAAGTGCGCTACGCGTTCAATCTTTACGAAATGAAAATGTCGAGTTACGTCGAACAGTTAAAGGCCAATTTGGATTAGGGAATCTCATTAGTTCGAGCGAGGTGATGAAGGAAGTATTTCGACTCATTGAATGTGTCGCAGATGCTGAAAGTACAGTATTAATTCTCGGAGAAAGTGGGACTGGAAAGGAGTTGATTGCCCAAACAACACACTTCCATAGTAATCGCAGAAAAGGGTGTTTGATCCCAGTCAATTGTGGAGCGATTCCGGAAGCATTGCTTGAAAGTGAATTGTTTGGTCATGAAAAAGGGGCTTTCACTGGGGCGGTAGCCACGAGGGTTGGACGATTTGAATTGGCAGCTGGTGGGACCATTTTTCTTGATGAAATCGGGGATTTAAGCCCACCATTGCAGGTAAAAATACTCCGTGTGTTACAAGAAAAAACTTTTGAGCGTGTGGGGGGCACTCGAACGTACAAGGCCGATGCCAGGGTGATTGCTGCAACCAATCAAGATTTGGAAGAGTTGGTTGCGAACAAACAATTTCGAGAAGATCTCTACTATCGACTCAATGTGGTCCCAATCGTAGTTCCGCCTTTACGACATCGTTCAGAAGATATTCCGTTGTTGATTGAGCATTTCATGAATATATTTAATGAGAGACGATCGTCAAAATTAACGGGAATTTCTCCAGAGGCGATGACATTGCTTTGTAGCTATCAATGGCCTGGAAATGTTCGAGAACTGGGAAATATCATTGAACGGATGGCCATTTTGAAACGCGATGGGCAAATTGATCTGGCTGACCTCCCTGAGAAAATTCGATCTCCGCATGCCGTGTCAGCAGCCAATGTCTCTGCCGCTATTCCAGTTGGCGGGATCAATCTCTCAGGTACAGTTGAAGAATTCGAAAATCGCTTGATTATTGAAGCACTTGAACGAACGAATTGGGTCAAAAGTAAAGCGGCTCAATTACTCCATATCAATCGTACGACCTTGATTGAAAAACTTAAAAAGAAATCCTTAGCCGAAATTGTAGCGAATCGAACCGGACAAGAGACGAAGTCCGTCACTTCCTTTTAATCTACTTGATATTTTCCAGCCCTTCGACTTCTGCCTTTTTCTCTCATATTTCCATTCCCTAAAAAGACGATGTTTTGACCTTACCGTCAAGCATTTGACGAAAAAGTCATCGTCGTTCCTCATTGGTCATTTCATATATTTGTCCGTGTTTCCAATATGTTGACTCGCATAATGAGCTTGAGTGTTCATAAGTAATACTCTCGGTCTAGTTTTTGCTATTCACCTTCATACTAAGAATTATCAAGGGTCATCGTCTGTGTATTGGATCTATATTGTTGCGAGTCTTCTTATGTCGCCGATGTTGAGTTATGCCTCATCTTGTTCGGAATTCGAGTGGCACTATCCTTCTGAAATGGCCGAGCCAGAGATGTTTCGAAGAGCTCAGCAGTCGATGGTCGATGGAGAACTGGTGGTTGCAAGAGAATTGTTTTTGAAATTTTTACAGGAACAACCGGAAGGCGTATTTGCTGAAGGGGCCCAATACGCAGTGGCATCCTTACCAAATCCTGAAGATGTTCCGGATGCCAAAGTCCTAGCGATGATTAAACGTTTATTTGCACAACGGAAGGAACATCCTCAGAGTCCCTATGCGCCATGGGCACTGTGTCGTGTGGGTGAACTTTTTGATCAAATGGGATGGGCTCTTGAGTCCAACGGGGTCTTCGAAGAATTTTTGAGCACCTATCCCGACCATCCGCTGGCCGGTGGGGTGTTATTGAACGCAGGAATAAATTTTTTAGAAGAAAAGAAGTATATCGAAGCCTCTCTCGTTTTTCGGCGGTTGGTTCAGGAGCCAAAGTGGACTCAGTACCATCTGGAAGGCGCTCTGGGATTAGCCGATGCGACAGCCTTTTCGCATGCTTGGGATCAAGCCTATTATTGGTATCAAGTCGTTGATGTTGAACAGCCTCAATTGATTCGGTCATCTGCGGCTTCCGCTTATCATTATGGATTGAGTATCGCTCAGGTGGGAAACCCTGGGCAGGCGATGAAGTGGTATCTCACGACCTATAATCTTCATCCAGAGAAAATTGAAGCCGGGTTTGCATTAAATAACATTGCTCAGTATTTGCTGGAACGCGATCATGAAATGGCGGCACTTTGGTTTTTTCAAGAAGCCTCGCTTCGCTATCCACAACGTGAACCTGGACGTCGCGGACACGCAGCCTTGACGCGATGGGTTTTTTCGTATTTAGGTTCCGACCATTCTCAAGAAGCATGGAAAACTCTCTACGATCGTTTGAATGCGCTAGAGATCTATTTGTCGGTGTCGTGGGATGGAGTCGTTGAGTCTTCCAGGGAGTTGGCGCAAGCCCCTGAAGCTGATGTGGCAGATGAAGCGCAATTCTGGCTAGCGAAGGGATATCAAGAAATTGGAGATGAGGGGGGGGGCTTGGCGGCCTATAGACAATTGCTGCTGTTTGGTCAGACTGAACCTTGGAAAACGAATGCTCAAAATATTCTCACTCTCAAGGTATCGCAAACCTTCCAATCCCATTATCAACAACAGCAATGGGTGGAACTCATTCGATATTATGAGCAGCAACAATTGCTCGTACGTTCTCTCCCCCAAAACCTTGAGTGGATGCGAATGTTGGCAGAGGCCTACCGTCAGATTGGTCTTTCAAAAGAGGCGTTGAAGTGGTACGACAACATGTTGAAGGAAAATCCTACTAAAAAAATCAAAGAACAAATTCTTTCGACACAAGTCATCCTGGCACATGAACTTGGTGAGATTGATCGGATTCGTCAGGCAGCAAAGGCCTATATCCAGGCCTATCCCAAAGGTCAGTTCAGGGACGATATTTTCTTGACTCTTGGACGCGTGGATGTCTCTGAACAAAAATTCACGAAGGCCATTACGCAATTTACGCAAGTGATAGAGCGTGGCGCAGACAATCAGAAGCAACAGATGGCTCGTATTGAACGGGCTCATACATACGAGGCTTTGGGAAAATTCGGTCTAGCCATTGAAGACTATCGCTATGTGCTGGAGCATCATCCTACTTCAATTGGTGCGCAATTATCTTTGGCTGATCTCTTGTATGAGCAGAAACGCTATGCAGAAGCTGAGAATTTGTATCAAGCGATTGGAGAGTCGGAAGCAGTGGTTGAAGTCAAAACGTGGGCGCAGTTTCGCTTGGCATTGTGTTTCCAAGAAACAGGAAAGCAGGCTGCGGCAACCCCACTCTTAGACCGTCTTCGACAACCTGGTCAAAATGATGCGGAATTAGAATCCACGATACGAGCTGCGGCGTCTGCCGTACTGGATGAATATCATCGAACCAGTAACGCCTCGTAAGCGACGACTCATTATGAATCATTCTTCGATGGAAACGATACAAGATTATTTTAAAGATGCTCACCAGAGTGTCCTTGATCGAGTGCAACACCTCGATCTCGAATTACAAGCCGTGTCTATTGGGCTGAAAAATAAGTTTGCAGAAACACAAAGACTTCGTGAGCAAATGAATCGGTTTTTCGAGTACCTTCCGATTTCGGCGATACTCATGAATCACGACCGAACTATTCAGCAAGTGAATCGAGCCGCCAGAGCAATTCCGGGACTTGGAGAAATTATGGTGAAAGGACGGTCTCTCGATAAGGCTTGGCGACAATTAGGATGGCCCTCAGTTCCATGTATGCACGTGGCTCATCATGGACGCACCTTGAACTGTTGGGAGGAAGTCCTGGGACAGCCAGGAACCGTGCCTTGTTTGATCGTGCGATTTATTTGTGAAGATCAGACGGCACCTGTTTCGACTCAGATTGCGAAAGACGAACGTATGCGAGTAATGGGAGAACATGTGGCCAAAGTTTCACATGATCTTCGAAACTCATTGGCGAGTATTGAGTTATTTGCTTCATTAGTTGAGCGACGTATGTGTAACGACGCTGAACACCAACGAGTCGGTCATCATCTTGTTCAATCAATCCGAACTCTTGAGCAGTTTGTGGATGATTTGTTGGCGACAGCAAAAACACGTGAAGCCAGAATTGACAAAGTCCAGGTTCATACCCTGTTTGATCAAGTCGAACTTCTCCTGACCCAGCCTTCTCAAGATCGGCAAGTGACGATAAGAAGGCGAGTGGCTGTTGATGCCGAAATGATTGAAGGCGATCATGTGCTACTTCAGCAAGCCTGTCTCAATATTTTACATAACGCAATTTCGGCATCACCTCAGGGTGCGGATATCGATATTGAATGTCGGAGGGTGAGGCGAACACCGTCCAATGGTCAATTACAAGAGGAAAGCCATGATGTCCACATCTGTGTTCGTGACTATGGCTGTGGGATCAACGCGGATGAGCTTCCCTACGTGTGCCAACCCTTTTATTCAAAACAGAATCATGGAACAGGACTTGGACTCTCCATTGTCAAAGATGTGATGGATGCACATCATGGAACGATTGATGTACGAAGCCGGGAACAGCAAGGGACTACCGTGTCCTTATGCTTTCCACAACAGAGGAGACCTGCATGACCCAAACGGAATGGTATGACAAGCAACCCATTTTAGTGGTGGAAGATGATGTCCATTTACAAACGGCGTTATCTCAAACCTTAGGCGGACATGGGTATTCAGTTTCGGTCGTGAATGACAGCCGCGAAGGCCTGGAATGGCTTCAACGGAATGGGGCCAGCCTGATAGTGGCTGATGTAAATTTGCCAGGGAAAAGCGGTATCGACATGTTACGCGATATCAGGTTGTCTGGAAATCAAGTGCCGGTCGTGATGATGTCTGCTTTTGGTTCAGTCGAAACAGCAGTGGAAGCTCTCAAGTTAGGAGCGACCGAGTTTCTTCAAAAACCATTTCGGGCTGAAAAATTGGAGGAAATTGTTTCGCGGATTAAAAGTAATGTACGAGAACATGTATCCGGTAGTTCGTCCGAAGCTGGTCACGATGCCGAGTCGGTTGGATTTCTCACTCGGAACGAGCGTGTCCTGCAGACATTAAAGACATTAGAGACCGTTGCCGCGAGTCAAGCCACGATCCTTATTCAAGGCGAGAGCGGGACAGGAAAGGAAGTTTTGGCTCGCTATGTTCATCGAAACAGTCCACGAGCCAATCAGCCCTTTGTCGCGGTCAATTGCGCAGCACTTCCGGAAGGTCTCCTTGAAAGTGAGTTGTTTGGGTATGAAAAGGGCGCGTTTACCGGCGCGTTGGCTCGTCGGTGCGGAAAGTTTGAACTGGCTCATCAAGGCACACTTTTATTGGATGAGATTGGCGAAATGACCTTAGGCCTTCAAGCAAAATTATTACGTGTTTTGCAAGAACGTGAAGTCGATCGCTTGGGGTCCCGTACACCGATTTCTGTTGACGTACGTGTGATTGCCACGACCAATCGAAATTTGATGCAAGAAGTGCAGGCTGGGCGATTTCGAGAAGATGTGTACTATCGTCTGAGCGTGATGCCGGTGACCATTCCGTCACTGCGCGAACGTCCAGAGGATATCGAAGTGTTAGTCGAACATTTTGCTCAACAGTCTTGTCAACGCAATGGTCGTCCGAGCACCAGTATTACGGAAGAAGCCATGAGTTACTTAAAGACCCGTCGATGGCGTGGAAACGTTCGTGAACTTGAAAATGTGATTGAACGGGCCGTGTTGTTGTCGGATTCCGGTCCATTACGGATGGAACATGTCACATTTGAAGAACCGACATTGAGCACCCCAGCTCCGTCGTCACAACCGACAGGCTCGATTTGGGAAATGGAACGCGACCTCATTTTTCGAGTCTTAGATCGACATGGCGGAAACCGAACACATGCCGCACGGACATTAGGGATTAGTATTCGTACCTTACGAAATAAATTACGTGAGTATCGGCAGTTAAATGGGGGAGAGAGCCTTGAACTGTAGCGACGGTCGGTTGTCGTGATGAAACTCGTTGAGAATATACTCAAGAGTGAAGGGTCGGGGTTGAGTGAGCGACCCGGCAAATACTACCTCATAGGAAAAAATGTCACAATGATTTTTTTACTCTGTCTCTTATTGATGTCATATATCGAGAAGGAAGATGCCCATTAATTGTCCTCAGTCGTCAATACGGTCATTTTTCTGACAATGTCGACCTATGGGTAACGTTGGCATCAGGGTTGCTGAAGATAGGACAATGTGAGGTGGTGACGCAACACATGCGGGGGGGGCGTTGTTATTTAATGAGTATGGAGGGGGACCATGGTGAATTCTATCTGGGATAGTGGGTCAGTATTGTATGAACGGGCGCTTAATGTACGAAGTGCCATTCATGAAACTATTGCCTCCAATTTAGCTAATGAAGAAACACCAGGATATAAAAACCGTATTCTCCCCTTTCATGAAACGCTTGCATCACTGCAACGAGGAGAAGCACCATTTGACACCAGGCGTACACATCCACGCCACCTTTCAATTTCGACTCCAGGAAATCAGGTATTTCAACATGTGAATGTTGTGAACTCTGGTGGTGGTCTGGATGGTAATACCGTCAATTTGGAAGAAGAAATGACTCAGATGGCTGAAAATACCATGATGTATATGGCAGTGAGTCAATTTTTGAAAGGTCGGTTTGATGGATGGCGTTCGGCGATTGGTGAGGGCCGAAATGGTTAAGGCCGGTGCGATTTCAGTGAGACGTGAAGCACACGCGAAAGCGACGTGGTTTCCAAGGTTATCTTGTATGTAGGAGGTTCTCGTATGAATGTCGATCGTTTGTTTAATGTGGTCGGGTCGGCGCTGAACTCTCAGCGTCAGCGACTCAATATTATCGCAGGGAATCTTGCGAATGCCGAATCCACGCGATCACCCAATGGTGGTCCCTATGTACGAAGGGATGTCGTGTTTCGGGCTGAATCACCGTCTTCTCCATTTATGTCGGTTTTCTCTCAGGCTTTTGGACGTTCAGCCGAACCTAGTGGCGTGCATATTGAAAAAGTGGTGTTGGATGAACGCCCTTTTCGCAAAGTCTATGACCCTCAACATCCTGATGCTGATAACAAGGGGTATCTTGAGCTACCGAATGTGAATGTCATTGAAGAAATGACCAATATGTTGTCGGCCTCTCGTGCGTATGAGGCGAATTTAGCCGTGTTGGAGACCGGAAAATCAATGACCATGCGAGCATTAGAAATGGGACGATAATGTTCCCCTGTATTGAAGGATGCCCCTAATGGAAGATTTTTCAATTCGTGGGTTTGATCCGATTCTTGAGTCGATCGCGAAAGATGCGCTTCGAGGACCGACTCAAGCAAATGGTGCAAGTTTCGGCGAATTGCTGAAAAGTGCGGTCGAGTCGGTGAACCAACTGCAGCATCAATCGGACAGACTTGAGGGTGCCGTTGCCAGGGGAGAGGATGTCGCGATTCATGACGCGATTATTGCTGGCGAAAAAGCTGGGTTGTCGTTTCGGCTCATGATGACCATGCGGAATAAGCTGCTGGAAGCTTATCAAGAAGTACTCAGAATGCAAGTGTGAGTTCTGTCACGTGTATGAGAGACATTGATGCACCTAAAGAGTGTGAAATGAAGTGAGCAACATTAAACGTTACAGAGGTATATACGATGCTGCACCCTTCACCATGATGATGGTGCGCGTTCCTCTCTACTATCTACTTCTTTTGTATTTGAGTTATGGCTGAAGAAATTCAACGTCCCAAGACCCTCCCAGAAACTATTCTTCATAATTTCCAAGCGCTCAGCATGCCTCAGCGTGTTGGGTTGGTGGTCTTGTTGGCCTTGGGTATTGCCGTCATTCCTGTTTTGGGATTAATGGGGAAAGAGCCAGATATGGGAGTGCTATTTGCCGATTTAGAACGAGAAGATGTGCAGGCCATTGTGGCGAAGCTTGATAGTCAGAAAATTCCGTATGAATTATCAGAGGGTGGTGACACGATTAAAGTTCCGAGTGAACAAGTTCATGAATTGCGGTTGCAAATGGCCTCGAGTGGGTTACCAGAAACCGGTGGTGTGGGTTTTGAAATTTTCGATCGTGTCGGGTTAGGCGTCACCCAATTTGTACAGAAAATGAACTACCGTCGTGCCTTGCAGGGTGAGCTGGCGAGAACGATTTCGCAAATACGTGAAGTCGAACGGACACGGGTACATTTAGTTCTTCCGGAACGTCGATTATTTACTTCTGATAAGCAACCAGCTCAGGCTGCGGTCGTATTGACCTTACGGCGAGGAGCGGCCTTGTCGCAAGGACAAGTACAAGGTGTCACGCATTTGGTATCGAGTAGTGTCGAAGGGCTGACTCCAAGTGATGTCACGGTTGTGGATAGTCATGGGCAAGTGTTGAGTAAGACGGCAGGACAGAAAGATTCGCAATTGACCTCGACGCAAGTGGACATGCAGAGAAATGTCGAGCACGATCTTGAACAGAGAGTGCAGACCATGTTGGATAAGGTCTTAGGTCGAAATAAGTCTGTCGTTCGTGTTTCATCGGAGCTAGATTTTCGTCAAGTAGAAGTGACGGAAGAAACTTATGATCCAGAAAGTCAGGTTGTTCGAAGTGAAAATCGCAGTCAAGAAAAAGTCATAGAAGATTCCGGCCCTTCAGGCGTACCTGGTGTCAGGAGTAATGTGCCGAATGATGGGGACGTGACAGGGGGAAGTGGAAGACCCAAAGAGGCCAAACGTAAAAATGAGGTCCTCAATTATGAAATGAATCGAAAAGTGAGCAAAATTGTTGAACCCACAGGCTCCATTCAACGTTTATCTGTGGCGGTGTTGGTAGATGGGACGTATGTTCCTGTTGAGGGCGCAGATGCTGAAGCGAATGCCGATGAAGCCGAATTGAAGTATGTTCCTCGCTCTGAAGAGGAAATGAGTAAGCTCGTGGATATTGTAAAGAAAGCTGTCGGGTTTTCAGAATCACGTGGTGATGAAATCGAAGTGGTCAATACCCCGTTTGAGGCGACCCCGTTGACGGAAGGTGATGAACACGTTGCGACAGTGGTGCACTCATTCTTGGCGACATGGGGAGGGTTGATCAAGCCCGCGGTCTTTCTGGTACTTGGATTGCTCGTGTTACTACTCGTGGTGCGTCCTATGGTGACGAGTCTCATCACTCCTCCATCTGAACCGGTACCTGTTCCGCAAGTCGGGTTGCCGGCAACCGTCGCCGAATATGAGGCTGAAATTACAGAAACGCCTGAAGAACATGCCATCAAATTAGCTTCGGATAATCCAACAACAGCGGCGCATGTCATCCGTACATGGATAAAGGGGGAGCAGGAAGACAAGGCGGAGAAAGCCTAAGATGGCACTGGTATTGTCTGGCTATGAAAAGGCGGCGATTCTGCTTCTAGCCATTGGTGAGAATGCAGCAGTCGAAGTATTAAAAGTTTTGGATCAAAAGGATATTCGAGCTATTGGTGCGTATTTAGGGGGCATGGTGAATGTTGGGCAAGATGAACACCGCACGGTGTTGCGAGAGTTTGTTCAACAGGCAGGGGCATCAGGTCTTTCTGTTGAAGGAAAGACATATCTTTCTAAAATTCTCAATTCTGCCCTCGGGAAGGATAAGGCCAGACGAATTCTCAGTTCATTGAATACGTCAGAGAATGCAGGATTTGAAACATTAAAATCCATGGATTCTGCCTCCATTGCAAATATGTTGTCGTATGAACATCCTCAAACCGGTGCGCTGATTCTCTCGAACCTCGAGTCGGATCAGTCAGGTCAGGTGCTCGCGCTCTTGCCTAGCCATAAGCGCGATGCCATTGTTTATCGAATGGCAACGACGGAAGAAGTTTCGCCCAATATGCTCGAGGAATTAAACGGTGTGCTTCAAGATGAACTTCGTGCTGGCTCGTCTAAAAATGCCGTGGCTGTTGGGGGAACAGGGTTAGTTGCCGAAATTCTTAATTCCGTCAAACGAAATGTTGAGGGTGAAATCATGGCGGCATTAGAAGAGAAAAATGCGGAAATTGCCGAAGAGATACGCTCCAAAATGTTCGTATTCGAAGATCTTGAGGATGTGGATGATCGGGGTATGCAGGAAGTCTTGCGTGATGTTAGTAAAGAAGAGCTGATCCTGGCGTTAAAAGCCGTTGATGATGGGCTTAAAGAAAAATTCCTGAAGAATATGTCGAGTCGTGCGGCTGAGTCGTTGAAAGAAGATATGGAAAGTCGAGGTCCGGTGAAATTGAGTGATGTCGAATCGGCGCAGCAGAATATTTTGAAAATTGTCCAGAAAATGGCTGCTGAAGGTCGCGTGGTGCTTGGAGGTAAGGGTGAAGAGCAAATGGTCTAAGGTGATCAAATCTGAGAATCAACGACTGGCCGTCCACTCCTTCGAGATGACCGAACTCATACCGATGTTCATGAGGAACATTGGTCAGCATCACGTCTCGAAAGAGGAACAAGAAAAAGTCGAAGAGGTGGAATTGCCACACGATTGCTCGGCTCTTCAAACACAGGCATTTGAAGCAGGACGAGTCGCTGGGATTGAAGAGGGGACACTACAATGTCGTCAAAAAGTCGAACAGGAAACAGAGCGAGCGCTGATGTTGGTTGGGCAGGTTGAAGAGGCAAGGGCGAGGATGTTGCACCAAGCCGAATCAGATTTGGTTGAGTTAGCCTTGGCTATCGCGAAAAAAGTCATTCATCGTGAAGCGTCCACGCATAAGGATATTGTGCTGGAACAAGTTGGTCATATCTTAAAAAATCTTGCAACTTCCAGTGGGGTGTGTCTGTATGTTCATCCTGACGAAGTTGAGTATCTTCAAACCATGCAGTCGCATCTCATGACTCATGATGGGAATAGCCCTGCCATTCGAATTGAAAGTGATCCAGCGATGGAGTTGGGGGGATGTCTTCTTCAAACGGAAGGGCTGTCCATTGATGCTGGCATTGAATCACAGTTAAAAATTATTGGTGAAGCGTTACAGCCACAAAGTGAGTCAGATGAAACTGTCGAGCCTTCTTCCACGTCTTAACGAAACGGATCCGATTACCGTGTATGGACGAGTCGTGAACGCTGTCGGCTTGACGGTGGAAGGGACAGGACCACCAGTCTCTGTGGGACAGAGTTGTCAAATTGTGAAAGAAACTGGAGAACTGCTCACGGAAGGTGAAGTAGTTGGGTTTCGACAGGGTCGTGTGATGCTCATGCCATATGGAGACATGCAAGGCATTCGCGCTGGAGACCGTATTGTCTATGAAGCCAAGGCTTCACACGTTCGAGTCGGACCACGGTCTCTGGGCCGTGTCTTAGATGGGTTGGGTCGTGTGATCGACGGGCGAGGTCCGATTCCTCAGACTGAGACCTATCCGTTAGTGGGACAGATTCCTACGCCATTTGAGCGTGATCGAATTGCCCAACCTATGGATCTCGGTCTTCGGTCGATAAACGCCTTACTGACCTGTGGTGTTGGCCAGAAGCTTGGCATTTTTGCAGGAAGTGGAGTGGGGAAAAGTGTCTTGCTTGGCATGATCAGTCGTCATGCATCAGCTGACGTGAATGTGATTGCGCTAATCGGTGAACGTGGAAGAGAAGTCAAGGAATTTATTGAGCGAGAGCTTGGCTCTGAAGGGTTGCAGCGGTCAGTGGTGATTGCCGCCACCTCTGATCAATCTCCGCTTGTTCGATTACGCGGTGCCTTGCTTGCGACGGCGATTGCAGAATATTTTCGTGATCAGGGGCAGCATGTCCTCCTCATGATGGATTCCGTGACTCGATTAGCCCATGCACAGCGGGAGATTGGGTTGGCCGTCGGAGAACCCCCAACGGCCAAGGGGTACCCGCCATCGGTCTTTAATCTTCTCCCAAAAGTCTTAGAGCGTGTTGGCCCGGCTCGAGGTGGTTCGATTACCGGTTTGTATACGGTCCTCGTCGATGGTGATGATCTGACTGATCCAATTGCCGATGCCGTTCGAGCGATTTTGGATGGACATATCGTGTTAGACCGAAATTTAGCAACTCAAGGTCATTTCCCAGCGGTCAATGTTCTGAGCAGTATTAGTCGTGTGATGTCCGATGTGGTTTCGTCCGAGCACCTTAGTGCAGCCCGGTCGTTTCTTGAAATCATGGCGGTGTATCAAAATTCAGAAGAATTGATCAATCTGGGTGCGTATCAACCGGGTAGCAATGTCAAATTGGATGTGGCGATCACGATGCGTGATCATATTCGTCAGTTTTTAACGCAGCAGCGAGAGAATCGAGTCAGCATAGAGGAAAGCGTTCAAGCGCTCTATGAATTGTTGGAACACGCGAAGCAAGTCTCTTTAGCGCATGCGAGTGAGAAAGGCCGAGCATGAATTGGACCACGTTACTACGATTTCGAAAGCAAGTTGAAGATGTGATTCGAGAAGAAGTGATGTTCGCAGAATTAGAGAAATCACGTGAAGAGGCCAAAACACAACAATTGCGAAATGAGATTGATCATTTGGCTGTGTCCTTAGATCGAAGTCTACAAAACGGAGTAGATACGATATTTGCCGAGCAGCGGTTTCGATGGCTTGATGAAACGGGGGGGCTGTTGGAGAGGCAAGCGAGGAAGATGCAAGAGATTGATCATAAGCTTGGAGAACTGAGGAAACGCTTGCAAACGGCGCATCATGCCCGACGGGTGGTTGAAATTGTTATTGAGAAAAAAGAGGCCGCCTATATGAAAAAACTTGCCAAACAGGAGCAGGCGATGATGGAAGAGGCGACAGCACATAAACATGTGACCATGGCCCGTGAAGGGTGGCTATAAGGAACACGGAGTCTCTCGTTTGTTATTGTTTTAATTTAATAGACAATAGCGTATGGCTGATCTAGGTCTCACTTCACTCAAAACAAATTTCACCTGGTTTCCGGCGAGATCATTTAACTCTCGTTTGAGAACTGATCAGCGAAGTATGGGCAAGAGTGGGAAGAATGACTATGAAAAATCGCCCAGGCTCCTGCGGGAACGTGACAGGACCTACTGGGTTCAAATTTAGACCGTATAGGCAAGAGCAGGAGTAGCGACTATGCAAAATTCGCCCAGGCTCCAGCGGGAACGTGACAGGACCTACTGGATTCAAATTTAGACCGTATAGGCAAGAACAGGAGTAGCGACTATGCAAAATTCGCCCAGGCTCCAGCGGGATCGTGACAGGACCTACTGGGTTCAAATTTAGACCGTATAGGCAAGAGCAGGAGTAGCGACTATGCAAAATTCGCCCAGGCTCCAGCGGGATCGTGACAGGACCTACTGGGTTCAAATTTAGACCGTATAGGCAAGAGCAGGAGTAGCGACTATGCAAAATTCGCCTGGTAGAAAAAAAATGCCGCGTTCTTTAATTCTTCCTTGGTGGGTTGTTGTGATGGTCCTGGGGGGAACTGCGGTAGTTTCGGTTTCCTACTCAGTGGGTGAAGAACATCAAGTGACTGAGGAAACTTCTCAGGAAAATCAAAGCGTTGAATCCATAGAGCCGAATGAAGAAGTCAGCGAAGAAACATCGCTTGTTCAACAACTTCAAAATCGAATTCAGGATCTTGAAGAGCGGGAACAGCGTTTGCAGCAAAAAGAAGCACGATTAGAGGGACTTCAACGTGATGTTGAGGCATTAGCTGAGCGTCAAGCAAAAGAAGCTGAACGATTAAAGAACAAGGCTGCAATACTTGATGGAAAAGAAATTCAAGAACCGAAAGACGATCCGTCATTGGAGCATTTAGTCAAAGTCTATGGGGCTATGGACCCGGAAGAAGCGGCGCTCAGGATTGAGAAAATGGATGAAGGGTTAGCCTTGGAAATTCTCTCTGGAATCAAAAGTAAGAAAGCGGCGGTGGTATTGGCTGGAGTGAATCCTGAAAAAGCGGCAGCGCTTTCACACGGCTTGCGAAATTTTCATAGATCGGCCAAAAAGTAACTGACAATGTGTTTGATGAGTATAGGTATGAAAGAACGATGACAAGTCCATTCCTTCCCATCATTCCGAATCCCCAAGCTGTTACGTTGGGGAATCCAGAGTCAGGAATGAGCGGTTCAGCGATTGAACCTTCCGGGCAAGGTGATGGGCAAGTTACGTTTTCTGATGTGTTGGGTGACACTCAACAGGTGTTGCAGGAGAATGAACAGTCGTCGCTCCTGCCTTTTGAGGACCAGTCGCTCTTCTTTGAACCCATTTTCAATGATCAGGAAATTCTCGATGAACTGGCTTCTCACGGATTGATCCTGACCGAACATCATGGGACGTTTTCGTTTCAGTTAGTATCGGCAGGTTCAGTGAATGGACTACCAATTCAACATTCCTTAGATGTTCTTCAATCCTACAGGAATACGTCTGTGAAGGCTGGCATTCAGGGAGATGGCCAAGCTGTCGTTGAGCAAATTCAAGGCATTCTTAATCGCTTACACAGTCTCGGGTCCACCGCAGGACAGATTGGTTCATCGATACAAGAAAGCATAGTTCGTCAGATTGCAGAGCCAAGCTCTGACTTATCTATTTCTGTCCAAAATCTAGCACGTTTGAATGAGAACGCGGGAGCTGTGTCCCAAGGCGTCGACGGTGGGGAATTGCGGGTGCGACCTCTATTGAATGAACTTTCTCAGTCTGTTCTTGATGCACGTCCTTCTTCTGTCTCTGCGGCTACGGCATTGACCAACCCTAATCTCGATGCTCAACGGCTTGTTCCTACGGTTGAAGGAACCGGTGTGAATCCTCAGACGATTGTAGAAACTCTTACAGGCGGGACACGGCTTCCGGCTTCACACGATGAACTGACTCATGGTCTAACTCGAGTGGAAAGTGAGAGCAAACTGATTGGATCACTTGGTACGTCTCAAGGTACGGAAAGTCAATCAGGGCATTCGGGAACCGGTTTACCGTTTGGTCATCATACCGGTACAGGGCAAGGTCAGTTCTTTGATTCGACCTCCAGTAATCTGATGTCGGCTAGTCAAGGGCAGATGGTTGCCAAAGGTGGAAGCTTTGATGAGCGACTTCAGTTACTGAATACCGCGGTGCCGCACCGTTTACAAATTGATGTGCAATTATCCGAAGCCTCACGAGTACAGGTGGATGTGGGTGTTGCGCAACGACAGGTGTATGCTGGAGTCCTTCTTGATAACCCCGTTCTACGTGCACTGGCGTCCCAAAATGTACAAAGTTTAGAGGATCAGCTTGGACGAGCAGATATGGAATTAGAGGAATTTGAGGTGCATGAAGAGAACCAACACTTAGACGAACAACCTGGGCATGAGAGTTTTAGAGAGGCTGGCAATGAGGGCCGAATCTTAGAAAATGTAGGAAATTCTACAGGCTCACATGAAATGGGCAATCCTCGAATACCCATGCCGCAAGGTCGAGGATGGCATATGGTGGCCTAAGTACACATGTCACAAAGACAACGGTACTCAAGATTATAGTTGATAGAAGGAGAACTGATACATGGATGCAATCACACCACTGTTAGAGACGCCGCCTCGCCCAGTGAATTCCATTACGGCTGAGAATGTTCAAGAATTAGGGCGTGATGTTTTTCTGCGTTTACTTGTATCTCAATTAGAAAGTCAGGATCCCACAAATCCCGTCGAAAATGAAGATTTCATTGCACAGTTGGCACAGTTTACGTCGTTAGAGCAAACCACCAATATCAATGAAAACTTGGAAAGTCTTATTGGTCAAAGTTCCCAACAGTCAAAAATGGATTTAGTGAATCTGATTGGTCGGGAAATCAGCGCGCAAGGGAATGTCCTGTCGTTACCGTCAACAGGAGACGCGACGTTGTCGTATGTCCTAGAAGAAAATGCAAGAACGGTACAGATTGACGTCTTGAATGAAAATGGAGGAGTGATTCGACGATTCAATAATCTCGGTTCGCAAGAGGCTGGTCCTCATCAGATTATCTGGGACGGGAACGATCAGAATGGTGATCGTGTTGAAGCTGGGACGTATAGTTTTCTTCCGAAAGCGATCAATCCAGAGGGTAAAGAAGTACTGGCGACGACGTTCATGCGTGATATCGTCAAAAGTGTGATGATCAGTGAAGAGCAACCCCTCATTACGCTTGGGAGTGGAAAAACATTGTTATCGAATGACATCTTGTCTGTTCAAGCTCTGTAATGCGTTTATATATGAATCATGTTTCATTCTTATCGTAGAAGGAGTTAACGCGTATGGGTATTACCTCAGCATTTTTTACAGCAACGAGTGGGATCAATGCGACAAGTCGAGCCTTGAGTGAAATAGGTAACAATATCGCGAATGCGCAAACGACGGGTTATAAAACTCGAACAGTCTCCTTTGGTGATCTGTTCGGAGCCTCGTTTGGCGGTGGAGGCACGACGAATTCGTTGGTCGAAGGTCGAGGGGTGCGGGTCTTAGGGATTGATCCGAGCTTTAGTCAAGGCTCATTGCAAACGACGCCCAATGCTTTAGATTTGGCCATCGATGGCGACGGATTCTTTCACGTGAAGGACGACAATGGAGATAGTTTTTATACGCGGGCTGGGCAGTTTGGCACTGACGCATTAGGGAACGTTGTGAATCCCTCAGGCCTCATATTGCAAGGCTATCAAGTGGATGATGATGGTGTGATTACGGGTGGGATCGGAGACCTTGTCTTAACTACGACGCAAGAAGTTGGAACGGTGACGTCAGAGGTGAATATGTCGGGAAATCTCAGCGCTGGAGCTGCTATATCAACTTTCGATATTGATGATCCTATCACTACTTCGGCATTTAGTACCGGGTTTGTACTCTACGATTCACTTGGATTTGGTCATGACGTGACCATGTACTTTAACAAGACAGCAAACAATGCTTGGCAATATAATATTGTGGGAAATGCCTCAGAATTTACCGTAGTGCCGGCCTCAACATCTGCTGATGGAAATAGTGAGCTCATAGCAACAGGAACGCTGGGTTTTACGAATGGAGGTTTATTAGATACTGAAGGAGCGGTGACATATTATAATGCAGCGCCAGGAACTGGATTGACCTTCACGAATGGAGCGGCGGATATCGCTGCTGCCGACCTGAGTTATGATTTCGGTACCAGTGTGACGACGAATAGTGGTTCAGGAACTGATGGAATGCTCCAACAGGGAGGGAGTTCTGTGATTCTGACCCAAGATCAAAATGGGTTTGCCAATGGAACCTTAGCTGGCACATCCATTGGAGAAGATGGAGTCCTTTTAGGTCGATTTTCCAATGGAACAACGAGAGCCATTGGCCAAGTGTTGCTCACTCGATTTAGTAATCCTGATGGATTGCAACCAATTGGTCGAAACCTATTTCTGGAAAGTGCCGATTCCGGTGATCCATTAAATGGCCAACCTACGACGGGTGGGTTTGGGCAAATCTTTGCCAATACTCTGGAATCGTCTAACGTTGACCTGGGTGATGAATTGGTGAATATGATCACGATGCAACGAGGGTTTCAAGCCAATGCACGAATCATCACGACGACAGATACGCTCCTTGGAGAACTTGTGAATTTATCACGATAACGGTGATCAGTAAGAAGTGAGACGTTCGAGGAGGGACTCTCCTTTCTTTTGGCGTCTCACTTCTTACGGTGTTTCGGTGATCAGTTTCTGTTTTGAACGCTTATACCTGCCTAGTTCTTGCCTAGACTTATTCTCACTCATCCTCGCAGATTACTTCTGATAGTTTGATATCCATTTGGGTGTTCTATTGCTTTTGTTGTTTTGATCGGTATTTTGAATATGATAGTTGGTAGTCTGAAGGCTATTGCAAGTAATCTTGATGAGGTTTTGTAGCTTCTGAGATTTTGATTAGAGGTGTTCTTGAACACGGTTGTTGAGTATTGAAGCCGAATTGAAGAGCAGTTTACATTGATGTCCCACTCTTCTCGTTGCTTTGATTACAGGTGTTCTTGAACACGGTTGTTGAGTATTGAAGCCGAAGTGAAGAGCAGTTTACATTGATGTCCCACTCTTCTCGTTACTTTGATTACAGGTGTTCTTGAACACGGTTGTTGAGTATTGAAGCCGAAGTGAAGAGCAGTTTACATTGATGTCCCACTCTTCTCGTTACTTTGATTACAGGTGTTCAAGTGTCAGAGATCGCTGCTTTTTGCTGTCGAAATTGACAGATTTGCCTTGTTGAGCCGAGGTATTAAAGGATTATTTTTTGAAAACCCGTATGAGCGTAAAAGGTCTGAAGTGTTATTTAACTATCGTTTCCCATTGAAAACTATCAGTTTTTACTTCTTTCTTGTCGTGTCATCATCACGATTCTGAGAACGAAACATCACTTCTTGAAAATCCTTGGCATGAACGTTGCTGACTTTAGGGAATGGGAAAGTCACAGAAAATAGTCATCTGTTAGTGAGGGGTCGCCATGGCCGAGGACCAAAAAGCTGATGAGTCGGGAGGTGGGGGAGGATCAAGTAAAAAACTGATGATCCTCATTATTCTTGCAATAGCCGTGTTAGGAGCTGGTGGTGGTGCGGCATGGTTTATGATGGGCTCTGGTGAAGAAGAGACACATAAGACTGAAAAAAAACATGAGAAAGATTCCGGTGAAGCACATGGAGATGAGCCTGGACCTATTGTTGAACTTGAACCCTTTGTGTTGAATCTGGCAGATCGAGAAGAGCTACGATATTTAAAGATTTCCATTAAGCTCGAGTTAGACCGTCCTGAAGAACAGACAGATTACCCAGTCAAAGTCCCCGCGATTCGCGATGCGTTATTGGTCTTACTTTCGAGTAAAGATTCTCACTTGCTACGCACGACGAATGGGAAACGTCGGGTCCGAGATGAAATTCTTTCACGTGCAAATGGGGTCATGAATAAAGGCGAGATCTCCAATGTCTTTTTCACAGATTTTGTCATTCAGTAACGAATGGTCACGATGATTCAAGTCGTACGCTATGGATGCTTAAGGGTTGTGTGAGGAGGCCTTGTCGATCTTAATATGTTCCCCTGAATGAGTCATTATGGAAAACATTTTATCTCAGGATGAAGTTGATGCCCTCCTTCGAGGTGTGACGGGTGGGGAAGTCGAAGACTCTTCCCCTGAACCCGAGGAGCCACAAGAAGGTCCTGTTCCATATGATCTCGGAAATCAAGAGTGGATTGTTCGTGGGCGTATGCCCACACTTGACGTGATTCACCAGCAATTTTCACGTCTCTTCAGGTTGTCGTTAGGTGAGGTGTTACGAAAGACGATTGAAGTGACGGTGACCAATCAATCCGTGTTGAAATTCAGTGAATTTACTCGTCGATTACCTGTCCCCGCGTATTTACAAGTGATCTCGATGGAACCATTGCGCGGGTATGCGATGGCCGCGACTGATGCCGCGACCGTGTATTTACTGGTTGATCATTTTTTTGGGGGAGCAGGTCAGACGCATGTCAAACCGGAAGGTCAGGATTTTACGTTAATCGAACAACGTATTATGCGAAAAGTTATGTTGATGGGATTGGCGAATCTAGAAAAGGCATGGGAACCGGTGCATAAAGTGAATATCAAAGCTGTCCGGTCGGAAATGAATCCGCAACTGGCTTCGATCGTCCTTCCATCGGATATTGTCATTGTGATTACAATCGGAATCGAGTTAGGTGACGCTGTCGGTGATCTTCATCTTTGTATTCCCTATGCCATGATGGAACCGCTTCGTGAACGTCTGCAAGTGAGCTTTCAGAGTGATTTTTATGAAGTCGATCAAGGTTGGGTCAATCGATTCTCTGAACGTCTTCGAGAAACGTCGGTGACGATGTCGGTGCATTTAGGATCGACAAGAATCTCGGTTGAAGACTTGATGAACTTTTCGGCAGGCGATGTCATTGTCTTAGAACAACCCACAGATGAACCCCTGATTGGAACAATTGAAGGTGTTCCAAAATTTTATGGATTTCCAGGTACGACCAAAGCGTCGCAATCATTTCAGATTAGATCAATGATCACACCGAAAGAGTAACGTTGATGTCGCATGTTCAGCCACATGTCATAAAAAGGAATTCCTGGTATGAGTGAAGAGAACCCAGAGAGTGAAGAGTCTTTCGATCCAGACATGGATGCAGAAGCGGAAATGGCAAAGGCCATGGCTGAAGCAGAAGCGGCACAAGTGCCGTCATCATCTCCGAGTCCTCCAACGACCGGAGTGATGCCCGCATCAGAAATGGATGAGCATATGGATGCAAGTCTCGATCGAATCCTGGATATACCCTTAGTCATTTCCGCACAACTTGGAAGTGCAAAAATGTTGATCAAAGAGCTTCTTCAATTGGGGCCGGGTTCTGTGGTTGAGTTGGATAAGTTGGCAGGTGAACCGTTGGAAGTCTTAGTCAATGAAAAACTTGTGGCACGGGGTGAAGTGGTCATGGTGAATGAAAAGTTTGGTATCCGATTAACGGATGTGGTGAGCCAAACGGAACGTGTGAATAATCTCTCTTGAACCTTGCGACATCACATAGGCAATTGAACATGTTGATTATGAGGTGCGAACAACACGTCGAGTTGTGGAGAACCGGTAACGAGGTTTTGCATGGATCTAGCTGATCAAGCATTAAAAATGGCAGGGGCTCTCGCAGTCGTCATTACCTTACTTCTTGGTGGTATGTATTTCTTGAAGCGTGTGATGGGTGAATCACCCGGCCATTTGAGTAAGTCGATGCTTCGACTGCTTGGCGGCCTTCGATTAGGTCAAGGCAAGGCGATTATGCTTGTGGAGGTGGCAGGAGAAATCCTCGTGCTCGGGACGACTACACGTGATTTGACATTGTTATCACGGGTGACCAATAAGGATCAGATTGAACAGCTTCGAACGACTTCTAGTAATCCAATTGAGGGGCTTGGACTATCCACTCTAGGCTTGTGGAAACGGGTAAGTCATGTCTCTACTCCGATACAGGATAACCCCGAGCCAGGGACTCGACCGTGCTCGTCTATTTGATGTATTCCCAACTATCACGATGAATGATATCCGAAATATTCTCTCAATCTATCGTAAGCTGAATGTCTCCAAGAGTTTCCTGGGGTTGAGTTGCATTGGAATGATGTCAGTGGGAACGAATGTGTACGCACAGGTCAAGCAAGATCCGCTCTTAAGTTTTCAATTATCGGGGGGAGAGGGGGCCGAACCTTATACGATCGGGATTAAAATTCTTGTTTTGCTCACAGTGCTGTCTTTGGCTCCAGCGCTGTTGACGTTGTTAACCTCTTTCACCCGCTTAGTCATCGTGTTGGGTTTGCTGCGCCAGGCCATGGGTACGATGCATGCACCTCCCAATCAAGTCATCATTGGTCTGGCGTTGTTTATGACCATGTTCATCATGATGCCTGTGTGGGAAGAGATACGTGTTCAGGCCATTAATCCCTATTTAGAGCAGCAAGTCGAACAGGAGGTGGCGATGGAACGAGCGATCGCACCGATTCGAGAGTTTATGCTGCGTCAGGTTCGTGAAAAGGATCTGACGTTATTCGTGGAAATGGCTCAGATCGAAAAACTTGAAGGACCAAAAGATGTCCCCTTGCATGTGCTCATTCCGGCTTTTGTGACCAGTGAACTTCGGACAGCATTTCAAATAGGATTTCTTATTTATGTTCCATTTTTAGTTATCGATATGATCGTGGCGAGCATTCTCATGTCGATGGGGATGATGCTGCTTCCCCCAGTCATGATTTCCTTACCATTTAAACTTGTTTTGTTTGTATTAGCGGATGGCTGGTTTCTCATTATTGGTTCCTTGATGAAGAGTTTTCAATAAACATGTGTCAGCGAGACCGTGTGACGTGTCAGAACTGAAAGATTCGGCCCCGATTCTTTCTTAACCATTCTTAAGACCAACAGAGTTATGACGCCAGAAGGAGTACTTGACATTGGGACATCCGCGATTCAAACGATTCTCCTCGTTGCCGGGCCAATGCTTGGGCTGAGCCTCGTGGTCGGGCTGATGGTCAGTGCGTTTCAAGCGATGACCCAAATTAACGAAGCGACCCTCACGTTCGTGCCGAAAATCGTCACGGTGTTTCTCGTTGTCTTGGTTGGGTTTCCTTGGATTTTACAAACTATTTTAGGGTTCATGTTATCAGTGTGGACGCAAATCCCTGATTTTGCACGGTGAATGTAATGATTTGTTAATGAGAGGAATAGCCAAGATGAAAGATGATGAACGTGAAACCCAAATGACAATTAGAAATGTTCGTGTACCTTCGGCCTGTCGTTCTCATATTGTCCGGCATTGGGTTTGTGATGTTTGATCTGAGATGATCAACTTTGAATTTGCGGTTCAAGAACTCTGGAGTTTTATTGTCGTTCTTGTACGGACGGCCGCTATTTTGTCTGCGTTGCCACTTCTAGGCGGTCGAAATGTTCCCACTCGAATCAAAGTCACGATGGCGGCCGGTATTGCCATTCTTCTCACTCCCATCGTGAAGATTCATTTTGAACCGAACTGGCTGGAGCCACTCACCCTCTTAATGGGGTTGACCGCAGAGTTATTAGTCGGATTCACCTTAGGACTAACCACGCGATTACTCATGGCCTCGGTAGAATTTGCAGGGCAGGTGATGGGGTTTCAAGTGGGTTTCGGGTTTGCTCAAGCTGTGGACCCAGCGACACAACTTCAGACCCCCGTATTTGGACAACTCCTGACCGTCATCGCCACCCTGTTGTATTTCCAACTCGACGGTCATCACCTGATCTTGTTGGCGTTAGGCAGTAGTTTTAACTTAATTCCACCATTTGGAGCTCAGTTACAGGTGCCTCTCATGGTCGACATGATTCAACTCATACAGGAGATGATGTTCACCGGGCTGAAATTAGCCTTCCCGGTGATTGCGGCGACATTTTTGATTCATTTGACGTTGGGAATTTTGGGACGCTTAGTCCCTCAAATGAATGTCTTGATCACAAGTTTTCCCATTACGATTTCTATGGGTCTTCTGGTGTTGGGTTTCGGGCTCCCACTCATGGCGCTGATCCTTCAACAGTCCATACTGGGAATGGAAGCCGTGCTGTGGGATATTCTGAAGGAGTTGGGTCGTGGCTGAAAATAAAGAAGGCCAAGAAAAATCAGAACAACCGAGTGGCAAGCGTCTTGAGGACGCACGCCGCAAGGGGCAAGTGGCCACGACCAAAGAGTTGGCCCCAATTGTTGTTTTGTTCGGTGGCGCTGGCATGATTTCGTTGTGGGCTCCCACAGCGTGGCGACAACTTCAACTGAACAGTCAACAGTGGTTTGAAATGATTGGGACTTATCAGATTACCCCCGAATCTATTCATGACTATGTCCAGATGATTGTGGGGCAAGCCTTCTTGCCGCTTTTGCCGTTTGCATTGATCATTGTGGCTCTTGGCGTGACGGCCTTAGTCATGCAGACCGGTCCTCTGTGGATCGAGAGTGGCTTACAGCCAAAAATATCAAAGCTTAATCCGGTGAATGGACTCAAGAAAATTTTCTCTCTTCGTGGAGTCGTTGAACTGGTTAAGTCGTTGTTGAAAGTTGGATTGATTGCGTCGATTGTCTACGCCATTGTCTCCCCGAATATGAAAACACTCACGCAATTGCAAATTGTCAGTCTTGGAGATTCGTTAACGACGACCTGGGAACTGGCTCTTCAAATTATTTTCTGGGTTGGTGCCGTGATGTTGGTGTTGGCGATTATCGATTTTATCTATCAGCGCTGGCAAACGACCGAAGATTTGAAAATGACGAAGCAAGAGACCAAAGATGAATCGAAAGATGTTGAAGGTGACCCACAAGTTCGTTCTCGACGAATGAGTTTACAACGGGAACGGGCACGACAACGCATGATGCAGGCCGTCCCGCAAGCCGATGTGATTATTACCAACCCGACTCATATTGCCGTGGCGTTACGATATGACTCGGCGACCATGGATTCTCCGTCAGTCGTGGCAAAAGGTGCCGGTGTATTAGCGGAAAATATTAAAAAGATTGCTCGCCATGCGGGTGTGCCCATTATTGAAAATCGTAGTTTGGCTCGCGGACTCTATCGGATGGTGAAAGTGGGAGACGTGATTCCGGGAGATCTCTACCGTGCGGCAGCGGAAGTCTTAGCGTATGTCTATCGGCTGCGACAAGGCCATGACCAGGCCGGATAAGGACAACAATGGCATTTGATAGCAAGTCACTCAAGGAGCAACTGATGCCCTCGCATTACGGGGATATGCTTCTCCCCATTGGGGTGGTGGGTATTCTCCTGATTATGCTATTACCGCTTCCCTCACTCCTCCTGGATTTGTTTCTTTCCTTTAGTCTGGTTATGGCCATTCTAGTGCTCTTGGTGACTATGCATGCCGGTCGTCCAGCAGACTTTTCGGTGTTTCCTGCGGTGCTTCTTCTGGGGACATTATTTCGTCTCGCTCTCAATATTGCCTCAACTCGTGTCATTTTGTTGAATGGTCATGAGGGTACAGAGGCTGCAGGAGAGGTGATCCGTGCATTCGGAGACTTTGTGGTCGGGGGAAACTTTGCAGTCGGGCTCGTCGTTTTTTCTATTCTGGTGATCATTAACTTTGTCGTGATTACCAAAGGTGCAGGACGTATCGCTGAAGTGGCTGCACGATTTACCTTAGATGCCATGCCTGGGCGGCAAATGAGCATTGATGCCGATCTGAATGCCGGGATTATTGATGAAACTGAAGCCAGGAAGCGTCGGGAACTCATCTCACAAGAAGCCGATTTCTATGGATCCATGGATGGGTCAAGTAAGTTTGTTCGAGGCGATGCGGTCGCGGCCTTACTGATTATTTTTATCAATATTGTTGGGGGACTCTCAATTGGAGTGTTGGAGCATGGGATGTCGATCATGCAAGCGGCCCAGACGTTTACGCTGTTAACCGTAGGCGATGCGGTTGTGGCTCAAGTGCCGGCACTCATTATGTCGACGGCTGCCGGTATTATTATTACACGTGTAAGTACCAAGACGAGTTTAGGGCGTGACCTGACTGATCAGATTCTCTTTAACCCACATCTCATTGCCGTTGTATCGGGAATCTTTGTGTTTCTCGGGATTATTCCTGGCCTTCCGCATTTGGCGTTTTTGTCCTTGGGTGGGTTAGCGGGAGGGCTGGCCTATGTTTTATGGCACAAAAAGACGACGGAGGAAGAAACGCCAAAACTCACAACAGCCGACGCCAAAAAACCGCCAACTCCAGAGACCGAATCTATCGAAACGGTGACACCGCCGGACTTACTTGAATTGCATGTGGGATATGGGTTGGTTTCGTTAGTCGATACCGCACAAGGGGGCGAACTTCTTGATCGTGTGCGAGCAATCCGCCGACAAACGGCACAAGATTTGGGTTTCGTCGTTCCATCGGTTCATATTCGAGACAATCTCCAATTAAAACCACATGAATATAGTGTCTTGTTAAAGGGAATACAGGTGGCGAAAGGCGAACTTCTGCCGCGGCATCTTCTTGCAATTAATCCAGGTTCGGCCAAAAAAGGCATAGAGGGGAAACCGGGGAAAGATCCGTGTTTTGGTTTGCCTGCAATATGGATAACTCCTCAAGATAAAGAACGCGCTCAGATGGATGGCTATACGGTTGTTGATGGCGCGGCCGTCATTGCGACACATCTGACAGAAATCATTCGTGCCAGTGGGCATGAAATCCTTGGTCGTCAAGAGGTCCAGAACTTGCTGGATAATCTTGCCAAGGTGTACCCGAAAGTCGTGGATGACCTCATTCCGACTCAAATCTCTTTAGGAGCTGTGGTGAGAATACTCCGTAATCTCTTACGTGAACGTGTTTCAATTCGTGATTTGCGAACGATATTAGAGTCGGTGGCAGATTATGCCTCCCAGACAAAAGATCCAGATTTGTTGACAGAATATGCCCGGCAAAATTTATCTAGAACGATTACGAATCAATATGCCACCCCAGAGGGTATGGTCCATGTCATTAGTTTGGATCCCATGCTGGATCGACGGCTGGTGGAGTCTATCAGTCCGGGACATGGAGGTGTGGCCGGATTTTCGCCATCACTCATGAGCCAATTGATCGAATCGATCAAGAAAGCCATTGAGCGCACCGTGAGTCAAGGATATCAACCCATTGTCTTATGTTCTCAGGCCATACGGAGTTATATGTATAAAATGGTATCTCCTGGTCTACAAACATTAGCGGTCCTTTCGCCAAATGAAATTGATGGGAAAGCTAAAATTCAAGCCATCGAAGTTGTGAGGTTGCCACATGAAGCTGAAACGGTTTGAAGCACTGACATTACAAGGAGCTCTGCAATCTGTTAAAGCTGAGCTGGGTCCGGATGCCGTGATTGTCTCGACGCGTCGCATTCATAAAGGTGGCGGGTTATTTGGATTGTTGAGTCAACCAGTCGTTGAAGTGACGGCAGCGGTCGATCGCGGGAAAAAGCAAAAACTGATCGAAACAGGCATTCTTGACCGGATTCGTCAGACGGAACAATCTATGGATGTCAAAACCGTCAGTCCTCCTCCGCAGAGTGAACCTCTTTCTGCGTCAAAGCCACGAAATACGTTTGAAGATCAGTTGCAAATGGCAACTCTGTTAGATCCCTTTACGGAACAACTCACAGCCGTTCGTGAGGAATTGCAACGATTGCGAGCAGAGCGAGAGGATCCCGAATCGGTTGTAGGACCGCTACGACAAGAACTCGAAGGGCTTCGGATTATTGTCGGAGAAGCTTTGGGAGATCGTATGCGGAAGCAGGTCGATGCCTTACCGGGTGGTTTGACTGTCGAGTATGAACGACTGATCGCGCAAGGGATTCAACCGCCGTTAGCTCATGAATTGTTGCGGGCTGTCGCCGAAACGCTTGGAACATCACGTCTTGACGATCGCGACGCGGTATCAGAGATTTTACGAGAACGGATGGAACAATCGATTTCAGTATCTGGATCACTCCATCCGACTAAAGGTATTCAGCAAGTGGTGATGTTGGTTGGGCCAACGGGAGTGGGGAAGACGACGACGGTGGCTAAGCTTGCCAGTTGGGCGACACAAGCGGAGCAGCCTCGAAAGACCGTACTCATTACGCTCGATACCTATCGTGTCGCTGCAGTTGAACAACTTAGAGTTTTTGCGAAGATCCTGAAAATTCCCTTAGAAGTGGCCATGTCTCCCCGTGATCTTACGGCCTGTATCAATCGGCATCAAGAAGCTGAATTGATTCTCATTGACACCTCGGGACGAAGTCCACGAGATCGCACAGGGCAGGAAGAGCTGAAAGCTATTGCTCAGCAACAACTCAAGATTGAGACTCATTTGGTGTTAGCCGCGCCAACAACCGAATCGGTTCTTCATGATGTGATCCAGCAATATCGAACCATTCCCATTCACCGATTGTTGTTCACCAAACTCGACGAAGTTGCGCACCTCGGAAAATTGTTCAATCTGTTGCACTATACCGGACTACCGCTTTCCTATGTCTCGATGGGACAACGTGTGCCAGAGGATTTAGAAGTCGCCACTGGTAGACGTGTTGTTGATCTGGTAAGTGTTCACCCTCAACAACAGCCTGTGGAACATTCCACAGTGTTAGGAGCTTCTTCGTGATTGATCAGACGCCCCAACCAATGATTCCAAGTATAAAACGTCGACAGCCGCCAGTCGTGGATCAAGCCAGTGGCTTGAGAGCGGTGTTGCAACCTGACCTTCCTCAACATCGTCCGGTACAAGTGGTTGCGGTGAGCTCAGGGAAAGGCGGAGTTGGAAAAACCAATGTGGTAATCAACTTAGCGGTCGCTTGCGCCCGGCAGCGCCGAGAAGTTCTGGTCTTGGATGCAGACTTGGCATTAGGCAATGTTGATATTCTCTTGGGGCTGGCTCCCACGCATACGATTGAAGATGTTCTCAATGGCGATCGGACATTAGAGGATGTCATGGTAAAAGGGCCGGAAGGCATTCGTATTCTGCCTGCTGCTTCAGGCATACAAGAATTATCGAATTTAACGTATGAACAGCAACTATTGCTTCAAACAGGTTTTCTTCAATTGGAACAACCTCCGGATCTGCTCTTCATTGATTGTGCGGCAGGTATATCGGCCAATGTGCTCTATTTTAGCATCGTGGCTCATGACACGCTAATCGTGGTCACTCCAGAGCCGAGTTCTCTCACGGATGCCTATGCGCTCATCAAAGTCCTGTCAACTCGGCATCAACAACGGCGGTTTCGACTTCTGGTGAATATGGTCCGAAAGCCTATGGAAGGTAAAGACGTCTTTCGAAAGTTAAGTTTAGTGACTGATCGGTTTCTCAATGTTTCATTGGATTATGTTGGATGTATTCCTTTTGATGACTGTGTCCCCCTTGCGGTCTCACAACAACGTCCAGTGATTGTGGCTTTTCCGAGATCGACCGCGAGTCGAGCCTTCACCAGAGTTGGTACAGAGGTGGGGCAATGGAAGCAGGAGCATCCTCTGAGAGGAGGATACCAATTGTTTGGGGCCGCGGGTCTTGGTCCGCTACATGAAGAAATGGGGAAAATAGCATGAAGCGTGCAATTGTTGAAAAAACACCAGTGACCACCAAGAAACCTATTCCGTCAAAAATGATATTGGAGGGGGATGAGCGGGAACAACTCATCCAAGACTTTGTGCCGGTCATCAAGTATATGGCGTTACGGTTGGCTATCCGGGTGTCAAGCGGATTGAATGTTGAGGATTTGATCAGTGCTGGCACCGTTGGCTTACTTGACGCAATTACTAAATTTGATCCGTCACGCGAAATTAAGTTTCGAACGTATGCCGAGTTTCGTATTCGAGGGGCGATGTTAGATGAAATTCGTGCCATGGATTGGGTTCCTCGGTCGATGCGGGAGCGTATTGGCAAAATTCAACATGCCGCGAATGAATATACCAAACGGAAAGGTCGTCCACCGACGGAGGCTGAGTTAGCCAATGAATTAGGGATTGAGGCAGAAGAAGTTGATGAGACCCTGTTGCAAGCTAAAGGATCGGTGGTGCTGAGCCTAGAAGATTTGGGAAGTCATGATGATGACTCTCACCCCATTCTGGATGCGTTAGCTGATCGCGATCATCCTAATCCGCTCGAGTCGCTTCTTTCCGAAGATACGAGAAAAGTCTTAGCCGAAGCGATCGACCGTCTTCCAGAGCGGCAGCGTTTGGTGTTGACGCTGTATTATTTTGAAGAATTAACGATGAAGGAAATTGGAGCAACTCTTAGTGTCACCGAGTCCCGTATCTGTCAATTACATGCACAAGCGATGATACGTCTTAAAGCGTATCTTCATAATCGGATGTCGCGGTAATGACGTTGTGTTTCGTTTGTCCCTCTTCATAAATTTTTCTTCACTTTCTCCATACCATCTCAGTCAGTTTCCTCTTGAAACAGATCTTTTACCCGTTAGGGCAGAGACTGGAACCACTGGCCGTCTCATTCACGGATACGACGTAGACATTTGAAGTTTTCGAATTGCCAAACCGAAGAGAATCCATAGATCTCAGGAGGTTGTCCGCTATGTCTACGCCAGAAATTCCCCATGCCCTCGAACAGTTTGTTTCCGACGTTTCCAGTCTTGAAGGAGAACAGAGACGCACCATTTTGCTCGTTGAAGATGAAAAGGTTGTGCGGATGGTGACCAAACGACGACTTGAGCGCCTAGGTTATCATCTCATTGAAGCAGAAAATGGGCGTCAAGCATTGACACTATTAGAATCTGAATCTGTTGATTTGATTATTTCCGATTGGATGATGCCAGAGATGGATGGTCCGGCGCTGTGTGAGGCTGTGAAGTCGGATGAACGATTTCATTCCATCTATATTATTTTAATGACGGCACTGGATCAGCCTGCACAGATTGCCGAGGGATTAATCCGTGGTGCAGATGATTTTTTGACCAAGGCCGCCACGGAGGAAGAGCTGAATGCTCGAGTGAAAGCCGGCTTACGAACCTGTCATCTTATTAAGAAGTTAGCACATTCTCATAAAGTCATTTCCCAGCAACAGGCTGAGTTGGATACTGAGCTTCAATCAGCCGGAGAGTTTGTCATTTCATTATTGCCCGCACGAGGGAGCCCTGTCCCAAACGTACAGGTGGGCTGGCAGTATTTACCTTGTTCGCGTTTAGGGGGTGATTTGTTTCAAGTGACTCCTTGGGGTGAAGAACATCTCGGGTTGATGATCCTTGATATGTCTGGTCATGGAATTGGCCCGGCGCTCCGCGCGGTATCACTCGCGATGATGTTTCGTGATGAACATATCGCCCGGCAACATCCGTCCTATGATCCAGGCGAAATTGTCGAACGTCTGAATCGAGAAAATCCATTAACGGATCAAGGGGAATATTTTACCATTTGGGTGGGAAGTCTACATTTGCCCTCGTTACAGCTTCGTTATGCTTCAGCCGGTCATCCTGGGGCCATTGTGACGAGGTCGGGAAAAGTCTCCGACACATTAGGTGTCAAAACCTGGCCGGTAGGGTTTGGATTAAAAGAGTTGTACGAAAGTCAGGAATACTCCCTCAAGTCTGGAGACCGTCTCTATCTGTTCAGCGATGGGATCTATGAAGTGATGTCCCCTGATGAGAAATTATGGGACCGGGATGGCTTAGAAGCGGCTTGTCGAGCCGTTCATGGAAAACCCATGAGTCGAGCGATTGATTGGGTCATTCAACAAAGTCAAGCCTGGCAAAAGCAGAAAATCTTTAGTGACGATGTCGCCTTGGTCGCGATAGAAATTGAATAAGTTCTCGCGATCGAGAGATGTGGAGAATGCGAATCGCCGTTAGATCACAAAATTGTCATTGATTAGAAAACCGATGAACGATCTTTTATGACTCGATTTGTCATCGTTTATGTTGTGTGCCACAAAAACAGGATAACAATCTATGCGTCTCTTACTTGTAGATGACGATTCCGTCAATCTTCAAATTTTACGAGAGTATTTAGAAGAAGAAGGGTATTCACTCGTTGAAGCGCACGACGGTGAAGAAGCCTGGGCACTCCTAGAAGCGGAAGGTGACTCATTTTATGCCGTACTCCTTGATCGAATGATGCCGAAGTTAGATGGTTTGACGGTGTTGAATCGGATGATGGCGCATGAGAAATTAAAAGACATTCCTGTCATCATGCAAACCGCAGCAGGCGCAGTCTACGAGGTGCAAGAAGGCATTGAGGCCGGCGCTTTCTATTATCTAACCAAACCTTTCGATCGGGCGATGTTACTAGCGATTGTGGCCTCAGCCATTCGGAAGGCGGTGAAACTTCGTGAAGTGCAAAATGATTTACTTCGACAGTCACGGTCAGTTCGAAATATGCAGACGGGGACGTTTCGCATACAGACGCTGGAAGATGTCCACAACCTGTCCGTTCTTCTAGCGAATGCCTGTCCAGATCCAGAGCGGATAGTGATGGGGTTGAATGATTTACTCATGAATGCGATCGAGCATGGCAATCTCGGTATTTCCTATGACGAAAAAACGCAGTTGCAAGATGCAGAGGAGTGGGAGGAAGAAATTCATCGTCGCCTCGCTCGGCCTGAAAACATGAAGAAGTTTGTCGAAGTGACGTTTCAACGGTATGAGGAAGAAATACATATGGTGATTATTGACCAAGGGGAGGGATTTGATTGGACTCAATACGAAAATTTTAGTCCAAATCTGGCTTTGGCCAGTCATGGTCGCGGCATTGCGATGGCGAAAGCGTTGTGTTTTGATCAGCTTCATTATCGTGGATCCGGGAATGAAGTTCTCTGTGTCATCCGTACTCCACCCTGTCCTCATCAGACGAAGCACAACCACGTTCCATCCTTTGCTTCATCAGCGATTCCTTCTTAGTTTCAGACAGACTAACCGTGTTTCTGACGAAAACGATCTAAAGCGAAATGATAGTCGCGACATGAGTGCCGAGAACATAAAGGGCTCTACGGTTCATACTTGGCAATAATCTGATGGGTTGACGAAAGAAAACCATATATTCATTCAACGCAATGTTTACAAAGACATGTATATGATGACCTCTCTTTTACCACGAACAATAGGGTGGTTTACCGTCATTAGTATGGTGTTGATCTGTGTGATCGTGTTGCTGTGTGTCATGGCCGGGTATTGGATCAAAACCGATAGGATAGAACAGGGAGGGAAAGTCTTAGCCACGACAGCTGCGGCCTTAGGAAAGCGCATCGATCGTATCTTATTTGAACGGTACGGCGATGTGAGAGTCATGTCTTCAAGGAAGGATCTTGGAAGTGGACATGCCCCGTCTATCACGAGGATTTTGCGGGATGTCCAAAGTTCGTATGGTCGCGCCTATGAATTGATTGGCGTCACGGATCGTGATGGGCGAATCATTGCAAGCACAAATGACTCATTGGTCGGTGTCAATATTAGTCAGAGTTCTCTTTTTAGGGCAATTCGTCAAAGCGGAACAATTCAGATGGACGATGCATCGTATTGGAAATGGTCACCGAATACGCTGGCGGTGATGATCGGTGCTCCACTTTTGACGCAAGGTGATAATGCCCAGAGGCGTGGCATGGTGTTTACGTCTGTGCCATTGCTGTATCTGACTGCTGAATTTAAAAGGCAATTGGATGTGTTGCTTCAGCACACGTCTCAAAGAGCAAAGTTTGAGTGGCAGTTGTTGCGCCATGACGGAGTCGTCTTGGTTGATTCTATTGATGGAGAAGACGGAACAGTGAATGTTCGTCAATTGAGTCAACCTTCAGCGTTGGCTGTGAGTCGTGGAAAGTCAGGTTTTCTTCTTGAACCCGATCATCGGCTAGATGTCGAGATCTTGACTGGCTATGCACAATTGACTGGCCTGGAGGAGTTCCAGGGGTTCAAGTGGGGAGTGCTACTTCGCCAAGATGTTGGAGACGTGTTGGCACCAGCGAGAGACTTACAGCAGAAGTTGCTGTGGCTAGGATTATCATTTCTGTTTCCGCTCTTAGTGATTTTACTGTGGAGTCGTCAACAGTTTCAGAAAGCCCATAAAAATGAAAAGGATATTAATCGAGAAATTCAACGGGTGGCTGATGAGTCGCAGTCTATCGTTGAAGCGTCTCCTGTGGCCATGATTGTGGTGACTGAAGATGGCCGCATCGAGCTCATGAATCATGTGGCAGAGCAAATCTTTCAATATTCACAACGTGAATTACTTCGAACATCAATTGAAAACCTTATTCCGAAACAAGATCAAATGCTAACGGATCAAGCCGAACTTGTCGAGAAAACGTGGTGGCAAGACCTGTTGCCGGAGCGTCCCAAGGAGCTGGTCGGACTGCGGAAGGATGGTTCGAAATTCCCAATCGAAATACGAATGAATCGACTGGAGGCCAAAGAATGGAATTACCCGAAGGACGAGAGTCATGCACCAAAGGTTTTAATTGGTATTCTTGATATCACTGAACGAAAGCAAGGAGAACGAGTCCAGGAGCATCATCTCGCGAATTTAGAAGAACTCGTTCGAGAGCGTACCTGTGGTCTGCAAGAAGCTAAAGAGACTGCCGAGAAGGCCAATGCGGCGAAATCTACATTTTTAGCCAATATGTCGCATGAATTGCGAACCCCCATGCACGCGATTCTCAGCTTTGCATCGCTTGGTGTGGAACGATATGACCGTGCACCTCCCGAGAAAATTTTGTCCTATCTCTCGCAGATTAAAGAAAGTGGAAATCGTCTGTTATCGCTCGTAAATGACCTTTTAGACCTTTCAAAGCTCGAGGCGGGCAAGATGTCATTAACATTTCAAGATGTGGACATAACAGCGCTGTGCCTTTCACTTCAACGTCAAATGGAACCATTGTTACAGGCCAAAGGTATGCAGTTGAACATTATTCAGGATCCAGAGGTGACGACCATTGTGGCTGATTCAGATCGAATCACCCAAGTGCTGTGGAATCTTGTGTCGAATGCCATCAAATTTAGTCCATCGGGAAGCCGAGTCCGTGTGTCGTGCGATCCAATTCGTGTGCGTCATGGACGTCGAAATTCTGACGACACCTATGTTCCTGGTTTGAAAGTGACAATCCGGGACGCTGGTCCCGGAATACCTGAATATGAATTAGCGACGATTTTTGACAAATTTGTGCAAAGTAGCTCAACCCAAACTGGTGCAGGGGGGACAGGATTAGGACTTTCTATCTGCCATGAGATTATTCAGGGACACGGTGGCGTCATTTGGGCAGAGAACCATTCTGAAGGTGGTGCGGTTTTTCATTTTACGATACCTCTCAATCCATGTCAGGTGGGATTCAACAGTTCAGTCCCTCCCGAGGAATTGACGCCTGTGGCATAAGGAAAAGAGTTTTTTCCCTTGATGGAAAGGAAACCTTGCATAAATCATCTTAAGTCTCAGGTGTAAATACCGATAATTTCCTTGAATTGAATAAAGTAACCAAAAATACGTAACAGAATTCAGTTGAGTTTTGATGAAACGTCGAATCCCACAGTGGAATAATCTTCGATCAATAATCAAGTCCAAAAGTACTGGAAGTCGGGGATATTCGAGATCTTTCCTCTGCACAATCTTTCTGCATGCGATCAAAGCCAAATTTTCTGATGGAGTCGAACATGGAAGTGACCGAACAGTTAGATCGGCATGTGTTACATCCGGAAGGCGATCTCACGATCTTTGAAGCCGCAGAGTTTCGTGAAGCCTTATTAGCGTTGTCGAAGCATGAAGGCCCCCTGGAACTCGATGTTTCTGGGGTTGAGCGAGTGGACTCTTCAGGTATTCAACTTATGATTGCGGCCTCTCATGATGGCCGCTTGGCGATGACAGGGATGACTGCCAGCTTACGTGAAAAGATTGCAGGGATTGGGTGTTCCCATTTTGTCAAGCATCTTGAGAAATAAGAGAGACGACAATTAGGAGGAGGAGAACTGATGAGAACGAATGTCAATCGCAATCACTTCATACTCCACATCATAAGCTTTGGATCTCTCTCCAGAAATGGAGGTGGGCAATGAGCCCAAGCTGGTGGTGGGTACTGGGTGCATTGTGTACAGGCGTTCTCGTGGGATACGTCGGAAAGAGAAACCCCTCAGAGTCTTCGTCTCGTTGTGATGAACACGTATCGCATGAAGCATTGGAAAAAGAAATACATGTTTCCAAAAGTTGGCAAGCCTTTGGCCGAGCACTTACGCCACTTCTTCCCGTGTTTGTCGGACAAATGAAATCGGTGATTCAAGAGACAGAAGAAGCGGCCTCTGGTCTTATTCAGCGATTTCAAAAAATCGCGACCCGTGCTCGTGAGCAAGCATCCGAAGCCGAAGCCCTATTAGTAGCTGGTGAAGCGATCGATTCCTCAGGAACGGACTTTTCAGTGGAGGCAATCTTGAATGAGACGAAAAAGACTATGGACATGTTTGTGGCTCAGGTTACCTCGACCTCCCAGATTACCATGAGCACAGTTCCCGTGATGGAAAAGGCTGTGGGAACCACATCGCGTATCGCGAATGTGGTCGAAGAAGTTGAATTTATTGCCGATCAAACACGTCTTTTAGCGCTCAATGCGGCGATCGAGGCCGCACGAGCTGGAGAACATGGAAGAGGATTCGCTGTTGTTGCCGATGAAGTTACCAAGCTGGCCAATCGGTCAGGACAAGCTGCTGAGCAGATTCGCACATTGGCCACTGAAGTGAAAGAGACAACGGAGTCTGCCATGAATGAATTGCAGTCATTGGTAGCTATTGATATTTCAGACACGCTCGAGGCTCAACATCGTGTCATGGAAATGACCAAAGTGATGGTCAGCAAGAATCAGGAACTTAAAGACAATATGGCCGTCAATACGGGACGAGCAAAAGAATTGGGCAGTGACATTTCCCAAATTGTGATGTCCATGCAGTTTCAAGACATCACGCGGCAAAAGTTAGAACATGTCTATCAACCACTAGAACTCATTTATGGTCCATTACGAGAGTTTCAAGGAAACGATGACTCCACAGAGTTTCCAGACGAAATCTTCCATCGTCTCAAAGAATTAGAAAGTTTATATACGATGGAGTCAGAGCGTATGTTGTTGAAAGCGGCCAAAAAAGGGCAAGAGACCGTTGTCGTTGGAACGGCGACGGCGTCGAAAGACGACAGTGTGACCTTGTTTTAAAACCAAAATGAAAAAAATGATTTGTTCGGTAAGCGTGAGTCAGAGTGAACATGTGAGAGGGATTGAGCAGAGTATGTCTGAGAGCGAAATTAACCGAAGTGAGGTAGGCCATGAGTAAGACGGTATTGGTGGTTGATGATTCAGTCTCTATGCGGCAAATGGTGACATACACCTTAAAGGGGGCAGGTTTTGAAGTGGTGGAGGCTGGGGATGGTCAGGAAGCCGTGCAGAAGCTCAACGGTGGGGCCAAGCCCAATCTCGTGATCACCGATTTGAATATGCCGAATATGGATGGCATTTCTCTCATTAAAGCTATTCGAGGTATGGCGGCACATAAGTTTACACCGGTCTTGATGCTGACGACTGAGTCGGCTGCCGACAAAAAAAAAGAAGGACAGAGTGCTGGGGCAACGGGCTGGATCGTCAAGCCTTTCAATCCTGAGCAAATGTTAGCCACAATTGGAAAGGTGCTGCCTGCATAAAGTGAGTGGCGTCATACATTACATAACCGACGTGCATCGAGTGATCAACAATGATTCATTCAACGCATGCGGTAGAGATGTCAAGCCATTCCCTTGCTTGCTTCTCCGTATCTTCCTTCATCCTTTGAAAGAGTCAGTTCAGTCCACTCAAAAAAGACCTTCCTCATCATCGAGATCCGTTCCAGGGCGCACAGAGAAAATACAGATGACACGCCGACATTTTTGCAGCCATCTATGCTCATGCCAAGAAGATTTGGTCATATATCAAGCGCAACCTGTTGGGAATTATCACATTGTGGTGCAGGGGAGCTGGGCTTGACCCATCTCTTCACATTTTTCCACTCATGAATCTAGAGGTTCATCATGGCTGTTGATCTTTCTCATTTTCAAGATTCATTTTTTGAAGAATCGGCTGAGCACGTTGAAACGATGGAGACTGGATTATTGGATTTGGAACAGCGGCCGACCGATCTTGATTTATTGAATAGGGTTTTCCGTGCGGCACATTCCATTAAAGGCAATGCGGGAATGTTCAATTTTACTGCGATTGGTGGTTTGACCCACAAGATGGAAAATATCTTGGATAAGCTTCGCAATAGTCAAATGGTGGTGACGAAACAGATCATCGATCTTCTCTTGCAGGCATTGGATGGTTTGAAAACATTGTTAGAAGTTGCACGTGGTGGCGATTCGTATGATGAAGCGGCGATTCAGGAAATAGAAGAGCAGCTTGTCGCCTGCTGTAATGGTGAGACGGTTGATGAGTCATCTCCTTCGATCAGTGAGGCCATCGTTAGCCACGAAGCTTCTTTATCACGTCATCGTACAGTATCAATTTCTTGGAAGCCACTACCTGAACTGTTTCAGCGAGGGTTGGATCCTGCACAGTTATTCCGAGAACTACAGGAACTTGGAACCGTGCGAGAAATGACGGTCCAGACAGATGCTCTTCCTCCGTTGGAGGATATGGATGCGGAATGTTGTTATCTGGCTTGGAAAATCGACATTGAAACAGAGAAGCCACTTCAGGATATCGATGAAGTATTTGATTTTGTCCGAGATGGCAGTGAACTCACAATCACGGATAGTGTGAAAGATACGACCGAGGGCTACAAGACCATTGGTGAAATTCTTGTCGAGGAAGGTGCTGCGTCGCCGAAGCAAATTGAAACGGCATTGGCTGCGCAGAAGCCGTTAGGTCAAATATTAGTCGATCATAAGAGTGTCACACCGCAACAAGTCAATCAGGCGCTCACCAAGCAACAGCAAATGAAGAAAGGTGAAGGTGCCTCGATTCGAGTGGATACAGAAAAAATTGACAAATTAATCAATTTAGTTGGGGAATTGGTCATTACCCAATCCATGATTACGGATCTTGGTGAGAAATTTACAATGAGTCAATTGCCTGTTCTCCAAGAACGCATTATTCAACTTGAGCGGAATACGCGTGAGTTGCAAGAACGTGTCATGTCGATACGGATGGTGCCCATTGGTGCCACGGCCTTCAATCGATTCCCGCGATTGGTTCGTGATCTTGCAGGGAAAAGCGGGAAAAAAATTCAATTGCTGATGTCTGGAGAAGAGACAGAATTAGATAAAACACTGATTGAAGCCATTGGCGATCCATTGACTCACCTCGTGCGAAACTCTGCCGATCATGGTCTTGAGGGTCCGGAAGACCGAGTTGCAGCAGGAAAACCCGAACTCGGGACTATTCGGCTGAACGCGTTTCATGACGGTGGCAATATTTGTATTGGCGTAGAAGATGACGGTCGTGGACTGAATAAGCAAAAAATTCTCAAGAAAGCGATTGAGAAAGGTTTCATTGCTGATGCTGACCAACTCTCCGATGATGACATCTGGCAGCTTATTTTTCGTCCTGGTTTTTCTACGGCAGACAAGATCACCGATGTTTCCGGTCGTGGCGTCGGGATGGATGTTGTGAAACGGAATATTGAAGCGTTAGGCGGGAGTGTAAGCATCCAATCGACTGAGGGCCAAGGGTCGAAATTAAAACTGAAACTTCCGTTAACCTTAGCCATCATTGACGGAATGACCGTTCGCGTCGCCAATGAAAACTATATTATTCCTCTTATTTCCGTCACTGAATCCATTCGCCCAAAACCGTCAGATTTGCAAACCGTGGTTGGGAAGGGTGAAGTGTTTAATTTGCGAGGAGAATGGGTGCCAATGGTTCGGCTGTATGAACTGTTTGGTGCTCAACCTGAATTTACCGATCCTGCACAAGCCTTATTAGTCATCGTTGAAGCCGAAGGAAAGCGCATCGCATTATTTGTCGACGAACTGACCGGTCAACAACAAGTGGTGATTAAAAGTCTTGAGCAGAACTTTCGGAAAATTGAAGGCATATCCGGGGCGACGATATTAGGAGATGGTCAAGTGGCCTTGATTCTGGATGTCCCGGGTCTTGTCAAACTTTCGAAAATGGCCTCAGTGGTCGCAGCCTGAATACATGAACGCGACACAAGTCATACGTGAAAATTCAGAGATTGCCAGGACTATCGATCCGCACGTCTTCTTTTTCACGACTCATTATTCCTAGAGGAGGATCCCATGTCCACAGCAGAAGCAGAAGTGACGGAAAGTCAAAATGGATTAAACGTCGGTAGCCAACAGTATCTGACGTTTGATTTAGCTGAAGAACACTATGGTGTGGATATTTTAAAAGTTCAGGAAATTAAAGGGTACACCGCGGTGACGAAAATTCCTAATACGCCAGTTTATGTTAAGGGTGTGCTGAATCTTCGTGGGACAATCGTGCCCATCATTGATCTGCGATTGAAATTTAACATGGAATCCACCGAACCCACGGCGTTTACGGTTATTGTCGTCGTCAATGTCCAGGAACGCGTCATGGGATTTTTGGTTGATGCGGTGTCAGACGTCTTGGAATTGGCAAGCAAAGATATTCAACCGCCTCCTGAGCTGGGGAAGCGGGCCGATATTACGTTTGTCTCCGGAATTGGCAATACTAACGATCGTCTCGTGACCTTGCTTGATATTGATCGGGTCATGGCTGAAACGGAAGTGGAGGCGATCAGGTCAGGTGGGTCAGAGCGAGAAGCAAAGGAATAAGAGATACATATGAAAACTCTGTATGGTGAAACGAGCCAATCACAACGAAATCGAGGGGGTGAGGGTGCCATGAAACAGATGATGCAGACATTTCTGAGTTGGGGGATAGCCGCAAAGTTGGTGACGTTATTTCTTGTGTTTGGAGTCGTGCCCATGTCGGCCGTCGGGTTGATCGCTTACAATGCTGGTGAGGATATGAAGGCCGGTGTGGGGCTTCGTTTTGCGACGGCTGCAGAAGATTTAGCGAATAAAATTGATCGAAATCTTGCAGAACGATATGGAGATGTCCAGGCTTTTGGGTACAACGATGCCGTACACAGAATCTCTCAATGGTATGACCCGACCCCGTACAATACCGTGAGTCAGGTCATGAATAAATATGCCCAGGCGTATGGGATCTATGACTTATTGATCATGGTGGATACCAGAGGCGATGTGATCGCGGTGAACAATACGGATTCTGCAGGCAACCCGATTAACAGTCAATTCATTTTTGAACAAAATTATAGTCAGTCACCATGGTTTAAGGCCTTATCCATGGGCGAGTACACGACGAAGCAGCCGTTTACCGCTCCAGGAAATGACACCGTGACAGGAACGTTTATTGAGGATACCCATTTGGATTCAGACGTTGCGAAAGCGACTGGGAAAGATGGCTATGTCATGGGATTTTCAGCTCCGGTTTATGGCCAGAATGGAGAAGTGGTTGCGTATTGGTCGAATCGGACTAGTATGCGAGGGGTTGAGAAGATGTTTCAAGATACCTACAGAGCCTTGAAGTCTCAAGGATTTCCAGGATCCGAAGTGACGTTATTAGATTCCAGGGGACGAGTGCTCGTTGATTATGATCCAGGCACCCATTCCTCTGAGGAAGTCGTTCGAAATTTTGATGAATTGATGAAAGCGAACCTTGTTGAAAAAGGGGTGATGGCGGCTCAAGAGGCCATTGCTGGAAAGACGGGGAATGTGACGGAAATTCATGCAAGAAAACAAATAAATCAAGTCGCGGGCTACACGCATTTGAAAGGAGCGATGGGATTTCCCGGAATGAATTGGGCGATTATAGTGCGCGTGCCTGAAGAGGAAGCTCTGTCCGATGCCAATAGCGTGCAATCAAGTGTCATGCAAACCGGATTGATTTGCTTAGCCGTCATTGCTCCGATCGGGTGGTTTGTCGGAAGAAAAGGGGCACAACAGGTTGTTCGAGTCCAAGCGGCTGCTGAAAAAATGGCTTCCGGTGAATACGATGCTCGGGTAGATGTGAAGTCCAGAGATGAAATCGGACAATTGGGAGATGCCTTTAATCAGATGGCGTCGGAAATTCAAGGGAACATTACCAAGCAACAACAGGCCGCCAATGAGATGTCACGAATTAAGACAGCTTTAGATAATGCCAGTACGAATGTGTTGGTCTGTGATCGGAACTATGAAGTGATCTATCAAAACCATGCATCGGCTAAGACTCTGAAAAAACATGAAAGCGACATTCAGAAAGGGATACCAGGGTTTGACGCGTCAAAAATGGTTGGGTCGAATATCGATCAATATCACAAGAATCCCTCGCATCAACGGAGATTATTAGATGACCCACGAAATCTTCCTCATCGCGTTGAAATTCAAGTTGGACCATTGATGTTGGATCTGAATGCGGCAGCGATTATGTCTGCCGACGGTGAATATCTGGGTAATGTTCTCGAATGGGCAGACATTACGGCGCAAAAGAAAGCAGAAAAAGAGGTCGATCAACTGATTGGAGCCGCTGCGGCCGGGGACTTATCAAATCGTATTGATGCAGAGCAGTTTGAAGGATTCTTTAAAAGCCTTTCAACGGGAGTCAATCGTCTTCTTGACGCCATTGTTTCGCCTTTGAAAGAAGCCACAGAGGTTCTTCAATCTCTCTCCGAAGGACATTTGTCCAAAACCATGGATGGGAATTATGAAGGCGAGTTTAACAAGATCAAGCAAAACTTGAATACCGCCATCAAAAATCTGACTGGTATTGTCTCCGCAGTTCGAGAAGGCGCAGATAGTGTGAGTACAGCGTCACAGCAAATTACCAGTGGTAACGAAGACTTGTCGCAACGGACCTCACAACAGGCCTCGGCATTGGAAGAGACGAGCGCCTCGATGGAAGAAATGACGTCGACGATCAAGCAGAATGCGGATAATGCCAAGCAAGCTAATCAATTAGCGGTGGCGGCTCGCGAAGTGGCAGAAAAGGGTGGCTCGGTCACGGAACGAGCAGTCGAAGCGATGAGTGAAATCAATAAGAGCAGTAAGAAAATTGCCGATATTATTAACGTGATTGATGAGATTGCCTTCCAAACAAATCTCTTGGCATTGAATGCGGCAGTTGAAGCGGCTAGAGCAGGTGAGCAGGGTCGTGGCTTTGCCGTGGTCGCGTCAGAAGTCAGAAACCTAGCTGGGCGATCAGCTACAGCAGCCAAGGAAATTAAGACGTTGATTAATGAATCGGTTCAAAAGGTTGGAGACGGAAGTGACCTTGTGAATCAATCTGGACAAACCTTAGAAGAAATCGTGAATTCTGTAAAACGAGTAACCGATATTATCTCTGAAATCAGTGCAGCTTCGCAGGAGCAGGCGGCGGGTATCGATCAGGTCAATAAGGCCGTCATTCAAATGGATCAAACCACGCAACAGAATGCGGCTTTAGTGGAAGAAACCACCTCGGCCTCTCAGTCAATGCGGCAGCAAGCGGGAGAACTGTTGACGCAGGTGGCCTTTTTCAAGACCGATGACTCTGGAGCTGGTGATTCGAAGGTGGGGTTGGGAAATCTCCAATCGACTCGTGTGGCGAGTACTCGGGCAACGTCAAAGTCTTCAGGTGGTCAACAGAAAAATTCTGTCCAGACAGCGAAGTCAGTATCGGGATCGAGCAAATCGAAGTCTTCGCCTGAACCGGAGACGGCAGGAGTGGGTTCTGGCAATGGACATGACCGTCGGCAACGAGATGATGATTTTTTTGAAGAGTTCTAAAAAATATCCAGTATGAAATGTGAGGAGTAAGATTGCAGAGCATTCTTATTCCTTACGCGTCACTCCTAACGATACGCATATAGAAAGGAAGTCTGATGAGAATAACACTACCAATGAAACGTTGGATTGGCATGAGCAGTATCATGATAACACTTGTTGCTGGCGCGGCTTTGATGTTTTCAAGTGGACAAGCCGCGATGACGAAAGACACGAAACTCGATCGAGATGCCATGACGAAGTATATTTTGGCCACCGTCAAAGCGGCGCGCACAATCTATACCCAAAGTGTCATCCGCAAAGTCAAAGCGTCTGGCATGAAAGCCTCGGAAGACTGGGTCAAAGAAGATCACGCGGTGATGTTGCCGGCACAGTTCGTCAAAGCGTTAGGATATGAAATTCAAGGCTATGAATTATCGCTTGTTGGGACGGATCCACTCTATAAAAGCAACGAACCCAAGACTCCGACGGAAAAAGAGATGTTGTCTCGGCTGGCAAGCGGGAAAGAGAACATGGTGACCTTTCAAGATGGGACGCAGTATAAAGGGATGTCTGCAGACTTTGCTATTTCTCAAAGCTGTGCCGATTGTCATAATCAACACCCGAACACCAAAAAACGTGATTGGAAAAAAGGTGATTTCATGGGAGCCATTATCATCCGTATGCGGGGGTAAGTTCATTACAGCGAATCTAATTAACTTCCAGTCGCTTAAAATAAGTCAACTCAGCGCGAAACATCGCTTCATACGTACGGAAACTAATTGGAACGGCTATAAGAGAATCAAGGGAAATGGTGGGGAGTAGGGCATACGTGGTCACGACTCCTCACCTTTTTTTTACGGCTTACCCTTCGCGTCTTTCGGCTCGTATTCACTGGTTTTTTGCACGATTAAACTCTGACGATCATTCTCGTCATTTTCCTCATGATTGACTTCCTTCACTCGGAGAGCTACCCTGCACATTGATCTAGGGGTATTTTCTTAGCTGTTATTATCATTTTTACTCTAATGGAGGGAGTGTTATGAATAATTGGTTGAGATTTTCGACTGGGTTTTGTGCCGTGACGGTCTGGGTTGTCATGTTGGTTTTACCTGTTCAGGCAGGTGACATCAGCAAAGGCCAGGCTGCCGAATTTATTCTCGCAACGGCAAAAGCTGCACGGACGGTGTATGTGCAAGACATTATTAGTAACGCGAAAAAAGGCGGGGTGAAGCCCAATGAAGATTGGGCGAAGGCCGACCATTCGGTGATGTTGCCAGCGCAGTTTGTCAAAGCCGTGGGTTCGAAGGTAAAGGGTTTTGAATTAGGATTGGTGGGAACAGATCCTCTCTACCCCACGAATTCGCCGAAGACTGATGCTGAAAAAAAAGCACTTAAAGAACTTGCGAGTGGCCAAAAAGATGTTGTAACTTTTGAGGATGGTGGGCAAACGATTGGAATGTCTGCCGATTTTGCGATCGTTGATGGTTGTGCCGATTGTCATAATCAACATCCTAAAACAACTAAGAAGGATTGGAAAAAGGGTGATTTTATGGGTGCGATCGTCGTTAGGATGAAATAGCGTACCCAAAAGAGGTGTTAGTACAAAGAGCGTAGGGGAAGAGACATTCCCCTACGCTCTTTTTTTGAAAAAATCTATGAGGAGTACAATTCTGCTGAGAAAGTATTTCATCGTAGCTAAGGCCGTTTCAGTAATACCGAATCGGTAGAATACCAAGTCGCTAAACTTTGATATCCACTACGTGATATACAAGTTCAATTGCTGTCAGAGAATCCATGCGTGTATAACTTTCCGATGCTTGAGGCGTAGTCCTATGTTGCTAGGCGACCTATAGTCAACACTTCAGAGGCTCTCAGGTCTCACCATTGGCAACTCCTTCAACCCTGCGAGCGGTATGCACCCACCGTCGCCTATATTTCGGTTTTCTAGCCTTTTTCATTCCTCCATTTAGCTCTTCTCGTCTTTGCTGATCATCAGTTGAGATCGTTCATTATTTATTGATACTGACCGATAAAGATAAAGCATTCACATGCTTCCAGAGAATTTCCGGTTACGCGGAATAACCGGTGTTGGTCTGTATAGCCACAGTCTATGTCTGTAACTCAAATTATTTCAATGAACGCTCATGATGTGATGTGGTATGGCGTTCTGTTGACCATGACTGTCGCTTATCTGATGGCACTGTGGGGCGCGCGTGCAGCCAAACATCATAATGTGCCGCAGCATGCCCAGTGGATGATCGCGGCATGCACGTTGGTTGGAGTATGGCTTCTCGGATATGTCACGAAACAAGTGATGTTCGGACGAGATCAATTCCTCGGGACCTCAGAGGAATATTGGCAATATTATATTCCGGTACTTGTTATTCATACGAGTTTAGCCGTTACGACGATCGGATTGGGAATCGCGAATCTCTATACCGGCCTCACAGGTCTTCGATTCGGAACAGGAGTCGGGGCTATGGTCAATGGTGTGGGTCGTCATCGAATGCAAGGCAAGGTCTTAGTCGGTACATTTTCTGGAACAATTGTCACGGCATATGTTGTGTACGTCATGTTGTTTCGGTGGGTGCCGAGTCAGTAGCCATTACGCTAATGATAGAAGGTACGTGATAGGCTGGAAAGAAGAATGACAAGATACGTAACGACACTAAGCAATGTCTAATCGGTGAGCAACGATGAATGTAACAATTACTGATACCGAATATAGTCAATTCCAAAAATTTATTTATGAGCAGGTCGGGATTACGCTGAGTGGAGATAAAAAGACGTTGATTGTTTCACGACTCGGAAAACGTCTTCGGACGTTAGAGTTGTCATCGTATCAGGAGTATCTTGATTATGTGCGTGGTGATGCTGGGCAAGAAGAATTAACCAACTTGTTAGATCTCATCTCAACGAATAAAACTGATTTTTTTCGGGAACCGGTTCACTTTGATTTTCTTCGAGATAAGATCCTTCCAACATTAGCTGCTGTGCGCCAAATTCGAATTTGGTCATCCGCGTCGTCTTCGGGAGAAGAGCCGTATACGATTGCCATGACGTTGTACGACTCAGTATTAAATCCTTCACACTGGAGTTTTAAGGTGTTGGCTTCTGATATTTCGACTCGCGTCCTGGCAAAAGCGGCGGCTGGTGTGTATGAAGACGAACGTATCGAAGGCCTAGCACCAGAATTGGTACATCGACATTTCCTGAGGGGGAAAGGCGAAAAGGCAAACTATGTGAAAGTCAAACCCCATATCGCGAATGTTGTGCGTTTTTGCCGTATCAATCTGATGGATGACACCTTTCCCATTCGCACTCCGTTAGACGTAGTCTTCTGTCGAAATGTCATGATTTATTTTGACCGCGAGACACAGTCCCGTCTTGTCCGTAAGTTTTATCGATACCTGAAACCTGGCGGATTTCTCTTCATTGGGCATTCTGAGAGTCTGCAGTGGGTGGAGCACGAATTTACTTATATTGCGCCGACGATTTATCAAAAAACGGAATGATAAAACTAAACTGTCCTCGGTGGGATCGGTGACAAACGGCAGGCACAGGATAGTGTCCCACAGATAGTCATTCTGCACATTTTTGAAAATCTGCTGAGAAGAATGTCAATCATCTAACATTTGGAACATAACGATGCCTCAAAGTTCAACGATGGAGTTTGGACATATTCGACGGATGAAAGACATTCGATTTCCACATGAAGTGGCCGTGATTTTACCCGGGGAATATTTTCTGAGCGAGACCCCTATGGTCGTCTATACCGTATTGGGTTCGTGTATATCCGTATGTCTTCGAGATCCACAAGCAGGGGTTGGTGGGATGAATCATTTCATGTTGGCCGCGCCCAGTGGGAGTCACGATAACGATAACTGGTCCGAATCCGGACGTTATGGCAGTTATGCGATGGAAATGTTGATTAATGGAATTCTTAATCGTGGAGGCCATCGAAAACGTCTAGAAGCTAAAGTCTTTGGTGGTGGAAAAATCTATGATGGCAGTATGGATGTTGGTGCGAAAAATGCGGCCTGGGCTTTGGCCTATCTTCAGCAAGAGGGGATGCCAGCCGTGAAAGCCGATGTTGGTGATGTCTGTCCTCGCAAAGTCTATTACTTTACGAACACGGGAAAAGTCTTGATGAAAAAATTGGACCGAGTACAATCACAAAAAATTGTTCAACAAGAACGACAGTATGAATCGACGCTCAAAAAGGAACCTGTAGCTGGTGAGGTTACCTTGTTCTAAAGGAGTAGAAGCAAAGTTGTCCCGCTGGGGACTTCGAGCCAGGGTGTGGGGCTATGTGGTGTTGCTTGCCGATAAAAAGGAGTGATGTATGAGTCAGAAAAAAATACGAGTTCTGATTGTGGATGATTCTGCCTTAATTCGAGGAGTGCTGACAGAGTTATTAACACAAGACCCTGATATTGAGGTCGTTGGGACTGCGACTGACCCATATGCGGCACGTGATAAAATCAAAAGCCTCAATCCAGATGTTCTTACGCTTGATGTGGAGATGCCGAAAATGGATGGCTTGACCTTTCTTCAGAAAGTCATGGCTGGTCACCCGATGCCTGTCGTCATGGTGAGTTCACTGACTGAGTCAGGTTGTGAAACCACCTTGCGGGCTTTGGAACTTGGAGCCGTCGATTTTATCACGAAACCTAAAATTGATGTCCAGCATGGGATGGAGGAACTGGCTGAGAAGATTACAAGTAAGATTAAGGCCGCGGCGGCAGCGACGGTTCGAAAACGTACGCCTTCAGAAGTGAATCCCGAGCGTCTTCGTGAGTTAGCCACTCAGTCTTCAATGATTAAAACGACGGATACCATTATTGCTATTGGCGCTTCGACTGGGGGAACGGAAGCTTTAAAAGAGCTTCTTGAAGTCCTTCCCTCCAATGTTCCACCGATTGTGATCACACAGCATATGCCTGAACGTTTCACTAAAACCTTTGCTGATCGCTTAAATCAGGTATGCCAAATCAGCGTGAAAGAAGCTGAGGATGGAGATAGTCTAATCCCTGGGCAAGCTCTTCTTGCGCCAGGGAATTACCACATGGAACTCCGTCGAAGCGGCGCACGGTATCAGGTAACGTTGAATCAAAACCCTCCAATTAATCGACATCGCCCTTCAGTCGATGCGATGTTTCGTTCCGTTGCGAATTATGCTGGGGCCAATAGCCTTGGGGTGATCTTGACAGGGATGGGGAATGATGGTGCGGCGGGAATGCTTGAAATGAAAAAAGCTGGTGCATTTAATTTGGCCCAGGATGAAGCCTCGTGTGTCGTTTTTGGGATGCCGAAAGAGGCAATCAAGGCGGGAGGCGTTGATAAAACTCTTGCATTAGCTGATCTTCCCGCGGCCATGCTCTCGCATCTTAAAAAGGTGTCGTAACGGTCTGGAGGAGAACGTGGCCTCCCAAAAGGAGACCACATACTATTCAAGGCGTATCGTGTGGAGAGTTGTGACAGGACATTACGGTTTGAATCTTCTGTTCCAGGACCATACATGGATTATGTGAGTCTGGTTAGCCGCTGACATATTCATTTTATCTGACGATGGCCATGAGTTGATATCTTCGTGAAATATTTCGAACTGATAAAGACTTTTCTCGTATGCGTTGATTCGGTCGTGACAATCTGTCACTCAGTTCAATTCATTGATATATCCGTGAAAGATGCTTGATTCTTGAATAGAAGATTTACGAGCGAGACAATCCTCATTCGTTCTTAGCTCTGGCCCTTTCTCCCCGCATCAGATCGTTCATTTCTTCTTGATCTGGAAGATTCACCGTCTTGAGCTGACGCCGAATATTCTAGTGATCGTCTGTGGCATTCTTTTGACTCGGAGAGCTTTGTTCTAATCATAGGAAATATTTTCCCAGCATTGTTGTATAGAAGGAATTATAGCAAATCCAATTACATTCCAGTTGATGCGGAAAAAGGAAGCCTAGGCGAGGATTGTTGCATACCGCTCGCAGGGTTGGAGTGGTTGCCAATGGTGAGAACGGTTTGCCTCTGGAGTGTTAATTATCGGTCGTCTAGACTGCGCCTCAAGCATCGGAAGATAAACCCGTTTGGATGTACTGAGAATGATTGACGTTTTCTCTCACGTATTGGATATCAATATTGTACAAGTTGGCGCGTTATCGTTTCGGTATAACTGAAACGGCTATACGTGAAGAATCTGCATATTTTTGCAAGATCTTTAACTTTGTATGATTTTTCTCCGAAAGAAACAACAGGAGCCGTATTGGCATGATTTGCTTGCGATTATAGGTGTTGACACTACTCAGAGCACGCGGGACTGCTTGTCGGACTGGCATAGGCTGTGAATTGGCATGACGTCTGAAAGAGATTACCTTTGATGAATCGCATGGATACCGCAGTTGTCGAATTCTTGATCGAAAGCGATGACATTTTGAGTCACCTTGAAAAGGACTTGGTCCATCTCGAGGCGACTCCTAACACACGACTCCTCTCAAGTATTTTACGCGCGATTCATACCATCAATGGCGCCTCGACATTTCTTGGATACACCAAGCTGGAAAGCTTGACGTATGCTGGAGAAACGCTTGTCAATCTTGTGCGTGATGGTGAATGTGCCCTGACGTCCAAGGTGGCAAGTGCTCTGATGGAGATGGTCGGTGCCATTCGACAAATGCTGGAACGAATCGAGCAGGATGGGGTGGATGGAAAAAACGACTACTCGGAACTGAAGGACTTATTGCAAGCCTTGCAATCAAAAGGGACTGAGAGTGTTGAGGTTGTCAGTGACGATTCAATTGAGGAGACCTGCGAAAGATCGATGCAGTCAGAGGACCCCGTGTTGGTAGATTCCGCTGATGTCTCTCTCGTCAATGAACCTGTTCGGTCTAATCCAGAGCTAGATGAAGCGGTATTAGAATTTCTCAGTGAAAGTGATGAAAGTCTTGCGCAGGTTGAATGCGATCTTGTTGGTATAGAAAAAACCCCTAGCCAGGAGACGCTAGCCGGTATATTTCGTGTGATTCACACGATCAAAGGAACCTGTTCCTTTCTGGGTTATGCCAAATTAGAACGCCTGACACACGTGGGCGAATCATTATTGAGCCTCATCCGTGATGGGAAGTTGTCACTGACGGTGGGCAGGGCGAGTGCTCTCCTCTCACTTGTCGATGCGATTCGAACGATGCTTTCAAGTATTGCACTGTATCGTCATGACGGGACAGACAATTACGAAGAACTGAAGGCCCAACTTAGCGCGCTTCAAAAAGATGACTCTGATTTATCAGCGAGTGACTTGTTCTCGGTCCCTGGTTGTCTGCCGTCATCATATTCTTTGGAATTTCAAATAGACCCTCATGCTTCCGATCCTGCAATATCACCGCCCGAAGATCGTGAGAATTCTCGCCGACAGCCAACAATGAGAATCGAAACGACGGAACAGACAATGCCTGTATCAGATGAGGCGCGCAGTCACCGAACGCGGGAATCCACAATCAGAGTGGATGTCGGTTTATTGGATAGTTTGATGGCCACGGTTGGTGAGCTGGTCGTAACTCGAAATCAAGTTTTTCAAAACTTTGGTATACAACAAGACCGGACATTCATGGCGACGGCACAACGTTTGAACATCGTTACAGCGAAGTTGCAGGAAGGTCTCATGAGGACACGAATGCAACCAATTGGCAATATTTGGAGCAAGTTCCCACGTGTGGTTCGTGATTTAGCACTTGCCTGTGGAAAAGAGATTCTCATTGAAATGGAGGGGCAAGAGACCGAATTTGACAAAACTTTACTCGAAGCCATTCAAAGTCCGTTGACACATCTTGTGAGGAATGCGGTTGATCATGGCATTGAACTTCCAAATGTTCGAAAGGAAAAAGGAAAACCTCCTGAGGGACGGTTGTTTCTGCGGGCGTATCATGAAAGTGGGCAAGCCCATGTTGAAATATCTGACGATGGTGGTGGGATTCATACTCAACATGTGGCGGAAATGTCCATTGCACGTGGTGTGGTCACTCGAGCACAGGTCGCTCGGATGCGTGAGAAAGATCTCTTGCAACTCATTTTCTTTCCTGGGTTTTCTACGCTATCCACAACCACACATGTCTCCGGACGCGGGGTCGGCTTGGATGTGGTGAAAACCAATCTTAAAAAAGTCGGGGGAAGCATAGATGTTTCGACTAAATGTGAACAGGGTACCACATTTAAACTCAGCGTCCCGTTAACTCTGACAATTATTCCTGCATTGATGGTGCAGGTTGTTCAGGAACGTTTTGCGATACCTCAGGTTCATCTTCTTGAATATATTCGCGTTGATACTGAACTTGATGCTCATTCGATTGAATGCCTGCATGGGGCATGGGGGTATCGCTGGCGCGGACAACTCTTGCCTCTCATTTATTTACGTACAGTATTGAATTTAGACTCTTCAACTACAGAGAGAATACCAGAGCCGCATTATTCAGACGTAGCTAATATTGTGGTGCTTCAGGCTGGTCGGCATCGTTTGGGTGTGGTCGTGGATACCGTTGATGATATTGAAGAGATTGTTGTCAAACCACTTGGGAAACCTCTGAAAGGTTTAGATGTCTACGCGGGGATGACCATCATGGGTGACGGGCGTGTCGCCCTGATATTAGATGTCATGGGACTGACTCGTGGTGCGAACCTTGTTTTCGGTCAGAATGAGGAGTTCCCTATTGTACCGTCAGAGCATGATCAGAAACAGGCCACGACAGAGAAGTTACAGTCATATATCTTAACAAACGTTGGTATGGATGGTTGTGTGGCCATACCTGTAGACAGAGCCATGCGAATAGCAGAAGTCAAGAAACACCTCTTGGAAATGGTTGAAGCGCAAGAAGTCGTGCAGTACCAACATCAGATGGTTCCGGTTGTTCGAATATCTTCAATTTTGTATATGAACAGAAAATCATTATCAGATGAACGTGAGGTCTACCAGATTGTTTTCATGGAAAAAGAGGGAAAGCCTGTGGGAGTTATTGTCGATCACATTAGTGACATTGTTCAGATCCCAATCGATGTTCAAACATCATCATCGCGTCCTGGAATTTTGAGCTCAGCGATAATTCAGGGAAACGTCATCGATCTGTTGGATGTCGATTTTGTCATGAATACCAGAATAGATAAAACCAGTATGCCCTTGGTTTCTGAATGTCAGGAGTCGTGAATGAAGCCAGAGACACAACAGTTTTGTACATTCAAAGTCAATGATTGGTCTTTTGGTGTTGATGTCCGTGACGTTCAGGAAGTCATTCGTGATCAAGTGATGACCAATGTTCCATTGGCTTCAGATGTGATTTGTGGACTCATGAATCTCCGAGGACAGGTGGTCACAGTTCTTGACCTTCGGCGTCGATTCGAGTTGAACGATTCTTCTTTAGATCGCTCTCCCATGAATGTCGTTATTCGAATCGATCGTGAGTTCATCAGTCTCCTTGTCGAGGAAATCGGTGAAGTCGTAAAAGTTCCTGATGAAGCGATTGAACCTCCACCTTCAACCATTGATAAGAAGGTTCGAAGATTCATCTCTGGAGTGTATCGATTCGATAATCACATGTTGCAAATTTTGGACTTAGAAAAAATCATTAACCTTTCTCATAACCAAAAAATGTTAGCGTGAAATTCCGTGAGTTCTCAGTCGAAAATTTAAAGTGCACAATACAGTGTCCATATGAAGCCGGAGAGTCATCAAATGTGATCACGTGCTGTGATGACATGGTATTTGAATAGGAGAAGAAAAGATGAGTCGAGTTGAGAAATCTGCACGCCATTTTGGTATTACAGCAAAACTCATTGGTCTGTGTGTCATATTCGGAATTGTCCCAATGACGGCCATCGGATGGATTGGATTTGAGGCGGCTCATGATATGGAAGAGGAGGTCGGGAAAAAGTTTCAGGTTGTCGCCAAAACGATTGCTGACAAAATTGATCGTAATCTCTTCGAACGATATAACGATGTTCAAGCCTTTGCACTCAATGAATTGGCGCAATCACACATGCATTGGGGAAGTCCAGCCATCGCACAGGATGTGACGAAAGCCATGAATCACTATGTGGCCACTTATGGCGTCTATTATCTCACGATCATGGTTGATACAGCGGGGTACCCCATTGCTGTGAATTCGAAAGATGCTGGAGGATACCCAATTCCCACTGCGCACCTTCTCAAAAAGAATTATCGAGCGACTCCTTGGTTTCAAGCTATGTCAAGGAAAGACTATACCGAAAAGATGGCATTTACCGCACCTGGGAATGATCGGTTAACAGGGACGTATATTGAAGATGTGCATATCGATACAGACGTGAAAGATGTCTATGCCGGCGACGATGGATTGACGATCGGGTTTTCCGCACCAGTGTTTGACCAAGAGGGAAATGTTATTGCGTATTGGAGTAATCGGACCAAGTTTGCACTCGTCGAACAGATTATTCAAGATGCGTATCAGGAATTGAAACATGAAGGATTTTCGAGTGCGGAATTGACGGTCTTAGACGGTCAAGGTCGAGTTCTTGTGGATTATGATCCGGTCGGACATGGAACCGAAGAGATCGTTCATGATTTGAAAAACGTGATTCTCAAATTAAATTTAGCGCAATCTGGAGTCAACGTTGCACAGAAGGCCGTGGCCGGGCATTCTGGTTACGAAAACGCTTTACATGCACGTAAACAAATAGTTCAAGCTGCGGGGTATACTCATTTGCAGGGAGCTTTGGGGTATCCGGGAATGAATTGGGCTGTCCTGGTCCGGACTTCAAAAGAGCAGGCCGCAATCACATCGACACAACTCAAAACTTCGATCATGATAACGGGAGCCGTGTGTTTGTTCCTCATGCTGCCGCTAGCGTGGTGGATTGGTTATAAGGGGACCGAACGAGTCAAACACATTCAATATGTCGCAAAAAAAATGACGACAGGAGACTATAGCGTTCGCGTACACAATCGGTCTTTAGACGAAGTGGGAGATCTGGGAAAGACATTTAATCATATGGCCGAACAGATTCAGCATAGTACAAGAGAAATGTCTCGTATGAACTCAATTGTGGAGCAAGCGCCTATCAATATTATGTACGTCAATCGAGAATGGACGATTCAATATATGAATCCAGCTTCGAACAATACCTTGAAAAGGATTGAATCGTATTTTGCATTCACAGCTGACCAGATGATTGGTCAATCCATTGAGACGTTTCATCAAGACTCTGATTATCAACAATGGCTTTTGGATATTCAAAAAAAATCTCCAAGTCCCACTCAGATCCAAATCGGTCCTGAAATTTTAGAAATTCTGATGAGTCCAATTTATGACAATTTTCAACAATATCTTGGGGCGATGGTGTCCTGGAGCATCATTACTCAAAAGTTGGCTGTTGAACGTCAGATCAAAGACACGGCAGCGTATGAGAAGGAGCAAGCGGAAAAGTTGAAGGAAGGGGTCGCGGAAATCGCTTCTATTGCGATGACCTTAGCCAGTGCCGCAGAAGAATTGAATGCGGTGAGCAGTCAAATAGGAGGCAAAGCCGAAGAAACTTCGAGTCAGGCTCATATTGTATCAAGTGCCGCAGAAGAAGTGAGTAAAAACATTCAATCTGTGGCGATCGGTTCGGAAGAAATGAGTGCGAGTATTCAGGAGATTTCGAATAATACGAACAACTCTGCACGCGTAGCGGCAGAGGCCGTGAGGGCTGCGGAAACGACCAATGCGACGGTCGCGAAGCTTGGTCAAAGTAGTGCAGAAATTGGAAGTATTATGAAAGTGATTACTTCGATTGCAGAGCAGACGAATCTCTTAGCCTTGAATGCCACGATTGAAGCCGCACGAGCCGGTGAGGCAGGGAAAGGCTTTGCTGTTGTGGCCAACGAAGTCAAGGAACTTTCAAAAGAAACAAAACAGGCAACGGAACATGTCAGTCATATAATTGACATGATACAAACAAACACCAAGGACGCGGTGGAAGCCATTGGTCAAATTAGTGAAATTATTCAGCAAGTTCATGATTTTCAAAACACCGTTGCCAGTGCAGTTGAGCAGCAAACCGTGACGACCAACGAAATGAGTCGCCATGTGTTCGAAGCCTCAAAAGGTGGAGCCGCGATCGCAAGTAATATTGCTCAAGTGGCCCAGGCCGCGACCAGTACGAATAAAGGTACACAACAAACAAAAGCGGCTGCCGAAGAGTTGGCACAAATGGCAGCGAATCTTCAATTGGTCGTAGGTAAGTTAACGTAGCATGGATTGCGCAATATATGTGTCAATGAATAAGTGGAATTGCCCAAATGAGCAAATTCGTTGAGGGAGGTCTGTATGAAGGCGTTAGTCATTGATGATTCAAAGGCCATGAGAATTATTCTGAAGCAAATTCTTGAGTCGATTGGAGGAAAGATTGAAGAAGCAGAGAGCGGGAAGGAGGGCATCGAAAAGTTGAAAATGATGGAGCAACCCGATGTTGTGTTAGTTGATTGGAATATGCCTGAAATGAACGGATTGGATTTTGTTCGAGCTATACGATCTGAAGGTCCTTATCGAAACACTCCGGTGATGATGGTGACAACAGAAGCTGAGGCCTCTCAAATAGAAAAAGCTTTGGTGGCTGGTGCGAATGAGTATGTCATGAAACCGTTTACGAAAGATGTCATAGAGGAAAAGCTGAAGTTACTTGGCATCAAGTAATTGGTCTGGAGATCACTAATCACATACGGGAACTTCACCTTGCGCTTGATACATTATGGAATGTAGAGAAGCAGACAAATGTACGGACATGTCTAAAATTCGTGTCTTAATTGTTAATGGTGCAGTGTTTATGCGTCGCATCATATCTGATGAAATCAAGCAAGACGAAGAATTAGAAATTGTCGGAAATGTTGCGAATGGAAATATTGCGTTGTCACTAATTGAGCATGTGACCCCAGATGTGGTGAGTATGGATATTAACATGTCCGCCGTGGATGGAATCGCGGTGATAGGAAAAATCCGAAATCGTTACCCACATCTTCCCATTATTATGTTCAGTACGTTAAGTCAGCGTGCCGCACGTGATACGCTTGAAGCGTTATCGTGCGGAGCCAATGATTATGTCGCGATTCCGATAAATAGCCAGCGTGTGGCAATCGCGAGGGAACGAGTACGAGAAGAACTGATCCCTAAAATTAAATCTCTCTGTTCCAAATCTCGTCATTCAGCACCGTCTGTGCCTAGCTTATCCCAAGAGTTCATCGTCCCATCAACCATTTCAGTTGAGAAGGCGACGCGACAGACACGTGTGGACGTGTTAGCCATTGGTGTCTCAACTGGAGGTCCAAATGCCTTGGCAGAAGTGCTTTCGCGGCTTCAAAAGGATTTTCCTGTTCCCATTGTCATCGTTCAACATATGCCACCAATTTTTACCAAAAGTTTAAGCGAACGATTGTCGTTAAAATGTGCCATGCCTGTTCACGAAGGTATCGCTGGGAAGTCTTTACTTCCGGGGCATGCCTGGATAGCGCCTGGAAACTACCACATGACTGTGGTGCGAAAAGGTTGTCGAGTTGAACTGGCGATCAATCAAGGACAACAGGAGAATTCTTGTCGTCCGTCTGTGGATGTCTTATTTCGTTCAGTGGCTCGAGTCTTTGGCCAGAGTGCTTTGGCGCTTATTCTCACTGGAATGGGAAGAGATGGTCTTCGTGGCTGTAAAATGATTCGAGTAAAAGGTGGTCAAATCCTTGCTCAAGATGAATTGAGTAGTGTGGTGTGGGGGATGCCTGGTGCTGTGGTTCATGCCGGTCTGGCTGACAACGTTCTCCCACTTTCAGAAATGGCGAGTGAGATCCAACGACGGGTTCAGATGGAACGTTCCGAGTCCACGGTGCAAAGTCACCTGACAACTTCATGAAATAGCGTTATCTTAGGATTCTAGTATCTATATGTCCCAATCCCTTTCCGAAACTGAGCTGCAATTTGTTCGTGAGCTTGTGCGAGAGCATTCGGCCATTGTGCTTGAGCCCAAAAAAGAATATTTAGTTCGAGCCCGACTTCAACCTCTTGTTAAAGAGGAAGGACTCGCGTCGATCTCTGATCTTGTCCGTCAGTTACGCCACACTTCGTATGGGAAACTTCACCGGCGTGTGATTGAAGCCATGACCACGAACGAAACAAGTTTTTTTCGTGATCTCACACCTTTTGAAGCGTTACGAGATGGGGTGCTTCCGGAATTAATAAAAAAACGTGAAGAGAGCAAATGTTTGAATATCTGGTGTGGGGCAAGCTCCAGTGGGCAGGAACCCTATACCATGGCGTTAGTGATCCGGGAAGCACTTCCGGAGAGTGATGTGTGGAAGATTAAATTCTTTGCGACTGATATTTCCACGGCAATGCTCCTTCGTTGCCAGGAAGGGAAATACAACCAGATGGAAGTCAATCGTGGCCTTCCTGCAAAGATGTTACTGAAATATTTCTCGCAAGAAGGTCTGAGTTGGTATGTGAAGGAAGAGCTTCGAAAGATGATTGAGTTTAAGACCATGAATTTGGTGGGAACGTGGTTGCCATTTCCGAAACTCGATATTGTGTTTTTACGGAATGTGCTTATTTATTTTGATGTCGAAACCAAAAAGAAGATCTTAGCCAAAATTCGAGATCATCTGAGCCCTGATGGGTACTTATTTCTAGGTGGATCAGAAACCACTCTCAATCTTGACCACGCGTTTGAACGAGTATCGATCTGTGGGACTTCGTGTTATCGGCTTCGTTCGGTGTAGAAGGATGCAGATGACATTCATTTGTTGTGAAGAAGCATTCGGGCATTGGGCTTACACGGGCGAGTGCATGACGATTCACCTACCAAAGACAACTGATGTGCGTAACGGTGTGACAACAACCGTTACGCAAGATTTTCCAAAAGAAGGAGTGTGTGTGAAATGAGTGATATGCCTTGTCGTCGAGAATTTACTCGAGTAGATGTGAATCTGGAAGCGGAGTTGCAATCGGGTGGCCCCAAGCGTATTAAAGGTTGTCTGAGTGACATTAGTCTCAATGGACTTTATCTCGAGTGCACCGAGCAACTTCCAATGAATTCAGACTGTCAGGTCGCGTTGATACTGGATGGAGGGATTGGAGATCTCTGTATTCACGCGACAGGTATCGTCGCACGCGTGGATGACTCAGGGATTGCGATTCGGTTTACGCATATTCTTGGAGAAGAAAGTTTAGCTCATCTTCGTAACCTCGTCATGTTCAATAGCCATGACCAGGTTCCACACGTGGAACAGGAAATTCATGAACATATTGGTCTTAAGCCAAAAGATTAAGTTCTGAAAAGACCTTGTTCTTTGTTCGTAGAAATACGTGCGTTTTCTTCCATCCCATAGACCTTTTACTAAACTTTTGTGTTTGTTGTCCGATAACAAGAATAGGTTTTGACCGTGTGTGTTGTAGTGACGATATCGAGGTTTTAGAAATCCACGTTTTCGTGTTTGATACTTTTGAGATGTTCTATAGTGTAGAGGAGGGTAAGATGCAAATTACTGAACAGCAAGAGGATTCAGTTGTGGTTCTTGAATTAGAAGGTCGGTTCGACTTTGGCGCAAGAAAGGTCTTTAAGGATGCGGTCGAACGACTCCAAAAAGAAGGGTGTTCACATATTATTATTAATATGGAACATGTCTCATTTGTTGATAGTTCGGCCTTAGGATTATTGGTTATCGCGCATCAAAATTTGAAAGTCAAACATGCACAGTTAAGTCTAGTGAATCCGCAACCATATGTTCGGCAAGTGTTAGATCTTGCGAATGTCCCCAAAATGGTTCAAATATTTCCTACACTCCTAGACGCTAAGCGTGTATCTTCGAGTCCTGCGCCGGTCAGCTCGTAAGGTCGTTGCTGCCGTTTTCTGACAGTATGATTCATACGAACTACTTACTGATCGTGGGTTTAATACGTCTAAGATTTTATGACGAAGGCCTCATCTCCTCCTGTCCGCCCTCCTACTGCCTCCACGACGAAACGGATAGCCACGAGCCAGCTTAAGTCTGGAATGTTTTTAGTTGGCGTCTATCAGTCTTGGTGGAAATCTCCATTTTTCCGACATAACCGTCTGCTCAAGACACAAAAAGAAGTTGATCTTCTTCTCAAGTCTGATGTCAGGGAAGTCATGATTGATCCTTCCCGAGGATTGGATGTGAGTGAAGAGCATGGAGGGCAATCTGATGAGTCTCATGCTGCGGCTCAACCACCAGAGGTTGATGGTGTTTCACGTAAAGAAAGGTCTCTGGAAGGAGATATGCCCTCTTCTTCGCCACTTTCTCCGCAAGAAGCCTCGCTGAAAGTCAAACACGATGCCATGATCGCTATGGAAAGTGTGTTTGAAGGCGTGAAAACTGGAGCAAGCATTGATCATCCCAAACTTCAACAGACAATGCAGGCACTCTTAGAACAGGTATTCGCTCAGGAACAAGCAATGTCTGAAGTGTATTTGATGCAAAATCTCCAACAATTCGACAAGACTTTATACGGTCATGTTGTTGATGTGGCGATACTTTCACTCATGGTTGGTATTCAACTTGGATTGAATGAAAAGGCCTTGGAAGTTCTGGCTCTCGGCGGATTGCTTCATGATATTGGGCATATCCGAATCCCGCGTAACTTGCTAAGACGAAAACATGAGTTAGCAGGACATGAACAAGTGATTTTTGAACGTCATGTCGAACGCGGTCTGGCCATCCTAGAGCAATGTCCATCGATTTCATCTGACGTGCAACGAGTGGTGGCAGAACATCATGAACGGCAAGACGGGTCTGGTTATCCCTACCACAGAACAGCTGATGAGCTGTTAATTCTTAGTGATATTATTGGATTTATCGATCAATTGGATGCTCTTGTGAGTCACTGGGGTCCTCCACCAGATCTTCCAACCGTGTTAGCTATTCGAAAGCTGTACATGGCTGCCAAAGGTGGAAAATTGCGCACAGAGTCTGTTGAAGCCCTTATTCGTTGTTTTGGCGTCTATCCACTCGGAAGTCTTGTCAGTCTGTCAACAGGTGAACGGGCTGTGGTTGTTAAATCAAATTCTCTCGAACGGTTAAAGCCAATAGTGAATATCATTAAGGATCAACAAGGAAATTTCTACGATCCCCCTTTCATCGAAGATCTAGCCTTAGCTCATCCATCCGCACGAGAACGGGTGATTCTTGATATTCTTAATCCTATGAGTGAAAAGATTGATATTAGGAAGTACTTTTCCACGATTACATAAAAGTTCTACAAGATGAATAACCCTACTTCGTCCGACAATCAGCAATTTGAATATGAATATCGTCGACAAGTTTCGATGAATCATGCCTTATTGAAAGCACTTACGGTGGGAGTTTGTGTGATCAATGAATCTGGTCAGATCGAGATGTTGAATGATGCTGGGTGCCGTATGTTGGGATGGAGTGAGGCAGCAATTCGTGGTAGGAACGCTCATGAAGTTTTTGAATGCCTTGTCCATGAATCGGAGCAGGATGTGGGCTCTTGCCCTGTTAGCAGATGTGAACAAATCCATTCAATCGTGTGGTCGCCTCGAACACGATTGCGCACTCGTTATGGCGAATGGTGTTGGGTTGAACTGTCGAGTCTCGTATTGGATGATGTTGGTGGGACAGGGGTGATGATGACATTTCGTGACCTCAGTATGGAAGTGCAATTACGAGAAGATTCGCATAAGCTAGCTTCGATTCCTGAAGAAAGTCCATTTCCGATCATCGAAGTTGATGGGACAGGTAATCTGTTGTATGCCAATGCGGCTATGATTCAATTAATGTATGAGGTGGATGATGACGATTCAGAATACTCTGCTGCATTTCCTGTGCATTTTCTTAATTTGATACAGGACTGTTTGAATACAAATACGATACGCCGAGATATCGAAGTTGATGTAGGGCAGCATCGGTATGCATGGGTGTTTAGCCCGCATCCAGCGCTAGGATTAGTTCGTGGGTTTGGTCTGGATATCTCGGAACGAAAGTTAGCCGCTGATGAGTTGTCAGCATTTGCAACGATGCTTGAATCGAAAAATCGAGAACTTGATGAAGCCTTGGTGGAGGCGGAAGCCGCGACAAAAGCCAAAGCTTCGTTTTTGGCGACGATGAGTCATGAAATTCGAACTCCACTGAATGGGGTCATCGGCATGACGGAAATGTTGTTACATTCATCCTTAACAGCGGAGCAAGTTGAATCGGTGTCATTGATTCGATCATCAAGTGAAACCCTTCTGACCATTATTAATGATATTCTCGATTTTTCCAAAATTGAAGCTGGGAAGCTTCATTTAGAAATTGTCCGTTTCGACGTTCGGCGGCTTCTTGACGAAGTCCTGGATGTATTTGCTCAACGAGCCCACAAAAAAAATCTAGATTTGGCTTGTGTCGTTCATCCTGATGTGCCTGAAATACTCATTGGCGATCCGAATCGTCTTCGCCAAATTCTCACAAACTTTATTGGGAATGCGATAAAATTCACCGATCATGGAGAGGTTCTGGTCGGAGTGGAACGGACAAGTCATGAGAATGTCGCGACAGCGAGTGAGGTGTCAGCCGAGAAATCTCCTAATACGGTAGACCAACCTTCATTGCTGACTCCTGTGAATATTCTTTCTGCTTCACCTTGTTTGTCTTTACGGTTTTCAGTCAGTGACACGGGAATTGGCATATCTGAAAAGGCACATCCGCAATTGTTTCAAGCGTTCTCTCAGGCCGATGTCTCCACGACGAGAAAATACGGCGGAACTGGTCTGGGATTGGCTATCTCCCGTCAGCTTGTTGAGTTGATGCAAGGTGTCATTGGTGTCGACACCGCTGAAGGGGGAGGCTCGATATTCTGGTGTCAGATCCCTTTTAAAGTGGATGCTGAGGGTGCTTCACCCAAGGTTGTGCATTCTTTTCTGCTCAAAAAGTCTCGTGTCTTATGCGTTGGTTGTCCTTCTGCCACTTTGAAAATGCTTCAAGGTATGTTTCTGGAGTTAGAGGTGAGGTGGGCGAGCACGGTAGATTGCACGCAAGCTCGTTCATGGTTACGTGCGGGTACAAAGGACTCGCAGCCGTATACCACAGTGTTGATTGATTCCCTCCTTTCTGATTCGTATCGAGAAAGGTTTATCAATGCGGTGAAGTCGGACCCACTTCTCCAGTCTGTTCAATTTGTCCGTCTTGTGTCGCGAGGGCTGCCGATGTCTGATCGAACCGGCACTGATGTGGTGGGTGATTCCATATTGACTAAGCCGGTGCATCGTGCTCAATTAATCCAATGCCTGGAGAAGACGAGAGAGCATTCTCCAGCGCTTCATGATCTTTCGAATGACACGTCTGAAATATTACCTATATTTTCGGGCCTATCGGTATTAGTCGCAGAAGATAATTTAGTGAATCAAAAAGTCGTATCTTGGGCACTGAAGAAAATCGGGTGTCATGTCACATTGGTCGGAAATGGTCGTGAAGCTCTAGAAGCGAGTGCGGGTGGAGGCTATGATGTCGTCTTCATGGATTGGCAAATGCCTGAAATGGATGGATTGGAAGCGACGCGTGCGATTCGCGCGCGTGAAGCGCTAGACAAAGAACAAGCGACGAGCGACGAGCAACGAGACACCTCTCACGTGCCGATCATCGGTATGACGGCCAACGCTATGAAAGGCGATCAAGAGCAATGTTTGCATGCAGGAATGGACGATTATATGGCGAAACCCATTCGTGCTCATCAGCTCATGGCCATGCTTCGTAAATGGAGGCCGAAGTTTCAGGCATCGGTGTCGATGGGTTCTGAGGTGATGGAAGGTTCTGTGGCTACGCTGGATGTGACTCAGACGACAACGGGCATACCGTCAATGGACTCTCAAGTCCCGATGATTCATGAAGATACTTCTGTCGTCTATGATGTGAAAAAAGCCCTCGAGGGGTTAGATGGTGATTGGGCGCTGCTGAAGAGCCTGGTGATAATTTTTCTTGATTCGGGCCCTAAGGTTATGCGATTGATTCACGCTGCCTGTGATGCACAAGCGTATGATGTGCTCTGGAATCATGTCCATCAACTCAAAGGTTCATTAGGAGCATTGCATGCTCTTGATGCGGCCAATGCATCTGCACGCTTGGAAAAGGTTGCTCGTTCTCGCGATAGTCAAGCTTTAGACCGCGCGTACGCAGACCTCGCGCAACAATTTAATCGTTTGCTTCCTGCACTACGAACCCTCGTGTCTTAAGAGAGTATCGCGGATCGTGTCAGTAGTTCTTCTGTGGTTTCTCCGTAATGGTAGATGACTGTAATGGAGCGTGAATGACTATACCGTACGGCCGGGAACGAATTCTCATCGTTGATGATGAAGAATCGATTCTTGATGCCATGGCCGAAGCGATTCGTTTCTTGGACTTTTCCGTCATCACTGCGAGAAATGGCGATGATGCGTGGGAGAAGTTTGAAAAAGAACGTCCCGATGTTGTCGTGACTGACGTGCGAATGCCCCAGCGAGATGGTCTCACGCTGACAACTCAAATTAAAGCCTCCCAACCTTCGTGCCCCGTGATTGTTGTCACAGGATTTGGCAGTGAACAGGCTGCTGTGGCCGCATTAAAGGCTGGCGCGTCAGACTATCTGGTGAAGCCTTTTCAACTCAGCGAGCTTCGGAATGCTGTTGATCGAGCCTGTTCACTCTTGCGGGCCCGGTGGGCTGATGAGTATGTGCAGGCCATTATAGATGATATCACGAGTCATCTCGTGATTAATAATCTTCCCGAGATGCTCGGAAGCGTCGTGAATCTCGTCATCAGATCCATGGTTGGATCTCTTTCTGGGCAACAATTGCTCAGTGTTCGAGTGGCGTTACACGAATTACTGATGAATGCCATTGAGCATGGGAATTTACATATTACCCCTGAAGAGAAAATGCGTGCGCTAATGGACGATAATTATGAACAATTATTGCAAGTGCGCCGAGAGGATTCTAAATATAAAAAACGACGAGTTCGACTCTCATACACACATGATGTGAACTTGGGAAAAGTTGACATTCGAATCGTTGATGACGGTGACGGATTCGAGTGGGAAAAGTTATTAGGCCGAGATGTTCAAACATTGCCTCAAACCGCAAGGTCAGGACGTGGCATTTTCTTGGTTCAAACCCTTGTTCCGAGTGTGATGTACCATGGAAAGGGCAATGAGGTCACCTTTAGCATGTCTCACACAAGTGTTCGACAATAAATTCAAACAATTGTGGTGTAGTTTCTTCTAAAAGTTCTCAAGTTTATGAACATTCGCTCCGATACGAAAAGCATTAGCAACCATATGCAACGAGGTATCCTCATGAATGATTTGCTCACGTTACACGAAGTTTCTACATTTTTAAAAGTTCCGAAGTCAACGATCTACAAACTGGCGCGTGAACGACGGCTGCCTGGTCATAAAGTTGGCAAACACTGGCGTTTTGTCAAAGAAGAAATTGAAGCGTGGGTTCAAAATGCTGGAATTGAAGAGGCTGTTGGTGCCGTGCATCAGAATGGTTCACATGATCGATTTAGCTTGAACTAAACAGCGTGGAACGTGGATTGCGGACTTTTTGAGTTCTAGTTGATCGTGACATGGCTGATGATCTATCTGTTTCGTCTTTCCATCCTGTCTTCATAACCTGATTCGAGCGAGGGCTTATCAAGCCCTCGCTGAATACCCTCCAGTGTATTCCGATGTGATCCTCATTAGAACAAAATGAAATCTGTGTGCCGTCTACAAGTTTGATTTCTGATTGACCCGTGATGCCTTTCCCCAAGTTCACGAGGCAGAATTGAATCACCTGACTGGAATGATGGCTATTCATTTGAACAATATCCAGACAGGTGGAGATCTTGTGATGGAAAAGCCTTTCTCATCTCTCTGGAGGTGCTCCCGTGGTTCTTCTGACATGGATGGGTGACCTTTGGGAAAGCATTGTCAATATTGCTTTATGTGAAGATCCAGTGTTCGAACTATTCTCAAACTGTTGCTTAAGAAAAGCGATATATTTACCGATCCTCAACATAAGGTTCACTATCTTTACGAAAGCGAAAAGTATTTTTACGTTTCATTTTTTTGGCGATTCTCGTTACTAGGAAGTTGACCGGTATTGGAAGGGAGCCTGGATGACATGGGGTCTGGCAGGGTGGAGTTGTGGGAAGGAAATATGTATGTCATGACTTGAGAAGTCTTCTCCGTGTGCGAATGTCCATAAAGAAAATACTGCATGAGATGAAAGAATGAAAAGTGTCAGACTGAACGGGAATAATAGCGTCCGTGCTCACCTGTGTTTTCAGTCTGTTCAAGATATCACGAGTTAAAGAAGGAGGGATGTGATCATGCTAGACACGAGTATGAAGGTGTTAGTTGTCGATGATATGTCAACGATGCGTCGTATTGTAAAAAATGTGTTGAAGCAAATTGGCTACTCAGATATTGCTGAAGCGGAGAACGGCCAGGATGCACTCACGAAACTCAAGGCTGGAGGATTTGGCCTTGTCGTATCTGATTGGAATATGCCGGTGATGCCTGGCATTGAGCTATTGCGTAATGTGCGAGGTGATGCCAATCTGAAGTCGCTTCCCTTCCTGATGGTGACGGCTGAAGCGCAAAAAGAAAATATTATTGAAGCGGTGCAAGCCGGTGTCAGTAACTATGTCGTGAAGCCGTTTACGGCTGAAGCCCTTCAAGAAAAATTGGAAAAGATTTTTGCGAAAAAGTCCTAATGCTGATTCCCCTGGTCGTGATGCCGGTATAGGTCGTAGCCAATAAAGGAGATCACTATGTTAGTAGATCGAGGCTTTGAAGACACAAATGAGCCGACAACGGAAGAACCCGACCAGTCTATTTATGATGAATTGGGAGAGTTGACAAAATATGTGGAAATGATGACCCGTACAATTGGGGAGATGGAAGTTCCTGTGGCTTCAACATCTGATCAGTTGCCGGATGCGACGGCTCACTTAGGAGAGTTGGCGAAGATTACAGAAGAAGGCACGCACAAAGTCATGACGATTACTGAAGAGATGACGGAAAATCGGGAGCGGTTGAAGGCGATGGTGCAGAATATGGAAGGAGCTACGCCGGACGAAATGACCAAGAAGCTTAAAATGATGTCTACGCTATTGGACGCAGATGAAGTCCGTATTACCAATATTACCGTTGCTCTTGGTTTTCAAGACATCGTCGCTCAACGGGTGGCAAAGCTTGTGACGGTACTCGATGAAGTTCAACACAAGTTATTAAAACTTGTCGTGGTGTTTGGCCTACAACACAAGAAGGGTCAAACCAAAAAAGAAGGACGAGGGTACGACATGTTGCATCAACTTGAGGCTTCGAAAAATACGGCACTCAAGCAAGACTTTGTGGATGACATTCTTTCAGAATTCGGATTTAACTGAAGAGCGGGAAATGTGGATAGTAAGGATCGACGGTTTTTATGAAAACATCTTCTCATAGTATGTTGTGACGCCTTACTCTTCACTGACAATACGGAGTTTTTGATGAATGATGAGATGAAAGAAATTTTGAATGATTTTCTGGCCGAAGGTTCCGAAATGTTGGAAGCTCTTGATCAGCATTTCGTGAAGCTGGAGGCCGATCCAAGCAATGCCGACTTGTTGAATGAAATATTTCGTGCCATGCATAGCATGAAAGGGTCTGCAGGATTTCTTGGATTTAGCAATTTAGTTGAAGTGGCTCATCAGGGTGAGAGTCTTTTGAATAAATTGCGTCAAGGCGAAATCGATGTATCTCCTTTCATTATCGATATCATTCTCGAGGCCGTTGATGTTGTGAAACTGCTACAAGAAGATATTCGAGATACCGGAGAAGATACGCATGTTGATACCAGTATGATCGTGAATAAGTTAACTCTGACGATTGAAAGCTCTCCGGTTCTTGGTGCCGAGCGTTTCAATGCTGCCGTGACAGACGAAGCGAGTTTGTCGAGTGCCAGACCCGCTTCGCCGCTTGCTGACGATTCTTCATCTGAAGTGAAAGTGGAAAATGTCAGTGAATCTTCTGATGAGACTTGTCCCATTGAATCCTCCACATGTGTGAATATTGAAGAGTCTAGTAACGCGTCGGGGGTGAGTTCTAATACAGCATCACGAGAGCCTGAACCAGAAGCTGATTTGTCAGTCATGTTGAATAAGATTAAGGATGTGACCAGTCGTTCTATTCAGGCGGCGAAGCCTGCTCAGGGGAAAACGAATACAGGAAAAGAAGAAGATCAGACTGTGCGTGTTGAAACGCGACGTCTTGATCACGTGATGAATCTGGTTGGAGAGCTTGTCTTAGGTCGTAATCGATTAATGAAGTTAGGCTTTGGTCTTGAGGAGCAGTTTGAAAATGAACCCCATGTTCGTGAGTTAGGGTTAACATTAGCTCAATTGAATCTTGTGACATCCGATCTGCAGCTGGCCGTCATGAAGACACGTATGGTGCCAATTCGTAAAGTGTTTGCAAAGTTTCCACGTCTTGTCCGTGACGTTTCGAATAAACTGGGCAAGCAGGTTCGTCTGGAATTGTTGGGTGAAGATACTGAAGTTGATAAGTCGGTTGCCGATGAACTTGGTGATCCTTTAGTCCATTTAGTTCGAAATTCAATGGATCACGGATTAGAAACCGCATTGGACCGGCGTGATGCCGGAAAAACATCCGAAGGATATGTCCGACTTGCGGCTTCACAAGAAGGCAATAGTATTGTAATACGAATTGAAGATGATGGTCGAGGGCTTCAAGTCGAAAAAATTAAGGCCAAGGCCCTTGAACGCGGCCTTGTGAGTGAAGCCGATCTGACATCAATGGGACCTCGAGAAATGATGAATCTTATTTTTCTCCCGGGATTCAGCACGGCAGATCAAGTCAGTGATTTATCTGGTCGTGGCGTAGGCATGGATGTGGTTCGTACCAATATTAGTCGGATGAACGGCAGCATTGAATTAGATTCAGAGCCGGGGCATGGTAGTCGCGTGACGATTAAACTTCCATTAACGGTTGCCATTATTCAAGCCCTGATGGTTGAAGTGGAGTGTTGTACATTCGCGATTCCATTGGCCTCCGTCATTGAAGCCGTCAAGGTGACGAAAGAAGAGATTAAAACGATCAATGGGCAAGCAGTATTAAATCTTCGAGAGCGTATTCTTCCACTTATTCATCTTTCAGAGAAGTTTCAAATTCCTTGTTCGTCTTCACCTGAAGAATGTTATGTCGTGGTGATTGCCATCGGAGAACGATATTTTGGTGTCGTGGTCGATCGGTTGCGAGCGCAAGAAGAAGTGGTCATTAAATCGTTAGGCGAGTTTTTGTCTGAAGTGAAGGGTGTGGCGGGTGCAACGATCACTGGGGATGGCAAGGTGGTCTTGATTCTGGATATGGCCGATCTCGTCGAAGAAATACGTGGTGCCGCGTTGGCAATGATGGGATAAGCGATTGATGATACCTACGGCAGTAATATGAACGGGAAGGCTGTAGGAAGATCAAAAGATATCTTAAGCCGGCTCGTGGTACGTCTCACATTTGACGCCTGACGATTTTCATAGGGAGTACACGCATGTCGAAATGGATGGCGGAAATTGATCAACGGACGAGATTGGCTGGAGCCAATAAGATGGAACTGTTGATGTTTCATCTTGGAACCGATGAAATTTATGGGATTAACGTCTTTAAAATTCGTGAGGTCATGAAGATTCAACCGATGACGAAAATTCCAAATTCTGATTCCCGAATCTTAGGCATTGTGAATCTTCGTGGTGAAAATATTGCGATGGTCGATCTCAAGCAAGCGATTGGGTTAGGTACGTTGGACCACGAAGGCGCCAAACTGATTATTACGGAATATAACGATCAGAAGCAGGGATTTCTCGTGTCGGGCGTTGATCGGATTATTCGAATGTCTTGGGAACGTATTCATACTCCGCCGCCCATGCTGCATTCCAGTCGTCAAGGCTCTGTCACAGCAGTGACCAAGTTAGACGATGGTCGCATGGTCTTGATTCTTGATGTCGAAAAGATTCTCATTGAATTGCATCCGACATTATATGATGACATGTATGGAAGAGTCGAAGTGTTTCCTGGATTGACGGGTAAGCGTCTTCTTATCGCCGATGACTCCTTGGTGGCACGGAAACAAATTGCCAAGACGTTAGAGCGCTTAGGGGTGGTATGGGAGGAAACCTGTACGGGAAAAGAAGCCTTGAATCGATTACGAGCATTCGCTCAAGATGCGGAGGCAACAGGACAGTCATTGGCCACGTATATTGATGCATTATTGACAGACATTGAAATGCCGGAAATGGATGGATTTTCTCTGACTAAGCACATTCGTCAAGACCCTCGTTTTGCTGGATTGCCTATTTTAATGCATTCTTCGTTGTCGGGTAGTTGTAATCTTGATAAGGGCAAATCTGTTGGGGTGACAGATTTCGTGACAAAATTTGATCCAAATGTGTTACGGGAAAAATTGATTCAACATGTTGCAACGTCGGGTGGGTAAGCCCGCGACGTTGTGACGATTAAGGGGAAACGATGAAGGTTTCAATGTATCGCATTTCAACGTGGACGTTAACCTCCAAATTGGTGGTTCTCCTCATTGTTTTTGCCATGATTCCCATGATTGTCGTGGCCACGATCGGCATATTTGCGAGCCATCAAATTGAGGATGTCGTGGGCAAACGTTTGGCCAGTATGGCGCTTGGGTTAGGTGATAAAATCGATCGGAGTCTTTTTGAACGATATAGTGATGTCCAGGCATTTACGCTGAACCATGTGGTCCAGGAACGAGAGTCTTGGTATCAGACAAATGAGGCGAATAACGCAATCGCTCGGACCATGAATGTGTATACCGCGAATTATAAAATATATTCATTGTCTATTTTGGTTGATTTGCAAGGAAATGTCATCGCGGTCAATAGCCGTGATCGTCATGGGGAACCGATTGATTCCGCATTCCTGTATACAAAAAACTATCGCAATAGTTCATGGTTTGAAGCGTTGGGACAAGGTATCTACACGACAGCGATGCCATTTACAGAGAGTGGAAACGACCAGTTAAACGGAACCTATATCGAAGATGTTCATATCGACAAGGATGTGCAACGTGCGTATGGGAACCCGACAATGTTGACTCTCGGATTTTCATCGCCCGTCTACCAGAATGGCGAAGTGATTGCCTATTGGTCCAATCGCATAAATTTTGAAGCCATTGGAAATCTCATTCAGCAAGCTTATTTAGAATTGGAAGCCTCGGGGTATCCGTCTGCAGAATTAACGGTGTTGGATGGTAAAGGGCATGTGATTGTTGATTATGATCCCAGTACACAAAAGACAAAAAATATTGTGAATAATTTTGACATTCTTTTCTCGTTAAACCTTGTTGAGTATGGTATGCCGGCAGCACAACATGCCGTGAATGGTAAGACTGGGTATGATGAAGCGATGCATGCACGTAAGCGAGTCGCGCAAATCGCCGGATACACGCATTTAAAAGGTGCGCTTGGGTTCCCCGGCATGAATTGGTCAATCTTAGTTCGGGTTCCCGTCGATGAGGCGCTCGCTCAATCGCTTGGTATTCAACAAAATATTTTGATCGCTGTGTTCATCTGTTCAGTATTAGTGGTTTTGGCTGGTATTGTCATTGGTCGAAAAGTTGTCGCTCGTCTGAAGCCTATAATGGAAATTGTTGATCTTGCGTCCAAAGGAGACTTTTCACAACGAGTGTCTGTGACGACGCATGATGAACTTGGACAGATCGGCCTTGAATTCAATAAGTTTATTGATCATCTGAATCAGATCTTAAAGCAGTTTAATCACGTGGTCCAAGCTGTGGCAGCTTCATCCGAAAAACTTTCAGCGAATGGTCAAGAGGTGGCACATGCAAGTCGGGAACAGGCGAGTCAAGCGACACATGTGGCAACAGCCGTTGACGAAATGTCGGCGACGGCTGGTGAGATGGCTCGGAATGCACAGGTGCTGGCCAGTGCCGCTCAGGAGGTGAATCACTCAGCGGTGAAAGGTGGAGAGATTGTTGCGAACTCGATTCGTGGCATGGAGACGGTGTCAGCAACGATGCAAGCGTCAGCCGACCGGATTAATGCGTTGGGAATACGTTCGCAAGAAATTGGTGAAATTATTGGTGTGATTGAAGATATTGCCGATCAAACAAACCTGCTGGCATTGAATGCGGCCATCGAAGCAGCTCGTGCTGGTGAGCAAGGTCGTGGCTTTGCGGTTGTCGCTGATGAAGTCAGAAAACTTGCTGAACGAACAGGGAAGGCAACCAAGGAAATTGCCGGTGTCATTGAAATGGTACAAGTCGGGACGACTGAAGCGGTTAAATCCATGGAGTCGGGAACCGCCGAAGCACAAAATGGAATGCTCTTAGCTCGTGAGGCTGGTGAGCGATTGAAAGAAATTGTTGAAGGTGTTCAACGCGTGGCAGATATGATTCATCAAATTGCTGGATCAACTGAAGAGCAATCACTGGTTTCGGACCAAATTGCACAGAATATTCAAACCGTGGCGAGTCTTAGTCAACAAAATGAAGGCAGTGTTGGGCATGTCGCGTCGGCAACGGGTGATTTGGCACGCATGGCGTCGGAGCTTCAGGAGTCAATCGGACGTTTTCGATTAACCCACTAATTCGTATGGATGGGAAGACTTGTTGTTCTTACATGAAAGGAATTCGGGCATGAAGATCGGGATGAAGTTGGTGTTATCGCTCGGGTGCATCACGATGGTGTTGACCTTCATCTCTCTTCTTTTTCTCTACAATCAAGAGGAAAGCCGATTGTATGCCTTGCTGGAAGAACGAAGTAAAATGGTTCAGACTCAAATGGAGGTCACGCGTGCCTATATTGCCAAGAACTATGTTGGCAAAATGAAAAAATCGAGCATCGGGTCGGAGATAATGGTTGTTCGTGAACATGGAGTGAATCCTCAGGCAATCCCATTTCCGGCCACGGCCACTCAAGAAATTGGGAAAGCCCTCAGTGAGAAAGGAATTTTTCAATCCCGGCTCATCAGTGATCAACCGATGAATCCTGCCAATGCTCCAACAGACGAATTTGAACGAAAGGCTCTAGAGGCTGTTATGGCTGGTGCCGACTTCTTTTCTTCAGAAGAAATGTTGAACGGCGTGTTGACGTACCGTCGAGCGAGTGCTGATAGAGCCTCAGAGTCTGCATGTGTGAATTGCCATATTGATAAGCAAGTGGGAGATGTGATCGGTGTACTGTCGGTGTCTATGCCGATGAGCCAAGCGTACGATGATATGAAGGCCGCAATGATACGAACCGGTGGATTATTGGCGACAATTCTTGTGATCTGTGTGGCTTTTGTCTATGTGTCAATCCAAAAGCTTGTGTTAACGCCGCTCCGAAGTTTGACTGCGATCTCAAAAGATATTGCGCAAGGTCAAGGCGATCTGACGAAACGAGTTCCGATTGTGAGTCATGACGAAATTGGTGAACTGGGGCGATACTTCAATTTGTTTATTGAGAAAATTCAACGCTCGATGGGAATGGTCGCAGAAGCCACCAGTCGTATTGTCTCGTCAGCGACCGACCTTTCAGCAACTTCAGAAGAGTTGTCGCAAAGTTCGGAGGGGCAAAACTCACGGATGGTGCAGTCGACCTCTGCAGTTGAAGAGATGACGATGACCGCAAGTGAAGTCGCACGTAATTCTACGGAAGCAGCTCGCCTGGCCAAAGATACGTCAGAAACCGCTCGAACTGGGCATGAGGTCATGGTGCAAACCGTAGCTGGTATGCAGCATGTCTCCGAAGCGGTGGGACAATCATCAAATATTATCATGACGCTCGGAAAGTCCTCTGATCAAATAGGCGAAATCGTTCGTGTCATCGAAGATATTGCCGATCAGACGAATTTGCTTGCTTTAAATGCCGCGATTGAGGCGGCTAGGGCTGGGGAGCAAGGTCGTGGCTTTGCGGTTGTTGCTGATGAGGTGAGGAAATTGGCTGAACGGACCACAAAAGCGACTAAAGAAATTGGCGATATGATTCGACAGATTCAGGATGATACCAAAAAAGCCGTTGCCTCTATGGAAGATGGGACGCAACGAGTGACTGGTGGTGTGGAGTTAGCCAACAAGACCGGTGAAGCGCTTGAGACGATACAGGCCATGGTGGATCAAACGACGCAAATGATTCAACAAATTGCCGATGCGGCAGAAGAACAATCTTCTGCCACTCGGCAAATTGCTAGTGATCTCGACGCAGTAGCACAAAGTTCGAAAGAATCAACATGTGGTGTTTCTGAGTCGGCGAAGGCCAGTCATGATTTGAGCGTACTTGCCATGGAGTTGCAGTCATTAATTGGTACGTTTCGTATCTAGAGAATAGTCGATCTCTGGTGCTTGGCTGTAGATATTTTCCCAGGTCACTAGGATGCTTTGGAATCAGGTGGTAATGGAGGGTCAGGAAGCGATGTTGGTTTGTTTTCCTGTCGTTGATTCACGGTACGTTCAAGTAGACCAACCGAGTCTTTCAGGAGGTCTGCAGCGCAAGAGAGTGTGACGTGAAGTTGTTGCATGGCATCGCTCCATCGACCCTCTTTCTGCAATTCCTGGAAACGGCGATGTTGTTCTTGGAGGATCGCCTTTTTGGCATCAAGCATGAGGCGTTCAGCTTCGGTACTAGGATGACGGTTCATGGATATTTCCAATCGTTAATATAAATATTTATGATAGTAGGCAGACTATCAGAGGCTCAAATGGCCTTTCAAGAATCCGTTTCCGCACATTCTTTGTGGTTATCTGTTGATAGATGAAGTTTATGAATGATGAGGTGTGAACAGTGGAAGATCGGGTGACAAGGGATTCCAAAATTCGTGTGCTAGTTGTTGATGACTCGACGTTTATTCGTCAGGCCATCGCTCGTATGCTTTCCAAGTCACCTGATGTCGAAATTGTGGGGCAGGCACGAAATGGTGAAGAAGCCATAAGCATGGTGAAAGAATTATTGCCAGATGTGATGACATTGGATATCGAGATGCCCAGAATGAATGGATTGGATGTGCTTGAAATTGTGATGCGAGAATACCCGCTTCCAATCATTATGGTGAGTTCCTTGACGGAAGATTCTGCGAAGGAAACGCTTCTGGCTCTCGAATTAGGTGCCGTAGACTTTATCTCCAAGCAACTCAATGGTTCTTTGTTAGAAATTTCAAAAATTGAAAAAATCTTGTTGGAGAAAATCAGAGCGGCGTCCTGTTCGCGCGGTAAAGTTTCTGGACTAAGCAGAGAGAAGAGAGACCTGCAGAACCGAAGAGGATCTGTCGCGGGTTCTCACGTTGAAGGTCGACCAAGGAAAGCAAATGCTGAAATTTCTCATGCCCCGCAAGATTCGGCTAATTCGTTAGTCATCATTGGGGCTTCCACGGGTGGTCCCAAAGTGATTCAGGAAATGTTGATGGAATTTCCTTCATTTCTTCCTTGTGGAGTGATTGTCGTTCAACATATGCCGAAATTTTTCACCAAACCATTTGCCGAACGTTTAAATGAACAATGTCCATTGAGCGTGTGTGAGGCGAAAGATGGTGATCTTGTTCAAGCAGGAAAAGTCTTTGTTGCACCTGGCGGTCGTCATCTTTCCATGGAACGAGTCGGGACACGCCCCCAGGTTTCGTTGCGAATATCATCTGAGCCAGCCAATTTGCCATATCGACCATCGGTTAATCTGGCGATGGATTCCGCTGTCAAAAATTTTGGATCCTCGCTTATTGGCGTGGTGCTGACAGGGATGGGAAACGATGGGGCCATGGGGATGCAAGCTATCAAAGCTACAGGTGGCTGTACCCTTGTTCAAAATGAAGAAACATGTATCGTCTATGGGATGCCAAAGGCTGTCATTGATGCAGGGAATGCAGATGCGGTGGTCCCCATTTCACGTATGACCTCAGAAATTATGAAACGAATTTTCCGCATATCAGAACGTAACTCCGTACGACCGATGGAAGTGTATGGATAAGAGGGCCGTGGACTGAATGGGAACTTTATTAGAATGCGACGGGGTGTGATTGATGTCTAAACAACAGATGCAGGCTATGATGGCCATGGATGAGTTAGTCGAAGAAGGTGGTGCCCTTCTTCAGCTTGTGAGTTTTCATGTCGGGGATGAAGAGTTTGCCATCGACATTCTTGGTGTACAAGAAATCATTCGAATGGTGGAGCTCACGCCCGTTCCCAATGCACCCTATTTTGTTGAAGGGGTGATTAATCTTCGTGGAAAAGTAATTCCCATTTTGGACTTACGTTCACGATTTGGGCTGCCCCCGACTGAACGCACAAAGGACACCAGGATTATCGTTGTCGAGATTGAGAAAACGGTTCTTGGATTTGTGGTGGATTCTGTCGAGGAAGTTCTCCGGTTACCGGAACGTCTGATTGAGACACCTCCCAGTACTGGTCGTGGTGGAAGTGCTGAATTTCATAGGGGCGTTGGTCGAGTAAATGGACGTTTGTTGATGTTACTTGATCTTGGCCAAATTCTTGGTGTGGGGACAGGCAGTTAATTTTTTAGGATCGTAAGCCATGGATATACTGACAGTCGTTGGGCTCGTGGTCGCAGCCGTTTCAATTCTTGGTGGACAGGTGCTAGAAGGTGGCCATATTAGCTCAATCGTCCAGCCCACCGCCGCACTAATCGTATTTGGTGGAACGATTGGGGCGGTGATGATCAACTATCCGATGTCCATTTTCATGAAAGCCATGAGTAGTGTGGGGATGGTGTTCGGTAATGTCTCTGTCGATCAAAAAGGGATTATCGCACAGATTGTCGAATTGGGAAATGTGAGCCGGAAGCAGGGGTTATTAGCGTTGGAAGGACAAATTAAAAGTATTACGGACCCGCTCATGGCGAAAGGGGTTCAGTTGGTGGTTGATGGTACGGAGCCTCCCAAAATTCGAGAGATTCTTGAAGTAGAAGTCGGTATGTTTGAAGAAGAATATACCTTGGCAGGCAAGGTGTGGGAAGCGTTTGGGAGTTATGCTCCAACCGTTGGCATTCTCGGAGCTGTGATGGGCTTGATTCATGTGATGGAAAACTTAGCGGACCCTTCTTCGTTGGGCGGTGGTATTGCCGTGGCATTCGTGGCTACGATTTATGGAGTGGGAGGGGCGAATCTCATTTTTCTTCCCTTTGGGGGAAAAATCAAATTAAAGGCCAAAGAGATGATTGTTGGAAAACTCATGGTGATTGAAGGGCTTGTCTCGGTCGCGCAAGGGGAGAATCCTCGCATGATAGAGGAAAAGTTGAGTGGATTTCTCTCTGAAGCCGAGCGGAAAAAAGCTGGATGAGTCGTACCCCATACATGAAGAGGTCATTTCGTTGAAAAAGAAACACGAAGAACATGAAAACCATGAACGCTGGCTGGTGTCGTATGCTGATTTTATCACGTTACTCTTTGCGTTCTTTGTGGTGATGTATGCGGTATCCTCTGTCAATGAAGGAAAATATCGGACGTTGAGTGAGTCGTTGGTTAGTGCATTCAGCAATCATAAGCCAGTGGGAAGTCCAACGATTGTTGAATTGCCATTTGCCAAACGTAAAGAAGTACTGACAAAAGAACAGTCGAAAATTAAACTAAACGTTCGTGCGTATGTAAAGATTGCGAACGCGATACAGAGCACGAAACTTCCAGATGGGGTATCAGTGACGTCAGGGAAGCGAGGGTTGAATATTCGTATTTCTGATGACGCATTGTTTGCTAGCGGAAGTGCCAGTATTCGTCCTGGGGTCAAGGAATTTTTAGACCTGATCTCGGGATTGGTGAAAGATCTGCCCAATTATATTAGTGTCGAAGGTCATTCTGATTCTGTCCCAATTCGTGCTGCGGCTTTTCCTTCGAATTGGGAGTTGTCGGCCTCACGGGCAAGTGTTCTCGTTCGATATTTTACCGATGTTCGCGGTTTAGATCCTCAGCGATTTTCCGCCATAAGCTATGCTGGCTATCGTCCTGTCGCCTCGAATGATACGGCCAAAGGTCGAAGCGCCAATCGTCGGGTTGAAATTGTCATTCTTCGCCATACCCATGCCCCGACGCTGCCACGAAATCCCTTCGTCAATCCCTAATATATCGATACCTGCAGACACTTTCTCCAAGAGCTCGCGTTTTGTGTAGACCCTTTCTCTCATGAATCGATGTGGCTTGATGGGTAGACAAGACCCTTGAGTCGGCAAGTTTTTCCTCATGAATGATTAAATACAAAATACATGTCAGAATTCACATTAGAAGAAACCCACGTGTGATTCTGGAGGTATTGGACTGTATGAAGACATTTGCCTAATCTTTCACGACTTTCTTACCTCTTTTCCCATCTCTGTCCCTTCATCTTTCATATTTTTCTACCTTGGCATGTCCGTTGCTTCGATAGTCTTCAGAATAATTTTCTCAGGAGAAGACTATGAATCGTGGTATTTATCCGCCGTTAGCTGGGGCTATCTCTTTTGAACGACGGTTGGAAGTGCTTTCTCATAATATAGGCAACGTCAATACTACGGGGTATAAGAAAGACAAACCTGTGTTTGAAACCATTCTGGGTAGCGTATCTGGCCGGCCAATCGCAGGCATGGATTTGTTTCCTCGCGTTGGGAGAATTATCCCGGAAGTTGCTCAAGGCGCACTCGAACAAACTGGTAGAACATTGGATGTCGCACTCAACGGACCAGGATTTCTGGTGGTCAAGACGGCTGATGGCGATCGGCATTTTCGAGGTGGGCGTCTCTTTCAAAATGAAAATGGTGAAATCATCACTCACACGGGAGACCCAGTATTAGGGAAAGCGGGATCAATTAAGGTTCCACCGGGAGAGGTTGCTATCGATCGAAATGGTGAAGTGAGTGTCAATAATACTGTTGTTGGCCAATTACGAGTTGAAACACTTCCCCCAACGACGACTCCTGTCAAGGCTGGCGATTTATACTGGATTATCCCAAAACAAGTTCAAGTTGCGACGAATACCTCGATTCAACAGGGAATGTTAGAGAAATCCAATATTAATCCGGGCATGGATATGGTGGAGTTGATTAAAGTGACGCGGGCGTATGAGCAAATGCAAAAGGCCATTCAGACGATGGATGAATTAGCCAGTCAAGTGATTCAGGTCGCGCGGGTTCAAGGGTAAGCGATGGGTGATGCGTGGGTTTTCTTGTGAAGAATGTTTCCCATGAGTTTGAGAATGCAATTGAGGTCTTGAGTTGATGTCTGAAATGTCAGAGGAGAAATCAATATGATTCGTGCCATGCATACCGCGGCGACGGGCATGTTTGCTCAGCAATTAAATATCGATACGATTGCGCATAATTTAGCCAACGTGAATACAACGGGGTTCAAGAGAGGACGTGCAGAGTTTGCCGATTTACTCTACCAAATTCAACGATTACCAGGGTCTAGTGCGTCAACGGTTGGCGTGTTTCCTGTGGGAATTCAGGTCGGGCTTGGCGTTCGTCCCGTGACCGTATCGAAAGAATTCGTTCAAGGAAACCTAAAGCAAACGTTTAATGATTTGGATCTGGCAATCGAAGGACGCGGAATGTTTCAAGTGACCCGTCCTGACGGCACGACCATGTATACCCGGGGTGGTTCGTTTAAACAAGACAGTACTGGGACTGTCGTGACGGGAGATGGGGATACGCTCGTTCCATCAATCACAGTTCCTTCAGGTACTTTGAAAATTGACATTGGTAAAGATGGCACCGTCTCCGCTCTGCTGCCTGGTGTCGCGACCTCGACACAGATTGGGCAGATCCAGACCGTTCGATTTGATAATCCTGCTGGTCTTGTCGCTCAAGGTGATAATTTGTTTATTGAAAGTGCGGCTTCCGGTCCAGCCCAGCAAGGGACTCCAGGATTTTCGACAGGTTTTGGCCTCATTCAGCAAGGATTTCTCGAAACCTCGAATGTCAATATCGCTGATGAAATGGTCAATATGATCATTGCGCAACGAAGTTATGAACTGAATGCCAAGGCCATTCAAGCGTCAGATGACATGATGCAAGTGGCGAATAATCTAAGGCGGTAAGATATGAAGCGAACCCTGATGTGTAGCTTGTTCCTGAGTCTGTACTTGAGTGTGCCGAATATTGTCTCTAGTGAGTCGGTCTTTGCTAAGACCGTAGGCCCACAGACTGAGATTCAGCAGGTGGAGGTGAGACAGCTCCAGCAGACGATTATGAATGAACTGCAAGCACATATTGATTCGAAAAATATGAATTTAGAGGTTCAGGTATTGTTTCCCAAAAAGTCCATTGAAGTACCTGTCGGACGCTTGGTGTTGGATGTTCAGAATGATCGATTTAGCCATTTAACGGGCCGTCGGGCGTTTCGTGTGCAAATCACGGTTGATTCTCAATTAATTAAGACTGTGAGTGTGGTGGCCTCAGTGACCGCTCGTGTTGAGGTGATGACGCCTGTGCGTTGGATTAAGGTCTACGAAGTGTTGGCTTCAAAGGATCTCATGAAAAGATCCGTGAATCTTCGAACATTGAATCAAGATGTTCTGATGGATCCCAAGAACATTATTGGAAAGCAAGCCACACGTTCTTTGCCGCCTCATCAACCGCTTCGGTCTTCGTTTGTCGCTGAGCCACCGCTCGTTCACAAAGGCGATCGCGTAATGATTGAGGTAAGGCGTGGAGGGCTTTTTGTTCAAACGCTCGGTGTGGCGAAAGCTTCCGGGCAATCTGGAGAACTCATCACGGTCATGAATCAAACATCGGGTCGTGATGTTCTGGCTATGGTACGGTCTGCAGGAGTCGTCGAGGTCAGATTTTGAGTGCCTTTCACACACTGAAATGTCCGAAGCCACGTGTGATTCTTATTGTGGGGTTGATAACAATGGTCTACGGATGCGCGGCTCCGCCCCAGCCTACTCAGAAAGTTGAAGACGAGACATTTGAGCAACCGCCTTTGACGCTTCCTGAAACAACAGGTTCGTTGTGGCAAGAAGAAAATGGCCGTGCATATTTATTTGAAGATCGACGAGCGAGCCGTATTGGTGACATCGTGATAGTTGAAATTGTCGAACAGCACCGAGGGTCCAAGTCGGCGAATACCACGGCTGACCGTGAATCGACTTATAGAAACTCGATTGGTGGTTCGATCTTCGGTTTTAATAATTTTGCCTCGACCTTCATAGAAGGACTCGGTCTTGATTCGAGTACGGAAAATGAATTTGAGGGCAGTGGGTCAACAAGTCGTGAAGACACCTTAACCGGTACGATTGCGACACGAGTGACCGAGGTCTTGCCAAACGGAGACCTGAGGATTACGGGGCGAAGAGAAGTGACGGTGAATAGTGAAAAACAGACAATGATTCTGAAGGGGATTGTCCGACGTATTGATTTGGACACGACTAATACTGTTATTTCTTCTGCGATTGCTGAAGCCAAAATCGAATACACCGGACTCGGCGTGGTGGATGATGTGCAACGCCCGGGTTGGTTAGTCAGAATTCTCGATTGGATCATTCCATTTTAATGATCGTGAAAGGTCATTGATACACTATGAGACGTTGTGCGAGTAACGGTTGCTCAGGTAACTCCCGATCGTCTGTGGGCTTTGCCCAAGCGATGCTCATGACATTTCTTTGTATTCTCATCCCTCTGACGGGAGATGCGGCCCGGATAAAAGATATTGCGTCGATTGAGGGAGTACGTGAAAACCAACTAATCGGCTATGGATTAGTTGTTGGTCTGGATCGTACCGGGGATTCCGTCGTCGGTGGGCAGTTTACGGCTCAGGCCATTCTTTCCATGCTGAATTCGATGGGCATTAATCTCAAAGTGAATCCGATTCAGTTACTTACAAAAAATACCGCTTCTGTCATGGTGACGGCCAAACTTCCACCATTTGCTCGACCTGGAATGAAATTAGATATTCAGGTTTCTTCGTTGGCCAATGCGAAGAGTCTTAAGGGGGGAACATTATTGCTGACCCCATTAAAAGCTCCAAACCAGCAGGTGTATGCCGTTGCACAAGGTCCGATTTCTACTTCTGGGTTTGAGGCTGGTGCATCCGGTACATCGGTGACTAAAAATCAACAGTCTGGTGGGATTGTCCCGAGTGGAGCCATTGTTGAAAAAGCTGTGGATCTGAGCATTGAAAAGTGGAAAGCCTTTTCGTTGAGTATCCGGGAAGCTGATTTTACAACCTCGCTTCGTGTCGCGGATGCTATTAACACCCATTTTGGGGCAGGAGTGGCGTTGCCGGTGAGTTCCGGTCAAGTGAAGGTTGTGATGCCAAAAACATTTCAAGGCAAAATTGTTCAATTAATCGCGGCTGTGGAAGGGCTGGATGTGGATGTTGACGTTCGGGCCAAGGTTGTGGTGAATGAACGGACGGGAACGATTGTCATGGGTGAACATGTGCGATTATCGAGTATGGCCATATCGCATGGAAGTTTGACGATTAAGATCAAAACGGAATTTGATGTCTCGCAACCAGAAGCACCAGGCCTCATTGGTGGTGCTGCTGGTGAAACAGTTGTGACCGCTGAATCTGAGACGACGGTTGAAGAAGAATCGGGACAGGTTATTCAAATTGATCAATCGGTCACGTTAGGCGATCTCGTCAAAGCCTTGAATTTTATCGGTGTCTCTCCGCGGGATCTCGTGGCGGTTCTGACAGCAGCCAAAGCGGCAGGTGCACTTCAGGCCGACATGGAGATGATTTAAAAAACGGAAAAATGAAGAAACGAGGAGTACGAGATAAACATTGGAAGGCAAGTTCGAAGGTCGTGAGTGACGAAAGGAGTTTTGAATCGTGGTAGACGGAATGATCGGTCCGACACATATTTCGCCCATTGACACGCTTGAGACCGCACGGCTTGAGAATCTTCAGAAGTCGCGCAATCCTGAAGACGTACGACAGGCCGCCCAAGAGTACGAAAGCTATTTCTTAGCCTATCTAATGAAAGCGATGAGAGAAACGGTTCCCAAGGAGAGTTTGACGGCCAATCCTATGGGGGAGACGTATCATTCGTTTTATGATGAAGAAATCGCGAAAAGAGCTGCACAATCCGGGGGAATAGGTCTCGCTGACTTTATGCTGGCTTCATTGGCGGAAGCACCTTCTCAACCTCTCCCACCTCAATCGTTATCGCAGGCTTCTCTCAAAACCTAGTCGTTCGTCATTGTTTGTCGATAACTAGTTAAGTTCTGGCTCATAGTCTCCGATATAGTGTTATAGAAGGAGGCGAGGTACTTATGACTATTCCCAGTCTGGATCCGACTGGTGAGCTGGGTCGCTTGTTTACCGCAATCCAGCCTAAAGCGGTTGCCCCCAATGATCAACGTCAGTCGAACCACGTGTCAGGAGGCCGCACGTATGATGATGTGGCCCTGTCGACCTTTGCTCAAGAAGTTCGAGATCTCACAAAGCAGGGAGTGCAAGAGCCCGATATTCGTCCTGATCGAGTGCAGGCTTTGCGGGAAGCTATTGAAAACCATCAGTCACTGGCCAGTTCTGAGCAGGTTGCTGATGCGTTGTCGCGTGACACGATACTCAATGCGCTGGCTGTCTCCTAACTCTTCGGAACTGAAAGGTGTGTCTAATGGCATCAACAAGCGGCTGGGAGCGGCTTCGTCTCCTTTTTCAAGATGAGTGTCTCGCCTACGAGCATTTAACGGAATTGCTTCATGAAGAACGGTCAGTTCTATGTCAGTCTGACTATTTGGCGCTACTCGATGTCTCTCGCCGGAAAGAAGTGGTCTTGATTCGCATCCGATCCATAGAAGAGGAACGTGTGGCATGTGTGAAGAAGCTACAACAGACTATGGCCTTTGAAGAACCGCTGGCTTGGGTGGCTCAGTCGACCTGGCCTGAGGCTGCACCTGCGCAACAGGCGTTGAAACAACTTGTCGCCGTTGGTCAACAGGTCAAAGCCCTCAGTGAACAGAACACAGGATTAATTAGTCGAGGACTTCAAATTGTGCGTGATGCGATGCATGTTGTGCATGAAGGGTTAGGCGTAAAACCGTTGTATGGGGAATCTGGGTGTTTAATGTTTTCCTCAGCGACCACTTCGCTGAATGTGGAAGGATAGGGACGAATGGCTGGGATTGGACAACTATTTGAGATCGGAAGGACCGGAATCCGTGCGCATCAACAGGGTTTGGCCACGGTGTCTCACAATATCAGTAACATCGAGACTAAAGGTTATTCCCGTCAGGAAGTCGTCCTTGAAGCCGCATCACCCGCGAATGGTCAAGAAGCGTCTGGTGTACGAGTCAACGATATTCGACGAAATGTTGATGTATTTCTCGAACGACAAATCACGAAGTTGAAGGAAGATGTGGGACGACTTGATGCACGACACAACTATCTGCTTCAAGCCGATGGGGTATTTACTGAGGGTGACAGTAATGGAGTCGGACATGGTTTGACTGATTTTTTCAATGCCGTACGAGATGTGGGCACAAACCCTGAAGGGGCCGTTCAACGAACGGTGCTGCTGGGAAAAGCCGATTCGTTGACCGATGAAGTGAATCGGGCTGCAGGGACGCTCGATCAAATTCGTCGGGATGCTGATGGAGAGATTGCTCGACATTTGACGACGGTCAACGGATTAGCCTCGGAAATTGCGACATTGAACGATTCGATTTATCACGCGGAAGCCAGCGGCGGGGCCGCTCACGATCTCCGTGATCAACGTCAAGTACGTGTCAATGAAATGGCCGAACTTGTTGAGGTGTCGGAAGTGGAAATGCGAGATGGGTTAGCGATCATGGTTGGTGGTCATCTCTTAGTCAGTGGAAATCACGCCAATACCCTTGTCCAAACTCCAGATGCTGATAATGCGCCGTTTAATGATATTTCCATCGTTCGGAGTGATGAGACAACTTTGGCCATCACTTCGAGAATCAATGGCGGACGGGTTAATGGTCTTGTGACGCTTCGTGATACGGATATCGTTAATTTCGAGGATCGCTTAGATCGTTCCGTTGCCGTGTTGGTGAACGAATTTAATCAGCAGCACGAGGCCGGCTATGATCTCGATGGTGACACTGGGAACCTATTCTTTTCGGCACTCAGTCCTGAAGCTCCTGTGGCGAATGACCTGAATGCCGGCGGAGCGGCAGGAACCTCAGTGGCGGTCTCCACCGCGAGCTCTTTGACATTTAGTAATTATGAAATTGCCTTTACCAATGCCACGACTTTTAATGTGCGTGATACGACAAACGGAACTACCGTCCTCAGTGGTCAACCCTATACGTCCGGCAATAACATTGTGTTTGACGGTCTGACGGTGGTGATTACCAATGACACTGGAGCCCCTGCTGCCGATGATGTGTTTACGGTGAGTGCGCATAAAGGGGCGGCTGCCGATCTAGCTGTGGCTATTACCAATACCGATGACATTTCTGCATCCTCCACGGCGGCAGGGGTGCCTGGAAACAATTTGAATGCTTTGGCGCTCGTGGATATTCATACGGCAAGACAAAACACATTAGGTAGTACAACGCTCAATGATTATCATGCGATTACTGCAGGTAATGTTGGTAGTACAACACGCGAAGTCAGTTTTTCCCTGACGGCGAAAGAAGCTGAAACGGAACAAGTCGAGACATTTCGTGAGGGGGTGTCAGGGGTGTCCTTGGATGAAGAATTGACCCATCTCTTGAGTTTTCAACGAGCGTTCGAGGCATCGGCGCGCCTGATTAATGTTGCGGATGAATTGCTGCAAACGGTGCTGGCGTTAGGCCGATAAGTCCTATTGATGTTTCATGAAGATGAATCGTTAATTGAAATTCCGTTGGAGTGTATGCCATGCGAGTCACAGATCGGCAACAGACACAGGCATTATTGACGGCTGTGCAGAATGTACGGCAGGGTATTTTTGACCGGCAAGAACAAATATCTTCCGGGAAACGAGTGAATCGGCCTTCTGACGATCCGGCGGCGACTGAGCGAATTAGTCAGTTCAAAAATACTCTACAGACAACGGACCGGCGACTGTTTTCCGTCAATGAAGGCATTGGACGTCTTTCGATTTCCGAAAGCACGTTTGTGACGGCGGGCAATGCGATCCAGCGAGGCCGGGAGCTCGCTATTCAAGCACGAAATGATACCAACTCCGATGTGGAGCGGGCCAATATCGGAAAAGAAGTCAACCAATTGTTTCAATCGCTTTCTGGCCTGGCGAACACCCAAGTAAATGGTCGTTCCATTTTTGCTGGTCATGAAACGCAGGTCGATCCCTATGTCCTGGGCTCGGTCACTACATCATTGGGTGCGAATAATGCTGGCAGTGGAACCGTGTCGGGTGTTGTGTCAACGGCAGCGGCGCTTGAACCTCATCTGTATGAAATTCAATATAATGGGACGAACTTTGATGTGTTGAATCTGACAACCGGAGAGACTGAAGTTTCTGGAGCAGGGAGTCCGCTGGCTTTTGACGGGTTAACCGTGACCTTAGGGGGCGCACCATCAGCAGGTGATGTCTTTTATGCCAGGTCAGGGTATACCTATCAAGGAGATTCGAACGATGTCGCCGTCGAAATTGGAGACGGCAAAACTGTGAGTTCCAATGTGGCCGGTGATCGAGTTTTTTCCGGACCAACCGTGGATCTTTTTACCGTCTTTCAGGATTTTCATCAAGCCTTAGCGACGAATGATGTCGATGGAATTGAAACGGCTATTGCTACTCTTGATACGGCTTTATCTCAAGTGAACAACGCTCGGGCTGATGTGGGGGCACGAGTGAATCGATTAGATACGGTGAAGGAAAGTTTGAGTCTCGTTCATCTCACGATTGATTCACTTCGATCCGATTATGAAGATGCGGATTTTGCCAAGGTCGCGACAGAACTTTCCTCATTTCAAGTGAACCTTCAAGCTTCGTTGTCTGTACTCACTCGTCAATTTGAAACCAGTCTTCTTAACTTCCTTCGTTAAGCGATTGTATCTCGAGATCTCTGTTTTCGCTCCTTTAGATTCCGGTCTTCTTCTCCGATAAGTCCAATACAGACATTAATTGATTAATGCATGAGTGATACAGTGAAACCATTCCCGAAGTGTATCGTGAGGTGCTATGTCTCACTGACAGCGCATTGGGACGTGGATTTCTATCTTTCCTTCTGCTGTCTTTCTGAAACTTGATACGTCATTCTCAAAGGAAAAGGTTGTATGCGAGTCTTAGTGGCTGATGATGATCCTCTGACATTGCACATGGTGGTTTATCGTATGCAACAGTGGGGACATGAAGTCGTCACGTGTAGCGATGGTGAAGAGGCCTGGAAAATTTTGCAGTCTGATGATCTCCCACAGGTGGCCATACTTGATTGGATGATGCCTGGGCTTGATGGTGTGCAGGTGTGCCAGAAAGTTCGAGCTCGCTCAGGCGATCCATACGTGTACGTAATTTTATTAACGGGGAGAGATGAAACCCAAGATCTGATTGCCGGGCTTGAAGCTGGGGCAGATGATTATTTGTGTAAGCCGTTTCATTTGGGCGAATTGGAAGCACGGCTTCGTTCGGGAAAGCGGATCGTGGATTTACAAGCCCAGCTCATTGCGGCTCGCGAGACACTGCGAGTCCAAGCCATGCAAGATCCCTTGACCAAGTCATTAAACCATGGTGCCATTATGGATTATCTTCATCGGGAATTGGCACGTGCTCAACGAGATAGCCTTCCATTAAGTTTGATTATGGTCGACCTTGATGAATTTAAACAGGTGAATGACACTTATGGTCATTTAGCTGGCGATTATGTGTTGGTCGAGACGACCAGACGGTTTCATGAGTGTCTTCGCCCTTATGATGCGATTGGACGATATGGGGGAGAAGAGTTTCTTATTGTCCTGCCCGGGAGTGACGAGTCGACCGCGATGAAGCAGGCGGAGCGGATACAAGCCTCTCTCCTGGACGAGCCAATTAGGGTTTCCGATTCTGCCATTGCCATTACGGTGAGTCAGGGGGTCACCACATGGGAGCCGCCATTTTCTGATGACGTCCGGTCGCTCATAAACGCAGCGGACAATGCCTTATATTTAGTAAAGAGTAGTGGACGGAATGGGATCGAATTCATTGAGTACGATCAGGTGAGCCAGCCTGAGAATATGATTGTTCCAAGGCATGATTCATAATGGTGAACATACTGGTTATTCATCAGGATCCTCTGCAGTTGTCTCTTCTCAGTATGCTTTTGGAATCGCCAGATGAGGAAATTATCAGCTGTGGTTGTCTGGAGGATGCCTTGAATGTCTGTGGCGTTCGAGCCGATATTGACGGAGTTGTCATCGATCTACAGACGCTCAAGGGACATTCGTGGCCGTTTCCCCAAGAACGTCAATGGTCACCATATCAAACAATGACGACGTTGGCCATTTCTTCTCACTATCCCGAATCTGAAGCCGAACGCATTTGTGAGGAGTTTCATGTCGGTGGGTATCTGGCGTTGCCCGTGAAACCTCAACGGTTTCGTCAATGTGTACGTGTCATGTTACAGCAAAAAAGTGCCTCAGCTATGGTTTATTGATCGTTAATGTTGCTCCAGCAATAAGAATTGCTCTACATTAGAGGGCGCGTAGGGAGAATAACCATTTAACTTCTTTGACATAACGACCGATAAATTATAGATAAAGCCGCGATATGTATGGGAAGAAAGAATTCAAACTACGCTTGTCCATACATGATATCATGTCAATAGAGGAATATTATGAAGGTGGTAACCAGTCGTTTTGGCGAAGTTGAGGTAACGCAAGAGTCTATAGTGACGTTCCCTTCTGGGCTGGTGGGATTACCCAATCATTCCCGCTACGTGGTGTTTGACGTTGAACAAGACTCGGAGTACCAATGGCTTCAATCACTCGATGATGAGACCTTAGCCGTTGTGATGTTGCCAGCGGATGTCTTAGAGCCTGACTTTGCTCAGCATATTACAGCAGAAAGTGTGATGGATTTGGATCTGAAGGGTGATGATCAAATTTCTATTTCAGTGATTGTTACGATTCCTCCAGGAAGACCGGACCAAGCAACTGCCAATTTTCGTGCGCCTATTGTGGTAAATCTCAGTACCAGAATTGGAAAGCAAATTATTCTGCATGAATCCATACCCTTGCACGTTCCGCTCTTACCGGATGGGCAAGAAGTGGAAGAGTCGGCCAGTGTTTGTGTCCAAGGGGCGATGAAGACTTGAGTGAGAGTGTACTAAATATTGATCTGGACGTGACGATAGTGTGTCTACAGTGTAATCGTGTTTTGAATTATACGGAAAAGAGATGTTCGGCTGAAACTTTGCAGCGTGCCATGGAAGGCTGATGTTAATACTCACAAGAAAAAAAGATGAAGCTATTCGGATAGGCGAAGATATTCGAATTGTGCTCGTGCAAGTGAAAGGTGGGCAAGTTCGAATCGGTATTGAATGTCCCGCAGACACGAGAGTGCTGCGAGAAGAACTTTATGAAGCGGTTCGACAAGAAAACTTAAACGCGATTTCCGCTGACCCGGAACAAGCTCGAACTCTTCCTAAACAGACAAAATTCTCCCAACGAAAATTACCTCCAACTTGAATCCGTTCCTCTGAGTGTTTTTCTCCTTGTTCTTGTTTCCAGCTTGTATGCCATATTCCTTGTTTCGTGATGAACTTGTATGATGCCGAGTTTCTCCGACATTTCCTACCCTCCTGTATAGGCAGAAATTTCCCTCTCTATCAGTGATTTCACGCTTTCACCTTTTGTGCCGCTAAAACATTAGTCAAATATCCATGTCCTTAGTGGCATAGGTCTTGAATCGTTTTGAGCGGGATGATCCATAAAACGATTGATGTCATTATTATTGGAGGTGGGGTACTGGGGTGTGCCATTGCACGTAGCTTGGCCGCACAACGTCGAACGGTTGTACTCCTGGAAAAAGAACCTGATGTTGGTCTTCACGCGAGCGGACGAAACAGTGGAATTGTTCATTCCGGATTTCATCAAGAGCCTGGATCGTTAGCTGCGCGTCTCTGTGTCGAAGGTCATCATGCCATTCGGAAATATGCTGAGTCACGACGGATTCCATATGCGCAAGTTGGTACGTACGTGGTGGCATCGGATGAGTCACAAGTTTCAGTGTTGGAAGACTTAAAGGGAAGAGGGGATCGAAATGGCGTGCAAGATTTGCAACTCATTCCCGTGTCACACGCAAAAAAGAATGAAGCAAGTCTTCATGGGCATACCGCATTGTATTCTCCGACTGGTGCCATTATTGATTCACGAGGCCTGACGAAGGCTCTTGCGGATGATGCGACCAGGTCTGGTGCTCAGATCCAGTATTGGCAAGAGGTTGTCGATATTCAGGAACGTGAGGACGCGGTCCATGTTTTCACGCTTGATGGACAGTACACTTCAGAAATTGTCGTCAATTGTGCGGGTTTGCAGGCAAATCGCCTCGCGCATGTGTTGGGAGTCGGTAACGAATATTTTATGATACCGTTACGCGGAATTTATTTTACTATTACGCGATCCGGCCCTCCGTTAACTCAGTCGATCATTTATCCCATTCAAGATTTCTCATCGCCTTTTTTGGGTGTGCATATCACGCCTACCGTTCATGGTTCTGTCCTCGTCGGGCCGAGTGCGGTTCCAGACTTTGAACAGGAAGCCTATCAACGGAGACATCGTCGTTTCGGCGCTATGGCAAGATTAGCGAGTCGGCAAGCAGTCTGGAAATCGGTATTTCGAAATCGTAAGCTGCTTCGCCTTGCTTGGAAACATGACAGCCATATCTTGACACAACAGTATTTCTGGAAAGAAGCCTGTAAGGTGGTGGAAGGGTTACATCTGGAAGACTTATCGCTTGGCAGCCGAGTCGGTATTACTCCACAGTTAATCCGATCAGACGGGGAGTTCGTTAACGATCTGGTGGTTGAATCAACTGCGCGGTCCATTCATGTCTTGAATATGGTGGAACCGGGAATGACCTGCGCCTTATCGTTTGCCAAATGGTTGACTGATCGTATGCAAGGAGCCGGTCAGGGAGCTAAGTTTAAGACCCCTTCGTTAGCGAGTGTTTCATAATGAACCCTCAGTGAAATCGCCACATCTGTTGGAATTTTATGCGTAGTCGAAGGGACTTGTACATGTATGATGTATCTCTTATAGGAAATAATAGAACATGCAAGAGTAGACCGAGTTATTGAGGATCGAATGTGGAAAAAAGATATTGAGATCATGGCTCATCTGCATGAACGATTTCATTTTCAGGGACCATTATTGGACGCTGGGGGTCTAGAAAAACCCTGTATTGCCGACTATGAAGTCTCAGCGCAAAAAGCTCATAGAATTTCTACCCTAGTAAATGGTCAGTCTCGAAATATTGTGGTGCCCCATGCGAATCAACTTGATCGGTATGTCAATATCGCGAGGCCTTGGAGTTTCATTGATCCCAACTATCAAATCCTTAATCCTGAATCTGGTGATCCGGCCATAGAGGATCTTCCGCAACGTTATTCGGAAGCATTTAATATGGTGATGTTGGTTTCAGTGCTGGAGCATGTTATTGACCCCTTTGTCTGTAGTGATGCGCTTTTTCAAATTCTTCGTCCCGGTGGATATCTCTTCACCTCTGTCCCGTTTATGTTTCCTATTCATGATACGCGAGATAATTGGCGCTTTTCGCCAGATGCCTTGAAAACCATACACACCAAATCAGGGTTTGAACATCTCGAAGGGAATTTTCACGTTCAATATCATGCAGGGCATGGAATTGCTGATCCTGCAAATCCAGACATATCTATTCCAATATTGGGCTCTTATGCGTTTTGTCAGAAGCCCTTTAAAAAACCGAGAGATTACTTTTCTTGAATGACCATTGACATGTCACAGGGAAATTTCACTAGGAACATCCCGGAAATCATAGAAGGTGCCGTCAAGGCCTTCCATGAAACCCCAATGCCTCTGTCGGCCTGTTTGAAGCTACGAAGACTCTTGTCAGAACAACAGTCATGCCCTGATTTGCTCATGCCGATTCCAGGGAAGACCATTGGGTCGGGAGAGCAACTTACATCTCAAAAACTTCAATCGATTCTTAAGGGGATACGATTAGGCGAGTGGTCTTTAGACGTTGAAACTATTGAATTCTTGTTCGTGGATGTTGCCAAAAGACAACCCAAAGCTATCTTGGAGTTTGGTAGTGGTGTCAGCACGATTGTCTTAGCACAGGCTATGGCTGCTTTATATCCTACGGCTTCCTCTCCGGTAGTTTATAGCATTGAACAAGACGTTAGTCATCTTAACAATACTATCGAGCTTTTAGAAAAATATCAGTTAGCGAAGTTCGTGAAAATATTTCACGCTCCTCTTGGGTTGCAAGTGTTGGATCAAATTTCTACCAATTGCTGCCTGTTGCCCATGTCAGAGCTTCAAAGTTTTTTAGGTAATATCCAAATAGATTTTCTGTTAATTGATGGACCAGCTGCAAATTATGGAGAGAGAATTGGTACTTTGCTGTTGGTGCAAAGTTTATTAAAACCTGGTGCTGTGGTGTATATGGATGATGGTTTGCGCGATAGCGAGTTAGCTATCACTGAATGGTGGAGTCGTTATGGTTACTTAGAAGTCGAGGGCATTTTATGGATTGGAAAAGGGCTCATGGTTGGACGAATTCCGCATCAACCATTAACGCAGTGTTCGTACGCACGGGAATTTTTAACATGGATTGGAAGGGAGTCCCAAGGTGAGCAATCGAATGATTTGTTATCTCTCCCAACGCAGTTTGTTTCCCAATATATAAATGAAAATTATGTGGAAAATGTAAAAGGTCATACAGGAGTTCAAGTCGAGAATCAGATAATCAGATCATCTCGAAATACTAAGGCTCGATGTGTCTTTCTCAATACCTATTATCCAGGGTTTTTGGAGGCGCACTATTCTAAGGCGTTAGATTTACATTCTCGTTCGTATCAAGCACAAAAAGATTCCTTGCAAACTGAGTATTTCGGAGACAGCAATTTTTATTCTCATGCTTTAATACAAAGTGGATGGGAGGCACATGATCTCATCGTGAATTGTGCCTCGCTTCAACAGGCCTGGGCATTAGAAAAGAATATTGCAGGTCAAGGATTAGAAATTGCTGTCGAGCAGATAAAGGAAATTGCTCCAGATGTTATCTATTTGCAAGATTTAAATCTGGCGACGTCTGCATTCATCTCTGCGATACGCCCATTGACAAAATTGATTGTAGGACAAATCGCTTCGAAAGTACCTTCACAGATCGATTTAAAGCAGTTTGATATTTTATTTTCGTCTTTTCCTCATTTTGTGAATGAATTTCGGAAAATGGGTATCTCCGCATATTATCAACCTTTAGCTTTTGATCCTCGGGTAATTCAGGAACACATGCAGACGAAGAGAACACATGATGTGACCTTTGTCGGGTCTATTTCAGCAGATCATAGCCGACGGATGGAGTTCTTGGAACAACTCCAAGGGGCTGTGGCATTTAAGTGCTGGGGATACCAAATGTCCCCTCTTACTCCAGATTCTCGGATGTATCGGCAGTATTGCGGAGAAGCTTGGGGGAAAGAGATGTTTGCTCTTCTTCAGGATTCATTCATTACTCTGAATTATCATGTTGATGTAGCAGAGAATTATGCCAATAACATGAGACTGTTTGAAGCGACTGGGTGCGGGGCTCTCTTGATTACCGATTACAAAGAAAATCTACAAGATTTATTTGATGTTGGTCGAGAAGTCGTTGCGTATCGATCGATAGAGGAAGGCGCAGAACTTATTCGATTCTACTTACATCATCAAGATGAAGCGAAGAGGGTTGCCCAAGCTGGACAAGCTCGGACCTTGCGTGATCACACTTACTCAATACGTATGGCTCAGACAGCAGAAATCCTTGACCGTCATTTACGATATCAACGTGAGTCTGCTGACTTATCTTCATCTGATTTGTCCCGTATTTCTTATGGGTATGAAACTATCGAAAATTCACAAATTACAGTCTCGATGAAAAATGCTTGGAAAGATCAATCTATTCCAGGCAAGCAAAGAGCATTGGTTCAAACTGAACTTCGCGCTATGTATTCTGGTAGATCTCCTCTCGTCTTTGATGTGTTAGCAGATTGTCTTCGGCCTTATGTGATTTCCAATTCCTCGATTCTTGAAATTGGTTGTGCGAGCGGTTACTACTATGAGGTCTTAGAGTATTTGTTGAAGAAACGGATTAGCTATACCGGTGTCGATTATTCCGATCCTCTTATTTTAATGGCAAAGGATTATTATCCCTCCGCTGATTTTTATGTAGCGGATGGCGCTTGTCTTCCGTTTGAAGATAACCAATTTCATGTTGCGATATCCTCCTGCATTCTTCTCCACGTTCCTGAATATTATGAGCATATTCGTGAAACAGCTCGTGTCGCTCAGAATTTTATTGTGGTCCATCGGACCCCTGTATGTAAGCAACATCCGACTCAGTATTTTCGAAAGTATGCCTATGGTGTTGAAACTGTAGAGCTACGCTTTAATGAAAAAAAAATTCTTGAGGAATTTTTTGATGTGGGATTTAGCCTGATACATGCACTGGAGTATGCTTCTGTTCCCGATTCAGACCACTATGATGTCACCTATGTATTCAGAAAAACACCACAATCAATTTAAGAAATTTACATCCAAGCGTGTTCTCATTACCGGAGGGCTCGGGTTCATAGGATCTAATCTTGCCATTTCCCTTGTGAAGCTTGGAGCTCAGGTGACGATCGTGGATAGTTTAATCCCCGAATACGGTGGGAATCTTTGGAATATTCAACCAGTACGAGAGCAGGTTCACGTCAATATCTCCGATGTACGAGATGAACATTCGTTGAAACATTTAGTTAAAGGGCAGGATTATGTCTTTAATTTGGCGGGGCAGACGAGTCATCTCGATTCCATGACAAATCCCTATCAGGATTTAGAAATCAACGCACGTGCCCAACTATGTATTTTAGAGGCCTGCCGCCAACAGAATTCTGATGTGAAAATCGTGTTCGCCAGTACACGCCAAATGTACGGAATACCAGAATATTTACCTGTTGATGAACGGCATGTCCTTCAACCGGTCGATGTGAATGGGATCAACAAAATGGCTGGGGAATGGTATCACCTTGTCTATCACTCTGCCTATAGCATTCGATCGGTGGTCCTTCGATTGACCAATACCTATGGACCGAGAATGAGAGTGAAAGATGCGAGGCAAACGTTTTTAGGAATATGGATCAAACATATCATCGAAGGAAAACCTATTGAGATTTTTGGTGATGGTAGACAAGTCCGAGACTTTAATTATGTCGATGATGTTGTTGAGGCGCTGTTGCTCGCTGGTCTTTCAGAAGAAGCAAACGGCGAAATTTTCAATTTAGGTTCCGATGATCCCATTTCTCTGACTGACACAGCTGACCTTCTTCTTTCCACATATGGGAGTGGAATCAAAGACTATATTCCATTTCCCCCGGACCGAAAAAATATCGACATTGGTGATTATTACGGAGATTATCGAAAAATTCTGATTCGTCTAGGGTGGAAGCCCAGAGTGTCATTACATGAGGGTCTGAAAAGAACACTGGTCTATTATCAAGAGTTCGCGGAGTCATACTGGGAACAAGGTGCCATTCATGCTTGTCATTCCGTTCGCTAATCCCAAGGCTCAATATCTTGCTAGGAAATTAGAGATTGATGCGGCTATTTCTCGAACACTTGAGAGCGGCTGGTACATCTTAGGTCAAGAGGTTGAACGCTTTGAAAGAGAATTCGCGAAATTTCTTGGGGTGAACTTTTGTGTCGGTGTGGGTAATGGTACCGATGCTCTTGCTCTTGCCTTACTAAGTGTTGGCGTGAATCCAGGGCATGAAGTGATTACGGTGGCGAATACGGCTATCGCAACCATTGCGGCCATTGAACAGATTGGCGCTATTCCTGTTTTAGCAGATGTTGATTTGCAGACGCGTTGTCTTGATCCCAAGACGATCGAAGGACTCGTGACTTCTCGAACGAAAGCTATTGTTCCTGTGCATCTTTTTGGACAGCCGGCACCTATGGAAGATATTAATGCCCTGGCATGCAAATGGGGTCTCAAGGTTGTTGAAGATTGTGCGCAGGCACATGGAGCAGAAATTCTTGGAAAGAAGGTTGGATCCTATGGGGATGCTGCCGCATTTAGTTTTTATCCTACGAAGAACCTTGGTGCTCTTGGCGATGGAGGAGCCGTTGTCACGAATTCAGAGGAAACAGCTGAAACCGTAAGGCAGATTCGTGAGTATGGTTGGACAACACGATTTGTGAGCAACCGGCCTGGAGTCAACTCCCGGTTAGATGAAATACAGGCAGCGGTTCTTCGAGTCAAACTGCCTTTTCTCGACTCAGATAATGCTCGTCGACGAAGTATTGCGCAACGATATGAAAAGGCCATCAACTCTTGTTTACTGGTGTCGCCAAAGAGTATTGATGGAACTCTGACGGCCATGCACCTGTGCGTTATTGAATGTCAGGATCGTGAAGGCGTAAAAGAGTTTTTAGAAAAAGAAGGAATTGGGACAGCAATTCATTATCCAATGTCTGTTCATGAGCAACCGGCCTATACCGGAAGGTTACGAGGTGAAGAGTATTTGCCTTGCACTGAATTATTGTCCAAAAAAAATCTCAGTTTGCCAATGTATCCTGAACTAACAGAACTGGAAGTGCGTCATATCTGTTCCGTTTTAACACAGTGGTGTAGGACTGAGGGGCATGCATGAAGCGATATTATTGTACCTACTTTGATAAAAACTATTTAGTTCGAGTTCTGGCACTCCTTGAGTCATTACATCGTCACGAACAAAATCAGTTTACTCTGTTTGCGGTGTGTATGGATGAGTTGAGTCGTGCCATTTTAGAAAAAATGAATTTGGAGAATGTCATTTCGGTTCCACTGCATCAAATTGAATACAGGGATGATCGGTTGGTATCCACAAAAAGTAGTCGCTCATTAGTCGAATATTATTGGACAACGACACCGACTATTATTTTATATCTTATTGAACAGTACCCTGAGATTGACGTGCTGACGTACGTTGATGCAGATCTGTTTTTCTTTTCATCACCGGACCCTATATTTCAAGAGCTTCATCAGCAGTCGATTCTCCTTCATGAACATCGATTTTCTTCTTCCTTGCTGCATCTAGCTCAAAATAACGGAAAGTATAATGTTGGGCTACTCTGTTTTCGAAATGACACTCATGGTCTAGAAGCTCTGAGATGGTGGCGGGAACGATGTTTAGAATGGTGTTTTAGCCGCTATGAGGATGGCAAGTTGGGTGATCAGATGTACCTTGATGATTGGTCAACCAGATTTCAACAGGTCGTGGAACTGCAACATATTGGAGGCGGACTTGGTCCATGGAATCAGGAGCAGTACGCCATTAGGAAAAATGAGTTTGGTGAGGCATGCGTCAATGATCTTCCGGTAATTTTTTATCATTTTCATGCTTTACGTTTTGTAAGTCCCGAATTAATTGTTCCGGTAGACCATCTCCATTATCCGATGAATCTTTCGGTTCTTCAAGTTTGTTATCTCCCGTATATTTCTGCACTTTCACAAGCACTGAGAAACCTGACAACAATTTCTCCTGAATTTACTTCCGGACTGCGAAGTGAGGAAACGATTTCTACCGCTCATTGTATTTTTGCAAAGATTGAATTGGCGAATGCTTTGAAGTCAAAAAACATTCCTCAAATTCTTATCCCAATGGATTCTGAGTGGAATTGCTATTGTCCAGAACAAACTGCTGGTGTGCAAGAGCGTGTCGATGCAGGGCTGCAAGAGGAGACCTGTCCTACTGGAAGAGAACAGAACACCATTGAATTCAAAGAGACGCCAGTCGGGGATTGCTCACGCTCCATCTATCAAACGATCCAAGATCAATATGAGTTATTTCGTACGCTTCAAAACAATCCTCTTGTTCACACAGTTCACACGATCTACATCATTGGTGCTCATTTGTTTCAAGAGCAAGCGATGCTACAGCGTCTGTTGCCAAATCTTCACCATATCTATCTTTTTGAACCCATTCCTGAGTGTTATACCTATCTCAAGAAAATCACCGTTCACGATTCACGAATCCAAGTGTTTCCCTATGCGATTTCACAATCTGATGGGCCCGTCGAGTTTTTTCTGACTGACAACCAAGGTGAGTCAAGTTCATTGTTGCCTATGGGGAAACATCGAGAAATCTTTCCTTCTGTACATCATATCAACACAATAACGATTGAAAGTCGTCACTTAGAACATGTGATACAAGAGTATAACCTCGTAAAGCCTGACATGCTCTTTCTTGATGTTCAAGGGGCCGAATATCAAATTCTTTCTTCCTTATCCGAGGATTTACTTTCACATATTCAGCTTATCTACGCTGAAGCGAGCCTTGAAGAATTATATGAAGGGTCAAAGACGTTACAAGACCTACGCAAAGTCCTTCATGAACATTTTATCTTTGCTGGCTATGCTCCTATGTCGGAGCAGACCCCGACTCATGGCAATGCGTTATTTACCACTCGAGAAACAAAAATAATAGGTGAGGGAGTTGCTCTAGTATCTACCGAAAAGAGTGAACCCTTAATCTCAGTCATTGTTTCAACCTATAACGCATTTGAATTTATTCGCGAATGTCTGGATGACCTGGAACGGCAATCGCTAGCAGAGCAAGTGGAAATTATTGTTGTCGACGCGGCATCGCCTCAACAAGAAAAAGATATTGTCCTGGAATATCAAGAACGCTATGGCAATATTGTGTACATACGAACTCCCGAACGAATTACGGTCTATGCAGCTTGGAATTTAGCGATTCGAGCCGCTCGTGGAAAATATATTACTCCATTTAGTACGAATGATCGTTTGAGAAAAAATGCCTATGAAATTTTGGTGAATGTGTTAGAAGAACATCAAGAAATTCCTTTGGTCTATGGAGATACCTATTTGACTAGGATTCCGCATGAATCGTTTGAATGCCATACGCGTTCCGGTAAAACCCAATGGCCTCCATATAGCTTTGAAGACCTTCTCAATAATTGTCGAGTGGGTCCTCATCCTATGTGGCGGAAAGACATTCATGACACAATTGGTTATTTTGACGAACAGTTTCGAGCGGTCGGTGACCAGGATTTTTGGCTGCGTATTGGTGAACAATATAATCTTATGTATATTCCAGAAGTCACAGGTTTGTATTGGCTCTCACCTGATGGGTTGTCAAACCAAGATGATATCGTAACCCCAGAATTGAATTCAATTCGACGAAAACATCGAGAGCGATACGCGCTACGCATATCTCAGACGCAAGCCGTGAACTTCGACTGTTCTATTGTAATCCCAGTTTACAACAAGGTTGACTTAACCAAGCAATGTCTAACTCAATTGGCAATGGTGACGGATGGAGTGAGTTATGAAGTAATAGTAGTAGATAACAATTCCACAGATGGGACAGAGGCTTTCTTAGAAACCTTAGAAGGAGATGTACAGATTATTCGAAACACAGAGAATTTGGGATTTGCCAAAGCCTGTAATCAGGGGGCGAGAGCTGCTCGTGGCAAATATCTTGTTTTCCTTAACAATGACACGATTCCGCAACGCGAATGGTTGAGTGTTTTGGTCAAGGAAGCTGAGGCCGATAACGATATTGCGATTGTCGGCAGTAAACTGTTGTTTGAGGATGGGACTCTTCAGCATGCAGGAGTTGTGATTTCTCGTTGTTTACTGATCCCATACCATATCTATGGAAACTTGCAGGGAGATGTAAGGTGTGCAAATCATCGACGTGAGCTTCATGCAGTGACGGCAGCATGTATGCTAGTCAAACGAAAATTCTTTGATGAGGTTGAGGGATTTGATGAAGCGTACAGAAATGGATTTGAGGATACTGATTTATGTTTGAAAATTGGTGAGAAAGGCGGAAAGATTGTGTATCAGCCGGAAAGTTGGATGTACCATTTAGAGAGCCAAAGTCCTGGAAGAAAGGAATATGAGGAAGACAACGCCGCTCTCTTTAAAGAGCGATGGGATAAAAAGTACATAGTTGATGAAGATTGTATTGCGATTGAAGATGGGATGGCCGTGCTGTTGACTGAGAAGGATGGAAATTTCTCTATATCCTACAGGATGTTAAAGGATGAAAAGGAGTACGCAAGTTGGGCTAAAGTCGCTCAGCTTCAACGTTTCCTTCAAGAATTCGGACGTGAGAACAAGTCGGAAATTAGAAGAGAGTCCCTCCTCAATGAAATTCGTCAATTGGTTTGTGATCTTGAAGCGTGGCCGAAAGACTCGTCTGTTGTCGTCTGGATAGGGTCGATATGTGATACCTTAGGGTTTCATGCACTTGGCGATATGTTTTTTCGGCAAGCTCTACATGTGGGAGAATCTCAAGACGCGCGTTCCAGGTTAGTTCGTCTTGCACTTAATCAAGGAAATTTGGAAGAAGCGAGTTTACATCTTTCTGCTCTCTTAGAAGTCGCACCAAACGAAAGTTTCGTCCTGCATCTGCAAGGAGTATATTTCATGCAATGTAAAAACTTTGTCGAAGCCAAGGAATCTTTTGAGAAAGTTATCACGAATGATGGCGATCGAATAAAAGCTCAACTCGGAATGGGGATGGCTTACGTAGGCATGGGAGAGACGAGGAAGGCATGGGATGTTTTCATAAAGACGGTCTATGAGCGTCCTGATGATACCGAGGCGATAAATTGGGTGCTTCGCACTGGCACGGAGTTAGCTGACTGGGAATCGTTGTCGACAATGCTCTCGCGATTTCTTGAACGAAATCCGGCAAATGGTGACATGCGGTTTGCGTTGGCCAGTGTGAGCCTTCGTCTTGGAAAGGTAGATGATGCTCAAGCCCAGTTGAACGCATTACAGCTTCTTCACCCTGATCTTGAAGGCCTTGCTGACTTGAAGAACGCGATCCTTAGTTTTGATCCCCATACGGTTCCCGTTGCTATCCACGGGTAAGTGTCGTACCTAAAACGGACATGTTGTTGTGACAAATACCACTATAGCTTAACTCTCTGATCGAGTTGACCGACGGTTCACGCGCCTTCCCTCAGCTCCTAACATGTTTTGACTTCGTCCTCAGTCCTAAAATCTTTTTGTATTCTCCTTATAGACATCTGCTTGTACATCAATCCTGCTTTTGCGCAGGGACGCATAATGTAGGAAAGATCGACTTGCTCCTTGTGTAAGCTAGTCTATTTTCCTAGTAACTAGGAAAAAATTGCCGACTTTCGAAATAAGAAGGATAAGTGTACGGATGAATAAGAAGTCTATTCCTTATAAAAGGTATTATTTATTGGCATATTACTTGAATGAATTCATTGTTTACTGTCACATAAAGCCTGAGGAGTCGAAGTCGAACACATACTTGTCAAGTCAAGTAAGTCTCGATGTTGTGTATTTTTCAAGCTCATATAACCTCTCAAAGGCTTGTAGATAATAAGTTGAAATTCTTGTTGTGTGTGATCGTGCAAACTATTCATGTCTTGAATCTGCTCATATCAGAAGTGACCTGTGAATCATTGTGAGCAAGTGGATCAGAAATTGTATCCAAGAGGAACGGAAGGGGTTCAACCTCAAGGCTCTCTCGATTGCTGATGTCTTATTATGCAGCCTGCGTCGAGGAAGCCTATATAAAGGACGTTACATATGCCATTGAGGGTACTCGTCACAGGGGGAGCTGGTTACATTGGTTCAATTTTGGTTCCAGCATTGCTGGAGCAAGGCTATCATGTCACGGTGTTGGATAATTTCCTGTATCGACAGTCCAGCCTAATGGAGTGCTGCGCGAATGCGAATTTCACGGTTATTCGTGCCGATTGTCGTGATGAACGTGTACTAAAAAACATCCTTAAAGATAAAGATTGTCTTATTCCACTGGCTGCATTGGTGGGTGCTCCGTTGTGTGAGCAAGATCGCCTGGGGTCGCAATCGACCAACTTCGACTCTATACAGCTACTTTGTCAGTTGGCATCACCTTCGCAAATGATTCTCTTCCCTGTCACCAATAGTGGCTATGGAATTGGTGAAGGTGGCCAGCACTGCACGGAAGAGTCTCCGTTACGTCCGTTGACTCTTTATGGGGAAACAAAAGTGAAGGCCGAAAAAGTTGTTCTTGATCGAGAGGCAAGTCTGACATTTCGTCTCGCAACGGTGTTTGGTTCCTCACCAAGAATGAGAATGGATTTACTGGTCAATGATTTTGTGTATCGCGCCATTCACGATCGTGCGGTTACGATATTTGAAGGACATTTTAAGAGAAACTACATTCATGTCCGAGATGTGGCAAGGGCATTCATCTATGGTATCGAACATTTTGATTCGATGAAAGGGCGACCATATAACTTGGGATTGGATGATGCCAATATTTCAAAAATTGAACTCTGTCAAAGGATTCAAAAATATCTACCAAACTTTCTCTACCTTGAGGCTCCCGTTGGAGAAGACCCAGATAAACGAGATTACATCGTTTCAAATGCCAGAATTCTAGAAGCCGGCTTTACGACTAAACGGTCATTAGATGATGGAATTTTAGAATTAAAGAAGTGCTATACGGTGTTGAGGAAAAATTACTATGCCAATGTCTAATGAATCTCTGTCCACTACCGCATATCCCCCAATGTTCGCACAATCCATGGGTCCTAATACGATTGTGCGACTTGGTGTTGGTGTGGTTATCCGTGACGAACGAGGGTGGGTACTCTTGGAGCAACGATCCGATTGTGGATGGTGGGGAATGCCAGGAGGGAGATTGGAGGTTGGCGAGTCGATCACACAAACAGCCGTGCGCGAAGTGAAAGAAGAGACCGGCTTGGACGTTGAAATTATTCGATTGATCGGGATCTATTCAGAACCACAAGAACGAATCGTGACATATCCTGACACGATAGATGGTGTGCAGCTCATTGATGCGGTTGTAGAAGGACATATATTATCGGGAACACTCACCTGCAGTCATGAAAGTTTTGATGTGAGGTTTTTCTCACCACATGCACTACCTGAAGAGTTAATCCCGCCCTCACGCATTCCACTTCGTGATGCGCTATTAGGAGACTATGCCCAAGTTCGCTAATCTCGCCGTTAGAAATTGTGGTGCCATGTCAGAATATATTGAACACATCTCGTCAATGCAAGAAGAGGCATTAAGCACTGATGTGATGATCTTGTGTGGCGGACTAGGGACACGGCTCAGAACGGTGGTGAGTGATCGTCCCAAATCGATGGCAATCGTTGGGGGTCGTCCATTTTTGGAGTGGTGGTTACGTCGGCTCCACAAGGATGGATGTCGCCGTGTGATTTTGTGTGTTGGTTATATGGGAGACTCGATCCGTGAGTATTTTGGTGATGGGGAATGTGTAGGGCTCGCCCTGGAATATTCTGAGGAGCAAGAGCCGCTGGGGACCGGCGGCGCATTACGGCAAGGAGTGTCCTATTGTCAAACGGATTCAATCCTTGTTCTGAATGGTGATTCTTGGTGTGATGTGAATCTTTCTCAATTGCTTGAGTGGCATTCTACCAAGAAAGCGGAAGGTACTTTGCTGCTAATTCGTGTTGATGATCATACAAGATATGGACATGTTCGAGTTAGTCAATACAGTGAGATTATAGAGTTTGTAGAAAAAGGCGAGGGTCAAGCCAGAGCTGACTTGGTGAATGCCGGTATCTATGTCTTCTCGCGGCAACTTCTTGCCACGATCCCTCGATGTGGAGCTATTTCACTTGAACGAGAGGTTCTTCCCGGCTGGGTTGGACGAGGTTTATGCGGGTATACGGGAAAAGGCAATTTTATTGATATTGGTGTACCGGAGTCCTATGCAGAGGCAGATCTTATGTTTTGGAACAAGCGTGATCACATTGGAAAATTTGCCCTGAAAAACTAACAGTCATCTGACTGAGCGGATAAACACATGTTGAGAATCACCTCATGATCATTAGTCGCACACCATTTCGAATTTCATTTTTTGGCGGAGGGACTGATTACCCTGCTTGGTATCGAAAACATGGAGGAATGGTGTTGGCTGCTACGATTGATAAATATTGTTATCTATCGTGCAGATACCTTCCACCTTTTTTTGAGCACCGGATTCGGATTGTCTATTCCAAAATCGAAAGCTGTCAAACAATAGATGAGATTCAACATCCTGCAGTGAGAGAAGTTCTTCGGGCATTGCACATCGATCAGGGTGTAGAAATACATCATGATGGTGACCTCCCTGCTCGTAGTGGAATGGGGACGAGTTCGGCCTTTACCGTTGGGCTTCTTCATGCCTTGTACGGGTTAAAAGGGTACATGCCGACTAAGCAACAACTTGCGATAGAAAGTATCGCCATTGAGCAGGATCAACTCAATGAAACTGTCGGATCTCAGGATCAGGTTCTTGCGGCCCATGGCGGATTAACTCAAGTGACATTTCAAATGAATGGTCAAATCTCAGTAGCGCCGGTCGTGTTGACCCAAGAACGGATTGTTGAACTGAACTCTCATCTTATGCTGTTTTATACCGGTTTGAAACGCACAGCTGCCAATGTGGCTGAAACATATGTCCATGACCTCGAAGCGAGAAAACGCCAATTACGTATCATGAAGGATCTTGTCGATGAGGGTCTGTCGATTCTCAATAGTGGATCCAATCTCAATGGTTTTGGAGAGTTACTTCATGAGGGTTGGATTGCGAAACGAACATTGAGCGCTATGGTGTCAAATAGTGAGGTTGATTTGATATATGAGCGAGCACGGAAGGCTGGTGCTCTAGGTGGAAAGTTAACGGGGGCAGGGGGCGGAGGTTTTCTTCTTCTGTTTGTATCTCCAGATTGTCAGGAAGATGTTCGAAAGGCTCTGCAGGATCTTATCTGTGTGCCTTTTAAGTTTGATTTCACCGGCAGTCAAGTGATCTTTTGTGACCGGGAAGAAGACTATTCTTCTTCTGCCCGAGCACGTCAAATGGCTCCACGCCCGATGTTTAAAGAGGCGAGTCTCGTTCGGCCTTAGAGTCTATCCAATTATGACAACCATGTATTCGAAAACTCATGTAGCCCCATTTCCTCACACAGGGACCTCGAGGCCAAGCTTACGTTGGCCATTGATGCAAAACAATATTGAACGTGTTGATTTGGATGCATTGATTAGCTATTTGCGTCAAGAGGACCCAATATTAACACAATCAAAACAGGTCGAGGCGTTCGAACGCGAATGGTCACATTGGCTAGGTGTCAAGTTTAGTGTTTTTGTCAATTCAGGGTCCTCGGCCAATCTCTTGACGCTTGCGGCTCTTCGAGAACGAATGGGGATTGGTAAAATTATTGTTCCGACCTTAACGTGGGTGTCCGACATTGCCTCTGTCATTCAGAATGGGTTCGATCCAGTGTTTGTCGATATAAATCCTCATACATTAGGGATGGATACTGAACAGGTTCTGGCAAAAATTACCTCTGATACACGAGCCGTATTTTTAACACATGTCTTGGGATTTAATGCCTTGACCGAGAAGTTGCGCGATGTACTATGTCAGAAAAATATTCTACTCATCGAAGATGTGTGTGAATCTCATGGCACCACGTATCGAGGACGTAAGGCTGGTAGCTTTGGAGTCATGTCGAACTTCTCGTTCTATTACGCGCATCATATGAGTACGATCGAAGGAGGTATGATTTGCACGAATGATCAGGAATTGTATCAAGTCTTACGTATGCTTCGGTCTCATGGGATGGTGCGAGAAGCTTCGTCAAAGGAACTAAAGACTCAGTATGCGCAACAGTATCCTGATTTGAATCCAGATTTTATTTTTTCCATGCCTGGCTACAACGTGAGGAACACTGAGCTCAATGCTGTCTTAGGCCGTTCACAGCTCAAGAGGTTGGATGCGCGTAATTCTATTCGAACGGAAAATTTCGTAACGTTTGTTGAAAACCTTGATGAAGAAAAATACCAAACAACATTTTCCGTCGAAGGTAGCTGTAATTATGCCCTGGTTCTTGTGTTGAAGCAGCCAGATGAAAGTTTACGTGATCGAGTCGAATTCGTATTGCGAGAGTGCGGAGTCGAGTTTCGCCGGGGAACGTCTGGAGGCGGCAATCAGTTACGCCAACCCTATATAAGAAGACGCTTTCCGGAGAATGAATTTCTTAAGTTTCCCTATGTGGAGCACGTGCATTTCTTTGGATTCTATATTGGAAATTATCCTGAATTAAATAAAGAGAAAATTCTATCGTTGTGTTCGATATTGAATGAACTCTAATGATATGCACTGCAATATATATTGGTATGAGAAGGGGAGTGACTGATGAGGTATAGATCGTGTCTTGATGTAGTGTTGATTAATCCTGGTAATCGAACGCAAATTTATCAATCCCTCGGATCGAGCCTGTCTGCTCTTGAGCCTCCAGTATGGCCAGGCTTAATGGCGACGTTTCTGAGGAAGCGAGGATATACGGTTTCGATTATCGATGCCAATGGAGAAACGCTTTCTCCGATGGAGACTGCGCAACGTGTTTCTGATTTGAACCCACAATTGGTCGTTGTCGTGGTCTATGGGCATAATCCTTCGGCGTCGACGCAGGTCATGCCCTCGGCGGGTGCCATTTGCACCGCACTAAAAGACATACATCCTGAACAGAAAATTTTGATGCTTGGTGGCCATGTGTCGGCATTACCCGAGCGGACATTGCGTGAAGAACATGTTGATTATGTCTGTGGGGGAGAAGGCTTGTTCACTATTGCTGAACTTATTGAGCTGCTCAGAGCCCAAGGTGAAGCAGATATTCGCAAGGTTCATGGTCTCTACTATTGGGACGATGGCCATATTGTGAAAACAGAACCTGGAAAGAATCTCGATACGCTTGATGAAGACATGCCAGGATTAGCGTGGGACTTACTGCCGATGAACAACTATCGAGCGCACAATTGGCATTGTTTCGGGTTTGTAGATCAACGTGAACCGTATGCTTCGGTTTATACGACACTTGGGTGTCCCTATCACTGTACCTATTGTTGTATTCAAGCGCCATTTAAGGTGGGAGAATCTGCGTTAGGATATGTTGAAAACGTCAATAGTTATCGTTTTTGGAGTCCGGAGTCGGTCATTGCGCAAATTGATGTGTTGGTGAATCAGTATGGTGTGCGCAATATCAAATTTGCCGATGAAATGTTCGTTCTAAACAAGCGTCATGTGAATACTATTTGCGATTTGATCCTTGAACGAGGCTACGACTTAAACATTTGGGCCTACGCCAGAGTCGATACGGTTAAAGATGATATGGCAGAGAAACTCAAACAAGCGGGTTTTCACTGGCTGTGTTTTGGGATTGAGGCTGGTAGTGGACGAGTAAGAGATGAGGTGTTGAAGTCGTACAAGCAGGACCTCGTGTATAAAACTATCGAGCATGTGCGAGCTGAGGGAATTAATGTCATTGCCAATTATATTTTTGGGCTACCAGAAGATGACCATGAAACCATGCAAGCCACGATGGATCTTTCGTTAGAACTTAATTGTGAGTTTGCGAACTTCTATAGCGCGATGGCCTATCCAGGTTCAGGTCTCTACAACCAAGCGATTCAACAAGGGTGGGCATTGCCCTCAAAATGGTCTGGATATTCACAGCATGCTGTCGACTCACTGCCTCTTCCGACCAAGTATATTTCCGGGGAAGAAGTCTTAGCGTTTCGTGATCAGGCCTGGCAGCAGTATTTTGAGAGTCCCCGTTACCTTTATATGATCGAGCAAAAATTTGGTATCGATACCCGAAAGCACATACAGGAAATGGCTTCGTACACGCTGGAACGACAGTATGTGGTCCCGGTGGGAGCAGTGAAGTGAAAAGTCAGGAGAGGGAAGTGAGACAAGATGCGGAGGATGTACAACGAGCGACGAATGAAAAGATGGATATTGAAGAACTGAAGAGTAAGTCACAGTGGTTAAGGCAGGAGCTGTTTGAATTGGTGATGCGGGTCAAGAAAGGACACATTCCATCTTCGTATTCCTGTGCAGAGATGGTATTGGCTCTCATGTATGGTGGTTATTTTCATGGTTATCCTAACGATCCTCGTCATTCGGATAGAGATCGGCTAATCATTAGCAAAGGACATGCTGCGATGGTGTTATATCCTATTCTTGCCGACCTCGGATATTTCACGACTAACGAACTAGAGAAATTTACGAAACCTGATGGTCTTCTGCGCATGTATGCGGATCATAGTATTCCTGGCATTGAGTCGATTACAGGCTCATTGGGGCATGGACTCGGTATCGGCTGCGGGTATGCCTATGCGGCTAAACAGGATCACAAATCGTATCGAACATTTGTCGTGGTTGGGGATGGTGAATGTTATGAAGGGTCGGTCTGGGAGTCGGCGATGTTTGCCGCTCATCATCAACTAACGAATCTAGTGGTCATTGTGGATCGCAATCGACTCTGTATTATGGAAGAAACCGAGCGATGTATGAAATTAGATTCATTGGAAGCGAAGTGGGAAGCGTTTGGTTGGGAGGCGATGTCGATTGACGGACATGCCTATCGTGAAATTCTTCCAGCATTGACACAAGCGACGTCGAATCACTCAGGAAAACCTTTTGCGATTATCTCGAATAGTGTCAAGGGGAAAGGGATTTCCTTCATGGAAAATCAAGCTCTCTGGCATAACAGAATGCCGAATGACGATGAGATGGAGCAGGCACGAAACGAACTGTTGAGCAATTGCATTGTGAACTAAGGGACCTTTCCATGACGACTGGACAAGAACTTCCCAGAGATGTCTTCATTGAGGCCATTCGACAAGAGTCGGCACACAACAAGGAAATCTATTTCATGAGTGCAGACTTAGGCGCGAAAGCTCTTGACCGTTTTCGTGTTGAGGCCAACGCTCAGTTTATTCATGCTGGCATTTGCGAGCAAAACATGATTGATGTCGCGGCTGGGTTGGCATTAAATGGGAAGACGGTCTATGTCTATGCCATGGCGCCATTCGTGACTTTGCGCTGTTATGAGCAAATAAAAGTGGCCATTGCATCGATGGATCTTCCGCTGACGATCATCGGAGTTGGGGTTGGCTATGGTTATGATGATGCTGGTCCGACGCATTATGCCACGGAGGATGTGAGTTGCATGCGTGCGTTGGGAGGCATTGAGATAATCACGCCTTGCGATACGGAATCGGTTCTCGCGACAGCGAAGCTTACGTATTCTCAACCAGCATTACGCTATGTGCGTTTGGATCGCGTTTTTCTGCCACCAGTTTACATGCCTGGGGAGACCAAGTTTTTGTCTCAGGGAATGGTCGAAGTTGAACAAGGTCGAGATGTCTGCATCATTACGGCTGGTTACATGATTCGGAAAGCATTAGAGGTCAAGAAAAAACTCGTTAGTTTAAATATTCATGCAGGCGTGATTGATCTCTATCGTTTGAAGCCACTTAATCTTGAAATATTGAAATCGATAGTGATGCGTTATTCGCGTATCGTCACGCTTGAAGAACATTTTCTGAGTGGAGGACTTGGGGGAGCGATTGCTGAAGGATGCTTCGATGCCGATCTTCGAAAGCCGGTGCTCCGTCTAGGCATCCCTGACCATTATCATTTTGAAAATGGTGGAAGGGAGTATTTACATCACCTCGCTGGACTTGACGTTGCCACGGTGACGGATCGAGTTGCACACTTTTGCCAGAAAAGTGGTGAATAATGCCTGCCGATACAGTCATAGCAGTGACGTCTTCTTCATTTGCAAGCGATTCGTATCTTCGTGAGCAGCTTTTACATTTTTTTCCCAACAGCCTATTGAATTGTGAAAAACAAAAGTTGTCTCGTGAGGCTCTTATAAAATTTCTCAAGCCTGCTGATGGCATCATACTTGGCACTGATCAGGTTGATGCGCAACTGTTAGAGTCGTGTCCTCGACTCCAATTTGTTTCGAAATATGGAGTTGGGATGGATAATATTGATCGAGCTGCATGCGAGGCTCGTGGTGTTCATATCGGCTGGACTGGTGGAGTGAACAGGTTGTCGGTCGCTGAACAAGTTCTGGGGTTTATGTTGAGTCTTTGTCGAAACCTGTATCAATCCTCTGTCAAATTGAAAACCGGGACATGGGAGAAGCAGGGTGGCGCACAGCTTAGTGGGAAAACCATCGGTATCGTCGGCTTGGGTCATATTGGGAAGGAACTCGTTCGCTTGCTACAACCCTTTTCGTGTCGTATTTTGGTGAACGATATTATCGATCAATCGGCGTTTTGCCTGCAGTACGCTCTGGAAAAGGCGTCATTGACGGAGCTGGTGTCGGAGTCCAATATTGTGACCATCCATACCCCGTTGACAACAATCACTCGACATCTCGTGAATCTTGACCTGCTTTCTTGCATGAAACCAAATGCGTTTTTAATTAATACTTCACGAGGGGGCGTGGTGAATCAACAGCATCTCAAGGAGTCACTGAGGAAAGGGCTAATTGCTGGCGCGGCCATTGATGTGTATGAAGATGAGCCAGCCTCAGATCCAGAGTTGTTGGAGTTGCCGAATGTATTTTGTACTCCCCACATCGGAGGAAACTCAAAAGAAGCCATACGCGCTATGGGTTGTAGTGCGATAGAGCATGTCAAAACCTTTTTTCAGGTGAATGAATCATGAATATTTTGATTCTTGGGGGAGCAGGGTTTTTGGGAAGTTACGTTGCTGATGAATTTTTGAAGCGCGGCCATGCCGTGACAATTTTTGATAAGCGCTCGTCTGACTATCTTCAATCTGAGCAGAAGATGGTCATTGGCGATTTACTCGATCGGCAAGCCGTTCATGACGTGGTGAATGGACAAGATATTGTCTACAATTTTGCTGGATTTGCCGACTTGAATGCCTCGATTAATAATCCATTACCGGTTCTAGAACTTAATATCTTAGGTAATGCCAATGTTCTTGATGCCTGCGTGACGCATTCAGTGTCTCGATTCGTCTATGCCAGCACGGCCTATGTATTTTCGTCAAAGGGATCGTTTTACGGTGTGAGCAAACGCTGTTCGGAAAAAATTATTGAAGAGTTTAGCCGACAATTTGGACTTGATTACACCATTATTCGCTATGGCTCTGTTTATGGACCACGGTCAGATTCGCAAAACCGCATTTATAAATTGATCAAACAGGCTTTGCTGGAAGGAAAGATAACCTTTCAAGGAGACGGAGAAGAAGAGCGGGAGTACATTCATGTCCAGGATGCTGCCACATTAAGCGTACAGATCTTGACCGAAGAGTATCGCAATCAACATGTCATGCTTACTGGTGTTGAACGGTTTAAGTATTCGCAGTTGCTGAATATGATTCGGGAAATGATGGATGATGGCATAAATATTGAATATCTTCGCAAGGAATATCATGGACATTATGTCTATACACCCTATTCATTCATACCAGAACCAGGAAAGAAGATGATTTGCAATCCATTTATTGACTTTGGCCAAGGGTTGCTTCAGACAATTGGTGAAATCCACGAATCGTTACAAGCCGAATCTGTCATACCCCGGTAATCTTGTGAGCGACTTATGAGCGATCGTCAATTTCTCGACGCATATTATAAAAAGTTCGAAGAACACTTGATGTCCGTAGATGTCCATGCTCAATTGATCGCGTTGAAAGATCTCATTCTATCCTCGCAGGTCTTGGGGAAAAAAATGATTATAGCTGGAAATGGGGGGAGTGCAGCCATTGCGAGTCACTGTGCCATTGATTTTACAAAAGCTGCCGGCATGCGTTGCGTGAGTTTCAACGAATCCTCATTGATCACTTGCTTTGCGAATGATTATGGGTATGAACATTGGCTGGAGAAAGCCTTGGAGTTTTATGCGGACGATGGGGATCTGGTGGTCCTGATCAGTTCCAGTGGACGTTCGATGAACATGGTTCGGGCAGCTGACTATACGACTCAACGCGGGCTTACTCTCGTGACCTTTACCGGATTTTCTGCATCTAATCCGCTTCGATCTCGTGGAGATATCAATCTCTGGCTCAAAAGTCGATCTTACAACCATATTGAAACGTTTCATCAGCTCTGGCTACTCTCGGTTTGTGATCTCATCGTTGAAATGAGGCAGCCAAAGCCTCTGACGAAAAAGTCACTTTCCCGCCCTACACTTCGAACGATAACCCTCCCAGTCGATTCCGCTGCCTAATCATTCCCCAGGGATTCAAGTTTTCAGTTTGTACTGTGCCATTGAACGTATCCCTACACTTCCCTGCCAGTCTGTCTTCCAGTCCGTCAATGTCTTGACGTCTGTCAAATTTTCTCATAATTGCTCAATCAAACCGGCTACTGTCTTTGTTGATGAAAACTGTTTGAAATCAATACGTTAAGCAATCGATTGTGAGAGGTCTAGGTTTTGCTTAGTCATCGTATTCAGGGCATATGGCGTCATACGCGATTTATGAACCTGTTTGGATAACAATCAACCGGAAAACGACTTGACCATGAAACATGTATTAGTGACAGGAGGGGCTGGGTTTATAGGGAGTCATCTTGTTGAGCGACTCGTTCAGGACGGTCATCGGGTTCGCGTTCTCGACAACCTCTCTACTGGACGCCGTGAAAATTTAGAGCATGTGAAAAAATTGATAACCAGTGTTGGGCAGATAGATCTGCAAGAGGGTGATGTAACAGATCTAAATGACGTGACTCAAGCACTGGATGGAATAGATTGGGTGTTTCACCTTGCCGCATTAGCAGACATTGTCCCATCTATTGTCAATCCTATGGCTTATTACCAAGCCAATGTATCCGGGACGGCCATGCTTGTGGAAGGTGCCAGAAATGCCGGGGTCAAACGATTTATCTACACGGCCTCTTCTTCATGTTATGGCATTCCAGATGTCTATCCCACACCGGAAATGTCCGTCATTCAGCCACAATACCCTTATGCCCTCACAAAATATCTTGGCGAACAATTGGTGATGCATTGGGCTCAAACATATGGACTACCTGTGGTCTCGCTTCGCCTCTTCAATGTATATGGTCCTCGTGCAAGAACTGCCGGGACCTACGGCGCGGTGTTTGGTGTGTTTCTGGCTCAGAAACTCCAACGGAAGCCCTACACCGTTATTGGGGATGGTTTGCAAACTCGTGACTTTACGTTTGTGACGGATGTCGTTGATGCCTTTGTAAAAGCCGCAGAATCTGATTATGCCGGAGAAGTATTTAATGTTGGATCGGGTGGCACCTATAGCATTTATCGTTTGGTCGAGTTACTTGGCGGAACGACCATCTCTATTCCTAAGCGACCCGGTGAGCCGGATTGCACGTTTGCGGATATTCAGAAAGCAAGAGAGAAGCTAGGATGGTCACCGAAAGTTACGTTTGAAGAGGGTGTCAGCATGATGCTCCAGCACATTCATTCATGGGAAGAGGCTCCGGTGTGGAATCCCATTTCCATTGCCAAAGCTTCGGCCGACTGGTTTCGGTATCTGGGTCGAAAAACAAGTAAACGGGAGAGGTGTGAAGTCTAGTTATGGCGAGTGTGGCCATTCTGAAAAAAACGCAGTCCCTTGAAGATTTAGAATTGCTCCTTCGAGACGCTCGTGCTCAAGGAAAGACCATCGTACACTGCCATGGCGTCTTTGACTTACTCCATGTCGGGCATATTCGACATATAGAAGAAGCAAAAGCATTAGGGGATGTGCTGATTGTGACGGTGACTCCCGACCGCTATGTGAACAAAGGCCCTCATCGTCCAGCATTTCAGCAAGATCTTCGCGTGGAAGGCATCGCGGCTTTAGATGCAGTGGATTATGTTGCGATCAATCGTTGGGAGACAGCAGAGAATGCAATCAAAGCTTTGAAACCCGATATTTATGTGAAGGGGCCGGACTATAGTCAGGGACGGCCAGACTTAACCGGTGGGCTGGCAAGAGAAGAGTCTGCTGTACAATCAGTCGGCGGGCGCCTTGAAACGACGAATGATGTGCAATTTAGCTCCACGAGTTTACTCAACCGTTATGTACCATTATTTCCATCTGACTTAAATGGGTGGCTAACGAAGTTTCGAGAAAAGTATACCGCTGGAGACATCATCGAATATCTAGAACGTTTGCGTTCTCTTCGCGTTCTTGTGATTGGAGAAGCGATCATCGATGAGTATGTATATTGCCAGGCGCTGGGGAAATCTTCAAAAGAACCTATTTTGGCCATGCAGTATATTTCAAAAGAAAAACAGCTCGGAGGAAGTTTAGCCATTGCGAATCATTTGGCAAGTTTCTGTGATCAAGTTGAACTCGTAACTTCTTTAGGAACGATTCAGCCACATGAAAAATACATTCGGCAGAATCTGAAGTCTAATATCATTCCAAGCTTCGTCTTTAAGTCTGGCTCTCCCACCATCGTCAAGCGTCGGTTTATCGAGGAATATCAATTTGCCAAACTCCTAGAAGTATATGAAATGAATGATGCGGCTTTGACCCAACGAGAAGATGACGAATTGTGTGGGACGCTTGCAACCAAGCTGGTAAATTGTGATGTGGCTATCGTGGCAGACTTTGGGCATGGGTTGTTGTCACCATCTGCCGTTCAACTCGCAGGAAAACAAGCTCCATTCTTAGCCGTGAATACACAGGTCAATGCGGCAAATGTGGGATTTCACACCATATCCAAATATAACAGGGCAGACTATATCTCTATACAAGAAAAAGAAATTCGTATGGATCAACGAGATGCTCGTGGAGATCTAAAACCAATGATTGAAGGTCTCTCGAAAGATCTCAATTGCCCATCTGTCATGGTGACACAAGGGAAAAAGGGCACCATGTTATATCACCAAGATGATGGATACTTTGAGAGTCCGTCGTTGGCCGTAAAGGTTGTAGACCGAATTGGGGCTGGCGATGCCTTGTTTGCATTAACAGCACCGTGTGTGGCCACAGGTGTTCCTTCGGATGCCGTTGGATTGATCGGGAATTTGGCAGGAGCGCAAGCGGCGATGATTGTGGGTAATAGTGCTTCACTTGATCGAGTGCAATTAGTACGGAGTATTGAGTCACTTTTAAAATGAAAAATGCAAAGTGCCAATTGAAAAATGAAGTACATGAAAAAGGAATAGTTTTTCATAACTGTAATTTCTTACTTTTCACTTAGAAACTTACAATTCTCAAGGTGGAACGAGATGTCTGAACAGGCCAAAAAACAAATTCTTGTCACTGGGGGTGCCGGGTATGTGGGGGCCGCGTTAGTCCCACAATTATTGAGGGAGGGCTATCGAGTAAAAGTGTTAGACCTTTATCTATATGGTGGTTCGGCCCTCGAGGGAGTTCGTGGACATAAGAATCTAGAGGAAATTCAAGGCGATATACGAAGCATGCCACTGCTTGAGCAGACGGTTCCAGGTTGCGATGGGATTATTCATTTAGCATGCATTTCTAATGATCCTAGTTTTGAACTGAATCCATTATTGGGACGATCAATTAATTACGATGCATTTTCAGGATTAGTTGATTGCGCGAGAGAATGTGGAGTTCGACGTTTTATCTATGCTTCGTCATCTTCGGTGTACGGTGTGAAAGAAGATGAGAACGTGACAGAAGATCTCACACTTGACCCTTTGACAGATTACTCAAAATACAAGGCGTTGTGTGAAGAGGTACTCCTGAGAAAACAGGGGCCAGGGTTCGAAGTAGTGATAATTCGTCCTGCTACGGTCTGTGGATACTCCCCTCGTCTCCGGCTAGATCTCACGGTGAATATTCTGACGAACCACGCTGTCAATCATCGAAAGATTACCGTGTTCGGTGGGAAACAGAAAAGGCCAAACATTCATATCCAAGATATGGTTGAGGTGTATACGCAATCGTTGAACTGGGCAGCAGAGAAAGTCGATGGTCAGATTTTCAATGCTGGATATCACAATCATTGTGTATCAGATATTGCCGATATGGTGAAGGCGACAGTTGGACCAGATGTCGATATTGTTCACACAACGACAGATGACCATCGTTCGTATCATATTTCCTCAGAAAAAATTTCACGCGTTCTAGGGTTCACCCCGAAACATTCAGTTAACGATGCGATTGGCGACTTAATGACGGCATTTCAGGATGGGAAGATCCCCAATTCCTTTGAGGACAGTCGGTATTTCAATATTAAACGTATGAAAGAAGTCGAACTTGTCTAAAACGAGAATTCAGACTCCCATATTTAAGCATAAATCGGTGGCTACTCCAAATCGAATACAGGGGACAGATGAATCACTGACCTCGAATCGTCTCCAACAATTGTACTGTGAAATGCTTCGAATCCGTATGGTTGAAGAGCGCATTGCAGAATTATATGGGGAAAAGAAAATGCGGTGCCCCGTGCATTTGTGTATCGGACAAGAAGCCATTCCTGTTGGAGTCAGTGCAATATTGCATCGAGATGATGTTGTATTAAGCGGACATCGGTCGCATGGTCACTACCTTGCCAAGGGTGGGAATCTCAATCGGATGTTAGCTGAGATCTATGGCAAGGAAGGTGGATGCGCCAAAGGTAAGGGAGGATCCATGCATTTGGTGGATCGTACTGCAGGGTTTTTGGGTGCGACACCCATTGTGGCAAGTTCAATTCCTATTGCTGTTGGTGCGGCTTTTGGTGCCAAGTTACAAGGACTGAACCTAGTTACCGTGGTGTATTTTGGCGAGGGAGCGACTGAAGAAGGAACATTTCACGAGAGCGTAAATTTTGCCGTACTCAAGAACCTTCCTATCGTGTTTGTCTGTGAAAATAATTTGTACTCAGTCTACTCCCCCCTTTCCGTTCGGCAACCGAACGTACGTGATATTGTGGCGCTTGCCGAATCCCATGGATGCGAGGGCAAGCGGATTGACGGTAATGATATTCGCGTCATGTATGAATCGTCTTCGCAGGCTGTGTATAAAGCAAGGAACAATGGTGGGCCAACGTTCCTTGAATGTGAGACGTATCGGTGGAGAGAACATTGTGGGCCAAATTTTGATAATGACTTAGGTTATCGTGCACCGTCAGAATTTGAAGAATGGAAAGCAACATGTCCCCTCGAAAAAACAAAAACGTACTTGTCTCAGCTCGATGCATGGAGTTTGTCTTGGCATCAAGACCAGGTCGAGCGCCTCTCCTCAGAGATTGAATCGGCTGTACGGTTTGCTGAGAAGAGTCCGCTTCCATCAAAAGACCAGTTATTTCAACATGTGTTTGCTATCCCGTCTTTAGCATCGGAAGAACAAGCCGCATGACTAGACAACTAACGTACGTTGAAGCCATTCGAGAAGCCTTAGACCTCTGCTTAGCCCATGATCCGAATGTGTATGTGATGGGGCTGGGTGTGCCCGACCCTAAAGGGATTTTCGGAAGTACTCGTGGACTACAAGAGCTGTATGGTGAAAATCGAGTCATGGATATGCCGACATCAGAAAATGGGATGACCGGTGTTGCACTGGGTTCATCACTCATGGGTATGAAGCCTGTTCTCACTCATCAACGAATGGACTTTGCCTTGTTAGCTATTGAACAAATGGTGAATCAGGCGGCGAATTGGCATTACATGTTTGGCGGTCAGCACAGCGTTCCGTTGGTCATCCGACTCATGATTGGCAGGGGGTGGGGACAGGGGCCTCAACATTCCCAAAGCTTACAAGCGTGGTTTGCGCACATTCCTGGTCTCAAAGTGGTGATGCCCACGACGGCCTATGATGCAAAGGGATTGCTTATCGCGAGTATTGAAGATCCGAACCCAGTGGTGTTTCTTGAACACCGTTGGCTTCATGAGGCGATTGATCATGTGCCGGACGGACTCTACCGTGTTCCGTTTGGAACAAGTCGAATTCTCAGAAAAGGCGCTGATGTGACGATCGTCGCAACATCCTACATGGCGCTTGAAGCCATACGGGCGGCAGATATGTTAGCTGAGGATGGGATCGAAGCTGAAATTATAGACGTTCGGAGTTTACGTCCATTAGATGATTCCCTCATCCTTGAATCCGTTCGCAAGACAGGACGTCTCATAGTGGCAGATACCGGATGGACCTCATTTGGTGTCTCGGCTGAGATCGTTTCGCTCATTGTTGAAAAAGCTTTCCACGAACTTCAATGTCCGCCTAAGCGAATCGGTTTGCCTGATTGTCCGACTCCAACTTCTCACGCATTAACAGAGCATTATTATCCCCGAGCCATTCACATCATGAATGCGGCACGTTCCTTAATGAATAAGCAGGAAATATCAGAAATGGATTTGGGTGGTTCTCATCATCCCCTTGATGTACCAGACCACAGCTTTGTTGGTCCATTTTAGGAAAGGTTTTTATGGATAAGGGACAACTGAAAAAAGATGTGAGTGATCACCCTCTGCGAACGATAGCGGTCATTGGGAGTAATTCTTTTTCAGGAAGTGACTTTATTGATCTGCTGTTAGAAGATCCTCGCAACAGGGTGTTAGGTGTGAGCCGATCTGCAGAGAAAAGTGCCACATTTCTTCCATACAAACGACATGATCGATTCAAGTTTACCTTTCATCAGATGGACCTGAATAAAGATAGTCATCGGATTATTCGACTTTTTGATTCGATGAAGCCGGATTATATCGTGAATTTTGCCGCACAAAGTGAGGTCGCACCAAGTTGGCAGCATCCAGAACAATGGTTTCAAACCAATGCTGTAGCGCTTGCCAAGCTCACTAATGCACTCAAAGAACGTGAATATCTGAAGCGATATGTCCATATTTCGTCTCCAGAAGTGTACGGGACTTGTGAGGGCCGTGTGACAGAATATGCTCCTCTCAATCCTAGTACACCGTATGCAGCTTCGAAGGCAGCAGGCGATCTTTATCTTTTTACATTAGTGAAAAACTACAACTTCCCACTTGTCATGATTCGGGCCACCAATGTGTATGGCGCCTATCAACAGCTTTTCAAGATTATTCCCAGAACAATTATTTCGTTAAAGATGGGAAGGAAAATTCACTTACATGGGGGTGGGCAGGCTGTGAAGTCCTATATTCACATTCGCGACGTATCGCGAGGCGAGTTGTTGGCTATGGAACAAGGTCAGCTTGGAAAGATTTATCACTTTTCCCCTAAACGTGGGATTGCGGTGAAAGATGTTGTTCAACAATTGTGTCACATATTCGGGAAAGACCTTTCGCAATCCACGGTTACTGTTGAAGAACGATTGGGCCAGGACGCCGCGTATGAAATCGACTCAAGCCGAAGTCGTGAAGAACTGGGATGGTCTCCACAGATTACATTCGATGAAGGCTTAAGGCAAACAGCAAGCTGGATAAAAAAGAACTGGCAGATTATTTCCAATAGTTCCTTGGAATATCAGCATGCGGCCTAAGCCATCCTTATCGACTATCGACAAGGATTCGAGGAGTAGAGGGTAAGCAATGAAACTTTCGGACTATGTGGCAAACTTTCTAGCAAATGAAGGCGTGAAGCATGTGTTTTTAATCTCAGGTGGTGCAGCAGTGCATCTTGTCGATTCAATTGCAAGACATCCTTCGCTGACCTATGTCTGCACGCAACATGAACAGGCTGCAGCAATGGCTGCCGATGGGTATGCGAGGGCCCGCGGTAATCTCGGGGTTGCACTGACGACAAGTGGGCCAGGTGCAACCAATTTGTTAACTGGAGTTTGTTGTTCATATTTTGATTCGATTCCGACCTTATTGTTGACAGGGCAAGTCGCACGTCATCGTATGAGAGGTGCTTCTGGCTTGAGGCAAAAAGGATTTCAAGAAACAGATATAGTATCTATTTTTCAACCGGTCACAAAATATGCTGTACAGGTCACTGATCCACTCCAAATTCAATATGAGTTGCAGAAAGCCGTTATTATCGCTCGTGAAGGGAGACCTGGGCCAGTCTTAGTCGACATTCCTGATGACCTTCAACGAGTGGAGATTTCTGTTGAAGACTTAGATACGTATCACCCTGAGAATGCTTTAACTTTTGCAGGAAGTCGGAGTGAGTGGGGTAACCCGTTCAAGGAGCTATTAGTAAATTCAAAACGTCCAATTCTTATCTACGGTGCGGGTATTCGTCTGGGAAAGGCCGAGAAACAGGCACGAGATTTCGCCATCAGAATGGGCATTCCTGTCCTGCTAACTTGGGGCGGTACAGATCTTCTCTCATCCAATGATCCGATCAATGCGGGTCGGCTTGGAGTATGTGGTCCACGGGGAGGAAACTTTGCTGTTCAGAATGCGGATTTAATTATGGCAGTCGGAACAAGATTGAACCAGATGGTGATTGGAGGTCGAGCAGATCTGTTTGCACCCAATGCGCGAAAGATCATGGTGGATATAGACCCTGAAGAGTTAGGGAAGTTTCAAGAGAATGAAGTCAAGATTGACTTAAAAATTCAGGAGTCTGCTCTGAAATTTTTTGAAACGTGTCATAACTTCAATTTGAATTGTAATAAAAATAAATATGACACATGGCGGTCTCGTATCAGCCAATGGAATAAGCAATATCCCATATGTCCAAATGAATATCATTTGCGTGGCAAGGATGTTGATGCCTATGTATTTTTAGCGAAGTTATCAGAGCAGCTCAAGACGAAAGACATTGTCATCACTGATGCAGGAGGAAACCTAAGTTGGACCATGCAAGCGATAGGTGTAATGGCTGAGCAGCGTGTGTTTTCTGCGTGGAATCATTCTCCGATGGGATACTCGCTTCCAGCGAGCATTGGGGCCGCTTTTTCTTCTGGAAGACGGGTGATCTGCATTATTGGAGATGGTGGTCTGATGATGTGTCTCCAAGAATTGGCGACTGTTGTGCGCTATCAACTGCCCATAAAAATTTTTATCTTCAATAATCATGGACATGGTATTCAAAAGCAAACCTTAAATACGTGGCTGGACTCTCGTTACGAAGCGGTTGATGAAAAAACAGGATTGTCTTTTCCTGATTTTCGGAAAATAGGGGCAGCATTTCGAATGACGACGAGCACCATTCGAAATCATCAAGAGCTGACGTCATCGATCGTCACTGTCTTAGGCGATGATGGGCCTGAGTTATGTAATGTCGAGATCTGCCCAGAACAACAAATAACACCTATGTTGAAATATGGTGCAGGTTTAGAGGATTTGGATCCTAAGATTACTTCTCACGAATTAGAAGAAATTATGAGTGCCCGCGCATGAGCGTAAGGAAAGGATGGGGAATGCTATGAGTCAGACTGGTCATCCTATAAATGGAAGGATTCCTCCAGCGAATGGGGATGGAACGGCAGGGCGTGGGAGAGCACGGACGACTTTAGTGACTTTAGAAAGGAAAAAGGTACAACAGGAGAAAGTCGTTGCTGTCACCGCATACACCTACCCTGAGGCCCTCTTAGCAGATCGTGCCGGTGTGGATATTGTGTTGGTAGGAGATTCTCTTGGTATGACAACTCTTGGATACAAGACCACGATTGCGGTGACCATGGAAGATATGATTTCTCATTGTCGTGGGGTGTGGCGAGCCAATAAGAAAGCTATGCAGATTGGTGATATGCCCTTCATGTCATATCAACCATCTAATAAAGTTGCTGTAAAAAATGCTGGACGGTTTTTGCAAGAAGGTGGGTGTGATGCGGTTAAAATTGAAGGTGCGATGCTCGATCGAGTGAAAGCCATTGCTGATGCAGGAATCGTCGTCATGAGTCATCTTGGGCTGACTCCACAGTCGCGCGCACTACTTGGTGGGTATCGAGTTCAGGGAAAGACAAAATCAGATGTCGATAAAATTTTAGAGCAGGCTTTAGCCCTTCAAGAATCAGGGTGTCGTCTGTTGCTACTCGAAGCGGTTCCCAGAGAGTCAGCTGGGTATATTTCAGCCAATCTTGATATTCCAGTGTACGGTATTGGAGCAGGGGAGATGGTGGATGGGCAGTTAGTGATCCTGCATGACTTGATCGGAATGTTTTTTGAATTTAAATCAAAGTTTGTTAAGCGATATTGTGAAGCTGGAAAGCTCATTGAAGAGTCATTATTACAGTATGCAGATGAGGTTCGGAATGGAGAGTTTCCAGGACGCGAAAATTGTTATGAAATTAAAGATGGAGAATTAGAAAAACTCTTGGCAGACCCTAAATGGAAATATGTCACTGAAGATAAAGGTTCCTTACTTCCACATGCTTGTTAAAGATTCACCGAAAGTAAACGTCAGTGCTTGGGATGAATTGAAATGTATTTCCTATAAAGTGAGGAAGCATTGTCCTGTCTGTCTGAGTCCGTTTGTGTCTCCTCTTCTTGACCTTCCTGGCCTTCCTTTAACGGAACTGTATTGCTCCGAAATCCCTAAAGAAAAAGTGGGATTCGTCGATCAAGAATTTCATTTCTGTCATAAATGTAGTCATGGCTCATTGACTCATGTTCTTGACCCTCAAGTGGTGTATGGCCCCAAGTATTCATTTCGTTCATCGACAAGTCAAACGGCGGTTCAGGCATTGGACTATTTTTTAAATTTTATCAATAAATCAGTGGAAGACCGTACATTCGATGTAGTTATCGAAGTTGGGTGTAGCGATCTCAACCTCCTTAAAAAACTAAGAGGGCGAGCTTCACGTTTGGTTGGAATCGATCCGGTATTGTCTTATGAGACCTGTCATGAACCTAATTGTACTCTCATTGGGGATTTAGTCGAGAACGTCAATATTCGTGAAATTTCTGAAGAGGAAAAATGTCTGATTGTAAGCAGCCATACTCTTGAACATCTTTCTAACCCTAAACAGCTCATTGAGAAACTCCTCTTAGAATCTCATGATGACACTATCTTTTGTTTCCAATTTCCTGGGTTGGAAAGTTTAGTGGACGATTGGCGATTCGATCAAATTTTTCATCAACATCTTAATTATTTCAGCTTGCATTCATTCAGTTATCTGCTTGGGTCGTTAGGAGCAGAACTTCTTGCCTATGACGTGAATTACGACCATTGGGGGACTCTGCTAGTCGCCTTTCAAAAAAAAAAGCAAATAAATAATACGGAAGCTCGCAGATCACTTGGATTGAGAAAATTGCAAGAAAAAGACATCCTCAGGAAGCATTCGGAATTTCGGATGGCAATGGTATGCACCAATCAACGCCTGAAGAGGTTCAAGGATTCGATGCGGGTAGGGTATGGCGCTTCCCTTATGTTACCAGTTCTGAGCTATTACCTTGGAGATGATTTGTCGTGCTTGGACTACATTATCGACGATGATCTCCAAAAAACAGGGCAATACTATGCGAACATGCCGGTCTCGATTAAGCATTCATCTGAGTTTACATCATGGGAAGACTCTGTGTGTTTACTCACATCTGTTGCGTCTCGCTCGAATGTGAGGCCGATGTTAAAAAAATTATTTGACCTGAAGGTCCGTGACGTCATCGTGCCCCTTAGTGTTCTGTAAAGTCAGCTGATTTGGAATAAGAATGAATCTTGGAATTCAAGGAAAGTTAGCCGTAGTGACTGGAGCAAGCCGAGGAATTGGACGAGCTATCGTAAATGTGTTAGCAGCCGAGGGCACAAAGGTCATAGCCATTGCTAGGAATAAACAGGATCTAGAAGCACTGTTGCAGGAAGTGCGTGATACAGAACAAAAGCATCACAGTATTGTCGCAGATTTGATGGAGGCGGGTGTTCCTACTCAGACGATGTCTGCTATTCAACGTAATCATGGCGAGCCTGACATACTTGTAAATAACGTCGGGGGCACACTGGGAGTCAATGATCCGCTTTGCTCTCTAGAAGATTGGAGCAAGGTATATAGATTTAATTTGGAAATAGCGTTGGAAATGAATAATGCGGTGATTCCAGACATGAAAGACAAAGGATGGGGTCGTATCGTAAACATAGCCTCTACGGCTTCACTCGAAAACAATGGCCCCGTCACCTATTGTGCCATCAAGGCGGCCTTTGCTGCCTATACTCGATGCATGGCGAGAATATTGGCACCCGACAATATTGTTATGTCTGCAGTACTTCCTGGAGTCGTTGTGACTGAAGGCGGACATTGGGAGACTGCACAACGAGAACGTCCGGAACATGTTGAGAAGTATATTGCGGAGCGCTGCCCATTAGGGAGGTTTGCAGTCCCAGATGAAGTAGGACATTTGGTCGCGTTTCTCTGTTCCGAATTAGCAAGTTTTTGTCAGGGATCTCTTGTGCCAGTTGATGGAGGACAAAGTCGGCATTTTTTTTCTCAATGAATAGGAAAACAAGCAAATGTTAATGAGCGCGCAGGTAGAGACGAAAGAGCCGCAGAATCAGTTTCAAATTGAATCATATCGTTCTAAAGGAGCAGTTCAATTGGGGCCATGGACGAGCCATATCTGGCGCGATGACCCACGGCACTTAGGATTTCTATTAGCAAGATATAAGTTCTGTGCAAAAGTCTTGGCGGGAAGAAAAAATGTGCTTGAGGTTGGATGTGGGGATGCGTTTGGAATATCAGTTGTTAAACAAACAGTCTTAAGTATTCATGGGATCGATCTAGAACCTCTTGTGCTTCAAGATGCGAGGGATCGCAAGAATGGTGAAGAACAAGAGGGGATTACTTTAAGTGTCCACGACATGACAAAGGCAGCTATGAGTGAAGAATTTGACGCAGCCTATTCGTTAGACGTGATTGAGCATATTCCATTGTCTGACGAGCCATTGTTCATGGAACACCTCTGTGCCTCACTGAATCCTCACTCTATCTGTATCCTTGGCACGCCAAACATTACCGCAAGTGCTTATGCTAGTCGTTTTGCAGCAGAAGGGCATATCAACCTTAAAAGTGCTGAGACACTTAGTAAATTGATGCTGAGTTTTTTTCATCATTGTCTATTGTTTTCAATGAACGATGAAGTGGTTCACACAGGGTTTTATCCGATGGCACATTATCTGCTCGCGGTTGGCATTGAGAAGAAGGAACGCCATGAGTAGGAGCGTGACGTATTGCCATAACTGAAGGGTGTCTGTTCAAAGGAGTCAGTACGTAGAATTGCAAAAATTGTGAGATATTTTCGCTGCATTTAGTCTGAGTGTGCACAAGTTTGTACTCTTTATGTGACAGGATTGCTGAGCCAGAATTGAAAACGAAACGTTTCTCTAGCTGTTGAGTGAGAACATGAAGATTTTTAAGGTATTGATTGTCGTCCCTCCTCTTGTTAATGGCGATAAGGGGACTGATCCAATGTCTAATCGGCCTGACATTGAATCGTATCGATTGGTTTCTCCTATAGAGCCTCTTACCGTAGCTGCTGATCTTCGGACACGTGGATATCAGGTGGATCTCTGTGACTTGGGTCTTTATGTCGATTCACGATTCAATTCCTTTACGAATGAGCTTATTGCCTTCCGGCCGGATGCCGTTGTGCTTGTACAGTCCATATTGACGTTCGCCACAGCACAGGACTGGAATGGAAGTCCCGTGTTTAAAATCGCCAAACAAAATATACCGAATGTGGTGACCATTCTGTCTGGCGGCCATGCCACGAATTACCCTGGTCATGCAGTGCGCGATGGTATTTGCGACTATTCTATTCGAGGTGAAGTGGACTTTGCGGTAGGAGATTTACTCTGTGCATTGAATAATGCAAAAGAACCGTCTTCAATCCACGGTGTTTCTTATCATCGGGGAACTGAAGTGGAAGTCTCTCTAGACTATCCATCTGTTGATCTTTCGAAGCTCCCTGTTCCAGCTTACGAGGTACTCACTGTGGAGCAGCGAAAAGGGTACGAGACGATTTTGGAGTATGGAAAAATTCGATTCCCAGAAAAGAGTGTTCGCTATCGGGATATCATGACTTCTCGTAGCTGTCCGTTGCGTTGTGCGTATTGTAGTGTTGCTCCTCTCAGGGGCAGCAAGCAAAAGTATCGTAGAAAACCATTGGAGCTTGTTTTAGATGAAATAGAGATAGCGTTAGATTCAGGTATAGAAGAAATTCATTTTTTTGATGATCTGTTTGCTGAGTCTGAAGAGCAAATCTTAAAATTCACAAACGAATTGGTAAAACGAAATCTAAGGTTCCCATGGTTCGTAGCACAAGGCATACCTTTATGGCCTCTCTCAGAAACAGTCATCGACGCAATGTGCAGTACGGGAATGTATCGATTGATCTGTCCGCTCGAATCCGGAAACGACCGAGTATTAAAGCGAATTATCGGTAAAAAGTTTTCGACGATAGCCCATCATCATGACGTGCTGAACTGGGCCAGAAAGTCTGATCTTGAAATCATTGGGATGTATGTGGTCGGAATGCCTGGTGAGAGCCGAGAAGAACTTTTTGACACTATTAATTTTGCTGATTCACATTCTGAAATCGATTATTCCGTATTCTCTATCGCGACACCTATGGTTGGCACGAGATTAATGAAGCAAGTAATAAGCAGCGGGCAATTGAAAGATACAGGAAAGATTAACAGAATTATTAAGCGAACGGTCGCGCTCTATCGAACTGAGGCCTTTAGCGAGTATGAGTTGGGTATCATTAGAGCTTTTGACTGGGACCGATTAAATTTTGCAACGTTGGAGAGACAGACCAAATATGCGTCAATGGTTGGAATAACTCTTGAACAACTCACGCAACTTCGCAGACATGCACAAGACACATTTTATAGTTTCTTCCCAGATTTTGAAGGTCCCTTTTCTTTCAAGGAACTGTATAGTGAACCCAACATGTATCAAGCACTTGAACCCAAAATCGCGTAAATATATGCAATGATATTCGAGAAGTTCTCAACTTTGCTTAGGATATCTTTGATGATGTCTATCAAGGTTAAGGAGCGGTATTATGGAGTCAATGTCGTGAAATCTTGGAAGTATCAGCGATTGCTCGTCTATCCGTTCTAGAAAGAATCTAGGGGTAATAGAAAAACTCGTGGCAAATATATACAGGAGTCTGATGAAATGTCGATAAGTACAGAGATCCCCGATAGTTCACAAGCAATAAATGCGAGCACCCAATGTATCAAGGATGGGGATATTGAGAGAGGCTTGCAGATGCTAGAAGAGGTCGTCAAGGCATTCCCCCGAGAGAGTGAGGGCTTTCGAGAACTTGCCTCTGTTCTTGTAAGTCTTGGAGAATTTCAAAAAGCTATTCTTGCGTTAAAACAAGCAACGCTTCTTTGTCCCAAAGACATGAATCTTTACAAACAACTGGGATATGCTCACTATCATGTCAAAGAGTATTCTGCGGCGGCGGCATCATATCGAACTTCCATCTCGTTGTCCCCCAAAGACCTCGATTCTAGAAGAAGCTTAGCTGAGATCTATCGAATGCAAGAGCGGTTTCCTGAATCTCTGGAACAAATCAATGAGGGATTAGTTCTAGCGCCGGAAGATGTTGGTCTTTGGGAAGGAAAAGCTGTCATTTGCGAACATCTTGATGAAAAAGCTTTAGCTATGTCCGCCTTGAAACGAGCAAAAGCATTACGAAATAAACAAGCAGCAAGACCAAGGTTAGGAAGTGTTAATGTCGAAGTGACGACCTTTTGCAACTTTTCTTGTGCTGGATGTCTTAGAACTGTGATGGTTGAGCAGGGTACATGGAGAAATCGGCATTTATCCGTAGAAGAGTTTCAGAAAGTTGTCGAAGGAATGCCCCACACAGAAGGCTTACTGGTTTGGGGAGTTGGAGAACCTTCGCTTCATCCGAATCTTCCAGATATTATCAAAATGGCCTCCTTGTCAAAAAAGTTCTCACGTATTGTGCTTACGAGTGACATTTCGGCTCGTGACATTCATTATTACATAAAGCTTTTCAATTTTGGTTTGTCTCATCTGGTTGTTTCTGTTGACACGTTGGATCAGGGGCTTGCGAATCAAATTCGTAAAGGGACGAAAGTGGACAATCTGGAAAGTCGCCTTCGAACCTTACTTCAAAGCTGTCCAGGTCGTGTTGATATTAGAACTGTTGTGAGTCGAAAGAACATTATGGACCTTTCCAATCTCTTTGATCGACTTGATCGACTTGGAGTACTGAGAGTCAATCTTCAACCATATGCGGATTTGGGTAATCCCGATGGCTGTCTTACTTGGGAAGAGCTGGCGTGGGTTTCTTCGCAAGTTCCGAAGTTGGCTCCTCGCTTTACGAACCTTACACTGGTTATGGGTGAGTTTCTGCCGTCTCCTGCTATCTGTACGAGACCTTGGCGGGATCCTTATGTGACCGCAGATGGACATCTGACTCCTTGCTGCAGACTTACAGATTCAAGAGAGTTCTCTTTTGGAAATATACTAGAGTCATCATTTAAGGAAGTCTATGATTCTCCTGAAGCAAGAAACTGGAGGGAAAATTTCTTAGAAGAATCCCCGGCCATTTGTGATAGTTGCCAAATGCATATATCTCGAAAAGCGCCGACATCGATGCCACAACGGAAAGATATCCCAATGCTTCAAGGAGGGAGTTGATTATGGGAGAAATTAATTTACTAGATCGTTATCCACGTTCAGTACGGCCGATTGACGAGCGAGGCAGTTGTATTACCGAAGATCATCGAAGAGTGGCCCGGCGTTTTGGCAAAGAGTACTTTGACGGAGAGCGTTTAACCGGATATGGGGGATATTCATATCATCCACGCTTTTGGCGGGACACTGTCAAACGATTTGTGGAGTTTTATGGGCTTACCGAAGAATCAAAGATCTTAGATGTTGGATGTGCAAAAGGGTATATGTTGTATGAGTTCAAGCAGTTATTGCCAGGCTTATCAATAACTGGAATTGATATTTCTGAATATAGTATTGCCAAAAGCCCTGAAGCGATCCGCCCTTACTTGCAAATTGCTAATGCCAAAGAATTACCTTTCGCAGATGATGAGTTTGATCTCGTGATTTCAATTAATACGATTCATAATCTGGAGTTGGATGAATGTAAGCAAGCATTGAAAGAAGTTAAACGAGTGTCAAAGAATCATACGTTTGTGACGGTCGATGCGTGGCGGAATGATATGGAGCGGGAGAGACTTCTTAAATGGAATCTGACTGCACTGACTTATATGCATGCTGCTGACTGGGAATTAGTGTTAGAAGAAACCGGGTATTCTGGTGATTACTATTGGTTTATTGCTGATACAGCTGCATAAACATGAATGCGGTAAGGCAGACAAGAGCGGCAGTGTTGCTCCAACCTAATTGTCCATTGGAGTTAATGATGTTAGAGGTCCCGGAGTTACAACCTGGCCAGGTTGTAGTAAAGGTCATGTATAGTGGACTCTGTGGTACGCAACTGATGGAAATGCAAGGGAAAAAAGGGCCTGATCGGTATTTGCCACATACATTGGGACATGAAGGGGCTGGAGTTGTTATAGAGATCGGAGAAGGTGTCAAAAAAGTACAGCCAGGGCAGAATGTGGTGTTGTCATGGATTAAAGGGGGTGGGGCAGATGTGGGGAAATCTGTCTACAGAAGTGAGAAGGGTCCGGTGAATTCTGGTGCAGTTAGTACGTTCATGGAATATGCTGTTGTATCAGAGAATCGAGTGACGCCAATCCCACATTGGTTGCCGTTAAAAGAAGCTTCATTACTGGGATGTGCAGTTCCGACTGGGGCTGGAATTGTATTCAATACTTTGAAGGTGAAAGAGCAGGACAGTGTCGCTATTTTCGGTATTGGTGGAGTTGGTCTGAGCGCTTTCTTCGCAGCTCAATCTGTCGGGGCACGGATTATAGTCATTGATCAAATCGACAATAAATTGCAACAGGCTAAAAAGTTAGGGGCATGGAAGACCATAAACATTACTCATGAAGACCCAATGAGCGTGATTGCTGAAGTAACCAATGGACGAGGTGTCGATCATTCAATTGAAGCCGCGGGTCAAGTCACGACCATGGAGCTGGCCTTTCAAGTGACTAAGGAACAGGGTGGAACATGTGTGCTCGCAGGAAATTTGGAACATGGTGGTGAAATATCTCTTGATCCTTTTGCTCTTATCAAAGGCAAGAGGCTATTGGGGACCTGTGGTGGAGAAACCACCATGGATCAGGATCTCCCACGGTTTGCAAGTCTCTATCAACAAGGAAGTCTTATGTTGGGTCAATTAATATCACAGGTCTTCCCGCTTGGAGAGATCAATACTGCTTTTGAAGCCATGAAAAAGGGCGTGATGGGTCGTGTACTGATTGATGTTTCTTCGCTGTCTTCTGATTCCATATTGTGAGGTCATATATCGCACCGCATTGTTTCTCTGTGATGTCGTTTGCCCCATTGTTCATGGTTCGGCATAGAACCAAGATGACTTTTTCGGCTAGAGATGGAAAGAACAGTCTGTTCCCTGTGTCATCTATGTCATACATTGAGTATTTCGTTACTTGACTCATGGATATGAAGAAAGAAGAATTCAATATTGTCGTTGTGGTGTGGGGGAAAGTCTATACAGAAGACTTTCTATCATGGACGTTACCGACACATCTTTCTAGACGGAATCTAGGAGTATTTTATACAAATACTGCCGCAAGCTGTCACTATCATATTTTTACCACGACTGCTGATAAGAAAGAGATTGAAAAAAGTGAGGTGTTTTCCCTCTTAAGCCGCTTTGCGACACCAGAGTTTCATATTATTGATCAAAGAATCTCCGAAATGGAGGCCGGCGACATTAACAAATATGATGTGTTGACATTATGTCATCAAGAAATTGTTGCTTTATCCGCACGACAGAATAGTGGTCTGATTGTGTCTGGTCCTGAAATGCTTTTGGCCGATGGCGCAGTTGAGAATCTCCTAAAGCTTGTTAAGCAAAAGAAGAAGCTTGTGTTGACTGGAGCGGTGCGTGCTAAACGAGAGTCCCTGCTTTCAGATTTTGGCACTCGACACGACTTTCAAGATGATGGGAGTTTCACAATTTCGCCACGAGATCTCGTTGCCTTATCACTGAAACATGTTCATCCATCATCCACGAGTATTTACTGGAATTCGCCTGTATATCGAAAAAAGGCATGTGCCTATCTCTATTGGCCGGTTGGCTCAGTGGGGCTTGTACAACGTGGCATTCATCTTCATCCATTTTTATCGTTTCCACAGTCGGAGAGCGACCTGACATATTCAGCAGAAGGTCTTGGGATTGATGGAACAGATTATGCCTTGCGAGTATGCCAAAATCTGGAACAATTACATGTCGTAGGAGATTCAGATGAGGTGTACTATCTCACGTTTGATACTGTCTTACCAGGAACACCTCCCAACGGAAACGCACGAATTATTGATCTCGCATCATGGCTTACTAGGCATACTCATTCCCATCATCGTTATTTCATGTCGAAAGCCATCATATTTCATAGTACCGAAATCAATGAAATGTTTGATCCTGTTTTACGAGAATCAGAAAATATTGTCATGCAGGCGTTAAGGATGGCAGAAGCCTTTGAGGCTGCTCCAGACGGTCACAAAGAATTTCAAACTCTACGTGAGGTTGAGATGGAGCAATTTCGTATGGCAAATTTACGATTAGTATTGACCGTAGCTAATCTCTACAATCAACTTGGTGTAGAAGTTTTCAATGGAGGAAAACCTGAAGAAGCTGAAAAATTCTGGCAAACTGCTATTGAACTAACTCCTAGTGTATTAGCTCCACATGATAATCTGGCTGCATTTTACGAGAGCCGTGGAAATCTAAAACAGGCAATACAGCGTGGGGCCTCAGGAGTGTACATTGATCCTGTGAATCCACAACGGTGGATTAAGCTCAGTCAATTGTATGAACATCAAGGTGACTATCAACGTGCTAGTGAGTGCAAGCAACAGGCTGCTCGACTGTTGTCTGGTAGTCAGTCTAAGGAATAGGTGAATGCATTTTTTTTGATGAGAAAGCGTATAGGCCTATATTGCATTATGTTTGCAGTCATGTCCTCAATTTTCCAAAACTGTGAACATATATTTCTCAATTCTACCAATTGCTGATTGTCTCCTTTGTCAATATCTTCTTTATTCCTCTTATTCCTCCCAAACAACCGCCTTGGGGAAGTAGGCAGCATTTTCATGTCCCAAGGCAATCAATTCCCATGTAAGTCCGTATTGTTCCCCATATTATTAAGTGCGTACCACTTTCAATCGTTGGCATAACGATTGCGTTCATTTTTAACTATCAGTCTTATTTGTTGTCCCGTACGAATTCGAAATGGTTTCGGATGGACGCGGAGCAGATGAGAGCAGTCAAATCCTCAGAGTAAGGAGTAAGCAATGAAGGTTGTGTTGGTATATCCAACCTGGACAGGCTCTTATGGAATTTTCGGCCATTTCGCACGACGTGCAGCAGGATGGCCCCCGTTGAATCTGGCTTTACTCGCTGCCATTGCTGAAAACCATGGTCATGAAGTGAGTATTATTGATGGAGAAGCGAACGGCCTGTCGATGGACGAAATGGTTGCTGCAACAATGGAACAGCAACCTGATATTGTTGGGTTGACTGCAACGAGTCCTTTTTTTCACATCAGTAAAGCGTTTGCCACCCATTTTAAGCAAACCGCTCCGGAGATTCCTGTCGTGATTGGTGGTCCACATATCACGATTGTGAAAGAGAAGGCTTTGGAGTCGTGCTTTGATTGGTTATTTATTGGTGAAGCTGAAGACTCGTGGCCTCAGTTTCTTGATCTTCTTGAAGCTGGCCGTGATGTATCTGAAGTGCCGGGACTAATCTTCCATCGAGATAATCAAGTCATCACCACAGGACAACCAGCAAATGTTTCTGATCTTGACAGTCTTCCTTTTCCAGGTCGGCATTTGCTTGATATGAGCAAGTATAAGATCGGTACATTAGAAGGCAGAAAAAATTTTTCGTCAATTCAGACCATGCGAGGTTGTCCGTGGAAATGTATCTTCTGTGCATCAGAAGCTTTGAAGACGACGGATATGCGCGTTCGTTCACCGCGTTCTGTTGTGGCAGAAATGAAGTCTGTCGTTACCAAATATGGAATCACACATTTCAATATCGTCGATGATGTCCTTACCCTCTGGAATGACCATATTGTAGAGATTTGTGATTTACTTGATCAGGAAGGTTTATCTATTACGTTTGAAGGTAGCACGAGAGCAAACTTAGTTGATGAGGCATTGATTGAGCGGCTCGCAAAAAGTGGGCTTATTCGTTTGTCCTTTGGGTTGGAGACAGTTGATGCGCAGATGCGGAAGACGATGAAAAAACAAGTGCCGCTTGAACATTATGTACGGGCGAATCGGATTTGTAATCAATTTGGTGTTGAAGCTCTAAATTCGGTCATGATTGGTTTGCCTGGGGAAACACGAGAGACGGTGAAAAAGACACTTGATTTCCTCGGTAAAGCACGTGACGTCGCGCAGGCGAATTTTGCGATTGCGGTGCCTTATCCTGGTACAGAATTTCACGATATGGCTATAAGTGGGGATTATGGAATTGAACTCATGAGTAAGGATTTTTCAGAATATCGACGGTATGGCAGTGCTGTGACTACGGTGAACGGTTTGTCTCCGCATGATCTCATTGAGCTACAGAACGAAGGATTTGTCAAAATCTACTCCGCGCCATGGCGTTGGCGCCCTATGCTTAAGAAGCATGGCGTCCTAGGTGGTCTCCTTATGCTTTTTCGTGTGGGTAAATTACTGATGAAAAAATCTTTGCCCAGAAATTTTACGGAAACAAAGCAAGAGTTTGTCAGTTTAGGTGATGGTGCATTCGGGAAAGTGCAAGATGTACCAAATATTGACATGGCATCGATGGAGCCTGAACTTGTGGGAATTGCGACGGAAGGATCACCGGACGCCCCCCTCCTAACGATTCAGTCATTACCACGCAAGTCTCCTGCTCCTGCTGGCCATATCGGTCATCCAAGTCGGCCCAATCTATTGTAAGTGCTGAGGTCAGAATTATGTCCAGTTCAGAGTATGTGAATTAATCAAACCTTTCGTTTGACGAAGGACAGCATGGCATCACGGAAATCCACTGCACTTTTAATTCAGCTAGAATTTCCAACTTGGAAACTTGCTCGCCCTTGGACCTATTCGGCGAACTTTGCTATTCAAGATGCACTTTCTCAGTTAGAAGTTGAATGTTTTACGATTCCCGCTATTCCAGGTGAGCAACGGTCTTGGCTTTCTCATGCGAGATCATTTTGCCAAAACAAACAGTTTGATCAAGTCTGGTTATGGCTCGTTCATTATCACTATGACGAGTTATTTTTAGATTGGATCTCTACTCTCGCACCGATACGGATTGGCGTGTTGATGGAATCATTACACTATGGGTCTGAAGCCTATGCGAATTCGCCCGGACTAATTGAGCGTCCTCGTATTGTTTCCCGTCAAATTCAAGCTTTGACTCATGTGTTGACATTTGATGAACAGGATGCAGAAGACATTAATGCTTCAAAGTCGGCTGATGCCATATGGTGGCCTGCAAGCGTTCCTCGCAATTGTATCGTCGATACTCCTGCTCCATTAGATGGCCGAAAAGCTGTTTTTCATGGAAATATCTATGGATCTCGCCGAGCGTGGATTGATCATCCAGTTCTAGACCGCATGCTCGTACCTACCAAGAGCAGCTCAGAATCTGAGTTTCCTTGTTTGTTTGATGAACTACAGCAGTATGCACGAAATATATTAGAGAGTGGGCGAATTGTTTCAGGGCAAGATCTAGTCCAATACATTTCAAATCTTCATAGTATTCGAAAGGGAGAGTTTCGTGAATGGATGCGTGGACTACGTGCATCCGGTCCAATAATCAATTTGCCTAGTTATGCGAGTTTTTATGGTGGGCGTGTATTTGAGGGAATGGCAGCAGGATGTCCAGTTCTTTCTTTTGCTATTCCGAATCGCCCTAAGACCCGAACTCTCTTTGAAGATGGTAAAGACATTCTCCTATTTTCTCAGGACGATCCTTCTTCTCTCGCTCTACAGTTGGATCGTCTTGAGCGAGATCCAGTCTTTAGCGAAAAGTTGATGGTTCATGCACTTCAGAAGATTCGTAAATTTCACACGGTCGAATGGCGAGTACAGCAAGCATTGGCTTGGGTGAAAAATGGAAAAGTTCCAACATATGATGAGAGTTCGGAGTATGGAACACTGAGTGATTTTCCAGATGCTTCTTCTACAAACAGTAGATCAAAGGATCTTCGTATGTCTTCCGATTCACCAGAGGGATGGAGTATGAGTAAATGTTTGCCCAAGGGATATATTGAACGTGTCGGTCATACGCAATACCTCGATACTCCGGGTGAGTTTATATACCAACCGCATGTGTATGAGCTAGCTGGTTTCTTGGCTGAACGTTCGGGTGCCAAATGGATTATCGATATAGGGTGTGGTTCTGGAGAAAAGCTTCAAGCGTTACCTCAAGAATTTCGAATTTTGGGTATTGATTGTTCGGACTCACTTAATCTTGCGAAAGAAAGGTTACCTCAAGGGAAATTTATTGACTGTGACCTCGAAAATGGGTTGCCACAATTATCTGAGGAAATTCTTAGAAATGCCGTCGTAATTTGCTCTGATGTCATTGAGCATCTTCAGCGCCCTGATTGCCTCATGCAGGCTTTGGCTGGTTTATCTAAGGTCTCACCATTTTTATTAATTTCAACCCCAGATCGGGATCGAGCACGTGGATGGCTCGATAATGGTCCACCGGCCAATCAAGCCCATGTGATGGAGTGGGCGGCGACAGAATTTGCGCGCTTTATGAAGGAGTCTGGATTTGGCGAGGGACATTTTTTAGGTCATACCATTAACACCGATTTTCATTTGGCGAAGACCACTCTTTTAGCTGTTGCCGGGACACAGGCGATACCGCCTTCGTCTGGGCAAAAAACGTTTCGAGTCGCAGCTATCATTCATGTCTACAATGAAGCAGATATTCTTCCTGAGGTGATTGAGCACCTATACAATGAAGGAATCGAAGTTCATATTTTTGATAATTGGTCAGATGACGATTCATGGAAAGTCATTTGTTCTCTTAAAGGATTAGGGAAAGTGACTCACGCTGAGCGTTTTCCGGAAGCTCGAATTAATGAATATCAATGGAAACGTCAACTTGAAAAAACTGAGACGTATGCCGCTACGCTTCCAGTTGATTGGGTCATGCATCATGATGCTGATGAAATACGAATGAGTCCATGGCGGGGGGTTACTTTAAAAAATGCCCTAGCCCACATTCATTGGCTGGGATACAGCGCGGTGGATCATACGGTTATTGATTTTCGGTTTCTGTCTCATCGGAATTCCAGCCAGGCGCCCTACCAAACAAATTTGACTCATTTTGAATTCGGTCGACGACCAGGTCATTTTCACCAGGTAAAAGCCTGGAAAAATGTTGGGAACATCAAACTCTCCAACACGGGAGGTCATGAGGCCCAGTTTCCAGATCGACGCATTTATCCCATTAAGTTTCTCATCAAGCATTACCCATTAAGAAATTTGGATCAAGCCAGTAAAAAGGTATTTCAAGATCGATTGCCTCGAGTGATCAATGAACACCATACCTTGGGCTGGCATTCGCAATATGATCAATATTCCCCAAAAGATATGGCTGGGTGGTTGCCCAAAGATTTGTTGTCTTACCATTCTGTGCATTTTGATACGGAGTATTTGGTCGAACGAATAAGTGGCATAGGCTTAGCAGAAAAGAAGCCTGAAGTGATGGAGGAGACGATGTCTGAAGTTGGAGCAGCAATCTTAAAAAATTATACCCGAGATATGACGACAAATGTCTGGCAGCGTCCAGAATATACAGGTATTGCATATAGTGACGGAGATGAGATTGAGAAGCGTTTAAAAAATATTATAACAAGGGCCAGTGATGTCAGTGTAATGTCGGTTGAATTGGCAAACCACTATACTGATTGGCCCTCTCGGTATCATTTGTCCAATCAACGTGCCAATCTTTTGCGACCATTTGAAGAAGGTCTACGAGGAAAACAGGTTCTCGAAATTGGTGCAGGTTGTGGGGCCATCTCACGGTATCTGGGTGAGATTGGATCCGATGTGTTTGCCATAGAAGGTAGCCCGCGTCGAGCTTCCATTGCTGCCCTTCGTTGCCGTGATCTGAAAAACGTGACAGTCGTTGCCGAAGCGGTTCAGACACTTCAATGTATTCAAAAATTTGATGTGGTGACTCTCATTGGAGTTTTAGAATACGCGAGAAAGTTTTTCCCCGGTGAGGGAAAAGATCCTGTTGATGCCATGCTGAAATATGTCACAGGCTTTTTAAAGCCTGGGGGTAAATTGATTATTGCGATTGAAAATCAACTGGGCCTGAAATACTTTGCGGGATTTCTTGAAGATCACATGGGTGAACCCATGTTTGGGATTGAAGATCAGTACGATTCTAGCAATGTGGTGACGTTTGGTCGGAAAGACCTTGGTGACCGAGTAGGTAGGGCTGGATTAACGAGGATGCAATGGTGGTACCCATTTCCGGATTATAAGCTTCCTAGACTGATGATATCAGATCAGGGAGCATTGCCAGTGGACGACATGAATCTTTTTCCGCTTGTCCGCAATGCCTGTTCCAAAGACCTGCAACATCCTTCACGCGTCAGTTTTAACCAGGAAAGAGCGTGGCGGCCCGTTATGCGAAATGGTCTTCTCAAAGAAATGGCAAATTCCTTTGTCTTGCTTGCATCTGATAGGGAAATTTCTGACATGTCAGACAGATCCCTTGCTATTCATTATGCCACGGACAGGAGACCTGAATTTGCTAAAAAAGTCGTGTTTAGTCGTACCAAAAATGATGCGCCTATGACCTATCAAATTGCACTGTACCCTCAACTTCATAGTCGAAACTTGATGGTGAACCAGCGTCTTGAACATCAAGCCTTTGTTCAGGGTCAACTATGGCAAGACCGCCTAATCGATATTATGACCAGCCCTGCTTGCTCATTTGAACAAATCCAGCAATGGTTTCACGTATGGGTCGACGCATTCTATTCTGCTGCAGGGTTAGTGGAAGCTCCCGATGTCATGTATAAAAAAATTTCAGGTAAGTACATTGACATGATCCCACAGAATTTATTTGTTGATGGAAATGGAGCATATACGTTTATCGATCAAGAATGGGAATATGGGCAAGAAATTCAGGTTGGGTATGTGGTTTATCGAGCACTCATAACTTCTCTCGGTGAAATGAAAAACTTTTGCAAACATTCGGAGCAAAGGGATCGACAGCCATTACCTCTTATTCTTAAAGTTGCAGAAAGTGTCGGTTTTTCTTTTACGAACCATGAATTGAAGAAGTGTATCGTATTTGAAAATACCTTACAGCAATATGTCCTGGGTAAGATCAATTCCCTAAACTATGAGACCCTGTCTCCTCATAAGGGCGGCAACAGTAATATTGAGGAATCCAAAGAAAGTTGCGAGAAGCAGAATACGAACTCACCTGTTTTTGATTGTTCGATTGTTATTCCTGTTTTCAATAAGGTAGAGCTTACCCAGCAATGTCTTATTCAATTGGCAAACGTGACGGATGGGGTCAGCTACGAAATCATTGTTGTGGATAATCACTCAAGTGATGGGACAAGAGAATTCTTAGAAACGCTCGATGGTGATGTGCAGATTATTCGAAATAGCGAGAATTTGGGCTTTGCCAAAGGTTGCAATCAGGGTGCACGTGCATCGAGAGGAAGGTATGTCGTGTTTTTGAATAATGACACCATTCCTCAACCCGGCTGGCTTCAAGCCCTGGTGAAGGAAGCGAGTGCACATTCGGACGTAGCGATTGTCGGAAGTAAGTTGCTCTATCCTGATAACACTGTACAACATGCTGGAATTGTGTTTAATCGAAAATCTGGTCTGCCTGGTCATTGGGCGAATGGAGTGAAAAAAGATTCACCGCTCGTCAGTCAACGGAAGCAGTTTAAAGCCGTGACCGCGGCATGCATGTTGGTGAAACGTGAAGTTTTTGAATGCGTCAATGGATTTGACGAAGCGTATATGAATGGGTATGAGGATGTGGACTTCTGTCTGAAAGTCGAACAGCAAAACCAAAAAATTATTTATCAACCAGAGAGCTGTCTCTATCATTTAGAAAGTCAAACTCACGGACGGCAGGATCATATGGGACAGAATAGAGACCTGTTTCTAAGCCGGTGGGGAAATGTGTGGTTGGAAGACGAAGACATCGTAGCTTATGAACACGACTGTGCAATGGTTCAAGTCGCACAAGGGCAGGTACAAGGCGTTCAACTTGTTTCTATAGGTAATGAATTAGAGAAAATGCAATGGCGTCATGTTGTGACCGTGCAGGAGATGTTAAGTGGTTCTACTCGTGGTGTACTTAAGCAAGGAGAGCGAAGGGACCAGCTTCACAAAGTCTTGAGCGAGCATGAACAATGGCCAAGCGACCCTGGAGTCTTGGAGTGGGGCGGATTTGTATGTGAAACATTGGGATTCGAGGATAATGCCTGTGAGTTTTGGCGAAAGTTGGTCAAGATCGGGAATGACGTTGATGCAAGGCGTTCCTTAATTCGCTCAGCTATCAGACGCGGTCAATTAGATGATGCTCAAATGCATCTTGATATTTTGACGGAAAATGTTTCCTTTAGTATCGAAGATGTCATATTACAAGGAACCTTGTTCATACAAAGACAAGAATTTGACAAGGCAATATCTCTCTTTGAAGATGGTCTTGCTCGAAACCCTCTGCATCAGAAGGTACGCTTGGGTTTAGGGGTGGCACTGCTAGGACAGGGGAAGGCGACAGAAGCTTTTGAAGTTTTTCAATCGATTTTAAGGGATTGTCCAGATGATCAGGAGGCGATCCATTGGATCGTGAGGGCTGGGACAGACATAAAGGATTGGAGTCGTATAGCTGAGCAACTTGAAAAATTTCTTATCAGAAATCCAGCCAATTGTGATATGCGTTTTGCTCTAGCTGGAGTATATCTTCAAGGTGAAATGAACGAAAAGTCTCAAAAGGAATATGAAATTTTGCGATTGTTGAAACCTGATCTTGAAGGGTTGGATGACCTATCCGCAAGTTTGTCGATTCCTTCTCCGCAGACCCCCATTATTGGACAAAACGAGGGCAGTAAAGACCTCGATTTAGCCGTAAGCTCTTTCCCCAAATCTCAAGATGCCTCAATATCTCTTGAAAAGAATATTTCAGTTCTCGTGTCGGATACTATTTGTGGTGCTGTGAGGTTGGTCATGCCTTTATTGGCGTGCATTAAAACATTAGGGGTTCACGGGAAGATTTTTAATGCATTGGAAAATGACAATGTTAAGAACGCGTTACCCGAAGGTCCTGATGAAGTGTGGCTTAGTCATCGAACGAATGTGATTGATGCTGATATCTTAAAAATGGCACGTCATAAAGGGACACGTGTTGTTCATGATATTGATGATTTAATCTGGAATGTTCCAGATGATAATCCTAATGCATCTTTGGAGAGGATCAGGAGTCCTAAATTAAGAGAGTTTCTTCCATTGGTAGATTGTGTCACTGTCGCCACTGATCCTATTAAGAATTTTCTTTCAACGTGGGGTATTGAGTCCTTCGTTCTGCCCAATTGTTTATTTCCTCAAGATTGGGCTGGGTTATCTACTCAGTCGAGAGGTGGGCGTCGGCCTCGTGTGGGTTGGGCAGGACAAACTAGAGTGCATATGGCTGATCTTGCACTCCTCAATGCAGTCATTGAAGCACTAGGCGATGAAGTGGAATGGGTTTTTCTTGGGGATGCTCCAGAGTGTATGAAAAATTCACGTATACCCAATCAAGTGTATCCTATGGCTGCCATCGAAGATTATCCACAAGCATTGGCCAATTTACATCTCGATGTGGCGCTGGCTCCTTTGGAACTAAACGAATTTAATGAAGCCAAAAGCGATATTCGAATTTTGCAATATGGCATCTTGGGATATCCAGTCATTGCAACAGACATTTATCCCCATCGACAGGCACCTATCGAACGAGTGCCTAATGACACAGCCGCTTGGGTTCGAGCTATCCGGGACCGAATTTATAATTTGAATGAAGCACAAGCCGAAGGAGAAAAACTTCGCCAATGGGTCTTAGCCAGTCGGATGATAGGCAACTATTTGCCCCAGTACCAGGCTGTCTGGCTCGGTTTGCCAGATTTTACCCAAGAAGGCACGTCGACTACTGCTTGTGGTCCAGGAAAAGAGGTCATTCTTGATAGAAATGAGACTGTTCGTCAATTCACTAAGGATTGTTCAATTATTATTCCTGTTTTTAATAAGGCCGAATTAACGAAACAATGTCTTACGGAATTGATGGAAATCACAAGCGGTGTCAGTTATGAAGTCATTGTTATAGATAATAATTCCACTGATGAAACTCAAGAAATCTTAGAAAGTTTTCTTAATGAGATACAGGTTATTCGAAATACAGAGAATCTTGGGTTTGCGAAGGCGTGTAATCAGGGGGCACGAGTCGCTCGGGGCAAGTATGTCACTTTTCTCAATAATGATACGATTCCGCAACGTGGATGGTTGAAAGCTTTGGTCGAAGAAGCCGAGTCCGATCACAATATTGCGATTGTCGGTAGTAAGCTGTTGTATCCGGACGGTACGCTTCAGCACGGGGGAGTGGCTATTTCCCGTAGTACGTTGACGCCCTACCATATCTATAGGGGCTTACCTGGCGAAAGCACGTTCGCAAATCGACGACGAGAGTTTCAAGCGGTAACAGCTGCCTGTATGCTGGTGAAGCGAACATGGTTTGATGCGGTTGGAGGGTTTGATGAAGCATATAGAAATGGGTTTGAGGATATTGATTTGTGTCTGAACATTGGAGAGAAGGGAGGCAAGGTTGTGTATCAGCCAAAGAGTTGGCTATACCATTTAGAAGGCCAAACTCCTGGCCGAAATTTACACAATGATAGCAACACTGAGGTTTTCTTGAAAAGATGGAGTAATAAGCACCTCACCGATGAAGATTGTATTGCTTTTGAGGATGGTATTGCGCTGTTGGTGGAAGACCAGGGTGAGTCGTCTAGTATTACTTACAAGTGGTTTGATGATGAAAAAGAGTCTGCAAGTTGGTCAAGAGTTGCTCAATTGCAGCATCTTCTTCACCAATATAGAGACATAAAAATCGTACATGATCAAACAGATTCTCTTTCTCAGGAAATTCAGCAATTAGTTAACGGTCATGAAGAGTGGCCAAAAGATGCCGCGGTGGTTGAGTGGGTTGGATTGACGTGTCATGCATTAGGATATGATGGGTTAAGTGAAAAGTTTTTCCGACAAGCTCTTCAATTAGGAGAGTCTCATAAGTCACTTGCCATGTTAGCACGCTTCGAGCTTAATCGAGGGAATTTGGAGGAAGCGGGTAGGCATCTTATGGCTCTCTTAGAAGCTAGGCCGAACAACGGATCTGATTTGCATTTACACGGGGTGTATCTCATGCAATGCGGGAAATTTTCAGAAGCAGTAGAAGCTTTTCACAGGGCAATCCAATGTGAAGGAGATCGGAAAAAGGCTCAGCTTGGAATGGGAATGGCTTATGTCGGTATGGGGCAGACGAGAGACGCGTGGGATGTTTTCACGCAGAACGCCAATGAGAATCCCGATGATATTGAATCGATGAATTGGGTGATTCGAACAGGAACGGAGTTGGCTGATTGGAAATCATTGTCGAAGTTGCTCTTGCGATTTGTCCAACGAAATCCAGCAGATGGTGACATGCGGTTTGCGTTAGCTAGTGTCCATGTTCGTCAGGGAAATTCGCAGGAGGCTCAATCTCATTTACAAACCTTGAAGCATCTAAATCCGGAGTACGATGGAATTCAGGATTTGGCGCATGCTATTGACAGCATGGGAGTGAATCTTAGTGGTGTCGCGAACTCATGAACACCGTGCAGAGAAGAATGTTCTATGAGATGTTAGATTTTAGATGCGGTTTTTGGATTTCGAGTAGCGTATTCAAGGCTTGGTAGGTTGGCAACGCTACTGTGAGTTTTTCGAGTGTGTCCTGTGCCTCATCAAGTTTTCCGCGTTCAACGAGGACTTCTACTGTGCCGATCCATTTCTCAAGACTGTCAGGAGACTGTTGCCGTAACGCTTCATATGTTCGTAAGGCTTCCTTTTCCCGGCCTGCCTGAAGGCATTGTTCGGCATACCATACATACATTCGTGTATCGAGCAAAGAAAAAGCCTGACCACATTCAGCTTGTAGCCAGCATGTATTCTTGGGCCGAATGACTGCTCCTGATTTTTTAGCGAGATATATGCCGCAATTTGGTTCCATCCGATTGCTCGACTGTATGTTTGTGTCTAAATGTGTTTCGCCAATTAACTGAAATCCACAGCGCTGTAATTCTTCTGCAAGCTCATGTGTACCGTACTGACGCATGGTAATGGTATCTTCGATTGCCGTATCTAGAGGAACTCCAACTGGAATCTGAAAAGCCAGATATCCATGAATTTTCAATACGCGATGACTTTCTTCCAAATAACGTGCAAACACAGGTCGAGGCATATGTTGAAAGGCGACAAATGAATACACCAAATCAAAAGACTCATTCCGAAAAGGATGTAAGTCAACTCCAGACGTTTCCCTTGTCTCGACATTATTGAGTTCGTTCAGCCATTGCTTACTGTGTGCAATCATCTCACCGGAGATGTCGATGCCGATAAGATGTTGAAAGTGCGAGGCAAGAGGTTTGAGGACGCGTCCGACTCCACACCCAATATCCAAGATTGACCATGATGAGTTGGAGTAGGGTGCGACACGAGATAACAGAGCATTGGCCGTATTTTTACCGGATTTCGCAAACTTCCTATCATCATGAAAGTCTTCTGTCGCAACCCAATAACGGGCATGGTGTTTAGCCCGCCGATTCCATTCACTTTTCATTGTTTCAGCAATATTCATCGATGATGTTTCACGTCTGAGTGTATTTCTGCACCTGTGTTAAGCAATGAGAACTGAATGTAGAGAGACAATGTCGCGTACTGGCAAAAAGCTGATGTATGGCTGAGTATTCATTATCGAAAATGCAAAAGTATTGCCAGATATGTAATCGAGTGAGTCTGTTAATCGATGAAAGATGTTTCTCGTAACGTGATAAAAAACTCCGCATTTTGCACGTAATATCTATTTTAATGAAAATGGAGTCGTGAGGTTTCATTTCTCTGTCTCCTCTCGCTCTGCCTAGTTAAAAAGTCCATTCGTGTTTCCTCAAATTAAAGAATTGAATAGTAAGTTCCGATAACAAGAAAGAACATGTTGCATCGTCTTGTTATTCAATTGGCAAGGTTAGGAGACCTGCTTCAAACCTTACCTGCAATGACTTCCTTGCGTGGTCGCTATCCGGATGAGGAGCTGGATCTCTTATGTGCGAAACCGTTGGTTCCTGTCGGTTCATCTTTTCCCGGTGTTAGGCATATTTTTCCTTGGGATGGAAATGAATGGGGGAACATTGCCAAAAGTTGGTCACACAAGGGGGGAAAGGCTCTTTCTAGGGCTGATGATTGTCTAAACCATTTCCAGCCTAACGCTTACTCACTGGCTTATAACTTGAATAATCATCCTCGTGCGATCATTGCGGCTCATCTGTTTGCTCATGATGTAATCGGTCCTGGTTGCCAGGGACCACTTTCACAGATTGTCCCAGACTGGGTGAAGTATTTGAACCTTGTTGGTGTTCATCGTGGAAGGAATCGTGTGCACCTAGCAGATGCATTTTGTGGTGTTTGTGGGGTGAAGCCTCCATCGGTGGTTCCAACGTTCCAGCCTCGAGAAATAGATTGGCCCACCAGTTTGAATAGTTTCAGAGATGGTAATGGGGTCTGTGTAGCACTTGTTCTTGGATCCGGTGATGCTGATCGCCGGATTCCTCTTTGGATGTGGGACGAGTGGATTTGCACATTTCTCACCGCCTGTCCTGACGGGCGTGTGATGTTAGTTGGTGGGGGAGGTGAGCGAGAGTTGGCCTATACACTCTTAGATCGAATTCCGTCGCACTATGTGAGTCAGATATGGGACGCATGTGGACAGACGTCTCTGATGCAGCTCGCGAATATCCTTTCTCACTGTTCATGGGTGCTGGGGTCTGATACGGGGCCCCTTCATTTAGGAGTGGCCTGTGGGGCCAAAGTTCAGGGTTTTTATTTTTCTCGTGCACGTGTGCATGAAACAGGACCCTACGGACATGGTCATTGGGTGTGGCAGGCGGAACAGGTGTCAGGTCAAGAAGAAAACAGGAACGTCAAAAAAGAAGCAGTGGGAGAAGGTGCGTTACATCAAAATATCAAAGAAGGTCTCAGGCTGGATCATTGGCCGGTAAAAGAAAGTATTGAGCTTTTGTTAACCGAGACCTGTTCGGTCATTCCAGAGAGATGGAGTCTGTGGAGTAGTCAGCTGGATGATTGGGGTGCCCATTTTATCCAATTTAGTGATCCGAATAGAGAACTTGATGGTTATCGCGAACAGATCTGGGAAAAGCTTCAGAACGAAAATGTCAACTGGGACTCTGTTCTTGAATTGATGAGCCCGTCGGGCTCTTCTCACGTTGTAGAACGATTACTATGAAGATACTCTTGCTCGGGTTTCCTATCTTGAAGAATGCCTTTCTTCAATGTGGCCATGAGGTGCTGACATGCACGACCGATCACTGTGGAGATATTTGGGTTGATGAATTTCCGGTTTCCATTGATCAGGTCCTTCAAGCATTACCACACGGGTGGAGTCCTGATCTTGTGTTCTTAATGGATGAGAGCACGGAACCCATGTTCCTCGGATTAGAGAGTCTCTCAATTCCAACGGCATGGTACACCATTGATGCTCACCTTCATTTACATTGGCATAAAGCGTACACCGCGATATTTGATTTTGTCTTTGTCGCGCAAAAAGATTATGTGCCGGATTATAAATACGATGCCTCTCGTCAAATTGTGCAATGGTTGCCCTTATTTTCTGACCCTGAACGGGATCGTCATTTTCCATTGCCAAAGATTTATGATGTAAGTTTTGTGGGTGTCGTGAATTCGAAGTGGAAGCCTGAGCGAAGTCGATTGTTAGATGCGGTGCGTGAACAAATTCCTCTCTATACCACGACCGGGGAATATGTGAGTGTCTTTAATCGTTCGAAGGTTGTGTTGAATGAGAGTGCGGCCAATGATATCAATTTCCGTGTGTTTGAGGCCCTGGCCTGTGGAAGCCTGTTGTTGACAGAACATGTTGGTAACGGATTTGAGGACTTATTCCAGGATCGAAAACATCTTGTCATGTACGATCGTCGCAATGTCGAACAAATTGTTGAACTTGCACAGTATTATGCGAGTCATACGCAAGAGCGTGAGGATATTGCAAGAGCTGGTCGACAGCGAGTTCTCAAATCACATACCACTGTGCATCGAGCTCAAGCCATTACTGAGATCGTGCAAGCATCAGATGTGCATAAACTTGTGAGCACAAGACAGTCTGCACTGTTAGATGTGTATGGTGTCTTGGCTCGCGTGTATGAACATGCTGTTGGAGTCTATGAGGTCGCCAGTCAACGATATCAAGGCTCTGATTCTCAGTTTCGCGAGTGTGTTCGAATGAAAGAAACCTATCTTCATGTTCGAGAGAACGTGCTTCAACAGTTAGATGAGCAGGTAAGGTGTCCGAACGCGGTCAGTATGTGAACATTTTACTTCTTGGTCTATTGGATCTGATGGAAGGATTTCAAGAGCTGGGCCATCACGTTTTGACGTGTGCCACTCGCTTTATTCACAGCTATTCCATGATGCGTCAATCTGCGACTGTGACTGAAAAGTTTCGCCATGTCATTTGTCAGATTCATCATGAATTTGGCATGTAGGAGTTCAACGATCTTTATGAGTCAGTTTCAGGAAAACCTTCGTCTTCTTCGACTTTACGATTCAATGCTGGCTGACAAGCTGACAGATGAAAAGCCCGGTGTTCTCACAATCCAAAATGCGAAGAATGGAATGCCAACAGCACGTGTTCAACAGCAGTGGATTCATAGCGCCTATGATCCTTTGAAAGAAGCTCAAACGTGGGCAGAAAATGCCATTCAAGAACACCAATCCGGAGAAGCAATTCTTGTTACGGGGGTTGGGCTCCTCTATCACGTGGAAGCGCTCATGAAGATTGCGGCTCCTCACACATCGATACTAGTATTGGTTCCTGACTTGAGAGAGCTGTGCGCTGCGCTTACGGTGCGATCTTTTACCGGATGGGGTGAAGAGATCCAATGGTTATGGGGAAATGTTGAAGATTTAGCCAATCGTGTCCAGCACGCGTATTCACGAATTCGTTTTGTCGGTCATACTCCTTCCGCCGCTCTACATGAGACGTATATCAGGGACTTTCAATCTGCACTTCGTGAAAGTGTGTCCCGCACCCAGGGAGGAAAGCTTCATATTGCCGTGATTGGACCAATCTATGGCGGGTCTCTTTCTGTGACGAGTCATGTTGTGCCAGCGTTAAAAGCTCTTGGCCACAGAGTGACATGGATTGATCATTCGATTCATTATCCAGGATATCAAGACTTAGAACGTCTTCGTGATCAGCAATTACGAATGACTATGCAGAGTCGCTTTGGTGAAACTCTTGGAGTTGTGAGTCTCGCTCATATTGCTGATGATCCCCCGGATCTTGTCCTTGCGATGGCTCAAGCGCCTTTATCCATGCCCGTTCTTCAACAATTACGAAAAAAGAAGGTCGTCACGGCCATGTGGTTCGTTGAAAATTTCAGGCATCTGACGTATTGGCAGCAAGTCGCGTCCGGATATGACTTTTGGTTTGTCATGCAGCAGGAGCCTTGTATGAATGTCTTGTCTCGTGCCGGAGCAAGGCAGGTGTCTTATTTACCCTTAGCGGCGAATCCCGATGTGCATAAGCCTGTGGTATGTAGTCCGGCGGAACAAAAAGAATTTGGAGCTGACGTCTCATTTTTGGGAGCAGGCTATCCCAATCGGCGACAACTGCTTGAAGGGTTACTTAATCAAGGTTGGTCTTTCAAACTCTGGGGAAACGAATGGGACAATCCTGGTCCCCTCAGCGCCGCCTTACAACGAAACGGTGCAAGAATTGATTCAGAAACCAGCGTCAAAATTTTTAATCAAACAAAGGTCAATATTAACGTACATTCGTATACTGGGTCAGGGTTTGATCCTGATGGTGATGGAATCAATCCACGGACCTTTGAATTGGCCGCCTGTGGAGCTTTTCAAGTGATTGATCGACGGAGTCTGTTGTCTCAACATTTTGATGAGACCATGTTAGCGGTGATTCAAAACCCTGAAGACCTTGTGCCAACCGTTCACCGGTACGTGCATGATTCAGCGGCTCGTCTCGCCATGGCAGAAGCCTCAAGGCGACATATATTGGCTCATCACACCTATGTGCATCGAATGAAAGAACTTCTTGGAACGGTTGGTCTCCATAAACCGGACTGTGTGGGGGAAGTATTACGTGGTGATCGAAGTACGGCTTCATTGGAAAGGAAGAGTCATAAAACTCCAGAATTGATTTCAATTCTGCGGTCTGTACCAGAAACTGACCGTGTAGAGCTTAAGGATGTTGCTAAGCAAATTCGATCAAAAGGGCCAACGTCTGTGCTGAGCCGAGACGAACTCTTGATCTTAATGATGGATGAGTATCGTCAGGAAACGCGGGATTTTATTTAGATATCGTGAGCAGGGTTTTCATGCCTAAACAAGTTCTCATCATCAATATTACTCGCATGGGCGATTTGATTCAGATGACGCCATTGTTGAAGCGATTAGAGTACGAATGGCCTGGTGTGGCTATTGATGTCATCGTAGATCGTGAATTTTGTGTGATTGCGAAACTACTTCCTGGCATTCGTCATGTTCTGTCATATGACTTTCAAATGCTTATGGATGATGCACGTGTTCAATCTCGTGATTTGGTGTCGTTGTATCAAGATGTCGCGGAGTGGGCGAAAACTCTTACCACCAATGGCTATGATCGAGTAATCAATCTGACATTTAATCGACGGAGTGCGTATTTAACCGGTTACATTGGTTCCTCTGATATTCGTGGTCTGACGACGGCTCCTGATGGAAATGTGATTGTGAAGAATTCTTGGATGGCCTATTTTCTCGATATGCATACCTATCGAAGATTAAACCGCTTTAATCTCGTTGATATCTATGCTCTTGGAGGGAGCGGTCCAGGTCCTTACGCGCCAGTGAAACTGAAACGGCACGACTCTGATTGTGAATGGGCACGGGCATTCCTTTCGGTATCAGGAACTCCAGCATGTTGGATTGGGGTACAAATTGGAGCGAGTGATGTGATGAAAGCGTGGCGTCCAGAGTATTTTGGCCACACCATGGCGTTGATCAGCCAACAACTCAATGTTGGCTTTGTGTTAATTGGGAGTCAAAAGGAACTGCCTGCCGTGCAGGAAGCCGTGCAGACGTATAAAAAAGCTGGAGGTGTTGCTCCACTCTGTCACGCGATCGGCAAAACCACGATTCCTCAACTCGTTGGTCTCTTGTCCCAGTGTGATTTGATGCTCACGAACGATACCGGGCCCATGCACGTAGCTGTCGGAGTGGAGGTGCCGGTGGTCAATGTGTCAGTTGGTCACGTTGACTTTCGGGAGACTGGCCCATATGGCCAAAAACATTGGGTTATTCAGCCCGAAATTGAATGCGGGCCATGTGGGTTTGACCAAGTCTGTGCCCACCAAAGCTGTAAGGACCGACTTCCCCCACGGTATGTCTCGGAGGTCTGTCTCCATGCATTGGGAAAAGGCGCATTGCCGGATGATTGCTCTCTGGGAATGCGGATCTACGAATCTGCTATCGATCATGACGAGCTGGGAACGTATCAACTTCGTGTTGGCACAGAATCTCATCTGTATCACTGGTATGGGCAGTTTTGGCGAAAGTTTTGGTTTGACACGTGTTCAGGAGGCACAAGTCAACTTCCCATTTCCAATGAGAATCCTCCAGATCTTGATCATATAGAAGAGACGTTCTTGCAATTAGAGCCGCTGCTGACGGCTCTGTGTCACAGCGCGGATGAAATGGTAACGATCACTTCTCATGAGCCTGTAGCAGTCGATCGTCTTAAAGCTTGTCAAGGTCATATGAATCAAGTAGCGCATGAGGCCAGAAAACTTGGACGAACATCTCTCGCCTTTACGCCCATTACGACAGCATGTTTTCGAGATACACACAATTTACAACAACCCGATCTTCGGGGAATGGCCCGTGAACACGCGCGTGCGTATGCCACATGGCAGCGTCGTACATGGGACATTGTCAGGCAGTTGGGCATTGATCATACATTAGCACTACACTAGCAAGGAGGATGGTTCATGCAAGTACAACTTGATGACGAAGTTTGGGAAATGTCCGACACGGTCAAGCTTGAGGAAGTCATTGCACGTGTGAGTGATACGGCGCATGCCAGAGGATGTTTAGTGACGAATTTAACAGTTGGGTCGCGATCGTTTACTGATCGTGATTTAGTGCCATCGATTCTCTCGCAAGTCGCTGGCCCATTGGGTAATATCGTGGCGACCAGTCAGCCGCTTCAGTCTATTGTTGCGAGTGGAGCATCCAGTGCCCAGGAGTATGGTCGTAGCTTGAAGGTTGATGGAGAACAGTTAGTCCAAGCCTTTCGCCGTGGAGAAAAACGTTTTCGTCAACTTGACGAATGGTTTGGACGTCTCGCCGATTACGTGGAGTGGGTCGAGCTTACGAGAGCGGTCGAGTCTACAGGTGAAAAACCTGATTCTATGGTGAATTGGTTACAAGAAGTGCTGGCTGCTCGTGAAAGAACAGATATGGTGGGGTTAGCCGATCTCTTGGAATTTGAAATTATGCCACGTTTGCCCCATAGCCCGTAATGCGCTCAACATTCTTTCTTTTTGAAAATGCTGAAAATCTAACAATATGACGAATTCCTTCTTGTTCGTGTGAGTTCTGAGTGTGCGAAAAGAAAAATCTCAAGTATTTGATGTCCTTTCCGATAATATGATCGAAACCAAAATGAGATTGTTCATCTTGGGGAAGGAGATCAGAAGTACATTTATCATTCATTAAGCTTTAGAGTATGGATACTCTGAGGTGACTCATTATCAAGGAGGATTTTTATGGCACTTGTTGTAAACACAAACGTTGCATCCCTGAATGCGCAACGGAACTTAGAAGCGAATACCAATTCGTTACATGGTTCCGTGGCTCGTCTTTCTTCCGGTCTCCGGATTACCCGAGCAGCTGATGATGCTGCCGGTCTGGGTATTTCGGAAACGTTACGTGCACAGATCAGAAGTATTAATCAGGCGGCCAGAAATGCAAATGACGGTATCAGTCTTCTGCAAATCGCCGACGGTGGTGCGGCTAATGTTGGTAATCTTCTAGGTCGATTGCGGGAATTAGCCGAGCAGTCAGCCAGTGGTATTCTTGGAAGTACCGAACGGTCATACTTGGATCAAGAGTTCGTGGCGTTACGATCTGAAATCGACCGAATTTCTTCCGTGACGGAATTCAACGGTGTGAAGCTATTGAGTGGGACGGACAATAATAGTCTCTCCATTCAAATCGGGTTTAGGAGTTCAACCAACGATACATTATCGATTGCGCTGAATGATCTCAATACCGGTGCGCTTAACTTGTCGACGACGAACGTCTCTACCTCGGCGGCAGCGTTGGGCGCTTTGGGAAGCATTGACAGTGCGATCAGTGCTGTGGCTAGTGCTCGTGCAACAATTGGTTCCTTGCAAAATCGAATTGATGCGGCTGTCCAAAACTTGGCCGTGGGTGGTGAAAACCTTACGGCTGCTGAGTCTCGTATTCGAGATGCAGATATTGCGTTAGAGACATCGCAATTTGTCCGAAATCAAATTTTGGTGCAAGCTGGAACATCAATTTTGGCACAGGCCAATACGTTGCCTCAGCAAGCACTCGCGTTATTGAATTAATGAAGATAGGGAAGAGAGCAAGGCCGTACTCGGCCTTGCTCTTTTCCGCTCCGTACGATAACGGAGGGAGGATATTATGATACAGAGTGTTCCAGAATCTACATCGGCTGCATTGTCCATTGGGCAAGGTGTACGCGATCGTTCTGGAGCCAAAGCGACTTCTTCGGATTCGAGCGACATTCAAGAGAAAAAAACATCATTTCGACCTTCATCCTCAGAAGATCGCACAGATGCTTCAGGCATTCAAGCGTCTTTAGCAACTAGAGATGCTGCCCTAAGCCAGGATTTGAAAGAAAAGGTTGCACAGATTCAAGATACCATTAATCAGTTAGATTCTCATGTGCAGTTTTCTGTTGAAGAGGAATTGGATCGTGTGGTGATCAAAGTCGTTGACCGGGATTCTGGAGAACTGATACGTCAAATTCCCTCGGAAGAAGTCTTACGAGCTCAACGATTCTATGATGAACATTCAGGAATTCTTTTCGAGGAAGAAGCTTAACGAGAAAAGTCTCTATTCCCGACCCGTTAAGAGTGTCAGTCTCATTGGATGTTCAATGCCCGATGATTCGTAGATGTGTACTTGATATGCAAGATGCACCAACATGACAGGGAGCGTTTACTATGGCTGTAAGCTTTGGAGGTTTAGGAAACGGAGTCGACTTTGGGCAAATTGTCGAGTTTCTTGTCCAAGCTGAACGTTTACCCATTGATCGGTTGACAGAAAAAAAACTGGCTTCTCAAGAAAAACTCACAGATTTTGGGGCATTAGGGACCAAACTCTTGAGTCTTCAAAGTGCCGCGAATAGTATTCGAACGCGTGTGAGTTTTGACAAGACGAAAGTTGATGTCAGTACTGCCAGTGCACAAAATGTGCTCACGGCCTCGTCTTCTTCAACGGCCACGGCTGGGACACACACATTGACGGTGAATCAACTTGCCACCGCTCATCAAGTGACTTCGAAGTCGACAACGACGGTATCTTCTGTTGAGGCTGATATTGTCAGTGGTGGATCAGGCACATTTTCTTTTACGGTTGGTGGCGGTGCGGTGCAAACAGTCAATTTGGGAGCTGATGCCACGCTTGATGAATTGAAAAATGCGATTAATGATCTTGGGGCTGGAGTCAGTGCCGCTACCCTCAACACTGGGACTGAATCGACCCCGGCTTATCGTCTTGTTCTGACAGCTAATGACACCGGATCATCGAATGCCATTGCGATCACGGCAGATAATACGACTCTCAATACCGTCGGTGCTGGAGTTGATACGCTTCAAGCAGCTCAGGACTCGGAAGTCGTTCTTGGCGGTGCAGGCAATGATCAAGTGACGCTACAACGCTCCTCCAATACGCTGAGCGACATCATTGCAGGCGTGACCGTAAATCTTCAAGGTGTCGATGCGGCGAATCCTGTCACGATTGCTGTTTCTCAGGATACGGAAGCGGTGAAGGAAGGCATTTCATCACTCGTTGAGTCGTACAATGACGTAGTGAAGTTTATTGATGAACGGACATTTTTTAATGAAGAAACACAAGAACGCGGAATTTTCGTCGGGGAATCCATTGCTCGCAATGTCCTTGATAAAATACGTGGAGCAATTTCTGGCCAAGTCAGTGGATTGTCTACTATCACTTCGGCTGGTCAAATTGGTTTTCAGACTCAAACCGCTGATGGGACGTTAGTCCTCGATACTGATGATCTTGATGCGCGGTTGGCTGATTCCTTTGATGAAGTACGGGAACTGTTTATTGACAATCCGACGAACGGAACATCGGGGATAGCCGATCGTATACTTGATGCCGTTGACGCGTTGGATGATATTGAGTTTGGTGCACTTGCGTTGCGACAAAATTCTCTCACCAGTGAGATTGATGATTTCGATGATCAAATCAACGTTCTCGAAACACGAATTACGCAATTTGAAGAACAGCAGCGAATTAAATTTGCAAATCTCGATGGATTATTGGCGAGCTTGCAATCTCAACTTGACAACCTAAATTCATTAATCTAATAAGACCTAGGGAGGGGTGATTGTATGATGCAGGGTGCCCAACAGTATGCCAAAACCCAAGTGCAAACAGCATCGTCTGTGCAAGTTGTAGTCTTATTGTATGATGGAGTAATTCAGTCATTGAAACTGGCGCAGGATGGGATTCAGATGAATAACAGCCAGGATAAGGCACGATTTCTTGATCGTGCCCTTGCAGTAGTGAACGAATTGTCCGCTTCGCTTGATATGGAACAAGGTGGTACAGTCGCAAAAGACTTGCGTCGTTTATATGAATATGTTCAGCATGAACTGACTCAAGCCAATCTTCATCATGACGCCACGCGCTTAAGTAGTCCAATCAGATGTTTAGGCGTGGTCCGTGAAGCTTGGGTGGAGTTAGCCCGACAAGGTGCGATGGCTCAAGCGGTTGGAGTATAAAGAATCCATGATGCCACCGGCCTCTCAACATCCAATCGAACTCTTGACCCAAGAAGCTCTCGCTTCATCTGAGGCTGGAAATTGGGATCACGTTACATTGTTGTATCAACGTCGAGCGGAAGAATTTGTCTTTCATGAATTGCCGGCCCCCGTGGTTAAACGCCTGATCGATATTGATTTGGTTGTTCAAGAGCGCGCGCGGGTGGTTCAAGCCGCGACGCAACAAAGCATGGAGGATGTTCAGGAACAGTGTCGTAAGTTACGACAGCGAAAGCACAAGTTGACGTATTCAAACTCCGCTGGCACTCGATTTGTGCGATCTGCCTAAATTTGTCCATGGTCTGCGTAGCAATATATCCTTTCACATTGACCGATCTTTTCCTCTCCTACTAGTGCCATGCTTGTCTATGCCATTCATAGACATTTACCCTTCAAGTCTTCTCTTACTGTTCGCTTATTGCTATAGCCGTTTCAGTTATACCGAAACGATAAAGCGCCAACTTGCAGAATTTTGATATCCAATGCGTGATAGAAAACGTCAATCATTGTCAGGACATCCAAGCGGGTATAACCTTCCGATGTTTGATGCGTGGTATTACGCTTTGGCAGTCTTAATAATTAACTGGAAATTAATTGGATTTGCTATAGGGAGCTTCGTCACATATTGTTCAATAAGAAACATATGTGCGAAATTTGATTTGTGCTTATCATGGAAACGAGTAGGCCTTGTTCGCGGAATAATATTAAGCATTGTCAAGATGTTGACGGGGTTGGTCAGTTGCCCAACATGCCATCTGTAAAAAAACCTTATATTTATTATTTCTTTTTCCAATTGCAAACCTTTTCAAGGTATTGAAATAGTTATTGTTGGTATGACACTTGCTTTTATCTCATAAGGAAAAGTTTTGAATGTACGAAGATCCAAGACGGCTTATGCATAACTCCATGTTCCCCTCACCCTCACTCGCTCAACATGAAGCATCGACCTCAAATAACGAGCGAAATGTACTCAAGCAGCAGATCCATGTTTTGGCGAATAAATTATTACCGATTACGGTATTTGCGCAGTTAGCGCTTCGACATTGTCAAGACCCACAGGTGAGGAAGCATTTAGAAAAAATTAATTGTTCAGCCGAAGAAGCCAGGGTGATTGTGAGCCAGATTCAACAGTTTGGGCAAAACGATACGTCATCACCCACAACAGATATCCAACAAAATGAGTCATGATCGTGCAATCAAACATGTGGGAGATTCAATTGCGCCTAGTGTGGTTTGTTCACGGAAATTCTAATCCGATTTCACAACAATGTTCAGGTGACTGTTCAGGTAGGTTGACCTGAGACTCCACGAGGGATGATATGAGCGTTTTAGATAGTGATGAACGCCGAAAAGACGTTCGAGCGTCTGTCAATGTGTGTGTGAATGTCGATGTACCTCTAGCCCTTTCCTATGAAGCGGTTGAACCGAGTGAGGCTCAAATGGCTCAGTGGCAGTGGGAAGAGTTAGCCGTCTCACCCGATTTGGTTCGCGCGATGGTTGATGAAAAGGATCTCATCATCAAAGATCCACTCATGTTACAAATGTTGACTCGCATTGATTGGTTATTGACATCAGTGCTCAAGACGCTGGCGAAGGAGAAACGGTTAAAAGATACCATTCCGCAGTTTATGAATGTGAATCTCAGTGGCTCTGGCATTAGGTTTAAGACAGAAAAGGAATTTCCTATTGATAGTGCTCTGGTCTTGCGCCTGATTCTTCGTCCGTTTGTTCCCATCCAAGCCATAGGGAAAGTGGTTAGAAATTCTTTGATCCAAAAAGATGAAGAGTCATATTTTGAAACAGCTGTTCAGTTTACTGAAATATCTGAAGACGATCGCGAGGCGATTATTCGTCATATTATCCGCTCGCAAGCGATTATTCAGCGTCATCGTCAGAGTCATCCTCATGGCTGGGTCACGAGTTAAGACGATTTTGCTTGTTCCGTACGTTATTTTTAGCTTCACGTTTCTCGGGCTCCTGAGTTGTTCAACGCCTCCTCCTTCTTCCGTGCCGATAGCAGAATCTTCTTCGGTTCAGGTCCAACAACAGATTCCTCTCTCTCTCCCTCATTCGCTAGGGATTTTGCCATTTGATTTTCATAGCGATGGGTCTCAGTGGTCCTGGTTACGACAAGGTCTTCCTGACATGCTTGTGACGGATTTGGCTATGCAGACGGGTATCCATATCATTTCTCGTCAATCGTTGGGGGAAGTCTTACGAGAGCAGTGGCTTCAGCATCGAGGCATGACGGAGCCGGGATTGGCTGTCAAACTTGGTCAATTGAGTGGAACGCGATATTTATTGAAAGGCAATGTGTATCACATTGACGAGCAATTATCAGTTGATGTTCATCTTCTTGATGTTGAACGGGGTGTCGTGGTCCGAGCGGGCCGGGTCACTGGTACGCCTGAAAATTTTCTTGCTCTTGAACGACAATTATCACAACACGTAAAGTCTTTTTTTGATGTTCAGTCAGAGTTAGATTCGAGAAAATCTATCAGTCATGACGAGCGGTCGGCTATACAGTCTTTTTCTGATGTCGTCGTAAAAGAAGACCCTCAATCTATCCCTCAATCTGATCTATTGACCGAGAACCCTCGGTCTCCTCTACTGACAATGGATGTTCAACTGAGTCTTGACCGTGCGCAACGGTTACGTGAAGAGGCTTGGCTGTTTGCGAATGAAGTGTGGCGTCGAGGGTTGGTCATTGAACTAGGGGTTCCAGGTGATCGAGTCGATGTTGTAGCAGAACGACATCAAGGTTTCAGATATGAGAGCCTGTTGATCCCAGTTTCATCGTTTTTTCTTCCTGGCAAACTACGGGATATCCATCGCGCGTTGGAGTTATCTCGTTTAACAGAAAATAGTCAGGAAGCAGTACGAGGGATGCTTGTTTGGAAAGCAGATGAGAGTACGACACGTTTATTTGCTGAGCGATTCCGTTCTCCTCGTCGTTTGTTTGTGCGAGCGATTTCTCAATCTGGTGAGGTGCTTGCGGTCTCGTCGCCATGGACTTGGCGAGTCGATCAGACCGTCGAAGTTGAAGAGTCTGGAGCCATACAGATTAGACTTTCACCGGAACCGACAATCCAGGGAAATGCAGAATTTTTAAAGTTTATTTTGAGTCAGCATCTGTTGATGCAACATTTTGATGCGGTGGTCGTGCCCGTACCAAAAGAACATCGAATGGTTTCCGTCGAACCTTTTGAATCAGGCAACGAAAATGACTTGAACGACTCTGAGTTCGGAAATCTGCCAGTGACGTTACAGCAAAGACTCAAGGATTGGCTGCTGGAAAATTGGAGACCTCCGGTAACGGAGTCCCTTCCTGTCAGAGGCTATTTGCCGGGCAATCGTCGCGCAATTCAATTGCGAGTCTGGGGACAGCATGGTGTTGTTGAGGATGTTCAATTGTCTCAGGTACCACATGAGGAATTGTTGCAGGCCGATGTGAAACGTCTTGTTTCTCAATTGATCGGGTATTGTTTATCTGATTGTCGAAATACCTCCAGCGAATATGTTGAGGCGAACGATGCGTTTGCGTTTCGTGTTCAATTGGATTTAATTAAAGACCTTCAACATGTTGGATTCGGGGACATCTCACCATAATATGGAGAATAAACATATGAGGGATGACTGAGTTTCTTGTGTGGTCCCGGCCTACTTTTTGAACAATCCGTTGCATCTTTCTTTCCCAGACAGTTTACCCTTCTTCTCCCAATACATATTTGGCGGCTTGGGCAAGTTCTGCGTCGGCTTCATGATTGTGAGTGTATATACGAAATTGCACCATTCGCGCCGGCAGATACTCAAAAAAAGTCTGCAGACTTTCTTTGGCAACATGATGTGTTGATGGTTCGTAGACAAAAATTTGAAATCCACCCATATTCAGCAGATTGATTGGACGTGGGTCTTGATGTGCCATATCAATCCAGAATTTCATCGTACGTAGGCGACGGGGGAGAGCTTTCCGAATCTGATCTTCGAGACGTTGAGACTGAACACGCTTTCGAGTTCTTGAGTCGTTCGGAATTGAAACGAGCGTTGTATAGGCCATTTTCCATTTGACGTTTCGAGTTAAGATTCTTCCCCATTCCCGTCCGAGTCGCTTCTTGATGCGATGGGTGTCCTTTTCCCATTTCCGGACTGATTCAATGATATGCCAATCGGTGAGTTCAAGATAGGTATCGAGTTGTTCCAGTGGATTGTGTGGGTAAAGATACCGCATGGTGTGAGAGAAGATTTCCTGCAAATGGATATCAATCGCTCTCGTGGTGCGATGATAGTACACGTTGGAATACAGATAGAGTCGTGCATTTAAAAACATTTGTAATGCGGGGAGTCCTGATTTATGAATGGTCAGGCCTTTATTCGTGAAAAATGTATAGTGTATCAGCCGTTCAATATCGACCGGTCCAATGGCAACCCCACACATATAGGAATCACGAAGAATATAGTCGCAGTTATCAGCCGTGTAGACCCCGCCCAAAATGGGTTGTAATGCGGCCAACCATCGAGGGTAGCCCTGAGTTGACTTACGTGGATCTTTCAAGATGAGAAAGGCCACATGGTCGGGGTTGAGTTGCTCTCCTGGCATGAATGAGCCGGATGGACTGCGAGTAATCTGTGCAATCATGGGTGCCAGTTTTGTTCGGATAATCGCTTGTCCAATTTGCTCATGGGTGAGGTGAAATTGGTTTAGGAAATGATGATCAAAGAAATGGCAAAATGGTCCGTGCCCCACATCATGGAGAAGCGCAGCGACGCGGAGCAATTCTTCAATATACGGCTGAGAGGGGACATCGTGAACCATGTGGGAGAGCGTGGGGTACACATGATTGGCGAATCGACCTGCTAAATGCATGGCCCCTAAGGAATGCTGAAACCGAGTGTGTTCGGCTGCAGGATATACCCAGTGCGCGCTTTGAAGTTGATAGATATATCGTAATCGTTGTAGCCAAGGAGAATCGATTAAATCTTGTTCTGTGCGTTCCCTTGAGGAATGATCTGAGAGCTGTACGGTGAAGGTGATATAGCCATGAATCGGGTCAGCAATGAGAGATGTTCCATCATGTGGCAGCCTTCTGTCCGTACTCATATGTCAACCCAAGAGATCCGCGATAGATTACCGTTCACTAGAAAATTCTCGGTTGAAGTGACTTGTATGGGCTGGTCGTGGAGTCTTTGAGAATGGAGAATCTTAAACATCAGATGGTGAGTGGTCCTAGAGAGATTTCGCTGAGCGGTAACGGTGAATAACAAATAACATAATTGGATAAGCCGTGAGCGCTCCGATGAGTCCGAGAACACAACCTCCGAGTATGAACGGGAGTAAGTAGGGCGTGAGGCTTTCAAACAGATTATCGAAATGCAGGTTCGAGAAATCGAATGTGGATGTTGGAGTTGTTCCAATGACGGCGAATCCAGTATAGAGTGTGCCCCCTAAGATCGGGGCGATGGTCCATGGATTATTGAGAAAGGCTCCCATCAGCATGGCTAGGTAATTGAGCCGAAATGCCCAGGCACACAAGACCACGCTGGCGGTGTGAAATCCGTAATGTGGGGCAAAGGCAATAAAGACTCCAAGCGAAAAAGCGAATGCTGTTCGTTGTGGTGATTCTTGAAGGTGAAGAATTTGAACAAGCTGCGCCCGGACTGTTTTTAATGATGCCACGAGACTTGCCTGGATCAATTATAGAGGAAAATGTTCATAACTGTTTCGAGGCAAGCCTTGCCGGGATCCATCCTCCAATAGGAGGTGAAGTCCTTGCTGGTGTGCGCAAATTGTTCCAAGGCGTGTAATCATGTGTCCGAGACGGGCAGCCATTCGTTTAAGGGGTTGTTGGTGATGGGGTGAAACTGTAAAAAGCAGTTCATAGTCTTCACCACTCGCAAGCGTCAAATCTATCCGTGATTCGTGACGGTTTTTAATGTATTTTGCACATTGCGATGAAATCGGAATCTTCGACATCTCAATTTCGGCACCAACATGGCTGGCCTCACAGAGATGGTGCAGGTCTCCTGATAACCCATCTGAAAGATCGATGGCTGCCGAAGCCAGGCGACGTTTGGCTAATAACTGACCAAAATGGACACGTGGAGTTGGATGAAGATGACGCTGTATGAGAAATCGTACGACAGACTTCGGTAGTTGTCTAATCTGCTGAGTCGATCGGTGTTGTAGCAGTCGTAGACCGGCACCAGAATCACCAAGCGTTCCTGTGACAAAAATACTATCTCCGACTTTTGCTCCACCTCGACATAGAGCGTGACCAGCTTTGACTTTTCCAATGATCGTCATGCTGATACAGACATCGGTTCTGGATGCCACGGTGTCGCCTCCGATCACGGAGATGCGAAATTCTTTGCACAGGTCGCGAAGTCCTCGATAGAGAGCCTGCACATGGGCTAATGGATGAGATGGCGGAATGGCCAGGCCAACGAGGAGGAATTTGGGGGTGCCTCCCATTGCGGCCATGTCGCTGATGTTCACGGCAGCGGACTTATATCCGATGGCTTGATACGACGAGTAACTCGAATCGAAGTGAATACCTTCAAGGAGGAGATCTTTTGAGACGAGCCATTCGTCATCAGATGTTGGTTTGATAATGGCGGCATCGTCACCAATGCCGCGAGGCGATGGAAGACTACAGTTGGCAAGGGTCTGTTGGAGAATTTTGATAAGCTCAAATTCGCCAAGATTCGAAACGATTCTCCGAGAGGGAGGACGCGGCATATGATCAACGGGCTGAAGATTTTCGTCTTGTCAATTTTCGTCGTTGTGTGGTACGGGCTCGAGAAGGCTTCACGATCGTGCGTCGTGGAGTTGAAGTTTTTCCATTCATGGCTTTATGCGAGACTCGAGTTTTGCTCGGTTGACGAAGTGCCGCTTTCAAAACTTCTGCCATCGTTTCAACAAAAACAAAATCTAAGTCCTCCAGAAGATGTTTCGGAATATCATCTAAATCTTTTTCGTTGCGTTTGGGGAGTATAATGCAAGTCAGTTTCGCACGCTTGGCTGCAAGGATTTTTTCTTTGAGACCGCCAATAGGGAGTACACGCCCTCGTAGCGTCACTTCGCCAGTCATGGCCACATCGCGCCGAGTAGGGATATTACTCAGGCTCGAAGCTAGGGCTGTTGCCATTGTGATGCCAGCTGACGGGCCGTCTTTAGGAATCGCTCCCGCCGGAACGTGAATGTGAATATCTTTTTTGGAGAAGAAGTCAGGGCTGATATTCAGGGTTTTCGCTTGTGTTCGAATATAACTGAGCGCCGCCTGGGCGGATTCTTTCATGACTTCGCCCAGGTGACCTGTTAAGGTAAGCTGGCCTTTGCCTTTGATAGAGGAAGCCTCAATATACAGGACATCTCCACCACTCTCGGTCCATGCCAGTCCCGTGACGACGCCAACCTCATCATGTTCTTGCTCCTGTTCAGGAAGAAATTTTGGCGCGCCCAAATACTTATTGAGCGAGCTCGGCGTCACGGTTGACCGAGTAGTTCGCCCTTCTGCAACACGTTTGGCAATCTTACGCATGACATTGGCAATTTCTCGCTCGAGATTTCGAACGCCGGCTTCTCGCGTATAGTGAGAAATGATTTGTTGAATAACTGGTTCGGTGAGTCTGAGATGTTCCTCGGTGATTCCGTGTTCCTCTAATTGTCGCGGAATCAGATAGCGCTGAGCAATGCCAAGTTTTTCCTCTTCGGAATAGCCGGGGATACTGATGATTTCCATACGGTCTCTTAAGGCCGAGAGGATCGGATCAGTTAAATTGGCCGTCGTAATAAACATAACGTCACTCAGGTCAAAAGGGACGCTGAGATAGTGATCGGTAAAGGCATGGTTTTGTTCAGGGTCCAAGACTTCAAGGAGTGCTGCAGATGGATCACCTCGAAAGTCCATCCCAACCTTATCAATTTCATCAAGCATAAATACGGGGTTATTCGTGCCTGCCTGCTTGAGGCCTTGAATAATCCGACCAGGAAGGGCTCCGACATATGTGCGGCGATGTCCACGAATTTCTGCTTCGTCTCTGGTTCCCCCGAGACTGATACGAATAAACTCGCGGCCAAGTGCCTTCGCAATGGATTTTCCCAGAGAAGTTTTGCCTACACCCGGAGGTCCGACAAAACAGAGGATAGGCCCTTTCATCTTTTCTTTCAGTTTTCGAACAGCCAAATATTCTAAAATGCGTTCCTTGACTTTTTCGAGGTCATAATGATCCTGATGGAGGACTTTCGTGGCTTCCTTGATGTTCAAATTGTCCTGTGACCGATGACTCCAGGGAAGATCAACCATCCATTCCAAATATGTTCGGACGGTTCCAGACTCCGCGGCGTCGGGGTGCATTTTTTCCAGACGTTTTAACTGCTTTTCACATTCCTTCAGAACTTTTTCCGGCATCTTCGCATCGTTCATGCGCGTTCGAAACTCAGAAACTTCTTCCGCGCGATCGTCTAATTCGCCCAATTCTTTTTGAATAGCTTTCAATTGTTCACGCAAAAAGTATTCACGTTGGGTTTTGTCCATCTCGCCTTTAGCTTGTGCCTGAATTTTTTGTTGCATGGACAGAACTTCATGCTCTTTGGCAAGGACTTCCCTGACGCGCGAAAGTCGTTTGTGCGGATCGGCAATTTCCAAAACTTCTTGTGTCGTTTCGACTTTTAATCCAAGATTTGAGGCGATGATATCTGCCAATCGTCCGGGCTCATCGAGATTTTCAATGACCGTGAGGACATCGGGCATGATGACCTTACCAAGACTCACCAGTTGTTCGAGAGATTCTTTGGTGGTTCGCATCAGGGCTTCATGCTCGAGCGAAGACTGGGAGATGTTGGCATCGACGATTTTTTCAATCTTGACGGTGTAGAATGGTTCTGATTGTGTGTAGTTGAGAATTCGGGCTTTTGCCAGACCTTGCACCAAAATTTTGATCCGTTCATCTGGGAGCTTGAGCATACGCATGATCATTCCCACGGTCCCGACGGAATGCAATTCATCAGGTTTTGGCAATTCGATGTCTTGGGTTTTTTGCGTGGTGAGAAAGATCATCCGATTGCCGGCTAAGGCCTCTTCGATGGCCTTAATTGAGACATCTCGGCCAACAAACAGAGGCAACACCATATACGGAAATACGACAATGTCGCGCACAGGTAGGAGCGGGAGGGATGACGGAATTTCAGTTTGAGGACGTTCTTCCATAGCTAACGGTTCTTCCATAGTCACGTACGAGATTTATCGTGGTCTGTGTGGTGTCGTCAGAATTCGTAGGATGGCTTGGGACGCATCGGGACCTGCTTGGTCAATTCCGAGGTAATGCGTCATGAGGTTGTCCACGATCATGGTGACGATACTAGGAGAAGGGTAAAAATAATGTCAAGGTAATATCCTCATTATGGAATGACCAGGATTCATCTGTGTCCTATACTTTACAAGAATCATATTTCAACTATATAATTCAATGTCTTCCTAAGAGTATTCAAGTCTTACAAATCGTAGAATTCCTACCCTCTCTGTGAGCATGCCGTTTCGAACTCCTGTTGCTCCCTGGTTGGGTATGACCAATCAATATCTCTTGTCTAATTCAGGTTTTGTAATCCACAGTTATCATTTCATACTTTACTCCGTGCGGGGGCGTTCGTCTGTTCATCGATCCCAAAATGCCGGAAAATGGGATGGGGAATGAACGACTGCCGAGTTCAACTTTGGTCTGTGTTCGATTGTCCATTTTTTTCCTCTAAAGTGTCATGGCTTTGCGCATTGGTGTTGAGTCTTGCTGTGTTGGGGAGCGGGGCGGTACGACCGGCCTTAGCGGCCGAGGATGAATTGAGCATTCGTTCAATTCGCATTCAAGGTACACAACATATTGATGTGCAGGCGATCGAATCAAAGCTCACGCTTAAAGCCGGTGATCGATTTCTTCCTGAGGAGGTTCGTGCGGAAATCCAGCATATTTATGCAATGGGGTTCTTTGAAGATGTCCAAGTGGAAACTCAGAGGAAGCCCGATGGAGTCGATATCGTGTTTGTGGTTCGTGAAAAAGCCTTTAATGTTGAGACGGTCTTTGATGGGAATGAAGAACTGTCCGAAGACAAGTTGAAAGAAAAGGTGACGGTGCAGAGTCAAGTGTTTTTGGATCAAGAACAAGTGAATGTCAGTGCCGAAAATATCCGAAAAGCGTATCAAGAAGAAGGCTATTACCATGCACACGTGATTCCGGTAATGGAGATCGTGAGCGAAAATCAACACCGATTAACATTTTTCATCCAAGAAGGCCCGCAGGCACATATCAAGCATGTCACGTTTGAAGGCCGAACAATACTGACTCGAAAGGAATTGCTCAGTGGGATGGCGACTCGCGAGTGGTCGCTCCCTTGGTCATGGTTCACCGACGCAGGTATTCTTAAGCAGGATGAGATTCCAAATGATGTGGAGCGAATCAAGGAAGCCTACATGAATCGCGGGTATCTTGATGTGCAGGTGGGCGTCCCGTCTATTGAACTCGATGAACAAAAGGAATGGTTTGACGTGAACTTCCCGATCGTCGAGGGTGAGCCATATATCGTGAACTCGATCGCGATTAAAGGAAACACGATTTTTACAGACCAGGAATTAGAAGAGGGACTGTCGATTCGAGCGGGTGAGGTGTTTCAACGGGCACAGGTGAGGGAGGAGGTCGCTCGGTTAACCGATCTCTATGGTGAAAGAGGATACGCTTTTGCTGAACCTGTTCCTTCCATTCAACCTGATCCGGAGAGTCGCAGTACCGAAATCGTGATTACCATAAAAGAAGGTGAATTGATTCGAATCCGAGACATTCGGATTACCGGCAATGGGAAAACGCGAGACAATGTGATTCGTCGTGAGTTGCGAGTGGATGAACGGGATATGATCGACTCGGTGGCCATGAAGCGAAGTTTTGAACGTCTGAACAATTTAAACTTTTTTGAAACCGTCGAAATATTGCCACAACAGATTGATGAAGGACAGGTGGATCTTGAGGTGAAAGTCAAAGAGAAGCCGACAGGATCATTCAGCATCGGCGGAGGTTTTAGTACACTCGATCAATTTACCGCCATTGCTGATATTACGGAAGGCAATCTTTTTGGTCTTGGATATACGGGACGAATTCGTGGACAGGTTGGTGGACGTCGAACCTTAGGTGTGATTACTTTTCGAAATCCAGCCCTCTATGATGGATTGACATCTATGCAGATCGATGGGTTTCAAACCAATACGGACTTTTTAACTTATCGGGAAAAGAAAACTGGTGGCAATATCACCTTTGGTCGATCCTTCTCAGAATACATTTCTGGAAGTTTTACGTTTGTGGCTGAACGAATTAGGATATCCAGACCCCGCTCGGACGCTCCTGAACTTATTTTAAGTCAAGTTGGAAATCAAACCACCACGGGATTTCGGACCGCCATATTTCGAGATTCTCGAGACTTTTTCCTGGACCCCAGACGCGGGGCCCGGGTCGGCGTGAATGCAAGCTTTGGGACGGAACTTCTTGGCGGGACGAATGACTTTTATTCTGTAGCTTTTGATGCTTTGCGGTACACGCCACTCCCAATTTGGGATCTTCGTGTGGCGACGCGAGCTCGAGTCGGTGTGGCCAAAGGCTATAATGGCGATGCGGTCCCACTGCCTGAACTCTTTTTTGTTGGAGGTATCAATACGGTCAGAGGGTTTAAGTTTGGTCGAGCAGGGCCGGTGACCGCCAGTCGTACGTTGTTGGGTGCGACCAAGCAATTAATCTTTAATGTTGATTTGATCTTCCCCATTTTGGCGGAGGCCAAGCTGAACGGCGTCGTCTTTTTCGATTACGGTGAAGGATTTTCCAAGACCAAAGCTCTTGATATTTGTTGTAATCTTCGGCCTTCCACAGGCCTTGAAGTCCGGTGGATTTCTCCATTTGGGCCTCTTCGGGCCGCATATGGAGTACCGATATCCAGAAGGTCCGGAGAAAAACGAGGTGTCTTTGAGTTTTCGGTGGGATCAGTGTTTTAACCAAGGTGGGAGAGGCGTCAGTTATGCATGCAACCATTTTCCAATCTCGTTCGTGGTTCTTTAATTGTTCAACCATTTGGGTTCTGGTCACCTGTGTCGGATTGGGAGGCCTCACAGGATGTATGTCCACTGCGCCAACTGTTGAAAGCCCTGGTGTCATTGCGGTGGTAGATTTTCAGCGAATCCTTGAAGAAACACGAGCTGGAAAAGAACTTAAAGAGTCCTTTGACAGCTTCGTGAAGGATCGTCAGGTCTTACTTGAACTTGAACAACAAGAGATTCAACGGATGCGAAATGATCTTGTGAATCAAGGAAGTGTGTTAAGTGAATCAGCAAGGCGAGAACGGGAAGAAAAATTTCAACGACGAGTGAGAGACTATCAAGTCAAAGAGGCGGCTTTGTCTCGTGAACTGCAAGGCAAGCAACAAGATTTGATGACCGACTTTCGATCCAACGTGACAGAGGTTGTTGCACGACTCGCACAAGATCGTGAGTTTGTGATTGTCGTGGAACGTGGGCAGGGTTCGTCGACCCTCTATCATCGTCCTCAGTTGGATATCTCTGATGACATAATCAAAGAAATGGATCAAGATGAATGATACGCTACGGTCTGTCTCGATGGAATCGTGGGTGCCAGGCAGTCGCTTCTCGAAACGCTATCGTCTTGTAGCGGAAGACTGAGTCTCACTATCTAGCTGTTCTGTTACGGAAGGAGGATTATTGTGGCTGGGCTTGAAATTACTTGTCAGGAAATTCAATCCATTTTGCCTCACCGCTATCCGTTTTTGTTAGTCGATAAAATTATAGATTTTGAAGCTGGACAACGGATCATTGGTGTGAAAAATGTCACCTGCAACGAACCCTACTTCCCGGGGCATTTCCCCGGTCAGCCAGTGATGCCCGGTGTCTTGCAGTTAGAAGTGATGGCGCAAGTTGGCGCAGTGCTCGCCTTGAAAGGCGCTCAGGGTCCTGGACGGTCAATTGTCTATCTTGCTGGTGTTGATAAGGCCAAGTTTCGAAAACCTGTGTTTCCGGGAGATCAACTCAAGGTCGAAGTCAACGTGCTGAAGCAGAGGTCTGCTTTTTGGAAAATGCAGGGGAAAATACTTGTTGAGTCGACCCTCGTCTGTGAAGCAGAAATGACCGCGATGGTGACAAACGAATCGGCAACCACATCATGATCCCTTCCTTGGACTTGACCTTATGAATATACATCAAACAGCGATTGTGCACCCAAAAGCTGAAATCGAAGACAATGTGAGTATTGGTCCCTATTGTATCGTTGGTGAGCATGTCCGAATACGGAATGGCACAGAACTCATTGCACATGTCAATGTCGAAGGCCACACGGAAATCGGTCAACGATGTAAGCTTTTTCCATATTCCTCTCTAGGGTCGCCTCCGCAGCATCTGCAATATAAAGATGAACCCACGAAAGTGGTTATTGGTGATGACAATATTTTACGAGAATATGTGACGGTCAATCGTGCGACGAGTTTTGGCGGCGGTGTCACCCGTATTGGCCATCATAACTTCCTCATGGCCTACGTACATGTCGCGCATGATTGTGAATTAGGTGACCACATTGTCATGGCCAACGCCGCAACGCTGGCCGGGCATATATTCATCGGAAACTATGCTGTCATCGGGGGGTTAGTTGGCGTGCATCAATATGTGCGGATTGGTGACTATGCCATGGTCGGAGGCTGTTCCGCCTTAGGTCGAGATGTGCCTCCATTTTTACGGGCAGCCGGGGGGTATCGTGCGAGATTATTTGGACTTAATTCGATTGCCCTTCGGCGTTATAAATTTAATAGTGAACGTATTGCCAATCTGAAGGGAGCGTTTGATGTCCTGTTTCGACAGAAACATCCAATCAGCGAGGCGACAAAACTCGTCCGTACACAATACGAACACAGCGTCGACGTACTGAAGCTTGTGACGTTCATCGAGAGTTCACGTCGAGGTACGTGTCGAAGCGCATCGCGAGAATTGGATGAGGAAGAAGTCTAATCTCGAGAATCGAGCGTTGCAGGTTCTGGCCAGTCTGAAAGAAGACGGACTTTGGAAATAAATGGACGAATTGGGTTAATCGCAGGGAATGGGCGGTTTCCGATTATTTTTTCGGAGAGAGTGAGAATGCTCGGCTATCAAGTCTCGGCCGTCGCCCATATTGGTGAGACCTCTCCTGAACTCGAACAGGCGGTTGAATGGATCCAATGGGTCAAAATAGGCCAGTTTAACAAGGTTGTCCAAGTCTTTCGAAAACATGATATCCAGCAAGCCGTGATGCTTGGAGGCTTTAAAAAGACTCATGTCTTTTCCAAGGTGAGTCCGGATCTTCGGGCATTGATGCTGTTGAGTAAGTTGAAAGATTGGAATGATGATGGAATTCTTCGTGCTGTGGCCGGAGAGCTTGAACGAGAAGGTATTCAAATCATTGATTCCACGTTTGGCTTAGAAGACATCCTGGTCGAGGAAGGGGTCTTGACCAACAGGACCCCAACGAAAAAAGAGTGGGCCGATATTCAGTTTGGGTGGGACTTAGCCCATGACATTGGTCGCTTAGATATTGGGCAGTGCGTCGTGGTAAAAAATCGAGCGGTCGTTGCGGTCGAGGCTGCGGAAGGCACTGATGAAACTATTCGGCGTGGTGGACAGTTGGCACAAAAAAATGCCATTGTGGTCAAGCGGTGTAAGCCCACACAAGATCTCCGTTTTGACCTCCCTGCCATTGGACCAGTTTCCATAGAACGAATGATTGAAGTTAAGGCCTCGGTATTGGCACTGGAAGCCGGACGTACGATTATCCTTGATCGAGATATTGTGCTAGAACAGGCGAATGCCAATCAAATTGCCATCATTGGAATGATGGGTTCCCCAAGTCATTTTCCTTCGCTGTGATGATCAGTTCGAAAATTCGGACAGATGGGTAAATAGTTTTTATTTCACGGTTCGTATTATTCAATGAAAGCATGTGATTAGAAATGGATCAACTCAAAGTCGGAGTGATTGGAGTTGGGCATTTAGGGCAACATCACGCAAGAATTTATTCCGGACTTCCTGAAGTCCGGCTTGTCGCCGTCTCGGATACTGATCAGGCACGAGGTCAATCAATTGCGAATCTCTATCACGTGCCGCACTCTGCACAGTTTGATCGCTTCCTATCTGACGTCGATGCGGTCAGCGTTGCGGTCCCGACTTCGGAACATTATCCTGTTGTCCGTGCCTGTCTCGAAGCGGGCGTTCATGTCCTTGTAGAAAAACCAATTACGTCCCGCGTTGACGATGGTCAGACGTTGGTTAAGCTAGCCAAGCAACATGGTTGTGTTCTGCAGGTTGGTCATGTTGAACGTTTTAATCCAATCGTCGAACTTGTCCGTCCCTTGATTCATCATCCAGGATTTCTTGAATGTCATCGGCTGAGTCCGTTCCAACCACGCGGAACGGATGTCGATGTTGTTCTTGATTTGATGATTCATGACCTGGATATTGTGTTGTCGCTGAAGCTTGGCGCCATCGTCACGGTTGAAGCCTCTGGCTTAGCGGTGTTAACCGATCAAGTGGATATCGCCAATGCTCGTATTGGATTTGCGAATGGCGGCGTCGCGACGTTTACCGCGAGTCGAATCTCAACCGGAAGACTTCGAAAGTGCCGAATTTTCCAGTCTCAGGCGTATCTATCTATCGATTACCAAGACCGTCAAGCCGTCATTCACCGTCGAAACGGACGGAATGCGGGAGTGGGTAGTGTAAAAACCGAGCAACTGTCTGGTGATCAAGATGAACCGCTTCAACGTGAGCTGCGCGCCTTCATTGCCTCGATCAACACGCAGGCGCCTCCATTGGTGTCTGGAGAAGACGGCGTGGCGTCATTACAGTTGGCTCATCAAATACTGACGAAGATTGAGATGACCTCAGTCATGGCCTAACGTAGACAGCCATGAAATTGATGATCGTACGCAACTCATTGTGAAACCGTCACCACGAATTCTCATTGTGACAGGGGAGGCGTCAGGGGATTTGCATGGTGCAAATTTAGCGAAAGAGTTATATGACTTAGATCCACAGATTCACATCGATGGTGTTGGCGGTCAACGGATGTTGGCTGAAGGTGTTCACTTGCTTCCCGGTATTGAATCTGTTGATGCCATTGGCGTACCGGGGCTCAAACAGTTAGGTCGTGGAATCCGCACATTGCAGCGCTTAAAAAAAATGCTGAGAGAAAATATCTATGATGCCGTGGTGTTTATTGATAGTCCAGGCATGAACCTTCGTTTAGCGAAAGCTGCGGTGAAAGCCAAACAGCATGTCATTTATTATATTGCTCCACAAATTTGGGCCTGGGGGAAACGCCGTCTCAGCGTGATCCAGCGTGCGGTGAGTCGGATGTTAGTCATTTTCCCATTTGAAGAATCGTTATATCGTCAGGCTGGAGTTCCCTGCAATTTTGTCGGTCATCCATTATTGGATGTGGTGCAACCGTCCTACGATAAATCCATGGTTCGAGAACAATTACACGTTCCAAAGGGTGCGCGGGTCTTAGGGTTGTTGCCAGGCAGTCGAGAGCATGAAGTGGAGCGTTGTCTTCCAATGATGCTTGAAGCCGCCTGGGAGGTGAAGAAAGCTTTTTCCGATGTACACATTATGATTGCGAAATCAGCTTCCGTATCACATGCCGGTATTCATGATAGAGTCAAAGGCTATAAGAGTTTACAGGTTGCTGTTGTCGACAATCAGCCGAATGAAGTGATGGCGGCCGCTGATTTGTTATTTGTGGCCTCTGGAACGGCGACTCTTCAGGCTGCCATTATCGGAACTCCCATGATTATCCTCTACCGCGTACCATGGTTAACCTATGCCATCGCTCGCCATTTGGTTAAAATTCCTGACATTGGATTAGTCAATATTGTGGCGGGCCGTCGTATTGTGCCTGAATTGATTCAACATGATATGACGGTCACACGACTGGTTCCCGAAGCGCTTCGGCTTTTGCACAATCCACAACTCCTCGAAGACATGCGGAAGACATTTCAGGAAGTACGAGATGCTTTAGGTGAACCTGGGGCTTCTCGTCGTGCAGCAGAATGTGTCTTGGCTGAGGTGCAATCGTGAAGACGTTCCTACGTCTGCTTCGGTATGTTCAGGTCTATCGAGTTCGTTTAGTGTTGGCCTTACTATGTTCGGTTGGTGTCGCAGGCTTGCAAGCGGCCTATGCATGGCTTGTGCAGCCCCTGATGGATGGCATTTTCATCGAACAGGATGAATATTTATTTCGTGTGCTTCCAGCTATTATTTTGGGCGTAGCGTGTGTGAAAGCCTGTTGTGCCTACGCTCAGGCTTATCTCATGAGTTATGTCGGGAACTGGATCGTGGCAGATGTGCGGCATCAGTTATTTGTCCACGTTGTGCGCTTGCCCGTGAGGTTTCACGATAGGAATGCCTCTGGACGGCTCGTGGCACGCGTGATCAGTGATGTGAATGAAATGGCGAATGCTATTCCCAGTGTGATGAAAGATCTTTTTCAGCAGGGCCTGACGTTTGTGGCACTGTTAGGTGTGGTGTTTTATCAGAATTGGAAACTGGCAACCGTCATGCTGTTTATCCTTCCAGCATCGGCACTTGTCATCGTGCGGATTGGAAAGCGCTTGAGGAAACTCGCGACGCGTGGTCAGGAAAGTATGGGCGATATGGCCGCCGTCCTCAAGGAAGCGTTTGCGGGGATTCGTCTCGTCAAAGCGTATGGAAGAGAAGAGTCTGAAGCACAGCGGTTTGACGTGACGAATCGAGCGTATCGATCGGCGAGCCAAAAGTCCGCTCAGGTTTCCGCATTGTCGTCACCGTTAATGGAGATTATTGGCGTGTGTGGAACAATGGTGATTACCTGGTACGGTGGACACCTGATTAGTATTGGTGCGATGACGCCTGGAGAGTTTTCATCATTCTTTGCGGCGATGTTTATGGCATATGCGCCAATTCGGCGTCTTTCAGGGGCGAATCAAACAATTCAACGAGCCCTGGCTGCATCAAAGCGGGTTTTTGATGTCCTAGATCTGGAAACTGAGTTTGATCGTGATGACGGGAAAGCGACTCTACCTCTCATTGCCCAGTCATTAGAGTTTCGTGATGTGACGTTTTCCTATGAAGGCAGTGATCAGCCTGCTCTGCAACAGATTTCACTGACGATTCAGGTTGGCGAGGTTGTGGCCCTTGTGGGAAGCAGCGGGAGCGGTAAATCGACCTTAGTTAGCTTGGTGCCGCGATTCTATCGCCCATCGGATGGGGTCATCTTAATCGATGGACATGATGTGCGTGAGGCCAGTCGAGTATCGTTGCGACGACAAATTGGCATTGTTTCACAAGAAACGGTGTTATTTGATGACACGATACGAAATAACATTGCGTATGGTCGTGCGGATGCGAGTGATGCCGACATTATTGACGCGGCAACATCTGCTTTTGCCTGGGAATTTATTGAGCCACTTCCAAAGCAATTGAATACGCTGGTTGGAGAAGATGGGGTCAAGCTTTCCGGAGGGCAACGTCAACGTTTGGCGATTGCCCGTGCAATTTTGCGCGACCCGCCTATCTTAATCCTTGATGAGGCCACGTCGGCATTAGACTCAGAATCTGAAAGACTCGTACAGGCGGCACTTGCCAATCTCATGAGTCATCGAACCACGTTGGTGATTGCGCACCGGCTTTCTACAGTCCAACACGCTGACCGGATTGTTGTGCTTGAACGTGGACAGCTTGTCGAAATAGGCACACATGAGGAATTACTCAAGCATGGCGGGATCTATACTCGTCTCTATCAGACGCAATTTGAACACTCGACCATCGCATCATTAGAATCTAATACGGTCTAACACTATGCATGTTCCGCAGTGGATAGCGGCTCATATCATTCCAGTATTGGGAGCAAAGTGTATCCAATGGCTCGGACACACTTTATATATTAGCAAAAGAGGTGAGGAACCAGTTTGTAAATTGTATCGTGAGGGAAAGTCCGTAATTTTTGCTTTTTGGCATGGTCGACAATTAATGATGCCGTTGGCCTATCGTGGGAAGCTTGCCTATATATTAATTAGTCAACACAGGGATGGGGAACTCATCGATCGAGTCATCAGCCGATTTGGATTTCGATCGGTGAGAGGATCGACGACGAGAGGTGGAAATGCTGCTCTTCGACAATTAATTCGGTACGGACGCACGGGTGCTGATCTTGTTATCACGCCCGATGGGCCCAGGGGACCTCAAGGGACAGTGCAGGAAGGTGTGATTCATTTAGCCAAAATGACTGGACTTCCCATTGTTCCAGTGACGGTGGCGTACTCAAAAAAAAACTTTTCTCCAGTTGGGATCAGTTTATGATACCGTATCCGTGGGCAAAAGCCTTGTTTATTTGGGGCACCCCTCTGTGGATCGAATCCTTGTCCTCTCGCGAAATCCTTGAAGTGAAACGTCTTGAACTTGAACGCACCCTGGCCCAGATAACTCTTGAAGCTGAGGCTAAAGTTTCTGAACTATAACATCCGGTCTGTATTGATTATGTGGCGGGCCAGAGACCGCTTGTTTTCATCGTTCTCTGCTTCGTAATGAGTGATGCGACATATGTTTGTCATGCGTGGGAGGTATGGTGGGGTACTTCTTGTACAATGTTCTCCTGCTGATTGCATCTCCAGTGATCGTGTTGGGACTTTTGGCCAAGCCGCGATGTCGTCGCGGTCTTCTCCAACGGTTGGGTCGAGTTCCCACTAACCTTAAACATCTGAATTCTCCTGTTATTTGGATTCACGCCGTGTCGTTGGGAGAAGTGACGGCGGTGGTTCCCTTCGTCAAAGAGCTGCATGCACTGTATCCTCATTGCTCTCTGGTGGTTTCGACTGTTACTGAGACGGGACGTGAAGCGGTTGAGCAACAGTTAGGTCATGTCGCGCATCACTGTTATTGCCCCGTCGATTTCTCCTGGGCGGTGAAGGCCTATATTCGTGCATTACATCCAGTAGCGTTTCTTCTTATCGAAACCGAATTGTGGCCGAATCTCTTACGGTTGATGGCCGATCAACAAATCCCTGCGATCCTGGTCAACGGACGTCTCTCCTCAAATTCATTTCAACGTTACCAACGCATTCGAGGTTTTATGAGGAAAGTCCTGTCCTTTGTGACGCTGTGTTTAATGCAGACGGAACGTGACGCACAACGTATCATCAATCTGGGAGCTAGCCCTGAAATTGTCCGAACGAGTGGGAACATGAAATTCGATCATGTTGATGCTCGTCCAGATACCCATTCTGTCCCCTTGTCCCGTTCCACGCTTCATCTTGCTCCTCACGAAATAGTTTTGGTGGCGGGGAGTACCCATGCGGCTGAGGAAGATCAACTTCTCCGTTGCTACGGACGGTTATGTGAAATTATGCCGTCCCTGGTCTTGCTCATGGCCCCTCGTCACATTGAACGTAGTCAAAATGTTGAAGACAATATTCGACGTCATGGTTTTCTCTGTACCCGTAGGAGCCGTCTACAAAACGATAGTGAAACACACGAAGAAACGAAAACTCCACGTGTCATTCTGCTCGATACGAGAGGAGAACTGGCTTCGGCCTATGCCTTGGGATGGATCGCATTTGTTGGGGGAACGTTGACGCCTATTGGAGGACATAATCTCTTGGAGCCAGCTCGATGGGGAATTCCGGTATTCTTCGGACCCCATACCGATCATTGTGCTGAGGTGGCTCGGATATTATGTGATGCAGGAGGAGGGATAGAAGTTCAGAACGGAGACGAATTGTTCCGCCGGATCAAAGAGGCGAATGAAGATGCATCATGGAGTGCTCGCGTCGGACAAGCCGCGCAGAAGGCTCTTGCCGCACATGGTGGTGTGGTGAAAAAAAACATTCAAATGATTCAAACCGTCGTTCCCATGCTTGAGACGGTTCCGGTGGAGGAATCATCAACATACGTCCTTGATAGGATGTAAGAGCGCCATGCAGAGAGAAATCCGTGTTGGATCATGATGTTGGATCTTCGCATTCAAGCAGAAAAAAGCGTGTCATGGTTTCACCGTCATTGTCCAGGCTTACTGACCGTACTGGCTATTCCTTATGGCTTGGCAATTCAGACGAGAGGAAAGCTGTATGAGAAGGGCTGGTTGAAATCATCCCGACTTCCTCGTCCTGTGATTAGTGTAGGAAACCTGACGGTCGGTGGAACCGGAAAAACTCCGGTGGTGATCTGGCTGGCCAATTGGTTGCGGGCGAATGGAAAACAAGTTGGGATATTGAGCCGAGGCTATCGTCGGAAAAATACCGCAGATTGTGTCCTTGTCACAAATGGTCACGAGTGTTTGGTGAGTGCGGTGGAGGTTGGTGATGAACCGTTTCTCATGGCCCAATGTTGTCCAGGGGCGGTGATCGCGGTGGGCCATGATCGCTATAAGCTGGGTTCATGGGTTCTTGATCAACTAAACGTCGATTGTTTTGTGCTTGATGATGGATTTCAGCATTTACGTCTGTTTCGGGACTGCAATCTTTTACTGGTCGATGCCTTAGATCAACAAGGATTAACGGCACTCTTGCCGAGAGGACGGCTGCGGGAGCCACTTTCTGCAATACGACGAGCGACCTCCATTCTGGTCACTCGTACGAATCAATCTCCGAATTATCTCGATGTCATTCAGCCTCTTCAAGCAGTGATTGGTGAAAACTTTTCACCTATTCATGTTGAATTCCATTCCTTGTCAGTGGTGAATATCAGAACTCGTCAAGTCAAAGCTGGGGATTGGCTGATTGGAAAACGAGCCATAATTTTTAGTGGCATCGGCAACGCGTCGTCGTTTAGTCGGACGGTCGAACAGATGGGCGTGACCATCGTTAAAGAATTTGAGTTTGCTGATCATTTCTCCTATTCCGTGACAAGCCTTGAGCCCATTCGTGCTTACGCGCAACGTCATAACAGTGATGTGACCTTGACGACGGAAAAAGATGGAGTGAAAATTTCTTCTCTGTTACAGGATGGCGAGAATGTGTGGGCGATCCGTCTCGAGACCAGAATCGAAAAAGGTGAAAAAGAATTTTTGGAATTGTTGCAACGCGTCGTGGCGTAATGGATGAGGGGATATGGCCCCGAAGATGACCCAGTCGAGTGTGTATCGCAAACTATTGATCCTGCGTATCTATGACTGATCAGGATATCTCGAAAATTCTTATCCGAGCACCAAATTGGATAGGAGATGCGGTGATGTGTACACCGGCACTTATGGATGTACGGGAATGTTATCCACGCGCCAATATTACGTTGTTGGCAAGACCAGCCATTGCAGAGTTACTGAACGGTCATCCGGGCATCAATGATGTGCTGCTTTATCAGCATCAACGTACTCATGCCGGAATGATGGGCAAAGCACGGATCATTCGAGAGCTCCGATCCCACAAGTTTCAGGTTGCCATTTTGTTGCAAAATGCGTTTGAAGCAGCCTTTCTAACTATTTGTGCCGGTATTCCGGAGCGTTGGGGATATGGAACCGACGGGAGGAGTGTTCTGCTTTCGAAAGCCGTGCCGACCTTACGCACTAAAAAAAGTATACATCAAGTTCGGTATTATCAGTTACTTATTCAACATGTGTTAGGCCGTACACTTCCACGTCGGATGCAACTTGTGACGTTTGAGCAAGATGAGGAAAGTGTGAATCAACGCTTTCCTGAGATTGTCACAGGAAAGCGTGAATATGTCATTGGTCTGAATCCTGGATCCGTGTATGGTTCTTCAAAGCGATGGTTGCCTGGTCGATTTGCTGAGTTAGCTGATCGCGTGGTGGACCACATTCGTCAGAGGGCTGGTTCGACAGCAACCGTTAAGTGTGTGCTTGTCGGGGGAACGGGAGAAGAATCGCTGGCACAGACGATTGCCTCTTTGATGCAAGTGACGCCAATTATCCTATCTGGGAAAACGACTCTTCGTGAACTGATGGTCATCATTAAACGATGCTCTCTGTTTATTACCAATGATACTGGCCCGATGCATATTGCTGCTGCATTCAACGTTCCTCTTGTCGCGATTTTCGGATCAACAGACTCTGGATATACGGCTCCGTTTGGGTGGGAGGATACCGTTGTCCAGGATTCCGTGAGGTGTGCTCCCTGTTTTCTTCGATCCTGTCCGATTGATCATCGCTGTATGACGCAAATTTCGGTGCAACAGGCGTTCGATATGGCACTGTACCAACTTTCAAGAAGTGTGAAGGTGGATCATGATGCATAGCGACGTCACAGTGTTTGTGGATCGTGATGGCACCTTAAATGAGGATCCTGGGTATTTGTCGAGCCCTGATGGCCTCGTGTTGTATCCCGGTGTCGTTGAAGCTGTTGCTCGATTAAAGCAGGCAGGTTGTTCTGTGGTACTTGTTACGAATCAATCGGGAATAGGTCGAGGATATCTCACGAGAACCAACTTACAGGCTATTCATGATAAGCTAGAGAACGTATTAATGAAGGGTGGAGGGAGCTTGGATGGAATTTTTTTCTGCCCGCATCTTCCCGATGAAGGGTGTGATTGCCGTAAACCCAAGACTGGCCTCATTCATCAGGCTGTCGAGACGTTAAAAGTCTCAACCGCTCATAGCTATATGGTTGGTGATAAGCAAAGTGACATGGAATTAGCCAACAACATTGGAGCGATTGGTGTCTTAGTCACCACGAGTTCTGTGAGTCACGAAGCCATAAAAGCAGAAATGCGTGGCGGACTTCATATTGAAAGTATCACTTTAACTTTTAGTGATGCGGTAGAATGGATTCTTCAGGATGTAGTAAAGAAGCAGTGAACAGGGTTGTTGTTGTCTACTTGGTCTTTTGTTCATGCATTGCCAAGTATGAACTCCCTGTATTGCATTGTGTATTTCTCTTGTCATAATGAACCACGGCTCATGTCTGGTAAGTTTTACTTCTGCTTGACGCATGCATGATTTCCCCACCTAAACGAATCCTTATTTTAAAGCCCAGTTCGTTGGGTGATATCGTGCATGCCCTTCCAGCTCTTGCTTCGCTGCGTACATGTTATTCTACGGCAAACATTGCCTGGATGATTAAACAGGAGTGGGCTGAATTGTTGGATGGCAATCCAGATGTCGATGAAGTTATTCCTGTCAATTTTCGTCTGAGATCTTGGCCCTCGTTAATTCGTCGCGTTCGTCGAGGGAAATACGATATGGTGATTGATCTTCAAGGACTATTTCGAACGGGATTCCTCGCGGGTGTTTCCGGAGCATCCGAACGGGTGGGATTTGCAGCAGGACGAGAAGGCAGTCCCTGGTTCTATACCCAACGCGTAGAATTACCAATACCGATGGATCGTCCCTGGCGTTTACTCGATATGCACGCGGTAGACAGAAATCTAGCCGTGGTCCGGCACCTTGGTGTGGAGACTCAAACTCCCACATTTTCTCTTCCTGATATCGAAGCTGATCGAATCACTGTTCTGCAAAAATTGGATGAAGCTGGGGTGAAGCTTGGTGACCGACTGATTGCTATCGCTCCACTGTCTCGTGAAGAAATTAAAAATTGGCCGCTGGACTGCTATGTCGAACTTGCGATCAAATTGAGTCGTTGGCCAAACTATAAAATTGTTGTGCTTGGGTCACAATCTCAACAGTGGATCATGGAAAAGTTTTCGCAGGTGACGAAAGCGAAGTGTCTTGACATGGTTGGAAAGCTTCGTCTTCGTCAGCTTGGAAGTCTGTTGCGGCAAACAGATCTACTGATTGCGAATGATTCGGCGCCTATCCATTTGGCTGTGGCCGTGGGGGTTCCTGTTATTGGTCTGTACGGTCCCACTCATGCTGGAGCGACTGGACCGTATGGGGGACGTCAACATCGGTCCTTACAGACGGTTCTTCCTTGTCGTCCGTGCGGACAATCTACTTGTCATCACGCCAAAATAAAAGAATGTTTGACTGCAATATCTGTTGACGAAGTGCTCAGTGCGGCAGAAATTCTATTAAAAGCGTCAGTGATGGACACAAAAAATGTTGTTCAGAAACCAAATGGGAAATGAATGTATGGAATTTGTTATGAGAAGCACGAAGCCTCGAAGAAAGAAACGGTAACCGATGGCTCAGAGTTCTAAGGTTTCTGCAGTGGTCATTGCCTACAATGATGAAGCGAATATGCGTGCTTGTTTAGAGAGTTTACATTGGGCTGATGAAATTATCGTGGTCGATTCTTTCAGTACCGACCAGACGACCAAGATCAGCCAAGAATTTACGGATAAAGTCTATCAGCATGCCTTTCACGGGTTTGGGCGATTACGGAATGAGGCCATATCCCATGCCTCATATGATTGGGTGTTTAGTCTCGATAGCGATGAACGTGCATCTTTGGAAGTTCGTGACGAAATTCGTGGCTATTTAGCAGAAGGTCCAAAGGCACAGGCATACTTTGTTCCTCGACTCAATAACTTTCTCGGTCGATGGATCAAGCATTCTGGATGGTATCCTGATTATCGACAACCGCAATTTTTTCACAAATCCCATATGCAGTATCGCGAGGACCTCGTTCATGAGAGTTATTCCGTGACAGGTCAAATTGGTTACTTTAAGAATCATGTGACTCAGTATCCCTTTCGAAATATTGATCAATATATTATAAAGATGGATCGATATTCATCTTTGATGTCTCAAGAGATGCGAAAGCGAGGCCGCCGGTTTCACCGTCATCAACTGATCACGCATCCGCTGTTCACATTTTTTAAAATGTATGTGTTGCGTCTCGGGTTTCTCGACGGAAAGCCTGGTCTCATTTTGTCCGGGTTGTACGCCTACTATACCTTTACGAAATACGCCAAACTGTGGGAACTAGATCAACATGAGTCTTCATGTTGATCAAAAAAACTTTCTCGAGAAGTCTTTATGATATCAGCCAATTCAGTGAACACTCAGCAGCCACGCCTTCCATTGCGAATTTTGCATACTGAATCATCAATGGAACTTGGAGGTCAGGAGTTTCGGATTATCAATGAAATTGCTGGCATGGTGAAACGAGGGCATTATGTCGTCTTGGCCGTGCAGCCGTGCAGCCAACTGGCCATACGCGCGAAGCAACATGGTATCGTGGTTGAAGAAGTGAACATGAGTCCTGTGAGGTGGCTCTGGCTCATTGTGGTGTTTCTTAAGATCATTACGCGGCATCAGATTGAGGTGGTGAATTCCCATGGGTCAATCGATAGTTGGACTGCGGCTATTGCTGGCCGTTTCTCACGTCGTTACCCGTTGATTATCAGAACGCGTCATAAGTCCACGATGATTTCCAAGACCTGGCGCCATCGTGTGCTGTATCAACGTCTGCCTCATGCCGTCACAACGACGGGTGAAGCGGTAAGAAATCTTGTGATACAGCAAGCGGATGTACCAGCGGAGCGAGTTTTCTCGATCCCAACTGGAGTTGACTTGGAGGCCTTCCATCCTGATGTGACCGGTCATAGTCGCAAGGCGCAACATTCACTGACCGATCAGCCTCTTGTGATTGGGACTGTAGCATTTTTCAGAACGTACAAAGGATTATCCTATCTTTTGGAGGCCTTTCACATTGTGGCGTCCAGTTTTCCACACGCCAAGTTACATCTTGTGGGCGATGGACCTGACTATGCTTCGATTGTCAAAAAACGAGATGAGCTTGGTCTGCACGAGCAAGTAGTACTGACAGGATTTCAGGAAGATGTGGCACTACTTTTAGCGAGTTTCGATGTCTTTGTGCTTACGTCGATTGAAGCTGAAGGGGTTCCTCAAAGTTTGACTCAAGCGATGGCCATGGGGGTGGCGGTGGTGGCGACGGATGTGGGCAGTGTTCGGGAAGTGGTGGAACATGAAACAACCGGTCTCTTAGTGGAGGCTAAAAACAGTGGAAGCCTTGCTCACGCCATCATTCGATTGGCTACGAATCAAGAGCTTCGAGAAAAATTAGGGCAGTCAGCGAAAAGGCACATTGCTGAATCCTATAGCTTTCACGGCATGCTTGTACGAACTGAATGCGTCTATCGTGAGTGTCTTGATCGACAAATTTCAGGGAGTGTGATTGTGAGTGGCACATGAAAGTCAGTGGCTTTACCTTTATTCGAAACGCGGTGAAGTATGACTTTCCCATCATTGAGGCGATTCAGTCGGCCTTGCCAATTGTCGACGAATTTATCGTGAATGTCGGAAATTCAGAGGATGACACTCTGGAGTTAATCCGCTCCTTGGGCGACAAGCGAATAAAAATTGTCGAGAGCATTTGGGATGAGACTCTGAAGCAAGATGGCCGAGTGTTGGGAATGCAACAGGATATTGCACTTTCTCATTGTTCCGGAGATTGGGCATTTCTCGTACAAGGAGACGAAGTCATCCATGAAGATGACTTACCTGTCATCCACGATGCTATGAATGCACATATTCATCGCGAAAATATTCTGGGACTGGTATTTCGTGTTCTGCATTTTAAAGGAGACTATTGGTCTCTTGATCCTTGGATGTATCGAAAAGCCACCAGGGTGGTTCGCACGAATAGGCAGATTCAGTCTTCGGCGGATGGTTGCGACTTTCGAACAGAGCAGGTAGCGAAAATGATCAAGTCAGGTCCTTCCGGACAGGTAATTCCAGCTCGAGTGTTTCACTATGGATGGGTCAAAGACCCTGAGACGTTTCGTGCCAAAAAACGTGTTATGGAATCCTGGTGGCATGGGAATACTCGTACACCTGAAGAGTTGGATCAGGAGGCGGCCTTGCAAGCGCAATTTCCGAATTATTCAATACTCAAGGATTTTAATGAGCCCCATCCCCATGTCATGCAAGCGCGACTGGCTAGGGCGAAGAAAATTAGAGCAAGACGAAATCGTTGGTTAAATTGGAAGTTTTACCGTGAAGTGATGAATCATGGATTTAAAGGGTAGAGATGAGCTCACGCCCGACTTTAGCGGTTTTGGTCATCACAAAGAATGAAGAAACGCATATTGCAGAGTGTTTGGAGAGCGTTAAGTGGGCCGATGAGGTCATTCTCGTGGATGCCCAAAGCACAGATGAAACTGTGGCAATTGCCAAAAAATATACAGACCGTATTTTCGTCAGGCCGTGGCCAGGTTTCGGGCTTCAAAAGAATTTTGGCATGGAACAGGTTGGTTCTGACTGGATATTGATACTCGATGCTGATGAGCGTGTGAGTATGGAATTGTCCAAAGAAATTCAAGAAACCCTTTCGACTGTGTCAGGTAAGACTGTGGCCTATCGCGTTCCACGGCGAAATTATTTTTATGGTCAATGGGTTCGATGGGGCGGAGCGTATCCTGACTATCAAATCCGTCTCGTTCAGAATGGAAAGGCGCAGTATAATGATGTCGCAGTTCACGAGAATTTACTTGTGAATGGTCAGATTGCGACGCTTTCAAGACATCTCGATCACTATACGGAACGAAAGATTACGGATCATTTTAAGAAATTTAATCTGTATACAACTTTGGCAGCTTCAGAAAAAGGCAAAGTCCAGAATTCTGTCTCTTGGTATCATGTCATATGTAATCCATTCATCATATTTTTCAAGACGTATGTGTTAAAAAAGGGCTATCGGGATGGTACGCGAGGAATTATTTTTGCTGTATTTGCCAGTATGTATACCTTTGTCAAATATACAAAACTGTTCGAGTCTCACGTGACGGAAAATAATGAGTGAAAGCGATTCGGTTGAAACGCTGGGTAACCCAATTCTTATAGCCGTTTCAAGTATCAACTTATACTTGAGCCGTCGTATGACGTTGAGGTCGTCTCAATCATCCAACTGGAAGTTAATTGGATTCGCTATGGCATGAAAATTGTGATTGCTGCCTGGCATTTGAAAAATTTTAATGTTGGTCTGGGGCGGTACACGCGTAATCTCATTGAAGGTCTTGGTCGTGTTGATCAGACAAATGAATATGAAGTTCTCGTACCCGTCAAGGATTTAAATTTCCCCGACTATCCCAACGTTCGGTATCGGTTCTGTCGTTACCCTCTATTTAAGAGACGGTTTTGGGAGCAAACCGCAACGATGAGTGTGGGAAATTATGATCTTTTGCATTTTCCTTATGATTCTTGCCTTGCGATCAAGCGTGGAAAGTTTGTCGTCACGATTCACGACGTCAAGCCGTTGTTGTATCCGAAACCTACAAAACGTTTCAATCTGTATGGACATATTAAACGTTTGTGTATTCCACGTCCTTTAGAAAACATCGATCATATTATTACGGTGTCAGAATGTTCACGGAGAGATATTGTCGAATATCTTGGTATTCCTCATGAGCAGATCACGGTGATTCCACAAGGTGTCGAGCATGGTCTTTTTCTCCCTCCATCAACAGAAGTGACTCAAGCGCAAGCGATGATTCCTTACGTCTTGTGTGTGGCAGGGGCTGATCCAACTAAAAATATTCAGTCCCTTATACATGCCTTTTCATTGCTGCCGGAGGATGTTCGGCATTCTCATCAATTAATTTTTGTTGGAGATATCAAAAAGCAAGGAGACCTTCCGCTATTTGTCAAGCAGAAAGGAATCGAAAAGCAGATAGTATTTGCCGGAATGGTATCAGATCAGCAATTGATACGGTATTACCAGCATGCGTCACTCTTTGTTTTTCCTTCTCTTTATGAAGGCTTCGGGTTGCCGGTTCTCGAGGCGATGGCCTGTGGTTGTCCCGTTGTGTGTTCAAATACGTCTTCATTGCCCGAAGTGGTGGGTGATGCCGCGATGATGGTTAGTCCTATGGATGTTGCCGCCCTGGAGCACGCGATGAAACAGGTTCTGACGGATCCAAGCCTTCAACACCGCATGCGGAATGCCGGCCTCCAGCGGGCCAAACAGTTTTCTTGGGAGCAAACGGCAACGCAAACAGTCCAACTCTATGAACGAGTTGCAGGTAACTGATTATGTGTGAGCTGAGAACGAAGAAAGCGAGTTGGCCGTAATCAACGAGAGTCATTCCTCCATGTCTAGCGAAGCGCCTACACGACTCTTACTCCTGGCGATACGAGCGATCGGTGATGTAGTGCTCATCACACCCATTATTCGACAACTCCGACTGGCTTACCCCGATGTCTATCTTGCGGCACTTGCCGATGGACAGAGTGCAAAGATTCTTCATCACAACCCACACCTCGATCGAGTGATTGAGATTGATCGACGTGCCGCGAGACGGTTATCAAAAACGACACAATTCAAGCAATGGCTGCAGTGCATTGCTGACATTCGGCATGAACAATTTGATACGGTTGTTGATTTATTTAGCGGGCCAAGAAGTGCCATGCTCGCATGGTTATCCGGGGCCTCTCGTCGGTATGGTGAAGAGTCTCGAAATAGGGTACGTGGCTTTCTCTACAGTCATTCTGTGGCGATGCCGCGTGACGATCGACATCTCACTGAACAAAAATTGGCCTTAGTCCACTCGCTGGTGGGAAGTATGGACTTTTACCAAGCGCCGCCATTAGAGCTTTTCCTGACTTCCGATGAATCGCAGCGTGCCTTGTCGTTGCTTGCAAATGGACAGACGACATCCGAACGAATAGTCGGTCTTGTGCCGGGAGCCGGATCACCGTGGCGAATGTGGCCGTTAGATCGGTTTGCTCAATTGGCAGACTTTCTCGTCGAGCACTATCATGTCCGGATTGTCTTGGTCGGAGGTGCTGATGATCGTGGTGTCTGTCAACGAATTTCTGAGTTGATGAACGAGCCACCGTTGGATCTATCTGGCCAGACGAGTCTCCGTGAGTTGATTGCCGTTTTAGCGGAATTTGATTTAGTCATTTCAAATGTCACAGGGCCGATGCATATTGCCTCAGCATTACCGAAACCTCACGTGATCGGTCTCTATGGCGAGGCTGATACCGTTCAATATGCGCCCTGGGGAAATCGAGCGATGATGGTGACCAAAGGAAGAAGAGAGGACGCGTATTGGCAAAAGGTGGATTATGAACAAGATTATCAGCAATTATTGGAAATCTCAGTTCAGGATGTAAAGGACGCCGTGTTTCAAGTCATGAGCGACTGGCATGTCTAGCTTACCTGTGTTGTTGTCAAGGATTGGCGTTCCTCGCTTTCTCTTCTTTTCGTGTTGGACAAGCTTTGGAAGCCACAATTGAACAATATTCTTATTATTAAATTGCGGTATATCGGGGATGTGGTGCTCTCGACTCCAGTCCTCTCAATATTGCGGCAGCAATTTCCTCATGCAAGCTTGGTTTGTCTTGTCAATCCTGGTACGCAAGAGGTTCTTCAGCATAATCCGCATGTCAACGACGTATTGGTGATGGCTCGGGGCAGCCTTGTTGAACAAATTCAATTCTGGCTGGAATTGCGTAGGCGACAGTTTGATTGCGTGATTGATTTGACTGATGGGGATCGTTCAGCATTTCTGACTTGGATTTCTGGCGCATCTCGACGCATTGGCTTCAATAGCGAAAACCGATGGAGAGGGAAATTGTACTCCCATTGTATTTCATCCGGAATTGCGAGTCGTCACATGGTGGAATATCACACTCAAGCCCTTACGTTTGTTGATGCACCTTCTGTTGTTCAAAAGCCTGAGGTGTTTGTCGGATCAGAACAAACGGCTCGTGCTCAGGCCAGATTAGATGAGCTGGGGCTTCTTGGTCGTCGTTGGGTGATGGTTCATCCGACGGCACGATATTGGTTTAAAGCCTGGCCGTTTGAACGATTTGCCAGTTTATGTGATCGGTTGGCTGAAAACTCCCTGTCGATTATTCTTGTTGGGGATGATCGAGACCAGGAAGTTGCCACGAAGATTCAAGAAGTTGCCAAAACACGAATCTTTTCGCTTGTGGGGAAAACGCCGCTCTTGGTATTAGCGGCACTCATGCAAAAAGCTGAATTGTTCATTGGTAATGATACGGGGCTGATGCATATGGCTTCCGCCGTCGAATGTCCCGTACTGGGTTTGTTCGGGCCAACGAACCCTGAAACGTGGGGGCCAAGAGGAAGCATGACGACGGTTATCTATAAGGGGCTGGATTGCCGAGCGTGTTTTCATCCAGGCTGTTTTCGCGGCGAAGAGAGCTGCATGAAACTAATTTCCATTGATGAAGTGTATGAGGCGGCGCTTAAGCTTCTTCAAGAAGTGAAGCCTGCGAAGTCATAGATTATGGGTGAGAACGATTTATAGGCATCCATCTTCATCGCCATTTGTGCTATGCAGCTTTTGTCTTCTCTATGGAAATGCTGAGAGAGGGGAGTAGGTCACAGGTCTGCCGATGACAGATTCCAACCAATCCGTGGTGTCTTGCGCACTGACTGGGTATCGATTTAACCGAACTTCGATTTGAAATGTTCCTTGATGGCCGACAATACCGATAATGGCGGCTGAATCATGTCCGTTTGGGAGAATCGTGGACGTTTGAAATTCGCAGAGCGTTGAATATAGACGACCGGTCTCTCCGAGAGTGGTCAGGAGTTCAGGGAGTTCATTCATGACGCAATGGACGGAACATCGGTACACTGATCGTTTCGATGCATCAAATGAGTCAAAGTGAATTAACTGTTCTTCAGTGAATCCGGTGAGATAGGCTCGTACCGATTGGGGTTTCCCTTGCCATGTTGCCGCGAGTTGGCTGGCCGGAACAAGAAATTCAAAGACGTCAGGGGAGTTTAATTCAAATTGGCATGGTCCAAAGGCATCCGGCCATGAACAAAATAGTGGTGTGTCCTGACGAGGGGTTTGGAGGCGGACCTGTATCTGGTCGACAACGGCTTCCAATGGAAGGTCGAGTGTTTTGATCGCGGACTGAAACGCGGCTTGACGTTCGGTTAACCACAAAGGGCGTTGATGATCAGCCCATGTTTCGCCGGGTGCGACGATTTCCGTCGTGTGCACACGGACTCGGATAAAGGAATGGGCATGTCGAAAACCCAACCAGAGCATGGCATCAGGTCGTAAGGTCACCATGTGTTCTTCAATGCGCCAGGGATGACAGATTGAGCAATAGGTGTTCACGGATTGGTATTGTTGAACAACGGTGTGATATTGCCCTGCCAGTAGGAAGAAGTCTCCTTCCCATTGATCCAAAATGTGAATCAGTGTGATGTCTTCTAATGGCCAAGGGTCAAGTGCTTGAATGCCCTGTGGTCCAGAAACCTTCCACTCTTCGATATAGCAAATAATATCTTTTTCGGTATGGGCAGGGGTGAGTCCAGCCTGTTTCAATTGTTGAGTGGTCTGCAAGACCTCATCAAAAGAGAGGGGCGCTATTGTTTCCCAGCGATGTTCACGCATAACGATGACGGTTATAAAGTTTTGATGTGATCAGAACGTTTGGTCAGAGATAGTATTGACCGTATGGAAATTATGGCAACTGAGATTTGGAATGGTGCTCTCGACAGATCCTTGCCCCAAACAGCTGGCCTGCGGGACGAAGCTATGCGAAGGCTGGCGGAGAGGGCGGGATTTGAACCCGCGGTAGGTTTTACCCTACGACGGTTTAGCAAACCGTTGGTTTCAGCCAGACTCACCCACCTCTCCGCATTGTCTGTGTTCCGACTGGTGATGTTTTAGTTGTTATAAGGCGATTTGTCAATCTACACGATGAAACCCTCTCTGTGTGTCACTTTTTCGACTTCATGGGCGAACAAACACAATGTTCATACGAGGTGGTGAACTGTGAGTAGGGTGATGGCCAAATGTTCACGGGTCTTGTTTTGGACAATCTATGATCGCCCACTCATCTTGTTGGTTAGTATGTGTGTTCCGAGGGTTACCGGTGCGCTCTATGAGGAATAGGGCTGGGCGGCGTGAACATTTATGCCTGACCTTGTGGACCTTTGAATGTGGTTTCATTATTCTTATCGTTCATGGTATTCACCATAGTTTCCATCAGTGCAGAAAGTTTTTTATATTGAGGGTGATCTGGAGTCAACGGTTGCCCATTCTCGTCTCGCATAAGATCTTCCATGCCGGCGACCAAATCGTTCATTTCTGGAAATGGTAGGTCTGATTTGCTTTTTTTTCCCATGTGCTGCATCCTTTTTCTTGAATACGAATAGGTTGACGAAGGTGTTGTTATGAGTGTTTATCCTGTTCGAGAATACTCTGAATGATGGTCTTGAGATTTTCTTCCGTTAAATTTGCGACTCGAATATTTCCATCAATCACAATGGTTGGTGTGTGCGTGACTTTAATGCGTTCTCCCCAGGCTTTTCCTTTTTCGAGTGTTCGATAAGGAACGCCGCTGGCTAATCCTTTTTCAAATTCTTCAACATCAAGTTCTAGCTTTTCAAGCAACAATCGTCGTATGGTTTTGTCGAAGACTTCAATTTTTTTCCCATGAATGGCGCCGAATAATGCATCTTTCATTTCAGGGCCCTTGCCCATCGTCACGGCTTGTTCATACATTTCAAACGCCGTAGGAAGTTTGCCTGGCATGACTGGAAATCCGATGAGTCGAGCTTCGAATTCATCTCCGAACTCTTCTGCAAGCTTGGTGACGACAATTTTTTCAAACATGTGGCAATGCGGGCAATAGAAGTCGGCAAATTCAAATAGGATAACTTTCCCTTTTTCATGTTTGGATGGTTCATCAAGCAGTTCATATTCACCTTGAATCGTGTTACTTGTTGCCCCAATTGCCAAAGGGACAGTCAGAGAAAAAATGACGACACAGATGAGCCAGGCGAAGGATGAGCGGGCGGTGTCCATGCGAGTACCTTTCCTAAATATTATAACTGGCGGTCTGTAGCAAGATGGTTTGATGTACGCGAATTCTTCCTCTCAGGCTACCATGATAGTGACGAGGGTTCAACCTAAACGAACGAGAGACTCTAGGGTGAGTTGGTCTCACTGGCTGCTTGATAGCCGTTCGAAAGGCCACGCATGCTTGACAAATTTCACGTAAGGAGGACAGGAGAATGAAGATTGTAAGTCTTGATGATTTTCAAGAGTTTTCTTTGGAGAAAATGAAAAAACACAATGTATTTCAATCTATGAGGTTTTTTTGTGATGTGTATTGTCTTGAGCCGAAACAAGAGCAAAAAGGTCATGTGCATGCCGACCAAGACAAAGTCTATCTTGTCATAGAGGGGAGTGGAATATTTCAAATTGGAGGGGAAAGTCATGTGCTTGGGCAAGGGCAGGGGACGATGGCTCCTGCCGGTGAGGAGCATGGTGTTATCAACCATACGGATCAACGACTTCGAATCTTGGTATTTATGGCACCGAATCCTTCTTAAGCCACTATATGAAGGGAGAGACTTCATCGAGGTGAGAGTATTCCTGGAAAAATTAGCTTAACTACGAACATGAAGAACTGACATGGAGTTACCGATTTTACATATCGGAGATGATGTGACGCAGGAGGCCTTGGAAACCCTTGTCCAAGCGGTTCGAAGCGCAGGAGGGCGGGCTCTCTTTGTGGGAGGATGTGTCCGGGACGCGATTCTTGGTATCTCTTCCAAAGATCTTGATATTGAAGTCTATGGCATTGCTCCTGAGAAGTTGAAGCAACTCTTAGGTACCTATTTTAAGATTGATGTCGTTGGGGAAGCATTTGGGGTACTCAAAATTTATGGTTGGCCTATCGATGTCTCCATTCCGCGTAGGGAATCGAAAGCTGGATTGGGACATAAGGCTTTTGACATTTTTTCTGATCCAACGATGACTCCCAAAGACGCTGCGATCCGACGAGACTTTACGGTGAATGCCATGGCCTATGATCCGATGACTCGCGAGCTGATTGATCCTTTTTCAGGCTTCCAGGATCTTCACGATCATATTCTGCGTCATGTTGGGGAACAATTTTCGGAAGATCCGCTCAGAGTGCTTCGCGGACACCAATTTGCTGGGCGATTTTCCTTAGAGGCGACACCAGAGACCATACGGTGCTGTCAAAATCTCGTGACTGAATATGACACCCTGGCGATCGAACGTATTTGGGGTGAGTGGTACAAGTGGGCGGCACAATCTCAACGGCCTTCGGCTGGCTTGCACTTTCTTCAGCAATGCGAGTGGCTTCAAAAATACCCGGAGTTAGCGGCACTTCAGGAATGTCCGCAGGATACTCGTTTTCATCCTGAAGGGGATGTTTGGATTCACACGTTGTATGTTGTCGACCGGGCAGCTCGAATTGCCGAACGAGATGGTTTAAGTTTGGAAGATCGGGCCGTATTGGTCTTCTCGGCATTATGTCATGACCTTGGAAAGCCAGAAACCACGGAAGTTCTTCCTGACCGTATTCGTTCACATGGCCATGCCGGAACGGTTGAGACGTTTCAACATTTTCTTCAGAGTGTGGGGATGCCGCTTGGATTAAGGAATCGTGTCATACAGCTCTGTCGATATCATTTGACGCATATTGACTTTGTTGGATCTTCTAAGCATGTGCGGCGTGTGGCCGTGGCACTCGATGAGGCAGGCGAAAACTTAGAAATGTTGGCGCGACTTGTCGAAGCCGATCACAGTGGCCGACCTCCACTGCCGCAAGAGCTCCCGCGCAACATGGCAGAGATGTTGGAGGTCGCTCAAAAATTAGAAATCCACACTCAAGCTCCAAAGCCATTGCTCATGGGTCGTCATCTTTTGGCGATGAATGTGCAGGCTGGTCCTCTAATGGGGGTTATCTTGAAAGCAGCATTTGAGGCTCAACTAGGAGGGGAGTTTGATACCATAGAGGGAGCTTGTCGGTGGGTACAACAGCACTATTTCGAATAGGGGCATGTTGGGTCTATTCAGGAAAACGGGAAAAACCCATAGGGAACGGTGGGTACGTTAGTGCCCGCCAGCTGACAAGAACTTCTCATCGTCATTTTTTCTTCCATAAATCACTCCTGGTGAAATGTCCGGGAGACAGATTTTGGTAGTTTTCTGAATCGTTTCAATAATTTGCTATAAATCAAGCAGAAAGATACAATTTAAATCTTCCAGCATTATCCTTTATCTGTTAATTTAGAGTTTATTCGTGTCGTCAAAAGCAGAGAACAAATTATAAAAAACCTCGGCAAGGGAATGAATATTGAGTAATGAAATCCAAAACCATGTCTGAGAAAAAAAAGACCTCTTCTCAAACAGCTTTTGTTGCCAAGAAGGTTCCCCCTAAAAATAAAACAAATTCGAAGCTAACTAAGAATAAAGCAAAACCCAAGACAGCGAAGGCCAAGCTTATAGTCGAAGTCCTCCCTCAATCCGGACGTGTTCCATTGAAAAAAAAGACCTCGTCCAAGGTTTCTGGTCGCAAGAAGAAACCTGTCCCACTCAAGCCCGAAGTACCTAATTCCGAGCCCGCGAAGTCTAAGGCAGCCGACCAAGCCCGCCCTCGCCCGCGACGAGTGTCATCGAGTCAACTTGCCGCGCAGCCAGATGATCTTGAGATCGTCACCGCACCACCAGCTCGAGGTGACGAGCTGGTGGTGGTTGGCATTGGAGCCTCTGCCGGTGGGTTGGAGGCACTCCAAGTGCTCATCCCAACGCTTCCCTATACGAATCAGATTACCTATGTCCTAGCACAACATTTGGATCCCAAACATCCCAGTATGTTGGTGACACTGTTGAGTCGACATTCAGAAATGCCCATCCTAGAACTGAGAGATGGAACGATCCCTAGGCCTGGCACCATTTACATTACGCCCCCAGATCGTAATGTATTATTTGAACAAGGGAAACTCATTCTCGCTCAGCCTCGTCCGGGTTCAGTAGGGCCTAAACCATCCATCGATATCTTTTTCTCGTCTCTCGGGGAAGAATTGGCAGAGCGAGCCGTAGGCATCATTCTGTCTGGAACAGGGTCTGATGGAGCACATGGCGTGAAAGCGATCAAGGCGGCAGGGGGATTCATTATTGTTCAAGATCCCGTAACAGCCAAATATGACGGCATGCCGAAGACGTCTATTGATACGGGATGTGTTGATCTCATTCTTCCCTCACCAGAAATTGGCCGGGAGCTTCCTGGAATCCTCGTCTATCCCACGCGACTTCCATTGTTAATTAAGGAAGAAGCTTCAGTCAAGGCGTTACAAACGCTCTATGCACGATTGCATCAGAGTACCGGATGTGATTTTTCCGAGTATAAGCAAAATACGATTCATCGGCGAATAGGACGGCGAATGGCTGTCCACAAGATCCACGATGTGACGGAATACCTTGAATTAGCGGAGACTTCGCCAGGTGAGCTTGATGCGCTCTATAAAGACATCATTATTTCAGTCACTAGCCTTTTCCGAGATTCCCAAGCCTATGGGGTACTCAAGGATGTGATTGATCAAATCGTCGATAGCAAAAGCGAGGGAGACAATCTGAGGATGTGGGTAGCCGGTTGTGCCAGCGGCGAAGAAGCCTATTCAATCGCGATGCTGGTGGCCGATTCGCTGGCTCGAAAAAATCGAACATTAAAAGTGAATATTTTTGCGACGGATATTGATACCGATGCCCTAGCTCGAGCGAGAAAAGGCTTGTATCCGGAAGCGGCCATTGTCGATGTCCCAAAAGCTATCGTGGGAAAATATTTTACCCGAACCGAAAATCATTATCGGGTGGTAAAAGCAATACGTGAGATGGTCGTGTTTTCTCGGCAAGATCTTGTCAAAGATCCACCATTTTCTCGTCTTGATCTCGTCAGTTGCCGAAATGTCCTCATATACTTTTCGCCGCATCTCCAACAACGCCTCTTGCCGATTTTTCATTATATTTTGAATCCAAATGGGTATTTGTTCCTTGGGAAGTCGGAGTCAACAGGGCAATTTATCGACCTCTTTTCTCCGGTTGAAAAAAAGTCGAAAATCTTTCGGCGTCGCGGAGGAGGAGGGCGAACCCGGCGTGTCCAAGTCGGTCCTCTGGCTCTCCAGCATTTCAAACCACTGAGTCCCGGGAAAGCGCGAGCAGTCAAAGAGCCGTCACTTGGTGATGTGGTCAACAAGATAGCGGCCGAGGCGTATGGGCATCCTGGGGTCGTAGTAGACGATCACATGAATGTCATCCTTGTTCGGGGTGAGGTGAGTTCGTATCTGACTTTGGCCCAGGGAGAGGCCGGGCTCAACGTGCTGGCCATGATCCGGCCTGATTTACGAGCAGAATTACGGTCCATACTAATAAAGTGTACCCGTGAGCAGATTCCACTGTCGACAAAGAATCTTATCCTCAATATGAAGGGGAAAGCGGAGACCATCCGATTACATCTTCGGCCGATCAAGAGTGAGAGTCGTCAGGCAGGTGCCATCGTGATATTTTTCGAATCTATTCTCACGGTCAAACCTGTGAAGCTGACCATTCGCAGTACGAAAGGTATGGTCGATGAACGCATCAAAGAACTTGAAAGGGATTTGGTGGCCACACAAGAGCATCTGCAAACCACCGTGGAGGAACTGGAAACTGCCAACGAAGAACTCCAATCGTTGAATGAAGAACTCCAGTCCGCCAACGAAGAACTCCAATCCTCGAATGAAGAGTTAGAAACCTCGAATGAAGAGTTGCAATCGACCAATGAAGAATTAACGACGCTGAATGAAGAGATTCAGGAACGTTCGGCTGAATTGAGTTTGGCCAACACGGACCTCGAAAATATTCAAGAGGCGATTGGATTTGGCCTGGTCGTGGTTGACAAATCATGCCGTCTCACCCGGTTTACTCCAGCGGCAACCGCGCTCTTCGAGATGTCAGAAGAGCATCTTGGCCATGCGCTCACAACGATTCCGACCCGTCTCGATATGCCGTTTCTTCGGGAAGACGTGCAGGAAGTGGTCAATAAGGAACGAGCAAGAAGTCGGGAATTTCAACATGGCGATATGACTTACCTGTTTCAAGTTTTGCCGTATCGAGCGCCGAACCAGCAGACAGTAGGAGCCGTGTTGATGTTCATCGACAAGACGACTGATCTTTTGGCTGAGCAGGCTCTCCGGGAAAGTGAAGGACGGTTTCGCCAAATTACTGAGCATATCCATGACGTGTTTTGGGTGGCTGACTCGACAGGTAAAACGATACAGTATGTTAGTCCGGCCTATGAGAAAATCTGGGGACGGTCATGTCAAAGTCTGTATGACCGAGGGCTTGATTGGATTGATGCCATTCATCCTGAAGATCGCGCGGGTACACAACATGCGTTTTTCGACAAAGCTGCAAATGGGACGTTTAGTCAGGATTTTCGTATCCTCCAACCTGATGGGACTGTACGGTGGATCTGGGACCAAGCCTTTCCTGTGTCCGATGCAGAGGGACGCGTTGTCAGGATAGTGGGCATCGCTAAAGATATCACAGACCGAAAGCAAGCTGAGTCAGCAATCCGTGAGCACGAACAACAGTTTCGAGCTGTCTTCAACTCGGCATTTCAATTTATGGCCATTCTAGACACAGATGGCACGGTACGAGAAGTCAATCAGACGATGTTAAATTTCTGTGGAGTGGACGCCAAAGACGTGGTAGGGAAACTACTCTGGGAAGGGCCATTGAAAGTCATGAGTAGCGTCGCCACGAATCAGCTTAAGCATGCGATTGCCTCGGTCATGCATGGCGGCTCTTTTGCGCGCTTCACAGGTGAATTCGTTGGGAGCGAGGAAAAGACTATGACCATTGATCTCTCCTTCAGAGGTTTTAAAGGCGAATTTGGGAAGGCGAACTCACTGATTATGGAAGGTCGAGAAATCAGATAACAGCGAGGCGGACACATGATCGATATTGGTATGGTAGGAAAAGCCTTGGGGTTGCTCTGGTATGAGACCCCTGTTCTTGTGACGAACAAAAAGCACAAAGGAGCAGAGCATCCAAACTTTATGTACAGTGCGCCTCTGCCATCTGATGACCCTGTGAGACTTCAAGCCCTTTCGGCGAATTCCATCTTTGATACGCCGTCGAAACTCCAGTTTGATGACCTGACCTTCCCGGCGTCACATATTTGCCAAACACCTATTGCGATCATCAGTTTCATTGATCCAGCGCGACAATGGTTTAAGTCAACGGTGGGTTTCAGTGCGAGTGAAACGTCTCAGGATATTGGGTTTTGCCCTCACGCGATCCTCGCGCAGCAGATATTAGTTGTTCGCGATTTTGCGACTGAACTGAGATTTGCGGATAATCCTCTCGTGACCAAAGACCGACAGATTCGGTTTTATACTGACGCGCCATTGGTACCCAACGCTGATCATACGTGAGGTACGCTTTGTGTGATTGATCGGGTCCCACTCGATTTGGCTCAATCAATCCTTGCACATGGCGTTGCAGCCGTTGGCGCGTCACGTGATGATTCTCATGTTCACCAGGCACTTCTGAAGAAAGGTTGATCAGGTGAACCCAACCTCGTTCTTCTTCCGGTTTGTGCTTCTTGGTACTGAAGACTACCTGGGACATCAAAAATGAGTAGGGATATATGGCCGCCCACGGGCAAAAATGTTCAAGACGTGAGTCTCTCTCTTCTTTTGCTGATAGGAGCGAGTACTGCTGACCTCCTGACGCCCCTGGGCGTGGCGACCGGTGTTCTGTACGTATTGCCTATTGTCGCAACTTTAAAATTAAATTCTTCGCAAACAACCTGGATATTCGCAGTGGTATCCACTCTCTTAATTTTTCTGGGATGGTGGCAATCTCCAATTGGGGACAGTGTATGGAAAGTCAGTGTTAATCGTATCATTTCAATTTTGGCAGTGTGGACGACAGCTTTTATCGTGATGAGGGGGATACAAACATCACTGCTGCAGGTCCTTCATCGCCGGAATGAATTACTTCTCACTTGCGCTGGAGAAGGAATTTTTGGATTAGATTTAGAAGGTAAGGCCACTTTTGTGAATCCTGTAGCAGCGCAGATGTTGGGGTATTCCCCTGAGGAACTTCTTGGCTCTCCTATGCATGCGACTATTCATTCCACGAAGCCGGATGGGACACCCTGTCAGGGCGAGGACTGCCCGATGTCGGCCGCCTTCATGGACGTCCCCGTCCATCATGTAGACGATGAAGTGCTCTGGCGAAAAGACGGCACCAGTTTTCCGGTTGAATACACGAGTACGCCGATCCGTAATGAACAGGGTACGATCGAAGGAGCCGTCGTCACGTTTTCGGATATTACGGAGCCCAAAAAGCGTCGAGACGAAATCAACCGCCTCTCCGAACGCCTGCAAATTGCCACACAATCAGGCCATATTGGTATTTGGGACTGGGACGTCATTAACGATGTGCTGACCTGGGACGACACCATGTATGCTCTTTACGGAATCTCCGAGGATACATACTCTGGTGACTATAAAGCCTGGATACAGAGTCTCCATCCCGATGACGCTGCTCAAGCCAAAGCCGAATTACAGGAAGCCCTTAAAGGCAACAGTCTCTATAACACGCAATTTCGAGTTAGGTGGCCTGATCACTCCATTCACCACATTCGGGCCTTTGCCCATGTCTTTCGCAATACGGAGGGACGACCGATACGAATGACGGGTGTGAATGTGGACATTACTGACCAAAAACACATAGAACGTGTGTTGCTTCAACAACGTGCCAAGCTAGCGCGCTCGAATACAGAATTGCAACGATTCGCCTACGTGGCGTCCCATGATCTTCAGGAGCCACTTCGCATGATTAGTAGCTTTATCCAACTTCTTGCCACAGAGTATCACGGTCGTTTGGATGCGGAGGCTCATGAATATATTGACTATGTGGTGGATGGAGCGGCGCGCATGCGGACGTTGATTGATGGGCTTTTGGAGTATTCCCAATTAGGGAACATCGAGAAGACGCTCAACCCAACGGATTGCGAAGACCTGTTGAATGAAGCACTCTTGAACCTTGGCGAAGCCATTGCAGACAAGCAGGCTATGGTCACCCATGATCCTCTCCCGACCGTTCTCGCGGACGGTAATCGACTCGCGCAAGTTTTTCAAAATCTGATCAGTAATGGGTTGAAATTCTGTGGTCCGCAATCGCCCATTATCCACGTTGGGGCTGTACACCAGGAAGAGGCCTGGCAGTTTTCCGTGGCGGATAACGGTATTGGGATTGAGGCCGCGTACCATGAACAGATATTCGACATGTTTCAGCGCCTCAATCAGAAATCCGAGTATCCCGGTAGTGGCATTGGGTTGTCCATTTGTCATAAAATCATCGGACATCACCGCGGCAAAATTTGGGTTGATTCGGAGTTCGGGGCCGGGAGTACCTTTTATTTTACCATTCCTCATAAATAGGGATCGGTTGATATGAATGCACCATTAAACATTCGAGCGATTGACCTTTTGCTCATCGAAGACAGCCCTGGCGATGTGCTCCTCATCAAGAAGGCGTTGAAAGATGCCAAAGTCTTAAACAATATTCAGGTGGCGAACGATGGCGTTCAAGCGATGGCGGTACTCCGGAAGGAAACACCCTACTTTGACGCTCCGAGGCCTGATTTAATTCTTTTGGATCTGAACATTCCCAAAAAGGACGGGCGTGAGGTCCTCAAAGAAATCAAGCAGACTCCAGACCTCCGCTCCATACCCGTTGTGATTTTGACCACATCGACGGCGGAAGCAGATGTGTTGAAGTCGTATGACCTTCATGCCAATGCCTATATTACCAAACCCATGAACGTCGAGGGATTAATTCAAGCTGTCAAAATGATGGAAGGGTTTTGGTTTTCGATTGTGACATTACCACCGAAATCTGATGGGTAAGGACCCGTTGGATATTGTGTGGGTAGATTTTCGCTCCAGACGACATGATGTATTGATCGAGCATATAAAGTTTGATATGGTTGTCATATTATATACGTCTAGCATTTATTTTTTCCCGCTCCCTTCCTCTTCCATTACTCAGGTTTCATAACAGACCTTTTCAACAAAAACTTGCTCCACTGTTTTCTTGAGCATGATTTAATAGCGTACGAAATCATGGAGGACAGCTTCCTCTTGGTGAACTGGGATCACTGTGCGTGGCTCCCGCCTACAATAAATCCGGCGCAGGTCGAATGGCTCGCTGACGTCATGAGTATAGGGAATGTTCTATGAGTCGTGTCCGTAGCAAAAAACTCAGCGCTGGTCCAGGATTTGAGTTGTTGGATCTCCAGCGTGAAAATGCTGATTTTCGAGCACAGCTTGCTCGTTTCCAGCATGTAGAATCCAAACTCCAAAACACCTTGGAAAATCTAAATATCCATCAAGAGGAACTTCGAACGCAAAATGAATCGCTTCGCCAAACACAAGAAGATCTTGAGGAGTCTCGCCAGCAGTATGTGAATCTCTTTGAATCTGCACCAATTGGCTACTTTATCCTCGATCAACATGGAAACGTGCAGAAGGTAAATAATAAAGGCGCGGAATTATTGGGGTACAGTCGGGACTATCTTATTGGGAACCCCCTTCTTCCGTATTTGACTCAGCCGACCCGACTGCCGTTCTCTGCGCACTTACGCAGCATTTCTGGGGTGGCGACCTCGGCGTCTGCCGAAGTGGAATGTTTGCATAGTAGTGGGCGAGTGGTCCATACCAAAGTTGAAAGTGTCTTAATTGATGAACAACGGGGCATGCGGCGGTTCCAGACCGCGTTGATAGACATCACCGAACGAAAACACGCAGAGGAAATGTTGCTTCGTACGGAACGACGGCTTCGTCAAACACACAAAATGGAAGCCATTGGGACTTTAGCTGGAGGCATTGCGCATGATTTCAACAACATTCTGATGGGGATTCTGGGCTACACGGAAATTGTTCAGGGGAAACTTCCGGCCGCCAGTCCTTTACGATCGAATCTGAGTGAAGTGCTAGTTGCCGGATTTCGAGCCAGAGATCTGGTCAAACAGATTTTGATGTTTAGTCGTCAAGCGGAAACTGAAAAACAGGCGGTGACCATGAATTCGGTGATTCAGGAAGCCCTTCATCTGCTACGAGCCACGTTACCCTCGACGATCCACATCCGTACCTCATTGAAAGCTCAATCAACATGCGTGTACGGCGATCCAACCGAATTGCATCAAGTGCTTATTAATTTGTGTACCAATGCTGAATACGCGATGCGCAAAACTGGGGGAGGCCTAGATATCAACATGCGAGAGGTCGAGGTATCGCTCGAATGGGCAAGACAGCATCCTCCGCTCAAACCTGGGTCCCATCTTTATCTCACCATCTCAGATACAGGATCAGGCATGTCCAGGGAAGTCCAAGAGCGGATTTTTGATCCGTTCTTTACAACCAAAGACATCGGTGAAGGGACCGGGATGGGTTTGGCAATGGTGCATGGCATCATTGCCACCCATAATGGAATGATTCAGGTAGAAAAGACAGGCGTTCACGGCACAACGATTGCGGTCTACCTCCCGATCCATGTCGATGCACCTGTTGAGGTTTTCCAGCCTCTTCCCTCGAAGCCTCGAAAAAACGGGCGTATTCTTTTTGTTGATGATGAGGCGGCATTGGTTCGAATGGGGGAGGAGCTCCTGCAACAATTGGGATACGATGTTGTGGCATGTGGAAGTGGAGCGGAAGCATTGATGATCATTAAGAAGAATCCCGATGACTTCGATACGGTAGTCACTGATCAAACGATGCCCAGGCTTACGGGTGAAGATTTGGCCAAACAGCTGTTGGTGCTCCGGCCTGACCTCCCCATTATCCTTATGACGGGCTTTAGTCATGTCATGACCCCAGACAAGGCGAAGGAAATGGGTATTTTTGCCTATCTTATGAAACCGTTAGTCATTGCTGAACTCGATCATGTGATTCAGGAGGCGTTGTCTGTGGAATAAACATCTTAGAGCATGGAGGCCTCTTCCTCCATTCTCGTGGTGTTCCGCTTCCACATCTGAACTCGATTATTCCTTCAACGCTTTCGCATGGTACCTTGTGAGAAGTGGAGAGGAGCTACACAGTGATCGTGTAGCGCTTTAGACAATCGACATACTACAGTTTTTCGTGAGTGTGGGCCAGTGTACGGAAATTGACGTTGGAATTCCTATGCAAGGAGGATGTTCTATGACCGCAGGAAAAACCACTTCGCAGTTACGAGTGGAAATTCAACGAGCACAGACTGAGATGGAATCGTTACGAGCTCGAGATGCACAACGGGCAACCATCCAGAAGCAGTTAGAAGACACACTGGAAAATTTGACGATTCATCAAGAAGAGTTGCGAGCACAAAATGAAGAATTACGCCAAATGCAGGAAGAACTTGAACGATCGAATCATAAATACTTTGATCTCTTTGAAGGTGCACCTATCGGGTATTTCACTCTCAACTGGCAGAGTATCATTCTTGAGATCAACATTACGGGTGCTGAAATGCTTGGGTTTGATCGCAAGCACCTCACTCAGACTCGGATGTCGCTTCGTGTGAAGCCGGATTACCAAAAGGCGTTTTCCACTCATCTCAAAAAGATATTTTCTGGTGCATTTTCTGACTCCGTTGAACTGGAGTTTGAGCATTTCGATGGGAAACGGTTGTGTGTCATTCTTGAAAGTGTTCCCATGCATGGCCACGGCAAACGAGTCGCCGAATGCCGTACAGCGATGATGGACATGACCAAACGCAAGCAATTGGAAGAGCAACTGCACCATGCGCAAAAATTAGAAAGTCTCGGAGTGTTGGCTGGAGGGATTGCTCATGATTTTAATAATTTGCTGGCTGCAATCTCTTCCCATGCCAGGCTTGGAATTCGAGGGTTGACCACAGAGAGTCAAGCAATCACTCATTTTAAAAAAATTGAGAAAGCGGCATTGAGTGGAGGAGAACTCGCGAATCAAATGTTAGCTTATGCCGGGCGTGAGCCCCTAACGCGTCAACCTGTTAATCTGACCGATCTCATTAAGGAATTAGGACATCTCCTTGAAGACGCTATTTCAAAAGGAACCGTGCTCACCTTTGCCTTAGATGCCAAACTCCCCAGGATTGAAGGTGATCCCTCACAACTCCGACAGATTGTGTTAAATCTAATCACGAATGCTTCTGAGTCCTTCTCCAATGCCAGTGGCAGGATTACCTTGACCACGGGGATGATGGTGGTGGATCGTGCCTATCTATCGCGCTGTCATTTGGCCGCAGATGTGCCTGATGGTGATGTAGTCTATGTGGAGGTGAAAGACAATGGCGTCGGGATTAATCCTGAAATGATGAAGAATATTTTTGATCCATTTTTCACGAGTAAATTTATCGGTCGGGGGTTGGGCCTGGCTTCTTTGGTTGGAATCACGCGGACGCACGGCGGAGCCGTTCATGTCTCAAGCGAGGTTGGGCATGGCAGCACTTTTCGTGTGCTCTTTCCCGTCGCTCAGGATCAAGACATTCTTCCTGCTCCGGAGGTGTCCTCAGAGACCGATGATTCGTGTCGGGGCCATGGTCTCTTTTTGGTCGTCGACGATGAAGAAGAAATTTGTCTGACGACGGAGATGTTCCTTGGGCAGTTGGGGTTTACCGTCTTGACGGCTCGAAATGGCTTTGAAGGCCTGCGGCTATTCGAAGAGCATGCGGAGGATCTGACTGGTGTGCTGTTAGATTTGACCATGCCAGGCCTGAATGGAAAACAAGTCTTAATAGGGATGCGCGAAATATCTACAGATGTGCCTGTCATTCTTTCAAGTGGCTATACGGAAGAGGTCGTGGTGACTGGTTTGAATGAACAACAGCCGATTGATGGATTTATCCAAAAGCCCTATTCACTTGATACCCTTCTTGAAAAAGTGAAAGAAATCCTTGTTTAATGTGCTCGGAGTAGGACTGGGGTCTGTTTAGGAAAAAGGAAAAATTCCCAGGGAACGGTGGGTACGTTAGTGCCCGCCAGCTGACAAGAACTTCTCGTCGTCTTTTTTTCTTCCACAATTCACTCGCCTTCATTATCTGTTTCTCAGAAGTCGAATTGCTCCATTGAGACATCAAGATACCTCATTTTTTTCACTCACGGAGATCTCGATGCCCAGATTGAAAATTCTCAGTACCGTTGAATGTAAAGAATTCGATTCGTCGTCGATCTTCACCGGTGCATAACTTCATGAATTTCCGTTCTCTTTGCCAGGTTGACCTGCAAGGAGGCTAATCGTCGCTCTGCGGAATGGAGAGCAAAGCCTTTGGCACTATTTTGAGCTTCAGAAAATAAATTCATCTTTCTGGCAAAGTAGCTCAACAGTGTGCTTTTCGAGTTGTTCACGGTCCACCGCGTTCAAACGATGAAAGAGCGGCAAAGTTTGAAAGATGCTTGGGTCCGACATGGTGGTAAATGATGGTCAGACAAGCCGCTTCGCAGTTTCGACGATGACGCGTGCACTAATTCCATATCGGTCGAGCAATTCATCAGATTTACCGCTGTGGGGAATTTCTCGAACAGCAAGTTTGTGAAGACGAATGCCTTCGCCTGATAAGGCGCTCAGCACGGCATCGCCCAATCCGCCATGCGCATAGTGATCTTCAACCGTGAGGAATGTGTTCGATGTGGCACGGGCGCAGTCAAGCAGTGTTTCCGTATCAATAGGAACAATACTATAGAGATCGACAATCCGAACATGAATGCCGGCTGCAGCTAATTCGTCATAGGCTTTCAATGCTTCAAATAACGTGACGCCAGCGGCCACAATGGTCAGGCGGTCTTGGTCACTTTGCCGAAGAACTTTCGAGCCTCCAATATGAAAGATATCATCATTGCCGTAGAGGATTGGTGTCTTGGGTCGGCTGGTCCGCATATACACCATGCCGTCATGGGAGGCTGCTGCTTGGACCAAATGATACGCGCAGACGGCATCGGAAGGGTATAAGACCGTCACGCCTGGCTGTACCGACATCATGGCTAAATCTTCGAGCCCCATTTGAGACGGCCCGTCTTCGCCGATGCTGACCCCGGCATGTGACCCCATCAATTTGATATTGGCTTGACTGATGGCTGACATCCGAATGAAATCGTAGGCACGAGTCAGGAAACAAGCAAACGTGGCGGCAAATGGAATCTTCCCGCACGCCGCAAGTCCTGCTGCCGCGCCAACCATATTTTGTTCGGCAATGAAGTTTTCAAAAAACCTTGTCGGAAAGCGTTGTCCAAATTTATCAGTGAAGGTAGAGTTTTTGACGTCGGCATCAAGGGCGACCACTAATGGATTCACTTCGCCTAAATGGACCAGGGCTTCTCCAAACGCTTCACGGGTCGCGACTGACTTTTGAGTATCATATGCCGGAGGCGCGACTGGTAAGATGTTGGCTGGAGTCGTCTCGTGTGAAGTGGGAGCCTGAATGGTCAGAGGACCTTCTTCTGTATTCAAGAGTTTCGAGAGTTCTTGAATGGCTTTTTGGGCATCTTCTTGACTCAGCGGTTTTCCGTGCCAGTTCATTTTATCTTCAGCAAAAGAAATTCCTTTGCCTTTTAGCGTTTTTGCTAAGATGACCGTTGGTCGGTCATGCGTATTCGCGGCTTCTTGAAATGCCTCAAGTAAGGCCGAATGATCATGTCCGTCGACGGGAATGGTATGCCAGCCGAATCCCTTCCATCGTGCTTGGTACGCCTTTAGATTATGTTGGAGTAGAGTCGGGTCGGATTGTCCAAGGCGGTTGATATCGACAATGGCGCATAAGTTGTCGAGTTGTTTGTGCTGAGCAATTTCCGCAGCTTCCCAGACCGATCCTTCCACCGATTCTCCGTCACCCATCAGCACGTACACGCGGGCATCGTTTTGATCAAGAAATTTATGGTTGAGGGCAATTCCGACACCACCACACAATCCTTGGCCGAGCGAACCCGTGGCCATGTCGACAAAGGGCAATCGAGGTGTTGGATGACCTTCTAAATCGGAACTGAGTTTCCGTAAGTTCAAGAGATCGTCGCGTTTGATGAATCCAGCCTCCGCCCATGCGGCATATAGAAGCGGAGCTGCATGTCCCTTCGATAAGATAAATCGATCATTCCCGCGGTCTTTCGGATTGGCGGGATCATAGTGCATGACAGCAAAGAACAGCGTGGCGACAATGTCAGCTGCAGAGCAACAACTGGTCGGGTGACCGCTTCCTGCTTCGGTTGTTCCTTGAATACTATGAATGCGTAATTGAGTGGCGTAATGCTGCAGCGATTGAATTGACTGGCCAGAAGCAGTAGGTGACACGATAGACTCCAATTGTTTGGTGAAATAGAATGGACGTAATAGCCCTCGAATCGACGATAGCGAAACTCGATAACTTCCAGCAAGGGGAAACTCCCTCACGCCGTACATGACCTGTTATAAGTACTGGAAGCATATGGAAACGGCTATAGGATAAGTACGGTAGCAGACGTCTCCCATCCAGTCAATTTGTGGATGATTCGATGAGACCTCTCTTGCCTTTGCCTCAATAAGATAGGCCTTCTTTTAGAGGAAAAGGTAGGTGACCATACAAAATTGAGCAACTCATCAAACGATGGTATTGAGGTATCGTACTAATGTGAAATTAATAGACAAGGAGGAAGGTGAAATGAAAGCGCAGGACTCGCATTTAAGTAGTTTGCAAACTCACGGGGTGGTTGATTGCTGTGTGCGGACCTTGATCGATAGGAGTGCGAAAGGCAGCCTGGTCTTGCTGAGTTGTCTCTGGGTGTTTGGATGCAGCACTCCGGCTGAGACGAAGCCAGATCCTTCCAAAGAGGAGATTCGAAGCGATGCTGATCGATTTTTTGAAAAAATGGAACGGGAAAAACATGGTGAGTAGAAACGCTAGCTCTTATTCGCTATGTGTCTCGAAATGTGATGAAGAGAAGATTGCTATTTTTTGACAGTACTGTGCAAAGCGGCGTAGAGAATTTTTCACGCGCATACCTGATTGTCAGCAGCTGTTAGTCGTATTCATGCCAGGTTGTCAGGTCTGTCTGTCGCGTTCAAGAATTGGTACATGCGTGCGAAGAATTACTGCCCACCTTATGTCTTCGATGCTTTTCTCTGGTCGTAGTTAAGTAGTTCTGTGTAAACCACTCTCCACTCACCTGAGTTTGATAGAATGGCGTCCGTTACAATTGGATTGCCCTCACTCGCAGAGATTATCTATGTCAGATCGATCGTTTCGCACCACACCATTGCCGACTGACCAAATGCCTTCTGGCATTTTTCATCTGGTGGCCAATGAAGGCGCTGAGCGCTTTAGTTTTTACGGCATGCGCGCCATTTTGGTCGTCTTTATGACTGAACTGTTGTTGAGTCAGGATGGCGTTCTTGACGTCATGACCGAGGCTGAGGCACGTGCCCATTTTCATTTATTTACCTCAGCCGTATATTTTTTCCCCTTCCTAGGGGCCTTATTGGCGGATGGGTGGTTGGGGAAATATAATACGATCATTCCCTTGTCTCTCGTGTACTGTGCAGGACATTTTGCGTTGGCGGTCGATCAAACGCGTGTGGGTTTGTTGATTGGGCTCACGCTCATCGCGATTGGCTCGGGTGGGATTAAACCCTGTGTGTCGGCCGTGTTAGGTGATCAATTTGGTGTGCGGAACCGGCACCTCCTCTCCAAAGCCTTTTCCTGGTTTTATTTCTCGATCAACTTTGGCGCGTTTTTTTCCACTTTACTCACGCCGTGGTTGCTCAAGCATTATGGCCCCGATGTCGCTTTTGGTGTACCTGGCCTGCTGATGTTGTTTGCGACGTTGGTCTTTTGGTTAGGTCGCTATAAATATGTTCATGTCCATCCTGATCCTCGCCAGTTTCTTGCGGAATTGAAAAGTGCAGCAGCGTGGCACGCAATCCTCAAACTCTCCGGAATATTTTTGTTTGTTGCGTTTTTTTGGTCACTCTACGATCAGACCTCTTCGGCTTGGGTCCTACAGGCAAAACACATGGACCGGCACTGGCTTGGGATCGATTGGTTGCCGTCTCAGGTCCAAGCCGTCAATCCTGTTCTGATCATGATCTTTATCCCAGTCTTTACCTATGGCATCTATCCCACGATTGACCGGGTTTTTCCACTGACACCATTGAGAAAAATTTCAATAGGGTTTTTTGTAACTATGTTGGCATTTGTGATATCCGCTTCTATTGAGGAGCAGATTGAGTCCGGGCTTCGACCGAATATTGTGTGGCAGCTCTTGGCCTATGTGGTGATGACCGGAGCTGAGGTGATGGTCTCAATTACTTGCTTAGAGTTTTCCTATACTCAAGCACCGCTTAAGCTGAAGTCGGTCATCATGTCTCTGTTTTTGCTCTCTGTGTCCCTGGGGAATGCGTTTACGTCGTCCGTCAACTATTTCATCCAAAACCCTGATGGAACAACATGGCTCAATGGGGCTAGCTACTACTATTTTTTTGCTGGAATTATGTTCGTTGTGGCCATTGTCTTCATCTTTGTCGCAAAACGGTATCATGAGGAGACGCATTTCCATGGAGACGTGTGAGCCATGGCTGAGGCGCGAGAAAACAGAAAAAGTACCGTATCAAACTATCCCCTAAAGACAAGTGTTTTTGTATGTGGATAACCTGTGAGAGGTTTGAAATCTCTTGCCTGGAAAGGATGAAGCCGTTCTGAAAAATATTTTCAATGGAGATAACGAATGATTTTCAAGAATTTCATCATAAGATATGGAAATATTTGAATATTTAAAGATTTAACCTCATGAGGGTTTTGGAAATAAACTGTGTGATGGCGCGTAAATTATTTATGAAAATTTGGTTGATTTTTTGTCTGTGAATTGCTAGGGGATAAGTTTATTAGGATCGAATGCCTAAGTAGTAATCAGGTTGGTGTTTTGGTAGACGGTCGGAGGGGGCGTGAGTACTCGGTTAAGTCGAGTCGTGATTGCTTGTTGAGCCTTTCTAGTCCTGGGTTAAATAGAGAATTTGGTTGACTCGGAAGGCTTCAGCATAATGCTGTGTTTGGATATATTGGGAATGAAAACACCGCCCGTCAAAAATAATTAGTCGGTTGGGTTTCATCTCGATGAGATGAAGGAGTTCCCAATATTCGTTCCCATCATTGATGTATCGATTTTCCTGGCAGGCAAATAACGGGTTGAAAATCATACTATTTTGAAAGTTTTCGTATCCTTCCTGATTATTGAGAAATTCATCACTCAATTCCAATCGGTCTGCGAGGGTGCGAATCTCCTGATCTGGGATTCTGGGCAATCGTTCCAAATTTGTCGGTTTGTGTCGAAACAATCCTGTGCCTCCTGCGCAAGACTCCTGCGGATTGAGCCAAATCATGGCTGTGATGTCTTGATCAATGTGTGGCTGACGTTGTCCAACATTGAGACGATAGCGATTGTTCGTGATTCCAGAAAAGACAACTGGCTGTGGGGTAAATGCTGAACGCAAGGGGGCGTCCCAAAGTTTGCTGATAGTCTGGATGAGTGTTTGAGTATCTCTCTGAGCTGCAGCACGGACGCCTGGAAAATTTCCGATTATTTCAAATTGATTGGTGTAGGGAAGTTCAAGAGCAAAGGTGAGGATTTTCTCAGGATATCGATAAAAATGATCGGCGGTAACGACTTTATGCTTTCCCTGTCCGACGAAATTGACGGTAACGTCAAAATCGGTATTGATCGTAAAGAGGTCGTCATCGATATCCATAAGAGACTTAAGGAAAGCATGACGTGGATAAATTCGATAAGACTTTAAACTTCGAGGGTGAATAATGCCCATATCTTTGGTGCGAGTCAAATCCTGACAAGACAGACAGAGGCAAGGAGAGATCTGGTGGCCATGAGTTATGTCGTCGATAGGCCTTCGTATGAGTCTTGAAGGAAGAGTGAGGGGGTATTGAGGGACACAGTCTCGTTACCCAGAAATTGATGGATTGTTCCTTTTGTGTGCGGGTTTAGCAGGTCTGTAGCAAGCAGAATTACGAGGCCGTCATGACTTGGTCTTACTGGATCTCGCGAATGGCTGCCATTTTGCGAAACTTTTCATCTCGTTCATGTAAGAGCGTCGTTGGTGAGAGCTTGTCGAGTTGCTGAAGGGTTGAATCAATAGTGTGGAGGAGTTGTTGAGCCGTGGTTTCAACATCACGGTGTGCACCTCCCAATGGCTCGGGTATTACCTGATCCACGATGCCAAGCTTCAGAAGTTCAGGAGCCGTCAGTTTCAGCGCTGAGGCGGCTTGAGCAGCTTTTGAGGCATCGTCCCATAGGATCGCAGCACAGCCTTCAGGAGAAATGACGGAATAAATTGAATGCTCCAGGATAAATACTCGGTCCGCAACGCCTAAGGCTAACGCGCCCCCACTTCCACCTTCTCCTGTAATGATGGCGATTATTGGCACATGCAGACGTGCCATGGTCATCAGGTTTCTCGCAATGGCTTCAGCTTGTCCATGTTGCTCCGCATCAATTCCTGGATAGGCGCCGGGCGTATCTATAAAGGTGATAATCGGACGCTGAAACTTTTCAGCCATTTTCATGAGGCGGAGAGCTTTGCGATAGCCTTCAGGATTCGGCATGCCAAAATTTCGTCGCATGCGTTCTTTTAAGGTTTTCCCTTTTTCTTGTCCAATTACCATGACGGGCCGTTCTTTTAGGAGAGCAAATCCCCCTATTATGGCATGGTCATCGCCAAATAAACGATCGCCATGAAGTTCAAGAAATTCTTGAGTCATGCTCTCAAGATAATTTGAGATGGATGGACGTTGGGGGTGCCTGGCAATTTGGCTGTGCTGCCAAGGCGTGAGGTTCCCGAACAGTTCGATCTCCAGTTCGTTCAGCCGAACGGTTTGTTTTTCAATCTGATCCAGCACCGACTGTTTTTGTGAATTTGATTTTCTAAGACGACTAATGCGCTCTTCTAGCTCACGGAGCGGTTTTTCGAAGTCGAGATATTCTCTCACAAGGTTCTCCCTATCATCTGCAGTTAGGCGTGTAAGGTCACAGTAGACTTGCCAAGGATGTGCTCAACCTCTTCCATGAACTCGGCATTGGGGAGTACCCCCACGTTTGGGAGAGGAGAGGTTTGCGCGCGAAGGTGACTCAGCAACGAGAAGTGAATCGAGACAGAGACCGGGCCCGGATGACGTTGGAAAATGCTTTGAAGATGATCTAGGCTGGTATCTTTCGTGACCGTTTCATCAATAGTAAGGGTCAAGGACTTAATTTTTCGAGACAGGAGTTCCTGGATTGGCTGAATGGCGGTGGCTTTGACCCGGGTGCCACTGTCCATTTGATCAACGGTTCCCGTGATCTGAATAATCGCCTCAGGCACCATATGCTCACCACTGTTTTTATAGAGTTCGGGAAAGACGATAATTTCAACGGTGCCGTGAAGATCTTCAAGCTGGAGATAGGCCATCGGATCTCCGCGTTTTGTCGTATGGTTCTTGATCGAAGAAACGACGCCACACAATTTGACATCTTTTCCCTCTCGAACCTCTGAAAGGGTGGCGGTTGTGCCGGTTGAAAATTGTTGAATGGCGGCCGCATGACGATTGAGTGGATGGGCGGTGATATAAAACCCGGTCAATTCTCGTTCGTTTTTCAATAATTCCGGTTGCGACCATTCACTGAGATTCGGCAGGGTAAATTCCAATGGCGTCGGTGAGTCCGATGACGTGTCTTCTTCCATCACTTCAAAAAGGCTGGTCTGACCATGACGTTTTCGACGTTGAACGGTATTCGCTTCCTCCAGCGCATTCTCTAAAATAGCCATGAGTTGGGAGCGGATGAGTTTCATGGAATCAAATGCCCCGACTTTGATCAGTCCTTCAACGACCCGCTTATTGACCTTCTGTAAATCAATTTGGCAGCAAAAGTCATAAAACGATCGAAATTCGCCGTTTTCTTCGCGTGTGACCAATATACTTTCGACCGCCCCGCCCCCCACATTCTTAATCGCCGCCAACCCAAATCGTATACCGTCGGGGACCACGGAAAAGTCTTTCCCACTTTGATTGACATCCGGTGGAAGAATTTTGAGCCCGCGCTCACGACATTCAGTGAAATAGCCCACCATTTTATCGGTATTGCCCATTTCAGTGGTTAATAAGGCCGCCATAAATTCGGTGGGGTGATGAGTTTTTAAGTAGGCCGTTTGATACGTCACTAAGGCATAAGCGGCTGAGTGTGACTTGTTAAAGCCGTAGCCCGCAAAAAAGGCCATTTGGTCAAAAAGCTTTTCGGCTTTTTTCTCTGGAATATGTTTGTGTTTGGCCCCTTCGATAAATAAGGCCTTTTGCTTGGCCATTTCCTCATGTTTTTTCTTACCCATGGCTCGCCGGAGAAGGTCGGCTTGACCCAGGCTGAACCCGGCTAATTGGTTGGCAACGGCCATGACTTGCTCTTGATAGACGATCACGCCATAGGTTTCTTTCAAGATGGATTCGAGTTGTGGCGGATCGTAGATGGTTTTTGAGGGGTCTCGCTTTCGTTTGATGAAGTCATCGACCATTCCGCTTTCCAGTGGTCCAGGGCGGTAGAGCGCAAGAATGGCGATTAGGTCTTCAAAGGTTTCCGGTTTGATCTTGACGAGCAGGTTCCGCATTCCTGAACTTTCAAGCTGGAAAATGCCGGTGGTTTTCCCCGTCGCGAGCATAGCATAGGTTTGCGAGTCCGTGAGCGATATATGATTAATGTCCAGGTGGGTATCTTCGGGTTTATTGGCATTGATGAGGAGCACGGCACGATGAATCATCGTGAGTGTTTTGAGCCCAAGAAAATCAAACTTGACCAGCCCAACTTTTTCCACATCGGTCATGGTGTATTGGGTGACGATTTCGTCATTGCTGGTTTTGTACAGCGGCACATGCTCGATTAACGGCTTTTGAGAAATGACCACCCCGGCGGCATGCGTCGAGGCATGCCGGGCAAGCCCTTCCAAGGACTGAGCCGTATCCATGAGGTCTTTCATTCTTGGGTCACTTTCGATGAGCTCTTCGAGTCGCGGTTCTTGAGTCAGGGCATCTTGCAACGTGATGTTCAATTGAGTAGGAACAAGTTTAGCCACTCGATCGACTTCGGCATACGGAATGTCCATGACACGTCCGACGTCACGGATAGCCGCTTTGGCGCCTAATGTTCCAAAGGTGATGATTTGACAGACGTGTTCTTCTCCATATTTCTCGATGACGTAATTGATGACTTCTCCGCGACGGTCCATGCAGAAGTCCATGTCGATATCCGGCATCGTGACACGTTCGGGGTTTAAGAATCGTTCAAAGAGAAGATTGTAGGAAAGCGGGTCTAAATCGGTAATTCGCAGTGCGTAGGCGACAAGACTTCCGGCAGCTGAGCCTCGTCCAGGCCCAACCGGAATCCCGCGTGAACGGGCAAAGTTGATGATGTCCCACACGACCAAAAAATATCCGGCATAGCCCATCGACGTTAAAATTTCGAGTTCGGCATTGAGTCGTAATTCATAGGCTTCACTGGAAATGCCCGTTGGGCGTTCACGAAGTCTGGCGGCAAGTCCCTCTTCTGTGAGTGTTTTGAGGTAACTTTCACGAGTTTGTCCGTCTGGCACAGGATAATGCGGGAGATAGGTTTCACCAAATGAAAGTTTGAGATCGCAGAGTTCTGCGACTTGGCAGGTATTCAAGACCGCCGAAGGAAGTTCGGAAAAATCCGCCACCATCTCTTCTGTTGATTTGACATAGAGTTGATCGGTATCAAACTTCATTCGAGACGGGTCTTTGAGAGTTTTGCCCGTTTGTAGGCAGAGCATGATTTCATGTGGACGGGCATCGCGTTTTTTGAGGTAGTGACAATCATTAGTGCCGACTAACGGAATGCCAAGTTTCTTATGAATATCAACAAGGCCGCGGTTGGCGATGACTTGATGATCAAGTCCATTAGCTTGCACTTCTAAGTAATAGTGATCTTTGCCAAAAATCGAACGATATTCATCAGCCACACGAAGGGCTTCGTCCATATTATTCTGACCAATTAAGTAGGGAATCTCACCGCTTAAACAACCTGATAACGCAATGATGCCTTCATGATGGTCTGCCAATAATTCCTTGTCCATCCTGGGTTTATAATAGAAGCCTTCGAGGTAGGCTTTACTGGAAAGCTTCATCAGATTTTGGTAGCCGGTGAGGTTTGTGGCAAGAAGGATCAGGTGGTAGTAGTCGTTATGGGCCAGGTGACCATCTCGCTTTTGTCGTCGACTGCCCGGGGCCATATACGCTTCACAGCCGATAATGGGTTTCACTCCATGATTTTGGCCTTTTTGAAAGAAATCAATGGCGCCAAACATATTGCCGTGGTCGGTCATGGCGACGGCCGGCATACCATATTCACTGACTTGTTTAAAGAGGGGATCGAGTTGGTTTGCGCCGTCTAGCAGGCTATATTGGGTATGGAGATGGAGATGAACAAATTCGGAGGCCACGCAACAGTCCCTTCGCAAGGAAATTTTTTAACAAGGGTCTCAGGGGAAGTCAATGAACCTGGAATTGTATCATTGATTCATGTTTAAAAGGGAAAAAAGATTTCTTAAAATCCTAAGTGGGGATAAAGTGGGGATAAAGAAGAAAGGGTGTTCATGTATGAACTCATATTCAGGAGACGATAATGATCTTAACGACGACACCAACACTAGAAGGCCGGCGTATTCAGGAGTATTTAGGGGTGGTTACTGGAGAAGCGATCTTGGGAGCGAATTTCTTCCGTGATTTTTTTGCCAACATTCGCGATATTGTCGGAGGTCGATCAGGTGCCTATGAAAAAGAATTAGCACGTGCCCGTCAAATTGCCTTTCAAGAACTTGAAGAAGACGCAAGGGACGTTGGGGCCAATGCCATTGTTGGAATTGATTTAGATTATGAGGTTCTCGGTGAAAAGGGAAGTATGCTGATGGTGAGTGTCAGTGGGACTGCCGTCTTGGTGGAATAATATACAGTTGGCAGTGTCCCGGAGTCGTTGTTTTTGGTGGGGTACTGGATTTCTCAAGTAACTAAGATTTTTCATCTAAGTACTGACAGAAGATTCTTGATTAATCAATCTCTGCTTAATTTCTCCATAACGACTGTTCCTCTTTCCTGTCTACTTTTTAGGCAATCGTTCCAATCCTTCTCTGCCAGTATTTCATGTCATGCCGGACAATCTTGCCTCTGATAATAAAGTCTCAAATCAAAAAGACCGAAAGTTAGAAGATTGAGACTGTAAGAATCAAATACTTAAGTATTCGATTGATTCGTGGAGCAATAATCACAAGCTAGTAGATATTGCTCGAATTTCACTGATGACTTAACGCTTTTATATTTTTGCTTGCCTGTTGATGAGGAAACGTGGCTGTTACTCAGAAAAACTTTTCTCATGTGAATCACAATGAAGAGGGGCATGCACGTCCGTTGATGTCCTATTTAGAAACGATTGCGGATCGTCGGTCCGTGCCAGGCGTTTTGTCCTTTTCAGCTACGGGAGACGTCTTGTACATGAACACAGAGGCGGAGATGTTGTGTCGTCAAATTCTCGGGAGCCGTTCCGGTGAGAAGGCTGCAAATCCTTACCCCTCAGAAGTTTTAGATATGTGTGAGGACCTGAAAAACGCGCTGCAGGAGCAATTAAAGCTGGAAGATTATGAACATCTTGAGTTTCGCCGAGTGACAGGAAATTTAGAGGTTCCTGTTCTGCTGCGCGGGTTCTTGTTGCCCGATCCGCATCGCCAGCAAGATACACGTTTCTTGATTCTTATGGAAAAAATCGGTCGAGAGAGCCGTGTGATTCCGGTCCAAGCGACGGAGCGTTTTCATTTGACCGAACGAGAGCAGGAAATTGTACGACATATTGCCGACGGCCGGACGAATAAGGATATTGCGAATGCTCTGTCGATTAGTGAACACACGGTGAAAGAACATGTCAGACATCTTCTCAAGAAAACAAAATCTTCCACCAGAACAGGCATTCTTGCTCAAATCTATCAAGATTCCTGACGTTTTCTTCATTAGTTATCGTCTTTTCGAATCAACTGTTCATTTTAGGTTAGTGTTCCGCGCACTCAGTCAATGAGTCCGTTATACATTGACGAACGCGGCATGTCTTGATTCTATCGAGCGAAGGCGTAGATAATCCTCCTTCGGTCTTGTCCCTGAATGTTGGCAATGGAACCTGTGATTTTTGAACATAATGATCATTCTGCGGTTTCTACCTTTGGCGTTTGCAGTGCCGGAATCATCTGGTGATCTCGATGAGTCTCAATTGGTTGATGCGCTGCGAAGTGGAGAGGACGCCGCCTTTGCCAAGGTTGTCGATCAGTATTCTGGGTCAATGTTGCGGTTGGCCATGGCCTATGTACCCAGTCGGGCGGTCGCAGAAGAAGTGGTCCAAGAGACCTGGCTTGGAGTCTTTGAAGGATTGTCTCGATTTGAGGGGCGTTCATCCTTTAAAACCTGGCTCTTTACGATTTTAACCAATCGAGCCAAAACCCGAGGGCAACGAGAAAGCCGATACGTTGCCTTAGCAGAAAAATCTGCCATGGACGATGAGGAAGCCGGAACAGGAGTTGATCTGGATTTATTCATCCAAGCCGGGACAAAGTCGGGGCATTGGATTGAACCACCGCATGCCTGGGATCACAGTACCCCTGAACGGTTAGCATTATCAAAAGAAATTCGGGAGCAGATTGAACAGGCAATCGAGAGTCTTCCTCAGACACAACGACAAGTGATTACCCTCAGAGATCTCGAGGGAGTCAGCTCTGAGGAAGTGTGTAACATTGTTGGTGTCACGGAGACTAATCAACGTGTGTTGTTACACCGTGCACGGTCTCGCGTGCGTAAAACGCTCGCTCCCTATGCTATAGGAGATTCAGGGGCACTCTCATGACGAGTAAATTGAAACAACAAGCCATGACTTACATGACAGGTAACCTGACATGTCAGGAAGTCGCCAGCGTCGTAACAGATTACCTGGAAGGGGCCATGCCGTTTTTGACCCGTCTTCGGTTTCATCTGCATCTCGGCTTGTGTTTTTCCTGTAGAAATTTTCTCAAGCAAATGAAGTATACCGTTCAAACGCTTGGGAAGCTTCCTGCAGAGCCTATATCGCCAGAAATTCGAGAAGAACTGCTTCGTCGGTTCCGTCATTGGAAACAGGGTTAGCCTGCGAGTGCGTATTCTTCGCATGGCGAACGTGGGATCTCGTATTGGTTTCTTTCTCTATGAATCCATTTTTATTTGACTAAATCTCTTGTGTCATCTTCTAGTAAGGAGTGCTTGGTATGGCGCTGAAATCTTCCACGATGTTGCCGCTTGGCACCACGATGCCATTCTTTTCATTGCCAGATGTGGTCTCTGGTAGCATGATTTCTCCGGAAATGTTTGACTTGTCTCAGGGGGTGTTGGTGATGTTTATCTGTAAGCACTGTCCCTATGTGGTTCATGTCAAAGATGAGTTAGCGCGGCTTGGTAAGGATTATCACCAGTCGGGCCTTGGCATGGTAGCGATCAGCAGCAACGATGCCAGCAGTTACCCTGATGATGCACCGGATTCCTTGAAGGTCATGGCAGAACAATTAGGCTTGGTGTTTCCGTTCTGCTATGACGAAAGCCAAGAAACGGCTAAAGCCTTTACCGCAGCCTGTACTCCGGATTTCTTTCTCTTTGATAACAAACAACAGCTAGTGTATCGCGGGCAACTTGATGACAGTCGTCCTGGTAATGGAAAGCCGGTGACGGGAAAAGACTTACGAGCTGCGGTGGATCTCGTATTAGCAGGGAATGAAGTTTCGCTAACGCAGCGACCCAGCGCGGGTTGTAATATAAAATGGAAGCCCGGGAATGAGCCCGATTATGCCTAGTGCTAATTCAATGAACTTCTCATTTTTCGAGAAGTAGCTAATGACGCAGAGTGAGCTTAGGGGGTCGGTCATCGATAGATTAAGAGGCCTTTACGATATTCTTTAACATGAGGAACTCTCTTAGAGCGCTCCGTTCTGAAAATGATCGTGTCCAAGATTGTCTCGATTGGGCAGTAAAGGCTGAAGGCTATGTGATAGGATAATAGAGAATAACTGGTATCCTGGTCTTTCGTCATTTGCCGTCTGCGCGTTTGAAGGTAATATCTCCAAAATACGCAATAGCGGCTTCTTTCGTGTTGTCGGTGTCTGTCATAATGGCTACACCGGAAATCATGGGCGGTTCCTCGCCGAACGCTCGCAAGTAATCTTCATACACATTTCGTTTTTCCGTGACCCATTGCCCGAGTTTCTTTGTTCCACTTTCTGTCACGAACATTTGTACGCGATCAGTGTAGGGATTCGGGACCATCGTTCCAACTGGACTTTTGCTTTCCCAAATATAGTTGATGGCACCAAGAGGCGGGTATTGCCCATAGAGTAATTTGGCTGCCTCATATTTTGCTTGTTCAAACAACCCGACCTTCTGACTCTCGTAGGCAAAGGTAATGTAGATTCTTGCCGGATAGTCATCGCCTTCCTTTTGTGTCACATCGCCGTTTTTGAAGATATTCTCCACTTTCCATCGCCAGGTCACAATTGGAAACTGTTTCGGATCGATGGTGATGTTGCGAGTGAGTCCGGATGAACTTTCCACGCTTGTGGCTTTAACGACAACCTGCTTCTTGTCTTTGACGAGTTCATAGTGGGTGTGTTCTTTGATTTTCTCAAACGTCAGGGGTTGCCAATCTTCCGGAAATGTTTCCCCTTCTTGAGCCTGAGAAAAAGCGCCAACTTCGAGGGTAGCTGGAGAAGTCGTTTCCGCAAGGCTGAGAGGAGGCAGAAAACTCATAACGATCCAGAGGCCGATGGTGTAGCCGAGTCGGCTCAGACGAGCAGTGAGGAGTTCCTGCATCATGGTTCTCCTTGGGCTGATAGCGGGTTCTGAGATGTTGGGGTTATCGTGTCCAGGCAAACAGTTTTTGAAGCAATCGTTTTTTTCCATCGGTGAAAGTCGTTTTTCTCCAGGCATTCGCGACTTTTTTCACAACTTCCGCCTGGGTGGGGTAAGGGTGAATGGTTCCCGTGATTGTGCTGAGACCGACCTTGGCTTTCATCGCGAGGGTAAACTCACTAATCATATCTCCAGCATGTGAGGCGACAATCGTTGCACCCAGGATTGTATCAGTTCCCTTTTTGACATGCACCCTGGCAAATCCTTCGTCTTCGCCATCTAAAATGGCCCGATCCACTTCATTGAGGTGAAAGGTAAAGGTATCAATTTTAATGTTGCGCTGTTCGGCATCATGTCCATAGAGACCAACGTGGGCGATTTCTGGTTCTGTGAAGGTGCACCAAGGGATAATGAGGGAATTGGTGCTGGCGTAACCGAGCCCAAGAGGATGAGGAAAGAGCGCATTTTGAATCACGATTTGTGCCATGGCATCGGCGGTATGGGTAAATTTAAATGGGAAACACACATCGCCTGCCGCGTAAATTTTCGAATTGCTCGTTTGAAGTCGGTCGGAGACCTTGACGCCTGAGCGGGTATCGAATTCAACACCGACGGTATTTAAGCCCAATTTTTCCACATTTGGCGCACGTCCAATCCCGATCAGGATCTCGGTGACTGGCAATTCCTTAGATTGTCCATCGATCTCATAGTGAATCACTTTCCCAGTTTCGTTCTTGGAGACATGCGTGATTTTCGCGTTACAGAAAAATTTCACTCCGTCACGAATCATGGCCTCTTTGACGACCTCCGCCGCTTCGGCATCTTCACGGGGAAGAATTCGGCACTCCTGTTCAAAGACAATCACCTCACTGCCAAATCTCGCGAAGGCTTGTGACAATTCGCAGCCAATTGGTCCCGCCCCAATCACGGCCAGTGTGGAGGGAAGTGTCGTCAAGTTAAACACGGTTTCATTGGTCAGGAATCCAGCGTCTTTTAATCCGGGAATTGGCAATGCAATGGCTCGGGCTCCGGTGCAAATGACCGCTTTGGCATACGGTAAGGTCTGGTCGCCGACCGTGATGGTCCCATCACCGGAGAACCGTCCTTCTCCGATGTAGACATCCACGCCAAGTTTTTTGTAACGATGGGCTGAATCGACATGGCTGATACGGGCTCGAAGTTTTCGCATGCGGGCCATGGCTGTGCCGAAATTCGTCTGGACGTTTCCAGAAATATCCAGTCCAAATTCTTGAGCCTGCTTGAGTTCTGCCCAGGCCCGAGATGCGCGAATCACCCCTTTTGAAGGGACGCATCCCACGTTTAAACAATCGCCTCCCATGAGATGCCGTTCGATCAGCGCCACTTTCGCTCCGAGTGCTGAGGCGACAGCTGCCGTGACTAGGCCAGCCGTTCCTGCGCCAATGATAACCAGATTATACTTTCCATCTGGTGTGGGATTCGTCCATTGAGGCGGATGCACATTATTGAGCAATGCTTGATTGAATTCGTCCATTGGTTGAATCTCAATGGCATGATTAGTCGTAGGAGATTGAGTCATCGTATCCTCAAATTAAAAGTATGAAAAAGGAATGTGAGTCGTATGTCATGTCCGGTGTCACAATCTGTTGACGTTAGGCGCCGGGACTGCTCTTTCCGGTGATTTTTCGATAGACAATGGGCATGACCGCGAGAAGCCCAAGAAACGTAAAGGCAAGCAATACAGGTGGTGATGCGATTTCGGATAAAGAATTGATCGTTCCGAGTTGGCGGCCGGCAAACGCAAAGACGAAACTGCCGGGAATGATGCCCAGGGCCGTCGCGGAAATGTAGGTGCCAAGGTTGACTCGGGTGAGACCGGAAACCAGGTTAACCAAGAAAAAGGGGAACGCTGGAATGAGACGGAGCGTCATGAGGTAGCTAAAGGCGTTTTTGGCAAACCCAGCTTGAATCGGACCCAGCCGATCCCCAAATTTACTTTCAACCCAATCCCGCAGAAGATAGCGGGATGCAAGAAAGGCGAGAGTCGCACCGGTTGTGGCTCCGACGTTGACGAACAGAGTCCCTAAAATACTTCCAAAAAGAAAGCCGCCTGCAAGAGTCAGAATAGCTCCGCCAGGAAGCGAAAACGCAGTTTGGACAATATAGACCAGAATAAAGAGGGAAACCGCGAGGGTGAAATGACTTTCAGTATAGGCAAGAAGATGATCACGATTGGCTTTAAGCGATTCGAGGGAAAGATAGGCTCCCAAGTCGAAGTAAAAAAATGCAGTAATTCCAGTCAACAAGAACAGAGCCGTCACAATCTTTCCTGTAGAGCTCGAAGAACTCGTGTCATCTGTTTCTCCGGCATTAGGCATAGCGTGCTCCAAATGGTGAGTTCTCATAACACATGCTCCTTTTTCGTTTGTGCATCTTTAGTGTCCTGCTGATTGAAAGTACTGCGATATGATGCGTACGACTGAAAAGGAGTCTCATGAAGTTGAAACTTGTTACAGAAATGTTGATGATGTCATGCCCCCAGAAGGTTTCTTTCAAAATAGCAGGCTTAGGAATGTCGTCACGGATAACAACCTGCGAGAAACGATTAGACTACTCTCGGAACAGTGTACTTGAATGATTCATAAGGAAACAGGAGATTCATGACTGTTGCTGATGAAAAGAACGGATATTCTAGATTTGGGAAATGGCTCAATTTAGCAGGATTCGTGCTTGTCTTAGCTTGTTCGTACTGGGTGTTCCATTCTTATGATCTCACCGAATATCTTCAACCTATCAAGCTCGTCGAGTTTATTCAGTCTTTTGGGATGATAGCACCTGTGGTGTTTGTGAGCATCATGGCACTGGCCGTTGTGGTCAGCCCGATTCCCAGCATACCTTTAGATCTCGCAGCAGGTGTGGCCTTTGGACCTTGGTTCGGAACGCTTTATGCGGTCATTGGTGCAGAGATTGGCGCCATTATAAGTTTTCTTATTGGGAGGAAGTTAGGGCGAGATGTGATTGCTCGCATCCTAAAAAGCGACGTGGTGTTTTGTGAGAAATGTTCTGATCATCATCTTATGGGATTTGTGTTCTTGTCCCGTCTTCTCCCAATCTTTTCCTTCGATCTCGTGAGTTACGGAGCCGGACTCACGAGCATGAGTCTGAAAGCCTTCGCCCTCGCGACATTCGTTGGGATGATTCCCCCAACGTTTGCTCTTGTCTACTTTGGGAGCAGCGCGTTAGCCGTTGATTGGCTCGTGATTCTTCTCGGCATCATCCTAGTAGGATTTTTTCTGGTCCTGCCAAAATTGCTTATACGAAATCAGTCAACATGGTGGGCTCGATTGATTCAAGGAAAAAAGCCGGAAGTTCAGGCGGAACCAGTATTCATTCCAGAACATGTTCCTTCATCAGGACCTACAAGCAAATGTTTTTGGTGCGGTTCACGGGATTCTGGTGAATGATTTGAGAATTTAATTCCCTTGCTTGAACAAGATAAAAAATATTGCGTGAATGTACCATTTTAGGTACTGTGATATGCGAGTTAAGTTCAAAAGGTTATCACAGCCACATTTTACCGGCTTCCCAGCGGGAAATAGACTTTTAAGAATTGGCTCTTGGAAATGTCCGATTCCGATCGAAAGAGTATTGAGAGTGATCTGATGACGGTTGAATTTGGCTGGCCGTGTGGCGAACCGTTGTGTAAGTCCTTAACTGGCTATGCAGGCCTCCGGGAAGTACGTAGTGATTTGTCGGATGGATGAATTGTTCGAGTGTTTTTCTATGTGAGTGAGGCTGAGACGGTTCTGCTCCATGGGTTTGTGAAGAAGTCACAGAAGACGCCGGACAAAGAATTGAAACTCGCGAACAAACGTAAGAAGGAGCATGAGCGATATGAAGCGGAAAAAAATTAATCCTCGGTCTGGATCTACGCTTGAAGAAGTACTGAAAGTGGAAGGACAATATGAAGAGTGTCAAACCGATGCAATTAAGAAGGTGCTGGCCTATAAATTGAGCAAAACCATGGAACAAAAAAATCTTTCCAAGGCCTCGATGGCTTCTCGCATGGAAACGAGCCGGTCACAACTCGATCGCTTATTAGACCCGGAAAATGAATCAGTCACGCTGCACACCATGAAGAGAGCAGCAGAGGCCTTGGGCTTAAAATTGGAATTGCAGTTAAGGTAGTTTCATGCACTGCTCAACATAAATGGTTCAATCTAGCAGGTCCGAATGATTCAGGGGAAGAAGTCGAGATTCAGTGGAAAATGAGGCATTTTTAATTTTTTAAGTGATATAACTAAATTTGACCCCACGAATCAGAACCAACAAGCAAATGTTCTTGGTGTGGTGCAAAAGAACACGGTATGTGAGAAATTAGGATGATTCTGGGTTCAGAAAAGGTACAATCATAATTTATTAAGAATTCAGATCATTAGGTCTTTTCATGGGAGATTTGAGATGAATCGAGACAAGAGTATCATCAGATCAAAAAAAACTGCTGTAACTGTCGGAGACCTTCTAGGCAAGGAATTATTGACAACATTCATTCCGGGTAGTGGCCTTGTTTATGAACTTGTCAAGGCTTTAATTAACCACGGAAGACAATATTATTTAGATAGAACGGAAAGTCGGTTAGAAGAATTTCATTTGGGCTTGTTAAACGGTATAGAGAGTCAAGAAGAATATTCAGACTTTATTAATAAGCCGTTTGATCTTGACGATTACTATGCTCTGTTAGCTTCATGCGTTCAAGACATTGAGAATGAAAAAGTCGAAATATATTCGCAATTGATGAGAGGTTTAATAGGCGGGGAGCTTGATCCTGAAATGAGGCGACATTTCGTAAAGGCTTGTCAGAAATTGACGTATTCTGAGCTGTGCTTCTTAAAAGACCTCTATATTTATAGCAAGCATGATTTAATGACAGTTGGTGGAATCCAAGAGCAGATTAAAACAATGCTATCTACTCATGAGCCATTACGCCGTCTTGCAATTGAAAAACTCATGTCATCCGGTTTCATAGATAAAGAGGAGAGAAATATTACTTCAATGGGAGAAAAGTTTATATCCATAATCTTTCCAAGTGGCGCTCTATCCCCTGAAGCTGTTGGGCGAAAACCATTTTCAGGAATAAATGTGGGCATCATAAGCTATCGGCTTGGTGAAGGAGTGCATTCAACAATTGCAATGGAGATCCAACGGGCACTATGGGAGTGCCAGATTAAATCCTGTATACATATACTTGATAACGAAAGACTACGTATTAGTATTCTCAGATATAAAGCTGCAATTCTCATTGTAGACAATCAGCCGATCGATCCTGAGTTCATTGAACCAATATTGCAATTTTCTGATAAAAGAGCACTCTTCAGACTCAATGTTGATGCTAGTTCAAAAAAGTAATGATGTTGACGGTATTTCATTCAAAGGTGAGTTGACTTTAGATTCAAAAGAACCACTTGAAATTAAGAAACAAGTGACTGCATATCTGTCGACAATCTTGGCCTCATGATGTTCTGCGCTCCTAAAAGTTCTGGGTAAGGGGACATTCTTCTTTTTCTATACATGGGGTCAAATCTAGTTTTATAAGATTAAAAATGGCGTGAGAAAGATGTGAAGAATCTAATTTTTCCTCGTCATTGCGGCTCGTTGGTGTCTCTCACATCATCAAATTCCTATTCTCGAAATATCGCCGATTTCTTGGTGTGGGTCATATTGAGGAAGGATATTTTTGGTTGACTCATGATCGTCGTTTGGGAAAGGGGACATTCTACTTTTTCTTCGCCTTATGCTAGCTGTCATCAAGAAATTCTTATTAGTGATGTCACTCGGAAAGCTCAATTAAAGCCATTTCTTCGGCAAGGAAGCCACCGTCGTGGGGCACTGGTTCTCGCGTCGCCTGTAAGTCCAATCGCGTCTCTATTACAGCGATCGAGAGAAGTGGAGAGAAGAAAGCATCCCTCGGCGACTGGGAATGTGATACGGTGAATTGGACAGGATCGAAAGAGCGTGGCTGTGACGGTTGTTGACCCCGCTTCACTGAGTAAGATGAGCAAAGTATTATGACGTCCTGTCTTGATCCCTTTATCTTCCCATTTTTCTTTTCATACGATCTCACTCTTTTGGTTTTGTCCGAATATGGCTTGTGTGATATCGATGATATAGAAGTGGAGGACTTAACAATGGGACAATTAATTGTTCGAAATATTGAAGAAGATGTGAAGCTGCGTTTACGTCAACGGGCTTTTCGACACGGCCGAAGTGTGGAGGAAGAGGTGCGCGATATTCTTCGGAATGCCACAAAGAATGAAGGGAAGCGAACGGATGGTTTTGGCTCAGCAATGAGCCGCCTGTTTCAAGGTATTGGGTTACAAAAAGACATTCCGGAACTCAAAGGGACTTCTCCTCAATCTACTGACTTCGAATCATGATCATTCTCGATACGAATATCCTCTCTGCGGTGAAGCAGGAGCAGGGCGATTCTATCATCGTGTCATGACTTGACAGACAGGCATGGGTATCAATCTGGACCAGCTCGATCACAGTATTTGAAATTCGTTTAGGACTCTCGTCTTTCACAAAAGGCAAGCGACGTGTCAAACTTGAGGATGCTTTTCAGCAGATGCTGGGAAATATACTTAAAGGACGAATACTTCCCTTTGACGAAGATGCGGCATTAACGGCTGGAGAGTTAGCTGCAGGTAGGCGACGCCGAGGAATCACCGTCGATATGCGAGATACACAAATTGTAGGAATTGCCATTGCGAAGCGAAGTCGTATTGCCACACTGAATATCAAAGATTTCGATGGACTCTCTGTGTCTGTCATTAATCCGTGGAAAAAACGTTGAAGAGGCATAGGTCTTTTGCTGTCATTGAACTTGTGATATCTTTCGAAGTAAAGCTTCTGGATATACTTTGAAGAAAGCCGTTCATGGGTCATTCGCAGCGGACACGTTTGGGTCAGGAGCTTGAACCAACGTCGCTGAGGGTTTGAGTAGGGCTAGATAATGAGAGGGGTCTCAGGAGTTCCAGCATTGCGAATTCTGGAATAATCTTTTATTCTGAAGTGAAGACGTTAAGTGTGAGGCATTGAGAATGACGACAACTCCCTCCAGTGTGAAGTTTACCTATGAGGATTATCTCAGCTTTCCTGACGATGGGAAGCGTCATGAAATCATCGATGGAGAGCGCTACGTGACACCCGCACCCTTGACTAAACATCAGCGCATTTCCGGCAATCTCTTTGCCGCGCTTCATCATCATTGTCAACAGACCAAGGCCGGAATAGTGTTTGCTGCGCCGACAGATGTCAAATTGACGGAGATTGATGTTGTGCAACCCGACCTTTTATTTGTCGCGAAGAGTCGAGTTCACCTCGTCACCCGTGAGAATATTCAAGGTGCGCCAGATTTTATTATCGAGATCCTCTCCGATTCAACTCGTCGACGCGATGAACGATTTAAACGCACACTCTATGAACGTCATCAGGTATCCGAATATTGGATTGTTGATCCTGAACTAGAAAGTGTGAAAATCTATCGACTTCATGAAGGCCGTTATCATGCTCCTCACGAAATGACTACTGAGTCACCTCAGGAGAAACTCTCTACGCCACTCCTTTCTGAATTTACCCTGAAAATTCAGGATATCTTTGAATAACGTGGGTCTTGCAAAACTCTGCGTTTGATCTTCTGCCTGAGCCGTGGGCAGCCGATGGTCTCGATTATTTCTCTTTTCCAGCGAGGGGAAAACGTGTTTTTTGTGCAAGGCATGGCTGATTCCTCTGGGAATGTGACCGGCCTCTAATCGGCAACCTTCGACCAGAAAACCGTAGAATCCAGTCTTGTAAGTATGTTCGTTATTGAAGCTTTTCTACGAGTTCTTCTGACGGGTAGGTCAGGATTTCGGCTAAGGTTGGGTGGTAGTGGGGAATGCGGAGCATGTCGTGGACGGTACCGTGATAGTACATGATCGTGATCAGTTCATGAATCAGCTCTGCGGCTTCTGGGCCAACGATATGACCTCCGATCAGTTCTCCGGTTTGCGGGTGACAGAGTATTTTGACATGCCCATGCATTTCTCCTAGACACATGGCTTTTCCGTGATCGTTAAATGGGTATGATGCGGTGAGATAACTAATACCTTGTTGTGTACACTCTCGTTCGGACAATCCGACATTGGCGACTTGAGGATCGGTGAAAACAACCTGAGTTTTTAGCCGATTGTCGTGTTTGCGAGGTGAAGCTTCCGGGTGTGAAGCGTTCCATCCAGCAATTTCTCCTTCTTGGATAGCGATATGAACGATTTCTCGAAGGCCGTTTACGTCTCCGACCGCAAAAATATGTGGGGTCGAAGTCCGCATCTCATTTGAAACAGTAATGGCTCCCTGATGAGTCTCTACCTTGGCATTGTCCAGATTTAAATTATCGATATTGGGGCGACGCCCAAGTGCTTGTAGAATCACTTCTGCCGAAACGCTTTGTTCTTTTCCATTGTGAAGGAAATGGGTGGTTTTGAGACTTCCCGCTTGGCTAAAATGTTGAAGTTGGGTGGAAGTGAATACTGTCATACCTTCTTCGCGAAATCGATCTTCCACCGGGCGAGCCAGGTCCTCATCACCGTCAGATAATATATAAGCGCTTCGTTGAAGGAGGGTCACCAAAGTGCCCAGTCGCGAAAAAAATTGCGCGAACTCAAGGGCTACCGCTCCTCCGCCTAAAATAGTCATTGATTGGGGTAGTGTGCGCAATTCCAGCGCTTCATCGCTCGTGATATAGCCCACCTCCTCAAGTCCTGGTATGGGAATTCGCGAGACCACGGATCCTGTCGAGATAATGAACGATTTAGCACTCAATCGGTGTGGACCTGCTTGAACTTCTGTTGGTGATAAGAACTGGGCGTGTTCTTGGTAAAGTGTGAACCGTGGATCTTTGAGAGATTCGATTCGATAATCTGCAAATTCTTGAATGAGTCGAGCTTTGCGGTCAATAATGGCAGAGAGATTGGCTTTTGCCACGACGGGATGCAACCCAAACTCCTCAGCGCGATGCATGAGTGACATGACATCAGAAGAGCGGAGAATGGTTTTGGTGGGCATGCAGCCCCTAAGAATACAGAGGCCACCTAATGGCCCGTGGTCGATGATGGCTACCTTTGCCCCTTCGTCTCTTGCGGTGCGAGCGGCAGCATATCCGGCAGAGCCACCACCTATGATAATCACATCGTAATTCATTAATTTCTCAGGAGCCATGGTCAGTGAGTCTCTCGTTGATGAAGATTGTTCTTGCGGCAAGGTCATCTAAACAGATTCTGAAGTTCTATCCCTATGAATAGGAAACTCAAGGCATGAAGATAACATGGTCATTCCCATTTGTCGTGCTGTGGGTGTTGATGGGCCAGGGCTGTGTCAAAGCCACTGGCCCACTGGCTACCTTACCCATCGTGAGCCCGACAGCGTCAGAGTTGAATTTGTCTGGCATTCAAGCCTACAACGATGGCCAATGGGAGTTGGCGAAACAGCGTTTTGAGGACGCTCTTCTCGCTGATGATCAATTGCCGGAAGTGTATTTTAATCTTGCGCTGACCTTACATAAACTTGAAGATCATCAACAGGCCACTGAATATTTTCAAAAAGCTGGTGAGTTAGCGCCACGCAACGACAGCATTATTCAATCATCGGTCTATCGCAATCATCTGGGGCTGTCTTCGACATTTGAACGACATATGAGCGGGGGATACCGTTATGCCCGATAGATCGTGATTTTTTATTGTCATGCCAGATTGGTGTTTCCTCCTTAGGTGATGTCGTTGATTGATCAATTGCATTCGACGGGGAGAGCGTGATGATCCCTTCACTTCAAGTTTCGAGGATGAACTACTGAGCAATTCATGTAACTAACCCCATGCGATCAATCCTTCACATAGACATGGATGCTTTTTATGCATCAGTTGAACAACGCGATAATTCGGCGTTTCGTGGGAAACCTGTCGTGGTTGGGGCAAATCCTCAAGGAGGCAAGGGACGGGGGGTGGTGTCCGCGGCGTCATACGAAGCACGTACATTTGGTATTCATTCTGCGATGCCGATCAATCAGGCATATCGACGGTGTCCGTCTGCAATTTTTCTTCCCGTTCGTATGGCGCGATATGAAGAGGTGTCTGAACGAATTTTTGAGATTTTTTCCCGGTACACAAATTTAGTTGAACCACTGAGTTTGGATGAAGCCTTTTTAGATGTCACGGGGAGCTATGCCTTATTCGGTTCAGCCGAAACGATTGGCCGGCGTATTCAAGCCAAGATTTTGAAGGAAGAGCAATTGCAGGCATCCGTGGGAATTGCAACGAATAAATTTGTCGCAAAAGTGGCGTCCGATCTTGAAAAACCTCGGGGTTTTGTCATGGTTCCGCATCAAAAGATCCATGATTTTTTGCGAAGCTTGCCCCTGACCCGTTTATGGGGTGTTGGGGCAAAGACCGCACCCCTTTTACAACAGATGGGGTATCGAACCATCGGAGATATCGCGCAGCAGCCGCAAGAAACGCTCCGTGTGCGTTTTGGTAAACGGGGCGTGCATCTGTGGCAATTGGCTAATGGGTTAGATGATCGTCTGGTTGTGCCACGCTCCACGATGAAGTCAATCGGTGCTGAGACAACGTTTTCACATGATACCAGTGATGATGCACTCATTCGACAAACGCTGCTAGCCTTGTCTGAACGCGTTGGTCAACGATTACGAAATGAACACCAAGGGGCCTGTTGTCTCACGCTCAAATTTCGGAATACGGCCTTTGAAACGGTGACGCGATCATGTTCTTGGTCCGAACCGATCAATCAAGCCAGTGCCTTGTGGAAACAGGCGATGACACTTCTCGAGCGTGTTGGGGGCGGTGAGCAAAAGGTGAGATTGTTAGGGCTATCAGTCTCAAAGTTGGCCTTTCTTGGGTCGCATGAGCAATTAACGCTCTTTGAACCAGACAGTCGACAGGAACATGATTTGTCGGAAGCGGTGGATATGATTCGCATGCGTTTTGGTGATGAATCCATTCAGTTGGGGTCATTGTTAGGAAAAGAGAAACCGTAGAAACGCAGGCAACGAGAATGGGAAATCTGTGCGTCAGGGTAGAGAATATTTGTTATGTCGCACGTGATCAGGGAGTTAAGCTGCCGTGTATGATTGGCTTTCACCCATAATAAGCCAGTGGCGGCTTTCGTGAGCTGGAATGGGCGGAGTGACCCAAAACCCTTGAATGGCATAACATCCGTGTTCAGAAAGGAATTGAACTTGGGCTTGTGTTTCGACTCCTTCAGCAATCACCTTGAGCCCCAGCGTATTTCCTAGGGCAAGAATGGCTTTCACAATTGCGGCATTATTGATGTCGGTGTCGAGGTCTTTGATTAACGATTGGTCCAGTTTGAGCCCATCGAGGGGAAATGCTTTAAGGTAACGAAGTGAGGCGTAGCCCACACCAAAGTCGTCGATATAAATTTTCACTCCCATGGCCTTCAGATCGCGTAACGTCGCCAGCGTACTCGGCGTTTCATTAATCAGAAAACTTTCCGTAAGTTCAACTTGAAGGTATTGCGGATCAAGTTGTGTCGCCTGAAGAATATGTTCGATCGTCGCAGGAAGATTTCGCTGATGAACCTGCCGTGCTGACAAGTTGACCGAGATGGGTGGAATCGGCAGTCCCTCGCTCTCCCACTTTTTGGCTTGGAGACTGGCGGTTTCCATGACCCATTCCCCCATTGGCACGATGATTCCGGATTCCTCGGCTTTCGGAATAAAGTTCATCGGACTAATCATCCCCTGATACGGGTGTTGCCAACGAATCAACGCCTCCATTCCAATAATCTGTTGCGTGCGTAGATCCATTTGAGGCTGATAGTGCAGTAAAAATTCACCTTTCGCCAGCGCACGACGGAGTTCGACATCAATCGTCGTCCGGTCAAGTGACGAGGTCTGCATGCCGGCGGTGTAGAATTGAAAGTTGTTGCCGCCTTGCGCCTTGGCGCGGTACATCGCGGTATCACTATGTTTCAAGAGATCTTGAGCTTTGGCGCAATCCCACGGATAAATCGTCATTCCGACGCTTCCAGTAATGTGAAGTTCATGATCCAGGATCACCATCGGTTGAGCGATGAGATTAAGCAATCGCTGAGCGATGGTGCCGACGTCATCAACCGACACGACTTCATCAAGCAGAACGGCAAATTCATCACCTCCCATCCGGACGCCTGTGTCGACTTCGCGTATGCATTTCCTCAGACGATTCGCAACAGTTTTCAGCACGATATCCCCATATTCATGGCCAAAGGTATCGTTAATAGCTTTAAAGTGATCGAGATCCAGAAAGAGGAGCGCGATGGCGGCGTCATTGCGATGGCAGCGGGCTAATGCATATTGCAGTCGTTCGTAAAACAAACCTCGATTCGCCAGGCCGGTAAGATTGTCGTAGTGAGCTTGATACGTCACCTGCTCTTGGACTCGATGGCGTTCAACCGCGTATCGAATCGCGCGACTCAAGGCGTGGCTATTAATATGGTCTTTAATGAGATAATCTTGAGCCCCATTTCGCACGGCTTGTATCGCCAAGGCTTCATCTTGAAGTCCGCTCATGATGAGGGTCGCTGCGCTGGCATGGGTTTGTCGGAGTTCTCGTAAGGTGTCGAGCGCCATCGAATCGGGTAAGTTGAGGTCAAGAAGAATCATGTCGAATGACTGGTCTTTCAGGTAGGTACGTGCTTCTCCAACGCAGCTGGCATGTGAAAAAGTAAATTGAGTCCCAAGCCCTTCCTTCAGCATCTCATGTGTGATGCGTACGTCAGCCATATTGTCGTCAATAACAAGAATATTCAACATAGTTGGGTTCCTGTGAAAAATGATTTGCCCAGCATATTGCGACATTATTGGATGTTCTATCTGCTCAGTGGTTCTTGTCGGGAAATTGAGGAAGATTCTTGAGGTTAGGGATGAATGTCTTTCGGTATGGGGAGTTATGGCCCTGTTACCGTCAAGCCGTCTCAGTTCTGTCCTTAACGTGAATTGTGTGGTAGGGGATCTATATGAAGAACAATGCAGTAGAGTATGTTGGATTGAGGAGCTCTGGCGGAAGGTCAACAAGGTTTTTTCAACAAGTGACGCGTTTGGTTCGTGAATCACGGCAGTACAGTTCAAGGTTTTCTGGTTCTCCGGTCTCCCGTTTTCGTGTTCGGAATAGCTCAGGCCATGTTTCCGTTGTTCGTAGGCTGACTCATCCTGCCCATTGTAATGCTCCTGGATGTCATGCCGTCCTATCCGATCGATATTTTCGACGCCACGATGGCTGGGTGTTGTGTCCGACATGTTTCTCCTCTCAATCTCATGCCGTCTGAACCGACGACTCTCATTAATAATCTCTCTCCAGTTGTTTGTGTTCGTTTTTCTACTTTCGACATTCAATAAGTTGCGTAACTTGTCCGACGTAGTAGGTGAATGCGGTAAAGGAGATGTGTGCATTGGCCTAAGGATTGTTTTCAAAGCCCATGATCTATCATAGAACTGTTGTCTAAGTTGAGACGATGAATCATCAACCTTCAGGATTATCAGCTGGACCACCAGTGGCCGCATGGATTTCCTGGACTCCTCAAGAAAAATGGGTCTGGGAGCACATTTGCGAAGGGCAATTGGCGGATCTGAATTATTATGATGGAGTCGGGGTTCTTGATCCAACGCAGCCCATGAGTTGGTCAGCTAGTCGGATTCTCCGTGCCTCCTTTTTGTGGAAAATTCTCTTAGAAGAACCCTATGCGAGCGCTATCCCTGTCCAAGGCGTCCGCATCAAAGGAGCATGGTGGGAGGATAGCCTTAGCTGCCCCACAGGCAAGATTGTTCACGATCTTTGGTTACATGCCTGCTACTTTGAGCAAGCCGTTCAGTTTCAAGGTTTGCACATGACCGGGACATTATCATTTGACGGATCCTCTTTTGTACGAGAATTGGTATTGAGTGGAGCCTCAATTGATGGCGATCTTGTCTTCGATGGCAGTACGGTTTCTATGCCGCTTGACATGACCCAAATTCATGTCAGCGGGTTATTATGGGTCGGGGCTTCGGGCTGTTTCACGTCAATCAACTTACACGGCAGTCGTTTGGATCGAGGGGTTACGCTTTCTGGCGTCACCGTATATGGGTCAGTCAATCTCGAGCAGTCTGAAATCGGAGGGAATGTGTATGTGGAAGATACGGAAATTCTGTCATTGTTGTCCTTAGGGTCGGCGATGGTTCATGGACATGTTTCCCTGAAGGACACGGACATTTTTAGCACACTGACGATGCAGAACATCACGGTAGAAGGCAGCGTCTACCTTCGCTATGGTCTGAAGTGCGAAACGGTTGATCTTCGTGGTGCTCACTGTCGTGCTCACGTAACGATTCTTGGCGCTCGCATCGGTCGGATGATGAATTTTGAAGGTGGGCAAATTGTTGGCTCGCTCTATTTGGGTGGAGATGTTGCCTGTGAAGAGATCAACTTTTTTAAGGTGTGTATTGCGCAAAATCTAACCTTCGTGGACGCATCAATATCCGGTGTTGTCAACCTGACGCAGGCCCAGGTATTTGGAGACGTCATTTTCGGAGCCAGTACTCGGCTTCAATCTGTTAATCTTTCCAATGCACACGTTGGAGGCCCAGTCTTATTCATTGCGGCTAATGTTTTTGGCGAGCTCAATATGGAGTCTATACAAGTAGGAGGAAGTTTAAATTTGTATGATAATGCCAGCTTTGGTTCCGTTAACCTTGATGGAGCACAAGTCCAAGGTCGATTAGCTATTGTTGGCGCCACTTTCTCACGTAATCTCAGTATGGATCAAATTCAAGCCAACGGTGGAGTGTTCATTGGTGAGGGGACACACTTTAGTCAAGTCAGCCTCTTTCACCCGTAGGCAAGGATCGCTCGGGTTTTTGCCGTTTTCACTTCTCTAAAAAAATCTCTTTACCATAATCTTTGCTCACCCTTCGTCTGGAATAATAGGAATTTTATTTTTCGCGTCTTCTAATAGCGTGCATATTGTTGAGCTCATGGGCTGTGCTGCTGGCTCTGCAAATTTTTAGGCACATTCCTTCATGATGTTTGGTTGATATTGTTACTGTAGGGCATGGTTTATGGCCATGATATTGACGACATTTATGATGGTGATAGTGTGATAAATGTCAATTTATTCAATGTGTTATATCTTGTTGCTGTTCAAAGGGTTATCTTGGTGGGTGTGAGGTGAAGTTCCTAAGTATTTTGTGACTTTACTTTCATAGTGAAACAGCGTATATTAGGTTTAAGTTTTGCCCTAAGGTATATGATGGTTTTTGGGGTTAACGATCAAAAATTTTTCTGACAAGTACCTAGGCGATAAAAGTTAAGCATGTAACCATCCTTGTCTAGATATTTCAATAGTTTGTCAAATCTTCCCCCATTGATACCGCATAGTTAAGTAAGCATTATACAGAAGGATCTCATGAACTTGCTGAATGAAGTTGTTGATGTAGAGCCATTTTCATTTTAAAAATGGTGTGGATGAGGGTTTTGCTAATTGTTCTGAGACTGTGAGTGACTCAAGTGAATTACGTGCTTTTCCCGTGAAGACGCATGTGTAAATTTTGATTTATTGTTGAAGGGGTGTTGCATGTCAAAAGAAAAGATTGTGGATGATGTACAGCGTCTTATTGCCCTCGCTCGAGAAAAAGGACACTTGACTCATAAAGACCTTTCTCAGGTTCTTCCAGCTGAAATTGTGACATCAGACCAGTTGCATGTGGTCTTGTTGGCGTTAAACGAAATGAATATTGAAGTGATTGATATGCCGAGCAAGGAGTCCCTTCAACCTTCAGCTCAGGGCAATGAAAGCGATGATCAGGAGTCAGCGGGTGACGAAACTGAGAGTGGGGGAAGTGACATTGATCTCACCCCAGGGGAGCCGACTCGCATCGACGATCCCGTTCGCCTTTACCTCAAGGAGATGGGGCGAGTCCCGCTCTTGACTCGAGAAGGGGAAATTGATCTTGCCAAACGAATTGAGGAAGGCAAGCGTGAGCTGGCCTGTGCCATGTTTGGTATGCCTGTCACCATTCAGCAGTTTGAAATGTTGTATGAACAATTAAAAAATCATGAGATTCGTGTTCGTGACTTGGTGTTACTCCAAGATACTCAGGAAGAAGATGATGTTGAAGAGGAACCTCAGGCCGCAGAACAAGATGATGAAGAGTTACACCAACGTACCTTAGATATTTTAGGAAACATTCGGAAATTTGGCCGATCGTTAATGCTGTTGTATGGGAATCAGCGGAAGTCTGCGTCTGCAAATTCTAAACAAGCCCAATTAGAAAAACGTATTATTGATGTCTGCGACCAATTTGTTGATCAGATTGAGTCTCTGAATTTACATCAACGGGTTCGAGATCAGATGCTCAAACGAATTAAAGACATCGGCAAGGAAATTTTTGAGTGTGAATCGGTTGTACGAAGAAGTACCGCGCGACTGGGGTTTGCCAGCCAAGATGGCATGCAAGCGATTTCTCAACGATCTCGGGGGACATCCAAGGCGAGTGGGGGAAGACGGAAAGTTGAGCTCAGTGCGCAAGAGGTTGCCAAGCTGAAGGAACTCGTGTCTGAGGCAAAGGGTCGTTTAAAAGAAATTCAAGAAGAAACGGTGCTTATTCCGGTCAACGAATTTCGTGAAGCATTGACAAAGCTTGGTCGGGCTGAAGGCAAAGTGAAGCGTGGCAAAGCGCAATTGATTGAAGCGAACCTTCGCTTGGTCGTCAGTATTGCTCGAAAGTATACGAATCGAGGTCTGCAATTTATTGATTTGATTCAAGAAGGCAATATTGGTCTGATGCGTGCGGTTGATAAATTTGAGTATCAGCGGGGATACAAGTTTAGTACGTATGCCACCTGGTGGATTCGACAGGGGGTGACCCGCGCGATTGCTGACCAAGCGCGCACGATTCGAATCCCTGTTCACATGATCGAAGCAAATACCAAGCTTGCACGGACAGCTCGCCAGTTAGTGCAGCAACTTGGGCGGGAACCGACTCCAGAAGAAATTGCCAGTCGTATGGGACTGACGGCAGAAAAAGTTCGTATGATGTTGGATATTTCCAAGGGCACGATCTCGTTAGAGACACCGATTGGAGAAAAAGAAGACAGTCAACTTGGGGATTTAATTGAAGATAAAAATGCTGTTTCGCCAATGGATGCGGCCAATCGATACGATCTCCAGCGACAAATCGCCAATGCACTTGGAGTGCTCACACCTCGAGAGGAAACGGTGATTCGTAAGCGGTTTGGTATTGGTGATAGCACCGATCACACTCTCGAAGAAATCGGTCAGGATTTTGACGTGACACGAGAACGAATTCGTCAGATTGAAGCCAAAGCGCTCAAAAAACTTCGGCATCCAAGTTGTAGCCATAAACTCCGGAGTTTGGTTGAACACATTTAAGAGCTGCAAGATACGCTTATCCAAAATAAAAAGCCCCGTCATGCGTGACGGGGCTTTTTTGTCTTGAACGGTTTCCGAATACTGCACAAATTTTTCAGTTTCTTTTTGTCCTCTCTTCTAGGCAATCTTCACAAATGGTACAATTACAGCGAATCCAGTGAATTTTTATTAGATAAGTCAGATTGCAACTCGAAGTCATCGATCTCAATCATCGGAAATTGTGTGAAACGGCTATAATTACGTATGCGTATTCTTGTTGTTGAAGATGAACCAAAAGTTGCGTCATTTATTCGACGGGCTTTGGAAGAAGAAAGTTATGCGGTGGATGTGTGCGCTGATGGTCAACAGGGACTCGATTGGGCACAGTCGATTGACTACGATTTAATTGTCCTCGATCTGATGCTTCCTGGTATTCCTGGCCTTGAGCTTCTCAAACAAATTCGAAAAGGAGGGGTCAAAGCCCCGGTTATGATTCTCACTGCGAGGTCCGAAGTGGATCAGCGTGTCAAAGGGTTGGATGCGGGCGCCGATGATTATTTGACCAAGCCATTTGCCATAGAAGAATTGCTCGCCCGTGCCCGTGCTCTTCTTCGTCGAGCGGGAGGAGTTCCCAGCGGTATCTTAGAGGTCAGTGATTTAGTGTTAAATCCCGTCACACGAGAAGTGACGCGTGGTGACCAGCGGATTGAGTTGACCACCAAAGAATATGCCTTATTAGAATATCTGATGCGAAATGCTGGACGTGTTCTGACTCGGCCGATGATTACGGAACATGTCTGGGATCTTGATTTTGATACATTTACCAACGTGATTGATGTCTATATTAGCTACCTGCGAAATAAAATTGACCGGGGACGGGAACAGAGTCTGATTCAAACGGTTCGTGGTAGCGGATATGTCATGAGGTCTGATACATGAGTCAGGCCTCGATACGAGTGCGTCTGACGCTCTGGTATGGAACCGCCTTAGCCCTTATTCTCATCCTATTTGCCGGGACGATCTACTTTGTCATGTCGCGCGGGCTGCGGGACCAAGTTGATGCGTCTCTTGAGGAGGCAGCCTCTGCAGCCATTCGCACGTTAGGCGAACACCGGTTCGGGCCATTTCTCATATTTGAAGATCTGTCTCAAAACTTTCCTGAATTGGCTCTCCTTGATAAGTTTTTTCAAATTTTTGGACCGGCAGGACAGGTCACCATTCAGTCAGCCAATATCAAGAGTCGTGAAATTCCGTTAAGCCAAACTGCGTTTCAAGCATCGTTGAAGGGGCAATCCACATTCGAATCTGTTCGGTTTGATGAAGGGGTTCCGTTCAGACTGTTATCCGTTCCGATCCGCCATACCGAACGTCTGGTGAGTATCCTGCGAGTGGGAACTTCATTGTATCCCACCGAACGGATGTTGAAACGATTATTGCTTGCCCTTGTCATTGCCTCACCCCTGGCGATTATAATTTCGTTGCTTGGTGGATGGTTTTTGGCTGGACGCGCACTCATGCCCGTGAATGTCATTACTTGTGCCGCCCAACGAATCGCCGATGGCGATTTAACCCAACGAATTACTAGTCCCCGTTCAACTGATGAAATTGGGCGTTTGGCGTCCGTCTTCAACGATATGATTGCTCGTCTTGAAGTCTCGTTTCGTCAAATTCGACAATTTAGTGCCGATGCATCGCATGAGCTTCGCACGCCCTTGACGATTACCAAGGGCGAAACCGAGCTGGCGCTACGACGGCCTCGAGAGGCGGAGGATTACCGTCAAGTGCTCGAGAGTAATTTAGAGGAAATTGATCGCATGAGCCGAATTGTCGATGAGCTATTATTTCTCTCGCGTGCTGATTTGGGAGAGATCAAAATGACAATGACGCCGATTTCATTGGATAGTTTAGTGCGAGAAGTTCAACTTCAGGCGACCATTCTTGGCCAAGATCGACAGATTGAAACAGTTTTAGGGGCCGTTGAGCCGATTGTTGTGGATGGTGACGAACTTCGACTGCGAGAACTGCTCTTAAATCTTGTCGATAATGCCATCAAATATTCTCATCCAACCTCACAAGTTGAATTATCATTGAGGCAGGTCGAAGCTCAGGCAGAACTCAAGGTGTGTGATCACGGCATTGGTGTTTCTTCACTTGAGCAACAACGAATCTTTGACCGCTTCTATCGGACGGATACCGCCCGCGCCCACGCTTCAAAGGGGACTGGCTTGGGTTTGGCGATTTGTCAATGGATTGTTGATGTGCATCAGGGAACGATTCACATGCAGAGCTCTCCTGATACTGGGTCATGTTTTACCGTCTTGCTTCCGCTTCGTGCGCCCGTTTCATAACCTGCCAGATTTCTTCAGCCGTTTTACATTAAAAAGTTTTAATGTGTGCTTAATCCTCCTTTCATATCTGATGGGTATAAGGTATGGGATGTCTTATTCACACGAGAAGGAGGAACGTATGCAACAGATCGTGACCGGCTTTCATCACAAAGATGGTTTCTGTTGTCTGAAAAGCCGTTTTTCTGATTCTTTTGATCATCAAGTGCTGAGTCACTGTGGCTCTATAGAATTCTAGAATATTGTACCGGAATGTTCACGGAGTGTGTGTGGAAATGATGAAAGGAAAATTTTTATGAATGTCATAGAAGAACGTCGAACAACAGCGAGACGCGTCAAGGCTGGATCCAATACCGGCTATGACACCGATCAACACGACGAAGAAGGCGTAGGGGTGCAACGCCTACGTCAAAAAAGAAAAAGGTCAAATGAGGGAGGGGTTTTTGATAAAGTCGCTCTTCCAAATGGAGAAGGAGCGGTCACGTTAGAGACGGTGTATTTTCGCGACTTTCGATCACGGCCCTTACTTGACCCCGATGCCGAACTGCAGTTAGCGAAACAGCTTCATCACGGCACTTCCACCATTCGGGACACGTTACGTGAAGCGATCGCAATAACAACAAGTATGGAGACGAATCTTGAGATTAAGCAACTCTCGGAACGATTTCATGAGATGGTTGAGTTGAGTGGATTGTCGGCACCGATCATTGATGAAATCATCGACTCACTCCAAAGGTTGCATAATCTGTTGCAAGCAGAAGGGGGCAAAGGGCGAGAGCTTGCTAAGCAGGTTGAGGGATTGCCAAAACAGGTAGAAATTGCACGACAAAAGGTCGAACGCGCGAAGGATGAACTTGTTCAGCGCAACCTACGCCTTGTTATTGATATCGCAAAACGCTATCTCAATCGAGGTCTTGGGTTTCTTGATTTAGTACAAGAGGGCAATATTGGATTGATGAAAGCTGCTGAACGATTTGATTTTCAGCGTGGCTTTAAGTTTAGTACTTACGCGACATGGTGGGTTCGGCAAGGTATTACGCGTGCGGTCGCCGATCAATCGCGTACGATTCGCGTTCCGGTTCATACGACCGAAGCGTCGAATCGAATCGCGAGAACAGCTCAAAAATTAGCTCAACAATTCGATCGTGAGCCCAGTTACGAAGAACTTGGCCGTGAGTTAGGGTTGAGTCAGGAGCGAGTCAAAGAAACGTTGCAAGCCTTTCAAGAACCCATCTCACTCGATGCGACACCGACTGATGGAGATGGCATGCTCGGTGACTTAATTCCTGACCTTGATGTGGTCTCACCTGATGTAGAGATCGACAAAAAACGAACCACCGAGCACCTTGAAAGAATTTTGCAGATCTTGTCACCCAGGGAACAGCAGGTGGTTCGTTTACGGTTTGGGATTGGTCAGGATGAACCTTGGACCTTGGAACAAGTGGGACGCAGTTTATCGGTGACGCGAGAGCGGATACGGCAAATTGAAGGTGTGGCGCTCAAAAAACTCAAAGAGCCGCAAGTGAAAGCATTGCTCATTGAACTTCGTTAGGGCATGGGGCCGTAGGATTCCTGTATAGGTCCTTAAGCAAAAAGGCGTAAGGCTGTGATTGTTTTCACACCTTACGCCTTTCTTACGTTTATCAAGTCTAGGTAGAATATGTCCTTCATCTTAAAATTGAAGGACTTTTGAGAGCATAGCTAGGAAAAAAAACGGGTACGTATCTGGTGAGTATGCCAAAGAACTTAAGAAAATTTCCGGGGATAAACAGCTTCTGAATATGAATACTAGTGGATCTCTGTCATCAGGTTTTCATCGAAATAACCGAAAAAGCATGAGAGATTATTCTATCTGAACAACTCATCATATCGTTGTCGAAGGTGATGTGGTGACGTGATCTTTTCTACTCCATTCTTTCCATTCTCTATCAGGATGCCCGTTTCACTGATCATGCGAGTCATTGAATATTGAGCTTTTTGGTGAAAGTAGACTTTGCGGCATGGAGTCAAGACCCCATTTCTAGATCGTGAGACAATTGATGGATCTTTTTATCAACGACCACCTATCAATTCCAGAACGGGAGTTAGTCTTTACGGCTTCTCGGAGTCGTGGCCCCGGTGGGCAGCATGTAAACAAAGTGAATAGTCGGTTGACGCTGCATTTTGATATTCAGAAGAGTCCGAATCTTACGGCCACGCAGAGAGCGAAAATCTGTTCTTTGCTGGCGACCAGAATTACTGTCGATGGCGTGTTTCGTTTGGATTGCCAAAAACATCGAATGCAATCCATGAACCGGGCGGAGTTGATTGATCGTTTCGTGGATCATTTGCGTGGGGCATTATTGCCGAAACGATTTCGTGTCCCAACGCGGATATCGAAATCCGTCAAAGAACGCAGACTTGACCAAAAAAAACACCAAGGACGAACAAAAAAACGTCGATCGTCTTTGATCGAGAGAGATGAGTAAGGCACTGTACTGAGCGATCATCATTCGAATAAGGAATTTGAAGAATGAATAAGAAGACCACGATTTTGTCCATTGAACCGCCAAAGGCGAAGAAGGTTCCTTTTGAACTGAAAGCGCATGGACAATTACGCGTTGATGAGTATTACTGGCTTCGTGACAGAGAGAATCCAGATGTTCTTGAGTATCTGACTGCAGAAAACGAATATGCCGACAAGGTCATGGCTCATACGAAGACTTTAGAAGACACCTTGTTTCAAGAAATTACAGGTCGAATCAAGCAGACAGATTTATCGGTGCCGTTTAAACATGGCGACTATTACTATTATGTCCGGTATGAGCCTGAACGTGAATATGGCATCTATTGTAGGAAATACCAATCCTTGGAACATCCTGAGGAAATTATGCTTGACGCCAATGTTCTCGCTCGAGGATGCGAGTTTTTTTCGCTGGGGAATTGGATGATCAGTTCTGAGCAGGATCTTCTTGCCTATGCCGTCGATACACAGGGTCGACGAATTTACACGGTCCACATCAAGAATTTGGTTACCGGTGAAATTATTCACGATATGATTCCTGAGACAACTGGAAATATGGATTGGGCCAATGATAATCGGACCTTGTTTTACAGCAAACAAGACCCAGAAACGCTTAGGGCCTATCAGATTTGGCGACATGTCCTTGGCACTGATATTGAGAAAGATGAGCTAGTATTTGAAGAGAAGGATGAAACATTCTCGACCTATGTCTTTAAAACCAAATCGAAACACTTTCTGATGGTTGCTTCGCATCAGACGATTTCCAGTGAATACCAATTCCTTGATGCGAACCATCCTTCTGGTGAATTTCAAATCCTACAACCACGTGAACGCGGACACGAATATGACGTTGAGCATTACAACGGACAGTTTTATATTCGAACAAACGATCAGGCCAAGAATTTTCGCCTGATGGTGACGCCGGTTAATCAACCGCAAAAAGAATATTGGAAAGAATTGATCCCGCATCGCGAGGATGTGTTACTCGAAGGAATCGAACTCTTCCAACAGTTCCTCGTGGTGGAAGAACGGAATCAAGGCCTCATTCATCTCCGAGTTATCCCATGGGAGGGTGATGAAGAATTTGAAATTGATTTTGGAGAGGCGGCCTATTACGTCACCTTTGGTGATAACTATGAGTTAGAGACTTCCGTGCTGCGGTTCGGCTATACCTCCATGACGACGCCGATGACGATTTATGATTACCATATGGAGACGAGACGTAAGGTTCTCTTGAAGCGTGAAGAAGTCTTAGGTGACTTTGATGTATCGCAGTATCACACTGAGCGTCTTCATGCTCAAGGGAGGGATGGAACGTCTATTCCCATTTCTCTGGTCTATCGGAAAGGGTTTGTGGCTGATGGGAATGCGCCGTTGCTGTTATATGGGTATGGGGCCTATGGATCCAGTATGGATGCCACGTTTAGTTCAGCCCGTCTGAGTTTGTTAGATCGAGGATTCGTGTACGCCATTGCCCATATTCGGGGAGGCGAGGAATTGGGGCGTGTCTGGTATGAAGATGGCAAATTGCTGAAAAAAATGAATACCTTCACAGATTTCATTGCTTGTGCCGAGTATTTACGAGATCAACGGTATGCGAATCCAGAAAAGTTATTTGCCATGGGTGGAAGTGCCGGTGGGCTTCTTATTGGAACGGTCACCAATTTACGGCCTGACGTGTTTACCGGTGTCATCGCGCAAGTTCCATTTGTGGATGTGGTGACGACCATGCTTGATGACACGATTCCCCTCACGACCGGGGAGTATGATGAATGGGGAAATCCTCATCAAAAAGAATATTTTGACTACATGTTGTCCTATTCCCCCTATGACAATGTGGAAGCCAAATCGTATCCGCATATCTTGATCACGACAGGTCTTCATGATTCGCAAGTGCAGTACTGGGAGCCAGCGAAATGGGTTGCGAAATTACGGACACTCAAAACGGATTCCAATCGTCTTATTCTCAAGACCAATATGGATGCCGGTCATGGCGGAGCGTCTGGACGGTTTAAACGGTATAAAGAATCAGCAACGATTTATGCGTTTCTTTTAGATTTGGCAGGTCTAGCTAGAATTAATTTGTCAGCTCCACGACTGTGAGCGCTTAGGGAGTGTTCTCACTTTTCGCATCGATGAGGTAACGAAGTTGTTCTGTTGTTTGAGGAGGACATTCGATAATTTGTGACGGAGGAATGTCAGCTTGAAGACGTCTAAGCAGACGGGGGACGCTAGTGCCTGCCGGGATCTCGCAAAGCCAAATATGAACGCCTGTTTCTAATTGGTCGTAGTGCCGTCGAATTTGAAAGCCAGGTTTTTCCATATAATAGGCTGAAAGAAAGCCTGTAATACCTTGAATGACCCACTGATGTTCCTGAGCATACCGATAGCTAACACTAATTTCGACAAGGTCATTCTCACTGTCAATCATTGAGATGACCCGATCATACAGCTGTCCGTAAAGAGGACTTCCGGTCTAGCCATGTCTATGGACTCTCTTCTTTGAAACGCAGTGATGCAGAGTTGATGCAATAACGTTGTCCTGTAGGGAGAGGGCCATCGTCAAAGACATGACCTAAATGTGCATCGCAAGTGGCACAAAGGACCTCGGTTCTTGTCATTCCATACGTGTGATCATGCTCTGCCTCAATGGCTTCTGGTTCAACCGGCATGGTAAAGCTTGGCCACCCGGTTCCGGAGTCAAACTTATGCTCTGATCGAAATAACGGACTTCCACAGCAGACACATTGATAGAGCCCCGCATCCTTATGATTATAGAATTGTCCGGTAAATGCAGGTTCTGTTCCATGTTGCCTCGTCACATGAAACTGTTCTGGTGTGAGATTTTGCTTCCATTCGTCATCAGATTTTTTAATTTTCTCTTTCATATATTTCTCGTGATGGATAGAGGGTTCATAAAGCCTCAGACATGCTATAACCGATTTAATTAAATTCTAATATTCAAAGTCGTTATGACGCTGAGTTTGTCAAGCTGGCCCAAGCAGACCTTTTTTGAATTCAGTGGAAGTATATCAGGTTTCTCAAAGAGAAACACATCAGATGCGAATGAGACGCATGGCCTGTCACGGTGTTTTATCTTAGTGTGTCACAAGGAACGGAGGTTGTTATCGACTCACAGAATCTACTACATTCTTCAGCTATGAAGCCCTCGAGATATACGGCTCGCATTGAAAAAATTCGGGATTTAGCTCCTAATATTCGTGAATTAACGCTCAGTATCGTCGAACCGAGTTCCGGTAAACTTAATTTTCTCCCAGGCCAAGCCATTGCGATAGAAATCGAGTCGTCTAACACCCAAACGCCACCTGTGAGATACTATTCCCTTGCCTCATCTCCCATTCAATCCACACGATTAACCCTTCTTCTCAGTCTGGCCGATCAAGGAATTGGTTCTACCTACTTATTTGAACTATCAGAAGGTGCGATGGTTCGATTTCAAGGGCCGCATGGTTCCTTTCATCTCAATCGTGCTGAGAGTCGCAATAGGCTTTTTGTGGCGACAGGCACCGGTATCGCCCCATTTTTGTCTATGTTACATACACTCTTTGAAGCAACACCATCACACTTGATTACATTATTTTGGGGGCTTCGGAGTGAGCGGGATGTCTACTATCAAGAAGAATTGCAAGCGTTGGCTGATACGCATGCGTGTTTTTCTTTTGTCACGACACTCTCACGTGCGCAATCGAGCTGGAAGGGGGAGACGGGTCGCGTCACTGCGTTGGTTGCGAATCTTTCGTCCGTCGAAGATCTTGCGGTGTATGTTTGTGGCCATAAAACCATGGTGAAGGAAGTGACCAAAATTGTACGTGAGAAAGGCTCCTGCCCGATTTATCGAGAGCAATTTTTCAAAAGTCAGAAACAAGATCAGTGAGAAGTGACGAATATATGTTCAATGCGAGTCACCAGATGTGTCTAGTTTGTATAGAACCAATGTGCCTTGACCTGTAGGGTTTTATGAGAAGAAGTCAAAAGATATGAGCCGCATGGAACCTATCTGGGACACGTTATGTCAACGAATACATATGGACTTTAAGGCCCGTGACCTCGGATTGTATGTTCATATACCTTTTTGTCAGAAGCGCTGTCACTTTTGCGCCTTTTATCTTACGTCTCATCGGGAAAACCGCATTCAAGACTTTTTATCCGCATTAGCACAAGAAATTTCATTGTATTCGCAAAGCGAGACCTGTCATCGTTTTCCAATTTCGACCATCTACTTTGGTGGAGGAACACCCACATCCCTCGAGTCAGTCCAGCTTGCTTCTATTCTTGATCTCATCCATCAACATTTTACGGTCGATCCTGCGGCTGAAATCACCATTGAGGCTGATCCTGAGACGGTCAGTCGGTCGAGTCTTCAAGCGTTGCATGATGCTGGAGTGACCCGATTAAGTTTAGGCGTGCAATCGCTGGAAGAATCTGAATGGCAACAGTTAGGTCGGTTAGGGCAGATGGAGACGGTAAGTCGTGCTATGGCAGATGTGAAAGATAGCGGGTTTACAAATGTGAGTCTTGATGTCATGTATGGACTACCTGGGCAAACGCTCGAAACATGGCAATATTCATTGGAAAAAGTCCTCGAACTTTTTCCGACTCACCTGTCGTGCTATGCGTTAACGATCGAAGAAGGAACGAAGTTTCATCGAGATGTTCGTGAGGGGAAATTGGGGAGCCGTGACGTTGAGTTAGAAACGGCGATGCATGAGCAGGCCGTCACCTGCTTGGAGTCCGCAGGATATTACCAGTATGAAGTTTCGAATTTTGCAAAGGCAGGATGGGAGTGTCAACATAATCTTCGATATTGGTCTGGATTGGACTATCTCGGCTTAGGGCCCAGTGCTCAATCCTATGTTTGTGGTATGAGATTTGGAAACATTTCAGATCTCTCTACCTATTCACATTCATTACAGACACAAGACTTGCCTGTAGACTTTCTTGATGCGTTGTCGGTAAAGGATGTGGCGCGAGAACGAGTGATTTTTGGGTTACGCTTGAACAAAGGAGTCCCCATTCACGAGTTAACGATATTCGAGAATGATCAATTGTGGCAATCAACGGTTGATCGTTTAATCGAAGATGGTTTGTTGTCAGTTGACCATCAGTATTTGAAAGTGACATCACTTGGACGTCAGTTTATCGATACCCTTGCTCTACAGTTGTCGTAGAAATGTTTCAAAAAAGTGCTAACGAAGTGTATCACTCGTGGGACAACTCTATAGTTTTTGAAAGTTGCCTTAAAAATAGGCAATTTGCTGGATTAAGCTTTCTAAGAGTATGCAAAGGAGTTATGAACAGGATTATGAAGAGTTTTTCCCCAGTTTTTGTGGATAGTGAAAATCCTTATCTTCTTGCTATCCTGCAAGGTTGTTATGACAGTAACGCGAGAGATGCAAATAGTATAGTTGCCAATTTTTCGTGAGGTTATGCCAATCCCTTACGAATTATTTACTGTATAACGTGAAGGCGATTTTCACCTCTGATTGAAGGTCATGAATGATTTTCCTTTAAATTTACTAGTTATGAACAGAATATACATAGAATGCCCGGGGGGGACGATTTGAGAGAAATATTGGTGTTCTTGAGGGTTTGGCTGGCAAAGTCTTCTTGTCAGGGGTGATGATTATGAGGAGAAAAGGCAGAGACTCAACGACTTACGCCAAAGATTCCCAAATAATTCTCATGAGTCAGAAGATACCAAATTTTTAAACCATATGGAAAACAGGTCTCCAATCATGGGAATAGCTCCAATGACCATATTGAGAAAAAATGTTGAAGGCTATACGGAATATAACAATGCCTGGTACGTCTGAGCGAGAAGCCAAAAAGAGAAGTGATGATCCGATAAGATTTGAGAGACAATCTCCAATTCCGGGTATCAAGCCTAATAACGGGTCGAGGCCGATACGAATAGTGGTTCCAGGGATAGAGAAGGCCGAGTCTAAAATGGTCGAAATCAAATCGGCCAACTCGTGGGACGTTTCGCCTTGTCTTTTGTAATCAAGGCGACTGTGGATGTTTAGAAAATGTTGTCATCAAACATGTACCTGCCTTCAGATCGTATAGAGCACGACTTGTCTTTGGCAAGACGATTGAGATTGTTGTTCAGATATTGAGAACAGGATAAACCTTGTGACGTTTTCGTTGCCCATTCGGTTATCAAAAAGTAAGTTTTTGTCAGGTCTTCAGTGTACAAAACGATTGTACTATGAAGTGCATACTCCAGAATTGGCTGGTGAGATTGATCCTGAACGTCAAGCGATCATGAACATGGGGACGGAGATTGGGGAAATTGCCCGACGCCGGTTTCCTCATGGCATTCTTGTCACAGAAACATATCGACAGACAAGTGCGGCCTTACGTCGAACCACAGAACTGGTTGAGGATCAAACGACTTCGGTCATTTTTGAAGGAGCATTTGAATGGCAGGGAACGCTGGTCCGTGCTGATATTTTGGAACGTGTAGAACATGATACCTGGAAACTCATTGAAGTAAAATCGACGGCGAAAGTCAAACCCATTCATATTCATGATTTAGCCGTTCAGGCCGAAGTCCTTCTTGGAGCAGGCATTCAATTGGTCGGCTTTGGCTTAATGCATCTGAATACGCGTTATGTGTATGAAGGTGGACCTCTGGACTTAGAGGCGTTATTTATAATCGAAGACTTGACCGAGGTGGTAATGGAGCGAGCAGCGAACGTTCATAAGCAATTAGAGGAAATGCGGCAGATATTGCGTGCACCATTCCCTCCCTCTATTGCTCCAGATGGTCATTGTCATACCCCCTATGCCTGTCCGTTCTGGGCGAATTGTACAAAAGAGAAACCAGATCGTTGGATCTATCATCTACCTGGAAGCCGGCAAACCTTCAAAGATCTTGAAGCTCAGGGTATTGAGACCATTGATGAAATTCCAGCCGGATTTAATCTCACGGTTCTTCAACAACGGATGAAAGACCATGTGGAGTGGATATCTCCGGAATTTTCAAACATCATGCAGTCGGTGGTCTATCCCGTTCATCATCTCGACTTTGAAATGTTTATGCCGGCGATTCCGCCTTACCCTGGCACACGTCCCTATCGTCCTATTCCCATTCAGTGGTCGAATCACATTGAACATGAAAATGGAAGCGTTCTGCATGATGCCTATCTGTGTACTGAACCAAAGGACCCTCGGGAGGAGGTTGCGAAGAGTATTATTGCGACTGTGGGGGACACGGGGACCATTTGCGTCTATTCCGAAAATGAGCGCCATATCCTGCTGTCATTGGCCGAAGCCTTTCCGTTGTTGAAAGATGATCTACTCAAGATTGTTGAGCGTTTGTGGGATCTCTTTGCGATTATCCAGCAGCATTATTATCATCCGAACTTTCATGGGTCATTATCGATCAAGGCGGTGTTGCCTGCCCTGGTTCCACATATGGCCTATGGTGATCTTTCAGTACAAAATGGAGCGATGGCTTCAGTCGTGTATCGTCAAATGGCTTTTGAGGAGCCGGATCTCATCGAGCGTTCACGTATGGCTTCAGAGTTACGAGACTATTGCGCTCGAGATACGTTAGGCATGCTCACGCTTCGACATGTGCTTCAAGAGAAAGCTGCCGCAATTTCCGCTTCATCTTGGGAGAATAATATTGAGTAACTGAGTCGGCCACCTTGCTTTCTGATGGTATTCCCGCGTTGACCCCTTAGGAGATGCCTGCTAGAATCCATCCCGTCCCTGCCATTGTGTGATGAACTACGCGAGCATATGTGCGTGGTATTGCAATCCCTTAAATCAGCGTACTGAGGATACACTCCATGTTTCGAATCCTTGTGCTACATGGGCCAAATTTAAATTTGCTTGGTACGCGTGAAAAGTCGATTTATGGTGTGCAAACATTAAATGAAGTGAATATGGCCATTGGCCAATTGGCACGGCGAGAAGGCGTCCATGTCGAAGCCCGGCAGTCAAATCATGAGGGGGAGTTAGTGACATGGATTCAAGAAACTCATGGACAGTTTCAGGCCCTGGTGATCAACCCGGCAGCCTATACGCACACGAGTATTGCCATACGAGATGCCATCGTGGCAGTGGGGATTCCGGCCGTGGAAGTGCATTTATCGAATATCCACCGGCGAGAACCATTCCGAAAACGCTCATTGATTGCTCCGGTGGCTCTTGGGCAAATATCTGGATTTGCAGCGACCAGTTATCTTCTCGGCGTTCAGGCGGCCATAGATTATTTGCGAATGAAAAGTCCTGATGAAAAAAAAGAAATCAAACATCTTGATAGAGGAGCCATGCGATCGTGATTTCAACGTCTGAATTTCGAAGTGGTACTCGATTAGAAATTGATGGAGTTCCCTACTACATTGTTGAGTTTCAACATGTGAAGCCCGGAAAGGGCGGAGCATTTGTCAGGACCAAACTCAAAGCCTATCGAACAGGTAATGTCATTGATCGAACATTCCGTTCCGGTGAAAAGTTTCAAGAACCTAATCTTGAAGAGCGAGAAATGCAGTTTTTATATTGTGGTGGTGAAGAGTATTCTTTTATGGATACGTCGAGCTATGAACAGTTCAGCTATCAAAAGTCCCAACTCGGAGAGAATACGGATCTTCTCAAAGAAAATACGAATGTGAAAATTTTTCTCTATCATGACGAACCGATTTCAGTTGAGTTGCCAATTTTCTTGGAATTGAAAGTTGTCGAAGCCGATCCCGGTATTCGTGGGGATACCGCTTCCGGTGGAACCAAGCCTGCTGTTGTCGAAACCGGAGCCGTGATTAAAGTCCCACTTTATCTTGAAGCCGGTGAAGTTATTAAAGTTGACACGCGAACACGAGAATATGTGGAGCGTGTACGATAAGGCAGGGATTGGCATAAAGTATCTCTTGCTCGTTCTGGTATGAAATGATCGGGGTTTTTGTATCCTAACAATGGTGATGTTGACATATGAGTGACACGCAGCGAGAAGAAATTGAATCGCTCATTAACCTTTTGAATCAGCACCAACTGACTGAATTAGAAATTGAAAAAAAAGGTGTACGGATTCGTGTGAGACGAGAGCCGACTCCGCTTGTCTCCATGGCTTCTGCCGAGCCGGCCGAGCCGTCAGTTGACATTGCGGTATCTGAGCCATTTTCCCATCATGTCAAAGCCGCAGATCAGGGGAAATTTATGGCGGTGACATCACCAATTGTCGGAACGTTTTATCGCTCGCCGTCTCCTGATGCCGATGCCTATGTCGAAGAAGGGGATTATGTAAAAAAAGGGCAAGTGCTCTGTATCGTTGAAGCGATGAAACTCATGAATGAGATTGAAGCTGAAACGGATGGAAAGATCATGAAAGTGTTAGTCGAAAGTACAACGCCTGTTGAGTATGGGCAAACCTTGTTTCTTATTGACCCGATTGCTGTTTGATCGTTTTGGCTGTAGGAAATGTTAGCATGCTGCGCTTTGGTTTTGTTGACGAATAGCGGATCCAGCCTGCATGTCCTCAGTTTAAGTGTCCTCTCACTTTCGCATCACTTCGTACATCATTGCCAATGAGTCAGATGCTTGTTCATGTCCTGACCATGAGGGGACAGATAGAGCCTCTCTATTAAGTCGATCGAAGTGACTTAGATATGTTACGGTATGCTCGGATGAAGAATGGGACACGGTGCTGTGACGATGAGGGAATCTATTGTATGAAATTTCCCGATACAGCTACACGTACTTTCGAAGGTTAGAGGATGAATCGTGTTTAAGAAAATTCTCGTGGCAAATCGTGGGGAAATTGCCCTTCGTATCATTCGGGCCTGTCGTGAGCTTGGGATTCGAACTGTTGTGGTCTATTCGGATGTCGATGCCGATTCATTACCTGTACGACAAGCCGATGAGCATATTTGCATTGGTCCGGCCGATGGGACCCTGAGTTATCGAAATATCCCCAATGTATTGAGTGCGGCAGAAGTCACGGGCGTGGATGCTATTCATCCCGGCTATGGTTTTTTAGCCGAGAATGCGCACTTTGCCGAAGTGTGTGAATCAATTGGCTTGACCTTCATTGGACCCTCCTCAGAGCATATTGCGCTCCTCGGTGATAAGTCCAAAGCCCGTCAACAACTGAAGCAGGCTGGTATTCCCGTTCTTCCAGGAAGTGATGGTGAAATTGATCCAGACCAGGACTGTCAGAAGATTGCTAAAAAAATTGGATACCCGGTCATTGTGAAAGCGTCTTCAGGTGGTGGAGGACGTGGGATGCGAGTGGTGACGAAAGAGGAGGATTTATTGCCAGCGGTGCAGGCGGCACAAGGCGAAGCCGAGTCGTCATTTGGTCATGGGGGTGTCTATCTTGAACGATTCTTTCAAGATCCGCGTCATATTGAAATCCAAGTGTTGGCTGACCATCATGGTCATATTGTCCATCTGAATGAACGAGACTGTTCTGTCCAACGACGTTATCAAAAGTTAATTGAAGAGTCTCCGTCCCCGGGTATGGATGATCAGTTGCGGAAGGAAATGGGTCGTGTCGCGATCCAGGTCATGAAATCCGTGAATTATCATAATGCAGGGACCGTTGAGTTTTTACTTGATCGTGATGGAAAATTTTACTTTATGGAAGTGAATACACGGATTCAAGTCGAACATCCAGTGACCGAAATGATTACCGGTATTGATCTCATCAAAGAGCAGATTCGAATTGCCGCCGGTCTTCAATTGTCATGTAGTCAGCGAGACATTCGTGTGACCGGTCATGCCATTGAATGTCGTGTGAATGCGGAATGTCCTGATCGTTTTACCCCAAGTCCTGGAATCGTTTCACGGTATCATGCACCAGGAGGACCGGGAATTCGAGTTGACTCTGCTATGGAGACCTTAGGAGTCGTTCACCCATATTATGATTCACTTGTCGCGAAGTTAATCGGGTATGGACGTGATCGTGAAGAAGCCCTTGCAAGGACGAGACGGGCGCTTGATGAATTCATTATTGAAGGTGTCAAGACGACAATTCCTCTACATCGACGTGTGCTTGACCATCCAGACTTTCAAAAAGGCCAGGTGTCAACGCGGTTCTTAGATCGAATGATGACCTCGCGTCCTGTTTCGTAACCACGTTTCTATGCCGACTTCTCCAATCCGCACTCCCCTGAGAGGACTCTATCTTATTTTAGATCAAAGTTTGTCGTCGACACGTTTATTGGCTGACGTGCTGAAGCAGGCTGGTGAGGCGGGTGTGCAACTCATTCAGTATCGAGATAAACATGGATCGTTGAACGAGATGTATCAGCAGGCGATGGTGTTGCGTGATCTTGCCGGTAAAATGGGCATGACGTTTATTGTGAATGACCGATGTGATTTGGCAAAATCTGTTGAGGCTGATGGTGTGCATTTGGGGCAGTCGGATTTGCCATTAGACGCGGCTCGCGAGTTGATGGGTTCCGATTGTCTGATTGGCATCTCAACTCATCAAGAGGAAGAAGTAAAGATAGCCATTGAGGGGGGCGCTGATTATCTCGGGTTTGGTCCGATCTACGGAACGACCACGAAAAAAGATCATGAACCACTGGTCGGACTTGAGGGACTTCAACGCGTAAGATCATTCACCACACTTCCGATTTTTGCCATTGGCGGGATCACATCGCAAGTCGTGCCGGACCTGATCGCTGCAGGTGCTGATGGTGTCGCGGTGGCTTCAGCTATAGTAAAAGCAACAGATATCGAGTCCGCCGTTCAACCGTTTATCGCTGCTTTTGAGTGATGAAATGAGCCAGATTTTGAATCGATGTGTCTTGCTGTAGACTGTCGACCCCTTCCCGCCATCCTGCGCTGAAGGTCTTTTCAAATACAATAGGTCCATACACCGGAACACCACTTCGCGTTCGAATGATCTCGACTGTCGATTGAATCTGCAACGCCTTGACCTCTGACTGATCTGGTTGTTGGCAATGGTTTAAGGCGATCGCTAAAACTTGAATTTCTTGAGTCTTTAATGCCTCAAGCGTCAGAAGGAGATGATTGACCGCTCCTAACGTTGCCCGTCCCACGACAATACAGGGGACCTGTAGCAATTTTATGAGATCCCGCACTTGTAGGTTCTTCGTGAGAGGAACTAGGACCCCGCCGACACCTTCTATAAATATATACTCATATTGTTCAATTAATTTTTTATATGTTGATTGTATAGACTGAAGATCTATGTTGCGAGCTTGTCGATTTGCGGCAGCGAGTGGAGCAAGGGGATCGGGAAAGTGATACTGACATACCGACTCAAACATTTGAGCTGGTTCGATGATCGTGCGAAGTCGATGAGTATCGGTGTTTGTCGTATTTGTGAGGTTAACTCCGGTTTCAATTGGTTTCATAACACCAACTTTTATTCCCTGAGCTTGAACGCATCGTGCGAGTGCGGCAGTCATGGCGGTCTTGCCAACCCCAGTATCTGTTCCTGTTATGAAGATTCCGGTGCCCATAGCTTAGGAGATATTTCTGTCGCGAGAGGTTAAGTACTTTTCGATCATTGTTGAATGATTACCAAATTCGGCTATCGAGATTCCAGATTTGTCCAGACATGCTTTCCATGAGCGCTAACTCAAAGACGGCTTTGGCGACATCTGTTGTCGCAGGTGTGTTCTTGAGAAGATGATTGTCAAAATTTTTCTCTGGAGAATATGCTGCTCTTGAAAGTGGTGACGCATGCCAACCTGGGAAAATGGCATTGACTCGAATATGCCAGGGAGCCCATTCTTTTGCGACGCTCTTCATTAATCCAATGAGCCCGGATTTCGACGCAGCATAGGCCGCTTGCCCAACAGTTCCCAATATCCCAGAGAGTGAACCGATTAGGATAACCGAACCATGGTGTTGTCGTTCAAAAATTGCTGCGGACGCTTTCAGGAATTGAAAGCATCCCGTTAGGTTTGTCGTGATGTGGGTGGTCCAAGACTCCGGTGTTGTGCGAGCAAGTAACTGACTCTCTGAGACTCCAATGGCCCAGATTAACACATTGCATTGATGAGACTGTTCGTGAAAGGTTTGAAGCATTGCCTCACATTGGCTGTAATCCTGGATATTGGCTTGGTACAGTTCCGCTGTTCCCCCAACATCGTGAATATGTTGCGCCGTGTTATTTGCTGATTCGTGATTTCGGTAATAATGAATACCGACATGCCATTGTCGATCTCCAAAGTAGCGACAAATGGCCTGACCGATAATTCCGGATCCGCCAGCAACAAAAACGGTTTGTTGACGTGAAGGGTGGACAAGGTCTGTGGGGAGGGGAGTCAATTTGTTGATTTGTTAAATTCCTTAATTAAAGCGAGAGGGATTGTCCATCTTGACGCATGAAAAGCCACTTAGTTGAACCTATGCTGTTTCTTGCTGCGATAAATCAGTCTATGATACTGTGCCCTAGGAAATTCATCATAGATCAAGGAGGATGTGTTGGCAAAGAAAATTACGAAACCTTCGACCTTCTCTGTCAGTCTGCTTTTCGTGTGGAGTCTGGTTTTCGGATGGCCTGTTTTCAGTTTGGCTGGTCCTTCAAGCGAGATCGTTGAGAATATCGAGGAATATTTTCCAGATGACAAGGGTAATGAGTGGCACTATCGTGGTCGGTTTGTTGAAGGTGTGATGGTGCAGATTGCCAAAAAGTCTTTTACCAATGTGTCAGCTGTTACGGGAATCGAGAAAAAAGATGGAATGGAGCTTACGGTGTTTCACGATACCAATCCTGGGGATCAGGGGGCTTCAGATAGTTACTACCGCCGAGATGAAGCCGGTATTCGATATTTTGGTTCTAAGCCAGGAACGGTGCTTGAAAAGCAATTAATCCCGTATCAAATTATGCGATTTCCCCTGGAGGTTCCAAGCGCCTTTCAACAGCTTGACCGTCAAGGGCTGGACTTGGGATTAGACTTGGACCGTGACGGCCAAACAGAAAAAGTTGATGTGCAGGCAAGAGTGTCGGTGTTAGCAAAAGAGACAGTCACGGTTCCTCTTGGGACTTATCATGAAGCCATTCGTGTCGAAGCCCACATGACGATGCGTGTGCATATGTCTCGATTGCAACAAATTGTTAACGGGACCGATACGATGACGGCGTGGTTTGGTCGGGGTATTGGACTGCTAAAATATGAGGAACGGCAGACCATTCCATCATTACAGTCAGAAAGTGATCGAATGATTGAAGTGACAGAGGAGCTTGAGAAAGCGACGATTCAAGGGAAGCGTCTTTCAAGGCGAGGGGGCAAATCCCCGTCGAAGGGTATTCTCACTCATCACCCGTTCGATCATAAATTGCAATAAATAATTTTCCCCTCCGGCCTTCATTCCGATTCCAGACATACGATGCCCTCCAAACGGCTGGCGTCCGACGAGTGCTCCGGATATTGGGCGATTAATGTACAAATTTCCCACATCAAATGTATCACACGCACGTTGAATATTGGCGGGACTTCTGGAATAGACGCCACCCGTGAGGGCATAGGGTGTCCCATTGGCAAGGTCTAAGGCCTGGAGGAAGTTTTTGGCATTCATGATGGCTAAGACAGGTCCAAATATTTCTTCTTGAGCCAGGCGATGGTGAGGCTCTATCTCTGTGAAAATTGCTGGACCTTGAAAAAACCCAGGGCCAGTGACCGGCAAATCAAGAATGCACCGGCCTTCTTTCTTTCCAATGGCAATGAAGTGACGAACCCGCTCAAGTGCGCGTGCATCAATGAGTGGCCCCATACGATGATGCGGATGTTCGGGGGAACCAATTTGAAGGCTGAGGGCAGCCTGTTTCAATCGATCGACAAGTGTGTCGTGGATTGAATCTAAGACAATGAGGCGCGAGCAGGCTGAACATTTTTGGCCTTGATACCCGGTTGCGCTGTCTAAGATTCCTGTGACGGCTTGATCCAGATCAGCTGTCTCATCAACGATGATGGCGTTCTTTCCCCCCATTTCAGCAATGACATGTTTGAGATGTTGTTGTCCCGCAACGATGTGTGATGCCGAAGACATGATTTGAATTCCTACCTCTTTTGATCCGGTAAAGGCGATAAGATGCACGTCGGGATGACTGACGAGCGCCTGCCCAAGCTCGGGCCCTCCGGGAAGGAAATGCAGGACATGCTCTGGAATGCCAGCCTCACGGAAGAGATTGTATAGTTGATAGCCAACCATGGTTGAACGTTCCGACGGTTTAAAGAGCACGATATTTCCCGTGACTAACGCTGCTGAGACCATGCCGGTTGGAATGGCTAACGAAAAATTCCATGGAGCAATAATGGCTGCGATTCCTCTGGGCCGATGGTGAAGTTGATTATATTCCCCGGGTTCAGACCGGAGGGAAGGTAATTTCACAATTCTGCGCATGTCTCGTCCATAGAATTCGAGAAAATCGATGGCTTCTGCGACGTCAGCATCAGCTTCTCGCCAGGGTTTTCCGGTTTCAAAGATTTCCCATGCAATCAATTCCGAACGCCTCGCTCTCATCAACGAAGCCGTGTTGAACAGTATCTCGATTCGTGCTGATACAGGTGTCAGACGCCACATGTTCATGGCTGCCTTAGCCGATTCGATCATGATGTGAATATCGTGCGGTCTCAGGCTTTGGAACCTTGCAATAATCTCTTCGGGTTGACTAGGGTTCACCGTCAAAAGTTCAGGTCCTGAAGGAGTCACGCCTGTTGGAACTGGATAGACCCATGCCTTCCCAAGTTGTTGGCGTATATGTGTGAGGGCTTGTTTAATCGGAACATGTAAGTCTTGTTGAGAAAAATCCGTCAGAGGTTCATTCTGGAAATCTTGACGGTCTGTAGATACGTGAGATGCTTGCGGATGTTGAGATTGTGGGGAAGGTGAAGAGTCCTGAACTTGTGGCGGAGCTAAGAGTCCTTCGATTGACGTGTTGGTCGCGTGATGTTGATGGATAAACCCTTCATTCGCGGTGTTTTCTAGTAAACGACGAACAAGGTAAGCCATACCGGGAATAAGTTCTCCTACTGGTGTATAGACTCGCATCCGAAATCCTGCGTCAATAGCGGCTTCCTGAAGCCCATCCGTCATCCCAAATAACATTTGATACTCACAAGCCTCTTGTGGAAGGTGAAGGGTTTCAACCAGAGCTTGCGTGTGGGCCAAGGTTCGAAGATTGTGTGTTCCAAATGCTGGTCTGAGCACATCCAGGTTTTTCAGTAAGACCTGAGAGAGGGATTCAAAATTGATGTCGGTTTCGGCTTTATTCAAAAATACTGGAATGGGCCATCGTCGTTGTTGATATTGCACGGTTTCCGAGTCCCAATAGGCTCCTTTGACGAGTCGAATGCCAATGGGGGTTCCTCGCTTTCGAACCCAAATCAAGAGGTCTTCTAAATCTTGGGCCGTCTCTTTGAGATAGGCCTGTAGGGCAATGGCAGCATACGGATACGATGAATAGGAGGATTCTGAGAGGATACGTGTGAAGATCTTGATCGTCAGATCTTTGAGTTCGGCTTGTTCCATATCAAAGGTGATTGCAGCAGGAAGATCGGTTGCAAGGTCGAGTATGGGACGAAGACGTTGGGCAACGCCTTCATAGCTTCCTTCTGGATCAATCGGGTCGAGTTGAGAGTAGAGTGCCGAAACCTTCAGCGATAGTTGAACACGGGGAAGAGGGCCAATATGATCCTTTTCAAGTCTGGGTTGGCTTTCCCATCCTTGTGTTTCCTCGTTAAGAAATCGGAGGGTCGCTAGGCAACGATCTCGATAGTGATCAGCTTCCGCTTCACTGACCGTCGCTTCACCTAATAAGTCAACGGAATACCCGCATCCGGATTTCCAAAGATGAGAGAGCGTAGCTTTGGCGTCTTCTGCAGAATGTCCAGCCATAAAGGTTTCGGCTGCTTTGAGGAATTGTCGTCGAAGGAATCGTGTGCCGATGCGGGCACGTAACGAATTCGCGGGTGTCTCATGTATCAGCCGGCGAACGGGTGAGGGGAGAACGGCCAGATCTTGAAAATATTCCTTAAAGACTTGAATGAACTGTTGATCGGTCTCAAGTGTTGGAAGAACATCGACAAAGCGAAAGAGTTGGACCTTTAATTCTTCATCCCTCGTCCCCCAATCCAAAAGGAGATTAATGATTCGTCGGTGGTGAAAAATGTTGAGGGTAAACCGGCGAGAGCGATCGTGCAGGGTACGACCGATGTCTTGGATTGATGTTTCGAGTACCTCTGGGGAGACCAAGGCCATGTTCTCCTCCTCTACTTTGTAGTATACCCGATTTTTCTGTTAACGAATACGATTCAATGCCGGGAGAGTGGTTTTGGTTCGCAGAAAGACAGACGCTTGCCGGAAATGCTGCCATGGGGGCCTAGGGTGTTGTGAAACGTTCCCTCCAGTCGCTTATCATCTTGACTCAAGAGAAGACTATCTTCTTGAAATCCTTTAGGGAATTTCCACAGGAGATACACGGTTTCTCCATTGATTTTCATTTCAGCTGGTTGAGGTTGTTTGGTGGGAGACTTCGCAGGATCGCCAAAGAACACGGTCATTTTATGGTCAGCATGATTTTGGTGATTATGCACCGTCCAATGCCATGTGCCACAAAGTCTTGCTCGGTTCTTAGTGAGTATGTGGGCCTTCTCTTCTTTTGTGATCTGAGTCATGGATTGTTTGGCGAATTGTATGGACTCGGCATCAGCTTGGATGGTCAGAGCGATAAGATGGGATTTGAATACCGGCCATAAGCGTGTCCGGACATAATAGTGTTCATAGTTGTCAACATTGGCTTGTGAGGTATCAGCTTGAGGATCGTGAGATGATTCGAGTTCCCAATACTCAGAGAAGCGTTGGGAAATATCAGAAAGGTTGCCGTGTTCGAGCATCTCAACCCAAGATTCTCCTTGACCAGTGAGTGCTGGATAGTGTTGATCAACATACGTGGCAAATTTGTCAAATTGGCTTGAGTGAATATGGTCTGATGGTATGGTGTCCTTGAATACGTAGGTGGCGACATGCTTCTGGAAATCAAGCATTTTAGTGACGGTGTGTGAAATTGGCTGGCTCTTGAGCCATTTGAGTACCGCTGGATGCTGCTCGGAAAATGGGCGGATATCTGTGGTCTTCTGTTCTTGTATGGCGGATTGAATGTGAATAGCTAAACGTGAGGCCAGGAGATTGGCTACTAATGTGATGCGATGATGGGGTATGACAGGTTCAGGGCGTGTGCGTGACGTGTTTCGATAATGACGAGAAATATTCCGTGCTTTATCCAAATTTTTTTTATAAAAATTGAGGGCCTCATTGTCCGATGCAATGGTCAATAAATCGGATTGGTGTGTCTGACTTAATTCTCGAAGGGTTGATTCTTCGCCATGTGCGAGGCCTGAAATAGCCCAGACTATGCAGAGCACTGCAATGATGACATGCGATCTGATGAATAAAAGGCGAGGCATCACGACTGCCTGTAGGGAGTCTCAAATACACAGGTGAGAAAAAGTACTAGTCAAATCTTGCCATTCTGGTACAATTGAAACAAGAGGCGGGTGGAAGGCTAGGAACTTCTCAATATGTCATTGAGGAATTTCACCGTTGTCCCCCAAGCTTGTTGAGATGCCTCCGGGCGATAAGTGTCAGGGTTTGACTGATTCCAGAATCCTGCCGGGGTGTCTGGATAAGATTGAACTTCTACAGTCTTCCCTTCTTCCTTTGCCTGCTGTTGAAGTTGATTGACCGATTCAAGGTCTGAAAATCCATTGTGATGCACGGCGTGGTACAAAATCGGACAGTACATTTCTTTGGCGAGTTCGCTGGTGTTCTGAGGAATGGAACCAGAGAACGACACGACCGCTCTCAGCCGTCTTCGTCGTGCTGCAAATTGAATGGCCAGTCCACCTCCCATTCCAAGTCCAATCACGCCATGCAGGTTTCGTTTGGTGACATCTAAGTTCGTATCTTCGGGGATGTTGGTGTTGAGGAATTCACAGCAGGCATTGATATCTTTCAACGCCAGTTGTTCGTCGAGACGACTCATGAGGGATTCGGCGACTTCATCATTTGCCGTAATCATTCCTCCTAGGCGACCATATAAATTCGGGACTAGGACAACATACCCTTCACAGGCGAGTTGCTTGGCGAAGGCCTGAACATGCGACGTGAGTCCCCAGCGGTCATGCAAGAGAATAAGGCAGGGGAATAGCTCCTTGACTTGGGGAGTAAATTGCGTTCCTTCAATCTGGACCTCTTTCGCAATGCGAGTTTCCGCATAGGGGTCGACCATATTATCTTTGTGTGTAATAAAGGTTCCGGAACTTGAGAAACGCACTGGGCTAAAGCCGATTTGATCAGGAGTAAACGGCGCGGTATGTTCAGACATAATGAGACTTTCTTTTTACGGCTAATGATGCTGGATGCTGAGACAATCTAGGGAAAATGAGTAATGCACAGCCCTAGAAGAAACCTTTCGAAGCCACTATATCGACGGATTCTTGATAATGTCAATGAAGCGAAGAGGGGTGTCCTGTATGTCGAATCATCTCAAGGGGAAATGCGGTATTGTGTGGTTAAAGAGAGGGTGATACGTCGGTTGTTGTTGCTTAAAAATGTTCCTGTCTCGAACGTGTTCACATGACTGATAACCGTTTCAAATAACGTCCGATACTTGAGGCCTATAGCCGATTCCATGAACTTTCAATCTTTGATGTGGGTCATGACGCTGGGTTACTTGAATATCTCTGATTGGTGGTATCAAAAGGATAAAGTCTCCTCGATAGATTGCTTAACGGTTACGCTCAGTCCTGCGAACGATTATATCCACTGAGGCCATTTATGATCACAATAGTGAGTGACCAGAGGAATTCTCAGTAAAGGTTGAACAGATAAGACGAGTGGTGCGTTCTACGTTCATGGCCTCAGCACACCACTGGAACGTATTTAAATTCGCTATAGTTATGACGCTGTCTTGGCGACTTTGAGTAGACCTCTTCGTGACAGAACGGCTTACAACGTTAGTTGCCATTGAGATTGCATAAGGTTATGGAGCAATCGTCGCATCAAGGCCATTTATGATCACAATAGTGAGTGACCATCGTGATTCTCAATAATGATTGAACCGACAAAGCCAATGGGGTGCTGAGCGTGTGTGGACTAGGCACATTCTGCAAATTCATTGGATTCGCTAGAATATTATGACTGTTCTGACTTTTATCTCATAGCCGAGAAGTTCAACGGAGTGAACACTCGACCTGTACTGCGAATGACATCAGAAACTTATCGACGGAGGAGATTAATTTTATGATGTGTAGACGGACGGCTCACGTGCTTGTCACCTGCTTTATTCCTTGTCTCATCTTGCTGTTAGGAAACTGTACGCAGATGACGGCAGAGGAAAAAAAGGAAACGCACTATAAAAGAGGTCTCGCATATAGTGAAGAAGAGAAATATCAAGAAGCGGTGATTGAATTTAAAAACGTCATTCAAATTGATCCGAAAGATGCCAATGGACATTATCAGTTGGCATTGAGTCATTTGAAGATTGGTGGAATCACGGATGTGCAATCAGCCTACGGGGAACTCAGTAAGACTGTTGATTTGGATCCATCCAACCAAGATGCTCAGCTGAAATTAGGTGAATTGTTTTTACTGGGTAAGAAACCATCAGAGGCCCGTGAACGAGCTGAGATTGTGTTGGCGTCTTCGCCGCAAGATCCGAAGGGGCATCTTCTTCGTGGGAGAAGTTTGATTAGTGAAAAAGAATATAACGAAGGAATAACCGAGCTGAAAAAATCGATTGAGTTAGACCCAGATAATGTTCAGATTTATCTTGATCTGGCGCGAGCCTATGTCGGGTTGGAAGATTTCACAACCGCGGAACAAACACTTCACGATGCGTTAGCCAAACACCCAGATTCGACGCAACTGGTGATGGCATTGGGCGATTTTTACGCTATTCAACAAAAGAGTGATGAGGCCGAAGCCCAGTATCGCCAAGCCATTGAGTTAGACCCGAATAATGAGGGCCTTTATGTAAAGTTAGCGCTCTTCTTTCAAGCCTATCAAAAGTATGATCAGGCGGAAGCGACGTATCAGCAGCTGGCCGCGCAGCAACCTCACAGTGAAAAGCCTCACCTATTCTTAGGGGAGTATTATACCTATATGAGTCGGGCTGACGATGCCTTAGCCAGTTACAAACGCGCGATGGAACTGAATCCTGATTCAGCTGCCGCTCGGGAGAGATTGACAAATCATTATCTTGACACGGGAGAGCTGAAATTAGCAGAGGAACTGGTCAATGAGACATTGGAGAAGGATAAGCGGGATTCAATGGGTCGAGTGCACAAGGCACGCCTCCAGATGGCAACTGGAGATATTGATGATGCCGTCTCCCTGTTGCAAAAGGTTGTGAATGACAATCCAAATCTTCCTGCGGCCCACGAGTATCTTGGCATTGCCTATGGAGCGAGGCAGGACCTTTCTCAGGCAGCAACGGAATTATCTGAAGCGGTGAAGCTGGCCCCCAACAAAGTGACGGCTCGGACTGCGCTCGCTGCTGTGTGGTTGGCTTCAGGAGAATATGATCAGGCGATTGACGAGGCGCAAGCTGGCATTCGTCTGAACCCTCGAAATCTCAAGGCTGTTCGTATTCTTGGTGCGGCTTATCTGCAAAAAGGTGAAATCACCAAGGCCAAAAAGGTCTTTGAGATGGTTATTGCGCAGGTTCCGCAGGAATCATCAAGTCATTATCAGCTAGGACTGATCGCTGGAAATGATAAACGATGGGCAAAAGCGATCAAGCATTTTGAAGAAGCTTTGAAAGGCAGTCCTGACTCGATTCAGGCCTTATCGCAACTTTCGAGTATTCATTTGGCCCAGGGTGAGGCCAAAAAAGCTCGAGAGCGTGTTCTCCAACAGATTGACGCATCCCCAAAAAACCCATTGTTTTATAACCTTCTGGGAAGATTGTGGATGCAAGAGAAGGACAGCGCTCAAGCGGAAACCGCGTTTAAACAAGCCATTGAACTCGATGCGAATGTTCAAACCTCCTATATGAACTTAGCCGAACTCTATCGTCAGACGGACAGGACCGCCGAAGCCGTGAATGAATATGAACAACTGGTTAAAAGAAATCCTAAGCTCGTATCAGGTCATATGATATTGGGGATGATCGCAGAGCAACAAGGCGATTATGAAAAAGCAAAGACGCACTATACTAACACATTAGACCTTCAGCCAAAATTTGCTCCAGCCGCCAACAATTTGGCGTGGATACTTGCTGAGCATGATCGTGCTGGTAATCTTGATGTGGCACTTTCGCATGCTCAGACGGCTCGTGAGCAACAACCTCAGGAGCCACACATCGCTGATACCCTTGGGTGGATCTATTATAAAAAGGCTGCCTACTTAAAATCCGTTTCGTTGCTCGGAGAAGCGGCGGAAAAGCTCAAGGATAATCCTGAGGTCCAATATCACTTTGGCATGGCTCAATTTAAGAAGGGCAATAAAGTTGAGGCTAAAAAGGCATTGGAAGCTGCCTTAAAGCTTAATGCCACGTTCCCGGGGGCCGATGAAGCCAAATCAACACTTGAGAGTCTCTAAATGAGTGGGGCACCTGCCTAGAACTCTCGTTTTCAGGCTGTGTAAGGTGGAATGAATCAACAACGTGTCAATTATGTTAAATTCACGCGCATCGTATACATGACGTTCTTCATGGGCTTGTGGAGCCGGATGCTTGTCAAGTGAGAAAAGCACACTAGGTGATACTGACAAGTGATGGTCAATTTCTGTACAATCCCGATGCTTGGTGGCAAGATAATGCCATTTATCGATAAAAGGAAAGGAACGCTGGATGGAACGGCGAGTAACTTCTCATACCGAAGAAGAGGAAATGAACCAACGCCGGCGCCTATTGGGTATGGCCAGAAAAGGGGATGAAAGGGCTATCAGTAAATTATTTGAACTCTATCAAGTCAAGGTGTATACAGGTGAGACGCTAAAGAAAAGCAAAACATCATTCTCGAAGGATCCGCAACCCCTTAATTCTGAAAAGAAATCTAGCGCTAAATCCAAGAAAGCTCAACCAGCAAAATCTAAGAAAGCGACCGTAGAAAAACCTAAGGATAAAATCTCCGCAGAACGTAAGCCCGCTAAGCCAGCGGTCGAAAAAAAGGCACCGACTAAACCGAAAGCGATGGCTTCAAAGACTCTTAACGCAAAAGCGAAAAAGTCTGTCGCGAAGGCAGCTCCCAAAAAGGCAGCAAAATCAAAAAGTTCATCGAAGTCGGGAACGAAGGTAAAGAAGGCTCCTGTTAAGGCCAAGAAATAGTCAAACCCTAAGATTTTGACGATGTGAGCCATCTACATTACTCAGAGCCAGCCTGAAGTGAAAAAAACAAAGATGATGGTGTGATCGCTGAGCTCTTCAGTATCTGACCTCGACACGCAATCCGCCACCCGCTAATCGATTCGCAATGTCTTCAGCTTGTTTTTGATCGCCGCGAAATACCCCGGCGCTGCCATGGTGGTCAATCTGCCAGGCGAGTTCGAAGGCTCGGTCTGGCGTCATGCCTGGTATGAATTGGCAAAATAAGGCAATGACCTGTTGGTAGGTGTGACAGTTGCAATTATACACAATGACTTCTGCCTCGAAGTCTTCCCCCGTGCCAGTCCCTGTGTCTTCGATAACCTCTGGTACTTCAAGTGTACTATTACTTATCACTCCGACCATCAAAGTATTGTAACAATCACTCTGGCACCTCACAAGTTGAGTCCACACATGTGATGATCCTGTCGGACAGAGGCCGTTAGTTCACGATGATGAGTCAAGATGATGATCTCTGTCTTAAGGCTGCAGTTGGAATAGCCGACTGATACCTCAAGTCGTTCATCGTTGGGATGTGTTGCGCCGAATGATGAAATCCGCAATCATATGTGACCGAAAATGATATTTTGTGCTATTGATACTCGGGCGCTGTTGAGCAGACGACAAGACGAGTGACAACGAGAAGGAGAATACGCATGTCTAAGACTGTTTTGGTAACTGGTGCTGCTGGATTTATTGGGAGTCATACCGTTGAAACGCTTTTGAAGCGAGGCGATCGTGTGGTGGGCATTGATAATTTCAATGACTATTATGACCCCAAGCGCAAGCGTGCCAACATCAAGGAAATCGAAACGCAACTGGCTCCTTCCGGTCAGTATGAAGCCTTCACGCTTATTGAAGGTGATATTCGTGACCGAACCCTCATTCAAAAAATATTTCAATCCCATCAGTTTGATGGCATTGTTCACCTCGCGGCAATGGCCGGTGTGCGCGTGTCGATTGATGATCCGGGGTTGTATTACGACGTGAATGTGACGGGAACATTGAATTTGTTGGATGCCTGTGTCGGCAGAATGGATGGCACGAAAAAATCAAATGCTTTGCCAAACTTCGTGTTTGCCTCAACGTCGTCCGTGTATGGCAATACGCAAATTGTGCCTTTCGTTCCCGATGATCGTTGTGATCGCCCATTAGCTCCATATGCGTCCAGCAAGCGAGCAAGTGAAATGTTAGGGTATTCGTATCATCATCTGTATAAGCTCAACTGTACGATTCTTCGATTTTTTACCGTGTATGGACCACGTGGTCGTCCGGATATGATGGCCTATAAAGTCTTGGATAATATTTTTAAAGGTTCAGAGGTGCCGCTTTATAATAGTGGAAATATGCATCGTGATTGGACATATGTTGAAGATATTGTCAGTGGAGTGATTGCCGCGGTCGATCGTCCGCTGGGCTATGAAGTTTTCAATATTGGCCGTGGAGAACCAGTATTGCTTTCTGATTTTGTTAAAGGTATCGAACAGTTAGCAGGAAAATCTGCACATCTGATTCCGACTCCCATGTTAGAGGCTGATATTTCCTATACCTTTGCCGACATTAGTAAAACACGTGAACTTTTAGGGTATGAACCGAAAACCTCAGTTCCTGAAGGCGTTGAAAGATTTTGGCAGTGGTATCAACAAACCATACTTCATAAAGATTAACCCCCGCGCATGTACTAGATAGAGTGACTTTTGGTTTCTGCAAAAGTGATTGTGTTGATAGGGGAGTCGAAATGGATAAAGCTTTTTTGACGAATGACATTTACGTAGAGTTTCACTACCTATAACCGTTTCAAAGAACTTCCAATGTTTGAGACGTAGATTTCCGCTACTAGGCGACCTTCTATCTACACTTCAGGGACTCAAGCACAGTTGCCTATCGAGGTGCCCCGAGTGACGCAACAACCGTCGCCAGGTTTCCTTTTCTGATTCGAATGGAAATTAATTGGATTCGCTATAATGCCTGTCTCGTCATACTCCTCAGGGGTTGAATTAAACGAGTAAGCTGTGGACTGACACAGGGATATTCTGAATCGCGTTGTTAGATGTCCTTACCTGCCTTTGAATGTCTGACTACTTTTCTACATTCGTTTCTCACTAATATCCAAGATTCCCAGATAGATACTGATCTCCATATGTTCGGTCCTCTCAGGGGTTCGAGGAGAGTAGAGCCCTCAATGGATATCTGTGATATTCACCGGGATTTATTGTCACTCCTCTTGATTGCCAACTTTACATTCATCTGCATTTCTTTCCTATGACTTCGTATTCCGTCTGTTCTTTTTCGTTCTTGTCTGTCCTTAAGAGGACTGTGTTTCTTCGTTGCTGGAAATTTTCCATTGTCGCAGGCCTTCAAGCATTCGGTAATTAAAGATTCCTATGACGTTCGACGATCACATTGGTAGATAAATTTTAAATATCGAAGAGACTTTGTCTTCAATATAAGCTGGAAAGTACTTAAGTTTTACTCCGGACGACCGATAGTACGGGCATGAAGTCAATCTTGTTTTCATGCATGTTTGTACGAACACAGCCTAATTCTTCGAGATAGGTAATCTGCGTCCCTTCACCCCGACCGACGACAATATGGTGTTGAGACACGCAAGCGTATCATCTACTTACTAAAGAGGAGGTTTTCATGAATACTCGGCATCAAACACGGTTATGGATGAGCGCCATTGCCTTATTGCTGTCAATTGGGCAGGGGTGCAGTTCTCATTCAGTGGGGTACACAGTCGACTCAGAGGCAGGGGCGCATGAAGATGGAATGATGATGGGTATGACTGACGAATCCGGAAACACCATGAATGGCGCAGGTGACTATGAACAGGGACGATCATTTTATGAAAGCGGTGAGTCCTATGATCCCGGAGCCGTCGGATCTTCCCGAGCGTATAATCATGGTGGAACACCAGACGGACAAGGAGTGAGCAACGGGTATTATAATGGGTTGGAATATGTGAACCCGGGAACTGGTCATGATGACGACATAAACGGATATGGTCATAACTATGCCGGTGTAGGGCATGGGGCGAATAATGGCCCCGTGACGGGGTTTGGTGATGGATTTGCTGAGGGTGTGACTCCAACGCCCGAAGCGTGGGCCGAATCTTTTTTACGTGGCTATGATTCTCGTGGCAATGTGGAAAATGGAGGGTTGAGCTCAGAGCATGTGGACCAAGATGTCATGGTTGCAAGATCAGATTCAAGCGAGAATGGCCATGGTGGAATGACGCATTCATCTCGCGGTACTGCCATGAATGGCGGGCAAATGGCGAGTGGCCATGGAAATGTGGAAGATGTGTATTTCGCCTTTGATAGTTGGAAAATTACAAAAGCTGGCGCGTATTCACTTCAAAACGATGCGGAGTGGTTGAAATCCAATCCTGGGCAACGAGTGACGATTGAAGGTCATTGTGATCAACGCGGCACGCAAGATTATAATATGGTATTAGGAAAAAAGCGTGCTGAAGCGGCCAAGGCGTATCTTATTGACTTGGGAGTACAGCCCAGGCAAGTCAAAGTTGTGTCCTATGGAAAAGAACGGCCTTTTTGTTCAGAACATAACGAACATTGCTATCAGCAAAATCGTCGAGGACATCTGACGATTCGGAATAACTAAGCGACACAAGATACGTAACAGTCGTGAAAAGGGCAGTGGGATATTCTCTCCCACTGCCCTTTTTGTTTTCCATGATGGCCTATTTGTAAGGTCATGTTAGTGAGTGACAGGGTTAGCCATTCCTCTTTGAAGGGCAATATTTGGAATTTGGGGATGACGTCTAAGGATGTTATGTGAGGCGTACTTTTTGAGCTTGAAGCATTAGTGAACATCTTGAACGAAGTATGCAGGAAACAGCCTGCCCTCGCTTATCCATTCATGGTAAGGAGGCGTCTGTTGAAAATGATCTTGCCTTGATCCGGCTTGAATGGTAGAGTCTGATCCTTTGTTCTCAGGCCTGCGGGAGTGGCGGAATCGGCAGACGCACAGGACTTAAAATCCTGCGCCCGCAAGGGCATACGGGTTCAATTCCCGTCTCCCGCACCAGTTTCTTTGCAATATCCAGGGATACGGTCTTAGACGGAAGCTCGTTTCTAGACAGTCAAATGGAGAATGGTGGATAGCAGAAAGCTTCGACTCGAAGAAGAAGATGTGCGAATTATATATAGGCCGTCAGTTCATTTTTGAATAACGAGTCAGATCCGTATTTTTCGAATTGCTTCGCTTTAAATATACATTCTGATACGCGTTAAGAATAGGTGAAGGATCTCGAGTTTGGCTGAGCTGTTAATTCGAGTCTGCCCCTAGAATTTAGTGAACGCAAAATTCCTGACGAAACCGGTCGTTCTTAGTGCTATTTGTTTTTGGTCCGGTCTTGTATTCTTGACGATGCTAAGTCAGATGACGTTTTAATCTCTCCCCACGCTTTATTAAACCCTTTTACTAAATCATCCCAAGCATGTTGGCTGCCAGTCTTCATTTCTTCCCAGGCTTCTTCTCCACCCGATCTGATCGACTCAAGTCGTTGCTGACCTTCAGCAATTTTAATGTTGACGGCTTCGATTCTTTCTTCAACTTCTTTGATTTGTTCCAGGTGTTGGAGTCGTACGTCGGACTCAAGTTGACTCGCCTTTCTTCTCAGTCCGTCTAATTTGCTTGAGTATTCATCAATTTGAGACTGCCATTCTTGCAATTGTTGCTCTATGGTGGTTTGAAATGCTTCTTTTTCACTCATAGGTCTCGCTCCTTCTTTATTAGGAAAATATCTTGCTCATATTTGCCACTGAGAAGAATGCCAGAAAATTGATTTGAACTGGTTTGTGTCATTTTCAACAACTGCAATTGGAATTCTAGTCTGAACCTCTTATGAATGAAATTTTGAGTTTCATCAAAAGTAACTATAGAAGAAAAAAGATGAGAACGAAAGATGGCATATTTACTTTGGAAATTGAGCAAGGGTGATGTAAGTTATTTTATTCATGGACAACCGTAACCTAAAATAGTCTTCGATTGCATTAAATCTGACTAGATTTTTGAGGTCATTGTACCCATGACTTGTCTAGTGCATTTATCTCTGTATGATGATGTAAAATGGTCATTTATGATAGTATTTGAGGTTTTCTACCAAAACTGAGGTTACCATGAACACGAAGATTGTTGTTGCAGTTCTTGTGGTATGTTTAATGATAGGTGTTACAAGTTTTGCTGAGGAAATCGGGAGTGTGGATACCAAGTTCAATTTACTTGGGCCGGATCATAAGATTGTGGTCGAAGCGTTTGATGATCCAAAGATTGATGGAGTGACGTGCCACCTCAGTCGATCGAAGACAGGCGGATTTAAAGGGATGATCGGAGTCGCTGAGGATAGCTCGGATGCTTCCATTGCCTGTCGGCAGGTGGGACCAGTTCGCATGCCGGCTGAGCTAGAAGAAGGTGAGCAGGTTTTCAATGAGCGACGATCATTGATTTTTAAAAAACTCCAAGTTGTGCGTTTTTTTGATAAGAAACGCCGAACGCTCATCTATCTAGTCTATAGTGATAAAGTGATTGAAGGGTCACCCAAAAATGCGATTTCTACAGTCCCGATCATGCCATGGCCCGGTCAATAATCAATGAAGTGTTGTCTCTCTACTATCAAAAAAGGAGAGAACCCTGACAGCTGTTAAGCAAACATCACAGAAAGATGGGAGTTTTTCTTCTAGAAGGCAGACGCTTGTGCGTTTGATTGGTCATTTATCATGAGGGCTTTATTGCTGACCTTCTCGTGCATCGTAGTCAGTCTTGTCCTGCAAGTTTATTGGGCCGAGGTTTCAGCTGAGGAGCAGACTCCAACGCCCTTTACGACCGATCGGCCTGGAATCGGTGATACGGCATATCTCATCCCACAGGGTCATGTGCAATTTGAAGTAGGTGTCAACCTGCAACGGGATAAGACAAATGTCATTCTTGAGCGAAGGGTAACTCCAGGCAGAGGCAGTGAAGTACGAAGGACGACGGTTTCGGTGCCCAATACGTTGATTCGGATTGGTGTATTAGAAGCGATGGAACTGAGGCTTTTGGGAGGAGGGTATGTCTATCAGAAGACGAGTTCGGGCAATATGGACAACCATGATCATAGTGTAAGTGCTCCAGTCATTGGCACGAAATTACACCTATTCGAGGAAGATCAATGGATCCCACAGACAGCATTTCTTCTTAATCTCACCCTTCCATATGGAAGTGAGAGACTACATCCAGACGATGTGACCCCTGATTTTAAGGTCGCGGGAAATTACATTATTTCTGACAGGGTGAGTTGGGAAGTGAATCTTGGCGGAGCTTGGGAAGATGGGGTGAACGATAATATCACTGGCTTTTATACGACCGCCTTGTCTGTCTCAATCAATGAGACGGTAGTATCATTTGCGGAATTTTTTGGAAATATGAATGGTCCATCCACCCACGCGTTTGATGCTGGCTTTACCTACTTGTGGTTGCCTACAGTACAGTTTGATGTGTGGGGTGGGCCAGCTCTCACGGATGCAGCTGCTGACTGGTTTGTCGCGGCAGGTATATCGTATCGTCTTCCCCAATTGTGGTAATAGAAAAAATGAATGATCAAAAAATGAGGAGTACAAGCATTGACGAGCTCAGTGTGGTTATGGCGCGTGTTTTTTAGATACGAAGTAAGGTAAAATATGGTGTTGTTTTAAGGATAATTAACGACGTTGAGGATACTGTGAATCAACACATTTCGCATGAATCTAAGTAAGGAGTGATAATCATGAAAACATTATTTCTCATACTAATTTTTGTTACGATCGGGTCGTTTGTAGCCAATGCTAACACGCTACGCAATGCAGCATTTGGACAGTTGATTGACTCGAATTCCAGTTCAGCTTCACGATCAGAGGGTGACAGTGAGAGTACCTCTGAGTCGGAACAAGTCCCAGAGGCCCAGGAGCCAACAGATTCGATTGAGTCTCAAAGTCAACAATCACCGAACGATATGACAGACTCTCCTGCCGTTATTGTTCCTCCTGTCACTGATCCAGAAATGACGATTGCTCCTCCGGTTGTTGACCCAGAAATGACTGTGAATCCTGAGCATCTTCCCGAACATCTTGGGCAAGAATCAAAAGAGCTTCCTAAAGTGCCACATTAGTACCGAGACGATAGTAATTACTGCACTGATAAAAACCTGAAGTGTGCAATTGAGCATGCTTCAGGTTTTTTTATCGTTGGTGCGCTATGACTTGTGCATGTTATCTTTCAACTGTTGTGAGTCATTGATCGTTCGTCGGCTTAAAAGGATTGCTTCTCCTAAACGTTGTCTTTATTTATGAAGATTCGTTCGTCTCCGTTTAATTCTTCTGTTCAAATTCTTATCATTATGGGGGTATCTGGATCAGGAAAGACCACGATCGGAACACTTCTTGCGAAAGATCTTGGATGGTCTTTTTACGAGGGAGATAATTTCCATTCTCAGAAGAATATCGACAAGATGACACGTGGTATTGCCTTAACAGACGAGGATCGGGAGCCATGGTTACATGCGTTGAGGCTATTGATTGAGAAGCTCGTTGCTACATCTGAGCATGCGGTAATCTCATGTTCTGCCTTGAAACAGGGGTATCGAGACATTCTTGCAGCGAACAGTCCTCGCATCGGGTTTGTCTATTTAAAGGGCTCAGATTCCCTGGTAAGAGAACGTTTGTCAAAACGGGAAATGCATTTTATGAACGAGGTTCTTTTGGAGTCGCAGTTGCATGAGCTTGAAGAGCCTGATGATGCATTGATTCTTGATCCTGCTTTTCCTCCGCAGTTCCTCATTTCACAAATCAAGAAGAATTTAGAATTTTAACCAATTGTATAATTGTCGCGTCGATTATCTCGTATATCGACGTGAATGTGTACCATAATGGGAGGGTTGGAATCATGTATTAGACAAGACTTCTTGTAAGCATTTATTTTTGTCTAGTGCAAGGGTTTACCGATGTCGGTACTGTAGAAGACATACACGATGTGTCTGTGGTGTTACGTATCTGGCAGGTAAGGCCTGAGTGACGGGGTTTATATTGAATGAAGTTTGTTAGTCATCTGTAGGAGGTGTGAATGCAGTTAAGAAGTCATGGCCGACATTCCTTGAATACTCATCAGGTTATGAAGTTTCACATATGGGCCGGAGTGTTGTGTAGTTTTATTATTCTACATTCAGGAAATATTTATGCTGCACAAGAGAAAACGCTTCCCACCGATGGAGCTATCACCCGTGCTGTGGAAAGCACATTGCTGCTTGATGAAAATGTTCCATCCCATTTGATCGATATACGAACAGAACAGGGAATTGTGACATTGATTGGAGCCATGCCGCATTACCGAGCAAAGGATCGAGCAGTCAAGCTGGTCGAAACTGTCAAGGGCGTAGAGAGTGTGATTGATGGGCTGACTGTTATTGTCTCGAAGCGACCAGATGAAGAAATCCGTGAGAAGGTAAGTCTGGCGCTACAAGACGATCCTGCGACAGATTCTTACAAAATTGACGTCAGTGTCGAGCATGGAATGGTGACACTCACAGGGACGGTCCCATCCTGGGCAGCGAGAGCGTTAAGCGAATGGGTAGTGTCTGGGGTGTATGGGGTGCGAGACATTGAAGATAAGCTCCTCATTGAGAAGAAAGAGGACCGTGCAGATGACGTCCTATTAGAAGAAATTCAAAAGCGTTTAAAGGCTGATGTTTGGGTCAATGACGGCACGGTGCTCGTGACCGTAAAAGACGGGACGGTCACCCTAGACGGCGTTGTCGGAAGTGTCGCCGAGAAGCGACGCGTGCTTCGGGACGTTCAGGTAGCGGGGGTGAATGAAGTCGATGACAGTCTCTTGTTCGTCAAAGCTTGGGCTAAGGGAAAAAGTCGGCGCAAGGGACAGCCTGGGTACAAGAGCGATGCTGAGATTAAAGAAACTCTGCTTCTAGCATATGCGTACGATCCGCGGGTTTCGGTCTTCAACCCGACAATTGATGTTCGTCATGGGATGGTCACGTTGACTGGGGTGGTTGATAACCTCAAAGCAAAGCAAGCTGCAGAGGATGTGGCCAAATACACTCGCGGGGTTCTCTGGGTAAAGAATTTTCTGAAAGTCAGGCCAAATAACCCAATTGAAGATGACGCACTGAAACGCAAAGTCGAAATGGCATTACATGAGGATGCGTTCATTAATAGATTCCTTGTGAACGTTTCCGTCCGTGACGGCGTTGTGGTATTGCGAGGTTCTGTTGAATCTCATTTTCAAAAAAATCACGCTCAGGATGTTGTTTCGGGAGTAAAAGGTGTGATTGCTGTCAAGGATAAGTTGCTGGTCGAAGAAACCTGGATTTGGAAGCCAGATTCGGTCATACAACGCGAAATAGAAAGTGAATTATGGTGGAGCCCGTTTGTTGATCATGACGATATTTCGGTGAAGGTTAAGGCAGGTGTGGCGACACTTTCCGGAACCGTGGAGAATTATTTTGAATATAAAACGGCCTTAGAGAATGCCCGTGAAGGGGGGGCTAGGCGAGTTGAAACCCTGCTGAGCATACGAAAGTACTCAGGATTTGACATCCTACCTGATCGGCCATTGTAAGATGAAATGAAGCCTTAAGGAGATCGGTCGAAGGGTGGCAGGGGAATATTGCTGTTAGGAACCGATGTCCGGTGAAGAAAGTCACATGGAAGCTGCGCTTTTGCAGCTTGGCGACAAGGATGGGGTAAGGTCTGTATGACTCCTAGTGGTTCATATCTTTTGCTGAAACGTCCCCAAACACCTCCGGTAGACACTTCAATAGAGGCACTCGCAGTATCACTTAGAAGCAAGACCAAACACATTAATCAAGAAGGATCGTCATTTTCTATGAGGGAGACAATACATGGGAAAACGAAAGTCAGAAGATGAAATACGAAAAGCAATAAAATCTGGAGCGATCACGAAAGAGTACAAAGCGGACCCCAAACACATCATTACTGAGCTCAATAAGTTACGCTCTACAGAAATTTCCAGCTATCTTCAGTATAAACAGCATGCCTATATGGCGGTTTCTCTGATGGCGCCAGGACTCAAAACTGAATTTGAAGGACATGCGAATCAAGAACTACAACATGCTGATGTCTTAGCTGAGCGTATTCAGCAGTTGGGTGGTGTTCCTATCTATGAATTAGACGAAATTGCCAAGAAGTCGGGTCGGGCTGGCGTTCGTGCCGAACAGGGGACAACTTTGAGAGATATGGTTGCTCAGGATTTATTGTTAGAACGCAATCAGATCGAATCGTATACTAGGCTTATTCGAAAAACTGGTGATAACGATCCGGTCACGCATCAAATTCTCGTGAATGTTTTACAAGATACGGAAAAGCATGCAGGGGAGCTTGCTGATTTTCTGACCCGTACGGCGGATACACGGAAATGACCCGTACAGATATCATTGTCTTTTAAAAAGTCTGTGTGGGGTATACGTGAAATTTTTTAATCGAAAGGAGACATGATGATTCATGAATGTAAATTGTTTTCGAAGACGATTATTCTGACCAGTGCTGTATGCTTCAGTCTATTTGGTATGACGGCTACTGGTGTCGCGGGAGAAGGGCATCAACAGGAAATGACAGAGGCAACAGATCGGCAACATAAAACAAACGGTCTGGCCGCGGGACAGCGTATTATCTATGGGACAGTTGAGGGCGTGAATGAGAATACGATTAAGGTAGATGCGGGTGAGGCGGGTGAAATGTCTCCTCGTTATTTAGAGTTAGAGAAAATAGCGAGCAAAGCAGATGAGATAAAGCAAGGTGATCGTTTGGAAATTACCGTCAATAACAAGAATAAGGTGGTTGACTATCAACTTTCACATGACGAAGACAAACACTAAGTCGTAGAGGAGATTAGTTATGGCTAAAAAATGTGCACATCCATCGTGTTCGTGCGACGCAGAACCGGGAAAAGAATTTTGCTCTGACAACTGTCGAAATGTTAAGAGCCCTTCCGCAGGCAAATGTGAATGTGGTCATTCAGGTTGTCAGGCGGATAAAAATACTTGAGACCTTGGAAATCCTAGTGAATTTCAAGTTATAAGGATTATCTGTCTAGTACGAATAATATCAGCCAATGTTAGTATGAAGCTCCTACCGATAATAGGAGCTTCATACTAAAGACTTTCTCTTTAGGCAACCTGATAAATTTCTTAAACGCTCATCGCTCCTTCCTGATCGCAATCGCTTCCCCATCCGCGTTTATTTTGACGATAATGCGATCTCCTGTAACCATCCCTTCATCCACGAGTGTGTCTGAACTAGTCTTGAAGTGCTGCTCTGCTCCTGCGCGATCCTTTATGACGTACATATCTTCCTCGATCTTGAGCAGTTCACCTTGCATAGTTGTTTCCTCGACGACCGATGAAGAAGTTGATGGAGTGACTTCTTCACTAACAGCTGGCATTGAGGGTGGAGTTTCTTGTTCGACGACAGGTGGTGCGGCTGTTGAAGTTTCCTGTTCACCGACGGATGGGTTGTCGGAAGTCGAATCTGAATTTCCGCAGGCAGAAATTGCAAAGGCCAATCCGAAAGTCATAAGCAAGTTACACGTGCGATATATGGTGACACATTTCATGATGCTCTCCTTTTGAATAAAATAATGGTTGAAGCAGAGAAAATCAGGACAGATATTTCATCAGCACGCATTACCGAAAAACAGACATGTGATCCATCTGATATAGACCTCGCTGGTCCCGCGGCTTAAAAAAATCTCCTGGCATTCTAACAATCTTGTCTTCATAGTATGTCCAGCATAAACTGTATCGCAAAGGACAAGTTCTCTATTGCGATTTGCAAAATGTCCAAGGTGGACTAAAGGACCTTATAGACATAAAAGCATGGAGTCATGTTTATTTGTCCGTAGGTATGGGATAACTGTGACTGTTATAAAATATCTAGACGGCGATGGTAGTGTCATTAATTATCTCTAGGAGGCAGCCATGCATACTTCATCAAAAATTACAGCAATGTTTTTGGCCATCGGACTCACGATGTGTGGAACAGCATTTGCGGGTCAGGGCAAATCAGCAATGGGTTCGCAGTCCCAATCTCAGGAATCTGGTATGACAGAGGGTCAAGGTAAGTCTGTCGAGGGTGAATTAGTTGCGATTGAAGGTGAATTCTATGTTGTGAAAAGCCAAGAAGGTACAGAAGAGCGCTTACATGTTAGTCCGACGACTCAAAAATCAGAAGGACTAAAAAAAGGTGATATGGTGACAGCGCAAGTCACTGAAAAAGGACATGCGTTATCTATTCAGCAAGCTGAGGAATCAGGTATTGCCGCCCAATCGAGCGAGAAAGCTGGAGAAATTAAAGAGATGGAAATGCCTTAAAAAAGTGAGTAGAACGTTGAACGTGTTGGACTCGTCGTCAAATACAAACGACGAGTCCGGATTTTAGTTTGTTGATGGTGGAAGTGTGTAGAACATCCATCCTCTCTCACATACTAAGGAGGTGCACAATGTTAAGCTGGGCAATTACATTTCTCGTGATCGCGCTCATCGCTGGAGCGATTGGACTATCAGGAGTGGCTGGGACTGCAACGAATATAGCCTGGGTACTTTTCGTTGTATTTCTTATTATCTTTGTTGTGAGTGCGGTCATGGGGCGTCGTCCTCCAGCAGCTTAGATAAACGTCTTCTCATTCTTTAAGGTCATTGTCGGGAATGCCATGTCTATTTATTGTGAAAGAAGGAGGATTGATTCCTTGGAGACTGGGAGGAGTATTCTTTAATTAGGCGCGTACTTCATCACGTTAGAGAGCATCTGTTCCACCGTTTAAATGTGGGGACTGGAGAAAAATAGAGAGACTGCGTATGAGATCGCATGTGTATTGCAGATATGAGTTTTATCTATCATCATGCATATGGAATGCTAGCGAAAAGTACTAGTGAGCTGTTTTGGGAAACGCTTGTTCAAGTCATCACAAACTTTTAACACATTTATCTTCCGAAGACATTGAGTCTTTTGCTTTTGCTTCGCAGACTGGAAAGAAACTATGACTTAGTTTCCGATCTATAAATTATGCACTGCTCTCCGATTGAAAACAGCTTTGTCAGAGAACGAGCCAAAGTAGATAGTGAGGCGTCGGAACATTTCAATGCACGTCATTTGATACTGATATGGTTTTCTATGGCGCCGACGCCTCCAATTTCCTTGGCCAAAGTCGCTGCGTGTTCTGCCTGTCGTGCATTGTTGACAAAACCACTGAGTTGCACACGTTTTTTAAACGTTTGCACGTGAATGTCCAACCCGGAGACCATCGGACAACGCAAAAGATCGGTCTTCACCTTCGCGGAAATTACACTGTCATCGATATATTCGCCTGTACTTTCTTGGTACGGCGTGGCTGCACATCCAACGAACAGCCCAGCGAGTGCCAATGAAGACATGGCAAGCAATCGAGATTTCATACATTTAGGCTCCTGAGGCATGGAAGGTCTGATGCCATACCTACATTGTGCACGCAACCGTGGTGCCTTATTTTATTATTTAATAGATAAATTGTTTTCCACTGAGCCGACTCCGCCAACCTCGCGTGCCAATTGAGAGGCCTTTTCAACCTGGTCTGCGTTATCAACGAGGCCATTTAATTGGACGCGACCTTTGAAGGTGCTGACACTAATATCAAATCCTGACACTTCTGGATCGCGTAACAAAGATGTTTTGACTTTCGAGGTAATCACGCTGTCATCAATATGCTCTCCAAAACTCTCTGACTGGGGTCCGCCCGCACATCCCATGAGGGCGTTCGCTGCAATTAAAATGCTGCTCAACAGGATCATCCGATAAAGAGATTTCATTAGCGTCCTCCTACTGTGATGTTTCCAACATTTTCGTGAAGTTGAACATTTTGCTTGTGTTACATATCGTCTCGATAAAGAGATTGCGTACGTTCATCACTGCATTTTTCCGGAATCTGATTTACTGGCGGCATTGATGGAACTGCCAAAGAAATTCTTTCGGGAGTCCTGAAATCTTTTTCGTGCTCCAACAAATTTATCTTTTGCTTCTAAAAACCGATCTCGCTCTTTCTCGTAATTTTGTGAAACTATATTGAATCGATGTTTCGCTTGGTCATATGTTGACTTGGATCGATGGTATTTGGCTTGAGCTTCTTTGTAGAGCAGACGATCCTCATTGAACTCTTCAATGCCTTCGTTAAATTGGTCCTCGGCTTCTTCGTATCGATCAATGCCTTTTTGGGCTTCCCCCAACTCTTTTAACGAAGGACCGACATTAGAAAAAGAAGGGGAATCCTCTGGTGAACCATTTGTCTGGGCATAGGCATGTGAAACCGATAACCCCAAGAACACCAGAAGAACTGTGAAATTCATGCCGAATTTCGTTAGCTTCTTCTTCATAAAGCACCTCCTTATGCTGAATTTTAATGCGCCGCCGATAGATTCACCGTTACTCTATGAACCGTAAGGCAAGCAATTGTGAACATTTAGACAACCGACAAGAGATAATCGTCACATAATTACTTTGCTGATGGTTGCCGACGGATGAGACGATCACCGAACTTGCTCTAGATAGTAATGCCAATCAATGCCTGCATAATAAATGAGCCTCATTCACGCATGATAATTCTTAAGACGTACGCTAGCCTACGGACATATCTCTGAAATTTAGGATTTTTTTGTCCAGTATCTCCGGTACCAATTAAGGCGTTACACTTGAACTTTGTTATTCCTGTGGAACTAGGCGCGAATAACATACAAATATATAGAGCTTATGTCTAATACCACACTGGTGTCATTTGGCATTTCAATAACAGGATGGCAATTCATATTCATTTCAAATCACAAGGAGGAAATACATGGAAGATACGGTAAAAGGCAAAGGCGGCTCTACGCTTGAGCATGCGGATCTAGAAAAAAAAGCAGGCGATGTGAAAGAAGCAATTCAATCGAAGGCAGAATCTGTCTTACAGGAGGGCAAAGCTGAAGCCAAAGCTTATGCGAAAGAGGCGCAACACAAGACCGTATCTGCTTTGTCTGAAAAAAAAGAACAGGCTGTTGGAGAGCTGGGAAACTTAGCTCAGGCTCTCCGTCAAACGGGCACGCAACTCCGGCAACGAGATCAGAATACTGTTGCACAATATACGGACAAAGCGGCTCAACAGATAGATCGGGTTACTGGCTATCTGTCCAACAAGGATATGGATCAGCTTCTCGATGAAGGTGAAGCGTTAGCGAGAAGAAACCCTGAACTCTTTATAGGGGTGACATTCGGATTGGGTTTATTAGCTGCTCGGTTTATCAAGAGTTCGCGGCAACGTCGTCATTCTCAGCAACCAGCGGCAGTTTGAGAAAGATCATCAATGTCGTCTCTTATGAGCGTGACGATTTGACACAGTAAGCACTACACAGGCTTTCATCTCTTCTGAATTTTTTATCTACTGCATGACGATAGTACGAGGAGATTTCATGATACGAACAGAGGAAGAGCAATCGCTGAGCGAGATGTTTAAGGAATTGATACAGGAAGTCAAAGTCTTGCTCAAGCAAGAAGTGGATTTGGTTAAGGCAGAAATGTCTCAAAAATTTTCAAGGGCAGGGAAAGATGTTTTATTTGTTGGAATTGGAGTTGCATTAGCTTATGGGGGACTACTCGTGTTATTGGGAGCTCTAGTCTTGCTGGTCGCACAGATTCTTCCGACTTGGGTTGCCGCATTATTAGTCGGACTCGTTGTGATAGCGGTTGGGTATGGATTGGTTCAAAAAGGACTGAGCGATCTAAAACATGTTAATCCTGTCCCACATAAGGCTATCAACGCACTCAAGGAGGAAAAACAATGGATCCCGCAACAAGTGAGATAAAACTAGCAGCTGAAGAGGAACAAGATAATTGTCCGGAAAGTCCGGATGTGCTTCGCGCTCGTGTCGAATGTACGAAGGCGGAAGTTAAAGAAACGATAAACAATATTCAAGCAAGGCTTTCGCCCGCGCGCCTTAAGCAAGACGTGCGTGAAGTGACGGTCGGAAAGGTAGAAGATATGGCTCAGTCAGCACGGCATACCGCAGAGCGGTGGAGTGGGAGTGCTTTGGATACGATTAGTCAGAATCCAATTCCTGTGGCACTTATCGGGCTCGGATTAGCTTGGCTGTTTAAAGCACGATCAGAGCAAGCCTATCAGTCTGATTTGCCTGAGTATAGTAGATCATATGCTTATCGTAATCCATATGATCCGTCGGTTGATCGTGATTCAAGCACATTAGAAAGTCTAAAGCTCAAAGCGAGCGAAAAATCCCAGGCCCTCCGCGCTAAAGTCGAAGGAGCGGCTGGTACGGTTCAAGAAAAAGTGGGTGAAGCGGCTCAGACTATTCAGGATAGTACGAGTGAGTTCGGTGAACATGTGAAGGGCCAGGCAGAAGAATTCTCCACGCAGGTCCAGGAACGAGCCGGAGAGTATAAGGATCGTGTGCAACAGCAGACTCGTCGGGCAAGACAGAGCTTTGAGCACACTTTTCAGGAAAACCCATGGGGAATAGGAGCGATGGCCTTTGCCATTGGAGCAGCGGTAGGGCTGTCCGCGCCACGGACTCAGCAAGAAGACGAATGGATGGGAGATGCTCGTGATACCTTGCTTGATCAAGCGCGGGGAAAGGCACGAGAAATGGGTGACAAGGTCAGGCAGGTTGCGGAGGAAGTTAAGGAAACTGCAACGGATACAGTACAGGAGGAAGTGAAAAAACACAGTTTTTCGTGAATTTATAAATAAAGTGAATATTCATCGACCCTATACTATTGACTGTATTTATATATTTTTGAAGTGTGAGGGATGGTTACTACATTTTAAGACCACAGGATTGGGTTGGAAACATCCGATCCTGTGGCTAGGGTAAAGGCCAGACAGTTGTTTGATATCTACGACATCACATGGAATTCACTTTTTCCCACACGGCCTTGATGAGCCACGTGGTAACAAGAATAGATCCGATAAGTAATACTACGATTCCAGCGAATAAGCTTCCTACAAATGCCCAATCCCCGAATGTTGAGGAACGTTTATTATTGTGAATATGTTTTTCTAAAAGCTCGATATTTCGTACATTGCTTTTGAACCAAATCGAAAAGAGGTCGCCGAAGACGGGAATCGCACCAATCAAACCATTGATAGAAATATTTATCCCCATCCGAAACAAGACAATTTTCGGTAAATGGTATTGCGCCGCAACTAGCAAAATGGTTGAGCCTGCTAGGCTGGTGAGGAAATCACCTATTCCCGGTATTAGACCAATCACGGGATCGAGACCTATCTGTATAGATGTCCCAGGAATATTGAACTGTCGGTCTAGAAGTTTTGCTAAAATTTTAGCAAAGTTGAGTCTTTTCAAAGGTTCTGCCATTTTTCCTCTGACTTATTAAGGCCTGAGTGAATCTTATTGAAAGACACGTTTTCCTGAAATTCACGATAAGCTTTTTTCGTAAGAGTCCATTGGGGAGTTACTGATTGCACTTCTATTTATGAATCTCTGAGTTACAAGAAGATACGCTTTTGGCTGGGAGGCCCATTGAAATTGTTCGTGATGGGAGGTTATTCGTTACCACAGCCCCTGCTCCGACCACAGCACTATCTCCAATCGATACTCCATCAAGCACGACGACTTTGGCTCCTAACCAACAATTTTGTCCTATGGTGGTGGAACCTTTTGAATACACCTTCTGGTCACTAAAGGCCACCTGACTCTCATAATCATATGAATTGCCACTCATAATATAACAATAGGCAGCAATCATACTTCCATTTCCAACCAAAACGTGATCGCCTGAAAAAATCTCACAGTTTGAACCGATATTAGCCTTTGATTGAATTTCAATGTTTCCGTCTTTACAGAATATGATAGAATTCCGACCAATATAGACATTGTCTCCAATTTGAATTCCCTTGTTAGACTGTCCTTTGGCGTCCAACACACAGTTATCATCGATGGTCACATTTTTCCCAATTCGAATCTTATGCGGATGACGTAGAATAACCGATCGGCCTATTACCGTGTTCGATCCAACGTCGCCGAGAATCCATCGATATACCTTACTTCGAAGATAGTACCCGATCGCACCAGGTATATTTCCCAGTAAACTTGTGATGAGTTCATACTTGAAGATCTCTGGCCAACGTGTTGTTCCAATCACCCATTTCGCATACTGTTTCCAGCGTGGCGTTTTTTCTCGTGACATCGAATTGAGTTTAAACTTTCCTTCACCCACTTGTTTCTTTGGGTTCGCTTTCCCAATGCTTTCGGGTAATGGGGCCTCCGTTATTGATCGAGATGCTATCTCCTTGATCATCGCTTGCATCTCTCGCTTCATATGTTTAGTTTGACTTAATAGTATAGTTAACTCATCTTCAATTTTAGTCGTAACACAAACCTGATCTTCTGATAGGTGGTCAAGCGTCTTCAGCTCAAGCGTCAAGCGATTCAATTGCTGTGTGATAGCAGAAATTTCCTCAGTCTTTTTCTTGATGTGTCGTGGGTAATCTCGTGTTTCTTTTATAGATAGAGGTGTCATTCTACCTTCTCCTAGCTATCATATATATGATTTGCGAAGAAAACCCATCCAGACTTAATAATTGAACATTCTTGTTTGTTCAATATCACGCAAATGTTCAAGGAACGACTCGGCAGATTGTTATCTGTCAAGATAAGAGAATATTTATTATGCACGTAAATGTCGCAGAAGCACTAAGATGTTACGTGTTTTTGGCATCGAGATATTGTTGTGCAAGTTCCTGGGCTTGATGAGCGGAAAAAACTCTCCGCGCTTCTTTGAAGATGCCCGTTTCCTCCACTTTAATGTGATCTTGAAGATAACTTTGAAGCTCACTTATCCGTTCATGCCAATTCTGATCATCCACACGTATCATATCAATATCTTCTAGTTCATAGGCGACCTGCTCGCGTTGCTCGAGTGCATTTTCGATCCGCCGATTTATGCCATGCCGTTCTTCTAATGCCGTATAAAATATCTTTTCTTCGTTTTCATGATGTGTTGCAAGTATGGTTTTGAGCCTGATCAAAATATCTTCACGTTCTTTATCTTCCAGTTTAGTTTGTAAAAGTTTTGAGAATAAGGCCTTAGCTGTTCGATGCTCTTTTTTTAAGGCTTGATAAATGTCCATAGTCATCTCCATTTAGGTAATCGATCTAGAATAAAAAAGATAATGGCATCACCTCATGAGTATTAATGGCTTTATTACACCAAATAGAGTGGTATTCGGATATGGATAAAATCTTGACAAGCATGCGAAAAATATCCATTTCATTTCTCGTGCTGGAAATTGTATGAATTGATGGAAGGGTTTACCATTTGTGCGAGAAATGTTTAATTTTCTCATAAGGACGACGTTCACACTTCGAGGTAGAAGTTAAGATGAAAGGGATGACCACCATGACTTTTTCCTCGTCACCAGAAAATACATCTAGAGGTCGCAGTGCCACTCGTCCAAGCCAGATTCCTCCCCTCGGTTGGCGGGACATTGGATTCAGAATTAAACATCAATTGGATGCTGATAATGTCTCTCTGGTCGCTGCTGGAGTGGCTTTTTATGTCGTGTTGGCCCTGTTTCCAGCTTTAGCTGCGCTTGTGTCTTTATATGGGCTGATTATGGATCCTCATGATATTGAACGGCATTTGGCGTTGGCGAGTTCCCTCTTACCACAAGAGGCACGTGCCATTATTGATGAACAACTCAAGTCTGTTATCAAGAGTGCAGAATCTGCTTTAAGTTTAGGGGCTCTTGGTGGCGTTTTGCTGGCTTTATACAGTGCTTCCAAAGGAATGGCGGCTCTGATCACCTCACTCAACATTGCGTATGATGAAGAAGAGACGCGTGGATTTATGACACTCACGGGGCTAGCTTTATTGTTAACATTCGGTCTTATCATTTTTATAATCGTCGCCCTCGCATTCATCACGTTATTTCCAGTCATTCTAGAGAGTATTGGAATTGGACAGCTCATTCAGACTTTGCTCATGCTATTAGGATGGCCCCTTATGGGAGCCGTCATTATGTTTGGGCTGGCCGTGTTGTATCGTTATGGTCCATGTCGCAACAAACCTCAGTGGCAATGGGTCTCCTGGGGGTCTGGAATCGCGGCGTTTTTGTGGATCACCGGATCAGCACTGTTCTCTCTGTATGTCGAAAATTTTGGAAAATATAATGAGACCTACGGTTCTCTTGGCTCAGCAGTCGTATTGTTTATGTGGTTCTTTGTTACGGCGTATATCGTAGTGCTTGGGGCCGAAGTAAATGCAGAAATGGAACGACAAACAAAACATGATACAACCGTCGGACCGGAAGAACCAATCGGTGAACGAGGAGCATATGCAGCCGACACGGTTGGAAAAGTGCCCTAACAAAAGCGTCGAGGGTTTTTTCTTTTTGTACCTGAATCTCCATGTTTGATTGAGTGCAAAGTATGAGGAAATCTTCGGAACTCTCGCAGAGGTTCCTCTCGCCTCGAAAGCCATAATTATGAAACGTACCATTATCCTCGATGTCGATGGAACGCTGATGGATACCAATTATTTGCATGTCGAGGCGTGGGCTCGTGCTTTTCAAGAAATTGAGATTTCTATCTCTCGTTCAGCTATTCATCGACAGATTGGGAAGGGGGCAACGCTGATGCTGGAGGAACTTCTTGACGATTCTTCATTGCGGCCACAAGCCAGTGAATGGCACAGTCATTTCTTTGCCGACCTTCAACAATATGGGAGTGCTTTACCGGGGGCCAAGGAGATGATAGAGAAACTGTTTTCTCAAGAAATGGCTATATGGTTAGCTACGAGCGCAAAATCACAGGAATTAGACTACTACCTTGATAAACTTGAGGCACGGGAAAAACTGACTGGAATTGTCACTTCTGATGACGTGGAGAGCGGTAAACCGGCACCACATATTTTTCAGCAGGCACTTGAACGTTCTGCCAGTGCTCCGGAAGAAAGTATCGTTGTTGGGGATACCATTTGGGATATTCAAGCGGCTCATGGATGTGGACTTCAAACCATTGGTGTACTGACCGGAGGAGCGTTTAGTCGTCAGGAACTACAGATGGCTGGTGCCGTGGCCATTTATGAGAATTGTAGAGAATTGCTCTTAGCGGGATTCCCTCAGACGTTTCCCAGTACCTGTTCTTGATCAACCTCTATTGGGGATATGAATGTTTTCCTTCTCTCATGATCCCGAGTGTGGTGTCGCTATTTAATTTGAATATTATTAATGACGGACTGTACTCCTTTTGCGTTTTTAGCGACTTCTGCGGCTTGTTTTCGTTGAGTTTCGTTTTCAACGAAACCCTCTAAAGTGACAACCCCTTTACGGGCTCTGATGTTTATAGGGGCGACATTGAGCGTAGGCTCTTGAGCTATGGCCACTTTCACTGCAGCCGCAATTCTCTCATTTTTATCTGAAACTTTATTGTCTTGTCCCAGATGACTCCAACATCCTCCTATTGCTGTGAAGGTTGTCAGAATAATGAGACCCCGTACTAATTGGCGTTTGATAAGTGAGTTTAACAAGATTTTTGTATCCTTTGATATTCGTCACGTCTGGTGACATATATTGTCGATGCCTGGTCAGGATAAGAAGACAAATGAATTATGACCGACGGTATCATACACCCTTCATTCCGATAAACGTTTTATACCATAAGTTGAACGAATGTTCATACGGGATTCCGAATTCACTCTAGGCAGATGAAAGATCTTTTTATCAGAATAAGTCATGCATAAGGAAAAACCTCGAACAGTTCCTATGAAGATAATTGTCGGTTTGATCACGAGTCTGGTTCTGGTGATAGTCCTATGCGTGGTTCTAGGGGCAGTCATGCTGAATTCTCAGTGGTTTCAGGAATTTATCGAAACAACATTGTCAGAAACCATTGGGCAGAAAGTGTCCATCGATTCCATAAAACTCAACCTAGGACATATTACCCGTTTACGAGTGGAACAGATATCGGTCGCCAATCCTTCTTGGGCATCAAAACCTTATTTAGCTTCTGTGGAAGTCTTAGAGGTAGGCATTGATCTGTCTGAACTACTTGTCGGCGATTTAGTGTTTACCGAGGTGCAGATAATCAAACCGGTGTTTCAGTTGGAAAAGTCGGCACAGAATAAAGCAAATTGGGTACTCACTGAGGAATCTGTGTCTTCCCCTGATGAGCAGGACCTTTCTAAGCAAGACAAAGACGAGGGAGGTTTGAGTGACTTACCTCGTATTAAATCACTCTCGGTGGATAACGGACGTCTAACCTATAGAGACTCTACTCAAGACACATCGGTAACACTTTCGATTGAGTCTCATAATCAAAAATTATCGACCGGCCAAAATCATGAAGTCGAACACGATGATTCTGATCGACAGGCTAAGATAGCTGTTCCCTTAACTGATGACAGTTTTCAATCGGACATAATCATTGAAGGGAACGTGAAGTATCAGGGTATACCAATCGATGTTTTAGTCAGAACTGGTTCAACTCGTCAAGGTATTGAGGACTATCGAGAATGGCCGATAGATGCCAAGCTGCAAATTCGAGAAACGACGATGGACCTAGATGCTCAAATTGGTAGCCTCTGGCCGCTAGAGAGTCTCACGACAACATTTAGAGTGGCAGGCCCAGACTTGTTTCGCTTGGGGGAAGCTATCAATATCCCATTACCACACTTACCTCCCTATGATTTACAGGCCCAATTGCAAAGAAAACTGCTTGAGGATGGAAAACAAATTTTTCTTTTTAAAAGTCTTGACGGTACCATAGGGGACAGCGACGTGGCTGGTGAGCTGCGGTTAACCATAGGTGGTGAACGGCCAATGATTTTCACGCATTTACAATCCCGCATGCTCGATTTGGACGATCTTGCCGGTTTAACGGGTGCACAGCCGGATCCGGAGGAGACCGCATCTACTAAACAAAAGGTGCAGGCCGAAAAGAACGAGGATCGGAAAAGACTATTGCCGGATAAGCCTCTCGACTTTTCTCAACTTAAGAAGGTGGATGCAGATGTTGATTATCGAGCGAAAAATGTTCAGGCTCCAAATCTTCCGTTGGATGATTTCGTGCTTGTCATGACACTTCAAAATGGCCACATGCAGATGAATCATTTAGATTTTGGCGTAGCTAAGGGAACGGCAGCGATGAAGCTTGAAGTTAATGCACGGCAAGTTCCTGGAGAAGCTAAGCTGAAAGTAGACTTTGATCAGATGCACCTGAGCCAGCTATTCGCTGACTCAGAAGTGGCCGATGATTCATTTGGTAAAATTGGAGGGAAAGGGACTCTGTGGATGCATGGTCAATCGTTAGCCAATTGGTTTGCCTCAGCTGATGGAGGGATGTATTTCACGATGACTGGAGGAAAAATTGATGCTCTCCTGGTCGAGTTAGCAGGATTAGATTTCACGGAGTCGGCAACAGTCTTTCTAGGCACTGATACGGGGGTGCCGATCGATTGCGCCTACTCAGATCTTCAGGCCCGCAGCGGTATCGTCACCATAGAACCCTTTCTGTTAGATACATCGGATACCAAATTTAAAGGTCTCGGCTCAATCGATCTACGTCAAGAAATCATGGATTTAACGATTAAGCCATACCCAAAAGATTTTACCTTATTAAGCTCACGTGGGCCATTGCATGTTACTGGCACCTTTAAAAATCCAGAATTCAGTGTGGACCCCAGTTTTCCTTCTCCTGAGTTCGGAGTCGCGGATGATAGTCAAAGTTGTGAGGGTATGATCGAAGCATTGAGGAAAGCTCGAAAGAATGATATGGATCATCAAAAAATGGATCCTGCTTTAGACAAGTAATCTGTCGAACGGATTCTTATTTTCTTCCGTAAGTTACACGTGAGCATATTGCTGTTTCCCCCCTATATTTCTTGTTGTGTTAATATTGCACAATCTCACTGTTCAAGCTCACAATTTTCTCATTTCTTCAAGTCAATGTGAGCCTCTGCGCATTATAGGCATTCATTGGGTCGAGCAAGTGTTTATTAATATTTACCAAGGTAACATTGGATGTTGAAATATAGGTCTGTGTCAACTTAATCAGGAAACAGGACGAAACTGCTCCCCCTCCCAGGGGGAGCAGTTTGTAAGGTAGGATGAAGACAGGAGTGTTGGAAGGATGGATAACAAGGCAGGTATTTAGTAAACAAAAGACGATTTTTGTCTACATTTCCCAAAGCTGCTTACTTAACGGGATCATATCCTATTGTTAGTTTAGAAATACTAAAATTAATTACGAAGTCGTAATTTATTGATTACCCGTCTTGCGCCGATGTCGTAGGTTGTTTCAACAGCATCAGCCATTGCTGATCGATCTTCAACGGTTCCCCGCAATGTCGCAACCCCAGACCGAACATTTACGGATATTCCCTCTCCAAGTTCATCGTATAAATCGGATTCTAAACGACTGTCGCTGTAATTTAACCAAGGTCTTTCATCATGATGAGTAACCTGAAGTTTATTGATTACCTTTCTGGCCCCGCCCTCGTAGGCATTCTCAACGGCCGCGACCATTGACCCGCGATCTTCAACCGTTCCCGTTAAGGTGGCCACTCCGCGTCGTACCTTGACTCTTACTCGATCCTCATCGACATAAGGGCTTCCATCCAGTTCATCGCGGATATCTTCTCGTATTTCTAAGTCAAGTTGGCGAAGTTCGTTACGATTTACATTTCCCATTCCTGCATAAATATCTTGTCTACTGTCAGACGTTCGATTTTGCCTTCTTTGGTAGAGCTCATTGTCAACGTCACCGTACTGATCAGTGTAATAATCAAGCGAATTATTCTGTCGATTTTCATAGCGGTCATAACGACTATCACGGTAGTTGCGCGAGTCCTTCACCATCAGTGCCTTAGGGGTATCTTCTGAATAGGACACTGAGTTTAGGGAGCTGCTTTGCGCTGAAACGGGAGAGGTAAGAGCCAATGCGCAAACGGCGAGAACAGCTGGGAGAGAGCGTTTGAAATATAATTTTGGCACCATGAGAGCCTCCTTAAAGGTTGAAGAGTGTAAAGGTTTTCGAAAGTGTTTTCAGGCGATTATTTCCTGATGGTTGTTCAAAAGTAACAAATCGTTAGAATCGATCAAAGCGACAAATTTGAAAATTCATCACCATTTATGTCCACTGAATGTCTGATCAAAATATTTAAAGGCAGTCAGTATTATCGTACGCTCAATTTTTGTGAGTACGAAAGACTCTGGACAGGAGAAGAAATGAGAGAGATGCAGACATTTTTGAAGATATCCTTATGAATTTGTCCATCACGCGTTGATTAAAAGGACAGTTAAAATTTCCTAGAAAATTCAGAGTGATGGATATCAAGAGTGCCTAACAGCATCTTCGATGAAAGATTATTTGTCATGGTTCAGATATTTGGTGAGGGCATGTCGTAACAAGAATGATGGAGTATCCAATCAACTATTCATTCCTTGTGTTGTTAGGGTGGAAAAATATATGAAGAAAATTATGCTTAGCATTGTTATCATTTTTTCTATTTTTGTATCTTTTGAGTATGGGCTATCAAAAGAAAACGTGGTGCAGGAAATCTCGCCTACGGTACCTGACCGCCTGAAAAAACAACTGGAGACTTTTAATGGTTCGTATGGAACTGAAGTGGCTTCAATTTATTCCGAAAGAAAATATAGTCCTATATGGATAGAAGACTATGATCTCAATGAATCTGGTGAGCAGCTAATTCAAACCTTGTCAGATGCAGTGCAACAAGGGTTGGACCCACAAGACTATGAAGCGGATGAAATACAGTGGTTGCTTCGAACCATCCGCCTCTTTTCGGTGGATGACCATATCGCTCGCACGGAAATGCTTTGGAAATTAGAGACTGTACTGACCAAAAATTTTTTCAAATTTGCTGATCATCTCACAGCCGGCCGAATTTCCCCAGCGGCCGTCAATGGAAAATGGTATCTTACAGACCATCGTCACTCTCTCACTTCTCTCATGTCAGATGCATTGGAACGTGGTGTTTCGGCAACGTTCACGAAAATCGCCAGTGGACATGATGGTTACACGCCTCTATTCAAAGCGCTGGCATCTTATCGAACCATTCAAACGCAACATGGCTGGCCAGTTATCTCAGATGGTCCTCTCCTCGGCTCTGGGTCACATGGTGAACGGGTCAGAGCTCTTCGACGTCGATTGTCTGCGACGAGAGATTTGAAAAGTGACCCAGATAACAATGTTTTTAACAAAGAAGTTGTAGAGGCTGTGAGACGATTTCAACAGCGTCATGGCTTGACCGTTGACGGACTCCTTGGCCCTGTCACGTTAAAAGAATTGAATGTTCCGGTCGAAACGCGGATTAAACAAATTCTCATTAACTTAGAGCGGCGGCGATGGATGCCGCGTGGCTTAGGAGATGATTATGTTTATGTGAACATTCCGGATTATATGCTGACCGCATTCTTGAATGGTAATGAAGGAATGAGAATGCGAGTGATTGTAGGCAAACCAATGAGCCAAACGCCGATCTTCAGTGACACTATCGAATATGTGGTGTTTAATCCGTACTGGTATGTCCCTCGGAGTATCGCGACCGAAGAAATTTTCCCCAAGTTTCGTGAAGATCCTCTGTATTTACAGACGAAAAATTACGAACTTGTCGACTGGGATGAACAAGTTCTCGAGTCCGACTTATTTACGCTGGAAAATTTAGAAAACAATATCGTTCGTCTTCGGCAAAGGCCTGGTCCCTCCAATGCCCTCGGTTTGGTCAAATTTATGTTTCCGAATGACCATGCAATATATTTGCATGATACGCCCGCAGATTATCTCTTTGATGAATCGGAAAGAGATTTCAGTCATGGCTGCATACGTATTGAAGATCCGAGGGCTTTTGCTGAATTTTTATTAGGTGAAACGTATACGCCTGAAAAAATCACGGAAATTTATAAAACGCAAAAACGTGAGGTCGTTGATATGTCTCAAACCGTCCCTGTTTACATTGTTTATTTTACATCATGGGTCGACAATGATGGTCTTATAAATTTTCGTGAGGATATTTACGGTCATGATGAACGCCTGTGGCAGGCATTGAAACCCGCTCTCTCAAATACCTTGGCCCGTCCGCATATCACTGATAAGTGGATTTATGGCTTATCAGATAAGCGTGCGAGTGAGATACCACACTATTATGCTGCGAAGCATTAACACTTAAAGTGAGGTGTTCAATTAGAAACATCACATTAAAGCTGTTCATCGCCTTCATGCCCATTGTCATGTTGACGCTTACCACTACTAGTGTGCGGGCAGAAAAATTATCATCTGTTGAAAAGATGAATTTTTCTGTTCAATTCAAAGATGATCTCAATCCTTATCACACTCTCGGTATTTTTCTGATGCCGGGAGAAAACATAGAATTTGAATGTGTATTTACCGATCCCAAAAGCACTTTTACCATTGCGGCATCGATGGGGACTCCCAAACTCATTTCAAAGGAGCAATGGACGTGGAAAGCTCCGCAAGCAAAAGGTATGTATTCGGTGACGATTACAGAGAAGCCGAGTCAGCACCGCATGGTGTTTCATGCGTTTGTGATGGTTCCGTTTCAATCCAAGAATAGCAAGCTTAATGGCTATAGAATTGGACAGTATCAGCAGAAACCTCTCAAAAACAATCCTGTCTATGCACCTCCACGAGCGTTTATCGAAGTCACGAAGCAGAACCAACATGAACTGGTCTCGCCGCATTTTACTTTGGGACAATTTGTTTCCAAGCAGCCTAGCGGGTATCCAAAGTATGTCGCACTGCGAGAGCGACTGCTGTTGAAATTAGAAATGATTCTCGAAGCGGTGCAGGAGAGCGGGAAGAACGTGAAAACCCTCCATGTCATGAGCGGCTTTCGAACTCCGTTTTACAACAAAGCCATCGGAAACCCAACTCAGTATAGTCGTCACCTGTATGGAGATGCCGCCGACATTTTCGTTGATCAAGATCAAAACAACATGATGGATGACCTTGATCATGATGGAAAAACCACCCTCGTCGATGCTCAAAAGTTTGCCAATATCATCATCGATAAATCGAAAGAGGCCTGGTATCGCCCATTTATTGGAGGACTTGGCGTATACGGCCCAAGAAGTCACCGAGGACCGTTTGTTCATGTGGATGTTCGTGGGACCCCAGCCAGGTGGTCGAACCCTTAGCAGACACAGTGTCCACGTTCGGACGCTGTGTCTGCGCTCAATACCGTGAACGTCGTCGTTGGATCCCTTTCAATGATTCACTATACGGGTTCTAAATCGGGAGATGTTCAAGTCTCCCATGCTTTGAGCGCATCCTCGATGTTGACATCTATTGCTTTTGCCACCTGCTCTCCGAATTCTTTATCCACTTTATAGAAATGATACACCTGTCGATGTTGAATATTTTTGGGCACCTTGTTCATACTTGTCGCGAGATTCTGGATTAATTGCTTGCGACCCAAATCATCAAGGGTGTGTTGATAAAACATCTTTGGCTGTTCGTAATAATCTCGATCATCACAAGTATAACTATTATATCGTGTCGCTTCACCTTCGATTTTCAGCGGGGGTTCATCATAGGCCGGGTCCTCCATTGGACCGCCATAGGTATTCGGTTCATAATTGACAGCGTTACCGTGGTTGCCATCGACTCGCATTGACCCATCGCGGTGATACGTGCGAACCTTCGCATGTTTGGCTTGATTCACGGGAATTTGATCGTAATTGACTCCGAGTCGATAGCGATGGGCATCGCCATAGGATAATACTCTATTCTGCAACACTTTATCTGGTGAAAAGCTGATGCCGGGAACCCTGTTATTTGGTTCAAATGCTGCTTGTTCGACTTCGGCAAAATAATTTTCTGGATTTCGGTTTAATTCGACAATGCCGACTTCTTGTAGTGGGTAATCACTATGTGGCCAGACTTTGGTTAAATCAAAGGGATGCCAGTGATACGTCTCAGCGTCAGATTCCGGCATGATCTGAACCGACATTTTCCACTTAGGGAACTCATTTCTGGCAATGGCTTCGTATAAATCACGTGTTGAGTAGTCCGGATCTTCTCCTGCCATCCTCGTGGCCTCGTCGGCGGTAAAGTTTTGAATGCCCTGCATGGTCTTGATATGAAACTTTACCCAATGGCGCTCACCGTTATGATTAATCAAACTATAGGTATGGCTTCCATATCCATTCATGAAACGAGCTGACTTGGGGATGCCCCGTTCACTAAACAGAAACATGACTTGGTGTAGGGATTCCGGACTTAACGACCAGTAATCCCATTTCATCCAATTCGGTTTGAGGTGAGATCCCGGCTCACGTTTTTGCGTATGAATAAAGTCTGAGAATTTAAGAGGATCACGAATGAAAAAGATGGGCGTATTGTTGCCGACGAGATCCCAATTGCCTTCTTCCGTATAGAACTTCATGGAAAAGCCCCGAGGGTCACGCTCTGTATCAGCTGATCCAGATTCGCCACCTACTGTGGAAAAACGAAAAAAACATTCTGTTTGTTTTCCAATATTGGAAAAGATTTTTGCCTTGGTAAATTGCGTAATGTCCTGAGTGACCGTTAACGTGCCATACGCTCCGTAGCCTTTCGCATGAACCACTCGTTCAGGGATGCGTTCGCGATTAAAGTGCGCCATCTTTTCGATTAAATGCGCATCTTGCATGAGTACGGGGCCACGGGGCCCTGCCGTCATGGAATGTTGGTTGTTGGAAACAGGACATCCCGCCTTCGTGGTGAGCGATTTATAGTTATCCATGATTCTTCCTTCCGTCTGTGCGTTTATTTCATGCTTGATTAAATCGTACGGAATATGTCAGCAGAGAGACATCTGTCTTACCAGTATTTGGCACGTCCATAATAATCGTAAAGTCGGGCCTCATACTCGCGATTAATCGGAAGTGATGGATCAAATTCTGGACTATTCTTGATCTCTTCCTGAGTCAAGTCGAGATCAACGGTTTGGTCTGCCCAATTGACCCGTTTAATCCACTCCGGAGAGATAAGGACCTTTTTTCCTGGAAGCCAATTCCCGGTATTCACAATCATATAGAGAAGCCTCCACGATGTGTCATCCATCACAAAATCATCAACATGCCCGATGTCACCATCACGTGCCTGTATCGAATACTCACAGACCTCATTCACACTGCGAAGATGGGGGTCGCCGGTCGGAACCTGAAACGATTTCTCGACATGTGGTGGTAAGACTTCAGGGGCGGGCGTCACGCCAACCAAACCAAAGGTGGCACCAGCCGCAGGCTGAATAAATGGCTTTTCACCCCAGTAGCGTTGCCATGAAAAATAAGAGCGAAGCTTTTCCTCCTGTTGAAGAGAAACTGGAGAATCGCTTTGAATATCTGGGCTCTGTTCAATTTGTTCAGCAGACAGGTGAATTGGAAATATTTCCTCATTCCAATCCGGTTGTCCAAGAGCTTCTGTGCCAATCAACACTTGTCGTCCGGGAAGCCAATTCCCAGTATCGGCAATCAGATATCGAATCAACCAGACATGGTCATCAAAATAAAAGTCTTTCACTGATCCGAGGTCTTTGTCCGTAGCCCGAAGTGCATAATTCAAGATGACGTTGAGTGTTCGTAACATAAGCCCTCCATGATATAGCCTGAAATTGTCTATCATTCACAATGCGTGCATATTTGCATTGTGCGATCAGAAGTAGCGTGTACCATACCCTACTGTAGACTCATTGTTTCAATGGATAAAACCTCAGCCGTATAAACAAGAAAGTCTAATCTTCATGCAATGGATTTATTTTTTTAGAATCTTTGCTTGTTGAAATTGTTCTCCCATTTCTCGAGCTTGTTGCTGAGAGAAAACACACCGTGCCGTTTCGAAAATCTCCCCCTCCTCTTCATTAATATGTTGTTGTACTTCATCGCATAGGCTCATCAGTTTGTTGAGCCACGTCGCACTGTTTGTATCCATGTTTTCAAGAACTTCTAGGGTTCTCGAGACTTGGTTATGCTCATTAACCGCAAGTTCAATTTTCTTTTCTACTTCTCCCTGTTGTCTCAGCTGTGTGTAGAACACCGCTTCCTCAGCTTCACTGTGTGACGTAAGTGCAGTTTTAATTTTCGTAAAAATCTTGTCCCGAGACTCGCCGTTCATATGTGGTGGTTGCTTAAGTTCATCGAACAATTCCTTGACTTCCTGATGATCGTTCTTTAAGGCGTTGTAAATATTCATTTGTTCCCCCGTAAAGTAAAGTAACAGAGAGACACCAACGTATCAGATCGTGTGGTCTTCAAATTGATACATGTTTTATTTGCTTTTAGGCAATTCAATGTTTGCAAGTGAAGAATTATCTGGGCGATGATTCAATGTTCCTAATACTGAAAAACTTCCGTCAGTTTCGATTACCACAGCAGTTACTCCTTCCAGAGATAGATGCCCGCTCTCTCGAATGATTGCCCGTACCTCTTCTTCGGTCACTCGCTCTCGTTGCATGGCCTTTTTTAAAAAGTGTTGCTTGTGGTAAATGAGCGTCGGATCGGATTTAATCAAATGTTGAAATGTTGATGAGCGAACCGACAGAGAGGTGATGACAAATTGACTGAGAATCAGTACACAGAACGCTGCAATACCCTCAGTCAAAGCCACATCTTTGTTCAAGATCATACTCGCCAGAGTAGAACCCAGTGCGACGGTTACCAGAAAGTCAAAGGTATTCAATTTGGACAGAGTTCGTTTTCCCGAAAGCCGCAAGAGAATGATAGCAGACAGATATGCGAGAATTCCCACCACAAAGACTCGTCCGAGTTCTGGCCAATTATCAAAAAACATCTTTACTCTTTTTCCTATGTGTATAGATCTTAGACGTGGAATACGTTGCAAACTTTCACATGACGACGAAGCTTGCTCCATCAACCATCGACGCCACGAGAGCCGTTCGCCGAAATCTTCTTTAGCGGCGCTGAACGGTGCGTGGTTCAATGTTGTCACACATACCACGCTGCGGACGGTGTTGCCCAACACAACTGGCACGAGAAAGTCAAAGACAATAGCTGCTGAAGCTTGCTCTGCACGAGGAGGTTGAGTGCTAACGCGATTCCCCATACTCTAAAAAGGTCTGCAGCCTGGCGAACCGGGTAAAGGTCAATATGACTGGGGTCAACGTGTTTTCGGTATAGAGTGGATAACGACCTAATATCACGATAATAAAGCCGATGGGATAGAGTAGATGGCCCAGCAATCCGTAGGCGCTACCCTTGGGTAAGGCCGTTGTCACAACAGCTTGAGCTAGAAAGGAAATGCCGATCATGAGTCCTGCCGCAAAGCCCCCACACAAATGTGTGAATGGGTTGGAGTAACGTATGGTGTGCTGTTGCTTAGACTTTGAGGAAAATCTCGTTGGTGTCGAAATAATCCTCAACGGCTTCGCCCTTAGCAGAAGCCTATGCTGAAGGATTGGTTAAGGTTTCTTGCTTAGGTTTATCCAGATCATCCGTGGGAATCTTCCTCCCCGAAAGTCCAATATTTAATGATATTTATTTTTTTTCATTGATTAATGTGCATATCTTTATCGAGTAGAATAAGCTATGAAAAAAATCTGAAAAGTTTCTTTTTTAGATAAGGACCTTGGGTGCATAGTTTCCTACAGTAAATTGCTCAACAAGGAACGGCTAAGTGTCTAGAAGACTATTCCGCAATGACCCCGAGGACACCAACACTGCACCTGTACCTGTTGGCCACTGCCATGATCATAAAGATCAACAACGCACAGACATTCAGAAACAACTTACTTTCCGCATGAGTACGTACAGCTATCGAGCCGGCTCGGCTGTTGGAGGTTGTGTCGAAGATCCTTTGGCCCGGGCTGGTGTCCCGCTCATGAATTTATTGCAGCCACTATCGCCAGAAACTCGTAATAAAAAAGGTTGAAGCGTTTCATCAATACAGAGGCCTAGTGTCTTATCCTTGATTTCCGCTTCTGGATCGATTTGCCACCATTTGCAGCTTTTACATAAACCCCATTCTGTTCCCATTGTCGCTTCCTCCTGCACAGTCCTGTGAATGTTTGATTGTTGATGATCTGCAAAACTAAAACGAATGCCACAACACGGAGCGACACCCTCTCGGTCTATGTTTTCATGGCTTTCTGATTCTTAGCTTGTTCAAATTCTTGAGCCATGTCCTCGGCTTGCTGCTCGGAAAAAATGCCCCTGGCTTTTTGGAAAATTTCCTCTTCTTCTTCCTTGATGTGATGCTGAACGTCTTCCTGTAGTTGTGTCACCTTCTTGAGCCATTGCTCATTATCTTTATCCATATCCTCAAGCTCTGTAAGCGTTTTCGCAACTTTGTCATGCTCTTTGTTTGCATGCTGGATTTTTTCTTTTGTCTCTTCATTTTTCTTCAGTGGTGAATAAAATACCTCTTCCTCTGCTTCGCTATGAGCTTCGAGTGCGGCTTTCAATTCTGTGAAAAGTTTCTCGCGTGCATTGCCATTCTTGCCTTTGGTCTGTTCGAGGTCGGCAAATAATTTTTTGGCTTCCTGATGATCATTTTTCAGCACTTGATAGATAGTCATGAGCTCCTCCTTGAAATATGAAATTGTATATGATGATCGATTGCGCGACATACATATTTTCGCAATCACGCTCTATTACATCACGATCTTCTCCTCACAGGAAGAGACAAAAGTAATGGCGAAGCAGCTGATTTGTATCATTCAGTTCAGTGAGTTAGTCGTGCATCATCATGTTTTGGTTGTGGTGAAAAACATTAAGCAGTCACTTGAAAAAAAGAATATTAGATGCCGGCGCTGACTCGTTTATCGTTCAATGCTATTGGACATGATCTTGGAATGTTGCTTCATGTTCCGGGCGCTATGGCTCTCTTCAGCATTCTTATCGTCGTGGGATCAGGAGAATGGTATGCCTTGCCAGGGTTTATTATTACAGCTCTACTAGGTCTTGGCGGGGGCCAGCTTTTGTATCGATGCTGTGCGAGAGGCGGACCAACCCAATCCCCTCAGTCAATGATTGTTGTGGCTTTAAGCTGGCTTTTTATTGCCATGATAGGCTCGATTCCATTTATTACGGCTGCCTATCTTGGAACGGAATCCAGCGAAGCAGTTCGTGCTTTTAGGCATCCGTTGAATGCTTTCTTTGAGTCAATGTCGGGTTTCACTAGTACAGGTCTCACCATGACTCAAGATCCAAGTATTCTACCGGTGACTCTACAATGGTGGAGAAGCTTCACGGAATGGATTGGCGGAGTCGGTGTGATGGTCTTGACATTGGCATTGATTGAACCCACGGAAGATAACTACGCGTTATACTCTGCTGAAACACGCTCTTCCCAGTTAGGCGACAGTATCACAGAGGCAACCCGTCGAATTTGGATGATTTTTCTGGGATACTCGATATTTGCCATAAGCATATTTTATTTCGCGGACATGCCAATGTGGGAAGCCGTCAATCATGGTATGACGGGTATTGCCACTGGAGGCTTTACGATCACCTCAGAAAGTTTTAATAATTATGATGTCAACATTAAATCTGCAGCCATCATTATTATGATACTTGGGGCCGTCAGCTTTCCCATTCATCACGCATTCCTCATACGAGGCGATCTCCGATTTATCATTCGGCAGTCGCAATTCCACACTTTTCTGATGTTGTTTTTGTTCGGGCTGCTTGTATTACTGCTGATGTATTCAACACAAGATTCCCGCGTACTATTTATTGACCAGTTATTTCAATGGGCTTCTGCCATGGGAACCTGCGGATTCAGTTCTGTCAAAATTGCCACGTGGGCCCAATCAGTCTTATTCATTCTAATGATTGGGATGTTTATTGGCGGTATGGCTGGGTCAACTACTGGTGGACTCAAGGTTAAACGAATCACCTGGTTGAGTAAGTCTTTCGTGTGGAGGCTCCAGAGTTTCTGGCTGGAGAATCGTCAATCGACACGTTATAGGTATAACGGAAAAGACATGGATGAGGCTTCAGCTATGCGATACGTGGGAACGGCTGCTCTATATGCATTCCTCTATATCGTGACCTTAGCTACAGGTACATTGGTTCTCTTTATTGCGCTCGGTAATCAATATAACTTGTACGAGATTCTCTTTGAGGCTATGTCGGCCTTAGGTAGTGTGGGATTAAGCGTTGGAGTGACGAGCACTGATTTACCCCAGTCAGCGAAATTGACGTTAATAGGACTGATGTGGATGGGCCGGCTCGAAATTATTGCAGTTCTTGTTTTAATATCCAGTTCGTTCATGTGTCTACTCAACAGACGGTAGTGATAAGTCCTCTCATTTCTCTCTCACGCGTTCCTCGTGCCTAAGTGTGAAAAAACGGTTCCCTCGTATGGACAACGACGAAGCGAAAGAATGGTGCTCACGGTTTAACTCTGTCGGTGTGATGTATATCACCATTACGGTGGGGTTAATTGGACCGTTGAACTACGATCAGTGGGCAGCAGCTTTTCTACTGGTATTTGTGTGTGGGCAACTGTTTTCTATTAAAGAAATTTACAATCCATTTCAATCCGATAGTATGACCCTGCAAACTAGTCAAATATTGCATTATGGCTTGCCGTACCTACTAGGTCTCTTGGCCATTGTTTGGGGCATCATCGCCTCGTTAAGTTGTCAATTCCAATGGATTTAGGGATTGCGGTAATCCAAGAGAAAGGATCACTCACTTGCTTCAGATTCGTTCTCAACATCGGTATGAAGAGATCCCTTACCGACACTGAGGCTGAAGAAGATCCCGATGTGAGAAAGCTGTGCTCCACAGGTTGACATGAGATAGCTGTGCCCAGGCTTGCTAAAGTTTGGCAGGACGGGTAAAGATTCTCTTAAGGCTTTGACGATATTACTGGTTTCCTCGTTTGCTCGTGGAATCTCTATCATTCAAGAGCATTTGCTGGCGAAACGATCAACGAATTTTGGCATTTTGACAGCATGATGTTACTTTTTTATTCTCGGAGTTTTCGATGTGTTACGTGGTATCTTGAATGTTGAGCAGAGAAAGGCGGGTAAGATGATCACAGAGCAGATCAATGTATAGAAGACGCCAATAATCAAGAATTGTCCCATACTGGCCATGCCAAGGTGAGAAGAAAAGGCCAGACCACTAAAGCTCATGATGGTCGTGAGGCAAGAAAGAATCACGCCTCGAATGGTACTCGTTTGAAATAATGCTTCGCCTGAGCGTAAAAAACAGCGTACACGATGGACGATATGGATTCCATTGTCGGCACCAAGTCCAAACAATAAGGGGAGAGCAATGACATTCGCAAAGTTGAACGACAGATCTAAAACGACTGATGTCGCAGCTGTCAGCATACCAGCCATGAACAATGGGATCATCACCAGAAGAGCGTCTTTAAAATTGCGGAACACCATAAGTAAGAGGAAGAAAATAGCCCCAATGGCTAAAAGAAATGCTTCCTGAAAGGCCCCTATCACCGCATCTCCGCCATCCGTGTAGACCATGGGCAGATCGGTCACCTGAAGAGAGACACGACGTACGTCGTCCACAAAATTTTGTAAATTGTCGTTCAGGCTGAGGTCTTCCTGAGGGAACACTTGCACTCGATAGATCCCTTCTTCGCTGACCCATCGTTCCTGCAGGCTCTTGGGTAGACGATTTAATGTGACGAGACCGAATGAACTGATCTGTTGTTGTGTGGACGGTGCTATAAAAAAATCTTCGAACAGACGTTGATCCAGTTGCTCGAGAAGTTGTCTCTGTGCATCAGACTCTAATGTCGCGAGATGGGTTGAAAAGACATGCAATTGCTCTTTTAAATGAACAGCCAGGTCTTGGTTATGCCGAATGGCTTCCTTGCTGCCTATGTGGTCCAATGTTGCAATGACGGCATCTAAGTCTGGGGGTTGAAATGGCTCTGATGCCGGCGGTGAACCTGAAGATTGATGATTTTGCGGGAGAGACGCTGCGATCTTTTCAATATACGGAAATTTTCCGAACTGTTCGCTTGGTATAAAGTTATGAATGGTGCGAACGCTTTTCACGGAATTCAATTGCTTGAGACGAGAAACGTAGTCTTGCGCGATGGCTTCATTCAATGCAAGGATGGAGAGGGTGAGAGGGCTGGCCGATTCCGAATGGAGGAGATCGTTAAAGGTTGTGACGGATTCGCTGTGAGGATTGCGGAGATTGTGAGGATTACGATCAAACGTTGTATAAGGCAATAGCGTGATGGTGACAAGCACAAGCCCGGCTGCTCCCCAACGAACGGCTCGTCCCTGAAAGGCTGATAAATGATGAATAGGGCTGAAATGCCGAGTGAGTTTTTCGAGAGGTCGATCGGCGGTCTGTGGCAGTGGGATGAGGTTGAGCAGGGCAGGCAACACAATAAGGCTGACGAACATGCCAATGAACATGCTTGTGCCAGATATGAGACCCAATTCAGCCATTCCGTCGTAATCGGTTGGTAAGAAGGAATAAAATCCAATGGCGGTGGTCACGGCACACAGAGCAATGGATGGTCCGACGTCGAGCATGCTGCCTCGCAGTGCGTGTGTGATTGGTGCACCAGCTATGAGACGTTCTTGATATCGCAGGCAAAGATGAATGATGTAATCGACTCCCAGGCCAACAAATAAGACGGCGAAGGTTATCGAGATCATATTTAAGTAACCAACGGCCAGTGTGGCATATCCCGCTGTCAGTGCTAAGCCGATTCCTAGCGTCAAGAGTGTTGCCATCACAAGTCGTACTGATCGTAGTCCGAGCAATAAAATGATGCTGATCATGATCAGAGCCAGGATTGACGCGATACCTGCACTTTGGCTGACGGATATGAGTTCGTCATGGGCCAGTGCGACTTCACCCGTGACTCGGATTCGAACATCAGAAGTCGAAAATTGTTCGAGATCTTTGATGATGAGATGAATCGCATCGAGAGCAGCCTTAGCCGGGAATAAGCTTTGATAATCAAGCGTGGGTTGCACCATGATGAGCTTGGTGATCGGTTGCTGAGGTGCGAGGTGGTTCATGAGCACATGTGGCCATGAAACGGCGTAGGGATACCCGGCCATGGTTGCCTTGATCGCCTGCGAGATTCGAACGAACAGTTCGGGTAGTATCGGATCTTCAGAAGAGGTTTGTGTATTCAGTCGCTTATTTAATAATGCCAAGAGTCCAGAGAAGCTTGGATTTTTGGATAATTCCTCGATCATGGGCTGGGCATTTGCCAAGGATGATGCAAAGCCTTTTAATTCTTCGATGTCGAGATACAGCAGTGCATGATTTTTCCAATATGGGTCTCCATCAGGCGCATAGACAGACTGAATCAAGTTCTTTTGATTGTTAAGCCGTTGTTCTATCGTTGAGACGACCGTTTGCGCCATCTCCGGCGTGTTGGCTTCGACGACCAAAAGAACTGAATTGGATAATTGTGGAAAGGTTTTCCGAAATAGCTCTTCGGCCTGTCTATAGGGCAAGTTGGCCGAAAGCATTTGAGACATATCCGTATTCAAGCTTAATGTCGTGACCGCATAAAAAGCCGAGACGGTGCTCGTCAAGATAGCGAGACCTACAACCCATCGAGAGTGGTGTAAAATCCAGCCGGCGAAGGCTTCAATAATCGCCCGACAGAACCTGTTTATTTTATTTTCCATATCTAGCTAATGTATCCGGATGACTTGCGTAGGCGTGTCTGATATCGCTCGCCTGATCTGGGAACGGTACAAGGAGGGCAAGCTGTGTGGTCGGAATGAAGCAGTGTAATCGTGCGGGAACGCAAGAAGTATTTCGTTAATAGCCTAAGATTAATCTTAAGCGGAATTATGTTAAATCAATGAGTTATGTGAAACATATGCTGCCAATAGTTTCAAGACAGATGCTGACTGTGAAAAGTATCTTACCAGTGATGACCTTCATTTTTACACTCCCTCTGTAAGTTTCATTAATCCGTGGCACGGGCATCGTTTGCTCATCAGTTTAGCGTTGCTCCTTATTTATCCCAACTTAACCTCGTTCCAGCTAGTCATACAGTGATCTGTGAGGAGATGTAAGTTTTAGGGGGCTGGTGAGTTGAGATGTCGAGTTGGAGGACAACGGAGATCTTAAAATCTTTAGATTTAAACGCTGTCACTGAGAGTTTGTAAAAACGTTTAGAAAGATTTGCCATTCAGGTTCAAGTGTGGACTTCTTCCATCGTCTTTCCTGACTTTTGTACATGCAGAACAGCGTGCTTGTCTTGCTAGAGTTTAACGTGTGCTGATCCTTTACTCCGTACCATTTGATTTGTCTACGTGATGCCAATATCAGCATTCAGAGAGTTTCTCACTCATCAATCTTAAACGAAAGGTGCCCATCATGAAACATGGTTTATCTCAAATTCTCGCGCTAGCAGTTTGTGGATTGTTTATTGCCTCAGGATCTGTTGTACAAATAGCATCCGCCATGGAGAAGCCGGTCGGTTCCTCTGCTGAACCAAATTTAGGAAGTATGTCTGACGTCACTCAAGATCCTAGTGCAAGCGGCGGAACCCAATGGAGTGATCAACTCAAACGAGAGCATGACGAAGCCCAAAAAGGTATGGAACAGGCTCAAAAGGAACGCGATCAGGCCAAACAAGAACGCGATCAGGCTATGAAAGCAAGCGAACAGGGCAGCCAAGGTAATTCCGGTCAGCAGAACATTCAGGCCCAAAGTGGTACTTCAAGTGACGGACAACACAATCAAATGATCCAGGAACGCGATCAGTATTTAAAAGAACGGGATGCTCTCCAAAAGGAAACAGCAAATCTCCGTCAAGAGCGTGATCGTGCGATGAATGCAATCTCTGGCGGTTCAGCGCGTGATGCGGTCGATTCAGGTATGCCGGTCAAACAGCGCCAGTAACGGAGATCGGAAATTTGACAATTCGATGTACGTGAAGCATCAGTGAAAAGTTAGCCCCCATCGCCAAGTGGGGGCTAGTAAACGATTTGTAAAAGGGGGTCTCTATGTTGACTATGCGAATGAAATCAGTCGGTATTTTTATCAATGCACTGGCTACCACTTACTTCGTAATATCTCTGTTCTCTCTGAGTATCGCATCTAATGGCAGCGGGGAGGGCCCATCTTCTTCTGAAGGCGCTGAGTCGAAGAAGCTCGACGATGATCAACACAGCAATCACCACACCCTTATTCCTAATCATCGAATCATTACCGGAAGGGTTGAAGGTATAACGGAGGATCATGCCAAAGTGAACTCTGGTGATACGGGGGAAATAAGTCCACGGTATTTGTCACTGGAGCGTGCAAAAGAAAAAGGGTTTACTCTCAAGGATAATGATGAAGTTCAAATAATTGTGAACGCGAAAAACCATGTCGTGGATTATCATCTCATGGGTAAAGAAGTGGAGGGTCAACATAAATTGATCAAGGGTTTTCTCGCTCAATCATTGCCCGTTGGTCAAGCGCACGCGATGATCAAAATGCCAGACGGGAAAGTAGAGACATTTCCTGTCCGTCCGCTTGCTCGAAGTGAGGTGGCCGCTATTCCATTTGACACCGAGGGGCTGTTCTTACTTGATGAAAGCAATAAAATCGCAAGTGCCACACTGTCGAAAGATATTGAAGCTGAACGTGACTGGGCACGTAGCGCCAAAATTAGTGCTTATCGTCAAGTGAAGGGTGTTGTTCAGGAAAAATTAAGTGAAAAAACGTTAACAATTAAAAAGCAAGAGGAAACCATCTCGCTGCCCGTATGGGACTTCGTCAAAGATGAGTTACAGCAGCTCACGAAAGGGGCGGAGGTGACCTTATTGGTTGATCGTAACGATAAAGTGGTTAATATTTCTTATCCAACAAAAGAGCTGGATTAAATTTGCAGGAAGAACCCTTTCTGCACAGTTAAGGTAATTGCGAATCTTCTCTCGACGTCTCTGGCCCAGCGTCGAGAGAAGAGTCTGAGATTTGTTCGTCCCCTATCCGTAGCTGTTTGATTCGGTTCTCATCTGAAGTGTTTTTATCAGTCATTATCGTCAAATGTATGTCGTCTTTTGTAATGCCACGACGTTATTTTATTTGAAGATTGTTCGTGACGGTCTGTTCTATCTCACATTTTGCGCTGCTTCTGTCGTTGGTTTTTGTTGAACCGCAGTTTTAACGAAACCTCCCAAGGTTACGACTTTGTTGCTGGCGGCGATGTTGATGGCGGCGACATTGAGCATGGGCTCCTGTGCTATGGCAACGTTTACCGCAACCGAAATCCTCTCATTTTTATCCGAACCTTTGTGTTCTTGTTCAACGTGATTCCATTATCCTAATGGGATCATGGTTGTCAGGATGATGAAGCCTAAGGTAGGTCGTTTCTACCATTGGTTGAACGAAGTTCCTTCGGAATTTCCGATCTGTCTGGTACCTGGCAGGAAAAATACTCAAGAATTCTTGTTTCGACTCCAATGTCAGGGAGGAGTCGTAGTTCAACGGTAGGTGAGAGGTTTTTCTAACAAAATGAACCATGATAATGAAAAAACTCGAACCTCTCCTATGAGAATAATTATCGGTTTGCTTACTGGGCTGGTTCTTGTGGTAGTCCTTTGTGGAGCCACAGTGACACTCATACTGAATTCTCAATGGTTTCAGAATTTTGCCGAAGTCAAATTATCAGAAATCATTGGTCAGAACGTAACAATCGCTTCCATAAGGCTTGACCCAGGAGCTATCACCCGCATACGAGTGGAACAGGCATCGGTAGCCAATCCATCTTGGGCCTCAAACCCCTTTCTGGCTTCTGTGGATGTCTTGACCATAGGCATTGATGTGTTTGAACTACTCGGCGGTGATTTGGTTCTCGCCGATGTGCAGTTGATCAAACCCGTGGTTCACTTGGAAACGTCGGCGCAAGATAGAGCCAATTGGCAATTGGAGGAACAACCCCCACCTCCACAGAATGATCAAGACTCTGCAGGTCAAGACGAAGATGAGGATGGTGTGACAAATGTGCCGCGTATTGAGTCACTATCGGTGGATAATGGGCTTCTCACCTATGTCGACACAAGACAGGACACGTCGCTAAAACTCTCATTTAAATCTCTCAATCAAAATCTCTCTCCTGAGCAAGGACGAATAATTGCCAAAGGCGGAGGACAACTCTTGGGACAACCGCTGGAGATGAGCCTGTCTGCAGGTCCGGCTCCGGTGGTGACAAAAAACAATACGAATAACTATCCGTTGAAACTACAGCTCAGCTCCGGTGAGACATCTTTGCTCATGGAAGGAACGGTTGATGCTCCAATTTCGCCAGAGATGGCCAATCTGCAATTTCACTTGAACGGTGAAAACCTCTCACGTTGGAATGACGCATTGGACATGCAATTGCCCGCACTACCAATGTATCAGGTTGCCGGGCATGTCGGGCTAGAAGATGGTGTCTGGTCCATTGATGAACTGAACGCAACGGTGGTGGACAGCGACCTCACTGGGACGCTGAGAGTCATACCGGATGCTGATCCACTACGTGTAGAAGGAAACTTTTCTTCTGAACACGTAGACATCGCACAGCTTCAAGGATTTATGCCTGACCAAGAAAATTCCGAGCCAGTGAGCAAGCAGGTGGCGAACCTTTTGGCGTTTCTTGCGAATGCATCTATGCAAACAAAATTCAAGTATAGATCTGATCTGCTGAAAACCCAGGAAACACCTATAACGGACGCCGAGGTTGTAATGAGCCTTGAGAATCATGCGTTAACAGTTGAGACCTTATTCGGTACGATAGACGAGAACCATGGCAAAGTCGAAGGATACATATCTGCTAATTCTGACCTAACGGGTGGGCGCATACAGCTCAAAATTGAGACAACTCCGACTATTGGGACTGCGAAAGACTCTGAGATGAAAGACGCTTTGTCTGCACCCACATTCCCGATGTTTCCTGGGAATCTAAGCATAGCATTAGCAATGAATGTTGCAACAAAACGTGTCCCAGTCAATGAAAACCAAGCTTCCATCGATGATGAGGAAAATTCAGTTGCTCGCATAGAACTAGACTCGGTTGCCGTCGAGGAGTTTCATGTGACTTACACCGATACTCCCTCAAGCACAAAACTGGTTGCACGTCTTAAAGAAGATATGTCTAAGGAAGATATCGTTATAGAAGCCGATGGGAAGTATAAAGATGCACCGCTAGGTTTTTCCTTCACGATTCCTGATCTGACATCATTGGTGAAACTCAATACAGATGAATCGCTTCAACGTCTGACTTTGGATCTCAAGCTGGCTGACGCGATGGCATCCGTAACGGCGTCAGTGATGCCCACTTGGCCAGTGACAAAAATGAATATGCGCTTTCAAGTGAGCAGTGATACGCCCGCATCCATTGCAGCTCTATTTGGGATCGAGGTGCCGACGTTAGGCAAACTGGCGATACGTGGCTCACTCAGCAAGCAACATGATCACTGGAAACTCGATAAGTTTGTCAGTCAGGTTGGGCAAAGCAATTTGAATATGGTGGGAATAATCAATACGGCTGACGAACTACGCGTGAAGGCGACGCTGAAGTCCAACTTACTGGATGTAGCCGCGTTGATACCACAGACGCCTACAGAGGGCCAATCGTCTAAATCAACAACATCTGACGGTTCCTCTGCGAAGTCCGATTCTTCTGAACGTATGTCGATCGAATCAACCACCCCACCTTGGTTGACAGATCTGACTGGCCAAATAAGTCTCGAAGTGCAACGTCTTGTATTACCTGGAGCAACCCTGAACAATGTTTCAGCTAAGGCCACGATAGACCAGGGCCGACTTCGCGTCGTTCCGCTATCCATTGCACTTGGAGGAGGAACGATTAAGACACGAGTGAATCTGAATGTTAACACCTCTGCTCCAACAGGAACCCTGCGTACTGAAATTCAGGGCGTGGATCTCGGTGAAGCTCTAACGGCTTTTGGTAAGGAACCCTCTGCGCTAGGAGTCGTTGATGGACGAATAGGGTTGAAGCTTCCGGATGTCAGTCACAAAAACATCAAGAACACTTCAAACACTGATGCTCTGCTTGACCGATTGGAAATAGAGGAAGTCCGTCTGCAGTATGACGATCCTGATCTACAGGCTAAGACAGACTTACGCCTGAAGGCGGATAGTTTCAAATCAGATATTCGTATTGAAGGAAAAGTGGAGTATCAGGGAATACCAGTGGATGTCTCTCTTAAAGGCGGCACGATTCGTCAAGCTATTCAGGATTATCGTTCATTACCAGTGAATGCAACCTTCCAAATAAAAAAAACTACCCTTGATATCGAAAGCCATGTTGGTCGGTTATTTCCGCTTGAGAGTTTGACCACCTCTCTACGCTTGGCGGGTCCAGATTTGTTTCGTTTTGGAAAATCGATCAAAATTCCTCTGCCTCACTTACCTCCCTATGACTTACATGCCAATTTGGAAAGAAAGCAGCTTAAGAATGGAACGCAAGTTTTTATCTTTACTAATCTCGAAGGGACCATAGGGGATAGCGACGTAGCCGGCAAACTGCGTGTGACCACGGGTGGCGAGCGGCCGATGATCTTTACACGTTTGCATTCCCGTAAGCTTGATTTAGATGACTTAGCCGGTTTAACCGGTGCTCCACCTGATCCAGAGGAGACCGCTTCTGAGAAGCAAAAGGCACAAGCAGAAAAATTCGATGATCGAGAAAGGCTGTTGCCTGCCAAACCCATTGATTTTACTCAACTCCAAAAGGTGGACGCGGATGTCGACTATCGTGCCAAAAATGTTCAGGCGCCAGACCTTCCGCTAGACGATTTTGTGCTCACCATGACACTTCAAAATGGCCACATGCAGATGAATCGATTAGATTTTGGCGTAGCGAAGGGCACTGCAGCGATGGAGCTTGAAGTCAATGCGCGCCAAATACCTGTAAAGGCTAAATTGAAAACGGACTTTGATCAAGTGAACTTGAGTAAGCTATTCACTGCTTCTGAAATGACCGATGATGCATTTGGGAACATTGGAGGGAAGGGGACTCTGTGGATGCGCGGGACATCGTTAGCAGATTGGTTTGCCTCAGCAGATGGAGGTCTGTACCTCACGATGACAGGAGGAAAAATGGATGCCCTCTTGATTGAGTTAGCAGGATTGGATTTTACCGAGTCAGCGACGGTATTTCTCGGTACAGATACGGGGGTGCCGATTGATTGTGCCTACACAGACCTTCAGACTCGCAGCGGTATCGTCACCATCCAACCGTTCCTGTTCGATACGTCGGATACGAAATTCAAAGGTCATGGGAAAATTGATCTTCGTCAAGAAAAGATGGATTTGACCGTCGAGCCTTTTCCAAAAGACTTTACTTTCTTAAGCTCACGAGGGCCCTTACACGTTGCCGGCACGTTTAAAAATCCAAATTTCAGTGTTGATCCAAGCATTCCGTCTCCTGAATTTGGAACTGCGGACAATAACGCGCGTTGTGACGGCATGATCGAAGACCTGAGAAAGGCGCGAAAGAGGGACATGGATGAACGGAAACGAGAATTTGAAACAGTGAAGTGATTCATCGAATAGATCCAAACCTTCTTCTAGCTTGCTGGTTTCAACGTTCTCAAGCTTAACGTCAATACTTGGTGAATCAATAGACTAGAAAGTTGGTCCAAGAGAATTATTTGGCTAAGGGTGTTCGAAGAATTATGTAGTAAACAGTTTTTCACCTTTACATGAAGAGTTGTGCAAGGATTTACCGTAGACTATTTAGGCGTCGTTATTGTGGATGAGTGTTGTGACCTAGACACTTATGTTGAAGAATTCAGTGATTTGTATACTTCTCCACGAGAGCTAAAGAAAATATAGTAAAGTAGGTATTTAAAATGGACACATTTTTCTTCCTCTTTAAACGGAGGTTAATGATGAAGAGACTACACTCAGGTATCTCAACAGCCACACTTCTCGGAGTGTTTATAATGATGGTGGGCGCACCAGGACTTGCTCAAAGCCAAGATTACTATGGTGCCAAACCGTATGTGAGTCCGTATTATGATCCCTTGTTTCCGGAGGACAATGATTATGAGCCTGAGGATGAAGTTCTCACTGATTCTAAGCTACGGGCCCTCATCATCACAGATTTGGGGATAAGTCCATTTGTCAATAGAGATGACATTTATGTTTCGGTCAAAAATGGAATTGCGACGCTTTCCGGTGACGTAGATGATCGTAGTGAGATGATCGATGCAGTGGAAATTGCTTATGATGCAGGGGCATGGAGAGTTCAGAATAAGTTGCATCGGAGAGAAGTCAGCGATCGTCCATGGGCTGAACTGAGTGACAGAGAATTAGCACGTGAGATCGAGCGAGAACTCTCACTCAGTCCGTTTGTCAATTCAGCCTATATTACAGTGCATGTACGAGAGGGAGTAGCCACGCTTTATGGTGGTGTCGAAAATACAGGGGAAATTGCCGACGCTGTAGAAAATGCCTATGAGGCTGGCGCGAAACGAGTCAAAAGTAGATTGTGGGTTGATCATGAGCTCTCGTGACCAGCTATTAATTGGACGATTATGATACCGTTAATTGCTTATGAAGTCGGTGTCGCAAAAAGGATAGTGTATAGGGGAGAGAGGATATCAATTAATGGTTTTTCTATCGATATAGATAATGGCCGGTGTGGAAGCCATTGGGTGCCATCCGACTTTTGATGCAACCCGTCGACTACGGCCGAGACTCATGGGCAAAGATACTAAGGACGTGTACCATGAACAGCAACCTTAACAACGTTCGGACTTATTGTGGACTATTTTCGCTCGTACTTTTAATCGTTCTCGGGTTTGTATCATGTCAAGAGGAAAAAGAACCTCTTAATGAAATCATATTAACTCCGACCACGACATCTCCATCGTCTACGCCAAACATCATTTCAACGAGCCCGACTGAACCAGAGATTGCCATTGTCGACCCGGGTGGTCCTGTTCTCCAAGGCGAAGTCGTTTCCATAAATGACAAGACATACATCATTAAAGACAATGACTCGGATGAAGAGGAGATTTACTCTATCGAGGCCACCCCATCAATTCTTGTAGACGAAGCTCTGATTGTAGGAGACAGAGTTGAAGTTCGTTTTTCTGAAGATCGTATTCCAATCGCCATTCGAAAGGTGTTGAGCATTGAGATGGGTGATAAAAGCTCAGCAGAAAATGTGACCATACATGGGAATTAAGGCCGCATTGATAAATGGCATGGCGTGTACGTAAGCAAAACGAGCACGGGCGATAAAAAGGAACTGACGACCAAATCACATACACTCATAGATGAGTCACTTTGGGTTGGGGATCAAGTAGAAGTGCAAACCTCCATGGATAGCCACCAGCAAGCCATAAGAATCAGAAAAGCGAGAGGGGTCTCATAATAATTATTCGTCCCTCTGTCGAATCCAAGTTTTGTTTGACAATTCGTAAGTCAGCGAGAGTTTTTCTGTTCATGGTTTCATCAAATAATCTATGGCTTTGGATCATCTATCCACGCCGCATTCGTATGCGGCGTTCTCGGCTGTGTGTTTGGGCTTGCAGGAGTGGGCAGTGCCAGTTGAATATCACAGATCTACCCTTTCTCTCTTGAAAGGATACATATCGTCGATTTTTACGACGGGACAGCAATCTGTTTTATCTCTCAAGATCAATTATTGCGAATCCTTTTGCTCTTTAAAAGCTGAATTTAAATGGAGATATGCGCCTCTTATTAATGTTTTGGCCGCGCCTAATTTGTCTTGATTAATGTGAGCGATCGCGTCATTCAATTCAGAGATGCTCTCGCTTAGTGGTTCAGAGTCAATTCCTTCTTGTTGGGCGAGAGACGCATAGTCTTTAGCTTTTTCTGAGTTTTTTAGGAATAAATTCTTTCTTTCTTCTTCTGCAAAGCTTTCGGCAAGCTTCGCATGATGAACGGCTTCTTGAAGATAACGGGATTTATCGTGAAGAGTGGGAAGAATCTCATCATACGCCATGTCTAAGTTGGCCATGACCGCGTCGACTTCGGTCTTATCTCTCAACCAGTCTTTTGGGTCTACCGAGTCAAAGTTCTTATATACACGTTGAGCATGTTCCAGCTCTTTATTGAGTTTCATCATTTTTCTTTTTAGTGTTTCCTGATTTTCTTTGGACCTTGTATCAATCCTGCTCTCTATATCTTGCAAAAGATTCTGAGCTTTTTTCAGTTGCTGTTCAACGTCTTCTTTATATTGTTGAAGCTTGTCCTGTGATGTGAGCGTTGTAAGAATGAGAAATGAACTATGATTGTTGATTGTGTGAGGTGATGCTCCAAGCGCTAAGCCAGAGAAGGAAAATGATAGAGTCAACATACTCACAATCATGATGCTTCTGTGAGAAATAGTGAAATCCTTCATGAACATGCCTCCTATATATTTACATTACGTGTGAAATGAATTCGAACTCTGTCTATATGTACCTGCTTCAAACAGAGGTTTCTCTTAAAACGAGTTAATTCGTGGGATGATCGAGAGACTTAGTCTATTTTCATCCTGCCTATCGACTTCGTCCGCGCCGGGTTCCGTTATGACTTGTATTTATGCGATGGTCTTTGATAATTGCAACGTCTTTGGATCATCTTCTTGACTGCATAAGTTTTAAAATTTAACCCCACCCCAAGCAATATCTTCAAACTACAAATCCCATCGTGTAAAAATCTAAATGTCTAGTTGGAAAAGTTTTGGGAAGGCACCAATACTTATACGTACTAAGAAAGAAAACAGTCATTTCTTTCGAACGTAATATGCCTATTATGTTTTTTGATTATGTCAACGATTTATTGTGAGCGTGTTCAAGCCCTTCCTCAATCTTTTCTTTCGCTTCATTGCGTACCTTTTTTTCTGTATTTGGAAGGGGAGTTGAGTGATCCTCAAAAGACAAGACAGCAAAGATAGGATAGTGGTCTGATCCAAATGCTTCAAGGATCTGAAGTCGCTTGAATCCAATATGCTTCGTGTGGAAAATGTGATCCATGGGAAATCTGAGAAAAGGGAAGTGAGCCGGAAAGGTATTAAAAAACCCTCGGCCGATACGAGGGTCCACTAAGCCACTTTGTCTTAGAAACAGTCGAGTCGAGTGTGACCAGGCTACATCATTTAAATCGCCTGCGACAATTGCTGGTCTTTGCCGTTCTTTTATTCTGCGACCGACGATGAGGAGTTCAGCATCTCGCTCGTGAACATCTTGACCGATGCGAGGAGGACGAGGATGTAATCCATAAAAATCCACTGTTTCTCCTGAAAATATTCTGAGAGTGGTGTGTATCGAAGGGACATCATCTTCCACCAAAAATTTTATTTCACTGTCTATCAATGAAAAACGAGAGTACAAGAGTATGCCGTAGGTATTCTCGAGTGGCTGTTTGATGGTGTAATCGTATCTTGTTTCTAGCGGTTTCATGGCCTGTTCCCACCAATGATTCGCTTCTGTGAGCAAAATAAGATCAGGGTCTGACATTTCAATAAATTGCATGAGTTGGTGAGAGTTTCGATTGTCCATCAACACATTTGCTGAGAGAATACTGATGGTCCGTTCTGGATCGTCTTCTCTGCAAGGAGTGCTTTCTTTATGCGAGAAGATAGTGTACGGATAAATTCGATATCCTTGGATCAGCAGGCTTCCCACGAGAAAAGGAATCATGGCTGTGCTGTAAAAAAGCGAGTGCTCCTGTAGATATAGAACAAGCCATGTGATTAAAATCATTACACCTAAAAAGGCAAACTGGGCACAAGGAAAGTCCAAAATCCTCAGCCACCACATTCCTTCGCGACAGAACGGAAGAACCGTAACGATGATAATGAAAAGTCCACATACTGTAAGGATAAGATCAGGGTCCATGGTTCAATAAGAATCGAGGTATACGTATCGCAATCTAAAACATCGTCGATGCCATTACGCCAGAGAATAGTGCAAGTGATAATGTGCGAAAGACTATCGTTTTGCAATAATCCATACGGCGTGAACAATTCCAGGAATATATCCTAGTAAAGTTAACAGGATATTTAGCCAAAATTGTGCTCCAAAACCAACCTGAAGAAACACTCCAACAGGCGGTAATAAAATTGAGAGGAGCACACGAAGGACGTCCATGATTATTATCCTTTCTAATTTTCAGGAAATATGTGCAGACTTGGCTATCCACTCATCTACTTTTTTTAAGAGTGGATCGTGAGCCAATCGCGCTTTCTGTCATTTTTTTGAACTCTGCACTGGATATCCTATAAAGGATCATGATCAATATTTAATCTGCATGTACACACGACTGTCATGGATGCAATTAATTAATGAGCGACAAAAGCGGGTCTGAGATTGTGACGAGGGTAAGCCTACCACCCAGTAGAATGGTGTATGGGTGGTTCATGATGACACAGGAAATGCCATTGTGCTGAGAAGTGCATTTTCAGCTTGACGGGAATCCAATCGTGTATGTTGCACGATGATCGGAACATCGGAGGCGATAAGGCTGGCATAATCGGTATCGAGTGGAATCGGTTCGGGATCTTTGAGATCATTGAACCGCACATGTTGCGTGCGTCGTGCTGGCACGACGATGTGATAGGGTCCACCTGGTTCACGATCAGAGTAGTAAATCGTAATAGTGACCTGGGCATCTTGGTTTCCTGTATTAAGAATGCATGCTGTCTCATGACTCGTGAATTGAGGCTCAGGGCCATGTCCCCAACTAGGAATATAGCCTTCTGGTATAGCCCAGATTTTAGCTCCATGTGGTTTGCTCATAGAATTTGTGCTCCAAAAACTTTCTTCAATTTTATTACCCAGTTATTGCATCCCCAAGGAGAAGAGAACTTAGAGGCCTTGATGATTCTTGAAATCATGGATCTATGTCAGATGCGAGTCTAAAAACGACGAGAAACATATTCTCTTGTCGCCTTCAGTGTTATAGTCAACCGGTCAGCAAAAACGATGAGAAATACTGTTCCACGCTTCTGGTGCTGAGCTACTTAAGAATATCCGATTCTGCTGATTCAATGCCCTATTAGCTGTCCGGCTTGGCCGTTGGTGTTTCAGCATACTTTATTGCCATTCGTTTATGCTCGCAGGGCATGAACCAGTTCTACACTCCACCTCCAAAAATCAACAGGTGTATGGACATCAGTGCTGATGGCCCCACTATTGTTTAGTCGACTTGATAGTTCTATGCCACTAAATAGCTGCGCACGTTCAGAACGTTCCTTCTTGATGAGCACTTACAGGGCTATTACCCCAAGAAGCCACAAGACAACAATTAAACTCAATGGCACGCCGAGTAACCATAAAAGTATAGGCATAATAATCTCCTTTATAAAATTGGTTCGCTTTACTCTCGACACATGTCCGCATGTGCCGAGGGTTATCTCTGGGTACGTTGAATCATCATCGTAGCAAGTGAAAGTGAGTGTTCTCTATGGACAATTTACTTACTCGCTCTATCATTATGTCTAATTTGTTTGAGTCTCTCACACCCGTCGCTTGAGCAGTTGTTTCATCCCTAAAAATGATTGTGTGTCGGGAATTACCTTCCAGGACAGAAGTCATTCAAATATTCCGGAAACATCTAGGATAAGGTCTTGGTCCAAGATAAAGAAAAGCTCCGTACGTTACGGAACTAACAACAGAGATGTCATATTTATTTTTGAATTTCCACGGATGTGGTTGGACCTTCGAACCAATTGAGGTTGAATTCCACTCGTGCACCGACGACCAACGCGTTTTGAATGGCTGGATTGGTATCAGGATTAATAATGTATTGAATGTTAGGTTGGATAATAATTTCAGAGCGAACGTTGATCGCGTATGTCATTTCTACAGCTATTTCTGCAGTATCAACTGAGTTTCCAGATCTCTGCTGTGCTCTCTCGAAATGACTACTATTGAATGCGGCAGCGACACCGATCCCAATCTCGTCATTCTCACGATTGGGCAGGAGACCGCGGTAGACCATACCTCCGCCATAATACTGAGAGAAACGATTCACCCGAGGATCAGCAAAGCCGATTCGAGTAAATAGTGTGAGATTCTGTTCTCGATCCTGCGGTTCCCGATAAACGATTTTCTCTGCGAAACCATATACTCCGTAAGTCATATCCCGTTTCAGTGGTCTTCCTAAAAGGTCGACTTCACTGAGATCATTGAGGTCTGTGGTGTAACCCCATAGTCCAATAGCGTACTTTGCTTGGTAGACGATTGGAGCAGCCCGACCCACTCGTTGAAAGGTTAGACGAAATGGACGTTGCTTGAGGATTTTTTGTTGATCTCTTTTTTTTCTCTCTCGTTGATCATAGTAGGCAAGCTCTGTGGCTAAAAGTAGGCCGTCCTTTCTATCTAATTTGACTTGTGTCCCAGTGACGTCGTTGGGGGTTCCTGACACGCCATCAGCAAGAACGGCACGAATGATGACGTCATCGCTGAGAATCGCTTGTCCTCTGATCGCCAAGGATGTTGTAGGAAAGGTGGAGGGGCCGTTTATCCCACTTGTGGCGAATTCCGGACCTGTGCCAAATGAACCATTCAGAAATAGCTCCGAGGATGATCGAATGACATCAAATTCAGAAGTTACGTCGTACAACCCTGCCAATAATGAGAAGCGTTGTTGAAGGAAATTTTGCTGATACCAGGCTTCAAATAGTTTCCAGTCATTGGGAGCCGCGATGTTACTTACGGCCTGAATATCGCCAACGTTCTTACTGGGATCATTGCCATATAATCCCAAACCATACACAAAGAATGTGGCTTCATCCCAGTTTAAAAGTTTTTTGGCATCAATCACGAGTATTAAATCGAGGTCACCAATGAGTGCAGTGTTTCGATCAAGTCCCCCTGTCACATTGGCCATCACATCATTGGTATTGATGGTTTGAAAGATGACACCTTTTTCATTCATGTATGATTGAATAGCCCCCCAGTGATCAATGATAGAGGCCTCATCTGATTCGAGAGAGGCTTGAGATAATCCAGGGAAGAGACTGTTACAAACAGAAATGAACAGACATGTGATGATGCAGGGTCGTGGATATCTTCTCAGTTTTTTAGTCCCTGACGGAACAGCTATGCAATCGAGAAAATACATCAGCTTTGGTGCCGAAGGACCATGCTTAACGTAGATAAGCGCTCTGCAGGCAGAGTTACTTTTCCGAAGCGAGTAAATCTATTTCAGTATTTTTAGTCTGTTCTTTATCAGTCGAGATTTGTGCAATCATATGAAGATCTTTGGACACGTCGGCAATGGGCCTGGATGGATCAGTTTGTGGTGGGGCACTCTCCTTGCTTAGTTCTTGTGGGGGGCCATGGTCTGACATGGTCTGAGCATCGATATGAGAAAGTCCCTGTACTTTGAGACGGTAAATGGGTTCAGGCATCTCGTAATTTGCAAGATCAAAGGCCTCCTTCACATTACGAATAGCCTCACTTTTCACTTTTAAAAAATCAAATTGATCTTGCGTCGTCCATGCCAATATTTTCAGCACCACATTGGAATCGCCGAGTTTTTCAACGAAGCAGCGAATGGGTGGATCTGCAATCACTCCAGGTGTTTGTCGTAATGTCTTAATAGCCAGTTGGCGAGCCGCTTCAATGTCGACAGCTGTGTCAATTCCGACTTCGAAGGTGAACCGGCGTTTGGGATTGCGAGAGTAGTTGAGAAGAATGCCTTTGTAGACAGTTGCGTTAGGAATGCGTACATGGTTTCCGTCTAGGGTCATTAAAATAGTCTCCCTCGACGTGAGCTTCATGATTAATCCTTCGTACCCCTCTAGAACTACATGATCGAGTGGGCGGAATGGTTGCCGAAGACTTAGCAAGAGGCTTGCAATGTAGTTTTCTACCGTGTCCCGAAGGGCAAATCCGACTGCGAGCCCCATGATTCCGGCCACTCCTACGATGGTACCCAATAAGGCCGTGGCGTCCAAAATTTCAAGCATAACAATGAAACCAATAAAGAGAATGGCGCCACGTACCGTTTGCCTTACCAATGACTGTAAAAACACATTCGGAGTGACTTTTTTGTAAAAAGTACTCCAGTTGCTGATAAAAGAGGCCAGAAACCAAAAGAGAAGAAATACACAGATCGCAATAATCAGGAGAGGAATCATGGAAACAAGTTCATTCAATTGAATGAACAATTTTTCTTGAACAACAGAGAGTCGATTCTGTATATCTCGTTTTTGCGCGATGTTATCGGTCACACTGACCACACCCTCAGTCCGTTTGGCTAGTTCAAGCGCTTGTTGATGGGCGTCTTTTGAAAGAGTTTCGCCGGATAGCTGAATCACCCCAGCATTCACTGAAACGTCAACATTGGCGAGTGCTGGAATATTTTGATAGACGTCGATGAGTCGGGCTTTGATTAACTCATCCTCGACTTTGCCTGGCCCAACAGAAATTTCTGGTGAAGGGTCCTGTGGCACGGCTTCTGATGGAGTAACATTTTGGTCAGCGGGCTCTTGAGAGTAAATAAATTGTGACGAGATGATCAAAAGGCCAAAAATGCAAACAAGGATAAGTCGCGAGTAGTGTGTGACGTTCATAGGGTTTGCCGCATCTTTAATGGATACTATACTTCTCAGGTGAGGGTGAACTTATCGTTCAATACATATAGTTTTCAGAGGAAATGAAGAGGGTGGAGCTAAAGAGCTATTGCAACGGTCGTAGGTATTCGTACTTCATGTGTTCGCGAAATTCGAATAACACACTTGAGTGCGTTTGACCTAACCCCACTACTCATCCCAACCTACGTTGGGGATTTGACTCCAATGTTTGCTATGGCTGCCGTACCCTGTTTCGCTCAGGTTTTTCCCCAAAGATCAGTTTAGTCAATGTTCGAGTCATGACCATCACGAGATATGCTTGTGCCATACTTTTTACTGGATTTTTCGGTTGGTCATCTACATGAGAAGTCTTTGTCTCATACCTGTCTTGAGGTGGTATTGGCTCGAATCCACTTTTGATGCTTCGTGTAACAGCATCAAAAGTGTTGAAGAGTCGTTCTCCTTGATCTAGCACCGCCACGTGCATCCGTTTCACGGTATCCCCGATATCTCCGATGGCGTGGCCCAGCACCATAGCATGGGTTATTCCCAGGCGAGTCTGATGGGTCACGCCACGCACATTGTGGCTTATTTCGTGGAGATTGTCGAGCAATAATGGTGTCTCTTTGTTGAGATGCTCAAGAAGGTGCTCAGCCTGAACGAGCGTTTTTTTGACTTGTATGATGGTGCTCACAAGAACACCGAGTAGACCGACGAAGGCTATCATAGCAGCCACGATTGTGAGTTCAACCAACACTTCCATATTGTTATCCATTCGAAATTAAAGAACACGGAGAAATTCTACCAAGTCATTTTTCTCTTGAGTCGTCATCTTTCGTTGAAGAACAAGATTGAAAAACTCCACCGTATCTTCTAACGTGAGCAATCGTCCGTCATGGAGATAGGGCGGGGAGTCTTTGATTCCTCGTAAGGGCAATGTTTTAAACAAACCTTCCGCACGTCCTGGCTTTCCTTCTGATGTCGATCCCACATGATCGTAAAATCGTTCAACTTGTAAATCGTGCAAACTGTTGTCAGTGTAAAATGGAGCTGTGTGACAACTCGCACAATTTTTCATGAAGACTGCCTCACCTCGAATTTCAGCTTTTGTCGCCTTCGCGTGATCCAGTGAACCCTCGACCGTAAGTTTCGGGGCAGGAGGAAAATCCACAATGTTTTGAAATCGAGCCATATGACTGGCTTCTTCACGACTAAAAAACCGACCACCTTTTTCTGCTGCTTTGGCCAACACGTCATCAAAGTAGGCCGTGGCCCCTTCGCTTTGAGTGAAGTCCTCAAGAGATCGAAGGCCTCGCTTAGACCCTAAGCGGTCTTGGGCGAATGTTCCACGCATCGAGATGGTGTCGATACGGTAACGCTCACTCTGTGGCCGAACATCGGGAGTCAGCTCAAATGCGCCAGAGGTATGTCCATTGATATGACAGTCCATACAGGCCGCACCCTCGACGGGTTGTGCGGTGGAACGATCAGCTGTAACGTTGTGACGTTGTGCAGGAATTTTTTTGAGCAAGAGTCGAAGTCCTTCTTTTTGTCGAGGAGATAAGATCTCTTTATCGCCAAAGATGGCTTCAAAATTTTCAGTGGAGATGACCTGTCCTTTGCTGACATCACCTAAGTCAGGTCGTCCGACGAGAAACAGCGGAGGTGGAAACTCTGGAAGATACGTTATCGGCAAATCATGACCAGCATCGACTCGCTCTAGCCCATCCATCTGTTGAATTTGATGATCAGGGAAAATAAAGCCTCCTACCTTCTGGAGGGGAAACCATAGGGGTGGGTAAGGGAAAATCTTACGATCTTTAATTTCCTCAGGTGACAGTTTGGCCAGTTTTTCCCAAGTCACGTCTTTTTTAAGTTTTGCTGTTGGACCAACAGGAATGTGCTTACGACCTCCCGACATCGTGACAGTTGGATGAGTGCGACCTGACAATTCGTAACGCTCATTGATTGTGTTCATATGTTTGGCCATCACCTCTTTCTTTTGAGGAAGAGGGTCAAGCGGCTTGGGCGCATCAACCATGGGCTTGCCCATGAATTTATCATTGGAAAGTGAGCGAGTATCGGATGCTTGGCTGTCTCTGGCGTCGGAGGCGAGAAGGGGTTGTTGAGCTCCGAGCGTCGTCATGCTTATGATAACCGTCGCGGCTACAGCAAAACAGGTGGTCTTGTTTAAACAATGCTTGAACATCATGTTTCTCCTCAATTTCGATTCGGTGACGATACGGGTGCGATAATATCCCGTGGAGTACCCATGAATCCGCCAATAGCTGCAGCTGCAGCTCCGAATAGCATTGAAATAAATGTCCAGAGGGATGCCTGAGAAATGGTCTCAGCTGTAGCATCGGCTGCTATCCGAGCTTTCTCCTGAGCTTGACCTTTGAATTCATCATATTTGATAACGGCTTTTTCATATGTGTCTTTCCATCGTTGGACAGTTTGTTCAGCTTCCTGCTGGCTCATATTCGTCCTCGCGACTAAAACATTAACGACTGCCTTGCGATCCACCTCTGAAAACACGTCTTTCCCCTTACGCATCACCTGATCAAGTATGGTCAGTAGTTCTTCATCAGTTTGTTTAGGTTTGCTTGCAGCATCTTGAGCCGAAACTTTCGCGTTTGCGGCTACTGCCTCCGCCTCATTGGAGAGGTTCTCAGCCTGAAGTTCCTCTTTCCCTGTTTGTTGAAGGAGGATTTGTGCCTCCTGTTTGATATCCTTCCAGGTGACGTCGCTTTGTTCCATCTGACCCGTGACTGCGTTTGTGATGCTGGGCGCAAAACCAGACAGGCCTTGTCCTGTGGCGGCCAGGGCATTACCGACAAGCCCGAAGGTGCCCCCAAGAAGACTACCCGCTGTCGTGGTTAATAAGTACATTGTGACAAGGGTGGCTGCTCCCCAAGTAATGAGGCCGTGTAACAGTCCATCAGTTCGAAGTGGCATTCCTGCAAGTCGCCCTGCGACCCACCCACCAAGCAACAGTGCAATCATTGTGGTCACGATCCACCAAATACCTGCCCCGACGCTGAAGCTTGAAGCCGTGGGGGTTTCATCAATCAAGGGATCAATCGTACTAGCGCCGATGCCGATGCCAAGTAAGCTGAGAGAGAGCTGAACAATAAGAACGATAATAAGTCCGGCAAAGATAGCTGCCCATGAGATCCGTCGTACCATTGCTGGTTGGTCGTCGCGATAAGGCTCTCTTGTTAATATATCCATTGGGAAATCCTCCTGATTTATGAATAGTATCCTTAGGTGGTCGGTTCTTGTGGTTTCTGCAGAGGTGATTCAGAGGAATCATGATAACGGTTGCAATCTACTTTCAAGGTATCACCTTTTTGAAAGGAGGGTTAGTGGACAAATGGAGGAAGGCCGAACTTGTATTGTCCGTGTGCGTATCAGTGATTCTTGAGGAAAGTTTTAGGGATAATAAGATGTGTGCGGCAGTGATTCGTCAGGGTAGAGAAGGAATGTCATTTTGTCGTATCAAGAACTCCACAACTGTCGCATTCAACGGTCCTGCTGGGGAATACGTCAGCAGGAGGTTGGCTGAATCTGATCACGACGGTGTCCCCCTTGATTTTTCATGAGGTTTTCTGTTTATTCGGGACGTGTTTGGTCTACCCGAAGGCGAAGCCGCCATTGCAGGGGAGTTTTAGGATCTCGAGTGTAATGATTCTGGTCCTCTCCTACTTCAACATTTCTTAAGGGAATTGATACTTTGTCTTTCATATGCGGAAACGAGTCCGCAAATATTAAATGGACAACATGTTCAGTGCATCCCGACACTTGTGCATTTAGGTCCCGAGCATCAGTAAAGTCCACGGTGATTCTCTCTTCTGGATTAATCCATGGTGTGATTAATGCCGATTTTTCTGAATCAGTCATATTCCCTCAAGATAAACTAAAAGTTTTTGAAGTAGACGGTCGAATTTAAAGGTCGTTCCCTAGAGCGCTCATTCATGATTTTTTATATTGCATCATTTCTTTTATCTTCACTAGTGGACAAATAGATTTTATGAACATGTTAAAAGTCTATGACTTTATGAAACAGACGACTCGTAATAATTTCTTTTGTCCGACTTTTCTTATGCAAGCCAGTAGTATTTATTGGACATTGTATTGTATTAGTGATGTGCCAACGAGTCTTAGTCAACAGCGGAGAGGAGCTCATGTTTGTGTGTCCTATACATATACAATGTAAAAGATTGTATATCGTCCGTTTCTAATTTCATCTCAATCCGGTATGGTGTTATTAAGAGGCATATGCTTCTGTATCTTGCACATGCTTTTATTCGACGGCCATATGTTCAGGTCATAGGTCTTGACTATGCGCGCTCAATGATCCTTACATTTAGGAACCCTCCTGACCTTTATGCCTGAATCTCATTCAAGAACCTCTCTCGCGGAGAAACACCTTTGGCAAATCACTCCGGTTCGTGATCTTTTTGTGATCGGGGTGCTGATCTTTGTTCTCTGGGCTGGCTATGCACTCCGTAGTATTTTCACGCCTGTTCTCATCGGGTTACTCTTTGCTTATCTCTTTAGTCCTCTGATTACCTACACCCAAACGCGCTGGCATTTTCCTCGTCCTCTAACGATTACGCTATTGTTTGTTTTATTAATTGCTGTTGGGGCAGGATTAATTGGTTGGTTAGGTCCTATCGTCCAAGAACAAGTGGTGACCCTCACGCAGAAGGCTCCATCTTATCTTGAGAATTTGGCGCAACAGTACAATATTGACGTAGCGCATCCACGGGAGCAGCTTCAAGATGCAGTATCTACCCTAAAAATGAACGCCATGTCGCTGATAAAGGCGGCATTGACCGGAACGAGTCAAGCGTTTGGTTTTTTAGGGAGTGTCGTGGGCGCGACAACCTATTTTCTAATCTCATCCGCTCTGATTCCAATATATTTTTTCTTTTTTGCCTGGCACTTCCCTTCAATGATTCAACATATCGAAGAATATGTCCCTTCAAGTCGTCAAGATCGTATATTGGAAATCGTGCAACGCATGGACCATGCAGTCGGGAGTTTTTTTCGAGGACGTCTTGTGATTGCCGTGCTAATGGGTGCCATGTTGTCGATTGGCTGGTTAATCGTCGATGTGCCGTATTGGTTCCTTCTAGGAATTGGAACCGGACTCTTTAGCATCGTTCCCTATGGAGCAACTTTGGGCTGGCCATTGGCAGTCTTGTTGAAATATCTCGATATGACGACCGGTTCTGGAGCCCCAGGTTTTGATTGGACAGCGGTAGTACTCTGGCCTTCCGTGGTGTACGGGGTGGTTCAACTTCTTGAAGGCTGGGTCTTAACGCCTTTTGTCCAGAGCCAGTCAACAGAACTCAGCGCGGTGACCATTTTAATAGTCGTGTTTATCGGAGGAGCCGTCGGAGGTCTCTATGGATTGATTTTAGCCATCCCTCTGACTGCGTGTGTCAAGATTCTGTTTCAAGAAGTCGTGTTCGTTCGTCTTAAGCAGTGGGCTGCAGAGAACTAGAAGTGGACCTTGATTCTTGGACAGTTCGCTAAGTGAAATTTCTGCCCTTCCTTTCGCACCAGCTGTGCCTTGAGATCAGAAAAATGTACGGCATTAGGAGTTTGCCGGTTCAATGTCTGATGACGGCGCATGCTGTTATAAGATTGAAAATAGTTGGTCGGTCCAGTGCCCACCGTGGCCGGTGTGTCAGGGCGAGTGTCCATGGAGGCGAGGTAAGTCCAAGACAGCTTAACCCCTTGTCTGATTTTGTGGGGAGGATCAAATAATCAAAGAATTACGAACCCAAGTCTTGACTTATTTTGTTGCAAATGAACTGACTTGAAATACAGTCAGTGTTATTTGATCGCAGCGCAGAGCGATTTCTCGATATCTTCAGTAGAAGAGTTAACCAGAGTTTTATTAAGCTCTAAAACGATTTTATCGGATACCTCCTGGTGCAGTATGGGGCGAAGTTCACCTAGAGTTTCAGGATCGGCCATGAGAACCAGATGGCTGAATTTTCCTGAGTGGGCGAGCTTATAAAGATGTTCCGCCAATTGCTTAGAGAATGTTGCCTCGTCCGTCTCACTAGGAGATGATTCTTTGGGGCGATTACCAGAAGGTCCATCATCAGCTAAACTCTTGGGAGTCAGACCCCCATCAGATCGGAGCTTGATATCCCCTGAGTCGCTTTGATTACGGAAAATTTTAGCTTCTGTGCCGGTTGTTACAACTACAAGTGTGTTTTTCGGTATATTCGTGCTACTCATTAGGTATTTCCTTCCCCTCTCAATATTAATATTCTGTTCGCTTCATTGAGCCAACATATTTAAAGCGTACAACGATTGTTGTCACCATCCTACGACAATTAAATATGGTCTGGTCAACCCAATCAGAACATTCCAGTTAAACAATTTTATTTATACTGGCCATTTGGGGGTTATATCGATTTAGGATTTTCTCCTAAATTCCTCAGTTGAACGTATCCAAGTGTATGGTTTTAGGCTATATGGTAGAGGTTCGCATGATCCTTTACTTCACTATCTCGACCTTCTCAGTAGTCCTTTAATGTCGGAAGGTCCTGCGCAGTGGCCAACACCATTGCGTGGGCCGGAAGAAATTGATGAGCCAAATGAAACTCCCACTGTCTTCCCTTTCGAAAAACAACAGTTGATACGAGAGTACGCCTGCCGCTTCAAGTTTGCGCTGAATGACAAAAGTGACTATTTCTGATCTTTGCCGGCCACGATGACCGTATATCGAATGCCTTCTATAGCTGACACTGCCAACATTTCGTCAATATAGGTTTGACATGCATGTACCACGTTCCCGGCTTCATCCCATTCGCTTTCATGGCGTGCTGATGCCCAACGCTACGCTCCGATCCCAGATTAGCTAGGCGAGTGCGCCCAGGCGCCGAACATCACCGATGCGGATGGCGATCTCTCTCTTAGCCTTAACACGGGTTTGCATGAGTTGGGCCCAAATACTCAAGCGCGTCTTTGCCTTGATGCTTCTGGCGGCTATCGAAGATCCCACAGTGATCGTCAAGACTTCCGCCCATCTGGGATGGCCCACCCGCGCCCCACCAATGGGCACAGCCTACCTCGACGCGTTCATGCAAAGCAGACAGTTTAATCTCCTCCTTGGATTCCGGTACAAATATCGATAGGGTCCTTTTCTCCCTCTCACACGCCATAAGCGAGCATCCGGTTGGACATCATCCCTGGCAAAAGGGCCAGTCTGGCCCTATGCGCAGTGTGTACTCACGCGTGGCAGACACAATGTTCGCATATTGCCCCTGCAATGGGGGCATTGGTCGTTCTCTGTTCACTCAAGAATGCCTTGTAATATTCCTATTCCTCATCAGGATTCCTCTTTGGTAAACAGAACGGCACGAATCAAATCCTTGCTATCAGCGCGGCCACCCAGCGAGCCTGCCAATAAGGCCAGCCCACCAATTAACAAGCTCAGTTTCAGATGAGCCAGCAAGCCCGTCGCTGGTCGAACCGTTGTCCAGGTCTCCATCAGACGATACGGAAAAATACTGATGATCGCGACATAGACTAGCAGAAGGAATCCCAGGTTGACGATCAACATGGTTAGAAATAGACTGGCGATCGCGACCGCTTCAGTGACCACAGCGGATTCCGACACGACGCGGTCTCGACTGAGGATCGGCCCGAACGCAAAGGTTTTATACAAGGCCAATGTAGCCCCAATATTTGTCAGTAGCGAAAAAATAACCAACTGGTACATTTCCATGGTGCTGGCGACATCCCACATATCCGGTGTGAAGAATAGGAAAATCAACACGGATATGGCCGCTGTTGCCATGGTTGGCAATTGAGCGAGCAGGCTAAGCGGATTGGCCCGTATAATGCCGGTCATGATGCCGCGACTGTTGATCGCAAGCGCCCGCAGAATGAAACTAAATTGACCCTTGTCATGCTTGCTGACTCGCTCCCGGGCTTCAACGGGCAGGTTACGGACAACGGTTTCGCGCTGTTGCTGTGTGAAGTTGGCCATGGTATCAAGCTCTTCCACATTCTTGAAGTCAAACATCACGTTGTCGGGGTCCTGCACGCGTGACAGATTTACAATGCGGCCAAAGCTGTACAGCATCAACGCAGCTAACCGATTGGGTGACGCGCAGGTTGGACTTTGTTCGACCCGAAATTCCGGTTCCAATCGCTTCGTGGAAATGACGGCGATATTCGTTAGCTGACTGGGTAGTGCCAGGGCGAACGAGAGTTTGGATGCAGCAAGATCGACTTCGGTTACGATCAGCAGAAAATCGATGTTACGCTCGATTTTTTCGCTCAAACCCAGACGGAGAAAATCTAGCGCGGCGTAGGCGCCCGATTCGGGTGTGAGGTGCGGACCGGAAAAGCTGAATGTGGTAACGCTGATTTGTAGTTCTTCGGAAAGCGTTTGCTTGAACGTTTCGATGGCGGCCTCGACGGTAGTCTCCAACGCGAATTCCTTTTCCGAATTGACTGCAGCTTTCATGATTCCAATTATGTAGCGATCTGCCATGGGTTCGATCCTTAAAGATTTTACATGCCGGAATAACTTAGTTAACCAGAGCGCATCCGGAAACACGTGTTTTGAATTCATGGTGCTTTTGTAGGTTCGAATTTATTCGGACGAATCCACGTGTTAGCGAATCGCATTGCCCGAATAAATTCGGCCGGCGAGGTCGTCCTCTAACTCAAAACCCCATCCCGGGATAGGACCACCCTTCTCGTCATGACCCGGCGGAATTCCGGCAACGCTTAGCTACACTTGTCCCACGTTCCCGGCTCCACTCATACGCTTTCATGGCGTGTTGGAGCCCAACGCTGCGTTCCGATCCCAGCTTGCAGTAGGGGGAGTGCGCCCAGGCGCTAAACATCGCCGATGCGGACGGCGCGCGTTCCCCAACCGAGTTTATTGGGTCCTCACCGTGATCTAGGCCGTACATTCGACATCAAGAAGACCCCTTTGCCTAACATTTCAATAAATCCCTCTTGTAAGTGCGTTCGAAGGTTTTTCTGAGTGAAGCCCTTATGGCGTTCAAGGCGCCTTGTCTAGGACGATCCTTAGATTGGCAGGCTTTCGCATCAGTGGATTCGAATTTATTGCGCTGCGGAGTTTTCTTCATAAAAGTCCTTGATTCCTTCAACAAATTTCCTTGTTTTAGCTAGTCAATAACTTGATTGTGTCGGGCACCCAATAGTCCTGACTCATAGCAATACCTCCCTGTTCGTGATGGGCTACCCAATAAATGTCTTGGAATCTCTCGTTCTCAATCATTCTGTTCAAGAGTTCCTCATGACAATCGGTAGTCAAACATATCCTTGCACGTATCCTTGACCACACTTGCGGACAGGTCTTACGGCACATTTCATGCCATTCATAATTGCTAGTACATCATCATCGGTCGACCCGTAGGCTGTGGGTCACCAATTGGTTGTGGATCATCCATTGGTGGTTCATCAGGTGGTGAAGGTGTGGGCGGTTCCTCGACTGGTGGTTCTTGGGGAGAAGGCTTGGGTGGTTTGACAGGTGGTTTCTTTGGATCATTCGGTGGTTCTTGTATTGGAGAATCATCATCTTTAAGTTTGGACGATTTGTTTTTGGATTGTTGAAGTATCATGCATTATTTCCCTATGAACTCTGTAAAATCGACAATGAGGAATACAACAGATTATTAAAATATATAAGTTTACCTCAGGTCATGAAGAAACTCGGACATTTCCTTGATCTCAAAAGAACTTTTATCCGTAGGAAGTTCATAGGTTCTTTAATAGAATAAACGATCAAGGCATATCAAGAACTCTTGAAGTGTTGAGTGTACGATGTTGTTGATTTCGTCAACACCTGAGTATTTATTTCGATGAGTGCAAGCAATATCCGCTGAAATTCTCACGGGAGCAGAGGTCCTTTTATGATTATGATCGTGACACACCAGCCGCAATTACGCAATGAACTGATAGAGCATCTTAGTCTACATGGTTATGAAGTGCTTGTGCCTCCTCATCGACAAGATGTATGTGCTCTCGTGCAAGAGACTAATCCTCAAGTTATTATTATAGATCTGTATGTCGCTGATCCTAATGGCCTTGAGATTGTAGAACGGTTGCGGCGTCAGGGGTTTACTGGGAGAATCTTAATTATCGCAGGTGCATCAGTTCGGAGTGCGGTTCCGGAAGCCTTGCGTCGGGGGGCTGATCAAGCTATAGGCGGACCACAAGGAACTGGAGCTCCGCTTATGGCAGGACAAGTAGAGGCCACGATTCGTTCGTTCTTTCATAAGGAAATTCAAAAACTAGCCTATAAGCTTTTCGAAGAAAGAGGACACATATGTGGTGGAGAGTGGGAAGATTGGTTTGAGGCTGAACGCCAAATTTTAAAGCGACAAAAGTCTCGACATCTCAACTCGATTTCTACAGAAGCCACGGCAGATAAGTGGGTGCGACATTCATGAGCAGGAAGAACATGACGTGCTTTCGTATTGTTGGCTTCTTGAGACTGGCTAGTGGCCATGTTGTGTGTAAAGAAGTTAATGAATACTCGAAAGGAAATTGAGAAGCGACATTGTGTTCTAGGCTGATTCGTTCTATTGGACGTCTATTAATTCATGAACGATTATTCTTTTGCCAGTTCATAATTTTCCATTCTTGACTCCCGTTAATCCTCCAGATTTTGCAACGAGAGATCGTGAAAGATCCTGCTATCTTCTTTCAGTTGCTCGAACTGCATTTCTCACTCTATGCATGAGATTTTAATGTTAGTAAGTTGTTGATTTCATGACGATTTATAAGGTTTACATCTTCTTTCCTCTACCGCCATTCTTGTTCCACAGGTTGCCTGCCTCAAAGCTTCTCTGTAGAATCCAATACCTTTTGACCGCTAATCAACCTGTGTTATCAGAACAAATGGATACTCAAAACCCTGCCACAGATCTCATCATTAATACGGAAGAAGAGTATGATCAATTTATCCGAGCTTCAATGCCCATGCTCTTAGAGAGAGCGAGTACGTATTCTAAGAAAATTCTCAGAGAGACGGATGATTGGACTGAAAATGTAAGCCATGAGAAATTAGCCTTACGCTTGGGGTATGAATTAGTCGAACGGTTTCTTTTGTATGCACGTACCGAGATTCCGTGTCGACCGACTCTCCTTTTGGACAGCTATGTCGCAAAATATTTCAGCCAGCCAACCTCTTTTGTTCCTAATAATAAGCCCGGCACCGCGCTTGAGACATTTATTGATGGTCTGGCTTCGAAGGCGGTGGTCAGTCGGGATGCACTCATTGCTCAATTTACGCACTTTTATGCCTTAACACCGTCTCAGGTGATTAAGTTACTTGGGTTAGCAGAAGAGCAAAGTCAAAGAATTTACAAAAATTTTACTCGTTGGCGGCGAGCTGGATGGAATCAGACGATGAAGGAGATCGGGTTGACGCTTCCACAAATAACCAATTTAGAACAACAGTTGGAAAGTGAGCCACATATTGTTTCACAAACCGCAAAAGAGTTACTTGTGCAATTTCAATCTCATTACCGAAAAAGCGAGCCAGATCATTATCCCTGTCAAACAAAAGATCAATGGGAAGAGATGTTCATGGATGGACATGGCCAAGACTATCGAGTCTGGCATTTGGCGATGTGTTTCCCATGTCTCAGTAAGGTGTACAGTTCGACGATTGAGGGTGAACTTTCTGAGGAACCTTTGAAAATGAACCTCCATATTCAACCGGGACTCATATCATCAAAAAGTTAGGAGCAGGATACGGTATATGGTCCCGCATAAAGAATTGACCCTGTATCAGCAAGACCTTGTTCAGGCATTGTTGGACCAGGCTGAACGAAGACGAACTGAATCTCTTGGATCACTTCAGGTTTTCATTGGTGATAAAAGTCTTGGGTCCGTTGAATGTGCTGACCAGGTCAAGACTGAAAAAGTCTTTGAAATCGGAGCAACATCAGACCCAATTGAACTTCGTTCTTCATCTGGACTTCCCGTTGGTCTGTTGTCTGTTGAATCGCTGAAACCATCGACTGCTCAATTTCTGGTCGGACAGCATCGTATTGAACTTTGGGTGAAACCACAAGACGATACCAGTGTGCTTCATCTAACGTTAACGAATCTTTTGGCCATTCCTCGACAAGTCCAGGCCTTGGATGATGATCGGGTTGAGAATGCCCATCACATGGTGACAAAGCCTTCGAATTACTGGTCAACGGTAGCTCTGGCTGCTCAAGTCATTTTGGCTGTGGGTGTGGTCATGTTAGTTGTTGATCGGTTTTCTTCAACGATGAATGCTCCGAGCGGTCAAAGCTTACAAGTGGATCTACAGAAACAGCAGTTGCAACAGGTTCTTCAGCAATTGACGGCGCTTGAGAACCGTCTTGGAACTACTCCTGTTGTTCCGGTGAAACATGAAGGCGAAGACGTGTTGCATGATGATTTAGAAATTCAAACTGTTAGTCAGGTCCAGACGTTGATACCCGATACGTCGGTTCTGGAGACAAAACCGGTATCGGCAGAGAAGGGACTCTTGGAGCGTCGTCCAGTTTGGGTTCGATTTAAAAAAGGTGTGGCAGATATTCGAAGAAGTAATTTCTTTAAAGAGGTTTCAGCGCAAGAACATGCACAGGTGGGGGGATGGTACTCGTTTAATCTTGATATCCCCAAGTCACAACAGTTCGATGACGTTCTGGGATCTTTCGAAAAGAGTGATGACATTGAGGTCATCACCACTTCAGTGGTCACGCGCCGCGTACGAGTCCGATTCAAGAATGGTAGTAATGATCACGATATTACGAAATTTTTCGAAGAAATACGAATTCCCCAAACCGCGCCCAAGGGTGATTGGTACGACCTCAATCTTTCTCTTCCTGAACCAGTTCAGCCAAAGTCCTTTATCAACGAATTACGTTCACGAAGTATTGTCGATCAAGTAAAAGTCGATCTGGATGGGCTTCCTTCATTTTAGAGATCCCCTCCCTCCTTGTGTCACACGGTTCATGAGTTTCACTACAGTGCTGTATGATTAGGGACAGGTTGGCAAACACCGATGCTGCAAGATGACTGAGTCGATGATATCACCACATTGGATGCAACGTTGAATTGGAATTTTCAGCATTCCGCTGTCCAAGATATTGTCACACCAATCGCGGACTAATAACCCTCCACACCGTGAGCAGTTATCCTCGAACTGTTTTTCTGATATTACCTTGATTCTGTGTTGATCGGGCTCTGGTATTTTGGAAAGTATGTGTGGCATCTCCTCCCCCTTCTGTGTTTAAAACATGAACAAGCTACTATGTTGGCCAGACAAGGCATAGCTTGTACTTCATGAATGCATATCAAAATTTTGGGAACAGGTGAAGTGGACAAACACGAGAATGATGGAAAGAAAATATTCAGTGGTTCCAGGATATTAGTGCAAATGATCAACGGCATGAATGTCCATAGGCGGGCTTTAGCTAGGGGATGGTTGATCTGCAATGAAAGAAAACACTCATGAGGTAGACATTTCCACTCTGATCTTTCCCAAAACGTCTATTGTGAAGAAGGGAGGGGCTTCCTTTATAACTATGGGATGACTTGTTTGTTCAAGCGACCCCCGTTCAAGAAGATGAATGATGTCTTAGATTGACACCATAGCCATGACCCTCTCAGCATTTAAGGAGAAAGCACTCATGCAGAACCAGACAATCTACAAAGCTCAGTCCTTTAACTTGAGCAATTTAAAGGGCATATCTGATCAAAGTTTAGAAATGCATTTTAAGCTGTACAGCGGGTATGTGAAGCAAGCGAATAGTCTTCTTGAGCGGATCAGTGAATTTTTGAAAGATGGTGTTATTGATCAAGAAGAAAAGCCGGCGTACTCAGAGCTCACACGACGCCTTGGGTTTGAATATAATGGCATGGTCCTCCATGAATTTTACTTTGGGAATCTTAAAAAGCAAGGTATTGGTGCACCTGGTTCGCAGTCAGCATTTCGAAAAGCCGTTGAGTCCAGTTTTCCGAGTTACGAGATATGGAAAGCTGACTTTATGGGAGTCGCAAAAATGCGTGGGGTAGGATGGGCGATCTGTTATCAAAATCCCACCAATCAGCGAGTCTCCAACCACTGGGTCAGTTTACATGAAATTGGCAATGTGGCGGGCTTTCAGCCTCTATTGGTTCTCGACGTGTGGGAACATGCGTATCTCCTCGATTATGCGCCGTCCGATAGACCGAAGTATATCGAAGCGTTTTTTGAAAATATTGACTGGGATGTCGTTGACTCGCGTGTTGAGAGTGCTCGTTAGTGCCGATAGATGGATTATTATGTCATTTAAGAGGCAATCAATGTCAAAATACAATGAGTCTGAACGTTCTTCCATTATTCCTGTCCTTGCAGGGTTTTTTCTTGGTGCCGGACTCGCGTTGTTATTCGCACCTAAGTCAGGTCCTCAACTCCGCCGAGATCTCAATCGCAGAGCACAAAATGCTAGGGAGACCTTTGAGGAAACTGTTGATAAGGTAAAAGAACAAGGACAGGAAGCAATTGATGTGGCCGGTGAAGTTATGGAGGAAGCCAAGTCTGCATTTGAGGCCGGTCGAGATCAAGCCCGGAGGTCGTAACGTCAGCAAGAGAGGAAGCGCTCTTTTTTCTTTTCATTTATTCAAACACATTTTTAGGAGGAACAACATGAAGCACGTACTGACTTATGCAAGTATCATCATGATATCGATGATGGTCATGATGGGATGTCAATCCATGACGGGGAAAACCGCAGGTACGACCGTCGATGATGCGATGATTACCTCTTCCGTCAGTGCAAAACTTGCTGGCGATAGTATGTCATCCATAGCTCGTATTGATGTAGATACGGAAAGAGGTGTCGTGATGCTGAGTGGCATTGTGGAAGATGCGGAAACGAAAGATCGAGCCGAGCAGTTAGCCATGCAAGTCAATGGGGTCAAAAGTGTGACAAATAACTTGCAAGTGCAAAATTAACAATCTCTACCAAGTCTCCGCCCTGCCTTAAAGAAATGTTATAAGGCAGGGCGCTTTTTTTTTAAATGTCAGCATTGAACTCATGCAAGCATCCTCGCTGCGAATCGTCTCTCTTCTCCTCTATAATTTAAATACTCGTACATCTTGCTCAATGAGTGTATGAGCAATGTTTTTTTAAAGCTCAGAATTGTTTTCAGCCGATGCTCCTCTCGTAATGAAAAATATACGTCTGAGTCGCTTGCGGTATTGGACAGCAATTTTCTAAGGTTCTATCGAGTTTATGCTTTTCCATCACAGTGAAATTAAACAGTTCAGTGTAAACGTGTCTAATGGGCATAGGTGTTGGTGAAATATTATAAAGTTTCCTATACCACATTTCCCACACTGTTGAGTTTGCATGAGTTAAAAAAAGGTTGTGCTTAGTCGTACCTGATGTCCGAAAAATCAAAATGGCAATTAAATGGACTCTCCTGGTGGGAGTTTTTCAATCGTGTGTGGGAGGAAGTTCTACGCGATGATTTGTTGGGAAAATCCGCGCAGTTAGGTTTTTATTTCCTCCTAGCGTTGTTTCCTGCATTGTTGTGTCTCACAGCTTTGGTTGGGTTACTGCCGATACAATCCATTACTCCCGACCTACTTAGCTATCTCAATACCGTTCTTCCCTCAAATGCTATTCCGTTAATCGAAACCTACTTAGAGCAGGTCGTGTCCGGGAGTGGGGGCGGTGTTGTGTCATTGAGTTTTCTGGGTGCCTTTTGGGCTGTCTCAACCGGAATGGCTGCCATCATTGATACGCTCAATGTTGTCTATAATGTCAAGGATTCTCGGCCAATGTGGAAAACACGCGGTATTGCCATGATTATGTCGATAGGAGCAAGCGTGTTCGTTATTGTTTCCATGTTTCTCATTCTTGCGGGCGGATACATGAGTCAATGGATTGCCGAAATCGTAGGATACGGTGCCGTGTTTACCATAAGTTGGGCCATAGTACAGTGGCCACTCGTCGTCGCATTCATGCTGTTAGCGGTGAGTATGATTTACTATCTCGCACCAAATGTCTCTCACCGATGGCGTATGATTACGCCTGGTTCAATCGTGGCTGTTTTTCTCTGGCTCTCTGCTTCTCTGGGCTTCAAATACTATGTCGCCCATTTCGGGACCTACAATGCTGCCTACGGTTCTTTGGCGAGTGTGATCGTCCTAATGTTGTGGTTGTATATGAGCGGGTTAGTTTTACTCATCGGCGGAGAAGTAGATGTCGTGCTTGAAGGTTCGGCCAGAGATCAGACGAGAACGTAGTTTCATCGCCTCACATTGTTTGCCCTGCCTCATCCACACGAAATATCGAGATTCCTCAAGCTTACAATTTTGGTGTTATTAATAAGCGTAAAGAACTTATTGAGGCGAGGTCTTAGAGTGATAGACATTTCAGCGGGGAGTGATCACGTTTTGTCCATTGAGGATCAAACGATGTCTCAAGTATTACTATTATTAACATTACGTTAACAATGTTTTTTATCATTTAAGGAGGTTTGTATGAACAAGGAACAATTCAAGGGCAAGTGGAATCAATTCAAAGGGGAAGTCAAACAGCAGTACGGAAAACTGACTGATGATGACCTGAAGGAAGTTGAGGGAGATTATGATAAATTTCAAGGGAAAGTGCAGGAGCGATACGGCGATGAGAAACAAGCGGTTGAAGATTGGGCCGAAAGTTGGCACAAGAATAATACGTGAAGCATGAGAATTCACGTACTCGAAGCCTATAAATTTGTACAATGGAGGACATTATGACTATTACTCGTAAAGTTTTGGCATGCACAGCATGTTTGTTGTTTGTGTGGACGGGGTCGACATGGGCTTTTTTTGAATCGAACAAAGAACTGTCAAAGTCGGCAAAGGTTACGCTTTCTGAAGCCGTCGAAACAGCTGCTGAAGTGGCCCCAGGAAAGGCCGTTGAAGCTCAGATAGGTGAAGAAGACGATCGAGTGGTTTATTGGATCGAAGTCATTGACGCGAAAAACGCCACCCGCACGATTTATGTGGATGCGGAAACTGGCAAGGTCGTCAATGTGGAGAAAGATTGAATTAGCAAAAAGGATAACAAGGAGCAAATTAGCGTATGAAAAGTCCTAAATTGGCAGTAGGAAGTTTAACCTTTCTACTTGTTGTGCTAGGTATGACCAGCTTAGCCTGGTCGGACTTCAAAACCTACTCGACATTCAACGAATCACTCAGATCCGAGAACATGTTTACGATTTTCATTCTCAATAAGGATCAATTCCAGGGTTCATGGAAGCAGTTTAAAGGTGAGTTGAAAGAAGAGTGGGGCCAATTCACAGATGATGATCTCCTCGAAATCGAGGGAGATATGGATAAGTTTGAAGGGAAACTACAGGAGCGCTATGGAGATCGGAAGGAAGAGCTCAGAGAATGGACGGACAGATGGTTCGAGCGACAGACGTTCGAGTCGCAGTCACGTCCGATCAATCCATAGGTGAGATTTCATAATTATTTTCACGAATATTATATCAACTCAAAAGGTGAGTGTGTGAGGAGCTCACAGAAAAGGAAATATAATGAAACGATATTCGATGGTTCTATTCATTTCACTTTTACTCATGGGCGTGAGTACCGGATCTGCCTGGGCGTTATTCGAGTCGAAAAAAGAACTTGCCAATTCAACTAAAGTTACGATGGCTGAAGCTATTGAGGCTGCTGTGAAGACAGTTCCAGGGAAGGCCGTCGCGGCGGAAATTGATACCGAAGATGATCGGACGGTTTTCGAAATAGAAATCATCGATACGGCGGGAAAAACTAAAGAGGTCTATATCGATGGGCAAACGGGTGAGGCTCATAAGGTGGAGGATGAATAGGTTGTTAGCGTAAAAAGCGAAGCTCGGGGTGAGAATGAATGATTAAGGTGTGATCTGATGAATTTCTTTCAACCCCGGGCTCATTCGCAATCCGGACTTGTTGGTCACTGAAAGCAGGTTGTCAAGTGCATTTAGAATGATTTCGTCAATTGGTCCGGTACGAAGTTCAGGCTGATCGAGAAGGCTTTTGTAGACCTCGGCTGAAAGTTCCTGTGCCGACAATGGGCGTTTTAACGTTACGACTAGGCCCTGTGCATTATAGACGTGATCAAGGCCTGCTAAAAACCCAAAGACAAACGATGCACGGTTTTGGGGAGTAAGTTCCATCCATTTCTTTGCCTGAACGTCGTCAGCATTTAAGATAAATGCCCCGTGTCCTTCTGAAGGCACACTTAAAGCGCACGCGAATACAAACCATATGAGGCTAATCATTCGTATAGTCTGAATGGTGTTTGGATGTGTCATGAAAAATAATTCCTCGTGGAGGTTAGGCTCAAACTAGACAGTGCATGACCATGGTGTCTTTGCACATGGATACTATGTAACATGTTGAAAAACTTGTGATGAGCATAAATGGATTTCCGCTATGAGTTTATGTTCGATTTTAAATGTGAGCCGTTGTTTGTTTGATACAGAAGTATTACCAGACTATTTGTATTTCGGGCATTAGTCAATATGAGTTTCATTTTATCAACCTCACGATATCGATAACGATGTTACGAAGGTTACAATCTCTATTAAGTTATACTCTTCGGGCTACAGACGGAAGCCTTGGTGGGGTCAAAGATCTGTATTTTGATGATTCCAAATGGGTCATTCGGTATCTCGTGGCTGAGACTGAAAGTTGGCTGCCGGGGCGTTTGGCGTTAATTGCAACAGAGGCTCTTGGGCAGCCAGATGATGAAGAGAAGGAGTTCTTAGTTAACCTGACGGTAGAAAAGATTAGGAAGAGTCCGACTCTTGAAACTGATAAACCTGTCTCGCGCCAAAAAGAAGAGGCACTACGCGCATATTTTCAATGGCCGGCCTATTGGGATCTTGCAGGAGCCGCTGTCGCACGAAAGTTGAAACCCGTCATGCCTGAAATGGCAGACGCACTGGAGTCAGCTGAAGATGGAGACCCGCATCTTCAAAGTGTGAATGAGGTCTTAGGCTACGGAATTCAAGCTACAGATGGTGAATTAGGTCATGTCAAAGATTTCGTGATTGATGATGAGCATTGGAATGTGCGCTATATGGTTGTTGATACGCGAAAATGGTTGCCAGGGAAAACAGTACTTGTCGATCCTCATTGGATTGGAGACATTAGTTGGTCAAATCAAACGGCATCAGTGGCGCTTTCTCAAGCACAGATTAAAAGCAGTCCGGAATTTGACTCAACTCTTCCGATTCATCGGAAATATGAAGAGCAACTGTACGATCATTACGGGCGTCCGAAGTATTGGTCCAAATGATCTTTTTTGAGTGATGACTGATTTAAGGCACCGCGCGCATATGATTAAGGAGGGGAAATGATGAAAATGATATCAAGATTATCTACAGTGCTGTTTTTGAGTTTGACCCTTTTGCTGCCTGCACTCAATGGGTGTGAACAGCAAGGTCCTGCCGAACGAGCGGGGGAATCAGTAGATGAAGCCACCGAAGACGCAGGAGAGGCCATAGAAGAGGCAGGGGAGGACATGGAAGATACGGCTAATTAACCAACCGGTACCACGGACTTTCCAAAGTTCGTTGGTGGTCAGTTGCTTCTCAGCAAGGCAGAAGCCATTTGAGACAACTCTAAAAAGATCTATCTGGGGATCTTCATATTATGACTATGCATTATTTCGGTCGAGTATCTCATATTCGATTTCTGTGGATCAGTGTTGCTTGTCTACTGCTTTGGGGTTGTCAAAGCAATCCGTATACAGATCGCTCTCAATTATTATTGGTTCCTCAATCATACGAGAATCAGATGGGGAATCAAGCATATAAACAGGTGTTGAAGGACCCGGAAGTCAACATTTCACAAAACCCTGAGACGGTTAAACTCGTCAAGCAGGTTGCTGATCGGGTTATTCAGGCCGCCAAAAAATCAAAGTATTCTGAGAAAGCGAGTGCGTACGAGTGGGATGTTTCGGTTATACAAAATGATAAGACCCTGAATGCGTTCGCTCTTCCTGGTGGAAAAATTGCTATTTATACCGGCATTTTTCCGGTCGCCAAGAACACTGCTGGACTTGCCGCCATTATGGGGCATGAAGTCGTGCATGCTTTGGCTCGTCATGGAGCTGAACGAATGAGTCAGGGACTCGTCACTCAAGCGGGGCTGACCGCTGCGGCGATTGCCTTGCAAACTCAAGGATTAGGCGGTGTAGGAGGCCAGTCCATTATGTCAGCGTTAGGAGTAGGAGCCCAAGTTGGCGTCGTCCTACCGTTCAGCCGTGAACACGAATCCGAAGCTGACTATATCGGGCTTCTTCTGGCGGCTGAGGCTGGATATGACCCTCGCGAAGCCGTTAGAGTATGGCAACGAATGAAACAGGCTTCGGAAGGACAACAGCCGGAATTTTTATCCACCCACCCAGGTCATGATACACGCATACGTCAATTACAAGATTGGATGCCTGAAGCGTTGACACGTTACCGCAATGGTCCTGAGGCACCCGTGCAGAAACTACCCCCGGTGCAGTAAATCGCGACTGCCCCATGTCAAATCCTTACCTGATGAGCCTCTAGAGTGATCAATGGATAAAATTGATCCTGTAGAGCCACCTCCATCTTCCCCGCCCAAACCTACTCTTGCTAGGCTTTTCGAATTATTGGAAAGTGCTATTGATGTCAGGTCTTTTGCCCTGACTGGACTCTTTATTTTCGCTTCCGTGTATGTCTTGATGGTCGGGAAGGCTGTGTTTTTGCCTATCGCTATCGCTCTGACGTTAAGCTTCCTGTTAGCTCCATTTATCAGATTACTAAAAAATCTTTGGATGCCAGAGGCGCTTAGTGCGGCATTTGTGTTGTTTGCAGTGGGAGGAATTGTCGCCTATGGCATTGCCTCTCTTGCAGAACCAGCAGCTAATTGGTTGACAAAGGCACCAGACGCGTTGAATGCCATTGAGGGAAAAATACGAACGGTCAAAGCTTCTGTACTCCATATGAGCCAGGCGACGGATGTGATAGAGCAGTTAGCGACTCTTGAGGATGGGACCCCGAGAAGACGTCTGGTTGAAATCAAGGGCCCAAGTCTAGGAGGGACGCTCATAGGGGTGACCACAGAATTTTTTGCCAGCTTTATTGCGACAGTTATTCTTCTGTATTTTCTATTGGCTTCTGGCGACATGTTTCTTGAAAAGTTGGTGAAGGTCTTACCGACATTTTCTGATAAAAGACGAGCTGTCGAGATTTTTCGAGAAATAGAGAAAAGTATTTCCACGCATTTGGTGACAGTGACGTGCATTAATATTGGTCTTGGATTGGCCATTGGAATCACGATGTATATGTTGGGAATGCCGAACCCCATACTTTGGGGCGTCATGGGTGGAATTGTCAATTTTGTCCCTTATGTTGGTAGTATTATTGGAATCGTCAGTATCACGGCGGCAGCGGCGCTGACATTTGAACAACTCGAATGGATCTTACTCGTCGGCGCTTCGTATGCGGCATTAACGGCAGTAGAGGGAACGCTCTTGAGTCCTATGATATTAGGAAAACGTCTGACGTTGAATCCGGTCGTGGTGCTTCTCAGCGTGTTTCTCTGGGGATGGATTTGGGGAATCCCCGGGACTCTACTCGCTGTTCCTATTGTTGCTTCCTTGAAGATCATTTGTGACCAACTAGAGCCTCTGAACTCCTTAGGAGAGTTTTTGGGTAGATAGTCCTCTCTTCTTTTTCCTTCTCATGCAAAAGACCCGTAGCCCCTCAATCCAACGCTTAACCCATGTTTTACTGATTCAATTCGATACGATGTAAATTTCCCAGGATCGTTCCGAATCTCATTGCAATGAGGTAACATTGATTATGTTATTAAACAAAGAAGGCGGATCATGAAAGTATGGATTTTTAATCAGTGGGACCATCTCCGTTCCAGCTTCTGGTTTCTCCCGGCTACAATGTCTGTGTTAGCTATTGCGCTATCATTTACGATGATCAAGCTGGATGAAGAATTCGCGTCGACAGTCATTGAACATGTGCCCTGGTTATGGGCGAGAGGACCAGATGGTGCGTTGTCTCTCTTGTCGACCATTGCAGGTTCGATGATTACGATCGCAGGTGTCGTGTTTTCAATTACGATCGTGGCATTAACTCTCGCTTCAGCTCAGTTTGGTCCGAGACTCCTCAGAAATTTTATGCGTGATCGAGGCAATCAAATTAGTCTTGGGACGTTTATTTCGACGTTTCTGTATTGTTTGCTTGTCATTCGTGCGGTTAAAGGAGGCGAGCCGGATCAGGTGTTCGTGCCATCCCTTTCTATTGCTGTTGCTCTTGTTCTGGCCGTGGCCAGTCTGGGTGTGTTGATTTACTTCATGCATCATGTGTCGCTCTCGATTCAGGCCCCACAGGTGGTGGCTGTTGTGGCCGAAGATCTTCACCACGCTATTGACCGTTTGTTTCCTAACAAAATAGGAGAGGAAAAGAACACAACCCATAACCATCACGGAGAGAAGGATGTCCCTGCAGACTTTGAGGAAATGGCCAGTCCTGTACGGGCTACGCGCGGGGGATATATACAAGCTATTGATACGGATGGGCTTATGAATCTTGCTGAAGAAAAAGACATACTGATTCGAATCGAACGACGTCCTGGTCATTTTGTCGTTAAAAAAGCTCCTTTGGTCATGGTTTGGCCTGGAGCACGTCTTGATGATGAAATCGTGGAGCAGATTATGGAGACGTTCATTCTGGGTGTACAACGAACTCAGGAGCAAGATGTGGAATTTGCCATTGATCAATTAGTTGAAGTCGCAGTTCGTGCGCTATCTCCTGGTATTAATGATCCGTTTACCGCGATTAATTGTATCGATCGTTTAGGCGAAGCGTTGTGTCACGCTGCGGGACGTACTTTTCCTTCGCCATATCGTTACAGTGAACACCATGGGCTTCGTGTCATTGCATTTCATGTGACTTTTCCTAGTATGATCGAAGCGGCCTTTAATCAAATCCGTCAGTATGGACGATCATCCGTGGGTGTGACCATTCGACTGCTGGAGTCCATCGAAGTGATTCTCACATGTGTGCACCTTGAAAAAGACCGACACGCATTACGTGAGCAGGCGAACATGATCAAACGTAGAAGTGAGGAGACATTGTTTGAGGAACTGGACCGGCGAGAAGTCAATAAGCGTTATCAAGCCGTCATGACCGCGTTTAGGAAAAAAACGTATGACTACTCATAAAATTCCTAAACGGAGATCAAAAATCTTTGTACGCACTATTTGATGTCGATGGCTTGTTTTCTAGACACACCCCTCATTCCAAAGTCGTATTTGTCTATTTGATGCCATCGTTCAGATACGGTACAACTATATAGGATTTACAAAGATGCGTCTCGCAAACGAAGAAGATAGTTTATAAGTCATAAATTGGAAATATTCATAGAGTGAAATATGAACGGATGGAAGAAAAGCACCATAGTGTCCTTGCTCCTTCTGCCAGTTGTCGTGTGGATGAGCCTACCGATATCTGCCGCTCCTCTCCCTGCTTTATCTGGGTGGCAAGGACGAACGATTCCCATTCTTGGGACCGCGCTTGACTATCAGTCTAATCAAATAGGAGTGGTGGCGCACCTCGTTGTAGTATTTAGAGAGCGTAATGATCATTATGGATTGAACGTGACATTTCGAACGAGGCCGGGACGATTTTCTCCCGTAGCACAGGTCGCCGTTCAAAACGCCATAATTCACATTGCCAGGGCAGCTGGATTGGACGAGAAATCATGGAGCGTGCAACTCATGATTCCCTACAACGGCATTACCATCTATGGAGAAAGCCTATCAGCGATGGTTGGATTGGCCGTTGTGGCACTTGCGCAAGGCGACGTATTTCCGCAAGATCGGGTTGTGACGGGCAAGGTCAATTCAGATGGTCGACTTGGATCCGTAGGCGGGGTGCCAGATAAAATTGAAGCGGCCTATGCCGAACATTTTCAACGTGTCATTGTTCCAGAGGAGCATGATGTGTCCGATGGAGATTGGCGCACGCCGTTCCTCATGCACATCTCGCCAGTCGCCAATGTGAACCAAGCCTATCAAGCATTGACGGGACATCCACTTCGACATGTGAAAGCTGCAGGGTAGTCAAAGCCAACTATGCGTGAAAAGTGTTGCTTAAGAATTTTATGTAACAACAACTCAATGACGAACTAGAATTTTGTGATTTCTTTTCGTGCCTTACTCACCCCCTTTAGCAAGGCAAAATGCGCCTCTCATCGACAGGGATAACTCAAAATAATCAACCTCTTTATAAATAATACGATATTCTACAGAGAGGTAAGAGGAATTTTTCACGCGTACTGTTGTCAAGTTCACTTCACTCGCTCGGGCTGTTTCTTGAAGTATTGAGAGAAGCGTCATTGAAGTTTAATATCTCATTTAGATTATTTGAGTATATTCTGCGGATGGGGCAAGCGATTTAGAGCAACGCGAAACGATCACCTCATTGCGATAGATTATTGAACAAGCTCATGAGAGTTGACCATTCAGAAGTCGCAGCTTTTACAATGACGCATCTTCAGCATGTATCGGATAGGAGCTCAGTCGTATGAAACCGTTGAATGTCATCATGGAAAGTCTGCGCAAGATGGGAGAAAATTTTCTCTCACATCTTCCCCAGATTGTCTTTGGCTGTATCCTTCTCCTGATCACGTGGGGAATTGGTCGAGGCGTTGATTTCGTTCTCATGCGGGTCCTCCCTCGTTTTCATTTGCGAAGGTCTCTACAGGAACTTTTTCGGCAGCTGAGCTATATCGGTATTTGGATAGTGGGAATCCTGGCCTCGGCCATCGTGATGTTTCCTTCGCTGACTCCAGGGAAGGTCTTGACTGCGATTGGTCTCGGATCTATTGCGATTGGATTTGCGTTTAAAGATATTTTTGAAAATTTTATCGCTGGGATGCTGATTCTTTTGAGAGAACCGTTCCAGCTCAAGGATTACATTGAGTGTGAAGAAATTGAGGGGTTTGTTGAAGATATCACGATTCGCGATACGCATATTCGACAGACCGATGGTCAGCGAGTTGTCGTGCCGAATGCCAAGCTTTTTAAAAATCCAGTGACGGTTCGCACTGATCTTGATCGACGTCGTGTCACCATTATGTGTGGTGTCGCCTATGGTGAAGATGTGGATAAGGCGAGAGACGTGATCGCTCATGCGGTTCAAGGACTCGACACGATCGATAAGGAAAAGGATATTCAAGTGTTCGCTCAAGCATTTGGTGCTAGCAGCATCGATTTTGAAGTTACGTGGTGGACCGGATCTAAGCCAGTGGATATTCGGCAATCTCGGGACAAGGTTGTCGCAGCAGTCAAAAAAGGGTTGGATGATGCCGGCATCGAGATCCCATTCCCGTATCGAACGTTAACTTTTAAGGAACCATTGAAAACGGTGATGGAGCATGCAGATCAAGAAGAAGCACAGGTTGATAGTCAACCGGACACATGATCATTTCGAATTGCAAGAATCTTGAGTGAGTCGATGCAATGTATGCGAACAATGTGACTTCTGTTACGATATCAGTGTTTCAGACCTTCGTTTCCGGTTGATCATTAAACGAGCCCTTTTCATGCTAGAAGACATTCAATGGACGGAAATCTTATCGCACCTCTATCATCTTGGCATTGCATACCTCTTGGCCATTCCAATTGGTTGGGATCGAGAAAGCCGTGCTCCTGGTGCAGGCATTCGCACATTCCCTCTCGTCGCAATGGCTTCTTGTGCCTATATGCTCACCGGTATTTACGTGTTAGAGCCGGATGACGCAAGGGCGAGGGTCATGTACGGAATTCTTACCGGCATTGGATTCATCGGAGGGGGATCAATTCTTAAGGAAAAGGGGAATGTCGCTGGGACTGCTACAGCAGCAAGCATTTGGAGCACTGGAGCGATTGGCATAGCGGTAGCGTGGAATCGATTAGAAATTGCGTTGACCCTTAGTATTATGACGTTTTTGACTCTGAGATTTGGGAAATTTCTTAATGGTGGAACCACTGAAGATCAATCACGGTAAACATGAATAGACAGGGTTGGTATTTCATTCGGGTTATTCCAGTTGTGTCTGGCATTCGGTCGGTGGGTGCAAAATGATTTCCCGGCTTGTGATCTTTGGCGCCTCAGGTGATCTGGCCACTCGATATCTTTTTCCAGCGATCATTCGGTTGTTTGAGGCTGAGCGTGAACCTGACGACTTGTCCATACTGGCACTCTCACGGCAAGAGTGGAACACGTCTGACTACCGTGCCCATGTACGGAAAAACCTCCATGGTCTTCATGAAAAGTTTACGAAAAAGTGCATCAACCATCTGATGTCGAGACTTCAATACAAGCAAATTGCAGACACGGGAGATCATAAGGAAATTGCACATGCGCTTGGCTCACTTGATGATCCAAGTATTTTTTACCTTGCGTTACCCCCCTCGATATTTGCCTCTACGATCAAAGCTCTTGGACAACTGGATCTTCATGAGAAATGTCGTGTGATTGTTGAAAAACCTTTTGGTCAGGATCTAAAGAGTGCTCGAAGCTTGAATCGTCTCTTGAAGAAGACGTTTTCAGAGCAACATATTTTTCGTATCGATCATTTTCTTGGGGAACAAACAGTCAGGAATGTCCTGGGTTTTCGCTTTGCTAATCGTCTGTTTGAGTCGAGTTGGAACAATCAACATATTGAACGCGTCGATATTATCTGGGATGAGACCTTAGCGTTGGAGGGGCGTGCATCGTACTATGATTCTTCTGGAGCCTTGAAAGATATGATTCAAAATCACTTGCTCCAGCTCTTATGTTTGATCGGGATGGAACCACCTCATTCCTTTGATGATCGAGACTTTCACGATCAAAAGGTCAACGTATTACATGCGATTAGACGTATGAGTTCCGCTGAAATTAAACGCTATACCGTGCGAGCAAGGTATGCGGCAGGGACTATAAACCATAAGGCCATCCCAGCGTACAAGGATGAAGAAGGTGTCGATCCCAAGCGCAAGACCGAAACCTTTGCGCAGGTGACGTTGTTTATTGATAACTGGCGATGGGGAGGAGTTCCGTTTACTTTGCGATCAGGTAAGGCGTTGTCTCAGGACAAGTTTGAAATCGCGGTCCATTTTCGGAAGGTCCCCTATCAAGTATTTGGAGCGACGTCCGTGCCGGCGAATGTTTTGCGCATGCAGTTTAATCCAGACAAAATTGGAATTTCCGTCAATCTTAATGGAGCAGGAGAACCTTTTGACTTAGAAGAGTTTGAGCTGAATGCGGCATTCGCTCAGCAAAAGATTCCAGCATATGGGCATCTCTTACTTGATGCTTTCGAGGGCGATCCGACTCTTTTCATTCGAGATGATGAAGTCGAAGCGATGTGGCGAATCGTGGACCCTATTATGAAATCTTGGGAGAAAGGTCAAGTGAAACTCCAAACGTATCCCGCGGGTTCATCAGGCCCAAATTGTGAGTGAGCATAGTGTGTGTATAATTATTAATTTTTATCTTTCTTAAGGAGGTTATCATGTTAAATTGGGCTATTACATTTTTAGTCATTGCCATTATTGCTGGAGTTTTAGGACTGTCAGGAGTGGCGGGCACGGCCTCCCAAATCGCATGGATCCTGTTCGTGGTATTTCTCATTTTCGCCATTGTTGGTTTTGTGAAAGGGAGGACATAGGCATAGCTCATCTCACGCCTGTGCCTCATACATTCTATCAAGAGTAAGGGGGTAATCTTTAACTGCAAGCAAGGAGATGACATGTTGCGTCTTAAATTTCTTATTGCCCTGGTATTGACTTCACTATTACTGATTCCCATTTTCTTGAGTGAAGCTCAAACATCATCAAAGAAGAGTGATAGGCTTTCGTCACCTTCCGAGGCTATACTCATAAAAGGAACAGTGCTGGAGATCGAAGGGAACCTGTACATCATTAAAACAGAAGATGGCCAGATAAGCAGAGTCAGGGTATACCGCGGTACGATTCAGGATGAATCCATTAAAATCGGAGACGCCATCGAAGCTAGAGTCCTGCCGGAGTGGCAGGCTCTCGTCCTTAGACAGCAACATTGATGAAGGTGCCGCACCTGACGATTCTGTATCATTTTCACACGCGGGTTCAACCAACTCTCGTAAATAATAATTTTTGTTTCTTCTGGTCGTGGTATCTCTTTCGACTCTCGTCATTCGGATTGCTCCCCATTGTCCTGCGACATCCCAGGTCATCCAAAAATCTTTTCAGCTTTCAAATTCGATCAGTCTTTCCAAGGTCAGAATTTACCTCAAGACGAATAAAAATAAGTATCAAACGATCTAGTTCGACTGGGCATGGGCATGTTTTGATATTGCTCAAAAATGCTGTACTAGTTAGCTATGGTTGTGGATTGGTTTTTCAGGAGCTTGAAAATGTCAATCAGACGCGTTGAGGCAAACAAGTTGAGGCAAACAAAAGGACGAAGGAGTTGTGGACTTCCTAAAGTACTGTCAGCAAGGAGGATGCACGAGAGACAGATGGAGAAGTGGAATCTATGATCAAGCAGGCCGCGGCGTTACGCCATGCTGTTCGTATCCGTGTAATACTTAAATATTTTGGGCAACTATGTCTGGTCTTGGCTGTGCTGACGCTTGTGCCATTCAGTGTTTCCCTAGTGTTTCAAGACACTGAGAGCAGCGTGAGATATATCTTGGTTATTGTGAGTTTAGTAGGATTGGGCGGGTTTCTCAGTCGTTTGACTATTCCAGTTCGCGTCCAGATGAATGAAGGCATGGTCTTGGTGTCCATGATGTTTTTATTCACACCGCTTGTCATGTCTTACCCAATGATGGCGTCAGGTTTAAGTTTTCAGGATGCGCTGTTTGAAGCCATTTCCGGAGGGACCACAACTGGGCTGAGTACACTCTCGACGTTAGAGGGGACACCCTCAACCTTTCTATTCGCTCGTTCGTGGATGCAGTGGTATGGGGGGTTAGGAATCGTTGTCCTCTCGTTGGCGCTCGTCGCTGAGCCTGGATTAGTCGCCAAAGGCCTATCGGCCAGTGAAGCTGATCAAGAAGACCTTGTTGGTGGAACGAAGAAGCATACCAAGCGCGTGTTGATCGTATATGGTGGATTGACCGGTTTTGGAATTATCGGGCTTTGGCTACTAGGAGTCGACCCCTTTTCGTCAATGCTCTACACCTTTGCTGCGGTCTCTACAGGTGGCTTTGCTCCACACGACGGGAGCCTCGCTGGACTCCATTCATGGACGGCTCAAGCTTGGGTCATTGGGAGTTGTGTACTGGGAGCCGTTCCCCTTGCGTTTTATCATGTGATGAGCCAAAGAAAACGTCCGCCGACTATGCAGATTGTTCAACTCCGGGCATTCTTGATTAGTGGAATGCTTGTCTCACTTCTCTTGGGTTGGTGCCTGTGGCAATCCAATATTCTCTCGTTCTCTGACTCTCTACGCTCCGCCCCGCTGATGGCCTTCTCAGCTCAATCAACAGCAGGTTTTGCGATTCACAATCTCTCAGACTACGATCCTGGTTCTAAGCTCACACTTATTATGGCTATGATGATCGGAGGTGGAACTGGGTCAACGGCTGGAGGGTTCAAAATCCTACGCCTCTTAATTTTTCTTCGTCTTCTCCAGATTGTCATTTTACGAATCTGTGTGCCACGCCATACGGTGCTCGAACCTCGGATTCACGGCGAACGATTATCTAACAGCCAGATTCGAGAAGCCTTAATCCTCATCGTTCTTTTCGGCGTGGTGATCCTCTTCTCCTGGTTTCCGTTTGTGATGATGGGATACGATCCCTTGGATGCATTGTTCGAAGTGGTTTCCGCTACCGGCACAGCTGGGCTCTCTGTTGGCATCACGAGCGCGGATTTACCAGAAGTGCTCAAAGCCATCCTCTGTGCAGATATGCTCTTGGGAAGACTTGAAATTTTAGCGTGGTTAGTCCTCTTCTTTCCGGGAACATGGATTGGCCGAAGATCGGAGGAACGATGAGAATTGCATTTGTCGGGGCTGGCGAAGTAACGGTGATGACGGCGAAGTCGCTCATTCAGCAACATCATGAAGTGATCATTATCGAGTCCAACCGAGAAAAAATTGATCGGCTCTCTGAGGAATTAGACTGTAGTTTTCTCCATGGTGACGGTGGAACGCCATCCATTCTTCTCGAAGTTGGTCCCGAACAGACTGATATGCTGTTTTGTCTTAGTGATAATGATCAGGCCAATTTGATCGCAAGTCTCGTTGGTCGTTCATTGGGTTTTGCGCGGGTCGTGACCGCAATTGAAGACCCTGATTTTGAAGAGATTTGTCGTGAGCTTGGACTGGAAGAAACTATCGTGCCGGTCCGCACAACAAGTCGGCTTCTTCAAAATATGGTTCGAGGTCTTGATGCAGTCGAACTTTCTACCGTACTAAAGGACGAAGCAAGATTTTTTACATTTATTGTGAAGAACGAGGATGCGACTACTGTGGTAGATCTTAAGATCCCTGAAGAAAGTCGCGTGATCTGCTATTATCGAGATGGTCGCTTCAACTTTGCAGACGATGAAATGACACTGAAGGTAGGGGATGAAGTCATCATTCTTACCCATAGCAAACATTTACAGACCTTAAAGGATCGATGGGTACCGAAACAGACAAAAGAGCATTCTATAGGTTCAAAAAAGAAAAAAGGAGAAACGAATTCACCTATGTCGAATGAGGAGAATACCCCATGACCCAAGAAGACACGAAGTCATTGTTTCTGCAATTTATTAATACGTTTAATGTCGCGCTTACAAAGCACAAAGAAACGATTGTGTACAAGCAAATGCTAGAACTTGGGGAAAAAATATTAGGAAACAAGATTATTGGTGTGGAAGTGTATAGCGAGAACGAATCTAGTTCAGTTGCTTATTATACCATTCGCTTGAACGCTGGAACATTTGATGTGGTCTCGCATAAACAAGAAAAATCCGAACTCGTGTGGAAACTCAAAGATACGTACCTTCAACATGTTGTCGATAATCCTCATGATTATGTCGAACACCCAGAGAAATTTGAATGGGATTGGTTAAAGAGCTATATCGGTATGTGAAGACAGTATCTCAGCATGCTGGTCATATGTGATGAAGAACCGATACCGCACCTTCATTCAGTTATGTGGTCATGACAACACGTTTTAATATTTAAGTGATTTTTTGACTAATCAGCGAATTTAGAAACTCCGACATCTCACCTCTCTTACCCCTCTAGATGCTATCGCTTGTTTTACCTCCCGTTGCTCATTTGACTGGGTTGAATAAAGTTTATCTTGTTTGGGGTTGAAGACTCTCAGCTCGCCTGCACTATGCCCGCAGTGGTTGAAAAGAATGCATCTTAGATAATCATCTATTGATGATACAGACATCTGCAAGCCAAACGTAGTCTTCCCGATCCATAGTTATCACAAGATTCAGTGACTCGATTTCCTGGGTCGGACATTTTCACATATGTTTACGAAAGGATGTCTACTAGATTCCTGGTTTTTCAACCTTATAGTAGAGATAAGCTGGTCGGAATCATTCAAATCTGTCGAAGGTTAAAATAGAAAAGGAAGTTATAACTATGAAAAGATTTCATGAAGCTTCGCCTCATATTCTCATCGTGGAAGACGATCCTGATATTCGGCTTTCCCTTTTTATGCTTTTGGAGTTTCAAGGGTATAAGTGTCAGGAAGCGGAACACGGACACATGGCTTTGAATCTGCTCAATGAGCATGATTTTGATTTGATCATCACGGATTATCACATGCCTCTCATGAATGGTTTGGCGCTTATGAAGGAAATATCGACAGGTACATGTGGTGATCAGGTACCGATGATCATGATTTCGGGTTCGCTAGATCGGTCTGTCTATGATCAGGCTATGGAAGCTGGTGCATACACGGTACTTCAAAAACCCTACGATCGAGAAGAATTGCTTTTATCAGTTAAGCAGACGTTGGAGGGTAAGCCTTGTCCATGTTCCTAGATTTTCTTACATGCAAAATTATACGTGCATGTAATCATTCGCTCTCTTCCATTTCTTCAATAACGATAAAAATCAGATTTAACATGATACAACATGGCAATGGGACAAGTGAATTTGTCTACTAGATGGTCCATAAGCTCTATGTTATGAAAAAGACTCTGAGTGTCGTTTTGGAACATCACTCTTTAGTTGGCTCTCTGGGTGTTTGTCCTCCATGGCTTTGCGAGAAGGAATGTGGGGGCAAGATTATTGACGTGACGTTCCTACGGTGCAATCAGTGAATATCAGTGACTCGATATTCATCATTCACAATTTCATAACTATTATTACAAGGAGAGTGCTATGATGTGTGACGCAATCCGCAGTCGTTCAAAAGGATGGAGGGGGGAGTCTTCCATATTGCTGTCTAAGGTTTTGCCTGTTGTGACGATGGCTGTTGTGCTTTTTTCGTTCCCTCAGCCTGCAGCAGCTTGGTTGTTAGATGACGTCGACAAAGGTTTTCTGTCAATTGGTGGTCATGCCACATATTATGACCCGTTAGACGCTGGTGATGAATGGTACGGCGGTGCACATGTGCGCGCACATATTCTTCCCACGCTCGCCATTGAAGGGTTAGTTGACTACCGAGATAACGACTTCGGGAACAACGATGTCGTGACCATTCCTGTTCAAGCATCAGCACTATTCTATTTACTCCCAGGTAAACGATTCAGCCCATTCGTCTTAGGTGGTGCAGGTTGGTATTACACTGATGTGGACAGTCCGACGGACGATGATACGGATCATCGCTTTGGTTTACATGCAGGGGGCGGTGTTCAACTTATGCTCAATGAACGTTGGTCCGTTGATGGAACCTACCGTTATGTCTGGGTGGAAGATGTGAAGGCTCAAGATGTCAATTTCTCAAACAAAGACTTTGAAGACGATGGACATATGGTGACGATTGGACTGAACTTACATTTCTAAGCTTGTCTCAGGTTAAGACGCCGATAATGTGTCGTAAGGATAAAGAGAGCCACTCGATTGAGATCAACTCGAGTGGCTCTCTTTGCGTTTTTTTACGATCATCAAACTTTTACAGAGAGAAACAATGGTGTGCCGTTACGGTGTATGAGCACGAGGGCAATGGCATTACTCGGAGTGTTTGAAAATTTCCCCTGATAATCGTCAAGCGAATGAATGGGTTTCTTGTTAATAGGTTGATGATGTTTACTCGAACAAGTCCTGCCCGATCAGCTTGACTACCGGAAGCCAAGTGGGTGACGACTGAATCCGTCAGTATGCTGGTTAACGTCAAGACGCAGGGCCATGTGCCTGTCTAAGTTGCGACTGTTAAAACTTAGGGAGGGTGGATGTACAGACTTAATAGGTAAAGGTCGTGGAGCTTTGTGATCGAGTTTCTTCAAGGTAAATGAACAAAAATTTGATAAGTGAGAAATGAATTCGAGAAGAAAGCCATGGGAGAAAAAAAGAGTTCCACCATTACTGGATACCTGTCGAAATGTATTTATTGTTGCGAAGAAGAGAAAAGTGCTAAGATCAGAAGTCGGAACAATTAAATTTACAATTAAGTATGGAAATGATACGAGCCTGCTTTATTGAATTATCTATTGTTATGGACGAAGTAGGTATAAAAACTGAGCAAAAGGTTATGGTTTAGCAGAGTCAATCTAATGATAAGCCCATTTGATTCTACCCAATGATTTTGCTTAGAGGAATAGTCTCCTTGAAGGTAATGATATATGTCGTCACGATTTTTGTTTGCGGGGTGGTGTGGAATGTTGCCCTTGCTGAACCTTTAACCGCTACATGCGAAGCTGTGAAGGAAAAAGCCTGGAAAGCCGAGCAAGTTCTTGTCGAGCATCAACGAGCGCTTCAGATCGCTCAAGGAAAGACGAGACTTGCCTACGCACAGCTAGTGGAGTGTCGTCCTGGCGCAATTTTTTCGGGAAGTCGAGCTCAACGTTGTGCGCATGCACAATCAGATGTGCCGCTTCAGGTTCAAGCTCAACTGGATGCCGAATATCGACTGGAGATAGCTACAGTTGATTATCAGAAGAAAAATCAGTTAGTTGCTAAGGAATGTGTGTTGAAGGCAACGATGGCGAACCAACGGGATCTCTTGTTTAAAATTTCCGAACTTGAAGCCGAGGTACAAGCGCTTAAAATTTTCATCGAACAGTTACACGAGTAAGACAGACCATTCCTTCCCTATCCCTCCTTTTGAGTAATAGCGTTACACCCTTTCTCCATGTAATAGTAATCTTGGTGTCAGAAGTTGTGCTGTAACCTCATCTATGCACTGCCAGAATTGTGAATTCACTCCGACATAGCCCACTCGCTCAGCTGATTGTTTGTATAGTTCTGACTCTCGCGATGGGGGTCTACCTGTTCTGGGCCGTATATAGAAATTCACCTGATCGTCAAGATTTTCAAGAGGTTGTTGTGCCAGGTGAGGTTGTGAAAGGGTGGGCAAAAACCTTTCCACATGCTCCAACCTTAGCTGTTGCTCTTACGACAAAACACTTTCGTGATGGTCGTGCACCAGATGATTGGGTGGAAGATGTACGTGGCCTTTGGTCGCAGTTGCGGTTCCGCTATCAGACGGGTCAGGTTCAATCAGGGTGGACCAAGGGAGACACCGCACTAGTGATCTTTAACGCCACAAGCACCAGCATTTGGGGGAAACACAATCGTCGAGAAGAATATCGGCTGATCAAAAATGCTCAAGGCCAATGGCTCCTTGACCAATTTCGGTTAGTGAACGATCGGATTCTGTGAGTATCTGCTTTTTTCATCTCTTTTGATTCTCAATCCACATCGCGTACTATTCACCAAGCATCCACTTCAGTTGTATCGTTTTCAGTATTCATCCCGTTACCGTGAATGAATACACCAAATCCTATTTATCTCATATTTTGATATTCATAGAGTTCTAATGAAATTTACGGTCAAGAATTATGAACAAAGATAGGGAGTGAATTCTCCGTTGGATTAGATTTGGTTTTTACGCAATCAGAAAATATCACGTTCGTATTATCTTGAGTGTTGAACGGTGGTTTTCCAAATCCAGCCAAAAACGAGACATGAAGCAATGGTGAGGGCAAGATCAAACGATTCCATGATAAGCACACTCCTATAAGCAGGGGAATTACCTCGTATTTGCTTATGGTGCTCAGGTCATGGCGCGATCGGATATACCACAAAAGAACTATTGAAAATGATCCATGATAGGTATTCTGACGTAACCCTTCATATTCAAGTGTTTTATCTTTCTCGAGAATACCTATTTATTTGGTATGCAAATATTTTTTCAACGCCAACACATTGTGACGATCACTAAGCCTCAGGTGAAGATGGTTATAGGTACCCTCTCTTATCATCCACGTAGGCGGCTGAAATTTCATGCTTTGTATGTGCTTGATTCTCACTCGGCTGTCGTCGCGTCAGGAAATTACTTTCACGATAAAGATTTATGGCAACGTTGTTTAGTAAGTCGTGTCTAAGGTTACGTTTTCGATAGGGGCTATTTCATCCCGTTCTTGTTGCGTCCTGCGGATATGATGAAATTACTGCTTTTCCCTGTGTCCAAAGACCATTCGAATGGGGAATGGTGATCCAAGGTAAAGATTAGTGATGATGCCCTGAAATACAGAAGATAACTTGTCCGTATAGTAAAGACCTTATGTATAGTTTTCTCGTCGTTTATTACCAATGTTAAGAATCCAATTACACTGAGGATGGTAAAGGGTTAAGCCATATCAAGAGTTTGTCATTGACATGAATTGAATGATGAAGACTTCTCCATCCAAATATCCACTTGCTTCTCCGTTAGCCGAGGCACTTTCACTTCGCAAAACGGCATTGGTGGTTGTGGGGCTCATCAGCTTCGTGATCAATATTTTAATGCTGACCGGCCCCTTGTTCATGTTGCAAATCTATGATCGAGTGCTGACCAGCGGGAGTGTTCCTACGCTCGTCGTCTTATCGGGATTAGTAGGGGGGCTTTACGTCTTTTTTGGTTTACTAGAAGGCTTGCGATTGCGTTGTCTCGCACGGATTGCTGCCTGGGTTGATGAACGTCTATCTGCCAATAGCTTGGCAGCTAATGTGACGCTGTCTTTGCGTTTTGGTGAACAAGTCCAAGGTCGTGATGCCGTCAGGGATTTGGACTCCGTGCGTCAATTTTTGTCGAGCCCCGGGCCTTCAGCCTTGTTCGATATGCCTTGGATTCCTGTCTACTTGGGAATTATCTTTCTTTTTCATGCGTATCTTGGTTGGTTGGCTTTAGCAGGCGCACTGATCATTTCGATTTTGATTGCTTTTAATGAAGTTCTGGCACGCAACCCAACAAAGGTCGTTGCCGAGTGTGTGGCGCGACGCACGGCTATGGTTGGGGCAGCGCGGCGAAATGCCGAAGTGTTGACCGCGATGGGTATGTTGAACGCTTTTACACAGCGATGGGAAAAGGATAATGCTGAGTATCTTCGAGTCCAAGGTGTTGCGATTGATTATTCGACATTTTTCAGCACAACCATCAAAGCGTTTCGTTTTATGTTGCAATCGGCGGTCTTGGCCTTGGGTGCTTGGCTGGCGATTCGTCAAAACATCTCTCCCGGTGTGATGATTGCGGCCTCAATTATGACGTCACGGGCGTTGGCACCGGTTGAGCAGGCCGTCGCACATTGGCGTGGATTTTTGACTGCTCGACAGGGAGCGAAACATCTCGCAGAGTCTCTTCGAATTAGTCACACGACAGCCCCAAAGACCGCGCTCCCTTCCCCAACGCAATCGTTGGATGTTCAGCAATTAACCCTTGCTGCACCAGGAGAACGTACTCTATTAGTTCAAGGGATTCATTTTCAGCTGAAGGCAGGAGACGGACTTGGCGTAATCGGGCCGTCAGGGTCCGGAAAAACGAGTATTGTGCGCGCACTGGTAGGTGTGTGGTCGGCAGTCAAAGGCAGTGTTCGACTCGATGGGGCGGACTACGATCAATGGGATCGGACGACGCTCGGAAGATCCATCGGATATTTGCCTCAAGATGTTGAATTGTTTGACGGAACTGTCGCAGAAAATATTGGTAGATTTGATCCTGATGCGACCTCCGATGCCATCATTGCAGCGGCCCGCTTGGCTGATGTTCATGACATTATTACGTCATTGCCGTGTGGGTACGATACCGTGATTGGTGAGGCTGGAGGGCGGCTGTCGGCCGGTCTGTGTCAACGTATTGGCCTTGCTCGTGCCTTGTATGGCGAGCCGTTTTTGATTGTGCTTGATGAACCGAATTCAAACTTAGATCATGCAGGAGATCTGGCGCTTCGTGAAGCCATACGCACCATGCGGACTCGTGGCAGTATCGTCATCGTGGTTGCTCATCGCCCAAGCGCAATCGAACCAGTTGAACAACTATTATATCTCAAAGAGGGGCGACAAGGGGCTTTTGGTCCGAAGGCAGAAGTTCTCGCTCAAGTTACTCGCTCAGCTCGTGATTCTGACAATATGCTAACGGCGGTGACTTCATGAAACACACGGAACAACAGATTGCGAACAGTCTCAATCGACACCTGATCGTTAGCGTGTTATTGATTTTTCTGCTAGTCGGTGGAGTGGGAAGTTGGGCGATGATTCACGAGATTAACGGCGCGGTGATTGCCTCGGGGGTGATTGTCGTGGAGAGTAATGCAAAGCGAGTTCAACATCAGGAGGGCGGTATTGTCAAGGCTATCCATGTTCAAGATGGAGATGTGGTGAAAGCCGGAGATTTATTGGTGTATTTAGATGATACGGTGGTGAGAGCCAATTTGGACATGATTATCGGTGAATTAGGGGAACTCATGGCACAGGATGCGCGATTAGTGGCCGAACGAGATGAGGTTGATGTGTTGACCTACTCGCAAGATTTGCGTATTCAGGCTGAACATGATTCTTCCATTGCCAGTAGCTTATCAGATCAACGTGCCTTAAAAATGGCAAGACACTCGGCTTTGCGTGGGCGTAAAGGACAACTGCAGGAGCAAATTTCTCAACTCGAAGAACAGATCGAGGGGTTTAAAGTTCAACGAAATGCCAAATCTGAAAATATCCAATTAATTGATGAGCGATTGATTGTGCTTGAACCTCTTCTTCCTGAAGGCTTAGTCACGGCTTCTGACGTTACCGCTCTCAAGCGTGATCGTGCCGAACTATCCGGAGATCGAGGCGAACTTATTGCGCAAATTGCTCAGGCTCATGAGACGGTGAGTGAACGGCGGCTTCAAATTCTTCAACTGGAAGAAGAGTCTCGTTCGAAAATCTTGGAAGATTTACAGAATGTGCGTGCTAGAATTTCTCAGCTGCAAGAGGAAAAAGTTGCGGCGCTTGACAAACTTCAGCGTGTAGAAATACGTGCGCCACGAACCGGATATATTCATCAGATGCAGGTGCATACAGTCGGGGGAGTTGTGAGTGCAGGGGAGACGTTGATGCTCATTGTTCCTCGTGAAGATAACTTAATCGTTGAGGCAAAATTGAAGACGACCGATGTTGATCAAGTGATCGGGGGACAGACAGCTCTCGTCCGGTTTCCTGGTTTTCATCAACGGACCACTCCGGAATTATACGCAAAGATATCAAACATTTCTGCTGATTTGACTCATGATGAATTCACTGGCACTAGTTTCTATCATGCGCGATTGATTATTCAAGAAGAAGAGTTAATGAAACTAAATGGGAAGACGTTGCTGCCTGGTATGCCCGTCGAAGCTTTTATTCAAACCAATGAACGCACGGTTCTCTCCTATCTCGTGAAGCCATTGGAAGATCATTTGGTTTACGCCTTCAAGGAATGACGTGAGTGGCGTGGGTGACTGTGCTGATTGTCTCAATGGTGTCGTGGTGGTTTGTTTGTCATCAACCTGAGTTCCTGCCCCCCCTACTGTCTATCCTCCCCGTGTCGTTTTAAGAAATCTTTTCAGTTGCCGACAAAGAGAGAGTGAAGCGATCTCGACGCATGCCCTTGAAAGGGTTCTACCTCATTGTCTTTGGCATGGTGATGAGTGCAAGTCAACTGTGTTGGGCGACATCGCATGAGCGGCAGGTGTCAGACCAACTTCCCATCTTACGACTGAGTTTGCATGACGCGATGGCGGTCGCCGTCGAGCAAAACCCTACGGTGCGATTATCAAAAGAACGGACGACGGAAGCACAGAGTGTGGCTGATACTCGACTCGGCGAACTCCTTCCAAACCTTTCAGGGCGTATGAGTGGTGCGCGCCGGAGACTCTTTTTCGGTTCGTTTGGACGGGATCCAGTGGTGGCTGACCCTGATCGACTCTATGAAACTCGAGCCGTGCTGACACAAAATGTGTTTAGTCTAAGCCTCATTCAAAAGTGGCGAGCCGCGAAAATTGGTGTTCAAGTGGCGGGAATGGATGCGGACGTGACCAAACGCGATACGATGGCGACAGTCGGACTTGTCTATTTAGAAACACTTCGGGCTCAAGAAGCCGTACAGGCGCGGGAAGCCGACGTGGCCCTCAGTCGAGAACTTCTTCGTTTAACCTCCAAGCGGCGAGCAGCTGGTATGGCGACGAGTTTAGATGTGAATCGGGCGCATGTACGATTTAAGGATGCCAGACAACGTTGGTTGGTCGCACAAAATGAACGTGATCGCGCCACGCTTAATTTAATTCGCGCGATTGGTCTTTCATTTGATGTCGATCTCGTCTTGACTGATCGTCTCCGTATAGCCTCGGTTCCTGAGCAATCTATAGACCAGGCGTTAATAATTGCCGAAAACAATCGTGTCGAACTCAAGGCGCAAAAACAAAAGGAACGACTTGCGGCTCTCACGTTGAGCACCGTGCAAAGCGAACGGGTTCCATCGCTTCAAGCGTCGGGAGATGTCGGGTTGATCGGAAACAAACTCAACAATATGCTCACGAACAATAATGTGCAACTCATGATGACCATTCCTATTTTTGATGGAGGACAACGGGAAGGTCGGGTTTCTGAAAATCGGAGCCGCATCCGTCAAGAAATTATTCGGACACAGGACATTCGTTATCAAATCTCACTGGAGGTTCGTGACGCCATTCTTTCTTTGCGGTCCGCCAAGCAACAAGTGCAAGAAGCGGAAGAAGGCTTGACGTTGGCTCTGACGGAAGTCAAATTGGCGCGTAAACGATTTGCCGTCGGTGTCGCCACGAATATTGAAGTCACCGATGCACAGACCTTCGTCGCAAAGGCTCGCGATAATAGAATTGAAAGCTTGTTTAATTTCAATGCCGCCCGAATAAACCTCGCTCGCGCTCAAGGACGTTTACAAGATATTCGTTAGATCCTTCGCTCAATAAAAATATTTTCCCAGTGTAACGATTTTTCTGCAGTTATGTGTTGGGTAATGCGGGAATTGGGTTGACCTGAGAATTTTTCTCTATCCTGATGGTCAAAAGTGTAATTTTCATTGAATATGGTCTGTGCCCTACTCTGCAGAGATGTTATGCTAGAATCGCTAGGATTCATCAAATGAATTAATCACTTACTAAAGAGGAACGTATGACTATGACTCGCGTGAGTTTAGGAATCTGTTTGGGTGTATTGTTATTTGTGGGAACCGGTCTAGGAGCGGAGCAAGATGAAGTGGGGAAGTTCGTCAAGGCTCGAATTGAAATTGGCGAAATGATGACGAGCTATTTTTCAGGTGGGCAAAGTTATGGAGGAGGGGAGCGGCCGTCTCCTGAAAAGATGAAGGAAATCGGTGCGGATATTAATGAGAAACTCAGTACACTCTTGGCTACGCATGACCTGACGGTGGAAGACTATCGTCAACGCAGTCCAGAGATCTTTGCAGATGAGGTGGCCGTACAGGAGTATCTCAGTGCAAACCCAGACTTGAAAAAGCGGTATGAGGCGCTCCCATTTGACCGCATGGGGCGCGGTGGCAGCGGACGGGGATACTGACACTGAACCGTTGACTCAAGCGGTCTTCAAAAAAAATGATTGGGACTGAAGGAGAGAAATTATCATGACTCCGTTCGTTGATCGGATGATGCGCGCCGCGAAGCTTGACGTGCATCTTTATGAAGAAGTTGAAGCCGACAAGAGGGCTATGGGCCAAGCCATGGGTGTCGTGGTCCTCTCCAGCTTGGCTGGTGGTATTGGGTTTATGCAGCAAGGTGGTCTGATGGGGCTTGCGGTTGGTACGCTTGGATCATTATTTGGATGGTATGTCTGGGCGTTTTTAACATATATCATTGGGACAAAACTGTTACCCGAACCTCAAACTCAGGCTGATCATGGCCAATTGTTACGGACGGTCGGCTTTTCAAGCGCCCCTGGCTGTATTCGCGTGCTGGCGATTCTACCAGGCGTGGGTACGCTGGTGAATTTCATTGCGAGCGGATGGATGTTGGTGGCAATGGTTATTGCTGTTCGTCAGGCCTTGGATTATCAGAGCACCTATCGCGCGATTGGCGTATGTGTGATTGGATGGATTGTGCAGGCTGTGGTCGTTGGCATGCTGCTTGTGTTGATTGGTGATGGTTCTGAACCCGTGCTGGAAAATTAACGTGGATTTTTACACGAATGGAGTTTCGAGGCTGGTTCGACCCAATGTGCCTTGACGGTAATCATTGAGGAGAATTCTCGAGGCTTTTTCTCTATCTAATTCGCCTCCCTTTCCTTTCCGCAAGCACCCGCGTTTGAGGGCGATGGCGTCAAGCACGTCTGCAGCCTCTAGTTCTTTTGTGGCAAACCCGTAGCGAGTGGTGAGTAACGCTGGATAGCGTGCAAGAAGAATCGTTGCGAGGAACTCGGCAATCTCTTCGTCGACGACAACCTTCGCGCTAATCGCGTAGATAGTGGCAAGCAGCAGTCCCACATTCGGGTCTTCGATTTTCGGCCATAGCAGTCCTGGCGAGTCAATGATCGTCATGCTTTGATTGAGCGCATGACGTTGTTGAACTTTGGTCACAGCTGGCTGATCGCCGACCTTTGCGAGCCGGCGTTTGAGTAGCATGTTCATCAGAGTAGATTTCCCCACATTGGGAATTCCTGTAATGAACATGCGTAGGGGTTTTGTTGGGCTGTTGCGATGTGGAGCAAGCGGCTGACACAATTTTGGGACCTTGGCCGCCTGACCTGAGTGCGTGCAAGAAATGGCAACCGTCGCAACTCCTGGCTCTTGGCTAAACTGCTCCAGCCAGGATTGTGTGACAGTTGGGTCAGCAAGATCAGCTTTGTTCAGTACCTTTAAGCATGGACGTTGGCAAGTCAGTCGTAATTCGGTGATGATTGGATTGCTGCTGGCTTCTGGCATGCGTGCATCCAGAACTTCGACGACAACATCGCTTGCTGCCATGGTCTTCGCTGTTTCTCGACGTGCGACGGTCATGTGACCTGGATACCATTGTATAGACATGGTGACGTATTAAAAATACAAAAAGTGCGATTAATATCGGGGCATTAGTGAACCATACTATGAACCGGAGCTTGTTTGCTATATCGTCGCAGCATGCTGTAGTCTGACGAGCCTGTGATCGATGAGCGTCAGCTTTGCATGTCTTTACGAGATACATGCCCTTTCCAGCTTCCACGCCAACTATTGGCGTCCAAGTCTTTTGGCTGATAAGTGAGCAAGTCTGGGGGACACGACCATTATAAAGGAGAGAGAGATGCCAAAGGCAAAACGAGAAAAGAACTGTTATGTGTGTGGAGATGCGGGGTTTGTGCGGATGAGTTTTATGGTCTGCGCCCTGTGCTCTCGTCATTTTTGCAGTCGTCATGGTGAACCAAAGATGGACGAATGTACCCTATGCCTTGACGGTGCAGAAGAAGTGTAAGAATCGAAAGATGTGATGAATACTGACTGGTTGTTTGATGGAGCATAAGTTTGCATTCTGATCTAATCGGCTGTGGGCGAGTCTGTTTCAATATTCGTCCAGATGAATTTGGGGGCAGCACTACCCCCCCCTGCAGCGTAACGGGAGGCGTGATATGGATCTGCATGGAAAGCTTAGGCAGCAAATGAGGTGGTTTCGGCTTGGAGTGCTGCTCACGAGTTCTACGATCTGGTTTGGATGTGCTTCGACCGAAATCCCTGTTGCCTGTGATCAGCCGCGCTCATCATTATCAGGTCTTCCCGATCGGGGTCTCTCTGCTCATCGTGGAGGTGTGCTGGGTTGTCCAGAGAACACTCTCGGAGCGTTTCAACGGGCTATTTGCCTTGGTGTTCACCAAATTGAACTGGATGTTCGGGCGACAGCAGATGCTGAACTTGTTGTGGCTCATGACGATCGTGTGTCGGCTCAAGATGGTCGGACCTTGAAAATATCTCAGTCTACGCTTACGGATGTCCAAGCCCTACGTCTTGCGCCATGTACGGGAGAGAAGGTATGTCAACAACGTATCCCAATGCTTGAAGATGTTCTTGCCATCATGCCCAAAAATATCTGGATTAATCTTGATATCAAGAAAAATAATCCTCTCATTGCCAGACTTGTTGCAGAGACGGTCGCTCAGGCAGACCGCTTTGAACAAGTGATATTTGGAGTGCGTGATGAGGCGGCGCCTGCTGTGCGTCGTGTCGAAAAAGTTGTGGGGAAAAATGGCTGGATTAACAATATGAGTCGGAAAATTCTCCGTAGTCAGTATGTTGATACCACCCTTGCCTCGTGTGATGAGTTTATTCAGTTGACGTCGTTTAGAGGCAAACCGAGTCGTGAGATTATTGACCGTTTAAAGCAAGCAGACGTCCGTGTGAATTACTCATGGATTGATGAAGAGGAAGAAGAAGCGCTCGGCCAAAAGCTGGGGGGTTTGTTTGACCGTGGAGTCAATTTTGTTTTAGTTGATCATGCGGAACCGGCCATGAACGCCGCACAGGCCCTGGGCATTTCTCCAGTTGTCCCCAAATGGAAAGGCCGTCCGCCCTTTTCCTGCTCTGATCCTCTGCCGTCGTGTGCAGGAGACCCCTAAGTTCCTGAGAAATGCGTTTAGCAATGCCTAGGAAGGAGGTCCGACCGGGGAGGGCTCTTCGGCTGAGGCTTCTGGAACAACTTCTTCTTTGATGATCTGGACGCTTTTGATGGATTTTTCGTCGGCATCGCGTACGATCAGGTGGCAGTTATTGGTGAAGACGCGTTCGCCAATGCCTGGAATATGACCGAGTTCATCTAAGATTAACCCGCTAATAGTGTTTTGTTCTTCATCCAGCTCAACCTTCAGAAACTCATTAATTTTTCGTACTTCGGTTCGGCCGTCCACTAAAATCTGATTTTTGCCGGTACGTTTAATCAGTTCTTCGGTCAGGTCACCTTCATCGAGTATTTCACCCACGACTTCTTCAAGTAAGTCTTCAGCGGTCACAAGCCCCAGGACGCCGCCAAATTCATTAACGACAATGGCAATGTGCCGTTTTTCCTGTTGGAATTGTTTGAGGAGGTCATCAGCGGGTTTACTTGCTGGAATAAAGAGTGCTGGCTTTGCAATATCTTTAATCAGACTCGTCGTCTGATTTTGTGCGAGATCCTTCAATGCATGACTTCGATATAAAATGCCTGTGATATTATCGAGGTCGTCGTCATAGACAGGAATACGAGAAAATTTTGACTTAAAAAGTTCTTCTCGCGCTTCTTCTAATGTTTCATTGCCGTCGAGACCAAACATATAGATGCGTGGCGTCATAACATCTTCAGCCGTGAGATCCGTAAACTCGAAGACGTTTTTGATCATCTTCACTTCTTCAGTTTCCAGCACCCCAGCTTTATCTCCCGCATCGAGCATTATTTTGAGTTCTTCTTCAGTCGCAAAATGGAGCGTGAGCGAGCGTCCTCCCGTCATTTTCATGATGAAGGGTTCTAGAAGAAATAGGGCTGGAGCAAAGGCTTTTTCGAACCAATAAACTGGATAGGCCATGATTTGCACGGCGGTTTCCGCATGCTTTTGACAGAGTGACTTTGGAACAATTTCCCCGAAGATTAAGACAAATAAAATCAATATCCCAGTGGCAATAGCCACGGCCTCTATGCCAAATAATCGCTGGGCAATTAATGTCGTAAGGGTGGTGGCTGAAATATTGACCAGATTGTTACCAATGAGAATTGTTGATAGAAGGCGTTGAGGGTTTGAGCGTAAACGAAGGGCTAATTTGGCCGATTTTTTCCCATTCTCGGCGAGAGTATGTAGACGTGTCTCAGTTATCGAGAAAAAGGCAATCTCAGCTCCGGAGAAAAATGCAGAAAGCCCAAGGCAGACTAAAACCGCAAGGATATCCATAATCTCATCAAGGACGAATCAATAAGGCAGACGGGTGCTGGGTGGATATACCCACCGTTCTGGAAAATTTTGTGATATGGGGAATAGTAGCCAGGAAAAGTGATGTGGAATTAATAAGAATGCTCAGTCCATTCGACAGAGCATAAAATCTAGGGCCATCGTCATCCATCGATAAATATTACGCTACCATAGGATTAAGGTTGCAGGCAATAAACAAAAATGTAAGTCTTTAGCCTCATATTTGTTGTAAAGCGTATTCCAGGTTATCAGAAAAATCAAGAGCTTTTTTAGGTAGTCAAAGACCTGTATCTGACGGAATCTGATGGGAAATCTATAATTAATGTTGTACTTTAATTTTTACATACTTCTTAATCGAGTTGTGCCCGATCTTCGAATCGATAGGATTGACGATTCAGCACCGGAAAAACTGAAAAAATAGGTGTACTGTGAGGAATCACCGCACTAGGTGCTCCAGGCGGCAACTGCAAATGTAGGTTGACAAAATTAAAGCTCAAGCCTTCCTGCCATGGCTGGGAAAATGATTCAGCATACGTCTCGACCTTGTCTGAGGCGTAACTTCTTGTCATCAAACCAGCTCCACCCTGAAACCCATATTCGTGGAGATCTGGTGCGCCTTGTATCAATAATGACACGACGGACGCATCAAACCAGACTTTGAAGTTGCATGCGATTTGTATAAACGGGCCAAGACTGCCGGTATGTTCGAGTACTGAGACAGGATAAGCAAACTCTGGAGGAATGTTTGGATCTTCTGATCTCGCATGAGATTGAAATTCTGGATCATTCACGCGTGAAACTGAAACGAACAGAAGGTGTGGATCGTGTAAGTCAATATCCAGAACTTGTCCATCATGATAACTGCACAGTTTTCCCATCTCATAACGTAAGGGAAATGAATATCCCGTTTTGGCATAGAAGATTCGGACTCCTGCTTCTAAGGGATCGCTTGGGTCACGGCTGATTTTAAGGTCGAAGGGCAACATCATGTGAAACGCATTTGACCGAACAGACATAAATGGCGCACAAGCCCCTGGAAACTCTGTCTGAACAGCTTGGTTGTCCGGCTCAAACTTTTTCGGTGCCCCTCCAAAATGTTGAGCGGTTTTGGCTTCTTTGGAAAGACGATATTTTTGTTGATAATAAGATGAAGCTCGTTTCTGAGCGATATCAAGAAAATACTGAGGAGCATCGGTTTCTACAATGAGACGCTGGCGTTGGCCTTGGGCCTTCGGCGTTTTCATGGCTTCAGTATAAATATTCAAGTCAGCTTGAGTTTTTTGAATGTCGTGTTCCAACTCCATGGCTAACCCAGGATCGTTATATCGTGTTTGCGGAAGAAGTCTGCTGGCTCGCTGAAGCATCTCCACCTTGAGAGGGTAGCGTTTGGGTTCAGCGGCTAACACCTGAGCCGTGGCCATGATCAGATTGAATTGTTCTTCAGGTTCCAGCCGAAGTTCTGACAAATCTTGCTCTTTAATAAATGTGAGCGCAAGTGGTCCAAAGGCCTCTTCTCGTCGAAGATTAAGCGTCAATAAATAATGTAAATACGATCTCGCTTCGTCTTGAGTCATTGTGGCAACCTTTCTCAAATGACATCATCTAACAATTAGAACGTGTACGATTCAATAATCTTGATACGTATCTCAGTCTGTAAAATTTTGAGTCCTTGTGATACGATACAAATATGTCGGTCATCTTGTATCTTCTGTGAGTCGCATTATGGCAGAACCCGCTGGAAGACCCCAAGTCATCATGAAGTTTACATGTATATTTTTTGTTATCGCCTCACTCCATGTGTATGGAGATTTGTATCCCGTCCATGCCGCTGAAAATCCTCCAACGGCCCCGAAGCAAGGTCTCTCGGATGCCCTTGGTCACAATCTTGCCGCGGCCATGAAAGACAAACAGGAATTTGAACGATACATACGAAAGCAATTGCAACTTTTAGAAGGGAAAGTGCAAACGTTGCGAGAAAAAAGTACGGATTTTCAAGAATTGACGAAGTCGCAATTGAATGAAAAGTTGGAAACACTCAAAGATAAAAAAGTTGATCTCCTTTCAAAGGTTGAGAAGTTACGCAATAGCGGTGAGCATACATGGCAAGATGTCCGCGAAAGTATTCTCAGGACCCTGAAGGATCTCAATCAATCTCTTCCTCAGTCACCACCTTCGAAATAAAAGCACATTACCCACGCTTCCAAGTTCGTTTTCATTCCTGGTCTTATAAGACGTGGGTCATTCGTTGAATATCAAGCCATTTTTGCATCTGTGAAAAATAGACTGATCATCCTTGTCGTGCTCTACATCTTTGACTATCAAACATAGTACACTCTCTCGTATGTCACCCGACGTTTTTCAGTTTCAAGCACAACGTGTTCTGGAATGGGACAAACTTCTGCTCGCTCTGGCATCGCACGCTCAATCTACAGTGGGAGCTGAATATTGCGAACGGTTACCCCTCGAAACATCCCTCGACACTGCCATCATTCGGCAACAAGAGACGACAGAGATGCGCCTCATTCTGGAAAGTTCGACGCCTTTTCCCATCTTAGCCTTTGAAAATATACAAGAAATCTTTGAGCGAGCGTCTAAGGGTGCCCAGCTTGAAGGTCTTGAACTGTTTCATATTTCCGTCATGTTAGGTTTGTGCCAGGAAGTTGTCGAAACGCTTGATGTTTTTGAGGAATCATGCCCCATCATTCACGCCCTGGTCCAAGAGCTTGAGCCTCTTGTGTGGGTCTATAACGCGATTGTTCAATGTGTGGATCATGAAGGACATATCCGAGAGACGGCGAGTCCTGAATTGCATCAGCTCTTGCAGAACCTTCATCAGTATCGACAACGGATACGACAACGTCTTGAGCGCTTACTGTCTTCTCATGAACATGAAGAGTTACTTCAGGGGAAGTATTTTGCTGAACGTGAAAATCGATATGTCATTCCTGTAAAAGCCGAGATGCAACATCAGATTCCCGGCATTGTTCATGATATTTCCGGTAGTGGTGCGACGGTCTTTTTAGAGCCGCGTGAGTTCATTGATCTCAATAATTCCATCAAAATTGCCGATCTTCAGGTTAAGCAAGAGATCGCGCGTATCCTGCAAGATCTTTCTGGCATGGTGGCGACTCATGTCTCCTCTCTTTCACACAACTTTGAAATTTTGCAACGCCTGGATAGCCTGGGTGCCAAAGCCCGTCTGAGCATCAAGATGAGCGCAAATCCGGTGACATTGAATGTTCGACAACATATCGCCTTAAAGCAGGCCCGTCATCCGTTGCTTATCCTCAATAAAGAGCGTGTCGTCCCCAATGATATTCATCTGACAGACGATAACAACATCTATATTATTTCCGGTCCTAATACGGGAGGAAAAACTGTCACCCTCAAACTTCTTGGTCTGTATGCGTTGATGGTTCGTACTGGACTTCATCTTCCATGTCTCGATAGTTCTGAGATGGGAATCTTTCAACGAGTGTATGCAGATATTGGAGATGCACAGGATTTACAGCGGGATTTATCGAGCTTTTCAGCACATATTACCAACATGATCGCCCTCTTGAAGGAAACCCAACCATCTTCGCAGGGTGAAATGCCAGCCTCACTCGTGCTACTTGATGAAATTGGGAATGCCACAGATCCACTTGAAGGAGCAGCAATTGCCGAAGCCCTTCTCTGCTGTCTCCATGAACGAGGATTGAGAGTCGTCGTCACGACTCATTATCATTCCTTAAAGACACTTCCGTTACGAAAAGTCGGCTTTGTCAATGCGAGTCACGAATTTGACCTGAAGACATTCGCACCCACGTATCGACTTCTTGAAGGTTTGCCAGGCGGGTCTTCGGCAATTGAAATTGCCGGACAGCTAGGATTGGATTCTCGCATTTTGGCCCATGCGTCAGAGTTGGTACAGGGCCAAGAGCAAGATCTTGAGGGGGTGTTTCAACAGTTGCAAGACACAAAACTGAGATTGGATCAAGAACTGACTCAGGCCACAACTTTACGAGTCGAAGCTGAAAAATACCATCAAGAAATGCGTGACACCAAAGATCGGTTACGTCAGTCTGAGCGACAAGAACGTCAAAAGATTCGAAAAAACCTTCAGACAGAATTCTCCCAAGTCAAACGAAAGATTAATGAGGTAATTGAAAACTTCAAAAAAGATCAAACCTTAACCACTGCAAGATCCACTCATCAGAGCATCAGTACCCTCCAACGAGAAAGCCAAATGTTACTCACGGCGGAGGAATCCATTCCTCTTCATCTTGTTGCTGTCGGGGATGTCGTTGAAATCAAAAATCTTGGGACAACCGGGATTCTCTTAGAGCGTGCTGAGGAGAAGTCACGAGTGAAGGTTCGTGTGGGAGGGAAAGTGATTTCTGTCGATGCCAGTCTCTTGCACGGTGTCGATCATTCACACACATCACCTCAACAGCCAACCTCACTGAAGTCAGTACGAGGACCACATCGGCAAGCGGAGAGTCTTCCTCAAGCCTCCCCCCAGCAACGTACTGCTCATATCGTCACGCCTTCTTTTAAGGTGGACCTCCGAGGCAAGGCCGTTGATGAAGCGGTAGAAGCAACGGAATCGGCCTTCGATCAAGCCATGATACAGGGGATTTCTTCTGTTCTTGTTGTCCATGGACATGGAACCGGAAAATTGAAAGCTTCGTTGAGAGACTATTTTGCTGAGTCAGCATATGTCGCGACATTTCGAACGGGTGATCGTGCAGAGGGGGGAGACGGGGTGACGGTCGTTGAATTACGGTAGTCCGACTCCTATGGCCTTTGAGATGTACGAGAATCATTCCCTTGGGCAATGTGAAGGTTGCGTGCGAACCCTTCATGTTTTGCGCGCCGAATAGGACTTCCTTGAAACCTCTCATTGAACTCATCTTTTGTGATGGCCTGCAAGGACGAAAGATTAGGGCTGATGGTGACTGAGGAAGGAAGAAATGCTGATTCGTTGGTCTCCACTTGATTGTGGTTAAAGGGGCAGATATCTAAGCAATCATCACATCCAAAGATTCGATTGCCGATTTGTTTTTTGAGTTTCGCCGGAAGTTGATCTTCGTTTCCACGATATTCAATGGTGAGATACGAAATACATGTTTCCGCATTGACAACATATGGTTCAACAATGGCTCCAGTCGGGCAGGCATTGATACAAAGCATGCAGGAACCACATAAGTCAGTTCCTGGAGAATCCGCTTCTAAATTCAGGGTAGTCAGTATTTCTCCAAGAAGCAGCCAAGATCCATATTCAGATGAGACGAGGTTTGAATGCTTGCCTATCCATCCGAGGCCCGCTTCTTGTGCCCATGCTTTTTCCATAATCGGCCCGGTATCCACATACCATTTTGTTTGTGCCGCAGGGGCAAGGGTCTGAATGAACGCTTCAAGTTGTTTCAGCCGTTTCTTGAACACATTATGATAATCTTTTCCCCAGGCATATCGTGCGATTCGACCATTACCCTCGCATTCATCGGCTTGAACGTCGGTATAGTAATTGAGACCGACTGAGATAATGGATCGACATCCTGGCAACACCATACTGGGGTGACTTCGACGTTCAGGCAAATGGCCCATCCATTCCATTGAAGCCTGAAAACCGTATTCAAGCCAATTAATAAGACGATCATAGAGCTGTGAGGTGACAGAAGAGTGATGCTTTTCAATCGGTGAAGGATGTTGATCTGTTGATGGAAGGGACTGTGAAACTTGAACAATGCCGACTGCATCAAACCCTAACCGAGACGCCTCTTGTTTGATGGATTCCGTCAGGGACATCAAGGCACTTTCATTGCACCGAAAAGTAAAAAGTTCATCGGTCCATTATTGCATTGTTGGAGGAGGATGTGTACTGCCACAATTCAACATTACGCTAAAGCGTGCAGAGCATTGATCGCTCGTGCAGGTATCACAAGTTCCCACAATCGTCGTTTCCCAATCTGTTTTTTGTTCATCGAACCGGCAATTGATTGTGCCCCCTTTTGAGATGTCAGCCCAGGATTGGTCGAATCCTGGACGTTTCGCAACGGTGCAACTTGAAGGAATCGGAACCTGACAACGACTACTGGCTTGGTCTTTGAGCATGCCAATATTACAATTGGTTTCCGTTCGTGTTTGCCCGGATGCCTCGCGTAATGAGCTTGCCTGGAATATGAGGAAACCCATACTGATACACACGATAATTAGTAACGCTCTCGGTCTTATAAAGATCACTTGATAATCCTTCTTCTAGTGAATCATGTCTTCGTGAATTTGTTCATACATTGGCGTTTTACACACACTATTATTACTGAAATCCAATGGGTTAGTGAGGAGAAGGTGAAAGATTCACTTGTGTTCGCTTTGGTTGGATCGTCACGTCTTCAAATTGTTCTTGCACATGAGCTTCCCAGTTCTTTTGCGCTTCGTCATCCGTCCCATGGTTAGTGTCGAGGTCATATTGGACATTAATCCGCTGTGCGACAGATTTCACAAGCTCTAACATCTTTTGAGGATTGTCTTCTGGTTGTAAAGATTGATTGGCTTGCCGGACCAATAAGCAGCTGATTAAAAAGTGTAACTGTTCGTGTGCAAGCAATCGTTCTGATGCGATCCATTCGGCCGGATTTGACGGATCTGCCGACTTCGGTTTGACCCAAGAATATTGTTGATCAAATTTTGCGATGAGATGCGGTGGCGTATCATTTAAAAGAAATCGAATCGCTGTTTGAGCAGAGGGAGTCGCAGAGGGAGGATCTTTTCTAGAGAAATCATCCCAAGTTGGGAGACGGTCGGGTATGCAAGCTGGTGATATGAATTGAGTTTCGGTAACCCATCGCAAATTTGAGGTGCATCCGGCAAGGCTGAAACTGAGCACGCCGATACCCATCAGAAACCATTTGAAGGCTATTTGCTTAATACGATCATGGTGCAAATTATACCGTGAGTATGACACGATAACGCAATGGTAACTCGGTCGTGGAAGTTTGAGCATGGTGTAGTCACTGAGGAGCCGATGGGGAATTTTATATTCCGTAGATACCAGTCGTAAAGCCTGAATATGAGTTTCTTGTAAGGAGGAAAGTGTCGAATGACATTGTCAATTCTAGCTCACGTAGGTTTCTAGGTCATAGCGTCTTTCAGGGGTTAGAAGCCGGTTCCAAGACGGAAGAGGAAAATGTGGAAATTTTCTTTGAGATGATAAAATCTCTCAAAGGCATATCCCACGGTGCCATAAAATGGAAATGGCACCCTCGTTCGAGTAAAGATGAAATCGCCTTTTAATTGCAGACCCATGCGATAGTTGGCAAATTCTCTCAACCCTTCGATTGAGGAATCGTGACGGATGGGGACTTCAAGATTGAGCAAAGCTGGTTGGATGGCCTTTCTTCTATCAGGGAGCCACTGAACTTGTGGATTTTCCACGAGCCGATAGACTACAGTGAGCTGGTTTCTCCATTGGGTATGGTCTTGAGAGGAGTCGAATTTCACATCACTCTCATAGTAAGAACTGCGGAAGGTCAGGTCAAATGGATTGAGGGCCGGTGAGAATTCGATGCGTCGGAGTGTCAGCCCGCCGAAAAACTCCTGCCTTTTTACTTCGTTCCCAGAAGCAATAAGCGTAATTTCTTCTATAAATCCACCAAACGTTTCTCCTTCATAAATGTAACGCCCGAAGAGAATGTCCGGGACGTCGAATGCATAGGCGGCTTGCGTGACAATCGCACGTTGGTTGTCATTGTCAGGGAACGTTTGACTGGGATCGACGTCCTGGAACACAAAGTATCCGTTGAGCGTCAGTCTATTTGGCCCAAAAAGGCGTGACTGATAGACCATGCTTCCTTTATACGAATTGATATCATCCCAATTGAAGCCCGGATCCCAATTTTGATGTGTGAATTGAAATTCACCAACGATTTTCCCTTCCCCGATGAGGCGTGATAAACCGGCAATGGCGTCATATCGTTGTACGTCTTCTTTTCGTGCATGAAAGGTCAATGCTGGCGTGGTGCGACGTGACCATTGTGCCGCGGCCTTGACAAACAGATCAAATCCATAGGGGAGTTGAAAGTCGTCGGAAATACCCGCTCCAATTTCATGGCCGACATCGTTGACGAAATGTGTTGGATCGTTGAAATCAGGAATCTTTGAGTCATTAAACCGAAGGTAGCGATACGTGAGGTCAAATGCGCGGAGTTGTCCAGGCTGAAATCGCAAGCGATTGGAAGTCACCAACCCCAATTTTTGGCGGGCGAGAGCATCGAGTTCACCGTTGGAAAGCATTCTACGCAGAACACTTTGCGCAAAGAGCGCTTCACCATTTAAGTCTCGACTATCGACCCATTGATAATCAAATGCAACTGTATCGTTCCGAGCTTCGGTGATGGTACTGAAGAAGACAGAAGGGTCGTTGCCACCGAAAGATAAACCTATTCCGTTGGCTTGGTTAAGGTAAAAGAGAGACTTTTTTAAATCATCGCTGGTTTTTGCATCGTTTCTTGCCCCCCATCGTTCCTGTGCTTTTAGGTTGGCAATTTTTTCTTGAGCTCGGCGATAGTGCTCTCTGGCATCCATGGCCAATCCTCCATGACGGACGCCACGTAACCACTGCAAATATTCTCCATAGATGAGTTCGAGAGCAGGTTCTTCCGGGTGTAGTTGAATGGCCTGTTCATAGTATGATGTTGCTCGAGGATCTCCAGTTCTCTTCATCAGTTCGGCGATGATACAGAGTCGATAAGGGTACTCGGGAGAATCTTCTGCCGGTGGGGTAACGAGACGGCTTTCGATTTCGGCTTGGTATTCGGTAGCAGGAATTTTTCCTGCAAACCACCCACACGCATAGGGGTCAATGCGCTCTGCAGCTAAGGCAAGGGTTGGGGACGAGCAGAGTAGACAGAGTATGGTGAGTAAGCTGTTCGTTTTCCAGATCGAAAGGCTCGGTTTCTTGCTCGACCAAATCGACTTGTCGAATTCAAGGTGCATCAGGTTGTTAGCCAAAATGTTCTCCTCCTTCACTTAAATCGGTCCTCACATTCGTCGATGTCATGAAAGTATGAGAAATAGTAAGAGAGAGTGTGCCAAGTACTCGATGAAGAATGATAGTTTTTTAACAAAGTTAGGAAAATGGTGGAACAGCTTTTCAATTTCCTAACAGAACACTGTGGAGTCGGAGATCTTTCAGTTGAAGATATTGGGCACAAACGTCAGATAACTTGTCATAACTTGCATTTTCAGCGCAAAACGACCGAGTTTACCTCACGGTAATCGAAATAATCAAATTGACAATAAGTCTGTATCGTCGCATCGGGCTTGTCAGATTTTTCTCGGTGGCGAGAAGGTTATCTCCAGTCAGGTTCTGAGTAATCGCCGGCCACACCAATGGCAGTTTTATGTCGTAATGTACTGTTCTTGCAAGGTTTTTTGACAAGCTTGCGCGGTTGTAATCCTATTGTTTTGCCCCGTATACTATTTTAAGCATTTTGAACACTTTTAATAGGAATTGCGCATATTCGACATGTGAGGTGCAGACGGTGGAACAAGGAATTTTTTGTGTGCAGACGAGTCTCTTTTCATCTCGTGGTGTGGGTCTTCATTCTGACGGTTGTCGGCACAAACAGTTGTGCGCCGAGTGAGAAGTTGCAAGGTCAAGGATCGGACAATGTTACAAGCCAGCAGTATGGATGGTGGGTTGGACATTTCGGGAAAGAGGCTGCGGTGGATATTGGTTTTCGAGGGGAAGGGACTAATATAGAAGTGGTAAGAAGCTATATCTCAAATGCGCGTATTGACAGTCCAATTGGCATGCGGTGGACGCACAATTATTTGATGCATATACGAAATGCTTCTGATAACCAATTAAAGCTTTTTGACGCCAATGGTTCATCGACGCTATTTACCCTTGCAGAACGAGGCACTTTTATTTCAAAAGAAGAAACGCCTCGTGTCATAAAGCAAAACGGTGATGGGACTCACACGCTCCATGATGAAACCGGAGTGATATATGGATTTAATCAAAAAGGCCGTTTAGTTCACATTCAGGGACATCAATATGGAAATGCTCTATCGGTTGCGTATGGGGCTGACGGATATTTGGAGTCTATCAGTGACGCGGAGGGAAAAGTTATCACGTTTTATTATGATCCCGAAACTCATCGCCTGACATCCATCAGGGATGGGCAAGGCCGTTCTGCCACATATAAACATGACGACATCGGTAATTTAATCTCAGTAAGCAATGCTGAGGGTATTATCAGTGCGTATAGTTATGATCGACAAAGTCATCTTGTTGGGGTCACTTTTCCGTAATATGACAAAACTGACAAGACCGTATTTTCCTTTGTGAATAAAGAAGGCAAGCCTTGCGCTTGGCTCAGATTTAAGGAGATCTTGTTCAGGGTGCTAAAAAGTCAGAAGGTCTACGATGAAAATTTTTCAAATGACAGTTTCGGTTTTGATAATCTTTGTATTGTTTTGCGGTCATTTTGTTTTAGCGCAAGATCGCCTGTCGCCTGCAAGTGTGAGGGATGATCTTCAAGAGGATGGTTTTCCATGTGCGCTAAGTGGTGGCTGTGAAGAAGATATTATCAGTGCAGATCCGACGTTTATTCAGAATCCGACCGAAGGTCGTGCGGTTCGAACGTCCAGCCCCCTCTCTCAAGAGGTGAATGGGTTGGTTGGCGAAATCCTAATTCCAGGTCATGCTGCACTCGTTCGAGCCAATGTTCCGATTTTTGGTCGAGCCTATGGCGAAAACTTTAAAGAGTATCGTGTGGAGTATGGTCAAGGCGAAGACCCGACGGATTGGACCGTTATTGAAACGTCAACAATCCCTCAAACACAACATATTTCTCCCAAGCAACTCTATTTGTCGGCTGATCTCTCTATCGAGGGCAATCTTGCCACCTGGGATACAGGGCTTAAGAATTATGTCTATCTTCCTACACACCCCAAAGATCACCCGATTAATTTTAAAGGGACGTATACCGTTCGATTGGTGGTGTCATCGTTGGACGGCCAGACAGTTGAAGATCGAGTCTTACTTCACGTGGCAAATGTCATTCCTAATGCCTGGGGTGGACGCGTGGTAAGTCCAGACGAACATGTGAAGTTGTTTGTGCCAGAGCAGGCCATGACTGCACCCTTTAGGCTAATTCTCATACAATCTGCAGTTCATGCCCCTAGCACGACGGCAGAAGACAGGCAGCCCATTGGGAAGGTTTATGAGGTCAAAGAACCGAGTGAGCGGTTTACAAAGGATGTGATCTTGGAGATGAAGATTCCAAAAGTCCGCAAGAGTGGCGGTATGACCCGAATGGCTATTTACGGGTACGACAACACCATGAACGAGTGGATTCACCTTCCAACCTTTCAGAGAGCGAGTGGTGGTGGAAGACTGCAGACCCGTGTGAAGAAGTTGCATGCTTTCTATGTTGTTATGTTGACTAATCGCGTGGGAGAGGGGGCACATACCATTCTTGTTGAGTCATCAGGCTCCCCCCTCCTCAAAGTGAACAACGTACAAAACCCTGGACATTATCTTGTCAAAGAGAATTTCGAAAACGGTATGGGTCAATGGTCGAATCGCGATGGTGAGGTTGGAGCCACGGTCAGTCTCGATGAGTCATCAACTTTTGATGGCACTCAAGCTCTCAAAATTGTGAATAATAATTTCGGAGGAAACTTTGCAGTCAATGTGAGCACAACACCATTTGATGTTCGTGAATTCCCGGTTATTGAGTTTGATTATCGAATGGAGCCAGAGGTGAAAACCAACTTCTTCGCTAAAGTCTCCGGGCGCTGGTATATGGTGGGGCTAACTGATGATCCAATGGAACTTAAACGCAAGCGAGTAAATATCGCCGATATTGGGAGTGTTCACGGAATTTTGGCTGATGATAAATGGCATACAGCTCAATTGAATTTGTATGACATGTTACGAACAAAAACGGGAAATGTCATTGTCGAAGAATTGATCATGGCTGATTGGGATGTGCCTGGCTATATGAAACTTCAATTTGGTCACAATCCTTCAGGAGCTACTTACTACATAGATAATTTTATGATTAGTCGAGAGCTTGAAACGGGGTTGCGTACGAGTGATGCGACGATTGTCGTCGACACGTTTAATCAGAAAAAAGAACGAAACCACCTTGGAGGTCCATTCTCAGGATTTCAAAGTTCTTCTGGAGACGATGGCGGTAATATTCGAATAGACTTTGATCCCGATGATGCATCCGGTCGTGGACATTCATTAGCCCTTTCCTATGATGTTTCGAGACCGAAATCTTTCAGTGGGTATGTGACTACATTCCCCAACCTTGATCTCCGAGGTTTTCATGCATTGAGTTTTTCGACAAAGAGTCTTGAAAAGAGTCAAGATCTATTTATCGGGCTCCGTGATTCCCTCGGGAATGAACAAAAAATACTTTTGAGCACTTATCTATCCCGGACTCTCAAGACGCACTGGGAAACCGTGATGATCCCATTAACGATATTTGGTTCTGAGCTACATTTGAAAAAAATCGAACATTTGAGTTTTTCATTTGCTCATGACAGACAATCGGAAGGAAAAATCCTCCTGGATGACATACAGTTTCATCGTCATGTTCAGACTTTCCATGTTGATAATTTTGAGGAATGGCATGGGAAAAACCTGTTGGGCGGCCAACATCGAACCTTTGCAAAAGGTGTTGCCGCAGTGAACGGTTCGTATACCCGGGGGTCTCCCAATGGTTTATATCGACTTTCGTATGGTGGCAACATCGGAACAATCAATGCCTATGCCAGCGATCTCTTGACGTATGCAGGTTGGGAAACTCACCTCGGCGGCATCGACTGTTCGCGTTGTACTCAGGTCACGTTTCGCATACGAGGTGGGCAGGGAGGTGAGAAGCCTAATATCTATCTTGATGATGGCAACTTTCGATGGAGTGTCGATCTTGAACACTATCAAGAGGTTACCACTGAATGGCAATGGGTAACGATCCCTCTTAAGGATTTCGCGGATTATGGCGTTGATTTAACCCACCTTGAAGAATTCCAAGTCGTGTTCGAGTGGGAACAAATGTCCAGCACGTTGTACTTAGATGACGTGTGGTTTGGAGAAAAAACAAAAACGAAGTCGTAATTTGCTTTCGATGTTTTGATGAAATGTTCATGTTGGTTGTTTTTTTGAGCCACGCTTTTGGCGTTTAGCTAGGTAACTAATAATGAATGGGTACGATGACTGAAAAATGTGCATGCTAAAGCGTTGAGTCGCAAGGACTGCCTGAAGCTATCTGCCAGAGATACTTTCAATACTCACTCTTTTCTCGTTTTATGTACCTATACAATATGTTTTTCGAATGCTGCTCTTGATATGAATTGGAAAATAACTATGCACCAGTTATGGTCTCAATTCAGCATAAAGTTCCTCTGGAGGATTCTTGGATTTGTCTCATTATGTTTTATTCTTTTATTTGGGAGTGAAGTCATCGCTTCTTCCAATGAAGAGAAAATCATTCAAGCTTTTCGACCTCCAGGCATTGCCTATCAACCTCGCGGCTTCTTTCCAGGATCAGAATTCGGAAAAGCGGCCGTTCCCCAAATTACGCAGGAGCTTAAACAGCTCCATGAATTGGGGTTTCAAAGCCTCGTGACCTATGGAGCACGTGGTGCAATGGGCTCGATTCCCAAGATTGCGAGAGCACAAGGTTTTTCAGGCATGGTGATTATGGGGATTTGGGATATCTATTCAAATGAAGAGTGGCGTAATGCCGTGGCCCAGCGAGAATTCGTGGATGGATATTGTTTAGGAAATGAAGGTCTCTTGTTCCTGCGCTATACCGTTGGAGAACTAGAAGAAAAAATGTCAGAGCTACGGCAGGAGACAGGAAAACCAGTTACTACGGGGGAACCCATTGATAGCTATCTTGAGGGACCGTACCGGGAATGGTTGTGGAAACATTCCGACTGGATTTTTCCGAATACCCACCCTTTTTGGGGAGGGAAAACTCATTTTCAAGAAGCTGTTCACTGGGTGTTAGCACGCGTTGATTATCTAGAGGCCACAACGGGAAGAAAGATCATTCTCAAAGAAACGGGGCTCCCGACTTTAACTTCTCACCCGGAAGGTGAAGATATGCAGAAAGCATTTTTTAGTGAATTAAATTCTACGGGGATCAAATTTGTGTACTTTGAAGCGTTTGATCAACCATGGAAACATGAATTGGAACAGCAACCTGAAGCCGAAGGGCATTGGGGTTTGTATGATGCTCAGGGACAACCCAAAAAAGCCATCGAGTCCGTCGCTCGCCGAGAATATCGATGAAAATGAAAGCATTCAAAATGGGAGGAGTGATCGGTCTTCTAATGTTCTCCTTCACTTCTTTTGCCATGGCCACCATGGGAGGTATGTCCAATATTGGACCGATTTTCACACAAGGGGATTCATCGACAGCCACTCGTGAATTCCTTGAGTTAGAAAAATCAGGAAGACTCTGGATTGCACGACCATCTAAGTTCGGGGTGGTCGCGATGGTTACACTATATGCCCCAGGTCTCGAAGAAGGGCATATCATTCTTCGTGAACTCACGACATCAGAAGGACACATGACATTACTCCTGACTGCGCCTGATATGGTCAGGATTCATGTCCAACGTGTCACAGTCTATACGAGGGGATTGTCCGAAACTGTCACTTTATTGGAACAGGTCAATGGGAAATGGCAAAAACGTCTTCCACAGTCCTTGATGATCGATGCGGTGATTGACGGGAGTCTGTCACCTCAATCACTTAGGGTGTTTTCGGTCGAAACCTTGGGGTTTTACTGGTTACTTGAACCGGCTTCCATTGCGTCGCCGGCGATGTCTACATCAGTTAAAACCTCTGCCCAAACGCTCATTGGCGGACAAATCACGTGGGGCTTCATGCCATCAATGTTTGGCATTATGTTGCTTATTTTTTTCGGGACGTTATCACGCTACATCCACAAAATATCAAAACTCAGAGAGTTCTAGTATGGTTTGGTCGGCAACCTTTCTTTTTACCGTACAAGTAGCGTGTCTGTTGGTGTTTTTTATTTTTGCCTTTTTTAATTATTTGTATGCGTTCGCCAGCTTACGTCAGCCCTCTATCCCTCGGGTTTCCCATAGTGGCGACGAAGTGGCTGTCGTCGTAGTGGCTTATAATGAACAGTTTGTTCTCGAGCGGACGTTGAAAGGGTGCGAGCAATTAACATATCCGAATCGATTCACCGTCCTGGCTGATGATTCGACTGATCCAAAAATTATCGATCAGATACGTCAATTTGCGATTGCACGTGGCTGTACGCGGTTCGTCAATCACTCTTTCTCTCAAGTGGTTTCTATTCCTTCCGGTGAAAGCCGACATGAACCGATTGAAATATGGGAATCCAAAGACTTTGTCCTGTTCCATCGGCCTTCGAAGGATGGCTTCAAAGCCGGGAGCCTTCGAAAACTCCAAGATTATCTTTCACACCGTGGCACAAAGTACATGTACTTATTGGATGCCGACTGGAAACCTCAATCCGATGCGTTGGAAAGAACCCTTGAAGTCTTGGAAGCGAAAGATGACATTGCATTCGTTCAATCCAAGAGGGCGGCATTTCCATATGGCATGAATCTTTTTCAGAAATATGTGGCGCTGTCTGAAGAGAGCTGTTACTACATAGATTTTGAAGGACGTCAAGTCCTGGGTCATCCGGCGTTATTTTCCGGATGTTGTACGATGTTTCGTTTATCTGCTGTGGAGCACGTTGGTGGATTCACGCCTGGACATTTGACGGAAGACATTGATTTGACGAACCGTTTTTGGCTAGCTGGACTCAAGGGCGTGTACTTGGACAGTGTTGTCAATTACGGAGAAGTCCCTTTTACCCTCGATCATTTTCGACGACAACAAGAACGCTGGTGCACAGGCACGGCAAGGGTGTTTCGAGAATATTTTTGGGATATTATCTGGTCCAAAAGGCTTTCCGTAATCGAAAAAATCTCCGCTCTCCGCCAGAATGCGTATTACACAACTCCGATATTAACAGGGGCGGCTATTCTTCTCGGCATGCTCACGGTGTGGTGGCTCGCAGTAGGGTGGAATTCCTATGAAGTCGAGTATTATCTCTACCTGTTAAACTCGGTGCAAATTCCGTTTACGGTTGCCATCTGCATTTGTCTACTCTCGAACCTGATTCAGCCGTTTGTGATGATTGTCTTTAAAAAACGATCATATCGAGACCTTTTTCATTTTCCCATGATGCTGTGGTATGGCTGGAGCGTGATGCTGACCTATATCGTGGCAAACCTAAAAGGACTGTTCTTGATAAAATTAGACTGGTTTCGAACCCCTAAATATCTTCGCCATCGAGTCGGTCCGCTTACAAGTAGTCCACTTCCAGTGAGGGCTGTCAATCTCTTTGTTTGCGCGACATTTATTGCCTTTTACTGTATGGAAGGGCTGGTGTTTGGCTGGTTTGACCCATGGGGGCTATTGTTGGTGCCAGCCTTTCTCATTGCCTCCATAAAATGAACACGTTGAGTGAAACGAGAGAGCGTACTTGAACAATATATCTTTGGGGATTGATGAAAATATGAGATTCACGAAGGTGTTTCCAGCTCATATATTTTCGAATCATGTCATTCGATAAACATGAGGTATTAATAAGGTTGCCTTGGATGATCCAAAGAACGAAGTTGCGTTTGCATTATTTTGGGATAGTTGTCGCGATTATTGTGTTGTCGTGTCTGATACCTGAGGGTCTGTTAGCTCAATCACGAATGCAAGTTGATATTATTGAGCCTTCAAGCGATGGACAGGAAGTTGGGATACGAACCAACATCAAAGGCACGGCTATTATGCCAGAGGATAATTTTCTTTGGATTTTAGTCCATCGAATTAGAGACTTTGAAGATCTTTGGTGGCCACAGGGTGAAGTGATGGTCAACGCCAAAAGTTCAACATGGATCAAGAATGTACGTTTTGGGGAAGAACGGGATATTGGATATCAATTTGAAATTGCCGTGATTACAGTCGCAAAGACTGAGCATGAATTATTGAACAGGTTTATATTTTTGGTAAAACAAACTGGTCAATCCAATCCGATCAAGATGCCTTCGACCACCTCGCCACCGAAATACAGAATTGTTAAAAAAGTCAGACATTGAAGATCCTTGGTACTGTCCTACAAGAATATGTTGCCTTAATTGCTAGGAACTCTGAAGGGCGGATTGCGGATGCGTTGCTCCCTCTAGATAGGCAATTGCCTCATCCACAAAGCCGAAGCCAAACTCCGGGATTAGATTCTCTACATTCTCAATGATAATCAGATTGTAGCTTGAGAAGAGCTCCTCCAAACTTATCTCGGCTTTGGATTCGATTATCTCTCCAGTATACGAACGCAACGTCTGGAAGTAGTCATAAATCAACACCTCATGACACATACCATATTGCTTCAACGCATAGGCTAATTGATAGGAGAAACTGTCTCCAATGATCAACACACGTGGCCGTTGATCCAGCTCTACATCAGGCGGCTTCACCAATGGGTACATCTCATTTGTGAGCATGGCGTTTGTCGTATAGATGTTCATTAACTTTGCCAGATCCGTATCTTCTCGTTCTGGAGGTCGTGTTTCAAATCCCGTAATCTCAGGTAAGGGTAATGGTTTCTGAAGTATCGGATTTATTAGTTTCCGAAGATCTTTCAAGACCAAAAATGCAGCATAATCATTCCAATGCATCCCACTTTTTGGAAAAAACGGATGCTCTGTTTCTTTCTTGAGTCGTTGAAGTATTGCATGTCCGTCACTGACCAAGACGTTCTTTGCCTTGAATAACGGTACGACTCGTTGGTAATCAGTAAAAACTGATTCTTTCACATTCATGCGCTTCTTTTGATCGGTCGGATCCATGTATTCAGGATAAATTTGCGGTTTGCTCGGGGCGATCACCAGTGCTACAGGAATATTTCGCTTCTCCATCATTAGTTGCTGTAGTTTGGCGAGTTTATAGACGGCCTTCTCCAACTCCTCGTCGGTCCGCCAACCAGGCCATTGATAGGCTCTGACCGAGGCCCCCTCATAGAGCCAATGTTCTTTTCCCACCAATACCTTAGTTCCTTCCTTCGTATACCCGCTTTGTCCAAACATACTATAATGAATTTGATTGGCTACCCTCACCATTACCGAACGAAATCCGATATGCGTGTTCACCCAGACTTCATATTTTTTTTGATATTCGCCTGATAACCAGTGCTGCCAAGTGAGACTGGTCGTTGGTGCGTGTGGCACCGCGACGCCCTCCAATGGATGATCTGTCACATAGGGTCGGTACGTTTGCACGAACACTGCCATCAATATAACCCCAATAGCCGCAATCCAAATGATTCGAATATGGTCTTTTCTGTGTGCTGCCTTGATCATCAGAATTTGAAATAGATAAATGGATGATACCCCATCTTGGCGATGTCGATAATAGCCAGAAATAATAAGGTTGTCGCCACTGCCCCTTTGTAATAGGGTGCCCATGCGCTGCTTTTCTTCCACTGTCGCCATTTCATGAGCCACCGATTTTCGTCTGGCAGAAGAGTGAAAACTGCCGCCAACATCATGATGACCATGGTTCGAGTATCGATGATTTCCGACAAGAAATAGCCTAATTGACGTTCCGCATTGACCGGAAACTCATAGACTTGCCCCCAGCTTCCAAAATCAAAGAGACAACCGATATATAGCAGCGAGAGGTCCAGAGTTTCCATACGGAAGAACACCCAACCAAGTGTGATGAAAAAAAACGTCACCACTTGCCAAATCCAGTTGGGAACCTTGTCCCATTTCCACGGTTGGAAGATTTTTTCCAGCGTGAGAAAGAACCCATGAAACGCTCCCCAAATAATAAAATTCCAACTTGCTCCATGCCAAAATCCCGACAACAAAAACACGATCCATAAATTTCTAAATTGGTAAAACGGTTTCACTCGATTTCCACCCAATGGAATATATAAATACTCCTTCATCCAGTTCGAGAGGGAGATATGCCAGCGACGCCAAAACTCTGTAAAGCTCCGACTCACATAGGGACGATTGAAATTCTCGAGAAAATCGAACCCCATCATTTTTCCCAAGCCAATGGCCATGTCTGAATAGCCTGAAAAATCAAAATAGATCTGCATGCTATAGGCAAAAAGACCGATCCAGGCATAATGCATTGGCAGGTGATGCAACCAGTAGGCGAATATGGTATCGGCAAGTTGTCCCATCGTATCTGCAATTAAGACTTTTTTCCCAAGACCAATACTAAACCGATACAGACCTTCCGCGAATTTTCGGCTTGAATGGACGCGTTTGACCAATTGATCTGCCACATCATGGTAACGAATAATCGGACCGGCGATGAGCTGCGGGAACAAGGCGACATACAGTGCAAATGACACAAAATTTTTCGCTGGGTATACAGCGCCTCGATAGACGTCGATCATGTAGCTCAACTTTTGAAACGTGAAAAATGAGACGCCAATCGGTAACATAATCTCTTCCCAGGACAATGGTTCACGTCCCAACCATCCCTGTGTCAAATTCAGTTGCTCCATAAAGAAATTTGAGTACTTCGCATACAGCAATGTGCCAATATTGACTACAAGCGATGCCGTCAGCACGCATTTCCGTTTGAATTGTTCTTCCTCCCTATGCCGAACCAGATACAGACTCAATAGATAGTCGATTAGCGAAGACCCCAACAACACCACGGCAAAAATCGGCTCCCCCCACGCGTAAAATAGGTAACTTCCCATCAGTGCCACAAAGTTTTTTGCTGGTCGAGGCGTCAGGTAATAGCCCAGCAGAAACACCGGTAAGAAGATAAATACGAATATCGAAGAACTAAAGATCATAGGATTGTTGTTCGGTCACGAAAAAGACCAACCTTAAGGCTTGCTTTCGACACAGATAATGATATTGAAGATCGTTCCCAGAGTGAGAGGGCACGCGAAATACTGCTTTTCTTCAACATATACGTACAACGCGTATGCGTGGGTCTGTGCACTGAGGGGAAGAGTAATTGTGTTTCTTTCTCGTGATGAAATTTCACATGGAGATTCTATGTCTCGGACTCGAGCATAACGATAGCATTAAATTCATACATGTCTGAAACGCGAGCAAAGCAAAGCGTCAATGACCGGAAAACTGGTATTCGTATCCATCAGTAGTCGAGGTTTAGGATCCGATTATGGTGATCCACGATTTTGAGCCTACTTGACCGAACTCGTTTGGGCTATGAAGCCGAACAGCTCTGGTTTCTTGCGTAGGCTGGGGGATAACTGGGGTCATGTTTTCTCAATTTCACCTTCTTTCCAGTGCCAAATCCTGTTGTACCGATAACTTGACTGGCCCTCCTAGGCCCATTGTCATCACCCAGTGAATCGGAATTGCCGAAGGCAAAGTGATCCTTAAAAGGATACCAGAAAAAGCAGGAGGGATGAGCAAGTCTAAAATGGACCTGAGCGAGAAATGCTCATTCCGGTTCAGGTATGCATCCTGACAGTGTTCCCATCACACTTATTCAAACCGTTTGTCTGCTTACTGTCAGAATCATGGTCATCGAATATTGCGTTTGTGAATTTACTCACTCTTACATAGTTATTCATGTCAAATTCATTAGTTTGATACCGCCTCTTGCTTATTGTTCTGTATGCTGAGAACGATCAGTTGAATTTTTGTTCGATCAATTCTCATGTTATCGAATTAAGGGAATAGCAGGCGTATATTCGTCTGTCCACAAGGAAAGGCATCTAAGAGGGGGCAGCTACGTAAGTCTGTTTCATTTTTCGTCGAAATTTTCCGAAACAGTTGACAGACATTCTGACTGTTTATCGGGGAAGGAGGCGAGGCATGAACCGAAGGCTGCGAGCGGTCATATTGGCCATCTTTATCATTTCGAGTACGTTCCCGTGCTTGATCAACTCGGCAATGGCCACTCAAACGTCTTTCAAAGAAGGGTCCTCATTTTTTTCATATTTGACAGATACGAAAAGGCCTCCACTGCTCATTGATTATTCGCCATCTGACTTCGATCCACGTCGTGGAGAAAATTTTCATTTGCCTTCGCCAACGTCGATTGAGAAAGATTTGCGGGCACTTCGGCAAGTATTTGATGGATTGATCGTATACAGTTTCCATCCAGATGTGACGCCAGTAATCCTTGAAAAGGCTAAGCAATTGCAGTTTCGGGCTGTGGTGTTGGGAATCTGGAGTGCGCGTTCAAGAACCGAAATTCAGGGGGTTATTCGGCTCATTCATGAATATGCCGATACGATAGCGCTTGCCGTGTGTCTCGGCAATGAAGGCCTGCATTTTCATCGCTATACGACGAATGACCTGATTAAAGCGAATGAATTTATTAGAACTTCCCTAGACCCTGGCCTAGAGATCCCAATCACGACGAGTGAACCGATGCGTGGTTATCGAAATCCTGCTCTGTCTACTTTCGGAGATTTCTTAGCGCCCAACATCCACCCGGTATGGGAAAAACCGGCATTGCCTCCCAAAGATGCGGTATTCTGGACACGTACTCAAGCCATTTCTTTAATGGAGAAAGCTCAAAAGCCTGTACTCGTAAAAGAAACGGGATTTCCTCATTCAGGGGAGAGACATTTTACGCCAGAAGCCCAGCAAAAGTTTTGGGACATGTATCTGAATGAAAAGCGGTTGTTGTATTCGAAAGCGAGCCCTCATGCCTGGGTTTCCTTTGCCACATCTTTTGAAGCTTTTTCATTGCCCTGGAAAGCTGAGGAGAGTGGTGAGCCAGTCGAGGCTGGATGGGGGTTGATGAACAGGGATCGCATTCCGTTTCCGGCCTTCTATACATGGAGTCGTGCACGGTCATCGATTCGAGATGAGAGAGAACTTTCGTATCAGAGAGTTGATGTGAAACAATAAAAAAGGTCCGGGAAAACTTCCCGGACCTTTTTTTAGCATTCAAGCAACTGAATTGGTGGTTATTACATCATTCCGCCCATACCACCCATGCCGCCCATACCACCCATGCCGTGGTCATGGCCGCCGCCCATTGGTGCGTCACCTTTTGGCTCAGGGAGATCTGTGACCATGACTTCGGTCGTAAGCATCAAGCCTGCGACACTGGCAGCATTTTGTAGCGCACAACGTGAAACCTTTGTTGGATCAATCACGCCGGCTTCTACCATGTCTACATAATCACCTGAGGCGGCATTAAATCCGCGTGTCGTGGTTTCGCCTTTGACTTTCTCGACAATCATGGAACCTTCTTCACCGGCGTTGATGGCGATCTGCCGAAGCGGCTCTTCTAATGCCCGCCTCACAATGTTGACGCCAACTTGTTGATCATGAGTAGAAAGCTTCAGTGAATCGAGAGATGAGATGCAACGAAGAAGAGCAACACCCCCTCCAGGAACAATGCCTTCTTCGACTGCGGCTTTGGTGGCGTGAAGCGCATCTTCCACGCGTGCTTTCTTTTCTTTCATTTCAGTTTCAGTGGCGGCTCCAACATTGATGACGGCGACACCGCCAACCATCTTCGCCAGGCGCTCTTGAAGCTTTTCCTTGTCATAGTCAGACGTGGTTTCTTGAACTTGTGTTTTAATCTGCTTGACTCGCGCTTCGATGCGTTTCGGATCACCAGCACCCTCGACGATGGTCGTGTTGTCTTTGTCAATCGTGACTCGTTTGGCACGACCAAGATCCGTGAGTTTCACATTCTCAAGCTTCAATCCCACTTCTTCAGAAATGACCTGTCCGCCAGTCAATGTGGCAATATCTTCCAGCATGGCCTTTCGACGATCACCAAATCCTGGGGCCTTCACGGCCGAAACATTCAACGTACCGCGAAGCTTATTGACCACCAATGTTGCTAAAGCTTCCCCATCAACATCTTCCGCAATGATGACTAAGGGTTTGCCCATTTTAGCGACCTGCTCAAGAATGGGAAGCAAGTCTTTCATGGCACTGACTTTTTTCTCATTGATCAGCAAGAAGGCGTCTTCCAATGAGGCTTCCATACGTTCGGCATTGGTCACGAAGTAGGGAGAAATGTACCCGCGATCAAATTGCATGCCCTCGACGACATCAAGTGCAGTGGTCATGGACTTGGCTTCTTCGACCGTGATGACACCGTCTTTCCCAACCTTGTCCATGGCTTCGGCAATAAGGTCACCAATCGTATGGTCATTGTTAGCGGAAATAGAACCGATCTGTGCTATTTCTTTTTTGTTTTGACACGGCTTGCTGATTTTGCTCAGCTCACCGATGACCACTTCAACAGCTTGATCGATTCCGCGCTTCAGGTCCATTGGATTCGCACCGGCGGTGATATTTTTCACCCCTTCACGGAAAATAGCTTGAGCGAGAACCGTAGCCGTTGTGGTTCCATCACCAGCCACATCGCTTGTTTTGCTTGCCACTTCTTTTACAAGTTGAGCACCCATATTTTCATAGGGGTTTTGTAATTCAATTTCTTTTGCCACGGTCACACCGTCTTTTGTGATCGTGGGCGCGCCAAACTTTTTATCGAGAATGGCGTTTCGTCCTTTGGGTCCGAGAGTGGCTTTCACGGCATTGGCTAATTGATTGACGCCGCTAAGAATCGACGCCCGTGCTTGCTCACTGTACTGGAGCTGCTTTGACATATGGTCCTCCTTACCTCATCATGTATGCGTGGTTCGCATACATGCCTGGTGTCTTAAAGTTACAAATTAAATAGATTTTAATGATTAGTTGGTTTCAAACACGCCCAAAATGTCTTCCTCTTTTAAGATGAGGCAGTCATCATTTTCAATTTTGATTTTGGTTCCAGAGTACTTGTCAAATAATACTTGGTCACCAACTTTAATATTCTCGACGTCAGGGCCAGCAGCTTCAATCGTCCCACGTTGAGGTTTTTCACGGGCAGAATCAGGGACATAAATCCCTCCAGCCGTACGCTCTAATTCTTCGGTGTATGTGACAAATACACGGTCGCCCAGAGGCCGAAACCCCTTCGCACTGCTTCCAGATTTTTCTTCTTTCTTCTCTTTCGTTGATGCTGCCATGTGGAAACTCCTCCTTTGTTTAAGCACAAAATTGCAATGTATTTTGACTAAATATAGGCTCTTGCGAGCACACCGATTATTTTAGCCACATCAATAGGACTTAGATAAGACCATTCTGGGGGAAGTCAAGAGGTTCGGTGAAGATATTTTTTGTCAGTATGCACAGAGATCGTGGAACACGATCTTTCCAGCATGAGGACAAGCTAACGCTACAGCTGTATTTGGTCGAAGTCTTTGAGCTTTTCCTTCATAAATGCTCGTAAACGTTTAATTATTTTAGCTTCTACTTGCCGAGACCGCTCCTTGGTAATTGAATACTTTTGCCCCAACTCTTCAAGTGTCAGAGGATTTTCAGAGAGAAGTCGATTCCTGAGAATATCCTCTTCTCGTTCACTCAACGTTTTGGCAAACTCTCCCAATTTTTTTCGGAAGAGAACGCGTAACTGATTATCTCCCACTTGCTCGTCGATATCCGGCTGTGAGGAGGGAAATAAATCGTAAAAGGTTCCTTCGCTGTCATCTGTCAATGGTTGATCCAGCGAGAGTTCCCAGCTTCCTAAGCGCTGGTCCATCTCAATGACATCACGTTCCCGCACCTGTAAGCGATCGGCTATCAATTTGGGGTCAGGCACAAATCCTTGTTGCTCAAGTTTAGCTTTTTCTTTCTTGAGATTGAAAAAGAGTTTTCGCTGTTCCTGTGTTGTCCCAATTTTGACGAGGCGGAAGTTATTTAAGAGGTATCTCAGGACGTAGGCGCGAACCCACCAGGCGGCATACGCATAAAATCTGACATTTTTCGTGGGGTCAAATTTCTTCATGGCTTGCAGTAGGCCAACATTGCCTTCTTGGATGAGGTCCATCTTATCCATCCCGACATTGCCATATTCAGTGGCGATGGCCACCGATATGCGTAAATTGGCTAAGATGAGCTTCACGGCAGCATCTTCTTTGCCCTTGACCTGATACTCATGAAAAAGGCGTAATTCTTCCTCTTTCGTTAAGAATGGATAACGTCGGACTTCTGCCAGATATCGGTCGAGTGTCGTCGTTGGGACGAGCGCTGTTGATACGGTTTCCCAGGAAGCGTGTGTCGTCTCGTCAATAAACGGATCTTCTGAGGTCTGGTGTTCGGCATCTTCATCTGGCGAGAGAATTTCGACATTTTCAACTTCAACATCCACCGGCCAGTCAGCTTCATCAGATGACTTTGGCTTTGTATCTTGCATGTCAAGGTCGTCAAAATTCATGGTCGATGATGGTGTTTCTCAAATTATTTAAAGGGTGTCTATCGTAGAAATTTCGTTGTGTCTAGCTGTACTTACGCAATGCGTCTTTCTAGGACCTTGAATGGTAATGAATTTCCAAAGAACCTCACAAGAATTATTCAAACGCTACCAGGCAGCATGTCATGACGTAAATCCCCTTTCAATTATAACTGATGAAAATTGAAATGCTGAGAAAGCCTCAACTATAGTTCGTTTGTCACGAAGGCGTATTTTACGATTCAGTTTGCGACATTGCGATTTCGTTCATATCGTTACATATACCATCAAAATTCAATGAATTTTTTATGATTCGACAGAGTATTTATGCGTTGAAAAGTGGGTATTGGCCTTCTTTGGTTGGCGCATGGCTTCATTTCGAAGTCAGTTTTATGGTTTGGGTGTTAATGGGGGCACTGGGAATTGCCATTTCTGAAGAGTTTGCTCTCTCTGCGACACAAAAAGGCTTTCTTGTGGCGACTCCTCTACTCGGAGGAGGGCTGCTCCGTATCGTCATTGGCCCCATGGTTGATCGCTACGGACCGAAATTCATTGGTCTGCTAGTCTTGGCCTTTGAGTGTATTGCACTCATTTTCGTCTGGCTTTTGGCCTCGAATTACCTAGAGTTACTCTGCATTGGTCTACTTTTAGGCTTTGCCGGAGCAAGTTTTGCCGTGGCCTTGCCTCTTGCGAGTCAGGCGTACCCGCCAGCTCATCAAGGGCTGGCCATGGGTGTGGCAGCGGTTGGAAACAGCGGAGTCCTCTTGGCCACATTACTGGCTCCACGCTTGGCTTATGTCGTTGGGTGGCGAAACACCTTCGGGTTCATGGTCATTCCGGTGGTTGTGACGGCGATCATCTTTTGGTTGACGGTTGCCTCGTCAGCGCAACCCCGGGTACAGAAGGACTCGATTTCTATTAGAAGATTATTGCACAATGCATTAAATCAAAAATTAATGTATTGGTTGTGTTTTTTGTATGGAGTCACATTTGGCGGTTTTATTGGTCTCGCAAGTTTTCTCCCGATATTTTTTCATGATCAATATCATATGGACATGATCGCGGCAGGAACCATGACGGCGTTCTGCGGGTTGGCGGGTAGTGTGGCACGGCCAATTGGCGGTCACATGGCTGATCGGTTTGGAGGTACCGCATTACTTCAAGGCATATTACCGGCTGTGGCTGTGCTCTGTCTTGGTTTGGGACAATTCCTTTCTCCCACTTGGGGATTTTTCATGGCCATTAGTGCCCTTTTGCTTCTTGGTTTTGGAAATGGCGTGGTTTTCCAGGTAGCGGCAACTCAATTCAGGCATATTATGGGTACGGCATCTGGCCTGATTGGAGCTGCTGGAGCCTTGGGAGGTTTTCTCCTGCCATCTTGGTTTGGCATACTGAAGGATCTGACCGGTTCATTTTCCGCAGGGTTTTGGGTATTGGCTTGCCTGGCGGGGCTTGCCGGGCTGAGTGTTCTGGTTGTCCATCGCTCAGGTCGTTACTCAATCGAAGAGTCTGGTTAAGACATGCGTTTATGCTAGAATGCAAAAACAATTCTCCAGACCCGTGTATCATACTCATTTTTCGTATAGCCATATTATGACAACAGATCCATTTAATACCGTTGAGGAAGCGCTAGATGATATCAAGGCAGGAAAGTGCGTCATTTTGGTCGATGATGAAGATCGTGAAAATGAAGGTGATCTGGTTATGGCCGCGGAAAAGGTCACCGCAGATGACATTAATTTCATGGCAAAATATGGAAGGGGCTTGATTTGCCTTGCGTTGACCCCGGAACGAGTCGATGAACTCAAACTTCCACCGCAGGCGATTGAAAATACAGCTCCGTTTGGTACGGCCTTTACCGTTTCGATTGATGCAGGCCGAGACATTACGACGGGTATCTCTGCGGCAGATCGTGCCATGACCATTCAAATGGCGGTGAATCAAGACTGTCAGCCATCTGACTTTGCAAGGCCTGGCCATATTTTCCCACTTAAAGCCCATCAAGGGGGCGTGCTCAAGCGGGCGGGGCAAACCGAGGGATCAGTGGACTTAGCCAAGCTCGCAGGGTTGTATCCGGCCGGAGTCATTTGTGAAATTATGAATGATGACGGAACGATGGCTCGTGTGCCGGAACTTATGGCTTTTGCCAAGCATCATCAACTCAAAATTATTACGATTAAAGACCTGATCCAGCATCGACTTCATCGTGAGACCTTTGTGAGGTCTGTGGAAAGTGCCAACATGCCGACGATATTCGGTCAATTTCGAGCGGTAGTATTTGAAAACGAACTTGATAGCGGAACGCATATCGCTCTGACTAAGGGGACGATTGATGAGTCCCCAACGCTTGTTCGGGTTCATTCGGGATGTTTGACATCTGATGTTTTTGGGTCTTTGCGGTGTGACTGTCGCGACCAATTACATCACGCTATGGAGATGATTGAGCAAGAGGGGAAAGGCGTACTCCTGTACTTGAATCAAGAAGGCCGGGGGATTGGACTGATGAATAAGATTCGAGCGTATCATCTTCAAGATGAAGGAAGTGATACCGTTGAGGCCAATCTTAAGTTAGGGTTTAAAGCTGATCTTCGTGATTACGGAATTGGTGCACAGATTTTGGTCAGTCTTGGATTACGAAAAATCAAACTGATTACGAATAATCCCAGGAAAATTGTGGGCATAGACGGTTATGGATTAACTGTTGTTGAACGAATTCCTATTGAAATGACCCCTCAGGAATCCAACGTGCACTATCTCCGGACTAAAAAGGCCAAGCTTGGCCATATTTTGAATAACGTCTAGCTCATCAAATGCCTTCAATCTTCGACGTATTCCTCAATTCTAAAGACACGAGTTCTGTATTGTTCGGACAGTTTTGTCAATCATTCCGCGCCGCGATTGCACGATGGAAGCACTAGAAGGCGAGCTTCGAGCCAAAGATTACCGTTTTGGCATTGTCGTCAGCAAATTTAATGAATTTGTGACTAGCCGCTTGTTGTCGAGTACCATCGAGACGCTGAAGCAGTACGGGGCGGTGGAAGATGATCTACGAGTTGTTCGTGTCCCGGGAGCATTTGAAATTCCCATCATTGCCCGACAATTGGCTGTCTCCAAACACTATCATGCCGTAATTTGTTTGGGTGCGGTGATTCAAGGCGACACCCCACATTTTGATTATATCTGCACAGAAACAGCACGTGGCATTGCTCAAATCAGTCTTGACACACAGGTGCCAGTCATTTTTGGGGTTCTCACCGTGAACACGGTAGAGCAGGCGTTGGAACGTTCAGGTTCATCGGAGCGAAACCGGGGTGCAGAGGCTGCGCGTTCTGCTATCGAGATGGCCTCATTAATGGCGCACCCTATCTTGCAGCCGACGTCCCATGGTCCTTTGTCGAGTAACCCAGGAGAGAAGATTGACCCGTTGGAATGTTGGTAGCGATTCATTCGCCAATATAATTCTTGACGATTGAGATGTACGCACTGTGCCTTATTTCTCGATTTCGACACTGAATCTTTCCATAATATTTGCAGTCAGTTACCCAGGACCGTGAATCTTGAGATGAATAAAGATAGGTAATATTGGAAACCTGAAAAGGGTGTCATCTGTCTGATTTTTGTCGTGATATGAGCCAAAAGACCAATTGATCGTCTTCTTCAACTTCGTTAAAGTTGGAGTCTCTCGCTCACAAATTTATTTTCTCTGATGAATCCTTCAACACTTTTAACTGTGTCGACTGCGAAAAAAACAACTCATCATCGTTCTCGTCGAGCTGCGCGGCAACTTGCCCTGCAATTTTTATTTCAGAATGAGTTTCAAGAAAGCTCGTCCCATTCTTTAGGTAAATTCTGGGAGGATCATGAGGCAACCCCCGAGGTGCAACTTTTCGCCACACAGGTCGTTGAGGGGGTCTTTGCTCATCAGAAGGAACTCGATAAGCTGATCAACGACTATGCTGTGGAGTGGTCGCTGAGTCGAATGCCGGTTGTTGATCGAAATATTTTACGGTGTGCCCTTTTCGAGCTGTTCTGGCTTCCAGAGGTTCCCGCAAAAGTGACAATCAATGAAGCTCTTGAATTGGCCAAACGATTTGCAGACGAGGAAAGTAAGCGCTTTCTGAACGGCATCTTAGATCAAATAATCCAAAATGACCCTCAGCTAGCGGAGAAGCGGCTTGAGATCATTTCACAACGAGAATCCCAGACTTCTCAGCCTAAATCTGATCCTTCCGTGGACGTAGGATCGTGGAACACCTAACGCAATGATCGATCGATATTCACGCCCCGAAATGGCTGAAATGTGGAGTCAAACTCGTAAATATGAGTCGTGGCTTCGTGTTGAATTAGCCGTCTGTGAAGTGATGGAACAGCAGGGGGCCGTGCCACGAGGAGTGGCAGCTCGTGTTCGTCGTAAAGTAAAAATTGATCCAGCACGGATCGAAGCGATTGAGCAAGTCGTAAAGCACGATGTCATAGCCTTTCTCGAAGCTGTAACAGAGCAAGCAGGAAAAGAAGCTCGACATCTTCATGCCGGCCTGACTTCTTCTGACGTTCTTGATACCTCACTGGCTTTACAAATGTGTGGAGCGACTGATTTGATATTGGAGGATATTGCGAATCTCTTGGAAACGATTCAGACGCGTGCGTTCGAACATCAAGACACCATGATGGTGGGGCGGTCTCACGGCATTCATGGCGAACCAATATCGTTTGGTTGGAAATTAGCGATTTGGTACCAAGAATTCCTTCGGCAACAAGAACGAATACGTATCGTACGAAATGATATTGCGGTGGGGAAACTCTCTGGAGCAATGGGGACTTTTGCGCACCTGCCTCCTTCGGTCGAAAAGGCCGTCTGTGCAAAGCTGAATCTGAAGGCTGCACCCATCTCCAGTCAAATCGTTCAACGTGACCGCCATGCCGCCTATCTGTCTGCTTTGGCATTACTCGCCGCCAGCGTTGAAAAAGTTGCTACGGAAATTCGTCATCTTCAACGAACCGAGGTTCTGGAAGCTGAGGAATATTTTGAGTCTGGTCAGAAAGGCTCGTCGGCGATGCCGCATAAACGTAATCCGGTCGGCTCAGAAAACCTTTGCGGACTCGCAAGAGTGATCCGTGGTCATAGTCTTGCCGCTATGGAAAATGTGGCACTCTGGCATGAGCGAGATATCAGTCACTCTTCTGTCGAACGTATTATTGTTCCAGACAGTACCATTTTGATTGATTACATGTTAGTTCGGCTTACCAAAATTCTGAAACATCTTCAAATCTATCCAAAACGTATGTTGAGCAATTTAAACATGACTGGTGGTCTCGTCTATTCCCAGCGACTGTTGTTGGCGCTGGTCAACAAGGGAGCAACCCGAACAGAATCGTATGAGACGATTCAGCGGCATGCGATGACCTCTTGGGAAAAACAGGGAGACTTTCACGCACTGATTCAACGCGATCCTTTTGTTGCGAAACATCTTTCACGAAAAGAGATTGATGCGTGCTTTGAGCCAAGATCGTATGTTCGACATCAAAAACAAATCTTTGCACGAGTCTTTGGCCACAAAGCCACCAGTACACAATCCCGTCGATCAGTGACGACCCCATCTGCAAGGCATCGGACGACCACAACACGATCACGCTTAAAAAAAGGGTAAAGACCATGGAATCTGGAACGCTGCTCTACGAAGGAAAAGCCAAGAAAGTTTTTGCCACACCAGACCCGAATCAAGTTGTTCAGTACTTTAAGGATGATGCAACGGCATTCAATGCTGAAAAACGTGGCACCATTTTCAATAAAGGCATCGTCAATAATAAGATCTCAGTTCGATTGTTTCGATTGCTCGAAGACGCTGGAATCACGACGCATTTCATTGAACAGCTGAGCGACCGAGAAATGCGCACTCAACATTTAAAAATTATTCAGATTGAAGTCGTGGTACGAAATCGTGCTACGGGAAGTCTCGTCAAGCGGTTAGGGTTTGAGGAGGGAATGGTGCTTGATCCTCCTCTCGTTGAATTTTTCTATAAGAATGATCCTCTTGGCGATCCGTTAATTACTGAAGATCATATTCGGTTATTGCAATTAGCCACTGACATGCAAGTGGCGCAATTACGCCAGTCGGCACTACGAATAAACGAAATCCTTACACCATTTTTTAAAGACAAGGGAATGATGCTGGTGGACTTTAAGCTTGAATTTGGAGACTCGAATGGTCAATTAATCCTGGCTGACGAGATTTCTCCAGATACCTGTCGGTTTTGGGATATTCAAACAGGGGAACGAATGGATAAAGATCGATTTCGTAAAGATCTCGGTCGAATCGAAGAAACCTATCAAGAGGTCTTGAAACGTGTGTGTGCCTAAACACGAGGGTGGCAAAGGATGAAAGCCAAAATTTATGTGACACTCAAGTCCGGCATTCATGATCCACAGGGTCATGCCGTTCAGCAATCACTCGAAACATTAGGATTTCACTCCGTGGATACCGTTCGCATGGGCAAGTTACTCGAAATCGACCTCAAGGAATCTGATCAAAGAAAAGCTGAAGTTGCCGTGAAATCGATGTGTGAAAAACTGTTGTCAAATCCGGTTATCGAAGAATATCGCTTTGAACTCTCACAGGCATAATGATGGGTTCACGATCACGTCCATTCCTCATATCGAAGTCTATATATCTTCCGACTGCAACGTCATCATGAAGAGCGGGTTGTTGAATTGAACGTCGGTATCATCACCTTTCCCGGCTCGAATTGTGATCGGGATTGTTATCATGTTGTCAGTGAGGTCTTGGGATATCAAGCGAATTTAATCTGGCATCGAGAGACCTCTCTTTCGAAAGTCGATGTGGTCATTCTTCCGGGAGGCTTTTCTTACGGTGACTATCTGCGTACCGGCGCGATCGCTCGATTTTCACCAATCATGGAATCAATTAACCAGTTCGCGAGCAAGGGGGGCATCGTCCTTGGGATTTGTAACGGGTTTCAAATCTTACTTGAAGCCGGACTGCTTCCCGGCGCTATGCTTCGAAACACCCATCTGTCTTTTATTTGCCAGGATATCTATATCAAAGTAGAAAATGCTGAAACGACATTCACTAACGAGTATGCCTCCGAGCAAGTGTTGAAAATCCCGATTGCCCATGCGGAGGGGAATTACTATGCTGATCCCCTGACGCTTTCGGCATTACATGACCATGCCCAAATTGTCTTTCGTTATTGTGATGCACAAGGCAATGTCTCCGCTGAGGCCAACCCGAATGGATCACTTGAGAACATTGCGGGAATCCGAAATGAAGCGGGAAATGTATTAGGGATGATGCCGCATCCCGAACGATGCGCGGAAGATGTGTTTGGTAATACGGATGGGGTGGCGCTCTTTTCCTCTCTCCGTCATGCACTGAACCAAATGGTTGGATAACTCAATAACCAGAGGACCAATTGGAAATTTTTCCAGGGATTTCAATGGAAACGGAAATTTGTTCCGGCAAACCGTGTCTCATTGATACATCGGTTGATGTCGCCACTCTTGTTGGAGCCTTGGGATCAGGTCAAAGTTTTGAAGCTGTGCAAGAAACGTTTCACGTGACCTACGAGCAAGTGTTGACCGCGTTACGGTATGCTTCATATGTGACTGACCATTTACCACTTCGGATGCCTTCTCAACAGGCTGAGTCCTAAGATGTCTTCAACACAATATCCAATCAATAAAGAGCTCATTGAGCAACATGGTTTGTCTGAGGACGAATACCAGCAAATTGTCCAGCATTTGGGGCGTGAACCAAACCTGACCGAACTGGGTGTGTTTTCGGTTATGTGGAGTGAGCATTGTAGTTATAAAAGCTCCCGAGTGCACTTGAAGCGTTTGCCGACCGAAGGGGAGCGAGTAGTTCAAGGACCGGGAGAAAATGCCGGAGCCGTTGATATCGGTGACGGGTTAGCCGCCGTCTTTAAAATCGAATCCCACAACCACCCTTCATTTATCGAACCCTTTCAAGGTGCGGCAACGGGGGTTGGCGGAATTCTTCGTGATATTTTCACGATGGGGGCACGGCCCATTGCCTTACTGAATTCACTGAGATTTGGTGAATTAGATCTGCCCAAGAACCGTCATTTACTGAAAGGCGTAGTGTCTGGAATTTCCTGGTACGGGAACTGTATCGGTGTTCCGACAGTTGGGGGAGAAATTACCTTCAACGATATCTATTCAAAAAACCCGCTGGTGAACGTCTTTTGTCTTGGTATTGTTGAAAAAGACCGTCTTCTGAGAGGGTTGGCGCAAGGTGTGGGAAACCCTGTGTTGTATATAGGAGCCAAAACGGGGAGAGATGGCATTCATGGCGCGACGATGGCCTCAGATAGTTTTGATGATCAGTCTGAAGCCAAACGACCGAATGTACAAGTCGGTGATCCGTTTCTTGAGAAACTACTTTTGGAAGTTTGCCTAGAATTTTTGGAAAAAGATTTACTGATTGGCATTCAAGATATGGGAGCCGCCGGGTTGACGAGTTCATCTTGTGAAATGGCCTCCCGTTCAGGAACGGGTATTGAACTTGATGTGACTCAGGTTCCATGTCGGGAACGCAATATGACAGCTTACGAAATGCTGCTCTCTGAATCTCAAGAGCGAATGCTTTTGGTGGCCAAACCGGGAAAAGAACAAGAGGTGATTGCGATTTGTCATAAATGGGGTATCGATGCCGCAGTCATCGGAAGCGTGACGGATGATGGGATGCTTCGCATTAAAGAAGGCGAAACACTTGTTGCAGAAATTCCTGCTAAGGCCTTAGCGGAAGAAGGGCCTCGATATGAACGACCGGTCCAACCACCTCAATATCAGGAGTTGTTGCAGTCCCTTGTGATTGATAACTTATCCGATGTCAAAAACCCCTCTGATGTGCTTCTTGAGTTATTGCAGTCTCCAACCATTGCCAGTAAACGTTGGGTGGCTCGTCAGTACGATCATATGGTTGGTACCAACACCATTGTCTGCCCTGGGTCAGATGCCGCGGTGGTCAGAATCAAAGGCACGAATAAAGCTCTAGCGCTGACGACAGATGGGAATAGTCGGTATTGTTTGTTAAATCCCTACATGGGTGGAACATTGGCGGTTGCCGAAGCGGCGCGAAACTTGGCCTGCTCCGGCGCTGAACCGATTGGTGTGACTGACTGCTTAAACTTTGGTAATCCAGAGCGGCCAGACATTATGTGGCAATTTATTATGGCGCTTGAGGGAATCAGTGATGCGTGTCGCCACTTCAATCTTCCAGTGGTGAGTGGAAATGTGAGTTTTTATAATGAAACAAATGGTCTCTCCATTTACCCGACACCGGTGTTAGGTATGGTCGGTCTTATTGAACCTGCTTCCTGCACGACGACGCAATGGTTCAAGCATGAAGGTGATCAAATTGTGCTCTTGGGTGAAACGAAAGAGGATTTAGGGGGCACGGAATATTTGAAGACTGTTCATGCCCGTGAGCAGGGAAGTCCACCATGGATAGACCTTGATCAGGAGCGTGCGCTACATCAGACTCTCCTTAAGGCTATTCGTGATGGTCTCATCCAATCAGCGCATGATTGTTCGGAAGGTGGTTTAGCCGTGACACTCAGTGAGTGTTGCGTTTCACATCCCTCTCAACCACTTGGGGCTTCCATTCAGCTTGATCAGGCACGGTTACGACTCGATGCGTTGCTCTTTGGGGAAAGCCCCTCACGTGCCGTTGTCACCACCTCGTTAACTCATGTCGGAGCTCTATTAGAGGTTGCAAAAGAACAGGGTGTTTCTGCCGTCGTGATCGGAGAGGTCGGTGGTCATCATCTGAATATTTCAGTTGTCTCAGAAGTATCACACAAGGTGTGTACACTCAATCTTCCCCTCGACTCTCTGGCCGATGCATGGGGAAATTCTTTTGAACAACAAGTCAATTCACAAGTGAAGCCATAAGTATCTGTTATGTCCCTTATCTCTCAAGAATCGATTCGTGCCTCTTCTGACAAGTTTCGTGAGGAATGTGCCGTGTTTGGCGTATACGGTCATCAAGAAGCGGCGAACCTCACCTATCTTGGTCTGTATGCCCTTCAGCACCGTGGTCAAGAAGGGTCAGGTATTGTGTCTGGGGATGGTGAGCGTTTCTTTCAACGAAAAGGCATGGGGCTCGTTGCTGATATTTATTCAAAGAAAACACTCAAGGGCTTATTAGGCAACCGTGCCATTGGGCATAATCGTTATTCGACCGCAGGAGATAGCGATCTAAAAAATGTTCAACCACTGACGGTGAATTTTGCCTTTGGTAATCTTGCGCTCGCACATAATGGGAATCTCATTAATGCGTCTGTGCTTCGCGGGGAGCTGGAAGCGTATGGAGCCATTTTTCAATCCGAATCCGACAGCGAAGTTATCGTTCACCTGATTGCCCATTCCCAAGGCGATACATTATTGGATCGTGTGATTGATGCGCTGAGTCTGGTCCGGGGCGCCTATTCTCTCCTGTTACTGGCCGATGATTATTTGATTGCGACACGAGATCCCTATGGATTTCGCCCTCTTTGTCTTGGACGTTACAAAGGGAGTTGGGTTGTGGCGTCAGAAACGTGCGCCTTTGACTTGATGGGGGCAGAATTTATCAGAGAAATCGAACCTGGAGAATTGGTTGTCATTAATAAATCCGGGATGACTTCTTATCATCCGTTTGCAGAAAAACCCCCTGCACAATGTGTTTTTGAATATGTCTACTTTGCTCGTCCGGACTCCAAAATTTTTGGATCAAATGCCGTCTATTCCATTCGGAAAGCCTTAGGCCGTCAATTAGCTAAGGAATGTCCGGTTGACGCTGATGTGGTGATACCCGTACCGGACTCTGGAGTGCCTGCGGCATTGGGGTACTCTGAGGGGGCCGTGATTCCGTTTGAGCTTGGCTTGACGCGTAACCATTATGTGGGAAGAACATTTATCGAACCAGAGCAAAGCATTCGGCACTTTGGTGTCAAATTGAAACTGAATGCTGTCCCGGATATTTTAAAAGGCAAACGTGTGATTGTTGTTGATGATTCAATTGTGCGAGGGACGACAAGCCGAAAAATCGTGAAAATGATTCGACAAGCCGGGGCAAGTGAAGTGCACATGCGTATTAGTTCCCCGCCAGTCGTCGCGCCATGTTTTTATGGTATTGATACGCCCACCCAGAAAGAACTCATTGGTGCCCGACAAAGCCTTGAGAATATTCGCAAGTACATTACGGCTGATAGTTTAGGCTATTTGAGTCTCGAAGGCATGCTGAACGTCGCTCCAGGACAAGCGAGCCATTATTGCAGCGCCTGTTTCACTGACCAATACCCGATTTCCTTCACTCGTGCAGAGCAACTTCAGCTTGGTCTATTCGAGCCTGTGCCATCGTCCAGTCAATAACATCCTCCCGGTTGCCCCCTTGTTGCTGCATAAAAAAATACTGTGGTAACATCCTTTATGATTCATTGACCGTGTTCTTTTTATAGAAATGACCGGCGTTGTGCTGAGAAAGGAGAGCATGATGAAACGATCTCTCGCAATAGGCTGTTGGTCAGTGGCCATTCTTCTTGCCACGAGTGTCATAAGTTTTTCTGCAGGGTTCTTTAAAATTGGTGAACCTGCCCCTGACTTTACCCTCACATCCTTAGAAGATCGTTCCATGTCGCTTGACTCGCTTCGTGGAAAGGTGGTGGTCTTGGGACTTTTTCATATTTGTGAACCCTGCTTGATTCAAGGGACGAACCTTCAAAAAGTGTATGAAGCCACAAAAGGGAAAAATGTGGCCGTGGTTGGCGTCAATTCCTCTGGTGACTCAAAAAGTCATGTGCAAGAATTCCTCAAAACCTTTCCGACGTCTGTGACGTATCCGTATTTATTGGATCCAGAACAAGTGACGGATAAGCTGTTCGGTGGAGGAAAGTTTATTCCGAATGTGTACATTATTGACCAACAGGGCGTGATACGATGGCAGCGTGTTGGCAATTTTAATATGGCAGGTCAGGACATCATTCTTCAGGAAGTTGAAAAATTATTACAAGCTGATTCGTCAAGTTCATCAGACCTCTAATCATGGCCTGTTCTCTAGACGATCAATTCGTTCATACTAAGGAAGGAACGCTAATCGCTTATGGATGAACTTGAAGCCGGGAAGCAAAAGTTTCTTGATGTGGTACAGAGTATCGACTCGACCGTTGAAGTCGTGATTCCTACAACTCCCTCGAATAGTCTTTTTCTCATTTCGCTCACCAAGGGCGCGAACCGTAAGTTCATTACGGTTCCTGAAGATGATGTGCTGGATTTGCCAAGCGAAGAGGATATCTTGGCCAAAACAACGACGATGTTGAAAGAAGCGATTGGAGCATTATGAAGCAAGTTCTGCCTCGAATTTGGCAATGGTCTTGGTTTTCAGAGGAAAAGCAGATTGATTTCAATGGATATTTACTCGAAGTTGGTGAGCATCGGATACTCGTCGATCCGCCGCCACTGACTTCGATTGAGATGGCGCAACTCCGTCAAGGCGAACAAATTGATTATATTATTTTGACCAATCGTGACCACGAACGAGAGGCGCAGACGTTGAAGACGGAGTTGAATTGCCAAGTGATTATTCCAGAAAGCGACGCGGCTGAAATGTCTGTTCAAGCCGATAAGACATTCAAGGACGGGGAGTTACTGCCAGGAGGTATTTGGGTGATTCATTTAGCCGATCAAAAATCACCAGGCGAAAGTGCTTTGTATCTTGAACAAGGAAAAGGCCTTCTCATCGTTGGTGATGCGCTGATTGGAAAACCCTCCGGTGCCCTCTCTCTGTTGCCTTCTGAAAAATATGCCGATATCGCTAAGGCGCGCGAGGGATTACGTCGTTTACTGAAGTATACATTTGATAGTCTTCTTGTTGGCGACGGCGCGCCGATACTGACAAATGCCAAGGCTGCCGTTGAAGAGGCCCTGCAGCCGTCTTGATCCGGTGATTCCTGCCATGTATGAATCTCAATCCACACAATTAAATCGTCTTGGGAATCAGCACTTTTCGCGTGGCTTCTATACCGATGCGTATTATTGCTATGCTCGCGCGTTGGAAGCTGATCGGCAGAGTGGGGATCAACGTGCCTTGGCCATGACATTGGGGAATCTCGGAAATATCTGTGCGGTGAGTGGCCGGAGGCAACAGGCGCAAACCCATTATCATGAAGTCCTGGAAATCCAAAAAATTCTTGGCGATGACCGCGGGATCAGTACGACTCTGGCCAATTTAGGAAATTTGTCGGCAGATGCTGGGGAATGGGATCGAGCACAAGCGTATTATTTAGAAGCGTTAGACTTGATGAATGATCATGCGGATTATGCTGGCAAGGCCGTGTTGCTTTCAGATCTTGGGCTCATTGCAAGGGAAACCAATCAATTTGAACTGGCTTTACAATACTACCAAGAATCTCTTACGCTTATGCGCCGTGTGGACAATCAAGAAGGACAAGCTGATGTCTTTCGCATGATGGCTCGACTCTATCTTGCGCAACAGCGGTATGACGAAGCCATTGCCTGTACCCAAACAAGTCTTGCCATGGCCGAACGTCTTCACGATGAGTTACGGATGGGAGGGGCGTGGTATATCCTGGCAAGTTGTCACGAAGCACAAGGATTATGGCATGAAGCCATTCAGTATTTAGAACGTGTCGTGAAAGTTGATCAGAAATATCATCTTCCTAAACTTCAAGAGAACACCACGCGACTCAACAATCTTCATAAACGTGTCACGACAATAGAATCACAGCACTCATTATGACCCAATCTCACAACGAAGTCTCATCTTGGCCTCAGGTTCGATCCTATTTGCTCAAACACATACCTGGATGGTCTTACGATCAGCCTGACGAACCGTTAACCTTGCAACTTGACGATGACGATTGGCTGCTAGAGGTGACGCCAGAGGGTGTGCTGATTATTCAAGCCGGGTACACACTCGAAGACATGCAGAGTATTCTGTCAGATGGAACGGCAGAAGATCTGGGTTCTGACGAATTAGCCAAACAAGCAAAGTTTTATTTACAACAAATGGTTTCTAAGCATCGTAAACGCTTGACCAGTGAGGGTTTTACCGAACGAACAGAAATGAACGATGAATATGTAGCTATGATGTTCGAACGTTCCATTGACTTTAATGATCTCCCCGCGATGACCGCATCAATCCAACTGTATCGCTCAAAATTTTCAGGTACACGTTCCTAATGTTATTCTTCCAGCCCAAGGGACGTTTTTTCACTTTCTGACGATATTCCCTTCACCTTGCCAGTAGTCATACAGTTATCGCGAATCCAAATAAGTTCCAGTGGTGCCTAGGCCACGAACGCTCAAACTCAACGCACCACTTGATGGTTCAATCTTTACTGAGAATCGCTAGAGTCACTTAATATTGTGGTATAGATGGCCTAGGACACGAACGCGTAACACGCCAGTGCTCTTTGTCAGTCCAACTCTTACTGAGACGCACTCGGCATACGAACCATGAGGGTTACAGGTGTCCTAGTAGCGACGATCGTTGTGTTATCCTGCGTAACTTTAATAGGTCACTGACGTTCAACACGGTTCTGCTCCTGAGGTGTCGACTTGAGGTCGCCAAGCCAGCGCGATGACTCACTTCAAACATTAGAAGGTTATACCCGCTTGGATTATAGCGAATACAAATACGTTCCAGCTCAACCATGAGGACTTTCAACGCGATATCCCATGTGTCAAGAGTACGAAAAGTCATTGAATCGGCTATAACTGACAATGATTGACGTTTTATCTCACGTATAGGATTTCAACATTGTACAAGTTGGGCTTTATCGTTTCGGTATAATTGAAACGGCTATACCCACGCATACATAAGGAGGATTCGGTGTCATGTCTACGACTCAGCGCATAGGTAACTTTGAAGACTTTCGTGAAGTTTTTTTTGGATTTCGATTGCCCCGTATTGTTTTGACAGCATTAGAGATTGAACTTTTCTCCGTCATGGGTAAGCAGCTCTGGACGATCAAAGCTTTAGCAAAGACTCTTAAGGTGAGTGAACGTGGGCTTGACATTCTCTGCCGGAATTTGGCGAGTGCCGGGTTGCTTCAGAAGCAAGCCACACGCTATCAATGCGGCAATGTGGCACAACGTTTTTTGAATCGTCATAGTCAACACTATCGTGGAGCCTATCTAAAGCTGATGTGTCGACAATGGGAGGATTGGTCTCATCTGACTCAGTCGGTGAAGACTGGACAGCCAGTTGTTGAAAAGGAGCCAGAGACTGTTGAATATCGTCGAGCGTTTAGTTGGGCGATGCATGAACGTTCACGAGATGCAGCTCGTCAGGTTGCTAGGCAAGTCAATTTCAAACAGGCGCATTCATTTTTAGATGTGGGTGGTGGCCCGGGCACCTATGCCTTGGAGTTCTTGGCAAAAAACCCAAAGTTATCGGCTACAGTATGGGATAGACCTGCCGCACTCGCGGTGGCAAAAGAAATTGCTGCCCCACTTCGACAGGGAAAACGACTGGCCTATCAGCCTGGAGATTTTCTGACAGATTCGATTCAAGGGAAGTTTGACATTATTTGGCTGTCGAATGTCATTCATATCTATTCAGCGGAGATGAACACCAGACTTTTTCGTCGTCTCCGATCTCATCTCAACCCCGAAGGTCGAATCTATATTCAAGATACCTTCTTGCTCGACAAGCATGGTCTTCGACCAGCAGAAACGAATCTCTTCGCTGTGACGATGTTGTTGTTCACTGAAACTGGCAATACATTTAGTGCGGTTGACGTTCAAAGTTGGCTCAAAAAAACTGGCTATACTCGTCCTGGAACCGTGAGGCTGAGAAAGGGAACTGGAGATTGGGACGGTATCCTGATCCAGGCATCTCGGTAGGAAATTCGATTCTACGATTCAGTGTCTCGCGCTTTTATTTTTTCAAGAGTGTCAGGCCCTATAGCCGATTTAATTAACTCTCAATGTTTGACGCGGGTAATGACGCTGGCTTGGCGACCTCAAGTCGACACCTCAGGAGCAGAACCGTGTTGAACGTCAGTTACCTATTGAAGTTACGTAGGATCACACAACAATCGTCGCTACGAGGACACCTGTAACCCTCATGGTTCGTATGCCGAGTGCGTCTCAGTAAGAGTTGGACTGACAAAGAGCACTGGCGTGTTACGCGTTCGTTTCCTAGGTCATCTATACCACAATATTAAGTGACTCTAGCGATTCTCAGTAAAGATTGAACCATCAAGTGATGCGTTGAGTTTGAGCGTTCGTGGCCTGGGCACCACTGGAACTTATTTGGATTCGCTTTAGTCAGGACGACAGTTCTGACAGGTCTCCCGGATTGCCAACAAGCTGAGCCGGGCGAGAAGGAGCCGGTAAATTTACGAAAAAGGTTGCCCCTTTTCCCAATTCACTCTTTACTTCAACATGTCCATGATGTTCTTGAATAATTTGATGAGAAATCGCCAACCCTAACCCTGTTCCTTCATGTTCCTCACTATGGTGTTTGGTTGTGAAAAATGGGTCAAAAATATGTTCAAGGTCATTTTGCGCAATCCCTGCCCCAGTGTCACGTACTTCAATTTGAACCCAGAGTTCTCCATCTTCTTGCGGGACGGTGTAGCTGCGAACCGTGAGGGTTCCTCCATGGGAGGACATGGATTCCGAGGCATTTAAAAATAAATTCAAGAGAACTTGTTTGATTTGCTGGCGATCAACATAGACGGTCGGTAAGTCATGCGCGAGATCAGTCTCAATGACGATAACCTCGTGAGATGCACGAACCCGTAAGGCATATAAACAGGACTCCACAATCTCATTGATATCTTCATGTTTTAAAAATGGTTCGGCTGGTCGTGCATAATCTAAGATTTCCTTGGTTAATCGTTCGATCCGTAAGACATCCTCTTTCACGACTTGCCCAAACCGCGTGACGAAGGATTCATCGGTGGCTCGTTCAGGAACTAAATCCACAAAGGCCTTAATCGATGTGAGGGGATTTCGAATCTCATGGGCTAAGCCGCCGGCCATGGTTTCTAAAGAACGCAGTCGATCTGTTCGTCTGACAAGGGCTTGGGAACGTTTGAGTTCTTCATAGAGTAGGGCATTGTCCAGGGCAATGGCGGCTTCGTGTGACAATGTCGTGAGGAGATCAATGTCCAGTGAGGTAAAGGCGGATGATGACATCTTGGACCCCAGGGCAAAAAACCCTAGCAATCGACCTTTGTTGATCAACGGAACGCAGACATCAATGGTGAGGGCATCAAGATTGGCTTTCAGGATTTGTAATGATGACGGTTCCAAGACATCGTCTAATTCTTCTCGTATGACCATAGCTTGTGTGCTAGAAAGGTGTTTCGGTAATCGGTCATCGAGCGTCAGTCTGGGCAATTGTTCCATATCTGTGTTGACGCCAAATTGTGAAATCGGAATAAATCCACCTCGTTCGGTCTCAATTAAATATAAGACGACTCGTCGAATACCCATGACCTGGCCCAGCATGTGAACAATTTCTCGAGCAAGGGGTTTGAGTTTTAAGTTCGTCACGAGTGACTTAGAAAATGTCGAGAGGGCTTGGTACATATCATGGCGCTCTCGAAACAGTGTTTTGGCCACTGCCGTTTGCATGCCTTCCATCAATCGGTAGGCAAGGGCGACCATGATCGATGCGACCAGCAAGATCAGAACCGTGAATTGAATATTCACCTTCCCAAAATAGAGGTGTTGAATGTAGAGCAAAATAGCTAAGGTGGGAATGGACAGTGCGACCATTAAAAACAGAAACGTCAGACTTCGTTCGACTGCAATGGAGAAATCCAACATACGGTACCGGACGAGTACATAGGCTGCGGCGACCACATAGAGACTGACGAGGATGGTGCCGTAGGGCAGGATGGGGATGTCGTACCACAGTGGAAAGTTGGTTGCTCCACCAATATACCCAATTAATGAACACAATAATAAATACAAGTGCTGAGTTCGACGGAAACCAGATGTATTGCGATACTCAGTTGCGAATAAATATGCGGCGTAGCCGATCGAAAACACGAACCAGAGAAGATAAAATGGAAAGGTGATACCAGGTTGGGGCCAATTGGCGATGCCATGTTGAGGGATAACTCCCTCGACAAAATGTGGAGTGAGATTACTGAGAAGAAAGAACGCGGTGAGAGCATACCCACTCCACAGCAATAGACGATGATTTTTTTGAGAACCGAGAAGCGTGACGACATGTTGAATATGGGTGATCGGAATGAGAATGGCTCCGGCCATTAAGATTCGAATGAGAACTAAAGCTGTCTCCGGATCATCTTCGAGATGCCAGGCGCAATAAAAGTAACTCCATAAGGATAGACTCAGACAATACAGTCCATACGTTTGATGTTTCGCATTATGTGGTGCTCGCGAAAAAATAAAGAGCCCGAGCCCTGAGCTAATCAACCCATTGATTAATCCACTAAATGCATAAAAATTCATGCTTCATCCTTATTAACCGACGGCATACTGGTAGGATTCCATGGCTCTGCGGCCTAAACATACGCCTGAACTCGTATTGTGTCGAACTGGTGAAACCCAAGTAGATGTAAAAAAAGGCCAGATGAAAAACGTGAGGCAGAATGAAATCTAAGAATATATAAAAGAATCTCTTAGATTACCACCACTTGAAGGACCTGGCAAATAGCGAGAAGGCATGCGAAAAATCATGAACCTGGAAAGCATGGGATGAAATGTCTTAGCTGAAAAGTCTAAAGCTTTGCTGGAGGAGGCTGGCTTCGCTATTTTGGTCAATTATAGCGAATTCAATTGATTTCTAATGTATGCGGAAAGGTCGCCTAGAGGACGGTTGTTGCGCACCTCGCAGGGTTGAAGTAGTTGCATGGGTGAGACTTGTTGACCCACTCTCGAGGAAATTCTAAATTATTTTAGGCAGCTTTTAAGATGCTGATTGCCGGAGAGTCGATTTGCTCCTTTTGAGCAAAGTTTTTTTTCACGGAAACAATATAGGCTTGATTCGCAAACGTACTGAAAACTTTCGTTTCGCTCCCTTCGCTGGTCGCGCGAATAAGTTGTTCAAGTTCATCGGCATCTGGAAAGTGAAAGAGCCCTTCTCCCTCTGCTTCACGAATTTTCCCAGAATTGTTTAATAATTGTCTGGCTTCTTCAATTTCCTCCGAACTTGATGTCTCTTGAACGAAATTGGTGAAAATTCGCGAAAGATCTGAATTGGGTTTTAAATTCGTCAGGACAAGTGACCCGCCTGGAGTCAGAACTCTTATCAATTCGCGTATGGTATTGGCTGGACTCTCAAGATATCCCAGGACAAGGTTAGAGACCACTTTATCAAAGGTTTCATCTTGAAATGGAAGTGGTTTGTTGAGATCGACGCAGTGAAACGCTGACGAGGTTCCGTCTGTATCTTGTTGATTGGATTCCTCGTCCTGCGATGTATGTGTCAGGTAAGTTGTTTGATAATTTTTTCTGGCATGCTGGAGTGCCGTCGGGACAAAATCAATTCCGACATATTCGAAGGGGCTGTGGTTTTTGGCTGTTCCCCGATTGATAGGAGTTTGCTTTTTTCTGAGTAAATGTAAGCCGAAATTACCATTTCCACAGCCTGCGTCTAAGACTTTTTCTCCAGATTTCACTGGACCCAATAACTGGACAATATGGTCAAGCAGTTGTTGGTAATCTGAGAAATTAACAATGTAATGAAAGTGTTCAAGGTAATCTTTCCAAAATCCTGACAACTCCACGGGTGGTTGCCCGGTTTTCTTCTGTTCACGTTCTATCTTATTTTGACGGCCAATGGCTTTCCGTGTGGGTTCCTGAAGAGAGGAGACTTGGGGGATGAGTGCGACTTCTTTCTGTGCTAATTGGACAAGTTCTCGATAGACCGCTTTGGCTTGTTTCGGACTTTCAAGTACGCGGTGCAATCCTCCAGGAATGACCATCCATTCGCGAAGTCGTTCATCAAATGCCTCTGCCACTGTCTGCGTAGTATGTGCTTCTACCCACGCATCGTGTTCAGCGCTGACCATCACGACGGGAACTTGAATACGTGCAATGTCGTGATACGTTGTCTCCAAATCTGAATACTGACCGGTCACTGCATCTTCAAGCCAATGATCCAGTTCAACATTAAAGCCCAGTACATTGGTGACTCCCTTGTCACATCCGTTTGTGTAGGCCGCAATTAAATCTTCCTGATGCACGGCTTGCAATGTTTTTCGAACATCAACGATTGGTGTAATCAAAAATAAAAAATCCACGGAAACATCATCGGCCACCGCTTTGATGGCGACTCTTCCACTGAGACTGGTCGCGACAATCCCTTTTTTACTCGAGGGCCATCGATCTTCGATATACTCGACGACAGCACCAAGATCTTCACGCATTGTAGTCAAGGTTGTGTCGAGATGCTCTCCATCGCTAATACCAACATGCTTCGTATGATCATATCGCAGTACGTGAAATCCATTTGAAGCGAAATAGTAGGCAAGCATAATATATTCGCGTTTCGTTTCCCCATACCCTGGCGAAAGGATGACGACAGGACTCTGGGCTGGAAGAGGGGTGCAAGGCGTATCGATATGTGCACGAATGATTTTCCCTTTTGTATTAAGAATGTCCACTGGTGTACTCACAATTGGAATACTCAGTGCTTTGACATTCGTGAGGACAGGAGTGGGGGATGGAGCTAGTTTGGAGTTCATTTTCCATAAGCCGTCACCGGCATCGAGAGGAATCAAGATTCCACGAAGATGGGTCGTGGCACTGTGTAATGATGCATCCCGCAAGAGAAGTTTTAATCGCTGCCAGCGTAAGTCATCAAGAGAATCATATGAGACATCGAGTTGCACTCGTGACCAGCGGCCTTCAACGGTATCGCCAATGGGGGAAATTTTTTCAACGACTCCAAGAATTTCTATGTCGAACTGTTGGGAATGGAAATGAAGTTGAAGTGACTGTGTGCGGGCAACGAGGGGGCATCCCTCAATAACGATACGAAGACTGGAGCGCGTCATGGTTTCCATGTTGCCTTCCCAGGAAGCTCCGTTACTCTCAAGTGCAACATGGGTATTGTGATAGCAATTGGACGACGGTCGTTCATGTGTCGTTTGAATGATTGTTGGCAACGTGTCCTGACCCGTTCGACTAGAATTTATTGGAGAGATCGTGGAATACATTTCGGCACCTCGTTGTTAAATGTTTTCTACTTACTTATTTATACTTGCTGCTTAGGCAAAGCCGATCCACAAGGCAGAGTGATCTGCCAACAAGCTTGAGGAGGTATGAAATATTAAGAGGAGGGGGAAGGAACGTGTATTGTTAACTCGTAACTTTTAATTCGATCGCTGCTTCAACATGTATGATTCAGTAACAAATGTTAAGAAATTTCGTTTCACAGCGAGCTTATACAGCAACCTCTGTGCCAACAAGAAACCTTAGAACATTTGCATAGAGACTTTTCAAAATACTTGGTTATTTCTAGGAATAAATTGCCCATCGTCACGTTTCTTCCTAGTGCGTGTGTCTTAACGACGTTGCTGATCTGTCGAGATCATGACAACGTGAAGTCTGACGCGTGGTGGTATTTGACATATTTCTCTCGTTATCCATTGACTCGTCGTGAGGGGATCCCTAGAATTTGAAAAACTTCATCAGGAGGCTTCATGATGAACAATGCTCGCCAGCCCATCCGCAATGTTGCCCTCATCTCCGCACCAGGTTCAGGCAAAACGATTTTAAGTGAAGCGCTCGCCTTTACAGCTAAGGCGATTGACTCAATGGGAACTACAGATAAGGGGAATACGGTTTCGGATTTTGAACTCGAAGAAATTCATCGTCGTCATTCAGTGAGTTCTTCCCTCCTTCAATTTGACTGGAAAGGCACCCAGATTAATTTGATCGATACTCCAGGGTCTCTCGACTTTTTAAGTGACCTTCGATCGTGCTTGGCTGCTGTGGATGGTGTCGTGCTGGTGGTTGATGCCGAAGATGGCGTCAAAAGTGAATTGGAAAAAGTCTGGGATTATGTTCGAGAAAGAGGCGTGCCCTGTCTACTCTTTATCAATGGCCTGGATAAAGAACACGCTGACTTCTTCGCGGCCCTTCAAGGCTGTTGTCAAGCCCTGGAAATTAATGGAGTTCCTCTGACGTTACCGGCGGATGGCGATGTGACGCAGGCAGGCGTGATTCATCTCATCGATCGGGTTAGGATTTCATCAAATCCTAACTCCCCTAAAACTCAACATCAGGAAATCTCTTCAGGCGATATTCCTCAAGTCGATGAAGCACGACGGCAATTGATTGAAAAAGTCGCTGAGAGGAATGATCAGTTGGTTGAGAAATATTTGGCGGACGGCAGTTTGACAGAGGAAGAAATTGTTGAGGGATTAACGTTTGGCGTACTGGAGGGAGGCATCGTTCCGGTTTTGTGTGGCGCAGCGCTTCATAATGTCGGGACGTCTTTGGTGTTGGATGCCATTCATACATATTTACCATCGCCAGATGATTGGTCGCACACACATCCGATCAGCGGGAAAGATCCACATACCGGTGAGATGCTGATTCGCGAGGGGCATGTATCTGAACCATTTTCCGGTACAGTGTTTAAGACCACGATTGATCCGTTTATGGGACGTCTCACGTATGTGCGTGTTCATTCTGGTGCCTTGCAAGCCGACTCTGGATTCTTCAATGCGACGCAGGGCACGAAGGAAAAGGGCGGGCATCTCTTTTTTGCTTTAGGGAAGAAATTTTCCCAGACACAAAAAATTATTGCTGGAGACATTGCGGCCATTGGAAAACTCAAAGACACCCAGACCAGTGATACCTTGTGTGAAGAAAAGCATCAAATCCAGTATTCATCGCTTCAGCTGACACGGCCGGTGATGTCATTTGCCCTTGAACCTAAGAGCACGCATGATATTGATAAAGTGAGTGTCGGACTTCATAAGCTTGTCGAAGAAGATCCATCATTGGAATTTCTCCGAAATGAAGAAACCAAAGAAATGTTGATCAGCGGTGTGGGTCAGACTCATATCGACGTAACCCTCGAGAAACTAAAACGAAAGTATGGAGTCGAAGTGAATCTCCATACACCGAAAATTCCCTATAAAGAAACCATTCAACGCACGGCTCAAGCGCAAGGGAAATATAAGAAACAGACTGGGGGGCATGGCCAATATGGCGATTGCTGGCTTCAACTTGCCCCACTTCCGCATGGTTCAGGATTTGAATTTCACAATAAAATCGTTGGAGGAGCCATCCCGCGGAATTTCATTCCTGCAGTTGAAAAGGGCATTATTGAGGCGATGAAGCATGGGACTGTTGCCGACTTTCCCGTCGTTGATATCCGAGTGACCGTCTATGATGGTTCACACCATCCCGTCGATTCATCAGAAATGGCGTTCAAAGTGGCAGCGTCTATGGGATTTAAAAAGGCAATGGAATTGGCGCAGCCGTTGCTGTTAGAGCCGATCATGACCATCGAAGTGAACGTTCCCGATGACATGGTGGGAACCATCATCGGAGATTTGAATGGAAGACGGGGAAGGATTCAGGGGATGTCAACGAAAGGACATCATCAAATCGTGAATGCCCTAGTCCCTCTTGCTGAAATTCTCCAGTATGCGTCAGCCTTAACGTCAATGACAGCGGGAAAAGGTAGTTATATTATGGAATTTTTTGGATATGAGGAAGTGCCGAGAGAGCACACATTGAAGATTGTTGGTGAGCATAAAAAAGAAATGGCAGCCGCTCCATCCTGACTGAGATCGTACAGATTGCGGTCTATTATCCTCCAAGTGTTTTTAACACGACAAAGAAGGCTCGTTCCTTTCGAATAACCCGCAATAAAATAGTTTCACCTGGCGTAACTTTTTCGAGAGACTCTGAAAATTGACGAACTGATCGTACAGGTTTTCGGTTCACTTCAGTAATGAGATCTCCTTCCTTTACGCCTTCTGAGTGAGCTAGGCTTCCTTTCTCGACTCGAGAAACAAGGATTCCTGCCTTTTCTTGTAATTCAAACTTTTCCGCTAATGCTGCGGTTAGGGCTTGGACGTCGATGCCCAAGGTCACATCGGTTTTTTGTAGGGGGAGGGAGGCTGTCACCGGTTTTTTCTCACGTTCTCCCATGGCCACGACGAGTGTGGTTGGTGCGCCATCACGAATGAGCTCGACCGTTGCTGATTCGCCAGGCCCAACTTGCGCAACCAAGCGAGACAATTGATTAGGTGTATTTACGTGAGTTCCCCCAATCGTGGTGATGATATCGCCAGGAAGAATGCCTGCGCGATGCGCAGGCTCATCTGTAAAGACTTCATTTACCAGCACTCCCTGACCTTTGGTGGCGTGAAACTTTTTGGCCAGTTCTGCCGTCATGGGTTGAATTCCTACGCCAAGCCATCCACGTACAACACGCCCATGTGTCTGTAGTTGCTTCACGATGCGTGCGACCATATCTGAAGGAATAGAAAATCCAATACCTTGCGCCATGTGAATGATGGCGGTATTGATGCCTATCACTTCGCCACGTAAGTTAAACAACGGTCCACCTGAATTTCCTGGATTAATCGCTGCGTCCGTTTGGAGGAAGTTCTCATATTTTGAAAGATTGAGCCGTTCGCGGCCAATGCCGCTGATGACGCCAAGTGTCACTGTCCGGTCTAATCCTAAAGGGTTTCCGACAGCTAATACCCATTGGCCAACCTTCAACCTTGACGAATTTCCAAATACGGCATTCGCCAGTTTTCGTTCAACGTTCACCTTCAGGAGGGCAATGTCGGTATCCTTATCACGCCCAATTACTTGAGCAAACACTTTAGATTTGTCAGACAATCGGACTTCGGCTTCGGAAGTATCGTCTCCAAGCACATGATTATTGGTAACGATAAGTCCATCGTCGCTAATTATGACGCCTGATCCTGTGCCAGATGCACGCGGTGTTGAGAGGCCACGTGACATTCCTATCTTACGTACTGGTGAAATGTTGACGACAGTTGGTGTCACGCGTTCAGCAAGCGCAGCGATCGAATTCTGGATATCTTCCAGAACTTGTAGCCCTCGTATTTCGGATTCGCTTGGGTGATCGTTACCGAATGCGAAGCTTGAGGTCAGCAAGACGAATAGGCACGAAAAAATCATGAATGTAGATCTGTTTTTCATGAATCTCATAAGAATCCTTGTATATTTACCATTTGCATAATGTCTGATAAGTAATATTATGTCAACTAGAATGAATAGTGAGCTTACCTTCGGTTCCAGAAAGCAACCGACTAATATTGTCTTTATGTCGAAAAATTACAAGAAAACTAATTCCAAGAGAAAACAAGAGGAAGAAAAATGATTGTGAGAAGACGAAATATGTAAAGAGTGGAAGCGTTAGGAATGCCGTGATGGCACCACCAGATGAATACCCGAATCCCCAGACTGCGAGTAGCCAGACTGCGGTCATAGTCAATCCAAGGCCAAGATGAAGGCCTCCGATGGCTGCTAAGGCTGTAGCGACGCCTTTTCCTCCTTGAAATTTAAGGAAAATAGAAAAAATATGACCAAGTACCACGGCGGCTGCAGTAAATAAAACGACAAGTTCTACTTGAAGATATCGTTGAGCAAGCCAGGCAACAAGAAACCCTTTTCCGGCATCACCGATTAGAGTGATAATTCCAGCTTTCTTCCCTGATGCACGTAACACATTTGTGAATCCGATGTTGCCACTTCCAGTGGTCCTCGGATCTTGGGTATGGCATAGCTTGGCTGCCAAGAGACCAAATGGTATTGACCCAATTAGGTAGGCGCCAATGAGGCTTAGGATGATCTGTAGCCAATTTAGGTCCATTTATGAAAACCCATATGATCAGATTCGGCCTTCACAGGTATTGTGGTCCGACCTTTCGTAAAACCTCAACGATATATTTTGTGCCAGATACCACCGCGAAAAACAAAGCAGCCCACAGTAGCCATGTTCCCAATTCGTGTAGTGACACAAGTGGAAGATTTATGACGTCTTGAAGGATTAAGGCAATGATGCCAGAAATCTGAGATACCACTTTAATTTTTCCAAGTGAATCGGCTGCGACAATGAATCCTTCACGTGCTGCCACAGCCCGTGCTCCTGTCACGATAATTTCTCGCGCAATAATGGCAATCACTAACCACACTCCAACACGTTGAAATTGCACCAAAAGGACAAGGCCTGCTGCAACCAGTAGCTTGTCGGCAACAGGATCAAGCAGTTTTCCTAAGTTAGTAATCTGTCCACGGCGGCGTGCGACATATCCATCCAAGAGATCTGTAAGTGCCGCGACGGCAAAAACGAGGGCTGCCGCTAGAGTTCGTTCTTCAGTTGGGTCTGAAAATAAGTAGACAAAAACAGGAATGAGCAGTATGCGGGAAAGCGTCAGAGAGTTAGGTAAGTTGAAATACGCTTCTTTGGGTTGAGCATGACCAACGGAATGTTTAATCTTCACGGCCTCTGAGGATGACATAAATCCAACACATCTCCCTAAGGTCAAGCGATGATCTGCTCGAGGGAGCCGAGGACTAGCGTGGAGATCGCAGCAGCCTCAGGCGTTATGGTGTGGCTCCCTTTCTTGCAGCATGACAGATAGAGAGTAATTCTACCAGTAATGTTCGCAAGTCCGATAGGCGCACCATATTGGGGCCATCTGAGGGGGCAGAATCTGGGTCAGGGTGGACTTCCATGAAAAACCCATGGCAACCGACGGCTGCGGCTGCCCGTGCAAGCGGTGCGACGAATTCTCGTTGCCCTGAAGAATGGGTGCCACCTCCTCCGGGTAATTGCACGCTGTGGGTGGCATCAAACACAATGGGATATCCAAATTGTTGCATAATTGGAAGGGATCGCATATCGACAACGAGGTTGTTGTATCCGAAGGACGTCCCTCGTTCTGTTAAGAGTATATTTTGACTACCGCTTTCTTCAAGTTTTTTGACGACATTGCCCATTTCCACTGGCGCTAGGAACTGTCCTTTTTTCACGTTCACGACACGCCCCGTCTTAGCCGCCTCAATGAGTAAGTTTGTTTGACGGCATAAAAACGCTGGAATCTGCAGAACGTCAACGACCTCTGCTGCTGGTGAAACTTCATGAATATCATGAACATCTGTCAAAATTGGAACCTTCACTTCCTCTTTCACTTTTTTCAGTATGGCCAGCCCTTTGGCTTGGCCTAACCCACGGAATGAGGAGATCGACGTTCGATTGGCCTTGTCGTACGAGGACTTGAAAATATAGGGAATACCAAGATCTTTCGTAATCTCAGCGACACTGATAGCTGTCTCGATTGCCAGTTTCTCATTTTCAATGACGCATGGTCCCGCAATCAGGAAGTGGGGGCAGTCACCTCCAACTGTGAGCGATCCGATATGTATTTCTCGTTGTGTCGTCATGATGATAGATCGGAAGGGTTTAGAGGTTAACGACCAAATTTCCGTTGCAATGCGGCGCCAATAAATGCTGTAAAGAGCGGATGAGGGTGATGGAATCGAGAATGGAATTCGGGATGAAATTGTGTTCCGACAAACCAGGGATGATCAGGCAGTTCGATAATTTCAGCCAGAGTACTATCAGGAGAGCATCCGCTCAGCACTAATCCCTGGGACGTTAAGATCTCACGATAGGCCATATTAAACTCATAGCGATGTCGATGACGTTCATTTACGTCAAGTTGCCCATACACTTGATGAGCCAGTGTGTCTCTGACGATCCGGCAAGGAAATGCTCCCAAGCGCATGGTTCCTCCCAAGTTTTGCACATCATGCTGATCCGGCAGCAAGTGAATCACTGGATCAGGGGACGTGTCATCAAACTCTGAGCTATTGGCTTTCGATAAACCGGCGACATTGCGTGCAAATTCAATAACCGCACACTGCATCCCAAGGCAAAGGCCAAGGTAGGGAATTTTTCGTTCTCGCGCAAAACGAATCGCTTCGACTTTCCCTTCAATGCCGCGAAGCCCAAATCCACCAGGAATCATTATGCCGTCAGCGTCCTGCAAGAGACGGTCTGGCCCAAGTTTTTCCACGTCTCCTGATTCAACCCACGAAATTCGAATCCCGGCTTCATCCTGAAGACCACCATGGACCAAGGCTTCAGAGAGACTCTTGTAGGATTCTTTGGAATCGACATATTTCCCAACGAGTGCGATCAGGACTTCATGCTTGGGACGTTTAATTCTCTGTACCAGTGCATCCCAATCACGTAAATTCGGCGGCCCGGTTTCTAACCGTAATGATCGGACGATTAATTCATCCAGACCCTCTTTTCGTAAAACAATGGGCACTTCATAAACGGTTTCGACGTCTTTGGCGGTAATCACCGATTCTTTATCGACATTGCAAAACAAGGCAATCTTTTCTTTGACGGAAGGTGGTAAATAGCGGTCAGTTCGACAGAGTAAAATATTGGCCTGGATCCCAATTTCTCGCAATTTGTTGACAGAATGTTGTGTGAGTTTCGTTTTTAACTCACCAGCTGTTTTGATGAAGGGGACTAAGGTCAAATGCAGATACAGGACATTTTCACGACCTACGTCGAAAGGCATCTGACGAATCGCTTCTAAAAATGGGAGGCTTTCGATATCACCAACTGTTCCTCCAATTTCGACAATGACCACATCAACGTCATGGGAGAGATGTAGGATGGTTTGTTTAATTTCATCCGTGATGTGAGGAACGACTTGAACGGTTCCACCCAAATACTCGCCCTTGCGTTCTTTTTTAATAACCGAATCATAGATACGTCCGGTCGTACAGTTGTTTTCCTTACTTAAGCGAACCGAGGTAAAGCGTTCGTAATGACCTAAGTCTAAATCGGTCTCCGCCCCATCATCTGTTACATAAACTTCGCCATGTTGATACGGATTCATTGTGCCGGGATCGACATTGATATATGGATCAAGCTTCAGAAACGTAATTGTTAAACCACGACTTTCTAGCAACTGCCCAATTGATGCAGAGGCCAAACCTTTGCCAAGAGAAGAGACGACCCCACCAGTGATGAAAATAAATTTACTCATAGTGACTTGATCATTGTTATGTTGAGGCGGTGTATACCGATGATGGTGGACAACTTTGCGATTGTGATGTATGTCGCATGAACTGGGCTTCTGCGGCCTTCAATTCTTCCGGTCGATCGATTCGAAGCGATTCGTGCTTCGTTTCCCACACGCGGATGGTAATGCCATGTTCCAACGCGCGTAGTTGTTCAAGTTTTTCTGCATCTTCTAAGACGCCGGTTGGCAGATCGGCAAAGTGCAGCAGTGTCTCACGTTGAAAAATATAAATGCCGAGGTGGCTATAGTGTACGGTTGCTGTGTCCCCTGCATGACCGTCGCGGACAAAGGGAATGGGCAATCGGGAAAAATATATGGCGTGTTGATGGATATCCGTGACGACTTTTACCAGCGCGGTATCTTGCAATTCATCTGCTGTCGACAATTGCCGCCTTAATGTTCCCATCGTTTGATCACTGTCGAGGAATGGATCGATTAGATCACGGAGTAACGAAGGGTGTAAAGGAATTTCATCGGCCTGAAGATTAACGATAATAGAACAATCGAGCTGCGCGGCAGCTTTGGCCACGCGATCCGTTCCCGTTCGACAAGGCGTGTCGATAATCATGACCTGGCCGCCGAACTCTTTAACCGCATGCGCGATGCGCGCATCATCAGTGACGACCCGTACCTCTGAGACATTTGGAACCTGAGTTGCGGCTTCATAGGCATGTTGAATCAACGGTCGTCCAGCCAACTGGGCTAACGGTTTTCCGGGAAACCGGGATGATCCAAAGCGGGCTGGAATCAGTACACCGACAGAGTTGGGATTATGAGGCATGGCGCAATGCTTTCTTGAGTTGCTCTTGGGTCAGACTTGCGGTTCCCACCATGCCAACCACGACACCCGCTGCTTGATTGGCAAGAAACGCGGCATCACGAAATGAGGCACCTGTGCTCACGGCCAGAGCCATGGTGCTGACAACCGTATCACCTGCTCCTGTCACATCAAAGACTTGTCGAGCTTTTGATGGAATATGCACGGCTTTCTTTTTATCTTGGTACAGGCTCATCCCCTGTTCTCCACGCGTAATTAGTACGGCTTGACACCGGGTGGTTTTTTGGAGCATCTGGCCAATCTCATCAATAGACGGATCAGTATTTCCGACAACTCCTGCAGCCTGGTAGGCTTCGAGATGATTCGGCGTCATCACGGTCACCCCTTGATATCGGGAAAAATGTTCAACTTTGGGATCCACGAAAACCGGTATTTTATGACGTGTAGACGCTTCAGAGATCTCCTGCATGAGTGAAGCCGTCACGACGCCTTTGGCATAGTCAGAAATCACCAGACAGGTAATTTCTGATAAACGTGACAGGACATATCTAAGAACTTTCCGCTCAGTCGCCGATACCAGATCGCGGTGTTCCTCAATATCAAACCGTACGACCTGCTGATTGTGTGCGATGACGCGAGTTTTTCGTGTGGTTGGTCGAGCGGCATCGATGACCACGCCTCCACGATTTCGTCGATACACGCTGAGCGCTTTGAGTAACGCATGACCGCCCTCATCAGAGCCAATCACCCCGCACAGGTCAGCTTGTCCACCTAGTGACACGATATTTTGATAGACGTTGGCCGCGCCTCCTAGGCAGAGAGATTCAGATTCCACATGCACGACGGGAACTGGGGCCTCAGGAGACATTCGATTGACCTTACCCCAGATGAAATGATCCAAAATGAGATCGCCAAGGACCAGCACTTTGGCGCGCGAAAACCGTTGAATGTATCCTTCAAGCTTTTTCGTCATCGTTAAAGAATAAATTTTCCAATTCGTTCCCAGCGCACCCATTCAACCCACGAGCCTTGACCATTCCAAGACCAATAGCTCATAAATGCCTTGCCCTTGATTTTATCCACTTTCACAAATCCCCAAAATCGACTGTCTAAACTCTGGTCTCGGTTATCACCCATGACAAAGTATGATTTCTCGGGTACGGTGATCGGGCCGAAATTATCTCGTTGATTAATATGCCCATCGATGATTCCCGGATCGATACGTTGGGTGTAAGCCTCATCGCGAAGTGGTTGTCCGTTGATGTAGACCACCTTGTTTTTGGTCTCAATCGTATCGCCCGGTAACCCGATTATCCGTTTTATAAAGTCTTTTTCTTCATCCTCAGGGTACCGAAAGACAATAATGTCGCCACGTTGCGGATCGCCAAATTTCCACAATATTTTTGAGGAATAACAGGTGACAGGAGGGAAACTGACTGACACGGTGCAATCGGTTGGCCACTGCAGGCCATACGCCAATTTGCTCACGAGGATGTGGTCGCCGATTAACAATGTGGGAATCATCGACCCGGATGGAATTTTAAAGGCCTGAACCACAAATACCCGTATGAAAAAAGCTAAGATAATGGCAATGACAATTGCTTCCGCATATTCGCGGATGATGGATTTGTGGGAGCCTTCGTGTTCTTCACTGACCGATGATGGGGATGACTCTTTCAGCGAACCCTCACTCTGTTTTGGTGATTCCTCTGGGGATGGCGTCATCTTAATCACTGTCAGTTTTGAGGATTGCTAAAAACGCTTCCTGAGGTACTTCTACACGTCCTAATTGTTTCATGCGTTTCTTGCCTTCTTTTTGTTTTGCCCACAATTTTCGTTTTCGTGAAATGTCCCCGCCATAACACTTGGCCGTCACATTCTTTTTCAATGCGCCAACCGTCTCTCGAGCAATAATTCGGTTCCCAATTGCAGCCTGAATAGCGACTTCAAACATCTGTCGAGGAATGAGTTCTTTCATCTTTTCAGCTAATTGCCGGCCCCGTTGCTGAGCTTTGTCTTGATGGGTAATCACGGAGAGCGCATCAACATTTTCGCCATTCAGCAAGAGGTCTAACTTGACCAGCTTTGCGGGACGGTATCCGGTTACTTCGTAATCTAGTGAGGCATAGCCCTGGGTTCGTGATTTTAAGCGATCATAAAAATCTAACACCATTTCATTTAATGGCAACTCATAGGTCAACATGACTCGGGTCGGATCTAAGTACTGCATGCCTTGTTGCAGGCCACGTCGTTCCTGGCAAAGTTGCAAAATATTTCCCACATACCGTTCTGGTGTAATAATGGTGGCTTTAATAAACGGTTCTTCCATTTTTTCAATCATCGAGGGATCAGGGAGTTTGGCAGGATTATCAATGTTAAGGACTTCGTTCTTGGTCGTATAGACGCGATAAATGACCGTTGGGGCTGTACTGATCAGATCTAAATTATACTCGCGTTCCAACCGCTCACGTATGATTTCCATGTGCAGTAAGCCGAGAAATCCACAACGAAAACCAAAGCCTAAAGCCAGTGAGGTTTCAGGTTCGTATCCAAAAGACGAGTCATTCAATTGGAGCTTTTCGAGTGAATCGCGCAAATCTTCAAACCTGGCATTATCGATGGTATACAACCCGCAAAAGACCACGGGCTTGACTTCTTGGTATCCGGGCAGGGGTTCCTGAGCCGGTCGACTCGCATCGGTAATGGTATCCCCGATTTTCGTATCGGCCAGATCTTTCATGCCGGCACACAAATAGCCCACTTCGCCAGTACCCAACCGCTTCGTTTTGGTTCTTTTCGGAGTGAAGACTCCCACTTCATCAACTTCAAAGACCCTTTTATTTGACATCATTTGTATTTTCATGCCGGGGACAATTTCCCCATCGAGGACTCGTAATAAGACAATGGCTCCTTGATAACTATCAAACCAGGAATCAAAAATCAGGGCTTTCAATTCTCGATCCGAATGACCGGTTGGCGGAGGGATAGTCTGGACAACGGCTTCTAACACCTCTGGCACTCCCCGCCCATCTTTAGCGCTAATATAATGTGTGCTTTCAATTTCGAGTCCTAAGGTCTCCTGAATTTGCTGTTTGACTCCCTCAATATCCGCACTGGCTAAATCTACTTTGTTGATGACGGGAATTATGGTGAGATCGTTTGCAATGGCCAAATAGACATTTGCGATCGTTTGGGCCTCGACCCCTTGAGTGGCATCGACTAACAATAATGCTCCTTCACAGGCGGCTAAGCTGCGTGAGACTTCGTAGGTGAAATCAACATGTCCGGGGGTATCAATGAGGTTGAGAAGATATTCGGTGCCATCGCTTGCACGGAACTTTGTCGTGACGGCATGCGCCTTAATGGTAATGCCGCGTTCCCGCTCAAGGTCCATCGCGTCCAGGTACTGTTCCCGAAACTCTCGTTTCGTGATAGCTCCTGTGATTTCAAGGAACCTATCAGCGAGGGTGGATTTCCCGTGATCGATATGAGCGATAATGCAGAAATTACGGATTCGAGATAGCTGCGGTTGGTCTTTCATCTCTAATTGCTTGATTGTAGTAAGCATTTTCCAGGTTGTCAAAAGAGAATATCCCCTCCTATACTCGCCGAGTATTTCGAAGGTTTGACACGATGAAACGCCAGTACACCCACAAGCAACTCGCGACGCTCGACCATCAGGTTCTCTGGCACCCCTTTACGCAGATGAAAGAATGGGTTGAAGAAGACCCAATTATTATTGAACGTGGGAAAGGTTCCTACCTGATTGATACGCAAGGGCGTCGGTATATGGATGGAACCTCGTCAATTTGGGTCAATATCCATGGTCATCAACACCCAAAAATTGACAAAGCCATCCGTCGTCAACTTAAGCACGTTGCGCATACAACCATGCTGGGGCTTTCGAATCCTCCAGCTATCCAGTTGGCCAAAAAACTTATTGATTTGTCTCCTCCAGGCTTATCTCGTGTGTTTTATTCAGATGATGGGTCGACGGCAGTCGAAGTCGCTCTCAAGATGGCCATTCAGTATTGGGCGCAAGTCAAGCCAGCGCAACCGCAAAAGCGAACCTTCATTCATCTGAGTCAGGCCTATCATGGGGATACGGTAGGCGGGATGAGCCTCAGCGGAGTGGAGCTCTTTCACAAGCCCTTTTACGCGGTCCTTTTTCAAGCGCATGAAGTCCCCTCCCCTCATTGTTATCGTTGTCCGTTGGAGCTGACGTATCCATCTTGCCAAATAGACTGTCTCAGTCCACTCGAAGATTTGCTTAGGAGAAAGCACGAAGAGATTGCCGGTATTATTATTGAGCCAATGGTCCAAGCTGTAGCAGGCATTATCCCCTCCCCGTCTGGATATCTCAAAAGAATCCGAGGCCTCTGTACAAAATTTAATGTCTTACTTATTGCTGATGAGGTGGCCACTGGATTTGGACGCACAGGTCGAATGTTTGCCTGCGAACATGAAGACGTCACACCAGATCTTATGGCTATCTCGAAGGGCCTCACTGGAGGGTATATGCCTTTGGCTGCGACGCTCACAAATGAAAAAATCTACCAGGCCTTTTTAGGAGATTATCATGAATGGAAGACTTTTTTTCACGGCCATAGCTATACCGGCAACCCACTTGGTTGTGCGGCAGCCCTCGCAAATTTAGAAATTTTTGAAGAAGAACATGTACTTGGAAAATTAAAGAAAAAGATTAAGTTGCTAAGTGCTCTTCTTAAGGATATGAAAAAAGAAGCGTTGATTGGAGATATCCGTCAATGCGGATTTATGGTGGGCATTGAACTCGTGAAAGACACGAAAACCAAAAACCCTTTTCCACTCACAGAACGCATGGGTTATCGAGTGGCAAAAGAATGTCAAAAACGAGGCCTCTTAATCCGTCCAATTGGTAATGTCTTAGTTCTTCTGCCCCCTTTCAGTGTGACCACAAAAGAACTCAAGGAAATGGTGAAGATTCTTCAACGGTCTATTCGAGAAATTCATTAATATTCTATAGCTTTCTATATAGTGAAGCCACACGGTTTGTTGAATACGCAACTGTTCCTTGATCACTAGTAATGATACTTTTCGCTTTTATTGTTGCCATCCTCAAGCTGAGAGTCACGAAGCCTTTTCCACTGTTCCAACTCTCAATTCCTATTCGTCTCAACACGGACTGTATCGAGCCCCTCCCAACCTATAGGCAAATCCTGAAATGCTTCATCCTGCTTCGTCACCTCGATGAGGTGGAGTTCGACATCAGATTACACAATAGATCATTAAGTCGAACAATCCCATCGCTTTGCCAGAGGACTCTCCGTCGGAACCTCTCGCGATTTTCTCAGCGACGACAAAGTCGGTCAGGAAGTGGAAGAGAGCTATAAATGGTTGATTAAGAATACCGGGACCTGTTGGAATAATGTCTATCCTAACGCATGTTGCAGACTGCCTATTTTGTTCAACAACACCTCTTACTACTAGAAGCCATTCGGCATGGCTTGCCGATCTCTGGGATTTTTCGCCCGTTTTTGGGTATGACCCCAGAGCTCCAACGCCACAAGGCCATATCTGGAGCATTGGGAATACTCTGCCTCTCCAGATGATCTTCGATGTAACAAAGCACCTTGTGTGAAAACATCCCTAATGTTGGACTGGCAATATCTGGATTATTCCAAAATCGATCTTGACGCCACTTATACGTCATCACCCATCCCGACTTATGACTGTTCAGTATCCGTTTCAAATCCTCAAGATTTTTAAGTACAGGGGCTCCAAACGTATAATCAATCAGTTCTCCTTGTTCATTCGTCTGGTTTCCCTGTTCATTATTCAGCAAGTAGACATTATTCATAAAATACAGGGGGTGGGTTGCTCCATAATGACGAGAAAGTAACGGGTACCCAGAGACAATGACGTCTTCATCTCGTTGATGTTCAGAAATATATTGCATTGCGTTTTTCCATCGGTGATGTTGGACGTCGGTAACATGAGGAGACTGGTAGTCATTTGCGTAATCTTTTACGGTTCGCATAAACCATGGCATATTTATCAAGACTCCGAGAACCGCGAGGCACAACGCACCTGACCACAACAGATGCCAAAGGTGTTTTGGTACATACCGCTGATTGTTGAACGAATGTCCTGATGTCCATAGTGCAGTAAGAAGTTGAGCAATACCGACTCCGGCTGCCATATATATCAGAGGAAAGATATACATGATGTAACGATAACTTTTCATCGGTAAGATCAAACTATGCAGCAAAAGAGGGAGGAGAAGAGTACAGCAAAGAAACAGTCCAACTTTACTGTTCTTCAACAGGCAACAAAGAAGCAGAATCGTGAGACCGCCAAATACGATTGGGTATTCATCAAGAAGTAGCCAACGATAGTAGCTCCAGTTATCTGCATTTTCCTGTCCCCATGCAAGTGGACCATCAATCACCGCCGTCAGTTCTTCAACCGCGCTTGGAAGCAAGAGGCTAGCTGCAGATGCTCCAACCAGGAGCAAAAGACACGTTCCTATGTATTTTTTCCGGACGAGATTATGGGGTGCCCTTATAAAGATGGTGACAACACCCATCATGAAAATGTACAAAAGGAAGCCAGAGATAGCTGGGAAAATCAGTGTATGGATCTTCCACGCTATCAAAAATGTTCCCGCAGAACACAACAAAAACATTGGGCGAATTTGATAAGCTTCAATCCATCGCTTGATGGCGGAGGGTTTCGACTTTTCCAGATTTTTCGGTGAAATCGTTTCGAATCCTTCATAGAAAAAAAAGACCGTAAGTAAGTACAGCAGCTGAAACAGCATGTACATTCTCACTTCGCGAGAATGTGCAATTTCCATTGGCGAAAATGTCGTTAAGAAGGCCGCCACCAGACCGGCGAAGGCCGAATACCATCTCGTCGTCAACCAATACACGAAAAACACAACCAGTGTTCCCAGTATGGCGCTTGGGACACGTAAGGCAAGCTCATTAAACCCTCCATAAAATCCTGCCATCGCGACCAAATAGGAAAAAGGTAGACTTCGATCGTATTCAAATCCAGATGGCAACACCGGAGGTTTTCCCTGGATTAGCTCTTGCGCTGCATACACATGGAGGATCTCATCGATACCGAAATCCATAGCCCCGAGATGTGAAAACCGCAAAAGAGCAGCCATGCATATCAGCACAATACAGGCGGTTACCAGATAGACCCTGGAGGTGAAAAAAGAATTTTGGTCGGATTTTGACATTTGTCAGATCTCGTAAAACGGTCGTTGACTGACACGACTAACACAGGGCCTGTCACCGGTTTCAAATTCCGAAACGTTTTTCCCGGCGCCAGGGACACCATAAGGATATGATCACGGTCTCTGGGCGACCTCACTCAAGTTATGCTGCGGATTGCGCAGCGTTTGAGATCGTGGAAGGTTCTCTCTTCTAGCCCTACCCGTTCGCAGGCTGCATTCATCCATGCAGCAGTTCGTTGAACGGTTCCGTTTTACGATGGCACACGAAGGGGCAGGAGGGATGGTACCTGTCTCTCAGCTCGTTCGCTCTTGCCATCAACCTGAGAACATCCCCCGTCATATAAACCACAGGCGGCTATTTCATTTTCGTCTACCCAGATGTCAGGCGAATGTTCCCCTCATCGAAATTACCTAATCCCAGCGCTGGCCATCTGGAAACTCGAAGCGGTCATGCGCGCTTCGGTGGTCAGAACCGACGTGCATGGACCGCTGCCTCCTCTGTCGCGGTAAACGTCATGTAGCGAAAACCATGAGCAAAGGCTGGATCCCATTCGTCCATTTCCTTCAACGTGGCCGTGGCGCGGGCTTTGTTGCCCAGCTCCTGGTACAGGTACCCTTGTAGAGTTCGGAGCACCCCGTTGCCGGGATCGGCCCCTATCATCTCCTCGACGCGAAGCAGCGCTGCGCTTTCGAGAGAGTTGGCCTTTGCCGATTGGTGCAGCTCTTTGTGGACAAGTGCCGCGCTGTAGAGCCGGAACGGATCGTTGGGATGGGCCTTCACGTCCGCGTCCGACTGGACCATCGCTTTCTGAAGATATGTCCTCGCTCCTTCCTCGTCGCCCTGGGCTTTCGTTGCACGTGCGAGCAGAAGCCAAGTACGCTGATTCTCGAACCCCTTCCTCTCTGCATACTCGAGCACTCTCCGCGAATTCTGCCAGAGGCCATCCTTGGGGTAGCGGTCCATCGCAAAGCTATAGAGGTAGTATTGGAAGATGTTCCGGCTCCACATGCGTCCGTCCGCAGAACCGAGCTCTATGGCCGAGGTCCCAAGGGAGACCATGAGGATCGCGCCCCAGCCTGCGAGCACGGCTTGACGTCGAAGGGTTAGGCCCTGCGCTCGGGTGACCGACGCGGCAAGGGTCACGAGCAGGCCCAACGCGAGGAGATATTCCCCGAGTTCGTCGAGACGGTAGTGTTGCAGGTATTTAAAGCAGAGTGCGGAGGCAAGGAAGATCGGCGCCGCGCCGGCGGGAGGAAATGGCCACCGGGCGAGCCAGCTGCCCCGGCCTCGATCAAGGAGCCATGCTGGCACTCCAATTGCGAAAATCACGATCCCCGCGAACACCACTGATTTAATATTCCATTCTGATTTGCCCGGACCCATAAACAGGTTGTGCAGATTCGTTTCGCTCTGCGAGTTTCGGGACGTAATGAACTCCGGTCCCTCGAACGACAAGATCCGCTGACCCCAGCTGATCTCCTCTAGCGCGAAAAAGAGGCAGAAGAGCGACAGCGCGAGTACCGACACCGCAACCCACCGATCCTGCCCGACGAGTCGGATAAACGCCCTCACTCCGATGCCAGCCGCGAGTAGCGCGCACCAGAATGTCATCCATTCTACCCACTGATCCTCCGAGATGGAACGGATGAAAACGACAGGGAATGCGAAGAACAGGAGAGTGAAACCCGCGACGTGCAGGAGCCCGATCAGGACGAGGGCGACGCTCGCGTCTTCGCTCTCGCGCGAGCCGAGAACACGGACGACGCTCCACAGTGTGAGCACGACAGCGATGATCGTCAGGATCAGGATCAAGCAGGACGCCTCCACACGAGCAATGAAGCGCCGCCCCCGAGCAGCCTAGCGACGAGCTCGGAACATGTCAGTACTGAAAGCACCTTCAATCTTCGAATCACCTGAGTTTTTGTGCCCTTTTCTACTATATAGATTCAAATTTCTGCTAAGAGTTGATCATTCGCCTCGAGTACCGGAGTACGTATGTTCGATAATCTGTCAGGCACTTGCCAGAATTCATCGTTCCCGATGGCAACGGAACGATCTCCAGGCGTGCTTCACTGTTCGAGTCACCTCGACGAAATTCGCCAAACATCCTGTCACTGTGCCCCGCAGCCCGGATTGTTCCTCAATAAATTTCAAGACCCAACTCGGGAGATGGCCTCGATAGCGTTCCTGAAAGACTGGATCAAGGCAATCTCGACCAGTAAGCACTCCCCGACAATTATTGGCTCCGCACTGGCATACCCATTTCTCTTTCCACCACGGATGCGCCTCGGAGGTGGCATAATCGTAGGTGATTTCCTCGCCAGGCTGAATATCGCGTCGTGCGGCAGTCATCTCATCTCCAAGCCACCAGGTATTGGGCTCACAACTGTGGTTCATATACTGACTGTCGTCAAACGCGAGAATAAATCTATCCTTCCCGCATCGATAAGCAAGATGCTGCTGTTCTATTGGTCGCTGTCGCAACTCCTTAAGAGTGAGCTCAACATAGTCAGAGCTTGCGGTCCATAATACTGTCCCTGCGGGGATGAACGTGGTGGCAACAAGACCTTTACCTTCGATGGGACTATCGTAGGTCTGAAGGAATGTACTTTCCATACATTTCACCTATTCGTTAGTAGATCAATCCTTACGAACCTGTGCTGAAGGCTCCCTTCACTCGTCGAAACATCTCAACCAGCTTTGCAATGCTCCCCATTATCCAGCCGCGTAGGCCGGATTGCTCCGCGATAAATTCCAGCACCCAGCTCGGGAGGTGCCCTCGATAACGTTCTTGAAAGGCAGGGTTAAGACAATCTCGACCGGAAATGAATCCTCTACAGTTGTCTGCCCCACACGTGCATGACCATTTGGTCCTCCACCAGGGATGTACATCAGCTGTTGCATAATCGAACGTCACCTCTTCTCCTGGATGAATATCGCGCAATGCCTCAAGTGAATCATCGTCGGCCCACCAAGTAGTCGGATTACAACTATGATTCATATACTTCCAGTTATCTGTCGTGATGACCGAGGTATGGTTCTTGTAAGATAAGACCAATCCATGAAGTTCTTTAGGCAGCTGGAGAAGTTCTTCGTCCGTCACTCGCCTATCATCAGGATTTAACTTTGCGACCATCGTTCCCTTCTCAATGAGTTTGCTGGCGACAAGCCCAGCCCCTTCAATCATATTATTAGCAATTTCCACATCGTGATGTATCATCGCAATTTAACTCCGTTGAGATTCTTAGCTACTGGCATGGTGGCCATTCCTCTGACTGTCCTGGCCCACCGCCTCCAATTTTAGTATTCTCCATCTTGTCCTTTTCTTGCATCCAGGACTGAATATTTGCTTTGTACAACTGAGCCCAATATTCTTGAATATCTCACGAACTCTCGGACGAAGATCTGACATTGAGCTTCACTTCAGACCTCACGATACGCAACATATTTCCCCATGGTTTTCATCCTCGAGATAGCTTCAGCGTCTATAACATTCCATGTGACCAGCAAACATAGATACCCTCCTAAACACACAACTGCCATAAGCACAGACCCGAGCCCAGTTTCAGCCTGCCATAGGAGAAATGGTGTAGAAAGCCCGAGCGAACAAATTATAATTTTTCCAATTGAGAGCCAATCAATTCGTAAGGTCAGCAACCGCTTGACCGCAATCCACATCGCTAAGGTTGCAAGGAGTGACATCACGATATTTGTGATGACGACTCCCTGAATGCCATACCTTGGGATAAGAAACCAGTTGAGTCCAATGTGAGTGAGCAGCAAGCTAGCTGCGATTCGTAAAGAAAGAAAAGCGTTTCCACTTCCGCAAATGAAGGTATCCAATAACTCGTACAGGATATAAAAGAGAGTCGACATCAGAAGCGGTGCCACAGCGAACGCCCCGGTGAGATACTCAGAACCGTAGACCATTCCGAGAATGTCCTGCCCGATAAAAAACGTTATCACCACAAGAGGGGACACGAGTAAAAACACATAAGTCACACCTTTTTGCATATAGTGCGCCACAACTGAAGCATCTCCAACAGCGAGACATTGGGAGGCGATGGGAAACAGCATGGTAAATAGTGGTAAAAAAATGGTATCGAGAATACTTCGTAGAGTGTTGACGACCCCTAACAAACCAACATCCTCCGATTGTGTTCCCAGAATTTGCAACATTAAAAGGTCCGATTGATTCCAAATTTCTACCGTCAAATACGTGATCGCCAGCTGTGCACCGAAGATCGTAAGCTTGCGTGTTTCACACCGTTGCCTTCCTTCCACACCGCGACAGAATGTTGCAGACACCAGAAGCGTCACAACCGCCGCACAGACAATTCCAAGCACGGCCCCCTCTAAACCGAATCCAAAGAAAAGGAATGCCAGGATTCCGATTGCCTTGAAGACATTCGATGCCGCTAGCACGACTGCTTGTTTTGCAAATGCACGGATCCCATTGAGCGAGTGGATGTAGACATAGGCTAGCCCTGTGCATGGGAGTGAAAGTGACGCAAACTGAATAAGTGGTGCCAGATTGGGATTGCCAAGGAATTCGGCCAACGAGCTTGCTGCAAGATACAAAAGACCGCATAGCCCAAGTGCAATTCCGCTTTGAACAAGAAGCCCCTTCCTCAGGATAGTCCCAGCACTTCCTCTGTCTTCTGCTGTGAATTTCGACACGGCATTTGGAATACCGACGAGCAAAGACAGCGTGAGAATAGAGAGAAGGGCTAACACAACGGCAAAATGTCCATACGCTACGGGCCCAAGATACCTCGCCGCACATGTATGAACTGCCACCATGGACAGGAGGGCGACAATCTGTTGGGCCCCAAGATACACGGACCCTCGCGTGACGGTATCGCTCACTAAAGGCCAACCTCTTTCAGAATTAGGATTCAGCTTGAGTCAGGACCTTCGAAATGACTCTTTTAAACTTTGCCTGCCCTTCGACCTGAATCGAATCTACAAATTCAATAGATAAATTACATTCTCTTCCCAGGAACTCCTGGTCTTTCTGCCGGACCGCCTCCAACATTTCCTGATGAAGGTCATGATCCTTAACAATTCGAACTGTGAGTTGATCGATGCGTCCGTCATGAATCCTTTCGTGAATGACTTGGTATTCCAAGACCCCCTCGAACTCATCGGGCCTAAAGAAGTCCGGTTGAATCACGCGACCATCTCGTAAGACAATTTGGTCAGCTGTTCTTCCCAGAATGGGCTGAAGGCAGAGGGTTCCTGAGTGTTCTCCACACGTTTTGTCTTCAATACGGCATAGGTCGCCAAGGGAATATCGGATAAACGGCATGGCACGAGAAAAGAGATTCGTGATCACGACTTCCCCAACTTCGCCAGGCGTTACGAGCTGTCCATTTTTGATCACCTCTACGACAAGCAAATCTTCATTCACATGATAGGACCCGCAGTTCGGACACTGCCAGGCAATACATCCACCTTCAGTGGCACCATAGCAATCCACGACACGGCTTCCGAAGTTCTCTTCCAAAAGAGACTTCACCTGCGCACTTAGGATATCGCCTCGTGTAAAAATCAAACGAGGACGGATTTCTTTATACTTAGGCGTCTTGCTTATCTCCTTTGCCAGCGCTCCTAGAATTGTAGGACTTCCCCGAATAACCTCTAGCTGGCAATTTGCCAATTCCTCAAGTAAAAGAGGAACCTGCTTATACAAATCAACATAGCGAACCTGTAAGAACCCGAGATGCTGAAACCATCGAGTCTTATCTGAAAAATTATGATCATTCAGATCTTTAATGACGACTTGCCGATCCGTAATCTTCAGACCGAGTCGGAGCCAGGTTCGTATCCAAGCAAGGGCTTCAAACTCAAGATCTTGCCTGTGGGTCAGTATGTTCAGGGGCTTTCCGGTTGAGCCACCCGTTCGACGAACCACGCATGTTTGGAGATCAATCCCGGCGGCCCGAAACTCCTCTACAGGAGAAGCTTGGATATCTTCTCGCCGAATAATTGGAAGGCGATAGAGATCTTTGGCACTGAGGATGTCATCAGGAGTGATCCCCTTCTTGTCAAAAATCTTTCGATAAAATGGGACATGATCGTAGGCTTGTCGAACCATGGCTCTCAGTTTTCGAGCCTGATGACGTTTCAGTTCATCCGATGAAAGGTTCCGGCTCTGCCATAACTCAAAACACGTTTGAATGCTCGATAGGGACACGTTTCAACTGATCCTTCTTCTCAATTGTGGCTCATGAATGTCCTAAGGTGATCGGCATTGCTGGCCGCTAACTCTTTGGCCTTCGGAATCGTGCGGTCTAAATCTAAACGAACGTGATCCCTTTCATGCCAAAGAGTACAAATACGATCCAAAAGCAGGTTTGGGCCACCGGGTTCGTTTATTTTTTCCAATGGAAAAGTCCACTGCTCTTGCCCGATAAGTTTAAAAAAGTCACACCCTTTCGATTCGTAGTAAAGAGCAAGTGTCGGCACATGCAGAGAAGTCGATAAAATAGTGGAATGCATGGGGATGCCGACAAAAGCCTCGACCCCTTGGAGTATATGAGCAATATCTTCCACCCCGTTTGACGGCGTAAATATCGTGACCCGTTCTTTATGATTCATTTGTTGAGCCAAGGATTCGGCAATGACCACGTCTGTTTCCCAGGGCGCGTAGTACATGGGCACAAAAGTGATATTGACTCCGCATTCTTCGATAACCCGATCACAGAGATCCACCATAGTGGCAAGGAAGCGAGAAAATTCTTCTGATTCCAAAGTTTTACATCGCATAGAAGCCGGAAGAAACTGAAACGGAATAACCCGATTCGAACGATGATGAAGTGTGTAACGTAAGGCCATCCCAATGGTTGGCGTATCGCATATAGTGCGCTCATGTCTGACGGACGAATCCGAGTCTCGTACGGTCTGCTCCTCACTATAAGAATGAGGGGAAAGCGGTAAAGCGGGACCGGCTGAAGCCAACACGTTGCGTGTAGGGACCTTACTCTCGTGAAGGGTCGACACAGAATTTAGTACCGTCATCACCTGAGAAAGTGCCTGGTCCAAATTTTGTGAAATATGAGGGTAAGGGAAAAGGGTCAGAGCGGGATCAGCTGTGGCAAATATTTTATGTGTCGGTACGTTAATTCCCTGAAGGGTGAGCAGGGATTTAAGATCTCGAACCGTTATAACCTTCGTACAGCTGCAGGCCAGTCGCGTAAGTGCCTGATCGAGTTTTCGTGAAAGTGGTCCCACACCCTGGGCAAACCCCATGATCTTCTTTCCAAGTAAACGGAGCAAGGTCACGATCCCTGCCCAGTATAAAATTTTGATTTGGCTGCGGTTCCCTTGAAGAAGCTGACCACCACCCCACAGAACCGCATCGGCTCCGAAAAAAGAGCAGACTCCCTCAAAGCTGAACGGAGGGTGAAACTCAACATCGTCAAATCCATCGGGGAAACAAGGACCATGTCCCCAAACAACAATTCTGGAATCTGGAGAGACTTTTCGGATCATGCGGACTACACTGAGGCAAATGGCTGTATCACCAAGATTGTAACGGATATCACCAGCAACGATTAGGACATTACGTCTAGGGTCACGGGTTTCAGACACGGGTAATAAGGGAGCACTCGACTGAGTTAAAGAAACAAACAGATCATGGTAGCGAGTTCCTACTTGATCCCACGTGAAATTTTCCAATACTCGCCGACGTGCTTTGTCCGCTAACTCGGTCCGAAGGCTTTCGTCCTGCAGCAAGTCAAAAATCCGTTTCTGAATCGCAGAGACATCTTCAGGAGGAACAAAGAGTGCAGCATCTCCTAGAACTTCACGGCATGCTGCCAGATCCGTAGCAATGATAGCCGTACCGGATACCATGGCTTCCAGCAAGGAAATGGGGAAGTTTTCCGCGATAGAGGGGAAGACAAATATGGATGCCTTCTGATACAGGGCTAACAGATCCGGAGAATGGTTATCCAGCCATCCGTGAAATCGAATTGGATCCTGAACCGTTTTGGCTATTTCCTCAAGCGTCGATCGATAAGGACCATCTCCAACAATATCGACGGGACACCCAAACGATTGCCCCTCAAGAGCACGTAAGAGGTATTGAACACCTTTCCGCGGAAAAAGTCGGCTCACAACAAGGATGCGCTGTTCCTTTGTCGCAGGAGTTATCCATTCTTCAGAGATCCCGTTCGGTATAATCTTGATTGGATAGGGTTGACCATTGTTCTTCTGGATCAGTTCGGCAAGAGATTGGCTTGGCGAGGTGATGGTCTTGGCATTGCGAAGCACCACCTTCCAAAAGGGAATTAGAAAGCGATGGAGCTTACGGAATCGATCAGGATTATAACCCTGCACATCTGAGCCATGAGCGGTAATCACATAAGGGATGCCGGTGACTTTGTGAAGACAGTATGCGACAACTCCGGTGGGAAGGATAAAGTGTGCATGGATTAGATCATAGGTATTAGTTCGGATGAGGCGCAATGATTTGAAAAACGAGACGATAAGATAGGAGAGCAGTTCGTGAACATAGCAAACATGTCGAGCTGATCGAAGGCAGAGAACGCGAAAAATCCGAAGTCGCCCTTCCTGTTCAAATTTCGGCAGCCCTTTGAAACGCATCGTGACAACATCGGTATGGTGGCCTTTTCGTGCAAGCTCTTGGCAAATGGCGCCTGTGACAGGGCTTCCACCCCCGCCAATGGGTGGATACTCGTAATTCAGAACAAGTAGTCGCATCCTGCTCTCCTTCAACCGTTCTTGCTAAAAGCACGACGGCATATGATTTCGTGATCCTCAATCTGATTCATTAATGTAAGAAATGTTGAGGATTGGGAAATGAGATCTTTCCCTGATTTTGCTGAACGTATGTGTTCTTATTCGGTGATTTTCGGGTCACGCTTAACCAGAAAGTGTCCCTTAGGCACGATGGTTGAAGATAGGATGTCACGCCGACACGGTAAGATTGTCGATAGACTTTTCCCATTCCATTGCGGAGAGTGAGTAGCTAGCACGAAGAGGAAAACTTTCAGGTAACGACAGTGTTAAAAAATAGCTTGTTACTGCGCAATAGGACACATTTATGATCGATACTGCCTTTTGAGATTCAACATATGACTTCATCTTGTAAAAAAACGGAGTCGGCGTATGGGAACACAACGAATCCCACTATTCGTGTTGGCGATCGTCTTTGAGCAAGGGTTGAAACTCACTCAGACACGGTCAGCAAGATATTTTGTCGTTCAAAGTGCTTTTGGTTTTAAATTTTTTCAGACCAGTACCGCCGCTAACGTGTTTTTCCTGAATTTGATGAAAATCAAAATGGCGGAGGAGTTGATTCTGGTAACGACGTGAATGGAAACCTCAATACCCGAAGGTTCGATAATGTTGTTTTTCAGATCTCAGTTAATGAGGTTGGCAGTTGGGAGGCTGGATAGTAGACGACAAGAGAAATCTAGGCCTTCTTAGCAAAGGCGTATGAACGACAAAGGGCCTACCACTATCTAATGTCGTATTTTTCGTTTTGGATAAACGGCTTGACGAAACTTGGGCTCATATTCATCAAGGGTTTCCATGACATAAAGCAATTGCAAAACAAAAAAGTTCTACAGACGATTTATTGTGTTGATACTACGGCTCCTGTTTCCTTGCTGATTCCAAAGATTCACTGTCTCGAGAGTTGCTATGCCTGAGTCCGTCAGTCTTATAGCGGTCTCGATTCATGGGACTAAGAGACGAACAGAGATTACCCAAGACCTTGACTTTGTTTTTGAACAGGCCTTGATCGATGCTCGAACCATGATATCTGAGTTGAGATCTCTGAATTTTCAGGGAAATGCGTTGATTGTGGCATTAAATGGTTCGTTCGGGTGAGGGGGCTCTTCCCAACCTTGAGGGCTCGTCCCTGCTCACCTCGCTCGTCTGCAAGTGTAGCGAATCACTCGACACCCTCGGCCTCAAGAGCTTGGGTAGAACCACATCCATAGGTGTATGCCACTCTTCCGCAATCTTCAACATTCACAAGCCGTTTCGCCGGTTACTTTGGAGAATGCAAAAAAATCGTCATCTCGGAAAGACACGCAATATTCAATCTCTTGGCTTCATAACGCTAATTCAAGTATGTTTTGGGGGTATTCTATAAATTTCCTTACAACAAACACTAAAAAACACCATGAATGGACACGATACACAATCAAATGACGACAATGTGAACAAGTCACCCAGTTGGTTGTCGGGCGGCGGTCATATGGGAGAGGTTGTCAGGAATAAAAATTGGGCAACAACTCCTCTGGGGTCCATTAATGCCTGGCCGCAAAGTTTACGAACCACCGTCAGTCTTTGCATAGCCTCAAACTTTCCTATTTCCATCGCATGGGGACCGCAGCGGATACAGATCTATAATGACGGATATTGGCCAATTTGTGCAGACAAACATCCCTACTCAATGGGCCAGGACTTTAAAGAATGCTGGTTTTCGGCATGGCCTGTCATAGGAGAAGCGTTCGAGAGAGCTAGCAAGGGCGAAACCTGCTTTCTCGTCAATCAACGAATGTTTCTTGATCGTCTGGGATATCTTGAAGAAACCTTTTTTACTTTTTCATTTAGTCCGATTCAGGATGAGTCCGGAGGTGTGGGCGGTTTATTTCATCCAGTCACAGAACTGACGCAACAGTCTCTGGCTGAACGCCGCCTAAGGATTTTGCGAAACCTGACTGATCGAAATACCAACGCCAGCTCGACGAAAAGTGCCTTGCACTCGCTTATGGACACCCTGAAAGAGAGTTTCCTCGATGTGCCGTTTGCGTTGTTCTATCGATTGAAAAACGATGGCAAGGAGGCACGATTAGTGCAATGCTACGGACTGGACAAAAGGCGGGACCTTCGGCCCAAAAGCCAGGACCTCAGGACATCGACTAATGCCGTGTGGCCACTGGCAAAGACCCTTCAGCAAAACTTCATCTTAATCGACGATCTTATTCCACGATATGGATCGATAGCTATTGGACCCTATAAGGAACCCCCAGGATCTGCGGTGATACAGCAAATCCTATTGCCAGGCATGACGAAACCCTTTGGGTTTCTTATTACCGGAATTAGTTCCAGACGACCCTGGGATGAAGCGTATCATACCTTTTATGAAATGTTGGGAGAGGCCGTATCGAATATACTCGGCAAGGCTCGGTCTTACGAACTGGAGTACAAACGGGCGGAGATGCTGGCTGAATTAGATAGAGCCAAAACGGCATTTTTCAGTAACGTGAGCCACGAATTTCGCACACCGCTCACCCTCATGTTAGGGCCGGTTGAAGAATTACTCGACAAAAATGATGACACGATTTCCTCATCCACACGGAGTCTGTTGCAGGGCGTCTCACGCAATGGATTACGACTCTTGCGGTTGGTCAATAGTCTCTTAGAATTTTCTCGAATTGAAGCAGGGCACCTCCACGCATCCTACGAACCAACGGATCTCGCGGCCTACACGGAAGATCTTGCGAGTTCGTTTCGTTCTGCGACCGAACAAGCTGGGCTGCAATTGCTTGTCGATTGCCCGCCTCTTCAGGAATCGGTCTTCGTCGATAGAGAAAAATGGGAAAAAATCGTTTTAAATCTGTTGTCAAACGCCTTTAAGTTTACATTTGAGGGAATCATTACGGTGACGTTGCGGCAGATTGGCCAACAAGTTGAACTGTGTATCCAGGATACCGGCGTGGGTATCCCTCCTAACGAAATAAACCAGGTATTCGATCGTTTTCATCGAGGTGAAAACGTCCAGAGCCGCACGCACGAAGGAACTGGTATTGGACTCTCACTGGTGAAAGAACTGGTCAAACTCCATGGCGGGACCATCAGAGTCGAAAGCAGGCTGAATGACGGAAGCTCGTTTTTCGTGACTATTCCCCTGTCGACTGAGCATTTACCAACTGATTGTATTCAGTCTGCCAGCAGCGCTTCGACACCTAAAGTCTCAAACGCTTCCTCATCATTTGTCGAGGAAGCGCTGCAGTGGCTGCCTTCTGAGAGACGCTCCGAGACGAAGAGAAAAGGGGAGATAAACGAACGACTTTCAAAGATAAATCTCTCATCAGGAAAGAATGAAAATCATACTAAAATGGAGGCATCTCGCCCACAAATCCTTCTTGCGGATGACAATGCAGACATGTGCACTTACGTGTCACGTATCTTATCGACAGAATTCGATGTCACTATCGTTACAGATGGAAAATCTGCACTCGCTGCGATCATGAAACACCCGTTTGATCTGATCATATCTGATGTGATGATGCCACATCTCGATGGGTTCGAGCTCTTGGAAAAATTGCGAAATGATGCTTCCGTGCGAACGATTCCAGTCATTCTTCTTACAGCCCGAGCAGGAGAAGAATCACGGGTGGACGCACTAGAACGGGGGGCTGATGATTATCTGGTGAAGCCCTTCAGCGCACGAGAATTGAAAGCAAGAGTTGACGGAAACTTAAAATTACAACGACTGAGAAGAGAAGCTTCCTCAGAAACACACAAATTCATTTCTTTAGTCGAAAATAGCACCGACTTTATTGGCATGGCAGACTTACAATACAGGCCGATCTTTATTAATTCTGCTGGGTTGTCAATGGTCGGTCTTGACACGGTAAATGAAGCACAACTGAAATTTGTAAAAGACTTTTATTTCCCTGACGATCATCCATTTATTCTCAATGAATTTATCCCACAAGTGTTGCGAGAAGGACGAGGTGAAACGGAGATTCGGTTCCGTCATTTTAAGACAAACCAGGGCATATGGATGCTCTGCAACATCTTTCAACTGCAGGATATCGAAGGAAACACCATTGGTCTTGCCACTGTAAGCCGAAACATCACCGAACGAAAAGAAAAGGAAAGGCAATTAAACGAATGGAAGGACACCTTAGAAGTCCGGATAGAAGAACGAACACGTGAATTGGTTTCTTCTCAAAATCGATTACGTTCCCTTGCCTCTCAGCTCAGTTTGACCGAACTGCGTGAGCGAGCCAAGCTCGCTAATGATTTACATGATTATCTCGCCCAATTATTAGTCGTTGGTCGGATGAAGCTAAGTCAGGCCAAACCCCTGTTAGACCAATCTCCAGAAGTCGAACAGATTGTTTATGAGATTGATCATGTCTTTGAACAAGCTTTGACCTATTCTCGAACCACCATATCTGAGCTAAAACCTCCAAATTTTCAGGAAAAAGGCCTGATTCAGCCCTTGGAGTTGCTATCGGAACAGATGAAAAAGCATGGGCTGTTGGTCACACTTTCGACATCGGACGACAGAATTTTCCTGCCTGAAGGTCACGCTGTGGCCCTGTTTCAATCGATCAGGGAATTGCTTTTTAATGTGCTTAAACATGCAAATGTCGATCAAGCGACCATCAACGTGACAACACCCAATGAAGATGAAATTCATGTGACGGTGGAAGATCGTGGAACGGGATTGGGTCCGAATGCCATGCAACGAGCTCTCGATCCCGGTCATCTAGGATTGTTTGCCGTAGAGGAACGGATTGAAGCGCTAAATGGATTCGTTGATATTTTTTCAAAAGAGGGTCACGGCACACGTGTCGTACTCGTATTACCCATCGCCCCCTCCACACCAGCGTCAGCCACGACCAACCATTCCAACACGACTATTCTTGAAGCGGCTGTCCCCCATGGCCAATCGCTTCTGTCTTCATTGAAAACTTCCGTGTCGGATCGCATTCGTGTCCTTGTGGTTGACGATAATACGCTCGTCAGAAATGAACTGCTGAGAGCTCTCAAAACATATTCTGATCTGGAAATAGTGGGAGAAGCCGAAAACGGGGAAGTTGCCGTCAGGCTGAGTCTACACCTACAGCCGGATGTGATCATCATGGACATCAATATGCCCAAGATGAATGGCATTGAAGCCACACGACAAATTTTTCACCAATCGCCGCATATCAAAATACTCGGACTCTCTATCAATCATGAACAGACCATGATCAAGGCCGTCCTTGAAGCTGGTGCTGTGCAATACTTGAATAAAAACGGAACGATCGAGGAAATTCATACGGCGATTTGTTCAGCGTATTCGAATAAGGGTTAATTCGATCATCTCTCCACGATATTTGACCATCATGTCAGTCTGTGAGAAGTGTTCTCAAAGTTTATTGTTACAGTCGTGCCACTGTCCGGAGCGGAAAGCACGTCGAGTTGCCCTTGCAATGATTTTATCTGTTCTTGATAAAAAAATAGTCCAAGATGTCCAGGTTCCTGTTCACGATCCATATTGTGCGGATCAAACCCTTTTCCGGCATCGGTGATTCGAATAAGAAATTTGCATTCCGATTCACATATCCAATGGATTGAGGCTTCGTTGACTTCAGCATGTTTCAGGACATTGAATAGGACCTCCCGAACTGACTTATAGATCATGATTCTCTTGTGTTCTGATATCTGCACCGATGGAATGTCTTCAGGGATCGACACGATTAACCCAAAACGCTGCATATCTTTTGCTAACCAACGCAGCGTTTGGAACAACCCCAGATGTTGTAAAGATGTTGGATAGAGTTCGGAGATGAGTGTTCGAGTGTAAAGCAAGGATTGATCGATTATTTCCTCGACATTTTTCAGCATATGAGAAGGCTGCGGAGGCATGGTTTTTTGATCAATTTGATTCAACTTAAGTTTACAGGTGACAAGCAATTGGGCGAGAAAATCATGCAAATCATTCGCTATTTTTTTTCGTTCACGATCTTGGACCAGTGATAACTCCAGTAAGGTCGAACGTAACTTGTCTTGATATTCGGTTAATTCCTTCGTTCGATCTTCCAAATCATGATCTAATTGCCGGTTCACTTGTGATAACTTTCCGGAGATCTTCTCTTTCTTTCGCATCGTGACGGTCAACTCATTCTGAATACTCATGAGTTCTTCAAGTGCGTTTTGGTTCGAGGTTTGCGGCTCTTCCCCAATAAGAGTAAAAGAATCAGACGATTGTCTCTGAATCAAACAGTCGAACGTGTGAGGCATTGTTAAAGAATCCACAAAATTCAGACGGAGTCGTTCTTTCAAGATATAACGTTCGGAATCAAGAAGGCGTTGAAGTCTGTCCTGGTCGGAAATGGTTAAAAAGTCCCACAGCCTGGTTCTCTTCAATTCTTTCTCTGTAGTTTTCAATAATGCAATCATGGCATCGTTGTAAATCTGCAGATATCCCTTCGCATCAACAATACAAAAGACAACGGATTCTGTACTCATGAGAAATGACTCCAGCAGTAACGAAGAATCGAATATGGACTCCTGGAGGGTGTGCTGATGCGTTGGACTATTAGAAAGACGGTGTAGTTCAAGGATCTGCGTAAAGGCCGGATCAAGCTTCAGACCACTGGGAAGTATTCCGTGGGAAAGATGGTGCTCGGGACTTTTATGCCATGCGTGGAATGTCTCACGATCAATCCAACGCGTGACTAAATGAAACATACTGGTGTCTCCGGACGCGGTAAAGACTTCCATACCCAGAAAACCCGGCACGCTTTCAACCAAGCCTGGACGCTTTCCAAAGGCTTCCATCACCTCTGGCTCGAGTCCATTTGCAACTTTAAATCGTGAGATGACTAACACCATACAGGATATCTAATTTCATAAACTGGTCAGTAAGGTCCGTAGATCAGAGGCAAATCCATCGGCGCCGATTTCACGATATACAGTCGGCCGTAACCGAAATGCGGATCCGCCTACCAAAACACGGGGTGTTCCATGATCTGATGCACATCTTCGAATTTCTCCAATGAGGTCTTTGACAGGGGCTAAGTTCACAAACATGGTGACAGAAATCCCCACAAGTGCAGGTCGATATTCCTGAACCATCTGAAGAATAGATTTTTGAGGCAAATTGCTACCCAAAAACTGAATATCCCACCCATGTGCTTCAAGTATATCGGCAACCATACGCGCGCCGACTTGATGAAACTCTCCTTCCACTCCCGTGATAATGCCTTTCTTGAGAGAGACGGCCACAGACTTCCCACTCTGAAATATTTGTGCCATGATATACTGGGTGATCGCAGTCGCCACATGTTCTTGTGCCACTGAAATACGATTGACTTCCCATAAATGGCCAATGGTATATAAGGATTGCTGAAAGACTTCTATGTACAGGTCAAGAAGCGAGAACCCGTTCGCTAACACTTCAAGCGCCACCGTTTTTGCGGCATGGCGATCTCCAACTAGCAGGGCCTGAAGAAAGACTTCTTGATGTATGACAAGCGGTGATGTCGAAGTGGATGAGGAATGATTGTTGCTTGGAAGAAATTCTGGATCAGGTTTCCGAAAGAAGGGGCGTACCATCTTCTTTTCTGGCTCGGATAGGTGGGTAGCCAAGACAGTCGCCAGTTGATTAAAAAATACTTCAATAGTCTCATGAGCAATATTCCGTGACTTCAATACATTGCCTGTCCACTGTACGTAATGTTGGAACGAAGTCGTATCTCCAAATTCAATAGCATTTCTTAAAAATGATAAATGATAGTGCAAATCCTTTTCACAGTGGGATTTCCCCAGCTCCCCATATTCCTGGAGTATCGATGGGTGAAAACAACAGTTTGTGGTCAGTTCTTTGAGAATTTTGGATTCGAGAAACTTCAACTTGTCTGCCAGCATGTGGCGAGCATGTTCGTCAGTATCTTTCATATGAATGAAATTACCCTCTACTCTTTATGAAAGATTAGGCCTCTGAGAACCGAGTCATAAAATTATGCATACCGATGACTTATTAACTCGATATAAAAAAGAAAGGATTCAAGATGAAAAAGACTATAAACGAATATCTCAAAATTTTCCATAAACATCAAGAGACGAGTCAATCATATAGGCCTACAGTCCTCACACACAATAGGGAATAGTAAGCTAGAAATATCTACTCCTCTGTGTCGAAAACATCGAGCATCGTGACGGTTTTCGTGGTTCAATGGGTTGCTCAACGAATAGAACATGCCTTCATGGAGGATACGCTTCAGGAAGTAAAACTCCAGTTCAAATCCTAAGTAGTTGGGAAAGCGTAGAGATATTGTAAAACGAGACGTTGAATGATTTCTGTTCTTTGTAGGAAGTAGACCACAGTCTGGGTTGGTCATGAATTTCTTTTGAATACGAGGTCAGCATCCTAAGCCATCGGGAGGCGATTCCTTATCTTTCGGTCGATTGTCTATGAAACTGTTGACTCGTTGGTTGGGTGAGACCGTAGTGGAAAGGGTAATTCTTTGGGAGCTTTTTTCTTGGCAGGTTTTCTGGAAAGATCTGGGCGGGCTTTGAGAATCCAGGCGATGGCCTGTTCGTTATAGCTTCTGAGCTGGCTATGAATCACCCAACGAATGCCGTTGACTGAATCAACATAGTGATTAAAATCATCCTGAGTCATGACCCCCGGTGTAAATTCTAATAACGTTCGAAGCAAGTTACTTTCACAGCCGGAGACTTGCTCTTGAAATGCCGGAAACACAAAGTATTTGCCCAAATCAGACCTGTGGCACAAAACTCGTGCCAATTGATTATAATTTCTTTCCTTTTCCTCTTTTTCATTGACCCCAATAATCTCTTCTCCATAGAGATAGACTTTTTCGTAGGTAATTGCGTATTGCGCTGTTTGTAGGAGTGTTTCAAATAACTTGGTCTTTACGTTCAACAGTTGTTCATCAAATGCGAGAGAAACGATACTTTTCGCCATTTCTGGACGTGTACTGAGAAGATCAATCATTCGATTAAAACAGGATTCCTGAACTTTTCTATCTAAGTAGTCAATGATCGATTCAATTGTTTGGATATCTTCTCTGGTAATCAGTGTGCAATCGCGTTGTATAATTTCTTTCGCCTTTCTGACTCGACTCCTGACCAGCTCGATTTTTGATCCACCATTAAACATATTCGCATTATCGTAATCCGCACGTTTGTCTTCGTTGCTGAGTACCGCATAGGCTTCATTGATGATGAACATCCGTTCTTTTGCGGCTTGACGTTCCCATTGCGGCACAAGATCTTCATGATTTTCTTTGACAAACTTTCGCCAGGCACTCTGTACTTCCTTAAGGAGTGCATCTTCGGGAACGCCGAGAATTTGGTAGTAGTTTTTTCCGTCAATCATTTTTTTGGTAATGAGCAGACAAGAGAGCAGCTTGTACTCATCTGGAAGGTTGGCCAGGTTTGATTCGTCATGTTATTAGACTTTTGCAGCATTTTCACGTGTAAGGTTTCAATGTTCAATATGGATAAAAAGGTTGATTCCATCGTCGACCAACTTCAAAGAATTTAATATGCCGATGATGGAAACATCCGGCTGAAATCTGAAGCTCAATCATGTATTCAGATTTATACTTTTGCAATTTTAATTTCCTGGGTGTCTTTCATATTTTGAATTTCATGCTCTAGGTCAACTTCATCAGGATTGTCTTGAGATTGCTCAAGTAGTCTATTCATAAGGTCTTGCTGTTCTAATACAACTGAAGAACCATTTTCATGTTGAATAAAAGCTGCCCAAGGTACCGTCTTTGTTAATGGAAACAAGATGTCTTCAGAAGGAGAAATGTCAATATTCAAGCAGGAAATAAACACCACTCGTTTGCCATGATAGCCGTCGGCATTCACTAATGTACGAAAAGAACGGTCAAATTCGACCTGGATATTTGCTTGAGCGGCTGTTAAGAGAGGATATGGTGAGGACACAATCCAAGGCATCGGGCGTAAGAGATTTTCTTCAAGAAGCCCATGAGTTTCAGAGTCTCCAGCACTGTGCCATTTAAAATTAAATAATTCAGGAAGAAGTTTATTTCCTATAGATCGACGTTCGTGACTCGACCATGTCGCGACTCCCATGAGTTCACAAAATTCTTGAGAGGCAGAGTAACATTGCGATGTGCTATAGGACTTGATTGGTCGAAACTCCCCAGGCCGTTGAGTTCCTACAATTTTCTCCATGTTGAGAAACAAGCCATCGGTCTTATCTTCATTTAAGATTTGATTGTCGATCGTGACACGTAAATCTTTCCCATGACGGTCCAGAAAGATATTGTCATTCGCAAATGTATATTGCTTGAGATACCATTCAAGCACATCATAGATTTTTCCACAGGAAGGAGTTTTTTCGCAATCTTCCGTGTGTCTCCGATGATAGGTCCCAAAGATACGGCTGGACGGATCGTATCCCACATGGCTCGCATGAATGATCAGTAAATCTTTTCCGTGCTCGGCATGAGGCCCATGTCGATCGGTAGAAACCGTTCCTCCGACCCGTCCGTGATTAAAGGGAAAGGTGCCGAAATGCTTGGCAATAAGAATAATGGGATACCCCTGGTTTTCGTCAGAACAGAAAGCCCGAGATGGTAAAATTTTCCCCGGTTCAAAACCCAGTGATCGACAAAAGTTATAGACTCGTCCGACGAAGCTGTCGTATGTCAACATATTGTTCTCAAGGAGAAAGTCTTCGAGAGTCTTTTTTATATCGGTATTGGAAAAATACATCTCGTCGAATGGTCTTCTTTATATGAGAACTTTGAGTACGATTCTAACAAAGAACGGAGTCATAGCTTGATTGTATGCACTGAGCAGTGAGAAACCCAGCAAAAATTATTCGTTAGCTAAGAGATTTGAAGGGTCCGTATTATTCTCGATTGAGCCGGACCGTGACCTTCTGGCCTTTTAGTCGTGTGCGACCGAACGCCCTAATAATGCCCTTGGCTAGTTCTTCCGGAACTTTCACTTGTGAAGATTGTTCTGAAATTTTAATCGGACCGATTACATTCGAATTTAACTTGGCTTCATTGGCAATCGCCCCGACAAGATCTCCTGGTCGAATGCCTGCTGCTCGACCTGCACCAAATTGCAATGTGACCATGCCGGTTGATCGAACCGTACGATCTCGTCTACCGACGGATCTTTCTGATCTTCCCCGCGGCTTTTCAGTGCGAGGGCGGTCCGGCATCTCTCGTCTCCCGCGTCGAGATCTCTGCGGAACATCGTGAGCGTGGCCTGATAGAGAAGGGATCTCTTCGTCCTGTTGTTCTCCCTTCTTCAATCCTGCAGCCAGTTGAATCGCAGCAGCGGCCACATCTACTAGATCAAACTTTTCGGTGAGTGTGTTGACAATGCTTGTAAATTGATCAAAACGTTTGGCTTTGAGAGTCTCTTGAATTGAGCTCTCAATGCGTTCCAATCGTTTGGCTTGGAGGTCGGCTACCGTTGGAAGCGATGCCATTTCGATTGTTGTTTTGGTACGTCGTTCGATGTTCTGCAGTAACCAGCGCTCGCGCGGTTCGATGAACGTAATGGCGGTACCGGCACGTCCTGCCCGGCCAGTTCGTCCGATGCGATGAACATAAGCTTCGGGTGAAGACGGCACATCGTAATTCATAACATGTGACACGTGTGAAATATCTAACCCGCGTGCGGCGACATCGGTGGCCACGAGCAGTTCAGTTTTTCCCGAGCGGAACGAGTTCATGACGCGGTCTCGTTGGACCTGACTCATGCCCCCGTGAAGACCTTCACTTTGATAGCCACGACTATTCAGTTTAGAGGTGAGTTCATCAACTTCCAGGCGGGTTCGGCAAAAGACGAGTGCCGACTTTGGGCTGTCCATCTCTAAGGTTCTCGCAAGGGCAGCAATTTTGTATTGTCTGGAAACCAGATAGCCAATCTGATGTACACGGGGAACCGCCCCGGTTTTGACTTCTTCTTTTTCGATCCTAATTTCAACCGGATCTTGTAAATGACGTCGTGCAATGGATGCAATTCGGGCTGGCATGGTGGCAGAGAACAATGCGGTTTGCCTCTCTGCCGGTGTTTGCTGAAGAATGGCGTCCAGATCTTCTGCGAACCCCATATTGAGCATTTCATCGGCTTCGTCCAGGACGACAATTTTCAGGTCTTTGAGCTGAAGAGTCTTGCGTCGAATATGATCCAACGCCCGGCCTGGCGTCGCGACTACGACATCGACGCCACGTTTCAGTTCAACCAGTTGTGGTCGAATGGCTTGACCTCCATAGACGGCAAGGATCGTCACATGCTGCTCTTTCCCATAACGCTGAACGGCTTCGCTGACTTGTATGGCTAACTCCCGTGTGGGAACCAGAATCAGTGCAAAGGGATGTTGCTGTCGTTGAGCATGAGCCAATCGTTGAAGGAGAGGCAGTGTGAAAGCTGCCGTTTTCCCGGTTCCTGTTGCCGCACGACCGAGGAGGTCCCGTCCGGCTAAAAGCGGAGGAACGGCTTCTTGTTGAATAGGTGTAGGTTCTTCGTAGCCGAGGGTCTCAAGCGTGGTGAGGAGTGCCGCTTCAAGACCGAGAGTTGCAAATCCTGGGGAAAATCCCTTTATGGTTGGAGGCGTGGATGTGTGGGGTGAACGACGTTTTTTCATAACCTGTCTTTATGCCTTTATCATCTCCTCAATTGAACCTTTTCTCCCACTGAAATGACGGAGACACGAAGAGGTCTATGAGTTGAACGTTAGAATAATTTAGAAAAAATAAACAGAAATATTGTCAGTGAGAAGAGACGCATGCGCGCGCCACGATCTGTACTGTCGTTAGCGTACTTCAATTCGTTGGCCGACTGTCCCGTGACAACTATTGGCGGCATGACCTTGCTTGATGAAGACCTCCAGTTGTGCATTGCTGTTGATGAGTGCCTCAGGCATGCCCAAGGCCCCTTCGGCATAATGCGTTTTCATCCCTTTTATGGTGACATCGCCTAACTGAATGCCTTGAATTTCCTGCTTTGTCACGGAACGAAAGGTCTCAAGGTCAGTTGGTGTAATATTTGATATGAGATTGCCAAAGTGGTCGATATACACAACCTTACCAACTAACTTTCCATTTTCCATTTTGGGTTCAGAATTGGGAAGCGTGACGTAATCATGTATAAGCGGTCCGTAAGATCCCGGCATTTGCCCTTTCGTGAGCCAGGCAGCAGCAGGCGAAAATAAATCACGCCCATCAAATGTTGCCCCTTCCGAATCCAGTCGGTATTGTTTATTTTCAATCGCGCGAACTTCGACGGACCGTTCTTCTTCAAAAATATAACTCAAGACTCCATTATCCGGTGCGAGGAAAAAGTATCGTGAGGTGGAGACCAAAATGGCTCGACGAGCACTGCCCACGCCTGGATCGACGACGACAACATGAATGGTCCCATCCGGGAAGTAGTGATAACACGACTTAAGATGGAATGCGGCCTCCTCTACTCCGTGAGGCGTAATGTCATGCGACAAATCAACCATTCGTACTTGCGAGTTAATGCCATACATCACCCCTTTCATGCTTGGCACAAAATAGTCGCGATGGCCGAAATCTGTTAAAAGGGTAATCAGTGATGTTGCCGATGCCATGTTAGATCTCCTCAAACCAAATTTTTTGAATTTCGTATTCGACGGTCCCCGCAGGACGTTTGATTTCAACGATATCGCCGACCTTATGTCCTATTAAGCCGCGGCCAATGGGGGATTGAACGGAGATACTTCCCGATTTGAGGTCTGCCTCTTCGAGGCCGACAAGCCGATACTGCTTTTCTTCGTTTGATTCAATCTCCACGAGTTGAACTGTGGCGCCGAACACGACGGTGTCGCTTGGCCCCGATGTGACCTCGATGACCTCCGCTTCACTTAATTTATATTCAATTTCGGCAATCCGCGTGGCAATGAACTGCTGTTCCTCTTTTGCGGCTTTATATTCAGCATTTTCGCGAAGGTCACCATGTTCCCGCGCCTCGGCAATGGCTTGGATGTTTTTAGGACGATCTTCTTTCCGAATACGATTTAACTCATCCTTTAGGGCTTCATAGCCTCTAGGAGTCATAGGAATTTTCATAAATGAGTACCCTTTAATGCGGCTTGATATTCTTGAAGTGGACGAACTCTGAGTTTACCTTTTCGCATCGCTTCAATGCCTAAGACTGCCGCCTTGGCTGCGGGAATGGTGGTGAAATACGGGATACCCTGATAGAGCGCCTCCTTTCGAATGGGGGCTGAATCATCCTGTGAAGACGCACTCCCGACCGTGTTCACGACGACGCATATTTGACCATTCTTAATGACATCGACAATATGTGGCCGACCTTCTTTGATCTTATTGACGGACTCTACTGCAATATCATGTTCTCGTAAAAAAGTGGCTGTTCCGTTGGTCGCTTGAAGCGTAAAGCCCAATCGACATAACCGTTGTGCAATCTCTAAAGTTCCAGCCTTATCACTGTCTTTGACACTTAATAGAACAATTCCAGATTTGGGAAGAGAATTTCCTGCCGCGGCCTGAGATTTGGCAAAGGCCCAACCAAAATCACCATCGATGCCCATGACCTCCCCGGTCGAACGCATCTCAGGACCTAACAATACATCTACGACACCGAGTTTCGTGAAAGGGAACACCGCCTCTTTCACCGACATATGTGTTAGCCTTGGAGTGTCAGTAAATTGTAATTCTGCTAAGGTTTGTCCCAGCATGACCTTGGTCGCGAGCTTTGCTAATGGCACCCCGATGGTCTTACTGACAAATGGGATCGTACGTGATGCACGAGGATTGACTTCTAAGACAAAAACCTGATCATCCTGAACGGCAAATTGGATATTCATGAGTCCAATAACATTCAGCGACTTCGCCAACGCAATGGTCTGTATTGTAATTTCCTCAATGATTGCAGGTTTTAACGAGTATGGTGGTAAGGAGCAAGCGGAATCTCCGGAATGAATCCCAGCCATTTCGACATGTTCCATAATGCCGGCAACCACCACCTGTTGACCGTCAGATATCGCATCGACATCAACTTCAATAGCTCCATCCAGATAGTGATCAATCAATAAAGGGTGTTGTTCAAGATTGAAGGCATGCATATGGAGATATCGAGCAAGCGAGTCGGCATCGTAAATGATCTGCATCGCACGACCACCTAACACATAGGAGGGTCTCGCCATGACTGGATACTGAATAGTTTCCGCAATATGATGGGCTTCCTCGTGACTCTGAGCCATCCCGCTTCTCGGTTGTCGTAAGTTCAATTCATTGATTAACGCACCGAATCGTTTTCGATCTTCCGCCCGATCAATGGCATCTGGGCTGGTTCCCAAAATCGGGGCGCCAATTTTGTCTAACGACCATGAGAGTTTTAACGGTGTTTGCCCGCCAAATTGCACGATGATGCCAAAGGGGTTTTCAACTTCGAGAATGTGTGACACATCCTCCATGGTCAGCGGTTCGAAATAGAGACGGTCTGAAATGTCGTAATCCGTGCTTACTGTTTCAGGATTGCAGTTGACCATGATCGTTTCAATGCCTTCTGCTTGAAGAGCCATGGCAGAATGCACACAACAATAATCAAACTCAATCCCTTGCCCAATTCGGTTTGGACCGCCACCTAATATAATCACTTTCTTTCGATCCGTGGATCGCGATTCACAGGCCGTTCCATAACTTGAGTAGAGGTAGGGGGTGTGGGCCTCAAACTCTGCTGCGCATGTATCGACGCGCTTATACGTGACACGAAGAGGCGAATCGGGTTGGCGAGCTAATGCTTGAACCGCTTCCAATGGTTGCTTCAGCAGCTGGATGAGGCGCTCGTCCGCAAATCCCAGTTGCTTCGCTCGTTTGTACAGATCCGCCGTGATTGAAGGGCGCGTGTGAACAATGTCACATTCAAGCTCCAAGAGCTGACGAATTTCTTCAAGGAACCATGGATCAATATGCGTGATGGCATAGAGTTCATCAGCGGACAAGCCAACTCGGAATCCATCAGCTATCTGCCACAGGCGATCAGCGGTTGGAGTTTGCAGTGCAGCACGAATCTCTGTCATCACTTCTTGATCCGTCTGAGCTGATTGATTCGTTTGATAGAGTCCATCCAATCCATATAATGAACAGAGCCCGAACCGGTCAGTTTCCAAAGAACGAATAGCTTTTTGGAGGGCTTCTTTAAATGTTGCCCCAAGCGCCATCGCTTCACCGACAGACTTCATATGTGTCGTCAGTGTTGGATCGCTTCCTTCAAATTTTTCGAAGGTAAACCGAGGAATTTTGACCACCACATAATCAATTGTTGGTTCAAATGACGCCTTCGTGACCCTGGTGATGTCATTAGTGATTTCATCAAGGGTGTAGCCGACCGCAAGCTTTGCGGCAATTTTCGCAATGGGAAAACCGGTCGCTTTCGATGCTAAGGCAGAACTTCGCGATACTCGCGGATTCATCTCAATGACGATTTGATCACCGGTTTTCGGATTGACGGCAAATTGAATATTGGACCCACCCGTCTCCACACCGATTTCTCGAATAATGCGAACCGCAGCATTTCGCATTCGTTGATACTCTTTGTCGGTCAAAGTCATGGCCGGGGCCACAGTAATGCTGTCTCCCGTATGCACACCCATGGCATCAAAGTTTTCAATTGGACACACGATGACGACATTATCCTTCAGGTCACGCATGACCTCTAATTCATATTCTTTCCACCCGATCAGTGACTGTTCGATCAGAGCCTGTTTCACCGGGCTTGTCACAAGTGCCCATTCAACAAATTGTTCATATTCCTCGCGATTATACGCGATATTTCCACCGGCTCCGCCAAGGGTGAAGGATGGACGGACGATGGCCGGAAATCCAATCGTTTCTATGAGTTGAATCGCTTCGTGTCGAGAGCGAATGGATCCGCTTAGAGGAACTTTGAGGCCAATACGTTGGATGATTTCTTTGAAAAGTTCGCGGTCTTCCGCTTTCTGAATGGCATCATAGGACGCACCGATGGTTTGGACTCCGTATTTTTCTAATACACCTTTTTGAAATAATTCAACGGTCAGATTGAGTGCCGTTTGCCCTCCCATTGTTGGCAGCAAAGCATCCGGACGATCACGCTCTAAAATGCGTTCGACCACTTCACAGGTAATGGGTTCGATATAGGTTCGATCCGCAAGGTCCGGGTCGGTCATGATCGTGGCTGGATTACTGTTGATCAGAATGACTTCAAAGCCTTCTTCTTTTAACGCTTTGCAGGCTTGTGTCCCGGAATAGTCAAACTCGCAACCTTGGCCAATCACAATGGGGCCAGAGCCTATAAGCAGTATTCGGTGAAGATCAGTTCGTCGTGGCATATAAGTTAGAGTCGTGAGTCTTGAAGGTTTTTCGATTTACGTTCAATGTCACTGTCTGTTTGTGTCTCAGGGTTGTCAGGATGATAATATTCCAGCGCCCTCGGTAGCCAGGCTTCGATCTGGTTAATTCGTGTGACATCCGATGGATGGGTTGAAAGAAATTCCGGGACTGCCGCATTTGATCGAAAGCAAAATTTCCCAATCATTTTCCGTGGACATCCACTCATCCGTTCCCAAAATGGCACAGCCTCACGCGGATCGTAGCCGGCTTTGGCCATCAGTTGTAGGCCTATATAATCGGCTTCTGATTCTTGTTTACGCGAGTTGGGCAACGAAACTCCCACTCCATAGGCACTCATGGCCCCGATAGCAACGCCCGGGTCGATTCCCCCCACCGCCGCACCTGCAAGTGTGCCGATTTGTGCAATCTGCTCGAGGATCCCGCTACTATACCGCTCGGCCCCATGGCGCTGTAAGGCATGCGCGACTTCATGCGCCATCACCGTGGCAAGTCCTGCCTCTGTTTTGGTGTACGGAAGCAGCCCAGTAAAGATGGCAACCTTTCCACCTGGTAATGCAAACGCATTGATTTGTTCGTCCTCTTGAATCACGGCAAATTCCCAGTGATACGAGGGTTTGTTGGCTGCGGCGGCAATACGACGTCCCACACGATTGACCATTAACGTGATGTCTGGGTCGGTGCTGAGCGGCGCATTGGCCAGCACTTCTCGAAAAGCTGATAAGCCTAGTGCAATTTCTTTTTCTTCGGATATGTAAATAAACTGGTCTCTGGCGGTTCCAGGGGCCTTTTGACAGCCATCAAGCACAAACCCCAGCATGACCAAAACCGTAACCCCGATATATGAGGCTATTTTCCTATCCATAATCGATCCTCTATCTTTAAACTTCTCGTCTCATGGCATCCACATATACATAAACTGCGGGGTGCTACCATTCAAAAGCGTGAGAAGAGACGAAGGTTTCAGATCTGGAAATTTTTGCATCTCTCCGCCCCCCAGCATCATGCTTGAATAAATATTATGTTTATACCCTCCAGCTCGATGGTAGGTGACGACCATCGCCTCCTTTAGTCCGGCCTGTTGTTTGGCGAGTGCAATGGTATCTTCCAAGTATCCAATGTCGTCAATGAGTCCGATGTCTTTTGCTTGCATCGCTGTATATATTCTACCATCGGCTAGACGTCGAATTTCTGATTCATCAAGATTTGGGCGTCCGGTTTTCACAACCGTCACGAATTGTTCATACATTGAATCAATCACCCCTTGGAAAATCCCTTCTTCTTCTTCCGTCATGGCACGAAATGGAGCACCCATCGACTTATTGGGTCCGGAGGTGATCGCTCGAGGTTCGACCCCTATTTTCTCGAGTAATCCCTCGGCATTAATGGTAACCATAATCACGCCAATGCTTCCGGTAATGGTTGAAGGATGTGCCACAATTTTGTCAGCCGCCGCCGCGAGGTAGTATCCACCAGATGTTCCGAGGTCGACAATAGATGCAATGACTGGAATGCGATGGATTTTCTTAAACTGCTGAATTTCGTGATAAAGAATATCTGAAGACGTAACCGTGCCTCCTGGGCTGTTAATCCTGAGGATAATCGCCTTCACCTGCTCATCTTCACCCGCTTTTGTCAGTTCTTCTTTGACACGTGCTGGAAGGCTTGGACGATCGAATAATTGATCGACAAACCCTGAGGGTTTCGCTGATGTCAGCATACCTTCGACCGTAATCATGACGATTTTCTGCTCGCCATCACCCGCAACCTTGGACTCCTGTAATGGTCCAATCGATGGGAACAGAGATGGCTGACTAATGCAGCCCGTCAAACTGAGGCACAGGCAGAGAATGATGAAAAATTTAACCATGCGTTTCCTTTAACTAATACACCATTAAATTCGATAACGATCACTAGGACGTCTGTAACCAGGATTTTTAAAAGGCAATGGAACTGAACCATACCCTGAACATTAATTGTATCAAAAACTTGGCTGTCCCGTGTCCTAGGATTCCCTCTGATCAGCCTTGCTACTGCAAAAGTTCATCACACGTAACAGGCTTGCCTTCTGATGGATTGCGACATACATCACATAAGTTATGAGTTTCTGCACAAATACCTAGCTGAGCATTTAAGGACATATTGGTACGTCATGTCTTCTGGTGTTGCATTAGTTTTTCCAAAAACTGGCGAAAGAGATAAGCTGAGTCATGTGGACCAGGTGAGGCTTCAGGATGATACTGCGTTGACATAATCGGCGTATCCAATCCGAGCATGCCTTCACAACAGCCATCATTTAAACTTCGATGAGTAATTTGAACCTGTCCCCAATTTGATTGAAAGATTTCTGGTTCCTGACTGTCGAGGTCATGCGACCCTGGCGGCCCGACCGAAAAATTGTGATTTTGTGAGGTAATTTCAACTTTTCGGGTACGTAGGTCGAGAACCGGATGATTGGCCCCATGGTGTCCGAATTTTAATTTATGTGACTCCATTCCTAAGGCCAGTCCGAGAATTTGATGTCCCAGGCAAATGCCAAAAATTGGACGCCATCCAATCAATGCCCGGACAGTTTCCACCGCATACGGAACCGCATCTGGATCTCCAGGGCCATTTGAAAGCAGAATGCCATCAGGAGCCAGAGACTTCACCGCGTCCGCAGAGGTCGAGGCTGGCACAACATGCACGTCACAGCCGACATCAACCAATCTTCGAAGAATATTTAGTTTCACGCCAAAATCAAACACGACGATTTTATAGGAGACCGACTGTGTCTTTTCACTCGGCTGTGGCTCTGCTGAAATTTCCGTCGGCCATGCCCCTGTCCCGTCTTTCCACGAATAACTCTCTCGACAGGTGACGTGAGATACAAGGTCTTGCCCGACAATGGATGGAGCGTGGCGAGCCTTCTCAATTAACTCGTCAGGATTCAAGGTCAGGTGAGAAATCAATCCTGGTTGAGAGCCATGGTCACGGATGTGTCGAGTGAGGGCCCGTGTGTCAATGCCTTCAATTCCCACGATCTTCTGGCGGATCATGTAGTTCGAAAAAGATTCTTCTGCTCGCCAATTACTTGCGATTTGCGAGGCTTCGCGAACAATGAATCCTTCAGCCCACGGGCGTAATGATTCCTCATCCTCGCCGGCCATTCCATAGTTGCCAATCTGTGAACAGGTCATGACCACTATCTGCCCCTTGTAGGAGGGATCTGTTAACACTTCTTGATAGCCAGTCATCGCCGTATTAAAAACGACTTCTCCCGATGTCTCTCCAGTATAGCCGAGTGCTATTCCTTCAAACATGGTTCCATCTGCAAGTGCTAAGAGTGCTTTTTTCATATGATATATGTCTTCGTCACCGGGATTATGATGAGATATTTTGCATGTGTTCTCTTGAGGTATACCATGATACGAGGACACGGCGAAGTTTTGACACTAATAAACCGGCAGCCAAACCGACATTCACAAGATACAGGGCGCGAGAGATCATATGCATCCGAAAAAACTGATCGTACGCGGTTTTCTTTTCAAGCTCACTCACGGCTTCAAAGGCTTGCTCTTGAAGAGCAATTGTTTTGGGTCCGACAACGCCCATGATCACACTCGTGGTCATGGCCATTCCGAGTAGCAAGATCACTTCTGTCCGAGTGACAGGAAAGAGCATCTGTGATGATCCTGTCGCCTGCCAATATCGAAGACTCACCATCACAACCAAAAAGAGAAGAATACCAAGAGTCAAAAGGCTATATCCATCAAAGACGCGGCGCAAAAATCGTCCACCTTGTTCCATGCCAAAGGAGTTAAACACGGCGGGAATGACCACGGCGATAATCATGAGCAGACCACCGACCCAAATCATCAGTCCCAAGACTTCGCAGATATATCCGACAAATTGCCAGCGAAACTTCTCACGCGTAACCATTTAATTTGATTCATAGACAACTGTTCCGCCCACAATTGTCTTGATGACTTTCCCTTTCACATTCCAGCCGGTAAATGGCGTATTCTGGCTTTTGGAGTGAAATTTTGCAGGATCGACAACCCACGTAAAGGCAGGATCGATCAGCACCACATCGGCATCACATCCAACTTCCAATGTGCCTTTTTTCAAGCTAAAGACTTTTGCCGGAGCGCTGGTTAATTTTTCTATGGCCTGTTCAAGAGTCAGGACCCCCTCATCAACCAAGGCCATGGTTAATGGCAGCGCAGTTTCGAACCCCAGAATACCAAATGGCGCTTTGTCAAATTCGAGCTGTTTTTCTTGTGCGGCGTGCGGAGCATGATCCGTCGCAATACAATCAATCGTTCCATCTGCAAGACCAGCTTTGAGGGCCTCAACATCATGGGCCGTACGAAGAGGCGGATTCATTTTTGCATTTGTATTGAACGCTCGAGTGGCCTCATCCGTTAATGAGAAATGATGTGGACAGACTTCAGCGGTGACCGGAAGTCCTTTGGCTTTGGCCTGGCGAGTTAGTTGGACCGAACCCGCCGTACTCAAATGCGCCAAATGGAGCCGCGACCCGGTTAACTCGGCCAAGGCAATATTACGTGCAACCATGACGTCCTCTGAGGCATTTGGAATGCCCGGCATCCCTAATTCCGTCGATACAAAACCTTCATTCATGCAGCCGCTGTCAGTGAGATGCAGACATTCGCAATGGTCAACTACGGGAAGATCAAAGGCCTTGGCATATTCCATGGCCCGCCGCATGACTTGGCTATTCATCACCGGACGGCCATCATCTGAAATGGCGACGCATCCCGCTGAATGGAGTTCACCGATCTCGGCTAGTTCAGCGCCTTCGGACCCTTTGGTAATTGCTCCAATGGGAAACACGTGAGCATTGCCCGCCTTTCTGGCCTTACTCAAGATGAACTCAGTGACTGTTTGACTATCATTGACCGGTTGGGTATTTGGCATACAACAGACAGACGTAAACCCCCCTGCCACGGCTGATGCTGTTCCGGTCTCAATGGTTTCTTTATATTCAAACCCCGGTTCACGTAAATGGGCATGAAGATCGACAAAGCCCGGAGCTACGACCAGTCCGTTGGCATTGATCACCAGCAATTCTGCTTTCTCGTTTTCAGGGTCAACCAGATTTTCCCCGATTGCCTGAATTTTCCCATCACGAATCAAGACATCGCTGATCTCATGATGCCGCCCAGGGTCAATAACCATTCCTCCCCAAATTAAGACATTCATAGTGTCACCAACTGAAAATCCCGAAATATTAAAGGTCAGTAAGAAATGAAATCGCCAATGATATCGTCGTACGGTTTATGTTCTTCTGGGTGCATCTCTTATTCATGCCCTGTCCCTGAAAGTAAATACATGAGGCCCATCCGAACGGCCACCCCGTTGGCCACTTGATCAAGGATGACCGCAGACGGACTGTCGGCAATTTCCGGCGCGATTTCGACACCGCGATTCAGCGGTCCGGGATGCATCACCATCACATCCGGTTTAGCACGTTTGAGCTGTGTTGGAGTGAGACAATAGAGCCGTGCATACTCACGTATGCTAGGCAAGAGGGCTTGGCCAAGCCGTTCGAGCTGAAGACGGAGCATAATGATCACATCAGCCCCTTCCAACCCTTCACTCAAACTCGAAAATATCGAAACCCCGAGACGGTCGAGGTGAAGCGGAATCATGGTTGGGGGAGCCACAACTCGAACGGTCGCTCCTAGTTTTGTTAAGGCATAAATGTTTGAACGGGCGACCCGACTATGAGCAATATCGCCAACAATGGCCACGGTCAAGCCTTGGATCTCTTTTTTACGTTCCTTAATCGTGAAAAGATCTAAGAGCGCCTGGGTCGGATGTTCATGCCAACCATCTCCGGCATTGATCACAGACGAACGAACACCCTTCGAAAGCGTTTCAGCTGCACCTGGAGATGAATGACGAAGCACGATAATATCGGCTTGCATGGATTCAATGTTTCGGGCGGTATCGAGTAAGGTCTCGCCCTTGACGATACTGCTGGTCGACGGTGAAAAGTTAATCACATCAGCACTCAGTCGTTTGGCAGCGAGCTCAAAGGAAGTTCGAGTGCGAGTGCTTGGTTCAAAAAATAGATTCACGACCGTTTTGCCACGTAAGGCCGGGACTTTTTTAATCTGTCGCCCACTGACCTCCTTGAAAGACTCAGACGTCTCCAGAATCAGATGGATTTCATCAGGTGTGAGCGAGGATAAGCTCAGTAAATCTTTGTTTTTTATTCCCATCGCATACGTCTCATTTACAACGTCACGATTGCCACTCGATCCTCTTGCCCGACTTCATCAAAAAATACCTGGACTTGCTCATCTTCAGATGTCGGAACGCTTTTCCCAACATAGGTTGCACGAATGGGTAATTGCCGATGGCCTCGATCGACCAATACGGCTAATTGAATTTCTGCCGGCCGTCCGAGGTCGATCAGGGCGTCCATGGCCGCACGTATTGTTCGTCCTGTGAACAACACATCGTCGACTAGCACAATCTTCATATCTGCAATGTTGAAGGGAATTAACGTCCTCTTCACTTCTGGTTGATCGCGGCGAGTCGAGAGATCATCGCGATAGAGGGTAATGTCCAGTTCCCCTAGCGGCACATCACTTTGTTCAATATCATGAATACGACTAACAAGCCGTTGAGCTAAATACACACCACCTGTACGAATGCCGACAAGGGCCAGACCCTGTGCGCCTTTATTGCGTTCTAAAATCTCGTGACTGATTCGTGTCAATGCTCTGCCCATTTCCTGCTGATCCATCAGGGTTCGTTCATGGTGTGAGGGTGGAATCATAGTCGTATAGAGTCTTGTGAATCTGGCACAAAAAAAAACCTCCTCACGTCAATCATGAGAAGGTTTCTGTCAGCTAAAAGGGCAGATGGCCCACAGGTCTTTTCTCTCCTTACTCACCTCACAGGATGAGTGTTAAAGGTTGACCTATCCTATTCGCCAGAACGTACCCTGTCAAGGTGTATGGGAATGTTGAAAAAAGCCTCCAGCGGCGTTCTCGCCCTTTTGCCGTCCAAACGCCACGAAGTTCTCTGTGAGGGGGTCTGCGTTGCGTCAGTGAGTTGATTCGGCAGCGTATGAAGAGGCTGCGCGAGAGTGCTGTGCTCACGTATTGTCAGTACGCTCCGCTCGTCACTTGGGCACCTATAATCGTTCTTGCAGGTGGGAGTTCCTCTGCAACAAAAATGAGTGTCATGTGGTACTACTCCAAAGATAACCGTGCCGAGGGCTGCGGTCTTGCTGGCTTGGCTCGCATTTCCCTGTCGTGGTTGCGCATGGCCCTGTCCCTCGCAGATTGAAGTGTTCGTGGGAGCGCAACAGGCCGAAGATGAGCCAAGACTTTTTTGAACATTCCCTCATAGTTATGATTCTGAGTTTGCGAGAAAAATCTGTGGCCTAAGATGTGAGGTATTTAAAATTTTCTATCTAGGATCGGGATATGTGGGAAACATTTGACGGTTATTTTCTGTTCTGGTATACGGCTTTTTGATTGTTTATTTTTGAAAGATACATATCATAAGGTCTTGATAAAGCTTGGCTTTGGGGAGAATGGCTTGATGAAGTCGAAAGGTAGGAAGCTGTTGAACATACTCCGTATAGGCCATGGTCATGTGAAGCTTTCTGGCATATTCCTGGAAGATAGGCAGTCCTGAAATAATGAGTGTTCCGCCAGCAGTCAGTTGATTCATGTAGGAAGCAAATGTTTGTTCCAGAAGCGTTGGCTGTTCAAAGAGTTCAAAAGGCGTCCAGCGGTAGATGAGGTCGTACGACTGTTCCGGCGTTGCTTGAAGGTGTTGCTGATGCGTTAAAATCTGAATGGTCGAAAGAAGTGCCCATTGCTGTGTTCGTGCGCATTGATTCCAAAGGGCTTGCGCTTGCTTTTGGGCAAGGTGCCCCCACCGGTACAACACCGTCGAATTTTTCCTTTTATCCAATTGAATGCAGGCACTGAGAGCCGCATCACATCCATCGATGAGAACATGTTGAGCAGATTGGATCGAGGTCTGTAACTGCGGATTGTCCTCTCTCAGGTCATCCACGTAATCAAAGAGAAATGGCTGACTTTCCTGCTCGCCGATCACATGGTCGTCTTCGGGATATAGCAGCACCGCTGAATAGGCTTCTAGAGCAGTTACCTGAGGTACGTCATTTGGAAAGACGGAACGCCAAGAAGGGACCGAAGCTGGATAGTCTTGAGGCTGTGAAGTATCAGAAATACCCCATGTGTCGTTGACTGGTACAGCAAGACGCTGAGCTTCGTCCTGAAGAATGAGGCTTTTGTCGAACGTTACAACGCTTCGTCCGCAAGGAGGTAGTCCTCTTGGTTTTGGGAAAAAGTAGGAAAGGCCGGTAGGGTCCGTCGATTGAGTAACCTTGACGACTTTCCCTTGAATAACCGTTATACCGAGATGGTTCGGTGGATCAAGATATCTGAGTGGAGGATGAGACGACGGTAGCCACGTGACTTCTTCCGACCGCGATGGATCTAAGAACAACCGTAACGGGTCTATGCCTCCCGGGGCCCAAGGTGTAAAAAACTGGCTGAAGAGACGAAAGGCTCCTTCTGATGGATAGGGAGGAATGCCTCGGTATTGAAGCGGTAAGGGATGGTGAGGATTCTGATCGTCATACAAGCTTCGGATTAACTCAAACGCCGCACTCCCGGTTCCCGGCAAAAGAGACAGAAAGAGTTCAACGACGGGAAGATAATCGATCTGTTCCCAATGCATGGCGGTCATGCAGGACATGAATTGAGGCTGGTCAAAACAGCCATCCGGTAAAATGTAAAAGGCATCTTTCCGCTGAGTAATGGTAGCCTGCCCCGATGGGTCAATCACGATGTCTTCATCACGATAAAAAAACTGTATTTGTTCCAGTGAAACATTCATCGCACGAGCGGCCATAGTGCGTAAGTCATCCTTGGTGATCGTTTCCCATCCCGGTCGTGATGACAAATTGAGATGCGTGTCGTACACCAAATGCCCAGGCTTGATTCCGACCCATTGCCCCCAATCCAATTGCATGCGCGCAGAAACGAACCGGTCTTTTCCCTGTGCATCTGGAGCCCACTCACATTCATGAAGTGGATGTCCTTCGGGATCAGTCAGCAGTACCCTTCGACCAGTTGGCCCATAAAAAACTAGGTGCCCACTCGGTTGAGTTTGAATACGTCCTCCAGCCTTAGCAAAATCCTCTGCGTAGGAACGATTGCCTAGAAGCAGAAAAAGATCAGGTTGACTCAGAACGGATGTGATAATCGAATCATGTGCCATCAGGATGAGATTGGTCTTGTTGAGGATGAACGAATTGGCTGTGCATTATGACATTGCACAAAGGATGTGAGAAGAGCGACTTATTCTTCTACGAAAGACGAGATACGCTTCACGAATGACGAATTCTATTCCCGAATTTGCCCTGATCCATAGACCACATATTTGGAACAGGTCAGATCTTCCAGGCCCATTGGGCCTCGCGCATGTAACCGGGTTGTACTAATCCCCATTTCTGCCCCGAGACCAAACTCATACCCATCATTGAGTCGGGTCGACGCGTTAACCATGACGGCACTTGCATCGACTTGCCGAAGAAACCGAAGTGCTCGACTATAGTCATTCGTCAAAATGGATTCGGTGTGGCGTGAGCCATACGTCTCAATGTGGTCCATAGCTTGATCCATATCTTTGACCACCCGTATTGCGAGGATGAGCGAGAGGAATTCTTTTCCGAAATCATCGTCTTGCGCCGGCTTGGCATTCGGCAAGACTTCACAGGTTTTCGGGCACCCCCGAATTTCTACGCCAGCCTCTGTCAGAGCTTTCCCCAACGGGACCAAAAATGTTTTGGCGATTTTGTCATGAACCAGCAGGCTTTCAAGGGAATTGCAAGTTGAAGGTCGTTGAACTTTCGCATTCAAACAAATGTTTTGCGCTTGAATTAAATCGGCATTCGCATCAACGTAAATGTGGCAAACGCCCTTGTCATGCTTGATCACTGGAATGGTGGAATTGGTCGTCACGGTTTCCATTAACGACTCCCCGCCCCGAGGAATGATCAAATCAACGAACGTATCACTTTTGAGAAGATCGAGTACGATCTCACGGTCAGGACGGTCAATAAAGCTAATGGCTCCCTCCGGAATCCCGGTGTTGTTGGCAGTCTCAACCAAGACCTTCGCAATGGCCGTATTGGAATGAATTGCCTCTGAGCCTCCACGCAGTATGCACACATTTCCCGACTTCAAGCACAAGGCTGCGGCATCTGCTGTGACATTTGGGCGAGACTCATAAATGATGCCAATTACGCCAATTGGGACACGGACTTTCCCCACCCGCATGCCATTTGGGCGTTTTTTAAAGCCGACCGATTCACCAACGGGATCGCGCAAGGCAACAATCTCGCGAATCTGCTTCGCCATGCCGGTAATACGTTCCGGAGTCAGCTTGAGACGATCCGCCATCGCTGCACGAGCTGGATCATCGCCAAAGTTTTCCAGGTCTTCTTCATTGGCTTCGAGAATGGCTTCAGTCGCTTCTTCCAAAGCATCCGCCATCGCTTCCAAGGCTTTATTTTTGCTGGCAGCCGTCAATATGCTGAGTGGACGGGCTGCCGCACGCGCAGTTTCGAGAAGAGTCTGGAGATACTCTTCGTTACTAACTTCCTCTTCTTCCTCTACGGCTTCTATATCATCCTGGTCTTCAGACTGTTCATCAGGAACTTCAAGTTCTTCTTCAGTTTCCATATTGCCCTATTCTTGACTAATATTTGTCAGGTATCGATGTGAGGGAATAGACGTTGAGAATACCCCGCTATATAAAGGACCGTCAAGCATCACATCCTTGGAATAACATTAGAACGAAGCACTCAACAGCACGGTGCATTTTCGATTTCCTATATTTCTATGCTTGATTTTGCCCACACAATCCTGCATATTACGAATCAGTTTTCGACGAGTGAGCCTGATTCCTCATTTTATCTCCTCGCAATTTGTCATTCCTCGTGCCGAGGTAGCTCAGTTGGCAGAGCACAGCCCTGAAAAGGCTGGTGTCGACAGTTCGATTCTGTCCCTCGGCACCATATTTCTTCTTTCGCAAATCCAGCGGGCTCACATTTCAAATGAAATGACCTGGCTTTTCCAGGACTCTCATATTCTCCTCAGGAAGTAGTTTGCCTCGCGCCATTTCAAATAACCTCCGATGTTGGAGTTGTTCCTTTGCGACTTTGAATCGTAACCACCATTTTGATGAGCGACCAGTAATTAGTTGCTGAACAAATCGGCATGACTACCCATTCGAATATATTCGATGACCTTTTCTTGTTTATTAATCCGGTAAATGAGCAGCCAGTCAGGTTCAAGATGGCATTCACGATAATTGTTCCAATGGCCCATGAGCTGATGGTCTTTGTTTTTATCTGGAAGTGGCTTTCCGGTTATCAATAATTCATGGACCGCTTTGAACTTATCCATGTCTTTGTGTTGCCGTTGACATCGACGCGCATCACGCCGAAATTTTGTTGACCGAGTAAAACGGTACATGGATTAAATGCCAAGGTCTTTATATAATTCTTTGGTGCTTCGAAATTTCTTTCCTCCCCCTTGCGTCAGTTCCTCCATCGCTTCAAGTGTTTCATCATTCGGTTGCTTCGCAGTCGGTCGAAATGGCAGTCCTCCAACATTCACGGATTGTTGTAAGAACATGCGAATAGCATCGGCCGTGCTTAAGCCAACGGCTGAAAATACAGCCTCTGCTTTTTCCTTGAGTTCTGGCTTAACCCGAGACTGTACAGTTACATTTGACATTGCCTCATACCTCCTACAAAATACACATTGTATTGCAAATTATATCATATAGAATGCAATTTGCAATCATTTTGTTCATTTCAACTGCAAAATGAACTATGCTCTATCGCTGTTTGTGTTTACCTCTTAGGTTGAAGGGCAATATATTTCAACGCAGAGTTCATTGTTATAGCCGCTTCATATACCTTCCGCATGTTTGAAGTGCATAATTGCGCTGAGTTAGTTGATAGGCCAAGCTGGAACTTAATTGGATTCGTATAATCTACTGTTCGTACTAGTGCGCCTGTAATGGGAAAGGATTGCTGCGCGTGTGTGGTCGATATACACAAAAAGAAAAAGTCGATAATCTGCTGAAGCTGCTTCAGGTGATCCGGAAGCCTCTGCTCACACCTCGCTACAATATTTCGCCAAGTCAAATGGCGGCGTGTGTCAGACATGCTCCGGAAAATGATCACCGCGAATGTGTCATGATGAAGTGGGGATTGATTCCTGCTTGGGCTGCGAATCCAAGCATTGGAAGTAAGTTAATCAATGCGCGAGGGGAAACGGTGGCAGAAAAACCATCGTTCAGGAAAAGCTTCAAATCCCAACGGTGCTTAATTCTCGCCGATGGATTCTATGAATGGAAGCAAGAAGGAAAGGTCAAACAACCGTATTACATACGCTTTAAAGACCACCGACCCTTTGCCTTTGCTGGTCTCTGGGAACGGTGGACGAAGGCAGGGCCCACCATCCAATCCTGTACCGTCATTACAACCACTCCCAATGCCCTCATGAAACCGGTGTACCATCGCATGCCGGTGATTCTCTCTCCACAAGATTATGCGACATGGCTTGATCCATCAATACACGACCCTGCTGACTTATTGGTATTGCTTGCGCCGTTGGCCTCGGATGAAATGGAAGCCTTTCCCGTCAGTACGCTTGTGAATAATCCACAGAATGATCGGCCAGAATGTATCGAACTTCTGAGATAATGAACCTTGTGGGAAGCCTTTCGATGACAAGGCCTGTTCCGTAGGTTTTAGCCTACATATTTACCTCAATTTTCGGGCAAGGTAACATAGAACGTTGATGTGACTGTGTGATCGGATGATACTCGTATTTCTCCATTTATTTCATTCTTAACGGAGTACTCTCATGAAGAAATGCCTTGGGTGTCTCTTTGCTGTCATCGTGTTCGTGACGAACCCATCATTGTTGTTGTTTGCGCAAGGGCCTGAGTTTCCGCCTCCAGCTGTTCGGACCGTCGTCGCTGAGGTATTGCTGACTGAAGGTGAGTTTCTTATTGTTCGTGGACCGTTGGGAGAAATCCGTATCGTCGTGAAGCCAGATACGAAAATGTCGGAAACTTTTGAGTTTGGTGATCGTATCAAGGCCCTTATTCGACCGGATGACTCAGCCATTTCCATTGTCCGTGCTGGACAAGATGAGCCGATAGGGGTCACTGCTGAGGCACCTGCTGCCTCCTCGTCTGACTCAGCACAATCAGCAACGTCTTCATCTACTCCGGAATCAACGAATCAACAGGCTTCAGCTCAATCTGACGATGTCCCTGTTACAATTGAACCTCAAAACAGAATTATTGTGGCTGATATTCTCATGGTCGATGGAGACTTTTATATCGTGAGAAGCGAATATGGTGAAGTCCGAATTGAAGTCACTCCAGACACGAAGACGACTGAGAAGTTTGTTTTTGGTGATCGCATTAAAGCCAAGATTCTCCCTAACGATAAAGCGATCTATATGAAACGCGCAAAACCAGACGACCCTCTTGGGTTTCAAGCGCAGAAGCCCCGTATTGCCCCTCAAACCTCACCGGCACAAGGTGCTCCGAACGCCACGCCAAAGCCTGAGGCCGCTCTGCAAGAGAATGTCGGTCCTCCCCCTCCTCCCTCTGGTACACGAAAGATTGTGGCAGAAATTCTCATGATCGATGGAGATTTTATTGTGATCAGAGGGGAAAGAGGTGAAATCCGAATAGAGGTCACCGAGAAAACCAAAAAGAGTGAGAAATTTCAATTTGGTGATAAGATTCGTGCGATTGTTCTTCCCAATGATCGTGCGGTCTCAGTCGAACGAGCCGGTCAGGATGAGCCAATCGGTATCACCGAACAGAAATGATAGAACAAAGGGTCTGGCATGAGACGGCTTTTGTGGAGTCGTCTCATCATGTAAAAAAGTAAAAAAACGAGTTTAGAGTTTTTCGGGGAGCGAGGCTTGTTGTTGCTCAAGAAACTGGAGAATTTCACGATAAGCGCGGATACGTTTGACGTAATGGACCGGTTCCCATCCGCGTGCATATCGATTGGGTAAGGTTTTGTAGTACTTCTTTTTGGCTAATAATGGAAGAACCGTTTCTAAGTGGTCCCAGCGAGTCTTGTCCTTTTTTAATCGAGTAGCTAACAGTTGTGCGTCTTTAATATGCCCCATTCCAACATTATAAGCGGCTAGCGCAAAATACATGCGATCTGGGTCTTTAACATTACTTGGTATGTTAGCGTAGAGACGTGCAAGATACCGGGCTCCTCCACTAATACTTTTTCGAGGATCCAACCGATTGGTGATGCCGAGATCAGAGGCGGTGTCGAGTGTCAACATCATAATTCCACGAACCCCGGTTGGACTCACGGCATTACGATTCCAGTGCGACTCTTGATAGGCTTGTGCCGCAAGCAGAACCCAGGGAACCCCATACTTTTTTCCGGCAAGATAAAACTCTTCCCGATATTGCGGCAATCGTGTCTTGATATGCCGTAAAAATTTCCGCTCTTCAAATGTCGATAAACTTGTCTTGAGCCGTGTGGGAACTTCTTCCTTTAACGTGGCCTGTTGTTCCCAGGAAGGCGTTTGCCAGAGAAGGATAATTCCGACGGTGAGGGCTGCAACGGCACTTGCAACCTTCGTCAATTGGTTGATGGCAACCATGACGGCATGTCGTTCATAATTCACTGATCAGCCACCCCTTCGAGTTTGATCTCAGTTAGGCCGTTGCTCGGGTTATTTTACCCAACTCATCAACCATGTTTCCACTCTTTAATGGTCTCATGGAATGATCACCCGTGCAAGATTCATCAATCAAGCAAATGAAGCGTATTCCTGAGAACGAAGAAGAACCTCTCGTATTGGCAAATCGTTAATGAAAACAGCACATTTGCTGTGTGATGACAACTTCCAATAACTTTCCTCATCACATGCCTCTGAGTTTTTTGGGTACTTTAACGGCAGCGGCTCTTTTTTTCACTCGCCAATATCCACTCTATGTACTTTCTGTGGGTCCGCACTTTCATTTTCCTTGAAGTTTTACTTGTCCTACCTAAACGTGCCATTATTTAATTTTAATGTCTTGTTTAGGTGTTTCGTTGGCGAATCTCAGGGAAACTTTAAGCTCATCAGGATTACCTTTAAAAATAAGGGTGAAATTGAATGGCCATGAATTTTTAGCATCTGGGAATGGCCATGAAGTGACGCAACAGTTTCAGAAGTTTCTTGATCTGATTGCCGAGCTGCACAAAAGAGAGTCGGGTCATGGCAAATCGACTGCATCGAATAAGCCTATTTCTGAACGAAACCATTTATCCCAAATATCTCCAACTCGTGCCTCTCTTCAGCAAATCTTTGACAATGATCATCGTTCCTCTGCTCTCATCTATCGCCTGCCTCCTCCTAATGCCGAGAATCTGGCGGATGTCACTCTCATGTTACTCATCGGGTATCAAGAACTTCGACAAATGCATGAAGTTCCGGCAACGGTGCTTAATCAGGCCTTGGTCCGTTCATCATTGAAAATTTCAAGACTTGATCGAGTCTTAAAGCCCTATATACGAGAACGATTGGTTGTGAAGCGGGGGCGAGGTAAGGGGGGATACTATCGTCTGACTGATCTGGGAATACGAAAGGCTTCAGAAAAGATTCGTGAGCATGTCGCACTCCTGCCTTCCGCCAGTCATCTCAGTCGTTTGTCATGAATCTTATCGATTATCGAAAATCAGACATGCAAGGTTATTGAAGCATGAATGTCTCATATTCTAACTTTTGGAGTTTTTTGTCTAAGAGATGCATTCCCAGAATGACGACAACAAGCAATGAGACGGCAAACCCGTAGCCATAGTACGGGAGCCCCATGTAGAGAGACCAGGTTGTCAAAATCACATTGGCAATTAAAAACAGACTTGAAAGCCCCAGGGCAATCAGACGTTTGTCTAAATAGAACATCACGTTGAGAATTCCTAAGAACAAGACCTGAAGACCGGCTGCGACGATATCGACATACAGCAACGATTCATACAATTCTGATATTTCCAGCCAACGTAAGATTGGCGGACCAATGGCCCAAATGAGCAAGGACACGACAAACTGAATTTTCATGATCTCAAACAGACCGAGACGAATGGTCCGTACCATTTCATTTTTGGCATGTTGAATATGATCGAGCGAGGCCCCTCCCCGAATGGCATCGTAAAATTCCTGATATCGCTCAACGAAATCCGTCTCCATACGAACGAGAAAACTGGCCATGCCTGGTAAAATCGAAAGATAAGCCAAGAAAATGGGCAAGTCATAGATTGGTGAATTTCGAATTGGCCCAATGATCAGTTGACTGGTCTCCGGATAATACCAAAATAAAAATTTGTCGATCCAGATAGCGAGATTATAGACCAACCCCAACCAGATCAAACTGACGTACATTCTTCCCTTTTTCAGAAAGTCCCATGCGAGGAGTGTGTCGGAAGAATAATTCCGAACAGTCAGACCTAACATGCCAACTAAGATAAAAAACTGTCCGATAAAGAACCCAAAAAGCAGCCCTTCTAGCCCAAAAGACCGCATGGCGAGTGCTGCTCCAATCGTAAGCCCATAGCCAAGCCCATACAGCAAAAGCACGGCTTTATATTCTTTCATACTGGACAAAAAGATCGTGGCGATCCAGATGTTTCCCAAGACCACAAAACTGCCAATCATGAGCACTTTGTACAGGACCGTTTGTTCCGGAAATAACCAGGCGATGACGCCTGTTGCAAAGATCCCGCAGGCTATCGTGACAAGGCAGAGCACGCCGTGAAAGTTACTCAGCACTAATTCGTCTTTTTGTTCATACAGACGATCAGCCACATATCGCGTAAACGAGGTTTGTAAACATCCGGTTAAAATTAAACTGAAGGCAATGAGGTAGGTGACTGAGAGTTGAAATTGAATAATGAGTGTTTCCGGAGCGATGACGGAGAGACTCATGACCCCAATGACTAATATGCCAATAATGGATAAGATCCAAGGGCCAGAACTAATCACGCCTGCATAGGCGTAGGCCTTCAGTAATGACCAGTAACTATCCTTTTTTAGGATTTTTCGGAGTTCAAAGCCGATACCTGCCATGAGTCAAACGCTTTCGTGTAAATCGACTGATATTGCTCAATCATTTGTTGTTGCGTATAGAATGTTTCAACCCGCTCTATGCCGGCTCGCTGAGAGGCCTGCCAACGTTGTTCATTCGACAAGAGATTCAAGGCGGCTTCTGCTAACGCTGTGGGATTCGCCATACTCACAACCGCACCGGCTGAGCCTGCCACGTCGTCTGCAAGCCCCTCCCCTTCAATCAGTTGCCGGCAGGCGCCAACGTCAGTTGTGACCGCCGGAATCCCTGCGGCAAACCCTTCAAGGACAACAAGAGGCAGCGCTTCGCTAATCGAGCTTAAAATCAGGAGTCCAATTCGAGGAAGGATTTCATCGACTTTTTGAAATCCAAGAAATTTGACATGATTAGAGAGGCCTAAACTTTCGGTTAAATTTCGGCAGTCCTGGACGTATTCTTGGTCTTCATCTTCCGGTCCGGCAATCCAGCCTTCTGCCGACGGCATGCGGTTGACGACGGTCCGCATCGCTCGAATAAACGTCTTAACATCTTTAATGGGGACGACTCGTCCTATCAGGCACAAGACGGGTGGCGGGTGAGTTGGCCGACGTGAACGCAGTGCCTGAAAACGCTCAATGTGAATGCCGTTTGGGATCGTGAGGGTACGAGACTCCTCTGCACCGTCATGTATTTGACGTTGTCGGTTGACTTCATATAACGAAATAATGGGGTCGGCAGCATCGTAGCAAAGTCTTCCCAACACTTCGAAAAATCGTATCCAAAGTTGTTGGAAATATCCTAAATGTTCTGATCGTTTTTCCAGTTGCGTGCGATTGTCTTTAAACGACGACATCTGAAATAAATCAATGCGACGCTCTTTGGTGTAAATACCATGTTCCGACAGAATGAGCGGCCGGCCAGTGCGTTGCTGTAATAATGCTCCTAAAAAACCCGCATAGCCAGTTGACACCGTATGATAGATTTTCGCCGGAATAAGATTAGCGGCGACTTTTCCCAACATCCAAAGCGGTTCATGCATTTTCCGTACGGTCCAAAAATAGTCGACGAATGACGGGTCCGTACAATGCTTCCGATACACGTCGCACAGGTATGTCCATGCTGTTTCACTGTATAAAAATTGTTCTTGAAGTCTGTGTGGATCTTTGGTTAATAGGGTCATCATGTGCTGAGTCAACTGCATTCCTTCTGGACAGGTTTCCGGAGCTCTCAGACCATTGTGTAATTCTTCAATAAATTGAATCAGCTTTGGATCGCCTTCGATGGATTCGATTGAAGGTTGTCCATGATTGGCATGGACAAAATGGCATTCAAGATGGACGACCTGCGGAGGTAGCTCGTAACGCATTTCATCATATTCTTCCGGCTGGCCTCCGATAAACACGAGTCCAAATCGATAATCAGCAAACGCTTGAATAATTTGATGCACCCAACTGGACACGCCGCCACTCACGTAGGGGTAGGTCCCTTCTAACAACAGTGCGATGTCAACCTCTTCGGCACGCGGGAGGGTCACAACGATAGGCCTTTTTCGTATGCGTGAATGATGATGTCTTCCATCTCGACGAATTTATGATGATGCATATTCGCGAACGAGGCGTTTTTCGAAATCCCAATATTTCAAAATTGGATTCAAAATTGAAATTTGGGAAAGTGTTTGACTGTGCGTAAAGAGGTGTGAAAGTTCTGAAAAGTCCTTTTTGAAAAAGGCTAACTCGGCAAGATAGGGAATGACCCGGGCTTCAGGAATGCCATGCTCAAGAGCTTTTGTGAAGGCTTGCTGAGCGAGGTCGTGTTCTTGAGAACGCAATGCAAGTTGACCTTTCAAAGCCCACATGCCGGCATCGTCTGGATAGGCAGCTAACACTTGGTCGTTGTATTGCGTCGCTTGCCCTAACGCATATGTCAAAATATCTCCTTCCACGACCTCCTTATACACCAGTTCCCAATAGGCATAGGTTAACTGACGAGCGTGAGTCAGTTTGTCGGATGTCTCATCGGTTTGTTGATACCATTCAAGTTCTTGATTGATCTTTTCATTAATGGATTTTTCTTTTTTATCTAAAATCCCAAACGCGACGAGTCGAATGTCGTCAGCTTGATCTTGTAAGGCTTCGCGAACAGTCGTATGAATCTGATGTGATTCAAAGCTCTGCAATTTTCCCAACGCATCGAGTCGAGTTTCTGTACGAAGTGCTGAAGCTTGAAAACGTGATTGGAGATCTCCGCTTCCGTACTGAAGCATTTCGACCAACCCGGCATCGGCAAACTTCGAATCTTGAATTTCTTGGATTTCATTGTTCTTCTTGCCGAGAATGAAATAGTTGGTCATCACCACGAGTGCGATGACGCCAATGGCACCGAGCATTGGGATGAACAATGTCAGAACAGTCAGGAACATCACGACGGTTTTGGGACTCTGTCGATATTTGAGGGGAAGACTGTCTTTGCCCAGTAATCCGACTGCTAGACTCACCATGATGTGGAGAATCAGGAGACCCATCGAATCGTTCTGGTAACGATTCGTGAAAAGGAGGTAAGGAAGCGCACCTCCCTCAAGCAACGCCGCTAAGCACAGGAATATTTTTGCGATCATAGTTCCCTACAACAAGATCTTGAACAATGGTAGATGGATCATGTTCATGCAGCCCACGAATACTCACTTGAATCTCAGTCTCCTGAAATCCTTTGCCGAATCGTTCTCGAAGTAGCTGTTGAATACGGCTAAGGTAGCCTTCGATTGCCGCGTCATCGGTAAATGGAAGCAAAATGCAGAGCCGGCGTAATTCATCTTGTCGGATATCCCAGGTGACATCCAATCCTCGAGTGTGGTGAAGAATATGAAAGACGATTTCTTCTCGCATCGATGGGGTGCCGACATCAAAAATCACCACACGGCTATCGAGTCCCAATTCATATTGCAAGCGAACTAAGCGTGGTAATTCTCGAGCAAAGGCCACCGGACATTCCGGAAATTGTTCCAGAATCGGGCGTGCAAGAACTGCGGCCTGATGTCCATCGGCGAAATAATGTAAAAAGATTTTCAACATATGCAGGCTGTCTTCGTGAAGGTTGAGAAAGCGCATTCGCTCAACGACAAACCATCCCGCAATGGCGCCGTTGCTGGCCATGGCTGGAGCCACAATTAAATACTGGGTATTCGCCACCGATACCGATCGGGACATCATGACATGCGAAAATTCTTTTGTGGTTCGCGCATGGTGGACCAATGGATCATCGTTCTGGAGGCTTTCCATCGATCCGACTGAGGCTAATGGCGACTCTATGAGATGTGGCGGTAGAGCCCGATAGAATGCTGCGACTTCTAATTGAAAGAATTGCGTTAAGAGTTCGAGAAAGCGTTCGGCTGCAGCAGCCGGAATCTCATCGTCTTCATCAATGAGCATCCCGCGTAATCGCTTGAGCGCATCACGAAGTGTGAGCGGTTGACTGATTAAATGTTCTTCCAAGCTATGATGAGACATGCCGAGTAAATGGTAGGCGCGTGCGGTTTCCTGTAATCGTTGATCCAGGTAATCGTTGCGTTCTTCCATCTGTTGTAAATACATATTCCATCGGCTTCCAAATTCACCACAGATGGCAATAAACAATACGCCTCCAATAACATAGGCTTTGAGTACAGTTTCGTCGCTCAATAGACCGAATTGGATTTCAAGAAACAGACTACTGAGAAGGATTCCGACCGAGAGAAGACCTGCCCAGGTTCCATACCGCAACCCCAACAGGAGGGAGCCGATCCACAACCAGGGGAATGCCATGTTCGTTAAATACGGATCGCCTGGCACCATCCAATGACTGAATCCCAAGATTGCACACGTCAGCAGGCAGGTTTCCACCCACTGCCAGGGTTTGGGTACGGCGCGTAAGTGAACGGGCAATCGCATTTAGGAGACCCTCACTTCCTCAAGTAAACGTTTAATCAGCTTTTGTGCCACGGCGCTCACCGCTTCGCGGCTCCAGCCAGTTTGACCTCCAACTGCAGTCCACACGACTTGATTCGTATTGAGGTCGAGAAGCTGTAGACTGACGCCAACGGCCGGCTCCCCGTCGATCCCCACTTTATAGCGCCATTCGTCGACGGTCCCCGTCATGGCATAGCGGATCTTCTGATCTTTGGCCCAGCTCAATGCCGAGTCATACAATTTATGATCCGAACCCAATAACAACGACTCGTCCTGGAGAGTCGACGGATAGCGGAGTAAATGGGTAATGCCTTGACTGTAGAGCAAAGCTTCGGTAATCGCCTCAGCGCGGCGACCGGCTTGTGGAGTTTCGGTATGATTTACGATCGGCAGTAAGGCCCATGAAGCATGCGGCTCGATGAGCGGATCGCGAGAATGATCAATGACCGTGCAGCCATATGTCATGAACAGGCTTATTCCAAACATCACCAAGAAAAGTTTTTTCATTGTGTCACCTATTGAATTAAAACCAACGTTGATATTGAAGATTGATTCGCGTGGTTGTGGCATTCTGCCCAAATCCACCTCGGATATTGCTGCCAGACAGTGAAAGTCGATCCTGACCGAATAATCGTGCGGCCAGACCTGCCTCAAGGCTATGCCCAATTCCCGTCGCGCTGTTGTAATTCAAGCCAAGGAGGCCGAAGGGACGGATGCCTTTAGTGTAGATGTCGCGTATGGAATCCCCTAGACTCAGATTGATCCCGCCTTGCATGAAATTTTGAGGAATCACTTGAAGAGGAGTCGGCACTTCCTCCGTATGCGGAATAAGGCGGCTCATACTTCCCGGTAAGGTATTGACACGCCAGTAGCGTTGTACGATTCCGACCAGACGAACCGTCACATCTGGATATTCTCGTCGAACATGATGACCAATGACGCCTTCTACGCCAACTCCACGGCCAAGATCGTCACGCGTTTGGCTAAAAAACCAAGGAGCATCTAATTGAAGAGACATGAACTGACGTTTTGAGAAATAGTAGAGACCTTGTCCTCTGACAAAATCTTTCACGCCTCCGATCTGCAGTACAATAGAATCGTCAGCCTTTTGATTACGTCCCATGGTGACCGTCGTTGAGAAATGTTCGTTCCAGGTTTGTTCATAGTCGATGTTCAATCCAAAGACATTTGAGAGTGCGTTTCGATGAAACCCTGTTAAACGTACCGTTCCTGTCGGCCATTGATAGCCCAGCGATAGTCCGAATTGACGGTCGACTCGTGGGACTCCGGTTAACGCTCTTGAATCGACACTTTTCTGCCAGGCGATAGAAGCTTCTGGTTTGACTTCAACGCGTCCTAATTGAATCGGCATTGCGGTTTTTGAGACATAGCTCGAAAGAGGTCGCCGTTGTTCAAACATCACGCGTGAAGTGACTTCATCTGCGGCGTTCATGACGGCTTCTTGGAATTGAACATGTGCGGCATTCTGATCTGGGTGGCGTGTCAATGAATCAAAGGCTAGCTCTTGCGCCATCGTCTTCCGGTCAAGTCTGTTCGCGGCTTCAATATGATCGGATGTCGATAACGTGTCTGTATAATTATGAGCGATAGCTTCGATCTCCACCCAGTCATTTTCTGCAAGTGCAATGGCAAGTTTGGCCCAACCCGGTTCATGAAATTGCTGGGCATACGCATTCCAGAGCCAACGTTTGGCAGCGTCAAAGGCTTCTTGAGAGAGAAACCATGCGACGACGAGTTCTTTCATGACTGGTGCTGTCAACTGAGTTCGTGCATTTCGCAACAGGGAAAGGAGTGTATCCCCGGGGTCTTTTCTCTGTGTCAATATGGCGAGCGCCTCAATTGTTTCAGAAGAAGGGGCTTCAGATGGGTGAGACAAGAGCGACTGGCGAATGACCGTCCATGCATGTTGGCGAACTTGCCATGCCAACACGGTTTGGGAGGATGCCTCAAGAGCTGACGCGTAGTTCAAGAGCCAAAGATAATCCTGTTGTCGAGTCTTCAGTTGCCGAACGAAGTATGGGAGGGCTTGTCGATGCTGATCGAGGACGACATATGCAGCTGCGACGGGACCCCATAGTCTCGAATCAGACTCAATGGCAGCCTGCCATGTATCAAGATAGTATTTCAGTGCCGTTCGATTCTGGCGTTCGACCAAAAACCACAACACCGCTTCTTTCGTTTCGTTCGATTCCGGATTGATAGTCAGGGCTTGTTCATAGGCGCGAAGGGCTTGAGATGGTTGGCCGATTTTCCACATGATTTCTGCACGAATGATCCAATACCGTTCCTGATGAACAACGAGATCCTCTTCCCATGGCAAGAGCCCTTCTAAGGTCGATTGCACCTGTTCAAATTGTTGTTCTTGGAGTTGGAGATCCAATGCGTGCATCAAAAACTTTGGGCTATGAAATGTCTTCCATCCTGCAAGACTGACTTGAATAGCTTCTGATGGTTGTGTGTGACGTAAAAGTAGAATGAGGCGTTCCTGAGCTTCACCTGTAAGTTGCTGCCGAGCGCGTAATTGCTGATAAGCGTGTTCAGCTTCTTGATCATCTTCGAATATCCACGCTAAATGTCCAATAAATTTCCAATATTCGTCATCGTCTTCTTTCGCGTGACTTTTCACGCTCCGCAATAAGGCATAGGCATTCTGTAAATCACCACGAGCCGACAAGAGCCGTGCTTGCTGGGTTGCCCAGGTGAGCTGTGACCCGTATTGTTCTTCGAGCTCTCGATAGTAGCGATAGGCTTTTGTGACTTGGCCCATTCGTTGGTAGAGGTTGGCAATATGTTCAAGATAGGCCTGATTCGGTCGACGTTGATAAAGGTGAGTCAAATAGGCGACAGCCTCTTCCGGTTTTCCTATCCGCTCGAATCCATCCGATAGTGCACGCCATTCCGACTCCGATAAGGCTCGCAATTTCCCCAACCCCAAGAGGGCGAACACAATATTCTCGTCATCATAGGCACCTGGGGCTAATCGCAGTATTTGTTCAAAAGACTTTCGGCTCGGTTTCTTCTCCGCAATCGTTCGCCATTGTGTAAGTGCAACCTGTTGACGGCCTGTCCACTCAGCGACTTGAGCGAGTTTTTTTCTCCATGCTAATCGATGAGGAGCTTGTTCGACGGCGGCTTTGGCTAATTGATAGGCATCGTGTAAGTTCTGATTTTCTAAGAAGACCGCATATCCAAGCTGATACATCTGATCATCAAACTTCCGAAATTTTCTCTGCCTTTCCGGAAGTGTGTTCTTGGACGATTGGGTTTGAGTGGCAAGAGTCCGGTAGCGGGAGAAGTTGTTCGTTGAAGACCAACTTGGGGCATATTCAAAATCTGTGATCTTCGCAAGTACCGGAGCGAAGACGAATGCGTACTCATCTTCGTGATCTTCAAAATCTGCACGGACTTGAAGGTTTCGAAAGATAAGGCTAATCGAAGCAACCTGCAATAAATCCTTTACATATTTTTGAGCAAAGTCGCCATCTCCTGCGGCACGGCCAAGTGACACCAAAAATAACAAGGTTGTTTCATCATGTCGTAAGTCGCCCAGATGTTGTTCAGCTTGTATGATGGCTTGTGTGAGTAAATTTCCAAACTGTAACGCTTTCAGTGCTGCGAGATAATAGTCACGCTTATGCACTTGACGAGTTTCCTGACTCTGAGCAGAAAAATACAAGGTTGCAGCTTTTTGATACGCCCCCTGCCCTAACGCCAATTCGGCAGCTTTCGCATACCACTGTGCAGTCTGAGGGGTTGATTGCTGTCCGAGTTGTTCATACATGGATTGTGCGAGACGCTGATCGCCAACCATCAGCGCAAATTCTGCAAATTGGGAGAGTGTTTCACTGTCATATTCCTGGGATGTTTCTGCTAGCCGTGTAAGATATTGTCCAATTTGCCGTATGCCCTGACGACGGGCTGATGATGTTTCTGGGAATGAAAAGGTTTGAGTTTTGAGCATCTGGAGATTGAATAGCTGCGCATTCATCCGCACATGTGGGTTGTCGCTCGTGAGTAATGGAGTGACAGTTTCTTGGGCATGTGTCATGTTGCCGATCGCAAACTGATGTTGAGCAAGCATAAAACGAAGGTCAGTATCCTCGGGTTTGGCTTTCAGAAGATTGAGGAGAAAAAATGTACTGACCGTCGATGCTTGGCTGGCTTGAGCGACTTGATTAAAGATCCGTTGCTTCGGAAACAACACCATCAACACTAAAACGATCCCAACAGCAAATAACGAGATCGACCAGAGAGAGAACAATCGTTCCCTGGTTTGACGATCCGAGCGTCTAAGAACATGTGATGCTGATGGGTTTTTCACGTTGTTGTGTGACAAAAAGGTTCAATAGCTTCCCTTCTTGTCGGTTCTCAACGTGTCCAACATTAGCCGTTACCGCACACTTTGTTGCATTTCCCACCGAAACGATAAGCGGTTGGTAGCTTTTCAGCGTTAGCTGCAAGGTGTTCTCCTTCTGTACCCAATTCAGTAATTGCCCATTCGTGTTATGTAAATATGGAAGAGTTGGCCTCGTCGGCTTCAATTGCAGAGTGACTTCAGACTGGTCAGCGACATGGAGATACCGATGCGTTTCATGATCAGAAAATCCGGCAATTCCTTGACTCTTTTGCAAATCTGGATACCCCAATGTCTGCGGGATTCGAAGTTCTTTTAAGGAGGTCGTTCCACGAATGTTCCAAGAAGTACCGGCTTTTGCGATGACAATCTGATTGAAATTATGGACTTTTTGAATGTATTCAGAGACGTAGATCGGATTGACGCCTTGCTGTAATGCCCATGAATAGACTCGATGGAGCGCTGTTAGAGAGGCTTTTTTACTTGCAGAGTAGGTGTGATAATAAATATTGATGGGTTTGAGTCGTCTTGGACGATCGGTGAGTTGAAAGGTTTCAATCACACGCTCAAATCCGTAGTAGGGACCGGTCCATTCATTCGTATAAATATTTTCGTTTTGATTCGGTGCATAGATTTGGTAATGCTTACCCTTTTGAATTCCGAATGCGGCTACCGCTGTCAAAGAGTTATGTTGTTTCGTCATGATGGTATCCCCGCCGTTCATATTTCCGACCTGAATCTCGTAGGTTAAATCTACGGCTTCCGCGGCAGGGTTACAGTCACCTGTCCATAAAAAAACTTGAACCCGTTTATCTGGCGGGGCTAACGTCGAATTGATGTAATCAATCGAACCTTTGATTTCTCGCGTGAGACTTTCAGGACCGTATACATAATCTGGTATGTTCAAATTGTAATCGCCGGGACTATTAGGACCAGAAATCACAAACTCCCGCCACACGAGTGGGTGAGAGTACGAATGGCTGGCCATTTCGACATGCTTTAAGGCAAACATCGCTCGGGCTGTTTTTTCAAATCGTGGAGTCAGTTTCGGATAGAGCCCTTGAGCACCAATCTCCCCTTCTATGACTGAGAGCGTTGTTGGGACTTGGTACTTTTTCAGGATATTTCGATACAGCACTTCTCCGGCATACCGTTTCCCAGGAAATTCGGCTAAACTCGGAAATCCATCCCCATCAATATGTGTCAAGAGTAGTCGACGTCCATTCTGAGTTGTCGTATCGGGAACAGGCATAGGCGCTAACCGAAGCGTGTCTTGTAGAAAACGAATCGGGTCAAAAACCCAACGAGAATGTTCTAGGTTGGGAAGCTGGATCACGGCATACGGAAAGAGGGCATAGCCTCCCCAAGGCGTAATCGCAACAACATCCTGGCGTTGCCCATCAAGTGATTCCACCTGTAACAGCGATTCCCCGAGTTCAAGCGTTAGTGAAACAAATCCACGTCGCTTGGGAATCGGGTCGATCTCGTAACCCATTCGAGGGTCTTTAATTGAAAAATGCACGTTCGTTACTGGTTTACCAAGGGGATCGACGGATAAATCTAGTGGAGTAAGATATGGCTCTTCTAAGGGAAATCCAAATGAATCGAAGAAGACAATTCGGATGCCTTGATGAATTTGCTTCTGCACCCATAGGTGGAATTCCTGGCTCCAGGGATGTTGGTCTCCTGATACCCACACCACAATCCCTGCGTACCGACCAGTTAATGGATAGTCCGGTAATGGTGATCTGACATCATGATGTGTTGACACATAGCCCAGGTGATTTAACGGAAAATCAATGAAGCGATGCAGGTCGCTATGCACAGGTTGAGGATCACGGGCACTATCATATACCGCCAAAATTTTTCGCGGCATGACCTCAACGGCTCCAATGCCTAACAAATTCAATTCAGGTGTGCTCACCCAGGGAATCATGCCGAGGTCCTGAATCTTTCGGGCCACGTCTCGTGCGTCTTTTCGGCTCTGTGGTGGGAGGTAATCGATGACAATGGCTGGTATATCATGGGATTGTTGTATCGTCTGTAATTGTTGTACAAGCCATTGTCGATCGTTTTGTGATACTTCGACGTAGCGACTCCTCTGTTGATCCCATCCTCGAAACACTGATTCTGCGGCCACCGCAAAAACATGGTCAGCTACGGTAGGAATGATTTCAAACCCTCGATTGAAAATCAGCTTTGCGTCAGGATAGGTCCGTTTGATGGCACGTATCACTCGACTCAACCCCTGTTCTTGATGCTGTTTTTCTTCTGCCGTGCTTGCGACGAGGTGATAAGAGTCGAGCGTATCAAGGAAAAAGCCTCGAAAACCTTGCTTCCAGAGCGGCCCGATAATGTGTTCGATCACGAAGGTTGGCCAGGCCTCCTGACTTTGATCAATGATCTGCGAATCCCAAATGGAGTTTTTCCCTAACACCCATTGTTTGGGAACCGTCTGTGCGTAGGCGCGAGACGAGGCAAATTCCCCTAAGCTCACGTATGCGAATAATTCACTTTGTGATGTGCGATAGGCATTGGGATCATAGTGATGATCAGGCTCAATAACGACGACATCGAAAGCGTGTAATTCATCAAGAGGGGCATGTTCGCCATAAAAAAATGCCACACTGAAATTGGCGCTCCATCCTTGAGCCGCCTGGGCCATGACGATGCATGCCAGGCAGAGAACAACACGGATACGTTTATGGATTGAACGACGATCCACCCCTAGCCTTTCGATCCTAAGACTTCTTTCAATAAAATCCGCAAGCCATCTTCAAAGCGAGTGGAGCATTGAACGCCTAAGGCTTGAGCGAGCTTTTCAACATGCGCAGCGGAATGCGGAATATCTCCTGCTTGCGCATCCTGATGAATCACCTGGAGTTCACGGCCGATGCAGGTCGAAAGGACTTGAATCATGTCTAATAAACTTCGACTCGTTCCAGTGGCCACATGACAGACTCCTGTGGCATCAGATCTGAGAGCTGCGACATTAGCTTTGGCCACATCAGACACAAAGACAAAATCTCGAGTTTGACTTCCATCCCCAAAGACGGTCAGCGGTTGTTGCTGTTCAATGAAATGTATAAACTTACTGATGACGCCGGCATATGGGGATTTCGGATCCTGTCGTGGTCCATACACGTTAAAATAGCGTACGCCAAGCATGGAACAGTTAAACAACGAATGAAATAAGTCAGCGTATTGATCATTGACACTTTTTTCTAACCCATAGGGTGAAATGGGATGAACGGCATCGTCTTCTGCAATGGGTAGTTGTTGAGGATATCCATAAACGGCTGCACTTGAGGCGTAGACCATTCGGTCAACCTGATGTTTTCGTGCAGCTTCGAGTACATTGACAAACCCTTGGATATTGATACTGCATGATTTGGTTGGATGGACCAGAGAGTCCTGAACGGAAACTTGCGCCGCTAAATGCAGGATATGCGTGACATTTGCAACGGCATGGCTGATGTCTTTGACATCTTGAATATCTCCAGACAAGATCTCTAAATTGGGATGACTAGGTAAATTTTGCCGTTTTCCGGTGGAGAAATTATCTAGAACACGAACTCGCGCCCCAATCTTTAATAGCGCTTCTACTGAATGGGAGCCAATAAAACCGGCTCCACCTGTGACAAGTACATACATAAGTCAATTTCCTTCCTAGAGTGAAATGAGCAAGTGGAATGCCAAAGTGGATACTGGAAACCTGTCGATCCACGATGTTCGAATGAACGTATTTCACGTAATTATATTTCTTTTCCTTGAAATCAGGCATGTGGTTGTTCATCAGAAAGTTGATTCTCTATAATACGGTTGACACTTTGTCATATGAGATCTGGTTCAAATGTTTATTACTTACATTATGAGGAGACGATAGGTATGGAAATGTATACTCGCGAAGAGAACGCAACAACTGTTCAAGACGATCCCAAGGCCAAAGATTTACTGCGAGGCGCGTTTGAACGGACCGCGCGTTGGCAACCAGATTTTAACGGGTTTCAGGCCGATCTTCGAATCAATGTCGACGGGAAAGAAACGAAGGGCACCGTTACTGTCAAAAATTCGAAAGATGTGACCGTAGATATTGCCGATGAAGACTTGAAAAAATGGGCACAAAACCAAATTGGGATGATTGCGACTCATCGCGGACCACGAAGCTTTGAAGAATCCGATGGCAAATATGCCTTAACCTTAGAAGGCGACGACAGTCATCCGATGGGACAACGCGTCACCATTAATGGAGATGGCATGGGTTCATGGTATCGTGTTAAAGACAATCGCATTACTCAAATTAATCGAAAGATGCCCTATGTAGCGTTTACGATCAATGTTGAAGATAGTGCGATTACTCAAGATCAAAAAAATCTGACGACCCGATATACGGTGTATTACTTCTCTCCCAAAGATGGATCGTTAACGAATGTTGAAAGTTTCTCCGATACTCACACTCGGATTGGGGCATCCGATTTGCCGGCAACCCGACGGATTATTTCTTACGAAAATAATGCGATTGTGACGAAGACTTTAACCTTTGATAACCATAAAATGCTGTAGGCTTACACGCAGAAGCGAGAAAAGTCGTCTATAGGACTTTTCTCGCTTCTGTTTTCTTTCATTGTTTTTCTCTCCTATGGATCTTCGCACTCAGTATCCCAGAAGTCTAAAAGAACGATTAGGACCGTACGTTCACTTACCACGTATCATAGATAAATGTCGCGCCAAGTGTGCCGGAACACTTGGCGAGTACATCTATCCTTGTCCGCTGGACGCGCGGTTTCTCGATTTCACTGGAATTTCAGGGGATGATCTGCTTGCTGCTGTAGAAATGCGAACAGATGATGAGATCGTTCAGTGGATCTCGCAACATGCGACGCCTCGGACCGCACAAGAAATTCAAGACTGGAATGTCATGATGTTGAACCGGGGTCCGGACTCTGAAGAAAAGTGGGTGTTCTTTCGAGAAGTCAGAGACTCGCTTGATCCAGGACGCCAGGATATTAACGCATGGGCTGACTTGCTGGATTTAGAGGAAGGAAGAAACGTACCTCAGAAACACGGCAAGACATGACTATTCAGATTTTTTCCTTGACAGTTTCTCGAACGTTCGATCCGCTTTCTTTTCTCCGCGCAGTGTCCTGATGAAATGCTGTGACGGAACGATTCTGCTTCATATGCTCATCGCGGTCTGATTGACAATTACCGATGAACTTCTTTTCGTTTTCTTTCAAACAACATGTCCGCCGAATCGCCGATAGGTTAACGTTCACACACAAGATTGCGGATGCTAAACGTCATATCCTTTTCGGCGTGCCCGTCTTTCTTTTGCTAATCGTGAGCGGAGCACTGTCCGGTTGTGGCGCTGAGCATGTCAATTCATCGGATATTATCGACAATCCAACATCTGCCATTATTGTCGTTCCTGGGTACTACGGCACGCGCTTGCTAAGAAGTTCAGATGAACACCTAATTTGGATATCGGCAAGCGAAGCCTTGTTCGGCAATCAACCGTTGACGCTTCCTGTTCCAGGTCTCGAATTAACCAATGCCATTGATTTGCGTCCCGACCTCATACTGGATCAGGTTCCAATCGTTCCGTATATCTATGAAGTTGACGTTTACGGTCCCTTGATCGACATCCTTCGTTCGGAGACTGATCGTGACATGGAAGTCATCGCCTTCTCCTATGATTGGCGAAAAGACTTGATGGATTCTGTGATACGTCTGGATGCCATGATCCAACAGCTCCAAGCAAAAGGGACGCACGATATTGCACTGGTTGCACATAGCCTTGGCGGATTGATTGTCAGTTACTACCTGCGTTACGGCACCCAGGAGATGGGCACAGCTGTTGAAACATGGGAAGGCACAGGTAATATTACAAGAGTGATCATGGCTGGAGTCCCGTTTCTTGGAGTCATGAACTCGTTGCGTAACATGAATTTTGGCGTGACGGTGAAGTTCAATACGTCGATGCTCACGGCAGAAGCCTACTCTTCATTTCCTTCTAGCTACTATACATTACCGTTTCTTGATACCGATCAACTTCTCTCCCCTACCCTAGAACCGTTAACACAGATGATTCGAAATCCAGAGAATTGGAAGCAGTCTGGATGGGGGTTACTGAGCAAGCCTCAAAACATGTCTGCTGAAATCATGAGGCGTCGTGCTGACTACACTTCGTTTTGGCTTCGTCGCTCACAGCAGTTCCTTGGGTTGCTTCGTACTCCGAGGCAATCTTCAACCCCAAACCGCCTCCCTCTGTTGTATTTGTATGCGAAGGGTCGACCGACCTTAGCGAATGGAGTATGGATGAAAAAGAATGGGCAAGGTCCTAACTCACTGTATTTTGATAATGGAAACCCAGAAAAACTTCCTCGGGCGATCGATCCGGCTATATTATATGAGGATGGTGACGAGACGGTCACGGTCCGTTCAGCGTTGCTCCCCGCGGCCTATCAGGAATCATTTAGTACAACAGTTCGAGAATACGATGTTGGTCATACCGAATTCGTGACCGATACTCAGACTTTACAAGATATGATTTCATTTCTTAACAATCCTTAGTGCTGTCAGTCCTGATGTGCTGTTCCTGATAGGGCTTTTGGCTTAAGGATCTACGTATTGTTTTTCTGCTAGAGTGCGCTTCTTATGGAAATTGGTATCGTTGGTCTTCCAAATGTGGGTAAATCCACAATTTTTAATGCCCTGACATCCGGCACCGCCGCTGCGTCGAATTACCCCTTCACCACCATCGAACCAAATGTTGGAGTCGTCGGTGTTCCCGATGCTCGTTTAACCCGTCTCACCGAGATCTTTCATCCCAAAAAGACGATTCCTGCTTCGTGTCGCTTTGTCGACATCGCCGGATTAGTGAAAGGGGCGGCTCAAGGGGAAGGTCTTGGGAATAAGTTTCTTGCGAACATTCGAGAAGTGGACGCGATACTTCATATGGTGCGTCTTTTTGAAGATAAGGAAGTCGTCCATACCATGGGGAGCGTGGATCCGAAGCGCGATATTGAAGTCATCGAAACTGAGCTAATGCTTGCAGACCTCGACAGTATCTCTCGGCAATATGACAAAGTGTCAGGGAAAGCCCGTGCTGGAGACAAACTTTCAAAAGACACACTTGAAATTCTGGATACGCTCAAAAACGGGCTTGAAGCCGGGACGCCCGCGCGTCAGCTTGGCCTTGACCCTGAATTGCTGAAACCCTACTTCCTCTTAACCACACACCCAATTTTGTATGTTGGCAATACTGATGAAAGCCCAGATGCGGCTGTTATTGCTGACTTTCAAGCATTTGCAGAGGCACGCGGCTCAAAATCTGTGGTCTTGTGTGGGAAGCTGGAAAGTGAAATTGCTGAGCTTTCCGGTGAGGATCGAGAAATGTTTATGAACGACTTGGGGATGGAACACAGCGGCCTCGAAAAAGTTATTGTTGCCGCCTATGTGACGCTGGGACTCTGCTCGTACTTTACGGGAGGTCCCCAAGAGGTTCGCGGGTGGACGATTCCTGTTGGAACGAAAGCACCACAAGCCGCCGGTGTTATCCATTCAGATTTTGAGAAAGGGTTTATCAAGGCGGATATCTACCACTATTCCGATATCGATCAACATGGCTTGGAAGTGACGCTTCGTGAAAAAGGATTGATCCGTTCGGAAGGCAAAGAATACGTGGTCAAAGATGGAGATGTCTGTCACTTTAAGTTCAATGTGTAAATCGTCTTTGTCGAGGCTGCAACTTCTACATTGTCGATCCCAAATCGGTCAATCCGTCGATTCTCTCTACATTACAAATCAAGCATGTCGCAGATGTTTTGGGCTCAATCTTCAAAATAGTCTCAGGTTTTATTCAATAAGAGGACTTTGGGTTGGCGCATTGAGATCATGACGGGCTTGATCTTCGAGCCAATTGGCTTCGGCCACCCGATTCAGATGCCGTAGGAGTTCCGCGTACTGCATCCGTATTGATTGTGTTTGATGATGCGCGACAGGCAATTCAGTTTTCCCAATCTTCAAGGCACGCTTATAATATTTTTCTGAACGCTCAAACTCTTTTTGTGCTTGACTGACATGTGCTAAATCCAAGAGTGCTGGAATGAGATGGGGATGGCTGTCTCCTAAGACCTGTTCCATAATTGTCAGACTTCGTTGGTACAGACGTTCAGCCTGAGCAAAGCGCCCACGCTTTCGATGAAAGATTCCCAGGTTCGTGAGACCGAGAACCAAATCTGGATGATTGGGACCTTGTATCTGCTCGACAATCGTTAGAGATTGGAGATAATGCAATTCCGCTTCATCGTATCGGTTGAGTCCTTCATAGGCGGCTGCCAGATTATTTAAGGTGATGGCTTCTTGTGCGCGAGGCTGGGTGTCGGTCTCTAGACTTGAAATGGCATCGTGGAAAAGCTGAATGGCTTGTTCGTAGTGTTGTTGTCGATAGGCTTTGAGGCCTTCTGCATTTTTGGTCGTCCAAACATCGTGACTTGATCCAACCGCACTGTGACCATCTGCCACACTCATAAATACGATTAGAAACGAGACTAGCAATACTAAGTTTGGATGAACTCTCATCTCGTCCTTTCAGACAAATCGTCATCATCATGAGCATGCATGGGTCATACAGACAATAGGCACTCGTCAATTGTAACAGATCGTGAATGAGGTGAGCTAAGTCAAGGGTGCAGGTGAGGACAGTTGAAACATCCATTTCCACATCCCGACCCCTATTGAGGCACCAATACCGTCAGCCAACACATCCCACGCATCGGCTTGACGCAATGGCACGAAGGCTTGATGGATTTCATCAGTGATGCCGAACATCGCTGATGCCATAATTGCTAGGAACGGGGCATAGCGCATCCAATCGGCGGTCGCAGTGTGGAGAAGGGCTCGATAACAGAGAATAGCGAGAATGGCATATTCGATGGCATGGATGATTTTATCATCAAATCCGGGAAAGATGGTAATGAAGTCAACTCCAGGGGAGGATAATGACGAGAGAAAGACGATCAAGCCTGCATAAAGGATGATCGGAAGCCAGTATGTCCAGAAATGTGTCCGTGATTTTTTTTTAGTTATAACGGTCATTAAGGAAATCTTAATTATAAACAACGAGTACGTGTATCAAGTGATCATTTGAAAGAGAATTGTATTCTTGTTCATGCAGCTGACGTAAACTGTCTCGTGAACATGTGGGAGATAAAAAGATTGAGCAAAGTCAATGCATATAATTTACCACTTGACTGGAAGCAGTGTTTTCGCTAGCTTGAAATACGTAACACAGCAATCGTCTAGTATTCAAGGTCGAAGGCGCTCCAAAAGGATCGTGCGGGTTCACTCGCAGCCTCTTTCCAACTCATGCTACCTAAACTGAATCCAGGTGTTCGTCTTGACGAACTTGCCCAATGCATTCAAGGCCACGTACATGGGGATGGAGACGTGCTATTGACCGGCGTGGCAAGTCTTGAACAAGCTGAAGCAGGAGATTTGGTGTTTGTCACTGACTCGAGTCTTTCTTCGTTAGCTCGTCAATCCCATGCATCAGCTTTTATCATTTCTCAAGCCGTTGAAGACGAATCTCGTCCCCAACTGATCACGCCTAATCCGCTCTATGCCTTTGCCCTCCTCACTCAGCGGTATTTTCTTCCCTCCATAGCTCGCCACGGAATTGCTGATACGGTGGTGAAAGGTCACGATGTTCGTATTGGTCCAGACACATCCATCGGCGCGTTTGTCACGCTTGGAGATCGCGTTCAACTTGGGGCACGTGTGACGCTCTACCCAGGCGTGGTGATAGGACATGATGTGGTCATTGGTGATGATTCGATTCTGTATCCGAACGTGATCGTCTTAGATGGTTGTCAGATTGGCGCACGCGTCATTGTGCAGTGTGGCTCTGTTATCGGTAGTGATGGATTTGGATATGTGGAACACCAAGGACGACATCAAAAAATTCCACAACTAGGCAGTGTCGTGATTGAGGATGATGTTGAGCTGGGAGCCAATGTCACGGTTGATCGCGCAACATTTGGCTTTACCACTATTAAGCGTGGCACGAAGGTCGACAATCAAGTTCAAATTGCCCATAACGTACATATTGGTGAAGATTGCATTCTTGTGGCACAGGTTGGAATTGCTGGAAGTACGACGGTGGGACACCATGTGCTCATCGGTGGACAAGCGGGTCTTACTGACCATTTGACGATTGGAGATCAAGCCAAAATTGCAGCTGGTTCTGGAGTCAGCCGATCAGTCAAAGCAGGGAAAGCCGTTGGTGGCTCTATGGCCTTTGACTATACATCATGGCTGAAAGTTCAAGCGCTCATTCAACGATTGCCGGAGATGCGCAAAGAAATTCAAGAACTCAAAGCCAAACTGGCTGATCGTGAGGCAACTCAGTAACAAGCCTCTTCGATACTTATATTTTACTCTTCTTCCCCTTTTTCCCGGGAGGAAGAATAATGCCTTTCCAAAAAAACATTTTAGCCCAAAAGTATCCAGCCCAGGGTAAGGCAAATGCCGGAACCGGGTCGACCAGACCGGCCAATACGGTCACGATGGATAGACCAATAAACAGAATAATTCCTAATATGTACCAGAGCGGAATGAGACCGCGTCCCCGGTGTTCAACCGGTGCCTCAACTGTTGCTCGTCTGGCTTTTTGAACAGACCGCTGTGTGGCCGTTTTCATTCGACTGGCAAAGAAAGCCGGAAACTCACGCAACAGAAATTGGTGATACTTGGTTTGCGCCAATCCCACCAGCACTCCAATCACCAATAGGCCTGAACTTGAGGTGAAGGTTTCCCATGAATAGCCTCCATTCCAAAGTTGCACAAGAAGTCCAATAACTCCTACGACCATCGTGATCAAACCGGTCATGCCTGCAGGAAAGAGAATGTGGGTTCGCACATAATCGTGGGCCCTTTCGACTTCGCCTTGCACTTTTCGTGTGGTAATGACTTTGGCCATGACTCCTAGATCCTTCTAGCCTGAATGCCTAATTGTGTGAGCGTGATGCACATTGTACCCAATCGGTATGGATAAACAGATTTCTTGGGTGTTCTCTTGAGATGAATGTGTGCAAAGAGGCATGTCATGAATCTGAGTGTTTTCCATTGTTCAAGTCAGATTCATCGATCAGTGAATCCTCTTCCGGAATCCGGTATTGCTCAGTCAACCATCCGTTCAAGTCAAGAAAACGGCATCGTTCTGAGCAAAATGGACGAAAAGGATTGCCGTTCCAGGTTATTGGATTGTGACAAGTTGGACAACGCATCGTTCACCCGTTCGTGCTTTTTGTTCTCTGAATGATCAGACATGAAACTGCGCTTCATATAAATCTGTATACATTCCACCTTGCTCAAGAAGCTGTACATGATTCCCCTCTTCGACAATTTGACCATGCTGTAAGACCACAATGCGATCAACATTGTGCAAAGTCGACAATCGATGGGCAATCACAAAGGTCGTTCGTCCTTGGATGAGGTGCGTTAAGGCTTCTCGGATTTTGACTTCCGTCTCAGTATCAATATTGCTAGTGGCTTCATCAAATATCACAAGAGGCGGATCTTTCAGGAGCACTCGTGCGATAGAGACCCGCTGTTTTTGACCGACCGACAGTTTGACGCCGCGTTCGCCTATCCAGGTGTCGTAGCCTTCCGGAAGCTCGATGATAAATTCATGCGCTCGTGCGGCCTTCGCAACCGCTTCAATCTGCTCCTGTGTCGCATGCAGATCGCCATAGGCAATATTCTGTCGAACCGTCCCATTAAATAAGAATGGCTCTTGTTGAACCAATCCAATTTGGTTTCGTAGATACGCAAGCGGAAGATCCCGAATGTCATGTCCGTCCATCGTAATGGCCCCTGCCTTGACATCATAAAACCGCATGAGCAATTTAATGATGGTACTTTTTCCTGCGCCACTGTGGCCAACCAAGGCCACTTGCTGACCGGCGGCCACCGTTAAAGAAATATCTCGCAAGACCGGAACATCCTCACGGTAAAAAAAAGAGACGCGTTGAAGGGCCACAGTTCCTTGCAACCGAGTGGTCGTGGGGTGAACGGATGGTTGGTCAATCACCTCCGGTTTAAAGTCTAAGACTTCAAACACTCGCTCACTGGCGGCCAAGGCATGCTGCAATAAATGATTGACTGAATGAATTTGATTTACGGGAGTATAAAATAATACCAAGTACGATAAAAACATGACCAATTCACCCAAGGTCAGTTGCCCCTGCATCACTTGTTGAGAGCCATACCATAAAATGAGGACCGTTCCGAGACTCCCAACAAAGATCATACTCGGAGAATACACCGACCAGAGATACATGGCCTTCAGGTTTGAACGACTGTAGTCATAACTTCGTTTGGTGAACCGTTCCTGTTCATAGGTGTGACGGTTAAATCCCATCGTTTCTCGAATGCCTGATAAGGCATCTTGCAAATACGCATTGAGGTCAGCGGCATCTCGACGGATATCGTGGTAATAGCCATGAACCCGTTTCGTAAACCAGATCCCCGCCATAATAAGGATTGGCACAGGCACGAGCACTAAGCATGCCAACTTCCAATTGAGAGTAAAGAGAATGATGGTGATGCCAATTAACGTGAGTGAGGCTGTCAACATTCCTTCAAGTCCATCAATGAAAATACGTTCAACGTGTTCGGTGTCATTGGTCACTCGCGACATAATTTCCCCTGTTGACCGATTTTCAAAGTAATTTAATGAGAGACGTTGTAGGGCAGAAAACACTTGCCCGCGTAATTCAAAGACTACTTGTTGTTCTAATTTATTATTGAACCTGATTCGTAGCGAATTAAAGAGGTTTTTGAAGGTATAGGCCAAAAATAATCCAACGAGGACTTGCGGAAGCAAATCAATATCATGATTGGGAATGACCTCGTCAATCACAATTTTTATGAGCCAGGGAGGAAGAAGGTCAAGAGCTGTCGCGAGCGTGGCACAGAGAAATGTTCCAAAAACCAGTGATCGGTGCGGAGCGAGGTAGGAAAGAATTCGGGCTAAGGGTTTCACAAAGACTCAACTATTCTTTCCAGCATACGCGGTTCGTTTACGGTCGGGACAACAGGTACAACAGAGTGATTGGGTGTTCGTTCGTACGAACTGAGGTGTTTAAATGATTGTGGCAGGCTCTTTTTGCCAATAGGTTTCAAACTCTTGCAATTGCGTCAATGTTGACATGTCGGCCATGCGATCGATAAACAGTTTGCCGAGCAAGTGATCCATTTCATGCTGTATACACACCGCATAGAGGCCATGAGCTTCCCAATCCTGTAAGTTGCCATGTTGATCGAGGGCTTGTACGCGGATCATGGAAGGACGAGTCACCTGGCCCTGAAGCCCATCAATGCTCAGGCAGCCTTCCCACATTTCTGTTTGTTGTGGTCCATAAAAGACAATTTTCGGATTGATTAACACGGTCCTGGGAAAACCATTGTCCCCCCCACATTCCATGACGACCACCTGCTCTGATCGTGAGACTTGGGGGGCGGCCAATCCAATGCCATTATTCTCAACCATGGTCTCAAACATGTCAGCAATAAATTCCTGAAATTCCACACTTTTAATGCGATTGGTCTCTACGGGTTCTGCAATCCTCCTCAAAATCGGATTTCCGACCTTGGCTATCGGTAGTAAGCCCATTCTCTTCTCCCTATGGTGTGGTCATTTGTTTACTTGCACGTCTCTATTGGATCACGTGTTAGATGAGTATATCAACTTGACGGTGAAGCAAATGGATGTTTTTGAGATTTCGATGGCTCCAATCGATTTTCATTCTCTTTTAACCACGCTGACCATTCCTTGCTCCATGCCTTCCGGTCCTTTTCAGTAGACATTTCCCAATCATGAGAGGTTCCAGAAAATCCTGTGAGTCTCCAAAAGGATTCTAGCGCCGTGATTGAGACAAACTTTTCAGGGTCTCCAATGGTTTCAATTAAAATTGGAAGTACTTCTTTTTGTCTCACGTTTCTGGCTTCAAACGCGGCCGTCCTGCGAATAGTCGAATTATCATCTTTGACCATTTTCTTGAGGGCCGGATGAACTTTTTGAGAATCTAGGCGAGTCGCAACCCGTATCGCGTGGCTTCGCACACGAGAAATATCCTCTGAGTTTGTTGCAACGTCCAGAAGCGCTGGTACCGCTGAAGGATCTTTGATCATTGAAAGAGTTTCAATCGCATTATATCGTATACGTGGCCCAGGCATCTTTAAGGCTTTGACGACAAATGGCACTGAATGTTTGGCATAATGCACAAATTCGCCCATCACCCAGAGTTCCTGCTTCCCGGCTAACAGCGGAACGAGCGAATCCAAACGGTCACGATCCTTCTGGGTTAATACCTCGGGGGCCGGGGTCGCTTTCGGGATGTCTGGAAATTCCGCTTTGGGAGGTGGGGCATAGCCCTGGATAAGAATGCTTCGTGCAGACTGTTGTTCTGTTTCCGCGCTCGCCCAACCGCAAAAGGTTGCAACACTGGCCATGAGGAGTATGAGTATTGGCCATGTTGTCCACTTAGTCCTTATCAACATCGTGCGTCCCCACTTGAAGTCTCATAATTTGAAAGAAATTCATCTTTAATGATAATTAGGCCAGTCTAGTAGGTTCGACCTAAAGTGGTCAAGATTGAACGAAACACCAACGATAAGGCACACCTCCGATGCTTCCCCACAAACTCGGACACGGGGTTCAGCTGCCTTCTCAAAGACTATCAAGATTCGATGTCTCTAGCCGATTGTCCTAGGTTTCAATGTACTCAAAGAGACTGAATTTGGCCATGCGCCATGACATGTATCGTTCGTATGGACGAATGTGACTTTTGGGGAGTGCCAGAAGCTCTTTGTGACGGCAATATCTTAGCAATTTGTTTTATGACCCATAACCACAGCGTAGCCTATGATTTCTCAGCAATCTCTGATAGCGTTTTGCCCAGAACTGACTGCCACGATCAGAGGGGAGGATCGTGGTTTCTGGGAAGAAGTGGTGCCGAAACAATCCCATCATCAGGACGTCACACATCAGTTGGTGTGTCATCCGACGGTTCATTGCCCACCCCACGATGGCTCGTGAGTAGGGCTTTATTCCCAACCCCACGACCTTTTGCTTCAACTCCTGACTGGGATGTCTGCATGTTTATTTCATGTAACACTTCGTTGCGAATCGATATATATTTCTTAATTCGGTATTCGATATCGTGAGGGGAAAATCAAATTGATTGCACTCAACTCCCTAATACATACCGACGCCTGCATCGGGTCCACAGGTGTTGTGATGTACATTGGAATTAGCGATATGTTTTTATTGCAAATTTGCTTACTGAATAAGCAGGAAGCCTGAGCTTGCCCACCTTATAGTATTGGTGTTCGTCTTTCGGAAGCCTAGCAATGCCCGTTTACACAATTGACGTTTGATGTCATCACAACTATGCTGAAAAAGTCAGCAAGATTTTAAAAGCGAGTAAACGATGACCTTCTCATCCTTTTGAATATTTGAACATGAATCGCCAATATACACACTCAACCGTATCTTTACGCGTGCGTACGGTTCGTTTCACATCACAAGTTATTCGTTTTGTAACGAGCGTAGGCTCGCACGACCAATGAAAATTCACGATGAAAGGGTTGCTCACGAATGATTGCGGGACTCATTATCACTCTTATTTTCTTCTTAGCTGCCTGTTCGCCAAGTGTTGTCGTGAAAAGTCCAACATCGGTTGGCTCACCAGGGACAACGGTTGGTCAAGTTGGACCAACGCTTATGAAGGAGTACATTATTCAACCAGGCGATGAATTAGACATAAAATTCTTCTACAACCCTGATTTAAATGAACTTGTGACAGTGCGGCCAGACGGTCGTATTTCCTTACAATTAGTTGGAGAAACCATTGCTGCGGGACGTACACCTTATTCACTGACGGAACTCTTAAAAAAAGAGTATGATCGAGAGCTGAAACAACCTGAAATTACTGTCATTGTCCGTTCCTTCGGTGCGAGAATTTTCGTTGATGGGGAAGTGGAAAAGCCTGGAGAGCTCGAGCTCACGGGTCCGTTAACCGTGATGCAAGCAATTTCACGGGCTGAAGGGGCCACCGATGAAGCTTGGGATCAAGCGTTAATCATTCGACGGATTCAAGGCAAACAGCCATTCGTCATTGCCATAGACATCAAGTCCGTCCTCTCAGGTGAGGATTTTAGCCAGGATATCGGACTTGTGCCATTTGACATTGTCTATGTCCCTCGATCTCCTATTGCGGACGTTAATCTTTGGGTTGATCAATATATTCGTCAAAATATTCCAATAAGGTTTGGGGCCTTTTTCCCACTTAATTAAGCGGAATAAAAAAGTTTTGAAGCTATTCATATTGGAGCGAAGACGGAAAGAACTCATCGATACATGCGGATAAGTTCCTTCAAGTAACAGGAGGGGGGGGAGCTTACAGATTTATGTGAAATTGGTTAGAATCAAGATAGTGACTAGACAAATATCATAAGCGATTATCAGAAATACGTAATAGTACTGCATGTTCTTGCCTTCACTTCAGGCTTAGAAAGTAGTAGCCATAGTGATGATTGTTTATTATAATTTCTATAGTTTCAAGTCATAAGGTTAGACCTTACCCTTAAGGTATATTCATTGCATCTGAATATATAATCCTGTTGTGTTTCAGAAATGTTCGAACAAAACACGATGTTTGCTTTCACGACAGGTGATCGAATAGGTCAGTGTTACTCGCCGTGGCTAAGTCTTGTGCGCTTATAACCTTGTCGTTCCTACTTACCTTGGCAAAACATCATAATCAGAGACTTGCAAGTCTTTAACTCACTCATTCTGAATATGTATTGCTTAAGCATTCTCAGGTTAAAACTGCATTTGGAGCTTGACGAAGAAAGGACCGTTTACGAATGATTGCGGGACTAATTTTTATTATTTTTACTTCATTCACCGCCTGTTCGCCAAGTGTTGTCGTGAAAAGCCCAACATCGATTGGCTCGCCAGGGACGACGGTTGGTCAAGTTGGGCCAACGCTTATGCAAGAGTATATTATTCAACCAGGTGATCTATTAGATGTGAAGTTTTTTTATAATTCAGATCTCAATGAAGAAGTCACCGTTCGACCAGATGGTCGTATTTCCTTACAATTAGTTGGTGAGGCCATTGCTGCGGGACGGACGCCTCATGCACTGACGGAACTACTAAAAAAAGAATATGATCGCGAACTGAAACAACCTGAAATTACTGTCATCGTCCGGTCCTTCGGTGCGAGAATTTATGTTGATGGGGAAGTGGCAAAACCTGGGGAGCTCGAGCTCACGGGTCCGTTAACTGTGATGCAAGCAATTTCACGGGCTGAAGGGGCCACCGATGAGGCTTGGGAGGAAGCCTTAATTATTCGACGAATTCAAGGCAGGCAACCCCTGGTCATTCCGGTGAATCTCAATGCTGTGCTTTCAGGCGAGGATTTCAGCCAGGATATCGGACTTGTGCCGTTTGACATTGTCTATGTCCCTCGATCTCCTATTGCGGACGTTAATCTCTGGGTTGATCAATATATTCGTCAAAATATTCCAATCAATTTTGGAGCATTATTTCCGTTATAACGAGTCGATACAGTCCTCAGTTTCTGATATTTTTTCATGCACACCCAGTAAGGAAATCGATGAACGATGCAGACTTTTAAGAAGAGCATAACCAAGACGGCACTTAAGCATTTTCATTTTTATTCTTGTCAAATATGTACTCTACTTCTGGGTTTGTTTGTTATGATGATTAGCGTAGGGAACACTCAGCCTCTCGATCCAATCGCAGGCAGTCAAGAAGTTAAAAGAAATGATATTTCAGCGGGTAACCCTCCCACTAGCCGTCTTCTGAAACCTTCATTTGTCGAGGGCCAACTCAATGCGTATAAAAACAAACTTGCTCATGCCGAAGCTCAAGTTCAAAAATTTAAAAAACAACATTCCTTCACTTCACTTGAAGATCAACAACAGCTTCTTTTAGAGCAGAGAAAAGAATTAGACACGCTCTTAAAAGAAACCGCAAACAATATTAGTGGGCTTGATACAAAGTTGAGCTGGCTCAAGAAGCAAATCACTAAAATTCCAGCAAAAGTTCCCCTTTCGAGTGTCACGAATCAACAACAAATTCTTCAGGAAGCGCAAAAGAATCTTCTGGATCTTGAAATAAAAGAACAAGAATATCTCACGAAATATCACGACAATAGTCGTGCGCTGCAGAGCGTGCGAAAGGAAATTGAACTTGTTGAGAACTTTTTAACAAAACAACAGTCTGCGGAACTCGAAAACATGGTGACAACAGGAAAAAACCCTGTCTACCAGGAACTCGAGATTGAGATTCTTCGTACGGAAGCTCAATTGGTTTCAGAAGTGGCTCGACGGGAGGTCACTCAGAAGCAGATCCTTGAAATTGATCAAGAGCTTCAACGTCTTAATCATTTAGAAAAAGAATTTCGAGAGTTGCTTCGCACGGTCGAAGCCAATGAACGAAACTTTGAAGATTATCTTGCGATGGTTGGCACGACACCATCAGAAGACTATCGCGTCCAAGTAGGAGACCTTCTTGATGTCAAGTTTTTCTTTAATCCCGATCTCAATCAAGAAGCAAGCGTACGACCAGATGGAAGAATTTCACTTCAGCTTATAGGGGAAGTCATGGCATCTGGTCTGACCGTTGAGGAATTGAAAATTCTTTTAAAGCAGCGCTATGAAAATGAATTGAAAAACCCTTCAATTACAGTCATCCTCCGTTCATTCAACACGAATAGTGAATCATCGAGTCGAAGGGCTGGCTTACGACCTCGTTAGGCACATAAATATCATCTTATGATATATACTTAAAATTCCTACGATTGATACACTTAAACTTATTCGGTACTTGAAAAGTAGGTTCTTCTCATGAATTCCCAATCTGAACAGCAAGTTGTGACTAATCAGCCAGCAATGCCTCAAGTCAGCATAAGGGATATCTTAACAATTTTCTTTAAGCATAAACGGAAAATTTTAGGAGTTTTTTTGGGTACGGTCACCTTGGTCACATTAGGTTCTTTCTTGTTACCGCCAACCTATGAGGCCTCGTCAAGTTTAATGGTCAAAATGGGCCGAGAACACATTTATAGACCCGAGGTGGGAAGCGTCAATCCATCCGTTTCATTTGATCAGGAACGTGTTATTGAATCAGAGCTTCAAATTATTTTAAGTCGCGACCTTATGGAGCAGGTTATCAATGCGATTGGCATTGAACGCATGTATCCAGACATTTTTGATTCTCCACCGTCCGATATATCCATGCTTGAAGCAAGCTTTATCGAAATGCAAGACAATTTTAGAGCAACTGGGGTCAAAGATTCCAATGTCATTAACCTCAGCTTTCAACATACAGACCCTGAGGTTTCAGCTCAGTCTATTAATCTCTTAGTCGAGCTCCTTCTGGAAAAACACTTGGAAATTTTCAGTAATCCTCAATTCAATTTCCTCGAGAAGCAGGTGCGGGACTATCAAGATCGATTGAATACAGAAAAAATAGCCCTTCAGGATTTTAAGCGTCTCCATGGCCTCTCCTCACTCGAAGAAGAACGCCATCTTCTTCTTGAGCAGCGGAGAGATCTTGATGTTTCTCATAGAAAAATTAAAAATGAACGAGACGGGTTAAAGAGTAAATTAGAATCTCTTGAGAAGCAGATTTCGGATATTCCTGCGGTCATTTCATCGACGAGTATCTCAGAGCGTCAAAAGGTCATTGATGAGGCCAAATCGAATCTTCTGAAATTACAACTCGAAGAACAAAACCTTTCGACGCGGTATAAAGATACCAGTCGATTCCTCATCAATATTCGAAGTGAAATTCAGATGATTGAGAAATTCATTCACGACCAGGAATCCATTCTCACTGACAGAGTGACCACAGAGCGAAATCCGGTCTATCAAGAACTTTCAATTGAAATTCATAAAGCAAAATCTGAACTTCGGTCACTTGAATCTCAGGCAGATGCCATCACCTTGCAACTTAAAGAGCTTGATGCAAATCTCTCTAAACTTGACACTCTTGCCAAAGAACTTGAAGAATTACAGCTTCAAGTCGAATCGGCAGAAAAGAACTATACGATGTATTTAAGTAAAGTCGAAGACGCTCGAGTTGCAGAAGAAATGGACCACCTCAAATTGGCAAATATCAGTGTGATTCAATCCGCCGTTGTACCGGCTGAACCAATTCGTCCGAAGAAAGCACTCAATGTTCTGATCGCCATCATACTTGGTGGAGCCGCTGGGATCTGTCTGGCTTTACTTTCTGAATATTTTCAAGGTGGCTATACACGGTCAGAACAAGCTTCACATGCGCTTGGTCTTCCGACCCTCACAAGTGTTCGTTATTATCATGATCTTCCTTAACGCTTATGTACCTAACTTTTTACGGTCTCAATAAAAAACCATTCCATACGACACCCGACCCACGTTTTCTTTTTTCGAGTTCGACACACCGGGAGGCCTTATCCTCTTTGATTTATGGAATTGAGGAACGGCAAGGGTTCATTACGATCATTGGCGAAGTCGGTGTTGGCAAAACAACCATTCTTCGTACGCTGCTTGAGCGACTTGATGCGTCTCAAGATCGGGCGATCTATATTTACAACCCAAATTTGACGTTCAATAGTTTATTGAAATGCCTCCTGAATGAGCTTGGCCAGCAATCAAATAATGATGAAAGTAGCGCAATGGTTGAGCAACTTCAGAGTGTCTTAATTCAAGAATATCAAAAGGGCGGAACGATTGTGTTGTTGATTGATGAAGCTCAGAATATGCCGCTCGACACACTTGAAAATTTACGTATGTTGTCGAACCTTGAAACTACGACTGATAAACTTCTCCAAATTGTGTTGATTGGTCAACCAGAATTAGAGTCGTTACTTAATCAAGATGCGTTGCGTCAGTTAAAGCAGCGCATCACGATTCGAGCCACGATTCGTGCCCTGACAAAAGCCGAAAGCTTTGACTATATCCAGTATCGTCTGGCAAAGGCTGGAGCAAGATCGTCAACAATTTTTTCAAAACCAGCCTTAAAACTCATCATTCAAGAAGCTCAAGGGATTCCGCGACGATTGAACATCCTCTGCGACAATACCCTTTTAACTGGATATGCGTATCAACTGAAACCCATTCCAGGAAAAATCGCCAAGGAAGTGATTTCTGATTTAAAGGGTGCGCAGACAAAAAAACGAAAACGGTGGATTGCTGCAGCTGTGGCAGCGGGAATCTTTATTATCGCGATTCCCTGGATTCGAGCTAATCCTCAACTGTTTTGGTTTGAGTCCTATGAATTGAAAGAAGTTTCGCAGATAACCCCACAAATTGATCGTTCGCCTCTGAGAAAGGCACAAACCCCGTTGCCGTCTTCTAAGACGATGCCGTTAGATGTTCCTGAACCCATACGTTCCCCGGTCATACCCAAAGATGTTTTACTGGAGAAGTCATTAGACGAAAAGTCTATCATACCTCGTGCATCACGGAATAAACTTCCTGCTGCAGAAACATCCCAAGATACTCAAAAACTAGAAATTCAGAAACAACCTCCTGATGCACCGAAGATGAAACTTATGACTCAAGCGGTTCAGGAGATGACGCCTCGTCAACAGGCTAAACTGTCGATTCGTGCAAAATCATCTGAGCAAGTCTCGGCTCAGGAACCAACGCAAATCCAATCAACCAAGGTGCGTCCTCTTGAGGCGCCAGTAAAGGTCTATCATATTAAGCGAGGAGATACCCTTGAGAAATTGATTCGCTCAACGTACGGAAGGTCGAGCCCTCATCACATCAGACGTGTCTTGGAGCAGAATCCGCATATACGAAGTGCCAAATGGCTATTCCCTGGGCAAACCATCACATTCCCACGGGTACTTCCAGAGTCAGCAAACGACTAATCAGTCAATCAAACGAGTTCACGTTATTTCTATACTTTTATACCTACTGAGTGTGACCTATGAGTAAAGTTTATGAAGCATTACAGCAAGCTCAAACTGATCAACTTCAGGGGAAAAGCCGGCCGCGAGAAGAACGACCCGAAAAAGAAATTCCCAAGATTCTTCCTATACGGATTGTTGACCAACCGAAACCGGATGACATCTTTCCGCTCTATCTTGAGCGTGAAATGCTCCAACTTCATCAAAATTTGTCAAGTGTGATTGGGGATGTCAAAAAGAGTATCATCCAGTTTCTCGGCTCTCAAGATCATGACGGTACATCAACAATTGTCCGAGAATACGCCAAGGTGTTGTCAACGATTCATCGCAAGTCCGTTCTTCTTATTGACGCCCATGGTGATCAAGCACAATTCAAATACTTTGGGATTCTTCCGACGCATTCTCTTGAACAAGCCATTCTGGATGATCAAGACATTCGTGAAGCTGTTTATCAAATTGGAGAATCCCAGTTATTCATTGCTTCCCTGTATTCACAAGCTAGGTCAATCGCGAATCCGGAAATTTCAGAAAAAGAAGAAAAGGTTTTGACCAGTGCTCAATGTCGGTTTGACTGTATTCTTATTGATTCGCCAACCATTCATTCATCAATCGAAGGGCTTGAGTTGTGCAAGCGGGTGCATGGAGTGGTCCTAGTGATACAAGCAGAAGAAACACGCTCTGCTGTTATTGCAAATGTCAAATCACAAATCATGAAAAATGGAGGAAATCTTATTGGTCTTGTCTTTAATAAGCAACGACACTACATCCCAGATTGGTTCTATAAGCGGCTATAAGATACGAGCTGCAGACAGTTCTTATATTCTCGCATGACACAAGTGATACCGAAGGAGTTCTGAGATGGGGTACTCTTAGGCAAGTTTATTTAAGATGCCGCATTTCTCGAGTGATGCTCTCAGAATTCAAGCTTCACTTTGATGATGTCCCGGACATTTCCATCTCTTTTATACCTCCGCATTATTCTCTCATTCCTATCATCTGAAATATCAAGAATTCTGGTCAGCGAATTTGTCATCATATATTTTAAGGTAATTCTGTAATTGAACCCCCAAAATCGCTTATAGCCGCCACAGTGTTCGCACTAACTATACAGTTTTTCGTGATTCTTATTTTGAAGTGTCACTGATAAAGTCACTAGGACAGTTTCACAAAGGAGATTTATCAATGATTGTCGAACAACCTCTTCTTCGATTAGCGGAAAAGCTAACATCAACCTTTAGGCAAAGATCTATTGCACGTGGTGCGACTCCACTATCTCACGTTGTTGCCATGATAACACTCGTACAACAAACCTCATCATTAAACACTTCTAAGGAATCTGAGCATTCACTTAATTCTACGAGAATGAGCATTGCAAAATTATCTATAGTCATTCTACTAGCAATGTTGCTAACCCTTATTTGCCAAACCTCCTTTGCCAATCCTGGTGCACCAAACTGGTTAGGTCATATAACCCCTGATCAAACCCTACATGTCAACACACAACATCCAAATGCCAACGACAAGAACTCCGGGTTGAAGAAAACTTTACCGTTGAGAACGATAACAAAAGCGGCTCGACTCGCGATGCTCAATCGTAAGCGAGGAGTAAGCTCGGAAATTCTAATTTACCCTGGCACATATCGTGAAACAATTGAAATGGGTTTAGCGGAACGGAAAGATGGCCCGGCTATTATCATGCGAGCTCGGCGCGATGTTACTCGTAAAACGATTATCTCCGGGGCTGATATTTGGGGTAATTGGCAGAAGACTCAGAACAATATTTACACTCATCCGTGGCCATATACTTGGGGATTGCAGCCTGTTCCTGCAATATGGTCTGAACGAGTCCCGATTCATCCTATCATTCAACGAAAAGAAATGATTTTCGTCAATGGTTCGCCTATAACTCAAGTTCTTTCTTTGTCCGATCTTCGTCCAAAAACCTTTTATGTGTCAGAAAAGACGAAAACCGTGTATTTATCGCCTCCGCAGGGAACGACATTGGCTAATTCTATCGTCGAAGTCGCTACTCGCTCACGACTCTTAACAGTTTCCCGTATCCAGAATTTCGTGATACAAGGTCTTCAGTTTCAACATAGCGCTACAGCCATAGCCCAGAGTGCGGCGGTTCAGATTTCTGGCTCCAAAAATATTCTTATCGAAGATAATCGATTTGTCTGGAATAATTGGTCCGGATTGGGGTTATCACGTGTTCATAATGTCACGACACGTCGTAATGTCATGAATCGTAACGGTGGCATAGGATGGAAAGGGATATGGGGAAAATTTTTATTATCTGAACATGACACAAGCTCGTTTAATAATTGGAGAGGGCAAAAAGGAAATTTTTTTCGATGGGATGCCGCAGGGATCAAACACCTGCACATGCACGATGCGACTTATAATAATTTGACCGCTACAAACAATCTCACTCGCGGGTTCTGGCTAGATACGGACAATAGTGACATTGTCATTAAAAACGCCTGTCTGTGTGCAAATTTAACGGACGGACTCAAGATCGAGACAAGCCCAGGACCCATTAAAGTTGAAAATAGTAGGATTTGCCAAAACCAAGAATACGGTTTAATGGCAAATACGAGCCAACGCATTCTATTACGGAACAATCTTTTCGTAAACAATGCTGTTTACGCAATATTTATCACAGGAAAAAAAGTCCGAACCGCAATGAATTGGGAAACCATTGAGAAAGTTGATGTTCGTACTCAAAATTGGACGATGATTGGAAATGTGATGTTTAGTGACAACAAGATGCTTTTCGCCCTACCGAATTGGGATCACTTTTTTAACACCCTCTATTCCAATGATAATGTCTGGAATGCCAAAAATACCGTTAAAATATTCGGACTCGGTAGAGAAGGAAATTTTCTTCTTCTTTCCCTGCGCGAATGGAAAAGACAATTGCAAAAGGGTAAAGACTCCCACACCACTATACCCAAGAGTTTCAGTCAACCAACATGCCAGTGACTGCCACAGCCAAAAAATGTTTTTTGTATGGAGTCGAATAAAGTCCGATACTGTCTTGACACCCAAGATGGTATCGGACTTCATTTTTGGGGAAGGATTTCTTGCAGAGATCAACCCCTATACCGCAACCGACTCCCAACTCACTAATTAGCTACTTATCTCATTTTGAAGTCAAAATTCGAACTCACATTTGTAATTTGTCAATCTGCTATTGGCAAATTCCTTGAGAGCCCATATCCAATCGCGAATAGGTACAGTCCAATTCATTACAATCCGTTGTATGTCGAGACACAACACTTTGAGAATGGCTTCGTCCGGGGAAACGAGCGTCGTTTTTTCAACACCTTTCGCAACGAACAATTCAGCGACTCAATCGCATTGATTGTATAACTCACTTTCCGAATGTCGGGTCAAAGAAGGCCGTCAGTCGATCTCAGTCCTGCCGAAAATTCGTGTAACTCGTCGGATTGTTGCGAATCCTAGGTGCGTACCACAAATGGACAGGAGAACTCGAACCACTGCCCGCCGACTTTTCCAGACGACATAATCGCTGTGTTTGTCGCACATTATGAGCAATATAGAGAGTGACTTGTGTTTGCGGAATCCCGCCTCAAAACCTTCTGGTAGGCTGGCCAGTCAATCCAGGCATGGAGCAAAACCATTTGGGACGCTTCGTCGTCGAAACTCGGTAGACACGGCGAGCAAAAACTTCGCGCTTTCGAACTTTTTCTCCCACAGGACTAGAGTTTTTTCTCCCCCGTGAGATGACGCCTAATGTCATATAGACTCCTTTGGTCTTGACCGCGCCCTCATGCCTAGACTTCACAAACAGACAACTGAATATAGAGAATCGGATAGACTCTCACTAAAGGGCGATTCTGTCAGAGCGGCATGTCGTCCAAAGCCATATAGAAATCAACGTCGGGGACACCTCGGTCCCCCATAGAGTTCTTTTAGATGCCTTTGAATTTCTCGAGTGGTTAGCCCATGAGCATAGAGAGTGAGCACCTTGTTAGCCATTAATCTGCCCCTTGACGTTTCTTATCCACCGTCGGCTCAAAGGTCCAGCTTGATCTCGTGGAATGGCAATAGCCAATGGGCCTTGGTCTGTCTGAATGGTCTTGGCACTGATGCCATTGCGAGTATTGTCTGTATGGGAGTTCGTTCGGACATGAGGAGCATACTCGAAAGGACTGTTCAAATCAGCGGCCAGTTTCGTTCTAGCAGTCGTTTTGTATCACTTTTACTGGATATGATCCCTAAGAATGTCTTGGAGCGATTCAGACTTCTTTGACTATATCATACTGTTCTCTCACCCCTAGCGGTAGCCCTCCTAGTCCTGCGGCTTGTCTCCTAAAGCAGACGCTGAACAATACTCACAAATATTGAGAAGATCAATCGTAAGGTCCCTTGATGATTAATGGTCTTATACCCCCTAATACTACCCACGTTTCTTTATCTTCTGAGCATCTCCGTTTGCACATCATTTTTTCAGTTCTTTTCTTACTTTTCTAAATATTCTCCTACTGTAAGTATCTGTTACTGAAAAATTCTTCCTGATTCATCAGTCAAAGGACAATATCGCTACATCATCAGTTAGTAAATTTAAGCAAACTCCCTATCTGACCGATGAGATTCTAAGAACAAAAAAGCTCACACGGAGAGGCAAACTATATAGTCAATGTCTTGAGAGTATATTTGGCTCCTGACAACTTAGGACATGATTCGAGCACCTTTGTCCTCGGAAAAGAGACTTCAATATGACATCAGAGCAGTATAGTTCTCAATCACAACCCGTCAAAATAGCAAAGACGTATTGTCAAGAAAAGAGTTCAAGAACTTTTACTTTTCTGAGTCACGTTCGTACAAACTTTGAAAGTGTGCAACTACCAACACAATTCACCACTGTCAATTTTCTCGACTCCGTACTTTACCCTCCCCAACTCAAGATCATGAAAATCCTCTCAATAGGGTTACTCTTTACATTCATGACTTTTGAGAGTCAAATCTCATTTGCTAATACCGGAGCATCAAATTGGTTAAGTCATGTAACTGTTGATCAAACTCTGCACGTTAATAACCGGCATCCTAACGCAAACGACGAAAATTCAGGATTAGAGCGAACATCTCCATTACTAACAATCGCCAAAGCTATGCGATTAGCGGTGGTCAGTCGTCACCAAGGTGTCAGTACGGAAGTGCTTATTTACCCGGGTACTTATCGAGAAACAATTGAAGTTGGACTCGCACAGAGAAAAGGTGGTCCACCGATTATCATGCGTGCACGTCAGGATAATCCAGGGAAAACAATTATCTCAGGGTCTGATATTTGGGACAATTGGAAAAGAACTCCCAACAATATTTACACCCATTCCTGGCCATATGCGTGGGGATTGCAACCAGTTCTTGCGACATGGCATGCGGCAGTGCCTATTAATCCGATCATTCAACGAAAAGAAATGATTTTGGTAAATGGTGAACGTCTTGAGCAAGTTCTCGCGTTATCGGAATTGCGCCCCAATACGTTTTATATCTCAGAAAAGACAAAAACTGTGTTTGTATCTCCCCCCCTGGGAACGATCATAGACAAATCGATTATCGAAGTCGCCACAAGGTCACAACTTGTACAACTGTACCGAATGGAGAATTTTGTCATCCAAGGGTTGCAGTTTCAGCATGCCGCTTCTGCCATCGGCCAGAAAGGAGCCGTCCACATTTCTGGATCAAAAAACATTCTTATTGAAGACAATCGCTTTGTGTTGAATAATTGGACAGGATTAGGATTCGCACGGATCCAGAATGTCACCACACGCCGAAACGTCATGCATCGGAATGGCGGAACGGGATGGAAGGGGATATGGGTAAAATCTTTATTGTCCGAAAATGACACCAGTTCATTTAATAACTGGCGCGGGAAACAAGGTAATTTTCTTCGATGGGATGCTGCAGGGATCAAGCACTTGCATATACATGATGCCACCTACAATCACGTTATCGCAACAAACAATCTGACACGTGGACTTTGGTTGGACGCTGATAATATTGACATTGTCATTAATCGAGCCTGTCTATGTGAGAATTTAACGGACGGACTTAAAATCGAGGCAAGTCCAGGCCCCATACGAATTGAAAATAGTAGAATTTGCAGTAACCAAGGATATGGTCTCTTAGTGAACACCGGCCGACGCATTATGCTACGAAACAACGTGTTAGCGAATAATGAAAATTATCCTATACATATTACTGGCGCAAAAGTTCGGACCATAGTCAATTGGGAGTCTGGTGAAAAAGTTGATGTTCGTACAGAAGATTGGACAATGATTGGGAATGTGATGTTCGGTGCAACGCAGGCGCTTTTCTCGCTGCCTCATTGGGAGCACTTTTTTGAAACGCTCTATTCTAATGATAATATCTGGCATGCTAGAAACACCGACAAGGTGTTTGGATTAGGAAGAGAAGGTAATCTTTCTCACCTTTCTCTTTCTGAATGGCAACAGCAAATGCAAATTGATGTCGACTCGCACTCAATCCTGCCCTTGAATCTGAATCAACCAACATGTCAGTGATGGACGCATGAGCAGGAGAATTAAAACGAATTCCCCAAATTGATGATCTAGATTAACCCTCTTCATGCCCACGCCTACCTCGACCATCCTTCTACAGTCGAAGACCTTTCGTTATAGTGATGACTTAAACCCTTGTAATTGAAGTCTTACTATACGCACAAATATCAACACAATTTGTACCGTATAGTCCCAAAAGTGTCTCGGCAAGCCAGAACAATTAGTTGAAATTTTTAATGAGGCCTCTTTATCCTCTATTTCATGTTTTTAATGTACGTATTTTCTCATCAGAAGAACATTAACCCCAATTGCTATTCTTTCTGACATCGTTCTACACTGTTAAAACATTCATATGTAAGCCTTATACCCTTGTACATTTTTGATGTTTTCTAATTTAGGTTCGCAACAGAAGTATTCATTTATTTTTTGGATTGCTCTTGGAGGCTTACTTGGCTTCTTACAATTACAATTCGACTATTTTATTGTGTTCCTGGCTGGTGGGACCATACTACTTTTCCTGGTATTCTGGGCATTTCCACTTCTACTTTCAAAACTGAAACATCTATGGACCTGCCTCAATCTCTGGCATTGGTTATGGTTTCTATCGTTATTGAGTGGACTTGGGTTTCGAATACGCGATGCAACATCTTCCTCAGAAAATCCTCTTGATGCTTGGGCGCTCTATCGCATCTTTTTAGTCGCAATTATCGGAATTATTGTCATTTACCAATTAACGTTCAAGCACGTCGATTGGCCTTCCACTCTCTCACGAGGCCCGTTAGGGCTTTTAGGTCTCTATTCTTTATTTTCTTTGGCTTCAACTATCTGGTCAGTCTATCCTGGCTGGACGCTCTATAAGTCTATTGAATATTTTATCGACCTTGCGCTGCTGGCTTGCATCGTGAATCAGTTTCGAACGTATCAACAAATGAAAAGTTTATTTGATTGGACATGGTTATTATTAATTGGCTTACTGTGCACGACATGGGTCGGTGTTTTGATTTGGCCAACAGAAGCTCTTTCTTTGGATGTTGGTTCTTCAGGGATGCAAATTAAAGGTGTTTTCCCGATGATCAGTTCCAATAATGTTGGAGAACTTAGTGCTATAGTCGCTTCAGTTTTCTTGACCCGCTATCTGTATTATTCCCAAAATTTTTCACAAAGAAAAACTATCTATCTTCTTATATTTGGATTCGGACTTCTTACTCTGATTGCCTCTCAAACGAGATCAGCTTTCGGCGGGTTTTTTGTTGCAATTTTCTTACTACTACTTGTCCAAAAACGGTTTGGAATTATATTTCTCTCGCCTCTCATACTTGCAATCGTGTTAACCCTTACCCCTGCCACTTCGATTTTGACAGACTTTTTTCAAAGAGGACAAAGCACCGAGCAAGTCAGTTCTTTGACTGGACGAACCATTTGGTGGGCTGGGGCCTGGGACGCATTTCTTGAACAACCGTTTTCTGGATTTGGTGCCTATGCGGCTGGACGATTTCTCGTCTTAGCGAATCAAGGGTTTGAAAAAACTGCCTCACTCCACAGCACATGGATGGAACTGCTTGTAGGACTGGGAATACCAGGGATTCTACTCGTACTGGGCTCTGTCTTGTGGCTTTGGAAAATTCTTTTCTTTCAAGCGCTTTCTTGGAATAACCAATCTGCTTTTACACTGTTAACGACAGAGGCGATTGTAGTATTTGGAGTAACATCGGTAAGATCGATATTTGAATCTGCCTTTATTTGGCATCCTTCTCTGCCATTTTTGTTAATAGTCGGCTATAGTGAATTTTTACGAAGGTCGAAACCCTCTCAAAATCATGAATGTCCTACTCATTCACAATTACTATCAGCAAGCCGGCGGTGAGGACCAAGTTTTCGCTGCTGAAGCGAATCTCCTAAAAGAAAACGGACACCGTGTTGTACAATACACGGTGCATAATGATGTCATTCATGACTACTCCAAGTTACGTCTTGCACGCTCAATGTTTTGGAATAGTCAAACATACCAAGAAATTAGCAATTTAATCCAAGAGCATCGACCAGACATTGCGCATTTTCACAATACATTTCCTCTCGTATCACCGGGATGTTATTATGCGGCTCAATCTCACGGAGTTCCAGTTGTCCAAACGCTTCATAACTTCCGCTTGTTTTGCTTAAATTCAAATTTTATTCGGAATGGCCAAGTCTGTGAAGATTGCCTGCATAAAGTCATCCCTTGGCCTGGGATCCTTCATGCTTGCTATCGAGATAGCACACTCACAAGTGCTGGACTTGCTGCGATGCTTACGTTTCATCGATTTCGGAAAACATGGTTGCGAAAAGTCAATATGTTCATTACCTTAACAGAGTTTTCACGCTCAAAATTTATTAGCAGTGGGTTGCCAGAAAATAAAGTTATTGTTAAAGGTAATTTTATTTCACCAGATCCGGGTTACTCAATTTCTCCACCGCAGGGAAGGTATGCTCTATTTGTTGGGAGACTCTCAACTGAAAAAGGTGTAAAAACGCTTTTAGAAGGATGGGAAAGATTACAGAATGCATCATTACCATATTCGCTTATAATTGTTGGAGACGGACCTCTTGCAGAAATGGTACAGTCCTTTGTTGAGCAATGTGCAAATATTACATGGCTTGGCAAAAAAACTCGCAGCGAAATATTTACACTTATGAAGGACGCATCCTTCTTAGTTTTTCCTTCAATTTGCTATGAGAATCTTCCCATGACAATTCTTGAGGCCTATGCAGTCGGACTACCAATTGTATCCAGTAACCACGGTAGTATGGCGTCGTTGGTCAAAGATCGATACACTGGCGTTCACTTTTGTTCAGGTGACCCGGAAGATATGGCCAGAAAAGTCGAATGGGCATTTTCTAATCCAAAGATTCTTCAAAGTATGCGAGAACACTGTCGCAGAGAGTATGAAGAAAAATACAGCGCCAAAACAAATCACGATCGACTTTTGAGTATTTATCAGCGTATTTTAGACTCTCAGGTTTGCCCTGTTCATATACCCTAGGAAAGATTTAAGTGGCAGGCTGCCTCTGTGTTAAGACATGAATTTCTACTGCTAAGCCGCGAACTCAAACTGATCAAGTAGATTTACGTATAGAGACTTTCAGGAAATTCCATTTGTCAATCACACATCCATAAGCAGTTGACCTGAAGTCCTTGCTTGGCAAGACCCTCCTTGTCGAAAAGCATCCGTCTACGGCTAGTGGCTGCAAACCGCTGAGACTTTGATAGTTGATCAGTCGACATAACTCTCTTCTATCGTTTTTATCAGGACCATGATTATGGACAATATCGATCCCACGAAAGTTCTCTACATAGCAGGCGCAGGAAGAAGTGGAAGTACGCTTCTCGGAACGATATTAGGAAGCATTCACCAGTTTTGTGATATTGGCGAAGTCCATTATTTATTGGATCGTGGAATTCAATTAAATCAGTTATGTGCCTGCCAAGTCCCTTTACAAAACTGTGATTTTTGGAGCCATGTCATTGGTAATCATCCAACAACATTTGACGAACAAACAATTAGTCATCTTCTTGACCTAAGAAATTCAGTGTCGCGTTTTCGTCACATTCCTCTTCATGCCCTTAACTGTTCAATGAAATTTCAGCAACGTACGAAAACTTATGGAGAATTTCTTGGGCAGTTATATTCGATAATTCGTAAATCAACTGGTGCGACCGTAATTATCGACTCCTCTAAGCGGGTCCATGGTCATGTGCTTGCTCAAATTCCAAATGTTAAGCTTTATACGCTCCACTTAGTTCGCGATAGTAGAGCCTCGGCTTATTCATGGACAAGACAGAAGGCTTACGAGCCAACGGCGAAACAACTTTCCTACATGCCCACGATATCGACACATTCAAGTTCTGTGCATTGGATGCTCGATAATCTGTCAGCAGAATTATTAAAATCTAAAACAGCACATTATTTTTTCTTACGATATGAAGACTTCGTCATGAACCCTCAGTACGAAATCAAAAGAATATTAACCTTCATTGAAGAGGAACCAGATCAACTCCCATTTGTGAGCGAACGGGATGTTCGCTTAGCTATCACACATAGTGTCTCTGGCAATCCTTCTCGATTTCACGATGGTGATGTTCATATCAAAGAGGACGAGGTCTGGAAAATAAAATTAAGTCAAAAAGATCGAGCTATCGTAACATTTTTGACTTGGCCGCTTCTTAAGCGATATGGCTATATTTGATTCTTGCATGTGGGAGGCCGAGCACACGATCTCTTTCTCTATCTAAAACTGTATACCGTTGATCGCTATTTCCAGAATACATGCTATTTTTTTGTTACATATAAGCATGTTGGGCAATGATCCACAATCAATGAATATTCAACGCCTAACAGTGTTCGTGATTAAATGATTTTGTGATATGCCCGACAATGTTACGGGCAAGCCTTCCTTTTCGTTCTCTGAGCATTTATTCCATGATTTTTTTTAATGAATTTAATTCTAGTTTTGTCTTGCCATGTCCCCATTGACATTTGAGTCTTGCCAATTGAAAAAACTTCTTTAGCACTTCCCTCTAGCCACACATTATTTGCTGCATGCAATGACCCAAGAAAATGCTTCCATTCTGGCGTTGAAAGAAGCGCTGATTTTTGACTTTGAAAAGTATTATTCGCAATAGTCCAATCTTTTGTTTTGACAAGCATTTCATCATTGGATTCCCAATTTTTTGATTTTCTTTGAACTGAGCCTGTGATGAAGATTTGTGACTTTCCATTGTTCGTTATAGTGTTTTCTTCTATCGTGACGGAACTCGAACTGTTTGCCACAACACCATAATCACCATTGTCACAAATAGTACTATTTCGAATCGAAATTGGTCCTTGACTTAGTTCAAGGAACACGCCATCCGTTAAATTCTTGCACCAACAGGCATCTTTGACTTCGATGCCACTGTTGTCTGTATCAAGCCAAAATCCTCTCGTGGCATTACCAATAGCCTTCTGTCCCTCGTACGTTGCATTATGGACATGCATGTGCTTGACACCTGCGATAGACCAACGCGAAAACCCACCCAATGCTCCACGCCAATTATTGTAAGATGTTTCATCATCGACAGAACTCAGATTTTTAATCCAGATTCCTCCCCACCCCATTGCCCCATTGTAGTTTAAAACATTTCGTCTTGTTGTTATATTTTTAACACGTGCGAGACTTAACCCAGACCAATTGTTGAAAATAAATTCACAGTCTTCAATCAGAACATTGCGTGAGGACATTATGCTTACTGCGCCACCCTGTAAGCCTGTTGTATCATGTTGAAACCTCAGTCCTTTCATAACAAAATTTTCGATTCGACTGACTCGCAATAATGCGGAACGGACGGCAACCTCAATGGTAACCTGCGAGGCTGGCATTTCTTTTGAGAGTTTGATATACACCTTATGGTTTTGTTCATCGACGAAAAACGAACTGGGGCGAAGTTCAGAAACTGATAAGACCTGATTTAGTGGTGTACCATTTACAAATATCATTTCGCGTCTTCGTACAATTTCTGAAATATTAAGACGACTTGGCCAACCTTCTGGAACAGGACGCATGCCCCAGTTATGAGGCCAGGTATGGGAAAGTGTATCACTGCTGTCTTGATGCCAGTCAGTCCAGATATCGGACCCTGAGATGACACTTTTCCCATTTTCTTTGGCTATCAACATAATTGGAGACAGTCCCTCAGAACTTTCTTGAAACATCAGAGAGAGGTTTTCCCTGTATATACCAGGATAAATGAGAATTTTAGTTCCAAGCCCTTTCTTTCGATTCTGGATCGCAATCTTGAGTGCAGGTTTTACTGATTTCAATGGAAGTTGTTTATCAAGTCCAGTATGTGTATTTGATGCGCGCGGATGTTGTAGGTTAACATGAACTGTTATAGACGGAACGGCTGTCTCCAACCAACCGGGAGCGCCAGTTTGAGCAGAAATCGCAAGAACTGAAAATCCCAAATAACCTGCAACAATAATAGCTAAAAACCACTTATGCTTCATAGCAGAATGAGCGTGTCCCACCGGGCATATCAGTATATTCTTGAAAATACGCTGAAGAGATTGCTTGTTCATCGGATCCCCTTCTTTTTCGAGGTTTCATAGCTAATGCACTAGACCAATGAGTGATTGACTCAACACAGTTGCTCGATACACTAATGGAAAAACCGTTCGTAATTATTCACGTCTCAGTAATACCAATATTCATTCTATGACACCTTTAAAGTTTATCACATTACAGGCTCGCTACTGGCTTGGGGCCTATCCTTCCATTATCCTTCCATTATTATCGCTAAAAGAAAAAAATCGCCAAAGACTTGTAAGGGCTGACTCACATATTGTCATTGAAGGATTTCCTCGGTCTGGCAATACCTTTGCCGTTGCAGCCTTTGCAATCTCGCAACCCCATCCTCTGCATATTGCGACACATCTTCATTTATCAGGTCAGGTTATCAAGGCGGCTCAACTCAAAGTCCCGACCTTGCTTTTAATTAGAAACCCTAAAGACGCGGTGTCTTCACTCGTAATACGTGATCCTCATATTTCCATATTGCATGGGTTGAAATACTATATAAAGTTTCATTTAGCACTTCTCCCGTTTCGAAATTCTTTTCTGACAGTGACTTTTGAGGAGGCCACCACTGATTTCGGTCAAGTTGTGAGTCGGTTAAACGAGAAGTTTGATACGTTGTTTATTCCATTCGATCATCGGGATGAAAATGTGAGAAAAGTTTTTGATGATCTCGACTCTCGCGATCAACGTGATACAGGGAAAAAACACGTTACTGAAACCCATGTTGCACGTCCATCTGAGGAGCGAGAGAATAAGAAAAAAGAAATTGTTGAGCAACTAAACAATGAAGTTGTTGGCCGTTGGCTGACAAAAGCTGAACGACTGTATTGGGAGTTTCTTGATACTTCGCCTTCTCGAAGAAATTGAACGACAAGTGTATATACTTCTTGAACCCTAATCTTCTCGCGTGGAGGCTTATTTACTTTGGTCCGCTCTGATCTTTGCCCTGAGTTAAATAACCCCATCATATACTTGTTTCGAGAGGAGTTCACACTTTGGCATAGCTCTCTTGTTGCGCATTTTCAAGTTTTTTATTCTTTACAAAATATAGAACCAACACTTCCACAACTGAGCTTACAAGCAATCCTAACGCTGCGCCACCAACACCCCAATAGGTGATTAACGTCCAACCTCCAAACACACTCATAATTGCACCAAAACATCTTGCCTGAAAAACTCCATAGGACCATTCTACAGCTTTTAGGAGAGTACTCCATGCCTGATTCAATCCTCCGATCAAAGCGACAACCACAAATATCGGAATGATATGTGCAAACGAACTATAATAGTCTCGTTGATATAACCATTGAAGAATGTCTTCTCCCCAGTAATATAGGGGTAGCAAGTAGGCAATCGAAAACACGGCATTTATCAAGACTAAAAATTTTCCATTGTTCTTGATGAAATTTTGAGATTTTGTTTGTTTGTTTTTGGAATACCAGGGAAGAAAAAAAACGCCTAGTGCGACTAAGGTTTGTTGGACGGGAAGGATAAGATTTTGTAACGCACGGAAAGCACCCGCTTGAGGTAGTCCAAGAAGCATTCCAATTAAAGGAATATAGGACACTTTATTGATCCAGTTAGGTATAGCCCCCATCAAAATCCACTTACCAAAGACGTAATGCTCGATCCAGATTCGCCACTGTGATGCGTGGCTTGATAAATCTAAAGCTAAGTCAGAGCTTTCATGGATCTTACTGTGATTAAGATACAACAGATATAATCCAGCAATGGCTCCACTTATTCCCATTGCTAGAAATGCCATGAATGGGGAAAGCCAATCTCGAACATTGGCGACTAGCAATATTAAAAAAACGAGGATGGTATAGACAAGACTGCCAACGACTGCCAGGGAAGGACTTCCGTGTAAATAACACGCTCGTCGTGCTAGCCAAAAAAACAAGATAAACGGACTAACCATGGCTACCACAATATAGTCACTTGCAGCCTCAAGTCCACAGAAGTATAGAATGAATAAGATACTCAAAAACAAAGACGATAGAGCACCATGAAGAACAAAGTGAATCCTGACCACAACTGAAAGATAGGATCGAAGAGAATGAGAATATTTAGATGCACCGACCACGCTCATTGGCTCAAGAATTAATCCATTCGAAAAACATGACACAAGTAAAAACAGTGAAAACATTACGACAAAGGTTCCAAATTCGGTTGCCGAGAGCCATCTGGCCAATAGAACTTGAATGAAAAAACTGCCCCCTGAATTAAGTACTTGATCCACCACACTCAGCGACAACTTGGGTATTAAACTTTGTAGATGTTTCATATAGTTTTCAAAAGAAAAAATGGCAATTAAATGCTTACGTGCTCAGCAACAGGCGACGAAACTGGATAGCTCTTCGAGAATACAACGTGGATGGAAAGAAACGTTCAGAGTATCGTTGGTTGCGGGAATCGATTCATCGATAACTTACAATTAGATTCAACGATATGATCATCATAATCGACGACCACTATAATATGGTCTACCTGTAGCAAATGGTTCGTGAGAAGTGCCCCGGTGAATCCTTGCTTGCCCAAGCTTAACCGTTTTGGGGACTCACCATTTGTTTACTCTACTGTAAACAGTGCAGCATTCCTCTTACGAAGTAGGTTTTCCTCTGAAAAGTAATGCGTGCAAAACTTTTCGAATAAAAATCGTATTCGTGACTAAATACCGACGCCACAATCTCTTAGGTTCACAATATAACCTAAATAGCCATTCTATCCCATGTCGTTGCATCCATTTGGGAGCCATTTTCTTGTTACCGGCGATGAAGTCAAAGGCCGCTCCAACACACAACTGTACTCCATGAATACGATCGCGATGGTTATGTGCAAAAATTTCTTGCTTTGGACATCCTAAACCCACAAAGATTAATCCTGCGCCACTGTGATTTATACGACTCACCAATTCCTGATCTTCTTGAATGGTTAACGGACGAAAAGGAGGAGATTCGTATCCTTCTATCTGCAATTTTGGGAAAAGCTGAAGAAGCTTAGAACGAAATTGCTGAAGAACATACTCAGTGCTTCCTAAAAGATAAAGTCCTATACCTTTTTTAGCTGCACGTTCACAGACTCTCAAAGTCAGTTCTGGTCCATACACACGATCTTTTAATCCAGTGGCGTGGAAATGATTCAACGCCCATCGGATCGGTTGACCATCGGGAACGACCATTTGAAAGTTGTTAAATTTCTCCTTAAGCTCTGGATCACGACAGGCCTCTATCAAACCATGGACTGGCATCGGATCAATGATCGCTGCCTCCCTATTGAGCGCAGCTCGCGTGATAAGTTCAACTGCCTTTTCATAATTGGTGGCCGTGACATTGACCCCAAAAATATCAAACTTCTGTGGCCAGGATGTCGGTGTATTTGAGTCTAATGTTTGATTTAAGAACAACAAATTTTGAAAAACCTCTTTTCTTTATTTAGGATTCATCACCAGTAAATTGAAAGATACTAGAGTCCACTGAGAGACTAGTCCTGGCTCACATAACATCAGATTGAATAAGTGTTCTCTTGAGTTATTACTTCCAATAATTCCATATTTCATCGGTTAACTTGCATTAAATTCTGCTTGGCCATTCCTAGTTTCTGGTGACAGTCTCTACTCGTAAAAAACGTTAAAGAGATTGCGTATTTAGAATTTAGGGAAGAGGTGGTTAGACAAGAACTATGTTTCTTACCATGTTGGTTCTTTGAAACAGCATGTCATTCACGGAATTTCATGAGAAAAACGTTCTAAGTACGAGATTTTGGTTTTTATTGTTTTATTAATTTTCAATCAAATAATTTCAAAAGTTGTGAACATACTATATTATTGTCTTTCAGAAAGATAAACCATTTTGGGAATCTCATAAAGTATTAATTCAACTCCGGTTGAATTAAATTTGCTCGTAGGGGAAAAAAAACTTTCCAAATGTGACTTCAAATGTCCGGTTGGGTCAGCATGGAAAATTCGACTAAAGAATACCCAAAATCGATTTCGTCCGGCTATGATTTTCTGAAGATCCTCAGGAATTTGTACCGGATCTACAAAAGCGTTATCCTTTGGATACCCGACAACACTGAAATTATTGGCAGATGACAGATAATGGAGAAGAGTTGTTTTTGTATAGGGAGCCATGCAGATGATCAAGTCTCCTTGTATCGCATGTTCCGCCAAAAATTGGCTGGCTCCTCGACTATCTTCGCGATGATAATGGTCTTCGAAGTAATAATTATTTAAAGAAACGATACTGATGATTGTGAATATACATACGCTTACAATCTGGAATGATCTTTTTTGAAAATTCTGAACTCCCAATGCGACAAATACTAAGAATGGAAGCAAAGAAGGAATGATGTACCGAGTGTTAAAAGGCCCAACATTGAGTATGGCTGCTAGACCTACAAAAATTACTGGTAAGAGAAACAATAAGGCAAGGATGAGAAGAATGGCTTTGTCTTTCCGAAACAATTTCCACACACCAAAAGCGAATATAGTCACGACGTACATAAAGATTGGAACAATAATAGGTAAATATTGGACGATATATTTCATTTTATCTGGCTGATGCAATTCAATGAGGTTTGGTCCTAGAGAAAAGCCAGTTGAAAAGGCCCAAAGTATATAAAGAAGATACGGAGCCTCAAAAGATCTAGCACTCTCCCAGCCTACTTGAATTGTGTAAATGCGATACAAGGCCGGAAGAAGTAGGATACCCAATCCAAGAAATGTCGGAATCCATTCACGCCATTTCTGCTTAGGGAGCGTGATCATGATATAAAGCCCTAAAAATACTAAAAAAGGGACTGCCGTTGTATGGCAATAGAACGTAGAGGCAGCCGCAACAATGAATCCCAATTTCAACCAATGATTGTTTTCTCGATTTAAACATTGCTGAAGCAAGTAAAGCGCCAATAGACACAGAAATAAATACAACGCATAAGGTCTCGCTTCTTGACTATAAAAAATATGAAAAGGTGAGATGGCCAGCAGAAATGAAGCTATAGTACCTGTCAATGAGCCTAGCATGTCTCGAACCACCATGAAAAAAAGTGGAATTGACAGTGTCCCGAATATCAAAGATGGGACTCTTAAGATTATATCTTCTTCACCCAAGTATAAAAATGCATGTACGAAAAGATAGTATAACGGGAGGATGCTGGTATGTACCTCTGTCTGAAAAAGGACGTGGGCGAGTGTACCATTAGAGCTTAAATACGTCAGTACCTCATCCATCCACAAACTTTGATAGCCCAATCTGTAAATTCGTAACGCTGCAGCAATAACGGTAACGGAGATGAGTAAGACGCTACTCACGGGAAAAGCATAGATATCTTTTCCCTTTTCGATATCATCTTTTTTCAGCACATTATTTTCCGGTTCTGACTAATGTAGTGTATGTTCGGTGAGAAGGGATTCGCCTGACGAATATGCTTCACTAACTCGCATTATCAATACGCTGTATTGTTCGGTGAATTACATCTGATAGATTTAAGAAAATATGGTTTCTACTCTCGAAACCTTTTTAACTGCCTCAATTAAATTTCGAGAACCGCTTACAATAATGGCACTGTTAGAATTTTCCCAAATGGGTAAATCTACTCTGCTGTTTCCGGCATAATCAAAACCTCCTTTTCCATATCGTTTCACTAAAGCACGTGACTTTCTCTTGCCAGTAAGGTTGTCAAAGTCACTACTGGCCAAAACTTGGTCAAAACAATTTAAATGCTTTGCAATCTTTGTAGCAATCCGATAATGAGTTCCGGTGGCAAGTACGACGTTTCTTCCAGTTTTCCGCTCACTCAAAATGTAATTGAGCAAAAGATCATGATAGGGAAGTGCAACAATATTTAAGGAGACCCTTTGAGAAACCTGCCCTTTTACGAAAGCCTTACCTTTCAATAACCAAATTGGCAAAACCAATAGATAGAACACATTCTTTTTCAACAATGCACGCAAAGATTCCCAAAATATATCATTTTTTATAAGTGTTCCATCTAAGTCGATACACAAAGGAATACGCTCCTTTATTACTACTTCCTCTTGGTTAGGCTCCAGACACATCTCTTCCTCACCGAATTATCAGCTATAACAATTACCTTGTCTTTACTGTAGATCCCACCTTCCCAGGAGTGGCTTCTTTCCGGAAGACACCATTGGCTATCCGCTTTGTCCCGGACTGCCATTCCTCTCCCACTTCCAGCTTGAGATTTCCAGTAGACTTGGGAGTAAAATTTGGTCAGTTTTTTAATGGGAGTGACTAGAATGAATAGCGGTTCTAGGGAAAACGAGTCTCTCGTGTAAGCCCATTGACGGATAGGTGTCTAAAAATCCTTGTCGCTATCCTACGTGTAAATCAAGTAATTCTCTATGCAAGATACAGGTATGGACTTCAATCTATCAGGTTCTCCCCCTACTTGTTCCTCATTCATCTCTCGAAACCTGTCTAATTTGTCAGATATGTGGCAATAGATATAGTGTTTCGGCATCAAAATTTTGCTAATAATCACAGCTTAAACAGTATTTCGTACATCATCAAGACCTTTAAAATTTCCATAATGGGCTGACTTGGTTTGATAAAACATTAAACCACTCATACAATTGAGGAATGTCAGTAAATAGGAGGAAAAATACAGTCACGACACATACCATCCCACCAAAAACAAGCCATTTTTCCTTATAGAGATGTTCTGGCGCTTGAACTGTACTATCTTCCTTGAAACCGATATGAAAATAATATGACGTAAAACCTAATATGAATGGAGCGGACAGTATCAATTCAAAATGATACTTCATAACAAAGACGCCAAAGCACAATGCAAAGAGTGAGAGATAAAATACCATACTTGAAAGTAATCGTGGCTCTGAGTAATAGCCAAATGATTTTCGATAATGTTCCGCAAGTTTAGGGTCATTAATTGTGCGGTATTCTGCAAATCGTTTTGTGGCCATAAAAAATGCACCTAAGAACCAAAAAGCAAGTAATAGTGAGAGAGAAGGCAGTTGATCGGGAATCATTATGAACCACCCTAACAAAAGGCGGATAGGATTGTTGACAGATTCAGATAATACATCGAGATAAGGCAAATCTTTGAGTCGAAAAGGTCTCACATTGTAGACAAGCCCCATAAAAAATAAGGCGGCGCCAGTATACAAAAACCAGCGATTAACAAAGGCTGCGAGAACTAGACCGAGAATGGCTAGAATAACCCATTCAGCATATGCAATATGAATTTGAACAGAACCAGATGGGATAGGACGGAATTTCTTCTTTGGATGAAAACGATCATACTCAGCATCTTGAATTTCATTGAGAACATAATTACTGGAAGCAAGTATGCAGGTAGCCATGATGCCAAGAATCAATACAGGGAAATTATCCAACCTCAAGACGTGTGGATTATGAAAGACCGCCAAGAATACCCCAACAAGCATAAACACATTTTTAAACCAATGGTCCACCCGCATGATCGCAACATAGCTACGCCAGCTAGCAGGGAAATCCCAAAAATCTAATGTATCTGAAACTCGTCTTGACTTCGACATGCTTTAGTACACCTCATGTTTCATTTGAAACGAATTGATAACTCCCTAAGTACTTATCAAAAATAATTATAAATTATGACCAGATATAGGGCTGTTAGATGATCATCTTGTTCAACAGACTATTGAGATATTGTCCTGGATTATTGCCATCGCCATTCAGATTTTTAAACTCTGAGATAACATAGAACAAAACAGTCCTGATGTATTGCTGTGAACTGTGTTCATGCAAATTTAATTCACTTCAGCAACCCGAATAAGTTTTATTAGCCCATACCCACCGACAACCGTGTACTAGAAAGGTATACACTTGTCAGAAAGTCTTGTTTGTACCCTAGTCACCGAACGAGAATAATGAGTAGTAAGGCCTGCTTCTAGCAAATCGAGGCTGTTCTTGCCTCTATCGCTTGCATTCCATTGTGATGTTGCTGGTACCAGTTGTAGGTTTTTTGAATACCGTCCTTTAGAGAAACATTAGGTCGCCAACCTAATTCTTTGAGTCTCGAAACATCAAGGACTTTCTTCATCGTCCCATCGGGTTTGGTCGTGTCCCATTTAACTTGCCCCTCAAAGCCTACGATCTGCATAATCTTTTCAACCAACTCACCAATTGTTAGTCCCTCGCCAGTGCCAACATTAATGACGGGACCAGCTTCATGAATAAGGAGTTGAGAGTAGAGCCCAGCAGGCAGATTCATTAAAAAGACACAGGCTTCTGCGCAATCATCGATGTAAAGTAATTCACGTTGAGGACGCCCAGTTCCCCAAATAGTGACTGGTGTGTTTTGTTCACGACCTTCGTGAAACTTCCGCACGAGCGCGGGTAAGACATGACTTGTCTGTAGATCAAAATTGTCACCTTCTCCATACAGATTCGTCGGCATCACGCTGAGGAATTGCGTACCATATTGTCTGTTATAGGCCTCACACATTTTAACACCAGCAATTTTTGCAATTGCATAGGGTTCATTTGTCGGCTCAAGATATCCGCTCAGTAAATGCTGTTCTTTCATGGGCTGTGGGCATTCTTTCGGGTAGATACATGAACTTCCCAAGAAAAGTAACCGTTTTACGCCATGACGATAGGCCGAATTGAGGATATGTGTTTGGATCGTGAGATTCTGGAAAATAAAGTCTGCTGGATACGTATGATTGGCCAAAATTCCGCCAACTTTCGCGGCGGCAAGAAACACATATTCAGGTTTTTCAACCGAGAAAAACTGTTCAACGTCAGCTTGACGAGTCAAGTCTAATTCTTGACGGTTTTTAAGAATGAGGTTTGTATATTTTTTGGTGTGCAGATTACGGACAATAGCAGACCCAGCCATTCCATTATGACCTGCCACATATATTTTACTATCAGGGTTCATGAACACTTTCGATGGCATAAGTTGATTTTCCTTGACGTGCCGAGGCTTAATTTTCCTTGATTAATCATGTGAATAGTCAGAATCAAATTCTCTCCATCATTTAATTGAGCAAGGCCTATACCAAAATACCTTAATGCTTTGGAGGCATTACAGACACAGAATTAACACTGACTTTACGGAAAACTCGACGTATCAATGTTAAAAAAATAAGTAGGCTGAGCGTATATGCTCGCCCTAGGCTGTGCGAAATAATGTAGGTATTATCCAGACCAAACAATCAATGAGTTGTCGTCCGTGCGAACAATCATATATTTTACCGTCGCAAGATTCTAGGGAAACGAATGGTTGAATTGGCTTATTGAGGATTTTGGTGGCCAACTCAGGTATTTCAACGTTCTCGTGATTCATCACTTGTGGCGATAGAATAATATCTAGACTCCTCAAGCGACTCCTTACTCATTTACATTAATCACCCTGCCACCATTTTTCAAGAAACTTCTTCTGGATAATAGTATCACCTTCACCTTTGGCGGTAATGCCAGCTATTCTCATATCAGCATCAACCATAATTCTGACAAGTTCGGGGAATCCAATTCGTGCTTCCCAGTTTAATTCCTTTTTGGATTTTTCCGGTTGTGCAATGAGCACATCAACTTCGGTGGGTCTGAGGTACTTTGGGTCTTCCTTGACAAAATCATGCCAGTCGAGTCCGACATATCCGAACGATTCTTCAACAAGCTCACGAACGGTATGAGCCTCTCCTGTTCCGAGGACAAAGTCTTGGGCATCATCAACTTGCAACATGCGATACATGCCTTCAACATATTCTGGTGCGAATCCCCAGTCCCGTTGTGCATCAAGATTTCCTAAGTACAAATCCTTCTGATTTCCTGCCACGATATTCGCCACGGCTCTAGTAATTTTGCGTGTCACAAAGGTTTCACCGCGCCTTGGGGATTCATGATTAAATAAAATTCCATTGCAGGCAAATAGCTGGCTAGCCTCTCGATAGTTTACTGTCATCCAATATGCATAGACTTTAGCCGCACCGTAGGGACTTCGAGGGTAAAAGGCCGTGGTCTCACTTTGCGGAGGAGCAGAATTTCCAAACATCTCACTCGATGAAGCTTGATAAAACTTACATTTCACCCCGCTTCGTTTGATGGCTTCAAGTAATCTTGTCGTCCCTAATCCAGTAATGTCGCCTGTGTTCTCTGGTATATCAAAACTCACTCTGACATGACTTTGAGCTCCAAGATGGTAGACCTCGGTTGGCTGCAGATTATAGATCAGATGTGTGAGCTGACTCGAATCCACAAGATCGCCATAATGGAGAAAGAGCCGAGCCTGAGGGTGGTGCGGATCTAAGTACACATGGTCAATTCGATTGGTGTTAAAGGTGCTGGCTCGTCGAATCAATCCATGTACTTCATACCCTTTTGAAAGCAGAAGCTCACAAAGATATGATCCGTCTTGTCCCGTGATTCCGGTAATTAATGCAACGTTTGCCATAGTATTGTAAGGTTTCTCTTTGGTTAATTATGCGGCCCCTGTTCCTCTGAGCACAACGGGAATAGTTTTTAGCAGGATTTTGAGATCAAGCCACAGCGTCCATTGATCAATATATTGCATGTCAAGCTCCATCCATTTTTCAAAAGAGAGCCGACTTCGGCCATTCACCTGCCACAAACATGTGATCCCAGGGGGAACACTAAAGCGACGACGGTGCCAATCTTCGGTGAACTCTTCAAAGTCACGAATAGGTAATGGACGAGGACCCACTAAGCTCATATCGCCTTTTAACACGTTCCATAATTGCGGAAGCTCATCGATGCTAGTTTTTCGCAACAATCGTCCTATCGAAGTGAGTCGAGGATCATCTTCAATTTTGAAGGCTGCCCCTTCGACTTCATTCAGATGCTCAATATCCTTGAGCATCTTTTCTGCACCAGGGACCATGGTTCGAAATTTAAATAGACGGAATTGGCGTTTATTCCGACCTATTCGGTTTTGAGCAAAAAAGATTGGACCTTTTCCCGATATCTTAATCGCAATAGCGATGAGGACAAAAAATGGAAGCAACATCAACAGAATAGGCAATGATACGAGAATGTCGATAATTCGCTTAAAGAAAAAAGCTTGATCTCCAAGCGCTCCGGGTTGGAGTGTCAACAGTGAATGCGTACCAAAATGTTCGACTCGTTCGTGTGCAAACTTTGGCGAAAACATATTTCCCAAGACCCGAATGAGTACGCCCTGCTCTTCACATTGCTCGACGATCTGCGCGGCCTGTGCATAGTACGATTTCACTGGGAGCGCGATCATCACTTCATCAATGATAAAACACCTCAGAAAACTTTGAAAATTCTTGAAATCTGAGACAATGGCGTTACCCGTTTGCTTGAAATGATCCGTTCCAGCCCAGGGTTCATCTAAAAATCCAACAAGATTATACCCCAATTCAGGTTTCGCTTGAATATCCCGTGCAAATTGTATTGCCCGGGGGTTTGTTCCGGCGATCAAAATGTTCCGAATGTTTCGTCCATTCAGCCTCGCTTGTTTTAAGGCAAATCTGAGGACGAGCCGACTGCCAACGATGAGGATCAATCCACTACTCCAAAATGCTAGAACAAATCCTTGCGTAATGATCTCAACGTTAAAAATTACAGATGCTGTCACCAAGACGAAGGTGGCGAGTGACATGGCCTTGAGCAGGTCAAGGCATTCATCCTTCAGGGTAGAAAGTCGTCGAGATTCATAGATTTGAAAAAACGAAAAAATACTGTGCCAGAGAATAACCATGGCACTGACGAAGATAATGTTTTCAACTTTGACTCGAATGGCAAAAAAATCGCTAAAAGAAATATTTCCTGACGGGGTATAAGCAATGGCCACTGAAAGAGAGAAAGCGAGGCCTAAGAGGATAAGGTCAATACCCTTAAGGCTGTCAATTAATATTTTTCGTCGGATTTGCATCTGTTACATTCATCTTTCTTAAGCAACTCAACTCACGCGTTGGCATGAATAAAGTCAATTGCGTATGGCGATTAAATCGGCTACGGCATTAGTTGAAGCGGGCATGTAATCTTGGATGTAAACTAGGTGATTTGGGACTTATTCGGCTCTTGTACGGCATTAAATGTTCTTGCAAATTACGAGCCTTATTTTCTGTGAATTAAAAAGTTTTATTTCATCTTTACATTCAACAACATAGATGAAATGTAGTGTTTCACTTAATACATGAGTGAAGGGGAAATGCTACAGTATTTCTACTTTACTTTGATTCTTCGAATTGCACAGATTGTGTTGGTCTGGTTGCAGTCCAGAGATTCTCCAATAATCCGAAGTACTTTCTCGAGTATCTCGCAGTCCAATTGGAAGAAGGTATGGAATCGGATGTGTAATGTTTTAAATAGCCTCAATTGAAAAAACCCATTCACTTCTGCCAATTAACTCACGATCACATTAGACAGAAACCGAATAGGCAAAGACCTTCAGAGTTCTTTTAGGGATACTATAAAAATACAACATATTTTGGCTAACACAAGGGGGAAACAATGGAAAGTTCAAATTTTCATCATCGATAATCAAAATGCGGCTTGCTATTTGATTGAATTAACCTTGTATTGTAAACAAATTTCCAGAAGGTAGATGAAGTGCTAGCTTGAGACCTGCATCACAGAGTTGATAGAAGAAATCTCCATGAGGAAGCAACAAGTGACGTTAGGCTGATTTTTTCAATAATTGGGGTGAAGTTTTTCCTTCTACCACCTCGTGATTGATCACCACCTCTGTGACTTCTTTGAGTGCTGGGACGTCATACATCAAGTCCAACATCAAATCCTCTAAAATGCTTCGCAGTGCGCGGGCTCCGGTCTTCATGGACACGGCTTTTTCCGCAATAAGCCGTATAGCTTCCGGCGTAAACGTGAGATGAATCTGTTCTAATTCAAACAAGGCCTGATACTGTTTGATTAAGGCATTTTTGGGTTCCGTCATCACTCGAACCATGTCCTCAACACTTAAGTCCCGTAAGGTCGACAGAATGGGAAAACGACCGACGAACTCCGGAATGAGTCCATATTTAAGTAGATCTTCAGGACGAACTCGATCGATTAAGTTGTCACGATGGTTCGATTCAATCGGTGCGTTCTCGGTCCCAAATCCTAACCGTTTTTGATTGGTGCGTTGAGCGATAAATTCATCCAATCCAACAAATGCTCCACCGCAGATAAATAAGACGTTGGCTGTATCGACCCGCAAGAATTCTTGCTCAGGATGTTTGCGTCCACCTTTTGGAGGAATATTACAAACGGTACCCTCTACAAGCTTGAGCAGCGCTTGCTGGACCCCTTCTCCCGAGACATCTCGTGTAATCGATGCACTCTCTGACTTCCGGCTAATTTTATCGATTTCGTCAATATAGATAATGCCAACTTGGGCTCGTGAAAGATTAAAGTCACTCGCTTGCAACAATTTTAAGACAACATTCTCAACATCTTCCCCGACATAACCAGCTTCTGTCACAGTTGTCGCGTCGGCAATGGCAAAAGGGACTTGAAGAATTTTGGCAAGGCTCCGTGCCAACAGTGTTTTTCCGGTTCCTGTTGCACCGATTAACATCACATTGCCTTTTTCTAATTCCACATCTTTCAGTTTTTGACCGCTGAAAACACGTTTGTAGTGATTATGGACGGCGACCGACAGAACTTTTTTTGCGCGTTCTTGTCCAATCACATATTGATCAAGCACGGCTTTGATTTCTGGAGGAGTCGGGAGTGGACCTTCAGGAACTGCAACGGGCTCATGCAGATGCGGTTGTCCAGCAAGAAATTTCGAACAATGCTGGACGCAATCTTGACAGATGAACACGTGTCCTTGCGCTTGACACTGCGTACAGGTGTTGTCTGTTGGCGATTGGATGAGCGTTTTACCTGAACTTTGCGGTTTGCCACAAAATGCGCACGTGATGTCTTTCAAATTCTGGCCTTGAGTAGAATCGCTCACTGTCATCGTTTCCTTATCAATAAAAATGTCAGAACGTCCATGCAGGTCATCTTTGAAAACATCGCATCATAATAGCACGGCTAGCAATTATCAAATACGCTCACTGTCTGGATGTTTTGCTTTAACCTTCCTGAACAATTAATGGAACTGGTTCCCACGAGCCTCCACCATGCCGACTGCGATATAATCCACTCCCATTCGTTCCAACATAGAGTAATGTAGAATCAAGTGGACTGATGGCGAGTGCACGGATATTTAGGTTTTCCAATCCTTCGTTCATGGCTCGCCATGTTAATCCACCATTTGTTGACAGGTGCACACCTTTTCGGCTTCCCACGTAAATGGTACCAGGAATGGATGGATCAACAATTAAGTCACTGAGCATGTGATCAGGAAGATCTTCTCCAATTTTCTCCCATGCCTCTCCACCGTTCGTCGTTTTATACAGACCGGTGAGTGTTGCCGCAAAGACCGACTCAGAATGGTGCGGATCAATTTGTATTTTTGTGACTCCCAATGCCCGTGATGATTTCAAAACCTCTGGGTCCACAAGACCATTATTAACTTTTACCCACCACCGACCACCATCCAAAGACTTATACACGCCACCACTTGTTCCGGCATAGAGAGTTTGAGGTTGCTGTGAATCAATGGCAAGAGAGATGACCATAAGGACTTCTTTCATTCCATCCATTCGCTTGATCCATGTCTCCCCTGCCGTTTCAGATTCAAACACGCCCATGGATGTGGCCGCAAAAAAGCGTTGACTTGATCCAGGGACAAAGACGAGTTGATGGACCACTGAAGAGATCGTGACATCTTCAAGCCCGGCTCGTTTCGATTCCCAATTTTGGCCACCGTTGTAACTTCGAAATACCGCATCACCCTTGGTTCCTGCATACACATTGGCTGGGAATAGAGGGTCAATGGCTAAGGAAATCACACGAGAATGGGTCATGCCTTGTGACATATTTTGCCATGTGGCTCCTTCATCTCGTGATTTATAAAGATAGGCGTTGGTCGCAATGTAGAGGATATTGGGCTTTGTTGGATGAAGCGCAATTTCCACAACGGGTTCACTGCTGCCGCAAGCTCCTAACACAAGGGCGAACAGTACAGTTGGCAGATAGAGCCATTTCCCATTCATCATGTTTGTAAGATATGTGAGAAGTCGTGAAAATTTGACCTCGATGCCCGGGTAAGATTTTACTAGATCTAGCGACGTAATGGTGCTTTGTCCTAAGGTGATTTTTCTTCGGCCTTCGGCGGAGCAGGCGTGACTGGCGGTAAATTTTTCACCGGAGCCTTAGGTGCCGGTTGATACAGAGCCAGGGCTTCCGGCATCCATTTCTTTAAATCCTCAATTCGTGTCCCATGAGCCGGATGCGTTGAAAGAAATTCAGGGCTCGCACCTTGCGAGGCTTGCGCCATCCGTTGCCAAATGTTGATTGCTTCCCGCGGATCATAGCCAGCATCAGCAGCCAATAAGACGCCCACATAATCAGCTTCGGATTCATGACTTCGGCTAAAAGGCAGCATGACCCCCACTTGAGTTCCCATCCCAAGTGCTTGCATGGCCAGTTGGTTCATTTGCGGGCTGAAGCCTTGAGTGGAAAGGGCCACAGCTGCGGCGGTCATACCGAACTGCGAGACCAAACCTTGACTCATTCGTTCACCACCATGTTGTGCCAAGGCATGAATTACTTCATGTCCCATAATGGCAGCGAGTCCAGCCTCGGTTTTGGCCATCGGAAAGATTCCGGTGTAGACCGCAATTTTTCCACCAGGCATTGCCCAAGCATTTTTGGTGTTGTCGTCCTTAATGACAGAGACTTCCCACTTAAATTGCTTTGCCGCCTCGGCATACTTTGATCGTTTCGCCGCTTCAATAATGCGGGCGGCTACCCGCTGAACAGGCTCAATTTCTTTAGGGTCTTTCGAGAGTTGCACTTCAGGGTCTTGAAGCACCTGGTTATATTGTGTCGCAGCCATTTGTGTCATATACGAGTCCGGGAGCAAAAGAAGTTGAGAGCGCTCGGTGTACGGATTGGTTTGACAACCAGTCAACCCCAGACTCAACACAAGCGCACACAGACCGAACTGTCCTCTTTGTTTCCAAGCTATCGTTCTGTTCATAGAGACATCCAATTCATCATACGAAGGCGTGTTCTAAAAGATTTAAAACTCTTATCAGTTCAGACCAGGAATGCCAATCCTTTAACTTGGTTCCGGAATGGTGATATCCACCTCCTGAATGCTATTGTATCGTGCTAACGCTGATGCCGTGCCCTTTCGAGGGCCGACGACTAAGATGGAGAAACCTTGGGGCCGCAAATGCCGGCGAACAGCTTCACGGACTTGCTCAGTCGTTACTTGTTCGATGCCCTTTCGAAACTGGACAAACCAATCGGCAGGATATCCATAATATTCATGAGTGACGTACTTGCCAAGAATTTTGGCTGGAGAGTCCACGGAAAAGATATAAGAATTTAAAATGGCAGCTTTCGCCTTAGCCACCTCTTGATCCGTTGGCGGCTCCGTCACCATTTTTTCAGATTCAGCAATGAGGGCATCGATACCTGCCCCGGTCGTTTCAGTTTTCGTTGACATCATTAAACTGGCCAACCCAGGGTAGTCCCATTGGAATCCCACTCCTCCGTGCACATCATACGCCAATCCCTGTTTGGATCGAACATTTGAAAAAAGCCGGGCCCCAAAAGATCCAGACAATATTTGGTTAACGATCACCAATGGGTAATAGTCCGGGTTTCGTCGCATCACCCCCAAATGTCCCATCATAATTTTAGCTTGAGTCATATCATTTTTTTCGACGTAAAAGACTTTTGCAGGATTCGACTCTTGGTAGGGAACATTAATATCTTTGACTGCGGGACCTATCGGCCAATCTCCAAACACTTCTTTCACCATCTGTAGTGTTGAGTCTGACTGAAAGTCTCCAGTGATACCCAAAATAATTCGATTTGGATGGAAATATGATTCATGCCAGGCAATCAGATCTTTTCGAGTAATCGCACTCACGGTCGCATAGGAAGGCGTACGGGCATATGATGAGTCTTGCCCATAGACAAGTTTCTTAAATTCACGACTGAGGATAGCATCTGGATTATCATTTTGACGTGAAATTCTGGCCATAATCTGGTTTTTCGCAATGGCAAGCTTTTCAGGATCAAACGAAGGGTTTCGAAGCAGATCAGCAAACACGTGTAGGACATCAGAGAAATCGTCTTTCAGGCAACTCATGGCTGCTGTACCAGCGGTCTCTCCAATGGATGTCTCAATTGTTGCAGCCTTGCCTTCGAGATAATCATCCAAGGCATCGCCCGCTAGGGAGGTACTTCCTCCACTACGCATGACAATTCCCATCAGTTGAGCCAACCCAATCTTCGAGTTGGGTTCAAGACGAGAACCCGTCCGAATCTTTGCCGAAACACTGACGAGTGGAAGCTCATGATCTTCCATCATGACGACAACCATCCCATTATCCAATACCACGCGCGTTGGCTCTGGAATATTCAGTTCTGCGAGAGGTGGAAATTTCAAATCTTTAACATGGTCTACTTGAGCCTGAACAGGCGGTTCCAGCCATTGGCTCAGAAGGAGCATGAGAATCAAGAACCCGCCGCCTTTGACAAGATTTGATTGCATGCGCATTATTCTAGCCCTCCTGAAGCATTCATGTTGGTCCTGACTGGTGGTTCTGAAGCTTCAGTTTCAATCATGCCAACGACACGATTGCTTTCCCGAAACGTCTGGCTGGCGACACGACGGATATCAGCTTTGGTGACGGAGTCTAATCGTTCAATATATTTAAACAATTCACGCCAATCGCCGAATAGCATTTGATAATCCGTTAAATACATCGCTAGACCCAAATTACTTCCCAATGCCCGAACAAGACCGGCTTTCGCTCGAGTGCGAAACTTTTGCAATTCTTCATCTGTCACATCTTCTGTCGTCAAACGTTGTAACTCGTCACGCAGGGCATCTTGTATGGTTGTATTGCTCACCCCTCTGGTTGGCACACCATACGCGATCCAAAGATGAGGATACTTTTCTCCAGGATAGCCACTATAGGAACCGGCTGATACGGCAATTTTCTTATCACGGACCAGTGATCGATAGAAGCGAGAAGTTCGGCCATTGGTTAAAATGTCATCAATGGCATCAAAAACGGGCTGATCCTGATGGGTGACCGCTGGTTTGTGGTAGCCCTCGAGATAAAATGGTTGAGAAGGGTCTCTGAGCACCACGGTTTTTTCCGCAATGGCAGGCGGTTCAATGCTTCTGAGCGGCTCTGGTTTTGGCCCTTCGGGTATTCTTCCAAAGTACGTTTCCAGTAGTGGAATAATTTTCTCTGCTTGTACATCGCCGACAATGGCCGTCACCATATTCGAAGGAACATAGTGTTGACGATAAAATGCTTCGGCATCTGTCATCGTATACGACTGAATATCGCTCGCAAACCCAATCACGGGATGATGGTAGGGATGAGCAATAAAGGCGGTCGAAATGAATTGCTCAAGTAAGCGACCAATTGCGCGGCTTTCTGTCCGAAGACGTCGTTCTTCCATCACCACATCTCGTTCCTTATAAAATTCACGAAAGACCGGATGCAGAAATCGCTCTGATTCGAGATAGGCAAACAATTCAACTTTATTCGATGGTAACGCATAAAAGTACCCCGTCACATCGGCACCGGTAAATGCATTTAATGACACGCCGCCTTCACGTTCAATAATGTCACCGAATTCATTTTTTACGACATACTGACCGGCCGCCTCTTGCATTTGTTTAAAGTGATCATAGCGTTCTCTGACAATCTCAGGATCGGCATTCGATGAAAATTTGGTCTGTTGATAGGATAGATAGGCGTCTTCAAGATTCTTGAGCGCAACTTTTTCTTCCGCGTAATTCGATGTTCCCAGTCGTGGAGTCCCTTTGAACGCCATATGTTCAAACATATGGGCGAGACCGGTCATGCCATTCGGTTCTTGAGCAGAGCCCACATTCACTCGTGTCATAAACGCAAAGACGGGTGCCGTCGGACGTTCAACAATAATGAACGTCCACCCATTTTTTAAGGTGTGGGGCGTGACCTGCTTTGAGAATGATGCGAGATCTTGTGCGAAAACTTGGGAGAGAAGCAGAGGGAAGGAAAAAACAAATAGGAGCACAGTTACGCGAAACGGGTTCCTCAACACATATTTGAGAGATATCATCCTGTCATTACCTCATTCAAGATAGTGGTCCATTAACTATATCGTACCCAGTCAACAAGAAAGCTTGCAAGGTGAATGAAGAATGTCATTCATGTAGGCATCATAGAAGATGACAATGGTTCTGTCACACCACATGATCTATGTAGAACTCAACGTTGCCTGTTAAATTATCTCCCATGAGGTCATCTCACAAATGCTTAGCCATATCGATCATTATTCCAGGGCAGTGCCGTATTCGAATATCCACGAACTTCCCAAAATCCTTTTTGGTCTTGCTCTGTAAAGGTGATTTTTTTAACCCACTTCGCCCCTTTCCAGGCATAGAGTTTTGGGATAATCATGCGGGCCGGGCCTCCGTGCTCTCTTGAAAGCGGCAGATGGTTCCACTGATAAGCCAGAAAGACGTCATCATCCCGACAGACGGACAGTGGAAGATTCGTCGTATATTCATCATACGCTTCAAAAAAGACAAATTTTGCTGACGGAAGTGGACCAACAATATTCAGCAGATGGTTGAAGCTGACCCCTACCCATTCATTATCTAAACGGCTCCAGCTCGTCACACAGTGAAAATCCGTCGTGAGGGTGACTGAAGGCTGTGCCTGAAAATTCTCCCAGTTCCAGACCACTGGATTTTCGACTTGGCCATCAATCTCCAACTTCCAGTCTTCCAGCGTAATCTCCGGTTTGAAGCCAAGATCCAGTACTGGCCAATTATTGACTAAATGTTGCCCGGGCGGAACACGCGGGTCACCATAATCTTCATCAACTTCTCGGGCAGAGTCTCCCCGACCACGTTGCATCAGCTTTTGCTTCGCCCTGACAATTTTTTCATTGATATCCATATTCTTCAATGCTCCCAGCCTGTGATTGCTTCTATGTCATCAGACGTTGGTTCCGAGACTTGTTTAATAGATGAGAGCCAATTAGAACTTTTGCTGATCAATACTATAGCTTAACCGAAAGGTTGAAGGTAGGTATGTTAGGACACGATACATGCAAGACCTCGCGTTTCCCACATACCTTCGACATCGTCATTCAATAACCCAATTGCTCTCTATATGACAGGTGTCCAAGTCCAGCCGATTCAAATACACCAATTCAGCGCGAAACATTGCTTCATACGTACGGAAACTCATTGGAACGGCTATAGTGCGAGAAACCTTCTTCGTCCGTAAGGTGAAGCGAATCAGCACTTGAGCCTTAGCGTTATTGGACATCGTACTGTTGCTGTTGTGCTGTTGTGGATAGGTCAAGAAATTTTATCTGCCGGAATCAACCGGCGGCAACGCTCCTAAGAATTGGAACGTCCCGATATTTCGCAATTTGGTATTGGAAACAAGCCGATAGTCATCCTTCTCCGGCTGGACAAAGGTCGGGGCGACATTCAAATCTGTCTGACTTTGCCGATCGGGTGGTGCAGGAACGTTGGACTGTTCTTTGAGGAGATAGTTCGCATCATTAGCAAACATAACATTGAAGGAGAAGGTTGTTTGGCTTTGCGGAGAGAAAAGAAAGCCAACTTGACTGTCCGTCAGGATATTCCCATGTGCTTCCCCCTGACTCGTATCATGAAAGGCAATCCCTCCTCCGTTATGGACGATGGTGTTCTGAATGATTTTGGCCGTAGACGTATCATGGACCATAATGCCTTCGAACAAGCTCCGAGTAATGACATTGTGCGTTAACAATACTTGAGAGGTTCCTCCGATTGAGACGCCATGATCATTGTCATGGATAAAATTTCCTATAAGAGTGGCTTTGGAGTTGGCAAATGCGATCCCAGTCGTCTCACTTCCGCCAATGACGCAGTCTTCAATTGTCACGTCTTCAACTTCCTGACCAAACACCATGCCTTTGATATGAATCTTTTTTAAGAGAATCCCACCACCATTAAAAATTCCTAATCCTAAACCGCCATGTTGATTGACGGTGAGGTTATGAATTTCAACATTCCGTGCACCGTAGGGCCATTTCCCAATGTGAAGAGTGCCAACACGTTTCAGGCCGGAAAGCACGACCAGGTCCATCCGCTCACCGATAATCTTGAGTCCCTCTTTGCTGTGAACGGTCACATCTTCGGCATACGTCCCGGCTTTGATCCAAATCGTATCGCCAGACTTTGACGCATCGATAGCTTCTTGAATGGAAATATATGTGCCGGTGCCATCCAAGGCCACAGTCCAATTAGCTTGATCCGGGGGGGGGACGGTCGAAGGAGACGCGGCCAAACTTGATGAACTTCCAGGAAATTCGACAGCAAGGCAAAGCATCACAATCATCAGAGTCATGCGATGGAAGTGCTGCACGTGATGCAACGGAGTAATCATGTATAGTCTGGAAAAACGAAAACAGGCAAAATACCGTGTTCAAAATGAGTAAATTCTTTGCCTGTCTTCTTAGGCAATAACCGAAATGGTCCCTGTGGGTCAAGCGAATGTGGACTCCTGCTTCTAAGTTATGATTGTGACAGAGAAAAATCCTATGCTATGGTGCGATATGCTCATCGTGGGCCTGACGGGCGGTTTAGCATCAGGAAAAACAACCATTGCTCAGATATTTCAGCAATGTGGCGCAGAGATTATTGATGCCGACAGTCTCACACGAGAAATCGTCAAACCCCGCAGAGTAGCCTGGAAAGATATTATTCGAATGTTTGGTCGAGCTATATTGACCGAACAGAACACGGTGAATCGAGCGGCCCTGGCCCACAGGGTCTTTGGTCATCCTCGTAAACTCAAACAGTTGACAAATATTTTGTATCCTCGAGTGGCGCGTGAACAGGCTCGAGAGGTTCGTCGGATTGGTCGGGAAAATCCGGATGCCGTCATTATCTATGATGCTGCCATGCTCATTGAATCAGACGCGTACAGGCGTATGGATCGAGTGATCGTCGTGAAGACCCCTCCATACATGCAAATTCAGCGCGCATGCCAGCGCACCGGGATGTCCAGGGTTGAGGCAACACGTCGAATTCAACATCAGATGCCGCTTCGCAAAAAAATTCAATATGCCGATCATGTGCTCAATGGGGCATTACCCCTACGTCAGATACGTCCGATCGTTCGAAGCCTGTATCGTCACTTTCAGGCAAAGGCACGGCAGGACACGTAACCATTGTGTTATGAGTTAGAATCGAGGGATGCCATTCCCTTATTTTCAGCTCGCCTCATAACTAAGGGCGGGAGAATGTTCCAAAGACAAGGAGTTGTTTCATGCATAATGTCGTCATTCTTGGATCAGGCCCAGCGGGCCTCACTGCGGCACTCTACACAGCCCGCGCCAATCTCTCTCCACTACTCATTGATGGCTCGCAGCCAGGTGGACAGTTAACGATTACCACCGATGTCGAAAACTTTCCTGGGTTTCCTAAGGGAATTATGGGCCCTCAGTTGATTATGGACATGCGAGCTCAAGCTGAACGATTCGGTACGGCGTTTCGTCAGGGACATGTGACGAAAGTCGATCTCAATACACGTCCGTTTTCTATCACGATTGATGACGAGGAAACGATTCAAGCAAAGACCCTGATTATTTCTACAGGAGCTTCAGCCAATCTTTTGGGACTCCCATCAGAAAGCCGCTTAATGGGCCATGGAGTCTCAACCTGCGCCACGTGTGACGGATTCTTCTTTCGAGGAAAAGAGATTGTGGTCATTGGCGGAGGAGATAGTGCCATGGAAGAAGCGACGTTTCTCACGAAATTTGCGACTAAGGTCACGATTATCCATCGCCGTGATTCATTACGTGCCTCAAAAATTATGCAGGACCGTGCCGAAAAAAATGAAAAGATTGCCTTTCGCTGGAACTCCACAATCGACGAAATGTTAGGCAACGATGTGGTGACCGGCATTCGCGTTCGAAATGTGAAGACCAAGCAATCAGAAGACCTCTCATGTGCTGGAATCTTTGTCGCAATTGGTCATACTCCCAATACTAGTCTGTTTCGAGGTTCCCTCGATATGGATGAGGCAGGCTATCTTGTGACGCAAGCACACAGCTCCGCAACAAATATTCCTGGTGTCTATGCTGCCGGTGACGTGCAAGATTCTCAGTATCGACAAGCGATTACGGCGGCAGGGTCCGGGTGCATGGCCGCCATCGATGCTGAACGATTTCTTGAAAGTCACGAATAATACTGCAGACCCAAGCTTCGTGATCGCCTCGTACCATGATTGAGGGGCTATTGGCTAAAAAAAAAACAGAGGATTGCCACAATAATCTCACTCGCATCGCATTTCACAAATGATGACTTCTTGAATGTTTCACGCACTCGTCCATTATCATGAGGTGGCACTCAAAGGAAGAAACCGAAAGTTCTTTGAGCAACGGATGGTCCACCATCTGCGATCCGCACTGAAAAATCTCAAGGCTATTCAAGTTGAGGCTTTACCCGGGCGAATTCGAATTAGCTTCCCAGAGGAACATCTTTGGCAACGAATTCAAGAAACCTTGACTCGAACGTTTGGTGTCACAAATTTTTCATTTGCTCGTTCAGCACCCATCTCACTTACCTCTTCAGATTTGACGACCTTAAAGGATGCCATTCAGAGAGACATTCCATCCCATCCATTCAAGACATTTCGCGTCGTGACCAAACGAGCTGAAAAACGTTTTCCAATGACTTCGATGGATATTGACCGTGAAATTGGCGCACATCTTTGTGAGCAGACAGGCAAACGCGTCGATCTCACACAGCCCGACGTAACAGTCTATATTGAAGTGTTAAAAAATGAAGCCTATTATGCCTTTAACAAAGAATCTGGCCCAGGTGGACTCCCGGTTGGAACTGGAGGAAAGGTATTGTGCCTCATGTCTGGCGGAATTGATTCACCGGTTGCAGCTTATCGAATGATCAAACGTGGGTGCCGGGTGGTCTTTGTTCACTTTCACGGACGTCCGTATCTCTCCCGCGCGTCTGAAGAAAAAGTTCGTGATTTAGTGACGTTACTCACGTCGTATCAACTTTCCTCAACCTTATACCTTGTGCCATTTGGTGAAATTCAACAACAGATCGTCCTTGGCGCACCTGCGCCAATCCGCGTGGTCCTCTATCGACGTATGATGATGAGGATCGCCGAAGAACTGGCTCGACAAGAAGAGGCATGGGCTCTTGTCACGGGTGACAGTCTCGGGCAAGTGGCTTCGCAAACTCCAGGCAACATTCAAGTTGTGAGTGAAGTAACCGCTTTGCCAATTCTTCGTCCACTCATTGGAATGGACAAAATCGAAATTACTGCGCAAGCGCAAGCAATTCAATCATTTGAAACGTCGATTGAACCCGATCAAGACTGTTGTACTCTCTTTGTTCCCCCGCATCCGAATACTCGCGCACGACTATCTGACATACTAAAAGTTGAAGAGGGTCTCGATATTGTCGGAATGTTGAAGCAAGGCATCGAACAGGTGGATTGTGTGAATTATGCCTTCCCCTACTGATCATTATTAAATGTCTCCGAGCGTCAATTTCGTACTTTCTTATGCTACAAAGATGGACTCATAGACCTGAACCCATTCCATCTGTCGTTATCCTGTCTACAGGAAACTCGCGCATTCGATCGTTCCACTTGTTACTTCTGCTGCTATTTGTTTTCGGACTTCCATTGTTAGGAACTTGGCTATCTGGTTTGTCTATCTGGCCATTCCTTTCATTTCCTCCAAGACCCAGTCAAACCCATTCAGGGCAAGTTTCCTGGATATTATTTACGACCATGGCGTTGAGTCTCGCTCTTGTGATGACGCCATTTCTTTGGAGATTCCTGACATTTCCATTCCCAGAAGCGACAAACGTTCAGGCTTCATCATTTCCCATTTGGGGATGGTATGGCCTAGCCTCACTATCCGTTGCTTGGACTGCTGCCTGGACTCGGTTGCCTGAACTCGCTGCAATCCAACTCCATACCTTTACCCCTCTTTGGCTTAGCTATATCGTAGTAGCCAATGCGTTGACCATGGGCCGAACAAAGCGTTGTCTCATGGTGAATCAGCCCAAAATCTTTTTTAGCTTATTTCCTATAAGTGCAGTATTTTGGTGGATATTTGAATACCTGAACCGGTTTGTCGAGAATTGGTATTACCTGCCAACCCTAGATGTCGATGCCTTCACTTACGCCTTTTGGGGAAGCTTGTCATTTTCAATAGTGCTTCCAGCTATCTACGGGACCTATGAATTCCTCATGTCATGTCACCGGATCACCCGTCCATTCAAAAATTGGTGGAAAATCCGTATCCAGAATGAACGAACCGTGGGATGGGTATTTCTTTGTGCTGCAGGACTGGGATTAGTGGGTATAGGGATCTGGCCCAAAACTTTATACCCTTTATTATGGCTTTCACCATTGCTCATGCTGCTTGCGGTTCAAATTTTTCAGGGACACGACTCTATTCTGAGTCGACTTCGTCATGGTGACTGGCGACCTGTGATTATCCCTGCACTGAGCGGACTGATCTGTGGGGGTTTTTGGGAGTTGTGGAATTCACAAAGCCTGGCACATTGGGAATATACGATACCCTACCTCCACGCGTTTCAAGTGTTTGAAATGCCAGTGCTCGGCTACGCAGGGTATCTTCCGTTTGGAGTGCAATGTTTGATCTGTATCCACCTACTTTTTTCAACCGTAGAAAGAGAAATGGCGAGAGATGATAGTAATGATCGTATTGAGGAGCCTATAGACTTACGTGTCGGTTGGAAAACATGGTGTTGCCACACGAAAAATGTGTCCTGATTTTGGACTGTTCTTTCTTACGATCCGAGTTCTTGCGATCGCTTCGTGGCCGCTTCTACTGCAGTCATAAAGATTGCTCGAACCCCGCCTTTCTCCAGCTCATGAAGTCCAGCGATCGTCGTCCCTCCAGGAGAGGTGACGCGATCTTTCAAGAGGCCAGGATGCTCCCCGCTTACCGACACGAGATTCGCTGTTCCTAATACGGTCTGGGTCGCGAGTGTTTGTGCAATGTGTCGAGGCAGTCCCATCCGCACCCCGCCATCAGCCAACGCCTCAATCATCACATAGACATACGCGGGGCCACTACCACTTAATCCGGTCACCGCATCCATTAATGTTTCTTCAACCACGACAACTTTGCCTGATGCCTCAAAAATGGCTTCAGCCATCTGTAACTGATCTTGGGTGACGGTCTTCCCTGTGGTCAGGGCTGAGGCACCCTGTTGGACCAGACATGGCGTATTCGGCATAGCACGGATAACAGAGGCAGAAGAAGAAAGACCCCCAATAATTTTCGATAGAGGGACGCCGGCTGCAATGGAAATGACCAGTTGTGTCCTTTTGAGCCCTTTCTTGACTTGGCTGAGAACGTGAGGAAGCACTTGAGGTTTGACGGCCAAAATAATAACAGTTGCCCATTTTACGGCTTCCGTATTATCAGTCCCAATATAAACTTGATATTTTTTCTTTAAGAAATTAAGGCGATCTTGAGACACATCGGTGGCCCAGATATTGGAAGACTTCACTGCGCCAGATTGAAGAAGTCCAGCCACCAAGGCCTCCGCCATATTGCCAGCTCCGATAAAGGCAATTTTCTGATTTTTCAACATTGAGGCGAGTATACCCTGCCATCATCATGGGTTCAACTCACTCGAACCGCAAAGATGCGAACCAATGAACGACGAAAATTGACTCTCTTTGTATGAATCTCTCACGATACGTTTCACCTCACATCTGACGCCTGACGAGAATCAGGGTATATCAGATTCATGATTTTTAAACCCTAACATATTCCTGAGCTGGCCTGAGTTGCTGGCCCTAGCTCTGGAAAGGTATAGTTTTAGTAAAGAGGGGGCGCAAGTGTTTTACTCTTGCATCCGTCATTATGATCAATCAATTATTCAGTACATCATCATCCTATGAGGAAAGGATTGACAACCGTGCATGAGATGGCGAGGAGGGAACACATTCCGCAGAACACTGGAGTTGGACAAAAATCTTCGTTACTCACTGATCTGGGAGGAGAATGTGATGAGGCGTGAAATATCCGCAATAAGCTGTCTTTTGATATGTTTTGCGATAATCACTGATGTTTCCGCGGCAAGTCGGGACAACTTTTCTTCTGAACAAAAAGACAAACTGGCCAAGGTGAATACCATATTTGTGAATGTCTTGGCGCTGACTGAACGAGGTCGTGGTGATGCGACTCCCCTAGCTGAGGTGATCACTCGTCGCCTACAAGAACTTGACTACACAGTCACCACTGATCGTAAGCAACCGCATGACGTTGAGTTTCGTGTCAAATGCGAAGAACGTAAAGCAGGAACGGGAACGACAAGAGCCGGCGGTGATGCCGATCTAGTTGACAACCCTGCGCGTCTTTGGAAAGGGCCGGCTTGTCTCTTGACCTATTATCTGGAGGGTCGTGACTCGGGCTGGCAAAAAGAAGTTCGGACAGATTTTGATGATGTGCGGGCTGCAGCGAAGGCAGCGAATGTAAAAAAGACGGGAGACTATGCGTTAGAGCAATTAAAACTTAAACTTGAAGAATACGACTTTCCGGTTAAGCTCGCCGCAGAATGGGGTCACGAGAAACGGCTTTTAACCTTGCTGGAAGATTCAAAGACACCTGAAGAACGAAAATTGTCAGTGCTCTCGGTAATGCCTAATCTCAAGTCACAAGAGGCTCAACCTTATTTGAAGCAATTTCACCAAGAGGAAAATCACTCCGTGGAGAGCATTGCGGCACTGGCAGCAACGGGAAGCGATGGGATACCTATTCTCACGCAAATATTCACAAATACGAAGAATGATTCTTTAATTCGGGCTGCCGCAGCCAAAGGCTTGGGGTCGATTGGAGCGATAACTGGAGATCATGACATAACACCTCCAGTCTTAAATTACCTAGTCGATCATGTGGATAAGCTCGAGTCATCGGAGGATATTGATTTTCCTGTAATGACCGAAGTGGTTTGGAGTCTCGGAAAATTACGGACTGGAAGATCGATCGACCCACTTCGAAAATTAGAAGAAAGAGTTTGGTTGATTTACGACACCTCAAAACCGATGAATGAACTTCGGAAGGCTGTGGATTGGACCATTAAACAAGTCGATATGGATGAACAAGCGAATTAATACGAAAGGCTCAAATGGTATGATGTTAGGGAGCCACTGACAAATGTAACCGTGAAGACGAGAACGATTCATTGGATTAATAGACGTTTCGTATGGATAACGTCTCTTTTTCTTCTTTTACATCTTTTGTCGCTTTTCAACACGAAACTTCACGCACAACTTGTTGGTGAGCAGGCAGAATTAGAGCGATTAGAAACACAGGCAACCAATGCCATGGCCATAGGTGATCCACATGGCGCAGCGCTTTCAATTGGTAAAGCCGCCATGATGTCAGCCATTTTGGCGAAAAAAGATTTTGATCGGACACTCAAATCGGTCTACTCAGGGACAGAAGCTTTATTCCGCACTCAGGAAAACGCGTATCGAGCTATTGCTCTTTTCGAGCAAGCCGGAGGCCAAGCACCTGCACCAACTGGTGCATGCCAATTGCTAACCTTGGCGAAACACCACAGTGTTACAGCGAAGAAAATTTTCTCGAACATTGATAGTACCGAACCGTCAAAGGCTATATCGATTGTTCAACAGTACATGCCCCAAGCTCAAGAATGGCTGGGAATTGTTCAAGAATTACAGGCTGATTTTGCCTGTTTCTAATTCCTATCGATACTTCATTCAAATCCCTCAGAAGCACTCTTTTTGCGTTCTTTTTGACTCTACGCCTCTGACACTTGTTTATTAAAAACCAATCGCTTCTCATGAGTTTGTCAAAAAAATATGAGTGACCTTATTACACATTGGCAGAATTATTATAAGAAGTTTCCTGCCGCCCTTGTCGAGAACAAAAAGTTGCTAATCATACTCACGGTTTTTCTCTTCGTTGGATCTGGTCAAATGTGGATCGATACAGACAAGCATCGTGTTCATGCTATGCCAGCAAGCCTGGATGCCCTCACTGAAGCACGACAGGTAGCCGATTCCAACGATCAAGTCACCACAGGGCCTCATTCCACTCTGGCCAATTCATCATCCTCGAGTAATACCATTCGCCTATTCAACACATCCGACTCATCACAAACGAATCGTGCCGTGTCAATCGCTCGTCCGTTCCCTAAAGGCAAGATTCAAAACTTTGTTCAAGCGAAAGTCAGTGGAGTAAAGGTTTTGACTCAATGTGATGTGAAAAACAGATGGGATGATGGATCAGTAAAATTTGCCATTATCAGTTTTGTGGTTCCTACACTTTCCGTTCAGGGATCAGTTGAAGTTGAGTTCGTGAACCAACGTTCAGGGAACAATACGCACTACCTCACGCAATCGCAGATGTTGCATGCCGCCTACAACTTTGACGCATCCATTCAGATGAAAGGCGTACGCAATCGAACAGTGCGAGCAAGGAATATGTTGAAGAGTGGGAAATTTCGTTATTGGTTACAGGGCCCTATTGTGACAGCGGTCATTATCGAAGACCGTACACCTGCTCGAAGCGAGGATCAAGATTTTGGTGACGGCAGTCAAGCTCTTCATCCCATCTTTGAAACATGGTTTTATCCTCAAGGAAAGCATGTTCAAGTTGGATACACTGTCGAAAATATTTGGGCAAGTACTGATGCTGCTAAAAGTATGCGAGATCTGTCCTATCGCTTCACACTGACTGCTGGACTCATACAGCCCGAGACAAAATGGACTCATCCTTCCTTTAGTCACATTGGTCAATCTCGATGGCATAAGATCTTTTGGGTTGGAGATGAACCTGAATCAATAAGAATCGATCATAATTTGGCGTATCTGGTCACGACGGGAGCGATTCCCCATTACGACACGTCCTTAAAGGTATTCCCTGCCCTTGAACGTGAAAGATATCAAACCTATCAACAGCACAGCGCCACGTTAGATGGGAACCACGGAGCGAAGCCCAAACATCTTGGCAATTATGTCAAGCCTCTGAATGCACCAGGAAAAAACGATTGGATTGGATTACAAGCCACATGGGAAGTGCTTTGGCTCTACTCTATGAGTGAACGAGGATATGAAATGCTGTTGGGAAATGCTGACCTGGCGGGACGTTTCCCTATTCATCTCAGAGAAGCTGGTTCCAAGGCAGGAAGTGGTGACTACTTTGATCAAACGTGGAGCCGGCACGCTAATCTTTGGCGGCAGGGTGTGAATCTCGGAACAGGCACTGTCGATACATTCGGAAGAATTGTCTCGATTAATGCTCGGCCGACAAGCCAATTTTCTGGAATTTTAGATTCCGGAACCAGTATCGACCGGATTCAACGAGGACCGGTTTCGAGTGGTGGCTGGTCCGAAACGGAATCCAGTCACCATTCGGACGCATGCTACACCGCCTACTTATTTAGTGGGAAGTATTTCTATCTCGAATGTTTGCAAATGGATGCAAACTTTCGCATTGGCTGGCAGCTATCCGGTTGGAATAGTCATTTTGCCAGGCCGGGGAATGAAGGACTGCTAAATAATCAAAATATACGGGCGGAGGCGTGGGGGTTAAAAGTCCTTGTGTATGCGGCCTTTATTTCGCCGGATGGAAAACCCGAGCAAGCATATTTCCTCGATAAACTCCACAATAACATTACCGCATGGGAAGGCGTGCAGAATCTTCCTCCAACCTATCCGGAGAGAGATGAGATCTGGAGCTGGGGAAGACATATTCGGACGATGAATCCGTATTGGTTATTTCCTAAGAAACAACCGTCTCCAATTGGTCAATGGAGTACCGGGACCAGAGATTTTATACAAAACCCACTACGCAACGACGGATCGTTAACGCATGCCACATCTCCATGGGAAGAAAATTTTATGCTTATGGTTTTCGGAATGGCGAAACAAATGGAAGTAGCTGATACGACAAAACTTTTACAATTTATGGCAAAAAAACGATTCCACATAAATCTTGACGGTGTTCCCGCAAATCTCCAAAACTTGATTGAAGCCTATCGCGATCCCACTATCGAAACATCAACTGGACAGTGGGTGCCAAATTTCACAGCATTTGCCAACCACTATCAAACATCCACCAAACCGTTCACTCAAAGGCGAGATAATCTTGCTCCCGACCACAGTTATGCGTTTATTGCCTTATCGGCAGATAGTTTTCTCACCCCCTATACGGTGGACGGTCTGAATGGGCAAGATAGTTGGAAATCCAATAAAGCCGATACGCCGTTCCAAGAACGTCTTGAGACCATCAGCCCGAAATGGTCTCTTATTCCAATGGGAAGTCCTGGCCGCAATGAAAAACCGTCAGTGAGGACTATCGCTCCAGCATCTCCACGCGACCTCAAAACAATTCCTGAGAAAAAGAAGTAGCTGATTCGTCAGGAGAAACAGTAGATCTATAGCGAATCCAAATAAGTTCGAGTCGAGCCAGTCCTTGGATGCGATCATTCCCAAGACCAAGCGTTACTGATGGACAATCGAAAATGGCGACTTCCTAATCCTTTTAATGCCAGCATTTCAGGTATCCAAGTAACCCAGCGAAATGACCCATGTCAAACATTGGAAGTTAATTGAATCGGCTATAGACTATTTTCCGAATAGCTGTTTTAAAATTCCTTTCCCTTTTTTTAAGAGTTCTTCGACGTCTTTTGGATCTCCTTCAAGAATTTTTTTCACTGTTGAGCCGACTTGTTTCTGGAGACGCCGTTGGATTGATCTAAAATCTAACCCCACAGTTGGTTTAGAGAGATGACCCTTCACTGTAAATGGCACAACAAGCTTGCCTTGCTGTGCGGCCATCTTGGCAATCGGCATCTGTTGAATAATTTTCTCAGATATCACATTCCCTAATTGCAAATCGCCATTGACGTTGAGAGATTGATCTCGCATGACCAAGCCGCTGCCCTGCATCAGAAAGTTTTCTTCAACCCCCTGCAATAAGACAGATGTGATGGGGAACTGTTCTTGTTGAAACTCAACGTCTGCTTTCAATATTGAAAAACGTGTCACGCCTTGTTCTTTACTCAAGAGACCTTTCAGTTTGAGTGCTTGCTCAATCTGTTGCAGTAAATCAAATCCCTGGAATTGACCATTCTCGACCAGGAATTGCGCGTGACCGAATAGAAACGGAATGTGGTTATTGGGAACCGTGCCCTTGACTTCCCAGTTCATCGCTCCCGTACCATGCAATGCGAACGCGGAAGGCTGAAGGATTTTCTGAATCTTTTTTATGTTTACATTGTGAATCGTTCCCGTTGAATGAAAGGCGGGAACTTCAGATCGCATATCCCAATGGCCAGCAGCTTGCAGTTGACCATCAAAAATTTGTCCTGCCAATTGTTCCACATGTATCAATGGTCCATTAATTTTTGCCTGAAAATTGAGCATACGTACCGACACTGGTCGATGGAAGGGAAGAGAAACTGGGATATTTTGACTGTGAATAACTGGTGCCGTGCCATGGAGCGTAAGCTTCGTCCCTACCGATTCTCCAGATACACGAAGTATCGACTCACCCATCTCTAGCTCAAACTCAAGAGGATGAAGACGAATTTCTTGTGGAGTCGAATTTAATGGGTCTGTTTCTGTTAATGGTATCTGAACATGCGTAAAGAGCTTGGTCAGGAGAACGGGTTTATTCTCTAACACACTGAGAGGAAGATCTTCTAAATAGATCCTTGATGATGTCAGGTCAAGATCAAGGATTCCGTCAATTGCCTGTCCTTTCACGATCAAACGTGATTGACCAAGGGAGACATGCGCATCAATCTGTGGAATATTCATATTTCTTTGAAGTGGACCAACGGTACCTTCCAACGACACAGGACGTTGTGAAGGGGTAAGCGTTCCATGGGCAGAGAGTTTGGCGATATCCCCTATTCGAACGGATTCTGTTTTCATGTCAACATTTTCAAGCAGATAGAATTGCGTCTGACCATGAGAACGATCTTCATACCGTAACGTCCCGTTTGTTATCGTGAGCTGCTCCACTCCGAACATCGCAAAGATTGAATCACTTGTCTCATCCGGTGTCGAGGCATCAGATGTCTTCTGTTGTTCCCTTCCCAGTGTATCGGCATTGAAGGTGTTATCTTTTGTTCGGAGTAACGTCATCAATGGTCTATGGAGAGCCAAACTTTGAATCTCGACTCGACGAGCAAACAGAGGTTTCCATTTAATGGCTACCTCGATTGACGAGACTTCGACAAAGGAGGCTTGTGCCATACTGGGATCATCAAAGATCTTTGCATCTTCGATTCGAAAACCGAGATGTGGGAACCACATAGCACGGATGTGCGAAATTTCAACCTTTCGATTCAATGCTTGCTCAATCATCGGAATGTACTGATCGCGATACCGGTTGAGGTCTAGCCAATAGGGCATGGTCACGATCACGAGAAGAAGAAGGCCCACAAGACTACCGATGAAGATCATGGTGCGTTTCACAGACCTTTCCTTTGCCGTCCCTCCGAACGGAATAGGGAACTCATGAGTGCTATTTAAGGGGAAGGCACGAAGAAGATGACACAGTCAGAGCCATTTGTTGATCATCATAAATAAACTGAGCCAGCAATTGAGCCATGTCTGTTGAAACGGCTCTCTGCATGGCCTGCGTTGCCCGCACACGGGCTTCATGTTGCGTGATATGCCCTTCACGTCCTGAGCGGGACACTGCACCAATGACCCGTTGACCACCTGATTCTATCACTCGGAGATCGCTACACCAACGGACATATTTGAATAATGGATCGAACAGCGTCAGGTCCTCTAAGCGGGAGGTACCAGTAATGACAAAGTCAGGGCTTTTCTGATGCGAACGATCTTGGAGTTGTCCCGCATAGTCTTGGCTGGAAACCGGTTGCGATTCATTTCGAGTGACAAACCCCTCTTGATTTAATCCGTCCCAAATAGCTTGGTAAATTTGTTCTTGTTGATCTCCCGTTACCTGTACAGCAATGTGCACTTTGTGTAACACGTAAGCATCGAGTTCTTGTTGGATACGTGCGGGGGAATATGAAGTGGGAATCCCCTCTCCGGTATGGCTGATAATCTGCAAATCCGCATTGACCGCTTGCCGAAGTTTCATATCTCGTATGGCGCGCTTGAATCCACGAAGTTTTGTGACAACATTTGTCCCTGTACGTCCATCTTCAATATGGCGTTCAATCGCCTTATCATATTTGGTAATTCGAGTTCGTAGCAAATGTTCAGTTTTCTTGCGATCCAACCCTGCTAAGACAAAGTACTGCTTATCATCTGAACGACGCCAGGCCTCGAGGATTTTGACATCCGCTAGCACCTTTTCTGTCGAGACCTGGGTGAGATGATCAAGCTGTATCCGTCGGCTCGTCTTTGTCTGATCGTCTTGGTCTACCTGTGAATACCTCTCATTGTCTTGGAGCTGAGCATTCACCTGTGCGTGAAAAATTCGAGCGACGGCCGCATAGGCGCGTTGCTCCGCAACGTCACGTGTGTCAGCTTCACCTCTCCCGAGTAAATATTTCTCAGGTGAAAATTCTTGACTCTGTCCTTCAACCCAATCAGGAATCGGGCGCTCTCCAAGAAATGTGCATCCAAAGCCTACACCCAATAAGGGCAGAAAAATACATAGGAAGAATGTCTTTCGAATAGTCATGGACGCAAACATTTATTTAAGAATTCGTTGAGTTAAGAAGTGAGTATCTCCACTTTTCAAAGTCACCTTTTGCGTCATGTGACCCGGGAGCATTTTGCCAAGCGTATCGTAGGAGTCCACCACAATATCATACGTGCCTGGCGGGACCCATAGTCGTGATACCTGAATTTCTCCTGGTAGCGTTCTCCAAGTTCGGATGTCCGCCTCTTCTGTCAAAATGGCCAATATTTTTGCCACACTGACGGCCACGAGTGCCACCCAGGCATGAGATTGGTTATTGACCGCCGCCTGTGTCCCGTAGCCAATCCCGACCGCTGCCGCCATTTTCATGGCTGCTCGTGCTACAGCACGGACAACCAGCGAGGTATATTTATCATCTAAATTCTTGGTGGCCACGGCATCCAGATCATACATCCGTTGTGTATCTCTCTGATAAGACTGCACACCATTGTCTGCTCGAATAGTACTGTACGCCACTGGGGAGGATTGTTGGAGAACACGAGGCAATGCCACACGAACGATATCGCCTTGAAGCCCATACAGCAATGCATCCGGTCCACGCATTCGCTTGGAGTTTCGTTCGAACCCTTGCTTGGTCAAAGCAATCAAGGTCAATGCGTCCAGACTGATGGGGAAATCGAGTAGCAAATCGGTCTTTGTCGGTCCGCGACCATTCAGACTAATGACCACAATTTGAGCCATATCTTGTTCGTGGCTCAACGGCTCCGATGCATTCGGGAAGGCTAGCCGGTAGTCCTGAAATTCTTCGGTCAAATGAAGAGTTTTGGTTATTCGTAATAAATCTTCTTTCAATATCAACGGCATCGAGACTCGAGACCATGGTTCAGCCAACCGATACCCTTCTTCGGCTTTTCGATAGGCGATGAAGGCATTGTTCGGATCGCCTGACGCTTCATACAGCATACCCGTCAAATAGCGGGCAAACGGATCTTCGCGATATTTGTCGCCATCAACGGTATCAGTAATGACATTGAGTCGATGATCAATACGTCTGGCTTCCACTAACGCAGCCGGTACATCGTGGAGACGTGCATAGTTCAAGGCTTTGATGACATTGACCATCACCTGTTCATAGGGGTCGCCTTGATAAGGAAGTTGAGTTTCATTGAGGAGAATCGCGGCCGTTTCATCTCGAATGCGTGTTGTATAAAAATCCTCAATGAGCATGTCAGCCTCTTCAAGAAAGGTATTACTTTCTTGATATCGCCCTGCAAGATGCAATGTCATCCCTCGATCCATGAGGTACAAGAGATGGCTCCGTTGGCCATACTCTTTTTGAGTCTCAAGAATAATCTGATCGGCCCGTTGAGGATTGCCGGCGAGTAGACTGCTTTCGACATTCTGATAGTGACTGCCAAAGGAGCTGCATCCCGATAAAAGAAACGTCAGGCACAACAGTGCAAGAACAAGTCGCCTTCGCAGATGCTGGGAGGGAATGAGGGGATGTAAGCTTAGTGAAATGAGGAAATCGGCAGGGACAGACAGATTGGATTGCTTCGAACAGGCATCATGCTGGTAAAGACCCACAGGTACACATACAGAACGGACTAAAAAAGGAATCGTTTCTTCTCAATAATTTTTTTGATTTTTTTCTGCCCATACCAAGACTTGACATTGTTTTTCAAATCAATCAAGTCAAGGTCAACTTGATAATACACGGCCTTAGTCCCATCCGCCTCGTCCAGAATGTTGGATATATATCCCTTCATCATAAAGTCGGCTCCAATTTCCTGGCCTGGCCCTTTCTGGGTATCTTCTCGAGAATGCACCGCTTGATCTCGTCGTTCTTCACGGATTTCGTCCCGTTCGCTCTTCGCGGCCACAAACGTGACTCGTTGTGAATTGGTCATCTCTCGTTCAAGGTCGGTGATAAACGTTTGAACATTGATATGGTCGTTACTTTTGTTCAAAACTGAGCCAACAATGACCACGGGCTGTCGTCCTTTGGCACGGCTGAAGTTCTCGAGCCATGGACGAGAAATCATTTCTTTGATCATGGTCTCGGCAACCATTCTTGAGTCTGTATCATTCCAACGTCCGCTAAAGTCTGTAACCAGCCCTGTATCAACTCGTGTGACTTTTTTTTCAGACCCACAAGCAGAAATCGAAAAAAGTAGAAGCAAAATGAACATAAAGCTTCCACTTCTGACGAGAAATGTCTTAACTGGTGGTGTCACAGAAATCATCATATGGTTTGCTCAATAATTCTTACTGAGACCCTGAAGGCTAACGTTTGGCTTCTTCTTTTTCCAATTTCTGAAAAAGTCGTTCGGCATTTTCTTTGACATACTCTTTCACTTCACGGCTTAACTCTCTCGCTTCTTGCAAGGCCTCTTGCATATCTTTAAATGAGAGTTTGGTCAAGACGTGATAGCTTTTGGATTCCTCATCTTTATAGCGGTCAATTGGACGCACGCCATTCAACGTCACCGTGGTCACAGTTTTGATCGCACGTTCGATATTTTGTTCTTCTGTCGCTTTCGTGAAATCACCGGCAGTCGTCGAGGCCGCATAATCCTCCATCAAATAGCCGGTATAAGTTTCAAACGTTTTGGCAAGCTCCGCGCGCGATCGATTCTCAGCAGCCTCCCAAGCCAGAGGCTCGTTGTTGACTCCCACGATAGAACCCACACCGTAAATGGACTTGGAGGCTTCGTTATTAAAGGCGCCTGATCCTTCTTTGACCCAATTAGGAGGCCCTCCGCACGCCGTTACGCTGACTATCAAAAGAAGACTGTAGCTGAGTAATAGCCAAGGTGATCGTGTTTGTTGATTGGACAGTTTCATCGTGATCTTCGTGTTGGTGTGCGAATAGGAGTGAGTGGCTGATTGAAAAAATGAGAATGTGATGTAAATTCGCGTCTCACTTAAGAAAAATGCTATCATCCGCCTCGAAACCTGTCAAGAAAACCATTAAATCTGGCGTATGTGTGAGGATTCGAGATCCGTAGTACGCATGTTTGATGTTGCGAATAAATAAAGGAGATGACCTGTGGCCGATGTCAAAATAGAAGATGGCATGATCAAAATCACCGATCTGACAATTCAAGATCCAAACTCGGCGAAAGTCTTGGCCGAATACCCAGAAAATCGATGGACAGAAGTCACTCGTCGAGCTCTGAAAATTGGCTTGGGGTACATGAAAGGGGGCGCTGACGAGTAATACCGTTGAGTAAGAAATTTTTCCTTCTTAATAATTTTAACTTTTTGTTGATTGACCTCGACAACTCTTACCCCTTTCCCTAAAATTATAGAGACTAGCAGTTGTTGAGCAATTCAAGAATACGACCACCCTCTCTCGTATCATAAGTTTCTGAGGACTTCTGTACAATTTCTGATTCTTCACATGTTCACAATCACGAAAGCCGATCAGCAAGTTCTCAACGACAGAGGGATCACGGTTCAACAGATTCAGCAACAGCTCGAAACCTTCCGTGAGGGCATTCCGTATATCACGCTTGATCGACCCTGTACGATTAACGACGGTATCACACGATTCAGCTCCGACACTCTTGATTCTTATGCGAACATTTTCCAAGACGTGCTCTCGTCTGGACGCGCGACGAAATTTGTTCCGGCTTCAGGAGCTGCCAGCCGAATGTTCAAAACTTTACTCACAGCACTTGAAGAACACCAAGGTAAGCATACACAAGCAGTGCCGGAGGATCTTCTTGCACATAGTAAGGATTCAAATGCCTTAGACCATTTCTTCCAACAATTAGAAGCCTTTCCATTTTATGAAGACCTACAAGTTCAATTAGCCAATCAAGGAATCGAGGCGAATGCTCAACATTGGAAAGCTGTATTACAAACACTTCTGCACTCTCCTGGATTAAACTACTCAAACCTTCCAAAAGGTCTATTGAAATTTCATCATTATTCCGATCATTCCCGTACGCCCATCGAAGAGCATATTGCTGAAGGATGTGTCTATGCTCAAGATGCTTCTAGAACCGTACGGATTCATTTTACCGTTTCACCAGATCATGAGAAGCTCATTCATGAACACTTGGGACAGATACGTCATCGAGTTGAAAGTCAAAACATCCAACTCGACGTGACGTTTTCACATCAGTCGTCATCGACAGACACGATTGCCGTTGACCCTGAAAACCGTCTATTTCGAGACTCAACAGGGACACTCGTCTTTCGACCTGGGGGACATGGAGCACTCCTTCATAATCTTCACAATCTCCAAGGAGATATCGTCTTCATCAAAAATATTGACAATGTCGTTCCTCAACGGCTCGTGGATCAATCGAATCGGTACAAGATGGCCTTGGGAGGGTATCTCGTGTCAATTCAACATCAACTGTTTCAACATCTGAACACGCTCTCTCAAGAAGTCATCAATGAAAAACAGCTACAGGACATAGCAATTTTCGCGGAACACACATTCGGCATTTCGATAGCAGATAAGAAAAATCCGCAATCTGTGAAAATACTACAGCAGTTGCTGTTCGAACAACTCAATCGACCGATACGAGTGTGTGGAATGGTAGCAAATACCGGTGAACCAGGTGGCGGTCCGTTCTGGGTGACACATCATAATGGCTCACACTCGTTACAGATTGTGGAGTCATCACAAGTCGATCCACACTCAGAAGATCAACAAGCCATTTTGAAATCTTCGACGCACTTTAATCCTGTAGATTTGGTCTGTGGAGTGAGAAACTTTCAAGGCCAACCATTCGACTTGCCACGCTTTACAAATCCGGAGACTGGATTTATTTCAATGAAATCCTATCAAGGACGAGACTTAAAGGCCCTTGAGTTGCCGGGGCTTTGGAATGGCGCGATGGCATTGTGGAACACACTATTTGTGGAAGTACCTGCAAGCACCTTTAATCCAGTGAAAACCGTTTTTGATCTCCTTCGACCGGAGCATCAGTCCGCCTAAGCCTTGCGAAGGTGCTGCCAATCTCAGCATAATGCATGGCGATAACCAAAAACGTCACAGACCATTATCAAGCCAACTTTTTTGATCAGCTGAGACTAACGAAGGAGTGATCTGATGGAACAGAACATAGAAACTCTCCAAAAATCCGGTCGCGTGATTCATCCACCGGCGGAACTCAAAGCCCAAGCCTATATTCGGGATTATGAAAAAGCTTATAAACAATCCATCGAAGACCCTGAGAAGTTTTGGGAAGACGTTGCGAAAGAACTGCACTGGTTTTCCCCATGGAATAAGGTCTTAGAATGGAACTATCCCTGGGCAAAATGGTTTGTCGACGGGACATGTAATATTTCCTATAACTGCCTTGATCGGCATGTACAGACATGGCGAAAAAACAAAGTTGCGGTGATCTGGGTGAGCGAGGAAGGCGAAGAACGGATTTTCACCTATGCTGAACTCTATCGACGGGTCAATAAATGTGCGAACGCTCTGAAAGCCTTGGGACTATCCAAAGGAGACAGGGTCACCATTTATCTCCCAAAAATTCCGGAACAAATCGTCGCGATGTTGGCCTGCGCGCGGCTGGGGCTTATCCATTCCGTAGTGTATTCAGGATTCAGCGCCAAAGCTCTCCAAGCACGGATTCAAGATGCAGAATCCAGACTGGTCATCACGGCTGATGTCGGCTATGATCGATCAAAAACCATTCCGCTTAAGCCTGTGGTGGATGAGGCCGTCAAACACTGTCCAACGGTCGAAAAGGTTGTTGTCGTACAACGCGAGAAAGGTGGATCTGTTCTTGATCCAGAAAAAGAAATCGATTGGGAAGACTGGCTGAAAAATCAATCCACGCATTGCGAGGCTCTGCAACTAGACTCAGAAACGCCTCTTTATATTCTGTATACCTCTGGCACAACGGGTAAGCCTAAAGGTGTGGTTCACGTTCATGGCGGGTACATGGTCGGAACCTACATCACCACTAAGTATGTTTTTGATCTCAAGGATGAGGACGTATACTTTTGTGTCGCTGATCCAGGATGGGTGACCGGACATAGCTATATTGTCTATGGCCCGTTGCTCAATGGAGGTACGATTCTCACAGCAGAAGGCAAGCCTGACTACCCGAATCCTGGTCGTTGGTGGGATTTAATCGAGCGCTATGGTGTCTCCATTTTTTATACGACGCCAACGGCTGTCCGATTATTGATGAAGTTTGGCGAAGAATGGCCAGCAAAGTACGACCTCTCATCGTTACGAGTGCTGGGCTCTGTGGGCGAACCAATTAATCCCGAAGCCTGGGAATGGTTTTATCGCGTCACGGGTAGTAACAAACCCATCATGGATACCTGGTGGCAAACAGAAACGGGTAGTATTCTGGTCACTCCCCTCCCCTGCGTTCCCTTGAAACCAGGTTCTGCTACTCGTCCATTTTTAGGGATTGAAGCCGATGTCGTGGACCGGGACGGGAACAGCATCGAACATGGCGGAGGCTTTGCCGTCATCAAAAAACCATGGCCTTCGATGATGCGCACCATCTATAACGATCCCGATCGCTACCTGCTGTATTGGAATACCATCAAAGGCTACTATACCGCAGGTGACGTCTGTCATAAGGACAAGGACGGCTATCTCTGGTTTATGGGACGCGCTGATGATGTGGTGAAAGTCGCAGGCAACCGAATCGGTACGGCTGAAGTCGAAAGCGCATTAGTGAGTCATGAAGCGGTCGTGGAAGCTGCCGTCATTGGAAAACCACATAAAACGGCCGGTGAAATGATCAAAGCCTTTGTCATTCTCAAGGAAGGAAATGCCGAAACTCCGGATTTGATTCAAAACCTGCAAGATCATGTATTACATGAACTTGGGAAAATCGCCGTTCCCAAAGAAGTGGAAATCGTCACATCGCTTCCCAAAACTCGTTCAGGGAAAATCATGCGTCGGGTACTGAAGGCCAAAGAACTGGGCCAAGATCCCGGTGATATTTCCACACTTGAGGAATAGCCATGCTATTCCAATAGATCTCGACAAGCCGCAAACTCGACTGCTGTTCATGCTCTCATTTCCAGCTTGACCGTTGATGGAGATGGGAGGTCAGGTCAAGCAACCTTCGGGTTACGTTAAGTCCTTTATCTCCACCCCACTTCACACAACGACCCACACCATGATCTTCGGTTGAGTGGCGAATGTTAAGGAAACGCTTCGACCATGCTGGACATAGTCCTCTACCAACCAGAAATTCCACCAAACACCGGTAATATCATTCGTCTCTGCGCAAACACAGGTTTTCCCCTTCATCTCATTCGACCCTTGGGATTTCGCTGGGGCGACAAAGGAGCCAAACGAGCAGGGCTTGATTATCATGAACTTGCCAACGTCGAACTTCATGACAATTTTGAAGCCTACGTCCACGCTCGAAATCCATCACGCATGTTCGGCATTACCACAAAAGGCCAATCGAGTTATCACAGCATGGACTTTCAATCTGGCGATGCACTCCTCTTTGGTCCGGAAACCAGAGGACTTCCTCAAGAAATCTTAAATGCCCTTCCTGCCAGTCATCTCTTGCGAATACCCATGAAGCCGGACTCCCGCAGTTTAAATTTAAGCAATGCCGTCGCAGTCGTCGTGTACGAAGCCTGGCGACAACATCAGTTTCCTGAATCGCGATAGATACTCGATAAGATAAATTTTAATAAAGTCAGACTCTTTTTATTCCGTTCGTGGCAGGAATTGTTACGACAGGCCGTTGGGTCAGAGGCCAATGAAACTTTTGGGGCATTCAAGGCAGGGAGTTGGCAGGCACGGTGCCTGAACAATAAGCTCGAGCCCTAGGCCCTTAAATTGAAAGGCCACTTCTGCGGTCGCCTAAGACTCGAGTTTACGGTAAATGAGTTTCTCATTGTTTTCAAAACAGGATGCAGGAAATACTTCAACACTTACTCCTGTTACTGCGTTTTATTCAAAACGGTCATAAACTCTTCCTTAAGTGCTTCATCATTGAGGATAGCCTTAAAGATTTCATTATAACCTTCAATGGTCAGGCCGTGATCTTTAACCGCTTGATTCATCTTCTGGTTGGCTTCTTCTTGAAGTGCTTCAGTTTTTGCTGGATCACCTGCCTCTACAATTCGCTGTTTATACGTATTGTTAATTTCTGAAACCTGTTTGTAGGCGCCGGCAAACGGTTCAAGCTTTTCTCCAGCAATTTGTTCTGACGGGGCTTGAGACTCAACAGGTTGTGCATTGACGACGCCGACTGGTGAGAAAATTAGTACGCTACCGATGAGCAAAAATCCTCTTAATGATTTGCATCTCTGTATCATCCGATTCATCTTCATCACGCTTCTCCTTTTTGTAGGTTTGTACATAAGTATCTGATATTTTTCACTTTTAACAGACTGCTCAATATGGCCTGATTAGGGTGAGAAATTGTTACGCGACATTAGCCGTAATGTTTATTAACGCAAAAGATGGGCCAAGGTGATTTTACGCAAGTGGATACCAATGCTCAATGCATCGTAACTCATCGTATAAAAAGGAAAAATTTTCTTTATCGATGTTCCGATCAACGGTCAATTTCGTGCTTCCATAACGTAGGGAATACCATACGAATCTTCATGCCATACCTACAGGTTGAATGAAGACGATTTGACCGACGATTCATGACATTTTTCTTTGAATCAATAAGGTATTCATAACTAGTACGATCAATCTCAATTAGGCATGCATCATGCTTATAAAAGGATTGTTAAAGACAAGAGTCAAGAGAAGTCTCTAAATAACATTTCCCATCTTCAAGCAGGATTTAGGATGTTATGAAATCACCAAATGAAACATTCATCATAGACTCTCAGGATCATTCGCCGGTCAAGGCCCCCCACCCTCTTTTGTTATTGGTTGAACATAACCGTGGGGTGGCCACGATGCTTCAGCGAGCATTGGGGCTATCAAGTATGGATAGCAGAAAATGGACAAGACGGTCTTGATATGATCGGGACTCAACCTGTAGATGGCATTCTATTAGATATGCATACCTCTATGATGGACGGGCGAACCATGCTCGATGAATTACATTAGGCAGGTTATGACAAGCCTGTATGGGTTATGGCAGGTGAGTCTGACATCAAAATGCTTCGTCAGCTTCTCGACGAAGGGGCACAAGGATTTATCATAAAACCGTTATCCCCCAAGACAATTGAAAAGTCCTGCGCTGAAGTTGTCTATCAATTGAGCCGTAGAAAAGAAAGCTTGAATCGTGCTATGACAGCCAGTTGCATAACAATGGTTCATCATTTTATTCCATCAAAAAGTCAAATCCTGATTTCTTCATCTCTAACGTCTTCTCAGAATAATCGTCCGCATGACACACCCCTTTTCTCCCCATCACCAATCCAACAGAATGCAATCCACGTCAACACCGCCAGGTGTCTCAAGAAAGGCGAGCAGCCGTTGTTCGATCGAGGCATTACTGGAGTTGCCGTTTTGCCACGAGCTATTTTTTTTTCGAGAAGACCCTAAAGGTTTTTAAGGAATCTGCCGATAGAGCTAAGGCAGGGTGCGTTATCAAAGATGGCCGTTGTGGACGGATCTAGGCACGACGCCGAAGGCTGGGACCCCTTCGTTAATTTTCGGTATACCCACTAACATCATCTGCGATTCGCCACTGACTTTCTGCAGTTGGGTGGCTCTCGTGTAACAGTGATTTTCACTAAAGGAGTCCGTGTGTGACGAATGCTCGATGGTTTGTTGAATTCCGAGGTCGACTAAATGACGCCGGCCATGTGTGGTATCACATTGGCCTGGTGAGTGTGAGTGCAACCATTGCCATGTTATTACCCTATGTGGCTCAAGGGTTTTTGATGTATTGGGACGTGATCGAGAGCGAAAAAATTTATCTTGTTTCAGTCGAAATTGCGGTAGCCATCACGCTGATCATTGTTTTGAATTTCTTGGGACAAAACCTTCGAGACTCTCAATTAGCCAAATCGGCTCGTGGTGCAGGGTTGGTTCATGTGTTTCCTGGCGGAAGACGTGTCTCTCCAGAGCGTATTACTTCTCTCATCAAGGATCATGGGTTTCCGCACCATGTGATGATCATTGGCTCAACGGGGAATACCTTTGTCGATCCTGAAGGAGACTTACATCCAGTTCTCAAGCATTGTTTTGAAGCCAAAATTCTTCTCCTCAATCCATGCAGTAAGAATGCACGGGCACGGGCTAAATCGATCTTACATCCTGAGATTACACTGGAGAGTTTGATGGCCCAGACCAAAGCCAGCATCGATTTCCTGAAACTGCTTCGAGCAACTCAAAAAAATGTACGTGTGAAGTTCTACTCGTATGATCCGAATGTGAAATTAGCCATTCTAGGAGATAATATTTGGCTCCAGCACTATCACACGAATCTCGACATTCAATGCATGCCGATGTACGCCTTTCAATATAATCCTAAAGAACACGGGCTCTATACCATTTTCTATCAACATTTTGTGGAGAAGTGGGAACACCTGGACACTCCTGAATATGATTTAGAAACCGATGATCTAGTGTATCGCTGGAATGATGGTACAGAAAAACAACGTATCCCATTCTCCTGGGACGGAATACCGCAAGTGGTCGAACCACAGGGGTTGCCGGAATCCGTTCCCGCTCAGAATGATGTTGAGCTGATGGGAGTGCCAATTTCTGCTGTGTAGGACGACACTGAATCCTGAGCTCGTAGATGATGACTTCAGGAGCACCTCGCATGATCAACGTTTCATGCGCTATTCTTGTTTGTGCTTGATAGAGATCACCATCTCGTATATTTCCCCCTCGCAACAGCCAATCCTGTATGTATTTGAACCTCGAAGAGATGGCGTGAACATCTCGACCGTGGCTTTGGACAGAAAGCAAGCTGAAGACATCGTGACTCAGACGACAGTCCCGTCGTTCTGATCATGAGCAGCTCAAGTCAGGAGTGACTGCTATGAGGTGATTCGATAGCACGGCGTATAATGTTGTTGATCAATTTTCATACGATGTTGTTTGATGAAGGATTCCAAGAGGTTATCCATCAATTTCATGATCGCGGAATCACCGTGAATGATAAACGGTCCCTGTTGTTCAATCGCAATTAAAGCTTGCGACTTTACATTTCCGGCGACAATGCCAGAGAACGCCCGACGCAAGTTTGCGGCTAACATATGTGTTGGTTGATCGCTAGAGAGATCTAATTGTGCCATCGACTCGTGAGTGGGCGTAAATGGTTTTTGGAATTCATGATCGATAGATAGATGCCAGTTAAAGTAAAACGCATCTCGAGTTTGTCGACGAAACTCCCGGACGCGCTGTATTCCTTCCTTTATTTCGTACACGCTCTGTCGAGGATTATCAATGACAATTTGATATCGTTGTGCGGCTTGAGGCCCCAAGGTGTTTTTGAGAAACGCATCAATAGTATGGAAGTATTCTTCACTACTTTTCGGTCCAGTCAGAATTAGCGGAAAGGGGATTTCGGCATTGTCTGGATGGAACAGCACCCCGAGGAGGTATAGAATCTCCTCAAATGTCCCCACCCCACCAGGAAATATTATAAATCCATGTCCGAGTCGAACAAATGCTTCAAGACGTTTTTCAATGTCCGGAAGGATGACCAGTTCATTCACAATAGGGTTTGGGGCTTCGGCAGCAATAATACCTGGCTCCGTCAATCCTAAATACCGCCCGTTTTTAATGCGTTGTTTGGCGTGAGCAATAGCTGCCCCTTTCATGGGTCCTTTCATGGCTCCAGGTCCACAGCCCGTACAAATGTCCATCGCCCGTAACCCTAGCTCATGTCCAACTTCTTTCGTGTATTGATACTCAACATCCTGAATCGAATGTCCTCCCCAGCAAACGACCAAATGGGGATCCAGAACAGAATGAATGATTTCTGCATTTCGTAAAATATGAAAAATCGCGTTCGTGATCCCGGGGGATGTTAATAAATCAAACTTGTTATTTTCTCGAAGTTCGTTGTGGACATAAATGATGTCTCGCAACACCGAAAATAAATGTTCTTTAATCCCTTGAATGATTTCCCCATCGACAAAGGCACTGGCAGGTGCGTGCCTGAGTTCAAGCTTGACTCCGCGATCCCGTTGCTCTACGCGAATGTCGAAGTCTTGATAGCGTGAGAAAAATGCTTTGGTGTCATCCGTTTCATTCCCACACGTCAATACCGCTAACGCACTGTTTCTGAACAGTTCATGGAGTCCGCCTTGGCTGGTATCACACAATTTCTCCACTTCGGAGTGGGAAAGCATGTGCATCGAGGTATCTGGCGTAATACTGGCACACAGACCGTGTCCTGAAGATCTTGGTTGTAGAGCGGTTTGTTTCATTCAAATCCTCAATATTTATAAGTAAGAGTTCGTCGTCCATTGAATTACGTTCAATAAGCATGCCTATACATTGATTGCATGGCGAGAAATAACTTTCAACGCACATAACTTCATATCTCCACGCACAGGATTAGATTAACGACAGAACAGGGTTTTGTCCAAGGATAAAATCACCCCGTATTCTCGAACCATGGAAAAGCCATCAACATCTGTCGTTCTGCTAGAACATTTACAGATATAAGAGAATTGCTTTATCATGCGAGGCTCTTTCGGAACGCTAATGCCATCATTGTTATGTGAGAAGAAATTCAATCAGAACGTCTGTACTTCAGAGATTGCCAAGGACGTCTTTTCATGCCGGATTTATGTTCATCTTGACAGTGATTATCGGAACCAACACATGAAAACAAAAAGTTTGAAACACCCATTGCGCACATTGGCAAAAGCCCCCACAGGCATTCAAGGACTAGACGAAATTACCAATGGAGGGTTTCCCAATGGTCGGACAACCCTAGTATGCGGAACTCCCGGATGCGGAAAGACCTTACTGGCGATGGAGTTCTTGATCCATGGGGTGATGAAATTTAAAGAATCTGGAGTATTTTTAGCGTTCGAGGAGTCTGCTGAAGAACTTACCCAAAACGTCCGTTCACTAGGCTATGACCTAAATGATCTTGTGCGTAGGAAAAAGCTCATCATTGATTATATCCCTATTGAAGCCACCGAATTCGAAGAGACAGGCGAATACGATCTCGAGGGGTTGTTTGTGCGTTTGGGACACTCAATCGATTCAATTGGAGCGAAGCGGGTCGCCCTGGATACCATCGAAGCACTCTTTGGAGGACTTTCCAATGAGGCTATTCTACGCTCTGAGTTACGACGACTCTTTCAGTGGCTCAAGACAAAGCACGTGACCTCGATCGTGACAGGCGAGCGAGGTGAAAAATCATTGACGCGACAAGGGTTAGAGGAATATGTCTCGGATTGTGTAATTCTTCTCGATCATCGAATACGTGAACAGACGTCCACCCGCCGTCTACGAATCGTGAAATATCGCGGTACCACGCACGGAAATAATGAATATCCCTTCCTTATTGAAAAGGATGGACTATGTGTTTTTCCTGAGACATCGTTGAAATTGAATCATGAAGCATCCAATGAAACGATCTCTACTGGCGTTCCGTCTCTCGATACGATGTTTCTCGATGGTGGAATCTATCGGGGGAGTACGATTTTAATTTCTGGAACAGCCGGCATTGGAAAGACTAGTCTGGCTTCACATTTTGTTCACGCGTCATGTCAACGAGGTGAGCAAAGTCTCTATTTGCAATTTGAAGAATCAGAACATCAACTCATTCGTAACATGCGATCCATCGGTCTTGATTTAAAGAAATGGATCAAAAAAGATCTCCTGCGTTTCCAAGCCTCACGCCCTTCCCTCGTTGGGCTGGAGAAGCATCTCATGAATATGTACCAGAGCATTCTTTCGCTTAAACCACAGCTGGTTGTCATGGATCCCATCAATGATTTTATTTCGATTGGATCACAGCAAGAGGTGAAATCCCTTATGCTACGTATGCTGAATCTTCTCAAAAGTCAACAAATTACGGTCATCTTTACCTATTTAAGTCATGTAGAAGAGGAGAATGAGCGGACAAATTTAGGAATCTCCTCATTAGCCGATACCTGGATCTCGCTGGCGAATCTCGAGTCACATGGAGAACGAAATCGAAACTTGTTCATTCTGAAGTCGCGAGGAAGCGCTCATTCCAACCAACTGCGTGAATTTATCTTCAGTCCTCACGGTATCCAGCTCAAAGAAGCTTACCTGGGCCCTTACGGGGTGCTGACCGGGACAGCAAGGCTGACGCAAGAAGCTCACGAACAGGCAGAAGCCCAAAAGCGAGAAGAAGAGCTCCAATATTTCGACAGACTGCTTAACCAGAAACGTCAGGGTTTCGAACATCAAATGGCGAGCTTACGGATAAAATTTGAAGAAGAAGAAGCTATTCTTCGACGTCAGATCCAAGCGAGGCAAGTTCAAACGGAATAGATCCTTCAAGATCGTGAAAACATGATGCATTCTCGACAACCATCGCTCGGAATTGCCACATACTCGGATGATTCATCAAAAAGATCTCTGAGACCTTCGAAATGAGAAGAAAGCTCAAACAAACACATACACGGAAAAAAATTGGGGAGAAATTCCATCTCTACCAACTGCGTTTATATGTCGCAGGACAAACGCCAAAATCGCTTGTGGCCATTTCCAATTTACGAAAAATCTGTCAAGAACATTTGGAGGGAAAATATACCATCGAAGTCATTGATCTATTACAGAAGCCGGAATTGGCTCGCGAAGATCAAGTCGTCGCCATCCCGACTCTTGTCAGAAAATTGCCTCTTCCCTTACGTAGAATCATTGGTGATTTATCGAATACGGAACGGGTGCTGATCGGACTACAACTTCGTTCGCAAGCCCCGACGATAATATAGTAAGATTGTATTCTTATGAACAAAATTCCCTCAAAATATTCGAAACAGTCATCTCGTAGGTCCACACCATTGCCGTACCTTCTCCGACTGTACGTCACTGGCGCAACACATTGCTCCATTCGTGCGATCGCAAACATTCACGCCATCTGCGACAAGTACCTTCCTCAAAACTGCGATCTTAAAATAATCGATTTATATCATCAACCGTCGTTAGCACGAGCACAGCACATTCTTGCTGCACCAACACTTGTCAAGGAACGTCCTGGTCCTCAGACTCGAGTTATTGGAGATCTATCCGACAGTCACCGAGTGCTTCGTACGTTAGGATTGCCATTAGAAACAGAAAATTCTCTCAACTGAGGATCTCACTACAATTACTTGCATTCGTCGTGCGATGAAACATAAATCCGATAAGCGTTCTCCTCAATCCATTGAAGAAGACAGACTTCGCCAAAGACTTCAAGAAGCGGAGGACACGCTAGAGGCGATTCGGACAGGTGCAGTGGATGCGTTAGTTGTTGAAAAGGATGGTGGAGAACAAGTCTATACACTCACAACGGCCGATCACCTTTATCGTCGAATCGTCGATGATATGGCACAGGGTGCCGTGGTCATGGATATTGACGGAATCATTCTTCATTGCAATACGACCTTTGCGCAAATGGTCGCTCAATCCAGTGACAGTCTTCTGGGATTGCCGTTTCAGGATTGCCTTCTGGAAAAAGACCAATCTTCTTTTCTCGAACAACTCCCCCTATCTCAGTCTCATTCTCAAACAAACGAGCTCACGTTACAGGTGCGAGAGCATGGCACGCTCCCCGTGTATATAAGCATCACATCTATTCAACTTTCCGACTCCAGGGTTTTTTGCACCATTCTGACCGATTTGACAGAACGAAAACAGCATGAGCGAATTTTGACGGAAGAAAAACTCTCACGATCGATTCTCGAGCAGACTGGAGAAGCGATTATCGTATGTGACCATACGGGAAGAATTATTCGAGCCAGTACTGCCTCCAATCGTCTTTGTTCAAAATATTATTTGTTCCAGCCGTTTGATCATATGTTTCCTTTGAAATTTTCAAATGGGACAGACGACAAAAAATCAGAGAAACATAATTTAACTCAAGCGAGCAGTCTCATAGACCAACTTCTTGTCGGCACATCTGTTCAAGGCATTGACGTTCGACTCGAACTAGAAGATGACAAAACATTTGACCTTCTCATGAGCGGTCGGTCTTTACGTGATGATACCGGACACATCATTGGTTGCGTCATTACCCTGATTGATCTCACCCAACAAAAACAGACTGAAACCCTCGCCCTTTATCATAATCACTTGTTGGAACTAGTGGTTAAAGAGATGCCACTTACCGAGATGTTGAATCAGTTGTGCTTACTGCTTGAAAAGCAAGCGGAAAAATCACTTCTCGCTTCAATTCTTCTTCTTGATCAGGATGGTCGTCATCTTCGTTACGGGGCTGGACCGTCATTGCCTCCAGAATATCGTCAAGCGACAGATGGATTGGCGATTGGACCCGCAGCCGGATCGTGCGGAGTGGCAGCTTATCGTGGCGACACAGTGTATACAGAAAGTATTGCAGACGATTCAAACTGGCGGGAGTATAAGGATCTCGCTCTTTCACATGGCTTGCGAGCCTGCTGGTCGACTCCCATACTCAGTCATCGAAGCCACGTGCTTGGTACGTTTGCACTCTATTATAGTTCACCACGCCTCCCCACCGATAGCGAACGTCAATTACTCTCACTGACATCGAAATCCATCGCCATTGCTATCGAGAGAAAGCAATCTCAGGTCCGACTTCTGCAACAGACTCATACCCTTGAAGCCGTAAATCGGATAGGCAGTTCTTTGGTGGCCGAACTTGATCTACAACGGTTAATTCAAGCCGTAACAGATGCGTGCACAGAGCTTATCGGAGCTGAGTTTGGTGCATTCTTTTACACTCAAATCAAGGAGAAGGGAGAATCTTATGATCTCTTTTCTATTTCCGGTGTTCCTCGTGAAGCATTTCAAAATTTTCCGATGCCAAGAAATACAGAATTGTTTGGACCAACCTTTCGCGGAGAGCGCATCATTCGTTTGGACGACGTCACTCAAGATCAACGATATGGAAAAATGGCTCCGCACTACGGCATGCCCCAAGGCCATCTCCCGGTTCGCAGCTATCTCGGCGTCCCCGTCATATCACGAAATGGAATGGTTTTAGGTGGTTTATTCTTCGGACATTCTCAAACCGCCATGTTTACCGTACAGGATGAAGACATTATTAAAGGGATTGCCGCTCAAGCCGCCATCGCCATTGATAATGCCAATTTGTATCAATCAGCGCAAAACGAACTCGAGGAACGGAAACGGACTGAAGCACAGTTGGCTCAACTTGCGTTTATTGTTCAATCGTCACAAGATGCCATTATTGGCGCCACCTTAGATGGCACGATCACCAGTTGGAACAAGGGAGCGGAAAAATTATATGGCTATTCCTCAGATGAGATACTAGGCGAACACTATTCTCGTCTTCTTCCGAGTGGATACGAACATGAACTCCCCCGCATTTTTGAAAAGCTTCGGAATGGAGAAGCCGTCACTTCATGGAAAACGGAACGGAAAAAGCGGGATGGAACACACGTACATGTTTCATTAACGATTTCACCGATTCATGATGCAATGAATCAACTCATCGGTAGTTCTGCCATTGAGCGAGATATCTCAGAGCAACATCATGTTGAACAGGCCCTGCGAGAAAGTGAACACCGACTTCAAGCCATTTTAGACCACTCACCGGCAATTGTATTTCTGAAGGATTTGAGCGGACACTACCGTCTCCTCAATAAACAACTTGAAATGATCTTTCGCTTACCTCCCGAACAGATTATCGGTCGAACCGATTATGAGTTATTTCCCAACTCGATCGCAAAGACTTTGTGCGAAAACGACCAGAAGGTCCTCGACACCCTCATACCGATTGAATTTGAAGAATCAGTCATGCACAGTGGGGCCATACATACGTATATCTCCATCAAATTCCCCTTGTTTGATTCAAATGGTAAACCGTATGCCCTTTGTGGTGTGGCTACCGACATTACGAATAGGAAACAAGCCGAGCGGGAACTAAAGGAACTGAATGAAACCTTGGAACAGCGTGTCGCAGACCGTACCCTTGCCTTAAGCAATTACCAAACACATTTGCGCACCATGGCCACTGAGCTAGCGTTGACAGAACAACGAGAGCGAAGACGGCTTGCCACAGAACTTCATGACTACTTAGCACAACTGCTTGTGGTCTGCCGCATGAAAGTTTCTCAGGTGAATCAGGAGATGCAGCGTAGTACATCCTTATCTGGCCTGAAAGATATAGATGATATTCTCGCTGAATCCCTCACCTACACTCGAACCTTAATAGCCGAGCTCAGTCCAACGATTCTTTACGAATTCGGATTAGTGGCAGCCCTGCGATGGCTTGGAGAACAAATGGTCCGCCATGGCCTTCACGTTCAGGTGCTGGACAACGATTACACGATTCAGCTTCCTGAAGATAAAGCCGTACTGGTGTATCAATCCGTGCGCGAGCTCCTCTTTAATATTGTAAAACATGCGGGCGTCCCCGATGCGATTGTTTCTATCCAAGGAGATAGGAAAGAATACGTCCAAGTCATGGTCCTAGACAGAGGCGTCGGATTTCATCCTTCAGCGCAGGAGACGAAACACACTCACACCGGCAAATATGGTTTATTTAGTATTCGAGAACGGTTGGAAGCCATCGATGGTCGTTTAGAAATAGAATCTGCCCCAGGCCAAGGAACACGAGCTCAGGTCATGGTTCCAACTGATTGGATATATACTGACGATGCTTACACCAGCCATTCCTCAGCTCCATCAGATCACGTACTGCGAAATACGCAACAACGACCAAATTCTCAAACCATTCGAATTCTTCTTGTGGATGATCACGCACTCGTACGCCAAGGTGTTCGCACTCTACTGGAAAATCATAAAGATTTCCATGTGGTGGGTGAAGCCACAAATGGCAAAGAAGCCATTCAATTTGTCAAAGAAGTCGAATGTCCAGACATCGTGATTATGGATATCAACATGCCAATTATGAATGGCATTGAAGCTTCCAAGATTATTACGCATAACTATCCCACGGTGTCGGTTATCGGTCTGTCAGTCCACGAGGATTCCCAACTTGAAGCCTCCCTGTATGATGCCGGGGCTATGAAATATATCAGCAAAGGAAGCGTTGCGAATGAATTGTCTGAAGCAATCCGTAGCGCTTTTCAGAGTCGTCCAAACGCCTAAGCTATGGCGAAAAGTCTTTTTGTCTTCTCACTGCAACAAGATTGTTCGTAAGAATAAAAGAGACTTGCACAATAATTGTATCCGATCGTTTGTCTCAGGCATTTGAAGGACTTATCAAAGGCCTGGTAGACAACTGCCTGTGTGCGTGATTCGGTGATCCGACTCATGGATGTTAATCTTTTGCGACTGAAGAAATCTCTACTCGACGACTCAAGAAAAACAGATCGTGGAGATTCACAGGATTTTGGATCTAAGTAATTCTATGAACGTTAGGCCTACACACAACACGTATGGGCTGTAACAGCTAGTAACCCGGAACACGTTTGCCTATCGAAGCATGTATGGGAAATTCAGAAACCACTCTCCCCCCTATCCTTCTGCATTGGACGAGCTCCACAGTTTTCCTTCCTGACGGACACAATTTTATATAGTTTAATTGACTTTTGTCATGCCCTTCAGTTTCTTTCCTATGACGTCTTGTCAGTTTCTGTAAACTCTCACCGCACCTACCCAAATGGGGTATAGCCCTGCCTAGAGCTATCACATTATTCTTGCCTTAACGACATCTGCCGATTGAGTTCCTGGCACAGTCCATTTCGCCAACGACTTTGTTGGCGGTCAACTTATCATCTCAATTGAAAAGAGCCACACATGTTCCATATTGCAAAAATCTCTTGCATTTTTGGCATGGCCACAATGCTTCTGTCATGTACGAACGCACCTGACGTCTCAATTGGAGAGACCGTTCATGGAGTCTCGAACGAATCAACATTTCAACAGCTCAAAACAGAGGGAAGATTGTTGGGACTAGAGAAAAAATTTTTGCAAGCGATTGAGAAACTTAATTTAGCAGCAACGTTACAACCAGACGATGCGCATGTCCATCTCATGCTTGGCGAAGCGAATTATCATGTTGGAAATCGACAGGAAAGCTTAACACACTTAGAACGATCTCGAGAATTAACCCCGAACAACTATCAAGTTGAAAGTTGGCTCGGTACAGTTCATATGGGACTTGGGCAATTGGGCGAGGCAGAGTTCGCGTACACCAACGTCTTAACCGTGAAGCCGAACGACTACAATGCCCTGGTGTATATGGGCTATATTGCGTTTCATAAAAAAGATTATCGAAGCTGTCATCAATATTTTCAACGATATAAGAAACTTGTTGAGGTCATCGAACCGGCAAAATTGACTGAGCAGGAAAAGCTTCGCTATCAACAAGCGACCGAATATTATCGGGCCTGTGAAACAAGTTGGCGCTATCAAGCTCGAAAATTGCAAAAGTCACTGTAACCGACATCCACTTCATGGCCAAGATCACTGTCGCTGTGGCCTTGGCAATCCTTCACAGCATTCGCACGAAGAACAGATCACTTCATAACATTGAACGACTCCCCACAACACAATCGGAACGATAACAATAAACGTCGTGATAAACAGAAACAATCGAAGTAATGGACGATCACGAAGCATGATAATCAGATGTGACCTAGATGAGACCGCGCTTTTGTAGATAATCGCGATTGATGACCGGAGTGGGTTGAGCGGAAGTTTTTCCGCTTGATTGAAGCAGGCGTTCGACATACTTTCCAATTAAATCTGTTTCAAGATTGACTGAATTACCAATTTGCTTTAAGCCCATCGTCGTAACTTTAGCGGTATGTGGAATAATCGTAACGGCAAAGGAATTATCTGAGACGTCATTAATGGTGAGACTGATCCCTTCTACAGTTATTGATCCTTTTTTGACACAGTACCGTGCAATTGAATCTGGGACCTCAATCGTCAATTGAATTGCATTCCCGTCTTGTTCCCTCCGTCGAATTGTCCCAACCCCATCGACATGACCGGTGACGAGATGACCACCAATACGTTCATTCAGTTTCATCGCACGCTCAAGATTCACTGGAGTGCCAACACTGGTGGTACCAAGTGTTGTGATGTTCAGTGTTTCAGGAGAGACATCCACCGAAAAATCTTGTGCTCCAAAATCCGTCACCGTCAGACAGGCACCGGAAATACTCACGCTTTCTCCTATATGGATGTCTTCAAGAATCGTTGCTGCCAGTATCGACAGCCGAGTCCCATGCAGTCCTTTTTGCACAGACTTGACCGCGCCCATTTCTTCGACTATACCACTAAACATTAAATCCTCGTCAGAATGTTGAGCATCTGTCCGTTTGAAGACATCTTCACGCTACTCTTTATCTTTCTTTAAAAATACGGTTTTTACCACCACGAAAAACACTACAATCATCACCACAACGCCAAGAGCGGCAATGACGCCAACGATAATATCTCCCGTGCCCATCCCTTCTCTCATCGACTCCATCCTTTCAGCATTTTAGGGGGTAGGCTGATACTATATCATGGCTCCTCTCCGGTTCCCTATCATGATCATACCGAATACCACCGCGGTAATAAACTGGAAAATACCTATCACGGTAAACCCCCCACTATAACCGATGCTGCCAATAAGAATGCCAGCGATCACAGGCCCACTTGCATGGCCAATGTCCATAATTGTTCCTCGCATACCCATTCCTGCTCCGAGAGAGGAATGGTGAGAGAGATCCGCAATCAAGGCTGTCGAAGAAGATGTGATCACCGCCTCGCCAAGTCCAAAGAATGCGGAAACAATGAGTAACATAAGCATCACCTGTATCTGCGGAATAAGGATAAGCATGCCGCCACAGAGACATAATCCAACAATGATAAGTGGTTGCCGTCCGAGACGATCCGAGACTTTGCCCATAAGTGGTTTGGCTAACAACGATGTGAATGCTTGAATACCAAATAAGACGCCAACCTCAGCGGCATTGAGCCCAATCGAAAGACCATAGAGAGGAAGAAAGGCCATGAGCGTTCCATTCGCCATCATTTTTGAGGCTTCAGTGAGACTAGTGGTGAGAATACCTCTATGTTTCAGAATATCTTGAATGCCCTGTCGCACCTCTAAGAAAAGTTTTCGGTTTGTACGCTGAGTTTTTAATGTCGGATGTGCAGATTGGGGCATGCACAAAAATAATAACAGACTCAGTACACCAAAAATGCCTGCAGTCACAAACGTAGAAGTAAAGCCCACCGCATAGACAAGCACACCTCCAAGCATCGGTCCAAGCAACCCTCCACCTTGAGCAGCTGCGGTGTACCAACCCATAGCTTCTCCTCGTCGCTCTGCGTACATCTGTGCAACCATCGCTAACGCCAGTGGGGTATACAGAGCTGTCGCCAGCCCATGAGCAAGACGGAGCATGCCCACAATGGTCAAATCAGAAATCAAGGGATAGAGAAATGGCGGAAGTGCAAAAGCCAGCAGACCGCTGATCATAAACTTTCTTCGATCGAGGAGATCGGACATGACGCCGACCGGAAGTTTCAACAAGACCCCAGTGAGTGTCGAGAGCGCAACGAGAATGCCAACGGTAATCGGTGTCGCTCCTAACGATCCGGCAAAGAGGGCAAGAGCCGGTCTGCGCACCAAGTCGTAGCTGACAAACGCCAAGAAGGCGACTGAACAGAGAAGGGCAAATGTCCGTGGTGGACTCATTCTATGCGCCTATGCGATGTGAGTGGAATAAAACGGGTGATAAATGAACGATGATTGGACTCAAACTATCATTCAAAATTTCATGCTGTCAATCAATGAATTTCTTAAGCGTTCAGGGTAAAAGTATCGTTAATTTCCGGGAACTATCTTTCTAACGATTCCAGTCCATTCTTGAAGTTTATTGACTTTCAATGAACGAGTCGGTCCAATACGCCTCCTATGTTTGTTATCTGCCAACATACTTGATCAATCAGATTTACAATATTGGTTATTGACACATGTAAAAAACTCAGTTCAATTATTAAAAAGTAGTAAGCCGTTCGACCTCCATGAACTCTTTTGTGATCGTGACATGATCTTCGACAATTGCCCGTCGGCCGTGTCCCACTCATATGAATAAGCGTGTTACCGAAGAATTCATATTATTGATCAATGTAGCCAAATGGTTGGTTCTGGCGACCGGAGTGGGACTCTTGGTGGGCTTATCAACCACCTTTTTTTTAAAAGCCCTGCAGATGATGATCGCGGAGACGACTCGGATTCCGTATAGTCTGTTCCTCCTGCCTATTGGGTTAAGCGTCTCCGCGTGGATTACGAGTTCATTAGCGCCTGAAGCGGGTGGGCAAGGCGTCGAGCGGGTGATTCAAGCCGTCCACCTTCGATCGGGACGCATCAAGGCGCAAGTGATTCCAGCCAAACTGATTGCGACGCTACTGACAATTGGAACGGGAGGTTCTGCCGGCAATGTTGGTCCGTGCGCACAAATTGGCGGTGCCGTAGCGTCATGGGCTGCTGAGATCTTTCGCTTTTCTGATGATGACCGAAAGACACTGGTCATTTGCGGTATTAGTGCAGGATTTGCCTCAGTGCTCGGAACACCCATTGCCGGAGCGTTTTTCGGAGTTGAAGCACTTTTCGTCGGGGCTCTGGCCTATCAGGTTCTGCTCCCGTCAGTTATTGCGGCTGTTGTCGGACATCAAGTGACGCTGTTTTTCGGTATTTCTTTTTGGACATCTTCAGTCGAGGTTTCTGTCCTGTTTTCCTCCCCGCTCCTCCTCTGGTCGATTCTTGCCGGTGTCTGTTTTGGTCTATGTGCCCTTGTCCTGATTGAGGGGATAAATTTGGGAAAACGAATTGCCTTCCTCTCTCCTTTCCCTCCCCCACTTTTGGCCTTCCTTGGTGGATTGGCCATTCTCGGAATCGCGTCACTCTCCTCTCTGAGTGCCTTGGGGCTTGGAGACCGTGTCATTCAAGAGGCGGTTGCAGGTCAATCAGTCCTCTGGTACGTGTTTATGCTCAAAATAATTCTGACCAGTATGACATTGAACTTTGGCGGAAGCGGAGGTGTGATTTTGCCCATTTGTTTTGTGGGCGCGACTGCCGGTTCAGTATTCGGGAATCTGTTCGCTCTCGACTCGGGAGTGTTCGCCGCATTAGGAATTGCCGGACTCTTAGCCGGGTCTGTCAACACGCCAATCACCGCGGTTCTCTTGTCTCTTGAAGTATTTGGTGTACAAATTGGGGCATGCGCAATGGTGTGCTGTGCGATCAGTTTTTTGATTTCGGGACATCGAAGTGCCATTCCGACTCAACTGCTTCAGCTCCACAAAGCGCCAGGTATACGCGCGGACTTGAATCAGGAAGTGAGTGAAACACAATTTTTTGTTGATGCGTGGGAGGTTCGAGTTAAAATCGTACGAGAAAAAATCAAAAATCGCCTGATTATTATGACCAAACGATCAAAGCCGAAGCCATAGACTTTCTCAAAATTCCGGAACGAAAACACCCATGAGCTTAAATGATGTAATGAGATATGAGTGACGATTGAATGAGACCTGACAAAAGCGCGGTTAAGGAGAAGAAATGCTCTAAGCCTGATGAGGCGAAGAACGATAGGCTATAGCTCGGACATGGCTTCTTTTTCGGACTCAAAAATGGGCACAAGCTCTCGAAGTTTCAATTCATCAAGAAACGTCGCCACCAAGCCTCTTGGTTGAATCCAGGTCATTCGTCGTTTTAATCCAGTAAATTGCATATATGCCGAGACAAGAAACCCCAGACCTGCACTATCAATAAAGGTCAACCCGGCAAGATTGATAATTAAATGTTCTGACTCATTCAAACAACACTGGTTCATAATGGCTTTAAAATGCCACCGCGCATTGATATCTAGACGACCATGGAGGTCTACAACCGTCGCGCCTTTCACTCCTCGAACTATAACATCTACCATGATTTCCTCTTAACAAGTTTATCGGTCACCTCCTGGGCGGTCTTAAAGACACATTCCTTGCAAGTCTCGGCATCTGCTGTCATTTCGTTGTAGTTCTTAAATCTGTTCCAAAAACCTCCATTTAAATTCCCAATGGAAGTGAGCTCATCAAACATGTTATTGAACATGGTCAGTTTTATCTTCTGATGAAATCTTGCTACAATTAACCGTCGTACATGCCACCAGCTATTCACCCAGTTGATTTAGTAGACGTTCTTCGCAGAAAACAGCTGACTCCTGCGATAGTCTTTTTAACCTCTCGTCGAGCTTGTGACGATGCGATTACCGCATTCGAACGAAGTACGACCCACCTTCCTCCCCAGCGAACCCAGACGATTGCCACATTTTTAGAGCAACTCGCCGTCGAGTACCCAAGTATCACCGGACATCCACTCATGCCGACTGTCGCCCGCTGCGGCGTTGCGGCACACCACGCGGGGCATCTTCCTTCGTGGAAAATCGCCATTGAAGAATTGATGCGAAAAGGGTATTTAGATGCCGTCTTTGCGACCACGACCTTAGCGGCGGGTGTCGACTTCCCAGCACGGACTGTTGTGATTACCCAATCAAGCGTTCGAAAGGCTAGGGACTTTTCTGATCTGACCATCGGAGAGATTCAACAACTGGCGGGGCGTGGTGGACGTAGAGGAAAAGACTTGATTGGGTTCGTCGTCATTACCCCGTCTCCCTATATTGACCTTCAGGTCTTAGGAAAAGGCCTAACAGGTTATCCCGAGCCGATAGAAAGTCAGTTTGTCATTTCATATCCCATGGTGCTCAATTTATTAAAAGCTCACCCTCTTGATCATATCGAAGGAATTTTGGCCAAAAGCTTTGCCCAATTCCAATTAAACCGAAGAGCGGAAGTTCATCAAAACCATCTTGATACCATCCATGAAAATATGCAGCCCTACGGTCCGCGAGTCTGTACTGATTGGATCACGCAATGGCAGGTGTTTGACCAAGCCAAACGAAGGAAAGCCCAACGCCGTCCAGTCACGCATCAAGACTCACCCGCTACTGCCGCGCAATTGCCGTTCCTTACTCCGGGCCGAGTGATTCAAGTCTCAAAAGGGTTTGCCGTGATTCTTCGTCAATATCGAAGTCGCGGACAACGACATCCGATGTTGTCGATCTTGCGCGCGAAGGGCACAATCACAGAATGCCCATTGGTGATGGTGAATCAGCTGTATGACCATGTGCTCGAATTCAAACCTCTTAGAGTTTTTCCCTGGTGTCAGGCCAATACGCTCTCTCGTCTCGCTCAGGAACTGAATGCCCTACCCGTTGGACTCCCGGTGTTACCCGTTCTTGTCGAAAAAGAACAGGAAGAAGATCAGCAAATACTTGCGGTCCTCACGGATGAATTCTCGTGCCCGAGTTGTTCGTCGCATGCGGCATGCCGAAAAGATCATGCGACGGCATCACGACTTCGCCAAAAAGAAAAAGGGCTCACAAAGACCATTCAAGCTCTGCGGACAGGATTGTGGCACCGATTTCAGGAAAAGAGCGATGTGTTACATCATTTTGGCTATTTGACCGCGACGTCTGAATTGACCTCAGAAGGTGAATGGGCTCGGCTGATTCGCATCGATCATTCCCTTCTCATCACGGAACTGATTCGAATGGAAGCGTTTGCGGCCATTGAGCCTGCGCTTTTGGCTGCCATGATGGCAAGTATTGCTCATGACGATGATCGGCCTGGAACATTCCTTCGAATGAGTTCAGGGCTCAGCACCATGCTGCACCACGTTCGTGCTGTCGCAAGCTCCCTGGCGTCGTATGAAGAACCTCCGCTTCTCCGGACAGATGTGGCCGCATTAACTGATATGTGGGTTCGTGATCCGAATCTGAAATGGGTATCACTTGTTCGCATGACGACCATGGCTGAAGGTGATGTCTATCGACTATTTGCCAGAACAATCGAATTTCTCTCTCAATTGCAAACACTCAAAGCTTCACATCCTAGTCTAGCTGAAACCGCCAGCACAGCCATCACCACGATGAGGCGGGAAGTCCTTGAAGAACTTCCGTAAAAGGCTCTATCCATGACGAATGATGAACTCGTAGGTCTTCTTGAATCACTTCCACTTCGTCATCTTCACAAGCTCGCTCAGGGACGAGTTCATCGTCATTTCCGCCTTGGCAAACATCGGTTAATTGACGTATTTCTCTCTCTCCCTTCGGAATCACGTGAAGCCTTAGAGACCGATGTATTACAGTATAAAACCCAAATGTCTGTCCGAGCATCAGACCCTGCACCTTCTCGTGGACCTGTGAAAAAGAAGCCGTTACCTCAAAAATCGAAAGCGAAACACACGACATCCTCATTGCCTCCACCCGTCACCGTGTCTCAATTGCTTGAGGGACTTGGCGTACCCCCTCCAACAAAAGAGTTTCATCCGGACCCATGGCAACAAGAGGCCGTGACACAACTGGCCACGACTGATGTGATTGTGAGTGTGCCAACTGGAAGTGGCAAAACCTTCGTTGCGATCGAAGCGACAAAATATGCCTTCGAACAGGAACGCACGGTGATCTACACTTCACCACTCAAAGCGCTCTCAAATACAAAATACATGGAATTCTCTCAACTCTTTGGTTCCGAGAACGTCGGAATTCTTACAGGGGATCGACGAGACAATGCTCAAGCCCCGCTTTTGATTATGACCACAGAAATTTTGCGGAATTTGCTCTATGATGCCGCGAGTGGAGAAGTCGATCTTCGACTCAACACGCTTGGCCTTGTGATCTTAGATGAATCACAATACCTAGCTGACCCAGAACGTGGAGTGGTTTGGGAAGAAACGATCATTTTTTGTCCGACCCAAGCCCGGCTCCTCTTGTTGTCTGCCTCAATTGGCAATCCTCAAGATCTGGCGGCATGGCTCACGAGTATTCGACCTGTGCCGTGCCATCTCATTCATCATCAAAACCGGTCTGTTCCTCTTCGTGGAGGCTATCTACACCCAAGCGGCATGTTGAGCCCGCTCTTTCGTACCCGCGATATAGTCAAAGGACAGGGCTATACCCTTCACCCTGAGACCAAACGCCTTTCAAGTCAGTACGAAGAGGAAACGGTCGGTCATCGAAATCGTCGATAAGCCAATTTAATAATTCGTCTACATGGAATCTTATGCCGACAATGTCCGATTGAGCGTACGGACGACAATTCATTAATTGCTTGGTCTGAATAATACCTACCTTATTTCGCACAGCCTAGAGCGAGCATATGCGCTCAGCCTACGTAATTTTTTCAACTTTGATACGGTTGGGAGTTTCCTCAAAATCGGTGTGTAGTCGCAATCAGTCGTGGATCTAAAGCCCTAAGCTATTTTGGTATACGCCTTGCTTAATGCTCAGAAAAAGATTTCAGAAACCATTAATGAATTTGATACTGAGAAGAAAACAGGCTTGACGCACTCAAAGAAAATTCAGCTTAAGCCACCGGGAAATCTCGAGAATTAGGGAACAAATCACACACCTTCGTTGTATTTAAGCAACACTTCGTTAAGCGCAGACCTAACTAAATTACTATTTTCTTTTATTTTTCAGTATGTTACATTTAAGTAAATTATGAGCATTAGTATTGCTAAGTAGTAATATAAATCTGTGCGAGTTCATGAAAATAAGTGAGTGGTTAGCAAGATAATTGATATGCATACAATGAAAAACTTTAAAACCTATACTCTCCTGAGCCTTGTTTTCCTACTATTCTTTTCGGGTTGCCAAAGCCTTCAACCCACGGAAAAGAGTGAGTTAAGTCTCCAGGACTCAGAATTTATGGATCTATGGACTCTGTACAACGATTGCGTGATCGACCGAAACCCCTTGCAAATGCAGGAGTATGTCGCGCAATTATCAGAAGCGCCAGGGCCAATCACTATTCATCACTCGCCGATCCCTTTGCCAAAATTTTTGAAAAATTGGACCTCAGCACGGAGTTCTCGTCTTTCCGTTGACCCAAGAGCTATGGCTGTTTCCTGTGCCTTGCAAGCAGGACAAGCTGCCTGGCAATCAGGTCGATACCTTCTGGCACAAGACCTCATGCAATCTATCATTGACGAGTATCCAGAGCCAGAATACGCCTATTATGTGTCACAAGCCCGCACCGCGATTCTACAAATCCCCTCATTCCGCAACGTAACTCTTATTGAGTGACTCTCTCACGTCTCGTGGACGATCGACCCACATTTTCATGAGAGTTGAGACTCTTCCCAAGTATGCTTCTATATGAAGTTAACCTGAACCCACGATTTCTTCATTGATTGAAGTTCTGCTAAGAACATTCAAGCGCGCGTGATACAAAAATATCTGCGACACGGGAAAAGTCAGAGGAGAACTTTCCCTCGAGGCTTTTGAGGTTTTTCTGGTTGACAGATATCACACTGGCACAAACGTCGTAAAGCAGCATAGGAATAGATCCCAGTATCATGGCCGTCACTCCATTTAAACCGAAGCGCATAACGCCCGACGGCTTCAATATCTTGAACCATGATCAGCAAAGGGACGGAGTCTGGCTTGAGTCGTAATTCCCCGGTCCATTCATCAACGCAAGCCGCACAGGGACAGTGTTGACGGAGATAGCGGACGGGATATACCCCATGATGGCCATCACTCCACTCGATACCCAGCACGCCATTCTCCAGCCAATTCATATCCTTTGGTTCGAGTGTCTTGTTTGTCATCAGATATACTCCTTTGAGGATCTTGAGAATCGATTAAATTGAGAAGAACTCTGAGAGGAGACGTTCATCGATGGAAGCGATCTTCCGATTACAACCTCTACATATGTTTCAATAACTTGTTCGATTTCCTGTCGAATTTGTCCGCTAGCTCGAAGACGTGTCATCTTCGCAAACGGCAGTCTCCTGGCTTGCTGGATGAATGCTAAGCTACCAGGAGAAATGGGGAGGCCACGGTCAGACGATCTCTCGCCACACATCAGGCACATCACTCCACCTGCCTGCACAAAGAACCTTACGGGGACGCGTCCTGCCGACCGTCCACATTCTGTACAGGAATCAATTTGAGGACGAAACCCTGTATGCCCAAGAACATGAATTTGAAATAACAGCGCGCACAATTCTGGGTCATCAACGGTTTCCAGAGTCGACAACCCCTCGCTAAGGGCCAGAAAGACAGCATGATTCGGGTCTCGATCTGGGGTAACGGCTCGGATGAAATTTACGATTCGTGCTGCAGCCGTCATAAGCCGTAAATTCTCACGAAGTCCTTCGAACGATCCAGTGATATCGACTTGGCTAATACGTGCCAGTGATTCAATGTTTTTTTCAAATAGCGTCAATTCAACAAGTCGAAATGGTTCAAGTGCACTGCCAAACCGACTTTTCATTCGTCTCGCACCTCGTGCAATCCCACGAACTTTTCCGACTTGTTCTGTATAGAAAGTCACAATCCTGTCAGCTTCTCCCCAGCGCTGACTTTTAATGACAATCGCTTTCGTTTTGTAGAGTGGCATCGTGAGTTATTGTAAAAGTAACAATGTACGGTACAACGTGAATTCTCTCACCGTTGTCTAAAATTTTTCATCGTATACTTTGTCTTTAATATCCTAATTCAAGGAGTAGGTGTTCATTATCTCGCCAATTTTCACGAACTTTGACCCACAGTTCCAAATGCACTTTCAACCCGAACGCCTTCATCATATCCATTCGAGCTTCTGTTCCAATAGCTTTTAATCGTTGGCCCTGTTTTCCGATAATGATTGGCTTTTGTGACGACTTTTCGACAAATATGGTTGCTGTGACGTGAGCACGTGAATCCTCTTCAATAAACTCTTCTAGGAGAACAGCGACCGCATATGGAAGTTCAGCATGGGTATGGAGCAGGACTTTTTCCCGAATCATTTCAGCTGCCATTTGACGCATCGATTGATCAGTAAGAAAGTCTTCTTCATAGTACTGTTGTTCTTCCTCTGGAAGATACGAGAGTGTCAGATCAATCAGACGTTCAATATTCTCCCCATTCTTAGCCGAAATCGGGACAATTTCCGACCATTCACGCATTTGCTGACACTGTTCAATCAACGGCAGCAATCGCGACCTTCTGACTTCATCCACCTTATTTAAGATCAAGAATACACCAGCATAGGTCTGGGATTTCGTGGCAGCCTCAACTTGCTCTACCACAAATCGATCTCCGGCTCCAGGAGGTTTATTGGCATCCATCATCACATAGATCATATCGGCATCAGGAAGCGTGTCTAATGTCGTTCTCACCATTTTCCGATTCAATTGATGTTTGGGTTTATGAAGTCCCGGTGTATCAAGGACCACCAGTTGCGCGCTCGAGAAATGTCCGACTCCAAGGACTCGCGTCCTCGTCGTTTGTGGTTTATCCGAGACAATCGCAATTTTTTGTCGTACCAGCGCATTCAGGAGTGTAGATTTTCCAACATTAGGTCGTCCGACAATCACTAAGGTACCAAATTTCATCGTCGATATATCCTATACAAAATATGGAAAAAACACGTGTCCCCACGTTCAGGAGAAATTCAGATACTGAGAGAAAGGAATAGTAAACGATTACGGCGTCGATTGGGAATCCATGAGACGAGGTTCAACGAATTGATAGACTTTTTCCCCTTGTCTCACCATCCCTAGCCGATTGCGGGCAAGTTCTTCAAGTTTCAGCGGATCAGACTTCACTCGACGAATTTCATTCTCTAGCACGGTATTGGTCTTTTCGATATCCTGAATATGCTGCGCCAATTCTTCGGCTGCGTGAACTTGTTTGAGGTAAAAAGGAATCCCTTCTTCAGTAAAAAAAATGTACCCAAGAAACACTCCACCTAAAATCATTCCGGCAACAACGGGCAATTTGCTGTTGAGTTCACCCCAAAATCCTGGAGCCCTTTTTTTCCGCTTTCGATTTCTTCCCATTTCCAGTCGTTAATTTATGGGCAAGCACGCTTTGCCTGCATAGCGTGCGGAGCTCCCAAGTTCTTCTTCAATTCGCAATAATTGATTATATTTGGCAAGCCGATCTGTCCGCGATAGCGAACCCGTTTTGATTTGTCCGGTATTGAGGGCCACCGCAAGATCGGCAATCGTCACATCTTCGGTCTCGCCGGATCGATGCGATACAATAACCCCGAACCCAGCCCTCTTAGCTAATGTTACGGCTTCTATGGTTTCTGTCAATGTCCCGATCTGATTAAGTTTAATGAGAATCGCATTGCCGGAACGTTCGCGAATGCCACGCGATAGATACTGAACATTGGTGACAAACAGGTCATCACCCACTAATTGGACTCGATCACCCAATTGTGTGGTCAGGTCCTTCCATCCTTTCCAATCATCTTCATTTAATCCATCTTCGATCGAAACAATGGGGAAACGTGTCGTCAACGATTGATAGTATTGAATCATATCAGCAGACGAGAGGCGAGAATGATTCTGACTTTTTAGATGATAGGTATTCTTTTGGTGAAATTCACTGGCAGCCGCATCAAGTGCCAGTACGATATCCCGACCGGTCCGATAACCAGCTTTCTTAATGGCCTGTACAATGAGATCAAGAGCTTCCTCATGCGATGCGACACTTGGCGCAAAACCACCCTCATCGCCAACGGCCGTGCTCAATCCCTGGGATTTCAATATGGCTTTGAGATGATGAAAGACTTCCGTGCCCATCCGCAGAGCCTCACTAAAACTCTCTGCACCAACAGGCATAATCATAAACTCTTGAAAATCCAGACCGTTATCCGCATGGGCTCCGCCATTAATAATATTCATCATTGGCACAGGAAGTTCCCGAGCGTTTAACCCACCAATATAGCGAAACAGGGGTTGTCCAAGTTCCGTCGCTGCCGCCCGCGCCACAGCTAACGAGATACCCAAGATCGCGTTTGCCCCGAATCGAGATTTTCCTTTGGTTCCATCAAGCGTGATCATGGTTGAATCAATCGCAACTTGATCAAAGACATTCATGCCAAGAAGCTTTGGTGCCAAAGACTTTTTCACGCTGGTTAAGGCCTTATTGACCCCCTTTCCCATCCACCGTCGCTTGTCACCGTCTCTCAACTCCAGGGCCTCGCGTGCCCCGGTCGATGCCCCGGAAGGGACCGCCGCACGGCCACGGACTCCACTCGTTAACGTGACTTCCACTTCGACCGTTGGATTCCCTCGGGAATCTAAGATCATACGCGGAACAATCGTTTGGATCGTACTCATCATCAGCGTGTCCTAGATTAAGATTCTTTTAATAATTCGACTTTCAATAACGAATTGACTTTTCCTGGATTCGCTTTACCTTGCGAGGCTTTCATGACTTGACCGACGAAAAACCCTAAGACTGTTTCCTTGCCGCCCTTGTACTGACTGACTTGAGTTGGGTTGTTGGAAAGGACCTCACGAATAAATGTCATCAAGGCCTCATCATCAGAAACTTGGCTGAGGCCTTTTTCTTGAATTAAGACCTCTGGCTCTTTCCCACTAGCATACAGCTCAGAAAAAAATTCCCGTGCCGCCTTCAAGCTAATCGTATCCTGTTCGACCAATCGCAAGAGTTTTACCAATCGCTCAGGAGGCATGGTCGATTCGTGAGCTGAGACGTCATGGGCATGGAGTTCTCGAAGCAACTCGCCCTTCACCCAATTACAAACCGTCTTCGGTTCTGGAAAGGTTTCGACACATAATTCGAAGTAATCAGCCAACGACTTAGACGAGGTGAGAGTTTCAGCATCAGCAACCGGCAATTGATAGTCAGAGATGAAGCGCCGTTTTCGAGCAGTTGGCAATTCTGGAAGCGTTTCATGAACTTCATCAATTATCGCTTGGTCAAGATGAATTGGAAGGAGATCAGGGTCGGGGAAATATCGATAGTCATGGGCTTCTTCTTTACTCCGCATCACCATGGTTTTCCCTTGTGCTTCATCCCACAACCGAGTTTCTTGATGGACGGTTCCGCCTTCCGATAGCACAGTCGTCTGACGCTGCACTTCGTAGTCGATCGCTTCTCGAACAAATCGAAACGAATTAATATTTTTTAATTCGACCTTCGTGCCTAATCGCTGTTCCCCCGATGGTCGCAACGAAATGTTCGGCTCACATCGAAAATTACCCTGTTCCATATTCCCGTCACAGACGTCCAGATAGATGAGAATATCTCTGAGCATTTTCAAATAGGCATCCACATCATCGGCTGAATGCATATCCGGTTCCGTGACGATTTCAAGCAATGGCGTTCCTGTTCGATTCAGGTCCACTCGACTCTCAGGTCTTCCAGGTTGATGGACACTTTTCCCCGCATCCTCTTCCAGATGGGCACGATGAATTCGAATACGTTTGGTCTCACCATTTGGCTGAATCTCAAGCCATCCCTTTTCACAAATTGGCTCATCGTACTGAGAAATTTGATAGCCCTTGGGAAGATCAGGATAGAAATAATTCTTTCGAGCAAAGTGGTGATCCCTGCGGATGGAGCAGTTCAGTGCAAGCCCCACCCGTACAGCCATCTCCACCGCCATACGATTGAGGACCGGCAAAGAGCCAGGCATCCCTAAACAGACAGGGCACGTTTGAGAATTGGGTGAACGACCGAATGTTGTTCCACAGGAACAAAAGAGTTTCGATCGCGTCCGAAGTTGTGCATGAACTTCGACCCCGATAACCACCTGATATGACATAGGCCTACTGTCGAAGACTACACGTTAATGCGTGTAATCATGAGAATGTTGATCACGTTCACGACGCATGGCCTCACGGCCAGCCTCAATTGCCTCTTTCACCGCTGAAGATGCTTCATCGACAAAGTCGCGACTTTTCAAGACGACGTCATCCAAGGCATCAGTGGCTTTCTCTCGAAGATCACGAATATCTTCACCCGTTCGTCGGGCATATCCGACCAATCGTTCACGTGATTCCCGCCCCCCCTGGGGAGCGAGCAAAAAAGCTCCGACGGCACCAACTAAGGCCCCACTTAAGAATGCTAACGCGACGGATCCGGCAGATGCTGATTGATTATTTCCCATATTCGTTCCCTCCTTCTTTAGAAGCACGATGTTTCATTCTGTTCGATGCTGCTTTGATTCCAGCCAACACACTCGAGAATCCTAAGAAAATAGAACCGCCTTTTCCCCGAACAGTTTCATGGACTTGATGAACCGTCTGTCCCATCTCCCCCATTGCCGTAAATAAGGTTGAGGCGCGGTCGACACCAAATTTGGCCTGGTCGGTCAATGCACGCACATTTTCGCTCGTGCCGCGTATCTCTTTTAGCAACCCCGGCAGTTCATTGTTCACGCGCGTGAGCACCCGTTCTGATTGCGCCACGGTTCGTTTGATTTGCACGATGGTTGGAATTAAATACGCCACAAGAACAACAAACGCGATAGCAATGGCCACTGCAGCCAAATCGATCATAGAAAACGTTTCCTTTCTACTCGGTTAACGAATGGGAGGACGTTTCTTTCGCCATTGGGTCGCTTGTTCATAGGCGTAGGCCGCTCGAAGAATTGTGGACTCTTCAAAGGGACGCCCCATCAATTGCAAGCCAATGGGCAATCCAGCCTGGCTAAACCCACAGGGAATCGAGATCGCCGGCAGACCTGCAAGACTCGCTGATATAGTATACATGTCGGATAAGTACATTTGCAGCGGATCTTGAAGCTTTTCTCCTAATGGAAATGCCGGAGTTGGCATCACGGGCGTGACTAACAAATCAACGTCCTGAAAGGCTGAATCAAAATCTCGCGTAATCAGCGTTCTGACGGACTGTGCTTTGCCGTAGAAGGCATCATAATAGCCAGAACTTAGCGCATAGGTCCCAAGCATGATTCGACGCTTAACTTCGGAGCCAAAGCCTTCAGCGCGCGTTTGTCGATACATCTCTAAGAGACCTTTGCGCTCCTTTGTTCGATACCCGTACTTCACTCCGTCATACCGCGCAAGGTTCGAACTTGCCTCAGCCGTAGCGATGATATAATAGGCGGCAATGGCCCATTCAGTTGTCGGCAAAGAAATCTCTTTGATGGTGCCACCTAACTCCTTAAACTCCTCGATGGCGGCTTGCACATGCTGTTCAACCTCTGGATCAAGCCCTTCTGAAAAGAATTCCTTGGGGACGCCAATGGTGAGTTTTTTGACGTCTTTTTTCTTAACAAACCTCGTGTAGTCAGGGGTTGGTTGATCAGAAGAGGTCGAATCTCTCGGATCATGTGCTGCGAGGACATTCAGTAAAATGGCTGCATCGGTCACCGATTTCGTGATTGGACCAATTTGATCCAATGACGAGGCAAATGCCACGAGTCCATATCGCGACACTCTCCCATACGTCGGCTTGAGCCCGACGACCCCGCAACAGGCTGCAGGCTGTCGAATCGACCCTCCCGTATCTGTGCCCAAGGCTGCCACGCATTCGTCCGCCGCCACAGCTGCTGCCGATCCTCCGCTTGAGCCCCCGGGAATACATTCAAGATTCCAGGGATTTCTGCTTGGCCCAAACACCGAATGTTCGGTGGAGGATCCCATGCCAAATTCATCGAGATTGGTTTTCCCCATAAATAAAAATTGCTGTTCTCGACATGCTGCCACGACCGTTGCGTTGTACGGAGGAATGAAGTGCTCTAGCATTGTCGATCCACACGTCGTACGAATCCCGGTGGTGCAAATATTATCTTTAATAGCTAACGGCATGGCCATTAATGGCTGAGTTTTTCGCCATTGTTTGAGGGAGGCGTCAATTGTGTCGGCTTCCTGAAGCACCTGTTCTCTATCGGGCATCGTGATGTAGGCTTTGACCTTGGATTCAACTTGACTGATTCTCAGAAGATACGAACGCGCAATATCGATGGCACCAACATCGCCGCTAGTAAAGAGGCCTTGAAGTTCTTTCAGGGTAAGTTTAAAGAGTGCGGTTGCCATTTAGATCATCACATATTTCTCTGAAATAATTGCACGATGCGTCTAAAATAATGAGTCATTCTCATGTTTTCGTCTCTTGTGATACGGTCTCAATCATACGATTATGTGCGTCAACTTGGATCACCTTGGGAGAATGCACCTTGGCTTCTTCGTCAAGGAAATATTCATAACAGAAGATAATTACTTTGTCGCCAAGGACCCCCTTACGAGCCGTTGGACCGTTAAGAATCACTTCGCCTTTCCCACGTGTCCCGGCAAGCGCATACGTTGAAAACCGCTCGCCGTTATTCAAATTGGAAACCATCACCAGTTCATATGGCAAGATTCCGGCAGCATCCATGAGGTCAGAATCAATCGTCAAACTCCCTTCGTACTCTAAATCGGAGTCCGTCACTGTTGCACGATGAATCTTCGCTCTCAGCAATTGCCGGTACATGAGTCTATCGCTTAGCCTAGTCGTGATTGAAGCACGCGAGATAAAGATAGGAGATGAGGGAGGAGATCGTCGCAACCAAATCGTATCGTCATAAGACCATCAGACAGCGAAAACCCTGGCAAGGCATATTGTTGAAACATAAGGTGCACGCTACGAGGTCTCACGATCCGCAATTATTTTGGGGACGACCAAAAATCCATCTTCTGCCTGAGGCGCATTGGCCGTGGCTTGCTCATCAGTCAAGGATGATATCCGAACATCGTCTCTCAAGACATTCGATTGCTGAGAGGTCGTGGCCGTCAACGGAATGCCCTCAGTATCCACATCTCGTAATTGGTTGACTAATGTCAAAATTTGGCTGAGTTGATCGCTCATGAGTTCTTTCTCGCCTTCAGCAATATTTAAGCGAGCTAACAGGGCGATATATTCGACTTCTTCCTGGCTTATTTCCATACCGTGTCGATTCCCGTATGAGAATTCTCTAGCGAGAAAGCTCTCAAGAACAGTGCATTTCAAAAAAACCTTTATTCACAAATATTTCTAGCATGATTCTGGAATAAAATCTACCAGGATTGGGAGATGACGGTGCGAATCTTCTGATGGTAATTAGGTGGGGAGTGACCGAAATTGGCTTTTTTATGATGACGAGATCAACCCTTTGTCGGCAAAACTCATATATGAGCCATCGCCGATGACCAAATGATCGAGGACTCGGATGCCAAGAATATCGCCGGCAGTTACCAATCGATCTGTTAATGCGTAATCTTCAGGACTTGGCTCAGGATTTCCACTTGGATGATTATGAAGCACGATCACGGCTGCGGCCGATTCGCGCACGGCGCCATTGAACACTTCTCGTGGATGGACAATACTCACGGTTAAACTGCCTTTTGAAATGGTCATATCGCGAATCACTCGATGCTTGGCATCTAACAGGACAATCTTGAAGACTTCATGCCGAAGGTCGCGCAACAATGGATAATAATGATGAAAGAGGTCGCGACTGCTCCCAACCCGAACTCCAGTGCTTAACGGGGCGGCCAGGGTTCGTTTCCCTAATTCAACGGCAGCCAGAATCTGCGCAGCCTTGGCCGGTCCAACACCAGGAATCGCACATAACTCATCAAGACTCCGATTGGAGAGTCCCTGCAATCCGTCAAGCCGTTGAAGCAACTCCATGGCGACTTGGACTGCAGAAGAATCCTGCCTCCCCACACGCAGGAGAATGGCGAGAAGTTGTGCGTCAGACACGGCCTCTGGACCTTGTTGTAAGAGACGTTCGCGTGGGCGTTCAGACTTTGGCCAAGTTTGAATGCCCATTTTTGTCTTTATATTATTCATAGGCATGCCCGAAGACACATTTCACCACTACAAATTCTTGTCATTTTCACATCCTCACCCACTATAGGCAGGTTCAAAGAAACACGTCAAAGTCTCTAGCAATATCATGAGTTGTGATAATCTAAAATGGTGTGGTACGGTACAAAGCCCTAGGGCGATGACTTATAGCGATACACGTCATGAGAGTGATAGCTGGGACACAAAAGGGCCGTCGACTCAAGGCTCCGGTAGGCAATCGAATCAGACCGACCTCTGCGCGAGTTCGGGAAGCGTTGTTCTCTATCCTCAACACTCGAGTATCCGAAGCGAAAGTTCTTGATCTTTGTTGTGGGGCTGGAACCATTGGATTGGAAGCACTTAGTCGAGGAGCCTCACGCGTGGTGTTCGTCGACAACCATCTCGACTCCTTGCAACTATTAAAAGATAATTTGAAACGATGTGGAAATCCCAACCATACGGTTATTGTATCGAGTGACGCCTGGAACAGTGTGCGTCAGCCACAAATACTTCAGGAGGCTCCCTATGACATTATTTATGTGGATCCTCCCTATCAGCACCAGGAGCTTGAATCTCTCTTGTCGAAGGTAGGCACACAACACCTTCTTTCTGACGAGGGGATCATGGTGGTAGAACATTTTTGGAAAACAGCATTGCTCCGAGAAGTGAATTCCCTTGAGCAAGTTCGACAAGCTCGGTATGGGGACACCATCTTGACATTTTTTCAACATATACGTGAGTCTCATGCGAATCGGCGTTTACCCGGGAACATTTGACCCCATCACCTTGGGCCACGCGAATGTGATTGCGCGAAGCCTTCGGATGGTTGACCGCGTGGTGGTCGCTGTCGCACCCAATCCTCAAAAAGGTCCACTCTTTGATCTACGAGAACGGATTGAACTGGCGAAAATCGCCACCAAGCATTTGCCGCATGTCGACGTGGAATCCTTCGATGGCCTCCTGGTTAATTATGTTCGAGAACGCGGCGCCCAAGCGATCATTCGAGGAATGCGAGCCGTCTCTGATTTTGAACACGAATTCCAAATGGCTCTCTTGAACCGAAAGCTTGATGAAGGTGTCGAGACGGTCTTTCTCATGGCGAGCGAAGAGTATTCATACCTGACCTCTAGTATGGTCAAAGAGGTCGCTTCGCTTGGTGGTCCGTTGCAGGACTTTTTGCATCCAGATGTTGCCAAACGCTTGGAAGCATGTTTCCAAGCCGATTCATAAATCTTCTGAAATGAAACTCGCGACTCGTACCACAAAAATTGCCGCCTCGCCTACCTTACAGATGGTGGCCACGGTCAAGGCCCTCAAAGCCCAAGGCATCAAAATTTTTGATTTTGCTGCAGGAGAACCCGCGCAAGATACGCCAGACTGCGTGAAGCAGGCAGCACACAATGCCATCCAGGAAAATTTCACAAAGTACACGGCTGTGACAGGAATTGATGAATTGAAAGATGCCATTATTGAGACCTTTCAGCGCACCCATCAGTTGGACTATGAGAAATCGCAAATCTTAGTGTCGTGTGGGGCCAAGCACACGCTCTACAATTTTACGCAAGCCGCCTTGGAGGCTGGAGATGAAGTGATTATTCCTAGTCCTTATTGGGTGTCGTATCCTGATCAAATCGCACTCACGGAAGCGACTCCCGTCATACTCAAGACAGAGGAATCCTCGCACTATGCCATTGATGCCTCCCTGCTAGATTCACTGATTACTCCGAAAACGAAAGCGATTATCCTCAATAGTCCCTGCAATCCGACGGGAAGTATGTATGACCGAAAAACGTTGGAAAGTGTGGCTGAACTGGCGCTCCGACATAATTTACTTGTGGTCTCTGATGAAATTTATGAACATTTGGTCTATGACGGACATCGACACACAAGCATTGCTTCACTGGGTCCAGAAATCGCTAAACGCACGCTTGTCGTCAATGGGGTATCAAAATCCTATTCAATGACAGGATGGCGAATCGGGTATGCCGCAGGGCCAAAAGACCTCATTACGGCCATGGGACATATTCAAAGTCAAAGCACGTCGAATCCAATGTCGATTTCGCAAAAGGCATCCGTTGCCGCGTTGCGCGAGGGGCAACAGTTTATTAAGGATATGGTACAGGAATTGAGTGCACAACGAACGCTGATGGTCAATCGACTGAATGGCATTTCCGGGATCACGTGTCCGATGCCACGTGGGGCCTTTTACGCCCTGCCCAATGTTTCATCTTTATTTGGACGACGACATGCGCAAGGGACGATCGCCTCCCCGTCTGATTTAGCACACTATCTGTTGACCGAGGCCAAGGTGGCCTGTGTCGCAGGAGAACCATTTGGTGCCCCTGAACACATTCGACTCTCCTATACGCCACCTCTCTCCGTGATCGAGCAAGGGATGGACAGCCTGGCGAGCGCCATTCAGGTCTTACAGTAAAAGGTTTTTGAGAATTCCCGCCTTGACTTTTGTAAATAAAGAGTTACCTAAGAACGACAAGCTCGATAGTAAATGTTTATGAGGAGGAGGCATCGTGCCAATCTACGAATATATTTGTACTGCCTGTAAAGAAAAGTTTGAAGTTCAACGAAAATTTTCAGACCCGCCTATCACCACCTGCACAGAATTTTCATGTCCAAAAGGCGAGCCCGTTGAAAAGCTTATCTCCTCCCCGGCCATTATGTTTAAAGGGTCAGGCTGGTATGTCACCGATTACTCAGACAAACTCAAAGAACCCAAACGACCGGGAGAGGATGGAAAACCGCAGGGAAAAACCGCGGAGACAAAAGCTGAAGGAAAATCCGAGAGCGGCTCCTCATCGACTCCAGCAAGTGACAGCAGTTCAAGTTCATCAAGCTCGCCTGGATCCACACCATCGTCAGGATCATCTGGAAGCGCTTCTTCAGGCTCATCCAGCGGGTCGTCCTCTTCTACTTCATCACCAAGTTCATCCGGTGGGAAAAAAGAGTAAGCCTTTTGTCCAAAAGACTCTTTTTTCTGCTACTTCCTTGACGCACATTAGGTCTGTCTGGATTTACGATACTGTTTTGCCCATAGATGGTCCCATAACAGTTGTGCCAACATCTGATAGCCTTGACTCGAAAGATGAAGGCCATCGTTTGAATACTTGGAAGCAAGTAAATGACTCTCCGGTTCACTCGTTCTTGTGAATAGATCAATACAGGGCATGTTTGACGCCTGACAAAAGTTCATGAGCCATTGGTTGAGTTCCATACGGCATTCAATATAAGTACTCAGAAAATCATGGTCATCATCGTGTATGGCGCTCCGCAGCGATGGAACCGTGATCGCCACAGGAGAAATTAATGCGTTCCTTGCCTGATCATACAATGTCACCAAATTGTTAAAAATACGCTCAGGCTCTATGTCGGCTCCAAGGTCATTGGTCCCTCCAAGAATAATCACCATATCAGGTTGGGACTCGAGGACATCCCAAGAAAATCGCCTGACCATCTCACTCGTCATTTCACCATTCACACCTCGAATTGAAACCGTCCCTTTTTCGCCAAGCCATGCTTGCAGCAGTTCACCATATGGTGTTGCATGATAATACGGAACCTCAGACGTCGGAGATTGATATCCCACCGTCAAACTATCCCCAAAACAGATAATGTTCATTGTCATAGACAATCTTGTCTTACGCGGAGAATAATTTCCCCAAGACTGGGAAACGGTCATTCAAAATGTAAGGGTATGTGGTGAATTCTAACAGCTCTTGACACGAACGATTGCCCTAGTTACTCTCATCAAAGTTCACGACAATACAGGCTGTTTGTTATATTAATGCTCGCTCCGTCAAACACTCTCGAGACAACGAGTTTCACCTCTCAGACATACCGATAATCGTATTTCAATCCACATGACCTTGGAGCATACAACCATGAGGAGGCTAAGACCGTCAATGCAATCTATACGTCCAACCACAGCAACCATCGGTGTTTTGATCAGTGCGTGTCTGTTATTCTTTGGGTCCGGTACGCTGGCTCTTGCCAAAGACTTTAAGATTGCCATCGTTGATCCACAGTCCGTTATTGAAAAATCCAAAGCTGGCAGTCGAGCCCTTGCTACGCTTAAAGAACATGCTCAAGCTCGAGAAAATGTGTTGAAGGCTGATCAAAAGGAACTGGAAGATCTTCAAAACGAATTAAAAAAGTCAGAAGCTTCGGCGGATAAAGGCTTCAAGCAAAAACAAGACGTGTTTACTCGCAAGTTTCAAGAGTTTCAGAAACGCGGACAAGAATATCAACAAGAACTGGGGATGAAGCAAAAAGAACTGGTTCAAGAATATATGAAGAAAATCGAAACTGCGACAGCGGCTGTAGCACAACGCCACGGATTCGCAATAGTCATTGATAAAGGAAGTGAAACCACGTTAAAAATTGTCCTCTATAGCCAACGTGGCCTGGATATCACGAATGAGGTGGTAAAAGAATTCGACAAACGCTATAAATAGTCAGCACGACGCGTACTCGAAAAACTCGACACAGATGATGAGGCAGGGTTGACTCTCTTCGGCGTTCTGATACGACCAAACACTCGATGCGTGATTATTGCGTCATGGCCGCGCGACTTCTTTGAGTGGATACCCTGCCCATTTCCAAGCCTTAAAGCCTCCAGCCATTGATCGTACCTGGGTATACCCCATTTCTACCAAATTCATCGCCGCTAACGCAGAACGATATCCCCCTCCGCAATACAGGACGATGAGTGTGTCTTTCTCAAATGGTTTCCGTTCAATATCCCGTTCAAGAATCCCCCGACCAATATGGATCGAACCTTCCGCATAGCCTTTTTGACGTTCGTGATCTTCTCGTATGTCAATGAATGCAAACGGCTCTTTTCGCATTAATTGTTCCCTCACTTTGTCGACCGATATTTCCTGGATGTGTCCTTTGGCACGTTGCACAAGTCTTTCAAATGCAGGATTATGAGCCATATGACCTCCTCTGTGCTGATATTACTCAAGCGGCTTTTCCCTGTCGGAAGACTGATAATATCGCCAACCAGCCATTGCCCACATGCCAACGAGAGCAAGTAGCCCAATGTAACTACTCCCATTCCGAAACCACGGATCATGCTCATGCACATCTAAGAACTCAATCGTATCGAGTTCCACGAAACGCCCTCGAATGGATACAGTCGACTGATGATTTAACGTCTGTCCACGAACATGAAAGTCTTCTCCAAAGCCTTTCACGACATCACCATTCGAACTCTTCAGGTAAAGCTTACGATCAAATTCTACTGGACGTCCAATCCGTTCACTTGAAGTCTTCAATGTGTTCACGAAGTGATTGTTCGCAATCAACGGACCATCAAGAAATACCAGCGGTAAGACCATATATACGACAACTAAGCTGAGGCAGAGACTATTCTTGCGAAAGGAAAGTGGCAAGCAATACGGTTTCACGTGGACCGCTGTCTTCCACGACCAGACCACATACCCCAATCCGAATCCGGTTAGAAGATAGGTCGGCCAACTTTCTGGCCAAAACCACCCTACATTAAACAATTCCCAGGAAATAGGAGCAAAGAAATGGACTCCATTCGCCCACTTGATTTGCAATGCGTCAAGCCCTAAATGAAGAACCGCGCTTACTGCGAGAATGCCAAATATTGGCCCTGGAGTCCTTGATAGGCAAGCAAAGGCTCCACACAATAACAAGGTCATGAACAATGAGGCTTGAACAATCACATAGAGACGGAGCGTATAGGGATCAATACCGGGAACGAGGCCAAGTACAACCCGTTGAAGAATCCAAGGGACATCAGGCAGGACACATCCGAGGAATATGAGTTTCGGATCAGCGCTTGGAATGACTGACCGGGTCAGCACCCCTTGAATTCCAAAATGGGCTAGCGCATTCGGCATCAGTATGAAGAAAACGCGAGGGGGAGATTGTTGATGACCTGTCTATCAGAAATCAAACACCGAAGGTTGAACGTCAGAAATAGAGAAAATACCGATGGTCAAACAATTCTATAGGTGAGAACACCCGCCTTCAACTCACTCTTCGCCTTGAGAGTTCGTAATGGTATAGAGTATTCCTTCATACCCAGATGGGCCCCGTGCAGGAGTTGCAGCAACGACATACTGAAGACCAACATCTTGTTGTGCTTGCGTTTCACGATCCGGCAAATAGTTGTCGGTCTGATAATCTTTCTCCCAACCAACCGGAAAAAATACACCGATGACGACAAATATTGGATCTTTCTTGGGATCCGCATAGTTTGGGAAAATCGATGTTAACCGATTGACAACCTGATCATGTATCATCATGCCTGTGCCTGCCTCGGTCTCAATAAATCGTACATCGCAATTTGGACAAGCATAAAATGCGGGGCCTTTCTCTTTCCATTGGGCTTCGGGAAGGGAGAAGGCAAAATCAACGGCGTCTTTTTTCAAAACGGTCTCAGCCAGTATTGAAACTGGAGAGAACAAAAGAAGGGAAAATACAATGATGCACGTGTAGAAGGCCTTCATACAAACCTTTGTGGGGTTAAGATTGGTAAACGGTCCGTGATGATGAAACCGGTCGAGAGACTCATCAACAAAAACAAGGGAAAGTGGTGCGCCCGGCAGGAATCGAACCTGCGACCCTCGGCTTAGAAGGCCGATGCTCTATCCGACTGAGCTACGGGCGCGTGAAACATTGATACTTAGAATGAATGTCTGTTTAAGGAAATTACCTCAATCATAACTTTTGCTGTTTCCAACATCTTTTTTACTTTAGACTTCACAGAATCCCTGATCATAGCAAAATATCCTGTCAGTAAAAAGAGAAGGAATTGCAAACTTTGTCAATGAGGCGTTGTCTGGAATGTGTACATGAAGTCTCGAGCCGAATTGAAGGAATGCGTTACACTAAATTAAGAAAATCAATAGACTATAGCCTCACTACCAATTGTCAGTGAGTCGGCAGCAGGCAATCGGCAACAAGACGGATGTGCGTTTGTTCATACACCTCCTGGAGAATCCTCTTAACGGCCATATAGTCGGCAAGATTCTCAAACAGTGGGTGTCGCCCCCCACACCACAGCGCTTGATAGTATGAGGCTTCAGATGCAATTTTGAGGAAACATGAGAAAGTTTCTTTTGTGTTACTACTTGCATAACACTGTGGATTGTGAAGAGTGATTCTGGTGACATTTCACCAATTCAGATTTCCCTGATGCTTTAGGAACGCGAAGTTTACTTTGATGCATTTTGTGCCTGGCATGATACGGTAAAATGCCGCTCAACACATCCGGGAGGACATCACAAGGAACATCTTCCAGTAACTTCGTGGATGGTTTTGGGTCCGGCCCTGAACGCCCCCCCACATAAATATCGACGGCTTCGATAATCTCACCTTTCACTTTCACTTTTTTGCCAATCAACCCAACGTCTGCAACCAAATGATTGCCGCAACTGGCAGGACACCCAGACCAATGCATCGTAATAGGCTTGAGATCGGTACCGAGCTTGGCTTCAATTTTTTTCGCCGTTTCGATCGCTCGACTCTTGGTTTCAATCACTGCCAAGTTACAGTAGTCATTTCCAACACAGCTCACTAAGCCTTTTTGGATTGGGGTAGGATTATAGACATACCGTTGCAACAATGGCTCCTCGGTTAGGTCCCCAATTTTTCTATCAACGACATTCGGGATGACAATGGCTTGATTATGAGCCAGTCGTAATTCCCCTGTTCCGTACGTCTCGGATAGTTGAGCGATCTTCAGAAGATCGCCTGCGTTGATACGACCCACTGGAATTTTCAACCCGACATAATTTAACCCTAACGACTTTTGTCGAAAGACACCCATATGATCATTCACGGACTTCTTTCTTGCATCGTTTCCTGCATGAGCATAGGGACGCCCTAACCGATTTTCCACTTCGATTCGAAATCGTTCCTCTCCCCATCGATCAACCAAAAATGCCAACCGTGCGGTATTGCGCGACTCTCGAAAACCATGATCTCTATAAATTTCAAGTATGGCACACGTCACCCTCAGAACCTCTGATGGTTTTACAAACATATCCAACGATGAAGCAATGCGATACCCCCCAGACCCTAACTTTCCACCTACGAACACATTGAAGCCTGTGGTCATGCCCCCTTTGTCCTGAACCGTTGCTGGCACAAAAGCCAAATCTTGAGTTTCCAGATGCAGACAGTTTTCGAGACATCCCGTAATCGCCATATTAAATTTTCTCGGGAGATTGGAATAGTCCCGGTTTCCAACAATTTCCTCCGTCAAGCTTCGAACCAGCGGCGCCGTGTCAATGAGTTCTGAAGACGTTAATCCCGTTGCTGGACAGGTCATAATATTACGCACGTTATCCATGCCGGTCTGAAGGCTCCATAATCCCACCTCATCCAACCGCTTGAATACCTCTGGCACATCTTCAATAGTCAAATGACGAAGCTGAATTTGTTGCCGCGTCGTCACATCGATCACCCCGTTGCCAAAGCTGCTCGAGACCTCTGCAAGGGTGCGAAGCTGGGCTGAAGTTGCACTCCCCCCAGGTATTCGAACGCGTGCCATGAAGTGTCCCGGCGTTGGATTACGGAGAAACAACCCCATCCACTTTAATCGTTGAATATCTGCATCCTCAATGGATTCCCATCCTGCCTTGGCAAACCGGTCAATGTTCTCACGAACATCCAACCCATCCTTCTCCATCTTAAGAACCTCTACCTTATTCATGCCTTATTACCTTATCCTTTCATATATTGCGTGTTCACCCACGAACCCCGTCAGACTCAAATGTTGAGGGCACGGGGGGACAATTCATTATTGGTACCGGGGTCACCGTCAAGGGAACCCGACTCGTAAACCAATAGGCACCACCAACACAGACTGCCCCGCCGACGAGATTCCCCAACCCGACCCAGACTTGATTCCACAGAAACCCATACAGGGTGATGTCGTGTCCATGGGGGAGAAGTAATGCCATGCTGAAGATTGATTGATTGGCGATACTATGTTCAAACCCACTTCCCACAAAAGCCAAAAGACACCAAAAAATCAACATTACCTTCGCGGCATCATTCGTGGTTCGTGCTGACATCCAAACTGCTAGACAAACCAGCCAATTGCACAAGATTCCTCGAATGAACAATTCCCAACCGGATAGCGACATTTTCATAGAGGCCACATTCATCAGCAGATCAACGTGCGGAGTCTTCGACAAGACGCCTGATTGCACAATCAGCCAGGCAATGCCAAGCGACCCAATCATATTGCCGAGAAAGGACCAGAAAAAAATCTGTCCGACCTGGTTCCAGGTAATCACCTTCGACAAACCACCAATAGTGCAGACCATGTTATTGCCAGTGAACAATTCTGAACCGGCAAAAATCACGAGCGTCAGCGCGATCCCAAACGCCGCTCCCATGACTAACTTGACGGCCCCTGAACCCTCTGCGGCAAACGGGGCACCAACACTAAAGATTAATGTAATTCCGAATCCCAAATAGACGCCGGCCAATACTGATAGCATGACATAGCCAAAAGGAGAAGATTGCTGATACGCCACCTTTGTGCTTGCCACTTGAGCCATTCTTTCGATATCCGTTTCGTACATGTGATGCCTTTCATGAATTGTTTGCGTACCGTGGATATTGTGCAAAAAAAAGACGCCGCCTGCCTGATTGAGGAGATATTGCCTCCCCCTCATCAGCAGTGGCGCCTTTGCCAGCTGTTCTTCCACTCACGTTGACCAAAGACTAACTAGGTCATCTTAATATATGCATAAGCGATTATTGTGCCAACTGTCCTCAATATAAAAACAATCAACAATCATGCAGTATCATTTCTTTAAAGTGGGCCAAAGACGTCAATATTTTTTCGACAAACCAACAATTTTGTTCGTTTCAACCGACAATTTTGTCGTATATGTTTGTTCCATCAAGTGAACTCAGGGATGGTTGTTGAGAAATGAGGTGGTTAAGACCGTGTGAAAGAACGATAAATTTTGTACTTTTTCATCTTATACGCGACTTGTCTCGGAGTGAGTCCTAGCTTCCGAGCAGCCTTGGCTTTAATCCAGCCAACATCTTGTAACACCTGCACTAAACGTTCACGTTCAAGATTTCGAACATCTTTCGGCAATGTATCGAGAGCCTTCAAGGAAGCATTCTTTTGGGGTGAGAGGGTGACATCTCGAATATGGTGCATATAGGACTGTAATGGTTTAGGAATTGCCGAGAGTGTCACAGTCGGTGAATCTGCCAAAACCACAATTCGTTCTATACAATTCTGTAATTCACGGATATTTCCAGGCCAGTGGTAGCGAGATAACATAGCGACCACGTCAGCATCTAATTTGATGTGACGATGATTGTCACGATTGAACCGCTCAAGAAAATGCTCTGCTAACGGAGTGATATCTTCTTGACGTTCACGAAGCGGCGGCAAGACCATTGGGACCACATTCAATCGATAGTAGAGATCCTCTCTGAATGTTCCAGATAACACCATGGCCTCCAGGTCACGATGCGTGGCCGCAATAATTCGAATGTCAGCAGGAAGAAGCTGTGTGCCTCCGACTCGTTCATACTCCCGCTCCTGAAGGACTCGAAGAAGTTTTACCTGTGTATTCAACGGAATATCCCCAACTTCATCGAGAAAGAGTGTTCCTCCTGAAGCCTGTTCCAACTTTCCTCGACGGGTCTTACTCGCGCCCGTAAACGCCCCGCGTTCATAGCCAAACATCGTCGACTCAATTAATGAGTCTGGAACCGCAGCGCAATGCAGAGGAATAAAGGGACGGCCTTTTCTGGGACTTGATTCGTGAATAGCCTTGGCGACCAGCTCTTTCCCCGTTCCACTTTCTCCGCGAATCAGGACTGTGGCTTGACTGTGGCCAGCTCGCCCAATGGATTCATAAACATATTGCATAACCGAACTGTTACCAATCAGACTCAAGGAACCTGCTTCAACGTTCGTCATGTGCCGGTTGGAACTGCTCTCTGGTTCAAACTCTACCTGCTGCCGCTTGAGGGAGGCGTTATTTTTTGATTTTTGTTTTGGCTTTTTTTCATGACAAGCAAGTATCTCTAAAAGTCCTAATGCTTCATGTATGCGAACATCAGGACTAGCCTTTCCTGTCAGAATCGCTTTGAGTTGCCTCACGACCCCGGGAAGATCATCTTTGAGTGATTCCGGAACTTTCATACATGATTACCTTAATAGGGTGTTGAATGAATCTCGGATTAATATTCATCTCTCTTAAAGCCGTATCAAATAATTTCCGCATGTTTGAAGTGAATAGCTGCGCGGAGTTAGTTGATATGCCTCAGCTGGAAAACTTATTGGGATTCGCTATAATCATTCCACATACGCCTGCCATAAACTCAAACACTGCTATCTCTCCCCCGCTCCTGACACTTCCCTAAAGGGTGGCAAAAAAAAACGCCCATTCCCAAATTGGAGAATGGACGTTCGTTGTCCTTCGTCTAAGCTTTGTACATATGTGAGAATCAACGACCTTGTTGCTTCTCCTTAGCTATTAGGTATCAGACACCAATACGCATGTCAAATTTCTTATGATTCCCAATTAATACATCACTCTGCTTTACTCGCATCATATTCTAACGTGTAAGAGGACTCGTTCTAACATCGAGAGATGATATATGCCAAAGAAATTTGCGTGCAATCATTTGGCAATTCTTGGAAATGGTCTTAGAAAATACTCACTTCGTGAAGTTTTCCAGGGGATGAGGTTTCGATAGCTTGGAGGATCGATGCGGTGGTTGCTTGGATTTTGGGCCAACTTGTAGAGGAGAGGATGACAATTGCGATGTTTTGTTCAGAAAATGTTTCGCAAATGCCATGATTTTGATCGGTTGTCAGTAACACATCAACACCCTCTTCCTGAGCTTTGGTCAGTAACTCACTATTCGTGCATGCGCCCCAACCATGTTCAAAAACGGTTTCTACTTGATGCGGAAGCAGGAGCTTGCGCAGCCGAACCGGTATGCCTTGGTCAAAGAGGATTCGCACGTTACATCGCTTGAGGAGAGGCTAGACTTTTAGCCGCATGGGAAAGAACCGTCCGTACCTGCTCAGGAGTAACCCCCGGAAACAATTCAACAAACTCGGCGATCTCCACCCCGTCTTCAAGATTTTCAAAGAGTGCGAGAACGGGGATACGGGTACCGCGAAACACCCACCCGCCACTGACTCGCAGAGGATCACGCTCAACCACTGAACAGGCAGACCAACCTAACATAATAGTATCCTATCTCGAGTCGCTTCATGTTTCAATGCATTCACAAAAGAGGATATTTTAAACTCCTCCTCCCTGACTTTGTCTAGATCATATCACGATTAATCGTATTATAATCCTAAAAGATTTCCACTGGCATTCACTTTAATCTGCTCATGTGAGGAATAAGGATGAGAAAGAATCGTCAGAGGGAAGTCGTCGTGATCACTGGCGCTTCAGCTGGTATCGGGCGGGCAACAGCACGAGCCTTTGCACAACGTGGGGCCTATCTGGGCTTGCTCGCTCGTGGCCAAGAAGGTCTACGCGGCGCTCAGCAAGAGATTGAAATGCTTGGAGGAAAGGCATTAATTATTCCTACAGATGTTGCCGACCATCAACAGGTTGAGGCCGCAGCAGTGCAAATAGAGAAAGAATTTGGGCCGATAGATATTTGGATTAATAACGCCATGGTTTCTGTGCTATCGCCGATTAAAGACATGACGGCAGAAGAATTTCGGCGTGTAACCGAGGTGACGTATTTAGGGTTTGTCCACGGAACATTATCAGCTTTGCGTCGCATGATTCCTCGAAATCGCGGGGTCATTCTTCAGGTTGGCTCAGCCTTGTCCTATCGAGCTATTCCGCTTCAATCGGCCTATTGTGCAGCCAAGCATGCTGTGAAAGGGTTTACTGAATCTCTCCGATCGGAATTAATTCACGATGAAAGCCGCGTGCGCGTAACGATGGTGCATTTGCCAGGGGTCAATACAACTCAATTTGGATGGATCAAAACTCGATTGCCTTACCACCCTCAACCAGTACCCCCTATCTATCAGCCTGAGGTAATGGCGAAGGGTATTGTCTGGGCGGCCTTCCATAATCGACGAGAACTGTGGATCGGAATACCAACAGTCAAGACTATTGTAGGAGAGAAATTTATACCAGGATTGCTGGATCATTATTTAGCTGACGTGGCCTACTCCGGCCAACAGACTACTATTCCCATTGAATCAGATCGTCCTAACAATCTATGGACTCCAGTGGCAGAGGACAGAGGTGCCCATGGCCTATTCGATCAACAGGCTCGGTCCATGAGTGTCCTACTGTGGGCGTCTATGAACCGAGGGATGCTCGCTGTGGCAGGATTCGGACTACTGCTTTCGCTCGCATGCGCGGTCAAACGAAAAAAGCGGGTCAAGTAATGAGAAGTTCAACTGAACGTTCGAATGGAAAGAAGGAGAAGTACGAGAAGAAAGTCAGAGATCGAAAGTTGGTCGGGGCGAGAGGATTTGAACCTCCGACATCCTGCTCCCAAAGCAGGCGCGCTACCGGGCTGCGCTACGCCCCGATCCTTTATTTTCAATGACTTATAGAATGACCCGATTCACGTTTTCCATCAGGTGTTATTACGGTGTTAGCCCCATATTTCTCAAGCATGGCGGCCGCCTGGTGAAGATCCGCTGGCTTAATGGAATTATAACGCCGATGCATTTGTTCCGACTTGTGGCCGACAATCTTCATTGCCGTCATAGTGTCCACTCCTGCTCGCCTCAGGTTCGTTGTGGCCTCGTGGCGAAAGTCATGGAGCTGCAGATCACGAATCCCCGCTCGCCGACATGTGGCGGCCTATGCCGTACGTGGATTTTTCCACGGCTTTCCTTTATACAGGAAAACCCGATTGGTGTCTAGGCGACGCTGGTTCCATAATTGGGTCCGCACCCGAGAACGGGCGAAAATTCCCATAGCGCTGTGAATAATTTCATCTCAGCCAGCTGACAAGACGTTGGCATTCTCTTTCTCCTCTCTCAACGAATTTCCTTCTGTATTCTTTTCCCGGAGTCGAATTTTCCTCTGCTGGGATTCACAATACCTCCTTTTACACTTAAGGAGGTCTTCATGCCCAGAATGGACATTATCACTGCTATCGAACGTAAAGAATTTGATTCGCCGCCTGTTTTCTCCCTCCCCCAGCAACATCACTACTTTGACCCTCCCCTTGATGTCATCCGTACTCTCAAGAGCCTCAGAACTCCTACGAATCAAGTCTACTTTTTGGTGAGTTACGGTTATTTCCGTGCCACCGCTCGGTTTTATCCACCAGCCCAATTTCGAACAACTGATCTTGCCTATGTCTCCCAAAGCTTAGGTTGGTCGTTCAAACAACTCAACCTCGCCTCGTATGCCTCCGAAACGCCGTCACGCCATCGGCATCTCATTCGAACGTTGCGCCACTTTCGATGGTATGACCGCATGGCGCGAAAAATGATGGTTGCCGAAATTCGTACCTTGGCCAAAGTGCATTGGGATCCCAGGCAAATATTTTTTCGTGTAGTGGACCGCCTCACGGCCACCCGTATTGAAATTCCTGGCTCTGACTATCTCAGCCGGCTCATTGCCACCGCGGTCACGCAGCGTCAGGGAGTCTTCGCTCAACGACTGGGACACCATCTCACTCCGCTCACCCGTCAGGAACTGCACGCTCTACTAATGCCCTCACAGAATCCCTCTGGACACGATCGTTATCGCTTGAGTCAACTCAAGCGGTTATCCCAGTCCACGAAGCCGAACCAAGTTCGGGCACGCCTCAACAGTCTTGAACAAATCCGGACGCTCTATCACCTCCTGGCTCCTCTGTTACCTCTCCTTGAACTCCCGCCCACCGGCATCACCTATTATGTTATGCCGAGATTACCATGAAGCAAGATGTCTTTGATCTCAGCCGCCGTGGGGAGCATATTCGTCTCCTCCATCTCCTCGCGTTTGTCGTGCACCACTATTACCGGTTGCACGATAACCTCGTGGATGTGTTCCTGAATGTCCTCCCTTTGACTCTCAATAGTGTGCGATGGGACATATGGAGGCCTGCTATGCCACGCGCGACACGCAGACCACCAGCCTGAATACCCTGCTGACCATTCTCGAAACCGATGTGATGACGGCATTCATTTCGATTCAACACATCATCGAATCCTCCAATCTCACCAATGACGAAAAAGTCGATCGGATTCAGCAGGTCTTTGCGACACGAAAAATGTCTCAGCAACACCTGGCTGAGGTCATGACCCCGCTCAAGGCGAGTGTCGAAGAGACCCAGAACCAGAACACGTACTATACCGGCTTAGAAACGCGGTCGCTTCGGATGCAAGCGCGCCTCATGCCCATTCTCAAAAGTCTGCCCTGGCAGGGAACCGATCACGCCTTGTTGGCTGCGATTCGTTATGTGCAAGAGCACCAGGGAGGTCTAGGCCACGACGCACCAAGGCAGTTCCTCACCTCAACCGAACGGAAGGCTGTGAGCCCTCCTGATCGGCCATTTCGAATCTCCTTATATAAAGCCTTGCTGTTTATTCATGTGGGACAAGGGTTAAAAGCCGGCACCCTCTTTCTCGATCAGTCGTATAAATATCGTGCCCTCGAAGGGTATCTGCTCAGTCGCACGCACTGGCAACAAGTTCGTGATCACTATGTGCAACAGGCTCAGCTGGAGGCGTTCGCGAATCCTCAGGTCGTGCTGGGGGATTTAGAAACGCATCTGCATGAGCAATTTGTCAAGACAAACACATACCTGTGCCGTCACCAAAATGAATTTGTCAGTTAGAAGACGGACACCAGCCTCCTGGTCAAGACTCCCGCTCAAACTACCATCAAGATGGAATCGCTCTCTGCCTTTTTCCCCGGGCGCCACTATGTGGCCTTGACAGAAATTTGGGCGACGGTCAATCAACTCACCCACTTCCTCACGGAATTTACCCATGGACCTCACCACCCACAAGCCGCGCGACCTCCAATGCGAACCTTTCTCGCTGGCTTGCTCGGGCTCGGTTGTGGCATTGGCGTACGCAAATTCGCTCGCATCTCTCGCCATCTGCAGGAAGGCCAAGTCGAGCATACCGTGAATTGGTATTTTACCCCGGCCAACATCCGGGCGGCGAATGATCCCATTCTGCGCATGCTCGACCAACTCCCTTTGCCCACACTCTATCGTCGTTCCCCGGAAGCTCTCCACACGTCCAGTGATGGGCAGAAGTTTGAGGTTCCTGCCGAGTCCTTGAATGCGAATTACTCATATAAATATTTCGGCAAAGGCCAAGGCGTCAGTGTGTACAGTTTTATTGATAAACGGCATCTGTTGTTTTATTCCAGGGTCATTAGTGCGGCTGAACGAGAGAGTGCGTATGTCCTGGACGGGTTACTGCACCAGGACGGAGGACCGAGCCGTATTCATTCAACCGACACCCATGGGTATAGTGAACTTATCTTTGGGGTGATGCATCTCTTGGGATTAGCCTATGCCCCACGCATTAAGAACTTTCAACGCCAACGGCTCTATGCCTTTAAAGGGTTACGAAAGCAGGAGTCGTACCCATCCTTTTTGGTGAAGCCGTAGGGCACGGTGAATACTCAACTCATTTATACCCATTGGGAAGATATATTGCGGTTTGTCGCCACCCTCAAACTACGAGTCACGACTCCCTCTGAATTGTTCCGACGCCTGAATTCCTACTCCTCTCAACACGGGTTGTATCGGGCCCTCAAAGCGTTTGGACAAATTCTCAAATCTATCTTTCTGCTCCGCTATCTCGATGAAGTGGAGCTTCGGCAGCAGATTACGCGTTCATTCAGAACTCATGCTTGTAGAATTTAATTAATAGTGATAAGATAGATGCATAAACGTATAAACGTCTATATTTGGAGTAAAGATGACACGCTGGACCCTTAGTATCCCCAATGACACTGATCGGGCTGTTCGCTCGTTCTTGGCCCGAAGGGGTGGCAAGAAGGGGGACTTATCTAAGTTTGCGACAGAGGCGATGCGTCGAGAAATGCTGCGTCAGACCATCTGCGATTTGCAGGCCCGCAACGCGGATCTGAATGAGCATGATGCCGAGGAACTCGCCCAAGAGGCGGTGACGTGGGCTCGTGCGACTCGTCCTTGATACCAACATCCTCATTTCAGGGCTCCTTTCCCAGGTAGCTCCCCCCGCACAGTTACTTCAGCGATGGTTGGAGGGGCGCTATGAACTGGCCACCTCACCAGCGCAAGTTGAAGAACTAACACGCGTTCTTACCTATAAGAAACTTCAGGCTCGCATTCCCACAGACCATGCCACAGACTTGCTGAATAATCTTGATGCATTAGCGATTATTGTCTCTGATCTCCCAATAATAACCCTGTCTGGGGACCCTGCGGATAATGTAATCCTGGCTACTGCCGTGGCGAGCCGGGCCGACGGTCTCGTCAGCGGAGACAAGACCGATCTCCTAGTGCATCACTCCATTCAGGGGATTCCGATTGTAACTGCAAGACAAGCTCTTGGCTGGATGAGCAAGCCAGGAGTGACGTGACGACCCATTTAAGACGGAATTGGTGCAAATAGCCAAACCAGAACAGAGTCAGCCTTCGAAGGAAATCATTTGCTAGGCAGCGAGCAGCTTGAGCCAAGAACTTTCAGACGCACCTAGGCTCTGCTTTTTAATTCTCAATTTGTGTTTCTCTTTTCGAAATTGGTGTGCTAACTCAATTCCCGCGATGGTCACTTGGGCATTCCGAAACACCTGAAACGCTTGCATGGGACGGATGCGTTGTTTGATGCGGCGATGATCCCGCTCAATGCGATTCGTCAAACATTTGGCTGTGCGAATCGTCGGTCGCTTCAGATATTGGGTTTCTTTGAGCTCTTGAATCGCCAGGTGATTCGCGTGATATTTGTCGAGCGTCAATTTCGTCGGACGACACCATGAGACGATGGCTTTGCGCAGAAACCGTGTGGCGGCGGCGGTGTCACGTTTTGCACTCAACAGAAAATCAACGGTGTTCCCGTGCTGATCCACCGCTCGATACAGATATATCCACTTTCCTTTCATCTTCAGATAGGTCTCGTCGACATACCAGGAGTTCCCCACATGGCGATGCATCTCGTGCCAATACTTTTCACACTTCGGAATATAGTGTTGCACCCACCGACGAACCGTGGTGTGGGCTAGGGAGATCCCACGTTCCTCCATCATCTCCACGAGATCGCGATAGCTGAGTTTGTATGTCACATACCATCGGACGCAGAGAAGAATAATGTCGTGGTCGAAGTGGCGGCCTTTGAAGTTTTTCTGAATTGTCGATAGAGTGTTCATACCCAATAGTATGGCACGGGAATCATGTTTGCACCATTTCCAGATGGAGGAGATCACGCCGAGCGTTACGAGTGGGGCGACGAAGTTATCCGTAAGTTCTGCTCCTCCATCTCTCGTAAGCAACTGACGCAAGTATCGTGTGTGGGAAGGTGCTGGGCTTCGGAAAGATTTTCTCTACGCGTCAACAGTGTATCTCGCTCTCTTGGATTTTGGACCTAATGAGGTAAAGGGACTCGCAGTGTTTCTGAAAGGAGATCAGCACTGCAAGGGGCAGGTCACACTGCAGGAGAATTCCAAGGCATTTCTTTTCGAATCGATGGAAGGCAATCTGTGTGAGGGACTCGAGGGAGGTCGTTTTAAATACATTAGCTCCTCCTATACCACGTCAGCTCGTCGTCTTCAGTTGACCTGGTTTCCTGCAAACACGACCATTGCGTCAATCGAAGGTTTACTTGCTCTCCGACAATCTAATGAGCTCGGCTTTAGCGAAGCACAAACAGTTCCACCCAGCTTACAAACTGCTATCACAGGGTTTGAAACTGATATACACCTGGCGAGTTTGAAGATTCCTGAGGAAGCGGTGTAACATAAACAGGAACTTAACAAAACTCGATCACACTTGAATCAACTCTTCCAACGTGTACTTTCTCCTAAGGGGCTCATTGGGATATGGAAAGGGCAACTCCTGAATAAAGAAGACCTCATTTCCACAGAAATGGCCTTTTGGGAGGCCTCATGCTTCTCCGCGAGTGTGCCAACTAATTGCGATTTCGTCAAAGCTTTACTTAATCGGTCAATCCTTTCCTTTAAGAATGATTCTTAATTTTGAGAGCGTCTCGACGCTGTACTGAGTTTGGTAGGAAATTGCAATACTAAAATAACGTGACTGCCAGTAAATATACCGCTGAATATGGACAATCAACGTTGAGGGAATTTGAGTGGTTCCAAGGGAGCTTAGAAGGCCGATACTCCCAAAGCAGGCGCGCTACCGGGCTGCGCTACGCCCCGACTGAACCTGTGAAAACCACTTGGTCTTGAGTAGAGCTTTCGCTTTTTGTAAGGCTACGGCACGATGACTAATCGTATTCTTTTCTTCAAGACTGACTTCTGCAAGCGTCTTGTGTAAGTCGGGAAGCCAAAACACAGGATCGTACCCAAATCCCTGAGTACCCTGAACAGCCTCCGTGATCTCGCCTTCCAGAGCCCCTTCCGTGACATCAACCTTGCCTTGAGGATTGGCTATGGATACTACTGTAAGAAAACGGGCCTGTCGATGTCCAGCGGTCACGCCTGAAAGTTCTTGAAGGAGCTTTTGGCAATTATCTTCATAGGTGGCGTGTTCTCCGGCATATCTAGCGGCATACACACCGGGCCGACCATCTAAAGCCTGAACTTCGAGCCCGGTATCATCAGCCAGAGTAATATGACCAGTATACTTGGCAATGCCCTGGGCTTTCTTTATGGCATTTTCCTCACAAGTCAGACCGTCCTCTTCAATGACCGGTGCCTGCGGAAAGTCTCGAAGCGTGAGAATCTTCACAGGAAGATCATTAAGGATGGCAAGAATTTCCTCTTGTTTGTGCTGATTGCCTGTAGCCAGCACGAGAATATCTTGGTCTTGATGGTGATCATTCAAGCTAACGGTCCTATTAAATCCTTTTGCATCTTAATCAGGTCCTGAATGCCAATCCATCCCATGGATAGAAACGCATCAAGGTCTTTTTTCTCAAATGGCTCACCCTCAGCCGTCCCTTGAACTTCAACCAGATGACCGTTGCCGGTCATGACCAGATTCATATCGACATCAGCCACTGAATCTTCATCATAGGCGAGATCAATACGAACGTCACTCCCAATTTTCCCTATGCTAATCGCAGCGAGATAATCCTTCAGCGGCCGTTGCTTGATCAGTTGCTTGTCCTTGAGCTTCGTCATGGCATCTGCGAGCGCAATGAACGAACCGGTGATCGCAGCGGTTCGCGTGCCTCCATCAGCCTGAATGACATCACAGTCAATCCAGACGGTCCGCTCACCTAACGCCGTGGTATCTGTGACGGCGCGAAGCGCACGTCCAACCAATCGTTGAATCTCCAGCGTTCGTCCACCTTGTTTCCCACGGTTGGCTTCACGCGGCATGCGGTCATGGGTTGAGCGAGGCAACATGCCATACTCTGCCGTGACCCACCCCTTACCCTTATCACGAAGAAATGATGGAACTTTTTCTTCAACGGTTGCATTACAAATGACTTTGGTTTCCCCCATTTCGATGAGCACTGAGCCTTCCGCATACTTTGTGAAGGAGCGGGTAATTTTCACGGGGCGAATTTCATTGGGCATGCGCCCATCTGAACGTGTTGACGACGTCTCGATCATGACAATATTCCTTTGAAAAAAGAGACTGATTATAAAGAGGGGTTCAGGAAAACACAAACAGCAGGGGACGCATTGGGGTGATTATTTTTCTGGTCTCGGATTGCGATTCGTCTCAGCTTGTCGTTGTCGTCGAACGAGTACGAATCGGAGGCAAAGCAGGCCAACAATCAGCGCACCTATTCCCCACACAAATAGATCTTCATAGGGAAAATGATACGGCATTATATAGTTCGCACGACACGTCTCAGGTGCTTGAAATGATGGTCTTACCTATTTTCGTTGACTCCAATTTCAACGAGTGGTAGATTCAAAATCATCGTCAGAACAACTGAAAATATAACTTTATGTATGACTTCCGTGTTTTAAAAGATCAGCTCGCTCAATTGCAAGAGAACCTTGGATCTCGTGGCAAAGATGTGCCCTGGACCCTGGTTCAAAAGCTAACCGAACAACGCCGCGAGTTAATCGCACGAGTCGAGGAGCTGCGTGGTCAGCTCAAACGAGGTTCCGACAAGGTTGCCAAACTCAAACAAGAAAAACAGCCGACCGATGAAGCCACGACAGAACTTCGTGCTCTGGGTGATCGCATTCAAGATATAGAAGGCCAATTGCGAGAGGTCGAAGAACAATTGCAGACTCAAGCACTTCGTATTCCGAACGTTCCACACGAATCCGTTCCCCAAGGAGCCGATGCTGCAGACAACAAAGAAGTGCGACGCTGGGGAACGATTCCCACATTTGATTTTTCACCGCGGTCTCACGATGATCTCGGTGAGGCGCTTGGGATATTTGATTTTGAGCGGGCCAGTAAATTAACCGGAGCTCGCTTTTCCCTATCATTAGGATTTGGCGCCAAACTTGAACGCGCTTTGGCAAATTTCATGTTGGACCTTCATACTCGAGAACATGGGTATACCGAGGTTCTTCCGCCCTTTATCGTTAATCGGGCGAGCATGACAGGGACCGGACAGCTTCCAAAATTTGAGGATGATGCCTTTCACTTGGTAAGCGAAGATTACTTTTTAATCCCAACAGCTGAAGTGCCTGTCACGAATGTTTTCCAAAATGAAATTATCTCAGAAACGGACTTGCCTATCCGATATGTGGCCCACACGCCCTGCTTTCGGAGAGAAGCCGGATCCTACGGTCAAGATACCAAGGGACTCATTCGTGTCCATCAATTTAATAAAGTCGAACTCGTTATCTTTTCAAAGCCCGAAGAATCGTATGAGGCACATGAAGATCTGACAAAGGCTGCCGAGAAAGTCCTGCAAGCTCTCAATCTACCCTATCGAGTCATGGCACTTTGTACTGGCGATATGGGATTTGCAGCAGCCAAAACCTATGATTTGGAAGTCTGGCTTCCGTCCCAACAGACCTATCGAGAGGTGTCGTCCTGCAGTAATTTTGAAGCCTTTCAAGCCAGGCGAGCCAATATTCGCTATCGCCCTAAACAGGGGAAGCCCAATCATGTGCATACGTTAAATGGATCTGGACTGGCTGTCGGTCGTACTCTTGTGGCGATTTTAGAAAATTACCAGCAAGCTGATGGTTCAGTCGCAATCCCGGATGTGCTCCATTGCTATTTTCCAGACACAACATCGATGACACCGAGGATTAAGCCCAAAGCCTAAGTCTAGAAGTCACGATCATGGACCATACCCGGTTGTCCCAACATGCCTGGGATTTTCTTTCACACAAGCTCTTTGGCTCCGACAATGCTTGGATCACACCGCCGCAGAAATTATTCCTGTGGAATTCAAAAGGCATCTATATCGACTATTACTACCCAAATCCGGACACCAAACATTACGTCGGAGGAGAACAGCTATTAGGGAAACGAATTACGACGGTTCTGCCCCAACCCATGGCCAAAGGCGTACAAACCTCGGTATTTCAGACACTTGATATCCAACAAGCACTTGTTGAATATTACGAATTAACCATAGAACAACAACTCTATCGAGTTGCCGTGCGATTCCTGCCATTTGAAGACAACGTGTTGGGGTTGGTTAATGATTACGTTCATCTTGAACAAGAGGGGACTTCTGTCGTGCGTAGTCGTGTCGTAAGACGTAAAAAGAAACAGGTTCAGTAAGTCCTTCACCACACATCAAACACATAGCCAATTCAGAATCTTCATCGTCAAATCACACTGCAGTCAGTAGGAGCATGAGAAATCGGAGGGGTGCTAGAGTGGACGAATAGGCCGGTCTTGAAAACCGGAGTAGTGAAAGCTACCGTGGGTTCGAATCCCACCCCCTCCGCCAGCCTACGCCTGGCTTCGGCTGGCAGGCCAGCGAGGAAGAGAGCTAAGACGCAATTGAACTACCAGTAAAAAGTTGATGACCGAAGTATACAAAGGTACGAGGAATATTAGTGTTGAGGGAGAACTTGCTCATATACTGCTCAAGAACCAAAGGTATGAGTACGACAAGTAAGAGACAACAATTGAAGCACTGATTATCACAGGTATGGAGGGGTGCTAGAGTGGACGAATAGGCCGGTCTTGAAAACCGGAGTCCTTCACGGGACCGTAGGTTCGAATCCTACCCCCTCCGCCAATATCGCAAATCTTTCATCAAGAACTCATAATTCCTGACAATGTTGCTTATCTTCTAAAATTGCAGCAAACCCCGCCCCGCCTTCCTTCTTCTACCCACAGACCCCCGATAAGTAAAAATAGCCCGAATAGTCTAATCATTAAGACCTTCGCGTTTCTTCCCTAGCTTCATATTCTTTGAGCTTGTAAACGGTTCATCACTCTTTTCGATGTTAAGGATTTTGCTTGTCATTTACATACTCAAGTGAATAACGATCTAGCCGAGAAGGGTAGAACAAGAAGCACATTTCATATTTAAGTTATGAAAGGAGGGTAATATGAATATTACTGGGATTGAACAGGGCCAAGGCTCATTGGGGCAGCTGGCAAATACGCTGTCTTCTGCGAGTAAACCATCGACCGCCGTACAACGACCAGAAGATGAAAAGGAATCGGCAAAAAACCCATTGCAAACTGGCGATCCACAAGAACAAGGTATCAAAGTTGAAATTTCACGCGCAGCTCAAGCATTGGCACAATCGGAGTTTTCATCACAGCAAGGCACACAGCAGGATACCTCTTCTCTCTTAGATAGAGAGTAATGACATCATCGGTGTTTATCGATAGTGGTTGTTTGTCGACGGAATGGTTCCCAACGCGCTCTCGACATATGAATTACCAACCGTAAAGTTCGTCGTATCAAGGTGCGTTTGAAGGAAGATGACTTTTCTAATTCCCTAAAATTTACGTAAAGCTTTAAATTGTGGATTCATCCTTCAAATGCCGTGAAGGGTGAATCGTGGGGCTTGAATTTTAGAACTAATATTTGTCCGGTCAGTAGTCAACTATACCTTTAGTTATTTCGTCATCACGTTCATCGCCTGTCCCATTAATACTAAGACAACGTCGCTCACCTTAAACATCAAGCTATCGTCTGACATAAAATAATTCACAGGCGTGAAGATAACCTTGAGCCCACCCTTCATCGTAATATTTATCGAGTTGTTTTCTTAACGCAATAACATCTTTATCATGATGACTTGCGCAAACTCCTTGCGAGAGGAGCATCTGGTGTGCCACATCGACTAATTGCTCGCGCCGATCCAGAAGATCTTGCGAAATAAAGGTGTGAATGACTTCACGCGCTCTCTGGAGAACAAGCGCTTCTTGAAACGTATCATATCCCTGTTTCGCCACAACACGTTCGCGAATAATCGACAGCTCCTCTTTAATACGCACCTGATCCTTTATCAGAACTGAAAAGACATCTTTTTTGGCTTCATCGCGCAAGGTTTGTTCCATGGCCTCGAAGGCCACGCCTGGATCAGGCGTCGTATCCTCTGACTTTCCAAATCCATCTACTTGCTGGCGGTACCCGCCAAAGCGTATGCGATCATAGGCTTTCCGACTCTCAGGATCATTCAAGACTTCATAGGCGGCATTAATCTCACGAATCTTGATCTCAGCGTCGGGCTTCCCTTGATTGTGATCAGGATGGTAGCGAAGGGCCAGCTTTCTGTAGGCCTTCTTGATGTAGTCATCCGATGAGTCTGGCTCAACTTCCAGAACGGCATAAAAATCAAGACGTGGCAATGCAAGACTCCTTAACGTCATACTTGAGATTTCTTTTATTCATGAATGTCGCGTCGTATGGTTCATGCTTCCCGAGGTAAGCAATTCATCGCGAATGTATCTGGTGTGAACGTATCATAAGAACGAACTGGAAGGCGAAAAGAGAAGTGAATATAGCAGAAGGTTAATGCGCTCTTCGTGTGAGGGGAGGACGACCAGGACCCCCTGGATGCCAGGGACGATTCCCATTTTGAACTCGCATCGATGTTCGGCGCTTTCGCAGATGATGAGCGCAAAACCATCCACTGATGGCTTTGCGAGGGCAATAGATGCAGAGGCCTGCAGCTTTGTGGCGTTGTTGATAGCGTTCTTGGCGTGTCATATCTATAATATGATACCCAATCTGGCGAAATGGATTCAACTTTCTATTAATTTCAATGTGTTATGACTATTTAATTACTCTACTCTTACCAATAAACAGGACAGCAATCTCATTGAATCATCTTATGAATAACGCAGGATACTAAAGTTGAACTTTAATTAATAGCATAACGATACACTCTTGAGTTTCTAGCTATTGTCTCTCGATACACATGAGCTTCCTCCTTTTACTTTTCAGCCTTCTGATAATCCAAAGCCCTAGCATGCTTGTCAGTTGTCTTTCAGAGCTAACCCAGATGCCCTCAGCATTTCCTTCTTACAAGTCTTTTCAATATTTTCCTCAATCTCCCGACACTGTGCATCGCAATTTGAAAGTCACACAACTTCGTGCACACACTCCATCTTTAACGGTCAATCCCTCAGCAGAGACCGAGTCAGAAGTTGTCGAAATTGAAACTCTCTTGAAGTTTTCTGAACACTTTCATCGAAAAGTGGTGAGGGTACGTGGCATCGTGAAGCAACCAGAAATGCATCTTGACGAGACAAAACTCTTCTTTGATTTCGTTTTTGTGTTACAGCATGAAACCGCATCGCTTGTCGTCTTTGGCCGACATGATCGGACACAAGGCAGTAGCCCTATTGCGATGGATCATCAGGTTGAAGTTATCGGCATCTTTTGGAAGGATCGAATGGCTCATGACTATCATTTCGAAAATAACCTTGAAGCAATCACGGTCACCCCCTACCCTTCCTTGATTCCTGACCGCACATCGATCCACTAACATGGAATTTCTTCACATTCTCTTATTCCAAGAATTTCAACAAATGATCAACGGCCAGCTTTGTTCCTTCAGGAGGCATGGATTCTTTGGGAAGTGGAATCGACTGAACGTGCCCTAACACACTTCCCCACTGACCGGATTCAAATTCATTGACTGATAGCTCTTGAGCCCGTCCATAACGATGAGTAAAGTCAACAAGTGGTTGCTCATCGGCAAAATTGTGTCGCCTGACATACACAATTGGCATTCCGAGTCGTACAGTTTCCACAATCGTCGCATATCCCGGCTTGGTCATCACAATGTCTGAATCAGCCAAAATTCGTCGAAATGGAAGCCCGACCTCACTTGTAGACCCAATCCGTTGATAGCCGCGACAGTCCAAGGCTCCACTCACCAGAAACCGATACCCCTCTAGTGCATCGATCTGCTCAAGCGGTACTGAGGACAAGGGAATTCCGCCAAAGGCAATGAGGACTAAACGCTCGCCTGAGTCCATGTTCAGCATACGCCGTATTGATGTTTCCGGTTCGACGGATGGTAACAGCACAGGGCCGACGTCCTGCACTTCTGGAAAGGCGACCATGCGAATGCCGGGATTCGGTCGTATCATCAAGCTGACACCTTGATATGCCTGACGAATATGCGCCACAACGGTTTCGTGCTCCAAACAGCCAGGGACGAGATACTCAGCCAAGACCTGATCCCACGATAAGGAGCCAAACCCTACTGTGGGATAACCTGCCTCCACACCGGCGGCGATACCCAAATGTGAAATATTTGAAATAACGAGATCAGGCTTTGCCTTGTGCATCGCTTGGACTTCATCCATAACACGGGCTTTCCACCCGTCGTGAAACTGAGCATAGGCATTCCAGGTTTGCTCAACATCAATACTCAGCGGACCATGTTGTATACAACCAATGTCCTGCTGTGAATGCGACCACTCCCAGGGTATGGAAAGTGTTTCTTGAAAAAATGCCGCTGGCGTCGTCGTGCGTAAGAGAACTCGCACCTGTGAATGCTGGCGTCCTAACTCATTGAGTACGGGAACCAGTTGCGCCGCATGTCCAAACCCATGTCCTGAAATCGAACACCACACAAGTGGCACAATTCTACCTCCTCATTTTCTAGTCATTGCGTCGCAATTCTCACGTTGACTTGTTATTCACATACATCCACTCTACAATTTCCTGAAATTTGACCACGGATATTAAAAAGAGCGAAACCTGTGCTTGATCAATCTTACATGTCATTAGCGCAATACTTCCGCTTTAGCTTACTTGTAGGAATCGTCCTTATGAGCTTATTGATTCAGGCCTGCTCTCAACATTCTCCACGCTTCCCGACACCCGAAACTTCCAGAGAACGGACGACCTCTCCCACTCAATCAAATGTTGAGACCCAACTCCTTCAGACCGTTGAACATGCGGAAAACTTAGGGAAAGGGAATCCCTTGCTACTCAGCAGCCTCTATAGTCTTGCATCGTATTATCGTTCACAAAAGCAATACACCAAGGCTGAGATGCAATATAAAAAAGCCTTACAGATGAAGGAGGAATTGAGTGGTCCCAATCATCGGGATGTGGTCACCATTCTTGAAAAGTATGCCGACTTGCTTCGAGAAGCAAAACGTTATCCCGAAGCAGACAATTTAGCTTCACGAGCCGCAGCGATTCTTGCAAAACCCTCTTCACCCCCTCAGTCCCCCCAACCTCGGACACACTAATTTTTCAGGCTATTATTCCGACTCTATAGGCTATTTTCTCCTCAGGGTAATGGGAAAGACTTGCCTGCCTGACTCTTTCCTCCAGCATATTTCTTTAACTTTCCTTACGATACATCACGTTCTGTGAAGTTTAGACATCAATGAGGGCTGGCACAGAACTTGTTACTTCAACGTAGTGATGAAGAGTAAATCCATAGCGAAACTCCCTATCAAAAACCCTCTATCGAACCCACGAAAGCCTATGACTATGAAACGGAATACGCTTAAAACCACAAAACCCTCCATTCCTGCCCCTTCACGTTCAGCATCGAAACACCCACGGTGCCCACGATGCGGCTCACGGACGGTTCATCTTGAACAACTACAGCAAGAACTCTTGGCAACCTTGAGTTTACATTGCCTTATTTGTGGACATCATGCATTTCTCGGAAAACCTGTGGTTCGTCTGATACGCCGTCCAGAAATTCCTACCCCCTTGGTCCTCAAAAATTCTCAATCAGCTTAGGCAACTTTCTCATTCCTTTTGACAAATACGTCACGCTGACGGTCGTAAAAAAAATGGATCGTTTACCACACCTCGGCTCGAATGCTGCGAGGTTCAAGGCTATATTGTTGAAACCCTTCCTGAAGCTGATCACGAGCCGCTTTATTCCCACAAAATCGTACATGGTACTGCTGGATATCAGGGACGACGGCTAAGAGCGGACTGAGATCAATCGCTCTGCCATCCATACCTGTCTGCTTTTCTTGCATAATTCGTCCCTGTGTATACGGCCAGTCTTGAGGCCAATTCCGTGTCAATACTGGGTGGTACTGGAAATTATCAGGGAATAGGCGCTCAAGGGAGAGAAGTTCATCATGTGCCATTAACTGCTGAGGTGATCGAACACTGACGATCAGTCTCAGAAATGAACCGGAAAGCGTATCGGAGCGCCCGAAATTTCTGTGTTTCATATATCGGAGATAGGAAAGAAAGGGAGTGATCCCGGTAGAAAACGCCAAGGCGAGAAATTTCATGGATTCCCATTCACCGTCAGGTTCTAAGCGTAAATTCGTGGCGTGACACTGTTGACTGTTTTCGTAAATTTGTAAGGCTGTCCGATCCTGATTCCACTCCACCTTGACATCCAGTGGCTGGGCAGACTGTTGCCATTCGACACATTCATCGGTTTGCCACCAGGCTGACGTATCAGACCGCTCAGTATGGGTAAAGTTGATGATGGTCTCCAAGCAATGTCCGGAATCAACATTGGCATTAGAGCGTGTGTACATCCGCCGCCGCCGCTTTTCCGTTCGAGTCCCCCAGGGCTTTGTCAGGAACGCGGTCCCTGGACGCATCGTATCGTACACAGGATATTCAATCCCTTCGACCTCCCACTGTTTAGGGAGTGCTAATTCGATGATACGAACTTCACCGGGGTCTAAGGTTGTCAGGGAGGTAATCTGTGCGGGCACCATTATTTCTGCCATTGTCTTTACCCTGTCCTACGTTTGAAGCCTTCAGTATCGTGACCAAATCTGTCTATTTCCATTTCTCTGAGTTTTATTTATACTAAAGAATACGGTTTTGTTGAAGGAGGTCATCATGTCCTTTGATCCTATTAACACAAATCCTTACTCTCGTGACAATAATGTGAACCAACCCCCACCCTTCGTTAACAAGAGTAGCAAAGGACTTTCCGAGTCTCGCTCATCAAACTTCCAACCCACTACTCAGGATGTGCTTCGCCTATCTTCCGATCAGGAAGAGTATGATAACCTTGTCAATGCGATAAAGCAGAGTCCTGACATTCGAGAAGAAAGGGTGAAGAAGGTCAAAAAATCTTTAGAATCAGGCGACTATCATATTTCGACTGAAGACATTGCCGATCGGATTATTCACGATACCATCCTCCATAACACACGTAAGTTGCCTTAATTTTTAGAGTTTCCCTCTCACCACTTCCAGCCTTCACTATTTTCCAACATTCGTCATAAACATCGCTCAAACAAGACATCATCAAAGCCTTCTTTAGCTTTTTCTCTTAACAAACCGAATAGTACAGATGAGTGCCCAACCTCTGTTGCTCTATCTTAAACACGAGCTGGTCGTTGCTTCGTGGGAAGATATTTCTTTTTAACGAGTATGGGCCTAGGAATGACCAAGAACTGACTCAATATACTTCGAACAGAAACCTCTGAGATCGAGCGGTGTCAGTCAATATGGTTCTACTTGGATTCGCATCGTCATGAGAAGATACGGCTAAGCTATGAGTCGTCAACAACGAACCCTCTTATCCTCGAGTTCTAATACACTCTGGCTCACATTTCCCGGTGAAGCCACGTCAATGATCCTTCGCTCGCAACTGTTAGGACTTGGGATGGACCATTCCCTACTCTGTGCGCTGCCTCAAGACACACAACTTGCTGATCTGGCTGTGGGGGCTGCCGTCAAAGGGCGCTCGCTCCTTGATGGTGATACGTATCAATTTGAAACAACGGTCCAAGAAATATCCATACATTCACAATCGCTTCGACTCAAGCCTCCGAAGGACATCATTCATCAAGCAGCGAGAGTATATCCACGGCTCGCAGTGGATTTATCCGGAACGGTCCGTCCTATGACTGACCAATCAAAAATTTTAGCTGTCCTTCCGGTCACCATTAGCGATCTCTGTCCATCGGGCTGTCAATTAACGGCTGCAGCCAATGCGTGGCCTTCCGTAAGCAGCATGCAGGTCATCTTAACGTGTCAGCTCCCAGGATCTTCTCATACTTCAAAACTTTTCGCGAAGATTGAATGGATTGATCCAACCTCTGAGCTTCATATTGGTTTACAATTTCGATTCCAATCAGATTCTGATGTCGCACGCCTGGACCTTCTTCAGTGGTATACCTCTCAACAAGCAAAACTTATTAACACCGTCGTGTAAGTTCCTTCTCATTTCCGAACCGTCGCTCCCCTGACTGGTCTCATCGTTCTAAACCGCTCATCAATATTTTTGATTACTTGCGAACAGCACATAACTAAATTACAATGAAACTATTCAGTTATTAAGTATCATTTACTAGGTTACGCCAGAATCACTGAACGCCTAACTCCGACTCGTTCATGATAGGCCAGCATGTAGAGTCTAGGAGTTATAAACGTTCGACTCTCATTTTATCGTTATAACGTTAGGAATTTATCATGACTGAACGAATTGATAACCGCAATATTATTGATATTGGAACCTTGATGACTCCTCGGGAGGTAAAAGAGAAACTCCCTTTACCCGAGTCTGCGGAAATACTCGTTCGTCAGACACGTCAGGCCATTCAAGCCATTCTCAATGGGCATGATCGGCACCGTCTCCTTGTGATTGTTGGTCCCTGCTCCATCCATGATCCGCAAGCGGCCTATGAATACGCAGAGCGGTTAAAAGGCCTCGTAGAAAAAACTCGAGAGCATCTTGTTATTGTCATGAGAACGTATTTTGAAAAACCTCGGACGACTGTGGGATGGAAAGGCTTGATTAATGACCCTCACCTAGACACCAGCTGCGATATTGATGCGGGGTTTCAGTTAGCACGAACCATTCTGCTCAATATTAATGACATGGGTATTCCCTGTGGCACAGAATTCCTTGATCCGGTTACCCCGCAGTATCTTTCTGATCTGATCAGCTGGTCGGCAATTGGAGCCCGAACGACTGAAAGTCAAACTCATCGAGAGATGGCCAGTGGATTATCGATGCCTGTGGGATTTAAGAATGGAACCGACGGTGGTCTTCAAGTGGCGCTGAATGCCATGATTGCGGCACGTCATCCGCAAAGTTTCATTGGCATCAATGTCGACGGAGTGACTTCGATCATCAAAACCAATGGAAATCAAGATCGGCATATTGTTCTTCGTGGTGGCGGAGGAAAGGTGAATTATCAAGCAGCCGACATCGAACAAGCTGCTGATGCACTTGAAAATGAAAAAATTCAGAGACCAATCATGGTGGATTGCTCCCATGGGAACTCAGAAAAAGATCATACGCGTCAAACTAATGTTGCGCGGAACGTTCTTCAGCAAATTTGCCTAGGCCAAGAAGCGATCATGGGTCTCCTGATAGAAAGTCACCTGAACCCGGGCAATCAGAAGTGGGAAAAAGGGAAGAAATTAGCCTATGGCGTCTCCATCACTGATGCTTGTTTGGGCTGGAGCGAAACAGAAACCCTCATTCATGAATTACAAGAAGGCCTCGAACGCGCTTCCAAAGAAAACACGGTATCCCTATAAATAGATACGGCCCAAAACAAGACACCCATTATATCTGCGGATTGCCCTAGCGTAGTTCTCTCCACGAGCCAGTAGAATGAACATAATGTCTTAGGCTCTTCGCCAATTTTCTCGGCATCCCTCAAGGACTTTCCTGAGGCTTTTTTGAATAACTCAAGTATTCGTAGAGGTTATGGTCTTCCAGCTCTTTTCCTTGGAATGGCTAACACCCAATTCCATGGATCACCACAACGACAAATATTACAAAGCAAAGTGAAAACGGACTACTTTCCTAGTGAAGGATCAATGGCTTGCTCAAACGTGGGAGTTGATGGCTCAGATGCATGTTCATGCGTGTGACAGCCAAGGCAATGGCAAAGACGACGATTCCAAAATCCTGCAAAGGCAATTAGCGATGCCCCCAACACATCAAGCGCAATTTCTCCAAAACTGCTTGGGACCATCCAGACATGTGCCGCGACGAGTAAGAAGAGCCCCAGAGCCGTCATATAAGCTGGTCGTATGTCTCGATGTAATGGATAGGTCGCTAATAGCCCAAACCCAGCCAAGACACCAATGATACCGACAAAAAACCATTCAGTGGTATCAGCCAAAAACCCGCCCAAGAGTAGATCTAAGCCGTCCCATGAATGAGCCGCAATCACTGGAAGCGCTAACAAGGCTAACGGTGTGAGGGCACAATGAACTGCACAGACTAACGAGGCGATTGATCCGGCTTTTGAAAGTGTTGGGCCAAAGGTTTTCATAGAATTATTGGCATTTTGGACAGAAGCCACTGAATTCCAACGTATGTTCATTCACGACAAATTGTGTTTCTTTTTCAATAAATGCGGTTAACTTTTTCAGAGGACATAGCAACAAATCAGCAATTTTCCCACATGTTTGGCAACGAATGTGATGGTGATGCTCACGTCCATGACGAATTTCAAATCGAGCTTGCCCTTCTTTATGCAGTTCGATCTGAGCAACAACCCCTAGCTCGCGTAACACGCTGAGTGTTCGATAGACCGTCACCAGATCGATGGCAACCTTATTTTTCGTCAACCGTTCATAGAGCTCAGAGGCGCTCAAGGGATATTTCGTTCGTTCAAGAATCTCCAAGACGGCACGACGAGTTCGAGTTAATCGATGTCCGGCTGCCCGCAGATCTTCATCAATGGTTGATTTCTTGATACGTCACCTCTCTAATTGCAAACCTCTTGCAATTATAAACATCTCACGATGAAAGTCAAGTGGCAGATTTACCGTCTTGAGCGCATGCTGAAACGAATCAAGTAATCAATAAGGCTGTGATTCTACGTATCATTTTCACTCACGTTGTTAATGAATCTGTTGTATTGATCAAGACAGCCTGAAACACGAAGGGATGAGGTCGTTGGAATATCGCGTTCCATAATGATACGAGAGATTTGAAAGAGAGTGAAAGGAATCACATGAGGAGTAGGAGGGAAGCGTAAGTTGAGATCCAGCAGTCAAATTCGCCAAAAATATAACACGATTCGTTCGAGGCGGAAGACTAGAGAATGAAGCAGGTCAGACACCAATTCCATGAAGACGCGTCAGCCCACAGGCGTTTGCGACACTTTCACGGTATTTGAGCCACAACCGCAGTGTCTTCTTCATGGCTGATAAAATGGTATCTTGCTGGGATCGTGTCACTGCATGTGTGAGCACCATTTTATACGCATCGTGCCGATGTCCATTTTCGACCATTTGATGGGCTCTTGTCAGATCCATACAATCAGGGGATATACCGTGATAACAGACCAACGGATGTTTCCGGACAATTGACTCAAGACGTTTTCGTGTCATGGGTTTTGCCGCTGACCGTATTTCCTCTCGATCATTCTTACTGCCTTCAACAAATATCGTCAACACCGCCGCGCCAACGTTCCAATCGCGATAAACTGACACACGCTCAAGCCAAAGACGATACTGACGGCTGGCGGGAAGCAAGGCAACATCTAAAAAATCTTTTGAGGGATACTGCAATCCCTTCATCATTTTCATAAAGAGTTCAGGATGTGACCGTCCTAATGACAATCGTCCAGTATCTTCTTCATAAATGTTTTCAGCCAGCATGGCACGAACATCAGGGGGTGGATTTTGTCCGTAAATACGAGCAAGGAATACTGGAAAGTCACGGACATACACGCCAAATTCTTGTTGATAATGAAGCTTTAGCTGGAATTTCGTGATTGTCGGACCAGAGAAATTCCCCCAAGCCCAATGATCTTTTTGATCCATGACGCCTAACAGATGATTGCGAAATTGTGAACGAGTCAAAGGTTTATTCATTCAACAATCCTTGGCGTCTCGGCGCAGGCCACCTATCCGATTTAAATCTAAAACCGGCACAGTTTATGCTTTCGGTGCGTTTCGGAACTTTTAAAAGTTTCTTAAGTAATCGTAAATCGAATAGGATTCTTAATGAGGCCTAGAGCCTTTGCTTGAAGCGGTAAAGGCTCAAATAAAATATTGAGCACGTAAGAGTCTGCGCTGAAAATGCGTTGAGTCAAAAGATTATCGAGGCGGATCGAACCTTATGGAAGTTTCTCTTGGTGACTGGGAGGCAGAAGGAAAGGGTTTGGATTTAGCAGCTTTAGATGACCGTGGCTTGACTTTTTTAGGCGCAGCTTTTTCATTACGTACGGTTTTGGACTCTATGGATTCAAGCTCTTTCCCGAGATGCAAAAGCACTTGTTGCTGTGATAAGGCTAAAGCTTTTAACTCACCGATTTGTGTATTCACGCGAGTAAATTCTCTTCGTTGAGCTGTGAGTTGATCGCGGAGAGCATGGACTTCCCACAATAACTCGTCACGTTCCAACTTGGGGGCTGGTGCCATGCTTGTTGGAGATTCGATGGTGGCCGAGACAATACGTGGCTCAGGTATCGCGGCGTTTCGTTTTTTTGTATACATCTTCCAAATTGTATCACTAATTTTCTCAGTATTCTCTCGAGCACTGTTCGCTGAACGAGTGACGACGGCAACACTGGCTCCCACTCCGCTCTTGAGAAGACCAAATAGACCGAGGACACACGAAGTCAAACCACGAAATACGCTTTGACCTCCACGTTGACATAGTGAAACGCTCATGTGAAGCCATTCACCTATTTGCTTGCCCCCGCTTCGAACAGCCGCAATCAATTTAGCAAAAAACTTTACACTCACAGAGGGGGCTTCATCCCCAACTTGAATTCTCAAAGATTGAGCATTGTCATACGGCAATTTGGGTTTAGACTTTTCTCCGTCAGAAGGAAGAATATGAATAAGGTTGAGTGGGGTTTCTGTTGTTTTCCAGCCCATTACAAAATTCCAATACTTCTCATGAAAAATTGTTAAAATGATTTCTTTCTATAAATAATACATTATCACCAAAGAAAGTACCGTCCTATTATCAAGGGTGCTCTGTCTGGTCTCCCTATATTTTTTACTCCGATTGGCTGCTAGAGTCAATGGTGAGAGATATGATAGGACAATGCGAAACGTTCGATGATCACGATGCCAGAAGACAAAAACCTGGCACAGAGCCAGACCATTGAGAACTGGCGATGTTCGATGTACGTTCAACATATTGCATACCAGGCTAGATGCCACCACTATACTTGCTGCTGCCAGTAAAAATGACGATTCATGAAAATTAATTAGTGTTTTACGTTTGGATATAAAACATTACTTATTTTAACGTAATTCATTCCATCAATATATTTCAGCAACCAATAGAGACTTAAATATCTGATTCCTTATCCTAATCTTGGCCGACCATTGATCATGCGACTCCTTCAAGAAATGCGACAACAGATAAGACTTACAGTTCTCCAAGTGAACAAGTAATGGTCTCATGAACATGCACTTCTCAACGATGAGCCTGAATATGATATCGAATAGTATTGAACGCATGTTCTGAAAAGCATTCAAAAAGATCAAACGAAAAGAATGTAAGATAGACACGACTCGATGTCAGAATTGCAGGATTGTTAGTCAGCAACCGAAACGGTGAACCAGCTCTAGCCGTTACCCAACTTAATAAAATGAATAGATTTCCTTTCTAAGATTCAGGATTATCAGTACAACAGTAAGTTGACTTTTATATGAAGAAACGATATTCGAAGAAAAGTTTTCCCAGAAGTTTTTTGAACTAACAATGAAATCTCAAATCTATTTTTTCTTTGCGTTCTGTAGTATTTGTGGAATAGTTGGAACGTTGCCGGCTTGCCTTGCTACCCCTCAAGTCGAGACTCCTATCCATGAAAGCCCTCAAGGCCAGGTGCTCCTCAAAACCTTTCCCGATACTGCGGTCAAAGCTTCTCATCCTACCTTCATCGAAATTACTCTGTTGACGGAGACTTTTCGAGGGCTGCATGTTCTGGAAGAAAAACCCTTGTTGGCGACTCTCGTCAGTGGCGAAGAGGAGGAATTGCCAGTTTTGACCGAACAAGAGATACAATTTTTAATGCCTTGGCTCATTGACGCGCTTGCTCAAGCGACCCCTGAAGAATATGTGTGGTTTCAACTGACGAACCAAAAACCCTCAGGACCTCAAGCCACCAGCGGGAGTCTGTATGTTTCAAAGAATTTTTTACGAATTGCCCTGCATACATTTCAAGCTGATCGTCGTCAAAGTAAGCTCTCGTCCAAAGCAAGTTTTTCTCCAACACACATACGACATTGGGAATTAAAATTTTCTCCGGATGCCGCGCTGAAACAATCCGCCAACACTCAGGAAATATTCTCCCAAGATTCAATTGGTGTCGTTGTCGTTGACCTCACTGTTCTGGGCGCTAGAAAAAAACACCAAGAGCGGACGTCTCAACCTGAACCCCGTCTGCAACGCGAGTTTAAAGTTCAAGATCCCAATAGTCGGGAAAAGCAGAATTTACGAAATGAGATTAAAGAACTTCAACAACAACTCGACGAGCAGAATAAGACACTGAGAGAATTGAATAAAAGATTCGACCAACAACAGGAGCAGTGACAAGAAGCATGGCACTCCGAATTAGTGAGAGCTGATGACTTTGGGTTTCCGATATTTTTTCAGGCACCATTGTCCTACGCTCATAAATCCGAGAAGAACACATCCAATGACCACGTTAGTTGGACCTGTCGGCCAATCAAGCTGATACGAGACCAGAAACCCTCCAAAGGCCATCGCCATTCCAATGACAGCAGCCACAACAGGCGCAAGCCATATTCCAAGCTTCACATGCATCGCAATCATGGGTGGGAGCAATAAAAATCCAAACGTGACTAATGGTCCTACAACAAGCACGCCTAATGAAATCGTGATCCCCACAATTCCATAGAGCAGCATATCCCAAACCCACACCTGTTTCCCAAGAGATATGGCTAAATCCCGATCAACAGAGACCAAGAGCAGTTCTTTTCGAAAACCCCACAAGAGAACCGCCATGACGGTAAAACAGACGACCAAGAGCTGTAAGTCGGCATCAGAAATGGCAATAATCTGTCCTTTCAAAGCATTAAGCGCCCCTGCCTCGGGAATCCGGTCTGATGCTAAGAGTAAGATGGTTAGGGCTCCTGCCAAGACATAAAGAACCCCAATGCGTCCCTCGACCACTCCCCGGCCATTCCTCTCTAACACGGCTAATAGGCTTAAGGTTCCCGTTGTCAAAATTGTTGAACCAAGGAGGGCCAGGCCGAAATCGCTGTGTTGCGTATCCGGATGAAATGTCGCATGCCAAAAAATGGCCATCGCAATTCCTGTCGCAGAAAGTGTTGGTAAGGCAACACCGAGAAACACCATGCGACGAACATACATCAGCCCTCCAATAATGGGGAGGACCATTCCACAGAGAAGACCACCATACAAGGCGTTTCGCAACACATAAGCAGGATCCAAAATCTGCAGGACATCGTTCAATGGAGGTCTCCTACTGACTCCCGATTGCCGTGCGGGTGTGCGGGGCAAGAGCGGTAAAGGGTTTCCGCATCAGCGTTTCCTGTTCGATAACGAGTGCCTCCCCAAGTACGCCACCAAGCGTGGGCAGTGCGTGATCTGCCCAAATCAATGCGAGATTGACGTCTGCTTGTAATTTGGTGAATAACGTCAGCATGGATTGGATCGATTGTTGATCTAAACTGGCAAGCGGCTCATCCAATAACAAAATATCCGGATTGGACGCCAATGCGCGGGCAATCAATATTCGTTGTTGTTGTCCGCCCGACAGGAATGCATACGGGTCATTCCGACAATGAAACATTTCAACTTCCCGTAGACTCCAATCCACCCGGTCACGCTCAGCTGGTCCAAGTCCTTGCCAGGGCCTAAGGGTGCCATAGGTGCCCATCTCAATCACCTCTTTGGCTTTCAATTGAAAGAGTCCATTTAGCATTGCGCGTTGGGGAATATAACCAACTCGCACGGTTTGACCATTGGACGTTCGACTGAGAAGAAGTTGTCCTTTTAAGAGCGGGACGATGCCTGCCACGGTTTTTAAAAACGTGGTCTTCCCCGACCCATTGGAACCCAAGAGTGCCAAAGAAGCCCCAGGCGATATCTCCAGGGCAACATCTCGGAGCACTATTCTTTCGGGGTAGCCGATACTGGCATGTTGAAGGGTCAGCAGTGTAGACATCACGTCGACTAATTCTGCAATGAGCGTTGAGACAGTTGTACGGCGTTTAAAATGGACTGGAGATTAAATGCAATTAAATCTTCATACGTTTGTACCTCTGGACTCCCTCCGACCATGATCAAAAACTTCGCGACATGAGCTCCGGTTTGTTCAGCGACCCAGTTAGGAAGCTGATCGCTAAAGTAGGGTTCCCGTAGAACGAGTTGGACGTTGCTGGCTTTCATTGTTTCCACTAATTTCACAAGATGGCGTTGCGTTGGTTCAATCCCTGGCCGGATTTCAATGTGTCCCACTTCCTTCAGTCCAAACCGCTCCGCAAAGTAAATTGTGTCCTGATGATATGAAACAAATGGCACGCCTTGAAGCGGAGCCGCGAGTGTCATCCATTTCTGTATCTGATCATCAATTTCCTGTTTAAAGCGCTTCAAATTCTGTTGAAAAAGAGCTTGTCCAGGTGGATAGATTCGCGCCAAACCTTCAGCAATGGCTTGGGCCATGAACTTTGCATTAAACGGGTCTAAATTAAAGTGCGGATTTCCCTGAGGATGAAGATCTCCTTCACGTCGGGAAAGGACCGTTGGAATTTGTTTAGGTGAGATGTGCACAGAACTATCAATATAGCCTGGATTTCCAGGGAGAATATTGGGATTACGCGCCACATCAATCAATGCCGCCAACCAGGAATGTTCGTTTTGTAATCCCATCACCACTAAGACATCGGCTTGATTGAGTTTAGGAAGAAAACTAGGTTTGATCGGAACACCATGAGGATCCTCCAGGCCCTTGGCCAGACTTTCCGCGCTCACATGTTCCCCGCCAATTCTTGATGTCAAATCGGCAAGATCGGGAATGGATGTGACTATCTGAAGACGGCCGCCTTGATCTATCGGCGGTCGTCCTGCCATGCCAAGATTCACAAGGACGAGGCTCACCATAAAAGTTATTCTCGCAAAACCTCCAAGGACATCTCTCATACGTGCATTACTCTCTTTCCGTAAATCCATGTTGATGACTGCCTATCACCACTTGCCATTGAAAAAGCACTTGATTATTGGGACCCAATGTATTCCCATAATTCGAATGATTGAATTGCAACACGAACCGTTGAAATTCACTGGGATAAAAGGTGATATACGGCGAAAGTGTCATGGCTTCTGTACGTTTTCCTGACGTATTGACCGTCGTCCCTGCCAACCCGGTGAGAGGATTTGTAACTAACGCCGGTTCACTTGGTAGCTGATGATAGTCAAATCGGAACCCTGGTCGCCATCGTTTACTATATCGATATTCAAGATAGGTATACCCGCCCCAGGCTCCACGGGAAACCGTGTTGCCGAACACATCGCGTCGCCCTTGGCCAAAATCATAGAGAATCTCTCCGTGAAGTGCGAAACTTTGCCGAAGCCCGCGTCCTAATGGATACCAGCGATAGTGAAAATCAACATTCAGTGTATGCCGATCGATGGGATCATCATCACTGACCGCAAGCAACGCCTCATCCACCGCCCCCGGCACACGAGACTGTGGTGTAAAGAGACCTGAAAACCCGAATTCAATATTGTGATCATCATTGAGATCGAAATAAGTACGAATCGAGCCAAACAAGACACTGCCATGGATCACCTGTCGTTGAAGGCCGGCTAAGGGCCCTTCACCTGGAAGACCAAAATTAAAACCATATCCAGTGTTGATTTGAAGGTAAAACGGCACCGGGACCAACCACGACAACTCAATTCCATCAGTTCGATTTCCATTTCCAAAAATTTGTGCCAACGAAGGCGGAACATCGATTTGAGGAAGATCATGGGCATGACGCCGACCAAGAAAGCCCCAATCTGAAAAGAACCGTCCTCCTCGCACAGAGAGATTGTATGGAAGACTCGTCGATTGAATAGCGGCTTCTTCAATTTCAAAAAAGGCCTTTCCAAACTCTTCACTTCCACGAGCATTGATCCCTTCGGCATGTCCGGATGCAATCAAATAGGCACGGGCAAAGGGATCGACTTCAGCCGAAGCAAATAATTCGATCGTTCGCAGGGCAGAAGAAACATTCGCGGGAAGACGGGTTCCAACAGTACTGCCGGCGTGATCCCCATCCCCATCAACAAAACGTTGACGACGCTGAGTATAGCCGAAAATGGTTTCAACCACGAGACCAATCGCAGGATTGAATCGATTCAACAACGTTTGCCGTTTGAGTATCGCAGCTTCTCGTTGCTCCGAGGGTTGATCAAGTTCCAACGGCACTTCCATGGGCATGCCACCGGTACGCGGCTTCAAATCTTTAGGATCTGAGGTAATCTCCGCACCTGGAAGGCGTTCCTCAAGAGCGGAATGGGCTGGTGGCTCAGTGATGTCAGAATCGTCTGTCTGGGTATCGCTTGCCCGGGACACAGGTGTATCAGGCAACGTTTTTGTGATCTGTATGTTGTCATCATAGGAAGAAAAACTTTCTTGAGTTCCTAAGGTAGGGTGATCGATGCGGCTCCACCGTGAACTGGCTGAATCGGCCAGACCCGCTCCCGGCATCGAGAAACTACACAAGACGATGGAGTAGAACATCAATCCGAACATAGACCTTAGTCGATAGGGGTATCTCCGACGCATTTCTTCATCCTTTCTCATCATTCTGTACCTGAGTGATGGTCATCGGCCAAACATGGGCCAGTCATGCGAACTCGTCTTCAGAGAGTTCTGAGCATGCTTGGATAGACCAGTGTTACTAGGAAAAGATCTGAGTTATGAGAATGGTGGCGGTCGTGGAGACTGACAAGACGGCAGAAAAAAGGAAGGAATGACTGAATCAGAATCAGCATGTGTATAGGTGATGTCAAGAGGTAAGACTTCAGACAATGGCCGTTCGTATACGAATAACCCATTCGCATGTTGCTGCACCCACTGGCATAAGTCAAAATCCGAATGTTCATGACCATCATGATCAACTTCAGCAAAGACATGGTGAATCTCGAGTGCACCGGAGAAGGGCAGCAAACAGAGGAACACCACCCCGAGGAAAATTGAAATCTTTCGTAATAGGGAAGGCCGAAAGCAAGTAGGATACAATTTCATAGCGCGCGAAATTTAGCAAAGCCTCAATTTTCTGTCAAGTTGTTGCAAGTCAATTGCAAAAAAGATGAACAGGATAAGCACGGGTTCGACCATATGAAGAATGAAGAATATCAGAGGAGCTCAACGGTAGGGTAAGAATTAAAACGACCCCAGCACACCACCGAGAATCTGCACTAATTGATAAATGGTTGGCCCTAATGTGGTCAGAAAGATACCAGGCAAAAAACACAGGACCAAAGGAAATACGAGCTTCACTGACAACCCTTGAGCATGATGCATCGCATTTTCCTGGCGGCGGTGTCGCAGCTCATTGGCTTGACGACGTAGAGTTTGCGCTACACTGGCCCCCAGTTGTTCGCTCTGGATGATGGCAGAAGTGAAATGAGAAACGGAAGGCACAGCCAGACGCTGAGACAGTCGTCGGAAACACTGCAATCGAGAAATTCCTAATGAAATTTCTCGCTGAAAAATACGAAATTCCTTGGTGAGTGAACGTCCGGATGGTTGTGAGCTCAAAATCTTCGCCAGGGCCAAGTCAAAACTCATGCCAGCTTCAGCTAATGTCGAAAGAAGATCAAGAAAAAGTGGTAGATCTTGTTCAACATCACTCACACGTTTTTGGCGTATACCTCTGACGACAAAAATCGGACTTCCTCCGACCAGACAAAACAGAATCCATGGAAGAGCCAATACCATGACCTCTAACCCCCAACCGAAACTCCCTGGCACTTTCGTAAATAATTGTGTGAATGCATTCATGATTTCGAAATAGTACAACGTCAAGAGAATGGCAAGTCCTATCCAGGTCGAGAGCACCATGGAACTGAGAAACAGGAAAGGTGCCGAAGAATGACGAAACCCAGACAAGATAAGCCATCGCCTGAGCCAACTTCGGCGTTCTCTTGGACTTGTGAGGTCTTCGCCTCTCAACGACTCGGAAAACTCAACGATCCGCTTTAAACTTTGTTGACGACGATACAAGGAAAGAATGCCCATGACACAGATCAGGGCACTCAAGGAGAGCGTAAGAATGATAATCGCGTGAATCATTGCTTGGTCTTAAAACTTGATTTCACTTAACTTAGAAATCCATATGATCCCGATAGTCTGGGCAATGATGGCCCCAGCTCCAAGATACGATCCGATTGTTGAGAATAAAAACGTCTCCATGCTCGTGGGATTGACATGCCACATCATGAACGAAAGCCCATAGGTGATCAGTAGAATTGAGAGGACGGACAGTTGCGATTCAACGCTTTGCGTTCTGATTCGATGATCTAATTCTATTCGACTTCGCACGACCGCACTGACATTCACAAGTGTCGTCGCCAAACTCCCCCCACTCCACCATTGAACCGAAAGGATCGAGGAAAATAATTGAAATGTTTCCAGAGGGATTTGTTTGGCCAGTTGCAGAATCACCGTAGACGGATCATCGCCTAAACGAATCCGTCCCACCATATCGGCAAGGTAATGTTTAAATGGAGGTCCTGTCTCGTGCATGGCCATTTCTAATGCTTTGGGTAAAGTCATGCCGCTTTGTAAAAGACTGAGGATGAGATCAATGGAATCAGCTAATTGTAGTTCGATTTCATTCAATTGCCGTTGAATAAAATGAGTCTCAATTAAATAACTCACGACTCCTGTTAGCAGCGCAGCAGCACAGGCAAACGGAAGCGGAACCTCCCCCCCCATTAATAGCACCATAACGGCTCCACCCATGACGAGTGGTATAAATCGATATCGTGTGGGAAACGTACGAATTCGTCGTTGATGAAGGGGTTCACGAATGGAAGAGAAGAAACCATCCAAACGCCGGACATAGCGCCGTCTGATTCGAATATCCCGCCAGGCATAGCTTGCGATGCACGTCAATCCAAGAAAGACGAAAAGAAGGCTGATTTCATACCACTGCATGATGATGATTCAACTCAAATAACGAATGAGGAACAACCAGGCCTAATTCCTCAAAGTGGGAAAGCATCTTGGGAACAACCCCACTGGAAATAAAGTATCCCTGTCCGCCTGGATTTTGAACACCAGGGCGTTGATAATGAAAAATATTCTGCATGAGAATGTTCGTACCTTCGCGACCGACAACTTCGGAAATTCCCTCCACACGTCGCAAGCCATCTTCAAAACGTCGAACATGAACAACCAAATGAATGGCTGAAATAATTTGCTCTCGAATCGCAAAAGACGGCAAATCTGAACCAGCCATCATGACCATCGTCTCCAAACGTGACAAGGCGTCAGGAGGCGAATTTGCATGAATGGTACTCATACTGCCTTCATGACCAGTATTTAAAGCTTGCAACATATCGACTGCCTCATCTCCGCGAACTTCACCGACAATAATACGGTCGGGCCGCATGCGCAGTGTATTAATCAATAGATCTCGTGTGCTGATTTTCCCTCGCCCTTCGACGTTGGCCGGTCGATTTTCCAAACGAACGACATGTTCTTGATCGAGGTTCAACTCCACCGTGTCTTCAATGGTGACGATTCGTTCACAGGCAGGAATAGATTCCACCATGGCACCAAGCAAGGTCGATTTCCCCGCTCCCGTTCCACCAGATATGAGAATATTTCGTTTCGCGCGAACCGCAAAGTCTAAAAACAAGGCCATGTCGGAGGACATCATTTCCAACATCAACAGATCGCGCTTTCGTAACCGCTGTCGACCAAATCGTCGTATGGATAATGTCGGACTATCAGTCGAGACTGGAGGTAAGGTCGCATTGACCCGAGTTCCGTCAGTGAGACGTAAGTCGGCCATGGGCCATGATGCATCAATGCGTCGCCCCATCTGTGCGGCAATTCGCTCAATCACTCTGGCAATATGCTCGCGATTCAAAAATTTAACTTCCGTCCGTTCAAGTCGACCGAATCGTTCGACATAGACATGTTCAGGACTATTCACAAGAATGTCGGTGACCGCAGGATCTGTTAACAAGGGGGCCAATGGACCCAATCCAATCGTTTCTTCTGTTAATTCATCGGCAAGACTACGACGCTCCTCCTCATTAAGCGGAATGTGTTCTTGGGTCAGAATGCGCGCTGTAAATTCTTGAATGGCACGTGTCACGTCTTGACTGCTTCCGCCATAGAGGTTTTGCTCACCAATTTCCAGCAACATACGTTCTTGCAGCATTGATTTAATGGTAATATAGTTAGCCTGAGGTCGCTGTATGACTCTTCTCTCTTTTTCAGGTACTTCGCCGAGAAAACTCGTTGAAGGACTTCTTCGTGTTGTGCGAATTCGTGCGGCAAGGCCAGCGGTACATGATCGATTAAGGCGCTCTCGATAGAATTGCCTTGCGTCCATAACCTTTTCGTCTTCAGGCTTATCCACGCCGCCATCTCCCAAGAAACTCTCCAAGTTGCTGCCATGTTGATTCAGTGTGGGTTTTGAGCCGAAACCTAGTCGCGGAAGTACCCAACAGTTCGATCTCAGAAGTAAGCTGCATCAGGCTTCGGGAAAATCCAAATCGAGTTGACCCGCCAAGACTATAAGGAACTCCGGCATTGGCCGCCGCTAAAATTCCTTTTTGGTACGGAAATACACCATCAAATTGCCGCGTTAATCGCTCTTCAATGTCCGCAGGACTCAGATTGCCGGTAAATGATCGATAATTTTGATTCAGAAGAAGCCGCTGCTTTTCTCTCCCAACCCCAAGTCCTTCCAAAATAGGGAGAAACTTGGACGTCGCAATCACGTTGGGTGCCGTTCCCTGCATCACGATGTAAACCAGGTCAGAAAGATCGAGAACTGATAAGACCGTACTATCGAGAATGGGGAACGTGTCGATAATGACATAGTCAAATGCACGACGTGCAAAATTCAGTATGCGATAGATGGCTTCGTCATCAATCTCCGAACCCTCCAGAGCATCACTTGGAGCCGCTAAGACTTGAAGCCCACAGGTGTGACTTATCGTTAATTGACGAAGTAAGGTTTCATCTAAACGGTCTTTCTCTCTCACAGCATCGACCAACGATGTCGTGGGGAGCAAGTCGAGCATGACGGAACACACACCAAGTTGAAGAGAGGCATCGATCAACAAGACTCGGCCTGGATGGCGTGTCGCAAGAAGGCAGGCCGCATTGACGGCTAACGTAGACTTCCCAACGCCCCCTTTATTACTCACAAAAGAAACTAACTTCCCGGAAGATGCGGGTGTCGCGATCCGAGGAGTATACAGACGATCAAGCAATTGCCTCAGTTCTGTACTCGACAATGGATGTCGTAAAAAATCTTGAATTTTTGCGCGAACCCCATCGATCACCACCGCACTCTCTGAGCGCTCACCGCTAAATTGATCCGGCCGATACATCGCAGCCACTGTCGTTTCTGGGAGCATCTGATGAATCTCATGAGTAAATCTCTTGAGATCATCAAAGTCTTTTTCCATATCAACACAAATTAAATTTGGCTGCCGATTCAATGCCATTTCTTCAGCGCGCCGATAATCAGATGCATAGGACGTAATGCAATGACGATGACTCACTCCTTGCAGGGCAGCCTCAAATTCTCCCTGAAGTCCTTTATCTTCACCAACGACTAAAATCTGTATATTCTGATCCATACTGATTCCTCTTAGATGAGAGTTGGAGCAAGGACAGCTCCCTTAAGTGTGCGATTCACCGAAAAAACCTGAGCAAGATCTTGTTGACTTAAGCTTGGTCGCTCACCCGTTAACTGTGTCGATGCATTGTGACTCCTGGTCATGATCACTTGCTTGCGAAGCCACACATGGGGATAGGTGCCGTAAATTTGAACACGTCCAAACCCTACCACACGATTGATCTTTCCTATTTTTGAAAAAATTGGAACATATCCATCGAGACGTACTTGCAGAGGTTTGAATAGCTGGGGATCAGACACAGCCTGTCCAATATGTGTCAGGAGCTGACCAAAGTGGCCAATCGGCTTTCCATGAATAAGGATTTCTCCCGATGCATTGACCAGCACAGCGACCGGGTTCTGTTCAGACATGGTTTCCCAAGCCTCTTTATCTAAAGCACAAGGCAAGGCACCGAGTAGCGCAAGATGACCTGATTGCGGTAAGCCAACCTGCCTAGCTGGAAGCAATTTCGCCGTTGCTGAACTGGCAACTCCCAAAACGGAAGATGGTTGATGAACAGAATTCCCTCTCAACAAGGACGGTAACGGCCATCCAAAATCCTTGGCGAGTCGAATCTCAGTAACTCCTGGGCGAGAAAAGATTTCTTCCACTTTTGTCGATGAATGTGGTCCCATGATCATTCCGATAATCGCTTCTTTCTGTTCTCGATTTTGAGACTTGGAAAATGAGTCGAGAGCTAAAAATTGAACTGTCGTGTATAAACGAGCTTGTGCCCATGCGCTATATCCCCACTCCACTCCCAACATGCCAACACTCAGAATGCCCCAAGCCAAAACTGTAATGATGAGAAAAATCATAAATTCGTCGTCTTCATGGCTACTGATTGATAACTGTTCATGGCCTGACGCATCTTTCTGAACACTCTTCACATAAATAGATAATTACTGAAACACTTCTCGCCGAAAAACGGCTTGAGCAGAGAGAACATGCGGATACTCCTTCAATGTGCCATGGACACTTGAGCGGAAACTGTCACGATTTGGTGTATTGGTCAAAGACGGTCCTCCCATTTGTCGTTCACTGGGCTCAGGACGATCAGATGAAAAAGAGGAGTTCCCTTCGGACGAAATGTTCACAGAGTCTGGCAGGACAGATTGGGGGAGCCAATTCATCAACAGTGGCTGAAACGGATAATTGATTCGTAAAGCTACGAGCCCTGCAAGTGCTCCCTGTTGAGATGGCCCCAAGCTAAATGATCCAGAGTTCGGATCTTCGGGATTTCCTCTGACCTCCTCCAAGACCGGCTTCCAATTGATGTGTTTACCATTTAGTACCCCTGACATTCCTTGGTATGGCACACTCACAGACCAGGAATTCAAATCAGTTTGCCGTTTACGATCTTGCACGACAATTCCTGGAAAACGAAGAACCTTTCGTGTACTTCCGTCGAGCATGATGTGTTCAACCTTCATTAAGGGACGAAGCATACGATTAACAATTGGCAATCCATCTAAAAACTTTTCCAGTCGATACGAGTCTGTAAAATGATCGACCTCAATGACTAACGCGGCTGGGTCATATATTCGACTCTTCACTTGCGGGTGTTGTAGCGCTTGTTCAAACGTCATGACTGGAGACAATGGAAACAGGGCAAGCTCTCGAGCGGCGACTCTGACTGTCTCTTGCAACAGTTGAGAGACAAAGACCATTCGTGCCACATCAACAACCAGAGCAATCAACAAGGATAGGCTGACAGCAATAAGAGAAAACTCGACTAAAACTGAGCCGCGATCATTCACTCCAGGCACGCGTCTTACTTTTCTGACGCTCTCGTTTTTCTTCATGAAAAAACCCCATCTTCACAGACTGATGCCGTTCGATAAAATCTGGTTCAAGCTTTATGCCAAGGATGAGAAACTGGGAATATTGAAGAAGATTCAACAGGACTTGCGAATAACAAGAAAGACACGAATATACCAGGCAAGAATTTCCTTTATTCTAGGCAATTTTTACGAATTTCCAGAATAAGACCTTCGAGACATTTTATCGTTTACGGAACTAAGTGCTTACATCACTCGCGTAGAGTAGGCAAGAGAGTTCCCTATCGAAGAAATCAAGCACTGGAATTGATCAGCCGAGGAGAACGGTATATTTACCGTCACTTTCATGAATCAGTCCTGACCTCGACAGAATTCAAATGATCCTACTGAATATGTAACCGATGAATACTCCCTTAATTCGCTGGGCTATCGTTTTCGCCATTCTTGTATTAGGCCAGCACTATGTCTTGAAACAATGGGGATGGGGACCTGAGACGTTACAGAATCTTGATGTCGATACCGTTGTGGCTGCGCTGTCCAATTCCAAAAAACAACCAACGACATTGACGAATGATTTTGAAGGAGATGTCGTTATTCCACTCAAAAAAAATGGAGGAGGATGGATCATTTCCGTTGAACTCAATGGGCTATACTCTGCCAACCTGATCGTCGACACTGGCGCTACCGTGACCAGTCTATCCGAGAACTTAGCTTTTGACATGGGACTGACCGCTGATCCACGCTACGCTCCGATTTCGGCCGAAACAGCCAATGGAACCACTACCGCCTGGCTCACTCACGTCCAAACGATTCGATCAGGAGAGGCAGAACTCAATAACTTGCAAGTGGCCATTCTGGATTTCTCAAACTTATCGCAGAGAGATATTAGCGGTCTCTTAGGGCTAAACTTTCTGAATAACTTTGAATGGCAGCTTGATCAGGAACATGAAAGCTTAATTCTCAAGCTCAAATCCTAAGTTTTTTTCTCCTATACAGGTTTAGGGTTTCACAAATCCGTACTTTTTCATCGTCGGCAGATTTTCCTCCTGGCAGTACCTATTCAGTGGACTAACCTCCCAATCTCCTGAAAAAATTCCGAGAAATCTATATATTCTTGACAATTCTAGAAGGCACTGTGGTAATAGTAGACGCACAGTAATATTCACTAGACTTGCGACTGACACATCATGAAATTTTTTGTATATGCAGACAATCTGAATCCTGTTCAGCTCAAACGTCGAGCTCCGGAGCACAAATGGCTTTATCATGCCTATCTGCCGGACCACACGATTCAATTTTCTCGATGGTCTTCTCAATGGCGCTGCGGATTAGCCACCATCATGCCTTCTCAAGGTGAACGCGTATGGGGAGCCGTCTTTGATATTACAGAAGAAGACCTTACAGAACTCGATAAATTTGAAGGTGACCTTCCTGAAGGCGCATTTCGGCATTTAGAAGTGAATGTCGTTAAAGAAGATGAGCAGAAAGAACTAGTCATCACTCATTCTGCACAGGCCATAGGGAAATTTAAGGCTAAAGAACATTATTTAGATTGGATCCTTACGGGAGTCCGGCATTGGAAGCTCCCGGATGAATGCCTAGAAATGTGGCAAATCTTTCGCCCTCGCTAACAGCCAGCCTAGGGCGATATAGTTTTCGATCGCCCAGCACTTCAGAGGAATGTACCCATTCACGTAATCCTAAGTCATTGTTCCAAATAAAGGAGAATCCCTTATGCCGAAACCTAAATATCATATCTTAGTCTGTACAAACTCCCGTCCCCCAGGCCATCCTAAACCGTCATGTGGTGCCGCTGGATCTCAGAATCTCCTCATGGCCTTAAATATGGGATTGATCGAACGCGGGGTGCAACCTGGTGAGGTGTTGGTGACAGGATCAACATGCCTTGGACCTTGTGAACAAGGTCCAACTGTCGTCGTCTACCCAGATGGAACCTGGTATTCACAAGTTAAAGAAACTGATGTCGCAAAAATCCTCGATGAGCATATTAAAGGTGGAAAGCCTGTAGCTGACTTAAAGCCGGATGCCGTCTGGGGGTGATCGTTTAGGATAGCCATGGCTGATCATTCCCACACCCACAGTTCATCGACACCCGGTCATTCGGAAAACCCGTCTCACATTGAACATAAAGACCAGGGGCCTCACGAGATTGGATGCATGGTCATTACCTGTAGCGACACTCGTACTCCAGAAACGGATACGAGTGGTCAACTTATTCAGCAACTACTCAACCAACGCCGCCATCGTGTGAGTTCATATACGATCATCAAAGACGAACCGGAAGAAATCAGACGCTTATTAAGCGAGGCAGCCTCGAATGATTCGATAGAAACCGTCATCATCAACGGCGGAACTGGCATCTCACGACGAGATGCCACCTTTGAAGCTATTGATGAGTTACTTGAAAAACGACTTGACGGATTCGGTGAGATTTTTCGCTACTTGAGTTACAAAGAAATTGGCTCACCGGCCATACTGAGCCGAGCGACGGCTGGACTGTATCACGGGAAGGTGATTTTTTCAGTCCCCGGCTCAAAAGGGGCTGTACAGCTTGCCATGGAAGAACTGATCCTACCAGAAATGGGGCACATTGTCGGCGAAATGCGGAAGTAAATTCACTTTCTTCAGGCTTGTCATGTCTTTGCATGTCAGAAATCTTCTCTAACGGCCTCTCAGCCATCCTTCTCTATCCCGTTGCTCCCCTCAGCCATCAGATTACCGCTTTAGCAGGTATTCTCGCCTTGCTGATCCTTTTGCTTCCAGGTCCAGAAAAGTATAATAATAAAAAAGGTAAGACAGTATGAGCACTATAGGGTTAAAAACGAAACTTGAATATTCGGATTATGTTCATATCCCTTCAGATGGGAAGAAATATGAACTCTTAGACGGTGATCTTCACGTGACACCTGCCCCCAGTCCACTCCACCAACGAGTATCATAACGCCTTCAGTGGATGCTCGAAGTGATACTGGCCGTGGGGAGGTTTTCGACGCGCCTATCGATGTGATTCTTTCAGAGCAAGATGTGGTACAACCCGATATCGTGCTCGTGACCAATCCCGAGCAAGTTTCCGAGCGAGGTATTGAAGGAGCACCGTTCTTACTCGTTGAAATACTTTCATCTTCGACAAAGGAGTATGATCGAACGAGTAAAGCACAGCGGTACGCCACACTGGGCGTTCGTAATTATTGGATTGTAGACCCTGAAATGCAAAGAGTGGAATGTTACCGTCTAGCCAATGACACGTTCGAACTCGTCATGCAAGGTCAGGGATCTTCAAACCTTATCCATCCAGATTGGCCAGAGCTGAAGATTTTTCTACCAAATTTATGGGCGTAACCTCCCCCCTATTCGTTTCCTCCTTCACATCAATCTCAAATTCACTATCAAAAAAGTTTTTGGTTGAAGTGTAGAAGCGAACCTGTCGACACGAGTCATCTGCACTCGAAACATTTCGCCGCGTCATTGAAAAACGCCGTGATGACTTTGAAGAGATTTTTCAATGATGGAGCTACAAAGAAATAAGCTCGCCAGCCAAGTTATAGCGAATCCAAATAAGTTCCAGCTGAGGCCAATCAACTAACCTTGCGCGATTACTCACCTCAGACATGCGGAAGGTTATACCCGCTTGGATTATAGCGAATACAAATACGCTCCAGCTCAACGTACAAGTTGGACTGTATCGTTTCGGTATAACTGAAACGACTATAAGCCGGGCGACAGCCGGCCTGTATCGCGAGAAGGTGATTTTTGCAGTCCCCGCTCAAAAGGGGTTGTACAACTTGCCATGGAAGAACTGCTCCTCTCAGAAATGGGGCACATTGTTGGCGAAATGCGAAAGTAGTCAATTAGGATTTATTGCATGATTTACTTTGACAACATTCAATACATCATCTTCCCTTCAGCCACCATCACCACTTGTCCGCCGACTTTGACGGCTTGAATCATATCATCATCAGAAAAAACCTGAATGATGATACGTGAAGGTCGATCGATTTCATACCCTTGCTCTGCGATAATTTCTGTCGTGGGGCCCACCTCGACCACACCATTTTTCACCAGATAGGCTCCTAGCGCGCCGCTCGCACTTCCCGTTGCCGGATCTTCCTCAATTCCAATTGGTGACGCAAACATACGCGTATGGACTGTCGAGGCGTCATCAACGGTCATCGTACTGTACGCCATAATGCCGTTTGCTCCAAAACGCTCACAAATATCAATAATCGCATTATGATCAGGAACAATCGATTTGACCGCGGTTAACGACCGAATCGGGACAATAAGAACCGGCAAGCCTGTCGAGACGACTTCAATGGGAAACTGGCTATGGTTGACTGAAGCATTCTTGAGACCAAGTGACTGAGCGATATCAAACTGATCTTCTACCTTTTCAACCACTTCAATAAATTGAGGCGCAGGCTGCGACATCACGACCCGATCAATGGTACCCTTGAGGACATAGAGTTCGGCAGGGAAAACTCCGATATTGCACTCGTAGTGTATGCGTGTGATGGGTTCTTCAATAGCAAGTTCCCGTCGCACACCCAGGACAAAACACGTTCCCAACACAGGATGGCCAGCAAATGGAATTTCATGCGTCGGAGTAAAAATGCGAAGTTTAAAATTCGCGTCAGACTGACTCGGTGGTAATACAAACACTGTTTCAGAAAGATTCATCTCTCGCGCGATCTGCTGAAACTCTCTATTTGATAGGTCTATGGCTTGAGGGAACACCGCGACAGGATTGCCGCCGAAGGCCACATCCGTAAAAACATCAGCTTGATAAAAAGGCAGGTAGCGGGTAGTTGAGTCCATCTTGGACAAAGAAGAATCGAGTGACAATTCCTCTATACGTGCATTAATAACCTGGATTGGGCTTTATTGATTGGACTATCATACAGAATTCTACTCAAACCAGCAAAGTTTTGAGAGTTGAGTTTCTTATGAATGTTTATAGAGTTTCCATAGATGCCACGAGACTGTTTCGTGTTTCTACGGAAAGAAGATTTCGTCCATTTATTGACAGATGAAGAATTACTTTGAGAGCATTTCTTTGGAGAATCAGCAATGAATACGATTAGCATTCGACAAGCCTTAGAGCTTTTTGAACTTCCACAAACCATAAACCAAGATCGGCTGAACGAACGATACCGGAAACTGCTACACACGTGGCATCCCAATCGTTATGCAAGCTTGACCAATAACCCGAAAAAATACATGGAAATGTACAAAAAAGGAGAAGACAAAACCAAAGAAATTCACTCGGCGTATCAAGTTCTCAAAGATTGGCTACACAACGAGGAAAAATCCGCACCATAGAGGCATCGTCGACATTAGGGCGTCGCATGACTCACCACCCGGCTCATCCCAGCATCGCCATCTTTTTCAGAGGAATCCGCTTTGGCCATCGGCCACGTAATTAGACCCTGCACTCCATCAGTTCGCTGAATCTCACGGCCGGCTTTCGTCGCATAGATTTGAGGAAGATAGTTGGAACCGTATTTTGAAATATACAGAAAGACATGTTCTCTCGCGTTGACTCGAACAGCCCAGGGTTCAAAGTCGTTTTGGTAGAACTCTTCACACAGCTGCATCGCATCGATGCAGCTCACCCCTGTTGGATCATTGAGCGTGTAATAATAATCTAACGGAATATCGTATTCTTCTTGTTTGTGAATCGTAATGCCAAATTTTTCAGGCTGGCGCACCATGGGTGTATGGCGATAGGCGACAAAGTAGAAGAGTTCCGTTGAATGAATGTACCGTTTATTATCCAGAAGAAATTGCCGCGTATCTTCGGCTTCTTCCCGGGTCTCGCCTGGAAACCCGTAAAAAGCCATCACATGATTCCAGATACCGGCTTTGGCAGCTTCTCGTAAGTTATTTTCAATCACACTTTTTTTCGCGTGCTTATCCATGAGCTCAAGGACCCGCTCATTAGCCGATTCCATACCATAGTAGAGCGTACAACAACCGGCCTTGACCGCCTGCTTCCAAATTTCCGGATCTTGTAATGATTCTTCAAATCGAATCAACGTCGTCCATTTGATCCCGACATCTTGCTCCACGAGCATCTGCACAACTTTCTTGAACAGTGCAGGAGGATATGATTCATCAGCAAACAAAAAGTGCTCCGCATGGTATTTCTCTTTTAATGCCGCAACTTCACGAATGACGTCATGAGCCGGTTTCCCGCGATACTGGTCAAAATATCCCTGACCATGATCACAAAACGTGCACTTTCCCCAATAACACCCGCGCGTGGCAAGATACGGCAGAATGCGAACTGGCACAAAATAGGAATCTAATGGCAACCCGTCAAAATCCGGTAACGGGAGTGCCGTCGTCTTTTCGGTATAGACCTCCTCGCTCACCTGGACACCCTTCTGACCTCGATACATAAGATTCGGAACCGCACTCCAGTCTCGTTCTCCAGCTAAGGCTTCCAGCAACCAGAGTAAGGCATGTTCGCCTTCATACATGATTGCGGAATCAAAAATGTCGGTGAAAAAGTCCTCTTTTTGGGAAATTTCTTCTTGTAGCCGCGTAATGACATTCCCGCCAACCGTGACATGAATATGCGGGAACGCCGCCTTGATCATTTTACAAAACGTCAGGCCCGCCATAAGCTGCATTTGCGTGCCAATCGATACCCCGACCACATCAGGGGCTTCTTTGCTTATAGCGGGAAGAACTAATTGTTGACACACATCTCTGTAAACATTTACCTGCTCATCGTCCAAACAGGCAAATACCTCTTTGGACACACCAGGCCGATAGCCTAAATTGCTTTCCATTGGATAAAACACAAGCGAGGCTGGATAGTAGGCTGCCGAGATGTAATGCATGACTTCTCGAAAGACATTCAGAGCAGACTCAAGCTTCTCGGCATCATAAAACTCTTCTCCACGCGTCACGGACTTCGCCCATTCCGCTCGGTTTGCCAACTCCATCACATCAACTTCAGCTTTCGCTCTGAGAGCATTCAGTTGTCCAGTCTCTTGCTCAGATAATGACGTGCCAGACTGTGCCATGTTCTCAAGCAACTTTTGTTGCTGATCCATCCGCATTTTTACCCAAATAAGAAATGTATCGGTAAAAAACCAATCGTACATTTCAATATTGACATCTTTTTGGATCACCTGATGCCCATGTTCACGTAGCACAGCCGTGAGACTCGGCAAGGCCAAATAAGGTGCAGTCGGCACCCATTCCGGTGGAAAGAGCAACATAGTCTTCATCGTCTTCCTGGATTTTTGAGAAACAGACGATGTGTCGACTTGGATTAAACTCGATGACATATTGTGGTCCTACAGTGTTATAGCCGATACTAATGAAAGGCAATAATTGAAGCGGAACGCAACGCCAAACTTGTCATGACTATTCTTCTGGTATTTATTCATATTCGCTATCACCCTGAGACCGAAGCCAGCGTCGTGTCCTCCGGTGCTATTTTGAACTGTAACGCAGGGATCTTGTTCGTTCCAAAATGGGCGACATAGAGAAACACATATTCACGAATGAAGATCTTGAGATCCCATCCTTCATAATGATCACGTTCAAATTCTTCAAACACCCGTTCAGCATCTTCAACACCCAGCCCATCCTTCACCGTAAAGTAATAATCGAGCGCCAAATCCCATTCAGGGTTCCTATAAAACGTCACGCCAAATTTTTCAGGATTTTTGGCAACTGGTGTATGCTTGCTCAAATCAAACGTCCCGAACCCGATTGAATGAACATGCTCCTTGTTATCCTCGAGTAATTGCGTGGAGACCTTGGCATCCTCGTAGCGCTCCCCAGGAAATCCAAAAAATCCCATAATATGGTTCCAAACCCCATGACGAGAAGAAAGCTCTAAGCTTCGCTGGATCACATCGCGAGTGGTCGCTTTATCCATGAGTTGAAGCACCCTCTCGCTTCCCGATTCGTAGCCCATATGAAGGTACTTACACCCCGACTCCTGTGCCGTTTGCCACACCTCATCGTCAAGCAAACTTTTTTCAAACCGAATATGCGTGGTCCAGGCAATATCCATCTTATGTTCAACGAGCGAATTGGTAAGCTTTCGAAATAGGGCCGGCGGATAGGACTCATCAGTAAAATGGAAATGGCGGGTTTGATACTTTTCCTTGAGATGTGAAATTTCCTGAATAATTTCTTGAATTTTCTTTGTCCGATAACCCGCCGTGTAACCTTCTCCATGATCACAAAATTCACATCGTCCCCAGTAGCAGCCTCGCGTTGCCAAGTAAGGCAGGACGCGATCAGGAACAAAATACTTTTCTAGCGGTAATCCATCGAAGTCTGGTGGAGGCAGTTCCGACATATTTTCAGCATAGGTGGCTGTGCTGACATGAATGCCATCCGCGTCTCGGTAAATCAAATTCGGAACATCGGCCAGCGCACTCTTCTCATCAATGGCCTCGATGAGTCGAAGAAAAGCGGTTTCTCCCTCATACACAACTGCGCTATCGAATAGCGCGAACAACTTTGGCGACTGGGGCAGCACATCGCGCAGACGCGTGACCGTATTACCGCCAATGGTGACATGAATATGCGGGAAATGCTCTTTGATTAAGGCACAAAATGTCATGGATGAAAAAAGCTGTTGTTGTAAAACAATCGAAATACCAATTATTTCCGGTCGTTCGGCTTCAATAGCTGGCTTGAGAATATGTTCAAACACATCCCGATACACATTGACTTGCGTATCTTCTACGGCTTCAAGAATCTCAGACGACATAAAGACTTTATAGGACAAATCCGTTTCCATCGGCGGCATACAGATTCTGGCAGGAGCGTAGACTAAAGAAATCGTGGCGGTGACTTCTCGAAACACATTGATAGCCCACTCCAATTTATTAATGTCATAGAGATCAGGACTGCGAACAATGCGCTTCGCGTCTTCGGCTTTTTCCGCCAACTCACCAATACGGTTTCTGGTGCATTCGCACAAGGCGATCTGAAGATCCACCTCGGCTTCAGTGAGATCACGAACGCGTGAAAGCTTTTTCAATCTATCTAATTGTTGTGGGACACGCTTCAAGACTCTTCGTAAAAAGTCCTCGCTGAAATACCAGTCATACATTTCAAGGTTCACGTCTTTTTGAACAACGTCATGACCAGCTGCTCGGATAAAGGCTGTGAGGGTCGGGAGGCTCAGGTACGGCTCTGAGGGAAACCAATCTGGCGGAAACACCAACATGACCTTACTCGGACGTTCCGGCATCTGCTTATCCACAGCCCGCGCAGGCTGAATCAATGTCGGTGTTAATAAGCCTCCTTTATTGTAATCAATCCTCATAAGTTAGCCCTTCTACAACAATAAATTAAGTCAGATTTAATGAAGGCCGATACAGAGAGTGACCATGAACTATCAACGAGTGTTTTCTATTTAGAAATTCTACTGATGGCCCATTCTATGTCCGAAGAAAATACATGGTCAAGGCCCCAAGCAGACTCCTTATTTTGGGCAAAATTTCATTGACAGAATCATGAATTATCTATAGTATTACAGGGTTGTGACTGGCTGCGTATCAGGTTAGCGTTTTCTCTGATTCCCGCCCGCTCGTTTTAACTCCTTTAATCCCTAACCCATTCCCTCCAAAGGGACAACATGTGAGGATCGCCCCATGACTAATTGCGTCGCAAAAGAGACAAAACATTGGATGTCATATCTCATCGACTCGCTCGTGAATTCAGGGGCCCTTCCAAGTTGGGAAGCTCTCGACTATGTCACCACGAATCTTCTTGGAGATTCCCCTAATGCTCAACTTCACCATTCCAAGTCCCCCTATGAAGCCACGCAACAATTTTTGAATCGAGTCTATGGGCCTATTGTGGAAGCAGCCTCTCGAACAACTGACATGCCAACAGAAGCGATGATTCACATGTTCACCGATATTAGTCTTATTGGAAAGTCAGCCGTCCTCGTCGTCTATTTTCCTGGAAAGAATCAGCCACACCAACTTCTGCTTCTTGACTCTGCACCCGCCTGGGATCTCGTTTTTGAATCCGAGACAACATTCAATCACTGGGCCGAAGAGCGTTACCAATGGATTACTCAAGCTCTTCAAACCATCGTCACTGACACAAACCAGACATTGGATATGCTCAAAGAACCGGCGCTGGCGAATATGTCATAGCATTTTGCCTTGATCTGATTCTACGCGCTTTCTTCACTTATGACATGTGAGGAGGCGCGTTTTTTTTGCTCTTCAAGGTCTAGCAACCCACCCTCTCCTTGGTCTCTCATTGATTAGAGAGAGAAAACACACGTCATTATACCCATACCCACAACGCATACCCAAAAAACGAAATGTAGGAAACGCCGACGATTACCACAAACCACCTCGTTAGGGCTGACATTGAACAACGAAACACAATGATGGCAGAAATCAAGACGACGAACACTTCTCCTCCAGTCACAATGTGACCGTAATGCAGAGGATCCCAGTAGGAAACGGGACTTTCAAACCGCCAATCGGAAAAGGGGAAAAAGTGTCGATGCCCATCATCATGATGAAGCGGAAAGTCCCCAATCACATGAAGCATCATGCTCATGCAAAGAAATTGACCAGCTCTAGAATGGGACTTCCAAGCGATGACCAACCCCAAAATGATAAAGGGAATGGAATTAAAGCTGTCAAAAAAGTTTTGCCAAGACCCGAGATGGTAATCATGACTCCAGATCACATGCTCCGGAATCTTACGAATCACCTTTTCAATAAAATAAAAGAGAAACATCGGCGCATCAGGAAGTAAGGCGCCTATAAGGATATGAAATTGGTATCGCGGGGATTCATCACGACCAAGCACGGCTAGATTTACCAGTAGATGAGCTGGAGTATTCATATCGATTTTATCCGTTATTTTCTTAAAGTGCCGCAATCAACCTGATGCATTCTTGTGAATACCTCTACGATGAGGAATCAATGTGAGTTCTATGTCCGCAGAACAATTTAATCAGAAATCTTGCAGAGACAATTTGAAAGTGATTGAGCTATGATGGATGATAATGGCACTTGCAAAGAGTAATGGAAGGGAGAACACCGATGCCAACGAATGCTTTAAAAAAAAATACGCCGCGAGGGAACGGGCCGGCTCCGATACTCACGACAGCCAAGGACGCAGGCAGTCAACCTGATGCACAAAAAGAATCTGATCTCGCGGCTCAAGAGATAGAAGCGTTGTGGGAGTCTCAAGAAATTGGGATTACGAAGTGGTCAGGGGAAGACGGGAAACGATATGAAGATTAACGTTCTCGCTCAATAGATACCTCGCTAGAACTTATACGTCAATTCGAAGAGATTCACATCGACACCACGATTATCTGACCCCCAGATACCAGCATCCGAGATGTGGTGAAACCGCCAGCCGATCCCAATGTGCTCGGTGACATAATATGTGAGCCCCCCCTGCCCTACGATTTGTATGGGACCTCCGAGATCCTGCCGACCATACTTTTCTCGGCTCACATAGGCCAGCCCAGGCCCACCATTGATGCTAATGTTCCAGGCTGGATACCAAAACACAATTCCAGGAGAAACTGTTCCAATGAATCCAAGCTCGCCATCACCGCGTAAGGCACCTAACGACCCATTCATTCGAAAATAAATTTCCCAACCGGAATCATAATAATATTGCTTAGGAAATCTGACTGAACCGAAAATATCAAATTGCTCAAAATTTTCTTTTTCGGTCGGTGGAATCGCGACAAATTCGGCATTAAATCCACCACGAATCCCGATCTCATCCCATCGATATCCTCCGTCTTTGGAGTTTGGCCTTGTAGTCGACTCCTCTTGATCAGAAGCTGTCTGTTTATCAACAACGTTCATGTGGGAAGTGCCAGGCTTAGACTCTGACTCTGCCGACATGGCGAAAATATCGTAACGAGGACTATCCTGCCCGCCTTTGGGTATCAACCGTTCGCCTTCTGCTGCAATTGGCTCCGCATTGATCGCGTGATCCCAGACTTCCTCGAGACCTCGGCTTGATTCGGCTAAATCTTCTTCGGGATTGCCAATAATTGCCCCCCCTGCCCTATCCGTATGAGAATCTGTCGTATGTGGCATTTCAAAATCGGCATGAGCCAAAGGCTCTATATGTTTCTGAGGCTTACTTCCAGATCCAAGATTTTCCGTATGACCGACAAGTGTCGCCTGCGAAGAGAGGTTGACATCATCACAGGATTCTCTTGCTGCACCTTCACAGGTAGAAGATGCACGTGAAAGACTTGCACTATCCACACGTTTGGCTGCCAAATCCTTAACGCTAGAGGGGCCCCTGTCAGGTATATTTGCAGCTACCCTTGAATACGTATCAACCATATTTTTAGCATGTGCAGAAGGAGCTCCATTTGGGAAATTCACCCGATCATCTTCTGCCACAAGCGGTTCCTGTGCAACCGTGACATGCTCTTCAGACATTGTCGTCTGACTGCCCATCCAAACCAATGCGCCAATAACGACAAAGCTTCCGAGACCGATGAGAAGAGATTTAATCATATGTGTAATCCGTGCGATCCTTTCACTCGAAACGAGGATGTCTCAGGAGGCTAAAGTAAGCCATCTATTACATCATCAATTATTTAATAAATGGCTTAACATACCGATAGAGATTCGATCCAAATGACCTTATTCACAATTCACACGGCTTGTAGGCTCATAAGCGCACGGGGGGTCCGAATGGGCTAGAGGGGGGCTTCAAAAGCTCAGTAAGCTACAAGATAAAGAACAACCGATGAGATGCCGCACCACCTTTCATAACGATCTTAAAAGGTAAATTCACAAAACGGCTATTTTCTACCACACCTCAGAACGATCTTCAAGGAGTACCAGCTCTCGCTGAGCAAAGAACATGAAGAATCCAGTTATTTCAAAATAGTACAGGAAATAGAGTCTATGTAAACTTTTTTTCAAATATCACTCACACAGTCTCGATGTAAAAAGAGAAAGTTTGCGTGAAATCAACAGCATGCGGAACTCTGTCAAAAGCCCATCATGATCTGTCTATGACTTGCAAGACCCGCTTGCCTTTTTAACCCTGCCCGCTATACTGACTCACGCTGACGTGATTTTATCAGAGGAGTTCCAAGGATGGGTCTCACGCCAGGAGTCACAAGAATCTTCGGATGGGCGTCCGTATTTTGTTGGTCCCTTTGGCTTCTGGCCTTGTGGGCTCCCTTCTCACCAGCCAACGCTTCAACCACTCCCATCCCTGAACAGGCCGATGGTCCGCTCCGGATCTGGAATGAAAAGGCCAAGTACTATCTGGTCATCGCCGTTGATCAAACCGGCGTGCCTGGAACCGAACTACCATTTGCGCTGACGGATGGGAATATGGTGGCGAAACAATTTGAGGCTTTAGGCTACCTCCCGCTGGTCGAAAAACAGTTAATCGGGGCAACTGCCAACAAGAACGAAGTCAACGCCGCACTCAAACGTATCCGCAATCTGCCAGAGTGGGCTTCCGTCATCATCTATTACAGTGGGCATGGCGTGGCCAGCCCGAATGACAAGGACGTCTCACTCCAGCTCGCTGGACAAAATGACCTCGACTATGGATTGGGAATTCAAGTCGCAGACTTAATTGAATCGGCAAGAAACACCACCTATCTTGGAGAACTGCATCTGATCATCGACGCCTGTTTTAGTGGAACAGGCGCATTCACTGGCGCGTTGACGCTTAAAGAAGTCGGAGCCAAAACCACCATTTTCACTTCGAGCGCCACAACACAAAATTCATATCCCGTCACACTAGAAGCTGGATCAAAACTTAGCGCGTTCACCCACACAATCTTACAGGCATTGGGACAAGATTGGCGAAAAGCCGACGACAATGGAGACGGCATTCTTCGCTTTGGGGAAATCAAAACCTACAGTTTTAATCAACTAAGAAAATTGCACAAACAAGGGCGTATCAAAGAACAGATGCGACCACAGTTGGTTGGAGGTCATCACGAGGAAGTTATTCTGGCGTATAAAAGAGAAGAAGTCCGTCGATGGGAATCCAGCACGCGGGAGGCGCTGACATTGGTGGCGCTGGAACGGAGTCTCATTCCTACCATGCCGACGGATGCCTCAGAGAATTCAGCGAAACCTGAGATACCTCAAGAGGCGCAACTCCTGGTCAAACAACTCACCCCAACGAATGACGATCCCTATGTACTTGGTATTAAAGCTCAAGCCGAAGGTAGGTTAGAAGACGCCAACGCATTCTTCGAGAAAGCCGAAAAACTCGAAGAAGAACATAAAGAAAAACTTGCCAAAATTTACCTGGCGCGCGGAAGAAATATGATCTATGCCGGGAACTACAAGAACGCACTTTCATGGTATCAAAAACGTATCGGGCTCAAGCCCACAAAAGACCCCGCGCTCTTGAACGAATTCGGACAAGCCTGGCATAGAGCGGGAAAATTCAGGGATGCCTTGCCCTTTTACAAAGAAGCACTGGACCTCCGAGAGAAAACGCTCGAAGCCAGTGATCCTGACTTAGCTGTAAGCCTCAACAACCTGGCGGAACTCTATCGGGCACAAGGTCAATACGCCAAGGCCGAGCCCCTCTACCAGCGCGCCATTCAAATCGATGAAGTCGCCCTTGGTCCCAACCATCCGGGGCTGGCTACGGACTTCAACAACCTGGCGAGCCTCTATCGGGCACAAGGCAAGTACGCCGAGGCCGAGCCCCTCTACCAGCGCGCCTTACGCATTTCTGAAACGGCCTTGGGTGCCGACCATCCCTCGGTTGCCATTCGCCTCAACAACCTGGCGGGCCTCTATGATTCGCAAGGCAAGTACGCCGAGGCCGAGCCCCTCTACCAGCGAGCCTATGGCATCATGAAAGCCAGTCTTGGCCTGGAACATCCCATTACCAGGACAGTCTTATCTAACTATGCCGATTTTCTGATGAAAGCTGAACGCAAGGATAAGATCATTCCATTGATTCCGGATCTTAAACAGGCTTTGCCTGGTATTTTTGCGAAAGAGGCGGAAAACAAGACGGAGTGATGAATGCAACGTGCTGAAAGACTGAGACCAAGAGAACGACGTTCTCAATGAATAGGTCAAGGTTGTTTCAATGACTAAGGAGATTCCTTGATGACAATCAAACACCCGACTTTGAACCACCTTTCAAGAGGTATCCAGTGTTGCCTCCTCGCGTTCTTTATGACCAGCCTGGTTAGCTGTAACCCGGAAGAAGCCATCCAACAGTATTTTGCGGAGAAAGGTCTCAACCCCTTGGCCATTCTCCGGACCGATGTTCAACCGGGCACATTGATTTTAGTGGGGGAGGACGGAACCGCTCACCAGGCTGGTCATGTGCTGGATTATCTGACTGAAAGAGACCGAGGCTCCACTATCCTTCCAATTGACAACTGCGAGTCAGCAACTCATTGCCAGGGCATTCTCAGCGGATACAAGGAAGAACGGGCTATGAATGGATCTGTTGCGCTGTCATTTTTCTACAGTCTGTTTCAGATAAGTCCTGACGTGAAGATAGGATTAACCGACCATGTCCGAATCGATCAGCTTGATTCGACATTTGAAAAGATAAAAGTTGCGGACCTGCAGCGGTTCCTGGGTCGCCGCACGGCCAAGCCCCTCGTCCAGGAAGTCCTCAATGCCATCGCCGATGGTGAAAAAGCTTATGTGGCCTATGAAGTGCATCGTGCCCAGCGTCTCACGATTGCTTCTGCCGAGGGTAAAGACATCGCGCCAAGTCTTGAGACGAAAGCGGTTGGCGAAATTCCCCTTAGCGGGAAAGTCGACCTGACGTACAAAAAGGAATCCGAGCGCCAGCTGTCTGTCGAGAGTCACCAGGCCTACGCTTTCGCGGTGAAAACGGGCGAATTGATTCCTTTTCCGAAAAAGAATCCGGTCGGCGTGCGCTTTAAAGTGACCAGAGCCGTCCAGGCCGGCAACATCAAAGGGACCGATAACGAGTACGCCGCTCCGCTGAAAGAAAATTTTGGGTCGGTAACGCTCATGGATGGGTCAAACCAGTGAGCAACACGTGTTCGGGGTCGCTGATCTACTGCTGACGTTCTCACCCTCACCCTCACCTTCGTTCCACTTCTGAACGAAGCCCTGAAAAAAAGAGGAAAATTTATCTGCACTCAGCACTTCGTATTCATTCTTGCCCTATTTGGACTAAGGATCGCGTAATTCTTCAAATCGTTCGAGATATGGTTGATCAAGTGCTTTGGCAAAAGCCTTGAGCCACGTTTGAATGTAAACCTAGATCTTCATTTTTCAACAAAATAGCCCGTACGTCTTCAATATCCCGCGGCCTGCCAGCGATAACCTTATGAATCACGACATCTTCAGCCGACGCAAAGAACACGTCGGTTTTATGAAAGGAGATCGCGTTGACTCTCTGCAACGCAGCTTGTTCATAGGCCGACTGCGAAAAAATCAAATCGATCCGAATCCCAGTCTCCTGATCCTGGCATGGAAAAACCATGGTTTCATGAATGAAGGCAGTGTCAGGGGCTAGTGATTGAAATCCGATTTTCTTGACCAACCCTTCAATTGCGCTCAAGTGGTCCACTCCAACGCCAAGGGTCACATCAATGTCTCTGGTGAGTCGAGGCTCACCATAGAGCAACACCGCCTGTCCGCCGATCACCATATAGGGAATTTGCTGTTTTCGGAGTGCGTTTGCAATTTTAATCAGCAATTGTTCGAACATTGAAGGCTTTCGCAACTCGAATGTCGACTTCTATTCCTTCTAAGGGATCTTTCGCGCGAAAGACACCAAGATAGTGTGCTTCCTGAAGAAGTCCTTCCACGACTTTAAGATTCGCGTAGACGTCGGGCTTTCTGTTTCGAATCTCATCCCGTTCGAATTGTTCAAGAAGTTTAACGTTCTTAACCATGATGGGCCCCCTGGCATGTCATATCTTCAACTTCTTTAGGGTGATGAACTGAAAGCATCACCCGCATGATTTAAAAGCTGAATACGAAATACGGGTATTGGTAGGCATACTATGCTTATCCTACATCGACAATGAATATTCTCACCCTCATCCTGCCCTCTCCCTATTTTAGAGAGAGGGTTAAGAGGGCTCAATCTGGATCGTAGGAGAGATTCGGACCTAGCCATCGCTCCACAATGGCTAAGTCCATGTTCTTCCGTTTGGCATAATCTTGCACTTGATCTTTATCGATTTTGCCGACTCCGAAGTATTTAGCTTGCGGATGAGCGAAGTACAGCCCACTGACAGCGGCCGTGGGAAACATGGCAAAGGTTTCCGTCAACGTGATCCCTGTCTGTTTTTCCACGTCGAGCAACTCGAAGAGCGTGGGCTTTTCAGTATGGTCAGGGCTGGCTGGATAGCCTGCAGCTGGACGAATGCCTCGATACCGCTCACGGATCAATTCCTCGTTTGAGAGGTTTTCAGCCGTTCCATATCCCCACTCTTTCCTGGCCTCCCGATGCATCCATTCGGCAAAGGCCTCGGCTAGCCGGTCGGCTAAGGCTTTGGTCATGATTGAATTATAATCGTCGTGATCTTCATCAAACCGTTTACAGAGTTCTTGGACCCCGATACCGGTCGTCACCGCGAATCCTCCGATATAATCTTTTAAACCTGTCGATTTGGGGGCGATAAAGTCTGCTAACGCATAATTTTCGTCGCCCTTGGGTTTTTCTAATTGTTGCCGAAGTGTGTAAAACGTGGTCTGGACCTTGGTTCGAGATTCATCGACAAAGACTTGAATGTCATCTTCCATGCTGTTGGCCGGAAAGAACCCATAAATGCCTTTGGCTTTGAGTAATTGCTTGTCAATAATCTCCTGCAAAAGCTTTTGCGCATCGTCAAACAATTCCTTCGCTCGACTTCCGACAGTGGCGTCTTCAAATATTTTTGGATATCGCCCTTTCAACTCCCAGGTATGGAAAAACGGTGTCCAATCGATGAACGGCACCAAGTCCTCCAATGCCATATTGTCAATCACCCGCGTCCCAAGAAAACTCGGCACGGCAATGTCTGAGGCCTGCCATTGAACGGCCGTTCGCCGTTTCCTCGCCTCTTCCAAGGAAATTAACTTTTTTGTCGTCTGCTTGTTTTTATACGCTTCGCGCGTTTGCGCCTGTTGTTCTTGGACCTTTTCAATAAATGCGGTCTTGCCCTCTGGGCTGAGCAATTGTCGTACGACGTTGACCGCGACTGACGCATCTAACACATGCACCACAGGCTGTTGTTGATAGCCTGGGGCAATCTTCACTGCGGTATGCGCCTTACTTGTTGTGGCGCCTCCAATTAAGAGCGGAATATCGAACCCCTCCCGACTCATCTCTTTAGCATTGTGGACCATTTCATCTAGCGACGGCGTAATCAGACCGCTCAGCCCGATCATATCGACTTTTTCTTCCCTGGCTCTTTGCAAAATTTTATCGCACGGCACCATCACTCCCAGGTCGATGACTTCGTAGTTGTTACATCCCAAGACGACACCCACGATATTTTTCCCAATATCATGCACATCGCCCTTCACGGTAGCCATGAGCACTTTACCCTGGGCACTACTACCTGTCGCCTCTTTTTCCTTTTCCATAAACGGCAGCAGATAGGCTACAGCTTTTTTCATGACGCGGGCACTCTTGACGACTTGCGGGAGAAACATTTTCCCTGACCCGAACAGATCTCCGACTATGTTCATTCCATCCATTAAGGGACCTTCAATCACATGCAACGGTTTGTCATACTGCTGACGGGCCTCTTCGACATCTTCGATAATATATTCCACCAAGCCTTTGACCAGCGCATGAGAAAGCCGTTCTTGCACCGTGCCTTGTCTCCAGGCCTCATCTTTCACCACAACCTTCCCGCCTTGTTTGACGGTTTCGGCAAATGTCACTAATCGTTCCGTCGCATCTTCACGTCGATTCAGCAACACATCCTCGACCAATTCCAGAAGGTCTTTGGGAATCTCTGCATACACACCCAACTGTCCAGCATTCACAATGGCCATGTCCAACCCTGCTTTAATCGCGTGATACAAGAACGCCGTGTGCATGGCTTCTCGCACAACATTGTTCCCACGGAAGGAGAAGGAAATATTGCTCACTCCGCCACTGACCTTACAATGCGGTAACGTGGCCTTAATTTGCTTGGTGGCTTCGATGAAATTCACGGCATAATTATTGTGTTCTTCAATGCCTGTCGCGACGGTCAGGATATTGGGATCGAAAATGATGTCTTCCGGAGCAAACTTAATCTCTTCTGTTAAAATTTTATACGCTCTTGTACAGATTTCGACTTTCCGTTCAGCCGTATCGGCTTGCCCGACTTCGTCAAACGCCATAACCACCACAGCTGCTCCAAACCGCCTCACGATTCGGGCTTGTTCTTTAAACTTCTCTTCCCCTTCTTTCAAACTTATCGAATTGACCACACCCTTACCTTGAATACATTGCAGCCCATCCTGGATCACCGACCACCTGGAACTATCGATCATGATGGGTACGCGACAAATATCTGGTTCCGACGCGATGAGATGAAGAAAATGGACCATGGCCTTTTCTGAATCCAGCATGCCTTCATCCATATTAATATCGATTATTTGTGCGCCACCTTCGACCTGCTGTCGAGCGACAGCCAGGGCTTCTTCAAAATTTCCATTTAAAATTAATTTGGCGAATTTTGGCGAACCCGTCACATTGGTCCGTTCACCAATGTTGATGAAATTTGCTTCCGGTCGAATGGCCAGGGCTTCTAACCCACTCAGTCGTGTCACATGCGAGCTTGACACCGGTTGGTGAGGGGGGAGGTCTTCAACGGCTTGAGCGATGGCCTGAATGTGCTCGGGGGTACTGCCACAACAGCCACCGACGATATTCAACCAACCATTATTGGCAAAATCTCTCAAATCCTCACCCATCCGTTCAGGGGTCTCGTCAAATCCGCCAAAGGCATTTGGCAGTCCTGCGTTGGGATAACAACTAATATACACCGGCGCAATGCCAGCCAGTTCTTCAATGTAGGGACGCATTTGTTTGGCACCTAAGGCACAATTAATACCGACACTCAACACGTTCGCATGCGATACGGAGTTCCAAAATGCCTCGATCACCTGTCCTGAAAGCGTTCGTCCGCTTTGGTCCGTAATGGTCACTGAAATCATGATTGGGACGTGCTGCTGCTGTTCTTGGCAATAACGATCAATGGCATTGAGCGCGGCTTTTGCGTTCAAGGTGTCAAAAATGGTCTCAACCAGTAACAGGTCAGAACCGCCGTCCATCAATCCACGCACTTGCTCGTAATAGGCTTCTTCCAATTGGCCAAAGGTGACGGCCCGAAAGGCAGGATCATTGACATCGGGCGACATTGAAGCCGTTCGGTTCGTGGGTCCCATCGAACCAGCGACAAATCGCGGACGACTCGGATCTTTAGCCATAACCGCCTTGACCGCCTCGCGTGCGACTCGTGCCCCGGCTACGTTTAATTCATAGGCCAAAGACTCCATCTTATAGTCAGCCATGGAAATGATATTGGAATTGAAGGTATTGGTTTCAATAATATCGGCCCCAGCTTCCATATACTCTTGATGAATGGCTTGAATAATCTTCGGTTGCGTTAAGGACAACAGATCATTATTGCCTTTGACGTCACTGGGATGATCCACAAATCTAGTCCCACGAAAATCCTTCTCTTCCAACGTATGCTTTTGAATCATGGTGCCCATTGCCCCGTCCATCACCACAATTCTTTCGCCTAACAACGATTCTAAATTTGACATTCAGTCTTTCTCCTCAGAAAACAACATTCATAACAAGCGGTCGACTTCCCTACTTTAGCACTATGAAGACGGCATCGGCTTCACCGACTGAATCGTCTCTGCAGCATATTTACTTTTCTTGACTTCTTTTGACCGTAACAAATACGATGCCAAATAGGAACCTTCTTCATGTTCAGATATCGTACAAATTCAAAAATTATACTGTTTTTCATCGCTCTTTCCCTCACATTCCTTGAGTTGCCTACGCCTTCGCCCAGTCTCGCAAAACCATATTTTGAAGATGGCTTTCTCGGATTGAAACAAACTGAATTACATACCCAATTAGGCATGCCCATGGCGGTGCGGTCACGAAAAGCTGCCTTACGAGTCTTTAGTTATTATACGTTCCAAGATTGGGAAAAATACTTCAGTAATCTGGTTGCACCGGGAAATGGGGAAGATGTGTACACCTACAATCGGGATGGGACTCAAGTTCGATACTCCTTTGCCTATACCCCTGACTTGAATGAACGAAAGGATACACCGACGCTTTACGTGAAACGTGTTGAAATTGAGTTTACTCCGGCAGTCACTCTGGCCGAAATCCCTGACTTAATTTCCGAATTCTCACCTCCCACAGAATCGACGGCCTCAGCGTTTCGGTCCAACTTATGGCTGCTGATATTTAAAGGCAAACCGTCGAAAGAAGCATTTTTCATCTCAAAAGAACAAGGCAGAGAAAGTCTTCCGTGGACATTGGCATATCAAATGTTTGCAATCAATGGACTTCCAGAACATCTGACTCTCGAAGCAAAAATTGACCGCATGGAAATTACCACTCAAAGTCTCCAAATCGTGAAAAACGGTCAACGACTCACCCATGAGCCGATATTGAATCCATTTTCTAAAGAGGTCGCGAATCAACCGCCCCCAGAACCTGATCAGAAAAATAAAAGCATTCCGAAGCCGCAGTATGAGGACTAATAAAAAGGAAAACTGCGACGTGTTGAAAGTAAGTCACCCTGTTTAGTTTTTCACTTTACGTTTTGACTTTTGCAATTAAGGCTTTCTCCTTGTATTTATACGTACCTGATGTCTCTGTCACCACTGAGTAATAAATACGGTTCCCCCCATTGCTGATCACTCTCTAAATCCCAAGCCTCCGCGTTCTGTTCCAGCTTGAGTCGAATCCCGTACGGTCCTCCAAATATGAGCGTGGCAATTCCAGCACCTGAATCTTCCACCTTTTGAGCGAAAACAGTACACAGTGGCTGTTCTGTGTCTTCACACCATCCTGTGACTGAACACCATTCCCCCTGTGGAAGACGATCATAGACTTTAATGTGCGTGATAGGAAGCGGAGGAGAAACCTCTTTAAATCGAAGAAAAACTGAGGATTCACAATTTAAATTACTCTCCACTTCAAGAAACATCCACGCACCTTCCTTGACCCTTGAAAATCACTGCTGATACCATACACCGAATTCAGATTTTTTCTCTTTATCCAAACTTTTTTAGCAGTGCACCTTGAGTAACTTGGCTAACGATCCCATTCAACCTCAGCTTGATTCACTCCCATTCCTTTGCCGGCGGCCAGTTCGAATAACATTCTATGTCGGCTTGACCCTGTTTTTTCTCTGGATGATCGGCTGGGGACTTATTCCCCCGCTCTTAGATCCCACATTTGAAAAGCATGTTCAGGAGAAAAAGGTCATTGTTGGAATGACCCGTGACCAAGCCATGAAAGCTTGGGGGTCACCATATCAAATGAATGTCAGTTATACACCCAAAGGGATCAGACGGGAAGAATGGGTCTATGAGGATTGGCTAGACGCTGGAACCATCACTCATCGCTACCTATATTTTGAAGAAAACCGGTTAGTCGGTGGATGGAAGTAATTTTCAGCTTATTCTGCGAGTCGATCCTTATCCCATCACACATTAGAAAACTAACTGCAAGAGAACATTGACAAAATTTTAGGGAGTTTCCGTAATTTGAGCTCGTCTCTCACGTCCACTTCCGCCGCTAATGATTAAGACACGTTTCCATTCACGAACCTGGTACACCGCCCAGGCATTGGGCTGCCCTTTGTAATACGCCTCGGGATCTTCTCCCTTGGCTTGGAGATATGTAGGTTCCGTAAAACCTTCATCTAAAACATAGTCAAGCAAATTATCAGCGGTCACACCTTTTCCACTGAGAGACACCTCAGCTAAAAAGTTAAGAATTTCATCTGGATTTCCTAAATTTACTGTTTCCATATACTTACAGCTCCCTAAAATCTGTGGTATTCTATAAATGATAGGATTCAAAAAGCAATCCGGTTGAAGTAGCTGATGGTTGTGTGGCTATCGTACAGGCCTCCGCTTTGCGTTATCTCTCCTTTCTAATCCTGCATATTGTAAAGGACCATCATGCGAACTCTCTCCCCAGATCAATTCCGTGAAAAATTATTTGATATTCTTCGACGCAAGCAACATTGGGCATCTTCCTATTTCGACGGAAACACAATTACCAAAGAGCATCTTCATCAACTGTACCATCAAGAATATGTCGTCTACATCCGTGATTTTGCAGTCTTACTCGCACGCATTTTGGGGAAAAACCCACCATGGGAAGTCCGACGACGACTGGCCACCACGATTTATGAGGAAGAGACCGGAGGTCTGTCTTTCCAACAACCACATCAGGAGTTATTTTTACAAATGATGATTGGTCTAGGGTTTGACCGATCAGGATTTCGTGATGTGAAACTTCTTTCAAGCAGCCGGATCTACCGAGAATGGCTGGATCAACTTTGTGACGATGAAGACTGGCTTGTCGGAGCCACTGTCTTAACAGTTTTTGTCGAAGGCACACCGATGGATCCTGATGATGTCATGCATCCCAAGGGGCCAAAATCTCCCGCCGAGATCGAAGACATCATCATGAAACATCCATTAGTCCAATATCAAGGACTCTCGCCCAAACATATGGATTATATACGCGTTCAGCAGATCGTCGAACCCGTCAATCGTCGTGCCATATACGACATGATCATTCATCATACGGCAGAGGCGGAACAACAACAAATTGTATTACAGCAAATGGAGGAAGCCTTACATCAATGGTCCAGATATCAGGACGGCATTGCCAGATCTTGCGGCCTACGCCAGTAGTCACACCAGTTCCTTAGCATCACTCATCCCCTTCCACTCATCATTTTAAGACATGCACTGCCATATTCTATCAGCATAAACAGTTCTACAGTTACGATAGATAAGACCCTTACTTCTGCAGCATATTAATGACTGGAATATCAGCAGGAGGGAATTCGAATTCAGAAAAATTCTCGGGCTTCACCCAAGAAAAGGCTGCACACTCTACAGTCTTCGGGAACCCACTAATGATTGAACATTCAAAAAAACTCAACTCAACGATTTTCTCGAGATATTCATGATGATTGGTCATGAAATGGATAGGCTGGCTAACCTCAATGTCTAATTCTTCTAATACTTCACGAGAAACACAATCCTCCAGTGATTCTCCATCCTGACATTTTCCTCCTGGGAATTCCCAGAATCCACCCAGATGTACCCCTGGTTTGCGTTGTGTAATCAGGTAGTACCCATCTTGTGCGATCAGTGCTGCACCAACTTGAACATGAGGCTTCATGGCAACTTGAAAGTTACAAAGATTTATATGGAAAAACCTTGCAAAATTTCTGCATCGGACATAATAAACAAAACGGCTTCCTTGCAGTACAGACCATTGCTCCAAAATCCATCAACGCTTGGTTAAAATCATAGCCTTTCCCTTTGGGAATCGACTCTTCTGATATAGCCCATAATTTGGTTTTTTGACTCTTGGGATCACCATCACCCACAAACACACGATGCAGGACTCGCATCACATTTGTATCCAGAATCGGAGCATCTTCTTGGAATGCAAATGAACGCACTGCTCCAGCCGTGTATCGCCCAATGCCCTTTAACGACAATAATTCATCAGGATCTTTAGGGATTTCTCCACCATAGCGTTCCACTGATTCACAGGCAATACTATGTAAACGGTAGGGACGAATATTGTACCCCAACGGATACCACGTCTCTCTGACCTGTTGCGGTTTAGCCGCGGCAAGATCGGCAACGGTTGGATATTTTTGTAAAAATTCATGATATTTGGGAACCACCCGATCAACTTGAGTTTGTTGAAGCATCACCTCCGACACGAGAATTTTATAGGGGTCGTTCGTTCTCCTCCAGGGAAGGTCACGGCCAAACTCGGCATACCACTTTAATAATTGAGTTTGGAATTTTCGTTTAATTTTAGCTTCTAAGAGACGTGGGATTTTCGCTTTAGTCAGCTTTTTCTGCTTGGGGGAAGATTTGATGCGTGGCAAAGTAGGACGACCCATTATACCGCGGGTATTGTATGGGGGGCCGATGTGGATTGCAACATCCTTCGCTGCATGGGATTCATTCGAATAATAATTCCTATGAACATTAGACAAACCTGGCACGGTCTCTCTCATCAGGTAACCGGCAACTACCTCGCTTCCCCATCCACTGATATCTTCGACGTCCAATAAACTGATACACCATATCTCTGATAGTCCGTGGAATGACAATACATACATAGAGAAGAGGCCACATCCCTGTCAATTCTTTAGCCACTCTCAGGGCCGCCGTCGACTTTGTAAAAACTTTCCCGTTTTCAAGATACAAAAAGGTTTCAAAATCTTGCGTATCAAAATTGTTAATTTGTAAGATTTGCTGTCCTGGTTCTGATTGCAAAGTTCCAAACATGAATTTTTGCTTCGGATCTCTTCGAATGACAAAATCCACGGTAGCATTGCAAAAGTTACAAACCCCATCAAAGAGAATAACTCGTGGATAGCGCTCCCAAGGATGATCGCTATGTTTCATTTCCCCCATTGATTCACCTCAGAAAATAATCATGAACTCCAAGCCACCCTTTCAACCGCGTACCAATACCTCGGCATATTCTTTTTTACCTAGCTCAATACACTCATGTTTTCGCCATTCTATCATGCCAATTTGGAAACTATAGTTAAAGGCCAGACACGAGAATCATTGCACAGCTTACATATGGTTATGTTATAGCCAAATTGAGTGAATACGATCCATTAATGCTATCCTGCTCCGGCACTCCGCATCAAGCAGTTGAATTTGTCACTAATTTAAAAAAATCTTTCTAGGTTTATTAATATGAAAAACTATACGTATAAAATAACCATCTTATCCCTTCTTATTATGGCTAACGTGGGAATTACACTGTCCTGGACCTTTGCAACTGAACCTATAGGCGTTAGCCGACTCATTCATGTTCCAGAGTCATCGATAAAGACACTACTTACTCCTTCAACTCGTCCCCTGTTCACCGCATCTGAGCTGGAAGCCTTCTTACGTGAGCTAGAAGGCTTTCCTCCAGAATGGAAAGTCTATCATGATCGTCCAGGAGATGAGCTTGGTGAACGAATTTTTACATTAAATCGAGCGCGCGACGAAGCAAGAAATGGGCATCAACTCCTTCGACAACGCATCGCCTTTTTTTGGAGTGGGTTCCTACGAAAATACGATATCCATCATCAAGGCTTTAGAGTTGCTGTCGGACCCGTGCTGACTAAAACCAAGTGGGGAATTATACGATTTAAACCCATGAACCTACCGAATGACATGATTGCAGTCCCTTCAAACAAACTTCTGAAAATCCTACAAACAAAAGTCGACCAAGGCGAACAAATTGAAATTATTATCCTGTATACAGGTTATTTGCTCCCCCACGAATCTTTGATGTACACGTTCTCGCATGAAGATACAGACCTTGGTATGATCTTGCCTTTCGTTCAAATCGATGAGGTCCACTACCTTGTAAAATAACAACAGTCAAGCTTCTATACGCCTTCATATTCGAAGAGGTAGAAGAAACTATTTTTCGTTCAAAATCCAAGCAACCCTTAACTAGACAATCCTAGAAGAATTCGGCTAACCTTTATTAACGTTTCAGAACAGCACATTACGATTGTCAATCATGTGCGCGCGAGAGAGCATCAGAATCCATTATTTTTTCAATCATCTCAATTGATTTGAGTATACGGTAAGAACCTTTCATACTTGTCTTTCAACGACCATGTATTACTCTGTGTAATCACCCATGTGCCAAAGACATTTCAAGTCTTCGTTCATTCCTATAAATCCTTGCCATAATTCATACCGAATGTAACAGCTGAAAATCTTACATTTTCTACCCTGATTGTGCGGGCAGGTCCAAGAGTTACCATTCCTTTCTTAGATGGTTTCTAAGATAAAGGAGGCTCGACATTTATTCTCCAGCACCTCCCCGAAATTCTCACGACCGCACACAAACCTTCTCAAAGTCGGTTCAAGTTTCATCACATTTCGTTTGTCGCTCCGTCCAAAATTCTTTGGGCCTGGCATTCTTATCAAGGAGGATTCTATGCACATTTCGCCATTCACTCACCAGAGTTCTACCCAGCAAACTTACGTAGAACAACTGAAACCTGAACAGCTCTATTTAGAAACAACCATCAAGAACATTAAGACCATGGTCGAAAATGGAGGACCAAGACCCAAGGAATATGCAGAATTGAACAAATCGATGGATACCTTAGTGACTCATAAGAACCTGGGAACGATTTCACAAGAACAATTTACTGAAATTCTTCATGCATTTGGAGCGGCACTCTCAACAGACACGATTCAAGGGTTTGTCTTGCACAAACCCCATGGGTATGCAGGTGACTTCGAGGTCATTGAACGCATTTATAAGCATTATCTCTCCTCAAATCCCAATCTGACGAATTGGGATAGGTTTTTCCACACACATAAGGCTCCTCAAGCCGTACGTAACCGAGTTTCATATTTTTTAGAACAAATCTATACACTCAAAACTCGATATCCAAAACAGGCAAGAGTCTTGAATGTGGCAAGTGGGCCTGGAAGGGATATGTATGAAACACTAAAAGTTGTTGGGCCGTCAAACATCACCTTTGACTGTGTGGATCAAGACCTCGAAGCCATTCAATATGCGAAGTCTTTATGCCACGATTTTCGCTCTCACATTCACTTTATTCACCGGAATGTTTTTCGTTTTGTGCCACAGGAAAAATATCAGCTTATTTGGTCCGCTGGATTATTTGATTATTTCAGTGATTCACTTTTCAAACGTGTCATTAAGCGACTTTTGCCAAGCCTCGAAAGGAATGGGAAATTGGTGATTGGAAATTTTTCAGACGACAATCCTACACAAGGGTACATGGAACTCTTTGACTGGATGCTGATCCATCGGAGTAAAAAGAAACTTCAAGCTCTAGCAGAGGAATGTGGAGTTCCGTCAAAAAATATTTGGGTTGAACAAGAACAGGAAGGAGTAAACTTGTTTTTACATATAGTAAATACCTAAGTGTCAATACCTAAACCGTCAAGAAAGTAGGTTCACCTTTTGCCTCAAAACTCAGGACGCATAAATAACCATGCAGATCAAGAGGCATGTAAAAATGCATAATATCCAATCGGGATGACGTTATCTTCAAGAATGAAACTAACAATACATTTCATAGGAAATCATAATATTACTTTGAAAATTCAAAGCTATTAACTCTACGTCATATTCAGCGGATCATCGCGCCAGATGTCGAGTGCATTGTACAGTTTTTTAACTTTTCATTAAGCCCTATAGCCGTGTCAATAGACTTTCGTCCGTACGAAGTGTGCTATGACGTTCTGTGAGTGATGGGAAGAGGGGCAGAAGTTTTTGATTTCGCTATAGTTGTCTGAGAAGTGATTGTGTCAGAGGACATGTTGCTCAAGCACCTTGCTCACTCCCCGTTCATTTGATGCGTTTTTTGCGGTCGAGATGTTGCTCTCTGCCGGAGTTCGTCCCGGCGGCCGAGGCCCTTGTGTTTCGGCACTCGAGTCGATTCAACCTAGACTTCATGGAACTTCTCATGAGGCTTTGATAAAAATGTCATGCTTGGGATGTTCAAAGTTTTGAACGTGACACGAGGGCCCAAAACCAGTGACGCTCAGGCCACTCATCGGATGAGCTGAACACCTATAGTCGCTTCAAATGACTTTCGATGTTTGAGGCGTAATATTACGTTGTGGCAGTCTTAATTATGAACTGGAAATTAATTGGATTTGCTATAGTGGTGAGGCAGGCTAACTCGCTGCGCTCAAACAAGCCCCGCCCACTATGAGAGGTGTTCACTCAGAGTGGTCTGCAGGCGTCGAAGCAGAGGTCACGAGAAAAAGTTAAAAGACAATACCTTGTCAAAATTTGCTCCCATGCCCTCCCCTCATAAGAAAAAAACGGAGCGGGCACGGCATTTTAAGATTTTCATAGTCCTTGAGACTGATAAACGAAGAAAACTTTCGCATCGTTTTCAACGGATCATTTACAAAACGTTATCACAGGAAATTGGCTGAGGAAAATGGCAGATACACTAACCTGCAAGAACGGAATGGAGAACCTCGCTCACTTCGCCAAGTCTGAATGGTTTTGAAATTCTCCCGTGAAATCCATACTCTTGAAAATTCGAAAGAACTGGATCATTGGAATAACCACTCACCACAATAGCCTTGACAGACGGAGCCAATTTGAGCAATTTCTGAACAACAGTCCTACCACCCATCTCTCCAGGAATCGTGAGGTCAAGGATGACTGCATCAAACGGAGTATCACACTTCAGAGCCTGAGTAAACAGTGCAAGTGCTTCTTCACCATTGGTTGCCGCTTGCTGAGTGTACCCACAGACCTCCAACATTTCACTCAAAACTTTTCGAATTGGGGCGTCGTCATCCATGATCAGAATGTTCCCCTGCCCAACACGTATTTGAGTGGATTGTTTGTGCATCGCAATTTGACTTTCACGGGAAGCAGGTAAGAATATCGTAAATGTCGTACCAATGCCAATTTCTGAATCAACCATGACACTGCCACCATGATTATTCATAATAGAGTACGAGGTCGCCAGGCCCAGACCATGTCCACTTGGTTTTGTGGTGAAATACGGATCAAATATTTTACTCAAATGTTCTTTTTGAATACCAACACCTTGGTCCATAAATGAAACTTTCACCCAATGACCAACAGGAAGTTGTCCCCGGGTCCGACTGCTTTCTGCATCAATCGTGATGTTCTGACCAAGCACCGTGATGGTGCCTCCATCGGGCATGGCTTGCATCGCATTAATCACCAAATTTTGGACGACTTGACTCATTTGACTCACATCGACTTCGACAGTCCACAATTCCTTGGTGATATGAAACTCACATTTGACATTAGAGCCAGTCAACACAAATCGAGAATTTTCTTCAACAATTTGACTCAAAGACGCAGGTTTTCGAATGGGAGCTCCGCCCTTAGCAAATGTTAATAACTGTTGAGTTAAGTCTTGGGCACGCAAGGAGGCCATCTCCGCTTCATTCAGTCGTTGAAACAGCGGATTATCTGAAGCCATAAAAAACTTGGCTAGTGACAGTTGACCTAAAATTGCGGTCAGAAGATTATTGAAATCATGCGCAAGACCTCCAGCAAGTAATCCTAGAGAATCGAGTTTACTGACTCGTAACCGTTCTTCTTCAAATTTCTTTCGAATGGTCACATCTTCTGCCATGCCTGCAATTCGATAGATCTGCCCTTCTTGATTGTGAATGGGATAGGCACGATCGTGAATCCACCGAATTTCACCATCACACTGAAGAATTCGATATTCAATATCCAAGGTGCCTTCGACCAACTTCTGATAAAAACTTCGCTCGACCTTCATTCGGTCTTCAGGATGCACTGCCGCTATCCAGGCTTCTGGATTGAGATACAATTCTTGCGGAGAAGAACCCCAACAATTTTCATAAGCCGGACTGACATAAATAAATTGTTGCGAAACTGAATCGACTAGCCAGAAAACATCGGCAATGGACTCTGCCAGCTGACGAAATCGCTCTTCACTTTCCTGGAGAGAAACTTCCGCCAGCTTTTTCTCAGTTAAATCCCTCGTGACAATCAAAATACTATCGATACCGCCAGAAGTGATCCCCCATTCTGGTACTAACCGTGACTCAAAGAATTTTTCTCCTTCAGGGGAAGAAAAAGCAAACTCAATATACACCGTCGACTTCTCATAACAAACCCGACGTATTGATTTTTCCCATAACAAAGCAACGGTATCGGGTACACCCAACTCTACCGCGTTCTTGCCCAGGTACCATTCCGGGACAACCTCACGAGTCGTATCAAACCATTGGTTTAAATATAAGAACCTCCCACACGGATCGAGCCGTGCAATCATGTCCGGAAGGTGGTCTGTCAGTGTTCGAGCTTCACAGTCCCAACGCAACAATTCATCTTCGAGTCGTTTCTTATCAGTAATATTGAGCATGACCCCTTGAAGGAGAAAAGATATACCATCAGGACCTCGTACAACTTTGCCCTCATCTCGAAACCATAACGCGTGGCCATCATGTGCTATCACACGATATTCTGCACAGAACGGCTCATGAGTTTGGTAAGTAGCCTGATGCTCAGACCGTACACGCTCACGATCTTCATGATGAATATGCTTTATGAACTGATCTGGATTGTTGACCCACTCCGACTGATGAATGCCAACAATCGACTCAAGCTGTGGACTAATGTAGCGAAAGGCAATTCCGCCTTGTTCCAAGATCGCCGTATAAGCAACAGCAGGAATGTGTTCGATGAGGAAACGATATTGATCATGTGTGGGGGTGGTCAGCTTATTCATAACAAAATGTACCCACGCGGGAGAAACTTATAGAAAGATAAAAGCGAAAGCCGTTTATGAATGACTTCACCGAATACGGATGCAATCGCCCCAAGATTCTCTCAAATATGCCAAGCAAGAATCTGCTTGCTTACGAAGTAGAAAACAGAGAGTTCCGTTGCTCAATACGCCGGCTTCTTCCTTTTGCGATCACAGGTAAACTCAGCAAGAAAAGTCTTTCATCAGTCTTCGAGCTATACACTTGAACGTACCCTGCATAGGTTTCCACAATATCACGAGCAATGGCGAGCCCCTGATCATCAAGGTCAGTCTTTTCTAAGCCTGAATAGGTGCTTTCTCCTGAATGAAATGAGGGCAATAGCACATCAAATATTGGTGTATCTTGGATATCGGAAAGCTCGACCTGGATCCATCTGTCGCCTGTGGAACTTGTGATCCCCTGCGTTTTAATGAAGAGTGCCTTCTCTAGATTATCACCATTCCCCACTCGATTAATATAATAGAGCAATAAGTTAAAGAGAACTTGCCGAATTTCCTGTCGATTAAAGACCATGGTGGGAATTTCAAGGTCAAGCGAAACTTCAATTTTCATATGTCGGAATTCAGGATTAAGCGTAATAAAGGAAACACATGAATCGATCAATTCATTGATATTTTCCTCGGCTTGATCGCCTGAATACTCATGACTTGCATATTCCCTGATTTCTTTTGTCAAACTTTCTATTCGCTGAACATCGGAAGAAATGACGTTCTGAAAACGGCTCAAAAACTCTTCATCTTTCCTTCGTAGTTGTGCTAACTGGACGAACGCTTTAATCGAAGATTGCGAGTTCGTCAGCTCTTGCGCTAATCCACCAGACATGGTTTCAAGCGACCGTAAACGATCCATGTGCCGAACAATGGCCTGTGAACGGATGACTTCCTCACGAAGAATGGCATTCTCAAGAGCCAATGCAGCCTCACGAACCAAGGTTGAAACAAAACCTAAGGCTTCGACTTCTTCAAGAGATTCTGGCGAACAGGGACTAATGAGGCAGAATCCCAGTAAACGATTTTTTCGAATAAATGGAAAACAGACGTCAGCACGCAATTGCTCTAAGTCTTTTAAGACTCGCTGTTTCCATTGATCAGGAAATGACAGCCTCAGTTCCTGACAAAAGACTCGAGCTTGAACGATCGCCAAATACCGTGGAAGATCATCCGTAATCGAAAAGGTCAGATTTGCCTTAGAATTACCATTAGAGCCAAAATCCGAAACTTGGATATATTTATTTTTTTCATCATTTAACACAAAAAGCATTGCTGTCTGAGCACGCATACCTCGGCTTAGCGTTCTAATAATTTCTTTCCCCAATAAGTCCATGTCCTGAAGAGTCGCAATATTAGTTGAAAACTGAGAAAGCGCTCTCATGCGAAAATCTTGCCCTTTGGCGGCTGTGCCAGAGAGAGAGCGCCGAGCCCCTATTCTCATTTGATAGGCCCCTGCAACAGTCAATAAATGAACAAACAATTGGACCATGGAATAGCGGTAACTGATTGCTCCAAATACAGACTTCTGTGCCAAGAGCAAGACTGGATAAGCTGGTTGTGAAATCAACAGCAACACGGCGAGGTAACTCAACCCTTTCTCCACAAATGCGGTAAAATTCATGAGGTTATAACGAAGGAGCGTATAGGCCACTAATGATACATGAAAGGTAAAGAGAATCGTCCCGTACGGAAGAACTTCGAACCCGTACCAAAGTGGGAAGTTTGTCGCTCCCCCGGCAAATCCAACCCCCGTTGCAATGGTCAGATAAAGGTATTGCTGACGGCGGAGCCTATCTCCAGTCGTATACGCATCCCACAAGAGATAATGCCCATAAATAACGACTCCAACCCACCAAACAAGAAATCCATGAAACAGGATACCCGGCACTGGCCAAAACGGAAAAAATTGATTGGCTTCAACATCTGCGACAAAGTATGGACTCATATTTGCCAAAAGGAAAATTACTCCGACAATATAATTTCCCTTCAAAATATTCCATTTACTGATATATTCATTTCGAAGAGTAAGAATATGATGGAGAAATGTGACAGGGATAAAAATGGCTCCAGCCATGAGGGAACGGATAAAAAATAACGCGAGATCTTTGGTCTCTGAAATTTGCCAGAAAAAATATCCAAAACTCCAAATGGCTGTGGTGAGCCCAAATAAACCATAGGTCCAATGTCTTGGATTTTGAGGAGCCCGGAAATACACCAACAAGGCTAACCCAGTTGCCGCTATTCCATTTAAAAGACCGCTAATGGCAAAAAAATTCACAGTGAGTTGGGTCTCCATGCCCGTGCGCTACACTCAGGACCTTGTATAGTTGAAAGATTACCAGACTTTGACAAGAACAGTACGTAAAATACACAAGAAGGTCAAGTCAGAACTAACGTCTATAAGGATGAGGCTAAAGTATATATTTTCCTGTTCAACCCTCATCCTGAAGGTCATGACAGGTAGTAGCCTTGACGACTGGTAAAACGTGATTGTACATGTAAAGAAGAATGACGAAAAAACAAGAATTTGGATACTTACCTTGTACTGCTGGTCATATTATTCGGAAACAGACTCATTGAGTCATTGTTTATTCGAGGAAAACTTGCGAAGAAGTTCTGGCAGTTGGGTAAAACTTTGAATGCTCTGCGCGGAGTGGCTGGATTTTCCCGTGCCATTTAATAAGACGGCATGTAACCCTGCTTGGACAGCTCCTTCCCAATCATCTTTAACACTGTCGCCGATATGCAAAGCTTCATGCGGCTCAACAACATGTTCATTTAGAGCAAAGTGAAAGATTTGTTTTGACGGTTTGACGGATTGCACGAGACTTGAAATAGTCACGGTATCAAAAAACGATCTGAGTGAAAGATCGTCAAGTATTTGAAAAAGTCTGGTATCGAAATTTGAAATAATACCTAATTCATAGCCAAGATCTTTTAACGTTTGGAGAACAGGGAACACTTCCGGGTCGGCCTTCCAATGTAAACCCGTACCAAACGCCTCATAGACTTCCTCAAAATAATCGTCAAATCGTTCAAACATTCCAACGCGGTAAAAGACGGCATGGACAATATCAAACCACCATAGACGTTCACATTGTTTTAACTTTTCAGGTTGTGAAACATGAAATATTGCTGGAGGCGCCTGTTGGAATGCCTGTGAAAAAGCTGACTGGATCGCTGACTTTAAATCCGGAGTCGGCTGGACGCCATACTTCTTGGCATACTGAAGATACACATCAGCTACAGACCCGTTAATATGTATGAGGGTTCCAGCAGCGTCAAAGAACACTACTTTTATAGGGGAATATGACATATTTTCAAAATTCAACCTTGAGGACCCACCTCCATGGATTCAACTAGGATGAGATCTTAATTCTTAAAATATTTAAGAAAATTCGAACCAAATTACACGAATCGTCAATGGCTGCATTGGTGGAAAATTGAAAAATAGGATTGGATCGTTGGGTAGAAACCTGGAGCTACATGCAGACCAAGAATAGCTGGACGGAATTGAGAGAAAACAGCTTCTCGATTATTTAGCTTTCTTTGTTCTTTGATCGCGCTCTAAGGCTTTCAAGCGGTCTTTGTTTTTACGGTGTTTTTTCCGAAGATCACGATCTTTTTCTCGACCTCTAGGCATAAACTCCTCCTCCTTGTTTTTAGCATCAGGGACAATGTATACACGATCTATATCATAACTCCACAGCACCCAACAAGTACGACCTCTTGCTTGAAGCCCTCCTAAGTGCATGATAAGATCGGTTTTTCCAATTAAACCTCTGACAACACATGCCCCCACCACAACTTAATAAAACATACGCACCCCAGGAAGTTGAAAAACGCTGGGGCCAATATTGGATTGATAAAGGTCTTTTTACACCTAAAACAGATGGACCTGAACAATCTTATACTATCGTCATTCCTCCTCCCAACGTCACGGGCTCTCTCCATATCGGACATGCCCTGAATAGCACGCTCCAAGATATCTTGATTCGCTGGAAGCGTATGCAAGGATTTAAGGCTCTCTGGCTACCTGGGACCGATCATGCTGGGATTGCCACACAAAATGTCGTTGAACGCCAACTGATGGCTGCAGGTAGCTCACGAGAGCAAATAGGTCGTCAAGCATTCATTAAACGAGTATGGGATTGGAAGCAACAATCCGGCGATACCATTATCGAGCAACTCAAACAGTTGGGTGCGTCATGCGACTGGAGTCGTCAACGCTTCACGCTCGACGATGGACTATCGCAAGCTGTGAATGAAGTTTTCGTAACGCTTTACGAAGAAGGCCTCATCTATCGAGGAGAACGATTAATTAATTGGTGTCCACGATGTCTGACGGCACTATCAGATATTGAAGTCGAACATGAGACCATAAAGGGCAAACTCTACCATATTCACTATCCCGTTGCGGGAAAGCCGGATACCTTCCTCACCATTGCTACAACCCGGCCAGAAACAATGCTAGGAGACACGGCCGTTGCCGTTCATCCAGATGATCTACGCTACAATCATCTTATTGGACAGTCGATTCTATTACCACTGACCAATCGAACGATTCCGATTGTCGGTGACTCCATTCTTGTCGATCGTGAATTTGGAACAGGAGCCGTGAAAATCACGCCAGCCTCTGACTTCAATGATGAAGAAGCCGGCAAACGCCTGAACCTTCCATCAAAACCAATCTTTGATCACCATGCTCGAATCAATACGGAACTGTTCGAAAATGATGACATTGATCCACAACTCAAAGATCGTATTCACGGAAAAGGAGAACTCGAAGCTCGAAAGCTTATTGCCGAAGCCTTGGAAGAACGGGAATTACTTCAAAAAGTCGAAGACCACACAATGGCCATTGGCAAATGCTATAGATGCAAAACTGTGATTTTACCCTATCCCTCGCCCCAATGGTTTGTGAAAATTCAGCCACTCGCCGATCCAGCCATTCAGGCTGTGGAATCGGGAGACATTCGAATTATTCCAGATTCGTGGAAGGGCAATTACTTTGGGTGGATGCGGAATCTGAAAGATTGGTGCATCTCACGACAAATTTGGTGGGGACATCAAATTCCAGCATGGTATTGCAAAACATGTAATATCGACCACTTGCATTTCTCTAAAAAAGACCAAGAAAACCAGACCAACAATCAAAACAAACTTGAAACCTCAACCATGGCAGGCTTTATCGCGCCTGAAGCCACTCCCATCATTTCAAGAACACCCCCAACCTCCTGTCCTCACTGTGGAGGCCACGAACTCCTGCAAGACCCAGATGTCCTGGACACATGGTTCTCTTCAGCTCTCTGGCCCTTCTCGACCCTCGGTTGGCCCAAAGAACATATCGATTTGAAAACGTTTTATCCGACCGCAACGTTAGTCACGGGACTCGACATTCTCTTCTTTTGGGTCGCCCGCATGATCATGATGGGACTCAAATTTACGAATGAAGTACCATTTCGTGATGTCTATATCCATGCTCTGGTCAGAGACGCGGAAGGTCAGAAAATGAGTAAATCAAAAGGCAACGTCATCAATCCATTAACCAAAATGCAGGAGTATGGCACTGATGCCTTGAGATTTACCTTAGCTTCAATGGCTTCGCCGGGACGCGACATCAAGCTTGCCGAAGGACGCATTGAGGGATATCGAAACTTTGTGACAAAAATATGGAATGCAGCTCGATTTATCGCGCTATATGGTGATGGGGAGTTGAAAGCTCTTCCAACTTCGCAGCGATCTTTTGCTGACCGTTGGATTCTTAGCCGCCTGAATCATACCATTCGTGACTGTACGAGATTTTTGGAAGAGTACAGATTTGACCAAGCCACATCGACGCTCTATCAATTTCTTTGGCACGAATACTGTGACTGGTATATCGAATTAGTGAAACCTGCTTTTCAGAATCCAAACTCTGAGCTGGCGCAAGCGACTCGTCATACACTCTACGAATCATTTGAAGTCATTCAACGGCTACTTCATCCGTTCATGCCATTTTTGAGCGAAGAACTATGGCAAGCTTTTCCACACTCGGGAACATCAATTGTCACTCAACCATTCCCGACAGCCGAAAAAGATTGGGATTCTCCAAAAATTGAAAAAGATTTTCAAATCTTTGAGCAATTTGTGAATGCATCGCGTACGAGCCGTGCCCTGCTCAACTGCTCACCGGTTCAATCCATGGTCTTCTGGGGAACGTCAACTGACCCAGAAGAGCTCCTAACACTCAACGAGCTGAAATCGAACCTTGAACACCTGACTCGTGGAACCGTGACCGTAACGGAAAGCGATACCTGGTCAGCACAAAATATCCTACGCATTGTTTCAGGCTCCATCACGATTGGAAGCACAATCGATCAGGAAATCGACTTGCAACGTGCGTTAGACCGCATACGCAAACAGGTGCTTGAAAAAGAAAAAGAATCCAGCCGCCTCCAGGCTCGCCTTTCGTCAAAAAACTTCACAGACAAAGCCGAACCAGATGTGATTCTTGAATCGCAAACTCGGTTCAAGGCTCTTACCGATGAATTAGCCCTGTTGACAAGTAGTCAACGACAACTTTCATCGATCCTCGGATAAGTTTCCCTGTGACTATGTCCGCGCAAAAAACACACGTTCGCTCACTGATCAAACTCGCATTGGAAGAAGATGCTGTCGACGACGACATTACGACCAAGATCCTGATCCCTGCACGCCTTCAAGCAAAAGCCACGATTATGGCCAAAGAAAAATTGGTCCTTGCAGGCTTAGATGTCGCGAAGCAAGTGTTTACACAAGTTGATCGATCATTGAAATTTAAGGCCTATCAGAAAGATGGAAGTGTTATAAAGGCAGGAACGATTTGCTGTATGATCTCGGGAAACGCCAGGTCGTTACTCAAAGCCGAGCGTGTCGCCTTAAACTTTCTACAACATTTATCGGGAATCGCGACGCTCACACGCCAATTTTGCCTCGCGTTAACAACGTCTTCAACAAAAATTCTTGACACACGTAAAACGACCCCAGGATTACGGTCTTTACAAAAACAGGCTGTGACTTTTGGCGGAGGACACAATCATCGACAATCCTTAAAAGATGGAATTCTCATCAAAGACAATCATTTGACCTTACTGTATTCCAAAAAAATCACACTGGATCAAGCTTGTCACCTGGCCAAAACACAAGCCCCCGCTCGCCTGAAAGTCTGTGTTGAAACCGAGACGTTGGATCAAGTAACAGCAGCGATACGAGGCAAAGCCGATATCATTCTTTTAGATAATATGCCTCCTCACATTCTCCGTCAGGCGATTCAGCTAATAGACGGGAGAGCCCTTACTGAAATATCGGGAGGAATCACTCTGAAAAATGTTCAAAGTATTGCAAGCGTTGGAGCGGACTTTATCTCCATCGGAGCCCTAACCCACTCAGCTCGGTCCATGGATCTAAGCTTATCTCTTAACCCGATTACACAATCACATCTCCGTCGACCACGCAATGGGTAGTTTGATGAACAATTCCCCGAAACACGCCGATATCTCCCAAGAGGTCCTTCAGTCGCTGCTTTCAACCAAGGAAATCGGTCGGCCCACGATTATTTACAATGAAGTTTCTTCAACTAATACATTAGGTTTCGAAGAAGCGCAACGCCAGGCTTCCCATGGCACTGTCGTTCTTGCTGATTGCCAAACTGCGGGAAAAGGACGTCAGGGCCGTTTCTGGCACTCCCCTGCTGGAAAAAACCTCTACTTTTCAATCGTATTAACACAACCTGCCTATCAAGCCCATGCGTCATGGCTTCCCTTAGTGACAGGCATTGCCTTAGCTGAGACTCTTGAATTGATTTCTGGACTTTCAATCTCCCTTAAGTGGCCCAATGACATTATCATTCGTGATAAAAAGTTAGCTGGAATCCTCTGTGAAGCTAGGCAAAATGGAGATGGGGCTTGGGCCGCTGTCGTAGGAGTTGGCATTAACATAAATAATAACCAAGGTGACTTTCCTGAAGAATTACAAGGCACCGCCACGTCTCTCAGACTAGAAAGTCACAGGCAATATGATCGACTGCCCTTGTTAGCAGCATTTCTCAAAAATGTTGAGACCTACTACGAAAGATTATCTTCAGCAAATGTTGACGTCATACGAGCCGAATACATGAAACGATGCATCACGTTGCGACGTTCAATTGAAATCCAGCTTCATTCCGGAAATCGGGTCGAAGGGGTAGCCGTCGATATTGGCAATGATGGTGAACTACGCATCATTCCTTCAGAGAGTCACGGAAACCAAACAATAATGGCCATACGGTCAGGCGATGTGATCCATGCCCGAAAACCCTCACAGCTTATTAAGAAGGCTACAATCTCAGATTAATTACGCCATTATTCAGAAACTAGAGAATCATGCTACTCGCCATTGATATAGGGAATAGTCATATTGTCGGAGGAATCTTCGATCAAGAACACCTACGTGCCGCTTGGCGTTTAGCCACAGATCAAACTAAAACCACGGATGAATACGGAATTCTCTCACTTTCCCTGCTAGACTCCTATAGCATATCCACCTCTCAAATAACTGGCTGTATTATATCCAGTGTCGTACCACCCATCACTGTGGTCTTCGAGTCCATGGTCAAAACGTTTTTCAAGCAAAATCCAATTATTGTTTCATATAAAAGCCCTCTTGGCCTTTCCTTGCGATATCAACATCCCCAGGAAATCGGAACGGATCGACTGGTTAATGCCGCTGCAGCCTTTGAACGATACCAACGTGCGCTCATCATTGTGGATTTTGGGACCGCGACAACCTTTTGTACCGTCACGACATCAGGTGAATACCTAGGCGGGGCAATCGCTCCTGGCCTAAAAAGCTCAGCGGATTCGCTTCACCTTCAAACAGCCCAACTCCCAATTATCGATTTGGTCCGACCACCAATGGTTATTGGCACCGATACGATTACCAGTATGCAATCAGGTCTCATTTTTGGCTATTCAGGACTCGTCGATGAATTAGTACGAAGAATTCAAGAAGAAATTCGGGAAACCACCTACGTTATCGCTACAGGAGGCTTAGCTACAGTTATTTCTCAAATTTCCTCTACGATCGATGAAGTCCGACCAAATCTCACACTAGAAGGCTTGGAACTCCTTTATCGACGAACAATCTCCGCATAGTGAACACCCGCCATATCGTCAATTTTCTCTAAATTTTTGAAAAATGTAGGAAATTTCAGCCAGTGGGTTGACTTTAACTATTCCCATGACTATCTGGAGAACACACGATTTTGTACGGATGAAATTAGAGGAGAAAAGGCTGTTTATGAGCACAAGCGATCAACCCATTCAAGAAGATGCTCCCGGGAGCGAAGGGTTAACCCCCTGCTCTTCTTCTGAACAGAAGGAAGACATCGCTCAAGAAACCACATTACCCGATGATATTGAGACTCTTCGGCAAGACCTCAAGGCGAAAACTGAAGAAGCAGACACGGCTCACGATAAATACTTACGCTTAGCGGCAGAATTTGATAATTACAAAAGACGTTCACAGCGCGACCAAAGTGACGCGATTAAGTTTGCCAATGAAAAATTGATCAAAGATCTCCTGCCAACCCTAGACAACCTTGAACGTGCGATCCAAGCAGCACAGGAACAAAGTTTAACCGGCCCCCTTCTGGAAGGCGTGATCTTAACCCATAAACAATTCCTCGAAACATTGACAAAACTTGGATTACAACAAATTACAAGCCCTGGAGAACCCTTTGATCCTTCTAAGCATCAGGCTGTCGCGCAAGTCGAATCAGACACGGCACAGCCCAATACGGTCATCGACGAATATCAAAAGGGTTATTTTTTACACGAACGCATTCTTCGCCCGGCGATGGTGACCGTCGCCAAATCACAATCTGATCAAGACACGAATACTAATAGCGAACAGAGCTGTACTGAAGGAGGATAAGAGCATGAGTAAGATCATTGGAATAGACTTGGGAACGACGAATTCTTGCGTCGCAGTGATGAGCGGTGGAGACCCTAACGTCATTGCCAATTCCGAGGGAGGCCGAACGACGCCATCAGTTGTCGCCGTCAACGATAAGGATGAACGCCTCGTCGGACAGATTGCCAAACGGCAAGCCATTACGAATCCCGAAAATACCATTTTTTCCGTCAAGCGACTGATGGGGCGAAAATTTAATTCACCGGAAGTCGCCGATGCGGTCAAACGCCTTCCCTACAGGATTGTTGAAGCGGAAAACGGTGACGTCGACGTTCAAATTCGTGGAAAACACCATAGCCCACCAGAAGTCTCTGCCATGATTCTCCAAAAAATGAAACAAACTGCAGAAGACTACCTCGGCGAGAAAGTTACAGACGCGGTCATTACCGTTCCAGCCTACTTTGATGATAGTCAAAGGCAAGCCACAAAGGATGCAGGACAAATTGCAGGCCTCAATGTTCTCCGCATTATCAATGAGCCAACAGCAGCATCTCTCGCCTATGGTCTTGATAAGAAAAAAGATGAGCGCATTGCCGTCTACGATTTAGGGGGTGGAACATTCGATGTCTCGATTCTTGAAATTGGCGATGGCGTCTTTGAAGTTAAATCCACAAACGGCGATACCTTTCTTGGTGGAGATGACTTTGACCTTCGAATTATTGACTGGCTTGTTGAAGAATTCAAAAAAGATCAGGGCATTGACCTACAAAAAGATCGAATGGCGCTTCAACGACTGAAAGAAGCGGCAGAACGGGCAAAAATTGAGTTATCGTCTTCGCAAGAAACGGAAGTCAATCTCCCCTTCATTACAGCCGATGCCAGCGGACCGAAACATCTTGTCCTGAAGCTGACACGGTCCAAGTTCGAACAGCTCGTTGATGATCTGATCACGCGTTCCATCGAACCATGTAAAAAGGCCCTTTCTGATGCTGGACTCTCTGCCAGTGAAATCAACGAAATCGTCCTCGTCGGTGGCATGACGAGAATGCCGAAAGTCATCGAACGGGTTAAAGAGTTTTTTGGCAAAGAACCACACAAAGGGGTCAACCCTGATGAAGTCGTGGCCATTGGAGCCGCCATCCAAGGTGGTGTGCTTAAAGGTGACGTGAAAGACGTCCTCCTGCTTGATGTCACTCCTCTTTCATTGGGCATTGAAACCTTAGGTGGAATTTTCACGAGACTGATTGACCGGAATACGACGATTCCGACAAAGAAAAGCCAAGTATTTTCCACGGCAGCTGATAACCAAACCGCCGTGACGATTCGCGTCTTTCAAGGTGAACGTGAAATGGCCAACGACAATAAATTGTTGGGACAATTTGACTTGGTCGGAATTCCATCTGCGCCTCGTGGTCTGCCCCAAATTGAGGTCACCTTTGACATTGATGCCAATGGGATCGTGCACGTGTCGGCTAAGGACATGGCGACACAAAAGGAACAGTCGATCAAGATCACGGCATCCAGCGGGCTGAGCAAGGAAGAAGTTGACCAACTCGTCAAGGATGCGCAAGCGCATACGGAAGAAGACAAGAAGAAACGAGAACTGGTTGAACTCAAAAACCAAGCTGACACCCTTATTTACAGCACAGAAAAGAACCTGTCTGAACATGGTGATAAAGTTGACGAGGAAGAAAAGTCTAAAATTACAACCGCGATTGCCGACTTAAGGGCTGCGTTGGATAGTGCCGACGCTGAGTTAGTTAAAACATCAATGCAAAACCTCACGACAGCCTCTCATAAACTCGCAGAGGAAATGTACAAAAAGGCTTCCGCCGATGCTGCCACCTCTGGCTCACCGGAAGGCCACACTGAGGACACGAATAGTGATGACACCTCTTCTTCAAATTCAGATGAGAAAATTGTTGACGCGGAATTTGAAGAAGTCGACAAAGAAGCAAAATAGAGTAGAATAAATGAGAGGGTGCATGCGACATATACATGATCAACATGCCGAGTACAACCATTTTGACATGGAGACAGCTCTGACATAATGGCACAAACTGGAAAACGTGATTATTATGAAGTCCTCGGTGTTGATCGAAGTGCTTCCGAAGACGACATCAAAAAGGCATTTCGAAAACTTGCCAGACTACATCACCCCGACCTTCAAAGCGATGCCACCAAAAAGAAGGCCGCAGAGGAATTGTTTAAAGAGGCCGGAGAAGCCTATGAAATCCTGAGTGACGCCGAACGACGAAAAAAGTACGACATGTTCGGACACTCAGGCGGACCACAAGGGTTTGGTGGAGCTGAGGGATTTGACTTTGGCCGTGGATTTGACGATGTATTCGGAGATATCTTTGAAGGGTTTTTTGGTGGTGGCCGAGGCCGGTCTCGAGCTGAATCCGGCACCGATCTTCAATACAATCTTGAACTCTCCTTCGAAGAAGCCGTTACCGGAAAAGAAGCTAAGTTAAAAATTCCAAGATGGGAAACGTGTGATACTTGCCATGGAACCGGGGCACAATCTGACAAATCAGTTAAAACGTGCTCAACATGTCGAGGTATTGGACAAATCCGGCTTCAGCAAGGATTTTTCACAATTAATCGACCATGTGGAGAGTGTCAAGGAACGGGGAAAATTATATCCGATCCATGTCGAGAATGTCGCGGGAAAAGACGCGTCTATCGGGAACGTACCTTGTCCGTCACGATTCCGGCCGGCATGGAAACCGGCATGCGGCTTCGATTAGCCCATGAAGGAGAGCATGGCTCCAACGGCGGTCCTCCAGGGGATTTGTATGTTGCCATTTCAGTTAAACCTCATCAGTTCTTCACAAGGAAAGGCAACGATGTCTTATATGACCTTCCTGTTCATTTTGTGACTGCCACTCTAGGGGGGAAAGTCGAAGTACCAACCTTGAAAGGCAGTACCATGGTCAAGATACCTGAGGGAACCCAACCTGATAAGGTTCTTCGGTTAAAAGGAATAGGCATTCCCAGCGTGAAAAACGGTCAACCTGGCGATCAACTGATTCGTGTCCAGGTGAAAATTCCAACAAAATTAACGCTCCGCGAACGAGAACTTCTTATGGCCTTTGCCCAAGAAAGTAATGTCTTAAATGAGCAGGGTGATGGGGAAGGCCTTTTTGACAAAGTCAAAAACTTATTTGAATAATAGCCGACGTCGGCATTTTCTTTATCCGGCGAATGTTCCCTATGCCGGTTTTTTTTGTCTCCTCCACAACAATCCAAAATCATCGTATCTCGCTAGCGGGCTCTCTCTATACGCACATCGTAAAAAGTTTACGAATCCGCCCAGGTCAGTCTATACAGGTTTGCGACGAACGACGCCAGCGACATTCTGTTGAAGTCACAGACGTTACCAAACGCACTCTCTACGGTAATATTCAAGATACCGTCATTGGTCCTCCTCAAGAACAACCTACGATCACCCTTGCGCAATCGGTCTTAAAAGGCGAACACATGGCTTGGGTCATTCAAAAATCCACAGAGTTAGGCGTACATGCAATCATTCCCATTATTTCCGAACGGGTACAAAGCCGAATAGGGAAGAGTTCGATGACGTCCCATCAGGTACGATGGCAGCGAATAGCTCTAGAGGCGGCTCAACAGTCTGAGCGTTGGGATTTCCCAGCCATTCTTGAACCGCAACCATTTCACACATTTCTTCATGCATTATCCGAAACTCAAAACAACCTGATATTAGTTGAACGAGAAGAGCCTACAGTGATCAACACGGCGGCAGAGCACGATCAACCATTCTCAAATAATCAAAACGTTGTTCTCACAATCGGACCGGAAGGAGGCTGGAGTCAAGCGGAAATTCAAGACGCAGAAAATTCAGGAATGAGAAAGGTGACGCTCGGTAAAAAAATCCTTCGATCAGAAACCGCGGCCATAACAGGGATGGTCATGGTACAAGAACGCTTTAAACACGTGACGTTTACAACAATAGATGTTAAGGGGCCTTCTGCGTGAATTTTACAATAGTCCCTTGATCACCGACAGCCCAACCATTAATCTTGTCAGGAAAGGACAGGCCATATAGAGATACAGAGCTAACCGGCTCTGACTCAGTCCAGGTAAACCCAGCATCCTTCGTATAGAGAAGAATCCCACGTTCTCCGATAATCCAACCAGTGACCGCATCCATAAAGTAAATTTCTACTAGATCAGATGGTTTAATACAGGGAGCTCCGCATGGACGAGTTTGATCATTCCACGTCTTTCCTCCATTAATCGTTTGGAATATCGAGCCTTGTGTGCCGATGGTCCATCCAATGTTTTCATTGATAAACTCAACATCAAAAAACGTTGCCGGGCTCTGCTCGGTTGATTGAAGCTTCCAGTGTTTTCCGGCATCCTTCGTCACTAAAATGACGCCTAACGCCCCAACAGCCCATCCAACAGATTCATCAATAAACTTGATTCCAAAGAGGTCCGCAGTTGTATCGCTTCCTTGATCTTCCCAGTTTTCTCCACCATCATTGGTATAGAGAAGCGTCCCTCTCGCCCCGACAATCCAGCCCGTCTGCGGAGTGAGAAAGTGACTACCATATAGCGTGGCACTCGTCCCACTCACTTGTGGAACCCAGGTATTGCCGCCATTACTTGTATGAAGCACTGTTCCATTTTGCCCAAGTACCCACCCATGCTGATCATCCGCAAACGTTACGACAGTGAGCAGGACATTTGTTCGTCGAGGAAGAGCCGTCCAGGTCTGTCCCCCATCCTGAGTTCGCAAAAGTGTTCCCCCAGCTCCCACAGCCCACCCGGCTGCCTTATCTTTAAAGTAGGTGTCAAGAAGTGTCACTTTCGTTCCACTCTCTTGAATGCTCGCTGTGACAGGGTTTGTTGAGTCCGCATGGACAGAACTTGCAACAGACAAAAAAATCGCCACCAATACAAACAACAGTGCGTACATACGTTTCAAATTACCAACTCCCATGAACTCGTTCAGAATTAATCAGATAGATGATTATTAGGATTAAAGGCGCTAGGATCGGGTAAACCACGTTTTAAAATGGTAAATGGTCCAGCAACGGCCGAAACCCATTTCTTTGGCGTACAGCATTTCTTATTTTCCAAAATGTCCCACGAACCACGTTTGACGATCAATTCACCATTTAAAAGACTCAAATCAATTCCTTCAGGGTTTGTCACACCAAACGCTTGCCTGCGGGGCACACGCACTTGAATTTCTTTATCGCTCCAAGAAACGACTTGCGCGGCCAGCCCATTGAGAATCACTTCACTACGTGAAACATCTGCATCTAATCGATATATTTCCCAATCATGCCCTTTTTGATTGATGCTTAATTTTGTGGGTTCGGCAATTTTCAAAAAACTTCCAAACCCTGACCCCTTAATCGTGACAACCTCGTCTAATCCGGCTGACTTCGGAGAGTACGATGTCACCGTGGGCTCTACAACCGTAAATGTACCGGCAACAAGTTTCACGACATCGTGGGCTTCACAGCAGGTTCCATCTTGATGAGGAAGAGACGCTCCTCTCTTCACCACAACTTCGCCACTTTTTGCACTGTACGGTATCCACACGTCAATTTGGTTATCAAGCCATCGATGAATGACAGCCGGAACACCACCGATCTCAACACCATTTTCCCCTGGTTCAAAGTCAAAGGCATACGCGGTGTTCCCCCCTTCAGACAAGACGCCAAAATGCTGTCCCTTAATTGTCAGTAATGTGCCGATGGGCCCACGCAGAGGGCTCAGTTCAGAAACCTTACTCTTCTGAAGGGTGAAGTGAGCAACCTCTCGGGTGTCGCCTTGATTCGTTAATGTCACTGGACCGCTTTTCGCATTTAGCGGAACATGAATGACAATCGTACGATTGGTCCATTGCGCGATACCAGCTGGCTGACCACCAATCAACACTGAAGCATCTTCGGGTAATGTATCCCCGAAGTCTTGACCCGACAGGACAACTTTACTACCAACTGGACCTTCCGTCGGTTGAATAGAAATTTTGGGAATCACGGTTAACGGGACAGCATTACTCAGAATATAATCAACCGGAGCACAACAAGATCCATCTGGTAACGGATCAGATGAAGCTAAGCGAACCTCAACATTTCCAGTACTCGCATTGGCAGGAATGGCAACTTCGATTTTATTCTGACGCCATTTTTGAACTTGAGCTCGGATCCCATTGACCAACACTTGATTGACTCCAAACATCGTATTCGGATCACGCGAACCAGCAGTATTGCCAAAGTTTTCACCATGGATGACCAGGGTTGATCCAGCCTCAGCTTTTGCTGGCTCGAGTCGGCTAATCTGGATTTGCTGTACAGCAAAAGACCCAACAGCAATTTCGGCATCTCCATTAATGACCGTCACCTTACCGGTTTTCGTTTCAAGGGGAACTTTCACCATAATAAAGTCTGGCTCCCATTGTTGAACAAGAGCCGACACGCCATTAAACTCAACCCGATTTTTCTGTGTGGATTGAAAGTCTCCAAACTCCCCGCCACTGATTGTCACAGTCGTTCCCAATGGCCCGGATTCTGGATGAAGTTCCGCATAGATGATGTTGGGCAAAAAGGCAGAAACAATGAAGCCCGCTATAAAAAGAGCAAATTTATTGTTCATAACCAAAAACCCTTATGATGTTAAAATTAGAGTTCCGTAGAGGAAAATACTACGAAGAAATAAAAAAAACGATGAGACGCCTCCCTGGCCGAAGACTCGCGATACCTTATAACTTACACACACTTTTACGTGGTGAATATCTTGGAAGGACTATATCAAGCAGTCTTTTGGCGAGTCAAACAACGAAAGTGAAGCCGGACCGAACATCAATGGAGGTGATTACCACAACAGGTGAGAGTAAAAAATTGAAGCAGAAACTGACACAGTGTTTGAATACAAATCGTTAGTGATGAAATTTCCAAGAAATCATTGAGACATCAAATTATCACCTGAACAATCAATTCGAGTTCAACTGGTGCACAGAGTGGAAGCTCAGCCGCACCGACAGCAAGCCGCGCATGTCGCCCTGACTCTCCAAACACCTTCACTAAAAAATCGGATGCGCCATTAATCACCGCTGGCTGTTCAGAAAATCCAGTCGCCGATGCCACGTGCCCGGTCATTCGCACAATTTGTTTAACTCGATCCAGCGTACCAAGTTCTTGCTGAATGATTGCTAAAGCATTCAGCACCGCCGTCTGCGAAGCCTTAGATCCTTGCTCTGTATTCAACTCCTGACCAAGTTTCCCAGTTATCGTCAGCTTCCCATCGTGGAAAGGAAGGACCCCGCTCACAAAAAGCAAGTCGCCGGCTAAACAGGCTGGAACGTATGAGGCTAGAGGCTTAGGAGCCGACGGAAGAACGATGCCAAGTTCTTGTAATTTCTCTTCAATGGTCATTGAGATAGGAACGAACCATCAAGAAGCTTGTTTACCCAGTTTTTTCTGATACTTTTCAACAGCACGGTTGTGCTCCGCCAACGTCACAGAAAATTGATGACTCCCATCGTTTTTGGAAACGAAGTACACATAGTCTGAGGGAGTCGGATACAACGCCGCGTGAATGGCCGCCTCACCTGGATTCGCAATAGGACCAGGAGGAAGACCACGAACTTGATAGGTATTATAGGGGCTATCGATAGACAAATCACGTTTTCGTATATTTCCGTCAAACGCCTCGATTGCATAGATGACGGTTGGATCACTTTGAAGCGGAATATTCTGCGCCAAACGGTTATGAAATACGCCTGCAACCATTGACCGCTCTCGAGACAACCCCGTCTCCTTTTCTACGACAGATGCCAAGGTTAAAACTTCCTGCACCGACATGTCCATTCCCTTAGCACGTGCCTGCATTGCTGGAGAAAACGCTTTCCAGAATCTGTGAACAAATATTCGAATCGTTTCTTCTTCAGGAGTCAAACGTGTCAGAAAATAGGTATCAGGAAATAAATAACCTTCTAAACTCTGAACCGTTAAATTCAGACTTTTGATAAAATTCGAATCGTGAGTTAATGCAAGAAACTTTGCTTGATCAACCAGGTCCTTTTTGGCAAGAATTTCAGCAATCTGACGTACAGTATACCCTTCAGGGATGGTCACGGCATGATAGTAGACCTTGCCTTCCTTTAATCGTGAAAGAATTTCTGTTGGTGTTAATCCAGCATGAAGCTCATATTCTCCAGGCTGAATTTTGCGATCGGCCCTCGTGAGTTTGCCCATGACCCGAAACCATTGCGCATTGGCAATGAGACGTTGTTCTTGTAAGGATTCGGCCACTTCTCCCAACGACATCCCTCGCTGAATATTTACGATTCGTGTCGTACTTGAATCTCCAGCTGGCCGATTGAGCATAAGAGTGCTGGCGAGAACTGCGAGGAAAAGAAGCAAAGCGATAAAGAAGAGTTTTTTCACACTAAGTCTTCAAGACATTCGCATAATGTTGTGTTTTATGCTGCCATACCCTGATTATTGTTGGTCATCCGACCCTTTGCGCCCTTCGCCTATCTTTGAAAACTGAAAAACTATTAAAAGTACGGACATGGTGCCGGGGAAAGATGGATAGAGATACTTTCGGTTTTTTGCCAAATAAATTAATGAACATTTGATGCATGTTTTCGATAAGACTATGACCTTCCATGTTCTTCAACAAATTCAAAGACCTTCGAAAGAGCTTGTTGGATCCCTTCCGGCTGACTTCCTCCTGCCTGAGCCATATCCGGACGACCTCCCCCAGAACCATCGACATGGGTCGCAATCGATTTGGCAACATCTCCTGCGTTGATGCGTTTCGTCACATCTTTGGTGACAATCACCAACAATGAAACCTTCTCATCCTTCGCCGAACCAAGAACTAATACACCACTGGGAACAGTATGACGAATTCTGTCAGAAAGCGCACGCAATTCCGGCATGGTCAACCCATCCACACGCTGCGTCTGAACCTGAATGTCATGAATCATGCGGGAGTCAATAGATGCATCATCTAACTCTTTGGCGACAAATTTCATTTTTAGTTGTTCAAGCTCACGTTCCATATCTTTTAACGTTGCAAGAGTTTTTTGTGTTTTGGAAATCAAATCGTGAGGGCTGACTTTCATCAATGCCGAAAGTTCACGTACTTGTTCATCAATCTGTTTTGTGTGCTGTAATGCACCAGCACCGGTGAGTGCCTCAATCCGACGAACGCCCGCAGAAATCCCCCCTTCCGAGATAATTCGAAAGATGCCGATTTCTCCCGTCTGCGTACAATGTGTTCCTCCGCATAACTCTTTACTAAAGGACCCGACTCCGACCACACGGACTTCCGTTCCGTATTTATCGCCAAAAAACGCGAGGGCTCCCTCATCAATCGCGTCCTGAATGCCCATGACATTAGTCTGGACGATTGTGTTTGATCGTATTTGCTCATTTACTAACAATTCAATGTCATCGATATCTCGATGAGACAATGACTTGAAATGTGCAAAGTCGAATCGTAAACGATTCGGGGCCACAAGCGATCCGTACTGTTTGACATGCGGACCTAACAGTTCACGCAACGCGGCATGGAGAAGATGCGTCGCCGTATGATTTCTCGCAGCGTCGTTCCGTGTAGCAATATTCACCTTTGCACTCACAGGGTCACCGACACGAAGACTTCCTTCAACAATTTGACCTTGATGCAAGAAAAATCCCATGTCCGTTTTCGACGTCGATTGGATCTGAACTCGGCCATGCGGGCCTGTCAACACACCCTGGTCGCCGACTTGTCCACCGCCTTCCGGGTAAAACGGAGAAGTTTCTAGAACAAGCTCAACCTGATCACCTTGGACCGTATCCTGAACCAATTGTTCGTCCCGAAGAATGGCTTGGACGGCTCCCTCTCCTTCATACGATTGATAACCAACAAACGTTGTTGGAAAGACTAATGTCTTCAGTTCTTTCAGATACGGCTTCACCTCGGAAGTTGTAAAGGCTGTCGCCTTTCTCGCACGTTCACGCTGTGCATTCAACGCGCGCTGGTATCCTTCATGATCTAACTCTAAATTTTCTTCACGAGCTGCATCCTCGACGAGATCTAATGGAAATCCATAGGTATCGTAAAGCTTAAATATTGTTTCCCCTTCCAACGTACTTAGGCCCTGCGTTTTGGCCTCGTTCACGAGGCGATCAAGAATAGGGGTACCTTGCTCTAATGTTCCAATAAATCGCTCTTCTTCACGCTGAACAACTTCCACAACAATGGATGAACTCTGTTCAAGAGAGGGGTAGGCTGCCTTCATTTCTTGAACGACCCGTTCAGTGAGTTCATACAAAAATGGTTCCGTACATCCTAAGAGACGGCCGTACCGAGAAGCCCGCCGGAGAATCCGTCGCAACACATAGCCCCGGCCTTCATTCGATGGCAAAATGCCATCGACAATGAGAAAGGTCATGGCACGTAAATGATCGGCAATCACACGCATCGATCGGTCTGAGCCTGGATCCGTACCGTATGTTTTCTTCGTTCGCTCTCCAATCGCCTTCAAGAGGGGTCGAAAGAGATCAGTATCAAAATTAGAAGTGACTGCCTGATTTACCGCCGCTAAACGCTCAAGCCCCATCCCGGTATCAATACTGGGCTTTGGAAGCGGATGGAGAGTTCCAGAGGCATCTCGATCATATTGCATGAAAACGAGATTCCATATCTCAAGATACCGGTCGCAATCACAACCCACTCCACAGGTCGATCGACCACACCCCAAGGCTTCACCTTGATCGATATGAATCTCAGAACATGGACCACAAGGTCCGGTGTCTCCCATCTGCCAAAAATTATCTTTTTCTCCAAGCCGAATAATGCGAGAAGACGGCACCGCCATACGGTGTTGCCAGATGTCGAAGGCCTCATCATCTTCGCGATAGACTGTGACCCAAAGACGCTCAGTCGGTAACCCGACAACTTTGGTCAAATATTCCCACCCAAAGACAATCGCTTCCTCCTTGAAATAGTCACCAAAGGAGAAATTACCAAGCATTTCAAAAAACGTATGATGCCGATTCGTATACCCAACATTCTCCAAGTCGTTATGTTTGCCACCAGCACGCATACATTTTTGTATGCTGGCAGCTCTGGTATAGGCGCGTGTTTCTTCACCAAGGAACACACGCTTAAACTGGTTCATTCCTGCGTTGGTGAATAAGAGCGTCGGATCGGCTTGAGGGATGAGAGGAGCACTGGGAACGGAGATATGCCCGTACTCTGAAAAGTAATCAAGGAAGGATTGCCGAAGTTCATGTGCAGAAAAATTCATGAATTAACAGACGCACAATGGATAATCGCTAAGATCCAAATAATGAACACTTCTTACGCAATGGAGTTTAGCCTTTGCTCCCCACAACTTTTTTTCCGACAACTTTTGGTTCTGATACTGTTTGTTCAGGGTTCTCGGTCTTGGAAACAAGACCTGCTGCCTCTCGTATCTGCTTTTCAATGTCTTTTGCAATATCAGGATTAGATTTTAGAAACGATTTGACCGCCTCTCGTCCCTGCCCTAAGCGTTCTTCCTTATAGGAATACCATGCACCGGCCTTGTCAACAATTCGGCGGTCAACACCCAAATCGACAAGTTCGCCAACTTTCGAAATCCCTTCTGCGAACATAATATCGAATTCGGCTTGTTTAAATGGCGGCGCTGTTTTATTTTTGACCACCTTGACACGAACGCGATTACCCATGACGTCTTGGCCTTCTTTAATCGATTCGATACGTCGAATGTCCAGACGGACAGAAGAATAAAATTTCAAAGCATTTCCCCCTGTCGTGGTTTCTGGATTTCCAAACATCACGCCGATTTTCATTCGTATTTGATTGATGAAAATGATGGTCGCATGCGATTTGGAAATCGCCCCCGTCAACTTCCGAAGAGCCTGCGACATCAGACGGGCCTGCAGACCCATATGAGAATCCCCCATTTCTCCTTCTATTTCTGCACGTGGCACTAACGCGGCCACCGAGTCGACGACAATGACATCTAACGCTCCGCTTCGTACCAAGGTTTCAGTAATTTCTAACGCTTGCTCTCCGGTATCCGGTTGAGCCACGAGTAAGTCATCCGTTTCAACCCCTAACTTCTTGGCGTACGCAATATCGAGCGCATGCTCAGCATCGATAAAGGCCGCCGCCCCTCCCGCCTTTTGAGCTTGCGCAATCACATGCAAACACAACGTGGTTTTCCCAGAAGACTCAGGCCCAAAGATCTCTACGACACGCCCTCGCGGTAGTCCTCCAACTCCCAGGGCTAAATCCAGTCCTAGCGATCCAGTCGGAATTGCGGGAATATCGGCCTGAACCTCGGCGCCTCCGAGCTTCATAATCGCCCCCTTCCCAAATGACTTCTCAATTTGAGTCAGAGCGAGATCAAGCGCACGCTTTTTCCCATCTTTTTCGGTAGTCTGGTTACTCATTCGTGGTCCTTTGGTAAATTATCGTCGTGTTGGTTTAGGTTTACGTAGAGATCTTTATCATACCGAACCTCGCAGAAGAGGTAAATGGGGTTTCCCTCACATTATTTAGAACCCAATTGTCTGGCTAGCTCTCTCTCACTAGAAAATTGAAATCTCAGTTTCAAATATTTTGTCGTTCATCAACCCGCAATTTCGTGTATCACAGCCCCCCATTTATATCTCATAAATCAACAAGAAAAGAACGAAAGAGACGTAAGCAGAAAAATTAAACTTTTAGAAGAGGATTTAACAGATATCAATTGAAGCAACACATAGACTTACACCACAATGGGTTCGAAATGTCGAATTTATTACGTCTTTTAGAATTACCCTTAAATGATTGATTTTCAAGATTTTCATCTTTCGTTTCTGACAGATTCTGATAAAGCCGTCAAGTTTTCTTACTTTAGACTCAACTTCCAGTGTAACGTTCATATTTATCATCTTTGAAAGCAACAGAACACAATTACTTATTACCGAACACAATCTACCTCCAAGTACTCTCAACCCTCTCAACTTTCGTCACGTCAAGGAAACCGCATGAGAGTCGGCACAGAAGTTGCGGCATTCAGAATGAGTGAAGAGGACATGGAGAAAAATACTTCCTGCTTCTATTTCTTTTTTATTTAAATCTTCTATTACGGAGGAAAAACAATTCATGAAACGTTTCATAACATTATTTTTAACCATAGGGCTTCTAATTGGTACGATCAGTCAGGTTCAAGCTGCTTCAATCACAACCACATTTACATCGAACAATGGACAGTCTGGCAACATGTTCAATATTACAACTTTTGGAAACACGTTAACGGTAAACTCTATGGAGCTTAATTTAGATTCCGAAACTACCAATTCCATAAGCGTGTACACAAGAAATGGAACATTTATGGGATTTGAAAACAATGCATCCGCTTGGACTCTCGTTTCCCAAACCTCGGGTGTGACCTCTGCAGGTGTTAATATTCCGACTTTTATGGATGTAACCGATTTTAGCCTACTTGCAAACTCAGTAACCGGAATCTACGTGACAACGGGTGGGCCTACGAACATTAATTACACCAACGGGAACAATACATTTGCCAATGCAGACCTTCAACTAAACCTTGGTGTCGGAAACGCAGACTTATTTGGCACCGTATTTAATCCGCGAACCTGGAATGGCACAATTAATTATACTGTGCAGAATGGTAGTCCTGTAGGAGCCGTTCCCGAACCAGGCACAATTTCTTTGATGGGCAGCGGACTGGTAGGACTTGCCCTTTGGCGAACTCGCAAAAGAACGGAAATAAAGAAATAACGAACGGCCAGCCATCCCACGTTTAAAAGAAGGCTTGATCCCAAGAGGTACCAAGCTTTCTTTTTTAAGGTAAGGCAGACTGTACCTTGGCATCTCCAGAGGTAAATGACCACAAGAACTTTTGAGGTACGCTATACGTTGAGCCAAACAAAATCGATTGAGAGCCACATTGTCAAACACCATTTTTACACAAAACATGATATTTCAAAAAACATTCCACTTCCTCGTGTGTTTGATAATAGGGAAACTATAAGATGCATAATGGTGATAGGAGATGTCTTTCGACGGACTTTTCTTCAATACAGTAGCCAGGATTTTGGGATAAAACCAAAGCAGTCACCAATTTGTACATCAAGTTGATTCATATTATTTTAATGGCAAAAAGCCAACGTACACAGATCGCCTCTACAATACATGCAACACAGAATTTCTTTTAAAAAAATCCATCGAAGAGCCCCGTGGCCTTCTCACGATTATTGGGCGCAGGGTTACTTATTGCCCAACACTTCAAACGCATCGACCTTGAGTTTCGCTACACCGTCCTCCTGTAAAACCCAAAGCTCTTTTGTAATCACGCCGTGCGCTTTGTTCATTTCCCATTTCGATGTGATGACAGCGGCCTTCGCATTGATAACCTCGAGCGTCGGGTTATCGTAGCGCACCCCTGTATACCCCTGCGAAATCAACTTTCCCCAAAACGACTGAATATTTTTACGCCCGGTAAAGGTTCCAAAAGGTTCCGCGATCATGATGGCATTTTCTTCATAGGCGCTCGCACATCCTACGGCATCACCACTATTAAACGCTTTACCCCACGCCGCACTGGCATTCTGCACGGCGTTGACTAACGTATCCCGTTGTTTCTTCGTCACATTTACCGCGTTGTGCTGCGGGTTCTTGAACATCTCTCCATGTCCTGGAACAATCCAGTCTGCCTGCTGCAACACCATTTGACGAGATTTTTTGAGGCCATCGGGATCTTCTGCTAATGGATCCTCCTGAGGTTCCAGATCAGGCCCCCACCACAAATGCGTGAAGGCATACGTACCTTCCGTCGTTTCCACCAGCAAACTTGCGTCCTCATCTGTGTGGCCAGGGGTGCGAACGACCTTGATTCCAGGAGCCAATTCATAGTTGTCGGGATGATCTTCCCAAAGGTCATCCTTATATGATGCCCAAAAGTCAACAATCACGGCCTCAGGGAATAGCCCCAAGTGTGTTGTGTGGTCTGGATGGTGGTGACTGATAAACACATGCGTCACATCTTTCGGGACAATGTTTAATGAATGAAGGGTGACGAGTACTTCGCCCCAAACCTTGGGCGCCGCCATTCCTGGGTCGACGATGAGCACAATATCTTCCCCTTGCACAACCGAGATCGTACTTGCCACTTTACGCGCACCATCTGTTTGGGCACCAGGGAGAAATCCACGACCGTCAATTGGCTGTACATAGCCGGAAGTCAACACAGTCACACGATTATCAATACTTTCGGCATAGGCCGAAACACCACTCACCGTCCATAAGCCAGCAAACACTATCGCACTAATCATTTTCATAAGGCCCATCTCCTTGGATATTGAGAACACTTGAACGAATACCAGGTAAAATGCCTTAGCCGTTTCAGTCATACCGAAACAATAAAGCGCTCACTTGTACAATGTTGCTATCCAATACGTGAGAGAAAACGTCAATCATTGTCAGTACAGCCAAGCGGGTATAATCTTCCCATGTTTGAGGCGTAGTATTACGCTGCTAGGCGACCTGTAATAAACACTTCAGAGGCTAACAGATCTCACCAGTGGATACCCCTTCATTCCTGTAAGAGGCATACAACAATCGTCGCCGAGGCGACCTGTAATAAACACTTCAGAGGCTAACAGATCTCACCAGTGGATACCCCTTCATTCCTGTGAGAGGCATACAACAATCGTCGCCGAGGCAACCTTTCCTCATAAACTGGAAATTAATTGGATTCGCTATAGATCGCGAATGTTTAAACATTCTTCTTTCCGAATGGCAATTCACACAAGAGCGAATAGATGGCTCCATGGGATGTGAGTCGACTTTGAAATAAACAGAGTCGATCGACGATGACATTGCCGAACACCCATTCTTGTTTAAGGAGATCGGATGATTCGATGATCCGCCCAATTTCACGAGTGTTGGATTTGATCCGAGAAAGCGTCAGATGAGGATGATAAGGTCTGCTCTCCTGCGCATAGCCGAGAGGACTCAGCGCCGACTCGACACATGACACCAGGACTTCCAAATGATCAACTTCACCGAACACACCTGCCCACAGGACTCTCGGTCTTTGCAACGACGGAAACCCTCCAATACCTTTAATTCTCAGCGAAAATGTTGCTGTGTCCTCAACGACTTCCCGAAGAGCTTCTTGAAGAACCGCCACGTGCCCTGGCTCAATATCACCAAGAAATTTGACTGTCAGATGCATAGAGTCGGGCCGCACCCACTTGACGGTGAGAATCGAAGCAGCGTGATCTTGAAATTGATCAAGCGCTTCGCAAATCTCTGAATTTAGACTAATGGCAAGAAACACACGAATGGACATGGGAGAGACCTATGACTTGGAAAAACGCAAAAGATACAAACGGAGGATATTTAGAGCAGCTTGAGACGCTCGCATTTTGACATCCTGTCGATCACCATAGAATTGAAAAGGCTTTACATGAGTGCCATAGGGTCCATCAATTCCAATAAAGACAAGTCCGACGGGTTTGCTCGCCGTCCCTCCACCTGGACCAGCAATTCCTGTGACACTTAACCCCACATCCGTTTGACTTTTCCTGCGTGCGCCAATCGCCATAGCTTGAGCAACTGATGCACTCACGGCTCCATGACGATTCAGCAGTTTCCTAGGAACTTCCAAAAGATCTTGTTTGGCTTGGTTGCTATAACACACAAACGATCGATCGAGATATGCGGAACTTCCTGCAATCTGGGTCAGACGGTGTCCAAGAAGTCCGCCAGTACAAGATTCGGCTAACGCTAAGGATAGCGATGCAGATTTGAGTTGCTGTCCAACGACATCTTCCATTGTCTGTTCGTCTTCTCCATACATGCTGTCCCCAAGAGTTTGACGAATCAAGGAAACAAGTGATTCGAATTCAGAAAATTTCTGATTTGTCGATCGACCCGATCCCTGAGGGATCCAAGCTCGGAGAACCACGGTAACACCCAAAACCGAGGCAAGTAGGCTCAGTTCGACTGACTGGGATTGCCGAATGATTGGGTGAAGCCGATCATCAACCTGCAACTCCGTGAGTCCAACGGTAAAGAACATCTTCTGCTGCAACCGGGTTGATTGTGAAACACATGATGCTAAACGTGGAACCACTTGGGTTTCGAATATGGCTTGGGCCTCTTTTGAAACGCCTGGAAGTGCCATGATCACGGATCGCTTCCATTCAAGAAGAAATCCTGGAGCAGAACCAACAGGGTTTTCAAGCATCTCCGCTCCGACGGGAAGAAACGCCTGACGAGAAACCACGTTGGTTAACGGTCGTCCATGCGCGGCATACCGTGTCTTTAATACCGTAAAGGCCTTTAGGCGTCGTCGCAACTTCCGACCTGTCACGGCGGCCACGGCTTCCCGTGTACAATCATCGACCGTCGAACCAAGGCCTCCTGTAACGATCACCACATTGGCACGACGAACTGCAGTGGTGATGGCCAGCGCAATGTTCTTTTCACTATCACCGACAAGCGTCTTCCACTCTACTGCAATACCACATTTTGCCAGACCTTCAGCTAAAAAGATGGAGTTCGACTCGAGCCGACCGCCATGCAGGAATTCTGATCCAATCGCGATGATTTCGGCCCTTGAGTTATTAAGAGACACGATATACCTTTCTCACAAAATCCTGTTAATTTTGTTAAACAAATTAAAGAGAACAACTTTGTTAGTTTATGGAATTTCAGAAAAATCCAAGTCAAAGCGAACTTCGCCGCCTTCTCCAGGAAAAACTGAAATCGTTGTCGGGAGCAAGGGATTGATGAGGTCATAGGAAAAAGAGGCCACCACTTTCGCTCGATATGCCGGATCCTTGGGCCAAACGTCACTTCGATGAGCTTGCGCATCAAATCGAATTTGTGTTGGTTTAATTAGACGTTCCCCCTGTTTAAGGACCATATAACTGTCCTTTCCAAACTCAGGAAATGATCCGAACACGGTCACACTCACTTGGAGTGCTGAATCTGTGCTAACTCTTGCAATATCCTGTTCTGTCGGAGATGCTGATCGGAACGCATAGTGTGCAGAGAGAACCGCAAGTCCTCCAAGTTTTGTCATGATAAACCCATGCGGTTGCAAAGTCTCTGCTGAGCCAAACCGCCAGTAGAGTTGGGACGGAGGAGTTTTCGACCGTACCGCAGCCTTCCCCTTGAAGATCGCGCTTTGAATTTGCTCGTTCGTTGGGTTTACGACGATGCCATAAGAATCTTCATTGGCCGCGAGTATCGCCACAAGAAGTATCAGAAGCTGAAGGAGATTCCTTATAAGCATCACCATAAGAACAGTAAAACGACCATACGATGCGGATAACAAATCCCTAATAAACTGTCAATTGAAAACCTTTCAATCAATAGTAAAGAAAAACTTTAACTTCATAAGATTTCACATAAATCAATTTTCGAGCATACCGGCTTGTTCTTGAATTCATATTTTCTATGAAAATCCCTCAAAACGTAGAGAAATATTGACAAATTTACAAGAGAGGTGCTAGATAGGCTTTGTCTTTAGTAAAAATAGTTTTTCACACCAATCCTGACATCGGAGTCGGAGGAATTCTCATGGCTAGTCCAGAACCCGCCAAGCGTCAATATGTAAATTTTGCCTACTACAAAGTTGATCCACAGTGGCGTCGTCTTCCAAAAGATGAGCGAGATGCGGGTAAACAAGCATTCATTCGAACAATCGAAGAGTATGCAGGAAAAGTTATCGTTGTCCCTTACACGACTATGGGAATTCGAGGAGATTGCGACTTTCTTCTGTGGCGTATTAGCTATGAACTTGAACTCTTTCAAGAGATGACGTCTAAAATGCTCGCGACCGGACTAGGTCAATATCTCACGACTCCTTACTCATACCTCTCAATGACCAAACGTTCAGTGTACGTGGATAACCACACCCATGAAGACCAAGAAGGTCGCCGTCTTAAAATTACCCCAGGTCGAGCCAAATACATCTTTGTCTATCCATTTGAAAAGACAAGAGATTGGTATTTGCTGACTAAAGCGGCTCGACAGGGCATGATGGATGAACACATAGAAATTGGGCACCGCTACCCATCAGTCAAACTGAATACCACCTATTCGTTTGGTCTTGACGATCAAGAATTTGTCGTGGCGTTTGAAACGGACTCACCTGAGGACTTCCTTGACCTTGTCATGGCTCTTCGTGAAGCAGAAGGCAGTCGTTATACAAAACGCGACATCCCAATCTTTACTTGTCTAATGAAAAGCCTGAAAGAGGTGGTTGATACTTTAGGGGGCTAAGCCGCCATTCAATTTCAGTTGTCTGGCATGCTCCGTAACCAGCGCTACCCCAATTCTCTCCTCCATCGACTTTGGGAAGTATCTTCCCAAGCTTCAGGTATTTCTTGCTCTATCCATGGTATTTCGTATCTCCCAACAAGAAAGCCAAAACCTGCCTTGCCTCCAATGCTGCGGTAGATTTCTCTCGATATCTACCGTATTCACTGCCTCTTAAACTCAGCCTTCCAAACCTTCACGAAAAGTGATGGCCACATCAAAAACTTCAAGAAATAAATCATGCTTCTTCCACTCCATTTTGACAGTCTTTACGCCCGTATGGTATCTAAAACTCTTATAATTAGGATGATTCGTTATGGCAGACAATGAAGAGAACACACTCTTAGTTCGGCGAGATAAGGATGGTGCAGTCACACTTTACGCTGATGAAGATTGGGCTATAGAACGTGGCGTTGACCCATCCGAACTCATATCCGTACCCATACCTCGAGAATTATACGTCACAGGTACAGTCCAACAACTTCGCGAACATGCGGCGACATACCTTGAAACATTAAGTGAATCGGAAGACGCTTGACTGTCCGGCAAGTACTCCTTCCAGCATGACTTTTACTATTTTCACTTAAGGATCACTCATGACATCTTTAGCTTATAGTGATATTGAATCGTCGTTAAATGAGCTTCCCATTCAAAATCGCACGATGCTCCGCTTGTTACTACTCCAGTACTTCTCTATTCCTCAGGATGAAATTGAGTATATGGCTGAAGATCAGCCAGACCCCCGCTTTTTTTCCGGTGAGGAACCAGAGAAGAAACGATCTTCTCGAGAAGCCGTAATTGATGTTTCGAATCGTGCAGCGCAGTATCAAATGTTCCTTCGTCAAAAGCGGGAGCGACCAGGACTCCAAGTCGAATGCCTTGAGCAACTCATGGCGTACACAGAAAAAGAGATCAAAGTCTTAGAACGCTTAATGAGTGATGAATTTAAAATCGATCAAGACACGCGAACGGAAAATACAGCAAACGCCATGACGAATTTAGTCAAAAAATCCATGCGACAACTGGATCGAGCTATTGAACAAGATGAAATATCCGACGAAGATTATCAAAAAAAACGACTACTGCTTGAACACCAACTCCTCCTTCGAAGGCAGGAACGCCAACGCCGCCGGTTAATTGTGGCAAAACAAGACTTCCAGCTCTCCGGAAACACTCCGCTCAAAGACCATGAGATCGCACATATTTGGGGTATTCCGCTAGGAAGTCTGGCAGGAAGAAAGGTGAAAGCCCTTCACCAGTACCTGGTGTCAATCCAGAAACGTTTAGACAGTGCCAATGGGTCCTCAGATGATTCGCTCGACTCTCAAACAACAGAAATCAGGCCAGACTTTTGGCAACAAACACTACAAACGCTGTCAATACAACCTATTGAACGTTCTGTGGTTGCCTATGGTGGACAGGAACGAACCGAAGAACAGCTCATGGAAAAACTAGAGGCATTTATCATTCGAAAAATTCCTGAAGAAGAAGAAACAAGGTTTTGGGGATCAATCACCAAAATTCACGACAGTGAACATGCAGGTATGTGGACGTCTCATGAAGGAGCAATTTTTTCGTTACAACGACTCTCCGCCATGCTCAAGGAACTAGACCAGTCCGACGAGGCGATCGAAGAGGATTTACAAAAGCGGACTGCGCCTCCAACCTTAGACGAACAACTTCCAGAACCAGAACAAGCTGAAGAAACTGGAGAACTTAGCGAAGAGGCACTCGGTATCTTGGAAAAATTGGTTGGAGAACTCGACGATAAACGACGAAACTAGTGGACTTCTTGTTGACGACTTATGCATAACAATTGAGCAATCAGTTTGCCTTGCAACAGGATTTGATCTTCCTAATCCTTTTTACCCCTTCATGCCGGATAAAATCTGGGTTGACCATTCAATGGCTTCAATGTAGGCATTCTGAATGACGGAAGGGTCAATCTGAGCACATTTCACTTCTTGCCATTCGCCCTGCTCAAAAGCAATCACACAGCCCAACACCTCTCCCAATAGACCGGTTCGATCCAAGAGCGCGTCTTTTACCTCTGGCGAGAGCGGAAGCGAATTAAGGACTTCTGACAACGCGCAATCAAAAAACCCATCCAAGACAGAGAATAAGCCAATGGTAAAAAACTGCTCGACGGCATCTTGATGAAGAGCTCGCCCAAGTTGTTCGCACATGTAGGCGCGGACGGTTGCCGTCACTAATAACTCAAAGGGTTTTTCCTCCATACTCGCTAAACTCATCAATGTGACCCACATCCTGAGTTTATCAACCCCCACCATACACGCGGCTTGCGCAATAGAATCCACCTTTCTCGGTAATCCGCAATAGGCTGAATTCACATACCGCAATAATTTATAACTCAGAGAAACATCACTTTTAATTTCTTTTTCAATCTGTGAAATTTCAATATCACGCTCTTGTAATTTTGCGAGTAACATCAATATCGCAACACGATTTGCGGGAACCCGTGCCCCGGCAATCACATTAGGTTTACAGAAGAAGTACCCTTGAAAGTAGTCAAACCCGAGTGCCCGGCAAAACTCAAAATCTTCATGCGTTTCAACTTTTTCAGCTAAGAGTTTAAGGGGATATTGGCGCAGCCACAGAACATGCTCTTCAATTTCTTCATGAGAAAGGGCCATCACATCGACTTTGACAATATCAGCAATTTTGACGAGAGGCTGCAAGGAGTCATGATAAATAAAATCATCCAGCGCGATTGTATACCCTTGCTTGGATAACTCTGTTAAGGCCTCAATAATCTGATCAGTTGGCTCTACATTTTCCAGAATTTCCAACACCACTTGCTCTTTAGGTAACGTTTGACAGAGTTGGCCTAAGATAAGGTTCGCTGTCATATTAATAAATGCAAGGCGATTCCCCACAATCGGCTCAAGACCAATTTCGAGCATGGCATTGAGCATGACATTAGCCGTCGCGGCATCACCATCCACAAAATTGGCCTGATTTGCTCCGCCACCTCGATACAACAATTCATAGGCAAACACATCAACACTACTGCCGTAGATCGGTTGACGTCCGACTAGGGCGGTTGTGTTGTTTATAGAAGAGGTTTCAGTCATAGGCATAGGCGAGAAACCCTAACAAAGAGTTGGGAAAATGAATTTTCCTTGAGCTGATTATTGCCTGTTTCATTCGAGTTCAGGAGAAAAGTACTTAATTAAATATATTTATATGCATGTCAAAATTCACACTACATATGGACCGTATATTGTGATCATTTATCGGTAATGAAAATGCCTTGCTTGAGGACACAGAGCCAAAGAAGATGCAAATTCGCATAATAAAAGAGGTAGAAGACATCTCTCATTAAAACGTTTCAAGGAGTTGTTAGGACCAGATTCAACACAATGCAGAGAAGTGGACCAAGACAATCAGTCGACAGATTTAAGAAGCCCCCTTGTACGATGAAGTAGAATTGAGAGAACACCTACACCTATGGTATAGAAAGATAGTCAGAAGCTCAAAGATGCATTTCAAACTTTTCTGATCATACGTGGCGGTGTAGCTCAGGTGGTAGAGCAGCGGACTCATAAGCCGCGGGCCGGGGGTTCGAGACCCTCCACCGCCACCATTTACTTGAGGCATTCAAACTCTTCGGTCATCCAGCCTACATTCAAATACTCTCATACATCGTTACACGAGTCACGCCCTAAAAAACACTGAACGCATTTCAACTGCTTGCTGACACATGACCGGCGTTGGGAACTTCAACATAAACGTGCATTCCATGCTTCACGGGGCTATTAATTTTGTGGCTGTCCTAAATAACGAGAGTTATTTTAGGACAGCCCCTTATTGAATTCATCTCAGACTCTCAAAAGAGAATTTGCCACAAACACCTCATGGCTCTATTCCTATATAACTCCAGTCTCATCCATCAAGCGTTCTGATCTTGAAAAGGTGCCCATATACACCTTTTCGTCTTCTCTTTCGGATAGATGGAACATTAACTTAAAGCGAGGAAGATCACTGCAAGAATCACCATTTGCCTGCCCTTCTTTTGAGGTATTTACCTGTTGCTAAGAGATAAGCCACACTGAGTCAACACCAAAGGTTCCAGTCTGGACAGTAATATGCAGCGCATGATTACAGACGGCAACATCAAATATTAATTGAAAGTGTGTCCAATCGTTACAAGTGAATAAAAAAACTGAAATGAGAAAATTTGCTAAGCGATGTGTTGTGGGGTTGGTAGGTTTACTTGCTTGGACTCTCTCTATCCAGGTCGTCCCCGTTCAACTTGACGTACAACAGCGAACGCTCTTCCAGTGTCACTCAGAGACAACAACTCAACGGATCTTTCAGAGCATGACCGACGGAGTTGTAACTCAAATGTGGAATGATGGGATTGTCCTCTCAGTTACCATGTCAAAAGCATGGATGAGCCTGAGCACGCACTCCCAAGAACATCTCTATCTCGCCCTTGGATGTCTCGCGCGTGAAAAACAGGTTGTATTTCAAATAACCCCCTCCTATTCGTGAATCATGACCTCGCCAGAATACGAATATTCACGAGGCAAGTGCTCACGTTCATGGTGATGGTCGGCTATAAGAAAAACAAGGAAAATTAGAAGTGTGAAGAAGACTGCATCTCAGCAAGAGATTCTTGATAATACGAGACCAGCCAATCGTCATGACGAGAGTCAACGAGCATTAATTGCCGTTGATCATATGTGTTGGCCCAATATATATACGTAAGGGCTCCACTATGCCCCAACTCGATGTGCATCGCACGACCATCTGACTCACGAAACGTCTGCTCTTTTTGAATCGTGCGATCTGGCAATGCCGACCAGACCTCTTGGGCCGCAACAGTATGGTTTTCATAGCCGGGTACCGGTTCCTGCGCAGGCGTTACATCCTCTTGCCCCCAAATCTCTAGAATCAATTTCTGAATTTCCAACTCAGGCATCGCTGTGAAACGTTTCCAGCTTTGTACAATCACAGGACTATCCCGTACGCTTCCCAGCAACATTCCTTGAAATCCCGACGTGGTTGAAAGATAGCCATAAGAAATGGCACTTCGCCAGACTCCAACCTGCAACGTACAACCACCAATTACTTCTTTGAGTTGAATCTTATGGGAAGGAGCGTTTTGAAAAAGCTCTAACGCGAGACTCATTTGCCTCACGACGTCACCTGAACAGTCATACAGGCTTTGCCCTTTTTTCCATTCAGGCTCCTCACTCCAATCCAATGCCGGTTCATGACCTTCACGAACTATCTCATACAGAGGCCCATCTTCTACAGGCTCACCAACTGTCTCATAGGCCAAGGACATCGGCGTCGATGTTAATTGTAACTCTCGTTGCGTAAAAGCCTGCTGAAGCAAAATTCTCCTACCTAAATGCCGGGTTTTTTCGCAAAGAATCATTTTCCCACTTGCAGACAAGACTTGGCACAACTCATCCAAACGCTCACCGACCCCCGTTTGCTCTTCAGCCTCACGCTGACGTGCTGAATCATGGCTTCGCGCAAACGTATTCCAATCTGCACTACACAAACCAGGAGAATTTTCAGCTTGAAACAGAGCATGAGTCGAAACAATACAGTCATATATTCCAGTCATCTTGTCATGAGGAACTTGACAACTTTCGAAACGAATATTCGGCAACTGACGTTGGATAGCTTGCTCTGCGGCCGCGGCAATTGACTTGGAGGAACGATCAATACCCACAAATTCAATGTCCGGAAACACGGAGGCCCAAAAGGTTGTCAAAATGCCTACTCCGCAACCAAAATCAAGTACGCATCGTGCCGAAGCCAACCGCTGAGCAATGGCGACACCAACTTCAGAAAAGAAACGATACCGTTGACTGTACAAAACCGGAAGAATTTCTGGAGCTGCAGCGAGGTCGTAGAATTGAATATCTGCGGTTGGATTGTTCTGATCTTGCCGATACTGGATTAACTGTTGAAGGGAGGACAGATCCGCTGCTGAGAGAACACTCCGCTGCCACTGAAAATAATCTGGCTCATTCTTGAACAGCTTCAGTCCCCAGGACTGCAAATGCTGTTCAATGCGATGTGAGAGTTCAATGTGCGAAAGTGGATTAACCATGCGTTTCGAATAATAGAGACCTTGAAGTCGCGTCTACAGATCTTCCATCGGGTGACACGACAAGTGTAACTCTTGTGTCATTTTTCTAGAATTCATCCGAATACGAGAGAGTTCGGATCTATTAAAACTTGGAGGACAGCATCATGGCATCTTGATAGGCTATCGGCACCGGATGCGGTTGCTGTAATTGACCCGTGCCAAGTGCGACCAACTTTTCCGTTGTTAACGTATCGAGAGTCAATGGTCCGCTCGCATGAAAATGGGTTGTGTTCATCCCAATTTCAGGCCCTAAGCCCAACTGTTTCCCACCATGAAGTCGTGTTGACGCATTCACCATTACCGCACTTGAATCGACCTCCTGGACAAATCGCATGGCCGTCTCATAATTCCTTGTCACAATCGAATCCGTATGACCAGGACTATATTGAGCAATGTGAGAAAGTGCTTCATCAAGATCATTCACCACTTTGATGTTCATGGTTAGCGATTGATACTTCTCACTCCAATCTTTCTCCGTCGCCTCTTTAATACCCAAGTGTCCAGTCATGGCCATAATCCCCATAATCGACACCGTTTTTGGGCAACCCGTTAATGTGACTTTAAATTCCTCCAGTAACCGACGCATCAATCCAGGAAGGATATGACGGACAATTTTTTGATTAATGAGTACCGTATCAACAGCATTGGACGCCTCAGGATTTTGAATTTTGGCATTGACCACAATGGTTTGAGCCAAGGGAATATCTACATCCCCATCAACATAAATATGCGATAAACCTCCGTCATATCCTAAAACCGGAACTTTGGCCTGCTCCACAATACCTTTCCGAAGGGCGGTCTTTCCTCGAGGAATGACCGCGTCCACATATTTGGTCAACCGAACAAGCTCAAGAGCAGCTTCGGGCTGCGGCCGGTCGATAAACGTCATGACACCGTCTGGAAATCCAAACTCAGCTCCTGCCTTGACTAAACACTCAGCTATAGCCTTGTTCGTGTAAAACCATTCACTCCCGCCTCGATAAAGACAGGCATTTCCAGTTTTGAGACACATTGAAAACGCTTCGAGTGTGACATGAGGCGCCATATCTGAAATGACCGCCACAACCCCTAAAGGGGCTCGCACACGACCAACTTGTAACCCGTCAACCGTCATCCACACATTTGACATCTCACCGATGGGATCCGGGTATTCCACAACCTCCTGAAACCATTTACCCATTTTCTCTAACGACTCATCGGTCAATTTGACACGTTCGATAATTTGGCGATAGATCTGCTTATCCATATCCTTAGAAATCTGCTCAAGATCTTGTCGGTTGGCATCAAGAAAGGTCTGCTTGTTTTCGTAAAACGCTGAGAGCATGGCTTCAAGACCTTGTGCTTTCGCTTGACTGGAAAGGCGAGCTAATGCCCGTGCCGCCTTTTTCGCTTGCTTCGCCAGCCCCTGAACATATATTTTTGCTGGAATTTCCACCATCGTTCGATTCCCTTCTACCCTCATGTTAAAACTGTATGACTTATAAACCTGTGGACTATACAAAGCCACAAACAAGGGAGTCAAAAGAAATACAAGCCAGGCATTCTCAAAACGGCCATCTTGTCATTGAGTTTCAGACTTCCACTCGCTTGAATTAAAAAGGTCTCTATGTTAATCTTTCTAAGTTTGTGAATGTAAAAGTCTTTTTATAATGTCTTCTTGGTCATCTGAGGCCTAGACACTTTTCTTTCTCGAACGCGAAACAGCAGTTTTCGATTTCTATGATGTTTGTCACATATCGTGGCAGACACTGTTCTTTTTCCAATCACATGAAAGGGGGTGGGAAAGCTTTACTATGGTAACGATTAAATCTCTACTGGAAGCCGGTGTGCATTTTGGGCATCAAACCAATCGGTGGGACCCCAAGATGAAACCCTATATTTTTGGTGAGCGAAACGGCATCTATATTATTGATCTTCAAATCACCCTTCACTTATTTAACAAGGCATACCATTTTGTCCGCGATACCGTGGCTTCTGGAGAGTCAGTTTTATTCGTTGGAACAAAACGCCAAGCCATGGATATCGTCGAAGAAGAAGCAACAAGATGTGAGATGTTCTACGTCAATCAACGATGGCTAGGTGGCATGCTCACGAATTTTCAAACTCTTCGTAAAAGCATCGGGCAATTAAAAAAACTCGAAGCGGCTGAAACAGACGGCACCTATGAACGGCTCAAGAAAAAAGAAATTGTCCGCATGGAAAAAGAGCGAACAAAGCTACAAAAGTACCTCAACGGGATCAAAGATATGTCAAACCTTCCAGGCTGCATTTTTGTTCTTGATACCCGAATTCAACACATTGCGGTCAAAGAAGCTAACCGTTTAGGAATTCCCGTCATTGCGATTGTCGACACCAATTGTGACCCGCATGGAATTGACTATCCCATTCCCGGAAATGATGATGCGATACGTTCGCTCAAACTCTTTTCAGCGAGTATCGCTGACGCATGCCTCGAAGGAGTTGAGCTTCGCAAAAAGCAGGAGCAAGCGACTGAAGGCGAAGATGGAGTGATGGCTGAAATGCTGTCAGTCCGAAGTTCAGCTGACAGCACTGAGGGTGTTCAGACTCCCTAACGTTTTCCTGTTTATCGTACGGATCGCAACGACCCATATCTATACATCAAATAAGGAGATGATCACTCATGGCTAGTTCTGCTGCCTTGGTGAAAGAGCTTCGTGGCAAGACCGGGGCAGGAATCCTAGATTGCCAAAAAGCTCTTCAAGAAAATAATAATGATATCGAAAAAGCCATTGACCATTTACGTCAAAAAGGGCTAGCGGCCGCGCAAAAAAAGGTTGGACGAGAAACGAAAGAAGGATTAATTTTTGCATATATCCATCCTGGTTCAAAAATTGGCGTGATGCTGGAAATTAATTGTGAAACAGATTTCGTCGCTCGCAATGAAGAATTCTCAGCCCTGTCAAAAGATTTGACTTTACAAATCGCCGCAGCGAACCCAAATTATGTGAAGCGAGAAGATGTTCCTGAAGACATCATTGCACGAGAAAAGTCTGTTTACGAGGGACAAGCGAAAGAAATGGGGAAACCTGAAGCTGCCTGGGATAAAATTGTTCAGGGCAAACTCGAAAAATTTTATCAAGAACAATGTTTATTGGAGCAAGGCTTTGTCAAAGACCCCAATACTTCTATTAAAGAACTATTAACGCAAAAGATTTCCAAACTCGGTGAAAATATTCTTGTAACACGGTTTACCCGCTATCAGTTGGGACAGGAATGAACCCTCCTCAATATCGGCGCATTCTCCTGAAAATTAGTGGAGAGATGTTAGCCGGTGATCAGGGCTACGGCATCCAACCTTCAATCCTCGACAATTTGGCATCAGAAATTTCTGATGTCATGACTATGGACGTAGAAGTCGCTCTTGTCATCGGTGGGGGAAATATCTTCAGAGGTCTTGCAGCAAGTGCTTCTGGAATGGAACGCGCCTCTGCTGACTACATGGGGATGCTCGCGACACTGCTCAATGCTCTGGCACTTCAAAATGCCCTTGAAGCCAAAGACGTCGCAACACGAGTTCTTTCAGCCATTGAAATGCGACAACTGGCGGAAGGCTACATTCGTCGTCGAGCAATTCGACACCTGGAAAAAAAACGTGTCGTCATTTTTGCTGCCGGCACGGGAAACCCATACTTTACCACTGATACTGCCGCGGCGCTCAGAGCCATGGAAATTGGTGCAGATGTGATCTTGAAGGGGACGAAGGTGGATGGGATTTATGATGCCGACCCCGTCACCCACCCGGAAGCTAAACGATTCACTGAATTACCGTTTCTCTCCGTCCTCAATAAAAACCTCAAGGTCATGGATGCGACCGCGATTACATTGTGCATGGACAACAACCTCCCAATCATTGTCTTCGACCTCACAACATCTGGAAATATTCGTCGCCTGATTGAAGGGCAAACAATTGGGACTCTTGTCGCTCATAATGCTACAATTCAGTAAAGGGACCTCACGCAATGGCACATGCATCTCTTCAAAAGGTGACTCAACTCATGGAAGGGGCTATCGAACACCTTAAGCGAGAATTTACGACACTACGCACCGGACGCGCATCAGTCGCCCTCCTCGACCATATTACGGTTGATTACTATGGGACCCCAACTCCATTAAAGCAGGTTGCCAATCTCTCGGTTCCGGAAAGCCGCCTGCTTCATATCCAGCCGTGGGATCCATCAATCATTAAAGATATTGAGCGAGCCTTGACCGCTTCAGAATTAGGTGTCACGCCCTCAAACGATGGAAAACTCATTCGCTTACCCATCCCTCCGTTGAGTGAAGAACGCCGAAAAGAATTAGTCAAACTTTGCAAGAAATATGGAGAAGAGACCAAAATCCAAATTCGAGGATTTCGTCGAGATGGAAACGACGAGCTAAAACATCTTGAGAAAAGTGGAGAAATCTCAGAAGATGAGCTTCGTCGACTTGAAGCCGAAAACCAAAAATTGACTGATACGTATATACATAAGGTTGATGATTTGTTAAAGAAGAAAGAAGAGGAGATACTCGAAATTTAGAGTGTGCTCTGTGATACCTTCAACCACAATCGCCAGGACGTCAACCCCGTTAGACCTTTCCCCTATTACCGCCACCGTTACTATTTCGGCGTTAGCCCATAACCTTTCAGAAGTTCGTCGCCTTGTACATCCCGCATGCGACATCCTTGCTGTCGTGAAAGCCAATGCCTATGGGCACGGCGCCACGACGATCACAAAAGCACTCATTGACTTGGGGGTTCAACGTTTCGGGGTCGCCACGGTACAAGAAGGCAGCATCTTACGTGCAGAAGGCGTGACCCATCCCATTCTCGTCATGGGCGGTCTTATCCCGAGCCAAATCCCGGAACTCATCCACCATCGACTCACCCCGGTTCTCTCAAATGAAGAGATCACCCACACCCTAGCAGATTGTCTCGATTCTGACCTCTCCCCATATCCCGTTCATATAAAAATTGATACAGGAATGCGACGACTGGGATTCAATTCAGAATCCGTCGTCTCCTTCCTTGACTCAAAACCCTTTTCATCGAAGCTGACAATCGAAGGGGTCATGACGCATTTGGCAGATGCTGATGATCCGAATCACGAATTTACCAGAGCCCAAATAACCTGCTTTCAAACAGTCCTCTCTCAATTGAAACAAACAGGTCACACTGTGGCACTGATTCATACCGCCAATAGCGCTGGAATCATGTACCACCCCTCCTCGCATTTCAATATGGTTCGTCCTGGTCTGATGCTCTATGGACATACCACGCGAAAAGAAAAAGACACAGATATCACCCTGCAACCAGCCATGAAAGTGTCAACCCATGTTGTCCATGTTCGCTCTGCTGACCCGGGAGAGTTTATTGGATATAGTTGCAGTTATCAGACGACCAGGCAATCAAAAATTGCTATTTTGCCGGTCGGATATGCCCATGGTTATTTCCGCAGCCTTTCCAACCGAGGCATGGTACTCATTCAAGGGCAACGGGTTCCAATCGTTGGAAAAATTTGCATGGATATGATGCTCGTGGACGTCACGAATCTTTCACACGTTCGCCTTGGCGAAGAGGTGGTCCTTATCGGAAAACAAGAAAGCGAGGAAATTTCGGCAGAAGAGATTGCAGAATGGGTCGGCACGCTTCCATATGAAATTTTATGTAGCATCGGAACTCGAGCTCATCATGTGTACAAGCCCGCCTAAGTAACCCGAGCCTGCTGTCCGAAATTATGAAGTTTTCAATTTTCGCTTAAGCCGCTTTTCCACACTGGCGACCTTTCCGCCCAGTCGATCCTTTTTACCACGACGGTAATCAACTTTGATCACGCAGGAGACTCGGTCACAGTCTTTTTTCATTCGTTCGTAACATTTTTTCACCACACCAAAGACCTCATCCCACTCCCCCTCAAGAACGGTGCCCATCGGATTCAGACGATAATCGACTCCACTCTTGTCAATAATTTCAAGAGACCGTGACACATACTTACTCACACTTTGCCCTTTACCAAGAGGTGACATACTGAACTCTAACAGCACCATAGTCTACGACTCCTTTACGGGTTGAACCAACTGTTGTTCCTGCCAAGCCTTAGGATATTCAAGCGTTCCCGAAAGACGAAATCCATCAATAACTTCCTGGAGTTGTTCACGCCGCTTGACTTCACTTGGTTCAGAATCTCGAAGGTTTTCACGAAATTTTGAAAGCCAATTGAGGATGTCAATAAGCTCTTCATCCAACACCGCCTCTAGATCTTGACGCAACGCTTTGGCTAACGATGGTGATGCGCCACTCGTGCTAATGGCAACACGCAAATGACCACGCTTGACCAAGGCCGGCATTGTGATCGTTGAAAGATCTGGTTGATCAATGGACCAGACGAGAAAGCGTTCAGTTTTCGAAAGATCATACAACTGCTTCGCAAGACCATGGTCTCCGACCAATGTGTTCATCACCACTGCCACCCCATTTTGAACATCAGTTAACCGAAACAACCTTCCGCGATGAATAATTTTTCCGGATGCGGTATGTTTCCGAAGAATCGTATGCAGAGTAGGATTGACGACCGTGACTTTGGCTCCAGCGTCCAAGAGGCGTTCGATTTTCTCAACGGCTTCATCCTCACCACCAAGGACCAGACACGTCCGACCTTGTACGTCCAGAGAGACTTGAAACCCAGGATTAAACTCCATAGTACATTTCCTTTCAGTTCAACAACCTAGAGGGCTATCTTACCTGAGAGGAAGCGGCCAGGAAAAGGTATATCAAAAGGTGGAAAAACTCGGGAGAAAATACAAATTCGTGGCTGAAATAATCTGAAGCATGTCGAGACCCTCATCAAAGCAGCGGATCTGTCATGACTGGCGGATCAGTCGAATCTGATGAACGTTCATTCTCTTCACTCTGACTATTGTTCGCATCATTTGTGAGAGATTCAGATTCAGGGAGCATAGGTGACGAGTGAGGACCTGAGGGTTCAGGTTGCTCAGGAAGATCATCCGAGACACCAGGCTCTGTGACATGGGAAGAAAATTCATCAGGTTTTTTCACACGAAGGATTGGAGGGTCAGTCACAAATGGTGCATAAACTCGTGTATCAAGTGTGACAATATCGCCTTCATCAACTAAGAGAGAAATTTCAGTGATTTTCTTCTCAAATGTTGCCAACATCGCACCATCAGGAGCAGAAATAGTCAATAAGAGACGATCTGTTTCAGACTGCTTCTTCACCACGACGCCTTGAACACCAGAACGTGTTGCTGAAAGACCTGTGGGAAAATACTGACCGAGATACTTCGGTGCAACAGACGGCGCGCCGAGACCAAGCCCAATACCGACAAGGAAAATGAAAAGCAGAAACCACACTTTCTTCATGACATACCTATATTTCAGCGTAACCTTCCATGTTGTTCTAACGAAACCATTCCTTCATCCATCGATCGTGTCGCTGCAACAAAAACCACGCAGAGAACTCACCCATTTACGGCGACCCCTCCATCAAGATTGATAGATAGATACAGACAATCACAAACACTCAGATTTGTATCTTAACACGATATTTTGTCTTGGGAAGAAAGCAATCAGACGGAGTGCCACAATTTCTGATAGAGTAGTAGCATGTTAGGATATCAATACTTAAGAATTTCATTTATTGTTTGCTTCCTATTCATACAGGCATGTGCCACTTCATCCTCCGTCATCCCTGAAGCACTCGAATCCCGGGTCGACAAACAATTGTCGTTTTCTCAAATCATTCAAAACCCAGACAATTATAATGGAGAATGGGTTCTCCTCGGCGGTGAAGTCCTTCATGCTCAAAATGCAAAAGATGGGACACGCCTTGAGATTCTTCAATTACCGCTAAATGAGTGGGAACAACCAAGACAGCAACGAACGTTATCAGGTGGCCGATTCTTTGCCTTCAATGAAACATTCTTAGATCCGGCCACTTTTCCTCCTCATACACGTGTGACTATCGTCGGTGAGATGACAGGGTCACAACTTGACTCCCTTGATGAAACAGACTACCGGTATCCAATGCTCAAGATTCATCACATACATGTCTGGGAAAATGATTCAGACCGGTCTTTCTATCAACAACAACCTCGCTGGAGCATCTTTGGAGGTGGAGGTACCGGGGGACGAAGTGGAGGCGGACTCAGTATTGGAATCGGTTTTTAGACATCTCTGCTCGTATTGCCAATAACACATCGAATATTAAGTAAATTAACCTAATAATATATTCTGCCATCGTATTTTTCTACCAATGATAGTGCCATTAATGCCTTCCCCCACGTTTTACTCCAATTAAAGATTCGACTAACAAAGAACCTCATTGACTTACGTTGCAATATTTATATCTATTGAGATTCTCTTTAAACATATGGTAGGAAAATATATGTTTATGTCAGACAAAACACGCCGTGAATCCCCACGTTTCGTTCTCCATTCAGCATAATAACTTGGTTGGATGAATGTACTCTCGGCTCCTTGATAAATTCCTTCATAACTACAATTTTAAGTATTAATAATTAACTATAAAAACTCAATCATAATATAGAGGATCGAGAGAATGACAGTTAAGATATTAGATGAAAAAATTAGCACATTTCTGAGCAAACTTCGCCACTACCAAGAACTGAGCAAGCTGACGCCGCAAACTCAAGAACAAAAGACTGCTCAGCGGGAACTGTCAGAGCAACTAATGTCTTTACAGCCATACCTCCAGACATTCAGTTTAGATCATGAGGAAATCAACTTAGAAAACCCAAAAATGACAAACATCTCTGATCGAGCCCTCTCGCATCAGCATACCCATCTCGATTTCTCTCTCAACGAGGCAATCCATGATCTGAAGAAAATTCAAAAACATTTAACGACATGTCCAAGAGAGCAACTCGTCAAAGTACAAGAGTCACCAGAACAATTGAGCAACGACCCTCTGCAAGACTTATTGGCACAGTTTAGTCAATTGGGGCATCAGTCAACTGAGCACATGATGTTCAGACGCCCAACTCTGTGCACCACTCTCAATCGGTTGAATTTTATCGTGAATACATACATTACCCAGGAAGATCAAAAAAAAGAATTTCTTCACGTCCTTCAGGCCCTTGCCTCTCACCCGGAGATTGCCCCTCTACTTTCGGACCCTCTTTCCAAGTTTCAACCGAATAATTTTTGAGAAATCGTGCGATGCAATGACGGAAGATCAAAACGGATTAAGGGCAGCATGAGCCAATGGTTCAATGCAAAGATTAAGGAAATCTCGAGATAGAATTGAAAGGAACGTCAAGCAACAATCGCTCTAGGTCGGGGAAACGAGAGTCGACTAACAATATGAACTTGTAAAGCCGGTCCGGCAATCACAAGGCAATTTCTTAAACGATCTTATTAAGCTTTTTCTAGTCTCAACTCGAAAACCTTTTCATGACATCTGTCAACCATATCGATTGCAACTGCAAGGGACTCGACTAAACCCTCACGAGAATCACAAGCGTTGCCTATGACACGTGTCGAAGGTCACAAATGCCCAAAGCGCACAGAATTCTGAAACCAAAAAATGCGGAAGAAAGTGCTCTCTCAAGAAAAATTCGCGTCCTCACGCATCCAGAAATCGGGATTCACCTCATAGATGAGGACAGACATTACATGCGTTGGCCTGAGGGACATTAACTTGCGGATTCAATCCTCTGAATCGATTCAGAGGATTGCCCGTTAGCGTGTAAGAGCGGCACGTAGAATTTATTGACATATTCCTTCAACATTCGACGGGCACTAAACTCTGGTGCATTCGTACGAATAGCATTTTTTACAATCGCCACCCAACCATGCGGGACTCGATCCTGATCACATTTGTAATAGAGGGGAATGACTTCTTTCTCTAGAACATTATAGAGAACATTGGCATCATGGTCGTCCTGACCCTGTTCATCCAATTCTTTCGATGTCGTGGGGAACGCCCACCCATTTGCCCCATCATAGCCTTCTTTCCACCAGCCATCTAAGACACTCAGATTCGGAACCCCATTTAGGGCTGCCTTTTGTCCACTCGTCCCACTCGCCTCAAAAGGTGCACGGGGATTATTCAACCAAACATCGACGCCTTGCACAAGGAACTTCGCCACATGCATATCGTAATCCTCTATGAATGCGATGCGACCACCCATGTCTCGCGATTGCGCATAGCGGTACACTTCATGGATGAGCTGTTGGCCCGGCTCATCCGCCGGATGGGCCTTGCCAGCAAAGATGAATTGCACCGGCCGCCATTGATTCTGCAAAATGGTTCGAAGTCGATCTAAATCACGGAATAACAAATTGGCTCGCTTATACGTGGCAAACCTTCGACCAAATCCAATCGTGAGGACATAGGGATCAAGGAAAGCTCCGCCGGCCATAACTTGATCGGCTTGAAGACGATTAAACGTCCAGCCTGAACGAATACGATGTCGAATAAAATTTAAGAGCTTTCGCTTGAGAACTTGCCGTACGTCCCAAATCACATGATCTGGGACATCAAGAATTTTCTGCCAGATTGCAGGATCATCCGACTCCGACATCCAGTCAGGCCCAAGGTACTTGCTGTACAAATGATTCATTTCTGAAGCAATCCAGGTTGGCACGTGCACGCCATTGGTCACATGACGGATTGGAACGTCAGACTCTTGAAGGTCAGGCCAGAGACACTGCCACATTCGACGAGAAACGCGACCATGTTCTGCACTCACCCCGTTGACAAGAGAGGAAAAGTAAATTCCTAATGCTGTCATATGAAAATGATCGACCGAGTCATTCGGATGTTTCCCAAACTCAAAGAAGGCCTCCTTTGAAAGACCGCATTGTTCCCAAAATCCAGCGAAGTACTCGTTCATAAGGTGGTGTGAAAAAAAGTCATGACCGGCTTTCACCGGGGTATGAGTCGTAAACATTGAACTTTGCCGAATGTCTTCGATAGCCTTGGAAATCGGCAGACCAGTCCGAACGAATTCTTGAAGTCTTTCTAAGTGGAGAAACGCCGCATGGCCTTCATTCGCATGCCAAGCCTGGGGATGAATTTCCAATGCCCTGAGAGCTCGCACTCCACCAATACCCAAGATCATTTCTTGTGCTAACCGAACAGCTCGATCGCCACCATAGAGACGTGCCGACAATGTCCGATCTTCGGATGTATTCTCTGGGACATCAGTATCAAGAAGATACAAGCACACTCGTCCAACAAACACTTTCCAGACAACGCACACAACCACGCGATGATTGAGTTCTACGGCAATACGACATTGTTCACCTGAAGGCGTCTTGGCCGGCTGAATGGGCAAGTCTTTTCGGTTCAAATTTTCATATTTGGCTTCCTGCCAACCATCAAGCCCGATGACTTGACGAAAGTAGGATTGGCGGTACATAAAACTCACGCCAACCAGAGGAACACCAAGATCGCTGGCTTCCTTTAAGTGATCTCCGGCAAGAATGCCAAGCCCGCCGCTATAAATGGGGACAGAGTTATGGAGCCCAAACTCAGCTGAAAAGTAAGCAATTGGCGAGTCAGTCAAAACTGGATATTTTGCACCAAACCAATGACTGTTTGTCGCCATGTACTCATCATAGGCCTTGAAGGCTTCCACGTAACGACGACGAAAGATGACATCTTCAGCCAGATGCTGAAGTCGTTCAGGCTTTATCTCCTGGAGCTGCTTGACTGGATTATGATGCGTCAGACGCCAGAGAGTCTGATCAAGAGCTTCAAAGAGCTGGCGGCTTGTGGGAGTCCAACTCCACCACAGATTATTGGACAACTCGTGGAGTCGTGGAAGGCAATCGTGCAAAAGGGTTTCATGGGTAGAACCAGTTTTTGGGATATCAGTCATGGACTCTCCAGTCTCGTTATAGGAGTATTGCTAATTCGGTTCAACGGGCTTCCAGCCAAAGAGTACAGACTGGGTCGCATGCATTTCATCACGTCAGACAACCACCCGACCTCTTAATGAACCGAAGCCTATGAATTCAGTCTCTATCTGTCACACCAAGAAAGCGGACTGTAACATTCGGAACTTTAAAATTCCACGTTTCCCAGGCTCATCTACATCGCAACTGCTCACAACCTTAGATACTTTCCATGTTATCACAAAATCTGTTTTACATAGAGTCTAATTTTCGTTAAATTACAGTCACAATTACAGGACAGATTAGGACTCTCCAGTCTCATTTCTCATTTGTAGAAAATGGGACAATCGAACGAGAGCTAGACCATGTATGATTATGTCGGACAGATGTTCCAAAATGAAGAAATGGTTTTACGGAAAGCATGCCCCTGAACTCAAATCAACGATCAGAAATCATTAAGTTCTGAAAAATCACATAACAATTGATCACGTCGACTCTGAAGGTCGGTATGAAGGGGATCTTTATGAGAAAAATCTTGATAATGAGCACAATGATGGGAATGCTTGTCGCAAGCTATGCTCAAGGTGCAATCCCGAATGATTTCCATGGAATGTGGGGAGCCGGGGGATGCGATAAAGCAAAGTATTATATGCGCATTAAAGAGAATAGTATGCAGATGTACGCGGCTGACAAACAAATGTCATTGGGAAGTTGGAATACTCCTACCATCACGAACAAGGGAACGACCATTATTATTGATTCTCAGGAGACAAATTCACAACAAGCCACACATATGGAGCTCACTAAACTTTCGAGTGGGAAAATCACATTATTGCTGAATATTGGAGGAAATGGAGGCATAGATGAACTAGTCGGATGTTAAGCCTCTGGCTAGCCCCTCCCTCTAGACCTTACGTCACACAGAGATCCTCTCTACCTCACGCCGTTAATGACTGTTAAGGGGACAACATGAATCATACCGCTATTGACGTCGAATATTTTCGTAAGAAGCTCATAGCCCTTCGCGATGAAATTATAAAAATCGAAGGAACCGGAGATGAAGCGGCGCAAACAGTCGAATTAGATCAAACCAAGATTGGTCGTGTATCACGAATGGATGCCCTGCAAAGTCAAGCAATGGCCAAGGAATCCCAACAACGTCGACAGATTCGAAAACAGCGAATAGAAACGGCTTTGCAGCGAATTGAGAAGGACATCTTCGGGCTATGCGTCCGCTGTGAAGAAGAAATTCATCCCAAACGATTAGCCTTCGACCCTACCGTCCTGCTGTGCATTACGTGTGCAAATCAAAACGAAACGTAACCGTCACTCATTCTCACCCTCATACCTCTATTCCACATTCTATGTGTCCCCTCTGCCATGGCACGCACATTAATCAAACCTACCACCACGATAACAGGAGAAACTTTTATTCATGCCACACATGTCAGCTCGTCTTTGTTCCGCCAGATCAGTTTCTCTCTCGAGAAGCAGAAAAATCCGCCTACGACCATCACCAAAACTCACCAGAGGATCAAGCTTATCGACGCTTCCTAAGCCGTCTGTTCATTCCCATGCAGCGACAATTACCGTCCCACTGCCACGGGCTCGACTTTGGATCAGGCCCCGGCCCTACGCTGTCCATTATGTTTGAAGAAGCCGGACATTCTGTAGCACTCTACGACTATTTTTATGCCCATGACCGTTCAGTCTTTCAAGAAACGTATGACTTTATTACGGCCTCGGAAGTGGTAGAACATCTTCATGACCTTCAAAAAGAGTTAAACGACTTATGGAAGATTCTCAAACCTGGAGGTCTCTTCGGCATTATGACCAAACGCGTGTATGACCAATTGGCTTTTACGACATGGCATTACAAAAACGATTTGACACACGTGTGTTTTTTTTCGCAAGCAACGTTTCAATGGCTAGCAGAAAAATGGCAAGCCTCATTAATAATTGTCGATCAGGATGTCGTATTCCTGAAAAAACCGTCATCATAATATCGTCCTCATAGGGATGCCGGACAACCCCTAGCACCCTCCCCAATTTCCCAACCAAATCCATAAAATTGGAGATCGTGCAGGAATGGAAATCTCCCATACTCATAACTTGAATATTTATCCAGAAAATTCATATACAAGATTATTTGACAGCTCGCCTGATTGTCCTACGAGGAAACTCCCTGGCATGTTTTCTGCTAGGCAATCTTTAGGCTCATTCGTATCCACGTTGTCATACCCTACTCCATTCTTGCTTTCAAACATACGTTCATGTTTATATAACAATCCCCACAAAAACCCCCTCGTAGAGTCTGTATGTTCAATAAAAACGGAGAGGCCTCATTTATCGTAACGCGTGAAAGGCAAGAGACCAAGTCATCTCAGGACCGCAACAAGTCACAAAACAATGACAAACAAGGCTTTAGTCGTTTCCGCATTACGTTTATTTTTTCATCTAGCAAAGGAGAACATTTATGAGATCCAAGTACTTATTTATTCTGCTCATTTTGCTGTGTCAGAGCCTCATCGTGTCACAAGCCATGGCTCAAGATTATTGTGAATCCCATGCTGACCACTTTGATGAAAATGGAAGGCTGACATTAGAAGCCCATAAGGACTTACATCTCAACGGACCAGAGTATTGGTTCGACTCCAATGCCAATGAATGGAAAGAATGGCCGTCCAGAAAAGCCAGCCATTCGTTAGAAGAGTACAAAGACTTACATCTCAATGGCCAAGAATGGTGGTCTGACTCACGAGCGAATGAGTGGAAAACCTGGCCGAACAAAGAAAAAACCGAATCATTGGACTGCCACAAAAAGCTCCACCTCAGTGGACCAGATTGGTGGTTTGACTCGAACGCACAAGAATGGAAACAATGGCCCCATTGATGTCATTGCTCAGATGACACTCGTGATTCGCCACAAGTGCTTCTCACACAGATTCGTTGGAGCTGGTGTAAGTGACAACCAGCTCCAACCTCTTTCATGACCGCCCACCCTCCTCACGAGCTCACTACGAACAATCCTTTCTCATCGTTCAAGCTGTGTCTTTCAAATATACAAGCGTGAACACGCTTCATCACGTGACGAACTCAATCAATTAGATTCCACGATGCCTACTAATATTCATATTGCCATTGTTGGGGCTGGAGCAGCGGGATTGGCGGCCGCCATCTTTGCTGCAGAAGCCAGACCAGACCTGAAGATTGTTCTCTTTGACAGTGCACGTTCACTTGGAGCAAAGATTTTAGTGTCAGGCGGAGGTCGTTGTAACGTCACCAATGCAGTGATCTCCGCTAAGGATTTCCATGCCCCACCACGGATCGTCGAACGTGTATTAAAACGATTTACTAAACATGACACCATACAATGGTTTGAATCATTGGGAGTATCTCTGAAGCAAGAAGCTACAGGAAAAATTTTCCCTGTATCCAACAAAGCCCGGACCGTACTTGAGGCCCTCCTCCGTCAATGTGAAAAACTTGGAATAGAAATACGAACAAATCATCGAGTCCAGGGCATTCGTAAAATTCAGCAACAATTTCAGATTCAAACGAACGTTGGTGTATTCACCGCCCAACGTATCATTATGGCGACAGGCGGAAAGTCCTTACCCAAATCAGGGTCTGATGGATCGGGATGGACCGTTATGCAACACCTGGGACATACGATCACTGACTGTCAACCCGCACTCGTTCCACTCGTGCTTTCTGAGAATTTTATCCATAAAAATCTTTCCGGAACCTCACACGAAGCCATGCTCTCCACAACCGTTGACGGTAAAATTGTCGACCGACGTACAGGGAGTGTACTCTGGACACACTTTGGCGTCAGCGGTCCGGTCATCATGGATGCCAGCCGATTTTGGGTGAAGGGTCATGCTCAAAAACGTCTAACGACACAAGCAATGTCTTTTTTTCCAGAGCAGACATTTAAAGACGTTGATCGCTGGCTTTTAGAGATGTCATCACGTGATCCTCAAAAGTCACTGGTCACGTTACTCTCGCAACGTCTTCCGCAGCGGGTAGCTAAAACATTGTGCGCGTATGTCTCAAAAATATATTCGGGTACGACTCATTCTTCTAATCCAGATGTTGAGATTTCCGCCTCACCAATCAACCAGTTGCCACGACTCACCCGACGAGTGTTAACTCACACATTGACGGGGTTACAACTTCCAATCGAAAGATCTCGTGGGTGGAACTTTGCTGAAGTCACCGCCGGCGGTATCCCTTTACAAGAAATTAACGTCAATTCAATGGAATCTCGAAAAATATCAGGCCTCTATGTGGTAGGCGAAATACTTGACTGTGACGGACGCATCGGAGGATTCAACTTTCAATGGGCATGGTCCACGGGATATATTGCCGGCGGCAAGGCTGGGCAGGAACTCTAACGCTAAAAAGAAGATTTTCTTGACAGCCATTGCCAATTATACGTAGGATACAGAAAGAGGCCTTCGTCAATATGAAACGAATTGTACACTCTGCCCTCATTCTGACTATCTTGGCGTGTTTTCTGTTTGTCAGCGGTGCGTTTACCGTGCAAGCTGCCAATCACAGCACACACCATGCAGCTCATCATCAAGCAGCCACGCACTCAGATAGTCTTTGTTCATGGATGTGTGCGGCAGGTCACGTCCTACAAACCATCGACTTTGAATTACGTAAACCATCCTTCACGAGTATTGACCTAGACTTCAGTATCCCTTCGTCTCGCAAAATCGTCTTTTCCCGATACTCTCAATCTCGTGCTCCTCCTCATTTCGTCCCAATTGTGTCGTTCTCTTAATCTCCGTACCTAAGACACGTGTGTGATCCATTGTTCAGCTTGTGAGGGTTTTGAGCCGCTCACATTGTCTGACATATGGCTGTATATCTCACGTGCATTAACCGTATTTATACTCATTTTTACTCTGACCTAAGGAATAATGTCGTACATGGAGCGCTATTTTAAAAAATCACATAACTTAGCCCTATCAAAGGCAATTCTTATTTTCACCTGCGTCTTCATCTTGAACATAAGTAGCAGTAATGTTTTTGCGGCTCTCCTTGATGGAATGTTTGATGGATTCGAAGAATCCCTCTCACAACGACTGGCCAAAGATGATGAACAACTCACAATCGGGAACTTTTATACACCCGAACGAGCTGACTCACATGGTCCTATCGGCATGATGGGAGAGCATACCCATAATATTGGAGAACTCATGTTCTCCTACCGGTACATGCAGATGGATATGGACGGAATCCGCGACGGGACATCAAGTTTGTCCCCTCTGGATGTGCGCAACCGTGGCTTTGCGGTGGTTCCCACGTACATGAAAATGCAAATGCATATGTTCGGCGCAATGTATGGGGTGAATGAGACTCTCACTCTCACCGCCATGTTGCCATACCTGCGCAATACGATGGATCATCTCGCAGGCGCAAGTCTTGGTGCCGCCAAGTTCCAAACACGCTCAGAAGGCGCGGGAGACTTTAAAGTAGGTTCGCTGTGGCGTCTTTACGCCTTCGAAGCCCCAAGCATCGGTGCGCATCGCTTTCATTTGAATTTCGGGCTTAGTTTACCCACAGGAGACATTACTCAAAAAGGAACAACCCCGCTGGGAGTCATCCGACTTCCCTATCCCATGCAATTGGGATCAGGAACGGTCGATGTTCTTCCAGGACTGACCTATGGAGGTGCAAAAGGCAATACCTCTTGGGGATTTCAAGCACTTGGGACATACCGGATCGCGCGAAATAAGGCGGGGTACTCGAAGGGTGATGAATATGAAGTGGGTGCCTATGGAGCCTATGCATGGACAAACTGGCTCAGTAACTCCGTCCGATTTAAATGGCGGCATTGGTTCGATTACGACGGACAAGACACCCGAATCACCAGACCGGCCGCTCAACAACTGGTGTTTACCGCCGACCCAGATCTTCGAGGCGGTCAGCAACTGGATATTATGGGCGGCGTGAACGTCTTATTGCCAGAATTTCTTGGATTGGAACATCGGCTAGGAGTTGAAGGTGGCGTCCCGATCTATCAAAACCTAGATGGACCTCAATTAGAAACAGACTGGGCGGTAACCGTAGGCTGGCAAGTCATTCATTAAAGCGTCTTCCGGCCATTATTAAAGTGACAAGGGGTTAGGATTTTTTTAAAAGGAGTCAGATCATGAAAACGAAATACTCCATTGGGTTCATTATCATATTGGTGATTCTTGGGACATGGAATCTCGGGTTGGCCTATAAGATTGAGAAGGTGGTGAATCCAGGTATGTTGAGTGGTCACGTAACCTTTGAAGGAAAAGTCCTAGCCCCGCGGACATTTACCGTACAGAAAAATCCAGAAGTCTGTGGAGAAACACGATCATTGACCAAAGTATCTGTGCAGAATGGAAAGTTACAGGGGGCCGTCATTGCTCTTGAAGGCGTGACAAAAGGCAAAGCCTTCGAAGAGAAACACTATCGAGCAGCCCCCCCGGGCCAGGGAGAATTCTTCTACCATGCAGGGGAAAATCTCAATCTAGATGTACGCACAAAGCATTGTAATTTTGGACCATTTACCGGCGTCGTGGCTCGAGATGAATCCATTCAGTTCACCAATCAAGACTCGATTAAACACACACTCCACACCTACGTCTTAAGAGGCAAAAAAGCGAGAATTCTGAAGACCGTTCATAATCGAGGAATACCCGCATTGGGAAGTATCGACGAAACATTTACCAAAAAGAAGCTGAAAAAACCCGGCGTCGTGGCCATCACGTGTGATCGTCATGACTTCATGGAGAATTGGCTCTATGTCGCCGATTCTCCCTATTTCGCCATTTCGGATGAACGTGGTCAATTCACCATTGACGGAATACCGCCAGGGACATACAACATGATTGCATGGCATCCCGTTCTTGGAACTCAGGAACAGGAGGTGACGATCACACCTCAAAAAACAGTACGTCTCAATTTGGAATTCGTCAAAAAGTAGAGTAAACCGATACGAATCTGTCGATAGTCCCTCGCGTTACTCGCTTCACGCTTTCCTACCTCCATTTGTCTCATGTCCTTCCCATCACATGAAAATCCTTGAACATGGCCATTCTGTAACAAAACACATGACTGGAACAATTCTTTCTGTCGACACGTACCTCAATTTCAATATCTATGGTATAGTCGCCAAGGCATCACGAGAGCGAAGTAGCTCACCAGAATATCGGCAGTAGAAATTCTTTCAACATATTTGTACCCGATTTGATGATTCAGCCATATCTATCGAGACGTTTATCGCAACCCAGGAGGACCTATGAATAACCTGCCATCAGCACCAATTGCTGACTTTATGCAACAAGACCTTGAGACCGTGAGTGAGCAGACGAGCGCAATTGAGGCAGCAGCAAAGATGGCTGAACAACGTATAGGCTGCCTGGTAGTTCATGGAGAAAAGGGGGAATCTGACCATCCTCCGATCATCGGAGTCTTTTCTGAAACTGACTTAGTCCGCAAAGTTTTGGTACGCGACAAAACTGACTCCGAAACCTCTGTCTCTGAGATTATGACGACACCCCTCCATACGATTGACTCGAATCGATCAATGCTTGATGCCAGTCACATCATGGAACAACAAGGCGTTCGACATCTCTGTGTCTCAGACGGAGAAGAGATTGTCGGATTGATTTCCATTCGAGATCTCGTGAGACATTTCGTGTACGCAGATTCAGGTCCCATTCGCGAACTTGATAATGTCTATCGTCCACTGAGTGTGCTTATGCGCCGGAATATCGAACAAATTTCAGGTGAGGAAACAATCTTAACGGCCGCTCAGCATATGACTCACAAGCAAATCGGCGCCTTGCTTGTTACAGAGAGTTCAAAAATGATTGGAATTGTCACGGAACGTGACTTGATCCAGAAGGTCATGGCATTTAATCATGACCCCAAACACATACACGTGAGTGCCATCATGAATCAACCACTGATCGGCATTGATATCAACAGAACGGTCCATGATGCGAGTGACTTAATGGCAGAAAAGTGGATCCGCCACTTACCGGTGACGGAAAATGGAAATATTGTCGGCATCCTCTCTGTCCGAGACCTCATACGAATGGTGGCCCTCAGAGATCGTCCAAGATTTTTGCGCCAACAGTAGCAAAAAATCTCCAATTCATCATTCCACACGACTGATTACCCTCTGACTAATTTATAGATTTTTTGTATGGCAGCACTTATTTACGGACATAAACTCTCCAAAGCCTTTGGTGTTAAACAGTTATTCAATGATCTGACCCTTGGCATCTCCGAGCAAGATCGCATCGGCGTCATCGGACCTAATGGATCAGGCAAAAGCACGCTGCTCAAGATTTTTGCAGATTTCGAACAACCGGATAACGGGACCATTACTCGACGTCAGCACCTTCGAATGGCCTATGTTCCACAACAACCTGATTTTACTTCTGGCTCGACAATCATAGAAGCCATGGAACGTTCCGCCATCGACTCTGGCATGGAACCGAATGAAGCCCTGATCCGTGTTCAAGAGATATTAGGTAAAACAGGTATCGAAAATGGTGACCAACTCGTCGACCCATTATCAGGGGGATGGCGAAAACGGTTGGCGATCGCCTGTGGCTTTGTTCAAGATCCAGATGTCATGTTGCTCGATGAACCCACCAACCATCTTGATCTGGAGGGCTTGAAATGGTTGGAGCAAATGATGTCACAAGCACCATGGCCATGGATCATGGTCAGCCATGACCGTTGGTTCCTCCAACATGCCACGAATAAAATTGCAGAAATCAATACACGATACGTCGATGGCCTTTTTCTGGTAACCGGCACCTATGATGAATTCATTCGTCAACGAGAAGATCATCATCACACACAAACCCAACAGGCCCAAGCGTTGGCGGGTAAAGTTCGGCGCGAAGAAGAATGGCTTCGCCGTGGCCCCAAAGCACGGACCACCAAGGCCAAATACCGAATCGACTCCGCACACTCACTTCAAGCCGAGCTTGCAGAAACGGCCACACGCTTACGGCAGGACAACACCACCATTGACTTCGTCTCCTCCGGCCGTCGGACGAAACAGCTCATTGAGGTCACCAATCTGACCAAAGCATTCGGAACACGTACGTTGATTCAAAATCTCGAACTCTTGTTATCGCCGGGAACGGCGATGGGAATCGTCGGTCATAATGGATCAGGGAAATCAACACTTCTGAAACTCTTAGCCAAAGAACTCGAACCTGATCAGGGAACGATCAGACATGCAGAGCAACTGAAGATTGTCTACTTTGATCAAAACCGTGATCAACTTGATCCAGAAAAAACATTACGACGAACCCTGTCGGACACGGGTCAGTCTGTTGAATATCGCGGAAATACCGTGCATATTACAGGCTGGGCCAAACGTTTTCGATTTCAACCCGAGCAATTGGATCTTCCCGTTAAATTACTTTCGGGAGGTGAACAGGCTCGAGCCGTGATCGCTCGGCTCATGTTGCAACCCGCCGATGTCTTGATCGTCGATGAGCCGACAAATGACCTTGATATCCCAACACGAGAAACATTAGAAGAAAGCCTGCTGGAATTTCCTGGTGCATTGATCCTCGTTACCCATGACCGTTTTATGCTCACCAAAGTGTGCACACAATTTATCGGATTGGATGGATATGGTGCGTATGGACTCTTCGCTGAATATGAACAATGGGAATCTTGGCTTCGAAAAAAACAATCGAAAACACGTAAGAGTGAGATCATCGAGAAGCTTGACGGGAAATCCAAACAAAAAATTAAAGCAAAAAAACTATCCTTTAAAGAACAGAAAGAATACGACTCAATGGAAGCACGTATACTCCAAGCCGAGAACACACGAGATTCTATTCGCACGCGCACGGAGGATCCTGACGTCGCCTCCAATCACCTCAAGCTGCAAGACGCCTACGAAGAACTGAAGACTGCGACCCAGGTGGTCGAACAACTCTACGCACGATGGGCCGAATTAGAAGCTAAACAATAATCCCTCGAATAGATCCCATTCGAAGAAGAAGGGCTTGTTGATTAAGTTAGTCACGAAAAGGCCTCATCACCACTACCACTCATTACAAAATTTTCGAACATGATAATCCCCATTTCTGGTTCGTATAACACTTCTTCAATTTAAAAACGCGATCATCGACATGTAATTATACCGCTGGGGAAAGAAGCCCGCTTACGTTTTCAAGTAATCAGGTCCACGGCCGAGCTTCGATGCGTAACTTGCCAAGCAAACCTGGGCGAACTTTCTGCTCGATGGGAATATCAAACGCGAGCCCTGCACTCAGTTTACCCTTAACGAGTGAGCGCGTCTCTGCGGAGACGCCGGGTTTGCCGGGATTAATGTCCTGAAAGCCATACTTAATACGCCACCCTGCCGGCACCGTCTCATCGGGAAATGCTTCAACCAGAATCAATTCACGAAAGATAAATCCACCCTCGTAATGACGTTTCAGAAACAACACACCATCCACGACATAATCGGGCACCAAGACCTTGATGTCGAAGGCGAAGCTGACCGACTTGGATGTCTTGACGCTCTTGCCCGGATCGAGAAAAATGGAGAAAAGGTGTGGACTCTTGGAGCGGGCGGGCGGACGCTTGGTGCCGGCCTTTCCTGGGAATAATTCGTCGTAGCTGCGAAAGATCGCGGAGTGCTCACGCACCTCACGTCGCGTCATCTGCCACTGACAACCTCGGACACTGGCCACGATTTCAAACTGGTAGGACGCCCGTATACTTTTGCCTTCCTCGTGCGCCTTCTGCACCTCTACCGGCAGCGTGATATCGTCGATGTCCATGATACCGTCAACACGTAACGCGCCGAAAAGAAAGCGAGTCAGATTTTGGTAGCCTTCCTCGGAATTCACAATGCCATAATGACCTGAGTGGCTACGATGCACGAAAGCGCGCGGCGAATTCACATCTTTGCCATCGGAACCCGGCCCATGAGTCGTCGCGTTTTCGATGCGCACGAGACCGTCACTGGAGTCGCCTGCCGCCCAAGCCGAAATACCGCCGGCCACCGTGTAATCACCAGGATTGGTACCAACGAGATTAAAGATACGCTCAGGTGGAAAGTTTTTGACCACAGAGACATCATCGCCCTTAGGCACAGCCAGATATTTTGACATCTTCTCACGATTGAAGTTGTTGATGTCGCCAAAGGAAAGCCAACCCGGCACATTACGCACGATACGCATGTCGATGCCGTTGTGCGGAGTAGCATAAGTATAGAGCTTGTCCACCGCTTTACGTGCTTCCGCCGAACCAAGTTTTGAATTTTGAAGAAAAGCTCGACAAATGAGTCCGCCCATGGAGTGAGCGACAAGATACACACGAAAGTCTTTGGGCGTAATGTTATTGTCCTTGTTCGCGCAAACTTTTTGGCGCAAACGCAGGATAAGAGTACCCAGACCTTTGGCGAAATGCTCGATGGGTGGAGTCTTGCCGTCCCCAAAGTCTTTCGAAGCTTCATCATAGTAGCGATAAATGATAATGCAGCGGTATGGGACAGGCTGGTCAGCACGCTCAGCTGCGACCAAATCATCACCTTCCACAAAGACATCTTGGTACTTGTGATCACTCATCAAACGTACAAGCGGGGACTCGAAAAAGAAACGCTTGACATCGCCTGTCCAAGCCACGCGAGACTTGGTCGACCCGATGTTGAAGCCCATGTATGGGTCTGCAACGGTTTCTTCAATTTCGCCCTGAGTGGCGGCGAAACCCCGAACGTAGATAATGGGATGGAAGGGATGTTGTGAGGTGTTGGCCATAAGGATTCTCCCAATTATAGTTGCGACATTCTCAGTGAGGATAAGCCATTTTCAGGTAGCCACAATTGATAGGTTCAAAATCCACCTTTTTGTGATGCCCTTCAACGAAAACAAATACAGATGGTATCGTGATATATCAAAAGGCATTGTACCTTATTGCGCATTTTCTTCTTCATAAATCATCTATCCTGGGTTGCCTCCCAACACTGACTCCAGCCAAATTTTTCGTCAAACTAACAAATAAGTCAAGTTAGTGGATGTGTCAAAACAAATTAGGATCTCCAATGGAGAAGTAAATAAAAGAGAGAACGTGCCTTTGGATATTCGCTAAAGCCTTAGAAGGCAGTCGATGGCATGTCCGTAAGCTTATGCAGGCATGTCATTCATGAGTCATACTCCCTGGCATTACGAAAGTATTACTTGAGGCAAATGAAATATCAGACCTCCCAAATCTTTGCAAACAAAAGTTCCAGTCCCACCCCCTGAATCGGGAAGAAGGTGAGGCCTGCACGCATATTCCAATTCTCGATGGTGGAGCAATCTTGCCTTGGCAGTAGACCACGAAACTCCTCCCCTCTTTTGAGGAATAGTCGCGCCAAATAGTGCCTCACGAACATTGTGTGTATTTCAGTTAAGAAAAGGCATATTATTTCCTGCATGTCTTACTACAGTAGCCGTGTACCTAAAAACTTGAAATCTAATCATCGGAAATCATAGACCAAGGAGAACAATATGAGGACCAAACATGCCCGACATACTGTAAAAATACTTAAATCTTATAAATTGCAACCGACCGCCATTCTGATAATAGTCCTTGTGACAACATTAGGAATCAGCATGCAAGATCTTCAAGCCTTTGAAGCACGCACCATCGATGGAACAAACAATAATATTCATAATCCAGACTGGGGTGGCAGGAATACTCCGCTGCTTCGTATCATGGAATCCGATTACACTGATGAGATTCATGAACCAGCTGGTTCAACACGTTTAAGTGCACGAGCCATCTCAAACATGGTTGCGGCTCAAGATCACCTCACACAAAATTCAAAACGAGCATCAGATTTTGTTTGGCAATGGGGTCAGTTTATTGATCATGACATTGACCTCACAGAAGGGGCTCATCCTACGGAACCCTATGACATTCTCATTCCTACTGGAGACCATCATTTTGACTCTCAGAGTACAGGTACCCAAATCATGCCATTCACGCGTTCAGCGTATGCTGATACATCGAACAAACCTCGAGAACAAGTGAATCACATTACCGCATTCCTTGATGCGTCTATGGTCTATGGTTCCGACCCGATTCGTGCACATGCTCTCCGAACCAATGACGGAACCGGTCGTCTCAAAATGAGTAAGGGACGGTTTCTTCCGTATAACATTGAAGGCCTACCAAACGCAGGAGGACCTGATCCTTCATTGTTTTTAGCCGGCGACGTTCGAGCGAATGAACAAGTCGGCCTGACTGCCATGCATACCCTGTTTGTCCGTGAACATAACCGTCTCGCAAAAAGTATTCGACGCAACTATCGGACGTTGACCGGGGATAAAGTATACGAAAGAGCACGTCGAAAGGTTGGTGCGCTAATTCAAATCATTACGTATAACGAGTTTCTTCCTGTCCTTCTTGGCAAAAATGCTCTACGCCCGTATCGCGGATATAAACCATGGGTCAACCCAAGCATTGCCAATGTGTTCTCCACCGCCGCCTACCGATTCGGTCATAGCATGCTTTCACCACAGCTTCTGCGCTTGAAGAAAAATGGTAGACCCATTCGTGCCGACCACCTACCCCTTCGCGAGGCTTTTTTTGCCCCATGGCGAATCACTAAAGAGCAAGGGATCGCCCCAGTACTTCGCGGTCTGGCGAACCAACAGGCTCAAGAGATTGACCCATATATCATCGACGACTTGAGAAACTTCCTCTTCGGACTTCCAGGAAACGGTGGCTTTGACCTCGCCTCATTAAACATCCAACGTGGCCGGGATCATGGACTTCAAAGCTATAATGGAGTACGAATAGCCATGGGCTTGCATCCAGCGACCTCATTCGCCGATATCACCTCTGATGTCGACCTCCAGCAACGTTTGGCAACGGCCTATCTAACGGTTGAAGATGTTGACCTTTGGGTGGGAGGACTCGCAGAAGATCATCATCGACAAGCCATGGTCGGCAAACTGTTTTTTAAGATTCTTACAAATCAATTTGAGCGTCTCAGAGATGGTGATCGGCTATGGTATCAAAACTCATTTTCAAGGAGACAGATCAAAAATTTAGAGAACACAACATTGGCCGATGTTATCCGTCGGAATACCCCAATCACACATGAAATTCACGACAATGTCTTCCTCTATAAGAAACCTGCCCATGATTAAGGTTTAATAGCTTGCGGATTACAAGCCCCGACAGAGAGTCGGGGCTCGCAAGTCATTGACACGAATTGACTCTACCAGGCGTATGCTTCAGGGGCAGCCCCACCTGGCCCAGGAAAAATTCCATCCAGTTTTTTGAGCGTCTCCTCAGATAAGGTGAGCTCCTTCGCTCGCATCGTACGGTTTAATTGATCCAATGTCCGAGGTCCAATAATCGGTGAAGTCACGGCCTTCTGGTGAAGCAACCACGCCAACGCGACAATCGCCGGCTCTTCGCCTAGCCTACGGCATAAGTTTTCATATGCCTCCAATTGCGAACGATGTTTCTCAATATCTTTCTGTAAATCTTCGTCTGCACGTCGTCCACTTGTGGCAGGGGTCAACGCCCCTGCCAATAATCCACGCGCCACCGGACTCCATGGAATGAGCCCAATGCCATAGGCTTCACAAGCAGGAATGACTTCAAGCTCAATCATCCGATCATTCAAATTATATAAACTCTGCTCAGAAATCAGTCCTAGAAAATGACGACTCTTGGCCATTTCCTGGGCTTGTGCCAAATGCCAACCCGCGAAATTACTACTTCCGACATAGAGGACTTTTCCTTCACGACACAATTGTTCCATCGCTTGCCAAATTTCTTCCCACGGTGATTCCCGATCTACATGATGCATTTGGTAGAGATCGATATAGTCCGTCTGCAAACGCCGCAAGCTGTCCTCGCATGCCTGCTTAATATGTCGAGCCGAGAGTCGTGACTGATTCGGCCATTCTCCCATACGACCAAACACTTTTGTCGCCAATATAACCTGCTCACGACGACCATTCCCTTGAGCCAACCAACGGCCAACAATCTGCTCGGTAATCCCCTCCCCAATTTTCCAACCATAGACATTCGCCGTATCAAAAAAATTCATTCCCAGTTCACGTGCTCGATCCATAATCGCAAAGCTATCAGGCTCAGTGGTCTCCGGTCCGAAGTTCATCGTTCCCAAGCAAAGACGACTCACCTTTAAACCAGATCGACCCAGATGCACATATTTCATGATACGTTCTCCTCCAACAAAATTATTTACATTTCGAATAATTCATCCGCTGATCAAGCAACCCATGTGAGTAATTGACTCTTATTACCTCGACGAATCTCTCTCGATTATGCCATCATGGTGACGATCATGTAAGTAAATTGACTGTGAGCCACACAATAGGAAAGCACAAGAACACTGACCAATGCATAGAAGTATATCCAAACAGATATCTCATACATTTTTTTCACACATCACAAAAAACACATCCAGTCAGGAGGACGACCTTTATGTTCGCGACTAAAGGGTTTGCAGCGTTAAAAGCCGGAAGTGACCTTGCACTATTTCATTTTGAACGCCGGAACGTGGGCGCACACGATGTGTTGCTGAACATACGTTACTGTGGTGTCTGCCATTCGGATATCCATCAAGCCAGGGATGAATGGGGCGACTCAATTTTCCCAATGGTCCCAGGACATGAAATTATTGGAACTGTTCAGCAAGTTGGAGACGCCGTCACAAAATTTCAAGAAGGCAACATAGTCGGCGTTGGTTGTTTCGTCGATTCCTGTCGCACCTGCACATTTTGCACTCAAGGGCAAGAACAATACTGCGAGAAAGGAATGATTCTCACCTACAATGGGCGCGACAAGCAAGACGACGTGACCTATGGGGGCTATTCAAACCAAATCGTCGTCGACGAAAACTACCTGTTACGCATTCCTTCCGAACTAGAAATTGAAGGAACCGCCCCACTGCTATGTGCCGGAATCACCACCTATTCTCCACTCCGCCAATGGGGTGTCGGGAAAGGCCATCGACTCGCCGTGATGGGACTGGGAGGCCTTGGACACATGGCGGTGAAACTGGGGCGAGCCCTCGGCGCAGACGTGACCGTCTTCAGTCGTTCTGAAAACAAGCAGAAAGTAGCCGAACGTCTTGGCGCCATAGACTATGTGAGCACGTCCCAAGACGGAGTCTTCGCACGTTATGCGCGGAAGTTTGATTTTATGATTGATACCATCTCTGCACCTCATGATCTCAATGCGTATCTCGACTTGCTCAAAACCGATGGCACCCTGATTGTTGTCGGAGTTCCTGATCAACCTTTAGCCATCGACCCCTTCTCACTTATTCTTCGCCGACGTCGAGTCGTCGGGTCACTCATTGGCGGCATTCGAGAAACTCAAGACATGCTGGACTTCTGTGGAGAACATGGCATTACTTCGGATGTTGAAGTCATTTCCATACAAGACATTAACCACGCGTACGAACGAGTCGTGCGCGGCGATGTCCAGTTTCGCTTCGTCATCGATATGAGCACATTAGATCAATAATTCCTCATGTGAAATACACCATGATGGGTAAACAGCTGTATGCGATAGAGATCTTGTCAATGTTTTCTGGAAGAACAACACGCATTACAGAGCGTCATCTGTCCAGGAGTAAACGTAGTCCCGGCTCAGGGGTCTGCACTCACCAAACTACTCTTGCCTAACCTTTCACAAAACGCTATCATTTACTCCACTTCATCTCGATCCATCTATCCTGTTTCATGACCGGAGGCAAGGAGGCCCACCATGAGGAAGAGAAACCAAAGGCCAACCATCTTACTATCGATCATGGGCTGTCTCAGCCTGCTGTGGGTTATGGGTACAGTCACGCCGGTTCAGGCGACATCCTTTACGGCGTTCATGGACAGTTCTCAAGAAATTGCCCCTGCTGGATTGACCAATTCTCCATTGAGGGGCTTAGCGCAACTCCAGCTCAGACAAATCAGTGGAACTTATGCATTGTCGTTTATGATCACGGTGGACAGCGGATTCGATTTTCAGGGATTTGGAACCCCGAATCCAATGGGAGGAGAACTCGTCTCAGCGCTTCACTTTCACAACCAAGATCGAGGATCCAACGGACCTGTCGTCTTTGGAATTTTCGGCCCAAGTTCAGATCTTGATGGCGACACGATGACTCAGGTTAATACAAACGGCACCACGACGGTGACGGGAGAATGGGATCAAACCGAAGGGAACGGCGGAGCGACGCTGACAGATTTTCTTCCTTCGCTCTTGAATGCTCAGCCAGGACAAGAGGTTCCGCTCTATCTCAATCTTCATACTGCCAATGACCCATCTGGAGTCATTCGAGGACAACTCGCTGCCGTTCCTGAACCGGGAACACTCTTGTTATTCGGTAGCGGCTTACTTGGTCTTTTGGGATATCATCGATATCAACGAAAAGGCGTCCAATAAGATTTGATCTTACCTGATTGACTCGCGAGACCGTCATGAAGGAGGAAGTAAGGGGCCGGCCCACTGCCCTTTGACTCGCTGCACGTCGACGAGATTATTTGGAGGGCCTAAGTCCGCCATTAACTTTGTATCGATCCGGCCATGGGAGACATGTAGTAACTGAGGGTTACTGACTCCTGGTGGCTTAAACCAATACCAGCCAGGACAGTCCGGAATCCGGTCACTCCAATTGGGAAGAATATGCCGCAGATCACGTTCAAGCCGAGCTTGGACCTGCGCGGGATCATGATTGCCTAAGAATGTCTTGAGCCCATCATAGACCGCTTCAACATGCGCTCGTATGCTCATAACAGACTTCTCGAATTTAACTGCCTGCAAATATCTAAGGACAACGGATATTCATTCCACGTTACGATGAACAGTTGCAGGAGAAAAGCTAGGAACACAGACCGTGATATATTCTGCCCCTTCAGCTTCAGGGGTACTATAGCGAATCCACTCCCCTGCTTCACAGATCACGGCCTGGTCTGGACGAACGTCCAACACACCATGCTTGGACTCAACTCGTACCATCCCTTTTAGAACAACCTTTGTTTCCGTGAACTCTGGCTGCTGGCCAACTTAAGTCCATCCTGCTGGACATACAATTTTTGCCAGACTCATTGCGTCAGAGCTCGTGGCCACGCGTCCAGCATATTCTTCAATCAATTTTGGATTCTGGCCGACTGGCGGAATCAGACAAGGTTGTTCAAAGAGTTTCGGCATAATGATGAGCTTATTCTTCAGGAAAGTGAAGATCTTCAGGATGTAATGACGACATGGTTACATCTTCAAACTCGTCTCCAGAAACTGGTTCAGACTGAAAACTGCCTCCACTCCTACGGTGGAGCGTAAACGTGATAATGGAAACCTGATTGCCCGGTTGATCAACGGAAAACTGAGCGCTTTTTGTGTAACTGTACTCTTTCGGACTACTCCCATAACGCACCAAGACATGGTAGTCTCCTGCCTCAACTCGTACAGTGCGCTTTTGACCTCTGACGAGACTCACCACCACCTTCGTTGGACCAAACAACTTTACGATCGCATTTTGACCTGAATGGTTTTCAAACGTAATTTTATTCTGAGGCGATTGAGCCGAGAACACTATCCACGATTGACCAAGCATTCCAAACAGGACAAGACACAGGACAAATATTCGACCGTACCGTGATGTAGCAACCTGTCCATTCATCGTATTTCGCATCATGGTTCGAGACTTCACCTTTCCCTCTATCACTTCGATAAAGTTTTCATCCATACATTAAGAAACCCATCAATTCGATAGTCAGCAGTAAACAAGTATTACGGCGTATCGGAAGCAGAGGTTTGATATTGAAAATTAAAATCTTGTTGTTGTCCACTCTGGAACGTCAGATTTTGTTCAAGATACCCCAATGATGGGTGCCACGCACTCACGGTATACGTACCCGCTGGAATGTCCGTAATCGTAAAACGTCCGGTCTCATTTGTTGCTGCAAAATAGGGATTGAGTGGAACAAGAATCCACGTTTGCATAAATCGATGTTGATCGCATTCGACTTTGACGACACCGCTATTCCTGGTTGTCAACTTCGTCGTTTTTTCTTCACCTGTTTCTAAATTGGGAAAGTCAAACAATGGAATGCGTCCTTTGTTTAACATTTCCCATCCACGTAGTGGATGGAGCACCGAATCATTCATCAAGACACGAAGATAGTCACCATCCATACCCGCCATCACCAGTTGATCGAACTGACAACGATTCACTGTCAGCTTGGGGAACTCTGTTGTTGGAGCCTTTCCCCGATCCAGATCTTGAATAAACACTACCACATCAGCAATTTCATGGGCCGATGAAACCCTGGCACGCGGAAGAATGACATTGCCTTCATTGTCAGCAATGGGTTGACAATGCTCTGGATAGGCACCCATCGTCACCTGAAAACGAAAGGGAGGCGGAGCAGGTCCGGATAGTGTAACCATGCCACTCAGCGTCGCTCCATCGTTTACCGTGACTTCTTCATACGCTAAAACAAACCCATTTCCCTGTATGATAACTGCGACCAACAAAACAAATACAAAATGATAAATTAACTTTGACGCATTCAATTCATGACTCCTCGTGTAATAAGTCAAAACATCAAAATACCTCACCGAATTTCTGAGACTTCAACACTTCGTACTTTACATGATTTTCGCCCGTCGTGAATACACAAAACTGTACAGACCAAGATTAAGAAGAACGACGGATAAACCAAGATACCATTGAATCGATAGGGTCAACCCATCTGGATAGATCACCGGAACAAGATAGTGCTCAATAAACCCGCCTGAAAATCCGGCCTCTCCACCGGAGTGTCTGAGCCAATTCTCAAGCGGAGTGAGAGGACATATCCATCCTCCAAATTCGAGAGCTGCAACCCATAACACAGCGGGGAGATGTACCCACAATACCCAATTCCACCTCAGGATCAACAACCCACCCACGAGCACAAACAGAATAAAACAAAGGTGGAAGACAAGGACAAGGTCTGCAAGACTCCGAAACAGCATGATTCAGGTTTTCACACAAGTGCGTTGAGTCATGAAAACGATCAAAAACAGAGAAAACGTAAAAATTTGAACACGGACCACTCAGAAAAGTCAGGTCGTTGTCCGAAAACTATGTAAAGCAGCCTCCCGGGCGTGATCACATACGATTATAACCATCACCATAATTGCCTAACAAACACCAACCAAATATATCATACAAAAATGACGCAATCGCTTTCAGACAATCTCGACACACAGACCATATATGCACCGAATCTAGGCACCATTCTCTTAGTCGAGCATCTGCCAAACAACGTAGAAATATTACAGGAATGTTTCTCCGCCTTTGGATTTGAATTGATTGTCGCGCATGATGGCGACACCACGCTGCAACAATGTGAGCACATGCGTCCTGATGTCATTTTATTAGATCTCATGATCCCCGGCATGAGTGGATTCGAAGTCTGTCGACAATTAAAAGAACAAGACTCAACGAAGGACATTCCGGTTATTTTCATGAAAGCTCAAGATGATCCTGTCAGCTCGGCAAAAGGATTTTCTGTAGGAGCGGTAGATTATGTCACGAAGCCACTACAACTAGAGGAAATCTTAGCCAGGGTGACTGCACAATTGAAAATTCGCAAGTTACAAACACAGCTCAAAGAAACCATTGAAACGCTTCAACAGGAAATCCATGAACGGCAACGTGCTGAGGAGACTGCCAGACTCGCGATGGAACACACGCAGGAAGCCAACGAACATATGAAACGAGACTTGGCCGCCGCCGCACGGGTTCAGCAAGCCTTACTACCAGATGCCGCACCAAACATCCCAGGCGCAGCCTTTGCCTGGACCTATCGTCCCTGCGCAGAGCTGGGAGGCGATTCCTTAAATGTGTTTTCTCTGAATGACCACCAGGTCGGCATGTATGTATTAGATGTCACTGGGCATGGCGTTCCCGCCTCTCTTCTGTCTGTGACACTCAGCCGGGTGCTCATTCCCCGCAGTGATCCTTCATGTCTCTTTGTTCGGTCCGACACAAGGACTGGCCTCTCAACATTAACCTCTCCGGCAGAAGTCGCCACTCGACTGAACCTCATGTTTCCGATGCGTCCGGGAGGACATCAATACTTTACTCTCCTCTATGGCATCCTGAACACTCAGGACGGGACATTTCGCTACGTCTGTGCTGGTCACCCGCCGCCCATTGTACATGCAAAAGGTCAGTATCCAATCATTTGTGAAGCTCGTAGCCTGCCTATTGGGCTGTTCGAAGACGAACACTATGAAGACTCCATCATTCAACTTGAACATGACTCACGACTCTATCTGTACTCTGACGGGGTCCTGGAAGCCATGAATACACAACGAGAGATATTTGGGGAATCACGGTTAACATCAACGATCCAACGCGCACAACATATCGATCTTCAATCAAGCGTTGAGTTCATCGCAACAGCCGCATCAAATTGGACTCAGCACGGACAGATTCACGACGACCTTTCAATCCTGGCCGTGGAATGTCTTGGACAATCAATGCCTATGAACGGAAATGAAACATGAAAGATCGACGTATCATCATGAGTCATTTCGACACGCAAAAGTCTCATCATCAATTACTCGCGTATCGATTTTCAGCGCAAGCCAAAAAATTGAAAGACACACGAGTCAAAGTGAGAGCGATACTCATGGAACATGGATACGATCCAGGCATGATCGAGCAGGTCGTCATCGCCATCGATGAAGCCTGTCAAAACATTATTCGACATGCCTATGGCCGGGAAACCGAGGAAGCCATTGCGTTGCAGATACAACAGAATCATCAGACGCTGGCCATTACATTACGAGACTATGCACCACACGTGAACGTTCCTTACATGGAACTCCGTGACTTGGAGGAAGTTCGTCCAGGAGGGCTTGGGGGGCACTTTATGCATCAAACAATGGACGAGATCTCTGTGGAACCAGCACCTGACGGAAACGGCAATATTCTTCGAATGTTCAAACAAATTTCATAATCTGTGATCGTTAAAAAAGGAAGACCTCTATGGAACATACGGTACGCAGCGAACAGGGCAGTCACATTGTGGCATTGAGTGGAGAAATCGATCTTGAGAGTTCACCTATGGCACGAACCGTACTCTTGGAGGTCGTTGAGCAGGCATCAAAAGTTTTCGTGGATTTGACGTCCGTTACGTATATGGACAGCTCAGGCATTGCCAGCCTGGTTGAAGCGTATCAACAGGCCAAAAAATCCCAGATCGGATTTGTCCTCGTGTCAGCAAGCCCGGCAGTCTTACGAGTCCTACACATGGCACGACTCGATAAAGTCTTTACGATTCACGAAAACCTGGAACATGCGCAACATGCCGGCCTCTGAGCTTCTATCGTATCACGTGATCCGAAAGGTCGAAGCCCTCGGTCGTCACACCATACGGTTAGTAGATTCAATAGGATTCGGGACATCGCTCCTCTATCAAGCAGGCTACTGGCTCCTGCTTGGACATCGACGCCAGCAACCGGTTCACCTCACGCCGCTTGTTGTGCAAATGATGGAAATCGGAATTCGAGCGATCCCGATCATTGCCCTGGTCTCTCTCACGATCGGCTTGATGCTGGCCATTCAAGGCATCAATGCACTCAAAGGTTTTGGAGCAGAACAACAAGTCACCTTTGGTGTTGCACTTTCCGTTGTCAGAGAATTTGCGCCTCTGATGACAGGAATTTTAGTGGCTGGACGATCCGGAGCGGCATTAGCGGCACGTCTGAGTACAATGACAATCCATAACGAAGTGGATGCCTTACGAGTCATGGGTATCAATCCGATTCGTTTTTTAGTCGTACCCAATTTACTCGCTATGTTGATCATGCTTCCGTCTCTGACGTGGCTCTCAGATCTCATCGCACTTGGCGGAGCAGGACTATACATCACCACTGATCTCGGAATGTCCTTCGGCCGATATCTTCAACAAACCATGTACATCGTCAGCACAGCCGATGTGTTACATGGTCTCGGCAAAAGCGTGGTATTTGGTGCACTCATCACCATTGTGGGTGTCGTCAATGGATCCTCGGTGACAGGAGGGGCAGAAGGCGTTGGAAGGGTCACGACGAATGCTGTTGTTCATGCCATCTTAGCCATTATTTTAGCGGATTTAATCATTGTCTTCCTGATGACGAGATAGAGTGAACCATGACAATCGAGAACAGAGACAACACATCGGTCATTGAGGTCAAAGACGTCGTGACGCATTACGGCTCTCGTAAAATACTCAATCGCGTGAATGTTAACATTCAGCCTGGGGAGATCATGGTCATCATGGGAGGGAGCGGTTCAGGCAAAAGCACTTTACTGAGACATCTCATTGGGTTAGAGCGAATCAGCGCAGGATACATTCGGCTTCTCGGTCAGGACATCAGTCAAATGAGTGATTATGAACTGACGCGGTTTTACCGAAGATTGGGTGTGGCCTTTCAGGGTGGCGCACTCTTTAGTTCAATGACGGTAGGGGAAAATATCATGCTTCCGCTTCGTGAACATACCACCCTTGACGAGAAGACAATGGGCATTATGGTACGCATGAAACTGGAAGTCGTCAATCTCCCAGGCTTCGAAGATCTCATGCCTTCAGAATTGTCTGGTGGCATGCTCAAACGAGCGGCATTCGCCCGGGCCGTCATCATGGACCCGACTTTGCTGTTTTGCGATGAACCGTCAGCCGGCCTGGACCCTGTGGTCGCTTCATCATTAGATGAACTGATCCTGCAACTTCGTGACGCCCTCAACATGACCATTGTCGTAGTCACACATGAACTGGAGAGTGCCTTTCGCATTGCTGACAGGATCACGATTTTAGATAAAGGAGAGGTCCTCACCATTGGGTCAGTCGACGAAGTGCGGGAGTCCGGAAACAAACGAATACAAGATTTACTCAATCGACGTTTCGAAGGAACGACCCTTGATCCTGACGAATACTTGGCACGGCTCACAGGGGAAGCTATCGAAGAAAATTAATGACAGCCTATGCGTGATTCTCGAAAACATTATCTCGTCGTCGGGACGTTTCTTGTAGTCTTACTCGGAACATTAATTGTGTGGCTTGGCATGTTGTCAGGTCTATCCCAGGCCACCCATCAGTACTACCTGGAATTTGATAATGTTATGGGCCTAACCGAAGGCGCACAGATTCTTTATGAGGGCTATCCCGTTGGAGAGATTGAAACGATTCGATTTACACGCGGACCAACGGCTGCCGGCTATCGATTGGGAATCAGCATTCGCGAGGATTGGAACATTCCCAAGGATAGCTTGGCCATCATCACTCAGGCTGGATTTCTATCCGCCGTTGTCATCGATATTCATGAAGGGCATTCACCACAGATGCTGAGACCCGGCGAGCAAATCCCCAGTCAAGGGGCCACGAATATTCTCATCACTATGGCATCGGTTGCCAATCAACTTGGTGAGCTGGCCGATACGAGTCTCAAACCGTTGTTGGATAATCTCACTGACGGAACCAGCTCACTCGATACGCTTGCTCAGGATGCACCGATTATTCTTGGAAACCTCAAAACCTTTACCACACATCTCAATGACACCACAGAGCAGCTGCACACACTGATCGAACAAAGCGGAGGTCATGTCGATACCATCTTGAATGATGTCAAAACCGCATCGGGTAATGTGTCAGACCTCACCACAGACTTTCGTCGGACATCAAAGCGTCTCGATCGACTGGTTTTTTCCTTAAATGGATTATTGAAGAAAAACCAGAAAGACATTGATCACTCCATCAACGACCTTCATCACACATTGGAAGTCGTCGCGAGTCATGTGCAAGAAATCAGCTATAACTTAGAAGCCACAACACGAAATATGAATGAATTGACGTCCGAGCTGAGACAAAACCCCGGTGTCATTATTCGCGGCAAGAAGATTCGAGACGATCACGATGGTGGGAACTACTAATCCGTTCATTGACGAGTGGATGAGTTGGCTATGACTTTGAGACAGACAATAATAAAATTCATCTCGGCCTTCATTGTTAGCGTGACATTTCTGTTAGGTGGATGTCTGGGAGGCCCCGCTCCGCAAGACCATTTTTATCGACTGGAACTTCCACCACCTAAATCATCGTTTTCCTCACCACTGTTACATGGTACGATCCAAATCACACGGCCCTGGGCCGATGCCCTCACCAGTGAGCGTCACCTCCTGTATCGTACGATGACTGGAACAGCGCAAGTCCATCGTCATGCCTACCACCGATGGATCGACTCCCCTACACTGATCGTCCAGCAACAAATCACACAGTACCTCCGACACTCAGGAATCGCCACACACGTGGTCACGCCCGAACTACGAATCAAAGCGGACTATCGGTTCTCATGCCGCATTACAAGACTCGAACGAATTCTTGACGAGTCTCCCAGAGTAATTATGGAGCTTGAACTCGGCTTGACTCGTCTACGAGAACGGGAAGCCGTCTTCTTGCAAACCTACCGTGTCGAACAACCGGCAAACGGCCCTAACATCTCTGCGGCAATTGAAGCGTACAATCATGCGCTCACAAAGATTCTCGATCAATTCTTGGAAGATACCTCAACCTTGCCGGAAGCCATACGGCTGACGCATGGCCCCTAAAGTTCGATTTTTTTTGAAACCATTTCACGAGGTAGAGGGATTCGAAATGCACCACTCTCGTCTCTTAGAGAGCAACTCACAAGCTGACGATCATGTTGGACTTCAACGATGACAGCACAAACTTGAAACACTCCGCTAAAATATTAAGCAACCAATTCAAGGCATGAAACTCGAACAAGCCATCACCACGCGCATCCTTCTGAAAGAACGCACGACTCTCACTGGAATGTCCTTCAGTGAAAATCCGTCTATAGCTGTAGGACTACTGTTTATCACGATAAGCCTACCTGCGCTTACGGAAGCAATGGGATGGATAGAGAACTTCCTATTTTCAATGTATGTCCCCTTATGGATTGTTGGTGTGGGTGGAACCATATGCTTAAGCGGCGGCCTATGGCTCACCGTCCATGGGGTTCGTGACCGTCGACGTATTTGGAATATGAATCATGGTAAACGACAGTTACCTATGACCCCTTGGTTATGGGACTATCCTTGGCAGGCATGGGGAGCCACCGATAGTTACCTGAAGAGTGCACTTCGGAGTCTCATTGGACTGCTTCTGTTCAGTGTTTTGGCTTCACCTTTTAATTGGATGGCATTTTTCTGGGAAGGGCGTTCATTCTTTTTGCAGGGAACCGTCGGTCTGCTTAACCTCGTCATCATTGTGAGTATTGGTGGACGATTCATGACGAAACTCAGGCAATACCTGACATTTGGCAACAGCCAACTGGAATTTCAGGATTTCCCTTTTTTCCTGGGAAATCCAATGTCACTGTCCCTCAGAAATGTTCCCACGAACATTTCAACTCTTCACCTGACGCTTCGATGTATCGAGGAATCTGCCCAAAGTGAGGGAACGGAAGCTGACTCACCGTCAGTTATCGCCTGCTACCAGGTTTACCATGATACCCAAATTTTAAAAAGAGAAAATGTTCAATCCGGAGATAACCTGGACCTCTTCTGGATGCTCCCAGATGACGAGACCCTTTCATCGACTCCCAGCGAACGACCAGCGACCTATTGGGAACTTGAAGTAACTGCAGCCGGCCAACACCTGACCTACCAGAGCCGGTTTCTCTTACCTATTTACGCTCAACATTTACGTTAACGCTTCATAAAAAAATTTTGGCATTGTTAATTTAAGAGAGACTCAAGTTCACCGTTCCAATGTGCCATCAGCAGCATGACTGAATACCACAACATGAGTTCACTTTTGCTGTAGCATTTCGTTTTTCGACGGAAGCGGGCTAGAAAATGGCGAACCAAGCTGTTGTATCCTTCTACGGTGAATGTCTCGGCCTTGGATTGCCGGTGTTTCTCTGAGGGGACGAAGTGTTCATACGGTTCCCAATAGTCGGTCATAACAGTCGTAATCGTTGGGCTCTTGATGGCTTCCCATAAGCGTGTCCCAGTCACAACGCCCCGGGTTCCAGTGACAGCATGGAGGAAGCGGTGCCCAAGTCGATCAACAGCAAGCCAGACCCAGCAATAGTTTTTTTATGCCTCACGTAACTATGCAGTTCATCGAGTTCGACGATCTGGGCGGCCTGGCGCTTGACCTGAGCGGCTTCCTCCCCAAACACTTTAATCCACTGGTAGACGGCCACATGACTAAAGCCCAATACACGTCCAATGGACCGAAACCCCAAGCCTTCTAGGTACAGGGTCAACGCCAACCGACGCTGGTCGGCGGTGGCCGTGTCGGACTTATGGGCGACGGTAAACAAGTAGCGACATAGTTTGCACTTGTAGCGTTGGCGTCCGTCCTTCATGCCGCTTTTGACTTTGTCGGAACTGGCACACCGTGGACAACTTAGCATCATCACCTCCAAGGAAAAGGGTAGGAGGTGAGTCTAGCTTATATCTCTTAAGTTAACAATGCCAAAATTTTAATTCATACCGCAGAAATTGACGGTTTGCCTCCGATCCTTGCAAATGACCCGCCAGAGTGGTATCGATAATATAAGTGGCAAGACATTCAGAAACTGATCCGATACGAAACCAGACAGAGACGATGATGAAGAAAACTAAACAAGATCCGCATGTAAGCCAAAAAGCCACGACATCCGAACACAGACACACATTGCAACCCACACAATATCTTACCCCTCATCAGCAAAAATCAGTAGGCTTTATCTGCTATTGGCTTCCCCTATTCCTCTATGCAGGAGCGATCGTTCTGGTATCATCACTCTCCACACCGAAAGTTCATTTTGAAGCAATGGCCCAGGCTTACCTCTCGATTTCAGGCAGATTCTTCTTACAGCTAAACGATAAAATTGTCCACCTCATTGAATACGCCATATTGGGCTTACTCACATATCGAGCCATTCGATTCTCTTGGGGCAGTCAACTAGGCGCATTTTCAGCATTTATCACCATAATCGCCGTTGGACTGTTTGGGTGCACCGATGAATTTCATCAATGGTTTATCCCGTTACGGAAAGTGGAAGTCTTAGATCTCATGGCGGACATTGCGGGAGGCTTCATCGGTATCGCACTATGGGAATGGGGCCGAACCCTTCCAGCAATTCGAGAGATTGAAGAACAAATCCCCTTGAAATTGCAACTCATCAGAGAGCTCGCCACATCAAAGAAAAAAACACCGGCCCCTTCACTACCTGATACGTCTTTAAAGGACTAACTCACAGGATTAACCATTCCTCTACAGTTCATAAGATCAACAACTAGGCTATGAAGATCCATACACGGGAACTATCCCACTTCGGACACAATGATTTTCCTCTGATACAAGAAATGCGATTGTTGAGGCCACGTCTTCGACCTTAACCCAGGCGTCGAAATTCTCATCAGGCATTGAGACTCGATTCGCTGGAGTATCCATAATAGACGGAGCGATCGCGTTCACCCATATACGCTCCTCCGACAATTCTTCTCCCAAACACTGCGAAAACGCCGCTACAGCCGATTTGCTGGTGGTATAGGCTAGTAGTCCCGCTCCTGTTCGAGGTTCACTTCCTGGACGTGCCGTGACATTGACAAGGCACCCGCCTTGTCCAGAATTTCGGAAATGACGAACAGCTTCACGGGAACATAGAAATGCGGTCACCACATTCAATTCGAATTGCATCACAAAATCCTTGCAGGACGTTTCTAGGATAGGCGCGGAGAAAAATCCTCCAACAAGATGAATGGAACCAGAAAAATTTCCTGATGCGGCCACCTCTGAATAGAAGTCCGTAACCGTGTCTTCATTGGTTAAATCTAATCCCGCCACAGCTTGTACGAGTTCAGTATCGAGAGCAGAGACGGCAACACGATCTTCCTCAGACTTACATGGCACATGACACATGACTCCTTCACTCACCAGCTTGCGGACGACGGCTAAGCCGAGCGCACCTGCACCGCCGGTCACAACCATCCTACGATCTTTACCTAATGAAGACATTAAGAAAGCCCTTTCGGTGTGATGGAATACAATTAATCCTCAAGTGGTCCCGGTTCATAATTTCCGTAAAAGCGAACATGAGCAATCTTTCCATTCTTCCAACGTTCGACCACAGCTTGCTCGACTTCGACATGACCTTTATCCGTTTGTTCCCACTTCATCACGCATTCGTAAAAGACCACACCAGTCCCATGACCTTGATCATCGACAGCCGTGGCAAGGATATCGATGCCATGATACGTTTTGACTTTTTTTTGAAACTTTTGTTCAGTGGCCGCCATGGCTTTGCGACCTTTCGTGGGAGGATTTGAATTTTCTTGAGCGGTCGCATGCTCTGAGTAAAAGTCCTCGATCCCTTCGACAAATTTCCCATCTTTTAAGTAAGCTATAACTTGATTGTGAAGGGATTCCAATTTCTCTGACATATCACACCTCCTTGTTCGAAAGGATGAACTCAGACGATACCGCCATGGGAATAATCTCGCGACTGTAGCATGAAGAGTGTGCGCAATCGATTCTAAGCCTCGTCAATCGGATATATCGCCTAGACACTTACTTATTCCTGAGGATACCTTGTGCAGTATTCGATCCTTGATACCCCAATCCTCAATCAAATACACCTGGGTTAGTGTAGAGAGGAGATCTGAGTACAGCAACTATCATGAACCCTTGCTTACCATCAACCGTCAGGTAACAGAGAGCTATTGTTCGTCAAGTATGAGTACAGGCATTAATCCTCTAGCACCTTCCAAACCAAACAGAGTTCTATCATCGGCCTGCAAATAATTTTCCTTATGTGAAGTGAGGATATCGCATTCTCAACTATCAACTAGGTTCGTGACTAAAGGCTCTCTAGAAGGTCCTATGACTACCAAGAAGCAATCACAACCACCCTCCACCCACACCTGAATAATTTGTTGGGAAACCTACCTTTATACGTCGGCACTCAGGTATTAAGAATTCCTAAAAACGCTCCGAAGAAGTAAAGAGAGCACAAATGCGGGAAACTGACGTGCCTCACCTAATCTAAACTCCTACGTGGACACTGACCTTTTCATTCGAATTTCAGCCTTTCTTGGTATTTTCACATTACTGGCATGTTGGGAAGTTCTTACCCCACGACGCCACACACCTTCAGATAAATTAACACGCTGGATGAACAATTTGACGATGTCCGTCATCAATGTCCTCGTTTTGCGTGTCCTTTTCATGTCCGGGGCTATCGGAACGGCTATTTACGTTGAAGCCGAAGGCTGGGGTCTGCTCAACCATCTGATATTGCCAGTATGGGCTGATGGACTTCTTGCCCTTTTCGTCCTCGATCTGGTCGTTTACGGACAGCATGTTTTGTTTCATTCCGTCCCGTTCTTCTGGCGCATGCATAAAGTTCATCATTCCGATATCGAACTGGATGTCACCACCGGCATTCGTTTTCACCCTGGAGAAATGGTCATCTCCCTGTTCATTAAAATGGGAACGATTATGCTGGTTGGTGTCTCACCAGGGGTGGTATTAATTTTTGAAGTGTTGCTCAATGCCACGGCCATGTTTAATCACAGCAATGTCACCATTCCATTGACGGTCGACCACTGGCTCAGAAAACTCGTGGTCACGCCGGACATGCACCGCATTCATCATTCGGTAATATCGGAAGAAAGTACTCGCAATTATGGTTTTAATCTATCGTGGTGGGATCGTGCATTTGGGACCTACCAACATCAGCCTTCTCTGGGACATGAACATATGCCTCTCGGCCTCGAACAGTATAGAGATCCTGGCCACCTCACATGGCCACATCTCTTGGCCTTGCCCTTCCTGAAAGATCCGAACATTCAACCAAGCAGTCAAGGAGCACTTCATAACCCTGAACAAGTCAGCGAGAGAGATCGACTCAAAAGAATGGTCAAGACTGAAGCTAAAGCGTTGATGTAGAGGGGGGCAACCCCGATTTCCAATTTGAGGGCTTCCCCAAAACTCTCTTCATCCGAAAAATCTAGAAACTTCACGTTGATCTCACCTATTTGTTTTTTTCAACACAATACACTGCCCCGCCGTCTTTTAATCTCAACGGCCCTACCAATGGTATTCTGGCTTAGCGCCATTTAAATACGACATAAGGCGTAAGATAATAAGCGAAGACAGAAAGGACCACGCCCCACACCGCCCCGGATAAACCACGCATCATTACGCCAACAAGAGGAGCAAGAAACACAATGAGTATCATTACAATCGCAATGGGTCTATTCCCTTCATAGAAATGCTGTCGCTGCGTACTCTTGAGTGATTCGGTGAAAGAAAGATCAGAGGGAGAATTCATAACGCGATAACGGACAAGAGGAACGGATGACGAGTTATCCAAGCAGACTCATTCTTGGACACAATGATCTTGTGAAAAATACCGAAAGCCCAAATTGAGGGGAACTCATCCGACTGGAACTTAACTTTCCATCATCTCCAATCGTGCATCAAACTCATGACCGCAGGAGACGCAGCGGATGCAGTCAGATTCCACGATCGGTTCGTCATCTCGAATGCCCATACCTCCACAATCTGGACATTGCGATAGGTGCAGCACTTCATCTTGGAGGTTTTCATATCGGGTGCCACGTAAGCAGTAAATCGGTTGCCCATCTAGCATCCACGGTTCGCAGGCCTTATTCACGACAGGCAGGGCAATGTAATGATGATTGGCATAGTCTTGAATTTCCTGATGAGTATTCAACCCATCTTTAATGAGCTTATCGGTTTTCGCGTCATAAATACTGCCATCTTTCACCACAGCCTTTGTTGGTCCCATGAGACACCTCCGTTGGAAATGATAGACCGATTTGAAATCTGTGTATTCGGACAAGTATGCCATATCCACCTACCGGAAGGACAACCTGGGAAAAGCTCTTAGTTTCGCCTCTCGCGTAAATGTCCAGGGAAACGTGACGAGACAAGTAATCCGCTTAGTCCATGCGCTCGAACACAGAGCTTCCTCATGTCGCCAAAGGCGACGATCCTCCACAACAGGCTTGTGATCGTCAGTGAACAGTCAAGCAAGTAAATGGGCTCGAATAATTTTGACGCCGGTTGCTTCTTCTTCAAGACGGCAATAATCAAACGAAAAGCCAGAATGACCGGCTGTATCGGAATCGTCCCAGAGGCACCCTTATTTACTTTTCTTCTTTGTGGATTTCCCCCACGTTTCTTTCAACACCGACTTCCACTCGTCACGAGACACGGCCGGCATCGTCTTAATGCGAATATGCCCCATTGAAGCATTGAGGACCCCGGCCTTCATTGCTGCACGGTTGTGCGGAAATTCCAGGATAGCGACCACATCATATTCACCCAAACAATAATAGGCATGGATCAATTTGCCACCCAGGGATTCCACATTCTTTTTCACCATGTCTGACCGTGCGACACCTTTGGCCTTCATGGTCTTTAATCCTTCGTGAGTAAAGTTCACTAAACTGACGTAAATAGCCATGAAACACCTCCTGGTGATGGAAGAGAATGATGACAGCGGTCGATCATCAACATGATCGTGGGAGTATCCTAAACAAAAACTACAAGGAAGGATAGCGTTTTTATGGATCCTGTCCCCTCGAGATAGGTAGGCTACTCAGAAATCATTCAACAGATAATCCTCGAAAATGAAAAAGGTTCACCAAAGGTTCGGGTACAAACATGTGTCGGACTCAAATGAATGTGTGATGAAAGAACAAGAGGGAGTCAAAATTCAAATGACGGCCACGTGAACAGAGATCACGACGCAAAGGCATAATGGACAGCCTTTCTGAGCAAAACAGTTCTCATCATTTCCCAAAATATCCTCAAAGTGAAACGTGGAGGCATGGAACTTGATTGGGTTCGACTGACACGTTTCTTTTTCACAGTCTCTGGGAAATCACAGAGAACTCTTGTATAGTCTTTCACGTCGAAGTGAGACAGACAGGGTCGCATGAATGGCAACCGAAAGTAGTCCACAACAAATGGTTTTACATTGGAGGATGACATGCCCTCAAAACACACCACCCCCCAAAGTTCGAAACAACGAGGTCAGGCAAAGAAACTAGCACGTACGTCTTCCTCTCGTCCGCGTCAAGTCGATGCGGAAGACATACACGCAATCAGCGAAAGACTCGACATGATGCTTCCTGAGGTCATGGCACGAATCGCTGCCGTTGAGCACGTGTTAATTGAAAAACAGGTATGTTCGCTAGACGATCTGCTGAAAGCTCGACAATTTATAAATGAGCAGGAAAGTTTTTGATCAGATCTTTTTACTCATCCTCGCCTACTACGGCGATGTCTTCACATGCTGACAAGCTGAGACAGTCACTGAAAGATTGTTGCTTCTGCCTTTGCTTACCCAGCATCAAAAGCAGAAAGCTAGAACATCACGGTGAAGGCTGCGTATTTCACCTGATCAGACCTCACAAAGAAGCGGAATAGGATTCATTCTCATTCCGAATCGCGATGAACCGTTTCTGGGGAAAAGGCGGGTACGCAGACGGCCACATATTCCGCCCCACCCTGTTCTGGGGAGCTGTACCGAACCCATTCTCCTGGCAAACACACAATGGCTTGCCCCTCGAGCACATCAAATGCTCCCTGCTCATGCTCGACACGAAGCATGCCTTTTAACACCACCGTGGTCTCTGTAAAGTCTGGACGCTGCCCCGGTTCCACCCATCCCTGCGGCGACACCATCCTCGCCACACTGATCGACTCATCTTTTGTTGCGACTCGCCCCGCATATTCTTCAATGCGTTTAGGTTTCGTCCCAGCAGCGGTTATTATCGAAGGGTCTTCAATCAATCGTGGCATTGGGAGGCCTCCTTTTAATCCTCACACATGATGTTCGCGTGAAAGCCTAGTCAGTCAACCTACATGTGTCAAGAATTCACTGAAAAATGACAAAACACTAGAATACATGATGAACCAATTTTTGAGTCATATTGGAGCCATCCTATGGTATGTTGTGAACGTATCCACCTCCTTATATCAAAAGGCTCTTTTGAAATCATGAAATCAGATGTACACAACACAACGATTGCTTCCGAATTAGGTATCACAAGCAAACAGGTCACAACGACAGTGGAACTATTAGATGATGGTGCCACCGTACCGTTTCTCGCACGCTACCGGAAAGAAAAAACCGGTGGGTTAGATGAGGTCGTCATTACGTCCATTCGAGATCGCATGGCACAACTGCGAGAATTAGACAAACGCCGTACGGCCATTTTGGCTTCACTTGAGGAACAGGGTAAGCTCACAGATGATCTCCGCAGTCAGATTGAAGCCGCAAGCACAATGACGAATTTAGAGGATTTGTATTTACCATACCGACCGAAACGACGTACCCGAGCCATGATCGCCAAAGAAAAGGGACTCGAAACACTGGCTCAAGCTCTTTGGGACCAAGATGCGAACTTGAATATTGAACTGGAAACGGCAAAATATCTCAACCCCGACCAGGGAGTGGAATCAGGAGAGGATGCATTGGCTGGCGCGCGCGATATCATGGCTGAATGGATTAATGAAGATCAGCAGGCTCGGGCATCGATGCGCGCGCTATATTTGGACCAAGGGGTGTTCAAGACAACCGGCATGCGAGGCAAAGATGTCCAAGGCAGTAAGTATCGGGATTATGCTGAATGGGAAGAACCAGTCTCAACCGCACCCTCCCATCGCGTGCTCGCCATGCGACGTGGAGAACAAGAAGGGTTCCTGACCTTTCGCATCATCGTACCTGAAACCACCGCCTTCTCACGCCTGCACCGCCTCTTTCTCAAGGGCCAAGGACCAGCGTCAGATCAAGTCTCGTTGGCTATCCAGGACAGTTTCACCCGTCTCCTATCCCTTTCAATGGAAACAGAAACCCGAGTCGTGACCAAATCTCGCGCCGATCAGACAGCCATTGAAGTGTTTGGACAAAACGTTCAGCAATTACTCATGGCCTCACCGTTAGGTCAAAAAACAGTACTGGCGATCGATCCGGGGTTTCGTACCGGCTGTAAAGTCGTGTGCCTCGATCGGCAAGGGAATCTGTGTCATATGGAGACCATCTATCCTCACCAGGGAACCACAGCCGCAACCAAAGCCGGTGACACGATGATCGAACTCTGCAAACGGTTTCAAATTGAGGCCATAGCTATTGGGAATGGAACAGCCGGAAGAGAGACCGAAGCCTTTCTTCGTGCATTGGCCTTGCCAGCCAATGTTCCCATCGTCATGGTGAATGAAAGTGGGGCGTCGGTATATTCTGCCTCTGCAGTCGCTCGTGAAGAATTCCCTGATCAAGATGTGACCATACGTGGAGCGGTCTCAATCGGACGGCGGCTGATGGATCCATTAGCCGAACTTGTTAAGATTGATCCCAAAGCTATCGGGGTTGGACAGTATCAGCATGATGTGGATCAATCCATCTTGAAACAGAGACTTCAGGACATCGTCATCAGTTGTGTCAATCGTGTTGGTGTGGACGTCAATATGGCCAGTCCGCAACTACTGACAGCCGTATCCGGCATCGGTCCACAACTCGCCACAAATATCGTGGCCTATCGACAAGAATATGGCCCATTTGAAAGCCGGACGGCATTAAAGAAAGTCCCAAGATTGGGAACCAAAGCGTACGAGCAGGCCGCTGGATTTTTACGCATTCCCGAAGGGCAGCATCCATTAGATGCCAGCGCAGTCCATCCAGAACGCTATCCTCTCGTTCAGGCAATGGCCAAAGACTTGGGGTGCAGCGTGAAAGAATTGATGAATGACACGGATCGACAACAAAACATTGATATCAAACGCTACATCACAGAAGAAGTTGGAATCCCAACGTTAAGTGATATTCTGACCGAATTGGCCAAGCCCGGCCGTGATCCACGCGAGCAATTTGAACCGGTAAAATTTGATGACAAGGTACAATCCATAGAACAAGTCGAACCCGGCATGATCCTATCCGGAGTCGTCACAAATGTGACAGCCTTTGGGGCGTTCGTCGACGTCGGCGTGCATCAAGATGGCCTCGTCCATATCAGTCAGCTTGCCAATCGATTTGTAAGTGATCCAAACACGGTGGTCCACGTCAATCAGCAAGTGAAAGTGACCGTTATGGAAGTCGATATTCCACGCAAACGTATCTCACTCTCAATGAAAGCCTTTCCGAGTGAGACGCCACAATGACGTGGCCCTCTCTTTCTAAATATTATTTGGCATCATCCGATGAACGCTGAGACTCAATACTTTTCTCAGGATCCTTGCCTGAGAGGTCTGGAACGTTTTTTTTTCACGCTCTGGCGGAGCGTCGGGTGCAGTTAAAAATTTCGTCATTACACCGGTTGTCATTCACCTACCGATTTCAAGTCTCTGCCATAGTGAACAGTCATGAACACGTCTATCTTTTGTCATTATCTGACATTTGGAATGATTCTGTTGCACCATTCCAAAGCCACGAAGTATTGAATTCACTTTTCTGAGTGATCTTCATTCCGATCATGTCCTCTATCAAATTCTTCCAGTTCCAACACATGTCTCAGTTGAATTTGTCGCGTATTTTTCTCTCGGACAAATCAGTTGCCGCGAAAGAACAATTGATTTCAGAGTCGAGATATCACATACTCATTATAAGGCGTTCGTCCATCATAAATGAACATAGAATTGAGTTGGCGCAACGACCATCAGGCTTCGACTGCATCATCACCTATATAAGAGAGATTGCTATTGGCTTCACGAGCATATTGGACAGGGCAGATTCGGATTGCATTAGTGTCGATACCGGTCGAGATCTATCCGGCGACCAAAAGTGGCGCTCAAATTTCCTTTCGACAAATTCACGAGCCTTCGGGAAAACGTATTAAATACGAAAAGGTTGTGCCAGGCATCGGCCCCATTGATTCCGATGAGATCATCAAAGGATTTGAATATGAAAAAGACAGCTATGTGCTCCTTGATCAGGATGAAATTGATGCCGTCAAACTGGAAAACAAAAAAACGCTGGTACTGACCCAGTTCGTGGACGCCCACGACATCGACGTTCTCTATTACGAAAAACCGTATTACGTCGTCCCGGCCGACGATCTAGCCGAGGAAGCCTATATAGTCTTACGCGAAGCGCTACGAAAAACGAAAAAAGTCGGCCTCGGTCAGCTGGCCGTACGTGGCGCCGACCACGTCGTCAGCCTCAAACCTTGCGGCAAAGGTCTGGTGCTTGAAACGCTACGCTATGCCGATGAAGTACGTCGGGTGCAAGGCTATTTTGATGAGATTGACGATCTAAAACCAGACCCTGAATTATTGACACTCGCCGAATCGCTGATAAAAAGCAAAACGGCCCCGTTTGATGTCAAAAAATTCCATGACCGTTATGTCGATGCCTTGAAGGAGCTCATTGAGAAAAAACGCAAATCGGGTGGCGCCAAAATTCTTCAAGATGTCGATGAAGGCGCGCCAGCTGGAGACAATGTGATTGACTTAATGGCCGCACTCAAAAAATCAATCAGCAAAAGTAATAAAACAGCCTCGCCAAAGAACAAGCGTCGAGCCGCGAAAAAGCCAAAGACCACCAGGCATAAGACTAGGGCGCGCAAAAGGGCGTAATCCATGGCCCACACCAAGCATCAGTCACTGACCGAATACAATCGTCGACGCAACTTTGCGAATACCACCGAACCGAAGGGCATTCTGGCCAAAGGCGATGGAAACTGTTTTGTCGTGCAAAAACACGACGCGACTCGATTGCATTTTGATTTTCGCCTTGAAATGGATGGCGTGCTCAAGAGCTGGGCTGTAACCAAAGGGCCGAGTCTTAATCCCGACGACAAACGTCTTGCCGTCAGAACCGAAGATCATCCAATGTCCTATGCCGAATTTGAGGGCCTCATCCCCAAGCGTGAATATGGAGGGGGGACCGTCATGCTCTGGGACATCGGTACTTGGACACCGGTGCAGGGAAAACACGCAAAGGATATCAATAAAGGTCATCTTCATGTTGTTCTCAATGGTCAACGAATGAAAGGAGAATGGCTACTCATTAAGATGCGCGGTAAACCTCGTGAGAAACGTGAAAACTGGCTACTACGTAAACTCGACGATGGCTATGCCGGCGGATCGGACGATCTCATTGCACGCGAGTTGACCAGCATCAAGACCGGCCGAAGCATGAGCGAAATCGCCGCAGACAAAGAGGGTGAAGTCTCGCTTAAAAGCAAGAAGGGAGCCGCATTCGATCGCACGATAGACAAGGCTAATAGGAAGACTGCGAGTCCAAATCGTAAAAAATCTACCACGAACAGTTCTCCACCAAAATTTCGAAAACCGCAACTTGCTACGTTGACAGACTCGGTGCCGGGCGGCACTGCTTGGTTGCATGAGATCAAATATGACGGCTATCGTTGCCTGTTGGCCGTCGGCGGAGGCAAAGCAAAAATATATACCCGCTCGGGGCTTGACTGGAGTGAAAAATTCGGCGAGCTGATCAAAGCAGCTATTGCACTCGATTTACCTTCCTCGTTGATTGACGGTGAAATTGTCAAGCGTGACAAGAGTGGCAACCCAAGTTTCTCTGCGCTCCAACAAGCCTTGAAGAATGCTGACGGTGGGTTCATGCTGTTTGCCTTCGACCTATTAGAAGCAAACCAAAAAGATTTGACCGATCTCACCACCATTGAGCGCAAAGAACACCTTGCCGCCTTACTCCCCGACAATCCAACAATTCGTTTTGCCGACCACATTGTCGGCGACGGTGAAAAGTTATTTAAAAAGATGTGTCAGGCTGGACAGGAAGGCATCATCTCAAAACGCACCAACGCGCCTTACCGACATAGAAGAACACGGGCCTGGCTCAAGGTTAAATGCACCAAACGTGAAGAATTTGTCATTATTGGTTGGCGCAAATCCAACAAGAAGGGGCGTGCATTCAGCTCACTCCTTCTTGCACAACATGAGAATGATAAACTCGTGTACAAAGGTCGCGCCGGAACTGGCTTTAACGAAGAAATGATGAACGAGCTTGCTACACAATTTGCGAAGCTTTCGCGCAAAACACTTCCCGCTGTAGTGCCAAGTAAGGAAGCACGCGACGCACACGGGATCACGCCCAAACTGGTGGCCGAAATCGCCTTTACCGAATTCACCACTGAGAATCGCATACGGCATGCAAGCTTTCTTGGTTTGCGCCCGGATAAAAATGTGAACGATGTCAGGCCTGAACCAATTCTATCCTCCGCTCAAAAAGTCGAAGATACGGAGACCGAGGTGCCCATATCAAATCGAAATCGTGTGATCTTTCCTGATATACAAGCTACCAAAGGGGATCTCGCGGACTACTATCATGCGATAGCCTCCATGATGCTACCTATGCTTGTCCGTCGCCCAGTGAGCGTGGTCCGATGTCCGCAAGGCCGAGCGAAAAAATGCTTTTTTCAGAAACACGATGCAGGGAGCTTTGGCAAGCATGTCAGGCAGGTGCCGATTAAGGAAAAAAATGGCCAAGTAGAGAAGTATCTGTATGTCGAGGATGCTGCTGGCATTCAAGCCTGTGTGCAGATGGGGACAATCGAGTTCCATGGCTGGGGCGCCAAGATCGATCTACTCGAAAATCCCGATCGAATGGTCTTCGATCTCGATCCCGATGAAGGACTCAATTTCGATCATGTAAAGAAAGCGGCCCACATAATTCGCCGCCAGCTTGCCGATGTCGGACTCAGATCCTTCGCCATGCTCTCGGGCGGCAAAGGCGTTCATGTCGTCGTACCATTATTTCCTAGGGCCGAATGGGCTGAAGTCAAAGATTTTTCTAGACGTTTTGCTTCGGCTCTATCGCAGAAGCAACCGGACCGTTTCACCGCGACGATGTCGAAAGCTAAGCGCAAGGGGAAGATTTTTATCGACTGGCTCAGAAATCAACGAGGATCGACTTCAGTGCAGCCCTATTCGGCACGCGCACGAAAAGGCGGACCTGTGGCCGCGCCCGTCGGTTGGGAAGAGCTTGACAATTATCATTCTGCGAATCGCTTTACGATTTTCGATATAGAAAAACTACTCGATCGAGCGGAAACGGGAGATTTAAAAGACTGGGGAGTTGCAGGTCAAACATTACCTGATATTTAAGATGATCGGCCACAATCTTGATCGAGAAAACTTATTTCAATGCGTTGAAAGTGCTGAATCTGCTAGTGTGAGATGTCGTACTAACGTGCATCGCTCATGAGTATGACTGTGCTCCAGAAGACACATCAGTCACAATTGGGTTCCTAACTTCATCGGGAAATTTAGAGAGACCGCTTATTGTCTCAAACGGCCCGAAGACCAAAACCTGTCCTCATGTTGCAGTTATTGGGTCGACTTGCTCGACATCATTAACGCAGAGAAACAGGCAAATCCTATTAGTTCTTGCAAACAAAGCTAAGTCCTTTGCTGTCGAATGACAATTCTTGTCTCGACTCCATAATCGTGATGTTATTGTGAATGGTCGGGGGCTCAAATTACCACATCCATTTTCGGAAAAGAATTGTGTTCTGATTACTCTTCGCTTTCATCAGCTCGCCAATCGATTTGTGAGTGATCCGTATCCTGTGGTCCACGTCAATCAGCAAGTGAAAGGGACTGTAATGGAAGTCGATATTCCACGCAAACATATATCACGCTCAATGAAAGCCGTTCCGGGTGAGACGCCATAAGGATTTGGCCCTCTCTTTCTAAATATTATTTGACATCATCCGACGAACGCTGAGACTCAATACTTTTCTCAGGGTCCTTGCCTGAGAGGTCTGGAACGTTTTTTTGTTCACGCTCTGACAGTGAGCTGTGTTCAGACTCTGCCTGATCAGGAGAAAGAATTTCTGTTTCTTTCAGTTCTTCAACTTCACTCCCCGGTCCGTGCGGATCTCCTGTGAGGGCATGGCCGACAGGAGCATTACGTTGAATGTGTTCCGGAACCTCTTTGGAAGGATCCACAGCAGTAGGATCATATGAGGAAGACTTTTCTTCAGCTACAGCGTTAGATACCAAAACAAGAATTGAGAACATGACTGCAGGTAATATGACGAAGTACTTAATCATACATCCCCTCCTTCTTTGTGAGTACTACTTTGTTTTTACGCATCATGAACTCACAGTTTATGATTGATAAAATCTGTCAGGAACGCACAACCCATATCAAACGTGCGAACCTAATCATAGCGTATCAAAGACGCTCACCTAACCTCCCTAGACAAATGGGAGGCTCACTCGGCTCAAATATCTATCGGGCCATAATCATCAGACAACCAATATGATGTCTAGCCGCTACCATCGGATTATGACTTCATAAGCTCAACACTTCTTCTTCCTTCCATCAGACAGCTTTTCACCAGCAAAAATTCTCATGGAAAAGTCGTCACTATTCATGGTACTTTTGAGCCTCTCTTGTAGGACTCTTTACACAGGGCATTGATGCGTAGTTGATTCACACAATCAACATCGGGTAGAAACAGACAGCACCATAATGTGTGACGAGCCATGACATAGCTCAGGCTTCGCGTTTTCATTCATAACCAAAGGAGATTGCGATGACGACAAAGTTGGGAATTTGGGGAATGTTACTACTATCCGTACTGTTGTTCGCTACCGGGTGTAATACCCTAGAGGGCGCTGGCGAGGATGTCCAAGAGGCCGGCGAAGAAGTACAAGATGCTGCTGATTAAACGATACTGAGCTCAAGGAATAGCGGAATTCCTTAATCACACATTGAGGAGTTCCGCTCATTCACAGAAGTACTCCTGTCTGCCGAAAGCCATTGAGCAATGACTTTTTCTAACGCATCGCGTTTGAGCGGTTTCGACACGTAGTCATCCATTCCAGCCGACAAACACTTTTCTCGATCACCCTGCATAGCATTGGCTGTCATGGCAATGATGGGTGTCCATTTCTTAGCAATGGCTCCTTCTGCTTGAACCTCTGTTTCTTCTGTGTGACTGCGTTCCGACCTTGCTTCACGAGCCCGTATTTCCCGTGTCGCATCATAGCCGTCCATTTCTGGCATTTGACAATCCATTAACACCACATCATAGGACTTTCTTGACAGTGCCTCGACCGCTTCAAGACCATTCGCGACCACATCAACCCGATGGCCAATTCGCTCCAACATGAGCACAGCAAGTTGTTGGTTGATCGTATAGTCGTCGGCCACAAGGATGCGAGCACTCTGCTGGGCCTCTCTCTCTCGTACCGTATATTGGGTGATTAACGCGCTCTCCGAAGTCTCAGTTCCAGTTTGCGTTTGGGTCAACACCATTTCCAAACATGCCAATATTTGAGACTTTCGTACTGGCTTGGTGAAATATCCTGAAAACCCAGCTTCACGGGCCAGTGCGGCATCACCACGTCGGCCCAACGAGGTCACTAAGACTAACTTGGTTTCGGCAATCGTAGGATCACCTTTAATCGTTTGAGCCAACAGCATGCCATTCATATCAGGCATTTCCCTATCCACAATCGCAAGCTCAAAAGGCTTTCCTTCTTGGGCCGCAGACCGTAACATTTGCAAGGCATCCATTGAAGACTCGGCCTCAACCCCCGTCATACCCCAATCGGTACAATATTGAACCAGTAACAGTCGGTTAATGGGGTGATCGTCAATGCAGCACACACGAACGCCTTGCAACGATACGCTCGGATAAGTGTCCGGCTCTGTGCGATAGGGTGGTTTGCTTAACCTGATGGTAAACCAAAACTGACTCCCTTGGCCTGGCGTTGACTTCACGCCCATCTCTCCACCCATTTGTTCGACCAATTTTTTACTGATCACCAACCCGAGCCCTGTCCCGCCATATTTCCGAGTGGTCGAACTATCCGCCTGAGAAAACGGTTGAAACAGTCGTTCAATAGCGTCGGGCGCAATCCCAATCCCAGTATCGGTCACCTCAAAACGAACGACCACGTCTTCTTGAGTTTCTTTGACGTGCAAGGCTTGAACGGTCACATCTCCCTGATTGGTAAATTTAATCGCATTGCCAATCAGATTGATGAGGATTTGACGTAGTCGGCCGGGATCACCCTGCACGATGTTTGGCACATCGGCAAAAACTAACCCGACAAGCTCTAGTTTTTTTGTTGCAGCCTTTTCAGCCAGGATTTCTAACGTTTCCTCCAGCGCCACCCGTAAATCAAAATCAATCGTTTCAAATTCAAGTTTTCCTGATTCGATTTTTGAAAAATCCAGAATATCGTTAATCACCGTCAACAGCATTTCTCCAGAAGATCGAACAATTTCCGCATAATGTTTCTGCTCGGAAGATAACGGCGTTTCTAACAGAAGTCCGGTCATACCAATGACGCCATTCATCGGTGTTCGAATTTCATGACTCATCGTGGCCAGAAATTCGGACTTCGCCTCCATCGCCGCCAAGGCTTTATCACGAGCCAGGGCGAGCTGTTCTTCGGCTCGTGCCCGCTCACAGACTTCAGCTTCTAAGATCTTTACGACGGAAGCTAATTTTTCAGTCCGTTCTGTCACACGGTGTTCAAGATCGTTATTCGCGCGATCTAAGCTTTGAGTGGACAATTGTAACCTCAAAAATAAAAAAGCCACATATCCAATAAACAGAATACCAAGAAGATACATGACGATCAGATACCGCTCACGGTCCTGTTCACTGGCCTCCCGATGTGCAACATAATCATGAGTGAGGCGCCGTAACACTCGATCAGAACCAGAGGTAAGTAAATTCCGTGCCAGGCCATTCACCACGTCCTGATGTCTTAAAATAATATCCACATGCGCGAAAACGTCACGCATTTTTTCCTGGACCACTCTCCCATCGACAGCTGTTTGGCTTTGAAATTTCGTTAAGAGAACCATGAGCTGTTCTTTTGTTTTTGAGTGCTCCGGTCGGTTGATATATAACAATACATCATTCAATATTTGTTCGATCTGCTGTGTGTAGGCCAACGGTAAGCGCTGTTGTTCCATCTTGATAAGGAGTTCCTCCATTACCAAGGGGAAAACAATTAACGAATTACGCAACGTAGAATATTCTGTCGTGAACCTTTGAAGCTGTTCCTGTTTTTGCTCTAGACGATGAGCATAGGACGCTAACTGAGTTGATAACTCTGGGACATCTAACGAGATCATAGCCAATGAGCCTTGACTGAGAAGATGATACCCAGTCCATAACTGATGCATATTAGTCTTCAAGGTATCATAGTGAGCCAATAACCCTGTTTGAATTCGCAGAATATCCTGAGTGAGTGTCTTTTCCCAATGATTGAGCTTTTGAAGAACCAGCATCCGTTGATGATGTTGTTGTGAGTTCTGCATTTGAACTTGCACATAGAGAAAGGTGAGACTCGCAACCATCCCTAGGAGAAGTAAGATATGTTTTGTGCCAATTCGTTTCATAAATCGTGGCCCTGATACTGGCCAGGGAGGGTATACAAAAAGGCGACAATTGCCGCGATTTCCTTTTCAGTAAGATGTCGTCCCAGTTGAACCCTCGCCATCTTCCTGACCGCATCTGGAAGCGTGGCAGCCGAGCCATCATGAAAGTAGGGAGGTGTGAGGACTGCCACTCGTAGACTTGGAACTTTGACCATGTGGCGATGGTTTTCGTGATCATCCGTCTTAGCTGGAGAACGGTCAACACGATCATCCCCAGTATCCTTATCAGTGAATAGACCAAACTGTTGAAAGAGATTACCGCCAACGTTCGCTCCTTGATGACATGCCACACATCCATAATTTTTAAAAAGTGCATATCCCCGTTTCTCTAACGACGTGATTGCATCTTGCTCTCCACGTAAATATTGATCAAACCGCGAATGAGGCGTCAGGAGCGAATGCTCAAATGTGGCAATCGCATTTTTGATTGTTGCGGCAGTCATACCATCGGCGTAAATTGTGGAGAAATCCTTTGCATATGATTCATCTTGCTGCAATTTGCCAATAATTTCTGGCCACGTGGAACCCATTTCCGCAGGGTGCTGGGTGGGACCGTCTATTTGGTCTTCTAACGTGTTAGCACGACCGTCCCAAAACTGTCGTATATTCAGACCGCTGTTAAAAACGGTTGGAGTATTAATGCCGCCAATCGCGCCTTTGATTCCAGTAGAACGGTACGCTTGATCCGTTCCCCCTTTCGTCAAATCATGGCAACTGGAACAGGCAATAGTATTGTCATGAGACAATCGTGGGTCATGAAAGAGACGGTCGCCAAGTCTGACTTTTTGTTGGTCAAGAGAGATCGTTAACGGAATAGGTTGAATCGGCTCTAGATCATTATTGGAGTCAAGAGACAGAGATACAGCAAGATAGGACTCAACATCCTGAGACGTAGACTCAGGACTACAGCCACTGAGAACAAGACTCACGCCCAAGAGAAGGTAAGGCCAAAGAAACACGAATCTTTTCAGGTCATCACCACGGCGCATCATTGATTCTCAATATCCAATTCTGGCTTAATCGCTAGCCATTCAAGAGAATGAATAGGTTAAAATCCGACCGTTCCAGTTTAAATCTGGATAGTCTTCTCTATAGTTATCGGATTGAGAAGCCCGCCAATAAAGACTATTTCATGGCGTGGCGTGAGAAAACGGTGAAACGAGGTGTGGAAAAAAGAGGAGCAGAGAATGACGATCTACCTAGATTGACAATCAAACAATCTGAAAATATGAATACCAATGTCATGCAACAAGAGACAAGATCCCGTGTTTCATGCATCGCTTCGTGACAGGCAAACCAGAAACAATAAAAAAACTTTGTCGTTTTGAAAATGAGAACAAGTACTCACGACTCAGACCTAGAATAAAGTCATGAAATCAAAGCATTTCAACTTCAGGAGGAATGCTGGGTGACGACATCGATGTCGATAGACTGGGAATGAGACCAAATCGATAGGGCAAAGAAACTCGATAGATAGTTACAGTTGAGACTTTGAAGCTGCTTGAATGGTGTGATACAAGTCTGCTACTGCAGCTTCTTTGGGGAGCAAGGCGATGGCACCAGCTTCTAACATGGCTCGTTGATTCTCACTATCGGTATTGACTGATAACCCGATAATGATCGTGTCTTGATAATACGCTTTGATTCGAGCCGTTGCCTCAATGCCATTCAATTTAGGCATATTCACATCCATAATCACCATAGACGGCTTCAGCCGTTTCACAAGCTCTACCGCGTCTTCCCCGTTCCCCGCCTCCCCGACAAGTTCCAGATCCTCGTGTGTCTCCAATATTTTTCGCAATCCTTCCCGAACCATGACATGATCATCGACTAACAAAATCCGTACCTTTGACATAGAGGATTTCACCATTTGCTCGGCAGCGTCCGATTGATGATCTATCATAAAATCCTGATTTTTCCTCTGAACAATTCTCTTTTCTTGCAGTTTTGTCGGTGCGTTAAATTCTTTCTGTAAAGGAAAATAGAGACTGGCAACGGTTCCTTGTCCCGGTTCCGATTGAATTTCGAATGATCCTCCAAGGGTGAGCATCCGTTCATAGATAGAAAAGAGACCAAATGTGAGCGATTGATCACTTGATTCTTTCGTCGTTTGCATCTGAGCAACGGGAAACCCTTTTCCAGTGTCTCGTACCATAATACGGAAACGATCCTTCAGACGGTGAAGAGAGAGTGACGCGTGGTCAGTGCCGGCATGTTTTATCACATTGAGAAGAAGTTCTCGTGTGGACTGATACAACAAAATACTCTGCTCCTCCTTCAACTCAAGATCCTGAGCATTCTCACATTTGACGTCCACCTTCAATCCGTGATGAATCATTTGACCAGCCAACCATTGCAAGGCCGAAATGAGACCGAATTCAAACAGAACTGACGGGCTTAACTGGGCAACTAAGGTTCGTGTGTAAGTGAGGGCTTGATCAAGAACATCTTCGGTCTCTTTGACAAAACTGAGCCCTTGAGACTCTTCATCCGTGACTTGCCTGATCTGTCCTAACTTCAATCGGCAGACCACTAACAGCTGGCTCAAGTAATCATGAAGTTCAGTCGCAATTCGCTGACGCTCTCTTTGCTCAGTGACATTCAATTCAATCGCTAACTCTCGCAAACGTTTTTGAGAATGGACCAAGTCCTCAGTCCGGTCATTCACCTGACGTGCCAGTTCCTGAGTAAAGCGACGACGATCTTCCTCAGCGCGTTGAAGCTCTGTCACATCTTGGACTTCGATGACAATTCCCACGGGAACGTCATCGTGAAAAATTTGCCTGGCATTACATCGTACAGGATAGAAATGGCCCAGTTTATGGATGAACACATCCTCATGGCCAATGAGCACGGAGTCCAGGAGAGTCCCAGTTATCGGACACTCGTTCATTGGATATCGGGTCCCATCAGCATGAGTATGGTGGACCATGTCATGTAAATTATTACCGATCAGCTCATTAGGCTTGAATCCCAGTACCGCTTCAGTAGCCGGATTGGCAAAGGTTACCAGTCCGGTAATATCGATCATCAGGAGACTCGTTGACGCATTATCAGTTATGGTTTTAGTCAAATTGAATTGTTCTTGAAGTGCGACGTTAGTACGGCGAATCACCTCTCGATCTCGTTTACGTTCAGTGACATTTATGAACTTTATTAAAATGGTCCCGTCGTATTCTCGACTCATTGGATTAAAAAAGACTTCTAACGCGATTTCCCTTCCATCCTGACATAGCCCATACAGCTCATGACCATGTTCTTCGATTCGAGCTTGTGGTCTCAACGATATATCATGAAGGTTACGATGAAGTTCACCGTGCAGCCGTTCCGGAACGAGTTGCTCAATGGACGTGGACACCAATTCCTCATGGCGGTAGCCTAACCAGTCTGCGATTCTGAAGTTTGCCTTGAGGATTAAGCCGTCTTCGTTGACGACCAAAATGCCATTAGGTGACGATTCAAATATTAATCGCTGTTGATCCTCCAGGTTCTTCTGTTTCGAGATATCACGAAAAATCGAACGAGTGGCAATGATTCGCCCTGAATCGTCACGCACGGCCGTGGCACTCAAGCTGACGTCCAAAGATTTTCCATTACGCGTCCGCAGTTTCAATTCTGACCCGTGGATAAATCCATGTTTGAGGAACCGCTCAAAACTCAGCCGGGCATTCTCCAGACAGCCATTGTCGTACAGTTGAAACACTGATTTTCCAATAACGTCTTCTTTCGTAAAACCGATTTTTTCTAATAGGGTTTGATTACATTCGACAACCATCTGGGTTTCGACATCAATGGAGCAGAACATATCCGGTGCATTTTCATAGAGATCGCGGTACCGAGCTTCACTTTTCTTCAGTGCTTGAGCCAAGACTTGAGTCGTACGTAATTCCTGGAGTTCAGCTTGAAGCTTCGGCCCTAATTCAAAGCGTACCGCTTCGTGAACGTTTTGCAGAAGTGGTGCGATCAACAAACGTTGCTCTTGAAAGAGAAGTTCTAGATCCTCTTCTAAAAACAATGGAGGGAGCGTATGTGTTCCGGAATCATGATCGAACGAAGCCAATTCACTGGCCGTAGGAATATTCCCTTCGACAGGCGCGTGCACCTGTGTCCAGAAATGAGCAATGCGCACAAAGGCCAGAAATAGCATGAGTCGTTGGAAGACTTGAGGAGAGAAAAGACGACGCAGTGCGGCACACCATTCAGTGACGTGTTCTGCCTCCATGAATATGACGGCACAGGCAATGCGCAGGTGTCTTCCTATCGAAGAATCCCACGATGGAAAATCCTGAAACGGGGCAGGTAGAACTTCGATCTCAGATAGAATTTTGGGAAGTTCGTCACGTTCGGGGAAGGGCTCTGTGAGAAGTGCCAAGATTTCGTCGGTCGTGATTGGGGAACAGTCGGAATCACCGGCGATGTGTCCGCGTCCGACAAGAAATGCGGCATGTCGGGTCACACAATAACGAACCCCACAAAAACGAGAAAGATAAGTAAAGAGCTTTTCCTTGAAGATCGAGGGAAGTGGACTTTCCAGATAGGCAAACTTCGCAAGATCAAATAAGCCTCGTGCAAGAGCTGGGTCTGCGCTGGCCAATTTAAAAAAAGACGGACACACGCCCATATGTTGCCGGATTTCCTCCCAAAGAGTATCCAGCTCAACATGTTGGGAATCACGGCTCACGATTGCCTCCGAATGTGAAGAAACGTTGGGACCAACAGACCTCGACTCCGAGTAGGCGAAGACGAGTCCAAACAGGGTGACATATTCATAACATCAAAATCCACCTTCGCCTCTGATCTGGTATCGTCGTAAAGAACCAATGACCACTCACGAATAAGTAGATGAGTGGGATTCATGCACTTACTTATCCTTCCATCACCTTACTCGTGATGGAAGATACGGCCTAAAACTCAGGAGAAAGTCATGGAACGCTGGAGAATGGCGAAAGATTTATCTCAATCGTGAGCGAGAGATTTTTCTGTAAATAAATACTCTTTCAACTCTTTACTAAACGTCGAATCCTGTCGTCGAATCCATTCCAATACCATTGCCGCATGCTCCTTTTCTTCATCGCGGTTATGGGCAAGGATGGCTTTCAACTCTGAGTTTTTACAAGCATTGACTCGTTGGTTATACCAATCCACCGCTTCCAACTCCTCCATCAATGATGTAATCGCTCGATGCATGTCTCGCGTTTCATCACTTAATTCTGAAATTGGCTCATGATAGCCTTCATTTGCCATAAGCAGTCCCCTTATATACAAAAATAATTGAATAAGACTGACCGTCTACAATACCTAAACGAACGCAATACTCCAACCATTATACGAATACGAAATTTTCGAAGCAAAGAAATCAACTGATGAGTAGCGTTTTCAGGAAGTTGCATCTGCCGAAAATTAAAACAGCCCATAATTTTGAACACACGACTTACTCCCAATCTTTAGCTTCCTCACCTGATTACGATGTGCTCTCTAACACCGTTGAAATCAGAGCCTGTGCTTCCTCCTGGATTTGCCTGAGATGCGTCTCGCCGCGAAAACTTTCCGCATAAATTTTATACACATCCTCCGTGCCCGATGGGCGAGCAGCAAACCAACCGTTCTCCGTCATCACTTTTAACCCGCCAATAGGACTGTTTATTCCCGGCGCTGACGTCAGAATGGCGGTAATCTTTTCTCCGGCTAATTCGGATGCCTGAATCTGCTGCGGCGCAAGTTTCTTAAGAATGTCCTTCTGCGCAGGAGTGGCCGGTGCATCAATCCGCTCGTAGACCGGAACGCCCAGTTCATTGGTGAGATCGAGGTAGAGTTGCCCAGGATCACGCCCGGTCTTAGCCATCATTTCAGCCGCCAACAGGTCCATAATGATCCCATCTTTATCAGTCGTCCACACGCTTCCGTCACGACGCAAGAAAGATGCGCCAGCACTTTCTTCACCCCCAAAACCAATAGACGCATCAATCAGCCCATTCACAAACCATTTAAATCCGACCGGCACTTCAACCAGACGCCGTCCTAACTTGGCCGCTATCCGATCAATCATACTGCTACTCACCACCGTCTTCCCAACCGCCGCATCCTTTCGCCAGCCTGAGCGTTGAGCAAAAAGATAGGAAATAGCCACAGACAGGTAATGGTTGGGATTCATTAGCCCCGCACTACGCGTGACAATTCCATGTCGGTCGTGATCGGTGTCGTTGGCGAAGGCAATATCAAAACGATCCTTCAAGGCAATCAACCCGGCCATGGCATAGGGGGAAGAACAATCCATGCGAATCTTCCCATCCCAGTCAAGATTCATAAAACGAAACGTCGGATCGACGTCTTCATGCACAACCGTGACCGGGAAACCATATCGCTCGGCAATCGGTCCCCAGTAGGCCACCCCTGCTCCGCCAAGCGGATCAACGCCAATAGACAGTTGTGCATGACGAATCACCTCCATGTCGATCACCAAACGTAAATCATTCACATACGCACCCACATAATCATGTAAGTGCGTGGTTGAGGCCCGCATGGCCTTCTCATACGAGATGCGGGTCACCCCGCGAAGATCGTCCGCGAGAAACGCATTGGCCTTCGTTTCAATCCAGGTGGTGACATCGGCATCGGCCGGACCGCCATGTGGCGGGTTATACTTAAACCCTCCGTCTTCAGGGGGATTATGGGATGGGGTGATCACAATGCCGTCAGCTAAACCCGTTTTGCGATCACTGTTGTAGGTGAGGATCGCATGGGAGATGACTGGAGTCGGCGTGTACCCGTTTTGGTGATCGACCATCACCACGACACCATTGGCCGCCAGGACCTCAAGCGTACTGGCCAGGGCAGGCTCTGAGAGCGCGTGCGTATCCATCCCTAAAAAAAGCGGACCATCTATTTGCTGGTGCTGACGATAGAGGCATATCGCCTGAGTGGTAGCAAGAATATGCGCTTCATTAAACGACAGCCTTAAAGAAGATCCGCGGTGCCCCGATGTCCCAAATGCCACTCGTTGTTCTGGCACCGAATGATCTGGACGACCCGTATAATATGCGGTAACCAATCGGGGTATGTTGGCAAGCATGGAAGGCTCGGTTGGTTTTCCTGCGAACGGGCTAAGATTCTTCATAACATCTCCACATTAAGAAAAAGGTGAATGCCACCTGTCCTGACTTCAGAGAGATAATGGAAACCATACAGTTATTCACCAAAGTATTCAAAGGCTCCCTCATCGTTCATGGCTCTGCTGGGTTTTTTCTGGGTACTCAGCAACACAAGAGGCATGATCACCACAACTCATAGCAGGGTACATTAGGTAATTCTCCAATCAATCCATTTGCAGTCTTAATAAGTGGATGCAGAGCATGGAGTGTTTCGAAAGATAAAGAAATGAACTTTGCTCCCCTCTCTATGGATGAAAATCTATCTTCTCCCACATAGAGTCAATGTCGTGACGCTCACTGACAACGTATTGGCAAGAGATATGCACATTCCATATGATGCGGCCTGGATAATGATTCAGAAATCTTGGTCACGTCCACAACAATGAGTAGAAATGGGGAAAAGGGGGACAGTCAGAATCATCGATCATGTAGAACAATGCCTCAATAGATGATCGGAAACGAATTGAGTCATCAAGACAGCAAGGTACATATCTCCTCAAGATAATAATCCACGCATGACTAAAACGAATAAGGAAACTCCAATTGTCAATTTCAACAGTGCTCTCAAAAAACATTGGTCCTATTGCTTTGGCAATCTGGTTGATCAGCGCCAGTGTGCTGGGCTGGCTTTTTGTCAATGGGACAACGACCCCTTCTGCCGATAGTCGAACAATCGTGCACCTTGCTCCAGCCGAACGAAACTTTATTCTGGCGGAAATGCGGCAACTATTACAGGCCGTTCATGGAGTCGTGACAGGCATGAGTGAGACTGACCAGCCTCGAGGACATGCTCTGGCCGCGTCAGCTGCCCGATCGGCAGGGATGAAAATGGCGGTTGATGACAATCCAGGACTTATACTCAAACTTCCTCTTCCCATGAAGCAGCTCGGCATGTCGGTACATCGTGACTTTGATGAACTGGCAGATACCATACTTGCCGGGACAACATCGCAGGATGTCCTTCAACGCTTATCGGCTATCACCACGAAATGCGTCACTTGCCACGAGATGTATCAACTCAAAGAGGAATAACGAATTGCAGCAGATAAACAGATACCGCCTGCCCTGACAAAGTCGAAACGGTATAATCCGTATCAGCATAGAATTCAATTGGTGGGCATCAAAAGAGCTCAGTCAACGACTTATCACGAAATTAGCAACCTATATCCTGACTCTATTCCAAGCCGTTTTTTGTCGATAAAAATTCGAGTCTGACCCCTAATAATATCATGAGTTTATTCACTATCCAGCAGGATCCCCTTGTTTTCAAATGGTAAGCGTGCCCCTTGAACATACAGCACTCCGTCGACCTGATAATCGACATCCTGACGTTCACGAAGAGTGAGGAATTGTCGCAAGATATCGAATGTGGAGGTGGTGGTCTCGACCGAAATGACCGCATCTCCCAGTCGTGGAATCGTCGACGCCTGACTCGACAGTCCTCGGGCGAGACGTTGATCATTGAGGTGTAGGGTAAAATCAATGCCGGTCACTTCGAGATCGAAATCATTGGGATTGCGAACACGCAAGTCGACTTGCAAGCGTTGTTCAAACATGGTGGTGTCTAGTGGGGTGATATCGACCAGCAGCACTTCTGGCGACTCAGGCTGAACCGTTAATTCGTTAATCGTCGTGCAACTAGCAAGCAATAGTATTCCGCACATACAAGCAAAAAGATAGGAAATATCTTTCTTCATCATACAGAATCATACCTCAATCCAGAGATCAAAGCGATAACGAGTGAATTATTCAGCGTACTATACTTTTGACAAAAATGAATTTTCTTTTAAGAGTTTTCATAAAGCTAGAGAATCTCGAATGTCTTGAGAGTTATCGGCATACCTCATTGCTGACCCAATGACTCTCCCCGACCCTCCGTTTGATAAAGAAGGTGGAAACGGCCTCAGAATCCGTATTGACAGTAGGCGAGAGCAAAGAGCACGACATCACCCTTTTATCATCAAATACGTTTGACGTCCCTTCCTTCATCCGCAGCAACTACGTGCGTCCGATCTGCCCTCGAACCCATTCGTGGACAACTTTGACCATCTTCGGTGTGTGCGTGGAAAATACGTGGTCGGCACCTTCAATCTGGACAAGCTGCTTGGGGTCATTGGCCCGCTCGAAGATGTCGAGCGAGTCCTGGAGTGGAACGACGTCATCCGCAGTTCCATGGACGAGCAGCCAGGGAACCTTAATCGATGGAGCACGGGTAACGACGGTTCCGATAGCAGAGGTGTCATCGATAAAAACTTGCGACAGCGGGCACGCCGGCTCGTCCCACATGAGGCCCTTATCCGGTGTCACGTCGCTGAACTCGCGCTGGGAAAACGCGTCCGTATGAACCATGCCGGCGAGTGAAACGAGTCCGACAATGCGTGGATCTTGACTGGCCAGAAGCACGCCGACCGCCCCGCCCATGCTATGACCGACATACAGGATATTCCATCCGTCGAGCACGTCAAACACGGAGCCCAGGTCATTCACTTCCTTGGAAATCGTGGAGTCCTCAAACCGACCTTCCGAGTCGCCATTACCGGAGAACGACATCCTGAGGGCTGGGATCCCGTCATGTGACAGGGCTTCGGCCAGCGCGACGACAAACGGACGATCTTTATTGCCCGTGACCCCGTGCCCGAGAACAACCATGACCTTTGTACCTTTCTCACCCGCGTGGAAGGTGTAGTCGATCTTTTCGCCTTCGATGTTGCGAATGGTTTCAAACATGATTACCCCTATAAGCCGTTAAGATACTAATAATCATCGTGACCGGCGTCAGTTCGAGTGACGTCGAGAGGTCGAGGGAAAGAACTGCTTGATCTTGTCGCCGATAAAATAGGAGTCTCAGTCAACCTATTTATTCCCTGAAATTGTCAGGCCTCAGTCTAGCTGGCCCCTACCCCGTTGAACAATGGCCTAGGTATCAGAGTTGAGCATGTTTTGAATATCGCAGGTATAGAGAGTTGATGAAAGGGGGTAATCTATTAAGTGGGTTGAACCGGGCATGTTGTGTTTAGAGCATTAGCCAATTGGGAAGCGCAACTGTTTATTATGAAACAGACACCTTGCCCCTTCTTCTAGAATTGTCCAGCACAAACGACATCAGTAACGATGCCCCTGATGAGCCAGATCACAAAGTCCTTCGTCCTTCTTGAGTAATCCTTGCATGCGAACCCCTCGTTTACGCAAGGTCTCACGAAATGATCGAATATTTGCGATCCTCCGACGCACGGCATTACCATCATTCCGAGCTACGGGGATAAGTTCAGCCACGGGTCTCCCATGCTTCGTCATGACGAAATGCTCCCCCTTTTGAGTATGCTCCAGTAATTGCGGCCAGTGTGTTTTTGCATCATAAGCACCAACTTCAAGCATAAAGCATATCTCCCTATTTAGACTAGTCTTAGACAAAATTCTATTGAACGTCAACATCGAGGCTGACAGCGGAAAGTGGCTAAAAGAGCGCGGGAGAGAGATAAAGGAAATATGGTCTTACAAATTAAAAAAGTTGAGCCGATTATTTATTATGAAGCAAGCGTCTTGACCACTTCCTCTTGTCCCCCTACAACTAATCGCTGTTTCTACTCCCCGTTCATGGCTGTCCGGTTCCATGGCCGAGGCACGTGGAAAGTAGAGCCGGCATGTGCTTGCGAACGAAGGAGATGAGAAAGAAGAAGTCAAGCGTTGGGGGCTTGACTTTTTATTGCAACCTGCAAAAATTCTGTAACTCGTTCCGTGCCCTAGGATAGAAAAGATTACGCGTACTCATATTATCCAGATCATCTCCTCGGGGAGTGTAAGCCAACAACGGAGGTACTTATGAGAATGAAGAATGTACCGAAATCATCGATGAGACTCGAAGCATCATCCGTTTATTTCGCTGCAGGTTGTTTGCTACTCATGGCGGCCAGCAGCTGCACAGGGTTGGTCGGCTATGAAAAAATCGTCACGACCAGGGAGGCCGTACCGGGTGCGTTTACGGTGATCACCGCCACGTGTGCAGTCGACAAGAAAGTATTGGGAGGCGGCTTTCACGGAATTGGAGATGACACCATTCGCGTGTCTCAACAATTCCCTCAAGACACGAGCGATGCGAATGGGAACCCCGTACAGGCCTGGCAAGTGGGCGTGACAAATGGAGGGGCATCGCCACGCCAAGTGACCGCGTATGCACTATGTGCCGAATAGGGTCTGCCTGGCAAGACGCTAGCTGGATCATCTGTCATATGGACAAGAAAAGGAGAATGTCCCCTTTTCCAAAACATCGGATTTACAAACAAGCAATTTAATAAATAAGCAAGAGAGCGATCATATGTCAGCTATACGTCTGCTCATCTCGCTTTGCGAGTTTCAGGAGCACAACCTTTTTCCGTTGGTCGTCAATATCGTATAACACGCGGTACGAACCCACCCGCAGCCTATACTGCCCAACAAATTGTGACACAATTATCTCGCCGGATAACTTTTTAATGCGCTTACCTTGTGGTCGTGGATGAGTACTGAGTGATCGAATGGCACCAATGATGGCTTCTTGGGAGTCGGGAGGAATCTTTGTTAAGACTTTTTGGAAGAGGCGCTCAACCCGTTCACTTGGGAAGACGATTTCGTACGCCATCTAGAAACCCATTTTCTTGAAGAGCTGCTCCGCCGGAACGGCTTTTCCCTGTGAATACTCCTTTCGCGCACGTTCGATTTCGCCGAGCATTTTCTTATCTTTTAATTCGTCAATGGTTTCCACTAAATCCAACATGTCGTCATAAGGAACGAGAAATGAAACCGGCTTGCCATGGGAGAGAACCATCGAAGGAGATTTTGATTTGATAAGCTTTGAGAGCTGGGCCTGCGCTTCTCGAACATTGACGGGTTTAGCCTTACGCAATAGATTATGTGCACTCATTTCCATGCCTCCACGTGCATTTCATTTGTATATACATTACCAAAGATCACTGTAATTGCCAAGGGCAATTACAGTATAGCACTACGTGGAGTTGGAACAATTTGAGGGACAAATGTCAGTCAAAATAAGCGCCTTCCCCATCTTTCTGGCGATGCTTTGAAAAGATTTTCTTACAGGAATACTATATAAAACTAGATCTGACCCCAAGAACAAGCCTGGCAAGTGGGTGTAACAAATGGAGGAGCGTCGTCACCTCAAGTCACCGCGTATGCACTATGTGCCGAATAGGGTCTGCCTGACAAGACGCTAGCTGGATCATATGTCATTTGTAAAAAAAAAGAGAATGTCCCCTTTTTTTTCCATGAAGCAAGCTCCCGGCCCATCTTTCTAGTGTGGGTTTGAATAGATTACTACTGAGGCAAATTGCAAAAACTAGACCTGACCGCGATTGATCTGTACTCAAGACTTCTATAACTCTATCGACAAACCTCAAAGATTAAAAGACTTTTCTTTATCGAAAACTAGCGAATCAAATACAACTGTTCTCGCTCTGTCTTTGCTCCAATTCTAGAAACCGTTCGAAGTCAGCCTTTTCCAAGAATTCTGAGCGAAAATCGGAATCTAATATCGCGTTTTCAATATCTTTTCGGACTTTCTTTATATCAGTTTCCCCACTAACATAGAGCGTTAGGAATTTCAGAATAGATTGTCTAACCAAAGAGATTAGTCTCAAGAGGTCTTCACTCTTAAGAAATTTTTCAGGGTCATTCGTGGAAGGAGAGTACTGACCGTGAAACAATTTTCCACGCTTTCTAAACATGGATTTGAGGAATTCGAAGGTATTTTTCATGGAGTCCGAATTGTCTCCTAACAACAAAGAGCAACTCTGCGAAATTCTAAATGTAAGCTCCCCCTTATCGCTAGGTGTGTAAAGAGCTTCCAATGCAATAATCAAATTAGAAAATTGTTCAATTCGGTTCGCTTTTTTATGACAGTCTTCGTAGAAGTCACCAGCGGTCGATATCGCTTTTCTCAAGGTAGTATTCATACTGGAAATTCGGTCTGCATGCCTTTGATACAATAGCCATAACAACTTAATCCTCTCCTTGTCTCCAGGCAGTAGTAAATACTCCAAGTGAGGGGTAGTTGGATGCTGTCTTGGCATTCCGGAGTAATAAATACCTCTTCGTTGGATTAAATTTACCCAGGGCGGATTAAAGTAGGGGACAACATAATCAATGTCAACAATTCCGTCACGAGAATACTGGAGTATTTGTCGGAAAGGAGAAGAATCATTCCAACGTCGGTTCAACCACTCACTGAGAGATTCTACATTAAACCCTTCAGTATCTGGTGCGACAAGAAAATAGTTTCCAGCATCTGGTGGGCTCAGAAAACTTAAAAACGTATTTTCTCCAAGGAGCTGAGCAATGACTCTACTCTCCATTTGAAGAATCTTCCAATCTGGGTACGGAGGTTGCGGTAGGTCGTCATTAGAACTTGTAAAATTGAATAGGTGAAAGAATGCGTATTTTGCAAATTCACCGCTTTTATAGAGCTGACGGTCAAAATCTTCAATGTTTCTGTCAGGTAGAGATATTGGCTCATGAAATGTTTCGTCTGGTAGGAGGTTAAAAAACAAAACATCCAATGTATGCGCTAATCCATCTATATTGCCACAGCACTTTTGCAGGTACGGGTCTTTTGAAAGTATTTCACTTAGGCTATTCCTAACAAACTCAATTGTAAGACCTCGCTCCAAAACTTCTTTAATTCTCTCCTGATCGTCTTCCATGCTTAAAAAGGCTCGTAGAGGAGTTATATACTTTTTTCCAAATGGACCAAATCCCTTCACAACCTCTCGAAGAAATTGAATAAAAGATGTGCTAAGTGACATATCTAAACCCGCTCAAGTGAAATATGTTCTTAATAAGATGATGCTTGTGAATGGCAACAAATTTATTTATGAGGTCAAATCTAGTTTTATATATTTATATTTTCCAAAAATAAGGACAAGTGGATCAGTCCGCATGTTTCGAAATGTTGCCCTTCATACGTTGAATTGTAATATGGAATTCTCTCGTTGTTTTGCTTTCCTATTTGTATCGAATAATAAGAGGTTATGTCTTATCTTGCCTGCTATCAATTCCCGCTCCTCATAAAGAATAGAATTGCTAGAGGTTCAGATTAAAATCGTTTGCAGATTATTCTGCTCGCCATCTATTGGCATTCGATTATTTTTAGTCCCTTCGATATGAAGAGTGACAAGCCGCCCAGAGCATCTACTCAGCAGGATTCCTCCCTCGTACGAGCTAACCACTTACAACTAATCCCGGTTTATAATGAGCGAGCGTTCAGTTGGAGGAATCACTTCGTCGTGCAATTTCGCTCGAACGATCAGGCGCGATTGCGCACATCCCTCCCCGCCCATTCATGGTGCCACTCCATCGATTTCTGCATATTCGCGTTATAAACAAAACGCATTTTTCCGAAATAAATCCGGACGATTGTTCGTTACGCGAATTCACGGAACAACTCGAAATGCATATGCTTAGACTGATAACAATTTTTCTCACTATGGGATTACAGAATGAGACATGCCATTTTTAGGCCATCTTTATAGGCAGGGTCGTTTCCTGAAATTAGTCGACAGATGCCTACAAAAGGAATAGTACATAACAACCCAAATATGTCAACGTTCGCGAGATGCTGTTTTATTTCTTCGTATAATAATTTTTCGGATGACTGGGGTTGCGATATCAGGATGGAGTACGGCATCGTTGTATGAGAACTTGTGAGGACAACCCCATCTCTCTCTTAGTTCGCGATTTATTTAAACCGGTTGATAAAATGACCTACATATCGCGTTCGGAAATCGGGAACCGCTCAAGATAATGAAATGATTGCTCTTAGAATCCTCGCTCTCAGCGCTGTTCTGTTGCTCTCGGGGTGCGCCACGTATATCCCGAGCAACCCCGATAACATTTGCCATATTTTCTTTGGTGAAACGGACTGGTATATAGCGGCTCGTGACGCGCAAGAAAAATGGGGGACACCTATCTTTGTGACGATGGCCATCATGCACCAGGAATCGCGATTCATCGATGACGCGCAGCCAGCACGTGAGTGGTTCTTATGGATTATTCCGTTACCGAGAGACTCGTCCGCCTATGGGTATGCACAGGCTCAGGATCCTGCGTGGCAAGAATATCTGGAAGAGACGGATAATTGGGGGGCCGATCGTGATGATTTTGAAGATGCAATTGATTTTATTGGCTGGTACACGGACGGGACGCAGAAAAGCCTCAAGCTTTCCAAGTGGGATGCCTATCGTCAGTATTTAGCCTATCATGAAGGGCGTGGCGGGTATCAGCGAAAGACCTATCAACGAAAACCCTGGCTTAAAGGTGTCGCTAAGAAAGTGAAGTGGCGTGCCATGCGGTATAATCAACAACTCAAATCCTGCAAGGCTGAGTTGGACGAGGAAGTTGATAGTTGGTTTTGAAAATAGTCTCGCGTTAAAGGCATAAATGAGGAAAGTCTAGAAAAGAATTCGCTGCGATAGAGAACACTGCATATTGGGGGCCCTCAAAACTTTAACTTTTAAGCAGGCCACCCAACCCATAGAAAAATGTACAGGGGTATAGGATTCAAACCTAAACGTAAGTTATAGAGTAAGCTATACTCGCAAGAATGTTTACGGGGAGGGAGTAAATGGGGGAAGAGGAGAATTGGCTTGTTGTCGAGAAACGTCAGCTCCTTTGGTCTAGGTGGCCTGAATGTGAACATGAGCGACATAGCCAAGTTGCTTCAGAAGTTCTTCACAGTCTTCCCATGTCAATCCAAATGCTCGCACGTCTGCTACACCCAATCGGGCGACCACGTCTCGAATGGCCGTGAAATGAGTATTCTCAAACTGACCTTCCATCATTGCCGATTCCGCCCACGAAACCAATACAGAGAGCGATACCTCATGTTGAAGATAGGCGGCCAGTTTATCTACGACTATTTGGCGAGTAATGACTTCACTCATGGTTCTACCTTTTGATGGCCAAGATCTACCGGATACTTGTGGTGAACTTCGATAAGTTTTCCTACGTCATTGTAAATTTCTTGATAAAATCGTACTGTTATCTCCTGAGTGTCAACTTCTTTCACATACCGAGCTTTCCAACCCTGTCGTCCTTGAACATCGAGCCAATATCGCCGACCTCCAGTTGAAAGAATTGCCCAATTTGGAAATTTTCTTTCATTATGTTCACGTGAACTCACCAGGCTGTATCTTCAGATAGAGAAGAAGCCATTTATGGCTCGGCTGTTACGTCTTAGTTTACCGCAATTTCTTAGCCAATCCTACCCAATTCCTAAAAAAAGTATCGTTAATGTCCATAGATTAACTCTTGGCAAGTTCGCTGGGCTTTTGAATCATTTGATATGATACAACATCATTTCGCATGCAGAAATCAGAAAATTCTCAAGACAATTAAATCATTGTTCTAAAAATCATGAAACCGTCCCTATCGCTGTTTTTGCTGGCAAACCCTCGAAAATTTATCAGCCGCTTAAACATCCACTCCTTCTCGTCGTCCATGAGGTTACGTCGGTTCTGAAAACAAACACGTATCGTATGTCCATACTCTTCCCTCAACAACCACTCTTACTTGTCTCGCCAGCTTCCTGACTATGGGAACGTTCGTTGACCCTCTAGTCATTTCTTGGTACTTTTCTGCTCGTCTTAAATTTCTTCATTTCTCATATAGCCGATTCAATGAGCTTCCAATGGTTGAAGTGGGTAATCACACGAAGGTACTTGGATACCTGTAATGCTGGCATCAACAGGATTACTAAGTGGCCATTATCGATTGCCCGTTAGTATAACTTGGCCTTGAGAACGATCGTATCCAAGGGTTGCTCAACTGGTACTTATTTGGACTCGCTATATTCCACTCAGGACAGGAGAGAAGCTATGAGCGAAAAGAAGCCTCAAGGTCTTGGAACAATGGCCGTGCATGCTGGTCAGACACCTGACCCGACGACAAATGCGCGTGCGGTCCCGATCTATGCCACGACATCCTACGTGTTCAACGATACTGAGCATGCCGCGAGTTTGTTCAGTTTGTCTGAGTTCGGGAATATCTATAGCCGGATCATGAATCCGACGAACGACGTCCTCGAGAAGCGTCTTGCGGCGATGGACGGAGGAGCAGCGGCTCTGTGCTTTGCATCTGGCCAGTCGGCCACGATGGCGGCGTTGCTGACCATCTGTCACGCTGGCCAAAACTTTCTTTCTTCAACCAGTCTCTACGGTGGAACCTGGACGCTGTTTACGACGACGCTCAAGAACCTTGGGATCGAGGTTAGGTTTTTTAATGCGGATCACCCCGAACAAATTGCTGAGCTCGCCGATGAGAATACTCGATGTGTATTTTTCGAAAGCATCGGCAACCCGAAAAACGACGTGCCGGATTTCAAGATGATGACGGATGCGGCCCATGCGCAGGGTCTTCCGGCGATCTGCGATAACACTCTGATGACGCCAATACTCTTACGCCCTATCGAACACGGGGTCGACATCGTGACCTATTCGACCACAAAATTCATCGGTGGCCACGGCGTCCATGTCGGCGGTGCAGTCATCGACAGCGCACGTTTCCCATGGGCTGATAATCCTGAGCGCTGGCCGGAATTCTGCGCGCCGTCACCTTCATACCACGGCGCCGTGTTTGAAGAAGTCCTGCGTCCTATGGGCAACATCGCGTACATCATACACATGCGAACACATTGGCTCCGCGATACCGGTGCCGCGATGAGCCCCTTTGCGTCGTTCCTGACCTTGCAGGGCCTCGAAACCTTACACTTGCGTATGCCGCGTCATTGCAAGAACACATTGGCCGCCGCCAAGTTTCTTGAAGCGCACGACCGCGTGGAATGGGTCAACTATCCAGGCCTTAAAAGTCACTCGCACTACAAGACGGCTCAAAAGTATCTGACCGCTGGCGCGGGCGCCGTACTGGGCTTCGGCATTAAGGGAGGAGAACCGGCCGGTAAGAAGTTTATCGAAAACATTCAATTAGCCAGCCACCTAGCCAATATTGGTGACGCAAAAACACTTGTCATTCATCCAGCTTCGACGACCCATCAACAGCTCACTCCAGAAGAGCAGATCCGGGCGGGCGTCTCTCCTGAATATATCCGCCTCTCCATTGGGATCGAGGACGCGGACGACATCATCGCCGACCTGGACCAAGCCCTACAGGCAAGTCGCTAGGCCAGACCAACTTCTGAAGCTATGTCGTGAGTCTGTCATTGAATGCGAACATTCTACGAATCGGCCCTCCACTCCAACACGCACAGACGTGGATTTCACATAACACGCTAGCACTCGAGAATGGCGGTCGGCTTAAGGAAGTCACTACTTGTTATGAGACGTGGGGCACACTTAACCATGAGCGCAGCAATGCCGTCCTCATTTGTCATGCTTTGAGCGGAGATTCGCATGTTGTTCGACATGACGAGCAGGATACCCCTGGCTGGTGGGAGATCCTCGTCGGCCCTGGCAAGCCAATTGATACTGATCGGTATTTTGTGATCTGCTCAAACCTGCTGGGCGGTTGTCGCGGAACGACGGGACCCAACTTCGTGAATCCGGAAGGCACTCAACCCTACGGGGCTGCTTTCCCGATCATCACGGTGCGTGACATGGTCGCGGTCCAACGCCGACTCATTGACCATCTTGGGATCTCGCGCCTCCATGCAGTCATCGGAGGATCGCTGGGTGGGTTACAGGTATTGACCTGGGCCATCGATCACCCGGAAGCCGTCAAGTCGAGCATCGTGCTCGCCGCGTCTGCACGGCTCAGCTCCCAGGGCATTGCCTTCGATATTGTGGGCCGCAATGCGATTCGTCACGATCCGAATTTTGCAGGAGGCCAGTACTATGATGGGCCAGCACCTGAAGCAGGTCTTGCACTGGCGCGTATGCTGGCACACATCACCTATCTCTCCGATGAGTCGATGCGTGCCAAATTCGATCCCACGCGGTTGCAACCTCGATCGGTTGACTCGGCCTTCGAGAGCACCTTCTCGGTCGGGTCTTACTTGGCACACCAGGGAGATCGATTTGTCGAACGGTTTGATGCGAACAGCTACGTCACCCTCTCCACCGCAATGGACCTCTTCGATCTCGGCGACAGCAAACAAAAACTGGCAAAGACTCTAGCCCCGTCCACTTGCCGATGGCTGTTTTTAAGTTTTTCGAGCGATTGGCTCTATCCCGCCTCAGCGTCCCGCCAACTTGTCGATGCACTCGTGGCTCAATCTAAGCCCGTGAGCAGTTGCGAGATTGAGAGTCCCGCAGGTCACGACTCATTTTTACTGGAGACCACCATGAAGGACGGAGGCCGAATGATCCGCGCCTTTCTCGCCAATGATCCTTCTCCAGCCAACTCTTCCTCCGTTTCGTACGAATCTCGCATCGACCAACCAACAAGCATCTTCCACGGTCAACGTCTCGATTACAAAATGATTCTCCGTCTGATGCCTGAAGACGCGAGTGTCGTGGACCTCGGCTGTGGAAACGGGGAACTTCTTTCGATCTTGCGTGACCGGGGCTATAGGCCGCTTCTAGGCGTCGAGCGAGATCAGGAACAGGTCGTCGAATGCGTTGAACGGGGACACCTCGTCATTCACGCAGATTTAGACAAGGGACTCTCGGCGATCCCTGACCAGAGCTTCCAGGTTGCACTCTTGTCGCAGACACTGCAATCGATCGTCGATGTCGCTGGCGTACTCGAGGAAGTCGTGCGTATTGGACGGCGCGGAATCGTGAGTTTTCCCAACTTCGCCCATGCGCCGATGCGTGAGACGTTTCTACGTGAGGGACGGCTTCCCAAAGAAGAAGGACTGTACGCCTACGATTGGCACGACACCCCCAATCGGCGGTTCCCGTCGATTCTTGATTTTCAGGAATTGTGCTCGAACCGGGGCATTCATATCCTGGAGGCCATTTACTTCAACTCGAAGAACGGAAAAGAAATCGTCGACGACCCCAACCTGAACGCCGACGTCGCCGTCGTCGCGCTCACGCGCTGAATGTCAGGAGAGAAACCGATTCGAGAAAATTAGTGACAAACTATCCAGCCAAGATCATCATTGAGACTCCTGCGTTGCGCGGATAAGATTCTCCGTCGCAAAGCCAAGTCCCTGACTAAACATGACCAGACTTTGATAGGTGGACTCCGGAAGATTCGGAGTCCGAGCGAGAATCCATAAATACCCTCGATCTGGTGTTCCCACCACCGTATAACGGTAGTCCGGATCGACCTGCAGTATCCAATAATTTCCCTCCTCCGACGACAGAAAGAATGCCGCCAACTTTGCAGCCCATTGGTCGAACACCACATAGAGTTTTGCGTGATGTTCTTGATCGATAATTGTGGCCACGCCTTCAATGCTTTGTCTTTCACCCTCTTCCGTCACGCAGGCGTTTCGCACACCAAGATCACCAGAATCCAGTAGTCGGTATACTGCCGTCGACCGCAAGCAGTTTCGCTGTGCCCACATAGGTAGTCTCGCAACCTCATACCATTTCCCCACATAGCGAGACAGGTCCACCGAGGTCGCGGTCGGCAGCACCTTGGGTGAATCAAGTGCCGCACAGCCGGTAATCAGAAGGTACACCATCGCGATGATTACATGACTGCCACTTATATGCTGGCGTCTGTACAAGTGTATGCTCTGAGCTTTTATTTGCATGTCTATCCTTTCAAGCAATCTCCTAGCGATAAAAGAGTACAAATACTTTTTCAGTGCTTGTTGAATCAGAATACCTGAGAGAGTTATTGGTGAAGATATGGTCCTTAGATTGATGACTCGGTATCGAGCCACCCCACGGACTTGGCCCAAGTTTCGATTTCTTCCTGTCGAGCGTTGTAACTAGTTGGTGGGTGGTTTCCTTCGTTTTTAGCCGATTCCCGCATTTTCTGAATATCATCCTCTAAAGGCAGCATCCCGACTTCTTTTCGTCGCCTTTCGACATTCTCGCAATCTTCAATCGGCCACGGACTCAGTTTGTCGTTTTCGTCCCAATCAAAGATCGTCCCGTACACTTGAGGTCGTCGTTCGTTGAATCGAATTCGATCTGTCAGATAGGCTTCGGTCCACGCAGACATATCATTTTGTTTCACGGCTTGATGAATGAGTTTGAGACTGTTCCGTTGAAAAGCTGGGAGTCCGATGGCATGTTGAGCGATGAGCCATGCCGCCCTGGCTCCATCTTCTCCCACTAATGATTGGCCTGGCCAGCCGAATTCCTCAATGATGGATTGCAAGTGCTTCGCATTCTGTTCATGGACAGTTGCCATTTCTTTGGCATACCCCTGAAAGAGTTTGTCTTCTTTCAGCAACCGAACACGCATATCGTGATCCGCTCGCTGAAGATCTAACAGGGTTTGGCGAAGTTGCGGATTCATAGGTATAGGTCGCTTTCTGTATAATCACCATCTCTCCGGACAAGTCTTCACGTTGTCGGAATCGATAGCAACATGTTTCCTTGAATGGGCACGAAGCGTGTGGCCGACTGGATTAATGAAGATGCAGTCAAATCAGGCACACCATAAATTTCTACTGATACGTTATGCTCCTGAATGACCTTGCTCACAACTGCAGTGAAATCACCATCTCCTGAAACGAGAACGATGGTATCGGCGAGTTTGGCGTATTCAAGCATATCTAGGGCAATCCCCACGTCCCAGTCACCCTTGGCTGAACCATCACGACGTTGAAGATAGGGCGTAAGTTTTATGTCGAACCCTACCCTCTCTAAAATCTGTTGAAACGCTTTCTGCTTTTGATCGCCTTTATCCGTTGCATAGGCAAAGGCCTTGACGAGGCTTCTATTGGCAGTGGCTTGACTCCAAAAGGCACTGTAATCAAAGTGGCAGTGATAGTGTTGCTTAACCGTATAATAAATATTTTGCACATCAGCGAATATTGCGACCCTATCCATGCTTTTTCCTATTCCTTTTCACGATACACACATATTTTCTATTCATACTATTTATCACTTGATAAATTATACCGTTAGAGTCTTTCTCCATGATAGCTGAAAGTTTTTCAGGTTCCTCATTTCTAACGATGCAGAAAGAGACATGGCTCATTAATGGGTGAGCCAGGGAGATAAGAATGAATACTCGTATTTTTTACAGTGATGAAGAGACGATTTGAAACGCCAGGATAGGGTGAACGAGTCATCCTGAATTCTTATCACATGAGAGACGATTCATGATGACAGTCATTCTCAGATCAGAATTACTTCACGGCGACAATATTGAGAGGATCATCTTTTCTTGTCACATGAATCATGACGTCTGATTTCTTCCGTGTGAACTCCAGGTCTGCGGAAAGATTGCCTATACGAAGGTTTTGTAATTGTAAGGACGGTAAAAACTCTGGAAGATAGGGTTTCGTAAATCGAATCTCTTGTTCTGCTCCATGAAAAGAAATGCCTAAACTTGCCTGGACGAGTAAAAACACCGCTCCTGCCGCCCAAGACTGTGGAGCGCAGGCAACGGGGTACAGAATGGGGCCTTCTCCAGGTCTTCGCTCAAATCCGCAAATAAGTTCAGGCAGACGATGAAGGTCAGAGTGTACGCTCATATCAAAGAGACCTCGTAAGATCTCTTGAATGCCATCAGTGAATCCGTATCGACTCATTCCATAGGCGATCAAGGCATTATCATGTGGCCAGACAGACCCATTATGATACGCCATCGGGTTGTATCGAATTTCATCAGTTGGAATGGTTCGTATCCCCCAGCCAGAAGAAAACTCTTTCCGTAACAAACCTTTATATATGCGTTCGGCATGTTCCTGCTTCGCGATTCCCGTAAAGAGTGTATGGCCTGCGTTCGTCGATCGCACCTGACATGGCTGTTTGTTTCCATCCAGGGCGAGAATATAGGTTCCCAGTTCATCTGACCAAAACTTATGAATGAACTGAGCCTGAAGAGCGTTTGCTTGATCACGTAACTCCAGGGCTTGCTCCGTGTATCCAAGAACAGTGGCCATCTTCGATGCCGCCAGTTTGGCCGCATAGACATATCCTTGTACTTCACACAGGGCGATAGGCCCTTCGGCTAATGTGCCATCGGCATGAAACACAGAATCATAGGAATCTTTCCAGCCTTGCTGCGTTAATCCATTGGGGGTCTTCCCCAAATATTCCACAAACCCATCTTGGTCCTTATCTCCATAGTGATCAATCCAAGCCAACGCACGATTCAAGTTTGGCCATAAGGTCTTGATGAAATCTTTGTCACCCGTTCGATCGTAATAGGCACCGGCTAAAATGATAAAGAGCGGGGTCGAATCGATACTTCCATAATAATGTCCAAAAGGAATTTCTTTGAGAGCCGCCATTTCGCCTTTTCTCGTTTCATGCAAAATTTTTCCAGGCTCGGCTTCTTGTTCCGGACATATCTCTGACGCTTGCGTGGACGCTAAATTGCTTAACACGCCTCGAGCAAGATCTGGATTTATCCATAAACATTCTAGCGCTGTAATAATTCCATCACGTCCGAACACCGTGCTAAACCAGGGCACACCCGCATAGGGGTACAGACCTTCAGGCAGGTCTGTTGTCATCATACAAATGTCATGAAACGATCGGTTAAGCCAATCGTTAAATTGTTCATTCCCCGTATCAATCGTACAAAATCTTTCCTTGGCTGTTTCCAATGCACCACCAGCTTGGTCCTGTGCGGCGATAAATGCCATAGATTCAGGCACGTGATCATTTACGGCACAGGCAATCTCTATGTCGAACGTTTTTTCCTCTTTTGGTTGCAGTGCCAACTCAAAGAGAAATGATTGAGTTGTTGATTCACTTGGAACGGGGTCTGCTTTCAAATACGTAGCTCTTGAGATACCGTCCAACCCCACGTATTGCAAGACCACACTCTTGTCATTGCGTAAGGACGCCGACACATGACCCCGTTGAGAACGTTTTTCTCCACGTACCTCAAAAATATCTGAAAAATCCGCCTCAAATAGGATGGAGAAACTCACGACTAACGACTCTAAAGAATAATTGGCAAATCGTATCCTTTCAAAACACCGAGCTTGCCATAAGATTTTTGCTCGAGAAATATGAAGAGTGCCATGTGGAAGAAACGTTTGCTCATTGTCATGAAATTCGGCATTGGTCAAATCTACCGCAAGTAACGAATTGTCGAGTCTGATCGTCGAACTGAGCAGACCGGGATGCGTTTCACCTAAACTCAATTCAAATCGTGAAAGAAATCGAGTTCCCTCATGATACAACCCTCCCTCGCCAAGTCCAATATGTTGGATATCGCCGTATGGATTAAAAATTCCAAATGTTTCTCCATGCTTCAAGACTCGAGTTTGATTATCGGCTAATGCCGAAGTGGCCAAAATATAATGTTCGCTTCCAATTTGAATGACTTTGTTACCCATGAAACCTCACGTTAGGCTAGCATTTCCCATGATATCTCATCGTTCTGCATGTAGACGTCAGCTAATAAAAACGGCTTCAGAATTCTGAACGATCTTGGCTCATCTATTTTTACAATAGTAACATCTCGCATTTTTAGTCACTAGGGTTGGCTCTTTAAAGTCCAGATAAAAATCACGCAGGCTTGATGCCAGCAGAAGTGATCGCGGACAAGGTTGCTTATCTTTTAAATTATCAAGAGAGAAACTGCCCGTTATTCCTGTATTCTCATCCATACACTTTGCTCCTTTATCAGTGTTCTCATTTTTATCATTTCACAAGACATTCTATTTCGGTTGAGTAATTTTTTCATCATCCAAGAAAAAATTACATACTTATGCCGATTACTTTTTATAGGTTAGGAAATGCCGAAGAGACAGTTTCTTGCATCGGGAGACAAGGTCTCATTCCCCGAGCCGAGCAACCATTCACATGGCATTCGGACATTTTCCAGAATAGGCAAATTGACAAATGAGATCTCATAACTCTTTGTCAATGAAAGGGTCTTACCTGACTTACGAGCTCTCTATTCTATTGATATTCTTAAACATGTTTGAGAAGTATTTCAGCACGCATGCTCGAAAACCTTGGCACTCCCTTCCAGCATCATTTTGAACGACGCATACCACTTCTAAATGTTCTCTACATGTTGAACGACTTCAGGACTTCAGGAATTCAGGAAAAATTCGTAACAACATTTGTTCTTCTAATTCTACAGCCACCTTCAACATGAATTTGTAAATTTTACGCATCTACCTACACTTTCGTTTATATCTGTGAGTGAATTTTTAATAGAAAAATTTTGGAACTATTTGATTCTATTCGTGTCTTCATCACCGACATCCATATTTCTGATTTGGCATGTCGGTTGCTTAATAAAAGGAAAATATTAATTAATCGAGACTATTTAAAAATTCATTCAACAACCAGGAGATCAATTATGAGGATTGCCCAAGTTGCCCCACTCGCTGAAAGTGTTCCACCGAAACTGTACGGAGGGACCGAACGGATTGTGTCATATATTACTGAAGAATTAGTTCGGGTGGGACATGAAGTGACGCTCTTCGCCAGTGGAGACTCCACCACAGCGGGCCAGTTACGCCCAATGGGTTCATGTGCGCTTCGTCAGGGGGCTAATGTGGGCAACCCGCATGCTCCGATGACCTTATTACTAGAGGAAGCATTTCAGGCAGCTGATGATTTTGATCTCATTCATTCTCATTTAGATTTCCTGGCGTTTCCTTTCGCCCGACGTTGTGAGACTCCAATGCTGACCACCTTACATGGCCGTTTAGATCTACCCGAGTTAGTTCCCGTCTTTCGCGAATATCCTGAAATGCCGTTAATTTCGATTTCGCATGCTCAACGACAACCACTGCCCTGGGCGAATTGGGCATCAACGGTCTATCACGGATTGCCGAAGGACCTCTACACCTATCATCCAACATCTGGGGACTATCTCGCCTTTGTCGGAAGACTGACTCCCGAGAAACGGCCAGATCAAGCGATCGAAGCAGCAAAACGCGCAGGCATGCCTTTGCGAATTGCCGCCAAAGTCGACCCAGTAGATCAGGCCTATTTCGACGAAGTCATTCGACCGCTTTTAGACCATCCCTTGATTGAATACATTGGAGAAATTAACGACGCTGAAAAAGATGAGTTTATGGGGAATGCGTATGCACTTCTTGCTCCATTCGATTGGCCAGAGCCATTTGGACTGGTATTCATTGAGGCACTCGCGTGTGGCACACCAGTGTTGGCTTATCGTCGGGGTTCTCTTCCCGAACTCATCGATCAGGGCATTACCGGTACGGTTTGTGACACATTTGAGGATCTCGTGAATGCGATCGAACAGGTTCCAAGTCTTGATCGTCGGCTGTGCCGTCAAGTCTTTGAAGAACGATTCACGGTAGAACGGATGGTCCAAGATTATCTTCGCGTCTATCACGAATTGACGGGTCAAGAGGAAACCTCCGACTTACATTCGACAATGTACTCGTCGGAAACGGCTCAGTTGTGAACGTGACCCTAAACATTTCCAAGATAGACCAATGAGATGGAAAGAGATTCACAATCTACGAGGATGATATGAGAAACTGGTTCCCGTCTTTACTCAAGCAAGGTGGTTGTCGCCTCCTAGCAACACGAGATTTTGGTTTCCTCTGGTGGGCGCAGGTCATTTCACAGATCGGCGATGGCATCACAAAAGTCGCACTGTTGTGGTTCGTCTATCAGCTGACCGGATCGGCGCTCAAAATGACCATTATCGGTGTGCTGCAAACGATTCCGCCTCTGTTATTGAGTCCGCTCATTGGAGTCTATCTCGATCGTTTACCCAAAAAGTTTATCATGATCTTTTTAGATGTCTCCAGGGGTATATTGATCGCGTTGATACCCCTCCTCCATGCATTCGACTTGCTCACATTAGAGATCCTGTATGGTCTGGTGCTCTTTAATGCTGTATTTTCGGCAGGTTTTGGTCCTGCCCTCGCCTCGGTCGTTCCTCGCATCGTCCCAAAAGTAGACTTAATGCCAGCGAATGCCATGATTCAATGCACCACGAATGTCGGTGTACTCGTAGGCCCGGCCATGAGTGGACTTCTGATCGCCTTTATCGGCGTTCAGAATGTCCTGTATCTTGATGCTGCCACATTCCTGTGCTCTGCTCTCTGTTTATTACCGCTTCGAGTGCCACACTCTCAACAGAGTGTGGAAAAGGGCGAATCTCAAACTACCGTTAAGCAGGACTTACAAGAAGGGTTTCGATTTGTCCTCGGTCGGCAACGAATCATTCTTGGGGTCATATCTATGACCATGCTCTTTACATTAGGCGCCAGTGCTTTCGTCTATGTGCTTCCCGTGTTTGTCGAGAACATGACGGACATTGGGCCAACGTGGCTTGGATGGCTATGGTCGGCAATGGGAGCCGGCATGCTGCTCACGTCGATTGTTCTCACATGGGTGAAACAAATGGATGTTCATGCACGACTGCGGTTTATCGCTGGATCGATGGGGATTGGTGGAATGGCGGTGTATGGACTGACGTTCGTGCCTTCTCCCGTCACTGCTGTGTTCTTAGTGGGGTTAGTTGGAGGAAGCACGGCCATGTTTACTCCGTTGATGTGGTCGCTTGTACAAGAAATCACCCCAGAAGTTCTTATGGGTCGGGTATTTTCTTTCGTCAATACATCAGCGATGGCCTCTGCGAGTGCCGGAATGATTGCCTTTGGCTGGATGACCGATGCCATCGGAGCAGCCGTCAGCATTGGATTTGTTGGATTGACCTTTTTGATCACAGCAGCGGTCACCATGCTCGTCAGTCGACGAACGACAAGTCAGACGGTTGCCTTATCGTCAGTGCACCATACAGCCTAACCTGAACATGCCGGTGATCCATTTATGCTCCTGGATTCTTGGTCATTGAGAATTCTTTTCTTGCTCACTTTCATATGAATTGTCCCAATACCAAGCGCGGCGATTCTTGTTGAGAAGTCGAATGTCAAAGGCGTGTCATTCTCTACGAGAAGAAAGGACTGTTCCCTTCGATGGTCAAACTGCTACTCATTGTCATGATCGGATTTATGTGCACGCTGGTCCAGGCTGAAACACGCCAATCCTCTTCCCGAGACGTCCCCAAAAATGAATCGACCGTTCAAGATGAAAATCGTAAAAAACCGAAGATTTTCAACACTACGGAGGACGAGTCCAAGCAAAACATTGTGACTTCTCCGACCCTCACGCTCAAGCTCGCTTTTAAAGCAGATCCACGTCTCTTTCCCTATGATATCGATGTCGAGGTTGACGAGAATGCTGTGCAGATAGACGGGACCGTGACGTCTCAAGATGAAAAAGTCGCGGCGAGTGAGATTGCGTTGCGTATGGCAGACGATAAAACCATCACCAACAACATCATCGTCGATCAAGAAATGACTAATGTGTTGGCGCAGAATCGAGATCAAGCAATCACCATATTTGTCCAAGAACAATTTGACAAAAGCCAAACGCTTCAGGAGTCTCAATTCCAGATCAGCACGAACGACGGAGTTGTCTCTCTGCACGGAACAACCCGGTTTCAGGTCATTCTCTTGGAAGCCGCGCAAGCGGCTCAACATGTTCCCGGAGTGAAAGCCGTGAAGACCGATACGGTCACCTTAGAGGCTGGGCAATGACGCCTCGTACAATGAGATTTTTTCAATTATGTCTAAGATTTCTTCCCATCCTCTTGCGATTCACTCCAGGCCGCCCCTGACTGGCCTTCCAACACATTCACACGCTTCAACCAAGACCCGATCATTATTGTTCCAGCGAGATTTCTCGTTAATCTGGTGGAGCCAATGTATTGCACAAGTTGGAGACGGTGTCACGAAACTCGCATTATTGTGGTTTGTCTATGCGATGACAGGTTCTCCTATCAAAACAACTGTCATCGGTATTCTTCAAACACTGCCTCCGATTCTTTTTGGACCGTTGATCGGGGTGCTGGTTGATCGACTACCCAAAAAACCCATTTTGGTCGGCATGGATTTATTTCGCGCTGTCACTATTGGTCTCATCCCGTGTCTGGTGACGACCGAAGCCTTCACGGTCGAATCTCTCTATATTCTTGTCTTCTGTAATGCTATGGCCACCTCCATTTTTGGTCCGGCCCTCTATGCCTCAATCCCCTTGGTGGTGCCGCGCTCCGAATTAACTGCGGCAAACTCACTCCTTCAAAGTACGATGAGTTTGGGCATCATCTTTGGACCACTCCTGAGCGGTCTAGGGATCGCCGCCTCCAGTTCGCAAGATGTCTTATGCATTAATGCCATCACCTACGTCGCCTCAGCCGTGTGTCTCATGTTCGTTCGCTTACCGAAAAAGTCCGCTCTCTCGCAAGAGACTGAGAATTCACCAGTCTCAACGATCCAAGATTTGATGGAAGGCATTCGCTTTACCTTCTTCACTCAACCGATGATTCTTCTGCTCATTATCACGGCGGGCCTGTATAGCTTTGGCATTAGCGCCTTCAATACTCTGCTGCCCGTTTTCGGAAGAGAAATGTTAGGGTTGGGACCGGTTGAAGTCGGATACTTGACGTCTGCCTTGGGCGTGGGACTCCTCATCAGCTCAATCAGTTTGGTCTGGATCACAACATGGCGATTGTGGCGTCGCATCAACATTTTGGTTCTCACAAGTATCATGACGGCTCTAGCGATATGGGGATTGCTGTGGGCTGATAATTTCTTGTTCGCACTCGTCCTCCTTTGCCTTATTGGCGCAGGATCAGGAGCCTTAACACCTATCGAATGGGGCATTGTTCAGGAGGTCTCACCACCACACCTGCTTGGTCGTGTCCTGGCGCTCTATGGGACAGGCGCGATGCTGGCAGCCATTGCAGGCATGACGACCTTGGGATGGATTAGTGAACAATTTGGCGAAGAATACAGCTTGGCAGGAACGGGGTTCACGTTGTTGATGACGGCATTCGTAGCCAAATTGTTTAGTCGGTGGGCACAGAGGCAAACAACGAATTATAGCGAAACCAATTAACTTCCAGCCGATCCAAATAAGCCAAGTCCGCGCGAAACACCGCATCATACGTACGGAAACTAATTGGAACGGCTATAAGTCTTGCACTCTGTCTTTCACGATTCATTGTCCCAGGAATTAGAGGCCACGCAACACGTGTTTCTCCCCGGCTAACATCCGCGCCTCCCACTCTTCCCTATTGGAGACTGTTGGCTCATCTAAGCAAATATTTTTCACGATCGATATCTCGCCCTTCCGTTGGTAATTGTCCGTCGACCGTCAGCAGGATTAACACAAACACAGCATCGAATCGTTCTGTACTCGCTATGGCCTACCTTCTCCATAAAGCGAGTTTATGGTTGGACATCCTTTGGAGAGGAGCAGGATAGATAGACGGTCCTTTCGTATTGATGCTGGTCTCTTCGGCGAGGTGACCGTCAAAGCATTAAGCGAGATGATCGAATATCCGCGGATAAAGAACGTTATATCTGATGACTTGTGAGTAGGTGAGGCATCTTTTCCATTCTTTTGAAGGCAGAAAAGCGGTGGGGTCCAGCTATTCTGTTGCCCTTGTACCGAAAGACAAAATGGTGACGTGAAAAGACACACGGTATTTGGCTTTCCATCATCTTCTTGATGCTTTCCAGTACAGACGAATGAGAATTTAGGCTACATAAACCATCCGAAAAGGTAAAAGATTCAACTCCGTGGAGAGTCGGCTTGAATCAAGATTGAGGAGAATGAAGATACTCAAATTTTCCTCTTTCATCCCCCTCATCATGTGAAACACTTTTAATCTAGCTATTCCCCGTTGCTTGCTACGGGGTACCAAACAAAGGGAAGAGCTTGAGAAACCGTGGTGTCTCAAAGAGAATAGCTCTTCCTCTGAATACCCCGTTGCTTGCGGCGGGGATCTTTTATTATACTGTTAAGGCTTCTTCGACTTTTTGCGACAACTTAGCGAGCGAGCAGGGTTTTTCAAAAATATAATACACTCGCGCCTGTTCAATTTGCTCAATGATGCCCGCGCTTAAGTCTCCCGACACAAAGATGATGGGGATATATTTTTGATGCTCCTGGAGCCAATTGATTAATGTTAATCCATCCATTTTTGGCATATGATTGTCAGTCACCACCAAATCGACATGATGTGTACTCAACTGCCACTTCGCCACTTCGCCATTTTCAGCTTCAAAACAATCCATACCTTTACGTTCCAACCTTGCACATAACAGCATGCGAAAATCCTCATCATCATCGACGACCATGACTTTTTTTCCCGGGCCAAGAGTCTGAGGGATATCTTCTCTGGTCATAACGTCACAAGAAAGTGTAGGAAGGTTTACTGAGAAATCTAATGTCATCATCAACCTCCTTTTTACTGACTTTTCTAATAGCTTTTTGAGAATCAATAAGTTAAGGAAGATCACTCTATATGAATGATCCTGTCTCACAAGTAGCTCACACTTCTTTTGAAATTTTCTAAACTACGAAGATGACTCGAACGTTTCATCATGATATTTCATAAATATATGGTTTTGTTCACTGGCTGGACTCTTAGAAAATAATTTTAAATAAAGAGACACGAGTAAAGCATTCTGTAACGTCTGGTCCTCTGTATTATCGGGATTCTTGAATGTTAATAACATATCCAGCCTCTCCTAATTGAGCCACAACACGACTGCCTTTTCGAATATTTCCTTTCGACGTTGTGTTGTGGTCAAGATGTAAAATGAGGGTATTCTCTCCATCTTCTACAAAAAGAAAATTTCCGTCTCTTTTTTGAACTTTTCCCTGAACTCGACGTACAACAGCATGCGAAGAATCGGTTTTTTTGACACTGACCTTCTGAAGAACCTGGACGGTTCCCTCATTGTTTACTTTGGCTTTTACATGGTCACCTAAATCGATCTCTTCAATGTTGGGACTCTTTTTTTCAAGATAGACATCCCAGGTTCTTCCAAATGCCGACTCCACCGTGTAAGACTGATCTCTCATTTGAGAGAAATCTTTTCCAACAAATTCACCCTGCACCCGAGTGGTTTTTCCCTCTATGATGATTGGTCCATGTTCAACTTTCTCTGAAATGAATTTAGTATGTGAATGGCCCTTGGGAAAAATCGTCATTCCTTTTGGGGGAGCTAAGGCCAGCACTCCAAACATGACAATCACGGATAGACCAATTTTTGTAGAATTATGATGTCGGATTTGTCTAAGCATGATATGATCCTTTTCCTGCATCAAGCAGGACAATAGGTTAGCGCAGAGAGGGAAGCCCAGGTTCAACTTCCCCCTCCTGAACGCTTCACACTACGAACGGGGCAACACTTTCAAGAGTTTTGCATGACCATTACTTTCCACCATCGCCGTAATCATGGCGCCTTCCTGAACTTTCCCAATAGTATCTGTGTACCGATCGACCTGAATTTTCCAATGAATTCCCTGTGAATCTTGAACCGTAAATAATTCTCCTTCGACATCTTTGATGATCCCACTCACCATTTCTAATGAGTGGCCATCCATGCTTGCGTCCCTGGTGGCATTGTTGAATTCTCCAGCTTGGGCTACTGGGACCAGCCAAAGAGATAGGGCAAACAGCATAATAAGATAAGTATGAGGTTTCATGGACGCCTCCTTTGTTTATGTAGTAATCGAACATCCCTTCTCATATTGAAGAGATTCCCTAGCTTTCATCCTACTTACCGCAAACATCAGACCAAATTGGATTCCAATAGAGATATTTGAGTGAAAGTCATTGATAAACAATTAATTTTCCTAATCTCGCAAAGATAACGTCACGCACGAACACACATGGGAAATTCTTTTAGTGCGTAAATTTTACGCAAGTACTATGAAATTTTTACAGGTAGAGAGGATGTCAACGTGTGTCGAGAGAAGGAGATGTCTAGCAAGAATATTCTGAAAATGAGTGAAAGGAGGCAAAACAAGACAGAAGAAGATTTGAAGAATTGAAACTATTTGTGATGACGAGTCTTAGATCGATTCATCGAGGTTTTCCAGCAATGATTTAAGATGTGCGGGGCGGATAGGCTTTTCTAAGCATCCAGCCAAATTAAAGGGTTGGGAGCGGACCTGAATACCCTTTTCTCCACTCACCACGATAATCTGGATGGCGGGATCAAACGATCGAAAAATTCGAATAAGATCCCATCCAGTAATTTCCACATTCAAGACAGGGGGAAGATTGATATCGATGAGAGCGACTTCGAATCTGTTCTCTTTGATTTTCTTAATGGCTTGCAGCCCGTCTTCGGAGACATCGGCATGATAGCCATACATCCGTAGGATCGCCTTCATGCCTTCACGGCTATTCAAATCATCTTCGACAATTAACACACTTTTTTTTGTCATGAGCGATGGCCAGAGATTTTTTTCCTACAGATAAAACGATGACGACTTTTTCCAACTACTCACATGGCACCTGTTTCTCATAGACAGATCACATCCGAATAGTACGTTAGCTATGGCGTCGTAGAATTATTGAAAATTTCTTGAGCCAAGGTATGAGCTTTCTCAGCTAAATTCACAGCCATCGACATATCATTTTGAGAAAACGCTTCTTGAGATTTTTCCAGAAAACTATGAATAGAATTATAGGTGTCGTGCTGTTCCTTCGATAATTGATGTTCGTCAATATGGCGCATCAAACTTTTTGTTTCCTCTATTTTTGATTTATATGTCACTACCATCTCACCATTCGCATTATCGGGAATCTTTGGAACTAAAAGTGAAGGTTTTTGTTCTTCAGCTGAAGTGAACCGCAGAAGGTGGGAATAGCTTGAGTGAGTTGCGTGTCTATCGCCTTCTCCTAAAATTCTAGAATTAGCGAGTCCAGCGATGTTCGTGTGTGGTGAAAGAGTTCTGTCGTCAATCCTATGACTACCTGCGGGATATAGAGATCTGACCACGGACATCACCTGAAAGTCCCGTACGCCCAATTGCAGTGAAGTGGATTCTAGAGAACACCCCGTCAGTACACAGATCATTCCATAAGCAAGTACTCGACGATCAGCCGCAGATTTCCCCGCATTAATGGATAATAAGCGACACGACATGTCAATTATTTTTCGGTAATCGTATGCTAAACGTCGTACCTTTTCCCACTTCTGATTGAACATCAATCACTCCTTCATGCAATTGAATAAAACGATACGCTAATGGAAGCCCTAATCCGCTTCCTCGAGACTTCGTAGTGTAATATAAATGAAAAATTTTATCTTGGTCTTCTACGGGAATCCCTGGTCCTTGATCGGTGATAGAAATTTGCACTTCATCGATTTGGTGTGTTGATGTCTTAATACGAATCGCTCCACCTTCTTCCATGGCTTGACACGCATTTAAGAGAATGTTGAGAAATACTTGCCTCAATAAATCGGCGTCGGCAGAAACCACAGGAAGGTTGGGCTCACAATCTAAATGAAATGTCATGCGCTTGCTTCCCCATTCTGTTTCCAGCAACCTCACCTCCTTTTCCAGTAATTCATTGATATTGATTGAAGAGATTTCCAACTCCTGTGGTCGCATAAACTTCAAAAATCCGACGACCACTCGATCGAGCCGATGCACTTCACCCTCCAACACCTGCAAACTATGCTGAACCCCGCCGTTCACATCTTTGATTTCTTCCTTTAAGAGTTCAAGATGAATCACCATCGAATTCAAGGGGTTTTTAATCTCATGAGCGAGGCCAGAAGTTAACTGTCCTAACGTCGTCAATTGAGCCGCATAGCGAACCAGTGATTGCAACGCTTTCATCGCTTCCACATCCCGACATAATATCATAGCCCCATGAAACTGCGATGCCGACTTCAAACATACGACGGAGATATAAAATGATTTATCCTCCGCTTTTCTGGGTAAAGAACAAGGCATCGCTTTAAAATCCTTTTTCTCTGTTAGAGCTTGTTCCGCCAATCGAATGAGTGGTGTAAACGCTTCTCCTAATACCTCCAGCCGATGACCTGGCAGATAGGCAATTGGAATATCGACCATCACTTCCATCGCTTGATTGAGAAAGAGAACGGTACCTTGCCCGTCCACGACAATGACTCCATCCTCTAAATGTTCAACCACGCCATGGAGATGTGGTTCATCGCTTAGTGTTTTGAGGCGATCAGATTTTAATTGTTGCCCCAACAATTGGAGTTGAGCCGCCAATTCACGAAACTCGTCTGTCCGACTCAAATCCGTTAACACATCAAAGTGTCCTTGTCGAAGCTGTTCCATCTGAAAGGCCATCGCATGGATAGGCCGTAGCGTAAGAGCGGCTAATCCCATGGTTAATAACCACGCGATGGGCAATGCGATCAAACCAAATAAGACACTGGTTTTAATCGAAGCGTTCATTCTTTCACGAAGTAAGCTCGTATGTATCCCCACAATGACTTCCCCGATCAGCACATCCTCCCATGTCATAGGAAGCGTGCTATCAAATGTGGTGCCTTCCTGATACAGAACTTTGAAGCGATCAAACGGGCCAAGGGAAAGAAGATCCTCCAGTTTGGGCCTATCCGGGTGTTGTCGTTCGATTTTCTCTCCTTCGGGGTGAAGGACGATTGTTCCTTGCGTATCAACAAGCAACGCATAGAGAAGATGAGGCGAATATCCCACGCTCGCTTCGAGAAAATGTTTTAACTCTTGGTTGGCGGCTAATAAGGCAATGGGAGGGGTATTAGACGGTTGAGCTTTAAGAACAACACGCTTACTCTGCTCAAAGATTTGCCGTTTGACGAGTGAAACTTGCTCGAGGGTTTCTTGAATAATGACACTACTTAATTGAGAGAGATTCAGGAATGTACTTCCAATGACGACAACCAGCGTAATAATTGAAACACCTAATGCCTCCTTTCCCTTAACGTTCAAATGCATCATGTAATCCGTATCGATGAAGCTTATTATGAAGCGTTTTCAGACTGACGCCCAGAATTTCCGCAGTCCGTGTCTTATTATTTTGATTAAACTTCAACGTCTGAAGGATAAGTTCGCGTTCAGCACCTTCAATCGTCGACCCTATAGGTAATTGAACAGTCCCTTCCTGCTCGTCGGTATGTGCCCGATGTTTTCCGCTAGGAAATTCTGGGAGATGTTCTTTAGTAATGACCGTCGACGTACAGGTCATCACAGCCCGTTCAATGGCATTGCGCAATTCTCTAACATTGCCTGGCCACGAATGCTTGATTAAACAGTCTAACGCTTCATCGTCTATAGACTGTATCGTTCTCATATAATTGGAATTAAATTCTTCAATTAACGCCTTCACCAAAAGCGGAATATCATCAATTCTCTCTCGTAATGGAGGAAGATGAATCGTACAAACATTTAATCGATAATACAGATCTTCACGCAAGGATCCATCTTGAATCGCTTTCAGTGGATCCTTATTCGTCGCCGCGACGATCCGAACGTCCACTTGCATGGGAATGGTTCCCCCGATTCGTTTGACAGAAGAATCTTGGAGAATTCTTAGAAATTTACTTTGAATAGAGGCGCTCATTTCAGCCACTTCATCCAAAAAAAGGGTTCCCCCATGTGCCAGCTCAAAGCACCCGGGCTTTCGGTCCAACGCTCCGGTAAATGCACCTTTTTCGTGACCGAAAATCTCACTCTCGAGTAAGGATTCAGGGATCGCGGAACAATTCACGGGAATGAATGGTCCCTTATTTCGTTCTGAAAGTTCGTGAAGACTTTGTGCGACCAATTCTTTTCCTGTACCACTTTCCCCGAGAATGAGTACCCTCCCTGGCGTCGGTGCGGCCAACTCAATGAGACTATAGATTTCTTGCATCGGTTTGCTTTTCCCAACCAATTTTCCGAGTCCCCATAGACCTTTTAGCCGTTTCCGCAAGAGGACCATTTCACGTTGCGTCGCTCCCATCTCTAACGCTTTCTCGATCATAATTCGAAGTCGTGGCACATCCAGAGGCTTCGTCAAATAATCATAGGCACCGTGTTTTATGGCCGAAACAGCCGTCTCAATGGTCCCATGTCCTGTTAACACAATGACTGGACTATAGATTAATTCTTTTTGAAGGGACTGAATAAGCTCGAGTCCATTAAATCCCGGCATTACCAAATCTGTGATTACAACATCAGGATGAAATTGGGAAATCTTGTTCAGCGCTTCTTCCCCATCTCCAGCTTCCTGCACTTCATAGCCCCATTTTGTCAGAAGCGTTGATAACCCCTGCCGAGAAGTTTCTTCGTCATCAACGACAAAAATTTTCTGCCCCATATTTAGTCTCACATTAAGAATGTGTGCGCCAGAACGGCTTGAATTTACCGCCTTAGTCCTTGGCTTTTCCAACTAATCCATTTTTTTAGTATTGTGGTTTTAGCCAACGGTCGAATATGGTTTACCAACAAGTACAGGAGCTTACGGCAATCTTTCTCTCGAAGTGAAACTAATGAGTTTCAGCTCTTTTCACAATGTAAAAGTCTTCAATAAAATCATGAAAAATATACAGGAAACTTAATCGGCGCGGTCAAACAAGAGGGGAAACCTTCAAGTTACGAAACAAGTAGGACTTTTAGCACAAGAAAATCGTTGCGATTGTGAGATGTCTACCCTACGATTAGGTGTCTCACATCGATCATTACATATCGCCTGCCCCCTCCTCCCTTCGTACATGATAAAGGTTGGGATAGGTCTCACACATTATTCCGGACTTGGCTGACGAAGCTTTACAGGTTTCGTGTGACCCTTTCGAATTTTTGTATTAATCAATTCAACAAACACTGAGAAGGCCATCGCAAAGTATATATAGCCTTTGGGAATATGAAAAGAAAATCCTTCCCCGATTAACATCACACCAACCAGCAACAAGAAACTCAACGCTAGGATTTTGATCGTCGGATGTTCGTCAATAAACTCACTGATGGCTCCAGAGGAAGCCATCATCACACCAACAGCAATGATAATAGCCGTAGCCATCACCCAGACTTGATCTGCCATCCCAATAGCCGTAATGACTGAGTCTAACGAAAAGACAATATCCAGTATCGCAATCTGTACGATCACCGCGGTAAACGATGCGGCCGCTCTGGTTGTCCCTTCGCTCTCTTCCCCTTCTAATCGTTCGTGAATTTCTAAGGTACTTTTCACTAAGAGAAACAGGCCGCCTGCAATGAGAATCAAATCGCGACCTGAAAAGTCGTGATTAAAAATGGCAAACCATGGAGCGGTGAGCCCCATTAACCATGCCAGCGAAAACAGCAATGCCAATCGCGAGAACATGGCGACGCCTAACCCAAGGACTCTCGCGCGTGCTTGCTCCGCTACCGGTAATTTTCCGGCCAGGATTGAAATAAAAATAATGTTGTCAATACCAAGGACAATCTCGAGTGCAGTCAATGTCCCCAGCGCCAACCATGTCTGAGGATCAGACAACCATTCCATCGCAACAACTCCTTCTTATGAGAGTGGCTTAACGCTACGTGCTTCTTCGTCTGCTCGATGAACATCATTTTCCCTAGGCCATTCGTGCAAGGTGGCCATATAGACATCTAACTGGCTTTCGTTAAGTACAATGGGTGGGATTGGTAGAGTCGACTACGCATGCAGAGGTAGATGTAGGCGAGGATTTTGGAAATTGGACCATTGCACTGTGCAACGGCTTAAACACGATTGAGTCATGGAAACGTTACAATCTTCCAATCTGACACTTTGGAGGTCAATCCTGTCAGACACCTGGATCTATAATGGTAATAATATCAATTCAGTATCGAACATGATGCTTATCTACAAGAATAGCATACCATTTTTATATCACGTGAGAAGTAGATCCAGCGACACCAGGAAAACAAGATTCCTGGTGTCCACTGGGTAACCCACTCACGATACGTGACTCATGCAACAATCGTGTAAAGATCTTCATTCTAGTCTAGTCGTGGTGCATACCCTTTTCATGATCTTCATAATTCTTTTTATGTTTCTTGCCGTGCTTACCTTTTTTCCCCTCTTTGCACTGCTTGTGTTTATCTCGAAGTTCTTTGAGTTTTCCAACTTGCTCTGGCGTTAACTCGGCTTCGATTTGCGCACGGGCATTCATTCGGATTTCTTTCATTTGCTTGTGAAGCGCTTGGAGTTGTTGATGCTTCTGCTCAAGAATCGGTTTGACTTTGGCTTGTTGCTCCTCTGTCAGCTCCAACTTTTTTGTCAATTTCTGGAGTTTCTTTTCAGGATCATGCCCATGATGTTTCCCTTTATCTCCAGCCCATCCTGGAGCTGCCACCAAGACTCCAGAGACCAGCACCATCAGTGCCCACGTCATGATAGTTGTTATTGGACCTTGATGCTTTTGACACCGTTGAACTTCCTTGCTTTGAGTCATTCATTCCTCCCTGTAAATTGAACCTGATTACGGTCTTATGCTCCGCCTCATGTTCACATATTGGCAAACAGCACAAGTTGCTACAGAATGTAGGGCACACTGCCATAGTATACCATATCTTTCCAGGGTGGGTTCGGAGTATGAAGAATTCGAACAACTCAATGCGAATGAATGGCAAAGCAATATCTTAGCTAGGAAGGGTGTGTGAAGAAGGATGGCAGGTCATGGCAGAAAATGATATGCTCATGACAGAAAATGATATGCTCATGACGTCATGTGATAATCAGAACATGGAAAACATGCTGAGGTGTCCGAAAGACGACCTGAGCGACCAAAGAAGGAGTGTCTTGCATGACCGATCAATGGATGCTTCGCGGGGTAGAGTTCAACAACTGTAATTGTGATTGGGGCTGTCCCTGTCAATTTCATGCTCCATCAACCCACGGTTTCTGTGAAGCCTTTGCCGCGGGTCACATCGAAGAAGGCTATTTCAATGACACCCGCTTAGATGGGCTCAACTGGGCCATGGTCCTCCATTGGCCAGGAGAAATTGCAGCCGGTAATGGTAAGCAGCAAGCCATTATTGACAGTCGCGCTACTGACGCCCAACGCGAGGCGCTTCGAAAAATTTTGCATGGCGAATCGACGGCCCCCGGAGCCACACACTTCTTTGTGTTCAATAGCACCATGACTGAAGTCCTTGCCCCACTGTCTGCGCCCATTGACCTTTCGATCGATGTCGAGGCCAGGAAGGCTGAGGTCAACATCCCTGATGTTGCCAAGTCAACGGGAAATCCTATCCGCAATAAGCATACGGGAACGCCCCATCATGCTCGCATCAATCTACCAAATGGGTTTGAATACACCGTGGCTGAAGTCGGCACCGGAACATCGAGCGCAAAGGGCGGGATAGCCTTACAACTTTCCGAAAGCCACGCACATTTTAATACGCTTCACATGAATCAAGACGGCGTTATTCGTGCTGAGTGAGCGACAAAGGATCTACGACAACAATCGTTCTCCTTCACTCATCCTGTTTCCCAGACAGGGAAAGAACACATTCCGTCAATCTCCATTTCTCTTCTGTCTCGATTTAGGTTGAGTCTGGTGGCAGGCCTTCCTCAGCGGGATACGATTGCAATTGTCTCTGGCCTGATTGGCGTGATCGTTCTCGCCTGGGCTTACCTCTTCCATCTCGAATCTGGGATGCCGGAAATAGAGACAAACGGAGTTGGCCGCGTGATGCAGTTTCACCCCTGGAACGGAACTGACTTTGCCTTCATGTTTCTCATGTGGAGCGTGATGATGATCGGAATGATGTTGCCCTCCGCCACCCCGATGACGCTCCTCTATGCTGGCATGGCTCGCAAAGCCAACCGGCAGGGAACGCCGATTGCGCCAACCTCCGCGTTCGTGTCTGGCTATCTAGTGATGTGGGGGCTGTTTAGCATTGCGGCGACACTCGCCCAATTCGGCCTGCACCAAGCCGCACTCCTGTCCCCGATGATGATGACCAATAGTCAAACTCTGGGTGCCGGACTTTTTCTTGTCGCAGGACTCTATCAACTGACCCCATGGAAGAACGTCTGCCTTGAGCATTGTCGTTCCCCAACCTCCTTTATTGCTCACCATTGGCGAACAGGCAGCACCGGGGCCTTTCGAATGGGTCTGGAGCATGGGGTCTATTGCCTTGGCTGTTGTTGGGCCTTAATGGGTTTGCTCTTCTTCGGCGGCGTAATGAACCTTCTGTGGATTGCCGGCCTTACAATTTTCGTATTTCTAGAAAAGGTTTTTCCTTTCGGGGCCTGGGGTGGTCGACTCGCCGGTGTCGGGATGCTCGTAGTCGGTGGGATACTCTTAATGACTTCACTGACTCATTAAAAACCGATGCCAGGTCATGATTGTGGAACCGTGACCCTGGCAATGGTATTCGCGTCGGTACCAAACCAAATTGTTTGTGTGGGCTGGTGGTATATCATATGCCGGACTGTTCCACCGCCGCTTTTGATATTGGTGATGCTGATCACTTCTTCAGTTTTGGGATTAAATCCGATGAGTCGATTCGGGAATGCGCCCGTTTCCACAAACCAGACCCGATCCTGATCATCGACCGTCATCCCATATGGTCGTGCATCGTGGCCACCAGGAGCAAGCCATTCTTTCACCGTTTTTGTAGATGGATTAAACCTTCCGAGATACCCTTCTGCATAGTCGACATACCAGATGGCTCCATCGGAGGTGAGGGCCAATCGTCGAGGCCGCGCATCGGGACGAGGCAGTGAAATTTCCTTCACGGGCTGTGTTGCAGAATCGATGGTTCCCAACTTATTCGAACCAAATTCAGTAAACCATGGACGGCGGGCGGCATCGACAACGATACCATAAGGGCGGGCATTGGCTGTAAGGAGTGGGGTCAATATGACACTGCCTGAATTCATGGCTAATCGGCCCACAAAATTTCCCTGTTGAACGGTAAACCAGATTTCATTGGTGTCTCCAAACACCAGGGTATGTGGATCGGATGCCCCAGAATTAGGCATCATGTATTTGATAATGTTTCCGGTTTTCGGATCGAGTTTGCCGATATGCGAAGCCCGATTACCGGCGTACCACACGAACCCCTGTCCATCAACGATGAGATTGTGGGGGCCCGTTCCGGCATCTAACGGATATTGCCGAAACTTGCCTGTCTTTGGTTCAAACATCGCCACATAATCGCCCTGCTGTCCAACAAACCACACGCGATGATCTTGATCAACATAGGGATCACGCGGCCTCGTCTGCTCCCACGGTACCGTCCATTCCATAATGTCCACAGGATTTTTCCCCACGTGGACTTGTTTCGACTCGGCTGCTGCGCAGCTGAGAAACGCGACAAGACTAAACCAGACAATGATACCAAAGATAAACACAGCTGAATGGCTCTTCATGATGTATGACCTCCAAACACCATTAGCTCATAAGGCAAAGCCCAGCGGCTATCCCTTTTTCTTGGCATTTTTTTCAGCTCGTTTTTCCTTCATCGTTTTAGATGGTTTCTTTTTGGTTTCTTTACGTGAGTCCTGACTTTTTGACATGACGATGACTCCTTGGGGTTTGAATGAATCCTCTCAAATTGCCATTCGGCGCGACATCCTACCGAACCTTTTCATGAAAGTATAGCCATTAAACAATCAAGTATTCTTACGTAAAAACAATCGCCACGACTGACTCACAGAAAATGTACGTTGGAATGTGTCCTGAAAGAAATTTATACGGCAAAATAGACACCAAACCTCTACGCCTAGAGTTATCTTAACATCAATGACAACTGTTTATGCCTCGGACTTCTCAATGATGATCGTGGTTCAAAAAAACCTGAAATTTCCCTTTAAATTCAAGCTTACACGAAGAATAGGTTCAATCGAATTCCCGTAACACTCACGGCATTCGCATGGCTCACACTACCCTATCAATAAAAGTCATATTTGACTCACCACCATCAGAATGTTACCTTAAGGCACGGTTTGAGCTAAGGATACTGCTACAACAAAGTACTCCTAAGTACCAAAAGAGGGGTACATCCCATCTTTTACGATTTGAGCCCCGTTGTACGTGATGCTTTAAACCAAACAATTCGTCTATGCATTTTAGTGCGAGTGTATGGTCGTGCGAGGGTAAAAGATCCCTTGATCTTCTGAGGCAATACCCATGCCTCAGATAACGGGTACGAACGTTCCGACGTCATATTTAGGCAAGCTCATAGCCAGTAAGGTACCCATCTCAGTCAAGAAGGAGAGAGAGATAAGATGAAGATGACTAAAGGTTGGCCAGCTCATAAACGTCCCCATAAAATAGTCAGAATTAAGGATAACCGTAGTATCCCTTGGAAAACATTGGGACTGACAGACCCATCAGAAGAACAGCGGTCTCGGTCAATGGACGAAATTCGACAACAAGTTTTAATGATGTCGTCTCAAGAAATTGGTCAGGGATTTGACGAGATACAGTATGAAGAGACCCCAAAGGCAAGCACGGTCTCTACTCGTGCCAAAACCGAGCGCAAATCACATGGTCGAACGACCAAAAAGCAAACACTCCAACGCTAGGGAGGAGAGAGGCTCAGTTCTTTAGCCGATGTAATGGGAAAAATTAAGAAAGAAACCCAAGGAAAACGACTTCGTGAACATGCTCAACGGCTCAAACGTCAAGAAAAGGCCATGCGTCGTGAGCAACGTAAAGACCAAGCTGCATCCGAAACGCGCCCTGTAGTCGAAGGGGAAGATCCTGACCTTATTGGTCTACGCTGTGGCCCCCAGCCTCCACTGTTTTAAATAATTTCGCCAAAACTCGACAAGGCACTTTCAGACATCAATAATGGTGTTGGCGTAACCGCCATTCGAGGCATTTTTGTGTTTCTGCTCGAGCGGACAACAAGTCCTCTACTACCTTTCCTCACTCACAAGATACCAACACTCCTCTTTTTGTCACAATTATCTCCGACTCTCGCCCTGACACATTTGTTGTGGTTAATCAATGGAATTCGTTCCTACTCAACTCACCAAAATTTCCGAAAATTCGAATAATATAACCAATCACAAAAAGTTCTAGAAGTGTGCTGTGGGCGTGAACGCACCACCGACCCGATCTACTTTCACGGAGAATGCTGAGGTTATTCAATACTGTAATCATAGATGACCTCAGTCGACACGATCGTTCCCAAGGCCAAGCTTTACTGATGGGCAATCGATAATGGCGACTTCGTATTCCTTTTGATGTCAGCATTACTTGATGTCAGCATTACAGATACCCAAGTAACACAACGTTATTACCCACATCAAACATTGAAAGTTCCTTCAAACGGCTATAAATAGATCAACTTCAGAACGCTCAATAATCTGAGCTTAATCGCCGATATAGAACCATTAAGAAAGAGTCGCTTTAACTGAAGATTGTAAGAAGTTCTGATTTATGATTATTCAATCTCTTCCATTACGACTTGGAGTGTTACTTACTGGGTGGATCAGTCTAGCCTTGGGATTCATCGGTATTTTCCTTCCAATCCTGCCAACGACCCCATTTATCCTTCTCGCAGCCTATTGCTTTTCTAAAAGTTCTCCTCAGCTACACCACTGCCTGATCCGTCAACCTACACTTGGCCCCATGATTCAAAACTGGGAACAACACGGCAGTATTAGCAAACGAGCCAAAGTCACCGCGACCGTGACGATGCTGCTGTTTTTTTCCTTTTCCCTGTTTATTCTTTCAGTCGGGATACTCTTGAAAACGATGCTGGTCGGCATTGTGACTGGAGTCTTAGCGTTTATCTGGACGAGACCATTACCACCCTATGACACGACCGGAGAAACTCGCACAAAACTCGCAAACGAAATGTAAGATAAGGTAGGGAAACACAATCTTTCTGATACGAGCCACCAAAGATCTTTCTTGGATACCATTCGTTCACATCTTTTTTAACATGCACACAGACATTGTCGATAGGTCACCTCGCCAATAGCCACCATCACTTCCTCAACAAAATAGAGTGACCTTCTATCATTTGATCTTATGCCGAACGAAAAACGGCCAAAAGATCACTGAGTGCCAGGGTCTTAATTCTCAGTGTCTCCCGTTCATGATCCACTTGAGCTTTGCGTTCTGAATCTCGAGGGTTTTTGACCAAGGCTTTTGCACATTTCATAACCCGATCATACTCTTGTTCGATTTTTTCAGGTACGATTCTATTCGTAGACAGGAGATTTATCACAGACTGCTTTGTCTCAACCAAATGCTTCCGAAACTCGCCTTCGGACAGCGATGAACTCCCATCTTCAGTTCGACAACGATCAAGGTATTGTGCGAGAAGCACATACAACCTCAGTAGGGTCTCAGTTGTTCGAATGTGTTGTGGCACAGATCCTTCTTGAGACATTCATGGCCTCCTTTGGGCTTTGACTTCTCACAGTTGCCCAGTAGCGAGTTGGATTATCACTATCTCGCTCTTTATTGTACCACGCTATTTTGATTGACTAATGATATTTTAGCGCCCACGGAAGGAAAATCACCAAAAGCATCCTTATGGACAGAGGAAATTCGCAAACCACCTTGAAATTTCAAGGCCAGAGGTCTTCTCAATGTTGATTGAACATTGACTCTCACTCTTACCTGCTCGTCCATAGGCTAATCGCGCTCGATGGTACATCGATTCAATCTGCGGTGCATCGAGTTGCCGATTGCTCCCATCCACTAATCCCTCCATTCGAAGTGGTCGAGGGGCCAGTGCAGCAGCAATGTCAGGAATGTCTGCAACTGTCAAAAGACCTCGAATGAGCGAATCTACAGGCTGATAGATATACGGTTTATCCAATAATGTTTCATACGAGGCAAGACCTCCCTGGACATACACGGCTTGAATCTGTGGTTCGAAGAGTGTCGCCAGAAGCGACACAACGCCCCCCAGTGGCTCACCACGCTCCGGATATGAATCTGCGTTGAAAGGAACAGCGAGGTCGTCATCTGAAAAGTTTGATGCGGGAAGCGCAGCACCCCAGATACCGACCCGACTGTCATCAATCTCATCTCGATGCTTAAGATACGCTATCACTGTTCGTAGATCACGAACTCGAGATATGAGTAAACTTTCTCCAAGCATTAAGCTTGTTGCGGCGATACCGGCACTCGGACTGATTCTTCCTCGGTAGATTTCTCCCTGCCGACCATCCCCGGTTCCTCGCAATTCCGTTAAACACACCACAATCCCTTGTTTGAGCAAGCGTCGAATCAACGATTGGCATTCATTTTTTAACCGGCGATTACCTTCCTGAGCCACACCAATGACGACCGGCAATTGGGGAGTATCTGAATGAGAGGGGCGCAGAATCTGCAAACGTACAAAGATGTTTTTTTCAACTTCTAATTTGACATATTCAGATCGGCTGACTCCTTGATACATTGAGTGAACTCGACAGGAAGTGAATGGTTGCATCGGACCGAGAACTGGAACGAGATCTTGCTGTAATTGAATGGCCAACATGGCAGACTCCTGAGTCGCTCGTCCCTCACGAGCAACAGTGAGGTATTGACGAGATAGTTGCTGAACGACTTCATGGACCCGTCGTGAGCTGAATTCTCTTCTGGCCTCTTCTGTCAGACATATGAGCTTGTGTTTTTCAATACACGTGGTCTCCTCGTGTTCCGGGACAGGAATGCCAAACCAATCTTGAAAAATAGGATATAGCTGAGCTCGATGGAGAGGACCAATATTCATGCAATGACTATCTAGAGGACCATTGCTCGACACGTGGCCGGAACCGGAGACCGACCGAAGAGCCTCGGACTGCCCATAGAGTGCATATACGTTTTTAAGATAGTTCCATGCACCATCACCATGATTCCAAGCAAACTCTCGTCCATAGATAAGACGACGCGGGGCCAATGATGCCAAAATAACCCAGGGCCAAAATCGTAATCGAGCCGTATCGGGTAGATTTCTTGTTGATTCCCAATCCCCCATCGAAAGATGTCCAAAGTTAAAGGCGACAACGTTCGATACCCGCATATCGACAGCGCCAACAACGGCCGCAAGATCTCCTCCCCCTGCCACTGAACCGACAACAATGATTCGATCACAGTCAATATGTGGATCAGCACATAACACATCGATACCACGCCGTACATCTTGCACCATCCATCCCATTAAACTTTCACCCACCAACTGTAATTGCATATCAAGCACAGACCGAAAATAGTAGTCTTGCCGATCAACACGAAATGCTCCGGCAAAATCTTTTTGACCGGTAAAAGGATGCTGACGTCGTTCTCCATGACCAAGTAAATCCATGATTAAGACTGTGCATCCTTGGCGAGCCCATGTCATTCCCATGCATTGTAACTCTTCTTCCGATTTTGAATCGTGATGACTGTGACATAGAACGATTGCGGGTGTGTTTGTCGTGATACCGACAGGTCGATACATATTCGCGGTCACAGGAATATCCATGTGGCCATGGAAAACCATATTTTCAATATGACAGGCATTGAGCTTCAAGGTGCCAGTCACGAGAGCACGAGGCGGGGCAACACGTTCCTCACTCAGATTCAACGAGCGACGCAGAGCCTCACATCGAACATCGCGAAAACTTTCCCAATCAGCTTTCGTCTGAATCCCTTTCCCGATCGCAATATCTTTTTGAGCGGCATCGTGAATTCGAGTCGAGAGTTCCCCTCCAAGCTCTCGAATTCGACGATTTCCCGCTGCAACTTTCCGTTCCCACAACCACTGACGTAACGGTAGCGGAAGGCTTTCACTCAGCAGCTGCTTCATTCGCATAGAATCAACCATGGCACATCAGTATGCAACGAATATCAGACATTAGGCTTGGCTCACTCGAATAAATTCTCGAAGAGAGTCCATTCAGGTCAATATTCAATTGGGCATATCATATTATTTGCTTGTCTCACCTTATTGGGTTTACTGAGTATATCAATCAACATCGATCGTGGAATCATCTAAAAGAAGACGACTGAATTCCCTTACATATGATCAATATCTGGAATCAAGTCTCATCTTCTTTGAAAATTTGAAAAGATGAATTTTTCTATTGTCATTGCCCTGAATGTTATTTGATAATACGCGACAATTATTCATCACATTCTCTTCATGGAGATAAAGGAGCCGAACGTATGATAATTGAGAGGTCGATTCGAGAAAAAATTAGAAGGACGGCATGTGTGTTAACGGCCGGATGCGCCATGGCGATGAGTATTGGCATTCAAGAAGTAGAAGCTGTGTCGGTCCAGAACATCTTAACGGCGAACGTGACGACTGTAGACGAAGTCCTTCGTTCCGTTTTTAATGTTGGCGATCCAATTACAATGACCTTCACCTACGATCCCAATCAAGCCATCGATGTCTTTTCGGGGGATCCTGAGATCGGCCAATACCCTTCAGCCCTCAATGATATCGTCATCATGTCCGATCGTTTTTCGACTAACTTCTCAGGAGGCACCGTAACCGTTATTGATAGCCCAGGATTTGAACAAGCCTCCCTTATAAGTAACAATGTGACACAGACTCCCCTGATTGATGCCGTGTTTGGTCCCTTTCAAACAGAAACGCTCTCATACGTGGTCGAATCATCAAATTCAGCCTCTCCCCCCCTGACAAGTGCAACCCTAACTGCCAACACATTTCAACAAATCTTTGAGGCAAACACTCAAGAAGGAGGCTTTCTTCTCTTTCAAAACCTCGACCGAAGCCTCCAACCCATGATGACGTTTTCTGGCACAATCTTCGAAAGCCGACCCATCGACCCCATGAATCCAGTTCCAGAATCCGGAACTCTTACATTACTGGGAACTGGCCTTATCGGCCTTGTGGGATGGCGCTATCGACAGACAACCAAAAGTAAATCAGCAGAAAAGTTTTCCAACTCTCAAAAATTATGATATTGCAACCAAGCTAGCCACCACTCCCAACATCTGAGGCTTTAATATATCCTAAAATAACATCTCCGCGTGCCAGGATACCGACTAACGCGTTCGTTCTCACAACTGGCACGCGAACAAGATGATGCTGTTGAAGTAGTTGTACGACCTCCATGAACGGCGTCTGCTCTGTCACCGTCACCACCTCTTTGGTCATGATCGATGCAACAGACGTACTTCGTAGATCTTTGCCATGTTCAATCGCCTGAAGTAGATCAAACTCCGTCACAATCCCAACTAAAGATTGTTCGTCATCAACCACAGGCAGACTACCAATGTTTCCATCATACAGCTTGTGTCCCACCGTGAGCACCATATCATCTGGACTGCAGGTACTCACCTGATCTTCCATCAGTTGGTGCGCCAAAAGAGTTGCCGGATCACAACGTTGAGAAATCCATTCAACTTTCCTCATTCTTATTCCTCCTCCATCTGACTTACAGAGCCAAGTTCTTATATCAATTCACAAAATCGTTGAATGACGAAACCTTTCATTGTCGTTTCCAAAAATGCTGGCTCCCATTTTATTTACTATCTTCCGCAATGCTATACATTACCAACATTTCACTAAGCATTCATCTAGCACTTGCACTGGATCCTCATCTAAAACCGAGATACCATTCAAGATGAAAGATAACATTCGACTTCCCATAGGTTATGATGAGATTAATGGCTTATGCGTGAGAAGCGAGCAAAGAGGTTACCGAGTATTATGGCCATTACTGGATCATGCTTTTGTGGTGCGGTCACATACACCATCGAAGGAACGTTACGAGAAGCACGATCGTTTCACTGCTCTTCTATAGCCGTTTCAGTTATGCCGAATCTACAGGTGACCCTATTGAATACTGATTGACCCTTCGTTATTGAACCGTCAATCGTCTGCAGGGCATCCAGGCGGGCATAACCTTCCTTATGTTCACGTTGTACCACGCGGAGTTAGTAGTATTTTCCCGCCTGGAACGTATTTAGATTCGCTATAGATGTCGAAAGGCATTTAGTGGGCAGGCGTCAGCTTATGCTCTGGTAAATCCTCAAGAAATTTCGTGGACTTCTGGGGAACATCTACTCACGACCTATAAATCGAAAAATGGTGCGGGGCTACAATTCTGTCGCGTATGCGGCTCGACCCTGTGCGGTACACTCAAAGGGCAGATATATGGCGTCACGCTCGGGTGCACAGAAGGTGATGTAGAAATCAAATTGGGCATACATATCTTTGTCAGTGACAAGGCTTCCTGGAAAACCTTACCATATGATGGCGTTCCTCAATATGAAGAGTGGCTGCCAACAAATACATCTGATAATTGAGAAAAAAATGCTGATTAAGAGAGTAGAAAATTGGAGCGGGCGATGGGATTTGAACCCACTCCGTCGTCTGCTCAGTCCTGAAACCGACTTCGCAAACTCCCACAGAGGGGGCCAGCCCCCTCGTGCACTCCCCACGAAGGGGGACATATCCCCTTCGAAACCCCTAGTCGTAGGTTCAAATACTAGTGTAGTCCAGCAATCCACTGGATACTTTCAAAGAAATTGTAATGGCTTGAAAAATTGGAGCGGGCGATGGGATTTGAACCCACGACAGCTTGCTTGGGAAGCAAGAACTCTACCACTGAGCTACGCCCGCTCTCTAGAGGTGGTCACATTCTATGCGCGTGCTGAAACTTAGTCAAGGTAATTTAGGGAACAATGTGGAGTGATATTTTCCCATCTACCTCTTCAAGCAGCCTTCCGCTCAAATTTGTACGCGACAGGAAGAAGATAGTGAAGCACTATGACGTTAGACGTTCTTGAATTCAATCAAAGCAAACTTTCGTTTGCCAATTTTCATACGATACTGTTCACCGTTTTCAAATGTTGCACTGCCATTGGGATCAGTTAGCTTCTTGCCATCAAGCTGAACTGCATTTTGTGCGATCAGACGACGAGCCTCGGCTTTACTGGGAAGAAGACCGGTTTTCATAAGCAAATCTACCACACCAAGACTTGGGGTATCAGCATTGGCAAAGTCCGAGGACTTAAGCACAACATGCGCGTCTGGTTCATCAGGAAAATCTTTTGATTGAAACCGTTGTTGAAAATCGGCTTTGGCTTGCTCGGCTCCAGCTACACCATGATATTGAAAGACAAGGCGTTCAGCGAGAGCCTTCTTCGCTTCCATCGGGTGTTGTGCATCGATAGTCGACAAGTCTTCTGTGGTCAACAGTTCATAATACCGTCGCATCAGCGTATCACTGACGGACATAATCTTCCCATACATGTCTCCGGGCTTATCTTCCAGGGCAATATAGTTGCCGTAACTCTTACTCATTTTTCGAACACCATCTGTTCCCTCAAGTAACGGCATCGTGATTACCGTCTGAGGTTTCTGCCCATAGTCTCGTTGCAAATCACGACCGACTAATAAATTAAACTTTTGATCGGTGCCTCCCAGCTCGACATCAGCTTTGAGTGCAACTGAATCGTACCCTTGCACCAAGGGATACAGAAACTCATGAACACTGATGGGTTTCTGTTCACGATAGCGGTTCGAAAAATCGTCACGCTCTAGCATACGCGCCACACTGTAATGTGAACATAATTGCACCATATCCTCTGCATGCATCTCACTCATCCATCGACTATTAAATTCTATTCGCGTTTTTTGGGGATCAAGTGTTTTAAAAATTTGTTTTTCATAGGTATTCGCGTTGTCTAACACTTGCTCTTTCGTCAGAGCAACCCGGGTTTCTGATACCCCGGTCGGATCACCAATCATTCCGGTGAAATCGCCAATGAGAAAGATGACTTCATGACCAAGCTCTTGAAAATGTTTGAGCTTTTGAATAAGAACGGTATGACCAAGATGGAGATCGGGCGCAGTCGGATCAAATCCGGCCTTAATTCGTAACGGCCGATGCTCCTTCAGTGACGTCGCGAGTTTTTCTTTCAACTCATCGAGCTGAATCACCTCAACCGTTCCCCGAAGAATAAGGTCTAACTGTCGCTGAAGTTTTGAATCTGACATCAGAGAAGATTTCGTGACTGATTAAGATTTACGCATCAAGATCCGACAGTTTTTTCATATCGTGCATCTTGGCTTATAGAAACCAAAGGACGAATTCGTGCGATCCGCCTCTCCCCTATGCCGGTCACAACTTGCAACTCATCCACTGATCGAAAATGCCCATGCGTTTGACGATATTTGACAATTCTTTGAGCGAGAACCATGCCAATACCCGGGAGCTGTTTCAAATCTTCAAATTGCCCATGATTCAAATCAACGTGAAGATCAGGAGCCTTGCTACCATGTGCAGATAAATGGACTGAAGGAAGGTTAGTCGTGTTATCCGCGAGAGACGAGCGGCTTAACGAGGATGCGCGGTCTAGAGAAGTGCGATCATCAGAAACTGGCCACCCAATGAGCACCAGGCATACAATACCAACACTCAGAGTCCCCACCTTTGTGAGCAATGAGTAGAGCGCTGAGTAATTATCACATTTCACACGCGTTTTTTCGCCTGATGAATTGCTAACCCTTCGACGTCTTCTGCCGCTTCCATCAGGCCTTCGGATAGCGTAGGATGAGCGTGGATCATCGAGGCAAGTCTATCAACTGTGGCACCAACCTCTATCGCCATCGCAGCCTCATGAATCAAATCGGTTGCATGTGCACCCATGATATGCGCACCCAAGAGACGCCCTGACTCTTCATCAGAAATGACCTTAAACAGCCCCGCCGTTTCACCAACACTCTGCGCCTTCCCTAAGCCGATGTATCGAAAACGCCCAATTTTTGTTTGCAGACCGCGTTCACGTGTCTGCTGTTCTGTCAGTCCTACCCTCCCAATTTCTGGCAATGTAAAAATGCCTGCAGGAATGACATCATAATTAACCGTCTGCGAACGACCAAGAATATTTTCAACTGCGACCTTTCCTTGCGCAGATGCTACATGGGCCAGCATGGCTTTACCCACCACATCCCCGATGGCGTAAACACCAAGAATATTCGTCTCCATTCGGTCGTTAATAGTGATCTCACCTCTTGCCCCCAACGTAATTCCGACTTGTTCTAATCCGATCCCTTCTGTATTGAATCGACGGCCGATCGAGACCAGCACCACATCCGTTTTGATCTCCTCGCCCGAGCTGAATTTCACGGTGACTTCAGCATCTCCAACCTGACAAGTTTCAACCTTCGTTTCGATATGCAATTGAATCCGACGTTTTTTAAATTCACGTGCCATCAATGACGAAATTTCTTCATCTTCTTCAGGGAGGAGGGCCGGCATCATTTCCACAACAGACACATCCGAACCCAATCCACTATACAATGAGGCAAATTCACAGCCTTCCACACCTCCACCGATAATCAGAAGACGTTCAGGAATAGACTTCAACTCAAGAGCCTCCTTGCTTGTGATGATTCGCGTACCATCAATGGGAAACAAGGGAAGGTTTGGCCAAGACGACCCAGTGGCAATAATCAAGGCATCGGCCTGAACTGTGGTTTCCGCTCCATCAGCCAGAGACACATGGATCGTCCGATTATCGATTAAAGTTCCCGTCCCTTGTAGATGAGTGACGCCCCCACCTTTCAAGAGCATGCCGATGCCCTTGACCAAATTTGTCACGACTTGATCTTTCCGTTTGACCATTTGAACCACGTCATAGTGTAGGGGACCTTCAATCTGAATACCCAACTCCGCGGCCTTCTTGACCTTTTCCCCTAATTCGACAACTGAAAGAAGAGCCTTACTGGGGATACATCCCCAATTCAAACACACGCCACCCAATGCCTGATTCTCAATAATGGTAACCTTAGCACCCAACTGTGACGCACGAATGGCTGCCACATAGCCGCCTGGTCCTGCGCCAAGTATTGCGATGTGTTTTTGAGAATTCATGAGAATTAGGGTAAATAGTTTATGTCTTACACGTCTCGACTTAAGACTGAGATTTCAGAAACTCAGTATATTGTTCGGCCGTCATCAATTGCTCGATTTCAGCGGCAGTCGATAATTCAAGAACGGCGATCCATCCTTTTCCATACGGATCTTTATTCAGCAGCTCCGGATGTTCATCTAGCTCTTCATTCACTTGAAGGACTTTTCCGCTCACCGGCGTATAAATCGTCGATGTCGCTTTCGTCGATTCGACTTCTCCTAATTCTTGTTCCACCTCAAAGACTGTCCCAACTTTCGGGACTTCAATAAACACCACGTCACCTAAGGCATCTTGTGCAAAATTACTGATACCAATCGTCGCACGCTGACCATCAACCCGAACCCATTCATGCTCTTTGTGAAACCGCAGATCACTCGGCTCCATGAGGGCCTCCTATAAGTTGTAAAAAACGAAAAGGACGTGATTAAAAATGCCGTACAGCAAAACCCAACTCCTTAAACATGCAGAGCGTACACACAAGTACGTGAGCACGAACAGGAGTGGGAACATAGCTGTCAGATATTTTCAACCCTTCCGGAATGTATCAGGAAAACGGTCGTAAATCATAGACCAACCCAATTCCCTGAGGCACATCGGCCTCTCCCGTGAGTTCCTTTAAAGATTCGGAAGACCAGGCTTTCACGCCTAACTTTCTTGGAACCGTCAACCAGAGTCTGGTTGGATCTTTGAAAATCTCTAAAAAACGTTTTGCAACCTTTGAAAGTGACTCTTGTTGAAAACGACCAGGTAATCCGTCAGACGATCCCTGGATGCGCTGCGGACCATCCACATCAAGCACTAAGAAAGAAAAATCGAGATGGTGGCTCTCAAGAATATCTTCATTCAATTGTAACAACGTGCGTAGCGGCTCGTTGAGACCTCCAGCATATAGTTCAAGTGCTACTTGAAATTTAGAATGAGACTGCCTGACGCTATCCATGAGGTCCTGCAAAACCTTCAATTGCGCTCGGGATCTCCAGCCTATCCATCGCCAAAATTCGGATTCTTTCGGGGGAGCAATTCGTCCTGACTTCCTATTGAGACTCTTAATAGCAAATACTTTTTGCGGATGAAACGTCAATCCAAATTCCTGCTGAAATTTCTTTAATGCAATCGGCGTCACGCCATCAAACATTCCCAGCGGTGCATCATCAAGAAAAACAATCCCATCTATTCCAGAACTCGCGAGCACCGCAAGAATATCCTTTAAAAAATTTTGATACTCGCGATTAAATAAATCAAAATACTGAGTTGAACGAAGCCCTTTTGTTTGTTGATCGTAGGCCCGATCAGCCCAACGGTTACCGGAGTCGACATCTAACCGACCGAGACACCTCACATTCACCCCTAAAAATACGGTCAGCCCATGCTGATGCGCGTGCGTCACAAATGAAGAGAAACTTTGCGACAGCCCCGAGGGATCGACCTCCACACTCGAAGACGGCTGAAACAACGCCCCAGCGTCTTCTTTCATCATGCCGCATTCGAGATTAATCAATTGAGTCGTCACACCTCGACGCGACATATTCTTTAAACGTGTCTTCCAATCACGTCCTTCAGCCCATTGTCCGAGGGTCATCTGTAATGCAAACACCTCGGCCTGTTGGCGAATACGCGGAATCGAAGACGGAGGCGTGATTTGAGGAGCAGGCGGAGCAGTAGGAGGGGGAGTCAACGATGCATGAATCTGATCCCTATACTGCTGCGCCTCCTGATGATGCGCGCGACTTTCGGCTTGATCCAACACCTGCTGATAGTGTTTCAGGGCCGTTTTGATCTTGCCAGATTCATGATAGGACCGTGCCAGCAACCATCTCACATCAGACTCAAAGCTCGAACGCGGATAGGTCGACAAGAAGCGATTCAGTTTCTCAATAGCTTGCGCATATCGACCAGAAAGGACGTCTGATTTCGCTGAATGAAAGATTCGCTCCTGAGAACGGACTTGAAGATCTTGAACTTGCACGGGCTTCTGCGATGGGGCACTTTTCCCACAGGCAGAAAATAACAACGCGACAAGTAATAACCAAAACCAATAACTGGCCCTGTTCGTTCCTTGCGATTCAACATCTCTCCGAGTCCAAGCCATAATCATTTAGATACCCTCGAATTGGGAATCCACCAGATTCAAGCCACTCAACAAGATCCCCACTCCTCAGCTTGCCACACTCATGATTTCAGTTCTGGAAAAAAGAAGGCAACTTCAACCTGCGCTGTCTCCAACGCATCGGACCCATGCACAGCATTGGCTTCTATCGACGCACCATGCGCAGCACGGATGGTTCCTGCTTCCGCCTTCTTGGGATCTGTAGCCCCCATCAAATCACGGTTGACCTTAATGGCATTCTCCCCTTCCAGCGCTAAGACGACAACGGGACCAGAAGCCATATATGTCGTGAGATCATGAAAAAATGGACGCTCTTTATGCACAGCATAAAACCCTTCGGCTTGGTCTTTGGAGAGCGTCATCATCTTGAGAGCGATGGGCGGAATTCCCGCTTCTTCATATCGCCGAATAATGTCCCCGATCACATGTTTCTTCACCGCATCCGGCTTAATAATCGCAAGCGTACGCTCCTTCATAAACCTAAATCCTTTCTTTAATTTTTACGTATTATACTAACAAAGAGAAACTCTAAGAGTGCCTTATAACTTCAATAAGTGCCACGCATTCTATGAGACCGCCGACTATGGATGCAAATTTGCTACTCACACAGTTTCAAACGAGATACGAGCAACGAACGACTAGATACGAATCTACGTACACACCTCCGGAGGACGAGTATCTCGCCCTGCTCCTTTGGTCATTTCAATCCTTGCCACTTGCTTCACATTTGCGCATAAATCTCTAAGCCCAGGCGTGATTAAACGGAACGGTCCACCCTTCTCAATCGGCAAAGAAGATCCATCCACTTCGTAGATCAAAATACCGTACTCCCGTGCTTGCGCTAAAGTCAGCGTGGCAGCGAATTGACCATCCAAAGCGTGAAATGTCACATGGTCCGCCTCAAGCTTTACTGTCGCAACATCCAAAAGGCCGCTCATCCTCACCCCACGACCTTTCATATTTGGCATGTGGACACTGACATCCGGCACCTGGGCTTCTGGCGAGATCTTGCTCAAGCTATGTATATCGAAAGTCAATCTTTGAAGAACCTCACCCTCAATAAAAAGCGTATCGATATTTGTTGAGTTTTGTGCAGTCATGACCTTCACCATCGCGGTTAATGATTCATTCACGGGCGTCGGGATGCCACATTCCTGACCTTTCCTGGCAATATACCCATTGAGATCATCGATTTCGGTAGGACGCCCTGCCTTCCAATCATCATACATGGACGTATGAATATCTCGCAGCTCTTGGGATGACTGCACGACTTTTTCAGCCATGCCGTCACCGAGTGGCACACCATGTCCCGAAGCGACCGTCACCACTTCCCGAACAATGGTCGAAATCACCGATGACATTTCAGGATGATCCAAGGCCTTCGCGACACAATCATTTAACAGAACGGTAAGTGGATTAAACACGCAATTCCAGCACATTTTCTCCCACTTGGCACGACGAATATCGGAACTGATCTGACAGGTAATGCCCGCGTCAGTCAGAAGTGCAGCTATCTGCTTCACTCTTAGTGTCTGATTTCCATCGAGTTCTCCAATTTTGAGCCCCCCACGCTTGTAATGTTCAATCACACCGGGCTCAATAATTTTGGAGTAGATGTATGCCACTCCTCCAACAATACGTTCCGCCCCAAACCGTTCTGCCAGTGAATCCTCAATCGTCACGCCATTTTGAAGAGTCAATATTGTGGTATCAGAACGCATCACCGGTTCGATCTGATGACAGACCGCATCAAGGTCGTAAGCTTTAACTCCTAGAATAATAAGATCAGGAGAAGGGAGTGCTGTCGGGTCAGAAGCCAGGTATTTCGGATGAACAGAAAAGGTCCCGAAGAGCTGGCTTCGCACCATCAGGCCATTTGCCTTCACGGCTTCAAGTGTTTTCGGTCGAAGTAAAAACGAGACATTTGAATTCTTTTGGGCAAGTTGAGCACCAAAGAACCCGCTAACTGACCCCGCCCCAATGATCATGATCTGATCCATCACGTAACCTTTCTTGAATGATTTTTACGACGTGAACTCTCAACTGCCTGCATCAGCACTGCCCGTACCGGTGAGGCTTCGGCTCCGGCCAATCGCAGGGGAAACCCTGAAAATAGATATTCACCTACAGGAACATCTTTTAAATTCAGACAGACATAGACGGGAATACCAGCTCGAGCAAAGACGGTATGAGCTGGAAAGCCTGTTTCCTCTTCGTACGGATCAAGACTGTAATAGTCAAAGCCCACAGACAGCGGTTGAAGCGCGCACAACAATTCTGCCGCATCTGGCGACACGGTGCAGTACGTTGAGGAAAATGTATCACGTTGGAGCAATTCAGAATTCCTGGTCTTTAGAAACATATGATGTCGTTGAGGTATTTTCGCCGCCCGCAAATCTTGTGATGCGATGACGTCACAATCAAGATATTCATATACGACAGCCGGCCCATGAAATCGTCCCAGACGCAATTCATCCAAGGTTTCTCCATCTCCCAAGAAATGCGCGGGGGCATCGACATGTGTCCCGGCATGACAGTTCATGGAAAGATGGGACGCCGTTAGCACATCACCTCTTTCAATATCCGTTTCTTTTTTGAATATCGGCAACGAATCACCAGGGTACCGCAGAATCTTTTCAGTGAGGGGTAACGTGAGATCAAGCATGTCAGACATATTATGAATTGGCTTTCTCCCGCCATTCACCTTGACGGTCTCAGGAATCATGATTGTGAAAAATTTTCATTCATGAGAGTATCACCATCTAGAGAAGTTCTAAAGTATTTTGAATGGACAAATTGACATATGAGCCTCCTTGATATTCGAGAACGGATCAGCAAGGCGCGGTCAGTCGCCGTTCTCACTGGCGCAGGTATTTCGGCGGACAGCGGAGTCCCCACGTTCCGGGGAACAGATGGGCTATGGAAAAATTTTCGTCCAGAAGAACTGGCATCATCTGATGCCTTTGAACGAGACCCGAAGCTGGTTTGGGAATGGTATAACTGGCGGAGAGAATTGTTATGTACAAAAACGCCGAATCCCGCCCATGAGGCGTTAGCTCAACTTGAGAAGCAAATTGAAAACTTTTGGCTCATCACTCAAAACGTCGACGGTCTCCATCGTGCGGCAGGATCGACGAATGTGTCAGAAATTCATGGCAACATCTGGAAAGTCCGCTGTACAAACTGTGGAACCATAGCGCCTAACCATGATGTCCCCATAGACATTCTGCCACATTGCCCAAACTGCCAAGGTCTCTTGCGGCCACACATTGTGTGGTTTGGAGAATCCCTGGCACAGGAAGACCTGGATGCTAGCTTTCGAGCCCTTCGAAATTGCGAAATTTTGTTGATTATTGGAACATCAGGCGTTGTCTATCCGGCGGCATCCTTTGCACCCATTGCCAAAGAACATGACGCCTTCGTCGTGGAATTTAATCTCGACCCCACACCAAATTCGGACCTCGTCGATGTTTCCTTCCAAGGCCGTGCAAAAGACTTAGTCCCACTCTTGCTCCCCATCTCTAGCAAATAATCAGCAACCTGGCTTCCACCGCTTGTTTCATTCGTTTCTGCGGTTGAGTGTTCTACGGATGACCTATGTACACGGTTTTGCCCGTGATCGAGTGATCCAGACATTCAAAGGCAAATAGCTAAGTAGGAGAGAAAAGGGGTTACTGGAAATCCCGCAACTCCCGCCTGATGATCCGGGTAGGCCGCCAACCTCCGGACTTTCCACAAGCAAAGGACTCTACCAAATAAGACACGCATGACATAGCCTTACTAAGGGATCAAGAATTTCAGACGTTCTCCTTACGAACGAACTGACACGTGATCACTGAGAATACAGAAATTCGCACACTACCCAATCCTTCAGTTCGATGCCCAACCTTCCTCCGAGCCTTGCTCGCACTTACGACTATCAAATTTATCTGAGGCTTTGTCGTTGAAACGCCCATGACTCATGCCATATCACCCCTTTTCTTGACTGGTTATACGGAAGTCTGTTACGTTTTTTTGTCTAGGTTCTATCTCCAAAAAGCATGGAGTTTTCAATGCAAATCAGCATAAACGGTAAACCAGAAACAATTGACGCAAGCACGGTTTCTGATGTCCTCAAAGTGAAGGAAATTGATCCACAACTTGTTGCGGTCGAGTTAAATACTGAAGTGATTGAGCGAGAACACATGACAACCACCACAGTCAAAGATGGCGATAAATTGGAGTTTTTGTTTTTTATGGGTGGCGGTCAGTGAACGCACTCCGGTTAACTCACATTACAGAAGGTATTGGATCGACCCCGTTGGTTCGATTGAATCGTCTCTCCCCCCCTGGAGGAGCGACGATTTATGGAAAAGCTGAGTTTTATAACCCCGGCGGTAGTGTCAAGGACCGGATCTGCCTCAATATGATTGATGAGGCGGAGAGTCAAGGTCGGCTCAAACCAGGCGGAACGATTGTTGAGCCAACCAGTGGAAACACAGGAATCGGGTTAGCATTAGTCTCGGCAGTCCGCGGCTATAAATTGATCCTCGTCATGCCGGAAGGGATGAGTCTGGAGCGAGCCAGTCTCTTGTCCTCTTATGGGGCACAGCTGGTTCTCACGCCAGCTCGAGAAGGAATGCGGGGTTCGATTAAAGAGGCTGAAAGCATTTTAAGTCAAAACCCAGAATATTTTATGCCTGATCAATTTTCCAATCAGGCAAATCCTGCTGTACACAAAAAGACGACGGCCCCAGAAATTTGGGAAGCACTCAATGGGAAGGTCGACGCGTTTGTTGCCGCGGTTGGAACCGGTGGAACGATTACCGGGTGCGGAGAATATTTTAAGGAACACAATCCCTCAGCCAAGATTATTGCCGTAGAACCGACCGGCTCTCCGGTTCTATCAGGAGGAGAACCAGGACCGCATCGAATCCAAGGAATCGGGGCTGGCTTCATTCCAACAGTACTGAATCGTACGATTGTGGATGAGATTATGACGGTGTCAGATGAAGAGGCCTATCAATACACCAAACAATTGGCGAAAAAGGAAGGGCTCTTGGTCGGCATTTCAGCAGGAGCCAATGTCTTTGCGGCACAAAAAGTTGCTGCGCAAATGCAACCGGATCAACATGTGGTCACCGTTCTATGCGATACGGGTGAACGGTACTTAAGCATGGAAAAATACTTTAATATTTAATTGACACACATCTGAACTCCTGCAGTACGGAAAAAGATCAGGAGCACATCGCAAAATATCGCCGAGTACAGACATGGACTTTTCTGAAGATCAAATCAATCGATACAGCCGCCACATCCTTCTGCCAGAGGTCGGTGGCAAGGGACAGAAAAAACTTGCCAACGCCAGAATTTTTCTTGTCGGAGCCGGTGGACTTGGGTCACCTGCCGCGTTATACCTCGCAGCCGCCGGCATTGGTACGATAGGATTGATTGACAGCGATGTCGTCGACTTATCAAATCTGCAACGTCAAATTTTACATCACACATCTGATGTGAATCGCCCCAAGGTAACCTCCGCCAAAGAAAAAATCCTGGCGTTAAACCCAGACGTCAATGTCGAAGTTTATGAGGACAGACTGACTTCTCGCAATGCATTGGAACTCATCAGTCAATATGATGTCATCATCGATGGCGTCGATAATTTCCCTGCAAAATTCCTGATGAACGATGCCTGTTTTTTTGCGAAAAAACCCCTGATTCATGGTGGCATTCTTCGATTTGACGGACGAGTGTTCACAATTATCCCTGGGCAATCTGCCTGTTTTCGTTGCATATTCAAAGAACCACCCGCACCTGGCCTTGTGGCCACATGTCAGGAGGCTGGAATCATCGGTGTCGTTGCCGGAATCATTGGCATGACACAGGCTACTGAAGCCCTGAAACTCATCTTGGGCATTGGAGAGCCTTTGACCAATAGAATATTAGACTTTAATGCACAGACAACCACCTTTAGGGAAATTCGTACCAAACAAAACCCGAAGTGCCAGCTCTGTGGGCCAAAACCAACGATCACAGAATTAATTGACTACGAGCAAGAAGCCTGTCAACTGCAACCCCCTGCTGGCATCAGCGTCTCGTAATATTACCCACACCCCCTAAAGTGGGAGGATAGTTTTATGGCTAAAATGAAATCACTCGTTTGTCGCGAATGCGGCAAGGAATATCCAACCAAAGACATTCATGTTTGTGAACTCTGCTTTGGCCCATTGGAAGTCAAATACGACTATGATGAAATCAAGTCTTCCATATCACGTGAAAAAATTGAGGCAGGTCCGAAAAGCCTTTGGCGTTACATTGACCTACTGCCTGTCGAAGGACAGCCCACAGTTGGAAAATACGCCGGGCTCACGCCATTAGTCAGGGCTCATAACCTAGGCGCCTATCTTGGCATTGACGAACTCTACATCAAGAATGATTGTGTGAATCACCCCACGCTTTCCTTTAAGGATCGAGTAGTTGCCATTGCCTTAACCCGTGCGCGTGAGTTGGGATTTGAAACGGTCGCTTGCGCCTCCACGGGAAATTTAGCCAATTCTGTTGCGGCACATGCCTCATCTGCCGGCATGAAATGTTACGTCTTCATACCTGGCGATCTTGAAGCCGCTAAAGTCCTTGGGAATTTAATTTATCGTCCCAATGTCATCGAAATTGAAGGGACCTACGACGACGTGAATCGGCTTTGCAGTGAAATTGCCGGAGAACGACGATGGGCCTTTGTCAACATCAATGTTCGTCCGTATTATGCTGAAGGGTCAAAAACTCTGGCATTCGAGACCGCAGAGCAACTGGGATGGCGCGCGCCGGATCAAGTTGTGGTCCCCATGGCTTCTGGTTCCCTTTTGACAAAAATCTGGAAGGGCCTCAAAGAGTTTGAAAAACTTGGCTTGATTGATCAAGTCGCGACAAAAGTCAATGGAGCGCAAGCCGAAGGATGTTCTCCGATTGCAACAGCCTATAAAAACGGGCGAGATTTCTTTAAGCCGGTGAAGCCGAATACCATTGCAAAATCTCTGGCAATTGGAAATCCAGCTGACGGATATTATGCGTTAAAAACTGTTGCAGAAAGTCATGGTGCTATGGACTCTGTGACTGACGACGAAGTCGTTGAAGGCATTAAGCTTCTGGCTCAAACGGAAGGAATTTTTGCTGAAACCGCTGGAGGAGTAACCATTGGCGTGCTCCGCAAGCTAGCCAAACAGGGCCTCATCAAGAAACATGATGTGACTGTGGCCTATATAACCGGCAATGGACTAAAGACACAGGAAGCGGTAATTGACTCTGTGGGACGTCCAATTCGTATCCAACCGAGCTTGTCTCACTTTACTAAGAAATTTGAATTAGAGGAGCCGGCATGACCAAAGTTCGCATTCCCACCCCGCTTCGACCAAAAACTGGCGGAAAAAGCGAGGTAGAAGTTCAAGCATCGAACATTTCTGAGATGATTGAAAGTTTAGAAACGTCGTATCCAGGGATTAAAGAACGGCTCTGCGATGAAACCGGAGAAATTCGTCGTTTTTTGAACATTTATTTAAATGAAGAAGACATACGTTTCCTTGAAGGGAAGAATACACCGCTGAAAGACACGGATGAAGTCTCGATTATTCCCGCCATCGCAGGAGGGACATAATGGCCAAATTACGATTCCATATTCGATACCCAGAAGAGAAAATTCCTGACCCTATTCTCTATGAAATTGGACAAGAGTTTAAAGTCATGACCAGCATTCGCCGAGCCGACGTTCGTGAAACAACCGGGTGGCTCGACGTCGAGTTTACGGGAGAGGTTGATGAAATTGATCGAGCCATCTCGGGACTTCGCGACAAAGGATGCATTGTTGATCCAATCGAACTTAACATTGTGGAGTAGGAACCGCACACGTGGAATTCACTGACGAACAAATTCAACGGTATAGCCGACATATCATCTTGAATGATGTCGGAGGCAAAGGCCAACAAAAAATTCGAAACGCTAAAGTCCTGGTGATCGGTGCAGGAGGACTGGGATCACCGGCGGCGCTCTACCTTGTCGCAGCAGGGATCGGCACGTTAGGACTCGCGGACGGAGATGTCGTCGATCTTTCAAATCTTCAACGTCAAATTCTTCATACGACCGATCGAATCGGGACATTGAAAGTTGAGTCAGGCAAAACCATGCTCTCTGCCCTGAACCCTGACGTCCAACTCAACCTCTATACCGAACATGTCAATGCAGAATCCATTTCCAAGCTGATTCAAAATTACGATATCGTGCTTGACGGTTCGGATAATTTCTCAACACGGTTTCTGGTGAATGATGCGTGCTACTTTGAGAAAAAGACGCTGATCTCAGGAAGTATCTTTCGTTTCGAAGGACAACTCGCAACCATTAAACCTCATGAAGGCCATCCGTGTTATCGATGCTTGTATCCTGAGCCCCCTCCAGCTGGACTGGTACCCAACTGCCAAGAAGCAGGTGTGCTTGGAGTCCTTGCCGGAACAATTGGTGTCCTCCAAGCCAATGAAGCCATTAAGGAGATTTTAGGCCTTGGCGAATCCCTTGCGACTCGACTGTTGCTATATGATGCGCTGGATATGACGTTCCGAAATGTGAAACGTCCTAAAGCGCCAGATTGCTCACTGTGCGGCCCCAACCCATCGATCACAACACTCCAAGAGTATGACGTGTCCTGTAGTATCTAGTTATTGTCCATGCTGACCATTCCTGCGGCCATTGCTGAAGATATGATTGCTCACGCACGTGAACTCACGCCTCATGAATGCTGCGGCATCCTTGGTGGAAAGCTTGAATCCGTCTCTCAGCACTATCGTATTACCAATATTCTCGCAAACCTATCGGAAGATGAATTGACTCGATTCGATGCGCCTAAACTCTCCGACCTGAAGCAACTTTCCCCGGAAGAACGTGCTGACATTGCCTTTCAAATGGACTCGCACGAAATGGGAAAAGCGTTGCGGGATATTCGAGAGCACGGCATCAGCCTTCAAGCATTTTACCATTCCCACACCATGAGTCCGGCTCGCCCATCGCAAACCGATATCACCATCGCAATGGAATTTGAAGGCTATCGTGAAAAACTTAATCTTCCTGAACCCCTCCACATTATTATCTCGCTCCTGAATATAGACTCGCCTGATATTCGGGCATTTCGTATTCGGAATCATGAAGCGACTGAAGTCTCCACCACTGTTTCCTAAATCCGTTTTTTTCTTCTAGAATTCATATAAATTCTTCATAAATACCGCAAAACTTTATAGACTTACGCGATCGTAGCCTGACATAATAAGCATCCTCAGAAGGTCAACTTAGCTGGAGGCATTCTTTATGGTTACCCCATTCCGAACTTGGTGCATTCGGATTCTTTTTCTTGTTATTATCGTGTCCTTACTAACAATTCCTATGGTGGTCGTCGCGTCGCAAACCCCCGGAGATACGAAAAGCTATTACAGTCCGATTGTTCGTATTGAAATGGAAAAAGGCTTTATCCTCATCACGACCGATTCAGGCATCCTCTGGGTCCAAGTTGAAGATCACGTCAAACCTCACCTTAAAACATTAAGCCTTGGGGACATGATTGACGTGATGGTTGAATTTCGACCTGACAATTTACCTCCCCTTCTCAAGACCTGGAAACTGGCAAGGAGTCAGTCTCCGTGTAAATTGTTTGACGGGAAAACCTGCCAAAAACAATGAAACTATCAAAAATCTAAATGTGTGATCATGATGGAATGAGTACTCATGATAAGAACATTGAAATATTCAAAATATTACGCTCATTGAATTACTTAACAGCTTGGTGGAACGGATGTTCCACCACCCTCCCTAAGAGCTTCGCTCCAGAAATATCCCACTAAATAGTGCCTACGGCATTCGCCGAAACGGGTGTTGCTGACAGAAAAGCTGAAAAAACTTCACAAAATTTGCAGTCGCCGTCTGATCTAAAGCCGATTGTTACAACCTCTCGAAACAGATTAATCGTCAAAAGATGGTTCGGTTTAAATCGATATGAAGCACAAAAAACAATGCCAAAATTTTTAATCACAGACGCATCTGACACCGGGAAATCGTCCATTACAGAAGGACTTTCCATCAAAGACTTTGCGACGCGACCTGAAATTGGCAGAGGATTATTCGCGAACAGATAACGACTTACCTGATAGCATAGAATGACCAAGAGAAACTACCTAGGAATGAGATAGGACGACATAAGACAGTAGATAGAGAAGGGAAAATTTATAAACGTAGGCTAGAAAAACGAGAGAGATCGAGAATAATTGCTTCTTCATGGGCCTCTCCCACGAGGCTTTCAAAAAAACTGACCGTATTCGGTATGGTGTAGTCTACAGGCTCAAATAAGACATCAAGCGTTCTCGGGGCGAGAGAATAAGATGGGTAACGACGATCATAGATCATGCCAAACGGCGGAATACTATAGACAGTTCGATAATTACTCAGCATAAAGTGGAACTGTTGTTTCTGAATAAAAACCGACCCTGACGTGACTTCTCGCGTCGTCGCATTCAACGGTCGGCTGAGATAAAACGTCACAACTTCTTCTGGAACGACCAGCCGTAGCGCCTTTCCAATATGTTGCGTAAGAAACGCCACTTCTTTTTCCGTAAAAGCCGGCAAAATCGGAGCCTGATCCATAAACAATAACAGGAGAGCGGATCGGGTTTCCCTAATTAATAAACCTTTGAATATTTGTGTGAGTTGCTCTTCTGTTAAATGCGTTGGATGTGCATGCAACGTCTCAGGCTCATCTGAGTGCGCAGTGGGAGAAAGTTCAAGCCGAACAAAGGAAGCGGGGTCTTCATACACCACACGAGAATACAACTGAGGCGCCGCACAGCCTCCAGTAAGGAAACAGCACAGCACCCCAAGCAGAATTAAACGGTTAGCCATTGGCTTGCGAAATGGATATCGTCATTTCGACACGCTCATGCGGATTATCTCGATCATCTCGTTTCATGTCAACAATCCGATCAACCACCTCCATACCACTGACGACCTCTCCAAAGGCCGTATATTGACCATCGAGAAAATTCGCATCCGCCACACAGATAAAAAACTGTGACCCGGCACTATCAGGATCTTGAGCCCGTGCCATTGAAAGTACGCCCCGTTTGTGAGGCTGTTTGTTAAACTCCGCAGCCACTCGGTACCCAGGACCTCCAGTCCCATGAGTGGTACGATCAGAACTCTTACTGTTCGGATCACCGCCTTGAATCATAAATCCTGGAATCACTCGATGAAATGTCGTACCATCATAAAATTTCTCATTGGCCAATTTCACCATATTGCTTACATGTTTGGGAGCAAGATCGGCATAAAACTTCAGTTGAATATCGCCCCACGCTTCGCCATGACCCGATACCGAAATGATCGCTCGTGTGTGTTCGCTTACTTCTTCTACGTTACTCATGCATGACCCTTTCTCGCATATTAGAAATGACAATGACCGATAAACTTAAAATGGCCCAGACCTCAGGGTTTGTTGCCCCAATCCTTGACTGATATTGACCCAGTTTGTTCCCCTGTTATCACTTCGGAAGGCCCCGGCACTCGTCCCAGCATACAACACACCATCTGGTGTCAGCATCAATGTTTCAATCGCCATTTCTGTTAACCCGGTATTCTTCGCCTTCCACCTTCGACTTTTTTCATCGAGTTGATAAATACCTCGACCGGTCCCGACATACAATCCGGAGTCATCCGAGACTATGCCTCGGATCGAATCATTGGGAAGCGTTCGACTGATGGTATGCCAAGTAGCTCCTTGATCAGTACTTCTAAAGATCCCACCGTCTTGGGTGCCTAAAAAAATATAATCCTTCTTTCCTGTCGCAACAATTCGTAGAAATCGATGATGCAAGCGTTCCTTCGGATCAACCAATTCTGATGACTTTCCTTGCCACTTCGATGCGGTCTCGCCGCTGACATCATATCGAAACAGCCCTTTCCCCGCAGTCGCGGCAAGAAGAATATGATCCTCAACCATGGCCATACTGGCGATCAATAATTGATCCAGTTCATCGGCGATCGCGCTCCATGTTTGCAGGGACTCATTCCATCGATAAATTCCGCGTCCGGTTCCTGCAAAGATACCATTGGAATTGACGAGCAGAGACTTCACTTCAACGCGCTTGAGTCCTTGACTTATCGTTTCCCACTGCTGGCCATCGGCGGTTGTCCGAAAGACCCCACCACGAACCGTTCCAGCATACACCCGCCCTTGCGCATCCGCAGCTAAACAGAGAAGAAAACGATCCGATAAACCTTCATTCATGGATTCCCATGATTCACCTTGATTGTCACTACGAAACACACCAGTCCCAAATGACCCCGCAAACACGACGCCGTTTTTGGTCATGGCTAGGGCCTGCACACTTGGGGAAAATGCCTCTCCCTCTTGATCAGACGAATCTCCATGTATGCGAGGCGTCGACTGCGTACGTGCAGCATCCCAAGAAAACCCTAATAGGGAAAAAGAAAGGAGCGTACTGACCGCAAGACTGAGAAATATATCCGATAGCTGGACAAGCCGATTGTAGGCGGTTCGTATCATTCGTCCCGTCCTTCGTTTGGTGGAACGACTGTGGCTGAGGAAACCGATGGCACGACCTCTTCATCGTCACTTGCTTCTTCAGAAGCATGGGCGGCTGGCCTTGGTTGCCAAAACACTTTCGCTCCGATGATTCCAATCTCATAGAGGACAATGAGCGGAACAGCCATGAGAAGCATTGTAAAGAGCGTTGCATCCGGAGTGATGATGGCAGAAAGAATCAGCGCGATCATGGCTGCATGTTTTCGATATTGGACTAGCATGGCTGGGGCGACGAATCCGGCCCGAGCCAGCAGTGATACGACTAATGGAATTTCAAACGCAAACCCGAAAGCCAAAAGAAACTTCACGTTAAAATCAACATAGGTTCCGACGGCTAATTCCGGACTGATGGATCGATCCATGCCAAAGGAAACAAAGAAATCAATGACCAGGGGCAGGATAATCAGATTACAAAACACAAGCCCAAGCACAAAGCACGCCAGTCCTAAACAGAAGAGTGGAATAGCCCAACCCTGCTCTTTTTTGAGTAACGCTGGTTCAATGAATTTCCAAAACTGGTAGAGAATGACCGGAAAACTCGCGACAATTCCCGCTAAAAACGAAATCTTAATGGATGCAAACAGGGCTTCAGCGGGGGAGTAAAAAATGAGCGTATCTTCAAATGGTCGTTTAAACCAATCTATCAACACGGGAGAATAGGAAAACGCGATCATAAAGGCGACTAACACCGTCGCCCCGATGATGATCAGTCGTCTTTTGAGTTCTGAAACGTGTCGATTTAACGGATGAGCAAGGGTGGGCATAATAGCATTGCAAGGGGAAGAAGGCGTAAGGCCCATGGAAGGCGACCAACACTCCATGGACCTCTTAGATTCTTAAGAAACGGCTACATCACACGAATCATCTCGATGTTGACGGACCAACCAGGCCATACGATCTTTTTTCCCCAACTTTTCCTTCTGTAATTGTTTCTTTAAGGTTTCCTCTTGCGGAGTCAGGACATGATTTTTGAGCAACCCTTGTAGTTCATCATCAAGTCGCTGATGAGCTTCCTCTAATTCACGAAATTCCGAGTTAGAGGCTCGAAGCTGTGCCGCAATTTCTTCGTCTGTCACCATGAGAACCCTCCTTATGTTGAGTAATTCATGAAAAAGACGAGGCCTCCTGTTCCTCTAAAGACTCGCGAGCACTAAAAGGTAATTTCTCAGGGTTCTGCGCTCGGTAGGACGAGAGGCTCCAGTGCCATAAGCATAGCATCCTCGATAGGATTCGTATAGTAGTGACGTCGCGTCCCGTATGAGGTAAACCCAAAACGACCATAGAGCGTTTGGGCGGGATAATTCGACTCCCGAACCTCCAGGAGCGCACGTTGAGCCCCGTAACTCACGCCCATCTCCATGATTTTCTTTAATAATTCTGAGCCGACCCCTCGCCGCCTCATATCAGCCTCAACCGCGATATTCATAAAACGTAGTTCTTCAAAAACGGTCCATGCACAAATATACCCAACCATCCGTGGTGTTGAGGGCGTATCGTGTGAGGCTTGATTAGAAGCGTCCGCACAACAACGCGCAACAAATATCAGACTAAATTCGTTGCCACTCAACTCAGCTTCAAATGATTTTCGAGACCATGGCACTGTAAACACCCTACCTTCAAGAGCTTCCAATTCATCAAGATCTTCAAGCGATGCTTGAGAAATTGAGAGATTACTCACATCTCGTCCCTTGTTCATGGTTGAGCCTGACTCTTGCTTCTTTGAGGTTCAGCATATGGAGGGAGAATATAGCGCGGCGCTATTCCAACTTCTGCCACATCACCACATTCAAATCGTTGAAGACTCGCCAAACCGACACTCACCGCACTCGTCACATGTACATCCGACGGTGCGGAACTGAATAGCGTTGACTGCTCAAGAATAGCTTCCTGGTAATGAAGCCAGCCTTCTCCAAAACCCAAAGCCGGCTCCTTCAGTGATTGAACCATCTTTTCAATCGACCCGACTTGATCATCCGTTACACGTACCAGCTCTCCTGTTTCCCACCGAAACCCCGCCCAATAGATCTCATTCGCCCTAGCTTTAAGCATGGGATAGACAAGCTTATAGTCTGTCCGAGCATTCCAGGCCATCGCTTCAAGTGTCGGGACTGCCACAAGGGGAACATCAAGCGCAGCGCGAAATCCAGCCATCGCTGCTAACCCAGCTCGTAACCCGGTAAATGATCCCGGGCCAATTGAGACGGCAAGACCAGAACAATCGCTAAGTTTCAGTTGAAGAGAACCGAGTAAATCATCGATAGTGGGGATAAGCCGTCGCGTATGAGAACCTTGCGCATCAAGACTACGAGCCCCCAGGACCTGTGAGCCTTCTAAGACGGCAACACTTTGTTGGCTTGTCGCCGTTTCAATCGCAAGAATTCGCATAGCCTAATGAGTTTCCGGAGGATAGTCAGAGCACGAGGGAAACCGTTCCGGCGTCACGCGTGTCATAGTCTGGTATTGACGGCGAGCTCCTGGAACGTCAAGGTGACTGATCCAGATAACCGATCATCTTCGGCTCTGATCTGAAACGGGAGATGAATCGTCGATTCTGAAGAGTCTATCAGGATAGAAACCATCCGAAAGTCCTGACATGCAATGCTCATAAGCATCTCCTCTTCTTGATCTAAATATTCAACATACAGAATATCATAGCGTTGCTTATCCACCCAAAGACGCGTCAGAGACACATCACCATCTGGGTGTTCCTCGTCAGTAATGGTTGGGATGTCTAGACGAAACCCTCTGTCATCTTCATACACGTGTAGACGATCAAGGGTAAGGCCCGGGATCTTTCCGAGCACGACATCCATGGCACGTAAACTCAAACCAACGACGCGTCCAATATCTCCGGTTCTCCCTAGTTCCTGAATTTTTCCTGTCGTAAAACGACCACTCGCCGGCATCATTAACCGATAGGCATCATCTTCTCGTATAAATTGAAAAAAGGTCCCTCCAACTGGGGTTAATCCTTTCAAGCGAATCGAGTTCGGTCGTGTATAAAACACCACCCCTGGTAAGGTCTTAGAAATCGGCAGAATTGATCCGGTAATCGAAGCCTGAAACAGTCCTTTGAGGTTTTGAATACTGGCTTCCTTTAGTTTTAATGCCGCAAGAATGTCACGGGATTTCTGATGAGACACTGTTTGCTCTGGTTGAATGGCAATCGTTGTACAACCTTCAAACAGAAGGCTTCCCATGAGCAGACAGAGTGCACACCTCCACCACGGGCTCGATGGCCAACCACCTCCACGATCCATATCAGGCATCAGCCATCACCAGATCAAACGCACCACGAATTTCTTGAATGCCAATCATTTCCATACCTGAAATCGGCTTCCATTTCTTCAGGTTTCCTACCGGGAGCAAACAGCGTTCAAAGCCCAGCTTCATGGCTTCCCGGACTCGAACTTCGACCTGATTGACGGGGCGAACTTCTCCCCCAAGACCAACTTCCCCCAGAACAATCGTACGGGGATCTATCGGACGATCGCGAAGGCTTGAGACAACGGCCACGACAATACCCAGGTCCATTGTGGGCTCATCGATCTGCAGACCTCCAACGATATTGATATACACATCCTGACCAGACAGATGAAGCCCGAGACGTTTTTCCATGACAGCTAAAAGTAGAGCCACGCGATTGAGTTCTATCCCATTCGCCATCCGCTTCGGCATGGCATAACCGGTCTCAGCAACAAGAGCTTGCAACTCGACGAGAATCGGACGAGATCCCTCAAGACTCGACACGACGACCGATCCTGTTCCCTGTTCCGGACGGCCACTTAAAAATAACTCTGACGGATTATCGACTTCGGTCAACCCACCATCATTCATTTCGAACACACCAATTTCATTCGTTGCCCCAAATCGGTTTTTCACTGCACGAAGAATTCTGTAGGCATGTCCCTTCTCACCTTCAAAATACAATACCGTGTCAACAATATGTTCAAGCAGGCGAGGTCCGGCTATGACCCCTTCTTTTGTGACATGGCCAATAAGAAATACGGGAACCCCTGTCCGTTTGGCATACCACATGAGCTGGCAGGCCACTTCCTGGACTTGGCTGACACTCCCTGGGGCGGAGCTGATCTCTTCGGTAAAAACGGTTTGAATCGAATCAACAACCAGTGCTTGGGGCTCTAGCTCCTTGGCAACTTTGAGAATTTCCTGCAGTGAGGTCGCGGCATGAATATACAGCGATGGACACGACACATTGAGTCGATCACCACGCATCTTGATCTGACGAACAGACTCTTCACCAGAAACATAGAGAACATTGCCATTTCCATAACTCAATGAAGGGAGCGCCTGAAGTAATAAGGTCGTTTTTCCAATGCCAGGATCTCCACCAACCAAAATCACTGAACCCGGGACAACCCCGCCACCTAAGACCCGGTCTAACTCCCCAATGCCTGTCGGCAGACGCATCTCTTCTGTTCCATTGATGTCCCCAATGGGGATGGGAACTTGTGTTTCAATGCCAACACCAGCAGGACGATTCGCCCCGGCCTTTCGAATGATCTCCTCTTTCATGGAATTCCATTCGTTACAGTCTGGACATCGGCCACTCCATCGCGGAGCTTGGTAGCCACACGATTGGCAACAGAATGTCGTTTTCGTACTCACCGTTTTTCTAGACATAGCTGATCAGATTAAATGAATAGTTCGATTCAACGTCAAGGAGGAGATATCGGAAAAGAAAATGTTTGGATAACCGACTCACAAATGCCGACGAACCTTTTTCCATCCCGTCACAATATTGGCCCGTCTTGGAAATGTCTTCTTACTGTCAGTCTCTTGAATTATGACGGTTTGAATGCGACGCTCGACTAAGACTTCTGCAAATTCAACCGTTCGACCAATACCGGCAGAAACATTTTCCCAGCCGTCTTCATCCAGTTTCTCAAGAAATGCGATAAAGGCTTTGGGACCAGGTTGAACCATCATGGGGATTCCCGCTGGAAAGCGATGTTTCCTCAACCATGAACGCACAACTTCATTGGATTCAACACTTGATCGATACACATAGACGAGGTTGTAATAAAACTCCCCTAGTTTTTCGAGTTCAAATGTGGCATCCATTTCAGGTTCGGGCAAGAGGTTGCGTCCCAACGGTAATTGGATGAACGACTTCCCCATCGCCCCCTGAGCATCCGGCGGCAGTAACGCGCCGAGGTCAACTAGGAGAATTGGTCTTCGTCTCTCCCAAACCGCGAGTAACCCCGTTGCCTGTTGATCTGAGACACGAGGACTTTCACGCACCTGAGCTTTGACCGTCAAATTCCCGCGAAGTCGAGGGGTATATTCAAGATACGCGTACCCATCCCCACCTGTCATTGCCTGTCCCATCAATCGTTTTTGAACAAAAAAGTCAATATTTTCACCACCCAGCCCAATTCTTTTACCCAACAAGCCATCACGAAAGAGAAAAGCTTTCAATTGGGTGGGTTTTCCCGGCAAAACCAGGACATCTTCGACAAGAAGATTTGCGTCTATCCGTTCTCCGTACGCCAGCCCCCCCAACGCTGCGGTCCATGGCATCAACATGACTGCGACCAACAATACGATCCGGAACATGCTGCTGAGATTTCGTGTCAAATCCACCATCACCAAGGTCTCCATACTTATTCAAAATAAGCCACGACCACGTTTCCCGAATGAGAACGCATCAAAAGCAGCAAAAATAGCAAATTGAATGTAAATCCACGTAGCCACATGCCAGTAGTATTCACCAATGACAATCAACACAATTGATATGACGATAAACCAATATCCTCGCGAAATATCTAAATACAGATGCCCCAATCCGGCAATCACGGAGAGTGTGGCTGCCCCAATTCCATGCCATGTTTTTTCACGTTCATCTTCAAGTTCGGACATGAATTTCCCCTCAGGCAAATGATCAATCATGGATGTCCAGCAACATTACCATGTGCCTCGCAATGAGTTCTAGGCATGAAAGAACCTTCGCTATGCATTCACCGCTGACGACGGCAAAACCTGATCAACTGAATCAACGAAATGATGTGGGAAAGAAACAGGGAGGAAACTAGCCGAGGTTTCGTTTTCGGAGTTCTTCGGCATAGGTTTTACGGTATAACACATCCCATTCCTGAGATCCCTCTGGGATGGGACGGGAGTACGATTCTAACTTGGCGCGAACGGCTTGAGTCATCTCTTGCTCAATTTTCATCTCTTCATTCAGCACCCGCTTGATTTCCTTTAACACAGCCGTTGACTCTCCCTTTAAATTGGCATCGCGGCTGGTCTGAAGAAACTTGAGAATCATATGGGCTAAATGCGTTTGCTTCTCATCAGAGAGTAGTGGCGACATCATCATCTATTAATTCCTAGAGAACCAGCATGACAAGCGATTACACACAATACGCAGCACTGGGTTACAGAACAATACTACGCTCTCGAACCAACTTTTGTTTGACCATTGTGAACATTTTTTGATAATCCGCTTTCCCGCTCTGAAATTCCGCATCAAACTTCTTCAGTAGCTCACGGACTTCTGCATTCAATCGATCTTCGACCGTGAGTTCTTCGGTAATGGCATGTTCCAGGGCTCGTACGAGAGATTCCGATGGGCCGATTCCGTCCAAATGCTTCTGAGACTGAAGTCGCTGAAGAATTTTTAAAGCAATCGTATGAACACGTTCTTGGTTTAAACGCATGACAACACTCAGGAAACCGGTTCAACTTTAATGGTCGTGGCACCCATAGCTTCCCTGAAACTTTTCGCATCACCGATAATTTTCCCAACGACATTCACACGATCAGCCGGAACAGGATCTTCCCCAATACTCATCGGAGTCCGTCCGAAAAATACGGCAAACATCTCGCCAACTCCCCAAAAAGCCACATCACCCACTTTTACCTGCGTTGTCGCCGTCTCTCGGTGGTCTTTCACGCCCGGGACCTTACAATAAAACTCCTCACCCCACATATTAACTGAGGTTTCAATCGGCAATGCCTCATAAATTGCCTGAGCCGTTCTCGTTGGTTTAAGATCCGCTTCTAGCTTGACACCGCCAACCGATATTCGAATACGTCGTGCTTGCAACTCCATAATGATCATCCTTACCGTTGAATAATTGAACACAAGCGAATGATTTTGAATGTAGCGTGTCCTTTCAGTGAAATCAAGGTTCGTGCAGTCTACAGGCAATTCGTGAACAACTCACGTTCTTGACAAATGCATGTCAGCATAGAAAACTCATTTAGGTTAAAATGCTCACAACAAACAATATGACCTGATCTGCGTCGAATCATCACGCGAGAATGCAACTCCTCTCATATCCAGCCATTTCGAAATCCAACCAGCTGCGTAATTTCGACGAGATCACAATGAGTTCCACCCTTGCAAGAGCATTTTCTACGAAGGCCTCACTGTCACCATGCTAGAATCATCTTTTATCTTCCTTGACGGTATTGGCGAATCCACCGAACAGCGCCTCTGGGATCAGGGGATTGACACCTGGCAAACCTTCATAGAATCTTCGAGGATTCCTGGCATTCCCACAGCTCGGAAAGCGTTGTACGATGCTGAACTGAGAACAGCCCACTATCACCTTGAACGTGGCAACGCGAAATATTTTGCCCAATGTCTCAAGGCCCGCGATCACTGGCGGCTCTTTGAAACCTTTCGGGAAAAGACGGCATTTCTGGACATTGAGACAAACGGAGCTCCAGCCGCCTCTGGCTATATTACCGTTGTTGGCATTTACGGTAAATACGGCATGACGGCACTCGTCCATGAGGATACCCTGACCCACGACCGACTTTGTGAGGAACTGGAACAGTATGATCTCCTCGTCACATTTTTCGGTTCCGGGTTTGACCTGCCCTATATTCGTACCAAGTATCCTCGTATTTCACTCGATCATCCGCATTTTGACTTGTGCTTTGCTGCCAGACGGCTTGGGTATAAAGGTGGGCTCAAACATATTGAAGGAGAGTTCGATTTGCAGAGGCCCTCTAACGTTGAAGGCCTGACAGGATGGGACGCGGTGCTTCTTTGGCAAGCTTGGTGTACTGGAGATAAAGATGCGGGGACTCGGCTTCTTGAATATAATGAGATGGACGTCAAGAATCTTGAGCCCCTTGCCGAACGTATCTTTGAGCAACTCAAACAGCGTTTTCAACCAGCAGTACTTCCTGCCTACATGAAACCAAGGACCAAGCAATCACGATGAAGTGGCAAGGATGGGGACAAACCGATATCGGACGAGTCCGTAAGGTCAACCAGGATACCTTTGCGATACATCCCACCTTGAATTTATGGATTGTGGCCGATGGGATGGGGGGACACGCCGGTGGTGAAATCGCCAGTCAATTTGTCATCGAGACAATCGGACCGTTCGTTGAACAACAGCAAGCCAATAAGAAATCATTGACCACTGAAGACCGCGAGCACCTGTTATGCGACGCACTCACAGCAACGAATCAGGCCATTCGAACCCATGCACGAGAATACCCCGAGTACTCAGGAATGGGCACGACGGCTGTCGTGTTACAGATAACAGAAGAAAATCCTTGGCAGGCAACCATCGCGCACGTTGGGGATAGCCGAGCCTATCTTATTCAAGACGATACCATAACCTTGTTAACCCGAGATCATAGCTTAGTGGAAGACCGTATTGATCTGGGCATTATTACACGAGACGAAGCACTCACCCACCCGCTTCGACACGTGCTCACAAAAGGACTGGGGATCGAATCAAGCGTTGAAGCCTCGGTCCAAACAAAACCACTTCAACCAACTGACAAGATATTACTATGTTCAGACGGATTGACCAAAATGATGACAGACGAGGAATTTTTTAACGTGATTCGTCAACATAATCATTCTCTGAAAGACGCCTGTCAGCAGCTCGTGGAAACAGCTAATCGACTGGGAGGAGACGATAATATTACCGTCGTCTTGGTTGGCGCAGAAACTTGAAAAAAACGTATATCGTTACTCGTGAAGCGTCGTTCGTGAAGCGAAAGAGCAGATTAAGATAGGTAAGATACGAAATACGAGCAACGAACGACGGGTTGTTTCCCCTACGAACGTCGGAACAATGCTGACAACCCAAAATACCCCACCGCATCTTTCATATTGGAAAACCACCGATTGAACCGGCCCATTTCAGGATTGGTCACATACTGCAGCGTGAGAACAATACGCTCTTCATTTTCCCCAAGCGGCGTCACAGCATGATGAAGTTTATCACCATTAAAAAAGATGAACGAGCCCGGCTTCGTATCCAGTGTTAACTCCGTTGTCTCTTTGGATGGATCTTTGGTATGCAATCGACATTCAAGACGGCTTGTTGAACGGTCAAGCAAGCCGATCAAGACCGTATAGCGCGCACCTTTGTAGTACGACGTATCGTAATGATAGCCAATGTGGTCTCCGGCTTCGGTATAAAAATACAAAGCACAGGCATGCGGATCATCCTCTGGACAGGGCAGCAAGCGTTCACCGGCAAGCTGACTGAGCCAGTCAATCAATGCCTGATCTTTATACAACGCCATCAGTGACGGAGCTGATTCCTTAACGATAAAATAGCTGACGCTTCCGCCTTTTTTATGCCCGGGAATAAAGTTGCGGTTCAGTTGAGGACGAACATGCTCAACCTCCTGCATCAAGTCATGAATCGCCTCTTGAGAGAGAAAAGAATCAAGCGCTAAAAACTCTCCCTGTTCGTGATACCTGCGCAACAAGGCCTGTTCATCTTGACGGTTGATGGCCTCACTGATCTCTTCTTTCATATTCGATGCCATAGTGTTCATCGGCATTCTCGTAAATCTTCTACGTTCATCATCAATATCTCTCGAAACACTATGTTGTCATTCGGTTTTTATAAATCTCCAATAATTTACCATGAATAGTTAGGTGCAATCATCTCTTTTAAAGCATGCACCTAATTCCTTACTTGAATCTGCCTGAAATATTATGACATATATTCCTTGACAAATGATGGTAAATATACCATCATTCATTAATGATCAGGAGAATTTCATGGATTAAAGCCGCGCACAAGACTTTCACCCGATTCCCGATTGATGCCCAAGACCAAATCATGACTACACTTCGACTCGCGGCCACAGGTAGAAAATCTCAACTCACGAAACCATTGAAGGGTTTTGGTTCTGGGATTCTGGAAGTTGCCCTGCCTTATCAGGGCGATGCGTATAGAACAATCTATGCAGTTCAGCTTGGAGAAGACATGTGGGTCATCCATGCATTTAAAAAGAAATCGACTCAAGGCATCAAAACACCCAAGAAAGAACTTGAAGTGATAGAGGATAGGATTAAGCAACTAAAAAGGGAGTTACAATCATGAAGAAAGAAAAACTGGAAGTCATCAGGGGCAGTGACAATCCTTTTGGAGATGTCGGGTTACCTGATGCGGACACAAAGCTAGTCAAAGCAGATTTGTGTGGAAACATCATCGACATTCTCGACAAAAAAGGCTGGTCTCAACGGCAAGCGTCCCTCCAGACGGGCATTGATCAAGCAGACATTTGCCGGATCAAAAATGGTGATCTGAAAGGCTTTACGATCGATCGCTTAGTTAAGGTTTTAAATAACCTCAACCACAAAGTTGAAGTGACTGTCCGCCCTATTCGCCGTCGAGCCCGAGTAGAAGCACATGCACAGCTTTGACCTCTGCCTTAGCCCAAAAAACTTAAGGATCTCTATAATGCATAGTGCAATTTCAAGCAACGACACCAATCGTCAAATGGTGACAGGGAATGGGAAAATGAATCGAAATGTAACTGCTTAGCAAATTCAATTGCATGGACCCCTTTAATGCCTATTTTTAATACTGAAGAAATGTTTGTATCAGTTAGTTGAAGTGTCTCGTGAAAAAACCACAATACAATAATTCCGCAGGACGCCTACTTGCAGTCCTTAACGTATTAGACCCCCAACAAAGGGCATGGGAATATCTTCCAGAGTTATATTTGAAAGTAGTGCATGGAGTGAGTTGAAAAGACGCGGCGTCTCGGGTTGCAATGGGTGTTGCAAGACATCCACACACAACCTCAAAAGAAGGAGACGCCACGATGCAAGAGCGTACCAAGACGGAGCAAAAAGATCGAGACACGAAAGATTCGCTGACGGACTTAATTCGGACGGGCGCACAACAGCTGATTGCCCAGGCACTGAAAGCGGAGGTCGCCGACCTCTTGGCCACCTATGCGAACCAACGAGATGAGCAGGGAAATGCCAGGGTCGTCCTCAGTGGCCATCATCCAGCGCGCGACATTCAAACGGCCATTGGGCCCGTGACGGTGCAGGTCCCCAAAGTGCGAAGTCGCCTGGGGTCCCCGGTTACATTTCATTCGGCGCTGGTTCCTCCGTATGTGCGTAAGACGGCTAGCCTGGAAGCCGCAATCCCGTGGTTGTACTTGAAAGGCATTTCCACGGGAGAGATGCAGCCCGCCCTGGAAGCCCTCGTCGGCCCTGAGGCCGAAGGGTTGTCGGCCAGTACGGTGGCGCGGCTCAAGCAGATCTGGCGGGAAGAATATGACTGTTGGCGGCACCAGCGACTCGATGTTGACCAATGGGTCTATATCTGGGTGGATGGGATTTATAGCGGCTTGCGAGCGGAGACGCAACGCTTGTGTGCCTTGGTCATGATCGGCATGAATGTCCATGGGGAGAAGCATCTGTTGGCCATGGAAGACGGGATGCGTGAGTCGACCCAGAGTTGGCGCGAAGTGCTGTTGAATCTGAAAGCACGAGGGCTCACCAACCCCGCGTTAGCCATTGGTGATGGGGCCCTTGGATTTTGGGCGGCGTTGGAAGAAGTCTTTCCCGGCACACGCCACCAACGTTGTTGGTGTCATAAGACGCAGAATGTCTTGAATGCACTCCCGAAAAGCGTGCACCCAAAAGCCAAACACGCCTTACAAGAGATCTGGCGGGCGGAGAGCAAAGGGCTGGCGGAGAAAGCCGTTGACGTGTTTCTCGACACGTATGGGCTCAAATATCCCAAGGCCACGGCGTGTTTGCAGAAGGATCGAGAAGAGCTCTTGATGTTCTATACGTTTCCAGCGGCTCATTGGCCGAGTCTGCGCACCACGAATCCCATCGAATCGACGTTTGGAACGATTCGCCATCGGACGGCCCGCACCAAGGGATGCCTGACCCGTGATGGGATGCTGCACATGATGTTTAAGTTGGGGCAGTGTGCAGAGAAAACTTGGCGACGGTTGCGAGGATTTAGAGAGTTACCCAAAGTCATCGCAGGTATTCAATTGACTGATGGCATGGAAGACACAAGCCCAAACTCAGTCGCCGCGTGAGCAACGTTTCGTGCACTAGATTTGACAATAACTCTATCTTCCACAATTGCTATTCGATATCGACCAGCCCAAGAAGGAGCAGGATCGTAGTGCAATGTCTATGACTGCGCTGGTGGAAATACAACGACTGCATCAACAATTCATAGAGGATTTGAACAGTACTCCAGCACTCAATAATGATCAACGGGAAGTACTTCTTAACGGCTTAACAAGTATCGTGCAAATTTTTTATGTACCTGCGGTCAATCAGCCAGTTCGAGGTATAACAGATGCTGAAAGAGCATTACTTAAAGTGTGCGCCACTAGCTTACCCTCAGAAGAAGAATTAACTCCCAACGACATTGAAGCTATTCGGTTGAGTATTAGAGAATTACAGGAACAAGTTGAGAAAGCGGAGGTCTCACTAACACTTAAGAAAATACTCCTCGAGTTAATCCGATTGAGCGAAGATGCTATTGCGCGATACAACATTCATGGTGCCCGTGGATTGAAAAAAGCGTTCAAACGTATGCTTGCCGAAGTTACAGAACTCTACTACCTGGACAAGAAAGAGCAAGAAAACATAAAAAACTCGTCAACGTGGAAAAAGGTTTTAAAGCACCTTCACAAGTTTGATGTTATTACCGCAAGACTAATGAAGTACCAGCCAATGATTGAAAAAGTTTTTCAGGTATTACTAGGAAATAATGCAGATAATATAGATGTTTAGAGTGGGTAGAACATTCACTTGACAAGAAAATATAAATTCATAATTTAATAAAGCGTAACAGAATATCCTATCTGGTCATGGAGGCCTCACACACTTTACATAATCTTTCAACGAAATTTGCCTAAAAAGTAGGATAGACTGACTAAATACATTCAAGAATTATACGATCTGCAAAACTCAGGATCAGGCAATGAAGGAAGAACGTTTTTCTCGCCGGTTCGGGCACGGCCCCAATGAGCGCGAAATCACAATCAGGGAAGACGCTCCCGACGAAGTACGTGGGGCCATCTTGCAAATAGCAAAGGCCGAAATCAAGCTTACCCCAGAGGACTTGCGAGATATACTATGTACAGTCCTGCGCCAACTACCTAACCAATCCAATTGGAGTTCATACCCCAATATCTGGGACGAGTGTCGGAATCTCATAGAGGGATGTCCTTGGTATCGTGTCTACGATTTCGTCGAGGCTCTCTACCGAAACCTTGAAGAATCAGATAAATTTGAGGGGGCGACGCAGTGGCAAGATCTTATCAACGAATACTTTTTCGAAGCTGGTGTCGGTTGGCGGATGGTCAATGGACTACTCGAGACTCGAGGGCCTGAGGCATTCGCATCTTTAGTAGACGCGGCTCGCGAAAACCTAGAGCAAGCCGGACTTCCGACAGCTCGGAAGGAGATTCATGAAGCCTTGCTAGACCTTTCGAGGCGCCCTGACTCTGACCTTACTGGAGCCATCAGTCACGCAATGGGAGCTTTGGAGTGCACAGCAAGGGAGGTCAGTAAGAACGCACAAGCAACATTGGGGGAAATCCTCAAACGGTACCCCGACCTCTTCCCGAAGCCATTGGACGAGGCCTTGACAAAATTGTGGGGATACGCTTCCGAGAAAGCTCGGCATGTGCGCGAAGGACAAGCACCAACGCGCCTAGAGGCAGAACTGATTGTTGGAACAGCTTCATTGTGTTGCACTTATCTGGCGGCAAAGATTCATGATGTCCAGTAGTTCGCCCCTTACACCGACTAATCATGCTTACTTAGGTACACTTAAATTGAGGAAAAGGTGTATAGGGGAACAGACCAGAGGACATGGACTTAGCCGGACAAACCTGACAGGTCTATGAGGTAGATTTTCTCTTTTTGGAAGAAGCCGAGTTCTTCAGCATCTCCACTGCAGTTTGACGAATAACTTTCGTGACTTCCGCTCCCCCCAGCATTCTTGAAATTTCGTCCTCACGTCCTTTTTCCGCAAGTTGACGGACCCGCGTCACTGTTTTGTTTTTTGCTGACTCTTTTTCTATGTGATAATGGGCGTGCGCCTGGGAGGCGAGTTGTGGAAGATGCGTAATACAAAAGACTTGATGGTATTGAGCGACATCGCGTAGCCGTTTTCCGATCACACCCCCTACTCCACCCCCTACCCCCGCATCGACTTCATCAAACACCAAGACGGGGATTTCGTCGGCCTCGGACAGAACTGCCTTCATGGCTAACATCACTCGAGACAATTCTCCTCCTGAAGCAATCTTTGCCAGTGGATGTAGCGGTTCTCCAGGATTGGCTGAAAACATGAATTCAACCGTATCCTTCCCTGTAGGGCCAAACTTCTCAACATCTGACAATTCATCCATCTGGACAGTGAGTCGGACGTTACTCATTTTCAGCTCGGTAAACTCCTCAGCAATCTTTTTCTCTAATTTCTTTGCTGCCTTACGACGCTTTCCTGATAAGTCTTGCGCCGTTTTTTCTACTTGGCCACGTAACCCCTCAACCTGTTGGCGTAATTGCTCAATTTGCTGATCAACATCACTGTTGCCGCTCAGTTCGCTTTCCAATTCGTCATGCAACAGAATTAATTCATCGATTGACGCACTATACTTCTTTTTCAATCGCTGAAGTTTGGCTATGCGATCATCCAGGTCACCAAGCCGTCCCGGATCATACTCAAGCGTATCGCGATAGCTTCGAAGGCGGTCTGCATATTCGTGAAGCGTGACGGTTGCCGTTTCCCCTAACGGCGACCATTCTCTAACACTTACATCAATCGCCTCAAGTTCTTGAATACGAGTTGTGATGATCTGCAACTGTTCCATGACGGAGGCATCACCTTCATATAAGAGTTGATATGCGTGCTCCACAATTTCACCAATCCGCTCTCGATGACGAAGGCGTTGATGTTCTTGGGTCAGGAATTCTTCTTCGCCAACCTGAAGATTCGCCTCTCGTAACTCTTGAAACTGGAATTGTTTCATCTCCAGATGACGGCCCTGCTCATCACGTTTCGTCATCTTGTCAGCTAGTGCACGCTCCTGCCGACGCCACTCTTGGTATGTTTGAGCATACGACTCTCTCAACGTCTTCGTCCGGCCAAAGCCATCTAGGACGTCAAGTTGCGCCTGCGCAGACAAGAGAGACTGCTGATCATGCTGCCCATGAATATCAAGCAAGCGGCTTGTGATGATCTGGACACCTTGAATCGGGGTAAGAGCCCCATTGATATAGGTTTTATTTTTTCCGTTGCGGGAAAGGACTCGCCTGATGATGAGGTCGGTCTCGCCATCACTCAAAAGGTCCTGCTCCTCAAGTTGAGGAATCAGTGAACTGTTGGAAGGTAACGCAAACGCGGCTTCAATGGTCGCTTGCTCCGCTCCGGACCGAATATGTTCAGCAGAGGCACGACCGCCAGCAATGAGCTCCAGAGCATCAACAAGGAGCGATTTGCCTGCGCCTGTTTCTCCGGTGAAGACGATGAACCCTTCCGGAAATTCAAGCTGCAATTGATCGATAAGCGCAAAGTTGGAAATGCGGAGCTCAGTGAGCATAGAACCCCGTCATCGACGCAACGGGCTTATGCCGTTGCGGATGACTGTGCCAGGAGGGAATCAATCACTTGTTTAAATTGCTGTTTAGAGCGAGCACCAACGATTTTCTCGACTGGCTCGCCACCTTTAAAGAACAAAATTGTCGGGATACTCATAATTTGGAATTTTCCCGCAACTTCAGGAACTTCATCCGTGTTTAGCTTCATGACTTTCAGTTTGCCCTGATATTCTTGGGCTAATTCTTCGACGACAGGGGCAACCATTTGACAAGGGCCACACCACACTGCCCAAAAATCTACCATCACAATATCTGAGGATGTCGCAACTTCAGTTTCCCAATTTTCTGCCGTAGCTTGTGCAACCAATGTGGACACGCGCGCCCCCTTTGCTATACATGAGTGAAAACCAAATTCAGCAAGTCTTCATCCTAAACTGAGATTCCGGATACTGTCAACATTCTTACGCGTATCTCGTTGCTCGCAGTTCGTATCTCGTCGTTCGTATTTCGTATCGTGCCGTCGCTTCACGCTTGCGCGCCGGGCCTACTTCGCCGAAGTGGCTACGAAGGCTGAAAGCGCTACAGCGCGCAGGCACGAACGACGCTTCACGATTTCACCAATCCCATTTTTCCGGCACTCCGGACCACCAATCACCCGGATGGGCTTCTCGCCAAGCATTCTGTTGAATCCACATCTTTTCGGTATGTTTCGAATCCAGTCGATTGGCCATCGCCGAAGTGATATCAAATTGTTGACGAAGACCTTCGTGAATCATTTCTCGAGCCATGCGTGGCATGACGTTTGGTGGGTCAATGATGTCAATAAGTTTTCGTGAGGTCAGATTTAATGCCACCTGTCCCACCTTGACCCAGTCATCGCGTTTTTGTAGATCTGCGAGATACCCCTCGATCGCCTCATAAACATAGGCAAGATACACATAGCCCTCAACGGAAGGAACCTCATCCAAATACTTCTGACAAGCTTCAACCGCACGTCGATAATCTCCTGCCGCCACATACAGTTTAGCCCGATGAAGATGTGAGGCCGATAAAGCATCCTGAATTCGTTGTGTGGCAAACACGCTTTGAGGTGCAAGAAATCCGGCCATCAATACCCCGATGACTAATCCAACAACAATCAAAGATTGAATCCGTTGACCATTCATTGCAATACCTCCCTCAATATGTCCGCTCGTGCTTAGCAGGAGAGACGCCTTCTCACAGTTTCACGTCGATATCGTAAATTCCCTCATCATTCTGCCTGAAGGCGACGGTTATTATTATGTACTTTAAAACTTAACAGAGAGTCGTCGATATTCTTGTCATGCCAAATAGTCACTGATTTTGTTGTCTATTTCGGCGAAAACCTTTTTTAACCATCTAGAATGAATCTTTTAAATGTCAACTTCCTTAACAGAATACACCTCAATTTCATTGACTTTTTGAAATAGTTCTATACACTATTGCTCCAGTTTTCTCTCAATACTCCTACAATATACGCTATTCACGAACAAATATGAACGACAGCCATAGCTCAACTCCCAGGGCATGACCCTTGCCATATAGAACTGCGACAGGCAGGCACCCATTGAAATGCAATGAACCTGAGATTCCCCAACCCTTTAGTCATGGTGAATACGAGATGCCGAACGCAATAAAACATTTATGTCGATTCATTCTGAGTTTGGGGATTGTGATCATCCTGGTCGTGCTCCTTCCTACGGGAACAAACAACTCTGCGGCATTTTCTCCGTTCATACTTGTGCAAAAAAAACCTGACCTACAATCAGTTGTTGCTCAATCTCTCCTTGAAACCACCGCACCGCTCACTGACGACCGACTTGCAGCCCTCACGATCTACCTTGAAGCGCGTGGAGAGAGTTTTGCTGGAAAATTAGCGGTTGCTGCCGTCATTCGAAATCGAATGCATGCCAAATACCAGAGCGACGGAACTGTGAAAGGCACCGTCCTGAAACGTTTACAGTTTCAACCCTGGAATCACGCAACACCAGAGGATGTTCGGCATAGAATTAGTGAATCACGAATGCAGGATAGTTTGCTAGCTTGGCGGATGGTACAGGATGGAAGAAAAATCGTACAAGGCGCACTCTTATTTTATAACCCTCGATTAGTTGAGACTCCCAGATGGGCCACGGTCAGTCATAAAGTTGCCTCGATTGGTGGGCATGAGTTCTTTGTTCCCCCTGGCCGGCTCCAGGTCTGATTCAGCTTTTGGCTTCGTCTAGTTTACATGACTGAGCCAATCGTTTTTTTCTGGAATGTCTTTTTTTTGACTGAAATTTCTGCAATTTCCCATTTGAAGCGTCTTCAAAATCTTTGAGCCCGACTCGTAACTTCCGCAGGGCCTCGGTATGCACCCGACACACACCCGACTCAGTTAACCCTAAGCGAGCCCCAATTTCCTTCATCGTTAACCCGTGAAAATAATAGTGCTGCAACACATCTTGCTGCCGAGTCGATAATTTCGCCAGAGCCACATCAAGCGCTTGATTAGACTCTGACGATAAGCACACAGCATATGGATCCAATTGTTCTTCATCGGGCAACACGTCTTTGAGTGTAAAGGTTTCTTCTTGAGACCCCATCGGCACATCAAGACTGAGCAATCGTGTTTCTCGAAGAGACGTGGCATCTAACTCTTCCTGCGTGACCCCCAAAAGTGCCGCAATCTCATCTCTGGTGGGATATCGTCCTTCTTTTTGCACAAACTCTGTACTGACCTGGCGAATTTGATCATTTCGTGCACGAACAGAACGCGGAATCCAGTCCATTGCCCGTATTTCATCAAGCATCATCCCGCGAATGCGATATTCTGCAAACGTCCAAAATTTCGTTTCCCGTTCAGGATCAAAGCGAGTTATAGCTCCCAATAACCCAATCACCCCAGCACTCGTGAGATCTTCAATATCGAGAGATGCCGGATTTCGTGAGGCTAAATTCCCGGCAATTCGACGAATCATTGGGAAAAACTCTTTTAAGATCTCCGCAGGATCTTGATGAGAAAGAGGAGAACCTGATTTCTCAGACGCATGAACAGGCACGTCCATGCGAGCCGCTGGCTCTCCAACATCAACATGATGAGACTGCTTGGCCATCCAATTCTCCTGAGTCAGCACACCCCCCGCGGTGTTTAAACAATCTTGTTCATGGCAAAAAAAAGCGTCCATCCTTCCGGATGAACGCTCATGCCATAGTCGCCTGAAATTTTCGTTCGGCAACCAGACGAACCTACAATCAATCAGAATCAGTGCAGGTCTCTCGGCTTTGCGTCCTACCCTTACGGATAGTTTGCCTTTATCACCACATTTCGTTAGATCATCTCATAGCACTACGTGCACTCCCCCCACGGCAATTCATATACACAGTTCCTCTATCATCTCTCTATTTCGGGACAATTCAGAAAAGAGTTAAGGCCTCCTGGAAGGCAACAACATTGAAGAACACGAGACGTTCCCCTCTAAGAATTCAGAACATGAAACATTCAACAGGAACGAATAGACAGGAAATTCTTGAAAAGAAAGAAAAAGAGGGAAAATCGGTTAACAAAATGAGAAGGCGTTTGAAGACTGATAGGGAAGAGCACCTCTCACACGACTACCCATCAGGTGGCACAAAGGAAAGAAAAGGAGGGTCGTCACCTGGTTCTTAAGAACAGATTCAACCCAATCACTAAAAACATCAGACAAGCAAACGACCCTGCAGCAATGGGCACAAGGGCTCCATTTTTTCCGAGTACCATACCAAAGGAATGCGTCACCCAAAAGAGGAATCCAATTCCCAAGGCTTGTCCGATGCCCTTTGCGACGGCATGATCACGAACTCCTGTTTTCAACAAACTGATGGCTAGCCCCAAAATCGTCATGACCAACGTCATGGCTGAAAACGCCACTCGCCCCCAATAGTCTGTGGCAAAACGACTACTACTGTGACCATCTCGTTTCAATCGCTGGACATACGCTCCTAGCTGTTTGAGTGTCATATTTTTCGAATCCAGCGCCAGCCATGTCCGGAAGTCTTCAGGAGTAAGAGGAAGCCCCAGTGCTAATTGCGCATAACGGTCAGCGGTCACTTCGCCTCCCGCTTGCACGACACGGCGTGTGGCGTCACGCAACTCCCATCCTTTGTTTGCATATCGTGCCTCTGGAGATTCGATAATTTCATGCAGTTGAAACTGTTCATCCACTCGATACAAGCTAATCGTGCTGAGACGCTGTCCCTCATCCTTCACCTCACCAATCTTGAGCAGTCCATCTTGTCCTAATCGCAACCACACACGATCCGGAGACACCGACAGTGCCGCAGGCTTCTTCTCAATGAGCACCGTCCTGACATAATCCGCTTGAATATTCGCGAGTGGCACAAACACCGCAGTAAAGCTAAATAAAATGGCGCTCACAATAATTCCAACGGCGAAGAACGGTGAGGCAACTTGATAAAAACTCATACCGCAGCTCCGCATCGCTGTAATTTCGGCACTTTTATTGAGGAAGCCAAGCGTTAATAATGTTCCCATGAGCGCAGCAAGTGGGGTAATTTGAAAACAAATATCTGGGATTCGGTAGAAAAAATACAGCAGCATGGAGGACAGATCCGCATCATATTTGAGAAATTTTCGAAGTTTTTCGAAAAAGTCAACCACAAGGTAGACCGTCAATAACGCACTCACGCACATAAGAAACACTTTGGTGTATTGGCGAAACATGTACCAAAACAAAACACCCATACGACTAATTCCTACTGGCTCTCACATAGAGAAACCCGGTTAAACCTAAGATCATCACGTTGGGAAACCACGCGCCGATAAACGGATGAACGACGTAGGTTGTGACAAGAAATTCTCCCATGATATTGAGCAAGTAAAATCCCACGATGATTCCAATGCCGATGGCGAATCCTCCGCTCTTCCCTGATCGTTTGGAAATGATTCCAATCGGAAAGCCCAGCAGGCCGAGTAACAAAGCCGAGACCGGGAAACCCAAATCCTTGTAATGCTCCATTAACCGACGGAGTTGTCCTGAGTCTTGCCAGTTTGAGGTATCCAAATCTTGAATAATCTCTTGATAACTTTTTCGTTGCGTCGTCCCCATCCCTTCTGGCGGCGGAACGTCCATCCAAAAGTCATAGGTTTCAAAACCCACCTCGTGATAATACCGCAGATCAGGAGGCACCTGATGAATGGCGCCATCCAACAACCGTAATCCCAACTGCTTTCGTCCTCCATCATGTAAAACCCGAAATGATTTCGCCACAATAATTAATGGCTTGACCGGATCACGTTGGTCTGAAATAAACACCCCTCGAACACGCTGCGCGTGTTTCGGGTCCGGAACGTAAATCGTCAGATTTGGGATCGGCTCATTAAACACCCCGGAATCAAGCGCCAGGCTAAGTTGATCCTCAATTACGCTCATCGCCAAGCCTTTTAATGACACATTGGACCAGGGCTGTCCCCACTGAGATAAGAACAATGTGGTAAAGAAGACAAAAATCGAAAACATCAAGACTGGAACGCTCAGTCGCCAGAGGCTCATCCCGACGGCACGCATAGCGATCAACTCATTATCGAAGGACAACCGGCTGAAGGTTGATATCGATGCAATTAAACAGGCAATGGGTAAGGTCAGTACTAAGAAGGACGGCATCAGGTAGGCAATAATTTTTAGCAGTGACCAAACACCCACGCCTTTGGACACAAGGAGATCAATTAATCGCAGCATCTCCTTGGCAAAGATAATGAAACAGAGCGCTGTCAGAGTAGAAAGAAACGGGGAAAACAGCTCACGAATGATATAGCGGTCCAGGAGTGTAAACAAAGAAACCTTGTGGGAAGAAAGAATTGCGTGTTTGGGGTCTTATCCGTTTACTTGCATAACCACGACCTTCATATCACGGACGGCATTCGAAAAGAGTACGGCAGTAAAAATACGATTGACCTATTCGAAACAAACTATCTTCCTCCGGCACTGTTGGCTTTCGAAATCCGCGCTATTCTGGACTTCATAATCAGTACCAAAAACAGTGGAAGGCAAGTCACATGGGCTCATGACGGAAACAATCATAGAGCATCTGGACCATACCAGCAATGAAACATCCTATCCACACGCCTCTCGTAACACCACTATCAACATGTGCCATTTCTATACGTTCTTGCCGGAACCTGCGACACCTATCCATCGAGGATGACATGCAAAACGGGCACACGATAGAATTCCACAGATTCACCTAAAGCATGGCCCTTGCTTCAACTTTAGCCAGGCTCTGAGTGGATGATGCCAGCTCAAAGTTAACCAGTTTTTCAACTAGTTCCCCTATTGATAACCGATTCGGTTATTGACACCGAACGTATTCTATGCTAAATCCTGCTGTCTTTTTTTTTGGATTTGTATCGTGACAAGTCACTTTATGTTTAATGCCGTAGAAAGAACAAACCCTTTCTGCGGTTTTTTTTTGTCTATCTCGTGTCTTGAATGAACCGAAACTTCTTTAGCTGATAGCGCTTCACGTTTCAGGTATGTACCTCAGCAAATACAACAGGTTGTTTCTTAGGCGATGCAATTAAGATTTAGCACACGACACAAGTATTCAATCACCTTAACGTTATAACTTATTGTAGGAGGTCCCTGTGAAAAGTAAAGGAACAGTGAAGTGGTTTAATGATCGAAAGGGTTTTGGATTTATTCATGTCGAAGATGGACAAGATGTCTTTGTGCATTACTCTGCCTTAGAGGGCGAGGGGTTTAAAACCTTAAAAGAAGGTGAAGCTGTCGAATTTGACCTTGTAGAAGGTGCGAAGGGGCCACAAGCATCCAACGTCACCAAATTAGGGGGCTAGGATAATCAGGAAACAGAAATCAGGAAGAACCCTTTCAGTTCCATTGCTCGAAAGAAAAGAGCTGTATGCGTTCACAAGCTTACTTAAGAATTGTGACATCCATGCGCTTATAACCGATGATCTTCCTGATCCCTGAATACGGCATTATGACAATCATTAGGGCTCCTGGTGTTTCACTAGCTCATTGTTCACAATGACTCTTGGAGAAACGTTGTGAATCACTCATTTATAAATATGGACTTATAGATTGGCTGAGAGCAGTTCGACTGAGAAGCAATAACGAAGGATCAATTTCAAGAAAAATCTCCTGTATTCTTTTACATGTTTTTGGTCTTTATCATTCTCATATCTAGGCACGTCTCTTACCTTGACTTCCAGAAAACCTGCCTGCTAGACTTCTTCGTAAGTAATTGGATTTATTATTAAAATTAATCAACGAGCCTATCGTGACCACACGGAGACTCGTTTGAGAAATATTACAATTTCTCAAGATACAGAGGGATTATGAGCGACTGGATGGTGAATAAACGACAAACCACTACTCATTCTTTCCACCAAAAGCTGTCGATTGAAGGCCAAGAAGAAGAATGGGGAGGTGGAACAAGTGACGAACAGCTCCCCGCTGCCCCTGAAAACGTCAAGGCAAAGCCAGACAATGGTCGCATCACCATTACCTGGGATCCAGTCCCTGAAGCCCTCTATTACAATCTCCACTTTCAGTCGACAAAGGGCGTCACCATTAAACCAAGTGAACTCAATCGACCCATTGCGAGCAGTGATGATTTCAACCCCGTCATTGGCCTTAAAAAAGAAAACGCCACCACAATTGAAGGCGCCATGAGCCCCTATGTGCATGACGATTTATCGAACAATCTCTGCTATCACTACGTGGTGACGGCCATTACCTCTGAGGGCGAAAGCCTTGAATCACAAGAAGTCATGTCGATCCCTTCCCCCTATTTGAACATCATGCAGTTTGGGGTAGAGGGCACGGATGATGGTGAATTTAGTTCACCGACCGGTATTGCCATTGATCATGATGGAAATATTTATGTGTCCGACACCGACAATCACTCCATTCAAAAGTTTGATAAAGAAGGCACGTTTCTCGCTCGATGGGGAGACGAGCCTGACTCTGAGGAAGGCAAGTTTTATTACCCTCGAGGATTAGCGACTTCTCCGGATGGAGTGATTTATATAGCTGACAGTGGGAACAACCGAGTCCAGAAATTTGATTTAGATGGCAATCTCATAAATGCCTGGGGGAAATTCGGTTTTGCATGGCGCGGTGCTGAGGCGGGAAAGTTTGATGTCCCCTGGGGTGTCGCGACTGATCAACATGGTTATCTGTACGTATCAGATACGAGTAATGCTCGAATTCAAAAGTTCCAAGCTGATGGAACCCCGCTACTCAAGTGGGGCCGTGATGGGGCCTACGATGGGGCGATGTTTTATCCGCGAGGCATTGCCGTAGATTTTGTCGGGAATATTTATGTGGCAGATGAAGGGAATCATCGAATTCAAAAATTTGATCCCCGCGGCAACTTTCTCTTGAAATGGGGAAAAGAAGGAAACGGATCAGGCCAATTTAAATCACCATGGGGTCTCGTCTGTGATGCGCTGGGAAACATCTATGTCGTCGATAGTGGCAATCACCGAGTTCAAAAGTTTGACTCCAGTGGAACCTTTCTCTGTTCTTGGGGCAATCGTGGACTCACGGAAGGTCAACTGAACTTTCCCTCTGGCATTGCTGTCGACAAAGAAGGGTACGTCTATGTGATCGACAGTGGAAACAATCGCCTCACAAAGTTTGCGCCAACCGAGGAAGAACTTGCGAGAGGACGAGAACAAAGCCAGACACAAGAACCTGCGGACCTTGCAACCCCTACAAATATGACAGTCAAATCGGGAGACTCAGAAAACCTTATCAGTTGGCTCGAGGTTCCAGACGCAGTCAGTTATAACCTTTACTTCAGCACCGTACCCGAAGTCACTCCACAAAATTCAACAAAAATTGAAGGTGTCACAACTCCGTACACACACCTTGGGTTAACGAATGCTACCACCTATTACTATGCGCTCAGCTCAGTGACTGATGAAGGCAGTGAAAGCATCCTTTCTGAGGAATATTCTGCAACGCCAACGCTGATTGATATCACCGCACCGCAAAATCCTGACCTTGTCCTTAACCATGGTGCTTCAATGACGAATTCACCAGACCTTGTGGCCACCATTTCTGCAAGAGATGTCGATACTGGCGTTTCAGCCTACTTTATGTCTGAAAATCCCATGACCCCGAGTGCAACCATGCCCGGATGGGTCGAAGTTGAGCCAGAAGAACGGTTTGGTGCCACTATTCCGTTTACAACGTCTGCCGGAGACGGACTTAAAACTGCTTACGTGTGGTTTAAAGACATCAATAACAATGTCTCCGTTCCTGCCAGTTCCAGCATTTTACTCAACACTTCCGGATATGTGTGTACCGGAACATGGGGAAAACCAGGTCGAGGCGCTTCGCTCTTACATGGTGGAGAATTCATCAGCCCACTCTACGGTATGGCCATTGATCGTCAGGGTTCACTTTTCGTTGTTGATAATGGCAATAATCGCATTCAAAAATTCGAAAAGAATGGAAACTTTATCCTCCTCTGGGGAAATTTTGGTGGCGCAAATGGAAGTTTCAATAACGCAACAGGTATTGCCTGCGACGCAAAAGGTGATGTCTACGTTGCCGACACCAATAATCATCGCATTCAGAAATTTGATGGCAAGCTTGGGCATTACCTCTCAAAATTCGGCTCTCGAGGTAATGGAGAAGGGCAACTCAACTCACCATGGGGTGTTGCGGTCGATCGAGTGCGTGGTTATATTTATGTCGTCGACAGCGCAAACTTCCGCATTCAAAAATTCGATGAGACCGGCGAATTTATTATGCAATGGGGCAGTTTCGGCAATAATGACGGTCAATTCTACTTTGCGAGAGGCATTGCCGTCGATCAAACAGACGGGGCAGTTTACATCGTTGACATGGGAAACCATCGCATCCAAAAATTTGACACCAGCACGAATGTTTTACCGCAACTCCTTGCAAAATGGGGTGGTGGCATCGGTGCAGGACATGCCAGTAGTGCACAAGCTCAGGAACCTGGTCAATTTCGCTCACCTTGGGGCATTGCGGTCGATGAGGTTGGTGATGTTTATGTCAGCGATACCGGCAACCAACGAATTCAAAAGTTCGACCGAGACGGAAACTTCATTACCCAATGGGGAGGCTTTGGAAACGCCGCTGGCCAGTTCAACTTCCCGTACGGCATTTGCCTGGATAACCGAGGCGGGGTGCTTGTGGTTGATAGTGGAAATATGCGGGTGCAACAGTTTGTTCCTGCAGAAGAAGCTCAAGATCAATTGCAAGAAGAAGAATCGATGGGTTTACTTCAGGAACAAGCAGAGCATTGACCTCTGAACACATATATTTTCATTAATTCTGTTCAATATGTTGAACCGCTTTAAGGAAGATTGCGTCAACTCAAAAATCTTTGGTCTTTCAGATATTCAAGAGAACCTCAGACAAGTGTCCATGACGATTCAACCGAATAATTCCATTTCTTAACATGTAACTGTATTTGATAGACCAATAGGCTACAGAAACGCTGTCGGCCCCCAGAGAATCACTGCAAAATAAAAGGCCCTCTCAATATGTGGGAAAAAGAAATCCGAATAGGTTTAACATTTGATGATGTCGTACTCATGCCTGCTCGATCAGATGTCATCCCAACTGAAGTGGATACCACGACAAACCTGACACAGAATATTAAAATTAATATTCCCTTGCTCAGTGCGGCCATGGATACTGTGACAGAAGGACGATTAGCCATTGCCCTCGCACGAGAAGGCGGAATTGGCATTATTCATCGTGCACTATCACCTGAAATCCAAGCTGGAGAAGTCGATAAAATTAAGAAATCTGAAAGTGGAATGATTCTCTCACCTGTCACCATTACCCCTGACCAAACAATTCGTGACGTTCGACATCTCATGGCCACCTATCGAATTTCTGGTATCCCGGTCACTCAAAATGGAAAACTGGTTGGCATTCTGACAAACCGTGACCTACGTTTTGAAACACGAATGGATCTAAAAGTCGCGCAGGTCATGACCAAGAATAATCTGATTACCGCCCCAGAAGGTACCAGCCTAGAAAAAGCTCGTGAAATTCTTCATGAACACAGAATTGAAAAACTGCCAGTTGTCAATGATGACTTTGAGCTCAAAGGCCTGATCACCATTAAGGATATTCAAAAACGTATTAAATACCCCTCGGCTTGCAAGGATGAGCATGGACGATTACGAGCGGGAGCCGCCATCGGAGTGGGACCTGATGCGGAAGAACGTCTTGATCGATTGGTCAAAGCTGGCGTCGATATTATCGTCGTCGATACGGCCCACGGACATTCACAAAGCGTCCTCAATATGGTGAAGTTTGTCAAAAAGAAATATACGGACTTGGACGTCATTGCCGGAAACATCGCAACCACTGAAGGCGCAAAAGATCTACTTGACTGTGGAGTCGATGCCGTAAAAGTTGGAGTAGGACCAGGATCAATTTGCACCACTCGTGTAGTGTCAGGGGCAGGCGTTCCTCAATTGACGGCCATTGCAGACTGCGCAAAAGTCCTACACGATCAGGGGATCCCCATCATTGCTGATGGTGGAGTAAAATATTCCGGTGATATCACGAAAGCCTTAGCAGCTGGAGCCTCCTCGATTATGATCGGATCACTCTTTGCCGGCACAGAAGAGTCTCCAGGAGATATGGTGCTCTTTCAAGGTCGCGCCTATAAAGAATACCGAGGCATGGGATCGTTAGGGGCACTGGAACGTGGGGGAAAGGATCGCTATTCCCAGGAGGGGGTATCACCAGCCAAACTTGTTCCGGAAGGGATCGAAGCACGTGTCCCCTACAAAGGCACCTTATCGGCACTGGTCTATCAACTCGTCGGAGGGCTCAGAGCTGGTATGGGATATTGCGGATGTCGGTCAATTCCACAACTCCAAAAGGAAGCCAAGTTTACCCGACTCACACAAGCCGGTCTCCGTGAAGCCCATGTCCATGATGTCGTCATTACCAAGGAAGCTCCAAACTATCGCGCTGATGTGGAGTAAGGGTCTTTCATAACACGAGACCAACCATGTCCATACGAGACATCACCCTATTATGGAGTCTGCCTACGATACGATAGTTATTCTTGATTTTGGTTCTCAGTACACCCAACTGATTGCTCGCCGTATTCGAGAACTTTCCGTCTATTCCATCATCCTCCCTCCCACTACGAGCTTCGAACAAATTTCCATACATAACCCAAAAGGCATTATTCTTTCCGGGGGACCAGGAAGTGTTCTTGAAGAAATGGCACTCAGCCCGGAAACCTCCATTCTGAATAGTGGGATTCCTATTTTAGGTATTTGTTATGGCATGCAAATTTTAACACACCACTTTGGAGGGAAAGTTGGACAAGCCCAGCATCGAGAATATGGACGCGCAGAGCTTATCATTGATGACAATGCTGATCTCTTTCAGGGTCTTTCCAGTGAGATGAAATTCCCAGTTTGGATGTCGCACGGAGATCGCATTGATCAACTACCAAAAGGGTTTGAAATCATTGCTCACACCAGAAATTCTCCTATTGCGGCCATGAAACGAGTCGAAACTCGACAGACACTTTATTGCCTCCAGTTTCATCCAGAAGTTGCCCACACAGAACATGGGCAACATATTCTGTCCAACTTTGCCATCGAGATCTGTCGCTGCCGTCCAACCTGGACGATGGGGTCATTCATCCAACAGGCCATTCAAGACATCCGCCAGCAAGTAGGATCTGGAAAAGTCATCTGCGCACTGAGTGGCGGAGTGGACTCTACCGTTGCGGCCGCATTGACCTACCAGGCCATTGGAGATCAATTGACCTGTATCTTTATTGATAATGGGCTTATGCGAAAACATGAAGTGTCCCTCCTCAAAGACACCTTCTCGACTCACTATCAAATGCCTGTTCAGATGCTCGACAAGACAGACGATTTCCTCCATGCTCTTCGTCGCACAGTCGACCCAGAACGAAAAAGGAAAATCATCGGTCGACAATTTATTAAATCGTTTGATGCCGAAGCGAAACAGATCGGCAAAGTCGATTTTCTCGTACAAGGCACGTTGTACCCAGATGTGATCGAAAGCGTCAGCACTAAAGGACCTTCAGCAACGATAAAAACCCACCACAATGTTGGGGGCTTACCCGCTCGAATGAAATTACGACTGATTGAACCCCTACGTGAATTATTTAAAGACGAAGTCAGAAAACTTGGTCTTGAATTAGGACTGCCCAGTGAGCTTGTCTGGCGTCAGCCATTTCCAGGGCCGGGACTCGCCATACGAATTCTTGGGTCTGTCAACGCAGAGCGATTACACATGCTTCGTGAAGCTGACTCCATTGTCACCGATGAAATTATGAAAGCTGGCCTCTCCCGCGACGTGTGGCAATACTTTGCGGTCCTGCTCCCGATTCGGACAGTCGGCGTCATGGGAGATCAGCGAACCTATGAGTCCGTCGTTGCCGTAAGAGCGGTTTCCAGTACTGATGGGATGACGGCTGACTGGGCTCAATTGCCCCATGATCTATTGGGACGTCTATCGAATCGAATTATCAATGAAGTCAATGGAGTCAATCGTGTGGTCTATGATATTAGTTCTAAACCTCCAGGCACGATTGAATGGGAATGATGCTCTCTCGTCCACCAACTGAAGTCAGGCTTCAAAAAGTTATAGCCCGCTCGGGAATCACTTCTCGTCGACAGGCTGAACTGCTCATGAAGCAAGGACGAGTCACCGTCAACGGAAAAGCGGTCACCGTCATGGGAACGTGCGTCGACCCGAAACGTGATCATATCAAAGTTAACGGCCGTCACCTCAAACCAGCACCTCCAGATGTGTTTCTTATGGTGAATAAGCCCGCAGGCTATGTCTCGACCATGAAGGACCCAGAACATCGCCCAACCGTAGCCGACCTCTTAGATAAAAAGTCGGTTAGAACCTTTCCGGTCGGTCGTCTTGACTACGACAGCGAAGGCTTATTACTGCTCACAAATAATGGAGAAATTGCACAAGCCTGTTTACACCCACGTTTCCATGTTGAAAAAACATATCTGGTAAAAATAAAAGGTCATTTATCAGAGGAAGCTCTGAAGAAATTAGAACAAGGCCTGACCTTGGAAGACGGGGCAACCGCACCGGCACGGGTTAGAAAGGTCAGAAAAGTTGCGGTCAATTCGTGGATCGAACTCACGATACATGAAGGTCGCAATCACCAGGTCAAACGTATGCTCCAGGCCGTTGACCACCTCGTCCTCAAACTGAAAAGAACTAAATTTGGCCCGTTAAATTTAGGAAACCTTCCACTTGGCAATAGTCGGCATCTCACTGACCGAGAAACCAATGCCCTGCGAGACCTCCTTCATGCACCTCACGAACCACAGAAACCGACACAAGCAAACAAAAAGGCACTCTGGGCCAAAAGCACGAAGAAACGATTGACAAAACACGGCGCCAAGACTAGCCAGCAGAACAGAGTAAAACATAGACCACGTCGTCCCGAGGAGTCATTGTGATACGTACGCATCGGTGTGGAGAATTACAGAAAGCTCATGTCGGCCAAACCGTCACGTTAAGCGGGTGGGTCCATGGTCGACGAGACCATGGCGGAATTTTATTTATCGACCTTCGAGATCGACAGGGTCTCACTCAAATTGTGTTCGATTCGGAAGAACAAGCTTCGGCACATCAGATTGCCAGCCAAGTGCGAAACGAATTCGTCATACAAATTTCAGGGTGCATTACGTTACGCCCTGACGATTCAATCAATCCACAACTTCCGACAGGAGAAATTGAAGTACGAGCAACCTCCATCACAATCTTGAATGAGTCTAAACCTTTGCCATTCGCTGTGGAAGACGAGACTCAAGCGTCAGAGTCCATTCGGCTGAAATATCGATACCTGGATCTTCGTCGCCCCAAAATGCAGCAACTGTTAGCCCTTCGCTCAAACGTTGCTCAACGGATTCGAGGCCTGCTTCATGAAAGCGGATTTGTCGAAATTGAGACACCAATCTTAACCAAGAGCACGCCGGAAGGTGCGAGAGATTATTTGGTCCCCAGCCGTGTGAATCCCAGCGAGTTTTTTGCACTTCCACAGTCACCTCAATTGTTTAAACAACTCTTGATGGTCGGAGGGGTCGATCGATATTTTCAAATCGCAAGATGTTTCCGAGATGAAGATCTTCGCCTTGATCGTCAGCCAGAATTTACCCAAATTGATCTTGAGCTGTCTTTTGTTGAACAGGAAGACATCCTGAATTTGACAGAACATTTGATTCGTGAGGTGTTTCACCATGCCCAGAATATTCAGCTCCAGAATCCATTTCCTCGCTACACCTATGATGAAGTCATCACGCAATATGGAACCGATAAACCTGACCTAAGATTCGACCTCCCTCTTGAAGACCTTTCTGAGTTTTCAAAGTCCTCAGACTTCAAGGTGTTTCGAACGACCGTCGAATCCGGTGGCCTGGTGAAAGGGCTGGTGGTCAAAGGAGGAGCAGAATTTACAAGAAGTCGCGTCGATCATTTCGTTGACGTCGCCAAGAATATGGGGGCAAAAGGACTGGCGTGGGTCAAAATTCTTGAAAACTGGAAGCTTGATTCAGTCATTGCAAAATTTCTCAATGCTGAAGTCCTCCAACACTACCTCCCCAATGCACAACCTGGCGATCTGCTGTTATGCGTAGCCGATACGCCATTTATCGTTCATCAAGTCCTTGGTCGTTTACGCACATATTTTGGCGAAGAATTGCAACTTATCCAAACTGATAGCTGGCAACCGCTCTGGATTCTCGATTTTCCGATGTTTGAATACGATGAAGAAACTGAACGATATGTCTCTCTCCATCACCCGTTCACCTCCCCCGCCCAGGACAGTCTCCCGTTCTTAGATACCGATCCACTCAAGGTCCGTGCACAAGCATACGATTTAGTCCTCAATGGATTTGAATTAGGAGGAGGAAGTCTCCGCATACATTCTGCGGCTCTCCAACAACAAGTCTTTGATCTGTTAGGAATTCAAAAAGAAGAAGCGAGAGAAAAGTTTGGTTTTCTTTTGGAAGCGCTAGAACTTGGAGCCCCGCCACATGGGGGGATTGCCTTGGGTTTCGATCGCCTGATGATGCTTCTCGGAAAAACTGAATCTATCCGAGAGGTTATTCCATTTCCTAAAACACAGAAAGCCCAATGTCCGTTGACTGAAGCCCCTTCTCTTGTCAGCCAGAATCAACTCAAAGAACTCTTCATTCAAACAACATGGAAAGCATAGTCCCAGACATATCTACTTCAACATCACACTGGCTTCACATCTAAAATGATGGAATGCAACCCGCTCGCTCCAGCAGGTTGCGGCCTCGTGATCTCTGATGTCTGAACTTTTCCATCGATATCGATCGCACGAACAAAGACCATGTGCTTTCCTGGCTGAGGGGCAACCCAATCATAGTTCCATATCACCCAGGTGAAAGGAGAGAGGGGCGGTTCAATATCGGCTGAGACCCAGGTCTTTTCCTTATCAAAGCTCAACTGAACGTCTTGAATCGATCGAGGCCCACCAAAGGCCAGGCCACGAAGACGCTGGTCCAGACCATGAACAACTTGGTAGTGCCCTGGACTATCGATTCGAGAGAAAATTTTGATGATGCCTTCATCGGTCCACCCTTTTTGCTGCCAATACCCATGGTAATCACCGTCATAGACTTCAATTTCCGTGATCCATTTAACATTCTTAATGCCATACAGACCAGGAACGACAAGACGGAGCGGGAATCCATGCATTTGCGGCAATTTTTCCCCATTCATTAAATAAGCAAGCATCACATCATCTTCCATAGCACGCGAAAATGGAATACTGTCGTGATAGCCATCTGCTGCACGAAAAATGATATCACGGGCAGTATCTTCGTTCACGCCAAGATCTTGCAATAACGATTTCAACGAAATGCCACGCCACATTGCATTCCCAAGACTGCTACCCCCAGGCAACGTATCGATACACATTAAAGTTACGGCTTGATCGAATGATGTTCGGTTTAAAATGTCTCTCCACTTCAAGACAGAAGAATGTTCAACTTCACCTTTGACAAGTAGCTGCCATTGCTCTATATCAATGTCTCGTGAAAAGTTATACGGGGAATCAGAAAAATTCACAGTATAGAACTTATCATTCGGGGTAAAATACACGGTGTCTCTTGGTGGAACAGCAAACATCCCACCCAAATCACACCCAGGCATCACCCCGAATAGACTCGTTAAGCCTCCAAGTTTCAACAAGGACCGGCGAGAAAGATCAAATGGATAGGAAACTGGTTGTATCAACATAAATATCAGTTATTATTATCTACTAGATATGTGAAATACTGCAAGAAGTACGTTTGAAAAATTGTAAAAGGCCTTATTTTTGTCTTTCACCTATGAAGAGGAATACTTATGAGAATACTCATTACGGGTGGTGCCGGATTTCTAGGTAGTCACTTGTGCGACCTGCTCATTGAGCAAGGACACGAAGTCATTGGTATGGATAATTTTATTACTGGTAGACCTGAAAATGTTGCACACCTCATGGGACATGATCAATTCAGTTTTATCAAATACAATGTCTGTGATTATCTTCATGTTGATGGGGCCTTAGATGCGGTCATGCACTTTGCCTCACCGGCGAGCCCACAAGACTATTTAGAATTTCCCATTGCAACCATGAAAGTGGGAGCACTCGGCACACACAAAGCCTTGGGATTGGCCAAAGCGAAAAATGCACGATTTCTTCTCGCCAGCACATCTGAAGTGTATGGTGATCCACTCGTAAATCCGCAACCCGAGTCCTATTGGGGTAATGTGAACCCCATTAGTCCTCGTGGTGTCTACGACGAAGCAAAGCGTTTTGGAGAGGCTATTACGACAGCCTATCACACCTTTCATGGGCTCGATACACGGATCGTCCGAATTTTTAATACGTTCGGGCCGCGCATGCGACCCAAGGATGGTCGTGTGGTTTCAAACTTTATCGTCCAGGCCTTACAGGAAAACCCGTTAACCGTCTATGGAGATGGCTCCCAAACTCGAAGTTTTTGTTACGTTGACGACCTCGTACGTGGAATTGTGGCCTTACTCATGGCACCAAATGACGGACCAGCCACATCAACGAGTGAAGAACCATCAGTCAAGGGAACGACGGAAAGTAAGGTCACCATTCATTATCCAGTCAATATCGGCAATCCACGGGAACTGACTGTTCTCGATATCGCCAAGATGGTCTTGAGTCAGACCGGATCGAACAGTGACGTCAAACATCTCCCGCTCCCCGTCGGTGATCCAAAAGTGAGAAGACCTGACATTCAACGAGCCAAAGCCGTCCTAAACTGGGAGCCAAAGGTCACGCTAGAAGAAGGCTTGTCGAAGACGATTGAATACTTTCGACAGGTCGTCTGACCACTGAACGATAGGTTACAGTTTCAAGTGATCACGAACTTCCTGGGCATAGGATCGGAACGGGTCAGGCATAAGAAACGCCTTGCGACCACGCACTTGAAAAACTGACCAATTAATCACATAGGGAGGAAACTGTCGCTCTTCACGTTCAAGCTCTTCCATGTCAGACCAATCCTCCTCAGCAAGATGGCGAATCACCTCCCCGCGACCAAACGCACGAGTGTCGCGAGGAGGTGAATGTTTCGCCAAGTTGATGGCATCGCGTGTCGTCACAGCTTGGGCTTTCCCTTCTTCCATGAGTCCAAAATATAACCCCTTTTGCGGATCGACGTTATGATATTCCAAATCGAGGCTTTTCAGCCACGGATCTTCCCAGGGTAAACTTTCTTGTTGTCGAAATGTTTCCAACAACCAGAGTTTAGACGCCCAGTCAACTCGTCCAACCAATGTCGTATATTCACCACGCAAATCTCGTAAGACAGACTCCCATTCCTTCAAGATCCAATCAGTCTCTTCATCCTGACCGTGATAATGCTTGTGAGCACATTCCCAAAAACGTTCTTGAATATCGATCGCTGAAAGCCTTTCTCCTGTTGCTAACGTGAGCACCCACGTTCGCTCTTGATCACGAGAGACTTCCCGAAGCGCTTCAACGGGATCATGAAAGTCCAATCCGGTTGGCGCATGCCCATCTTCAATCAGTTGGAGAACTAATCCAGTTGTTCCCATTTTCAAGGCCGTCGCAATCTCGGAAATATTGGAATCTCCAACTAGCAAATGAATACGACGGAATTGAGTAGGATCGGCCAGCGGCTCGTCACGCGTATTGATGATGGCTCGATTGTGTTGCACCCATTCAAAAAAATCATTGACGATATAATCGGCTCGTTGAGAAATTTGATAGGGCACAGTTAGGCTATCAGAGGGATCTTGAGTGAAACGGTCGTCACGAGACAACCGTTCAATCGGAATCCATCCATCAACATTTTCAGTGGAACCAATTCGGCCTGCTCCAGTAAAAATCTGTCTGGTGACCAGAAAGGGAATGAGTTTTCCTAATCCGTTATAACTGAAGGGAAAATTTCGAGAGACTAAATAATTTTCATGACAGCCAAACGTCGCATCGGTTTCGTGGTCAATGTTATTCTTAATTAATGAAACATGCTCAGCTAATCCCAACTCTTCAATCGCGTCCTGGAGTAACCAATCACCGGCACGATCTGCGGCCACGAGGTCTCGTAACGAGTGACATTCCGGAGAGGCAAACTCCAAATGTCCCATATCGACATACATGCGTCCGCCATTCAGAAGAAATCCGCCATTGCCCGGTGGTTCATCATACCCGCGGTGATGAAGATCAAGCACGCCAGACCGTTTCGTTCGAAACAGGTGGTCAATAATTTGATAGGCAATCCATGAAGGAGGACGATCTGGCTGTTCCTCATTAATCAGAAGACCATACTCCGTTTCAATTCCAAAAATTCGATGTAACATGAAAACAACTTTCTTGAGAAGACTATGGGTTATTGAGCAGGCTGCATTGCAGATGGAAGGAGAGTGGCTACTTCATCATCGGGAAGAACACGATACTTCGAAGATCCGGAAATCGTGCGGTCTAGAAGACTACATTCAAGCGTAGAATCGAGTAGGGTTTGACGTAAGTGATTTAGAACCTCTTCATCATCGAATTCTACCTTTTGTACGTCTCCCTCTCGATCCTCAGCACTTTTCTCATTGTGGCTCACATCAGAAGAGATGGTACTGTGCAATAAGGACCCTTTTGCCCAAACCCTCGCAGCAAGATCAATCGCCTCCGTAACTGAGGCGACGTTCTGCCCTATTCGAACTTTGACTTCCTTCAATAATTGCGCTTGAATAGAAGGAGTCCCAGCCACGACGGCACAGAGTTTCGTCTCTTCAAACGTCCCATCATAGTCTATCGTGAGAAACTGATTCCGTTCCGGGGTTTCGCCTAATTCCGCCAAAAGAATTTTCGCAATGAACGGGGCTTTGAATATTTCCTCAAAGGCTTGCTTCACGGTTGGCGCCAGACCATTTTTTAAAAGCCGAGCCCCGGTCACATCAGAAGGTGATCGATTGAATCCTTCAAGATGAGCCATGTCCAGCAACTGAAATCTCAATTTTTCCAGATCGGCTGGATGCCCCATCCCTCCCAATGCAATACGATCATATATTTCATACAACTTTGGCGTCCCTCGACTGACCGTCAGCATAAGAATGCCTTTGTCATAGGAAAGGGCCACAATCGGACTTCCTTGCTTAAACTGATCTTCTAAATATTGTCGCCGATTTCCGACCGCTTCAATCCATCGATAGGGTTCTTCATACATAACGCATCACCTGTGACTCACACAATTCTTTCAAACGCTCAGAAGCAATCTGTTCTACGCCTTGTGAAGAAATACGTTTGACAATCGGGAAGAGATTCGCTTCATAATTTATTCCACCGGTCGCCGCATCAAATTCTGCGGCACTACTCAATAAACGCATGATGAGCACAATCGCTTGTTCCTCAGGAAGTTGATAGAGTGGCGTATCTCCCCACCGATGTAAGTAATGGAGAATTCCGCGAATGGTCGGCGACCCGGACCCGGAAACGGCATAGTCCACGCCTTCAAATTCAGCTCCAAGTATATCGTAAAAGAAAATTTTTCCCTGGCGTCGCTCTTGGTCAAACCCTGCAAAGACTGGGGCCACGGTCCCAGTTCCGGCTAATGCCGCTGGGGCATTTTCTTTCAGTAGCTTTGTTAAAGCACGAAGCTTTCCTTCAAAGCTTAAGTCCTGAAGTTGGCTCCGACGATAATATTTAAACGAATGCTCCAATATCCGTGCCATCTCAAAGGCCGTGGCAGGAACACCGGCAATCGCCATCACGCAAAACCGGTCGAGCTCCAACACTTTATCTGTTCGATCATACATCACGGACATACCAGCCGTCGCGCGACGATCTCCGCCAACGATCACACCATCCTGATATTTAAAAGCCAGGACCGTTGTTCCCTGAGTCACCATAGTCTGTTGGTCATGTTGGGGAATAGAACTCTGCGCGTGATCCATTCGCAACGTATCGAACGAATACCCCTGCTCTCGCAACATGTGCATGAAATCACCTTGTCGTCCCACTGCGACTACTCCCCTGTCCGTTGTCGATAACGCTCGGCTTGCTTGGGATCGACCTTGCGCATACGTTTTAACAGATTATCTTTTTCTGCCGACTCCGTATCCGGGCGCTTAGGTCCACCACCATCTTCTGATGGTCCCGATGGTTTGGAAATAGGACCCGTCGGTTGCTCCCGTCGTTCAAGCTCAATTGGCGTTCGTATGTCACTGGTCACGAATCGTTGACCTTTGAGTATATGCTCAGTATTCATCATATAACGACTCCTCTACTTCGTTGATAACACCATGACGTCTGCAAGACCCCCTGCACCCTCGAGTGTCGATTTCAGAGCATGAACTGCTGTGGGATCGACGACATTATTCAGATCAAGGAATTTAGAAACTCCGGCTTCCGGTTTAAATTGGATACGTTCCCACTGTACCGACTGGATCAGATTTCCAAATCGCTTCACACATGTTCCTCGAATACCACCTCGCGTATCGGCCGGTCCTTCATTCATTGCTGTCAGAATCTCACCTTCTTGACAAACGCGTTTCACCTGTCCTTCGCCTTCTAACCCTAAGTACAGGCCTCGTTCAGGGTTCATATTATGATATTCCAGATCGAGACTTGCCAACCAGGGGTCAGACCAGTCCAATTGTTCTTCTTGACGAAAACGTTCGAGTAACGACAGTTTGGTGACCCAATCTAGCGCACCAACCAAAGCAAAGCGGTCTCGAGCCAGGAGGGTCAACACATTGGCCCATTCATGCAAAATCCAATCAGTCTCGTCGTCAGAACCACTAAAGGCTTTCTGTGCCGCCTCCAAATATATGGCCTGGATTTGACAAGCCGAAACAGGAGCACCATTGTTTCGATTGACCAGTGTTTTAAGTTCAGGATCGCGCGATAGCACTTGGATGGCTAGCACAGGATCTTCCAATTCCACAACCGGGGCAGCGTGTTGGGCAATCAAATCCAACACCAGTCTGGTCGTGCCAACCTTGAGGGCTGTCGCATATTCACACATATTCGCGTCACCGACAATTAAATGCAAACGACGATACTTGTTCCGATCAGCATGCGGCTCATCACGCGTATTCAAAATCGGCCGGTTAAACATCGTGTCGACGCCCAGAGACACTTCCATGAAATCGGCACGTTGTGATAATTGAAACTCGCCAGGTTGATACCCTTGCTCCTGTTTTTCAGTTCCAATTTTTCCTGCACCGGCCACGACCTGACGACTCACCAAAAATGGAATCAGGGCGGCTTGCAATTTAGCAAATGGGATATCACGAGCTACCAAGTAGTTATCATGACATCCGTAGCTATGACCGTGAAAATCCGTATTGTTCTTGTACAGCTGTACGGCTGAATTCCCGAGATGCTTGTTACGACGATCTGCAGCCTGCTGCACAATACGTTCTCCAGCTCGATCATGCGCGACAAGATCTCGCAGTGTTCGACATTCCGGTGTCGAATATTCCGGATGGGTATGATCGTTATAAAACCTGGCTCCGTTGCTGAGCACCAGATCACTTTTCATTTCGTGAAAAGACACTGATCGCTGAGCATCTTCCTTGACAAACTCTTCTTCCTCTTTATCCTGCTGTAATCCAGAAACGCGAAAGCCTCGCTGATCCGCGTGAGGATCTTCACCACGATAGTCCCATTGCTGTTGAAATTCTCCTTCAAGGTGGGCACGAACCAACTCCATGGACTCGACCACGGGATCCACATCGTGCTGATCCTCTCGGGTTATGCCATACTCGGTTTCGATACCAAATAGTCGTAATGAATTTGACATGGCGTTAAATGATCGTATGAATTCTTCGTTCAACCGCAGATGATTCACCTCGAAATGTCGAAACTCCAATGACTTGATCAGGGTGATAGTCCAATAATTTCAACCATTCTTCAGCAGAGTCATCTGGAGGAAATATTTCACCTTCACGAAATTCATCTTTCACGGCGATAGAGAGATCTTCTTCCGAAATCCCTCCACTTGTTCCTTCAATCTCACGCTCAACGGCTTGCTCTTTGGCTCGTCGAACGATACTCGCCAACACAGCACCACTTAACAGATCACAGCGATACAATGTCTCTCGACGACCATTACGTAAACGGATGGCAAGAACGCGATTTTCATCCGTTCGAGCAAACAGCCGATCCACCATGGTTGAAATCATCGCCTGTCTCGCCAACTCTTGATTGCCTTGATGCAGTTGGATCGTGTCAGCATTGAGGGGAATTTCTGAAGAAAAATAAATGCCAAGTATATCCGTGGCTTCCTCCCGATTTGGACGGGATATTTTCACCTTCCTATCAATTCGGCCAGGCCGCAAGACCGCTGGATCAATCAGGTCAGGACGATTCGTCGCCAGGATGACGACCACATCATGAAGCGACTCGATTCCATCTAATTCCGCACAAAACATCGGCACCAGCGTATTCGAAATATTATACGAGCGGGCTGCACGCCTCGTCCCGAGAATTGATTCCGCTTCATCAATGAAGATAAACGGTAAGAACCCGGCTTGACGACGTTCACGAGCCTGCGCAAAGAGATCGCGCACAATTCGCTCAGATTCACCAACCCACATATTCAACACCTCAGGACCTTTGACATGAAGAAAGCTTCCTCGCTCGATTGGAGGAAACGTGTCCTTCGCATCCTTGTTTGTCCGATCGTCTGACAATTTTCCAGCCTTCTCTTTCACCAACTGCGCTAAGCTAGCAGCCGTTGCCTGCCCAATCAATGTTTTTCCACAGCCCGGAGGTCCATGAAGCAAAAATCCTTTGGGTTGAGTGAATTGATATTGTTGAAAGGTCTGATGATGGAGAAGAGGATATTCAATGGCTCTCCGAATTGCAGCAATCGCGACCTTCTGTCCGCCAATGTGCTCCCACGTCACAGACGGAATTTCATCCAAAACATGTCCTTCCGTTTGCGATTTGTCCAGTCGTTCGATCACCAGTCGCAGTGATGGATCAACACGAACTTCATCTCCAGGCTTAAACTCCACATCGCGTAGCTCAGCGGCTCGCTGTAACAATATTCCTTGACGACCCGGTTCCTGATCCATTCGAAGACGTCCGTCTGCGAGCGCTTCTCGAACTTTGAGAATCGGGCCGTTCAAATCGTATCCTAACGACCGAATAACCACATACGCTTCATTCACAAGCACCTGACACCCAATCAGTAAATCTTTCTGCTTAACCCGGGGATCAACATTGGCATAAAATTCACTTCCCCCTACCATAATTCTGGCCATGCCTTCTGCTGGCAAGTCAAGAAGCGTACCAATTCGATTCGCGGGAGCCGTTAGCTTTTCAACAACGGAATTCAGTTTTTTAACTTCAATTTCTCGTTGCTGCTGCTCGACCCCTTGCTGGAGGACAAACTGCTTGAGCTTGCCAAGCAACGCAACCCGAGGATCTCCCTCAGGCATGGACGCCAGACATTCATCAAGTAAGGCCAGTGGGCTTGGTGAGACAGACTGAGAAGTAGAATGAGAAGACGTTCCAGACGCCTGAGACCGAGAAAGACGCTCAGCACCTTTATTATCATGATCGCTCATACAATTTTCCAATTCGAAACAGATTCAATTAACCATAACACATTCGATACCATTATCACGGTATTCGCCTCGATGTTCAAGCCGGGAGATTACTCAAAACCCAACATCGCACGTTTGGACAAAAAAAACAGGGGAACCTTTAAAAAAAGGCTCCCCTGCATAATGATCAGAAAAATTTAGTCGTCGCTAAGGCTGGAGGATTCTCGGCAACTTAAAACCTCCGGCCTCCCCCACCTCCACCATATCCACCGCCACCGAAGCCGCCACCGCCATCTCGGGAACGAGGTGTTTGTGGACGAGCTTCATTCACCGTCAAGGTTCGCCCACCCATCTCCGATCCATTCAATGCCTCAATAGCCGCTTTGGCTTCTTCATCTGTGGTCATTTCAACAAACCCGAAACCTCTCGATCGTCCGGTAAACTTATCCATAATAATTCGAGCTGATTCTACGTTTCCGTGCGGACTAAACAAATCAGATAACTCTTGGTCGACTGCCGAATAGGGCAACCCTCCGACGTAAATTTTTGAACCCATCGGGTTCCTCCTTTAATTTAACGATTGTTGTCTTGCAAGACAGAATAAGGAAGGTGTAGCCTGAGGACGCGTAATTGAGGCGACTTCGGTGTGACTTCCAAAATAAGTTCCGCAGCAAAACAACACTTATTCAGGGCCATCCCATTCGACACCTAGCTACCAGGCCCACAGAGGATAGCTACGGTAAAAGGACGATAGCCTACCATTAAAAAAAAAGCAACAAAAAAGAACCCAAAGAAAGAACCATCACCTAAGGGTAACGTCGCATACTAAAAGGTTAAATTGCCTCTACTCCTCACTGAAGGTTGGAGGCGTTTTGGGGTCAGACTCGACTTATAAAACCATCCGCTCAATTCAACGGTAAAAGAAAGCATACACAGAATCTTGACGATCGCCATCAATGACTGCCGGCAATGCCACTAGAGGATGATCTGCGATCAGAATTCTTAAGAGACCTGGGTGTAGAATCACCATATCCTAAAACGGAATGCATCACTTTATCATTATGCTGGAGGAGGTAGGATATACAGTGGAGCCTCAGCCATTTCAAGCACAAAGAAACGCACACTCATTTATCGATGACGGAAGGAGTAAATCAGCCTTGAGGAACGGGGTGCCTCTTACAGCGTAGCCTACAGCACCAGACGTGAATTGACACGGAATCACTGGCATGGCAAAGAGTATTTTCCACCAGGAGCCCAAATACTCTCGACCCATTGGCTCGAACACCGAGCGAAACGCTCTCACTTAAAATCTAATGCAGGTCAAACGTATGTACACCAAAATTTACCCAATAGGTGAAAACCAGAATTGATCGCTATGCACTATGCAATTCACACAGCAGAAAGAACTCCCGTCGGTGTACCATAAAGCCATTTATCAGGACTTTTATTCTCAGCTCACTCCTTGATTGGCTCTCTGCTTCGAGGCCACACCAACAAAAACCTAAACGGCCGTATCAGCAGACCCGCGCGCCGATCAAGAACCGAACAGACATAGAAGAGCGGCGTCCGAACGTGGCCACTACACGACGTGAGTGTGGACACTGGAAATCCGATAGCCTAATCGCAGAAAACCGCAAGTTTGATCTGTTGGAATGAGTCCGGTGTCTGCGGAGACACCGGACTCCTAAGCGGCGGCGATTCATCATTGAGTTAGAAATGGCCTTGTCACACACAAGGTTACAAACGGAGAATTGTTCCTCCAAGATCATTCCATCCCGTAACTGAAGGACCCCATGCTGAGCCGTTCCACCATTTATGATAGAGACGGGAGTTAGTGCCAAGCGCAAAGACATCGAGGCGGTTTGGCCCCCAAGAGACAACTCGAGGTTGCCCAATGATCGTGCCGCCAAGATCTTCCCATCCAGTAACTGACGGGCCCCACGCCGAGCCGTTCCACCACTTATGATAGAGACGGGAGTTAGTGCCGATCACAAACACATCGAGGCGGTTTGGACCCCAGGCCACGACTTCCGGATTGCTTGCAATCGTGCCCCCCATATACTCATATCCGGTGACCGAGGGACCCCACGCCGAACCGTTCCACCATTTGTGGTAAAGCGCAGAATTGGTGCCGAGGACGAACACATCGAGGCGGTTCGGGCCCCACGAGGCAACTTTGGGTTGTCCAATGATCGTACCGCCCATATACTCATACCCGGTGACCGAGGGCTCCCACGCCGAGCCATTCCACCATTTATGGTAAAGCGCAGAATTAGTGCCAAGGACGAACACGTCGAGGCGGTTCGGACCCCAGGCTACGACTTCTGGATCGCTGGTAATCGTACCGCCCATGGACTCATACCCGGTGACCGAGGGACCCCAAGCCGAGCCATTCCACCATTTATGGTAAAGCGCAGAATTGGTCCCAATCACGAAGGCATCCAATCGATTGGCGCCCCAGGAAACAACAGGACCAGAAGGAGTTGGACGTGCAACCTGACGAGCAGCTGCCTCGGCATTAAGGAACGTGCCAACGGGTTTGTTAGAATCAGTGACAACAGCAGTTCCCGTCGTCTGAAGGATCGTTCGAATCTCAGCGTGGGTTAGACTGGGGTTTACCTCCAGTAACAAGGCGGCGGTACCAGCAACTTTCGGAGTGGCACCAGATGTACCTCCAAAACCATTCCGAACACCATTATCGGAAGAACTGCTAGCCGTTACGTCGTGTAATGAATCACCTGGTGCGGAAACAACCACTCGATCTCCAAAATTGCTGAAACTGGCACGTCGATTCTCTGTTGGATGATATTCTGTTGCGCCGACGAGAATAGATCCGGTTTCCGGAATAGGGTTACCGGAATCATCAAGACCTGCGTTGCGATTGCCATTACCAGCCGCGACACAAACGACCACACCATGGGAGATTGCCGTGCGAATCGCAGCGTTTACAGATGGAACCATTTCATAGTTTCCAAATGAACCGGTCTGCACTTCAAGGATGATTACCTTCCGTCGACCGCCACTATTAGATGTGCGGACCCAATCGATACCCCGTGCCCAGGCGTTCCCGCCAAGAAAAGTTCCAGGCCCACTATCCGCTTGCACGGGCCACAAGCTGGCATTAAAAGCGAACCCAGCCATCCCCAAGTTATTGTCCGCCCCTCCTGCAATCCCCATGACAGCTGTGCCGTGGGATATCGATGAACCCGTGGAGACATTCGTGCCTCCATCATAGGCATTGTACGCGTGGCTGAGGTCAAGTCGACTGGCAAGGTCTTGGTGAGTCGTGCGGTAACCCCAATCAATATCGGCCACGACCACGTCGGTACCGCTGGCAATATCCCACGCACGGTCAGCGCGACACCGAAAAATATACCACTGATTCTCGTGACCAGTTGTCGGATCCACAATGACTTGATCGGAAGTGCCGACGAGCGGTTCATTCAGTGGACTGAGCGGGGGTATTGCTCGTGGAACCGCGACAGCCCGCTCGACCTCAGGTAACTGGCATAGCTCGCGGGCAATGTTTTCCGTATTGGCGTTCGTCGGAAAATGTAATGTAATGAAACTACCCAGATTTGGAATACTGGCATCATACTCGCGAGCGATTGCTTGCGTTCGCACAGCTTCGTGGTCTGACATCTGAATGCTGGGTTCTGCGTGGAGCAGACCATAGGTTTGTAATTTTTGATTAAGGTCGGAGAGGTTTCCAACACTAGGACTTGAAATCGTCGCAAATCCTCCAGTCGGCGAACTACTGAGCTGTGGCCGTAACCCATCACGAAATTCTATTTCTACAACACCTGGCTCGAATGAGTTAGACATATCGAAGTCAGGAGTATCACTCGTTGGACCAAAACGGTTGAATCCGTCATCGTCTTCCATCTGAGTTGAATAAGCTGGGCCTCCCATATCGCCGGTCGGCATGTTGTCCTGTCTGGGAACATCTTTCATTTGCCCATTCGGCATGTCATCACCGGTCGCCTGGTTATTCGTGCTGCCAGTGGGCATGTCATGGCTAGCGGCCTGATTATTCGTGCTCCCAGTGGGCATATCATTGCCGGCAGCCTGATTGTTCGTGCTCCCAGTTGGCATGTTATTTCTTCCTAGTTCATCTCCCGTATTGTCTCCCGTTGGCATATCATGACTGTTTTCCATATTATTCATAATGATTCCTCCTGAGCATTGATTCCTTCTCTAAAAATTAATGTGTACTGACGATATAAGAAAGTTTGACGCACACCCTTAGCGCTTTCACATCTTCACCATGCACATAGCGTTCTGTAACGGAAAATCTACAATCTCCGATCACCTCCTTTCCGTAGACGTTCCGTGCATCAAATGTAAGTTAGGGTGTTCAATGATCGAAATGACAATCAAAAATACTCAAACGCCTAGGACTCGTATCGCTTTTAACAATCATGAACTGCAGAAGTTGTTCCAGAAGGAGGATCCACAGAAGCGAGCATCTAGAAAACGGTTACTCTGATGGTTTTATAGAAATGTCGAAACAAATTCCGACTGCGGCAGGATGGAAGAAAGTTGGTGACTTATTATCCAAATAGATACGACTGGTATATATTTGGATACATAAGAAACCGAATGGAGGGACCTAGAGTTATAGCATGAGAGGGATAACCCTCAAGTATGTTTTTTTATAGGCTTCCCTTACCAGAGTGAAGGGCAACAACATAGGACATTTTGCACTGTCGCCTGATCTACTTTTTTGTAGGATAGCTCCCTTACTAGCTGTCTAGTTCCCTATTTGAGCTCTAGAATTTGTTCCTCTTAAGGGCATCCTCGTCTTTGGGACTTTGGCTGTCGGGTGTTTGATGTGGCATGAAGAAACTGCTCATGCTAGTTTTCCTCTTACGCCATGGTCAATACACGTTGTCAAACCGCGTCGGAGTACCGACTAGAAACGGAGAGTATTCTAATCATTTTACTTTTCCGACAAACATGGGAATTCCTAATCGTTTCCGTGGCGTCTCGCCTTTAAAGAGTAGTCCTTTACGTTTCGGTGTATCGCCGCGTTCGCCAATATGTTGCGCGTGTTTGTGCGCGTGAATACTCGACCCCAGCGAAACAGTGTGCTTCCCATAACGTTTTCGTAACAAATCGACGGCGTCATAGAATCGCTTGTATTTCTCGATGTGGAGTGGAGGTTCGAATAGATTTAGTTGAATGCGGTCGTCATTGACTAAATGACAAAGTGTCACGCCGCTTGAGCGATACTGCAGCACTTCGGAAAATAAGCGATCGAATAACGGGGTGAGGGCTCGCACGACTTCATGTGAAAACGCGGTCGGTCGGTTAAATCGCATTTCGAGCCCAAAGTCGTGAAAGTCTTGCGTACGCATGAGACAAATTGCGCCACCTGCTGCGAGGTCGTAGCGTCTCGCTTTCATACAAGCGTTCTCGATGTTCTTCGACAATTGCGCAAACAGAAAGTCTCGATTGTTGGACGGTGGGGAGAACGTTTTGAATTTTTGGATCGATTGATAGTCGTCCTGTTCTTTCGTATCGAGTGGTAAGACGCTCTTGCCTTGGAGCTCTTGCCAGAGTTCATAGAACGGTTTCGTGAGATGTCGTCTGATCCAATCTTCTGGTAGCTTGGCGAGTTGAAGCGCCGTATAGATTCCATGTTTTGCGAGATACGCAGTCGTTTGACTTCCGATGCCCCAGAGTTTTTCTACAGGTAATTGACCGAGATACCGATGTAAGTCGACGCCGCGAATACATGTGAGGCCTGACGGTTTTTTCCATTTCGAGGCGATCTTCGCCACGACCTTCGATGGGCCTAAGCCCACAGAGAAGGTAAACCCGAGTTCTTGGTCTAACGCGTCTTTAATACGTTCAGCGATCTGCGGATATGATCCTTTGAGAGGCCGTTGTAAACCGGTAATGTCCGCGAAGCATTCATCGATGCTGTACTCTTCGACATCTGGCGTATAGCGTCGCACGATCGCAAATAAGCGTTTCGAGAGCAGACTGTAGGTTTCGTAGTCCGACGGTAGTAGCACCGCATTGGGACAGCGTTGCATTACCTCGTTGAGACGCATTCCTCGAGTGACGCCTTGCTTCTTCGCTTCGTAACTCATTGAGGCGACAATTCCTCGTTCTTTTCCGGTAATCACCGGTCGACCTTTCCACGCAGGGTTACGAGACTGTTCGCATGAGGCGAAGAACGCGTCAGCATCGATATGAAGGATGGCGTTCGGGAGGTGGTGAATGTTCAGGGGGGCGCCCATTAGTATTTCCGTATCACGGCTGTTACCACCGCTACGATTTTCAATTCGTCTTTCGGAACGATCGGTTCGTAATTCGTATTTGCCGCTTCGAGGGTTACTTTGCGGCCCCGCTTTCGATACGTTTTCATCGTCCATTCGCCATCGACTTGCGCGATGACAATCTCGCCAGACTTCGCTTCCTTTCGCCATTCGACGAGTACGAGATCGCCAGGGAGAATACCCGCATCAATCATCGAATCGCCCTGGACACGTAACATGTACGTTTTTTCTTTATTCGTGATGAGATACTCGTCAAGCGTGACCGTATCGAGCAGTTCTTCGTCAGCGGGTGAAGCCCAACCGGCTACGACCGTCCCGAGCCACGGGATTTCGTGAAAGTAGCGCGTGGGCAGAAGTCGTCCCGTTTTGTCTTTCTGTAGACGACCATTCTCGATTAACCGATTTACGAGACGAAGGGCTGCGAATTTTGAACGGAACTTCGCGAGTTGTGCGATTTCTTGATACGACGGCATACGTTGATGCGTGCGGTGAAACTGTACAATCTTTTGAAAGTGATCGTTGAGTGGCATGGGCGGGAGTGTAAGTGTACGAACGTACACTTGTCAAGAAACGTAGAATTGCGCACAAGAAATCAAGCTTATAGCCTTGATTAATAAGCGAGATCCTGTATTATTTCAGTCAAATCCCAGGACTTGTGAGCCGCTATTTTTACTCGTCCATCTACTCCTGAAAAGATTTAGTAGACCGCTTACGACCCAAAGCGGCCACATATAAACTGAATGTACCTATGTGAGTAAATAGAGTTGCTCGCAGATTAAATATAGATTTTTGCATTAAAAGTAGATAGTTATTGATGATGAAAACAAGGAAAGAATACGGTGATGCACAAAACGTTGCTCTTGTCTCTCAAGTAAATAGACTGTGTCCTTTATGCTTAGAGCCGCTATTCTATAAAAAGAATGGGAGATCCTATAAGATTTATGAAATAGCTCATATATACCCTTTAAATCCAACACAAAATGAAATTAACTTGCTGGCTGGAGAAGAGAGGCTCAGCGAAGATGTAAATGATGAAAATAATGTCATTCCTTTGTGCCGGATATGCCATGGAAAATTTGATAAACCGCGAACTGTGGAAGAATATAGGCATCTTTTTCAATTAAAAAAGAATTTACTGGAACGCAGCCGGCAGGAAGAATTGTGGAAGCGTTATGAAATTGAAAAAGAAATTTCTGCAATGATTAATGCTATATATCAGGACCCAGAATTGGTAGTTGATTCAGAAATTGAATTTTCCCCTAAAAAAGTAGATGACAAGTTTGATGGCAGTGCATCTCGGCCAACTCAATCAAAAATTAAAAATAATGTAAGAGAATATTACGTGTCTTTGAAAGATAGATTTTCTTCCCTAAATCAATCGGACGATGACCGTTCTGATTTAATTTCGTTGCAAATTAAAACTTACTACCTGAAACAAAAAGACATGGGATTCAGTCAGCAGGTCATTTTCGAAAATATTGTTTCTTGGATTCACGCTAAGACAAACCCACAAACGTTAGATGCTGCGGAGATACTTGCGTCCTTTTTTATTCAAAATTGTGAGGTATTTGAATGATTATGCCGGATAAGTTTTCTTCGCTCGATGAGTCAACTTTGGGGAAAGTAAGCCATCTTCTTCTTGATGACGTTATAGAAATAACTGTGTCAGATCTCATGAAAATGAAGGTTGGCAAATTCGTTGATGTCGGTGAATTCATTCTTGCATTGGATGTCCTTTTCGTTCTTGGAAAGATTGAGTTAGATATTGATAAAAAGGTTGTCCGATATGTTGCTTGAATTGCGGTGCGACAAATTCAGAGAAAAGAAGGTTTCCTTTCATGGGGGATTAAATGTTGTATTGGGTGATAATGTGGCCACTAACTCAATTGGAAAATCAACTTTATTAATGATTGTAGATTACGTATTTGGTGGTGACAGTTTTTTGGAACATAATAGTGATGTTATAGAGGAACTTGGGCATCATGACTATCTCTTTAAATTTATGTTCGAGTCTAAACATTATTGCTTTAAGCGAGGCACCTTTAAGCCAGCTCTCGTTTTCAAGTGTAATGAAGCTTTTGAAGAAGATGAGCCCATAACAATAGACGAGTACAAGGCTTTCCTAAAGAAGGCTTATGTATTAGAGGATTTTGATCTCACATTCAGATCATTTGTATCGTTGTTTTCGCGAGTCTGGGGGAAAGAAAATTTAGATGTAAATCAGCCACTCCATAGTTTTAAAAAGCAGCGTTCATCTGACTGCATCGAAAATATTTTAAAAATATACGGAAAGTATGAAACTATTCGAATTTTATCTGATAGCTACAAAAACATTAGTGAAGAGAAATTGACTATAGGAAAAGCCTTCAAACAACACCTGATACCAAAAGTCTCAAAACAACAATACAAAGAAAATATCCAAAAACTCCATGGCATAGATCAAGAAATTGAGGACATTAAAGCAAACTTAAAGAGGTATGCAGGCAATATAAGGGAAATTGCAAATCGTGAAATTTTAGAATTAAAGATTAAAAAAGATAAATTGTTGTCTGAAAAATTCAGAGTAGAGAGCCGCTTGATTAGGGTCAGGGATGACTTATCAAAAAATAAACATGTTAAAAGTAAAACTTTCACAAAGTTAATGCAATTTTTCCCAGACATTAATGTAGCTAGGGTTTCTGAAGTTGAGGACTTTCACTCAAAAATATCTAATATTTTAAAAAATGAGTTAAGAGAGAGCGAAAACGAACTATCCGAGACCCTAGAGTCAATTAATTCGGAAATACATGATATTGATTTTCATATTTCTTCAACATTATCTAATGTAGAAAACCCGAGCGCTATAATTGATCGAGTGCATGATCTAGCAAGTAATCACGCAAGTACATCGTCAGAGATACAGTATTTTGAAACCGATGAGCGTGTTAAGAGTGAACACAAAGAATCAAAGAATGCATTGACTATCGAAAAACTCAGAGTTCTTAAGCTAGTTGAAGATGTCATAAATAACAAGACAAGAAAGTATGTCAGCATGATATACAGCGAAGACAGGCGAAGTCCGACTATTTCCTTACGACAAAACAGTTACACCTTCAAAGCCATTGAAGACACTGGAACGGGAAAAGCTTATTCCAATCTAATTTTATTAGATCTCGCAATTCTTCAAGATACTAAACTGCCGTTTGTAATTCACGATTCCGTACTTTTTAAAAACATTGAGAATGAAGCTGTGGCAAAGCTGGTTAATTTGTATGAATCAATTGGCAAGCAGTCCTTTATAGCAATTGATGAAGTCAATAAGTATGGGACAAAAGCAGCAAAGAAATTGCTGAAGCAGAAAGCTATTCAGGTTACCAATTCCGAGGTTCTTTATATAAAAGATTGGCGGAAATAGTCACACATTTAGTTGAATTTTGAATGTCCGCTTCTGGCCCAGGCTGTGTGAAAACTCGAAATTTTCTGGATTCAGCGGGTGCCTCACCTCTTGCTTATACAGAGATCGTCGTATACAAGCGATCCTCGAAGGCTAAATTTTTAGCTCCAAATTTTATACGGAGTTTTCACACAGCCTGGGCCGAAACCTGACAAAATGTTGAGTGAGTAAGATGCCTCCTTAACCTGTCGCTTTAGTAAACTTCAGAGAGTGGACGATGAACTTCAATAAGCTATTCAGTTACACAGTCATAATTGAAGGGTAACTACTATCATGTGCGGTCGGTATGTCCGACTTGAAAAGATCGAAGACCTCTTACTGATTTTAAATGCCAAGCTTACGTTTAAGGTAGCGAGCAGCTACAACATCGCTCCAAGTCAAATGGTCGCGTGTGTTCGCAACGCACCAGAAAACGAGCATCGAGAATGTACACTCCTCAAATGGGGACTCGTTCCGTCGTGGGCAAAGGACGTTTCGATTAGGAACAAGATGGTTAACGCACGATCTGAAACGGTTGCCGAGAAACCTTCCTTTCGTTCCGCGTTTAAGAGGCGTCGCTGTTTGATCGTGGCGCATGGCTATTACGAATGGAAACGCGAGGGCAAGAGGAAGCAACCGTACTACATTCGCTTCAAAGATCAACGCTCGTTTGCGTTTGCAGGCTTATGGGAGCGAAACGATAAGGCCACGAAGGAACCGATTGAATCGTGTACGATTGTCACGACCGGACCCAATGCGTTTATGGAGTCGATTCATCACCGTATGCCGGTCATACTCGAACCGAGTTACTACGATCGATGGCTCGATTCGACTGTCAGCGATCCAATCACTCTCAACCCGGTCTTGGGTCCATATCGTAATAACGACGAGATGGAAGCGTACCCGGTCAGTACGATGGTGAATAGTCCGACGAATAATCGCGTTGAATGCATCCAACCGTTGACGTAGTCGCGTCATAGGTCGAAAAACGATGGGTTGTGTCTCATCTCGAAACCTGCGCAACCTAGATCGTCTGACGTACCCATAACAATTCAGATTACTTTTTCACCAAATAGATATCAAAGCGGTATTTTTTGGTTTTTATTGACGTCTGCGGTGTCATGTTTGCCAGAAAATTGGCAGAGGCGGGGCGTTTCACGACTACACGGTTGGTGGCCTTCGACAACGCAACATTCAATAGCTCATCGGCATCTGCGTCTTTTCCCACAATTTCTTGCAACATTCTCATCTCTTTTTTTACTAAGGCCGATTTTTCTTTCGGAGGAAACATAGGGTCAAGATAGATAACCTCGGGCTCAAACGGGACTTGGAATAGAGCCTGCTGACTATCTCCACATGTCAGCGAGACATTCTCCGTTATCAATGCACCAATTTTTTCATCCTCCATTGCACGGCGTAAGGCACCATCAAGTAATTTGGCGATGACGTCTGATCGTTCAATCATATGCACCTGACATCCCATCGTGGCGAGCACAAAGGCGTCACGTCCTAGGCCAGCGGTCGCATCCACAATATTCGGCCTATGGCCTTTTTTAATCCCCACAGCCCGACTTATGGCTTCGCCACCAGTATGACCATATTTTCTGCGATACGCCGTTTTGCCAGAAACAAAATCAATCTCAAGGGGCAAAACATCTGTTCTTTTTTGATCGATTAATTGTAATCGTTTCGCTCTCATCTGAAGTCCTGATCAAAAGGCTTACATCTTTGGCAATGAATAACTATAGAGTTTTATCAATCTATTATTTCGATAGCTACGCTACCCAATATGTAGGAAAATAGAGGGCTTCTACCAGAGACCTAAAACTACGTTGTATATAGGCCGATCTTCCGCACCCATCGCTGTCTTCTATTTTCCGAAAAGAGGACGGTCAGTTGAACCCTTCCTTGCCAATTCCCGAATGCCGCATTAACCCAAACAGTTACAACGATGACTAATCAAGTCATGATGAATTTCGCACTCAACTCTGATTTTACTACAGCAGAATAGATTTTGGGGCTGTCGTAGATTAGTTATAACCTGCACCACCGTTTCAGGGTGATAAATTGTTGGTGGTGGGACCCATAATTAAATCTGAATTCTGATTCTTTTAGGAACCAGTAGAAGTGCTTGGCCGGAATGCCATTATATTTGCGTAACACACGTTTGGCTTGGTTCCAGAAATTCTCAATCCCATTGATATGATTGCGTCCCTCTGCAAACACGGCAGAATGATTAATCCGGTAATGCTTAAATTCGGAGATATCTAAGGCATTGTACGAACGATAGCTATCGGTGTACACAATGCTATCAGGCTGGATTTTACGGCGGATAATCGGCATCAGTGTGTCGGTACGCGTGTTAGCAATAATCTGAGTATAGACCTTCCCACCTCGTTTTAGGATGCCAAACACCGGAACTTTTCCTGCCGCCCCTCGTCCACGCTTGCCTTTCCGAACTCCACCAAAATAGCTTTCATCCAACTCAATCTCTCCCGAGACCTCTGAGGCGGCGGCCTCGAGTTTCTCCGCAATGAGCACTCGAACTTTTCGATAAAACAACGTCGTCGTATTCGCCTGAAGCGCCAGAAGGTCTGCGGCCGCACGAGCCGTGACTTCCAACACAAAAAACTCAAGAAGCTTTCTTTGCGTTTTCTTCGTTAATTTGCAACGCTTTACGCTCATACGCCATCATAGATAGTCTTCGTTATCTACGACAGCCCCTAGATTTTTTTTATCACTTGCTCTTACTCCATCATTTAGAACATTGGGTTCTAACTTTGCGTCCCAACAAGGATCAGCCTTTTCTCTACTCTCATGATCTCCAGTTCCAGCGATACACAAAAAGGCCAATCAACCCTGTGGCGAACAGTAATATGGTAGAGGGCTCTGGTATGACTGTCGAAGACACAAATGGATACAAGAATTGGCGACCTCCAAAATCATCATTTTGTAACGGAGTCGGATTGCCGATGAAGACATCTGGGATTGCACTTTCCATAAGAATGTTAACACCGGGTGTATCAATTCCAGGATCGGCATCAGGGACATCGAATAGAGATAACGGCGACGCGCTTGGAGCAAACGGATCGACCAGGCCTGCCCAAGAATTGGTTAGTGTATTCAGTGCGGTTACACTGGAACGTCCATCAAAGTTGTCATCAATGAAGACCCCAGGGTTGAGAGTAAATTCAACATCTCCCAACCCGACCGAGTGTCCGATTTCGTGGGTCAACAAAAGCTGAAAGAAATCAAGAGAGTACGCAGCTTGAGGATTATTATTGATCGTGATATCGGCTCCCGATATCGCACCGCCATTATAACTAATCGTTCCCGATGTCAACGTGACACCACCGCCAACAGCATTAAAAAACGTCTCTCCTCTTTGTCCAAAATCTCCCTGATCCCACAAGACCGAATCCGTAGCTGCAAGTAAATCAATTTCAGCACCAGCAATGTTCACACGACCAAACCCAGTTCCAACAGCCGGCGTCTCCAAATCGGCTACAAAAGACAAATCTGATCCCAATCCGGAAACAGGATCATCTACCGTCCATGCAGCAAAAGCATCTTCGATCGCATGTTGAAAATCAGTCACACTCGGTGGCTCCCCTTGCCATGAGAAAAGATCCCTGTATCCTGCATATGACCCAGTCTGGAGAGAGTAACGCAGTCCACCACTCAACGATCGTTCTAAATCATGAACATGCCTTGAATCAGCATCCCACCGGAACCCTCCAGAAAGTCCTGTGTTCCCAAACATCGTCATGGCATACGATGAGTTCGTTTCGGATAATATCAACAGAAAGACACACAGAGTCATAACGATAGAATTAGCATTTTTCATATAGTGTTCCTTGAAAAAAGTAAAATTAAGCCATAAATCAATAAAGAATGATATATCCTGCTTCATCAAGCTAACAAACATCGTATGATTCCTCATACCTTTGACTTCTGCTTTCAGGCTCAGGCGACTATTGATTTGATATTCCTGAAATACGACTGTCAGAACATCCCGATCATACTCCTCCAGAGATGAGAAATGGAGTCACACCTCGACGCATGGTCATACTTAGAGGGAAGTACTATCAGAATGAGGGGTAGAGCAAACAACTACGAAGCGGAAGAAACGTTTTCCACTAATAATGCGCTGAAACCTGCTTCATCTAATACGGTTAAGCCTAACGCTTGAGCCTTGTCAAGCTTCGAACCAGGCTCAGTTCCTGCTACAACATAATCGGTTTGCTTGCTGACGCTCGAGGTCACACGGCCACCAAGGGATTCAACTTTTTGCTTCGCTTCTAGTCGCGTGAAACCTTCCAGAGTTCCGGTAAGGACGAAGATTTTTCCGGCTAATGGCTGATCGGTAGAAATTTTTACGGTATCGAGTTCTTCAACTGTCACGCCCAACTCTTCCATGCGTTGCAGCACAGAAAGGTTTTGAGGTTCTTGAAAGAAACTGTCCACGCTCGCTGCGATCTCCGGACCAATTTCATGTATTTGTTGAAGTTTTTCTTTTTCTGCTTTGCTCAACCTCGCTAATGACCCAAAGTGCCGGGCTAACACCTGAGCGATATGTACGCCGACATTTCGAATGCCTAGTCCAAAAATGAATCGCGATAACAGCACCTGTTTACTCTTTTCTATACCTGCCAATAATTGTGTGGCAGACTTTTCAGCAAACCCTTCGAGCGATAACAGTTGATCTTTCGTCAAAGTGTAAAAGTCGGCTAAATCCTTGACGAAACCTTGGTCAACCAATTGGGCCACCGTTTTCTTCCCAAGTCCATCAATGTTGAGCGCACCTTTTGAGGCAAACAATTCGAGCGCCCCTTTTAATTGAGCCGGGCAAACGGTTTGCCCCGTACAGTATAGAATCGGGCCTTCTTGAATCGTATGGGACTGACACACTGGGCAGGCAGTTGGTGGAGTAAAAGGCTCTGCGCGAACCTCTCCAGGAATGTCAATTCGTTCCACCACATCGGGAATCACATCCCCTGCCCGTTCAACCTTGACCGTGTCGCCAGGCCGAATGTCTTTGCGTGCGACCTCATCAATATTATGGAGTGACGCCCGACTCACGGTCACACCACCTATTTCAACGGGATTCAGCATCGCGATCGGTGTGAGTGCCCCTGTCCGTCCCACTGAGACCATAATGCGATGAACCTTAGTCATTTCCTTACGTGGTGGAAATTTAAACGCCATTGCCCAACGCGGGCTTCGTGATTTTTCTCCAAGTGCCTGTTGCCAGTCATAGCGATCGACTTTCACAACAATTCCATCGATTTCAAAGGGTAATTGATCCCGCTGCGACTCCATGTCGACATGAAAGGCCATCACCTCATCAATTGATCGGCAACGTTGTCGATGTTCCGGAATCGGCAATCCCCATTCCCCTATCTTTGAGACCGCGTCCCAATGCGAAGAAGGACGATCACCTTGTTGCAATTTGAGATCGTAACAGGTGATCGTCAGGGGCCGACTTGCCGTAAGGCGAGAATCTAACTGTCGCAGTGAACCCGCGGCGGCATTTCGCGGATTCGCAAAAGGTTCTTCCCCTTCTTCGGTGAGACGCTGATTGAGGGCATGAAAGTCTTTAAGCGGAATATACACTTCACTTCGAATCACAAGTTGTGACGGAACAGCAGACACGTTCAGTAATTGGAGGGGAAGAGCGCGAATCGTGCGCAAATTCATCGTGATATTTTCCCCAATCCTTCCATCCCCGCGAGTCGATCCGCGGATAAAATTCCCGGAATCATATACCAGCTCAACTGAGAGACCATCATATTTTGGTTCGACCGTGTATTCGACCATCTCGACGTCAAGTTCACGACGGACTCGTTGATCAAATGCCTGAACATCCTCTTTCTTGACATGTGAATCAAGACTGAGCATGGGATATTCATGCTGGACCTTTTCAAATTTATCTAAGGGGACACCCGCCACTCGTTGGGTTGGCGAGTCGGGGTTAACCAGATTAGGAAACCGTTCCTCAAGATCTTGGAGTTCCTTGAATAGTTGATCGTAGACTGAATCCGAAACCTCAGGTTGGTCTTTCAGGTAATACAGACGGTCATGATGGTGAATTTCTTCTCGGAGTTCCCGAATTCGCGTCAAAACAGATTCAGGAATCTCTGTTGAATTCTTGGATGACATTCTGATGGCTCCGACCTAATCAACCTAGTCCCGAATGAACTGAGAGGCGTAACTACGAATGTCATGACCGTTGAGGACATGAAATTGTCGAAGTCGGTTCACCGTCTGTCCTGAAAACCGGCTCAGAGGGATGGGAATCAGTTTTCGCCCAAATTTTCGAGCAATTTGTCGCCATCGGGCCTTTGGCGGAATCGGCGAGACGAGTGCAACATGGATCTCTTGTGAATGGCGGCAGGCGCCGGCAATGAGTCGTTCTTCCAATGTACGCGTGAAGTCGAGTTGCGGGTCTGTCCAAATATCGGGTATCGGTCTGGGAGGAAACAAAAACATGGTTCCCCCATATTGAGACTGCCCGATTCCTGGACCAATCATATTGTCCAAAAATGGTGTCGCAAAAAAGCACAACGTCGACTCTTCTTCATGTTCTGCATACCACGTCGCTTGCCATGAAAATTTCTCTGCATCGGCCGGAATTTCAAAGAGAAACACAATGACTTCAAGCGTCCCACGGGAAGGGGGAAGATCTTTGACGTAAATTTCAAGATTTTGTGATTTCCTGGTAATGGAATGTCGCAGTGTCTCGCGAATGTCAATCCCGTCACGCAGCGAAGTCGTAAATTTTTCGGCTTTGGCCAACTCGGCACCCAAAAGAGATTTCGCTTGCTGACGAACATGTGCGGAAAACGATTCAATTTTATCGTCTTCCGGAGGCCAGGAACATTGTCCAAACGGATTCCATTGAAACGCCCAATTCCGTTTCTTCCGTTTTGGCGGTGCCGGTCGCAACGACAGCGATTTCCATTCGAGACGTTCGCCGGCTAAACGGTTTTTGGCTTTGCTCACCGTTCCATCTGGAAACTGAATTTCTCCGAGTCCAACCGAAATAGCGGGTAGGCTCCACGGAGGCACGCGTACTTCTTGAAATCGATAGTGCTTGGCCGTATCTAACAGCGTGAGCGCGAACTCATCACCTGCCAGCTGTTTGGCTGCTAAAACTAATGTATACAAATCAGGAGTTAATCGACGATGTAAGAGAGAGAGATTTCTCACATATTGCAAATACATTTGTAACAACTGTGGAGTAACCCAATTTGATTCTTGTGCGCTATTGGCCTGCCAAGTCCTGAGCCATTCGGTCCGCGTTTCAAGAAGCAACTCTTTGATGCCATCAATGGAAAGATGCGTATCAGCTCGGGCTTCCTGCCTGCGCGTTTCATACAGCTCAGTCACAAACGGAAGCTCACCCAACACAAAATAGAGTGACTCAAGCTGAACCGCATAGGACTCCGGTCTTCCCTGAAGCGTGTCAGGCGCGTCATACGGCGCACGGCTCTGATAAGCCGTTCGTATCCAGGGCCAATCTTCTAGTGAGCACAGACAGACGATTGATTCGTAATAGAGTTCGAGTTCGTGAAGACGAAAGGCCATCCAAGCAATACGTTGCCAGCGTTGCGTGCCGGTCGTAGGGGCTGGAATGGAGGGCAGCATGGCGGCTCCATAGGAGGCCAAGGACACGTGTTTGAGCGCATAGGGGTCAGCAGTCGAAAAGGCCGATGGCTCAAAACGTGAGACCTCTCGATCGATATATGCACGGGGAATACCTTCGATGAGCGCCACACGAATGCCCATAATGACCGCCTGACAGGGATCGATTGGAATATAGGAATAGGTCGCGTCTTCTCTGGCTTCGGGAATAAGAACTAATTGAATATAGGGGAGATTGGCAATGGCTGATTCCAGAACATCTTCCACGGATGGTGGAAGAGGAATCGCAACACAGTCCACGTGTTTTTTCGTCAACAGATATTCTCGAACTTCTTGTGCCACATCGCCACTCCCGTGACGTATCGGCAACAGCGAGATGCGCGGGGATAATTGAAAAACAGTTTCCGTGACCTGTTTGTCAGATATCATATTCGCCTGTGCTATTGAGAGAAGATCGTCTAGAAAAGCCTGAGAGCAGACTTGGAACGTCGCTCGTTGCTCGTTTTTCGTGTCTCGCTAAAGAAAAAAGAGAAAAGACAATTTATCGTTTGTGATGCCTAAAAAGACTCCTCACACGAAATACGAACGACGAGATACGTTTTTCTTGTGCACTACTGATCCGGATGAAGAGGATGCCCTTCATCAAAGAAAAAGTCGCCCAATCCCTTTGGAGTGGATTCATTGCCGATTGCGCGGCTTCGGCGACGCGCAAGTGAATCAAGGTCCAAGGCTTCCTCCCCCAACACCTTTGTCAGCGCTTCCTTCCAGGCCTCATCCTGACCGAGGGGATGGGAGGAGTCTTGCGCCAATCGCTTCAGCGCATATTGCACCATATGGATCCCATCACGGACAGAAAACTCCAAGTCGAGTTCGTGAGCCTTCTGAAGAAAATCAACAGTCAGACTAAGAATATCGGCTGGAGCAAACGGCAGATGATAGTGCAGGATCGCCAGTTCATGATCGCGGGCGGGGAATTCGACCTTTAAGGTCGGTTGTAATCGTGAAAGGATATAATCGGGAATCTCATACGTCGAGGCATCTTCATTCATCGTAATGCAACATCGAAAATGGTCATGGGCTTTGATTTGAATGCCGGCAATAATCGATTCGACACTCCGTCGATAATCAAGCAAAGGGGCGAGTGATGCCCAACTTTTTTCATTCATGCGGTTGCCTTCATCCAACAGACAGACACTTCCGGTCAGCATCGCCGTCACCAGCGGGGACGCCTGATAGGAGATGGTGCCTCCCTCTGAAATTACCGGAGAGACGAGAAGGTCTTCCGGTCGCGTATCGGCAGTACATTGAAATATATAGAGATCTTGTTTCTTTTCTTTGGCCGCAGACATGGCCAGCGTCGTTTTCCCCACGCCAGGCTGTCCGGTGATACGAGGAGACAATGGCAGGTCTCGCGGATCTACCACCAACCAACAAGCCAACAGTTGCTGGAGCAGCTCACGATCTCCGATCCACTCCTGATTAAGTGGAATCGGTTGGGCGAGCCGAAGGGTGACTTGGTCAACAACCTGAGTCCGTGACACGTGCGGGGTATTCATCATAAACCTGTCATACTCAAACGAAGGATCACCTAAAGATCGAAGGGGAAAATCAAAAGTAGCATAGGAAAATTACAAGGGTCAAACTCCTCAAATGAAGCGGAGTTGTTTCATCATTTTGGCGTCGTAAATGTTTGACATTACTTACAACCCACACTATTCTTTTAGAGATAGTACCTTCGTTCAGGATTTGTCCATTCATACCTACAGTCCATGACCAAAATTCCTGGATAATAAAATTCAGTCGATGACTTCAACATTGGAGGAATGTGCATGATGGTATCACCTGTGATAAGTACAACACCGCTCTCTCGCATGCCTGTTCAATTGAGTCACACATTGCGAATCATCGGTAGCGTGGTTTTGTTTGGCGGACTTTTAAGCGGATGTGTCAGCAGTGAAAAATATGAAGCAGAAAAAGCACGAGCACTCAATTTCCAAAGACTCCTGGCTCAAGAAGAAAAACGAACCGGTGAGGTGAATGCGAAATATCAAGAAACCCAACGCGAACTCACAACCTTAGAATCCCAAAACCGTGACTTAACCGCTGAGATTGATGCCATGCGTGATCAATTTACCAGCACACAAGATGAATTAACTCGACTCCGTGACGGAAAAATTGATGACGTCAAGTCGGATGACCTCACACTTTCTGAACCTTCCATTTCAGAATTTGGACTCGAAGATATCGAGTTTAAGGATTCAGACTTTGCCGATATCGGAGGTGACCTCGGAGAAGACCCCATGGCCACGTCAATGATGGATGGCTCGGGACAATCGCACACCGTGTCCAAAGGTGAAACATTATTTAGTATTTCCCGACAACATGGTGTGAGCGTGAACGATCTGAAGAGTTGGAACAACCTGCCTGGAAATCTCATCACGCCGGGACAAAAACTTATCGTTAGTAGGCCCTAGGAATATACATCTAGCATTGATTCGTGTATTCGTGGCACACGAGAATTTCCTTGCCCCTGTTGAATGCGGTCTTGGATTCACAGGGGCATTTTCTTTTTATCGATCCTTCATCCTGCCCACCCGCGTCATTCATTGATTTTAAAACGAATCGTGTGGTACCGTCTGATCGATGAAAAAACCTTATTATTCAGTAGGTTTTGAAGAGTTTTGCGAATTAGCCACTCAAGGAAACTTGATTCCGCTCTATCGCGAAATCTTCGCTGATTACGAGACACCCGTTTCGGCATTTTCGAAAATTAATTCTGGACCAACAGCTTATCTATTTGAAAGCATCGAAGGGGGTGAAAACTGGGCACGATATTCTTTTTTAGGGAATCATGCCAAACTCGTCGTCTGGGAACAGGACAATGAAATCATCATTAAGGAAGGCAAACACGTTTCTCGTCTGCCGATGGAGTCCAACCCCCTCGCGCATATTGAACAAGTGCTAGCCCCCTATCATCCCGTCGCCGTCCCTGGGCTTCCGCGATTTCTTGGTGGAGCGGTTGGCTATCTTGGCTATGATGTCGTTCGATCATTTGAACCAATTCCAGAGGTTCCCAAGGATGATACGAAGCTCCCTAAGCTTGCCTTTTTACTGACCGATACACTCGTCATTTTTGACAATATTGCCCACACAATTAAAGTTGTAGCAAACGCTCATATCACCACGCACAGCAAAACGGCACTGAAACGAGCCTATGTGGAAGCCAAAAGCCGGATCGACGAAATGATTGATCGGCTCAAAAAACGTGCGTCTCGTCCAAAGCCTCAAGATCGCAGATCTCCTTTGCGATTTAGGTCCAATATGAGCCGTGATCATTTTGAAAAAATGGTGATACGAACAAAAGAATATATTCAAGCGGGAGACATTGTTCAGGGAGTCATCTCTCAACGATGGCAGACAACGATCAAATCTGACCCCTTGGAAATTTATCGTGCCCTTCGTGTCATTAATCCGTCACCCTATATGTTTTACTTACGCATTGCGGGTGTTCAACTCGTTGGGGCTTCACCTGAAGTCCTTGTACGATGTGAAGATCATCAAGTTGTAGTCCGTCCCATTGCCGGGACTCGTCGTCGTGGGACATCCAAAGAACAGGATCAAGCTCTCGCTGATGAACTCCTCGCAGATGCCAAAGAACTGGCAGAGCATATCATGCTCGTGGATTTGGGACGCAATGATGTGGGTCGGATCGCCAAAGCCGGTTCCATCGTGGTTGATCCGTTTAAGACGGTAGAACGGTACTCTCATGTCATGCACATTGTCTCACAGGTCACTGGAGAACTTGCGCCGCCCTATTCCGCCTATGATGTCATGAAAGCCTGTTTCCCGGCCGGCACGGTTTCCGGAGCACCCAAAATTCGTGCTATGCAAATCATTGAAGAATTAGAGCCCACAAGACGTGGACCCTATGCCGGAGCGGTGGGGTATTTTGGGTTCTCGGGGACGATGGATACCTGTATCAATATTCGGACGGTGGTGATAAAAGATCAGCAAGCGTATATTCAAGCCGGCGCTGGCATTGTGGCAGACTCTGACCCGGCCAGCGAGTATGAAGAAACGTGCAATAAGGCTGGTGCAATGATGCGTGCAATTGAAATGGCGGAGCAAGGATTGGACTAAGAATGTACAGGAGATGGTGTAAGGCAATATGAAAGTACATAGGCATCGCTCACTACGCTTCACATTTCACGTCTGACGCTACACGAAATTATTATGTTACTCGTCATCGACAATTACGACTCCTTTACGTATAACGTCGTCCAATATCTTGGTGAATTAGGGGCTGATGTTCAGGTCTATCGAAACGACAAAATTTCGATTGCCGAGATTGAACGACTCGCCCCCGAACGGCTCTTAATTTCTCCAGGTCCATGCACACCAAACGAAGCAGGCATTTCAGTTGAAGTCGTTCGACATTTTGCTGGGCGGCTCCCGCTCCTGGGGGTCTGCCTCGGCCACCAATCACTGGCCTATGCGTTTGGTGGTGAAATTATTCGTGCCGATCGCTTGATGCATGGAAAAACGTCGATGGTTCATCATGATGGGAAAACTCTGTTTCACGGACTCCCCAATCCATTTGAAGCGACGCGCTATCATTCATTGATCGTCAATCGCCAAACCCTACCGAAAACCTTTGAAGTCTCTGCCGAAACAGTCGAAGGGGAAATTATGGGGATTCGGCATAAAGACACCGAGGCGGAAGGGGTACAATTCCACCCTGAATCTATCTTGACGACCTCAGGAAAAGACCTTTTCCATAACTTTATTCGCATGACGATACCCGTTAATAACTAAGAATCTGGACATCTTGATTGAGGCACGAGAAACTCACATGATGAAAGATGCCATAGCAAAGCTGGCCGAAGGCGTAGATCTTTCTGAACAAGAAGCCAAAGAGGTGATGCTGCACATTATGCGCGGAGACGCATCGGACGCGCAGATTGCGGCCTACCTCATGGGCATGAGAGCAAAAGGCGAGTCAGTTGATGAAATTAGCGGATCCGTCAAAGCGATGCGGAGTCTCGCGCAACGAGTTCCCGTTGCCGATCCAATGATTGTAGACACGTGCGGAACCGGAGGTGACGGCGCGCAGACGTTTAATATTTCTACAGCCGCAGCCTTCGTGGTTGCCGGAGGTGAGATGACCGTCGCCAAACATGGCAATCGCTCAGTCTCATCCCGATCAGGAAGCGCCGATGTGTTACAGGCCTTAGGAGTCGCCATTGACCTGCCAATCGATCGCATGAGTGATTGTATCAATGAGGTTGGAATCGGCTTTCTCTTTGCCCCGCTCTATCATGGCGCCATGAAACATTGTGCCAAACCGCGTGCAGAAATGGGTATTCGAACGCTCATGAATATCTTGGGGCCTTTATCCAACCCGGCACAAGCCTCCATTCAAATCCTCGGGGTGTACGAGAAATCACTCACGGAAAAGCTTGCGCAAGTCTTGATTCGGCTCGGCACGCAACACTGCTTCGTCTTACATGGACTCGACGGACTCGATGAAATTACCTTGACCGACCAAACGTACATTTCTGAAGGAAAAGCCGGACGTGTCTCAAGTTACACGATTAGCCCCAAAGACTTTGATCTTACACTCGTCAAAAGTCAGGAGTTAACGGGTGGAACAGCAGAGGAGAACGCTGCCATTATCAGAGAAGTTCTTCGCGGACGAAAAAGCGCGAAACGTGACATTATCCTCATCAATGCGGCTCCAGCATTTGTGGCTTGCGGGAAAGTCAAAACGCTCAAAGAAGGCTTTGAACAAGCGACAACCGTACTCGACAGCGGAGCCGCCTATGAAAAGTTGGAAAAACTCGTTCAGTTTACTCAGCAGCATACATCATGATTCTTCATCGAATTCTTGAGCATAAACAAGCCGAATTGCGACATAAGCAGAGTCGCGGGTATATCGCTGAGCTCAAAGGACGGATTGCTGATCGATCCTCTCCAAAGGGATTTATCGACGCTCTAGAAGCTGGAATGACCGAGGACTCTCCGGCTCTGATCGCCGAAGTCAAAAAAGCCTCCCCAAGTCAAGGCCTCATGCGTCCAGAGTTTCAACATAAATTTGATCCCGTTGACATTGCCAAAATGTACGAACGAGCCGGAGCCTCAGCCATATCCGTCCTGACCGATCAGGAATACTTCCAGGGATGCCTGGACCATCTTGCGTCCGTCAACGATCAGGTCACGCTCCCCACCTTGAACAAAGAATTCATGCTTGAGGAAATTCAATTCTATGAAGCACGGGCCTATGGTGCGGATTGCGTGCTGCTGATTGTCGCCGCCCTGGATCGTATTCAGTTGCAAGACCTCTACAGCATTGCGCGAGGCATGGATTTAGACGTCCTGATCGAAACCCATGACGAACGTGAACTTGATACGGTTCTAGAACGAGTACCCGATGCGAGAATGATTGGGATCAATAACCGTAATCTGAAGACGTTTTCAACAGATCTTGGTGTGACAGAACGCCTCGCGAAGCGTATCCCTGCCGAAAAACTCATTGTCAGTGAAAGTGGTATTCACAAACGGGATGATGTTCTTAAAATCAAAGAGGCCGGCGCCAAGGCCATGTTAATCGGGGAATCACTCATTCGCGCCGATGACATTGAAGAAAAAATACAGGCATTACGCTCTGCACTTCAAACAGAATCAAACCCCGGTGAATCGACGACTCGCTGGGTGTAATCTTTAAAACTCATTGACGTCGACTCGTCACATATGATTCCCAAAATAAAAATTTGCGGCATCACCAATGCCGACGATGCGCAAGTCGCAGTGCGTGCCGGAGCGGATGCTCTGGGGTTTAACTTTTATTCCCAAAGTCCACGTTTTGTTGAGGTAAACGTCGTGAAGTCTATCGTTCACCAGCTTCCACCAGGTGTATTGCCGATTGGAGTATTCGTGAACGAAGCCCTCACGATCGTTCGGAATATGATGGATGAATGCGGACTCGTCCTTGCGCAACTTCATGGTGACGAAACTCCAGCCTACTGTGAAACATTAGGCCGACCTGTGCTAAAAGGTATTCGACTACGAGATCGCAGCAGCTTCCTTTCTCTGGCCGAATACAAAGGCCGTGCCGGGGTCAAAGGATTTGTACTCGATGCATTCTCAGAGTCCGAATATGGAGGAACGGGAAAGGTCGCTGATTGGGATTTGGCCGCTGAGGCCGCGAAGGCAGCTCCAATCTTATTGGCTGGGGGATTGACACCAGAGAATGTCCAAGAAGCCATTCAAAAAGTTCACCCGTCTGGCGTGGATGTGAGCAGCGGAGTTGAAACCGCTCCCGGCAAAAAAGATCACACAAAGGTTCAAGCCTTCATTCAAGCCGTTCAACTTGTCTCCTGATTGATTTCACCGCTATACTCACTTTTTGGATTAGGCATTCCACCATTAACACTTTTCATGACTATGATTCCTGACGCTCACGGACGATTTGGTAAATATGGCGGTCAGTATGTTCCAGAAACGCTGATGCCAGCGATCCTGGAACTAGAGCAGGCCTACCTCAAAGTTCGAAAAGATCGAGAATTTCAAAAAGAATTTCATGACTATCTGAAGCAATATGTTGGACGTCCAACCCCACTCTACTTTGCCAAAAAGCTCACCAAAACACTCGGCGGCGCAAAAATCTATTTAAAACGCGAAGATCTCTGCCATACCGGTGCCCATAAAATCAATAACGCTGTCGGGCAAGTACTGCTGACACGCCGAATGAAGAAGCACCGTATCATTGCCGAAACGGGTGCGGGTCAGCACGGGGTGGCGGTGGCCACCGTCTCTGCTATGTTTGGGATGGAGGCTGAAATTTACATGGGGACCGAAGATATGGAACGGCAGGCGCTGAACGTTTTTCGTATGCGCTTGCTCGGATCGAAAGTCACCGGGGTTGATTCTGGAAGCCGGACATTAAAAGATGCGATTAATGAAGCCATGCGTGATTGGACAACCAATATTAAAACGACCCATTATCTTCTCGGCTCGGTGTTAGGTGCTCACCCCTACCCGATGATGATTCGAGACTTCCAATCAGTCATTGGGCGTGAAGCACGCAAACAAATATTGGCAGCTGAAGGAAAATTACCGCAGTGCCTGGTTGCGTGTGTGGGTGGCGGCAGTAACAGCATTGGCCTGTTTTACCCCTTCATCAAAGATTCGAAAGTCAAAATGGTCGGAGTCGAAGCAGGTGGAGATGGACTCACGAGTGGAAAGCATGCCGCCAGATTTTCTGGAGGTAAGCCTGGAGTCTTGCATGGGACCATGACCTACCTTCTTCAAGATCAGTATGGGCAAGTCAACCTAACGCATTCTGTTTCCGCGGGGCTAGATTATCCTGCCGTTGGTCCGGAGCACAGCCTGCATCATGACTCAGGAAGAATTCACTATACCTCGGCGACGGATCAGGAAGCCTTGGCGGCGTTTGATTTGCTTTCTCAAGAAGAGGGCATTATCCCGGCACTCGAAAGTGCTCATGCCGTTGCCGAAGTCATCAAATTGGCTCCAACAATGAAAAAGAACCAAGTCCTCATTATGAATCTCTCAGGACGAGGCGATAAAGACGTGCAGCAAATTGCCCGCATGCGCGGCATCCCGTTGTAATGATTCTCGTAACTTCCTGAACGATACACGAACGACGAGCAACAAACGACTCTTCTTACTCCACGAGCGGTGAATTACGAGCAACGAGATACGAACTTATGATGAATCGTATCCTACAGACATTTGAGCGTCTTAGCCGTGAAGGAAAGACTGCGCTCATCCCATACATTATGGCCGGAGATCCCTCCTTATCGATCACGGAATCGCTTGTGTGTGAACTTGAAGCAGCCGGCGCAGATCTGATTGAGCTGGGTGTTCCATTTTCTGACCCAATTGCCGATGGACCGGTAATACAGAAAGCCGCAGACAGGGCGTTGCAATCAGGCACAACGCTGAAGGCCATCCTCACCATGGTCAAGACGATTCGAACGAAAACCCGCGTGCCTTTGATCTTGATGACGTACTACAACACCATCATGGCGATGGGAGAAGAAAATTTTTGTGCTCAAGCCGTCCAAGCTGGAATTGATGGTGTCATTGTTCCGGATATGCCTCCCGAAGAATCTGACGTCTTATGTCAGGCCTCCGCAAAGTATGGTGGGCCAATCGTGATTTTTCTCTTAGCGCCAACCAGTACACATGCTCGCCAAGCAGAGGTGATCAAACGGACCGAAGGATTCATTTACTATGTGTCGATCACAGGGATCACCGGATCGAAACTGAGTGACATGAAAACCGTCGAAAAGAATGTCCGAAAAATTCAGAAAGCCTCTCGTAAACCTGTGGCCGTCGGCTTTGGCATTTCCACACCAAAACAAGCCGGGGAAGTCTCTGAATTTGCCGATGGTGTTATCATTGGGAGTGCCCTTGTACAACGTATCAGTGAATATCACAAGAATCCCGACGTGCAGAAAACCATTCGCAATTTCATTCTGAATTTAAAACGCGGCATACAGTGAAAAGATAGGAATTCTTGGTCTCGAGGATTCCTCACATCGGCAACTTTTGTTCACACTCGAAAACTAACGACATCAACCTGCCTAAATTTGCCTAGAGAAATACGAATTTTCCTACCTCTGCCGACTTCCAGGACTAATTGGCTTCCTAAACAGTTGTTTTCCAATAAAACGGAGCTTGAGATATTCCTCACCGTGACTGGCATTGCTTTTGTATATATCTGGACCTATCACAAACAACATCTGGATATGGCCATAACCGAAGGAGCGACTTTGTCTATCTATGACTCAGAATATTTAGACCCCGAAGATGAGGACAAAGCTGTAGAAATACGGTTAGATGATGTCGTGTATCGAAGTGATGATGGCCCGGCTGTGGTACTTTCAATCAAACGAACCTGCTCTCTCAGCGGGGAAACGAAAGTCGGCCATGTGACGCTCGGCCATGAAAACACTCTCCGCCTTTATCTCGAAAACTAGACTCGATTTAAGAGCATAGGCTTTCCACGCTCTCGCTACAAACCTTACTCCTCTCTTCTTTGCCTCAAGTTATTTCATTAAATTTGTATTCCACGGTCCATCGTATCCAATCACTCCTTTAGTAGTATTTTCATTGAAATACTCATGTGATACTTGAGCTTTATGTATTGAAAGGGGCAAGCCACGGCGACACCTGTCGATGTGACGTTTACTGAGAGGAAGTTGGACCGGGCTGATTCTTTGTCCGTAGACAGTTCTCACATTGTGAGATACCAAGGGTGTGCGAGATATAAAATACCGAGAAATGTTCAATCCCACACTGCGTACACACAACGGGAGTACTGCGTGAGGTAGGGGGAATCCAACGAGCAGGACGATACTTCATGATAATCGCGACACTTCCATTTGAGATTACAGTATCTTTCGGTTCATGACGTCAAATTATTAAGCCTGAGGTCAACTTCAGTTACAGCATTCTCAGGATCGTACGCCTCAGGAGTTCGGAATCATTGACACAATACGCGTATAATAGGTGAAGGTCTCCATTCGTTTCCAGAGACTCTCTTGATACCAGGGGCTTCGCATACTGACCGAAACAAAGGAGGATACGATGTTTGGGCCAATTACGATCCCATTCGGATCAAAAATGTTAATGAATACCGTGACGCTCAAATCTGGGGTGACATTTGAGCAGGTCGAACTCGCTGTAGGGGAAATGTGTATGGTCGTGAAGGAAACGTATGGGGGAGACAAAGGGGGGTTTATTGCCGGACAGGTCTTTAAGTTTTCAGGGTTCGTGTCAGAAAAAGGCTCTCTGGATTCCCAAAACCCTACAGACGATCATTATGCCATTGTGACGTATTGGCGATCATTCGAAGAGCATGAACAATCCCATGCCGACGAACTTTTCAACAAAACCTTTTCGGCACTTGCTACGATGTGCTCTGACACAAAAGAACTTGGCTATGAGATGCTCTGGCAAGGTGAAGCGAAAGCCTAAACCATATCTCGTCGCTCGTGAACTCTATAACCGTTCCAATAACTTGCAAACGTCTGTCGTGTGCAATCGCGCTTTGTCAGTAAGACTTGGATACCTGTAATAAAGATATCAGAAGACTTGAGAGTCGAACGTTGAAATTGTAGAGATAGCTTTCTATCATTGGAACTATCGTGTCCAAGCGTTTTTGCGACCAATCATTTGCATTCGCTATAGTTCGTAAAAATCAAAAAGCCTCTTTACGCGAGATACAAGTACGAATAACAAGGACAATTCAGGAGCGATAAATCCACAGAGCAGATCGTCTCCCAAAGGGGGCCTCTTGTATTCAAGCTTCCCCCTAGTTGTTCCCACAACATTTCTTGTATTTTTTCCCACTCCCACACGGACATGGATCGTTGCGGCCAATCTTCGGCTCACTTCGGACAAATGTCTGGTTAGTTGGATCCGCGGCGTCAGTAAAGAACCATGTACCATCTCGTTTGGTAAATTGACTTAGCTCATGATGATGTTGTGGGCCTTCATTTGTCTCAAACGTGGCTTGAAAAAGAACCGTCCCGTGTTCATCATTGACCCCACCCTGTTGGGTTTCAATAATTTCTAACCCGATCCACTTGGTCGACTCAGCCCATTCGCGGCTGGCTTCTATATCGATATCACTTTTCGTTTCGGGATCGTGTGTTCTCTCAATAAAGTCCATGTTGACCTGCGTGTACGCCGTATATCGAGCGCGCATGAGTTCTTCGGCCGTCTCCGCTTGCCGCTGACCGTTAATAATCGGCTCACAACATTCCTTAAACATCTTTTCACTTAGACACGGACACTGCATACATTTCTCCTTTGTGTTTTGAATACCGGTCGACAGAAAATATTCTCACTACAACACTCAACGGATTTCGTTGAACCAAGAAGCAAGGCATACGGCTTTCACCCTTAGTCTTTGACAAACAGATACACTCCAAGCATCACCAGTATCATAGCAAATATTTTTTTGAATTGATCCGTTGATACATGCTCAAGAAGATGTGTGCCAATCTGAGCACCGACAATACCTCCGACACCTAGTAACAAGCCAACTTTATAATCCACATGTGCCAGTTTATTTTGGGCCAGGAGTGCAGAGATGGCAATCAACAAAATACCAAGAAACGAAGTGCCAATGGCTTTCTGTGCCGTAAACCCGAAAAACAATAAGAGCGGAACCATCAAAAATCCTCCGCCAAGGCCTGTAAAGGCGGCCCCCAACCCCACAACCACTCCACACGCCACCATTACAACAGAGGATATCTCCATCATAAAACTCCTTTCCCGATACAAGAAAAAATAGCCAAATTAGATCTTTGCTATCGACTCAAATCTCTTTATCCGCCTTAATTGCTCTGAGAGGTGTTCACTGAATGGTGCAGATCCAATCTTCACGTCAAGCAATATCATATTTCATCTATTGTCAGACAGGTTCATTCTCACTTTCGATGAAACGGTTGAGACCAACACTCCCATTGATCTCGACTCGTAAGCTTGTTAAGACACTACATGGCGATTTCCCTTTCAGACTGTCGAGCCGTGACAAAGGAATGCCAACAGGTACTCCTGGATGGGTTGATTCAAAAGATTCATCAACCTCAACCATTTCTCCTCACACTCGATATTCGAAAACCTGGAGAATCCTGGACACTGCTGATTTCTGCTGAGCCAGGGTTCGCTCGCCTACACATCAGCACACACAAGCCAAAGAACCCTCAGACTCCCTTTCAATTTTGTCAATATTTGCGTGCACACCTCGAAGGCGGGCGTATTCAATCGATCGAACAGGAGCTTGGGGATCGAATTGTGTATATCACGGTCGTGAAATCCTCGAATCTCTATCAAGTGGTTGTGGCGTTGACTGGCAATCAATCGAACGTATTGGTGTTAAACCAGGAACGTATGATTCTTCGGTCCTTGAAACCATCTAGATTAGAGGTTGGAGAGCCGTATGTTCCTCCTATTTTTCAGAAAAAAGAGGCTGTACGCGCAACCTCAGCCTCTCCCCAGATAGAAGAGAGAATAACACCCAAAGAAAATTTTGTGCGATCTCTACCTTCCCAATCACTCGCCAACAAAGTAGAGGACTTCACGAACAGAATTCCGGTTTCTGTTGAACTTGAAGAGCGATTTCGTAAGAAGATAGACCTACAGCGTCGCTTGGAATGGTTTAAAGTTCGAACCGCCGAAGCTCGAAAGTCTTTAAAACAGGCAACACGTCGTCGTCACACGCTTGAAGCTGACTTAGTAAAGGCCCAAAAGTATCAAGAGTATCAACGATATGGTGAATTATTAAAGACTCAACTCCACACCATACAACCGCGACAAGCCGTCATCGACGTTGTGGATTATTACGATCCGGCATTGCCAACGCTTTCACTACCACTGAATATCTTGAAAGATCCAGTCTGGAATCTGGAAGATTATTTTCGCAAATATCGCAAATACATCTCCGCGCAAGAACATCTTCGGCCAAGATTAGAACGAACCGAGAATGAGATTCAATCGTTACAAGAGGAATTGGAAAAATTGAAAAACGAAGAACTTACTGATCTTATCGATTCGCCGACTGGCAACTCTGAGGTTCCGAGTAGTCCAGCCAGTCTGTCCCGCCTTCCTTCCTCTAAGGGAGGGAAGAAAACTGGGAAACACCAAACACATGTAAAGAGAACTTCATACCATAACGATCAGACAAGCACAGGGAAAAAAGAAAAATCCCATCAATCGACAAAACAGTATCGAACGTTTGAATCATTTGACGGGTTGACGATCTTGGTTGGAAAAAGTGCGACGGACAATGACTATCTCACAATGAAAGTAGCAAAGCCTGATGACGTCTGGCTGCACGCACGCGGTACGCCAGGGTCACACGTCGTTATCAGGATCGACAAGTCCACGGAGGTACCACATGAAACACTTCGCGATGCGGCGACACTCGCTCTGTTCTATAGCAATCTCAAGAAAAGCGGAAAAGGTGAGGTAATCTACACGCTTCGTAAGTTCGTCAGAAAATCAAAAGGACTTAAAGCAGGAGCCGTGCATGTCACAAGAGAAAAAAGCCTATGGATTGAGCTAAACAAAGATCGCCTGGATCGATTAAAGGGAGGACTCTGAAACGTACGATTCGGAAATCAGAACGGTGCAACCACCCCAAGACATTTCTCCCCTTTTCTCATAGCGCTGGCTATTTCATCACAAGTTGGTTTTCTTATTCTAGAAAAAGAAGAATGACTCTTTTTCTGAATGTCCCCTTTTTTGATGCGACCGTCACCACTGACGAGATAGCCAAAAAAGGGAATGTCCCCTTTTTCGATACACTGAAAAAAGTAGGGTAAGAGGTGAGATTATGGTTAGGTTGATTACTGGCTTAGGAAGAGGCAGGAACAAAATGAAATCGTTGTATGCCTGATGTCGTTGCTACAACTCCAAGGCTCCTCCTTCTGTAGTCATTCCCGCAGAAGCGGAAATCCAGGGTTTTTATGGTTTCTGGATGCCCACCTACGTGGACAGAACAAACAACAGTATGTTGAGAGCCGAGGGTTGGTTCCCGAATCATTCAATGGTCGCCAAGCCCGAGACTCATTTATTTTGTTAGAGGATCTAAAATATGGCCAAGCACTGACGTCAGTGGTGATCCCCTTATCCATGGTGTTCACTGTGATTAACTTCCTCGCTAAACGAGTTTTGTATACATATGTGCATTCTGGATTGAACAGATCGGATCTTTGCCGCATGGAATATTGCGGCAATCGGGATCGGGCCAGAATGATACTGAGAACAGGATTAGCTGCGTGAGCCTTCGTTGGGCTTGCCCTTCTCCTACCGTCGGAAGTGATGGCCTCCGAGCCGCGAGAACAGATACTCCATGCTGCGACTGGTGACCCACAGGCGCTCTTCTGTCTGGTCATCTTTCTTTTGTCGTACCTCCTCGTTATGAGCGAGGAGAAGACACGTTTGCGAAAATCGATGCCAGTCACGCATGCTTGGTGCAGGCATCATCTGGGCAGTCATTGGCATGGGCGCACCCGACTACAATGTAGACCACGAACAGCTCAAGCACGCCCTTCTGCATGATCTCGATGAGTATGGCGGCTTGCTCCTGTTCCTCATGGCGGCCATGACTACATCAACGCACTCGAAGAGTTGAACGTGTTTGTGGCGCTCCGGTCCTGGATGGTGAGCAAAGGCTTCAGCTACCGGCAGCTTTCTGGGTCTCCAGCACAATCGCGTTCTTCCTATCGGCTATTGCCGACAACCTAACCACAGCGCTGGTGATGGGTACGGTGATTCTTGCGGTGGGCACAGGTAATCCTCAGTATATGTTGCTGTCTCATTCGTCAATATTGCCTCCGCCACAAATGCCGGCGGCACTTTCAGTTCGTTCGGTGATATTACGACGTTGATGATCTGGCAGTCCGGTCTGGTGGAGTTCGTCGAGTTCTTCGTACTCTTTATACCTTCCGCTGTCACCTACCTCGTTCCCGCTGTGGTGATGAGTTTTTTCGTGCCGGCCGGAACGCCGGTAAAGCTAAAGGAATATGCTCGTATGAGACGTGGCGCGTGGTTCGCGATCCTCCTAGGACTCCTAACCATTGCCATGTCTGTCTCATTCGAGCAGTTCCTAGGCCTTCCCTCCTTCATGGGTATGATGACCGGCCTTGCGTTGCTCATGTTCTTCACGTACTACCTCAGTCAAACCCAGAGGGAGGGAGAGGATGATGGATACACTACTGTTCTTCTTCGGTGTCATGTTCAGCGTCGGCGGGCTCGCCTTCATCGGTTACCTCGAGCTTGCCTCTTTGGTCATGTATGAGGACTGGGGACCGACTGCGGCGAATATTGTGGTGGGGATGACTTCGGCTATCATCGACAACATCCCTATCATGTTCTCAGTGTTGAGCATGCATCCCGAGATGAGTCAATTCCAATGGCTGCTCGTCACCCTTACCTGCGGTGTTGGGGGCAGCTTGCTCTCGATTGGATCGGCGGCCGGCGTCGCGCTCATGGGGACAGTACGAGGACAATACACTTTCCTTGGTCACCTCAAATGGACACCAATCATTGCCCTCGGCTGCGCGGCAGGAATCGGTACGCATTTCATGGTCAATGCCTGATTTGCGCTGGGCACAGCCAGGTGTTACTCATGTTCTCCCCCACCCGCCCACTGGTTTCCCTGGAATCGGCAACAGGGGTCCTCTACCTGGCGATCATTATCGGAAAGTTCATCGCAGCCACGTTCAAGTTTCAAGGAAAGAATAGATTTGATTTAACGCATAGTCGACTTATGAGAAAACTTCCCAACTCTCATAACTGACAAGATATTATCGCACGCAAGGAGATATGTAAGAATATGGCGGTGAATCAAAGGAAAAGTGGATGGTGAGGTTCGTCATATCGGAGACAAGCAACGAGGGTAAACCGAGAATGTCTACTTCTCACCAACCTCCATTTCCCATTTGAACTTGACAGAATTCTGTACAGAATTGTACTCTTCTGGAATAGGAGGAAAGCTTGTGGCAATTTCATCCAAGGACATTATTTCCCTAACTCACGCGAGAACAAAATTGACGGAACTTTGCGAAGAGGTTCATGTAAAGGGACGAGAAAAAATTATTACGAAGAATGGGGAAAGTTGCGCCGCGTTAATCGATGCGAACCGTTTAGACCATTATCATCGTCTGGAGCGCGAGCACATTCACCTCACGCTTCTTGAAGAGGCCCTTCGCGGGATCGAGGATCTTGCTGAAGGAGAAACGCTCACGCTTTCCCAACTCAAGACTCGACATGGCCGGTAGACGGCCAATCTTTACTCAATACTTCTCTGCCAACCTCTTGGCCATTCAAGTCTTCTTGGGGTCAGAGGGTCACAAACGCTTTGAACGTTTCTTAGACCACCTGTTCGACGAAATCGTTCCACGGCTGTGTCGATTTCCAAAGTCTGGCCGCTCATTTTTGACTCATGCGATCCATTCCGCAGAAGCCAAATCCCTGGTGAAGAAATTACGCATGCGCCTAAACCGTGATGATGACCTTCGGGAATGTATCGTCGATGAGTACGTCGTGCTGTATCTTCTTTCTGACAATCGCATTGTATTCCTTTCCGTCAAACACCATCGCCAACTCTCTTTCGATCTCAAGCGGTTTTGGCAGGAAAAGTAGCAGCCCAGTTTAACAAGGAGGTAGGAACCTCACATTAAGCGATAAAATCTCTATCCCACCATTTTTCCACAGATGCAAAATGAAAACTGGCGGCGCGTGAACTGTGATACATGATTTCGGGCACCTTTTTTGACATCTTCGAGATGAGATCCATCGATAGTCATTTCAAATACGTTCCCAAAACTCGAAATACGAATATCGGAACCAATTCGAATTTTTCAATTTGGCTATAGCCGTTTCAGTTACTTTCCAATGTTTGAAGTGGGTAATCACACGGTGTTAGTCAGGCTGGCTCGACTGGACTTGGACACCTATAATCGATAGGTCCGATGGAGTGTTGAGTCACCAATATCGAATGCATGTAAAGAACGCGTAGGTATGCATCCTATCGTATCCAAGCTTCCATGCTAGCAACCATTTGGATTCGCTATAGTCTACCTTGTCTCGGTCCCTCATATTGCACGTATCCTACTTTCCCCGACACCCAGGAGTGTCGCATACAACGTTCCTTCCCTTCTAGTGAAAGCTTGGATACGCTGTGCAATAGCTGAATCACGTTCTGCGGCACGTAAAGCAAGGATGCTTTTATCCAGCGCACGGAAATGCAAGGAAAAGGTGCGATCTCAAGAAAGAGGTCAGTGATCCCGATATTTGCGGGAAAGTGCCGTGATGAGAAAACTCCCTTTTTCTCATAACGTAGATATAGCTTCTCTAAAACCAGAATGGTGACCTCAAAAGGATCTTGGGCATCGTTGCCAGCGTTAGCGTCACTATTCCCCTACCCTGACCAACATGCCACGATCCTTACATATATTGAAGGTGTGGTAAAACCAGGAAACCATGACAACGAGGAAGAAGGCATTGAGGCCTGTGGCCCACATGAGATGCATCCCTGGAAACTCGTCATTAAGCAAGACCTGTCGCATCCCTTCGAATACATGAGATGGCGGAATGATCCATGCAATGTGTTGAAGAAGTTCCGGCAACACTTCCATTGGATAAAACACACAGGAGATAGGTTGAAAGAGGAACACCATACCCCAGGCTAATACTTCGGCTTGCTGCCCAAAACGCATAATAATCGATGTCGTAAGAACGCCAATGATCCATCCGGAAAGGAGTAAGTTGAAAATAAACGGTACCAAGGCAAATCCTATAAGGAAAATATCATAGGAATACACGAACAAGGCAAAAAGCATCATCAACGATCCAACGGCTGTCACTTTGAGAATACTCATGACCATCGTCGCAACCAGATACTCACCAACCGTGAGTGGACTGGCAAAGAGATTCATAAGATTTCTGGCCCACATTTCCTCAAGGAAGGATAAGGCGATACCTTGTTGTGCGCGAAACAGCACATCCCACAAGATCAGTGCACCAAGAAAGAATGTCACGGCACCATGAAGTTCGTTGCCCTGCTTCGCCAAATAGATGGTAATAAATCCCCACACGACTAAGTCTAAAAATGGCCAATAGAAAATTTCCAACAGGCGCGCGACACTTCGCTGGTATAAATACAAGTGACGGGAAAGCAAGCCGCCAATACGGCCAACGTTCATTGAGATTCCCTACCTTCCCTGGCCAGCTTTAAAAATACGTCCTCAAGATCTTTCTGCCCAAATCGTGACACAATGTCTTGAGCGGTTCCTTCGGCAACAATCTTTCCCCGTTGTAAAAAAATAATGCGGTCAGACATTTCTTCCATTTCCCGCATATTGTGCGAGGTATAGAGAATACTTAAGTTTTCTGAACGACGGTATTCTTTGAGAAAGGCTTTAATTTTGTGGGTAATATCAGGATCAAGGCTGGCAGTCGGTTCATCTAATAAGAGAAGCTTGGGTTCGGTCAATATGGCTTTGGCCAATGTCAGCCTGGACATTTGGCCAGATGACAACTTACGAGTAAGCTTGTCTTGAATCTCTTGCATATCGAGTTGCTTGATAATGGCATCAATTTTTTGAGGAATGTCCTTCAATCCATAGAGCCTCGCAATCACCTTGAGATTTTCTTCGACCGTGAGTGAAAACGGCATGGAGATGTACGTTGAAGAAAAATTCACGTCGCGCAAAATGGATTCACGATGGGTGGTGAGATCCTTTCCAAAAATACGAATTGAACCGGACGTGGGAGTAATCAATCCTAAGAGCATATGAATGGTCGTCGTTTTCCCAGCTCCATTTGGGCCGAGCACTCCTAAAATTTCTCCTGCTTGAATGTCAAAGGAAATATTGTCCACGGCACAAAAATCACCAAATCGCTTCGTGAGATTGCGCACTTCAACCACAGGGTCAGACATGATCATGGTGTGTGAGATTAAAAGAGAAAATCACCGATCTTATCGGGAAGATGACAGGTTTCGCACTTCTTACTCAGAACTCGACCTTGATGCGTGGTGGTATTGTCGTGACAACGAATACAATCGGCCATCGATGACTTCCAAAGTTTCGAATCTTTTGGCAAATCTGGTTCATGAGGTTGGTCGTCTAGGTCGACATGTCCACGAGGAATCACCATATCATAGCCTTTGATTGGCATTCCGTGAACAACTCTCGCATGACATGTGGTACAGCCTTCACCTTGCCCACGTTGCTCGAAGGCTTCCATATGTTGCCGATGACTCATGATAAGACCGACATCCTTGACACGTTCAGGTAAATCACGCGTCGCGATCTCAGAAACACGCAGAATCGCACGATGACAACTGAGGCAAACTGATGAATAGACCGTGGATTCCAAGTTATGCGGCTCGGTAGGCGTTCCAAAGAACGTAATGACCACATCTTCTATTCCAGCGAGCACTTTATCTTCAAGAAATCCGCGAACGCCAGGTCGAACATGACATGCGACACACGTGACCTCTTTATGCGTCGAAGTCGTCCATGTCTCATAGGCCGGCTTAATGGTATGACAACTGGCACAAAAGGTGGGAGCATTTGTGAGCGGAATAGCCACGGCACTCCCTAGAATAATCACACCCACAAGGGCCGCGATGATGCCAAGGGCTTTGCCGGTAGAAGTCATGTATATGAACGATGTGGGAAGTGCTTAATGACGATTTCAGCTAACCGTTTAACATCATCTCGATCAATGCACGGCACAGGCGTATTCGCAATGGGTTTCATCGAAACAATCGCGAGTAATCCATCTGGCGACACTGGGACTTCGTCTAAGGCTTCTCGAACCACAACGATTTTGGGATAGCCCTCTCCCTTCCAGCCCTCTGCAATAATCAGATCAATTTCTGCGTTGACGAAACGGTCACGAACCTCTTCCACTTTCATTTCTTCCGGAACATCCGCAAACATCGCCATACTGCCCTTGGAGAGGACAATAACCGTACTCGCTCCCGCGCGCTTATGACGCCAACTATCTTTACCCTCGGTATCAAGTTCAAATCCGTGACCGGCATGCTTGATGGTGGAGACATGATACCCCGCTTGAGTCAATTCAGGAATCAATCGTTCAATTAAGGTAGTCTTGCCACTGTTGGACCGTCCAACAAAACTCAGGATGGGTGGAGCCATACGTCACGACGCTTTCATAAAATGATTAATCAATCCATATCGCTTGATTGTTAAAAGTTCCGACCTAATAATTGAACAGAGACCATATCACCTGGATTTAAATGTTCAACATCCTCGGGGACATCGATGAGACCATTGGCCTTTACCATCGAAGTCAGAATGCCAGAACCTTGTCCCCCGGTAGTTCGAACAGTCAGCACGCCATCTTCGTGCTGAAGAATTCCTCGTAGAAAATGCCGGCGGTCTGTATGTTTAGAAAATGTTTCCTGAAAGACCGCTTTGACGACAGGGCGCTGGAAGGAACGATGACCTCCCATTTTCAAAATCGCAAGCCGAACCAGTTGGTCGAATGTCACCATCGAGGAAACGGGGTTTCCAGGTAATCCAAACGCGAGACTTCGTTGAATTTTCCCGAAGGCCACCGGTTGTCCTGGACGAATTGCTAATTTCCAGAAATTCATCTCAGCGCCTAATTCTTCAAATACCGGCTTCGTAAAATCATAATCGCCCATCGAAACTCCACCGGACAATACGAGAATGTCACAAGTAAGGCCCTGATAAATTTTCTCTTTTAAAGAATCAGGATGATCGTTCGCAATCCCTAAAAGAAGAGGAATACCCCCAGCTTCTTGTACCCCTGCCGCAATACCATAACTGTTGGAATTCACGATTTTGCTTTCGTCAAATCGTTCATCAAGATCAGCAAGCTCATCACCCGTTGATAAGATGGCCACTCGCGGGCGTTGGGACACTGAGACAAATGATTTGGCCAGAATCGCCAGCATGCCGATTTCGCCCGGGCGCAATAACGTCCCTTTGGCGATAATGCAATCACCTTGCTTCACATCTTCACCTTGTGGTCGGATATGCACACCTTGACCATCTTCAGGTTTCATAATACGAACATGATCGTCACCTAACGGTTCCGTGAACTCCACACGGACGACTGTATCAGCTCCCGCGGGCATGGGTGCACCAGTCATGATGCGGATGGCTTCTCCTCGGCCCACGGTTTTTTGCGGCATATTTCCGGCTGGAACATCTTCAATAATTTTCAGCTCCGGAATTTTAGTAATCGCAAAGTCCTGCTTAATGTCTTCCCATCGGACAGCGAATCCGTCCATTGCAGAATTATTCCAGGGCGGATTGTCACGAGGCGCAATAATATCCTCACCGAGAACACGTCCCATCGCTTCCAACAACCCGACTTTTTCGCATCCAAGGGAAGCTGCGGAATCCAGAACGATTTGCTGTGCTTTTTCGAGGGATGTCAATCCATTCATGGTCAGTGCCAAACTACCTTTCTAAGGTTCTCATTTCGTCAACGTCGTGATAGTTACTTTTTCTTCACGAACGGGGCTGGACGAGCTGTTGGTTGCACCAGCGTACCCTTTTTTTTGCAGAAATCATCAACTTTATTCGCAATATTATGAATGGCCTCAGCCGTGGGGAGATCTGAATGAAAGAGTGCATAGGGTTCACCACGATCGCTTTGCGTGACAAGTTCAGGGTCTAATGGGACTCGCCCTAAAAATGGGACGCCCATATCATGGGCAGAAGCCTCTCCTCCACCTTTTCGAAACACTTCAATATGTTCATGACAATGGGGACAATCCAGACCACTCATGTTTTCTACAATTCCAACAATAGGAATTTCACTGTCTCTTGCAAACGTGACAGATTTTCGCGCATCAAGCAACGCGACTTCCTGAGGTGTCGACACAATCACGCACCCACTCACATCCCCGATTAAGTCAATCGTCGTGACCGACTCATTGCCGGTTCCGGGAGGCAAATCAATGAGCAAAAAGTTGAGGTCTTGCCATTCCACTCCACCCAGCAATTGATTGATGAATTCATATTTGTAAGCATCACGCCAAATAATGGGGTCGTCAGAGTTCTGAAGTAAAAATGACATGGAGGCGATTTTTAAATTATAGACTTGATGAGGAATAATGCCTCCGCCGGAACTGATCTTCAGCTTCTCCCCTTCAGCGCCAACCATCTTGGGAATGTTAGGTCCGTGAATATCCATGTCACAAATACCGACTTCATAGCCTTTGAGCGCCAAGCTGATGGCAAGATTGGTGGTCATCGTGCTTTTCCCCACCCCACCTTTGTTACTCATGACTAAAATTTTGTAATCAATGCGCTCCATTCGCTTGGCGACCAGCCAACGACTATGTCCTTCTTTATCTTTTTGGCACGTCTCCGTTTCATCACAGATCGCACAAGCCCACATATACGTGCATACGTCTCCACTGTCTGCTGTCGATGGTTGAATGACCTTTAACTCGGTTGCCATGGAATGCCTCCGCTCTCTAACAAAATGAACAATGACTTATCCTGATGTATAACTATCACCAGATAGCTTCTCAATAGTGTGATCAAGTAAGGGTAACAACACCGATAGATTTTCACGGGCCCCACGCGCACTGCCGGGAAGATTGACGATCAGTGTTTCGCCTCGAATGCCAGCCGTGCCTCTTGATAACATAGCCGATCGGACCTTCTTCAAACTTTCAGCACGCATCGCCTCACCAATGCCCGGTATTTCTTTATCAAGAACATCTTTTGTGGCTTCCGGGGTCCAATCCGTTGGACGAACACCTGTCCCCCCAATAGTTAACACGATATCCATATGTTCAGTATCACAAAGTTCTTGCAGTGAATCGTGAATCAATTGACGTTCATCAGAAATAATGCGGTAATGACTGACAGCAAAATTCTGCTCTTTCAGTACCCGCTCAAGTTCTTCACGTCCGGTGTCATCTTGACGCCCTTCAACGATTTTACTACTAATGACTAAAACAGCGACACGTACCAATCAGAGACGCTCCCCAACAACGCGAGGTTAACGAGGGCCTGCTCCGGGAACGTTGACATAATCATCATCGGTCCCCCCGCCCCCTCCAGCAGCTTGTGTAGCCGGTTTCATGCGTGCAGGGGTCATCGCTGTTGACGAAGATGGTGTCCCCGACTCGGCATCCTCATGAGTTTTTTTCTTTCCAAATATCCGCGCACTAATAATGCCGACTTCATAAAAGAAGTACATAGGCAGAGCCATGATGCACTGATTGAATGGATCAGGCGTTGGCGTCAAAATCGCTGCAAATAAAAACGATCCTAAAAAGGCCCATTTACGATATTTTTTTAAAATTGGAGCATCAACCCACCCCAGCTTCGCCATGAGAGTCAAGACCAAGGGCACTTCGAAAATCATTCCGAAGACCATCATAAACCACAACGTAAATCCGACATAATTGGCAATTGAAATTTGAGCAATAAATCCTGCATTTAATCCATAGGAAATTAAGAAATGCAAAGCAAAGGGAAGGACAATAAAAAAAGCAAAGGCAAGACCTAAGTAAAAGGCTATCCAACTAATCGCGATGAATGGGCCGGTGAACCGACGTTCTTGGACATGAAGCCCAGGAACCACAAATTGCCATGTTTCCCAGAGAATTTGTGGGGTTGCTAACACCAGCGCGAATAAGGCGGCCACTTTAATATTTTGAAAGAGGGCTTCCGCAGGCGAAAGAAACACAAAGGGAACCTTGGGCAGATCTGATGGCACCCACTCGAGTGACCCAGGAATAAAATAATTTTGCAGCGGCACACGAATCCAATTCACCAAGGTGTCGGCATAGAAAAAAGTCACAATGAAAATGCCGGCCATGACAACAACGGTACGGGTCAATCGCCATTGGAGCTCATGAAGATGCTCCATGATCGGCATTTTTTTGTCTTCGAGCGGCTTGAAGACCTTTTCTTCAAGCCACTCGGACATTTGAGATCGCTTCTTTTCCATAATCGGGAAACTACTTGGGATTCACCGCAACGAATAAATTATTCCCGCGCCGGTTTAACAATACGACCACCAGCTCTTCTTTGGCAATTTTGGAAGCAATTTGCTCATATTCATCAATCGTCGTGACCGTTTCCCGACTGACCTCTTGAATCAGATCACCTTCCTGAATACCGGCCGCTTCGGCTTCACTCCCCGAAGCCACTTTACTCACCAAAACACCTTTGACCTCTTCTGGAATTTTCAGCTCACTTCGTTTGGCAGCGGTCAAGGCTTGAACCGAGAGGCCGGCCAGGACATTATCCGGCGGAGCCATGGAAGATGGGGCTTCAGGAGATCCCCCCTGTGCCAGCATTTGATCGGACGGTCGCTCACCTAACTCGATACTTAATGTCGTTTCTTTTCCGTCACGTAAGACGATAATTTCTTTTTTCTTGCCAACCTTCGTCCGTGCCACAACATTACGCAGATGATTCACGTCACGAATCGTTTTACCATCATATTTCAAAATGACATCCCCACGTTTCAGACCTGCTTTTGCCGAGGGACCCTTTTCATGCACTTCACTAATTAACACGCCACCTTGTTGATCTTCAGGCAATTGAAACGATTGGGCCAATGAAGGGGTCATTTCTTGAATCGCCACCCCCATCCATCCGCGTACGACTTTTCCTGTCTCGATTAAACTTTGAGCAATGTCCTTAGCGATACTCACGGCAATCGCAAATCCAACGCCTTCAGATCCCCCTGTTCGAGAAAAAATGGCGGTATTAATGCCGATGAGTTCCCCTTTCATATTGACCAATGCACCCCCAGAGTTCCCTGGGTTAATAGCGGCATCGGTTTGAATGAAATCTTCATATTCCGTAATACCTACGCTTCCGCGCCCTAACGCACTGATGATGCCAAAAGACACAGAAGACTTCAGACCAAAGGGGCTGCCTAACGCCAACACCACATCTCCTACTCTGAGGCTATCATAGGTACCCCAAGGCATGGCCGTTAAGTCACTAACATCACCAGTAATTTTAATCACGGCCAAATCTGTCTTAGGATCTGTGCCAACGGTGGTAGCAGGAAACTCACGCCCATCATGCAGGGTCACGGTAATCTTTGTCGCATCTTCCACAACGTGGTTATTGGTAATAATTAAACCCTTGGCATCAATAATCACCCCGGATCCCGCACTCATACCAGGAGGTCCCTGTGGGCCAGGAGGTCCAGGTTGCGGGCCTCCTCCGGGAGGGCCTCCGGGAGGGCCACCAAACGGTCCAGGAGGCAGCGGTCCACCTGAGCCTCCTCCATTCGTCACGGCAACATTGACGACCGTCGGTCCAATTTTTGCCACAATTTCAGAAAACCCTTCGATGAAAGCTCCTGGAACAGTGGCATGAACCGCAGATGGGAGTAACACACAGAGGATAAACCACAAGGTGATCATTCCCTTACTTTTGTTTGGCACAGAATCAACACGAGCCAAAGAGGGCTTGAAAACGTTCAGAAAGCGGCACCTTGGAAGTCTCTTCATAGTGATATTCTCCCCTGTCGATAAATGGTGGGTTTTAATAAGTTTTTTCTAAAGACAGTACGCAAATGTTGAGACACACAACGGCCACCCCGCCGAGGCATTGATAGACGTTATCCACATGAAAACTCTAGATTCTACACTAATTGTTTCATTACGTTCAAAGCCCTTTATTTATTAATATTCGCCTATGTGAGGCCCTCTCCATATAACTAATTATATATACGTATAAACTAATACTGATTATTTCACCGTGTCACCGTGCCTTCAAGCAGTAACATACAGAGCGGCAGGGTGGGGAAGCGAATATCCTGAAAGTATATTGACGTGGTAGGTCACGATGATTCCAACGGATTAAGGAGGCAATCGACGCGAGCAGACCTGCTCCGAAGCGAAGCACCCGACAACACGAACAGAAAATGAAAACCCTCGATCAACTCAATCGTTGTACGAGTAACCCCTAAGGCTGGCTTATGAGTGCTTGAGATCCTAACCCATCAAACGAATCCATAAGTATGTGTTAACAGGAAATGAGTTTGATATGATCAGAAGGTAATGGAAGGAAAGAAAAGGGCTAAGGCAGGAAAATCACTCAGATTGATCGTCTTATTCCCACGTAGGCGGATTTCATTAAACGGTAAACAAGAAAAATGATCATAATTCCCGACAGCTATTCACGATACAGACAACACTTTAACTATTCGACAATATCTAAGAGACTTCCAAGAGTATGTTCTTGAACGGCGATCGCGCTGAGATTCGCTTCAAATGACTGCCGACTGATCAGCACATTCACCAACTCCTCTCCAAGGTCAACATTGGAAAGCTCTTGCTCAATCAGACCCTGCTCGGATTCTAGGAGTGCAACAGGACCGGCAGTCTGAACAGAATCAAGGGTGACATGCACACCGCCCCCAGAAGACTCTTCGAAAGTCGTCCGCGTTTTTTTATATTCTGTCGTATTCGCATTGGCAATATTATTCGCAGCCGTCACAAGCTTGGCTTGAGCCGCTGCGAGTCCTGAAAGGGAATATGACAGGCCGACTGACATATCAATAATGTCCTTAGCAAAATTCAGTTAACCAATATCTTCACATCTCTCACTTCGTCCCATCGTCGTATACAAAAAATACTTGATGATTTTCATTAAAAAAGATAGAGAGACTTCAAGAACGTACGAGAACAAAATCGATATTCAACTCTCCCCTTGAGTAGACGTCGCTGTTGAAAATCGTTAGTGTCTGTTAACAATAGTTATTAAACAATTCCGTTTTACTCATATTACGCTATGCAGGCTTTAGTCTTTGATAAACAATTACGTGTGGAACGGGATTACCCCACGCCAGAGGTCTGTTCCGGCGAAGCCGTGATCCGTGTTCGTCGTGCCGGCATCTGTAGTACAGACCTTGAGCTTTGCAAAGGCTATATGGGGTATTCAGGAATCATTGGTCACGAATTTGTCGGGATCGTCGAAGAAGCGAATGAACGACCGGACTTACAGGGACAACGGGTTGCGGGAGAAATCAATGCCGCTTGCCATGCCTGTGCAACCTGTCATGCTGGCCGGCCCACCCATTGCCCCCACCGTACCGTACTCGGTATTAGCGGACGCGATGGAACCTTTGCCGAGTTTTTCCGTCTACCCTATGAAAACCTTTTTCCGCTATCAGAAAATTTAACCGACGACCAAGCCGTGTTTATTGAACCACTCGCCGCGGCCTGCGAAATTACTCAGCAAATCGATGTCCGTCCAAATGATCGAGTGGTGGTCATCGGTGACGGCAAGCTCGGATTGCTCTGTGTACAGGTATTAAACTTAGCAGGATGTTCCGTCACGCTGCTTGGGCATCATGAGGAAAGAAATAAATGGTTACGCGAGTGCGGAATTCATGTGACATCTCACGCTCAAGATATCACGGCAAGAGCTGACCTTATCGTAGAAGCGACAGGCACCCCCGAGGGATTTTCCCTTGCGAGTGCCCTAGTCCGCCCCAGAGGATCCATTGTCCTGAAATCGACTTACCACGGGAATCTCACATTTGACATGTCGAAAATTGTCATCGATGAAATTTCCGTGCTCGGTTCTCGTTGCGGACCGTTTGCTCCTGCTATTCGCCTGCTTGAGCAAGGTCTCATTCAAGTTGCGCCGATGATTCACGCCCACTACGCTCTCCAGGATGGACTCGCAGCGCTTGAGAAAGCCGCGTCAAAAGGGACCCTCAAAGTGAACCTGTGTATGGAATAAACGCAACGTGTTCCTACTTGAGAAAAACAATACCGACATTGGCACCCATCTAACCAATCTCATTAGCCATCTACCTCTTAGCCATTACGGCATGTCTTATTTCTCCGCCCCAAGAGGAAACGAAATAATAATCCCGCCCATCACATCACCAAGCTTGTGATCACGCTTCGCACTGAGAATATGAGTATTATGACAACTTACACAGCTCTTCGATACAGCTTTGTCTGCATAAATGGCCATAAAATAGTCTTTTTCTCCACGTTTAATGACCGCGGTGTATGGCTGACTAGGATCTTTGGTAATTGCTTCCAGTCCTTTGGTTTCAATTTCGGTGGTCGGACCATTACGCTCATATATAGGCCATAAACTCGCCAAGCGGAATTGCAACCCAAGACCCTGCTCCTGCACCGCAAGCCCCGACAACAAGAGCATTTGAGCGGGAAGAGGTAGGGCATTGCGTTTCTTCCAGCCTTCCGAGGCCATCACCGTTCCCGTGTCTTGCATCCGGGAAACGACATGTGTGGCATACAAGGTTCTATCTGCTTGGATCACCGCATGGAGGTAGTCAGCAACCACTCTGGGAGAAATACCGGCCGTTGCCTCGGCATCTTGAGCATCAGACTGTGAAACCGTACTCACGAAAATGAGCGGTAGGGCGAGAAGAACAATACGAAGCATGGATTGATGGTGTGTCATGGCTCACGCTCCTTTCATCTAGAAATAGTGAAAGATGTTGCCGACATCATAAAGTCACTTTCATCATTCAAATCCTAAACCCTGCTCCAACAGGTCGAGGCCATTCCTTTCTATTCAATCACTGTTGCAGTTCGACTGACGGAATAATTTTGGAGTCACCCAATAGTTCCATCCCGAATCGCGTATTTTCTTGAGCCTCGTTTGCATATAAACGCCCTGTAGGAGCCTCGAAATCCACTGACATCTCAGTGGTTTCTTGCGCTTTGATGGTCACAGATAATTCTTCCTGAACCATCGGATGCCAGACAACCACCTTGTAGGTGCCAGGAGGAATATTGTCTATGGAAAATGTTCCCTGTTGATCGCTGATAGCAAAATAGGGAGAATCCATCGCCACGCCCCAACTTTCCATGTAGGGATGAAACCCGCATTGCATCGCAAAAATATTTCGCCCCCTCTTCATTTTAATTTTTGGGCTGACAATGCGTCCAGCCCGATTTTTCACTTTTTTCCCAGCCATCAAATCCTGTTTTTTGAGCTTTGGACTCACCGGCAACGGAAGATTAAACAGAACGCGCGCGCCCATCTTTGACGTTTCATAGGCTTGAATATCATGCATGACGGGATCCTTGTTCACGACCTTCACTTCATGCCGATCGCGAACAACCGTGATATATGGAGCAAACTTACAATCAATGGCTTCAATGTGGGGAGGCCTATAATCAAACTTTTTACCCTTTTTGATTTTTTCAATAAAGATGACAACATTTTGAAATTGCCCTTCGGGCCCTATTTGAAATGGCTGAAGCAACCGCCACCCATTTCCATTTGAAATCCGACCGCAATAGGCAGGATCTGGAAAACTGACAAGGTTATAGCCTTTAGGGTTGGGAAGCTCACCCTGAAGCGTAATGACTCCAGACAATGTCCCTCCATTTTCTACTTGAATTTCTTCATACTTTGCCGAGGCGGACTGAATCCATAATCCCAGGAATAACACAAGTGCGAAACCAACCACTCCCAATCTCATTGACACCTCCTTACTGATAGAATCACTAAACCTCACACACTCTATCAAGAGCATATTACCAGAATTGCAGTCAAAAAAACGGGGGAGCCTTGATGGCTCCCCCGTTTCTGAAACCAGAATCAAATAAGATTCCTATAGCCGTTCCAATAAATTTCCGACATTTGAGACAATTTCTTGCGTCGTGTCAGAGTTATTTTTCGACATAAACCCTTTTGATTTCGCTATTGTCATTTCAGCGATGCTGGAATCGGTTTGATGGACTCCATCTGGTCTCCTTGAGCCGTCTTGCTTCCTGAGGCAGTACCGCTTAACGGAAGGACACTCTGATCAGCAGATGGGAGCACTCGTAGGTACCCCCATTGACCTGACTGAGAGTATGGTAACCGTCCATTGCTCCAGACATAATCGCCTGGCATAGCCCAATTCCCACCTGCAGATGGCAAGTACACATCCAAGCCTTCCGAACCAGAGAACTCGACAGTGCTAATCATATCTGCACCGGGAAGGAATGGTTCAATGGGCCATTCGTGTTTTTCAACGGTGAACATTCCGTTCTGTTCACTGCTCGCACCAAAGACATGGATGCGAACCTTATCCCCAGCATGAGCAAGAATCAGTGGAGTTGCAGGATCTTGAGGATCATCAACTTCACAGGGTTGGAACATCTTGCCTAATGTACAGCCAGCCTCTTCGCGATACAAGTAAGGTTCGGCTCGGTAATTGACGCCAGTTAATCCGGCCACATTTTGCACATACGGCATGAAGCTGGTTCCGATAATATTATCCTCATCCTGGAAATACAAAGCCACATCACGATAACTTTCCCGGCGTTCATTTCCTTGGATCGTACGATCCACAATCACATCAGCATTCCAACTGTTCTTGAGAGAAATATCCTCCCCAGTTTCTGGATGCCGGTACGTCGACCCCGTCGGTCCGATTATAATCCCGCCAAATAACCCGTTACGAGGATTCATTGACACATTGCCCCAATCCCACACCAACGACTGTCCTTCTCCATTAAATGGGTCGGCATAGTAGGTATAGATTCGAGACTTTCCAGGAGCGACGGTTTGATCCCCTGGATTATTTCCAAGATTCACCCCTTGAGAATCCTTGGGGTCAAAGGCTAGGCCGAACGCAGAGAATGAGGCCTGACCTTCTTTGAGCTTATTTGTAAGTTTGACCGTAATGCAGTCACCCACGTTGGCTCGTAGCGTTAGCGGCATCGGTTGCGAATCCCCTGACACTTTCGTAACTTCCTCCTCTAAGACATAAATTTTGGCTTCGGGGTTACGCAATTCAATCTTTCGTTCAAAGTCAACTTCAATGGCTTCCGGCGCATTTGAATTAAAACTCATGTCGGGATGATCCATTGCCACAACATTAAAGCTTTTCACCGGAGCATCTTTTGGACAAACAGGAAGCCTCTTTGGCATTCCTTCTGCGCCATACGCCTTATTAGGCAATGGTTGGAGGTCAGCCACGGGTGTATCTAACACTCGCATGATCCCCCAGGCTCCTTCCGAGAACTTTGAGCTACGACCGTTAAAGAACATATAGTCACCTGCCTGGTGGCGTGGACCACCAGCTTCAGCCAGGACTAAGTCATATCGTTCTGCAATCCCGATGTGCAGGGAATTCTTTCTGTTGGCTTCTTGCGCATAACGCTCTGACCAGAACGTATGCCCAGAAATCGTGAAAACATTACTTTCATTCATCGTCACGTCTAACATCCTGAATACCACCGCATCTCCTAAATACGCTCGAACCATAGCCGTACTTGGATCGCCATGGACCGCACTGCTAAAAATCTTTGATGAATCCGGATTGTTTGCCAATCGTTGCGCGAACGGCTCAGCCCGAAAATTCAAGGCCCCACCCGTCGTATGCGTTCCCCCGTTTAAAAACGGCATCGGAGTCATTTTAATCTTGTCATTTGGTGGCATAATAAAGGAAACGGTACGACCAGCTTCAAGCGCAACCTCGACCGGTTGGCCCGGCGGATTACCTGCCGTCACGATATTCACGGTGTGGGGAACGGTATCCATAATATGCACCATGAGTTCTCGGAAACTCCCTGCGACATCATGGCCCACACGTTCCGTCGCATGAATATCGGCCACTGGGCCTGTCCTAATTGGGTTTCCGGTTTTGGGGTCATGCCACGTCGAACCGAAAGGTTCAGCGATCATGGTGCCCACCGCACCATGCGGCCAGGTGGTCCCACCAAAGGCATGATCATGCCAGAAGACACTGCCAACGTCGGCATCTACCCAGAAGCGTTGACGGACATATTCAACCGTCACGATATCGTCAACCGGATGACTATTTTGCAGTGGCTTGGCAAAGGTTAAGGTGTCTCCAGTGATTTTGGTAATTCGTTTCACTTCTTGCCCTTTGACATTATCGGCTCCCACAAGAATCGGAATACCAACATGATATTGTTTGGCATTCGTCACCTGAAGAGTCGTATCCCCTTTCTTTGATGCCTTGGTAACCTTGGCATTCATTGGGATAGGCAAGCCCTTCTTTGTAGGTTTTTCGAATTGGGTAAAGGGCCGCATGGACTGTTCATACGAAAATCCAGAAATCACACCATCAGAGGCCTGATTGTCGAACTGAAAGAAATGGAAGTGAGTATTAATTTTAGACGATTGGAAATTCGTAATATCGTCATCTAACCATTCACTCGTGAGCGTCCAATCAATGCAGTCATAGATATTGGCTCGAACAACAAGCGGAAACTTTTTATCATTATCGGCCCTGACGGCTTCTTCTTCCTCATGGACGACATACAGCAATCCATTGGGATCGACAATCGCCGGCTCTTTTCCTTCCGCAGCCGATAATTCAATCGGCAATTTAATAAAATGCACATTATAATCTTGTGAGCCCGCACGATCCGGACACAGGCTCCAGTTTCCATTTTCACCAGCCTTAGCCGGTTCAACGGATCGTGTGCCATCATCGTTTAATCGAATCATCTCCAGCCAAGGTGCTGGATTATGGTCATTGGAAAATGGAGCACGTTTGCCAAAATGCGGCGTCAACCATGGCCAAGCCACTTTTCCCGTGGTTGGCTCAAACCAGATGGCTCGTCGTTCTCCTGGCTCATAGCCCTGCCATTCAGGTTTATATTTAGGATTTTCTCCTATTGACGGTTCTTTTTCACTCAGAGCCTTCTGGCCATCCCACACCCAATCCAAGACCGTGGCATCATAGGCCTTGAGTTGTCCGAGTTCATCATCTTTGTGTCCTGGTTTGCCTTGATTACTGAGCTGCATTTCGACCCAGTCTTTAATATTCACGACTGCAGGCTTGGCTTTCCAATTACTCTTTCCTGAGCCGACAATTTTAAATTTTGAACCAAACCAGTTCACGGTTTTCATCACCAATTCATCGGATGTCACGGGCTTGTGAATTCGATCGAGACGATCTGGCAATTCACGTAAGGGAGGCATCACATCATTTTGAACACCGGGAACCTGGAGAGTGTTATACACTCTCCAATATCCCCACATCCCAGCAACATAATGATGGGCAACGTGACAATGAAACAGGAAATCTCCTGCCAGCCATTGGCACAAGCCAGATCCACATTCGGTCTCTAAGTCCAAGGCTTCTGAGGGCCCAATGACTTCCACATCGACTCGGTCTGACTTCGTTCGAACGATAGGATATTTCACCGGACCATTCTGCCCTGTGCTCCAGACCGGCATTTGCGTGGCCCGGGGACTACGCTGCCAACGAATGGACCCACCATGGGGATGATGTGAATGAAACACTTCTGATCCACCATGCACAATTCTGAATTTTGCGGGATCGCCTAAGTAACTCCGTGGAATCGTTGGAGCAGCATCTCCAAAAGAATATGAGCTGTAGGCCATCGACTCATCTTCGAAGCCAAAATGTTCATGCTGCACATGCATGTTGTTGGTCCCGAACGGCTCGCTTCGGTAATTCAATGCCCGTGCACCAGGACGGTAGGCATCGGTCAGTGGATCGCGCTGAGGTAAAAAGTCGCCATGCTTATTCACGGGACGAAATGCCTCGTCACCCACTTCGTGATAAATCAACACAAACTCTCGAAAACTGGGGCCAGTCCCATTTTCAATCATCACTTGCCAACCACTCGTGGCTTGCGTCGCTGGTCCCGTCCCTAAGGGTTCCCAATATTTCGATCCTCGTGGTTCCACCACAAACACCCCGAACAGTCCCATGACGGTTAACTCACGATCGTTGCTAAACGTGTGAAACTGTTTGGCACCTTCTTGCGTATCGGGATGGATATACCACTCCATGTCAATCGACTTGCCGACTTCATCTTCTTCAGCATCGTCACCCGCTCCGGCCGCTATGGAATCAGGGTTTGTGGTGAGGGCGGGCTCCCCTGTTTTGCTCATCACCATGTCAGATCCATTGATGTGTAGACTCACATCCTCACCAAACTCGAGCCTGTTTCGAAGAGTGATTTTGACGCAATCCCCTTGGTTCCCTCGAATCACGAGCGGTTGAATCCATTGGTCTTGAATGCCATTCTTGACGGCACCTGGATCACTATGTCCTTCCGATTCACGTGCCTCTGCATTTTTCGCTTCTTCCTCCCGAATTTTCTCGATATTTTCCGTGAGCGCGTACATATAACCAGGATAATAGTCCAACCATTGGTTTAATGAAATTTCAGCATTGATGGCTGAGATATCATATTTTTTCACCGGTGCCGTCGACGGGCATCGTCCTCCTTTGCCGGAAACCGGCTCGACTCCAGTCGTCGATGCAAGTAATCCATTCGCTGGTCCAGCACCATACTGATGCATCATCGACATGGAATTGTAGGCACCAGAATTATGTTCGTCGTGCCCCATTTCCTTTTGCATCTGTTCCATGAGTCGTTGATGCTGAAGCTCCACTAACGCCGCACGCTCAGCTCGTCCTTCAACAGAATTCTCGACAATCGTCTGCCCTTTTAACCTTTCTGCCCAGCCCTTACTTTCCTGGCTCATCGCCACGGAATGGATGCTCGCAGATGGGTCTTCAGCCAAACCCATCGACGGAGAACCCAAGAGGAGAGCTCCTCCTAAAGCTCCGAGCAACCACTTTGCACCAAATGTTTGACCTGTACGCGTAAACATTCAACGGCCTCCTTATTAAGTGAATACAGCATGACAAATAATTGTTCGTACTATGTGATCAAAATCTTTCACGTTTCTTTTTATAGAATGGAATATGTCTTTACGCTATATCTGCAATTTTTGACGTTCTATAGCGAATCCAATTAATTTCCAGTCGAATGAGTAAGGGAGCCCTAGGCGACAGTTGTTGCGGACCTCTGGTTGGGTTGAATAGGCCACCGACGATGACATGCGGTTGTCCCCCTGAGTTGATGATTACAAGTCGCCAAGACAGCGTAATACTTCGGCCTCAAACATCGGACGTTATTTGAAACGGCTATCGGTTGATAGAAATTGTGTCGGTGAAGGGGTTCCTTTCGGAAGGGTTGGGCACTCCGGAGGCCGGTCCATCACACCCAAATCCTTCACCGACATTGGCCATATACAGCAACCTTAATGCCATTCCTCAAAGAAGATCAGTCATCCAGATGATATGCAGTAATGACGGGAGGTCTGGTTGCCTATCATTGCTACACGATATATTTTTACTTTGTGCGAAAAATCCAGCTATTTACACCGTTTTAAGACAAGATAATAGAATAGCAATTAAAAACAACGTGTTATGATGTCTATATTATTGGACGCGAAACGAGGAACTTTGGGGAATAATGGGACAGAGAAGAGTCTTACTGAATCTGGTAGGCCTTAAGTTTATTGTAGAGATTGGCTCGGCTTATGTTGAGTTTTCGCGCTGCGCGGGTTTTATCTCCCTGGGTCTCCTGCAAAGCTCTAAGAATTTCCTGCTTCTCGACAGCCTTTCGAGCGGCTTTACTGATGGAAGGAAGATCTGAAGACTCATCAACACATTGCGGTGTGCCCAATATATCCTGAATAGTCAGTTCAGAACCCTGCGTAATCACGACCGCACGTTCGATGACGTTCTCCAATTCCCGCACATTGCCCGCCCACTCATGGCTGACTAGCGCCTTCATCGTCGTCGAGGAAATCGAGAGACCGGTTTTTCTATTCTTCACACAGGATCGTCCTAAGAAGTGATGAACGAGAAGAGGGATGTCCTCTCGACGATCTCGAAGAGCTGGAACTAACAATGGAAGCACAGCCAGCCGATAATAAAGATCCGAACGAAATGTTTTTTCTTCAACTAGACGTGTCAGTGGCTTATTGCATGCAGAAATGACTCGAACATTAACCTTGATAGGACGATTCCCTCCAACTGGCTTAATTTCTCCTTCTTGTAAAACTCGAAGTAGCTTCGCTTGAAAGGTCGGAATGGTATCGGCAATTTCATCTAAAAAAATCGTGCCGCCTTCAGCTTCCTCAAACAGTCCTTTGCGATCCACAATGGCACCTGTAAAGGCTCCTTTGACATGACCGAACAATTCACTTTCCAAAAGAGATTCTGGCAAAGAACTACATTCCACCACCACGAATGGAGAGTTACAACGAGGACTTAATTCATGAATAGTCTTCGCGACTAATTCTTTTCCGGTACCACTTTCGCCTTCTATTAACACGGTCGACTCAGAGGTTGAAATCAACCCAATCATCTCGACCAATCGCTGCATTGACGCACTACGTCCAATCAAGGAGTGACTGAGTTGTTTGTCCGGAATAGATGAGACATTCAGTGCTGAAAGACCCTCCAGTCGTGTTTTCCACACCGTGCTCTCTTCTGGACATTTTCCCATCATTACCACGCAGGCTGTGTTTCCTTCATCGCCTGGTACCGAGAACGAATTGGGAAAGGGACAAGAAGGATCACTCTGCCCGATAATGGCCGTCTCTCCATCTGTTGCAGATTGAAGTTCCTCGTACAAAAAAAGTTCTTTTGCTGCACATGTCGTGCAGGAATCTTTTGAATTCGATACAGAGTCGCATTCAGGGGTGGAGAGATTACTCAAAAGTGGACAGGATGAGGCTAATGTCTGGGCTTGCGCATTCGCATACACTAATTTCAAGGTTGGATCAAAGATGACCACTGGCTTGGGCAGGTGATTCGCAAGAAGAGTGAGCCCCTCCAGACGTGAGAAAAGAATACAATCATCATCAGGCTGAATTTGCAGAAACGATCCGGCCATCGTTCACACTTCCTTTCATTGTCACATCTTGTCCCATAACACGGTATTTTGACAAGTCTGAGACTTGTCGAGTGGACAAAATTGTTGAAGCGCCCCCTTGAGATCGCTTACGCGAACAGGTTTATCAAAATAGGCAGCAACTCCACAAGCTTGTGCGTGTTTCCTCGTTTGGGAATTCCCGAAGGCCGTGATCAAGATTATAGGGCAATTTTGAACAAGCAGGCATACGTTTTTAAGATATGTAAAGCCTCCTCCAGGCATTTTCAAGTCAGTGATGATGAGGTTGGGTGAGTATGTCTTCAGTCGAGAAAGAGCGTCATGACCATCGCAAGACTCGGTAACCTGGCATCCGTTATCACTTAATTCATCCACGAGCAGGCTTCTCATTGCTGGATCGTCATCGACAACGAGTATAGTACAGGTAATTGACTGACAAATCCTCACTTCCAAGTCACTACTCCATCTTTCCGACAGTTAGCCACGGAGTGTCAGATATCACTCGATTTCCGACCTTCTCTCATTAATGACAGCAAGTCAAATGCCAGCGGAAGAAAACATGAATATACTTGGATTACAGTATTTTATAGCTACTCCACTGTTGAAAAAGGCTACAGAGAGCGTTTCCTGTTGTGACATGAAGCAACAGTTCCTTTAACAAAGATTCATCCCGGAAAAATCGGGATACATTATTATTTACGATATAAATCGGCCTTGAGACACAAAAATATCACGCCAAAAATTTATAAAAACATAAATGGCACAGCTTTTGCCGAATATACATTAATAAATATCAGAGCTCGCTAGCCCATCGATGCAAATGCAAAGAAAGGGAATATAATATGAAACACCTATCGACAATCTTTATACTGTGCCTGGTGCTTGGGATGGCTTCATTAGGAATAGGGCAAGAATTGTTTGGAGATCCTCAAGAAGGAAAATCTATCTATATGCATCATTGTGTAAATTGTCATGGGAAAAATGGAGATGGGCAAGGACCGGACACCAAGTTCCTTACGGTGAAACCGGCGGATTTTCATTCCGATGCGTCACGATCTTAAACTGATTGGGAACTGATGACGACGATTACTTTTGGGGTTGCCTTTTCGCCGATGCATGGATGGGCAAACCGATTAAACGAACAGGAGCGCTGGGACGTGCTCAGTTACATTCGTCTGATGGCTCCCCTTTAATCCGGTTACTTAAAAAAGCTTTTCTCGTATCATGAAAAATTCCAAGATATTTCAAACCATTTTTCACCCGACTGATTTTTCGTTTGCGAGCGAAATGGCATATGCCCATGCCTTAAAATTGACTTTGGCAGCGAAGGCTGAATTGACTGTGATTCATTATGCTGAACAGGGGCTGGTCACAAGCTGGGATTATTTCCCTAAAGTACGTGAAACCTTGACGGATTGGAACGTTCTTGCAAGAGACTGTGCTAAAGATGACATGCATGCGCTTGGGATGCGAGTGGATGGCATTATTGCGACAGGACCGGATATATTCTCCTCAATCGTTCAACATTTGAATCAAAAAAATCCTGATGTTATGGTCCTCGCCACTCACCAAATCGAAGGATTGAATCGATGGCTCTATACGCCACTAGCCGAACCATTGGCAAGGGAGGCCCGATGCCCGACATTGTTCGTTCCACCATTGGCAGAAGGCGGTGTCTCATGTAAAGACGGAACAGTAACCCTTGAACGTATATTAATCCCTATTACCCGGTTGATTCCTCCTCAACTGGCTATCGATCGTGCTGTCGAGCTCGCCAGCTTACTCGGTGCACGCAGGATAGACTGGAAAATTTTTCATGTGGGTAAAAAGGAGCATATCCCAGCTGTACACCTACCCTCACGTGAAGGGTGGAAATGGAAGAAGTTCGCCCGCCCCGGTCATCCAGTTGATCAGCTTCTTGAAATGGCAGCTGAATTTTCTCCTCACTTGATCGTCATGATGACTGAAGGTCATCGTGGCCTGTTTGATGTTTTTCAAGGCAGCACGACCGAACGAATCGTTCGTGGTGTCCGATGTCCCGTCCTGGCGGTTCCGGTCATATCCCCAGATAGATGACTGATGTAATCTCAAAAAAAAGAATGTAGCGCCAGTCAGGGTATCTTATAAACCAATCCTCGCATTTTTCGGTAATTGCCGAGCCACAAGAACCGAACATGGAGCGTGACGAGCAACACGGGTAGAAACACTTCCAAGAAATTTTTGTTTGATCCCAGTCAGGCCACGCGAGCCCATAACGATCAGGTTGGTTTTGAACCGACGTGCAGCTTTCAGAATTTCTTCAGCAGCATGTCCAGTCGAAATATGATCGGCGTTGCTATGCCTGTTTATGAGACCTCGCTTCGCTTCCTTCACGAGTGCACGACCCACTATTTCCTTTCGTGATTGAATGTCTTGGGAAACCTTCGCGAGATCCACTTGACCGAAAGAATCTACTTTTAGTTCTCTGAAATCATCCTGTACAATTCGATAGTCCGTTCCCTCCACCACATGAAAAACGATGATTTCAGACTCAGCCGGAAATCTTAACGCATTGAGAAACTTAAGAGCAGCCTGTGCTTCAGTGGAACCATCCGTCGTGAATAACACTCGAATCCCTCGGTGTATCCAATGGCTGGAACCACGCACAACAAGAACCGGGCAAGGAGCCTCTTGAAGAATCCACTCACTCACACTTCCTAAGAGAAAACGTTGAATGCCTGAGAGACCTCGAGTTCCTAAGACCGCAAGGTCGATATGTTCCTGATCAAGTACAGAAAGAATTTCTTTTCCAGCATTACCTTACTTCATCATGGTTCGAACGTCCAATCGAGCGTTGCCCAACTTGCCTTTAATTTGTTCTAAATTTCTTCGTGACTGATCGATCGCTTTCTTATAAAGGGTGTTTAGACTCTTTTCTACTTCTCGCGAATGCCCAATCTGTAGCGCCTTATAGCCACCTTTCACATGCACAAGAAACAATTCAGAGTTTACTGGAAACTGAATGCCTGACAAAAAACGAATAGCAGTTTTCGAGTCACGTGAAAAATCGACACCCAATAAAATTTTCATAGTCTTGCTTTCCTCTTTTCCGCCCTACGACATGAATGATTGCCTTCGAAAGGATAGTTTATCGCCGCACTACGATCCCATCAACGGAGTAGAATCATAGGCGTCCATGATCAACAGGCAACATAATATTTCGTTTCATGGTTAAAAGCCCAACAGCTAACGGGGCTCCTGTGCAGAGACTGAAAAAATATGAGCATCAAAAGGCTTCAGGCGAATATACAGTCCACGGCCAACGACGTCTTCATAATTGAATGCGTACTCGTGTCCAGTCAATTGGTCACGATACGAAAAGATTGAGGGAAAACCATCTTCAGCTTCTCTGCCGTCAAAGAGATCAAGAAAGCCTTGTGATTCAATTGCTCCAAAATTTACGGCGACAATCTTTTGTGACGTGTGAAGTTCCCATAGATACCCAATGAGGTTTGTATAAGAAGAATCACTTGCCGAATGCATTGTAAGGAGTCGCCATTGACCTTCGTGAAAGATCCTCTCATTGGTAATTTGAAGCAAATGACCATACAGGTCCATTATTTCATGATCGAGAAGTTCTTCTTTCATTCGTGCGAGTTGAACCGGCAACCGAATTTCCTTCCCTTCAAGCTGGCCCTGATGATAAAAGCGCATACCGGGTAAGGTTGCCGTGAGCGTAGCAACGGCAGGAAGACGAACATTGCCAAACATCGACGCACTTCTTGGTTCATCATGATTTTCTAAGAATCGAACAAGGTGTTGTTGATAGTTCACATCAGCGTTGAGATGAGCAAGGATCTCATCGGAAGCCGAATGGCACAGTCGATCGTACAATCTCTTGTCATACGTGAAATGGAATCCCAGCTGTTGTAAATCCCATTCAAGATCCCAATACACTTCAGCCATCCAGACCAAATCAGACACCGCGGTGATGGCTTCTGTCCAGAATTCGATAGCAGGAGTGCCTTCTATTCCTAGAAAATCACCCCATGTCTTCTGAAACACTTCATTCAGCACCAGCATCGCCATGTCACATCGAACTCCATCACAGTGCTGAGCGATTGTTTTCAGTTCTTCAATTAAGGCCGTACGAGTGGCTTCTTGAAAATAATTCAACTGAGCCGTATCCGTCCAAGCCGGGAAGTAGGGATCTTTTCCATGAGCGAGATTCAGAGCCCTCCCGTTAACATGTATTGTAAAGAATTCGTCTGAAGGGGCCTCAAGGTTTTTCGCGGTTCCTTGAATGTAGTATTCTGGATGCAATTGGACCCACTCATGATCCACAGCTGTATGGTTTGGCACAAAATCGAGAATGAGCTGCATGCCTCGTTGATGAAGTTTCTCCAAGACACGATCGAGCTGATCCCACGTGCCAAGTTCTGGATCTGGACGGTACGCACGAATGGCATATGGTGACCCGACAACATCCTTGGCTGTCCAGTCAGGCAAGGCTTGTTCATACTCTTTCTGTAATCCTGGGTCACTCCGTGCAATTGATCGACTGTGAGGACTTCGCTCCCAAATACCCATCAACCAAATGTAATCAAACCCTTTGCTCTGAAGGTCATCCCATTCTTGATCTGGCACATCACCAAGACGAATCATTCTTTTTTCTTTTCGTGAGAGCTCCTTCAACCAGACCCAGGTATTGATTTCATAGAGATGAGGATGGGGACGGCATGAGGGACGGAAGGCACAGGGATTCATGGGGCTACCGGTACCAGAGGATGTCAGAAATTTCTAATGGGATGAACACAGAGGGATGGCAAGGGACGATTCGGGGAGTATAGTGCTCAACGGGTCGAGACGCTGGCACTTCAGCTTTGAACCGATACGCATTCACCATTCCAGGAATCGTTTCTGTTTGCTTCATGGTAACTCGAACGACACCTTCACCATGTTCATCGTCAGCGTACAATTCCACGCTGATCCAGCTAGAATCCATATCTCCCATGTACACTTGGACATCGAACGCATAGTGATCATCATATTGCGTGACATGCAATTCCCCAAATCGGAGAGTTTCCCAGGTTTCTTGCATGTTCTTTTGCCATTTCTGTAATTCCTTCCCGACTTGCGTTTCATTGGCTACCCGATCACGATACCGTTTGGCAGCGGGAATGTACGTCTGCTCCACGTACTCGCGTACCATGCGATTGCTACTGAAGTGCGCCGTGAGCCTGGACATACTGGCTCGTACTCTATTCGTCCAGGCATGAGGAATGCCATCCTGATTGCGGTTATAAAATTCAGGAATGATCTGTTGCTCTAGAATCTGGTAAAACTGTTCGGCCTCAAGGGTATCCCGATTGAGATTGTGTTGGGTATTTCCCTCTCCGATTGCCCACCCGACTTCAGGTGCATAGGCTTCATCCCACCACCCATCGAGCACAGACAAGTTCAGTCCGCCATTGACCAGTACTTTCATGCCGCTGGTTCCAGACGCTTCCAGAGGCCTTCGCGGCGTATTCAGCCACACATCGACGCCGGCCACCAGTTCCTGAGCCAACGCCATATCGTAATCCTCCAAGAACACGACACAATTGCTGAACTGTGGATCAGAAGCAAACTGTGCGAGCATCTGCACAAGACGCTTACCTTCGTCATCCTTCGGATGCGCCTTGCCGGCAATAATCAGTTGCACTGGTCGCATTGAGTCGGACAATAATCTCGCAAGACGACTCCGATCATGTAAAAGAAGTGTGGGACGTTTATAGGCTGTGAATCGTCTGGCATATCCGAGTGTAAGCGCATTGGGATCCAAGACATGTTTCGTACGCTGAATGTGGTCCGCTGATGCGCCATGCTCCTTGTGCTGTCGGACGAGACGTCGTCGGACATAGTTGATCAACGCTTGCCGTTGAGCCACGCGAAAGGCCCAAAGTTCCCGATTCGGAATGTTTGAGATCAGGGGACATAATTCTTCCAGCGTGCCCAACCATCGCGATTTTCCGCAAATGCGCGTCCACAATGCGTCGGCCTCTGAAGAGTCCCACGATGGGACATGAACACCATTCGTAATAGATCGAACAGGCACTTCAGCCGTTGGCCATTGGGGGAACAACGGTTGAAAAATCTCTCGGCTAACATGCCCATGCAGACAACTGACCCCATTTACATAGCCACTTCCACGTATGGCGAGGTAGGCCATGCTGAAAGGCTCCTGATTGTTTGCAGGATCTCGGCGGCCCAATGCAAACAGCTGATCCTTTGACACATTAATCATCGTTGATAAGAATTGGGCATATGGACGAATCAGATTGGGTTCAAACCTGTCAAAACCTGCTTCGACTGGAGTATGAGTGGTAAAGACGTTACCGGCCCGAGTGGCACCAAGAGCCACTGGGAACGACTGTCCAGTTTGGGTCATAAAACTTTTTACCCGTGCGAGGATGGCAAAGGCAGCATGTCCTTCATTCAGATGGCAGACATCAATTTCAAGATCGAGTTCTTCTAAAACACGCCAACCTCCCACTCCAAGGACAATTTCTTGCATCAGACGCTGTTCCGGTCCTGCGGGGTAGAGATTGGCCGTGATTCCGCGGTCACGTGGACTGTTGAGTGGATCATTACTATCCAATAGATACAACATGACTTTTCCAATCTGAGCTTGCCACACTCGCACTAATAACGTTCTCCCCGGCAACTCAAGTGTAATGCGTAGCCATCCCCCATCCGGATCCGGAACCGGTGTGACGGGAAGGTTGATAGGATCATTATAAGGGAACGCTTCAAGTTGCCAAGCGTCTGCATTGAGAATCTGTCGAAAGTAGCCTTGTTGGTATAGAAGACCAATACCCACAATTGGAACACCGAGGTCGCTTGCCGCTTTTAGGTGATCACCGGCCAAAATGCCAAGACCACCGGAGTAAATCGGAAGCGCCTCACTCAGCCCAAACTCCATGCTGAAATATGCAATACCCTTCACCTCAGTCTCTGTATACGTTCGCCCAAACCATCCTGGATTCTTGAGATATTCCTGTCGTTGCTCCAACCAGCCTTTCAGTTCCTGTTTGAGGTTTTCCTCACGCGTCGCTTCTTCAAGACGAGCTTGCCGCACACTTTGGAGAATAAAGTAGGGATTGGCCGTTCGCTCCCATGCTTCTGGATCGAGCCGCTCCCAGAGTTGGTCACTGAAATGGCTCCACGTCCAGCGCAGGTCCAATGCAAGTTCATTCAATCCTTCGAGCCCTTTTGGCAATGAACGTTTGGAGAAATAAGTCGAAATAGTTGAATCGTCAATTTGATCTCTCACCTGATATATCCTTTTCCTAGATTATTGAATGTATGAATTTCTTATTGGCTCAGGGCAACTGATCGCAGAAACAGTCCGAGACTCAAGCTGAAAAAATAAGGCCTAAGATACATTCAACTTCAAAATTTTTATCTTTTTAATGTGCGATTTGACAGAGCATGAAATTCAATTTTTCTTGCAGATCAGGAGATGCTACGCCCCTACAAGGTGATATCAAATCGTATCGAGGATCGCCTTGTCGTTGGAGTTGCGACAGACTTCGCACTGCTTGCTATCGGATAACTCACTCCTTCTTGTCCACTATCCTCCTCTTTAGCTCATGAGATCGGAATAAGGACAAATAATCCGAGAACACTACAGACAAACAGTTTTGTGTAATGCTGCTTTAGGTAACTCTTCCGATTATATTTCGGTTTTAACATTCGATCGTTCTGTACTTCTGCTCCAGGAATCCGTCAAATCTCAATATAGAAACCAATGCCATAGGTCTCGATCTTCTGATCGAAGAATTGTCCGAAAGGATTATGGCCGCGATAGTAACTCAGAAGAAGCCGATACCGGCGAGTACTTCCTATACGCGACCACTCAAATCCACCCATGATGCTCGTATTCACATTCCAGTCAAAATGTTCGACTGACTGGACGTCAGCTCCCAACACTGGTGCAAAGTACACACCCTCCATGAGCTTGCCCAAAATTGGCGAAACGCGTGGAGCAGCCCGAAATTCTAGCCCCCCATGGAATAAGCCTCGATCAAGCGCAGGAGACCGACGGATAAGGTAGCTTCCTCCGGTATAGACTCTCCACCAGTGTGAATCGAATGAGACAATGGCATCCACGGCTTCAAACCCAAGATTCACTCGATTAAAGCCAGGGTTTCTCAGGAGAAACTCATCTCCTACATGGCTACTCTGATGATACACACGCACGCGTGTGGACAGTGGACCACGGCGCCACGTAAGAGGAAATCCAACCTGGAAGTCTGAATTGATGAGATCTGTCGAGTCTGCATCCAAGTCGAACTGCGAGAAGATCGCACCAAAGAGGTTGAACTGAAGTCCATCACAGTTTGTTTCATGTCGATATCCCCACAGGCCAAACGTACCACCGGCGGTGATAAGGCCGACATTCAGAGACTCATTAGCATTTCTGAAACGCACACGTTGATAGCCCCCGATAAACCGAGGTTCTTTGGGAGCAGCTAGGAGAGGACGGAAGACGTCGTCGTCCGGCAAGCCAACACTATGGAATGTGTCATTCTCTGATATGTTCAAATCGTCTGAAGTTTCAGCATAGCGACAATCAACGTGTCGTGCAGACGTTGATGAGAACCACTCTCCTTCTTTCGCCCATCCAACACCCGGAATAAGGGTAACAATGACAACAAAAACGAACCCTGAACCAAACGTCTGTAATCTTTTCCTATTTCTCTTACATTTTCTCATGGTCAAATGGGACATAAATCCCTCACTTTTTTATCACTCGTCGTAATTCAGTGGCCAAAGGATCTCAGAAAGGCAAGGACACTGTTGATTTCCTCATCCGACAACACAAACCTCCACGTTCCCATTGCCGTATTCGGTATGCCCTCGTGAACGCCGTGCCACAATTCTGCATCAGTTTTCTTTTGAATTTCTGGGGAAGTGAGATCTGCAACGGGCGGATTAAAGAGCGTATACCCATCTCCCTTACCTTCTTGCCCATGACACTTCTCACAATATTTCAGATAGAGTTTTTTCCCCTTGTTGAAATCTCTCTCTTCTGCAATTGTATTTGCCGGAAATACACACATGACAAGCAGGAATCCAATGAACAATATCATAGCAGTCTTCATATCGTACCTCATTCACTGATGAATAACTCGCAAATCGTATAGTAAGAAGGCAGCTAACACCCAAGGCCGACATTCATTCAACGGATAGCAAAGGCCTTGCCGTTCCTCACGAGTGACTATAAACAAAAAGAGAACTTGAAAACAGAAGATCTCGAGGTAAAGACAAGAGGTCTAACTTCAGGGGATTTTCTCTACAGCGATGTTTTTCAGTGGTGGCGCAAAAAGCGACAAATCATAGATGGATATCATCAGCACACAGGTCGCAACTCACAGATCAAATTTTAACTAGAGGATTGGCACAGAATATTCATAAGAAATGAGCAACCGTTCAAATTTTCTGAACTTGGAATTAAGGTGATTGAGCGTTATACACGCTTCACAGTTTTTGTCCTCGCACTAGCCTCGGACTATTGTCTTTTTCTCACATTGATCATCCGTAGCTCATCCTTGCTTGGGTTCGCACCTAGACTTCTTCTGCTTATAAATCCATGTCTAACTTTAAAAAACCTTACGTCATCCATTTCAGAGCATCAGTAATATTTAGTAAACATCTTGAGCACGGTCAGAATTTTTGACATCACTCTTATACGCTATGCTCTTGCCACCTATCCATGTCACAAAGCAGAAAAGTTGACCACAGTTATTAGTAAGCGAAAAGAAGTTTCAAAATTTGTCACCCAGTTATTGCTTGCGACACCTGAGGTCTGCCAGGACGAGTTATCAACACCGAGCATGGGGCATAACGAGCGATTTTCCTAACGACCCCTCCTAATGGTATCGGCTTGCCACCCTTGAAACCTTTTGATCCGACAATGATCAATGCAGCCTTTAAGCGCTCAGCGGTTTTAAGAATTTCGTCGGCAGGATCTCCTTCAGTTAAAACCGTATCGACTTTCATATTGAATTCTTTGACCCTTTGACGCATATTTTCCAGATGACTGGCTCCGTCTTTTTCCATTTTTTTCAGTAACCGTTCTGCCAATCGCATAAATTCTGCTTTCCCTTTCCCAAAATACCAGCCCTCCAAGTAGGCAGGCCTACCGATCACATGCGCGACGGTCACTTTGGGAGGTGTGCGACACGTCAAAAGACGAAGCATATGCACCAGATGCGACACGTCAGATAAACCATCAGTTGCCAGTAGTATTTTCGCTGCAGTTTTCCCCATCGTCGCTCGACTGAGTTTCCCACGAACCAACAGAACAGAACACGAAGCGTCCCTCATGACCCAATCACTGGTACTTCCTAATAGAAAGCGTTTGATATTGGAAAGTCCCCGAGTTCCCAGGATAATCAGATCACTCTGATAGTCCTTCGCGGCCTGTAAAGTTTCCGCTCCTGGAAGCCCTTCTCTCACGAGAGATTGGACGTGCAAAGGTTGCAGTTTAAGAATCTCCTTTTTCGTACGCTTAAGAAAAATCTCCGCTTTGGCTACGAGTTTCCCTCTTGCCCGATCAATCACTTGGTGCCAATTAAATGGCCCACCCGACGGCATGAGTGGGGGAGCATCTTTTAATTCGATAACATGAAGTAAGTATATTTCGGATTTCTTTGGCCATTCCACGGACGCAACATACCGAATAGCCTCTCTGGCATCTTTTGAAGAGTCAACCGCGACCAGAATTTTCATTCCGTAATCCTTTCATACGAAACCTTTTACTTTCTCTGCAGATGATGAAACCTCATTTTAGATAGAATGGGGAGAGCGATATGTAGCCGCTGATCGTCCCTTTTTCCTTTGGACACCGATATCTACCCGAGAACGATATTTTGTCGTACCGGATATTCCTGCGTGCTTCCCTGTGCCTCCATTATGGGTCCACTCCCCCTGACATTCTTCCGAGGAACTGGCACACTGAAATTCCTTGTAGACCATGCCGCTGTCATCATGTGGCGTAATCACACAGAATCCATTCGAGGCTCTCTCCTTTGTATTCTTATCTACATTCATTACAGGACAATGCATCTTGGCCGCGTGCATCGGAGCTCTGACTGTTCCCTCGCACATCTGGATAAAAATGACTCCGTCAATCGCGCCATGAAATAAGACGCGTTCGTGTCCATTTTCATGGATTTCTCTTTTGCCAAGCCAACTGGTGATGGCATCGCCCGCCTCAACGGTTCCACCGGAGGCCGTCCCGGAAATCAATAAACAAGAAATCAATGTGGAAATCATAATTTTGAAAAACGTCTTGAAACGCATGTCATACCTTCGTCTACGTTGAATCCGCGAGCTTCCGCTTTATTCTAGCAAAGCAAAACTGACGCCAGACAACAGTTCGGTCGCTCAAACGTTAAAGTCTGTTCTTAACACTTCCCCCGCGACATCCCTGATCACTCCATATTTACCTTGCACCCTATGTATCCGCGAACGAACTGTGGAATTATGAGACCACCGCTCCGTATGGCTTTGTAGCAAAAGTCACCAGGTCTTGTTCCGAGCGCAACGCTCACATGTGAATTCAGTGCGCTCGTAGAGACGTGAAACTCCCCTATCTAGCCATTAGAATTCTTTGTACCCATCCACCCACTACGTGAGGGGAAATGTGATTAACCCATGCGTACTTTTCGCTGCATACATTGCGTAGGATTCCTCTCCAGTAAAGGTCAAAGCACAATATCCGAAACGCTCTTTCTCATAGTGAAAAGAAAGGGCTGTGGTATTGTGGCTTTTGTAGCCTTTGAGAACTTCTAAGGTTGGATAAAACGGTACGTTGGTTGCAGGATGAACTAAACAATATAGTTCGATCCCACTCAGTCAAGTACTCGAACCCACGTGGCATAATGACTTTCGTTAGAGCAAGCGATAACCGCCTTCTCCCGACTAGTAGTATGAAGGTGCGCCACAAATTGGAAATACATTAAATACATATATTAACGGCTCAAGTCATCTTAGGATCAAGCACTACTGATTCGTCCGCTATAGTCCACGAGTGATGGGAGCAAGGCAAGTAAGGGGAAAATGGCATGTTCAAAAACTCAAACTTCACAAAGGGGGTTCGGAATGAAGAATTATTTCATGTTAGGGATAGCGATTGTGAGTTTCGTATGTTGGGTAAGCCCCGCATGGGCTTTATTCGGTGAAAAAAAAGCAGATCTTCTGAAAGACTCACATATCACGCTCGTTCAGGCCGTGGATAAAGCCCTGAGCAATGCGCAGGGAAAAGCCGTGAGTGCAGAGCTTGAAAAAGAAGATGGGAAAACTGTTTTCGAAGTCAAAATCATCGATGAGACCGAGTCCTCTATCAACAGGCTCACCCCGCTTCCGTAGTCCAAGCCGCATTAGAAAATCGATCAGAAATGTGCACGAATGCACTCAACCTCTTCGTCTCTCTTTACGGTGCAGAGGCAGGCAACCTCGCATTAAAGGTCATGGCTCGTGGAGGAGTATTTATTGGAGGAGGCATTGCTCCAAAGATTATCCAGAAACTCAAGGAGCCCATCTTTATGTCTGCCTTTACGCAAAATAAAGGATGAGACCATTGTTGGCGGCTATGCCAGTGCACGTGATTCTCAATGATAAAACTGGACTGTTAGGGGCATCCCGGTACGCGGTTCATCGCGAGGCGCAAAGAAATAACCATTTAGGTTAGATGACTCACTTCGATTCCGATTCAAGGTGGGACGCCATCCATCCGCCAGCCGAGATGGTCAAGAGCAGGCATGACACTTTTATTGAATAGAGCAAGGAGTGATTGGACTCGCCGTAGTAGGCAATCACCCTATCACGATTGAATGCCGCTCTTGCGCGTGTAATGGTAAAAAGTTTGCTCCAAGTTAGTTGAGTTACACGCGCACAAAGACGACATCAAAACCTACCTGGCCGTGGCTGAGCGGGACACACGCTTTATAGAGGAGCGCATCAAGCGCGCTATTCTGGTCGATCTGCGCACCCAACCACCGAGGATGATTGCCTCCGGCGCAATAATTGAAGTGCTTGACGAAAATGGTGAGGCGCACATCTATCGCATCGTCGGTGAAGATGATGCTGACCCCGCACGAGGTCTTAGTATACCGTTTTCGCCCCTCGCCCGCGCATTGATCCGTAACAAGGTTGGCGATGTCGTTGTGTGGAAAAGACCAGGTTGAGCTCGAGATCGCTTCGATCCGCGTTTCCTGATGCAGTCAGGGCTTGACTCGCCTGCGCTAGTCATCTGTGCGTTCCAAAGACCTGGAATGTCTGCATCACCCGAGTCCGCTGTTTGTTCCATCGATGTTTCCGTTCGGTTCGATTGAGCAAGCACTTCGCTGTGCGAGTCTCCAATCTTTTAGTGCAGTACTGTGGCTCCTTACACGGAGTATGATAATTTTCTGACCGAAGTAGAGCCCTTTGAGGTGATTCGAGGAATTGGATAGTATATTCATTCCTTTGATATCGCAGGGAAAGACTATTTACACCAATTCTCTCTGGATTAGGTGACGCGAAATGAAAAGGATTGAGCTATGACTGATAACAATCAGAAGGTTTATGTGATTCGACATGGAGAGACTGAATGGAGTGTAAGCGGGCAGCATACAGGTGTTACAGACATTCCGCTGACTGATAACGGCAGGAAAAATGCGAAGCTACTTCAACCGATTCTGGCAAAGCAGTCCTTCGCTCTGGTCCTAACAAGCCCACTGCAACGTGCTAAAGAGACCTGCCAACTGTCCGGTCTTGGCGAACTGGCTGAAATTGTCCCAGATCTGGTCGAATGGAATTATGGAGAATACGAGGGATTGACTTCCTCACAGATTCACAAAAAGACCCCAGGGTGGACAGTATTTGTCAACGGCTGCCCGGGTGGTGAACAGCCTGAGGAGGTTGGCCAAAGGGCTGACCGCGTTATCGCCAAAGTTCGTGCTGTCAAAGGAGATGTTGCGCTGTTTGCACATGGTCATATCCTGCGAGTACTCGGAGCTCGCTGGCTCGGTCTTCCTGCTATGGCTGGACGTCATTTTCTTCTGGATACCGGCACGTTGAACATTCTTGGGTATTACCGAGGAGTCCCAGCCGTGCAAATATGGAATGCCCCTCTTTTTCAATAAACTCGAGTTACTAATCAAACTCTGAGGTGAACAGTGCTCTGGATGCTTCTAATAAATTGTGCTGCACTGTGCAGACTCTGCTAACGTCGTGCAGTGGATGCCTCAATTGTCTGGAAGTAACAGGTTTGCTATGCCGGAACTTGATCAGATCCCCCTCATTCTTCTCGGTATTGTGGGAATTTGTGCAAATAGCAGTACCCGAGCAGAGGAATCTTTTGACAGAATTGGTGTATAGCGGAATCTGCTAATACTTGCCGGCTAAATTCTTAGCCCGCTGAATATTGCGTTGCGAGCTCCTCGATTTCTTGTCGGTATCTCTCATATTCGGAAGACTTAGATCGGCTATAGTTCCAGTTTTTGTATAGGCCGGTGAGTCGCGTGAAAAACTCTCGAGTTTGGTCCCGGTCTTTAAATCGATAATCCTGGTCGATCAGTGATTTAAGAAGGCGCAAACTCTCTACCTGTCTACCGAGTGGCATGGAGACATCCACTTCGTCGAAGGCATCCTGCTGAAGGAAAACCATGTCGAGCAACGTGGCTTTGTGCCAAATAATAAAATCTTCCAGCGTCATCCCTTCTTCCCCAGTCACTTGCATCATCTTATAGACGTCATCACCCCGCTTGAGCAGCGCCAAGATCGCTTTGGCCTGATCGGTCCATCCCACTTCCAAATTCGTGTCATACCATATCCGCAACTGCTCACTATAACGAGACCAGGACATGAGCGGGTCGACAGCCGGATAATAACGCTTATACGCTCGTTCAGCCGATAAACCTAAAAATGTTTTAACCGTGGACAAAGTCGATTGAGTAACAGGCTCTTCAAAATTTCCGCCTGAAGGTGAGACAGTCCCGATCAGTGTCAAGGTGCCTATCGCTCCGTCAGCGCACCGAATCATTCCAGCTCTTTCGTAGAGAATCCTGATTGAAGAATCCAGATAAGCTGGATACGCCTCCTCACCTGGAATTTCTTCCATACGACCTGATGTTTCTCGGAGGGCTTGTGCCCATCGTGATGTGGAGTCTGCGATGACGAGCACGTGGTATCCCATTTGTCGATAATATTCTCCAAGAGTGACTCCCGTATAAATAGAGGCTTCCCTTGCAGCCACCGGCATGGAGGAAGTATTGCAAATGATAATGGTTCGATCCATGAGCGAACCGCCCGTCTGGGGATCTTTCATGCCCGGGAATTCAGTGATGGTCTCGACGACTTCCCCTGCCCGCTCTCCGCAGGCCACAATAATCACGATATCGGCATTCGAATACCGCGCAATCAAACCCTGCAAGACGGTCTTTCCTGCCCCAAACGGACCGGGAATGCAAGCCGTTCCACCCCGGGCTACCGGGAAGAAACTGTCAATCAGGCGAATGGTAGTTGTCAATGGTTCGGTTGGATACAGTCGTTCAACTTGCCTCCGACTGAGCATGGCTTCGGGAATCGGTCGACGAATTGGCCAATGCTGCATCATGGTGATATCCCTCTCCTGACCACCCGATGCCGCGATTCTTGCGATGGGTGTCGTCAACGTGAATGTCCCCTCTTGAAGCCACTTGACTATCACGCCTTCCGGTTCATTAAACGGAACCATGATTTTATGGACGAAGCGTCCCTCCTGAACAGTGCCAATCACCTCACCGGCATGAAGAGTCGTGCCAATTTTTGCAGCCGGCACGAAGGACCATTTTCTGCTTTGATCCAGGGCGTTGGCATAGACCCCTTTTGCAAGAAAAAATCCCTGGTCCTGGGCGAGGACGTGTAAGGGATTTTGAAGACCGTCATACACCTGACCCAACAATCCCGGCCCAAGGGTGGCGGATAGCAGTTCTCCTGTCAGTTCGACCCTGTCACCCACTGTGACTCCGGAGGTGTCTTCATACACCTGCATATCCGCTGTCCGTCCCTGTACGCGAAGGACTTCGGACTTGAGACGAAGATCGCCTACGCAGATGTAGGCCACCTCGTTTTTCATGATATTGCCCTCGGTGACTTCGACCGCCACAAGGCTCTCCCGCACTCTGATGACAGAAGCTACCCCTGAGATGTTACGCTTTACCATAAACTTGCTTTCCACCAAAGAGGTGCTCATGTTCAATCATCATCTCTTCCACTAAGGATTGAAAGCGTGTGATTGCTGCTTCCTCGCTATGTAGCAGCCACTGATTAAGCATGCCCCATTTCACCAAATAGATGAGCACAGCATCGAAGGTGAAGTAGTGGCCTTCACACAGACGATCCAGAAACCCCCAGGTCAAATTTTTGAGTTTTTGTTCTAGGGCTAATGGTTCGTTTGATTCCAAAAATCCTCGAATTTCCGGAATCCATGGAAACACTGAGGTCAGGTTGAAGTCCGCCTTGTTCCAATGACGTTCAATCTGCCGAACGTAGGGACCTCCTCCCCACACACGACTTTTCCTAGGAGCTGTTCGTCCACGAGTCCTTCGGCGTAAAGCAGCGACTATGGTTCTTTGGATCATGTCGAACTCAATAATGGTCCGTAGCGTTGGCTGGGTAACTTCATTCATAAATCGTGTATAAAAGGTCACCATTTCTGAATCGGTCCGATTCATCGGTTGCCGTTCGTAATCAAAGTAACTCCAGGTCTGCTCAACGACGTTGGAGTCTTCCTCAGCCAGCATCCGCAACCTCGCATCTAATCGCTCACGGCTGATCGGCAGGACTTTGGCCTTGTGAAAATGGGGTAATGCCGGCAAGCTCGCATACAAGGTATAGTATCGCCTCTGCCAGATTCTCATCTTGGTTCCTATCGGATCACGCCTTCCAGGACGGCCCTGTACCGTGGCAGCAAATGTTTCAATAGCAATTCGGCCACTGCCTGTTCCGTCAGATCTATTTCAATATCTTGCCCGACAAGCCGTATTCGAATGCCCGGCGTGTTCTCCCCCATGGGTTTTAGCTCGATGCCTTTTCTAAGCACCTCTCCAGACATTTCCATAACAAAGTTGGTCAGGGTTCCTTCCTGGACCTCCGCAGGTTTTGACCGCAATTCATCCACCCCAATGAGCTCAGTAGGCAACAGGATCTCAGCTGGTTGAGCACCCAAATCGTGAGGCGTCGCTTGTCTTGCAACTTCAAGAATAAGTTTCTTGATAACATCTTTCTCCGATAACTTTCGCGAAACAAGCCTTTTGACTTGGTCCTCAAAAAGATTGGTGATTGCGGATACAAGCCGAAGCACCGTATCTCGATACGCAGACTGAAGCGCTGCCTCAGCTGCCTTCTTCTCTGCCTCAGCTTCGATGCGCATTGTAATCCGGATCTGTTCCGCATCAGCCTTAGCATCGGCCACAATTTGAGCGGCCTTTCGATGGGCCTCTTTAACAATATGTTGCGCCTCATTCCGTCCTGCCTCGACGCCTTGATTTCTGAGTTGTTGGATAAGCTCTTCTACACCGGATGATTGTTGGGGAATATCTGCCATGGTTCACCTGCTACGCTGGAATCGCCGCACTGAGTAATAAGGCAAACACGAACGCAAACACTGCAAAACCTTCGACAACCGCCGCAGGAGCCAGCGTTAGTCCAAATACCTCGACCTTGCTTTTCGTCACATTGATTGAAGCGGCGACACAATTTCCTTGTGCCATCGCGCTAATCATCAGTGCCAATCCAACCAATAATCCGATTCCAAACAGCCCAGGGCTGCTCTCTTCCGTTACCGCTCGATTCAATGTCAACATGACGACAATGCCATAGATGGTCTGGGACGAAGGCATGGCGGACACGCCGATGAAACGGCCATGCCCACTTTCCGTTTCGAGGAGGGCACCGATGGCAGCTTGCCCCGCTCTCGTGCAACCGATCATGCTGCCGATGGCTCCCAACGCCATCGGACTATAGATCCCGACCCAACCGAGAATTAATATTAAGGACTCCACGTCGTACCCTCCTTCTTGGCAAAAGCCCGAAATACCGTTCCTTCTTCAGGTACCCCCCAGCTGAAAAACTCGATGTAGTTCAAGCGAAGTCCGTGCACCACGCCACTCATGATGCCTAGCACCAAATTAATCCCATGACCCAGTAGCAGGATCAGCAAGGCCAGGAACGTCCCGAATCCCGCGACGCTTTCAGATATTTGTTGAGCCAGATCATTAAAAGCCAACGCGAGTGAAGCGCTGGCCAGGCCAAGGGCAAACAATCGAAGATAGCTGAGCACATCCCCAAAGGCTCTGGTCACACCGGCAAGTGCCAGGACCCCGTCAACCAGACGCCATGGCAGATTGGATTTGCTACCCGAGAAGAGGAGGACACAGAACATGCCCACTCCCATAATCCAGGGACTCACGTCAGCAAAAACCTCGGGTACCAGGTCTTGAGAACTCAGCCACAACGCACAGCCGCCTACAATGATGGCCGTCCAGCCTATCGATGCCACAGCTTGACGTTTCCCACGATGGGTCCATGCCGTACCCAGGTTTGCTATCGTAATATGAACGGTTCCAATAAGTATGGAGAAGATCATCATAGTAGTGGCGTCTTGAATATCAAAAAGTTTTAATGAAGCCAGGATGCTTCCTTTTGGTGGAGAAACGCCGAAAAAGCTACCGGTCAGAACACCCCATACCACGGAAGCTGCCACGAGCACAGCGAAAAGTCTCCGCATCCGACACCCAGTCTCAGTGTGGCCCATCCGCGCCCAATATCCAATCAGGATAACCCCGAGCAGAGCTCCATAGCCTGCGTCTGACAGAATCATCGCGAAGAACACGGCGAAGGAAAAAAAGACAATCGATGACGGATCCCACAATCGATAAGACGGCATCATGTAAAATGACACCAAATCCTGTCCGCCAGCCACTGGTTCCGGGTTCTCAAGCAACGTGGGAGGCTCGTCTTCTGGACCAGGCTCTTCAACCGTCAATGCCAACCCTGTTCTTTGCGCATAGGATTGAAGATTCTGGCCATTCGACAGTTTGGTCCATCCCTGCACGGCGAATATTGGGGCGCTGTCGAATGTTTGTTGAGCAGCATTGGCACGAGCCTCTTGGTTTTCCAGCTGATTGACAGTACGGATGAATAAGGTGAGCCAACGTGTGAGTGCGACTCTCGCTGCCTGGAGGTCTTCGAGCTCCACCTCAACTTCCTCAAGACGGGATTCCAGATCCGAAAGCGAGACGTCTTCCATAGGCACATACTCTCCCGGTGTAGAAGTCGGTTTTTGTGAAGCGACGATCACCACATACCGAAAGCGATTGTCCCGATTGATTTCTTTCCAGACGACACCGCTTCCCTGAAGCTCTTTCATCTGGTAGTGCGGTACGATATACAGCCACAGTTTGAGCTCGCCCAAGACCTCAGGTGGTGGGGATGTAAAATAACCCCATGGGCATAATTCTCCAATTCGGCGAAGAAGGAAGTCGCGTTCATTCTGAAGAGGCTGTATTCTCTCCTTGATTTCAAGCGCTCGACCCTCGACTGATGCTGCATGAAAGTTAGTTGGATTCAATATTTGATGTCGTTTTTCGGGGCAGGAAAGCAAGAACGTTAACGCGTTTCTGGTAGTTTGGGAAAGTCCGGCCGTCTCGGCATGTCCTGAGTTTTTCCCGAGGGGCACAACGTGAATACACCCCATATCCTGTAGGTCCTCTAGCACCTTCTCCTTGTCACTCATCAAACCATAGAACGTGACTTTGCTGAGTAACGCGATGCTCACACTACCCCCTCGACAACGCCGACGTGTTCAGCTCTTTGCTCATGTCTGCCTTTCGCAATTTTAGATCTGACTACCGCTGCCCGTTCGTTGTCCGCCAGAAAGATTTGAATGCGTTTGATATGCATTCTGGCTCTCGGGATCAACACTTTGTCAAAGAGGTTGAGCCGTTGGGTCGTCCGCCGAATGGCCTTGTCAAGTCGCTGAATGCGTTCAACAGAAACCTGGACTCTGATTTTCAGCTCAAGGATGCGGACCAATCTTTCAGCAACCGCATCAACCCATTGAGGCTTGGCCATTATGGAGTAATCGCGTATTCTTGTATTCACCTTCTCTAAGACCGGAAGCTTGACTCCAACGACATTTTCTTCCACGAGTTGGTAGGACTCTATAGACACAAGGGCCTCCAGATCGATGTTCGGATTTGCCAACATTGGGATATTGTGAGCCACGTCGGACAGAAGATTCTCTTCCTGAGTCTGTTCTTGCGACAAGGCGTCCTGAGCCCGTGCCTGTTCCGTCATAAGTTGCCGACGCTTGAGATCGAGCGAGGGCAAGAATCGATGGTACATATGAAGGCTCTGTCGTGCCTGTTGAAGAGCGCTTTTGCTAAGGGCGAGTTGTGCCATTCGTTATTCTGTATCCGCTTCAAAAGCCGTCTCACCATCGGTACGCACGGCATCGCTGTGAGAGGCATACAGCAATCGTCGCCTAGGGCGATCTTTCCTCCTAAACTTGCAATTAATTGGATTCGCGATAATTCTCCGAATCCGTATGGTGTGTTTCCTTCTCCGGCCAATACTTATCCAATAAGGATTGTTTCATTAAGGTTTCTTGTGGCGAAAAGCATTCAGCTAAAGTTTGCCAACAGGCATCCAACGCCTGCTCCAATGGCATGGACACGCCGATATCCATGAAGCGCTCCCGGAAAAGTTTGCCGAATTTCAGGAGCTTCTCGTCAAAGACAGACAGTTCGAATGCCATGGCCTGCTTTTGCATGGCCTCACCTGCATTGGAATAAAGGCGGATCATAGTATTCATGATCTGTCCATGATCCTCCCGTGTCACTTTTCCGATCACTCGTTGTTTGAGTCGGGAGAGTGAACCGAACGGATCAATCATGCGGTCATGTAAGTACAGCTGACCTTCCGTAATATAACCGGTGTTGTCCGGTACAGGGTGTGTTACATCGTTTCCAGGCATCGTCGTCACCGTAAGAATGGTGACTGAGCCGGCTCCTTTAAAGTCACAGGCCTTCTCATAGCGCATGGCCAACTGCGTATAGAGGTCACCAAGGTAACCCCGGTTTGACGGAATACGTTCCATGGCAATGCCGACCTCTTTCATCGCATCCGCATAGGCGGTCATGTCGGTCATGAGGACTAACACTCGCTTCCCTTCTTCAACCGCAAATCGTTCGGCCACCGCTAACGCGAGATCCGGGACCAGCAATCGTTCCACAATGGGATCGGAAGCAAGATTGACGAACATCGCCGTGCGATGAAATACCCCGTGGTCTTCAAACGTCTGGCGGAAAAAGTAGTAATCATCAAAGATGAGGCCGAGTCCGCCAAACACGACGACATCGGCATCAGCCTGAAACCCAATCCGTGCGAGCAATTGATTGTAGGGTTCTCCTGCTACCGTAAAAATGGGAATTTTTTGGCTTTCGACGAGGCAGTTGAAGAGATCAATCATTGGGATATGGGTATGAATCATAGTGCCGGGAAGCACTCGCATCACAGGATTCACGGTCGGGCCACCGATCCCGATTTTTGGCTCTGTCGAGAGATCAGGTCCGCCATCCATGAGTTCACCGGATCCCCGGAAGATGCGTCCGAGAATACTGGACGAGTAGGTGACCTGCATGGGATGGCCAAGAAAGCGAACGGAGGATCCCGTGGAAAACCCTTTGCTGCCTCGAAACACCTGCAGGCTCACGACATCGCGATCAAGCTCCACGACACGGGCAAGTGACATGTCGCCATTGACATTTTCCACCATGGCCAAGTGTCCGACTGGAACACGCTCTGCCCGGACTTTGATGATGTCGCCCACAATGCTGAGAATGCGGGTATATCGGTTCAAATCTCGGATCATCGAGAACTCCTCAATGGTGTCATCTTGTTTATGTGTTTGCTGTTTTCACGAGTTGCTCTTTTGCTGCACTCACCACGTGCTCGTCCGTGAACCCAGAGATGTAGCAAAGAGTACAACAGCATTAAGGCATGCCCAACGGAAAGCACCAAACGATCTCGGTTCGGCCATACATATAGGATCATTGGGCTCGAACCGCAAAAAACGATTCCACAAACAATATGCCGCTTGGGCCATTGCCATCGGCGTACCTGGATAACCTGAGTTAGCCTGTTGAACTGAATCCATCGATAACGTGTGAGTCGTATGAATACAGAGCTGGTCTATCTTCTCATGCTGTTTGTCTCTCATGACGTTCACCTTCATTCGTCAACTATAGAATTTATTTCACCAGTGTACGACAAGTCTCCTACCGCATTTGAAAGGGTCCCTTCTCCCTAAGAAGTTTTTGTCGTAGAGATTTAAACCGTCCTTTGTCCAGGCCTGGCACGCTGTGCACCACACCTTTCGAGCTCAACGTATCACTTCGCCTGTTCAAAGATTGTCTGCTTCTGTCGAACGTGTCTTCCGAGACTTCGTCCCCTGTTGACCCCATTGCCACCCACTAATGTCAGGCATGTCCTCGCCATGCTTAACAATGTACTGTTTGTGTTCAATGAGTTTGTCGCGGATGGCCTGTTTGGCATAAGCTGCACTCGACCCTAAGTGTGGAACACGGTCGATCACGTCACCCACGAGATGGAATCGGTCGAGATCATTCAGGACACACATGTCGAACGGGGTCGTCGTCGTGCCCTCCTCCTTGTACCCACGCACATGGAGATTTTTGTGGTTTGTCCGTCGGTACGTCAACCGGTGAATAAGCCAGGGATAGCCGTGGAACACAAAGATAATGGGCTTGTCCGTGGTGAACAAAACATCAAAATCCTTATCGCTCAAACCGTGAGGGTGCTCACGTTCTGGTTGAAGTGTCATGAGATCCACGACATTGACCACTCGAATTTTCAACGCCGGTAAGTATTGGCGAATGAGATCAACCGCCGCGAGTGTTTCGAGCGTCGGGGTATCACCACAACACGCCATCACGACATCGGGTTCTCCACCCTTATCATTACTCGCCCATTCCCAGATGCCAATACCGGCTGTGCAATGTTTAATCGCCTGATCCATGTTCAACCACTGCCGGGCAGGTTGCTTGCCCGCCACGACTACATTGATGAAGTTACGGCTGCGCAAACATTGGTCGGTCACGTACAGTAAACAGTTCGCATCGGGCGGGAGATAGACACGAACGACCTCTGCTTTTTTATTGACCACATGATCGATAAAGCCCGGATCCTGATGGCTGAAACCATTGTGGTCTTGCCGCCACACGTGGGAGGAGAGCAGATAATTCAGTGAGGCAATCGGTCGTCGCCAGGGAATGTCATTGCAGACCTTGATCCACTTCGCATGTTGGTTGACCATGGAATCGATGATGTGAATAAACGCTTCGTAGCAAGAGAAGAAACCGTGCCTGCCCGTGAGCAAGTAACCTTCCAGCCAGCCCTGGCACTGATGCTCACTAAGCATCTCCATCACGCGACCATCCGGTGCCAGATGGTCGTCGTACGGACAGCTCTCGGCGACCCAAGCTCGGTTGGTCACTTCCAAGACGTCCTGCCAACGATTGGAGTTATTCTCATCTGGACTGACGAGGCGGAAGTTCTTGGTTGCCATGTTGCGCTTCATCACGTCCCGTAAAAATTGGCCCATGATGCGGGTAGATTCCACCACCGAGGCACCGGGAGACGAGACCGTGATGGCATAGTCGCGGAAGTCGGGCATGCGCAAGTCTTTGAGTAGTAATCCACCATTCGCATGCGGATTGGCACTCATTCGCCGATCGCCTTTGGGAGACAGGTCGGCGAGTTCCGTTTTTAGCTGCCCATTCTTATCAAAGAGTTCATTAGGTTTGTAGCTCTTCATCCATTTTTCAAGTAACCGCACGTGGGCAGGGTTGTCGTGCATCTCACCCATGGGTACCTGATGGGAACGCCAGTAGTCTTCAGTCCGCTTGCCGTCGACCTCCTTGGGACCGGTCCATCCCTTGGGGGTGCGGAGAATAATCATAGGCCAGAGAGGTCGTTTCTTGAAGCCGTTTCGATGCACATCGGCTTTGATTGTCTGAATTTCCTTGATAATTGTATCGAGCGTCTCGGCCATGAGTTGATGCATCTTCGCCGGCTCATGTCCCTCGACGACATAAGGCGTATACCCGTAGCCGCGGAAAAGGTCATCCAGCTCTTCGTGACTGATTCTGGCCAGGACAGTGGGGTTAGCGATCTTGTAGCCGTTGAGATGGAGAATGGGCAAAACGACTCCATCCGCCTCCGGATTCAAGAACTTGTTGGAATGCCAGCTTGTGGCGAGTGGACCGGTTTCTGCCTCACCGTCACCAACGACGCAGGCAACGATCAGATCTGGATTGTCAAAGGCGGCTCCATACGCATGCGAAAGAGCATACCCAAGCTCTCCGCCCTCATGAATCGACCCAGGAGTTTCCGGAGCCACGTGACTAGGAATGCCGCCGGGAAACGAAAACTGCGTAAAGAAACGTTTCATGCCTTCTTCATCCTGGGAGATGTTCTGATAAATCTCACTGTACGTTCCCTCAAGGTAGGCATTGGCGACGAGAGCAGGTCCGCCATGTCCTGGGCCGGTGATATACATTATGTTGAGGTCATGTGCCGTGATGATCCGATTCAAGTGAGCATAGATAAAGTTCAAGCCCGGCGTAGTGCCCCAGTGGCCTAACAAGCGCGGTTTGATATGGTCTTTTGTCAATGTTTTCTTGAGTAATGGGTTGTCGTAGAGATAGATTTGTCCAATCGACAGATAGTTTGCAGCCCGCCAGTACGCATCGATGAGGTCCAATTCTTTTTTTGACAGTGGATTTGACATGTAGATCTCCTCGCAAATAGGGATACTTGGAAACTGGATCGTGTCCGAAGCATCAATCAGATATTTATTGAATTCCCTAGAGTATCTCAGATTCCCTTGATATATTCGTCCTTAAAATGGCTTCCGTTTGATAATCGATCTGGTGGCAACGGAAGTCTTGGGTGAAAGGTAAATTTCTTCATCTTCGTGTCGGATCACCAGACCATCACCCTCCCGCAATGTATACGTGGCGACATCCGGCCCGAGTTCCACTTCCAGGATTTGACCGTGATAGGTCAGCGGAAATCGTAACCGAGCTGGTTGGTCAGGTGCGCGCCTGGGCTTGAACGTGAGCACCCCATCGTCGTCTCTCATTCCGGCAAACCCATATGTCAGGGCCATCCACGTTCCCCCCATTGAGGCAATGTGGCATCCATCGTTGACGTTTCCTCCGATATCTGCGAGATCCATCAGCAGGGCGGCTTGAGCGTATTCAAATGCTTTTTCAACATATCCAATCTCCACAGCGACGATACTCTGGATACAGGATGAGAGTGAGGAATCCCCTGTGGTCAAGGGGTCATAATAGTCAAAGTTGCGTTTCTTTTGTTCGGAGGAGAAGTTCTGACCCACGAGAAACATTGCCAACACAATATCGGCCTGCTTGATGACCTGATATCGATAGATGACGAGCGGGTGGAAAAACAACAGAAGCGGGTATTTCTCCGATGGGGTATTCTTAAAGTCCCACACCTCTTTTTCTAAAAAGGCATCATCCTGTGGGTGTATTCCCATTTTCTCATCATAGGGGATGTACATGTTCTCCGCAGCTCTCCGCCATTCCTTGACTTCATCCATTTCCAACGCCACCTTCCTGGCTAAAGCCGCATACACCTCTGGCCTTTTTTCGTGCAGTGACTCAATCGTCGTCGCAGCATACTGCAGATTCTCTCGCGCCATGAGATTCGTATAGGTGTTATTATTGACGACAGTATTGTACTCATCGGGACTCGTCACCCCGTGAATACAAAACTTTCCTCCCTTGTGTTCCGAAAAAAATCCGAGATCACTCCATAATCGTGCCGTTTCAAGCAACATTTCTGCTCCATAGTCATACAGAAACTCTTCATCGCCTGTGGCGTTCACGTACTTTCGCAACGCATACATGATGTCCGCATTGATGTGGTACTGGGCTGTTCCTGCCGCATAGTAGGCCGATGCTTCTTTGCCGTTAATCGTTCTCCATGGAAACATCGCACCTTTCTGGTTCAACTCTCGAGCTTGTTCCCTGGCCTTCTCCAACATGCGATACCGAAACATCAGGAGGTTTTTGGCAATGCGCGGTGACGTATAAATCAGGAATGGAAGGAGATAGATTTCCGTATCCCAAAAATACTGGCCTTCATAAGCATGCCCCGTAAGCCCCTTGGCTGACACTCCGGTAGTATCGGCTCTCCCTGCTGCCTGAAAAATATGAAACAAATTGAATCGAATGGCCTGCTGGATTTCAATGGTAGAACGCTTGTCCTGTTTGGATTCAATATCGCTAATGTGAACATCACTCCTTCGCCAGAAATCATCCATGTATTGCTCCTGCTCAGCCAGAATGCCATCAAATCCATAGCCCATGGCTCTGTCCAATGTCCGTTCGGCCCTATCGCATAGACCTCGGGGGGAGGCAAGGTTCGTGGTGTGATAGGTGATATACTTTACTAGGTGGATTCTCATGCCAGGTTGAGCCTCGACAGAGAACACGATGGCCCCGAAATCCTCGGAACACTTGCTTTGATAAGAATGAGCACAGTCGGTCTTGAGATCATGGGCGATGCCACAGGCGAGCGTCATGTTACTATTCATCGTCCCATGACACAGTACCACGCGACGATCTTTAGCATAATGCTCTCTTGGGTGGAGTACCCGTTCAATAAAACCCTTCGTCTGACGCGGATCGTCATCTCTCTTATGATCATCTTGAATGTAGAGCATTTCTGAGGAAATGACGATCGGGGCCTCTGCATTCAATACGGTCACCTCGTAGGACATGGCCGCAAGGTGTCGATGCGAAAAAGACACGAGACGTCGCGATTTGATTAACACCTGTTTCCCTGATGGCGTTTCCCACACAACCTCTCGGTCCAGCGTTGCGGATTTCATATTCAGGCGACGTTCGAAGCTCAGCAGGGTAGCGCTCGTGAGATGAAAGGGCTCATCGTCGACATAGAGCTTGATTTTTTTGCTGTCTGTCACATTCACGATGGTCTGGCCGGTCTTGGCAAAGCCATACGCTTCCTCACCATACATAATCGGCCATGAATCATAAAAGCCATTCACGAACGTGCCATTCTGAACCACGGGCACTCCTTCTTCAGGACATCCACGCATGCCGAAGTAGCCATTGCCCACTGAATACATTGATTCGGTTTGAGACAGGAAAGCTGGATTGTACTGTGTTTCCACCATGTTCCATTCATCAGGTGGATAAATGTGCCGAGGTGGCACAAGGCGTTCATGGTGAATCATCCTAACTCACCTCATCCATCAATGTTGTCGAAGCTTCTTTAGTAGATCCTGTCATTCGAATTTCTTTCTGGAATTCAAGAGACCAGGGACCAAAACCGTTATACAGTTCGTCACACGCCAGTGCATTCAGGGGACTAATTCTCTCAGGTCCGTGACAACGATATGAGCTCCATGTATCTTGAGTTCTTCGGCATTATCTTTCCGGGCAACCCCGATCACGAGACCAAAACCTCCACTGATTCCGGCTTGGACACCAGAAATAGCATCTTCGACAACGACGGCACGCTTCACCTGGACATCGAGCATTTCAGCGGCTTTCAAGAAGGAATCCGGGGCTGGTTTGCCGGCCAAATGTTGCTGGACGATTGTATTGCCATCTATTTTCACCTCAAAAAAATCCTCGATTCCAGCAGCTTGGAGCATCGCGTGGCACTTCTGGCTCGAAGTCACAACAGCCGTGCTGATTCCCTCACCACGGACGTATTCGAGAAACGCCAGGGCCCCCTCGTAGACCTCTACACCATCTGATTCAATCTTCTCCTCAACCAATTTGTTTTTGCGATTGCCAAGCCCGTACACGGTTTCTGTTTGAGGCGGATCATCGAGCAAGCCTTCAGGAAGAATGATCGTGCGTGATTGTAGAAAATCTCGTACTCCGTCGAGCCGTGGTTTTCCATCGACGTGCAACGTATAGTCTGTGATAATGTCAAAAGGCTGAAATGTTTCATCGGTTCTCACCGAGCGCTTCGTCAGATATTCGTCAAACATTATTTTCCAGCACGCCGCATGTATCTTTGCCGTCTTCGTGACCACACCATCCAAGTCGAAAAGCACAGCGTCGTACTTATCCTTGGTAACAGGATACTTAGTATGTACTCCGTTCATCATGTATTCCTTTTGTATGGCGTGTCCCAACGCTACGATCACGTCCATTGGTAATCATCTTCAGTTCAAGAGCTGATGAGGAGTCGCAGCTATATTCCATCTATTGATTCTTGAAAACTCCACGAACTCCCCCTTTCTCATGTTACAGTAAGTTATAAGTTAGGCTTAGCCAGACCGCGTACAGCTGATCGTGCCCTTTTCCTTTGGGCCGATATCCACCCTCGAGCGAAAGTTTGTTGTCACGATTCACGACGTCAAGCGCACCATGAAATAAGACGCAATCCTTTCCGATTCCATAAATCTCTCCTTTCCCGAGCCAACTGGTGATGGCGTTGCCCGCCTCAACAGTTGCACCGAAGGCCGTCCCAGAGATCAATAAACAAAAACCTGAAATAGCTACCAGAGTTTGGTGGAACTTGTTGAAACTCATTGAATACCTACTCTTGTTAAAAGAATCGTGTCCAAAGACACGGTGTTGGTCATTAACATGCTTCTCAGTATTACCTTACAGCCTCAGACACTTCCTTGCCCACGTGACTAGAGGGTTCCATTAGGTGGAACCATACGGCCCACCGTATTTGGTGTCACTGATTAGTCGAAGAGGACCAAGGGCTTGAGCATGCCATCCTCTTTGGTTTTCATCATGCGGAACGCCTTTACCACCTCGTTGAAGTGGAAACGATGAGAGGTGAGCGGCGTAGGATCCACCCGACCGGTTTCAAGAAGTCTCAGCAGCCGTTTCATCCGCTCAGCCCCACCCGGACACAGTCCGGTTCGTATGATCTTATCACCCATCCCGACCCCCCAGGCTGCCCTTGGAATTCCCACAAATTCTCCATCGCCGTGATACCCGATATTGGAAATTGTTCCCCCGGGTCGCGTCGCCTTGATACAGGGTCAGATTCGTTCGCTTCCCGATGGCACCGGCCACTGTATGGACATCTGACGTACAGATCAATGCGGCAGAAGTTTTTATGATGGCATCGTTAGGACCTGGATCAGGTATCGGCTTCTCCATGACGCCCACTTCGTCTATATGTTTCATCACGAACGTGTTCATCGTATTCGCCATCACGTGATCTCCTGTCTATGAGTAAGGTTCTTGTTGTGGAATGCAATGGAAACAGAAGAAATCGGTTGTTGTACCGATGTCTTAGTTTTCCTATTTTCTTCTCATTCTGTATTTTCATTTATCAAGATTAATGCCATCGAAAAATGTGAGAAGTTTTCAATGCTTCCGAACATAAAAACTTTTTAAAGAATTCTAAATGTGGTTTTTTGACCCCAATAGCCTCATACGATATTGTTGCGAAATGCCTCATATTCCATGAGAGTATTGTTTCTTTAAAGCCATCATACTCTTCGAGATGTTGTGGTTTTGAACGTCGATTCTTTGTAATAGAAAGCGAGTTTAAACAAGATATGTTCTTTACGAGATTGAGAGAGCTTAAGAATTCCTTTACAAACAGCTTTAGGCAAAGGAAATGAGGGCTTTCTGTGTTTTGAATAAAATACGATTAGGACGATGAGGATCTTCCAGGTAGTCCTCTTACGAATAAAAAAATATTCCTAGATAAAGAGATCATGATGAAAAGCAATGCTCGAACTATCAAACCGCTTTAATTTGAATGATGGAAGACCACATCATGGATGATGGTGGAATGATTAGCGATGCGCGAAGGCACCGACTGAACGGAAATATATTTCTGTCACTCACGATTCAGAGAGGAGCGCTTTTTCTAACGAGTGATGTAGGGAAGAATTGTTGACATGTTTTATGCGTTTGACGTTCTCGCTCGAAATTTGGCCGACCAGTGGATGGTTATGGATTCTTGAATTTGGCACCCTCGCTTCACGATCTCGGACATATTCTCCTATTCCCAGCATAAATCACGCATAGACGAGTGAAATCCCAATAAATGTGACTGGTCTCAGACGCTGAACTGAACGCAAGTTGAGAGATCATGCTTTCTATGTTGGAAGTTATCACGAAAATCACAGGGGAGAAATTCCCCATCTTAAAAAGTATTGTTGTGGACAAATGAGCCGGATACGCACAAATACTTCATATCCGACCGAACTTTTTTATTTACAATAAATTTTCCAAGTTGTTCACGAAACAAGCCTATGCTTTAAGGCATGCATGTTGCCTATCTTTCTGTTCTAGACTTGTGGGAAAAATCTGAAATCTGGCAACCGTCCCAAATACGCAAGGACGACCCCAATGATTCATCCGATAATCCTGAGAATCTCGGGTACAAAATTCTATTGCTGGAAGATGACGAGGAAATGCTTCGGCTGCTTGATGAAGAGTTTCAAGGATTTGGATTCCAGGTGAGGCAAGCCATGAATGGCAATGAGGCCTTAGCTCAAATCGATCAAGTCAAACCGGATGTCGTTGTATCTGACTTTCGTATGCCCGGTGGCGGACTCGATTTTCTTCGAAAACTCCGCGCGAAGTGTGAAACATGTCGCATTGTTGTGATCACCTCGTTAAGAGATGATGCGGCCATAGCAGAGGTGTTAGAACAAGGAGTTGATACGTTTCTAGGGAAACCTGTACGAATGTCAGAACTTTTGGGTACGGTCAATCGTTTGCTCGACTAACGAGATATGGCCCTTCGTGTTCTCTTGTCTTTTCATTCCAATCCGAGCTTGCAGATGGATTCGAAAAACAATAAAAGAGTTATATGACCATTATGATAATACAGAGCAGTAGCTCTAACGTAGATGTAAGGGTGAGAACCACCAACTTTCACTATTATACAATATGACCCAAGTTGTTCATGACCTGAGAAATTGCGGATTTACAGAAAATTTCGAGTTTCTTCATAACTCGTGTCATGCGGTCGATCGTGTCGCAACCTTCAATGCTGAAGAGCCTACCTTTGGTAACAGCTGAACGGCATCACTACTTCTTGATTCAAATGACCAAACAATCTTTGGTTCCATGATTTCCAAAAATCACTTCTTGTGTTGGTGACGAATGACGGCTACCGAACATCCAGCACGGTGCACAACCTTGTTCGACACACTGCCTAAGAACATCTGTTTGACTCCCGATAACCCACGCGAACCCAACACAATAAGATCTGCTTGCATATTTCGAGCGGATTTAAGAATTTCAGCCGCTGCATTGCCATAGACCAACTGTTCATCAATATGAAGATCTGGTAAAGATAGTGCCGTTCGAGTCTCTTTCAGCAATTTCGCCCCTTCTCGTCCTCGTGCATTAAAGAGTTCTTCGGCTAATCTGGCAAATTCCTCTTCATCCTTTCTGCTCATTCGCAACGCCAATTCCGTCTCATACACCTGTTTTTGCATGACATGAAGTACGGTGACTTGCGAAGAAGACGGTAATTCCACCGCGTTCACAAAGTCGATGGCCGCCTGGGCGTCCAGTGACCCATCCGTAGCCAATAGCAGCTTTATTTTTCGATCATTCAAGTTTTTTCGTGGATGATTCCTGGCGATCAATACAGAACATGGCGATTCCTGTAGCACCCATTGACTCACGCTGCCGATCAAAAACCCGGTCACTTTGGAATAGTTTCGTGTTCCAAGGATCACGAGATCAATACCTTTCGTTCGAATGAGCTTTAATATTTCCTCTCCCGGAAAGCCCTTTTTTACAAGAGATTGAACACGCACATCCTGATGTCTTAACGTGTTCTCGGTCTTACTCAGAAACTGATGCGCCTGCTCAAGCTCTTCTTTTTGAATATTTTCCACATGCTTTGATAGTTTTAAAATCCGTTCTTTCGCTAGTCCCGTGATCTTTTGAGGAATGGCGTGCACATGCAAAAGAAAAAGATTGGATCCTTTAGGAAGGAATAATTTCTTGAGTATCCGAATAGCGCCGACTGAGGCCCGAGTTTTTTCCAATGCCAACAGGACTTTCATCCACAGGCTCCTTTCAAGGTAGTTGAATTGAAGGCGTATTCCTCACACGTTTCGCCTAATGTGAAATCTTTGTTCTCTACGAAATTGAGACTGTATCACAAATTGTCTTATAGATTATGTCCTTGCACGTTACTGAAAATCCATTTCATAGTGAGGCTTTCAACAGGTCGCAGAAGGTCCTCCTCGTCTCCACTCCAATGCTCTCAGCATAATCCTCAAGATGAACCCTCTTGTCCTTGCACAGCAAAGACCTTGCCGTTTTATTGAAGACTCCTAAGAAACAGGAAATCAATGAAAATAGGGGATCTTACCCTAGATAATGAGGAGATGCATTGATAAAAGAGTCGTTTTTCTACAGAACGGGTTTCCAGGGATGGTGCAAAAAGCAACAGAGAGAAACAAGTACAAGCAGGTTGTTCAAATGCAATTGGCCTACTCAACTAAACGCGACCTGGGGCACCTCAATTCCATGATTCAGAGTGTACAGCGTTTCAGGTAATGAATGAATGGTTGCCCATTGGGTCATGGCCCAATTGAATCATGCCACCCTAGGCCTTCAATGGAACTTACTTGGGTTCGCTATAGTGTATTCTCATAATCTCACGTTAAGGTTTTTTGAAATCGGCGGGCAGCGAACCACAACATCGTCGCTCCCAATACTGCCAATGCCGCCATTTGAGGCCACAAGACTTCCGGGCCAACGCCTTTCAGGAATATCCCACGAATGATGATAAGAAAATACCTAAGCGGGTTGAAATATGTCATCCACTGCACCATTTCAGGCATGTTCGAAATGGGAAACATAAAACCGGAAGGCAGCACAGCTGGAAAGTAGAAGAAAAAAGCGCTCATCACTGCCTATTGCTGTGTTCGGCTCACAGTCGAGATGAATAAACCAATTCCGAGAGTGCTTAATAAATACAATGCGGTCGCAGCCAAGAGGAGGGACAGACTACCCGAATGGGTACCTCAAACCAGTAGACAGCCACACCCGTGATGAGGGTAACATCAGCAAAACCAATGAGCGCAAACGGCAGGGGTTTACCCAGGATAAATTCAAGCTGTGAAATTGGTGTCACCATGATCTGCTCCAACGTCCAGATTTCTTTTTCGCGAACGACGGCATGCTCGCCAACATCAACGTGACCAGCATCACCACGAGTGAGATGACACCGGGAACGTAGAAGTTGCGGCTTTCCAGATTCTCGTTGAACCACGCACGCGTTTCGAGTTCCACTCGGCCTGGGTTAATCTGTCGTCCAGCCGCCTTCCTCAACCAGGTCATCAACACTTTTTCGCTGAACGGAGCGGCAATTCGTCCGACATGGTCCAAGATGATCCCAGCAGTATTCGAGTCTGTCCCTTCGACAACAACCTGGAATGGCGCGATGCGGCCGTTGCGTATGGGTTAGGGAACAATCGTCGCCTAGGCTACGTACCTTCATAAAATAGAAATGAATTGGATTCGCTATAGATCATCAAAATGAATGTCAGTTGCATAGAAGAGTAAGGTTCCTACCTCACTATAGTCTTAGCTCTTGAAAAGTTGGAAAGCGATATCCGTATTTCCTTATTTAGAGTTCTCTTGGAGGCAATCTTTGTGTCGACAGCCATTAGCGCAGGTTGTTGCGGAGTTGATAATAAACGATGGACCAAACTTCCTCATCTGAAAGCAGATATTTAAATGCTATATGGGATGTGCCTGGCACCCCGAATTTGATAATGGAAAACAGTTCTTGATCGGTAAGTTCACGTCTTACTGCTTTATGCCCATGACAATGGACACACCTGGCTCGGCCCTCATACAGGGTTTTGCCCTGTGTAATCTGTTCCATTGAGGGAGATGAGGCTTTGGGTACTTTATGGCCTCTAGGAGACTTAGGAGACTGGCTGCCACCTTCCTTTTCTGTCTTCGTGTGGCCGAGCTCAGTTATAAAAAATACCAAAATCATCGCGAAGGGTAGGGTTCCCAAAAAGAACGTCTTCATCACATCTCTCTATTTCTACCTTTCCTGACGACGTTTTATTCCATGAGTAAAATTCAGGCCTTGCTCATAATGATACCGACAGCAACCAAAATCCCTCCAAGCAACGCGACCAAACGCTGCCTCATCCCAGCGATGGCCGTTCGAACTGTTTCTGGAGAATCAATATCAAGCGCGACACCACCGACATCAGCTTTGTGGGTAATGTGTGGGGAAAGGATTTTAATCGCAACCGGAAATCCAATCTGCTCAGCAAATCGAACAGCTTGCTCCGGGGTGTTGGCAATATGCGTTTCAACCGTTGGAATACCATACGCGGCAAGAATCGCCTTGGCCTCCGGCTCGCTGAGGAGAAACCGTTCTTGGGCTAACGCCTGTTCGATTACGTATCGGGCAGAAGATGAGATCGGATGAAATTCTTGTGGAACGGAAGGTGGAATTTCCATCAACATGTCTTGGGTTTGGCGATAGCGAACGAGATGAAGAAACGCACGAACAGCTTTTTCCGGAGTCTCGTAGGTAGGAATATTGGCCTCCGCAAACAGACGTCGTGCCTTCACGGCTGTTTCGGCCCCGAGCCAACTGGTTAGCACATGTTTTTTGAAGGCTGACGCGTGTATTGCAGTAATGACGGAGTGAGCCGCGTCTTCACTCGCGACGATGGCCGTTGGCGCATGTGTCACCAACAAGGCATCGATGTCTTGATCTTGCATGACAATGTTCAGTGCGTTGGTGTATCGTTTTGCTGAGGCATCTCCAACAATGTCGATAGAGTTTCCACGAGACCAGGTGTTGGGCAACACGGTATCCAATTGCTGGATGGTCGTCTCAGAAAGCCGAAGCAAAGTCCCACCAGCATCCGCCAGTGCGTCCGCTGCCAACACACCTGGTCCCCCACCATTCGTCAGAATGGCGAATCGATTTCCTGAAAAAAAGCGAACACGTCCCAACGTTTCGACGGCGTCGAAGAGTTCATCGATTTCAAAGACCCGAAGAATCCCGGCTCGACGAAACGATGCATCATACACATCGTCAGATCCTGCGAGAGCACCAGTATGGGATACTGCCGCTGCAGCGCCTTCGGGCCGGCGCCCAGCCTTTATCGCAAGGACAGGTTTATTGCGAGCCGCAGCTCTGGCAGCCGACATGAACTTTCTCGACTCAGTAATAGATTCAATGTATAGAAGAATGGCGTCAGTGCTGGGATCGCTTCCAAGATAATCAAGCACATCCCCAAAATCGATATCAACGCTATCACCGAGGGCTAGAAAATACGAAAACCCAATGCCTCGGGACCGAGCCCAATCAAGTACGACTGTGCACAATGCGCCCGACTGAGAGACAAACGCGAGGTTTCCTGTCATGGCTTCGACATGCGCAAAACTCGCATTCAACGCAAGATGCGGAACGAGAAGACCAATTGTGTTCGGCCCTAAAATCCGCATGCAATGCCTCTGAGCAATTTCCAGGATGACGGATTGTACGCTTATTCCATCCGATTGTGATGGTTCTTTGGAAAGGCCGGCGGTCATAATGACAGCAGCCCGAACCCCACGCTCACCAAGATCCTGAATGATTGACGGGATCGTTTCTGGAGGTGTACAAAGAATCGCAAGATCCGGAACGATTGGCAGCGCATGCACATTAGGATAGGCCAGAACTCCCGCAACAGCTTGATGCTTGGGATTCACGGGCATAATGGGTCCGAGAAATCCGGCTCTGAGTAGATTGCCCATCACCACATTCCCAACTCGATTCAGCTTGTTCGAAGCCCCAATAACTGCAATCGATCGAGGCTTAAACAAAAATTGTAAGTGACGTATGCTCATAGCCTCTCGCTACGCTGCGTGGCTTTCGACCGCTGAGACAGGCCCCCTTTTTCTCACGCTAATTCTGTTGTTGAGAGAACCAACACTAAGCACGGTTCAATCCTCATCTTCATCTTCAACATCTCGCTTTCCTCCAACATGACAATGTAAGCAATGCACAAAATGTCCCGGTCGATGAGCCCCCTCCCCTTCTTCAATGAGATGACGGACCGTCGCATTGTTTAAGAGAACGGGTTTTGTCTTTTCCTTTTCCGTATCCATCGTGTGACAGTCTGAGCATGAGGACGTACTAGTGGCCCGAAAAATAAACTCGCCATGCGGATTCCGCGCCGTCCCCATGGTAATACTAGCTAATACCCCGCGGTGCTCAGTATGGCATGTCAGGCAGGATTGCTTACGAACAATGACTTCTTGATGTATGCGATGTACTTCAGGTTGGGATTTGAGTTGGAACTGCTGAAGCGTGTGGCAGACAAGACACTGTGTATCCGTTGCCCCAATAAACGGTTCATGACAGGTCCCGCAGGTGGCAATGTCTGCGTGATATCGGCTGAGATGACCAGGAGCCCACAACGTTTCTGGCGTATACACCGATCCCCAGGCGATGTAGACAATGATCAAACCTGTACTCGTCAAAACGACGGGTAACACCCATCGACGTAAACACCACACAAGCTATACGCCTCCAAAGTAGAGTGCGCCGCCAATATGTATCAGCGTGAGCACGACGCATGTCACCGTCAAGGGGCCATGCACACATCGCCACGACCGGAGGGTTTCTTCCTCTAGAGCCAGATTGTGAAGATGAGATTCTACAGCTTCTTCAGTCAGGCCTTGAGCGGCTAGTTCATGACGTTGCTCGTATAGCGTCCGAAACGCCAAGTAATGGAGAGCTTGTCCCGTAATGCCACTAAAGACCACGAGTAGCAATGCAACGAGCGCAAGCACCGGGACCGCGGCGTGAAAGTGAGCACCTGAATGAACCACAATAAGCAACGGTCCAGCAATTCCCATGATCTGATGAATTTGAAACCAGTCTTTGGGCCAAACTTGATTTGGATGCAACCATCGTTTGATAGGATACACAAAGGTTAGCGCGATCATACCGAAGCCCAGCCACCCCACGACATGAGCCACTTGAGTATGTCCGAAGGGCCGTTCTGGTTGTGAACTCAACATGAACTCAATTGCCAAAGCAATCGAAATTAATGCAATACTCATCCAGATGATGATTTGGCGTCGGCGAGAAATCGTATTCATGGCAAATCTAAAGAATCTGCATATCGCGCCGGCAACAACGCTTTTACTTTCGCTTCGACGATATCGGGATCTTTCACTCCACGCAGCTTAAGCTCTTTCCCGGTTTCGGTTGACTGAATAACCAGAGTTCCAATACCCCAAAATCGAGAAATTGGACCTTGCACCAGATACATGTTCTTGATCATCTCAAGCTTGAGAGAGTTCATGTCACGTTGGGTATATCCATTCTTAATAATTACGCGCGTCGGAGTCACGACATAATATGCCCAACGACGAATAAGAGCGACGACCAAAAGTAACACCACGGCACCAGCCAACCACAGCGGCCAACCTGGTAGACCAAAACGAAGAAACAAGACTCCTCGAAGTGCTGTCAGGAATGTAAAAAAATAGAGCCAACTAAACTGCCCCCATGAAGGAAAGGCCTGCCAGATTATTCGCTCTTGTTCTCGCCCTTCATTCATAGGGTTTTTCATAGCTTCGTAACTGATATGGTCTCGTTGCGCAGACGCACATACGATCCCTGCTTTCACAGGAAAAAATAAGGTCGTCGGATACAACCGAATGACCTGAACTCATGCATCTTTGAGTGATGCAGACATTGGAACGTGTCGTATTCTTTTACCTTACAGCATCGTAGATCATCAAAATCGTGACGCCTTTTTCAGTAGTAATCGGCGCAACTTCCGCATGCTCTGGCATGAGTCGAAAGCTCCCTGGACCAAACGATTTCCCTTCGGTCTCGTAGTGCCCATCGAGTACATAGTGCTGAACCACACCTCGGTGTGAATGAGGAATAATCTTCCCTTGGGGTGGGACACGAAGGAGCATCGTTTTCGCTCCTAAATCTTTCTCTTCACGAAGAACTTTCACCTCTGCCGGTCCAGGGAATTCCCGTAATTCTTGCCAGTTCATATTCTGTGTATCGTGATTGATGTCTTCTTTAATCATCTCGTCTCCTTTCCTCTCTTCTAATAGTTAGAGCTACTCTGAGTTTTAAATAATCTCTCCGGATGATCCCATCACATATAACGGCGGTCAGGCCTTCACCCATTTCCACGCGTCATGAATGTGTTTCGAGGAAAAACATTTCAATTCCGTCTTGACCATGGGGTTGAAGATCGTTGTATACCAATCCAGCCATTGCTCATCGCCCACAATGGCCATTCGCGTAAAGTCACGTACATGGCGAATGCTAAATTTGAAATCTTCCCAGAAGACTCCAATTTCCACCCCACTAAACTGAGTCATATCACAGAGCAAATTCAGCGATCCATATTCGTTGATAAGATTTTCAAAATAAGGTACCAAGACCTCATAATCATTGTTGGTCAGTTTGCCATCAACTTTGATCCCGACGGTACGACCAGAGCTTTCATCCAACACTCGATACATATTCCTTACTCCCACTCCCAATCGACATCAGGTCCCTTCTTCTTCGCTTTATGCATTCGAGGACTCGGTATCGCCGGTTCATTCTTGACTGGCCTATGTGTCACTCCCAGAAGTTCAATCTTTATAGGTTGGCCATCTGCATTCACACAATCGAACTGATCAAAGACAACGTGAAGACAATATCGACCTGAATGGTCAATTCCAACTGACGCTGAATACCATCCGTCGAGTGGGCTCCCATCAGCAGTGAGGATTTCCCAATCCCAGCAATCCCTTTGCTCTGGCACTCTGACCGTCAGGTGCTTCTTTTCTGTGGCTTTCACACTATGCCCTCCCCATGAATAATGCTGCTAACACACCTAAGGCTTTAACGAAGGAAGGTAAGCGAGAAGGTCTGCCATTTGAGTCACCTCTCACGCACCTTCGAATCCAGCCACAGCCATACCCGTTTGACCTTTCAAGATACTGATAGTTGAATAAGAATGCTCGTAAAGTTCGGCTCATGAAACATCGTTTAAATATCCCGTCAGATATTCCTTATTTAAACGTCATCATATAGGCTGTAATCGCATAAATATCTTTTTCCGGGAGTGGAGGCTTGGGAATATACGCCCCACTATCTGGGACAAAATCGTTGGGATTTTGATTAAAACGATACACCCAATCAGCTTGTAAGCGCGCCCCCATCTTGATTAATGATGTACTGGATTTACCTCCCGTATATCCCCGACGATTGCTCGCCGGTGTCCAATGACAGTTTTGACACGCATGCTCCTGATAGAGTTGTTTCCCGCGCTTTAACTCCTGAGCTGTGCCAGATCGCATCACCCCTTTCTTCACTCGAGGGTCCTTGATCGTCTGCAAGAAATCTACAACTTCACCAGCTTTTGATGGCGAGAGCGAAAGATGTCTCCCTTTACGCTTAGCTTTGTAATCGAAGCCAAGCGGATACAGCTTCGCATCAGGGTTTTGTAGCCATTTCCCTAACCACTCTTCCTGGTACTTGTTCCCAGCCCAGATGAGATCAGGAGCCTGTTTGGTCCGTCGTGGCATCGGGTCTCCCTCGAGGCGGTGGCATACAGTACATCTTTTCATCACAATCGTTTTCCCGAGGTTGTCCTCTTTTGCGTGAGCTAGAGATGTAACAAGAATCAATGCAACAAATGTGGTGATCACGCACATACGATGGATTCGTCCTCGCCTCTGTCTACTAAATAGTGTATGGTGATCACTCAGATTGTTGGCAACATTCATGGTCTTCTCCACCTCTCTCATGCTCCATCTCCCTCATCATGTCATGCCCTCTGTTACCACCATGTCTGCCTCCTGGTCCCATTCCTCTACCTCGCCCCATGCCTCGCCGTCCATGTCCCCCGGAGAAACTCTGTTCATACTGCATCACCGTCCAGATATCCTCGTCAGTGAGCAGTCCACCAAACGGAATCATGGCCGTCCCCGGGGAACCATGCTTAATGACCCAAAAGATCTCGCCCTCCGTTCGGTGTCGCCAAAACCCATGAGAACGAAATATTCTCGGCGGAGGATTGAGGTTAATTCCACCTGGGCCGTCACCACGACCTTGTACCCCGTGACAGTTCACACATGTTCCCTTCCCTTCATATATAGCCTTTCCCTTTGCCACAATATCTGGCGATTGCGGAAGAGGACTCGTGAGCGCACGCGCTTCCTCAATTTTATCAGCTGGTACACGGGCCCTCATCATGTGTTGCCCGTGTTGCCCGGCTGCCATTGTGATACTAGTCGTAATCGAAAACATGATGATACTCACTGTCAGATATGTGAAACGCATGACCCTCTCCTTCAAATTTGGTATTCGTCTTGGTGAACAAATAGATGCCCCTTGATAAATTTCTCATCGCAACGATGTCGCTTACTTCGGTTGACTAAAAATATGACCAATTGATTGTGGAAAGGTCACAGTCCCATCTGGAAACTCTTTCCCCTTTTGCCATAAATGATAGATCACGCCATCGGTCTTACCAGCAGCCTCAGCGATTTCTTTTTTCTTGTTCTCATCGTCGACATCAAGAATGAAAAGCCTCCCAGTGTCAATCTCTTGTTGATGATCATGGAAATGCCGATGCCATTGAATCAAGGGAAGTTTCCGTGCAACATCCTTTGCCACAAAATATTCTATGGCAACCAACGGCGCATTGGCCGCAGTGGTTTCAAATAAGAGGCACTGAAAAATCGTGTCTGAAATTCCTTTACAGTAATGGTGGAACGGACCACCAATCTCTCCATTAGCCATGAGATGAGGGGCCTGCACATGAAGATCATAGCCATCCGCCGGCCCTCCACCTGCACTCATGGCCTGGGTCGAGAGACATCCTATCGTCAAAATGCACACGGCACCGATGAGTCCAATACGTCGAATACATGCAGACATAGCAACCTCCTTGAATAATAGACCAACACGAGCTTCCGAGAACGAAAAACTTTCTGCTTCTTTGTCTTAAAACTCAATTCCAACATCGATCCCTAACATTGTTCGAAGTAGGTCATGGCGTGTGATGGTTTTAGAAACCACACCATTTTCTTCTACCGGTAAATTGAGCAAGCGATTCTTCTCCATGAGTTGGGCAGCCTCTCGTAAGGAAGTGGAAGCGGAAATGGCTATTCGATCTTTTTTCATCAGGTCTTCAGCTGAAAGCGTTTCAAGGTCTTTTCCGTCTTCTAGGGCTTTCAATAAATCAAATTCACTGATGAAGCCGACAAATCGGCCTGCGTCATCTACAACTGGGGCGCCAGGTGTATGACTGGATAACAGCGCAATGGCAACGGAATGACCATTAGAGTTTCTTTGAATGCGCATGGTGTTGCTGCCTGAAATCTGTCCCACGGTCTCAAATTGATTAGTCGCTGGCATACTGACCTCCTGTGTTTGTGAGTCATATTTCTCGATGTGAGCAGGTGGTTCCTTACAATTTCCTAGCTCCTTCTTGTCTCGTCACATAATATTCCGACTTGCGTCCGCTCTACGAACGTTATCCTTCATCATTTTGCTGCCTCGAAAAAGGAGCGACTCAAGCCTTTTCATTGTGAAGACAGTATCTGACGTTCCGCCTCAAACCAGTCTGCTTGATCTTCCCCATGACAGCCCCCTCGCTGCTGGTAGAGCTCATACGCTCGCCTGGCAATCCGAGCATCGAGATTTTCCGTAAAAGACGATTCTCCGTGATTAGAGGAATCAACAGAGATGATGGTGTCGTCGCCAGAGGGTACAAACCTGGAGGACTTGAAGTCCCTCTTTTTGATCAGGACGCTCTTTCCGGATTCAGAGGTGGAAACTGGGTTAATCGGTTCTTCAGTGCCAACAGTCTGCCGAGTCGTTTGCATCATGAGACCTCCATTAAATCTTTTTCACCGAAGAATGAAAATTTATGAGTTTGAGCCTACGACTCAACTATTGAGTTATTTTGGATTTGAATAGCAAAACCAACAGCGGTCTTTTCTTTGCTACTCCTTCTCCTTTGTTATGGTCCTTATCAAGTTCAGTGCCAGTTCGAGAAATACTGATTTCCAAGGGTTTTTTGAAGCGCGCGAACCCAGACACACACTGTTTGAGGAATTTGGCCACAGTCATTTGATCGACAGGAGGGAAATTGTCGTCACTTAAAATGGGGCAGATGGGGAGTGAAGTTGGAAAGGGTTCTTTCCACAACGGCGTGACAGACTTTGAGTTGTTCACGAATTCGAACGTTTATAAGGACCGAGGAAAGGGAGCATTCAAAGAGAGGATCAGGGTATTTCTACAAGTGCTCGACATCAAAAGGTGATGGGGAAAAGATTTCATCGCGTACAGCATCTTGGTCGTGGAAGGTCAACGTGGTAACGAAGTATGATTGTCGAAGGATCTCCTGCGTGACATGCCGTCCGTATACCTATTGAAACAAACCCGGTCATGAGACCATGAGTTGGTACATACCGTGACATGCTGTACAGCAACTGGTGATGCTCGAAAGCTAGTACATCACTTCCTGCAACAAGGTTCCATCGATGATAGCCTCTGCAAGTCTGTCGAAATCCCGATGAACAGATACTCTCATCTGTTTAAAGGACAACGGTAGCTTGAGCATTAGAGCAGGATTAGTATCGGCCGCCATCTCCATTCCACCAAAGCGTGCTGCTTGACTTTGTCCGACTGATCCGGGTCACTTAATCCAGTCACGACGCCATGGACGGCCTGTAACAGTTGTCGCGTTTCTTTGAGGATAAACGCACATTCAGCCGGTGCCAGGTGAATAGCGGCGGCCATCATCACCAGGGTCTGTGGTGCCTGTGATGAAATACCAGCCCAACATACACGCACCAGCAACCCCAAAAAGCAAAGCGAGTCGAAAGAGTTTCTTGGAAAGTACGTGTGGAGTGCCACGTTCATACACCTTCGTTGTGAACAAGCTATCTCTTACAACACGGTTCGCTCGAACACATGTTGGGTTTAAAATCAGCGAATGAATGAGAGTCCCACAGGGCTGGGGGTGTTTCGTGTCGCCTCAAGCCGGTAGTCAGGTCGTCGTTTCTTCTCAAAACAGCCCAAAAAAGATTCGCACAGAGAAGAACTCCGCCAAGCAACAAGCCTCCTACACCGGCATACGCAAAGATCTCTGTGACCACATGTTCATGGTCCACGACCAATTGATGGTGCTAACAAAAACATGGTGAACTATGAAAGCGGATACAAGCTGCTGAACCCGAGAAACACTGATGCGTTTTTTTAACCTCGATGTCAGATCAGAAAACATAACAAGGATAACCAAGCCTAGCGAGAATGCCGAAATACCCGTCGCATGAAAATGAACTCGTTGAGCATAACGCCAAATCTTGTCCTGGCTGTTTTCGTCATGGACGGTGGGGTTGGCGGTCACCCCTTCGGCAATAAAACTCCTATAGGCATTTTCATTGACTCCGAATGAAATACCGATACTCACGTCCCATCAAAACAAGCGCAAGCCCCACTCTTATGTTTTTTTATTTCTTTGTGCATGTTTTGTCTCTACACTCGGCACGCCTCCTTAGTGGCTGTCGCAATACCTCATTTTTAATTGAGGTTCAAAGAGCAGAACTCCGTCTCATTCATTGTGAGGGTCTTCACTTGCCAAGTATATATACTGAAGATGCCACACCTTATCGAGCACTGACGCATAACTTTTATTGTGACCTGAATCGTTCGTTCTTTCCCAATTTTGAATTCCTCTCCACACCCTCAAAGAGAGATGAGAAGAAGATAAGCTTCTGAAGCCCCCTTTGATACACTGACATTACAAATCGAACGGAAAATTTCGTTTGGCAAAATTGTCAGCCAGAAACTCTCTTAACTTTCTATCGACTCGATGATTCCACACGCATCTCGTGGCCCACCGGCACATCCTTTGTTCAGTTCATCCTCTTGATCACAGTACAAATCCGGGTTTGTATGAATAATGAAGGCACTGCCATTTTCATCAAACACACTCAACCGACCACTTGAGAGTGTCACGCGACTGGTAGCCATGTGGACTTTACCCACTCCGTCCTTCACTTCGATGTTGACTAAGTCTCCCATATGATAGGGATGATTAAATAAAGGAGCATCAGGGTCAGAATTGGAGTTTGGTCCAGGATCGTGATGCCCTTTGGCCTCACCGCATGGCACGCAGTTGGCAACTTCATGAATATGGACAGCATGTTTTCCGTCCTTGAGCCCCTTCACTTCCATCCGAATATCGACAAGCTTCAACCCCTCTGACGACTCGCGTTCTTTTAGGGTGGCAGTTCCAGTAATGTTTGAATCAGTACAACCCTTAATCGTGGCTTTGGCGACTTTTGAATACGGGCCATGCCCGTGATGAGCACATCCCAAACTGACTCCTGTGCCTAGAATGACTGAGAAGAACAGCATTCCCTTGATTGACAGCAATTGTGCCATCGCAACCTCCTTTTAGCTATGAGTACGTTTTTCCCCTCATTCTTATAATCAGGGAATGATTTGTCTACATTTTTCGTGGAAACGGTTTCCACTTACTTCCATTTCTTGTGTAGAAAAGCAAGAGTGGCGCCAGACAACGAATTGGTCTTTCCTCCGACATATGTTCGTCTTTGAACCTGACTGTAATTTGCTATTTTTAACGATATTCACGATCAAGTCTGCACCTCAAACGATAATGATGCGGAATTTTGCATCACACGCCAGTCGAAAAACAGTCGCTTGTAAGACATTTCATCACTACTCATAGTGGGAGTTTTTATTCATTGCATGAGTTGGTGAAAAGCATCATGTTCTGTCTTCCGTAGTTAGCCGAGGAAGGGGAAGCATGTGTGAAAATTTCATGGTATATTTCGACGTCTGGAAAATTCACAGTCATGCCATGGCTTTTAGTAGGTGAGGTAAACAGAACGAACAATACATAAGGAGTGTCCGATGGATTCAGAAAAAATTTCTGCAGCTGAAAACTCAACCATAGAAGGAATCGTCGGAAGCAATAGGCTGCGTTTTCAACATGAGCAAAACGGTTTGGCCATCGCCGTGTTATTACTCTCGAACCACGCGCCTGGAGCGCCAGTCGTGGATCAGAAGGGAAAATTTGTTGGGTTTATCAGTGAATTTAATATACTGCAAGCCCTCGCAGACGGGAAGGACCTCAATCGGGTTACCGCTGCAGATCTGATGGTCAAAGACCGTGTACCCGTGACAGCCTACACGACCATCGGTGAAGCCGTGAAAATTATGGAGAAAAGTCGATTCTTGAACCTTCCGGTTGAAAAGGGCGGTGTGACGATTGGATGTATCACAAGACATGACCTGCTCCAGGCTTGGGTCAAACTTGGATTAGGATTGGAATGGAAATGCTAACAATTCGAATCACAGGCCGAACACATTGCTGGAAGCTTCTGCGCCCATCAAGGAGGGACACCCCCATTCTGTTTTTGACAATTCCTTAGCTCAATCTCCGTTTTCACTCAACACCCAAAACATATGATTACGGGGTTGAAGAATCGTTCTCATCTTTACCTCCATCCTTTCCGATTAAACTTCGAAAACCATCAATTCTCCAATGGTCTGAGAACAGTCAATCCAAATTGCCGTCGACTGTACAGTATAGCGTTTTCCACGTACGCTCCCACACACACATGTTATGTCTTGATCAACAGAATAACACGCTCATATACAGACTAAGACTCTTGTCGTTTAGATTCATCTACAGCACCATGGCCCCGAGCATCGCTGCGCTCATGAGAAACAGGATCCCCGCAAACATTTTCTGTAAGAAATTCTGGGGCAAGCGGCTGGCGATCACACCACCGAACACCGTGCCGACTAAGCCGAGGCCGACGAACGTTCCTAAGATCGTCCAGTCCAGCGTTTGCTCGTGATGACTCAGCACCTCGAGATATTTGGCAAACCCGCTGAATGACTTGAGCGCGATGATGATCAAGCTGCTGCCAATTGCAAGGTGCATGGGCAACCCACCAAGAAGGACCAGGGCCGGCACAATCAGAAATCCGCCACCAACACCAACAAGCCCCGTCAACATGCCCACAAGGAGACCGTCCAGCGCAACTTTCCAGACGGTACGCTGATGTGTGTCAGGCTTGAACTGAGTGGGCCTCAGCATGAACACACCCGCCGCTAGCATCACAAACACGAACAATAAGAGCTGCACTCTACCCGAGACAAAGATGGATAGCTGTGCTCCCAGCCACGCACCAACCATTCCGGGTAGCCCAAACCAGAGGACACTGTGCCAGTGGACATTCTTCTGAACGGCGCTCTGGAGCCCACCAACCGCGGCGATACAGCCAACGATAAAAAGAGAGCCGGCTATCGCAATCTTCTCATCTTGGCCTACGAGATAGACCAGGATGGGGACAGTCAAAATCGACCCACCCGACCCCATCAGTCCAAGGCTCAGACCAATAGCTAGGGCTCCTGTGAAAGCTAGAAACAACAGTCACCTCGATTTTTCATCTCGGTGTGTAAACTCAGACACGGCCCTTGAGCATGCCATGCCAATATAACGGCGGTAGCACATGTTTCTTGAGCAGGTACATGCTCAGCCGCTCTTTTGACTGATCGAACGGAAAAGTCTCGCAGGGATTCTTGTCGTAAGCAAACTCGGCTAAGATGAGTTTCCATAGTCAGTGACAATTGGACACGACGTGTACCCGTCGTAATGGACGTGAGGCTCCTTCCCCTTAATGACACTCAAGAGATTCTCAACTAATACTGGGGCCTGACGGCGGATCGCTGCTGCGGTTTTCGAGGTAGGCAGACTACTGGCATCACCCAGACTGAACACATTCGGATACGTAGAATGCTGAAGGGTATGCTTGTCGACGTCTACCCAGCCAGCATCATTGGCAAGTCGACTCTGCTTGATAAAATCAGGTGCACTCATCGGTGGCGTCACGTGAATAAGCGTATAGTCGAACTCCTCATATTCACCGGGCCGGTCCAGCCGTTCAAACACTGCGATACGCTCTTCGGGACGAATAGCCATGAGATTACGATGGTAGTGTGCCGTAATGCCGCGATCCCGCATGACTTGGTCAAGGACCTTGGCGTAATGAGGCGCAGTAAAGCTGTCTGCCATCCCACTGACAAAATGGATTTCGGCCTTTTGGCGGATCGCGCGATCACGAAAAGTGGATTCGGCTAAGTACATGATTTTTTGCGGAGCCCCACCACATTTGATCGGCGTCTTGGGGTGTGTGAAGAGCGCTTTTCCGCTTTTAAACCCCTCGATCGTCGGCCAGGTGTGTTGCACCGTTTCGTAACTATAGTTGCTGCAAATGCCAAATTTCCCGATGTTGCCTTTAAGGCCTTCGATCTTCTCCCAGTCGAGTTGCATGCCAGGACAGACCACGAGATAGTCATAGCGAAGCCGTAAGCCACTCTGCACGAAAACTTCGTTTTTCTTGGGATCAATACCTGCCACCGTCTCAAGGAGCCACTCTGCCTTTTCTGGAATTACTGAAGCTTCACGACGTTCACTGAACTCCCGGGGATAGATGCCGCCTCCCACGAGCGTCCACAACGGCTGATAGTGATGCACGGTAGATGGCGCCACGACAGCCACGCTTCCGAATTCGAGTATTCGGCAAAGACGAGCGGCCACAGAAACACCAGCCGCACCTCCTCCAACGATCACCACTTGGTAATGACGCATTCTGGAGATATCAGCAAAGAAATTGGTCTTTTCTTTAGTCGAGTGAATCATCTTGGTCCCGTCTCTGTCATGCTGTTAGCTCCCTAAACCGCTTCGTGAAAAAGCAAAACTCCCCTCCAACTGCATTGGGTAAATATCTGATCGATACGAGCCATGTGCACACACTGCCATTCTCCACAACAGCTACTTATCAATTAGTTGCTCAGAGAGCATGGCATCCACACTTACCCTTCAACACTTTGTCCATAGAGACCCACACCACTACCCGTGGGCTCATTCTCTCGCAATCTGAATCGTGCCGTGTCATCTAATCTAAGAAATCGCGACATAGCGCATGGTCATGGCCTGCATCACGATCGCAAGCCCTGTACATGACACGACGATCGCCGAATGCTTTTTATTGATCTGATAGGCCACCACAATAAAGTTCAAGATCATGGATACAAGTAAAAAATAAAACGCGACGTTGTTCATGGCGTTCTCCTTTTAGATTGTTCTTGAAATAAAGCCTTCACATCTTTCCATCTTTGCCTCGCTTTGACTCACGGCGCGGCTACTTGAACGGTATATGAGCAAGCATGATGCCAGAGCAGCAACGTGTGCACCTTGATCAACATTAAGGGAGTGAGAAGCCTAAAGAGATAGACTACTCCTCAAGAAACTTGCACCATTCAGAAAGATCACGGGTTTATGAGGCGTCGCTCACACTTATGTAGCAATTTGCTTCACCCCAACGCCTCCCTAGCGAGGACTTTTTCCACAATTGAACTGTACTGAGCTTTGCGTCTCCTAGAAAACACCTCATTGAAGGAATGGGCATTGGACTATATCTCTTTCACCGCAAACACGAATTCTGCGTCACGGCACCTGTATTGCAGAAGAGTTGATTGCAAGAAGAAGTATGCTGCACTCATTCAACCATGATTTCTCTAACAGCGACATGAACAATCGTACTGGAGAGGGAAGGAGGACAACATGATTTTCAAACAATATTATTTAGGATGCTTAGCTCATGCGTCGTATTTGATCGGAGATGAGGAAACACAAACCGCGGCCATCGTTGATCCACAACGCGACATCGACCAGTATCTCAAGGACGCTGAAGACCAAAAATTAAAAATCCAATATGTCTTTCTTACGCACTTTCATGCCGATTTTGTGGCTGGACATCTTGAGTTGCGAGATCGGGTGGGAGCCGAGATTTGTTTAGGTGCCAAAGCCCAGGCTGACTTCCCCTTCCGATCATTCAAGGATGGCGAAAAGGTGGAGTTCGGAAAAGTCCGCCTCCAAGTGCTCGAAACCCCAGGGCATACGCCTGAAGGGATTTCTATCCTCGTCTACGATCTGAAAAAGAGTGAGACCACTCCCCACGCGGTACTTACAGGGGATACATTGTTTATTGGTGATGTGGGACGTCCTGACCTCATGGCATCTGTTGGCGTCAGTGCCGATGAGTTGGCTGGCATGCTCTATGATTCTTTGCAGAACAAACTTCTTCCTCTGCCGAACGAAACGCTCGTCTACCCCGCTCATGGAGCCGGGTCTATGTGTGGGAAAAACCTGAGTACGGAAACCTTTTCTACCATGGAGACACAACGCAAATACAACTATGCCCTACAGCCGATGAAGAAAGAAGAATTCATCAAAATAGTGACGGCAAACCAACCAGAGGCACCAAAGTATTTTAGTTATGATGCCAAGCTGAATAAAAGTGAACGTGCCACCCTCGAGCAAGTGTTGAAACAAGAACTGAATCCCTTACCGCTCGACAAAGTTCTTAGATTAATGGGCCGGGGGGCTCAAGTGGTGGATGTCCGCGATCCTGCCGATTTTGCCGGAGGGCATCTCGTGGGAAGTGTGAATATTGGACTCGGGGGGAAATTTGCAACTTGGGCGGGTACGATTCTTTCTCAAAAAAAATCGATAGTAATCATTGCCGAGCCTGGCCGTGAATCAGAAGCCGCGATGCGGTTAGGGCGAATTGGCTTTGATCAGGTCGAAGGGTATCTAGACCAGGGAATGGAAGCCTTGGGTCATCGCTCTGATCTCGTGGGTCGCACGGCTCGTATCACGGCCCAGACAGTAGCAGAGGAACTACAAACGGTCGAACCCCCACTTATACTTGATGTGCGTAAAGAAGAGGAATGGAAAGAAAAACAAATTGGTCACAGTGTAAATATTCCGGTGAATCATCTAGAAGAACGTCTCGATGAAGTGACTCGAGACCGACAAATTGTCGTGCATTGTGCTTCAGGCTATCGCTCTTCCATTGCGGCGAGTCTCTTGGAAAAACACAGAATTACCAATGTCATGGACCTTGTTGGTGGGATCGATGCATGGGAGAAGGCTGTGGAACAACCAAAGAGTACTGCTGCCGCAGCGTCGTGACCTGATCATTCGGCCATTAGCCAGACAGAGGCACAGCCTTCGAAGTATCAAGGCAGGAGGAACTTCTCTCATTGTTATTTTTTGTAAAGGGTTAAATCCAAGCAGAGGGAAAAAACATGAAAACGAAAAAAATGAATAGGCTTCTCTTTTTCTTCCTTGCTTTGGCGATGACAACCGTCCTGAGTTTCTCAGTATGGGCTTCTGATCCTCAGCAAGGTTCTTCGATCATGGCCCCAAAAGAAAAGGCTGCAAATGTAGTGGCGGGAGAATTTCTCAAGGAGTTAGGCGCAGCGCTGACGGCGGAAATGAAGAAAGGTGGTCCCATAGAAGCTATTACGATGTGCACTGGGCTGGCTCCGAAGATTGCTAATCGATTATCTCGGGGAAACGGCTGGCGCGTAACACGAATTGGCACACGAGTACGGAACCCCTTACTCGGTATGCCGGACGCCTGGGAACAGGAAGTGCTTAAGCAATTTTCAACACGCGCCAAAGACGGCGAGCGTTTTACTGAGATGACCTATAGCGAGGTTGTCTCTGAACCGGGAGGCCAATATTTTCGATTTATGAAACCGATTGGTATTCAACCGAAATGTGAGCTCTGTCATGGAACCCCTCAGCAAATACCCGAAGCGATTCAAGATATGCTCAACAAACACTACCCCCATGACGCAGCCACGGGGTACAAAGTGGGAGACCTCCGCGGGGCGGTCAGCTTAAGTATCCAATCGATGGGCAGGGTCAATAAACCGTGCTAGCAACATGACGAAGGAAAAGAACATCCTGATGTAGGAAAGATTCCAAAAAAGATGATCTTGAAGGAGTACGTTATGAACATTCAACAAAGATGGTTTGTCATATTCATGGTATGTGTAGCATTCGCGGTGTTTTATTTGAATACAGGCGTTGACGCCAACCTCACACCACCGACGAAGTTTAACACCGATACCGTCGAGATTGACGGTATGAGTGTGCCCGACATCGGCCCCCTTCCAACGATTGTCCCTATTCCACCGACCAATGTGAACTACAAAGCAAAAGTCGATTTAGGGAAACAACTGTATTTCGATGGCCGATTATCGAAAAATAATGCTATCTCTTGTGCATTTTGTCATCTTCCCACGATGGGCTTTGCGGATCCCAAGCCAGTTTCTATCGGGGTAGGGGGAAAGAAAGGCGGCCGGAATTCGCCAACAGTGTATAACACGGCGTTCAATCCTGTGCCGTTTTGGGATGGTCGAGTGAGTTCGTTGGAAGAACAAGCCTTGGGTCCGATACAGAATCCGGTTGAAATGGCGGAAACACATGAGTTTGTGAGCATAAAGATACGGAAAATAAAAGGCTATCAAGATCTATTTCAAAAAGTGTTTGGCACAAGCGTCAACCTTCAAAATATTGCGGAAGCCTTAGCCGCGTATGAACGAACCGTCATCTCGACGAACTCCTCCTTTGATAAGTATGTCTTGGGAGACAAAACTTCAATGAATGATTCGGCCGTGAAAGGTGTGGCACTGTTTAAAGGAAAAGGGCGATGTATCCTCTGTCATAACGGTCCAAACTTTACCGATAACCAATTCCACAATCTTGGTGTCCCCCAAGTTGGGCCTCAGAAGGAGGATCTGGGACGGTACGATGTGACACGTTTAGAGAAAGATAGGCGTGCATTTAAGACTCCGACACTCCGGAGCATTGACGAGACGGCTCCGTACATGCACGATGGCGCGTTTCAGACATTAGAAGAAGTCATTGATTTCTTAGACAAAGGCGGGGGAGACGATGCCAACAAGAGCACTTTCATGAAACCACTTAATTTGACGAAGAAAGAAAAGGGTGAGCTTTAGGCGTTCCTTCAAGCGCTCAAAGGAGAGGAAATCCCGTTTGCAATGCCGACACTCCCAGAATAAGAAGACGCTTATGATGTGCCTGTCAGGAAGAAATTCGATGTGGAAAAATCCCGAAAAAGTTCAATCCATAGAAGGAGTCTATTAAAATGTATCAGATATTCATGATAACTAAATTTCTTGGAATCTTTATGTTCTTAACCGTTTCCGTGTACGCACAAGATTTTTCCGAAGATCCTGTAAATGGGCGTCACATTTATGAACGTAGCTGTATGCGCTGCCATGGTCAAAATGGAGATGGAAATGGAGAGGAAGGCGCCTATCTGATCGTGAAACCAGCGGACTTCCACTCGCCAGAATCCATCATGAAAACGAACAGCGACCTGTTTTCCACTATAAAATACGGAGTTGTGTATAGTCCGATGCATGGCTGGGCTGACCGGTTAACAGACCAAGACATTATGGATGTGATTGCATATATTCGTCTGCTTGCCCCATTTCAAGCAGTCGCAAGCAAGTAATCCTTTACCACAACTTTTGATGCCCCAACCAGGGTATGAACAGAATAGTGTGAGGTGTTGAAAGTCAATTCGAAATGTTAAATGTCGCCTCTGATGGTCATGAATGGTACTCAGATCTATCGAATATGACGTGAGGTTAACTATTTAAACCATAAAGCTTGACCAATCTTTCTCCGACCTTCTAGGTGGGGAGTGCTTGCTGCTTTAATTAGTAAACAAGAAGGAGGTAACGGTGGAATATGTTATCGGCCTCCGCCCTGTCCCATCTCACCACCCTGCCCTACTCCACGGTTTGATCCGGTCAAAGGAGAACTTGGTGACTCGGAGCGGTCTTGAGAAGGGATAGGCTCCTGCAAATGTTCTTGCTTCGTTTCTGTCTCTTTGAGCTGCTCAAGAAGTTGTTCTTTTTCCCAATACATCTCTTTTTCTGGGTCCTGGTTCTGAAGTGAGGCTTGGCTTTGAAGACGATCAGGATCGTGAGAGGAGTTTTGAGACCAAACGAGATCACTCATGGTGAACGGTAAGAATAAACTGAACGCGAATGCACACAGTCGGAACTTTCGATCTGTCACGATAATGCTCCGCTAAAACGAAGTGAGAGTAACCGTTCTCCATCGTCTTGCGCTCATTCCGAACGCGAATATGGCCAGAAACACGAGAAACGTCTGGCATACACGACTGAATTGAACAGTTTATCCATGCGCTTTCCTCATGATTGACTCTTGGCTCCCTGGTATAAGCGGGAAGATAAAAAGGCCTCTTCCCGCTTATACCTTCGTTGCTTCTATGTCGTAAACACCCATTCGTTCAACTACCATAAGATTATTGTGTTGCGCCTCTGCTCAGCCGACCTTTATCTCATGTGTTTTGACTTTGGCCTTTTCGCTTTTCGGCAAATGAACCTGCATTACGCCATCTTTGAATTGAGCAGAAACCTTACTTTCATCAGTATCGTCAGGCATACTAAAACTTCGCTGGAAGCTGCCGTATGCCCGCTCGACACGATGATATTTTTTGTCTTTCTCTTCTTTTTCATACTTTCGTTCACCCGAGAGTGTGAGTATTCCCTCACGAACGGTGACGTTGATATCGTCTTTTTTCATTTCTGGCAAATCAGCCTTAATCAGGTACTCTTTGTCATCTTCGGTAATATCGACTAACGGTGCCCATTCAGTCAATCGCATCGATTCCTTCTCGCCGTTTTTCGAAACCGGTGCACGTCCAAACCATGAACCCAGGCGTTTTTCGAAGTCTTGAAACTCTTGCATCGGATCCCAACGTGTTAGCATATTCATAACAAGTCCTCCTTGTATAATAAATATAATGCAAACCTATCCCTCTGCATGTCCTTCAACAAAGATAAATTTTCGCCTCTAGTAACGTGACAGCGGTAAACGATGAACATCTGATCTGTGGTCTTCAGAGGCTGGAAACAACCATTACGGACTACATTGACTGTCTGACATTACCTCCCGTTCAGCGGCAAGCCAGTCTGTAAGATCGTGTCCATGATGCCCGCCTCGATCGAGAAAGCGTTCATATGCCCTAAAGGCTATTCGTTCTTCAAAATGTGGAGTAGGTATATCCTGACGACCAGCAGTGTCGCCCCAACTCGTACGATTAGGGGTTATGACATCTTCAGTTAATGTTTTAGTTGAAGTTCTGACTCGTTTTTTAATGAGCTTCGCACGACGTGGTGACACGTCAGAGGCTTGCTCCGGTGATAGGTTATGGGTTGCTGTATCTTTTTTTTTCATCACGAGACCTCCACAAGCTCAGGACGTTTCACATGTTTTTGAGAAAATGCTGGCTCTTTTCCAATTACTCGAAGCATATCAATAATACGTTCAGGTCGACCCCAATCACTCCATAAAACATCTTTGAGTTCGATCACTCCAACAGATTCAGGGGCACGGGCTAAAAGATCAGATGAAAAATTTCTTTTTGGCATATCACAATAAATCTCATCGAGCGTCGAGCTTTCCCGAGATGTACCAATCGCATGTTCTAATCTTTGAAATGGCTCCATGACTTCAGGCATGTACTTCCACCCTAATCGCCACAACGTCGTCACGTTCGCAGCCATTATAAACGTGTTCCAGAGAGCTTCATTGGACAACGCCGTTAAGCCCTCGAGAGGGCCTGGTTTCTCAAGAAACGCATGAACTCGACGCACGCACTGTCCGTGACTCCAACCCAGAGGCCCTCCCGGCTCAATCCATCCGTATTCAAGCTCAAGGCCTGTTGGCCGGACACCTAAGAGCATGATGCGATTTTGAAAAATGCTTGTTGCTTGAATTGCTCGCTGTACCGTCTCTATAAATTGATCTTTAGGAAACACAAAATGATCTGCCGGGTAGATCACGACGGTGGCATGAGGATTTCGAGCTCGAATATAGGTCAACGGCAAGAAAATGCCGGCAGCAGTATCTCGATTCTGTGGTTGAAGAATAACGTGCCCAGCCGTTTCTTGAATAGCCTGGGACAACGCATGTTGACGATGATGTCGAGCCACCACGGTGACTTGTTGAGCAGGTGCGTTAGTATGGATTGCTCGATCCCACGTGTGTTGAAGCATGGAACGGTTCCCCACGAACGTACAATACTGCTTCGGAAGATGATAGCCGAGCCATTCTTCAATAAAGGGACGTGTACGTTCTCCTTCACCGCCTGCAAGTACGATAGACCAAAGATTTTCATTCACGTGGGTTGACATCATTGAGTCTCCCTCTCTGGTTAGGAAAATTAATGAATCAATAAGTGCGCTGGCTCTATTCAGCTTGCGTCGTATGAACTGGCAGTGATTCAAGAACAATGCCAATAACAGACAGGTATTTTCATAAACGCGTTACGATTTTCACGCAGGTCGAAGTCTATTTGATTGAAGTGTGTTCGCTCTCTACCTAAGCTGGATTCATGCTTCAAGTAACGGCGATGCCAGGTCCTTACGACTTCGAATAGGGCATGGAGCGTGACGTTGAATGGGAACATGAATCTATAATGGTGAAGGGAAGGACATACAAGTGAGGTACTCATGTCGAAAGGGCGTGAGGCGATTGACCACATATCCAAGAAAGCATATGTCCCAAAAATCAACATCGTCTGATACCGTGTTTCAGTATCGTCAAGAACTGGGACACTCATCCAAGCCGCGTTAAGGGATCGGGAAAGACCGCTCCACATTCTCGACAAACCAAACTTTCTGAATTCTGATTATCGTTCGTTATTAGAGAGTCAACGACCCGACTATGAGAACATAATTTGTCATCATATTGTAATAACCATATCTTCTGTAAACGTCCGGCTTCCTTGGATGTCATAGCACATTCCCTGTTCTACATTTGTCCAAAGAACCAAGAACATCTCGTATCGCATTCTACAGCTGGTCTGAGGCCACCGGTTTTTTCACCCATGGGATCAACACCACAAGAATCAACTGTCCGGAATGTCCGTATTCACGGACATTCCGGACAGGAGAATCATTTAGACCTCTGTGTTCCAAGCTTCCTAAAGACTTCTATCCCACTGAGCTCGTTGAAATAGCGCTCGATAAGACTGACAGAGAGCGATACTAAAAAAAGAAGGGACAGGGGTTCTTCATTTCCATCGTGCGAACAGTAAACCGCATAGCCATGAGTTTGTAATCCTCAAGTAACGTTCTTTCATTCATCCGATTCATGGAGAGACAGTAAGCCATCCCGAAATCCTTCAATATGTCACCTCGCAGATGCCTTATGTTTTATGCAAATATTTGAAAAACGAATCCTTGTCCCTCTTCTTCTATTCGTAATCATCAGTAGCATCTGCCGAAGAAACGTCACTCACTGAAACCCGCTTCGTCCTCAGAGACTGATTGCTGAGTATTTTGAGGTCCAGCAGCGTACCGCAATTCAAACAACGCCACATTTTTGAGAATAACGGTTCGATTGAATTGGAAGGATCGGATTCCAACAGAGTGACGACAAGAAGCCCGTTACACCGAGGACACCGTTTCCCTACACTGACAGCATCTGAGGAGAGAGTACGATTCATATTTGATTCCTATCGAGTGAAATGTACATTGCCTTTTGGGAGCTTTTCATTCCGTTTACCTGCGTGAGGAGAGTTGGGATGAGGACATCTGCTGCTCTTGGTTATCTTCGAAGATCCGCTGGCAGATATTTTGGAATGGTTTGATGTCAAAAGGTTTTATCAAAAAGGCCTGGGCACCTTCTTGAAGAAATAATCTCATTGTTGATTCGTCAATTCTACCAGACATCACAATCACAGGCATCGTATATCCCTTCCAACGAAGCTCATCCAACATGGTGCGCCCATCCATAATCGGCATATTCACATCCAATAGGACACCATCAACAATCATATGTGTTAAAATTTCTAGTCCTTCGCGACCATTATGTGCAATGACGACATCAAATCCTAAAAATCCCAATGCCGATTCTAGAAATCGAGTATTCACAGGCTCGTCATCAACGATTAAAATGCGTTGTTTCATTATGTTCCTCTCAACGTGAGAACTCGAACGACCATGTCGAATAAAAGATCCCCGCCGCAAGCAACGGAGTAATCAGAGGAGGAGCTACTCTTTTTGTGGCTCCACGGTTTCTCAAGCTCTTCCCTTTGTTCGGTGACTCCGTAGCTAGCAACGGGGAATAGTTAGATTTCAGACTCTGTTCATAAGCGGTAAGCAGTGAGGACAATAGGTTGGCACGATACTCACTTCTGAAAAATCTACGCGATGTGTGAGCAAGAAGTATGGAAGCTCACACCAATCTTCTGCACTGATAACACAAACATTCGAAATCTGTACCTGTTCGCACCGATAACACCAATCTAACGCCACCGATTTGGCATGTCCGGGTGCAAGGAGATGATGGAGAAGATCAGCATGCGATACCATGCCTACTAAACGACGATTTTCCACCACAGGAATTCTCGACAATCTATGTTCTACCATAGCATGTAGGGCATCCGACAAAGAGTGCTCTATCCTGACAGAAATGAAAGAGAGGTTCATAATTTGTTCTGGTTGAACTTTTGATTGGTCCAAACCTTCTGTCAATGCTTTCAGAACATCGCTTCTCGTGACAATCCCCACCAGGTGTTGCTCTTCATCCACCACAGGCCAGCCAAACAACCGTGCGGAAAACAACTGCCTCGCGAGTTCTTTGCCAACAGGAACACCTTTTTGCAACGGAACGACAAAAGGACTCATGATATCTTCGACAAGTATTGAGGAGGATGAGATTTTCATAAGTCATCTACCTGTAAAATTAATGGTACAGAAGCCGCAAACAATAGCGGTCAGGTTAGTGAAAGCGATGGGCAAAAGAAACTAGGCAAACCCCTAGTTATGAACAAAAGATTTACTAGGCAGGCTTTAAGAATTGGGAAAACCGAGGAGTCATTACCGTTGCAAAAAAGAACAATCTCGTAACATGCTTAGGGAGAAAAACCGTACTCGTCAGCAGAAAGGGGTATTAGGAGGTATCGGTTCGGTCAGTCCATGGGCCAAGGCATATTTTGTTAAATCTGCAATACGATGAAGTTTCAGTCGTTCCATGATTTTAGACTTATGAAACTCCACTGTCTTTACAGAAATGTGAAGAATCGTGGCGATCTCTTTTGTTGACTGTCCTTCTGCGATTAATTGAAGGACTTCCTGTTGTCGAGATGTCAAATGACCCAGTTTAGCCACACAATCTATTGAGCTTTTGTTTAATTCACCATTGTCCACATAGGAAATTAGTGGAGTGAGGTAAGTATGGCCCTGAAGCGTGCGGTGAATGGCTTCACTCAGTTCTGTGGCCGCAGAGCGTTTCAGTAAAAATCCTGAAGCCCCTGACGCAAATGCCTGTCGGACATAGCTTGGATCGCCATGCATGGTAAGAAAAATCAGCTTACAGGCAGGAACTAGCTTCTTGAGCTGTTGAGCGGCCTGTAAGCCATTCAACGTGGGCATCGACATATCCAGGACAATGACATCCGGCTGTAGTTGTTGGGCAACTCTGACCAAGTTTAGACCATCTTCAGCTGTTCCAACAACCTCAAACTCGGCCTCGAGCACTTTTTGTATACTGGCTAACACCATAGGATGATCATCAGCTAACACAACACGTGGACGCATAAAAAAATCCGCACAACAAGAGGGCTTTGAGGGAGAGTCTCGCAATGAGTTCATAACCTACGGTAGCCTATACCCGACTCTGTCGGAACTAGGAAAGCCCCTAGTTTTGTGACAAATATTCCAGGCAAAGGCCACAGGAATGTGATTTATTCTGAAGAGATTACCCCTTGAGCAAGAGCATACTTCGTCAATTCTGCGGTCGTGTGAACGTGTAATTCTTGCATGATTCGCGATTTGTGAAACTCAACAGTTTTGTTCGAAATATTTAGGATACTCGCAGCTTCCTTAATAGACTTGCCTTCTGCCACGAGTTGGAGGACTTCTCGCTGCCGTGGGGTCAACGTATTAATTGGCGATGAAGATGGAGTCCTTGGAGACATATTTTTCACAGATAACAGGAAATCCTTCGCAATAACCGGCGTGACATAAAACTGGTCTTTCAGAACGGCCTGAATCGCCTGCGTCAGCTCTTCAGCAGCCGACCGTTTCAGAAGAAACCCTGAAGCTCCGGCGTCAAATGCTTGAGTCGCATAGGCTGGATCAGCATGCATCGTCAGGAAGATAAACTTTGTACGTGGAAGAAGCTTGTTCAGTTGGCGAGCAGCTTCGAGCCCATTCAAGAGTGGCATGGAGATATCAAGCACAATCACATCCGGTTCAAGTTTTTGAGCCGACTGGATTAATGCCCTTCCATCTTCAACCAAACCGACGATCGTATAATCTTCAGCTAAGATTTTAGATAATCCTTCCAAGACCATCGTGTGATCATCAGCCAAGAGGATGGTAGGACGTTTCTTCAATCGTGCATGACTCCTTTTTGAATAATCCGAGAATGTATCACTTCTTTTTTCCAGATGATATTTTTGGAAAAGGAATGACGAGACATATTTCCGTCCCTCGTTCTGGCGAGGAATTTACCGAGAGCGTGCCGTGAACCAATCGCGCTCGCTCTTGCATGCTAATGAGACCCAGCCCATGTCGACCGGACCGTACAGCCTCGACATCAAATCCTTTACCATCATCCTTGATACGGAGCGTGATGTCAGGATGTTCTTCCTGTAATGACACCGCAACCTGAGAGGCTTCGGCATGTTTAGCCATATTCCTCAGACTTTCTTGCGTCACTCGGTACAGACAGGATGCCACATCTTGACTGAGATTTCGTTTCAAACCCCTTGACGTGAATGTAATCGGTATCTTTTCCCACTTTGAAAAATCTTTGACAAAGGATTGTAACGCCACCTCCAAACCAAGATCGTCCAAAATGGAAGGATGCAGTTGATAGGCAAGATGTCGAACATCGTCAGACAGTGAAGAAACTTGTTCATACAATGATTGAAGGGTTTGGTTCATGGGATTGGCAGGAGGTAGGTCATGCTGCACAGTTTGTATGCTGAGGGCCAGGATAGCCAAACGTTGGTTCATGTCATCATGAAGTTCATGCGATAGTCGTCGTCGTTCATCCTCTTGAGCAGAAATGAGTTGCCCACCAAGAGCCTGAAGTTCTTCCTCACGCTGTCGTAATGATTCTTCTGCATGTTTCCGTTCTGTGATATCGAGTGCAACACCACCGAGAAATTTCTCTTCAGAACCACTATAGACCGGGAATGTATACATTAACCACGAACGGATCTCTCCTCTGTTATCCAATGTGGTTTCTTCGGATTCTACTACTTCGCTGATGCTGGAAATTTTCTGACTATGGTGTCGAAATGCACGAGCCACTTCAGGGGGAAATAATTGATGATCGGTCTTACCCAGACATGATCCTACGTTAAAATTCAACTGTCGTTCAAATCCTTGGTTCACATAGACATACCGACCTTGTTTGTCTTTGAGAAAAGCTACCGCTGGACTATGATTCATAAAGGCCTGAAATCGTTTTTCACTGATTTGCAAGGCTTCTTCTGATTTTTTTCGATCCGTAATGTCTCTAAACGTCACAACCGCACCTTCAATCGTTTCATGTTCCCCATAAATTGGGGTACTCGTGTACTCAACTGGGAAGCTGGAACCATCTTGACGCCAGAATACATTCGTTGCAACCTGATGAGTCTCACCGTTCTTCAACGAGAGGTAGATGGGACATTCATGCCATGGGAAAGGGGTTCCATCTGATTTCGTGTGATGCAATACAGCATGAGCGACTTGATCTAATAATTCTTCAGATGTCCAGCCAGTCAATTTTTCTGCTGCCGCATTAAAAAACGTGATTTTTCCTTCGATGTCGATTCCATAAATCCCCTCTCCCATTGAATGCAAAATCAGTTCATTGTGACGCCACAGACGGTCAATGGTTTCCTCGGCTTTTCGTCGTTCAGTGATATCAATACCAGTGCCAATAATGTATTCCACCTCGCCGTTGTCGTTGACGAGGGTTGTATAAGAACCCGTAATCCACTTTGTATCTTGGTCCTTGGTTACCCAATGATGTTCAAAATGAGTCGAAGGTCCTCCCTGACAGAGGTCTTGAAAGGTTTTTTTAATCGCCGGGATTTCTTCTGGAAGCAGCAGAACATCCCAGATAATTTTGTCTTTCATCTCTACAACAGTATAGCCGGTTAAAGTCTCACAAGCATGGTTAAAACGAACGATTCGTGCTTCTGGATCAAGCACCACGACAAGTGCGCCGGAGGTTTCCAAGACCGCACTCACAAATTCCCGTTCCTTATTCAGCTCCCGTTCTATCGTTTTTCGATCTGTGATATCTTGATGCGTTCCAATGACACGTAAAGGCTGTCCCGTTGAGTCGCGACTGACTACCTTTCCAGTATCGAGTATCCATTTCCAGTTCCCGTTCTTCATCCGAAGCCGGTATTCCGTCTGATAAATCGGGGTCAGATTATCCAGATGATCATGAAGATTCTGCAAGACTGAAGCGAGATCCTGTGGATGTAAACATTGTTTCCAACTGTCAAACCTCCCATCCAATTCGTCGACATTGTATCCAAGCATGTTCAACCATCGTTTATCGTGATGGCCCATGCTAGTCTGGGGATTCCAATCCCACACACCCAGATTGGCACTTTTAAGGGCTAATTCTAGCCGTTCCTCGCTTCTTTGTAGAGCTTGCTCCGCCTCGAACCGCGACGTAATATCACGTAAGATGACGGTATAGAGTTTGTTATCTCCGATATCAACCTTTGAAATAGAGGCTTCAATGGGAAATTCTTCCCCGTTAGCTCGACACCCATACACCACCATGCCGGGATAGCCCATTGGGCGCGGAATGATCCCACAGTGATCAAACTCTTTAATATAACGACGATGAGCATCTCGAAATCGCCGAGGAAGGAATTGGTCTAAGGATGCTCCGATCGCGTTCTCAGCTGAACATTTAAACATGGTTTCAGCGGCAGGGTTAAACACGATAATTTGCTGATGCTCATCGATAGTCACCACGGCATCCATCGCCGTATGAATGATGCCTTCATACTTTGCCTGGCTTTCATTAAAAGCTTCCTCGGCTTGTTTGCGTTTTGTCACATCGATGATTGTGCCAGACATCCAAAGCGGTTTACCTCCAGAATCGCGAAATAGGCACCCCTGGCAAGACATCCAATGAATCGTTTGATCAGGCCAGACGATGCGATGTTCAATGTTAAACGGATCATAATGGTTGATGGTTTTCAGAATGGCATCATTGACTGCACTCTGGTCAGACGGATGAATGAGATCAAGATAGGCTTGATAAGTACCGTCAAAAGTTCCGTGGGATACGCCAAACAGTTCTTCAACATTCTCAGACCACAGCACTCTCTTTGTCGTGATATCCCACGTCCAGGTTCCTACCTTGGCTGCTCCCATCGCGAGCCGCCGTTGACCTTCACTTTTCACTAAGGCCTCATCCGCGAGCTTTCGGTCGGTGAGATCCTTGGCAATCACCACGATTGAATCAATTGCTCTATCGCCCGTGTGTAAGGGGGTATAGGTCACCATCATGAAGCGTCTCTTCAAAACTCGAAAGTTAATCCAAAATTCGTAACCGACGGTTTCGCCAGCAAGCGCTCGATCGAAATATGGCTTCACGATTTCTTGGAACACATCTTCCCCTAAGAGCATTGACATAGGCATTCCTACAATTTCCTGACGTGAAAGACCATGTGCCATTTCATACGTATGGTTGACCTGACGATAGCGATAATCACAACCCACCACAGCAATATGATCAGGAGAACTTTCAAAAACTTGATGACTGAGTTTCCTGGCCTCCTCTGTAAGATACTGCCCTGTGATGTTCAGATGCATGATCACTGCACCAATATTTTCGGTTTGTGAAATCGGCGTGATCATCACTTGAAACCAACGAAATTCGTTCGGGGCATGACAAGAATACTCCCACGTGAAGCACTTTTGACTACCATTGAGAACAGCACATAACCCCTCGGCTACGGTCAAAGCTTCAGTGGCACAATTCTCATGACTCTCCTCACAGATTTTTATATAACTGCTGCCCATGCCGCACCGAGGTCCTTTGAACGCATTAGCCTTTGCAAAACGTTTCCAGGCTTGATTGACGAACAAGATCACACCGTCTGTGTTAACCATTGCGATGTGGGCTGGAAGAGCATCCAGAATGGCTGAATTGATTTGATCCTGTGAAAGCGTTCGGAGCATCCCCATTTTAGTCAATGTTTCAATGAGTCTTCCGAAATTACCTTATGATGCCTTTTGATCTGCTGGAAGAGGAAATTGTTCGACAACACCGTTTTGATATGACGAGAATACAGTTAAATCATATTCCTTTTGAATCTTCAGGTATACCCCCTTCTCTATTGTTGCCAGAAATGATCGAATTACCTACTTATATTCTCGGAAATATACGTGGATAACGACTTTAGAAAAAACGGACTCAATTGCCTCCTTCGCGGGAATGACAGGGATCGGCCTGAAGAACCTAAGGTGTTGGGGATATTTGGGTGCATCCTCATTCTGAAGATGTAGAAAAGTGCTACAGTCCCCTCATAAACATGAATATGTTTCTACCTGTCAGATTTCGTCGGCTCGAGTAGACTCCAACAAATATGCGAAGCTCTTAGCGATCGAACTCTCTTGGCATAACTCTTGATCTTCAACTCCAGTATGTACAATAGGTATCGTTTTGCTCTCTATTCTTCATAAAGGCGCTACATTACAAAGGAGAAACAATTGCGAATCGTATTGGCAGTGGATGGATCACAAGCCTCGTTTCAAGCTGCGGAGGCGCTCGCTCAATTTGCTCCATGTGAGTACCTCATTATGCTGAATGTCATAGACAGTCCCACTGTCGGTTATCAATCACTGTGGCCCGAAATGAAAGACCTACCGCAAATCGTAGAAAAAGAGGTGCGACGTGATGCGCAAGAGATTTTGGAGCGGCTCAAAGGAAGCCTTACGATGTCTGTTGAGTCGCTCTCTCAAAAAATTAAAAAGGCAAGCCTCCCGAAATCATTCTCGATATTGCCGCAAAAGAAAAAGTCGACCTCATTGTGATGGGCGCTCGCGGTCTTAATCGAGTGTCAGAACTCGTGTTTGGGAGTGTTTCTCACAGAGTGATGTCTCATGCATCGTGTTCGACCCTTATTGTGAAAACTCCCATACCCCGACTTCAGCACCTGCTTCTTCCAATAGAAGGTATCGAAGATTCGAGCCGCGCCGTCGCGTTCTTTGAGAGAATGCCGTTTCAAGAACGTTCTAAAGTCACGGTGTTTCACGCTGTCCCGTTTGATAGCGACTACGCGATGGAAGAGAGTTTGTTATCCGGATCATTCAGAGAAGAGCTGATGGTCGCGGGAAGGGCCTTGACGGATCATGCGGCGGCTCAGCTCACAGATTTGGGGTACCAAGCGGAATCTCTTGTACGGTACGGTCCTCCCGCAGAACTGATTGAAGCTACGGTTGTTGAGAAGCAATCAGACTTAATAGTTGTCGGTTCGCATGGACGAAGAGGGCTCTCTCGTTTTTTTATGGGAAGTGTCTCGCATAGCGTGGTTCACCGTTCACCATGTTCTGTCTTAGTTGTGCGATGACCGTGATGTTTTTGAAAAAGCTACAAGGTGGATAGGTCCAAAAGCAGAAGGGACGAACATGTTTTCATTCTACAGCCCGACGATTTTTATTGTACTGCTTTTGGTCATAGCGGGAATGGGGTTTCATGTCCTCCGCGAATATGAACGGGCGGTTATTTTCCGGTTTGGTCGACTGGCCCGCGGAGTGATTGGAAAAAACGGACCGGGCGTGATCATCATTATACCTTTTGTCGATAAGCTCGTTCGTGTGAGTTTGAGAACTGTGACAATGGACGTTCCCGCACAGGATGTCATTACCAAGGATAATGTGTCCATCAAGGTCAATGCAGTCATATATTTCCGCGTGGTTGACGCACAGCATGCCATCGTTGAGATAGAAGACTACCTCTATGCCACCTCGATGTTGGCCCAGACGACGCTTCGTAGTGTGCTAGGACAAAGCCAGCTCGATGATCTTCTTTCAAGACGAGATGAAATCAATTCCGATTTACAACGCATTCTGGATCAATCCACGGAACCGTGGGGGATCAAGGTCAGCGCAGTCGAAGTGAAAAACGTAGACCTTCCCCATGAAATGCAACGCGCCATCGCTCGACAAGCGGAAGCCGAACGGGAGCGTCGCTCGAAAGTTATCCACGCAGAAGGGGAATATCAGGCATCTCAACGATTGACTGAAGCCGCCAACGTACTGAGTGAGAATCCAGTGTCCCTCCAATTACGATATTTAGACACGCTTACGGGCATTGCTGGCGACAAAAATTCGACCATTCTTTTTCCTATTCCCATAGATCTCTTGAGCGTCTTTGCTCGCTCAGTTGAAAAGATGGATTCGCCCAAAGACGGAGGGAAACAATGATGACAAATTCGGCCACACAGTCTGACAGATCAGTGTCTAAAAGAGCGGAGAAATTTCTCCGACTACTCACTAAAGCATTAGCAGTCTCGGGCGTTGAAATTCGGTTATGGAATGGAACCCATTGGTGTACGAGTGGTGAGGGAATTCCCAAAGTCACGTTGATTTTTCACGATCCGTATAGCGTTCGCCAAATGTTTATTGATCCAGATTCCTTAACCTTGGGAGAAGCGTATATTAATGGAGCTTTTGATGTGGAAGGCAACATGAAAGAAGTGTTTGCCTTAGCAGACTCCCTGACGTATTTCAACCCGAGTCTCTACCAAAAGAGTCAAGTTATCCACTATCTTCGGGCTATTCCTCAGCGACCTTTGTCCCAAAAAGAAGGGTGGAATTCTGCTACATTGTCTGATGTTCAAGAGTCTCGCGAACAAGTCCGACAGGCCATCAATTTTCATTACAACCTGCCAATAGAATTTTGGCGCCTGTGGTTGGATCAATCTCTGACTTACAGTTGTGCCTATTTTCGATCTCCTGAATCCTCGCTCGATACAGCCCAAGAAGATAAACTTGACTACATTTGTCGTAAATTAGATTTGCGACCAGGAGAAACATTTCTGGATATGGGCTGTGGGTGGGGAAGTCTGACAATCCATGCCGCCAAACATTATGGCGCACAGGCCCTGGGAGTCACGCTGAGTTCAAAGCAGGCTGACTTTGCTTCTGAGAAAATTCACGAATTCGGCTTGCAAAACAATGCCTCTGTGAAATTATGTGACGTTCGAGATATCAAAGGTGAATGTCTCTTTAACAAAATCTCCAGCGTCGGGATGTTAGAGCACGTACCTCAATCAGAGCTTCAGGAGTACTTTTCGCTTTCCCATAGGTTGTTAAAACCCAATGGGGTGTTCTTTAGCCAGGGAATCACCAGAAATCCCACTCTCCCCATGCGTCCGGGGAAGGAATTTCTTGCGACCTACGTCTTTCCTGGGCATTATCTGGGAACCATCGGCGAGATCCTGAACGCTGGCGAGCAAGTCGGCATGGAAGTTCGTGATGTCGAAAACCTTCGAGAGCACTATGTCGCGACGCTGAATCATTGGCACCATCGACTTGAGTCCCAACGATCTTCAATTGAACTATTGACCAATCCTAAAACGTTTCGAGTGTTTCAGTTATACCTGGCCGGGACCGCGTATGAAATGTACAAAGGGCGGGTGCATGTGTACCAATCACTATTTATAAAACCTGGTGGGAATATTAGTGGCTCTCCTCAAACCCGAAAGCCTTGGTACGTTGATTCAATGGATGAATGAACCTTGTAGGACAACCGGTTTGTGTTTTCTGAAATCTGAAAAAGGTGTTCGGAAGATACCTAGAGATTTAATTGGAACAACTGGGGATATCCCTAGTTCACTAGTCCCCTCCCCCTACGATAATGTAACACGCTAATTGGGGAGATATTCATTCTTAGGAACCCAATCTTTAAGGTAGAATCTATGAATAACAGTCGGCGCGTAAGACAAATCTTTAGCATCATGTTCATGACACTGACATTCCTTCATGCGAATGCCTTAATGAGCTTGGCACAGGAAGATACAGTCATAGAAGGAGGACGATATCTTTACAAAAAATTCTGTGCCACTTGTCATGGGGGGAGAGGCCATGGAGATGGTCCGAAGGCTTCATCTCTCAAGATTCCACCAGCAAATCTTACACACTTAAGCAAAATCAATGGCAAAAAGTTTCCATTTTGGGAGACCTATCGCATCATTGATGGCCGCGAACAGATAACGACTCACGGACCTCGTGATATGCCTGTCTGGGGTGTCTGGTTTCAGATCCCAGATGATGAAGTGTCAACCGAAACTCAGTGGGCGGATCAGGTGAGAGGAAGAATATGGCAATTACTGGCCTACCTCGAATCTATTCAGGAATAGCCAGGGAGAAGGCATCAAAAAGGTGACCATACTACCCTGGTTTGTGGAATAAAGGAGAACTCGTTGTGCAAAATGTCGAACTAACACTTCAGCAACGTATACTCCAATTGAATGATGACATGAAACGGTTACAACTTCAGCTCGCTCTATTTGATGAGATCCTGTCGCACAATGACATCACATTACACTTGGACGATTTCGATGCTCGCGTGAACCAGGAGATAGCGGAAATCTTCGGCAGTTCTTCAGAGATGCTGGAAGCCTATGCCCGTGCCAAACACGATGAAACGGCTGGTTGGATGAATCTACCAGAAGTAGCACGGGAATACTCTTGGAAAGATCGTGAAGCAATGAGCTTCAAGCAACGCGCTCGTGTCTTGGAACGATGCATCGCAAATTTAATGGCTCGTCGGTCCATCCTACTGAATCTCAAACATTTATAAGAGCGCGTAGAGCACAATTACTAACGCTCGATGGAATCCCGCGTTGCTCCAAAATACCACACTGCATAATTGGGGTTGTCCCTAATTTCCCCTTTTCTAGACCTCCCAAGTCGATATTCAGAATTATAGCCGGTCAAGAAGTAGGAAACTTCCCACGAAATGCCTCGAAAGTATGTCAGGCATCCGCTTTGCTTTAAACAACAAGATACGACTCAAAAAGCAATATAAAAGGAGGACATTATGTCGATCTCCAACAAACTGAAAGAATACCTCGAGAGTCAAAAGGTTCCTTACCAAGTGCTACCGCATACGGAAGTGTACACCTCATTAGAAACGGCACAAAGTTTACATGTCCCAGGTAAAGACCTTGCGAAGGTCACTATGGTCAACGTGGATGACAAACTCGTCATGACTGTTCTCCCATCAACTTGGAAAGTCGATCTACATCGACTGAAGGAGGTTTTTGGAGCAAAGGATGTACGATTAGCTTCCGAGGGTGAGTTTAAAGATTTGTTTCCCGACTGTGAAGTGGGTGCGATGCCACCGTTTGGCAATTTGTACGGATTAAAGGTCTACGTTGATCATTCGCTCACGGAAGATGAAGAGATTGTGTTTGATGGCGGCACACATCAGGAAGGGGTAAAAATGCGATACAAGGATTTCGCAGCTCATGTGAACCCAGTGGTGGAGACATTTCATCTCGGACCATCCAAAATCTCAGAAGGAGAATGATACACCCGTCATAACATGAGGAGAGACATAATGAGTGTTCTGTTGTATTTACTTGTAAGCTCGTTTGGATTACTACTAATCGGATCAGAAGGTCTCGCACAGGATTCTTCAGAAGATCAAGCCAACGGCCAAGGCATCTATGAAACACATTGTCTTCGATGTCATGGAAGCAATGGAGAAGGAAACGGGCCAGATGCTTCGACCCTCACGGTACCTCCCACCAATTTTCAATCAGTTGAATCAAGAATGAAATCTGATCTTGATTTGCGTTCGGCAGTGGTCTGGGGGCTGGCCTTTAGTCCAATGCATCAATGGTTTGACAAGCTAACTCCTCAAGAAATGAGAGCTGTCGTCCAGTACATTCGCCAGATAGCCCCTTTCGAGGCAACAGCGCACTAAGATTGGTCTATTGCACAATATGAAACAGAGTGTCATACCCCAATTGAGAATGATAGATAACCTAAAATTGGCATGCACCACCGTTTTTCTTATGAACCTATGTTTTGCCATGCTTGTCCCTGAAACATATGCGAGTGCAGAGAAGGGAAAGGTCATTTTTGAAGAAAATTGTGTGGAATGTCATGGTGAAAGGGGAGATGGACGTGGTGCCGTAGGGCCGTACCTCGAAGAACAGAGACCAGCGGATCTCTTAGCTGAGAAGACACGAGCTCGATCAAATAAAGAGTTGTTTGAAATTATTCAATATGGCGTCCACTTCGAAATGCCTGGATGGGAAGGTGTTCTTAGCGATCAGGAAATAGTCAATGTCGTGAAGTATCTTCGCGCCCTTGCGTCGGCATCTTTACCAGCCGGTGAATAGGATCATCATGGAACTACTTCTTCATATTGTCGATATCCACAAGGAGAGAAGCTCATGGACAAAAAAACAGCAACCACAACTCAACGCTTTATCCATGGTCGACGACATCGACCAACTTCGCTGTCAACATGAGATATTTCAGGGATTGATTAGAAAACATGCCAAGCCGGGATCGATGATTTCGATGCGAACATCGAGGAACTAATCGCAAAGATCTTTAACAACTCATCGGAAATGATGGAGTGTTATACGAATACACAACTCAGCGAGGCATTCGGATGGATGAATGTACAAGAAGAATCGCAACAAAGTGGGGAGTCAAGATACGAAACAGATCAGTCTGCAGCAGCAAAAGCGAATTGTGGAACGCTGTATCGCAAATCTTGAAATTCGCTTGAAAATCGGGTCCTGAAACAGCGCGGGAAGCCCACGCAAGGTGTTCATGTGTAATCGTCGCGGACGACTTGAATGGAGGAGAACTCCATTTATTACCATAATTTCTTAAAAAGGAGGCTTGACCATAGGAGACATGTTGAAAGTTATTGAAGTATTGGCAGAATCAGAAAAGAGCTGGGAAGACGCAGCATCTCAAGCGGTAGCGAGGGCGAGCAAGAGTGTCCATGGCATTAAGTCCATGTACATAAAGGAAATGGAGGCAAAAGTGGACAATAACAAAATTACCCAATATCGGATTAATGGGATGATCTCGTTTGTGTTGGACAAAAAGTAAGAGCAGTTTTTTCAAAAGAACGTAGACGCTTATCACACCGCTGTCAGAGGTGGAGGTATTTTCCGTATGACGTGAATATTGGAATACGGGAAATCGGCGAGTCTCGGGTACATGCGGTTGAGCAAGTTGCGCTAGCTTTCAGCGCAGTCGTCACGAATTTGAAATGCATCACGGAACATGAAGAAGCCCATTTTGCATGTGACACCCCAGACGATAAATTATTATTGGTCGATTAGTTAAACGCCCTGATAAACGAGATGGCGCGAGAACACATGGTGGTCGGATGCTTCAGAATCATCCTAAGCGATCATCAGCTCGACGCGTAGGCCTGGGAAGAAAAAGTGAAGCGCTAGAAGTTCACGCCCGTTGTGGAGGTCAAAGAGGTCACGCATACCGAGTTGCGAGTAGAGTACGTTGAATCTGATGAATGGGTGGGTAATGCAATGAGGTCCATGATTTGAATACTTAGGAGACTTTTTCAACTTTAATCGACAGATGGTATGCCATTAAGGGACCGTCCAGAAAATTGAGTTTTCTTATGACGACGGGGGAAAAGGAACCACGAGTCTTTTAAACATTCTAAAAGCCTACACCAAGGGCTTAGCTTCATTGAATGGTTCATTTGATCTTTTCAAACCAGCAACTGCTCCGTTACCGCAGGGAGAGCAAAAGATCGCCGAAGCCGAGCACATGCTGCAACTTGGCTATACCGAAATCGGTCAGTCCTTAGTAGGCTTTCAGCTTTTCCAGTGCTCATGGCCACATCAGGTGAAGGCAAGCATCGGTTCTTCTGAAGAGGATCAACTCGAACAATTTAAAAGTCCGAATTGCAGTAAGGTTCATTCAGTCAAGAACCCATTGAAACCCGGTAAAACCATCACGACATTTAATCCCTATGATGACTATTAAGCAAAGTCCCCTATATCCTTTGGTTTAAAGATATTAATCTTGATGATATCCCTCGTGTTGGCGGAAAGAATGCGTCACTCGGAGAAATGTTCAGAGAACTTGCCGACAAAGAGGTAAAAGTACCGAACGGGTTTGCTATCACCGCTCAAGCGTATCGAGACTTTTTTCATGAAGCCAAACTCGATCGAAAAATTAAAAAGATACTTTATGGTTTAAACTGCAGGTATTAGGATTTAATCTGACAGTCAGGTAGAGTCCTCGAAATCCCAGGTGCTGGGAAAAAGGAGCGAGGACGATGACACAGGAGCAAAGGATCATTAAAACGAAAGTCGGGTTGCTGGAACTCGGCAAGCAATTGGGGAATGTCTCCAAAGCCTGTCAGACTACAGTTGGGATAGCTTTTATCGGTTCAAAGAATTATATGAGACTGGCGGAGAAGCCGCGCTGGAGGAGATTTCTCGGCGGAAGCCCCTTGAGAAGAATCGGGTCGCCCCGGAAGTGGAAGACGCGTTGATTAATCTGACCATTGAACAACCCGCGTGGGGGCAAGTGCGAATGGCCAATGAGTTGCGGAAAGAAGGGGGCACGCTCTCGCCGGCCGGGGTGCGCTACATCTGGCTCCGCCACGATCTAGAGACCATGCGGAAACGCCTGAAAGCGTTAGAGACCAAAGTGGCTCAAGAAGGGCTGGTGTTAACAGACCCCCAAGTCGTGGCCTTGGAGAAAGCGACGGTTGCCAAAGAAGCCCAGGGGGAGTTCGAGAGTGAATGCCCTGGATACTGTGGCGCCCAGGATACCTTCTCTGTGGGCACGCTCAAGGGCGTCGGGCGGATTTATCAGCAAACGTTTATTGATACGTATAGCAAGGTCGGCTTTGCGAAGCGCTATGATCGTAAAACGCCGATCACGGCTGCCGACTTACTCAATGACCGGGTCTTTCCGTTCTTTGCGGAGCATGAAATTCCATTAAGTCGAGTGCTTACGGATCGGGGCACCGAATACTGTGGAGCGCCGGACCGGCATGCCTATGAACTCTCGCGCGCGGTGGAATATGTTGATCATACACGGACGAAGACCAAGAGCCCACAGACGAATGGGATTGTCGAACGGTTTCATAAGACCCTGATGAATGAATTCTATCGCGTGACATTCCGCAAGAAAATCTATCACACGCTCGAAGAGTTACAAGCCGATTTGGACACGTGGATGCGAGCGGACAATGAGCAGCGGACACATCAGGGCCGCTGGTGTTATGGCAAGACGCCAATGCAAACGTGGAAAGATAGTGTGGCGCTGGCCAAAGAGAAAATGTTGGCCGCGTAATCCAAACTGGACTCGCTGTCTGTCAGATGAAGTCTTGACTTATACACACCTCATCTGGGGAAATTTAAAATGACAAGATACACGAGACGATCGGCGATCGAAACGATTGTGTTCGACAGATCAACATCCTCAGTTAATAAAAATCACGTTGCCCGATGAAACGAGGAGTATCGTATGCGAGTGTTATTAGCTGTCGACGGTTCTGAGTATTCTAAGCAAGCCAGTGAAGTTATTCGTGAATTAGCATCAGTGGAAAGCCTCACGATTCTACATGTGATCGACCTGCCTCGATTGACCTACCCCATGATTGGTCCAGATATTGCCAAAGATCTTGCAATGACCGTCGAACAAGCCATGCGGAACGAAGCGGAACAGGTGTTAAAACACACCATGTCACATCTGTCGACTCATTCCTTTCCTGTGGACAGACGTCTTGAAGAAGGAACTCCTGCGGAAAGAATCCTCGCCCTGGCTCAAGACATCAAGGCTGATCTCATTGTACTTGGAGTCCGCGGTGTCGGTCAGATTAAAGAATTGGTAGTAGGAAGCGTGTCACATCGAGTCCTCACACATGCCCCCTGCCCTGTTTTACTTGTCAAAGCTCCCATAAAAGAAACAAAAAAAGTTCTTCTCCCGCTTCAAGATCTTGATGATGTGCAACGAGTGAAACCATTCCTCTCAAGGCACCCATTTCATAAAGGTACAGAAATTACGGCATTTACGGTCGTTTCGATTCCACGGTCTTTTTTACGAGCTGGAGTCTCGGCTTCAGAGTCGAAAATCCAACGCGCTCTCGAAAGTACTGAATCATTTCTTGACGACGCAGTAAGTCAACTACATAGGTTTCACTACTCTGTGACAGGGGTTGTTGGAATGGGTGAGCCGGCTGCAACTATTCTCCAGCAGGAATCGGAGATGAAACCGGACCTCATCATGATGGGAGTCAATCAGCCGTCCGCTGTCAGCCAATTTTTGGTAGGAAGTGTTTCACACACGATTCTTCACCACTCAAATTGTTCAGTGTTGTTCATTAGATAAAGGGGGGTTTCGAGTAAAACTCGTCAATTTTCTGTTGGTACTGTGAGGTTGGTATGATCAGTCCTATACTATATGACAAATCAGTTTCGCTGTGATGCCTCTTTCTGCATCCCCCACTCTCCGATCACGGAACAGGCACCCACATTCTCTTGGAATCTTGGATTTTTCTTTAGGCTGCTTGAAGCACGAACGACATAATCTCGCGTAAATCATGAATTGTTAGAGCCGTACTCCTCCCATTAAAAAGATTTGCACCTTCAGCGATCGAGGACAGTGCCTTCATGTTGCTCTTCACTCCTCCTTACTGATACCAAAAGATTGCTTTGCATCCATCGCTCGTTTTTCAGCATGCTGGAGGACAGCCTCTAAACCACAGGAACAACTGACTACAGGCTTCTCTACCGATTGATTCTGCGCTTCATGAAGAATTCTCAGGGCATCTGCTATCCATTGACGATCCTGGAGAATTTGTCGACGAAGAAAAGCATTTTCCTTCTGTACATCTTCCACTTCGCGAATAAGCTTTCGGTTTAGTTGACGGACATCGGATAATTCTTGCTCAAGCTGGTCACTTGTTAACACAGACATCATGTCGCCTCCTCCTTTTACACCTTATATGGAACCTAAAACATTCCATGGTATGAATAAAAAATAAATCCTTAGGGACTCGGCTTATCTGTAAAATACTCTCTAGAATGACTCTTTGGGAACTGGGGAAATCCCTAGTTTTTCAGAACGGCTAAAGAGAAAGCCTGAGATAATATTGAAAGGCAAGCGAAACACCCGTATACGAATATGGCGCAGCGATTCATGTATTGAACATGGAATACCCAATTATCGAAATGCCTGGTGACACTCCAACTTTAGTGATGATTCCTGTCGAAAGCCTGCAACACAACCAAATAGCGTTCTTCATCGATTGCCAAAAGATTGCATTCGTGTCTTGAGAAGGAAGTCGGAAGAAAAATATTTATCAGCAGAGGGGCAAGGTAGAATGTGAGGACGACAAATTTTTTATCCTATAAGTTCGTTAAGCTTACCTGATTAAGAATCTGGCGTCGTTCTTAAGCTATGCAGGAGAGAGGTCATATCGTTTGATTACACAGAAATGTCGACGAAATTTAATCGCAGGAATTGAGTCGTGAGTTCCTAAACACTGACTGGCCAGAGATGTCTACGGGAAGATTTTCCATGTTGTGTTAACATAAAAACAGATTGATGGCAGCGGAACTCAACTATAGCGAAACTCATTTATTTTTAATTGATGCTTATTAGGGCACAGTCACGGTAGAAGCATCGAATTGGGGCCGTTCCTTCATTCAGAGCCAATACCGTTAAGCATATTATGGTGTCCTAAGTGGCTAACGGTCGACAGAACGATGGGACAAACTAATGAGGACGTGTGACGATTCGCAAATTTGACCAAAATCCCCAAAGCGAATCGTCGATCGAATTTCGGATCGCCACCTACAACGTGCATCGGTGTCGCGGATTAGACCGACGCGTCTTACCTCGTCGCATTGCAGAAGTGTTGCGCGCACTCGAACCTGACGTGATTGCGCTCCAAGAAGTCCTGGGAGCAGGGCCGAAGGGCCACGGCCATGATCAGGAGCTTGGGGCTGCACTCGGGATGGGATGGGTCATGGGGACCACGCGATTGGTACGAGGCCGTTTGTATGGCAACGTTATCATGAGCCGGTTTCCCATCAACCAACACACGCAATTCGATCTGACGTGGAAGAAGCGAAAAGCCCGAGGATGCCAACGTGTCGATGTTCTTATACGTGAGCACACCCTGCACATCTATAACGTTCACCTCGGCGTAGGATTACGAGAACGCCAATATCAGGCCAAGCAGTTGGGCACGTTCATCGGCCAGGACAGCATCCAAGGGCCAAAGATCGTACTAGGCGATTTCAACGAGTGGGGTCGTGGATTTGCGACGATTGAGCTCACCCAAGTATTGAAGAGCCTGGACCTGCGCGCGTTTCTCAAGCGACGTCGAACCTATCCTGGAGTCTTTCCCGTCCTTCATTTGGATCATATTTTTTACGATGGACGCGTCGAGGTGTTAAACGTGCAGGTCCCCCGTACACGAAAGTCGTTAATTGCTTCAGACCATCTTCCGCTCGTCGCAGACCTTCGTGTTCAAGTCCCAGCCCGTTAATCATAGACAATATTTCTACCGACCGCCTTCCCTCGCTTGCCCAGTCATAGGGACGAACGTTACTGCGAGGAGTTCCGTTCGGGTATAGCCTTCTTTAGTGCGCTGTATCAACACAAGACTTTGCGGATCTCCGCCAACTGGCAGCACAAGTCGGCCGCCAATTTTCAGTTGATCCAATAGGGGTTGTGGAATGTGATCAGGAGCAGCAGTCAGAATAATGGCATCAAAAGGCGCTTCTTCAGGCCACCCTTGATAGCCATCATTCACTTTAATAGCAACATTGTCACAACCCAGATCGTTCAAAATATGTTCTGCCCGTTTGGCCAATAGTTCGACAATTTCAATACTAAAGACTTGGGATACGATGTGTGCCAACACGGCTGTTTGGTAGCCAGATCCGGCACCAATTTCTAGCACACGATCTTCAGGCTGAAGCTGTAAGGCTTCAGTCATGAATGCAACAATGAACGGTTGTGAAATCGTTTGCTTGTGACCAATAGACAGAGGATAATCTCCGTATGCTTCAGCAGAATCGAGCGGCAAGACGAAGCGATGCCGAGGCACATGACGCATGGCTGTAATAACTGCCGGGTCTTTCACTCCCCGTGCAAGAATTTGATGATCAACCATTTTGTTGCGTTCAAACTGCCTACTTGTCTGATCATTGCCAAGAGTGTTTTCATCACATCCCATCATGAAAGTTCCTAACTGGGGAAGAAGCATTAGGCAAAAGAATGGCCAAGATCCTCGCATCGAGACTCTCGTCGTCTGTCACAATTAAGTCACTCGTTTTCTTTTAAAAGGACTCAGAAAATAAAGGTAACGCTCTGGCTCCCGGAACACATTTCGCTTATATGATCTATGTTCTTTCGAGATAAAACGAAGAGTCAAGCTTTCAAAATATCACTAGAAGGACAAATGTTCTTTTCTACCACATACATTGAATTTTTCCTGGTCCGAAAATTCGTCAGTTTCTATTTCCGCTCGTTCTGCTCCTACGTTGGAAAAGGCAAGAATCATGAAATGAGAAAATGACTTTCTATTTCTTACCTGAGAAACTAACTTGGCTTATTGCTTGCATGTATATTAGTTTAAATTTCTAAGGTGAAAGATTACATATAGGGACTGTTGAATAATAGGGGGCAATGATGAAATTTTTCGCTAAACTACGCCCCGTCCACAAATTCGTTTCTCTCTTTCTTAAATGCCGTTGGTGATGCGCTCCTTCAAGAGCCGGCCTTCCACGATAGTACAATCCTCGTGCGAGCCAAAGGAAACACAGAGACCGTGCAGACATCCTCAGCATTAAACCCCGGTGTCATCAATCCTTCTGTGACCGATGGGGCCGTCCTGCTTGATGATCATGTGCCCAGGCTCTCTCAAAAACGGCTAGCGGGAGTCTTGGCCTGGTGGGTATCAGGCAGTCGCGACATTATCAACGGAATGGCTGTCGAACCAGATGAAGACGACAATGATGAAGTAAATCAAATACGGTTCGCCTTGTGCTGGAGAAGGATCCATGTGTTAATGCCGACCAAGTTCGTACGATTACACAAAAAATAGTCGTAACTTTAGAAGGACTGGCTCTCAACAAAAGGCAAAAACAGATGGCCGTATTCGATACTCGGTGCGTCTTCGGAGTTGACAAGGTCGTGAATAAGCTCGAGGTCAAGACATAAACGCATCGAGTTTTATTATGTCATTCGAGGAAACATTTTTTGGATTTTTCGTCGCCTTAGCAGCTGGAGCATTAATTGGACTAGAGCGACAACAAGACAAGACAGCAGCGCAGCGTCCTGGTCCTGGTGGAGTTCGCACTTTTCCGTTAATTGCTTTAGCTGGAGCTCTCTCAGCATTGCTCGGTCAAACACTTGGATTTTGGCCGATCCTGGGAACCCTTCTTGTTGTAGGAGGATTTTTGGTCGTTTCCTATAATAAAGAGCGTGGGAAACATCCGGCATCTGGTATGACGACACCCATCGCAGCTCTCATTACATTTCTTCTTGGAGTCCTTGCGCTTCTACCCAACCTCCAACTAGACGCCACTCACCGATATCTCTTGATTATCGCAAGTGCTTCAGTCGTCATGGCCCTTTTATCGTTTAAAGAGCCACTCCATCAAGCCATCACTCATGTTTCAGATGACGACATTTATGCAACGGCCAAATTTGTCATTTTGGCGTTAGTTGTCTTGCCACTCCTTCCCAATATGACCTTTGGACCACTTCATGTTCTGAACCCATTTAACATTGGAATCATGGTCGTTCTCGTAGCAGGAATTAGCTTCTTAGGCTACATTGCAACCAGGATGATCGGAGCCGCAAAGGGGTTGGCCACTACAGGCATTCTTGGAGGGTTAGTTTCATCGACTGCCGTGACTATGAGCTTGGCTGGTCAGGTCAAACATTCACCCAACCTTTCTTTACCTGGAGCTACGGCGATTCTTATGGCATCCAGCACCATGTTTGTGCGAGTCTTGGTAATTGTCGGCATTTTAAATGTCGATCTCCTTCCAGTTCTCATCGCCCCATTAGCAGCGATGGCGTTAAGTGGATATGGGATGGCGTGGGTCTTATACTCGAAGTCTTCCCATTTGCCACCCGAAAGCGCCTCTGTACACCATCGAAACCCCTTTGAGCTCAAATCAGCACTAACGTTTGGCTTGTTGTTTGCTGCCGTATTATTTATAGCCAAAGCTGCTCAGATATACCTTGGAAATCTTGGCCTGTATGCCTCGAGTCTTTTAGCTGGGACCACTGATGTGGATGCCATTACCCTCTCAGTCATACAATTTCACTTAGAAGGGCTCAATTCGTGGTCTGCGGCAATCATGATTACCCTTGCTGCGATGACCAATACGATTGTCAAGGGCCTTCTTGCCACGTGGCTCGGAGGACGGGGACTTGCTAAGCACGTGATGCCTGGCATTGGGGTAAGTTTAGCCGCCGGCGCATTAGGAATCGTGGCGATAGGCTAAGGAACTTGGTTATCGATCACTGGTCAAATCTCTTTTTTAGCCAATGTTTTAAAAAATGAAAGAGTCCCTTTCTGCTACACAGACTCAAGTTTTCTGCGTCCCACATTTCCCCACCGATTCTTCCCATTTTTCTTTTGTCCCCAAGAAAGATATAGGACAACGGGTTTTCATTGATCTTTGCTGACCTTCATCATTAAAATCACCTGATACATGATTTGCGATAGGCCAACCTAATTTTCGAAACAGATAGTCATTGCGATATAACAGAGATGAAAAAAATTTTGGATTGTAAAGGGGCGTCCTCATGGCTGAGTGAGTGATAGACCATTACGGCTTCTTATTGCCCACTTACAATCAATTCGAAATTCGTAAGACTTTTCGATAGGATACTTCTTTAGAAAAAATTATTTAGAGTACGGTTTCGCTATCTCATGCCTACTACACCACGCGATTATTACGACATCCTCGGTATTGAAAAAACTACTTCCGCAGACGACCTCAAAAAAGCCTACCGTCGTTTAGCCAGAAAATATCATCCTGACCTCCATCCTGGCGAAAAAAAAGCTGAAATGGAACAAAAGTTTAAAGAATTAAATGAGGCCTATGAAGTCTTACGTGATGAAGACTCACGTAAGAAATATGATCAATATGGTATGCAATGGAAGGAAGCGGAGGCCTATCAGCGTGCCCAACGTGAGTCAGGGGCACAGGAGCCATCCGGGGGATGGGAAACATTCTATACACAAGGAAAAGGCCAGGATTTTAGCGATATCTTCTCTGATCTTTTTGGACGAGAAGCGAAAAATGCAGGGGCGTCGTTTCGAGGATTTGCTATGCCCGGTGCTGACCTGGAAGCAGCGGTCCAACTTCCGCTTCGAGACTTTTTGTCTGGGACTACCCGACGATTGGAATTAACTGATGCGACTGGAAAACCGCATATCATTGACGTCCGAATTCCCAAGGGCGTCAAAGAAGGCGAACGCCTACGGGTTAAAGGAAAAGGCGCACCTGGTCGAGGAGGAGGACCATCGGGTGATCTGTATCTCCGCATTCATGCATTACCGCATCCTGTCTTTCAGAAACAAGGCATCCACCTCTCAGTGACGCTTCCCATCTGGCCATGGGAAGCAGCATTGGGAACAGACGTAGAAGTCCCGACATTAACAGGCCCGGTGCGACTGAAAATTCCACCCAAGAGTCAATCCAAACAGAAAATGCGGCTCCGCGGGAAGGGGTTACCGTCACGAGGAGGAAAACACGGCGATCAGATTGTCATTCTTGACATCACCCTACCTACTGAAATGACTAGCCATGAACAAGAGCTTTATCAACAGCTCAAGACCATTGATCATCCGAACCCGCGGGACCATCTCATCAAGGAGGCAACCCATGCCTGACGAACCAAGGCAAGATATTGATCAAGTCATCGCCGAACTTTTTCAGCCAGAATGGTATCGACGAGAGGAACTCTGTACTCAATTAGGGATCGGCGATGAACTCTTGGAGGTATGTCTACGATGGGAAATCGTCCATACATCAAATACTGATCAAGAAGGGCAAGACCTGTTTGAAGCCGAAGCCTTAGAGAGGCTTTCCCGTGGACTCCGACTGCATCGCGATTTAGGTATTAATTGGGCCGGGGTAGCCGTGGCATTAGAGCTGTTAGAGCGGATTGAAGATCTTGAGCAAAACCTTCTTCACTCACGAAACCAATAAGACCGAACGCACCCACTTTTCACAAAATCAATACACGTGTCACTTGAGTCCTGTTGATCGAAGGCACAACCATGCGACCTCATGAAGGAGAGAACCATGCAAGAGTTCAATCTTCGCAAAAAAGTTCGAGACATGATGACGACCAGAGTTGCGGCGGTCACACGCCAATACCGTGCGCGAGACCTTGCCGTCTTATTGCAATCGGATACCTTTAGTGGAATGCCCGTGATTGAGTCAGGAAGCCTGCTCGTAGGAATGGTTACAGAGTTTGATCTCTTACAAGCCTTGAGCAACGGGAAAGATTTGTCTGTCATCACAGCAGGAGATATTATGAATGCACTCCCTATTTCTGTAAAAGAAACTGATACGGCTAAAGAAGTTATCCAAATTATGCTTACTCATCGAATTATTCGTGTACCGGTGGTCCGCGATGGGAGGCTTATTGGATTAATCGCACGATCAGACATTCTTGATCATATGATTGAACCAAATCTGCTCAATGTCTACGGAGGTTGATGATCGTTAAGACAATATAGGAAACCTGCCAGTAAATACCCACAGATAATTTTAGAAGACAGACAAACTTCATTTAAAAGACCGACGAAAACGTTCAGAGAAATTCGCTTGCCTTCCCAAAAACCCCTGACTTCTTATTCCTCTAATTATTGAAATCCAAATACTCTAGTCGGTATGCTTGGACAAGATACATGCAAGACCATGCGTTCCTCACCTACATGATCCAACCTAACTCAATAATCTAACTGAGGTATGCATTAAAGATGTCCGAGTCCAGGCGAGTCCCGGCGGCCGAGGCCCTTGCGTTTCGGCACTCGTATGGATTCAACCTAGACTTCATGGAAATTCATGGTCTTACCTTGTCATGAGGCTTTGATAAAAATGTCATGCTTGGGATGTTCAAAGTTTTGAACGTGACACGAGGTCCCAAACCAGTAACGCCCAGGCCAGACTCATCGGATGAGCTGAACACCTATAGCCGCTTCAAATGACTTTCGATGTTTGAGGCGTAATATTACGTTGTGGCAGTCTTAATAATTAACTGGAAATTAATTGGATTCGCTATAGTGGTGGCGCAGGCCAACTCACTGCGCTTAAACAAGCCCCGCCCACTATGAGAGGTGTTCACTCAGAGGACGCTAGCGAAACCTCATCTCTCCTCACGGCATACACATGCCCGGTAGAACGCAAGAACACACATCGACCCTATAAAAGAGTCGTGGCACGGCTAGAGCCTGCAGGCGTCGGAGCAGAGGTACTGAGAAAAAATCAAAAGATTATATAAAGGTTGTCTTCTGACTTTACCTCTTGCTGCGTTCTGGAACTCCTCTTCAAGCAAGGGTGTAGAGAAAAGGGACAGTTTCCAGCTTGCCTGAGCGAAACTTTTAACAAATCTTCCCAGAATAAGGCCATGTCCTCCTGGCATGACTCTTGATGCTTAGATATTTCAAGATTGCATCACAAATGCTTTTGCAAGGGGGTGTCGTATGAAATGCGATTCAGAACACAACATTGGACATATTGAAAGAATCATCCGTGTGGGATTGGGCTTGACGCTGTTGGCAATTGGTGGGTTAACGGCTCTTCCGATGTGGGGATCAATGCTCACACTCATTCTCGGAATTGTTGCCCTCCTAACAGGCCTCTTGGGATTTTGTCCAGCCTGGCGCTTATTGGGCGTCAACACATGTCATCATACCCATGCAAAGGGTTCCTAAATGCGATTAGAGAAAATTATCCGATAGCGCAGTCTATTTAATGCAATTCAACTCATTAACTAAGATGCGTAATCCGTCCCAAGAAAAAATTTCTAATCTTATAGATAGGTATCATGACCTCAGGATGTCAAAGAGGAAGTTCGACAATCATGGATGACGTATACTTCTTTGGGATCCTGACCCTCGTTATTGGAGTCATCGGCATAGTGGTTTTAATACGCGGGAAAAGAAAATAACCCTCTACCGAGATCGAACGGTCCTCTACCTCACGTCATGGTTTGTAGAGTTCCTGAGAATCGTGAAAATGGAGGATATCATGCTCTTCAAGCAATATTATTTAAAGAGTCTATCGCACGCATCCTATCTTATCGGCGACGAAGAGGCTCACCTAGCAGCCGTGGTGGACCCGCAACGTGATATTGATCGATATCTCGAGGATCTCGAAATCCATCAGCTTACACTTCGATACGTATTTCTTACTCACTTCCATACTGACTTCGTCGCTGGCCACCTGGAACTTCACCAACAAACAGGCGCTGAAATTTGCTTAAGCGCTCAGGCACATGCCGACTATGCCTTTCGTCCCATGCGTAATGGGTTCGACGTTGAGCTTGGTGCTGTTCGTCTCAATATCATCGAGACGCCTGGACATACGCGAGAAAGTATATCGATCATCGTGTATGACCAATCAAAGTCACGAGAACAGCCTTACGCGGTCCTCACTGGCGACACGTTACTTATTGGTGATGTGGGACGCCCAGACTTGATAACGGAAAATGGATATAGCCCATCTGTAATGGCGGGACAGCTCTACAATTCACTGCACGATAAGCTTCTTAGCTTACCTGATGAAGTCCTCGTATATCCCACGCATGGCGACTCTGTGTGCGGGAAAACATTAGGAATAGAACATGTTTCGAGCATTGGCACGCAACGTCAGAGCAACCATGCCTTACAGCCGATGACGAAAAATGCATTTATCACGTTAATGACGACCGATCGTCCTGAGGTTCCTGAATACTTTAGCTATATCGCGTTTCTGAATCGACGCGATCATCCAACGATGAGTAAAAAGATCGAGGAGTCACTGAATCCACTCGAACTCGATCAAGTCATTCACCTCAAAAGTGATAGAGCCCAGATTCTTGATGTGAGAACCCCCGAAGAGTTTGCCACAGGACACTTGTGTGGAAGTTTGAACATTTCCCTTGATGGGAACTTTGAGATATGGTCGGCCACTATACTCAACCGCGAACATCCGATCGTGCTTCTTGCGAATTCCGGCCAGGAAAAAGAGGCCTTGATTCGACTCGCTCGAGTTGGGCTCGAGCAAGTTGTCGGCTATCTTCAGCGAGGTGTGTCTGCCCTCGCGTCCACTCCTGAACTGACGCTTCAAACAGACCGTCTTTCCGCAACCCACCTCAGTGAACTCATCATGACGGCTCATCGGCCTCATATTTTGGATGTTCGATCAAAACAAGAGTGGCAACAACGACACATCGATGATAGTCGAAATATTCCGCTGCCAAAACTCACGATGCATCTTCAAGAAATTCCGAATGATCATCCCATCGTGACTCATTGTGCGAATGGGTATCGATCATCAATCGCCGTCAGTCTCCTAGAACAGCACGGTTTTACCAATATCAAAGATCTCATTGGAGGATTCGATGCGTGGGAAGCGCAAGTCGTCAATCCCTCACTCCACTCCTCTGAGTCGCTTCATCAAGCCGGTGATCGTTGAAAAGGGGGAAAGGAGCAATCGATGAAAGTTGTGGTTGCCATTGATGGATCAGAGCATACGACATTGATCATTCAAAATCTAAAGGCATTGGCTCCCATGGAAGATATTCTTCTGCTCCATGCTCTTCAAGTCCCACAATTGGCATATCCGGGAACGGGAATGAGTATTGGCCATGAGTTTTCTAAACATGCGGAAGAGGCATTACGGGAAGACGGAACCCGGATACTCGAAGATGTTGCGTTACAATTACCAGATGATCTTGGGCCAATTCATCAACGACTTGAGCTAGGCCACCCCGCAGAAGTGATTCTTTCAATATCTGAACGTGAGAAACCCGATCTTATCATCGTTGGTTCACGCGGTCTCGGAGTCATTCGAGAGCAAGCTCTTGGGAGTGTCTCGCATCGAGTGATGACTCATACGCCCTGTTCCACACTGGTCGTGAAAGGTAAGAATGACTCCTTCCAGAACGTTCTGGTTCCTATAGAACACAAGACAGATGCTGAGCATATTGTTTCGTTCCTCAGTACACATCCGTTTCGAGGAAAGGTTCACCTGACGTTTCTTCATGTCATACCATTCGCACAACCCGTTCTTCCTGTGGGTGCGCTCATTCCAGAATCTATGAGGAAAAACCTCATCGAAGATAGCGAACAATTCACGAATGAGATCGCCACACGCCTATCTGCTGTAGGCTATGCCACATCGACAATCGTGAGATCTGGAGCGCCCTCCATCGTCATCCATGAAGAAGCACGAAGACTCGGGGCCACCTTGATTGTCATGGAAAGACAAAAAAAAGATACGTTGAATCGATTTCTCTTGGGGAGTGTTTCACATTCGGTGATCCATCACGGGACATATTCGGTGTTACTCTTGAAATAAGACAGAGAGCGCCTTCATTGGCTAATGCCCCTTGAGAGAAGGAAGGACCATGAACACGAGAAGATGTCTCTATACGAGAAAAAAGGGACGATGTATTTGAGATGAATATCTTACTTGCCGTTGACGATTCCACGCACAGCCAGAACACGATTCAATTTCTGAGGCAAGTGCATTTCCCTTTACGATCGACACTCAGGATCTTAATGGTTGTCGAGCCGCTACCCTCATCGTCTAAGGCTCGGGGGAAACACGATGACCCAGCCTCGCTTGCCCATGATCGTGAAAGAAAGAAGGCTTGGGATCTAGTGAATAGGATGGCAGAAGCCTGCTGGAAGCCCAACCTCAGGATTATTCCCTTAGTTGACACTGGAATTCCAGGGGCAACTATACTCGATGCCATTGAAAAACACGACATCGATCTGACAGTGCTTGGGACATATGGGCGTACAGTTTGTCAACGATTTTTGCTTGGGAGCGTCAGCGAATGGGTGCTGACTGAAGCCCCCTCCTCAGTCTTAATCGTGAGAGGTGAATCTGAAACACAGAGGATTTCCCGTGCTTCTGGTATGAAGATATTGGTAGGGATGGATGGTTCAGATGATGCCAAAGCAGCGGTCAATATTTTCCGTCAATTGAAGTTTCCTCCTTCAAGCAAAATCATTGTCTGTTCGACCGTAAACGAACAACCCACTTTGGACACTCACTTGACTGCGCATACAAAGAAGCCGGACAATGACGCAGTGAAACCGTTGGCGTCAACAGTCCAACGCACTCCAATACACCGAGCCGAAAAAATGCTAGGCGTGTACGTTGACCTGCTAGAAAAAATGGATTTACACGTGCAGAAAAAATTGGCATATGGCCACCCAGCCGAGCAACTCCTCATCCTTGCAGAACGAAAGAAATGTGATGTGATTGTGCTGGGGTCTCGCGGGACCACTGGTTTACGTAAGTTCTTTTTAGGGAGCGTTTCGAACAGAGTGGCGTGTCATGCGACATGTTCCGTGTTGGTGGTTCGGAAACCTTCAACACCTAAGAGGTCTCAGCGGCGCGAGTCCTGACACGTCATCTTCTCATACACACGCAAGACACATCATGCAGAAACCAACGCCTCAATTCGGTATTCTTGTCGGTGGAGGACCAGCTCCAGGGATCAATAGTGTCATCGAGGCAGCGACAATACGAAGTATCCTTTGTGGTGCAGAAGTTGTGGGAATACAAGATGGATTTCAATGGATCATGCAAGGAGATACGTCAAAAATTTATCCACTCACCCGAGAGTCTGTCAGCCACATCCATTTTCGTGGCGGATCATGTTTGGGAACCTCACGCGCCAACCCCACGAACAATACACAGCACTTAACCAATACCTTAACCTCACTTGAGGCACTAAAGATTTCCGCCTTAATTACGATAGGTGGAGATGATACGGCTTTTTCTGCGTTAAAATTGGAGCAAATCGCTGATGGGCGACTCCAAGTTGTCCATGTTCCTAAAACTATTGACAATGATTTGTGTTTACCCCGTGGAATACCGACATTTGGCTTTCAAACGGCACGACATCTTGGGGTTGAAATCGTCCGGAATCTCATGATTGATGCACAAACAACTTCTCGATGGTATTTTGCAATCACCATGGGCCGAAAAGCGGGACATTTGGCTTTGGGAATCGGCAAAGCCGCTGGCGCCACATTGACTGTCATTCCTGAGGAATTTCAGAAGAAAAAGGTGACGCTGGCCCAATTGTCGAGAATAGTCGTCGGTGCAATCGTGAAGCGACTGAGTCAGAATCGAAACGATGGCGTCGTGGTGATAGCCGAAGGGTTGGGGGAATGTCTTACCCAAGAAGAGTTGACTAACTTAGGGCTCATCGAACATGACGAGCACGGTCATATTCGATTAGCTGAACTTGATATTGGGAAAATCTTGAAAGATTATGTCGCCAAAGAATTGCAATCTCATGGGATCAAGATGACGTTAGTATCTAAAAATATTGGATATGAGCTGCGGTGTGCCGACCCAATTCCTTTTGATATGGAATATACGCGGGATCTTGGATATTGTGCAGCGCAATTTCTCCTCGATGGGGGGAACGCCGCCATGGTCACAATTGACAACGGGCAATTCTCTCCGATGCCCTTCAAGGATATCCTTGATCACGAATCAGGACGAACCAAAGTGCGAATGGTGGATATCAACTCTGAATATTACAGGATTGCGAGAGCGTATATGGCTCGTCTCACACCCGAAGACTTTAACAATGACTCCAGGATACGTTGCTACGCAGATATTCTCAATATGTCCCCTCACGAGTTTTGCGCGACGTTTTCTTCATCGATCTAACAGCAGAATACCTCATATGCAAGATGGTTTTCATTAAACAAATTGCGAATGAAGGATTTCAAACGATCAATTCGTGTCTAGATATAGACAAGGACGTTCTTTTAGTTATTCTCACGCGACGTGGCAACTCTTTCCGGATCTTCGACTTTGTTGTGGATGACGAAATAATCTAACTCCAATGCATCGGTATCCGATTGCACATCGAATGTCATCGTGTGGGTACCGGCGGAGAGCCTATCCAATAGCCGTATGTCTTCCGTCATCCCATAATCACCGAGGGATCCTTCATCGGCTATCTTAATGGTCGACTGTCGTTGACCATCTAACAACAAATGGACTACATCACCAGCGCTTTTCCCCTTGGTATACCGCATGCGAAGGTACGGGTTCGAAATGCCATCTGTTACATTCAACACATAATTCGCTTTCCCCGGCCCTCGTACCGTAAATTTTCCGGAGGCCGTCTTACGCGGTACTTTCATCATTGTGCCAGAGCGATAGTCCTCTGCCTGCTTGGTTACGACATATCCTTGGGGTTCCAGCACTTCGACTTTGAAATCCGGGGCGGATGTATTGTGTCGCGAGTAAAATGGCCGATAAAAAAACCAGGAGTCGCCTGGTAGGATTCCCCATTCCCCATATTTGGGAACGATCGTGTACGTTTGCATAATCCCCGGCAACGATGCAGCCTGTATCCTGGCAATGTCACTGTTATCATCGGCCACCCACATGGACCGCATGGTGACAAATGGCTTGCTAACGGTGTCATACGTCACATCCGTTACACGTACCGTCGTCCTACCCGGTTCAGCTTGTAGATGTAACACCGCTGACGACCCATTCTTATACCCTACCTTAATGGTCATCTTTTTCGGATCGATATCCAATCTCTCGATCGCCGTGTTCGGATACACTGGATGTTCTTCTGCAGGTCCAACGATTATCGATGCCCCAAAACAGACACGATCCTCCCGCCCCACTGGCGGTTGCGGAATGATCCGTGCGTATCCGTTAGCATAGAGGACAAATATTTGCGGGGGATCGTGCTCCTCGTCTGCTCGTTTAAGAAATTGGATGAAATCGTGGTCCGGTCTTGATTCCCCCCCCACGATGTGGACAGCCATCCCCGATTCAAAAGCCCACCCGGATACATCCATGACTCGGACCGCCACTTCACCGTCGTTATAGAGGTCCATGCCTTGGAGATCGACAAGGTCCACAAACCCTGAAGTGACTAAACTCGCATACTGACCGGCAGTCCCGGATGCAATCACCTGGGGAATGTCCCAATGCGGTGCAGTTTTTTTCGTCTTCGACAGAAATTTTAAACTTTGGGTGTCTGCATCGTAGTAGGCAATATTGGGATGTCCTCTCGCAGACACTCCTAACGAAGCAAAGCGGCCGACATCCCCCATCGCATCCAGAACGATCATCTCCGACCAATGTGCCGCGGTGGCTTCTTTGTGTAGATATTTTAAGTCTTTATTCGTGGCATCATAGTATGCGACATGCAAAGCGCCATCCGGACCAAATGCCATCGAGGCATATTGGCCGACATCTTTCACTGCATCGAGCACCACCGGCGCTGCCCATCCCTGTTGATCCAGGAAGATGTATTTTAAATTCCCATTGCTTGCATCGTAATAGGCGATATGTGGATAGCGTCCTTCATACGCTCCGTTCATTTTCTCTTTTCGACCCTCATAATATACGGACATTGAGGCGTAAGATCCGACGTCTCCGACGGCATCTAAGACGATTGGCACCGACCATTCATCTCTATCATCCTTAGTGACGTATTTTAAATTTTTGGTGTCCGCATCGTAGTACGCCACATGCAGTCTGCCATCTGGGCCGATCGCCAGTGTCGCATGCTGCCCGACATTGCCGCTCTTATCCAGGATCGTTGGGGTAGCCCATCCGCCCACCTTTTCGGGATCACTCTTGTGACTATATTTTAAATTTCCATTGTCCGCATCATAATAAACGATGTGATGTACCCGGTCTCGGCTAATACGTAAAGCGGCATATTGCCCAACATCGCCAACGTCATCGACGACCTCAGGCTGACTCCAGTTCCCTTTTGTATCCCGGACAATGTACATAAGTCTGTGATTTAGGGCGTCATAATAGGCTATGGCGGGCGGCGCGGCTAAACCTACCCAATGTCTATCTGTCGGCGGATACGCCAGTGACACAAAGCGACCGATATCGGCATTGACCGCATCCGGTCTTTCAATCGGATACCAATAATAGCCAGGCGACTGCCAGGCAAATTTCATCGTCTGTTGCGCTGCATCGTAATATGCAATCTGCGCGGTTGGTCGCATGTCCCACGCCTGCTCGCAATTCGTGATGTCTGAAAGACAGAGATCCTTCTGACCAGTTGAGAGTGGATAATAGGTTGGAAATGTCGAAGTAATTTGGTATTCGGACACATAGCCGCCATAGATCGGAATATTCACGTTGTCTTCTTCCACACATTGTGATGGAAAGCTCATATTTTTAGCGTGACGCAATGTGGCTGCTCCGACAACGTTCACGAATTGCAGCCCCATCAACATGACACACAGAATCCCGAATACCGATAGAATTTTTTGTGATTTTAAAGCCATCAACCAATATCCTTACGTATCACTCTATTGTCCAGTTGCATGGTAAAGATTGACTGGTGAGGATCATCCCACCAACTCCAGCTATCGAGGTGTTCATTTTTCATTTCAGATTAACAAATCACGCTATCTGGCTGCGCCATCACTATCCGTCTCAGTTTTCAAGAATTTGACAAGGGTTTTTGGCGGCCGTGATGTCACGGTCATCTACGAGATGATCTACTATTGGTGTTGAAAGTTTAGCCCTAACTATGTTGGTAAGATGCAAAAATGACAAGAGCGCCTGAAGAACACCCGGCACATCCTGTTCATTACCATCCAATGGCAATGCGCAAATCTTTAAACTGCGGTCGATTAAGATGATAATACCATTTTCGTGCAGCGTCCTCGAAAGCCGTGTGCCACTTCCCGGGTTTTTTGCCATCTACTCCAAGCGGTTAACAATCGTGCTTCAATGTTGTCAGTGTTTCAGATTTTGATGGATTCCGGTGCGCATACTCGACAGTGGAATGACGTTGTAAAGCGCTCCCTTTTTTTGCATCCTTATAAGAAGATCATATCAATATTCTACCATTTGGCAACTAATCGGAAAGTCGTGCCTGTTAACCATATGCCGTGCTCATCAACGTGATAGTGTTCATTGTTCTCTACTATAAGCTGCTCGGGCTTATCATCTTTGTGGATTGGCCAGCGAACATAAATTTTCTTAGCAGTGCCTTGCGGCAGGTTGACATCGACATTCAGGCTCTGCTCGTTGTCATTCCATTTCGCCTGCATCATGAGTTTTCCGAAATGTGTGGGAAAATCAGAAAGGGAAATACCATCATCCACAAGCCACTCGCGCGGAGTGCCAAACAGCAAGTTGAGGATTTTACTATCGTCTTCTTCCATCACGATGAGACCACGGACCGAATTGACATACCCCGACCCGACCCACGTATGCGGCATGTCACCGATATATGTCCCCTTGCGGCTTTCGGAATGGACAACCTCAGCAAATTGATTCCAATTCGCCGGGCGCCTGCCCTTGAATAAAACTTCATGCAAGTCGAATGCTTCCTTTCGATACCCGAGGGTGGTCAGAGCCAGAATATTTCGTACTTCGTAAGGCGTATAGGCATAGGATTCCAACCCTGTATCGCGTTCCATCACCATCCGGTAGTAATTCCGAAACGTCTGTTTCAGAATATCTACCGGAAGAACATGCCTTGCTTCAGTGGGAAACAGGGCAATGGCAATGGAGGTCGGGTCGGGAGTGCCCTGATCCGCTTCTCCAGGAATATAGTCGAGGGACTTCCAGGCAATGGTCTTTTCAATGGATTCCCTAACGCTTGTTCTCAAATCTTTTGCCTCAATCCTCGCCCAGCCTGCGATCTCCTCCCGACCAAGGATCTCAGCCATTTCAATACCGTCTGCCCAGCCACAAATAGCCCAGAAATCGTCCCAATAGCTGTGTACGGGTTTGATGAAACCTTCATGGCTGATGGACGGGGGTAATATGCCTTTCAGGCGTTCACCAGACTCAAGTTTTCCGTAAGAGTCTGGATCAAGCGTACGCGCTCGCAATGTGACCAGGTATTTCATTGCCCGGTGAGCAGCATCAAAATGTTTTGCCAGAAAATCCCGATCACCGGTAAAACGATAGTACTCCATGATCGCATAAATGAACTGACCCTGACTGTCCCATTCGATATTTCTTCCCCATCCGTCATATACCTGACCGTTGTTGCTGAGAATAGGAGGCACGAGTCCATCGGGCTCAACGCGTTCGGCATACCAGTCGAGATATTCCTTAACCTCCTCGAAAAAACCCAGTCGCATGAGCGTGGAAGAAATCATCGCGCCGTCCCGCATCCAAGTCCGGTTGTAGCTACGCGCTCCAGGCTGGATGACCACGCCATCATTGTTCAACAGAATATAGGCTGCTTGAGATTTCACCGTATCTTCGACTGCCTTATCTGCTAGTTCAAAGCCCACTCGGTTAAGCTTGTTAGTCCAGAATGTCACATATTCCTGCTGCAACGTTTCGAAGTCCTCGGCGGTTTTCAAATTAGACAGAGTCTTATGCAAGGGAGCAGCAAGAACAACCTCCTTGGATTCACCGGGCTTCAAGGTAAACGTATATATCCAGGCAGCCGAGAGCAGCCCGGCCCCGGTTTCATCATCAATAGATGCCGTATCGCCCTCGCGATCCGTCCTTGCGCCTGGAACACCCTTACCTCGTAGGCTGTTGGCAATATCCCCGTGGGCATAGTGCAGGGCAAGGAAACTGTCGGAGGGCGAAAGGGAGACGTAGCTATTCTTGTCGTTGATCCGTAGTGGTTTCCCGGTTTCGTACTCGTATTTAATTGAGTTGATAGGAGCGAGTCCGCCATATTGCCACTTGGGATTGATCTGTGCGGGCCTGACACTGACGATGATTTCCCCTGACCGAACAGCATTGGAGCGATTTTCAAGTGTATGTCGCACATACGTGATGCTTGTATCGACGGGACCGCTGGTGATGGCTTCAGATCTGAAGTGCAGCCCATTGCCTGCTTCCCATTGTACGGAGGGAACAGGGAGGTACCCATCTTGTAATTCTTGGGTAATAGTTGCAGCTGTGGCAGCCGAATAGAGATTTTCACCTTCTTTGACATAGGGCATCAGCGTGGGACTATCACGCCTGAATTCCAGATTGCCATACTCATCGAACAGACTTTCTTCGCTATCCTTTGGCAAACCGACCAGCGTCCAGTAGGTTTGCTGTCCACGTAAATGAAGAGGATAATCGCCGTAAGGAGCTTTTCGAGCATCAAACTGAAACTGGACAAATGGGGTGAAGGCTTCCATGGGACCACGCAATGAAATATCGCCAATCTCGAAACCGCCTTCGGCGATTACAGGGTTAGCAAGCACCAGCCTGATATAGCGCACCTCTGATGCCTCATGCGGAACAAAATCGGTTTGTCCCTCTGAGCCCGAACTGGTAATGGAAGAAACCTGTTTCCATTCCTTTCCATCCAGTGAAATTGACATCTCTACCGAACCAGCATACTGCTGGCCCCAGTCTATACGGAGTCCAGAAATCGTCCTGGCCTTGCGAAGGTCCAGAAGCAATTCCGCTCGGTCAACAGCTTGGCTTTTCCAGACCGTATCTCTCCGACCATCCATCATGGCCGGAACATTATTTCCACCACCGGAGACCACAGTGATCTCCACCAGATCATCTGTCCCCTTAACGTCGAATTCCCACAAAGAATGCCCCCATCCGGTTGCTCGCGCCCGTGTTTCCAGCCGGACATATCGCCCTGAAACGGGCCGGATGTAGATATCATCCATCTGCCCGTCGCTAGCATTATTTACATACACCGTGGTCCACTCTTGGGCATCGGTAGAAACCTGGAGGCTGTATTGGCTTGAATACGCGTGTTCCCAGTGGAGAGTGAAGCCGGTCATCATAACTACGTTTCCTAGATCAACGAGAACCCATTCCTGATCCTTTGGCTGACTGGACCAGCGGGTCTCAGTGTCACCATCAGCCAGGTAATCCGGTTTGAATTCCTCGCTCTGGATCGAGGATGCGGAAATGCGCCACGCGTCCTTGGACGGTATCTTAGCCGGTATGTCGGATGTCGATAGTGCTGGCGTCACGGACCATACCAACAGAGCTAGGGCAGTCAAAAACGACCACATGCTTCTTTTATGAACTGTCATCAATGTTCTCCTTTGGCTTCCCGTGATGGATTCGAAAGAGTTTACCGAAGCACCTTGCCGTGATTCTCGAATAGATGGCAGTGGTCTGCCGAAATAGACACCGTCAGTCTGTCTCCTTTCGTGGCACGAAAATTACCGGACCCCCGAAAGATCAGTGGCTCATCGGTATCTGGCGTATCCAGATAGACATAGGAATGGCTGCCGAGTGGTTCCACGAGCATGACCTCTGTCTTTACAAAATTGTGATGGCCTTCTGTCGACACATGCTCAGGACGAATACCAAGCGTGACCAGAGAATCAGGAGAAAGTTCTCGAGAACGGGCAGGCACTTGAATCGTCGCGCCGCTCTTAAGTCGAACAATGATGTTATCCGACCGGCTTTCTACTACCGATCCGGCTAGGAAGTTCATGGCTGGAGAGCCAATAAAGCCAGCCACAAAACGGTTGACAGGATGATTGTACAGTTCGTGCGGCGAACCCGTCTGTTCAATACGACCATCCTTCAGAACGACGATACGATCTGCCAGTGTCATCGCCTCTACCTGGTCATGCGTGACATAAACCATGGTTGTCTCAAGCGTATCATGCAGTCGTGCAAATTCATGACGCATCTTCACACGTAAGGAGGCATCCAAGTTTGACAGAGGTTCATCAAACAGAAATATGCTCGGGCGTCTGACTGTTGCCCTGCCAATGGCTGCACGTTGTCGCTGACCACCGGAAAGTTCTTTTGGTTTACGATCAAGCAATGCTGTCAGGCCAAGTGTATCGGCCGCAGCGCGCACAGCCTGATCAATTTCTCCCGCAGGTGCTCCGGCAATTTTCATTCCGAAACTCATGTTTTCATAGACAGTCATATGCGGATACAAAGCATATGATTGGAACACCATCGCAATCCCACGCTTCGAAGGCGGAAGCCTTGTGACATCTTTTTCTCCGATGGTGATTGTTCCTGTATCAATATCTTCAAGACCCGCAACCGTACGCAACAAGGTGGACTTTCCGCAGCCCGAAGGGCCGACAATCACGGCAAACTCACCATCTTCAACAGCCAGATCAATGCCGGATAATACGGCGGTGTTCCCAAAGCTCTTGTGAATATTTTTCAGGGTCAAACTAGCCATGACGCGTATGCCCAGCGAGAGGCAGAAACGGTTCGTCCAGAATCGAACCATTGGATTTGATAATTTCCGAATAGTAACGAGCCGTATCCTTTGGTGTTCGTTCAAGGGTCTCAAAATCAACATGAACTATCCCAAATCGCTTGGCGTACCCAAGAGACCATTCATAGTTGTCCATGAGTGACCAAGCCATATATCCTCGTACATCTACGCCTTTCGCAATCGCTGCTCGGATTGCGCACAGATGCTGATTCAGATAATCCATCCGTAATGGATCAATGACACGGCCATTCATCGCTTTCGGTGGATCAAAAAATGCCGAGCCATTCTCGGTGATATACAGCGGCATCTCTCCATAACGCTTCTTGAGCCACAGCAGCGTATCGGACAGGCCGTCTGGATAAACCTCCCACCCTGTTTCGGTGTAGGTCTTATGGGGTTGTCGAATGGTCCCGGCCCTGACTGGTAAGGCGTCCGGCTTATCACAGGTTACGGCACGGGTGTAATAATTCAGCCCAATAAAATCAATCTTCTGACGAATAAGGTCGAAATCTTCAGCGGGCCATTCAGGCCAGGCGTCACCGAATATCTCCTTCATTTCCTCCGGATAGGATCCCAGAAGTGCAGGATCAAGAAACTGCCTGTTCATATACGCATCTGCGCGGTTGGTGGCCGCTAGATCTTTGGGATTCTCTGAAGCCGGATACTTCGGCTCTATATTGACGACAAGGCCGATTTCATGTGCCCCGACAGTTCGATAAGCTTGAACAGCCGCACCATGAGCGCGCATAAGATTATGCGCGGCAATGGGCGTTTCATAGTGACAGGAATGCCCTGGGGCTAGTGCGCCATACAAGTAGCCGCCGTCAGTGACCACCCATGGTTCATTGAGTGTCGTCCATTTTTTTACCCGGCCATCCAGCCGCTGATACATGGTTTCTCCATAGTCTGCAAACCAGTACGCAATGTCTGGATTGAGCCATCCCCCTCGATCTTCCAACGCTGCCGGCAAATCCCAGTGATACAACGTTACGAGAGGTTCAATACCTGCTTCCAGAAGGCCGTCAACCAGTTTTTCGTAAAAATCCAAACCTTTCTCATTCCGGCGTCCCTTGCCTTCAGGAAAAATACGGGCCCAGGCCACAGAAAATCGATAGGCCTGTAACCCTAGATCTTTCATGAGCGCAATGTCCTCACGCCATCGATGGTAATGATCGCAGGCTACGTCGCCGGTATCACCATTCACAGTATTTCCTGGTGTGTGGGCAAAACGCTGCCATATACTTGGGCCTGCACCATCTGCCAGTGGAGCTCCTTCAATTTGGTATGCCGATGTGGCAGCACCCCAGAGAAATCCGTCAGGAAACGTCAAATTGTTTTTCATATATGTTCGTCCTCATGTTTGAAGCGTCTGAAACTCATATGGTCGCAGCAACCGGTTTATGGTGGCGTTCCGAAAACGTCCACAGGGTTTCCATTGAATGTCATTCTGACGTTGCCCTTCTGGAAGGTTGGCAGGAGATAGCCGCCAGGAGGCATGGTCAATCCTTCTAGTTCAACATGCACCTGACCGCCTGTATCACGCGCCGTATAGGAAACTTCGCCATAAGGCGTTCTCAGCCCATGCACCCGGACCCCTTCACCTTGAAGCCAAGAGCTTGGCAGGCCAGCGCCGATAACAAGTGAGTCCGTTTCTGTATTTGCATAGGCAAACAGATCAAGCACCGCCCGGATGAAATCCGACCCCACCCAGGTATGAGGCATATCACCTATAAAATGCGGTTCTCGTTTACGTCGGCTGATCACCTCACTCCATTGGTTCCATTCAATCGGACGGCGGTCATCCATATAAAAGTCTAGCAAGGCGTGAGCACGTTCTACTTCACCTAGACGCACAAAAGCACTCACCTGGCGGAATTCATATGGTGTATATACACCCCACGTCTTTTTCTCATCCCGCCGCGCGACAAACTCTGACCAGGCTTTCTCAAACGTGGCGACCAGCAACTCTCGGGGCAGGGTTGCTGCGGCATTGGTCGGCGACAGCGCGATTGTCGTAGATGTTGGGTCAAAATCCTTTCGGTCGGCTGCCCCCGGCACGTATCCAAGCTCTGCACCCAACAACTGGACGGATGCTCCAATATCCCCGGAAAATTCGGAGGCATCGGTCATGATTTCTACTGAGCGGTCGGTATGCTTCAGTTCCTCAGCAAGAAAAGTCGCATCATTCAGCCCTTTTAATCCCCAGAAATTATCCCAAAATGAATAGGCTGGTTTGTCCGAATAGCCCTCATGGCTGATCGAGGGTGGCAACAGACCGTAGAGTGCTTTGCGGTCACCCTCAGGATTGCGTTTCGTCCGTTCCAATAACCTCAGTGTATCAAGCGCGGCGGCAGCTTTATCGGCATAAGGCCACATAGACTCAGCAAAGGCAGAATCTTTGGTGTAACGATAAATATCCGTTATCAGAAAAATCAGTTCGCCATGGCTGTCATTTTCGACAACTGGATCAGCGCCACGTTTATCCACACAGCAAGGTACTTTACCACTCGAGAACTGATATGGTGCGTACCAGCGGGCAAAATCGATTGCCGGCCCATTGAGCCCAAGACGCAGAAAGCTTTCACTCATCATGGCTCCGTCACGTATCCACGAACGAGCATAAGATCGTGGTCCTGGACGCAGTGCAGGCCCTTCGCGCGTAATCATCATATGAGCCAACGCGGTTTTGAGGGCATTGAGAATCTGCATGGATTCAGGAGGTCCTGAAATTTCCACCTGGCCAAGAATCTCACGCCATTCGTCGGCTGCCGCCAGTTCGGCGAATTCAATGGTCTTGCGGCTTAGATCAGGCGTATATACGTCACCATTTCCGAGCACGGTGACGAGCGTCACATCGCGAACCTCACTTGGCTTCAGATCAAAATGAAAATACATGACGCCGGAGCCGAAGCCTCCTGGAGCAGCCAGGCTGTGTGAGTCTGTCGTTGCTGCCATATGTTGTCTATGCGGGAAGCCGACTCGTTCAAAGCCCGTTAGTGACACGTGGTCCGGCTTCAGGTCAGGATAGACAGACCAGTTCTCATTCACTTGAAACGCGGTACCATTCCAGCTGATTTGTTCAATTCTGCTGGCTCCCCCAACCAGGTTCAGTGTCTGGGTATGCGGGTTGACCTGTATTGGGCGAATGGCAAGAGCCAGCGTGAGCGTTCGCCGGATAGTGGTGGTATTGGCCACACGGTATCGAGTCACCACATCGCGGGCGTTGCCGTCCGTCTCACTGTCTTTGTTCAGATACACAGGGGGGCGATGTGCACTGATATCCAGAGTAAATCCCTCATGCGTTCTGCGCACTCGTGGCAAAGGCAGATACTTGTCCAGCAGACTGTGGCTATGCTCGGCATTCGCCCAACTCTTCACGGTATTGTTCTCGATCACAAACGGTTCAATCGAGAAAGCCCCGGGTCCTGGTTCTATTGCGCCATCTTCTGACAACAGTGCTGCACGTCCCCCCTGAGGGGCACCGACAATCGTCCAGTAAATCTGCTCACCAAAGAAACTGCGAGGATAGAATCCCTTTTGTGCTTTCTGAGCGAGGGAGAGCAAGAAGTGATTATCATCTTGCCCGAATTCCGGTGGTTCGACCGTTGCATCCATCAGGACAATCTGATCTGTGGATTTCGGTATAACTGAAAGACGAATATAACGTCCGAATGCTTCTGTTGTTCGAAAATAACTCGTGGTTCCTGTCGAGGAAGGTCCTATATTCAATTGCCAGTCCGGCTCCGTCCAGGCTCTTCCATCTTCTGAAACTGCTATATCAATCGCTTTGGGGACCTGCCCTTTGGCCCATCGCAACGTCAGACCTCCAAGATCGCGCATAAAGCCTAGATCAAGCGTGAGGTCCGTGGCTTTTGACGTCGTCCAGACAGTCTTTGAGTTACCGTCAACTGCGGTAGGAGCAGGAACATCACCGACTGTTGCGATGACAGGAGGAACAACTGTCGGCGGTTCAGACAACGCTCGAAACTCAAGTGTATCGAACTCTACCGCACCTGTGTCACCGTTAGCGCCAACAATAACAAACTCCATGTTGGCGATAGTCTTCAGATGAGAATCTTTGGTTGGTCCCCAGGCAAATTGGAAATCGTCCCGCCGGATACGGATTGTTGTCCAATCATCAGAAAACTCGTAATTACGAAATTGCTTCCACCAGACATTCGCACCACTTTCATCAACCAGCTTCACCTCAAAGGTCGATTGTGGGGCATCGCCCTTGAGCTGGAAGACCATTTCGAAATTTTTTGATAAATCTAGTGGTAGTGCCCGGCGTGCGTATGCGACTCCTGAAGTCCGGAATTCATACGAAAGTTGGAGCGCCTTGCCTCTCTTGCCTTCTGTCGTCCTGACAAATGCATCGCTGTCTTCCGTGGCGTCTGCTGTCCATTCCCCGACATTCTCAAAACCATCTAACAATTGGACTTCTTGATGGGCGGGTTTCTCCCCCGCTGCGCACACGCCAATTGACAAGGATGCCATTCCGGCAAATAACCAGCATGGTGTCCACCATGAACATCTCATTCTTTGACACTTCCCGCCAGATAACCACTCATATAGAAACGCTGAAGTGTCAGAAATAGAATGAGGACCGGTGTCACCGTGACCACCGCTCCTGCCATCATCAATTCGACATCCTGCACATGCTCTCGTGATAGAGATGCCAAGGCAATTGGTAAGGTATATTTATCACTGTCGGTGAGAACGATGAGTGGCCACAAAAAATCGTTCCATGCAGCGAGGAAAGTAAACAGCCCTAGTGTGATCAGTATGGGTGTGAGTAACGGTAAGATAACTGACCGGAAAATACGTATTTCACTGGCTCCTTCAATTCTGGCCGACTCAATCAGTTCGGTCGGAATGGACAGGGCATACTGCCGGACCAGAAAGATCCCAAATATGCTGGCCACGAAGGGGATCAGCACACCAATCCAGCTATTGACCAGTCCCATACCTTTCAACATCAGAAACAGCGGAATCATAGAAACCTGCGCAGGAATGACAAGGGCGCTCAGAAGCCCTCGGAACAGTAATTGCCGGCCCTTGAATTCCAGTTTGGCAAATGCATATCCGGCCGAGACATTAAACGTGAGCGACAACAGCGTAGCCGACGACGCGACAAACAGAGAATTTAGGAAGTTTCTGCCCATGCTTGAATACTCAAAGAGCATAAGATAATTGGTGAGTGTCGGGGTTTCCGGTAATAGCGGTGGCGGAAAACTACTGGCTTCTCCTGGAGACATAAATGAAACACTCAGCATCCACAGCAACGGACCAACGGCAAATACAGCAAGGAAACTTAAGCCGATATTTGCACCAAATCCTCTCGAGTGTGTTCTCATGAGTTACACTCCGCTTCCGTACCGTCGCATGATAACAAGCTGGCCAATGGCCGCAGCGATCATAAACAGAAAAAGAATGAAGGCGACTGCGGATGCAGAACCCAGACTCCACCATTTGAAGCCTTCTTCATACATTAAATAGATGATGCTGAGTGTACTTTGGACAGGACCGCCCTGTGTCATCACATAGGGTTCGGCAAAGAGTTGGAAATACCCTGCCATGGTCAGTACCCCAACGAGAAACAGCGAGGGAACCAGAGCAGGCAATGTGACATAGAAAAAACGCTGCCGGGCATTGGCACCATCAATGCGGGCCGCTTCGTACAGATCGCTAGGTATTGCCTGAAGACCCGCCAGAAGAATAATCATATTGTACCCAAAGTTTTTCCAGACTGCGAAAAGGATAATTGACGGCATGGAAAAATTCGGATCACCAAGCCAGTCCACAGTGGGCAAGCCTAATCCGTCAAGACTATAGTTGAACAACCCATAGCGGGTATGCAGGAGATATCGCCATATCACGGCTACGGCCACAACCGTCGTCACCACCGGCGCAAACAGTGCGGTCCGGAAGAATCCCTTGAAACGCACCAGCTGCCCGTTCAACAACAGTGCCGCCGCCAGTGAAACCATTACCGACAGCGGCGCACCGGCCAGCACGAAGTACAGAGTATTACCCAGTGCCTGCCAGAACAGCGGTCTCTGCAACAGCTCGGTATAATTTCGGAAGCCGACAAACCGCAGATTAGAAAGATCGGCCAGAGCATAAATGTCAAAGTCTGTCAGACTAATGGCCAGGGCAGCCAGTACGGGCAGAAAGAAAAAGACGGTAATGATAGCCAACGCTGGACCGGCCAACAGCCAGCCTGCAATAGATGGTTTCACGAACTGTCTCCTTCTTTCCGCGCCAGCATCCAGCGTCGCTTTTCGAGAATTCGATCAATCCGGCTATCCAATTCACGCGCTGTCTGGGCAGCGGTCCAGTTCTCATGGACTGCACGCTCGGTCACCATACGCAATTCCTGCACGATGCGTTCCCATTCAGGGATTTTTGGTGTCGGAACTGCACGCTCAAGCTGCTCCATGAAAGCCCTGACATATGGATCGGTAGAAAGCCGGTTTCCAAGCCAGCTTGTCCGTCGAGGCGGCAGATTGCCGCTTATCTCGTAAAACTGTTGCTGGATTTCTGGACGGGAGAGAAATTCAATAAGCCGGAATGCTACGTCTCTATGTACTGAATGTTTAAACACCACGAGACTTGAACCGCCGGCTGTCGATGCACCTGGACCAGTCGGTCCCGGCAATATAGCCGTCATCCAGTTATCCTGCATCTCGCGAGGCAATCGGCGCCGAAATTCTCCTATATTCCATGGCCCGCTCAGATAGAACGTAAAGTAACCGCGTGCAAATTCATCCCACACATTGGACATATGGGATTCACTGAAAATTGGTGCAAGCCCCTTTCGGAAAAAGTCGAGATAAAAATCAATACTTGTCACCAGCTTCGGGCTGGAAAAATTGCCATATCTTTCACCGTCTCGCAGCAATGGAACTCCTTGCTGGAGAGCAAGGGACACTTGCATATCAAATTCATTCAAAGGCAGGGAAAGGGCAAAGTTGTCTTTCCCAACGTGTTGCTTCACGGCCGTTGCCGCCTGCATCCATTCAGCCCAGTTACGTGGTGGGCGATCAATCCCGACGGCACTGAGTATATCCTTTCGGTAGAAGAGCAACCGCGTATCCACGTACCAGGGCACCCCATACAGTGCCTCGTTCACTATATTCGTCGCCCAGATACCCGGGAAATAATCCTGCTTCACAATAATGGAAGAAGCCTTGGTCATTTCGTCCAGTCTGGCAATGGCATCCAGCGCGGTAAATTCCGCTATCCATGTATTACCCATCTGAGCGATATCAGGCAGAGCGTCTCCCGCAAATGCCGTCAGCAATTTCTCATGGGCGGCAGTCCAGGGAACTTGCTGAACAATGACACGAACACCCGGATTCTCTCGTTCAAACCCTTTGAGCAGCTCGGGAACAATCTCCCCTTCGCGACCCATGGCCCAAAAGTTGATTTCTACTATGTCATCCTGATCGCTGCTGTTTGTGCACGCAACCGTCATGGCAATCAGCACAATCATGACAACCACAAACTTGGCCAAGTGTTTTTTGCCCAGTCTTTTTTCTCCATCTATTGTCATACTCTCAAATTCACTTTTACTGGTTGAGCGCACTGTCTAAACATGACCCGCACATGAGATTGCTCGAAAATGGTATAGCCACACAGATAGCAGGATAGCATCGAAAATGGTAATGAAAAGCTGTCCTTCACGACGACCTGAAGGTGCGCAGAGTCGTGACCAACCCATCGATCCTGCCAACATTCATGTTCGGGCTATCGGCCGGGTTGGGAATCCAGCCATGAAGATTGCCGGAATTCACCCTGTTAAGACGTTAGGAGCATCTACAACGATTAAGGATGTATCACCAATCAGGTTGATCTTGTTAAGTTTATCTAGAAATTTGACTGACTGGTTAGATGAATACCTAAACTTCCCCCAGCTACCCTTGATTTCAATTGAAATCTCAGATTTTTAGTCACGCTACCTAGCTGTACGATAGGTTTTGCCTCCGCCTTTGAGAGACTGGGGCAAGATGACCCTCGGCCTACCGGAACATCATGGACCTAAATGGGGTTTAGGTAAGTTTTCGACAACAGAACGTCCATAATCATACGAGAAATCTAACAAAACTGGGCATGATACATTCTTACGTTGCCTTTATGAATAACTGTAGGCAGAATCGTGAGTGTATACTTTTTCAACTTGCATTAACCTCCTTCTCTGATAGTTTCCAAATACTCGTATGGTGTTCCCTTCATTCAGTTAAGTTTCTCGTGTACGGACTCTCGAAAGCTCAGCATCAATGGGAAAAGCTCCCAGGACAAAAATCTAGCCTCTCTGCTGTATATCGAATCGGTCTAATATTGTAATTGGATAAATCTCTGGTAATTTTCGAATAAAAATCACTTGCTTCCTCTCTCTGAAAATACAATAATTTCACTGTCACCTGAGATCTGAAAAAATTGTGTCTTCAGTTTATTTTTAATGAAAACTTGGTTTTGTCGAATATATTGATTAGTCAACTACTTCCCACTTACAGAATATGAGGAAAGAAAACAGAACATAAGGCTGATTCGTTGGCAATGTATGACAACTGAAGCCAAGAGGTGAGTGATATTGAATGTATCGTGGCATCACAAAACACTCTTAATAATTGGCGTTATATTTACACATTCATATAATAACCAATTGCTGATAGGCTTCTATACCTTCGCCACATTAACGAGAAGATTAAGCAGATGAGATTGAGAGGGAATTCTTGACACTTCCTCTCAGATCTTCCCTTCACCTTACATAGTCTCCTCTCCCAATCATGAGTAGGGAGATACTTAAAACTATATGGATTGGTATAGGTACGTATATATTTTATGATTCAGAAATTCTTAGGAGTTCGAATGAAACGTAATGTAGTTCAAATTTTCGCGCTTCTCACGTTCATCATGTGTCCACTTTATGTCGAAGCAAAATTTGATTTTGTTGATGTGGTGAAACAAGCGGAAGAACTCGCCCATCAGGAGTACGAAGCCCCTCAACCTGTCCCCCAAGTCATGCTTGATATGTCGTATGATGCCCACCGGAGCATTCGCTTTGATCCCGAGAAAAGTTTGTGGCGGCAAAGCAAATCAAAATTTCAAGTCATGTTAATGCCGCCAGGACGCTATTTCACTCATGCCATTCACTTGAATGTCATCGATGCAAGTGGGGTCAAGCCCATTTCTGTCAGTAGAGATAACTTTACCTTTGATGACCCTGAAGTTGAGAGGCGCGTCCCGATGAATGTTGGGGCCGCAGGCTTTAAGCTGACCTTTCCGCTCAATTCATCGCATGAGCAAAATCAGTTTTTGGTGTTTGCCGGAGCTAGCTATTTTCGTGCAGTCGGTAAGGACAATTGGTTTGGGATTTCAGGGCGAGGACTGGCCATCGATACGGGATTATCTACAGGGGAAGAGTTTCCTGCATTTACAGAGTTTTGGTTAGTTCGACCCTCTCCTGACGCAAATGAGATGGTGTTTTATGGCCTGTTAGATAGTCCGAGTCTCACGGGCGCCTATCAATTTACGGCTGTCCCCGGTAGCCCAACGCGCTTACGAGTCAAGATGACCCTCTTCCCACGGAAAGAAATCAACTTAGTGGGTATTGCACCTTTAACCAGTATGTTTTTTTATGGCGATAACACCTCGCGGCCAAAGGGAGAATGGCGCAGGCAAGTTCATGATTCTGATGGATTGCAAATCCATGATGGCGTGAACGATGAATGGCTATGGCGTCCATTATTAAACCCCAAAACCCTGGAAATGGACTATTTTATGACAGAGAATGTGCTCGGCTTCGGTCTGGAGCAGCGTGACGTCATCTTTTCAGATTATGAAGATTTAAACGCACGTTATGAGCAGCGTCCCAGCACGTGGGTTGAGCCTCAAGGCGAGTGGGGCAAAGGTCATATCGTACTGGTGCAGCTCCCGACAAACGATGAGACGAATGACAACATTGTGGCATTCTGGTCACCACAATCTTCTGTGACACCAGAAACATCACTGACCTATTCTTATCATGTGAATTTTGGAGAATCCAATACATCGCAGAATCCCATGGGCACCGTGGTCAACACTTTCATTGGTGATGGGAACCGTATCGGCGGTGGAGCCGCTCCTGGTGCCTATCGAATTACTGTTGATTTTGAGGGAGGTAAATTAGATAAACTTTCTGCTGGTGCTCCTATTAGCAGTCACGTGACAGCGCTAGAGGGTTCCGAGATTCTTGAGCATTACGTGGTCTACAATGAAGCTATTAATGGATGGCGCTTATCAATACTCGCTAAACATGTCGCATCGAAGCCCCTTCATCTTCGAGCATTTTTGCGTAATGACCAATATACATTAACGGAAACCTGGACCTATCGTTTACCCGCAAATAATAATATTCTACCTGAAGGAAAATAATCATGGCATCCACACCTGCCGAGCAAGCTCTTTCACGCGTATGCGATTACCTTTTAGCAAGCGGTGTTGAATTAAATCATGAAATGAACAGGCAGGCTCTTCAATTGGTTGAAGCAGCATTTAATTCCGGGGAGAAAGATTTGCTCGCATTTGTGATGACTCGTATGCCTGAACATTTTATGCTCAAGACGAGAGAGTTACCGCCCCCGGCACCAAAAATTGTGCGCGGTAGCATCGAATATGGTGGCTAGTGAATAATCAGACTGCCTTCCAGACAACGACCGTCCCCCTTACATCCCCAACAGTCCGTTGGCCTACCGTTGCGCGGTTTCGGCGCACCTTGCTGACCATACTTGTTCTCGGTCAATCATTATTTGCGACCTCTTACATGGTTTCTGTACTGCCATACCATGGCGATGGTGGTGTGGAACTGAGCATTATTGCTTTGTTTTTCCTCCTTTTTGCTTGGATCTCAGTTGGCTTCTGGATCGGGATGTTTGGTTTTGTGATTCGCTGTGTCGGCGGTGATCGTTTTTCTTTATTGGGCCGTCATACCCCTGAAAAATTGGCTGCGATGAATCTCGCACGAACAGCGATAGTCATGCCGATTTATCATGAACCGATCAATCGTTCACTCGGTGGATTGCGTGCCGTCTATCGATCCTTGGAGCAGACAGGTCAACTAGAGCATTTCGATTTTTTCATACTGTCTGACAGTCGAGAGCCGAATATCTGGCTATCGGAACAAGCTGCATGGCATCAATTGTGTCAAGAACTGGGAGCCGAAGGTCGTTTGTTTTATCGTCGCAGAACGTTGAACCAACATTACAAGAGCGGAAATATTGCTGACTTTCTTCGCCGCTGGGGACGAGGCTATGAATACATGATTGTTCTCGATGCAGACAGCCTTATGAGCGGGGAAACCTTGGTGAAGATGGTCCAACTCATGCAAGCCGAACCGCAAACAGGCATTCTTCAAACAAGTCCGACACTCCTTAATGCGCGTTCTTTGTTTGCGCGAGCTCAACAGTTTGCCAACCAGGTGTATGGACCATTGTTTACAACAGGGTTAGCATCATTGCAATTAGGAGAAGCCGTGTACTGGGGACATAATGCCATTATCCGTACTCATGCGTTTATGCGTCATTGCGGCCTAAAGCAATTACGCGGTCCTGGACTGTTTCAGGGTCCTATCTTGAGTCACGACTTTGTGGAAGCATCCTTCATGGGGCGAGCCGGTTATGAAATATGGCTTGAACCTCAGCTCACCCATAGTCATGAAGAATCACCCCCGACACTTGCGGATGACTTGAAACGCGATAAACGCTGGGTTAAGGGCAACATGCAGCATCTGTGGCTCATGTTATTCGAGCCCCGGTTACGACTGGCGCATCGAATGAATTTTCTTAACGGCATCATGTCCTATTTGGCCTCCCCGTTGTGGTTACTATTCCTCATCCTCACCACGATCGAAACTGCCAGGTTGGTGCTGTTCCCTATCGATTACTTTCCAGCCCAGCACAGCCTCTTTCCAGTCTGGCCGGAATGGAATCCTGAACGGGCAATTGGCTTGGCAAGCACTACACTCTTTTTACTGTTTGTGCCAAAGTTTCTTGCAATCTTTGATCTGATGCGAAGCCATCAACTGAAAAGCCATGGAGGACTGCTGCGAGTGTCAGCCAGTGTAATCATAGAGAATCTCGTGTCTGCGTTGTTGGCGCCTATTCGTATGCTGGCCCATAGTCGCTATGTCGTGGAATCGTTGTTGAACCTGTCATTACGTTGGGCTGGACAGAATCGGACTGACGAAACACGATGGTCCGATGCGATCCTTCATCAGGCACCTGGCACAGTGATCGCTGGAGCATGGGCGACCTTTGCCTACCAACTTCAACCGATGTTCTTTTATTGGTCCCTACCCGTTGCATTACCATTAATACTTGCCGCACCCATCTCCGTGTTTCTCAGTCGGGTAGGTCCAGGTGACAAATTAAAACGTTTGGGTTTTTTGCAGACTTCTGAAGAATATCACGGTTCCCAATTACTCGATGATCTCACGAAAAATCCAGATGTCCTTCCTAACCACCAAACGAATATAGCAGTTCAGGCTATTTTGGACCCTGTCCTTAACCGTGTCCACCAGGGAATGACGCATGCGCATCGAGGTGGATTAAAACAGGAAATGATATTTGCACTTCGTACACGATGTTATCAAGAAGGGCCCGAAGCACTCTCCACTAATGAATTGTCCCAACTGATGCGTGATCGCAATAGCTTACAGTGGCTACATGAACAGGCATGGCAAGCTGCACCTCAATCATACTGGGGTAAAGCGATTCAGGATCGTCAACAGACAAAAATGCATGTTCCAGCTACAGCATAAGCGATAAGCGTACCAGCTTTCTCAAATCATCATTCGGCCTCCCAGTGACTAAACGTATTTTAGATCCACAATTCAATCGGGGCCTTGTTGATTACCGTTCGAAGAATATCGCTTCGAGTGAGAATACCGATGACATTGCCTGTCTCCGTGACAATAGGCATAGCCCCAATTCGCTCTTCAAAGAGAATGCTGGCGATTGCTCGAATTTCTGTCTCTGGACCAGCCGACAATACGTTACGCGTCATAAGCTGTTGAATAGGACCATTATGCGCATTGACTCCCGGCTGCTCTGATGATGCGTCAATCTCAATTGTGGCACGAAACAAATCTCGATCCGAAAGAATCCCGACAAGATGGCCTTGCGACGAAAGCACTGGAACATGACGAAATCGTTGCCCTTGTATAATGTTCCAGGCATCGGAAAGTTTTGCCGTTGGAGAAAGTGTGACAACTGGCGCACTCATGATTTGTTTGGCAAGAATTGCCGGTTGTCGACTATCGCGAGATGGTTCAGATTGCTGATAGGTTTCAGCGGCACGAGAGGCTTCTGTCTCTGGAGATTGAATTTTTGAATCTTGTAAACGTGACTCAGTTTTTTGAATAGGAGAAGACCTTTGGACTTTCTCGACCCTTCTACCACGAATACTTCCTGGCGTATATGGAACCTTTATTCCTCCATCTTCCCAGACAACAAACATACATAGCCTTTCGGAGATACGTACCGTTTAACTGTGCCTTCTGTGAGTTTTTGCGGTTATTCAATTATTGTATATGAAAATGGTCTTGTCAGCTTCCTTGGAAATTCCATTCGTTGGTCAACCCATCCACAAAGTGCAAGGCTATTCCTAGAAAATCTGCATTTGAAATGAAACTTCATGAATATCTGTCCCGAGAATATTGAACAGTGAGGTTTATCGGCTATAGTTTCATGCATGGTAGCCTTATACCGTGTCGTTAGTTTGAGATTGGCTTCTCGAAAATCGGCTTAGACCAAATTAATCAAATTTAATTAGGGGCCAGAAGGTTCGCGCCCCGGAAATTAGCCTTAGCCAGGTATCCCTCATCAAAGAACGTTCCTCTCAGATCAGCACCCAATAAGCTCGCGCCTAATAAGTCGGCGATCTAAAATTTGGCTTCCGAGTCCATGAGCAGATCAAAAAAAAGACCAACCAAAACCGGCGCTTCATATGGGCAACTCAGAGGAAGTCTCCAAGACCTAAATAGGTAATTCACCTCAAGCGCTCTTACGCCTTTTGCACACGAAGAAAAGGTAAGATTTCTACGCCCTCTCCGAGCAACTCCAAGCCAAACCGTGAGTTCGCCGCCCTCTCATGAACACTCCGTCGACTTTGAGATGGCTGAAACTCAATATTGACGTTCAACGCTTGACCACTCTGAACCACGACAGGTTTTTCGAGAAATTTATTTACCCCCAGGGTGCCTCGCTGAAAGAGTATACTCTCCGGGTGAAATGTCGGATAGTGAAAAGTGCCCATCTTTTTGGGTGATATAGTAATAGGAATTATTCACACGAGTCCCCAGGAAAACATATATGAATGAAACCCATGTTGCATGACGAAGACCTTGCGTCCTTTACGTATAAGGATGGGTTCATTTAATATTAAAGAATATCCCATCGAATTATGATGGAGAGGACGCCCTACGGGCATCAAACTTTCTGTGGCACTCGCTATTCAAAACAACAAGGAGGTTTCTCATGTTAGCTGAAATCATGCAAAAATCCTTAAAGTCGATTCCTTCAGATACATCCATCGCAGATACTGCTGATAAAATGCGACAAGAAAATATCAGTGCGCTCTTAGTTGAGCGGAACGGCATGTTCATCGGACTCCTCACTGATACCGACATTGTTCGCAAAGGAGTTAGTGTTAAGAGGAATCTGGAGCAAACCACCGCAGAGCAATTGATGACCACCGACTTTCCATCCATACAAGTGACACGTACATCTCATGAAGCGCACGACATGATGGGCGATCTCGGCGTTCGTCATTTAATTATTTGTGAGGGAGATAAAATTGTGGGCTTAGTATCCGTGCGTGATCTTGTTTTACACTTTAAAAGTTATGAGCCGAGTCTCGGAGTAGATTAATACTTCAGATTATTCTTTGCACTCATCATCGACAAAAAACCGAGGATCCTCATGGGGTCCGTTACGTCTTAAAGGTTATGGAATGGTTGTGCATGTCGCTGACCTTATCAGTCCCGTTGGAAGGTCTGTCAGTTCATCAACACAGCCCTTGTCAATTTGGACTTGTGTCAATCCAACGACAAAATGCAAGACGACTCCTCGAAAATCGGTACCCTGCAAGGAAGCTCCATGAAAATCTGTTAAACGAAGGTCGGCTCCATAAAACTGAGCGTGATCGAGTATGGCCTCTTGTAGTTTGGCTTTATAGAAGGTTGTCTGTTCAAGGTTGGCTTTTCGCAGATCAGCATCCACTAAGTTAGCCCAGGCAAAGTCAGCACCTTCCAGATTAGCACTGCGCAATGTGGCTTTGGCCATGTACGCTTCATCGAATGAAGCTCCCTTCAGATCAGCATTCGATAAATTGGCCTCTAATAAATCCGCTACCTGAAAATTAGCTTCAGTACAGTTGGTCTTTTGAAAATTCGTCTTGTAGAGCACGGCTCGTTCGAGTGTGGCCTCTCGAAGATTAGCATGCATAAGATTGGCTTCATTGAGATTCGCGAGGGTTAAGCCCGCACCCCGTAAATCCGCGTGCTGTAAATCAGCGTCTTTCAGGTTTGCTTGAAAGAGATCCGCCTCTCGAAGCTCTGCATGCACTAACACGGCATTGTTGAGCTGTGCTTTTCGAAGATCAGCACGGAATAACTTGGTCCGAGTTAAATTGGCCTGCTGGAGATTGGCTTCTACAAGATGCACTTCTTCCATTTCCGCATCTTGAAGATTTGCGACGCCCATATTAGTCTCAGCAAGATTGGCGAATCGTAAATCAGCGGTACCAAGATTGGCATGGTTGAGATTGGATTTTCGAAAGTCGGCTCCTTGAAAAAATCCATTTTGTAGATTGGCTCCTTGAAAATTAGCCGCATAGAAGGACGCATCTTGAGCATTGGTTTCCTGAAGGTCGGTTTTGACCAAAGTTGCCCCCTTGAAATTGGCTTGATAAAGATTCGCCCCATGTAAATTCGCTCCACTCAGATCAGCTTCTCGCAAATCCGCTCTCGCTAAGTCAGCCTGGCACAAATTAGCCCGTTTTCCTTCTGAACTACTAGGATCCACTAACCACTCTCCATGGGCACTGAGAACTTGAGAGAGCACTTCTGGACTTATTTCCTTATTCTGGAATGGTCCATCACAGGCTGGTTGATTACTCGCATGGACGAAAGCCGTCGAAAAACTCGCATCAAGATAGACGATGCACCCGATGAGCAACAAAAAGCTCGACACACAACTAACTTTGAATCCAATTTGTTTTCTCATTATTTCTCCTCAGATATCTTGGCAGCAACATCTATTCCCAATGAGACAAAGCCTTTCTAAGAAGGCATCGAATCTTTGTACAAGATTGTTCCCTTGATTAGATCAATGTTTCTCTTCCTACGTTTGCTGCTTATTGCGACATCTGTTAGCTCGTAAGCTGTAGCGAATAACCTCATTACTGAATAGGGTGTGAGCTAGAAAGTTTGTCTTGCCCTGACATAACATTTTTTCTACCCTGAAAACGAAATGTGTGGCGCCAATCTTGCTGAAGATTCTCATATTAGGTTATTCACGACATAAGCATCAGCAACAGAGACAACACACCATTTGAGAGTTGACAAAATCATGCTTTCCTCGATAAATCACGATGTTGCCGAACGCTTAGAAGAAGTCGCTCAACTCCTCCATGATCAGGGCAGCAATCTTTTTCGTGTGCAGGCATATCGTCACGCAGCTGAAACCTTAGTGCAGTTAGAGAAACCGGTCAATGAAATCTTGAAATCAGAGGGACTCGATGGGCTGAAACATTTACCTGCCATCGGTGAAAGTATCGCGCGGGCAGTTCGAGATCTTGTGCTAACCGGCAGGCTGCCCATGCTGGAACGCCTGCGAGGTGAAACTGAACCAGTGAATCTGCTGGCGTCTGTTCCCGGAATTGGGAGGAAAATGGCCGAACGACTCCATTATGAACTAGCAATCGACACTCTCGAGGATTTGGAATTGGCAGCCTATGATGGCCGACTCAGCCATTTCAAGGGAATTGGGGACAAACGCCTCTCTGGGATTATTTCCAGTTTGACTGAGCGCCTAGGACGAGTACGATCAAAAAGCGAGAGCACACATCTCGAGGCACCTTCCATAGAGGAGCTCTTGGATGTCGATCGTGAGTATCGTGAAAAAGACGCAGCGAATCAACTCCACAAATTTGCACCCCGCCGCTTTAATCCAACCGGGCAAGCTTGGCTGCCAGTCTTACATACAGAACGTGGAGTCCGTCATTATACCGCATTGTTTTCAAACACCGCACGAGCTCACCAAAAAGGAAAGACCCACGATTGGGTTATTCTTTTCTATGACGATGGCAAGAGAGAATGGCAATGCACGGTAATCACAGGAGAGTGGGGAATACTGAAAGGTCACCGAATTGTGAGTGGGCGTGAATCCGAATGTCTCAAGTATTACGAGGAAACTAAACCAACTGAGCCTTCCCTACCATAATTTTGAGTCCACCGGGGTTTGATCGTCCACGAACGTGCTTGATGTTACTCACCTTACCTTCAACAGTGGTGAATAGAAAATCTTGAATGGGCTCGATCTTACTCTTGGCCATCAAGAAATATATGGGCTGCTTGCAGCAAATGGCTCGGGAAAAAGCACGCTCGCTTATATCGTAATGGGCTGCGATGGGTACGCCGCGAACAAAGGACGGACAGACGTGCTTACCTGGTGCGTGAAGCGTCGTTCGTGAAGCGTATCTCGCATAAGAAAAGCGTTCCGATCTTTCTTTTACGAACGACGATTCACGAGCAACGAGATACGAACAATGAGCGACGGTTAAAGACTATGCTATAGCGAGTGCCGTGCCCTTCGTAAAGGTGACGCGTCCCCTAGCTACAGTCACCCACGAAGCCGCCATTAGCAGCGTCGACCAGAAAGAATTAGAGACCCTGCTGGCTCACGAATTAGACCCAGAACAGGCAACCGAGCTCATCGTCAGCGGCATGTTGCAATAGACACAGAAAATCCCTGTAGCTTCTGTGTGGCTTCGTTCCCAAGAAGCTGAGTCTCGAAGAGAGGCTCAGGGGGCAAGGGTGAGGGAATTCTTAAGAACGTTAAAACAAGATAGTAATTGAGGCCCTGTGTTAAAGAACCAACAATCTGTCATTCCCGCGAAGACGGGAATCCAGGTTTTTATTCGTGTTTATATGACCGCCTTGCACCTTATGTGGCTCCCGCTCGATCAGCCTTTTTCTCTGCAACCAGGGGGGCAGTCCGCACATACGGTACCGTTTAGTGGACTCCTTTGACAGAGACACAAATCGTGCCCAATTACATTGCTAACTGGAAAAAGATCCTTTATCCTTAAGGCATAGAATCGTTTTTCCGAAAGGTTTTGTGGCCTTCTTTAGCGGGGGAAAACCGCCATTTCTTTCCTTTGTAGCAATAGGCGGATGAAACAGGGAAACAATTGGCGTAATAAAGGAAATTCAATGATGACTTCCACTCCTTCATTTCTCAAATTCACTTACGAAGATTATCTCTGCTTTCCTGATGATGGGAAACAGCATGAGCTCATAGATGGAGAACATTACGTGACGCCTGCTCCTTTGACCAAGCACCAACGCATCATCTCTAATTTACACCGTCTCATTGGACCATTTATCCATGATCAGAACTTAGGCATTGTCTTTTCGGCACCGACGGATGTGATGCTGACAGAACTTGATGTTGTTCAACCAGATTTTCTGTTTATTTCTGCTAATCGGATGGACATTGTGACTGAGGCCAACATTCAAGCAGCTCCTGACCTAGTTGTAGAAATATTGTCAGAAGGCAATCGGAAAATCGATGAAGTGATCAAGCGAAAATTGTATGAACGCCATCAGGTCAAAGAGTATTGGCTCATCGATCCCGTGTTAGAGACAGTGAAACGCTTCCAACTCCAGACCAACGTATTCATAACTCCAGACCTCTTAAGCCTTGAAGCTCATGACATACTGACCTCTGAGCTCTTTCCTGACTTTTCTCTCCCCTTGTCTGATTTGTTTGTATAAACTAACTCTGAACATATTTCTTCGGCCTGCCTTTTGCTTCATCTTCATGAAGGAGAGCTATGTCAAACGGTGACCAAATTAAGGCAGCGATTAATACGCTTCCGAAATTGGTATACATCCAACCACGGCTATGGCTCTCAGAGAAGGATTGGCAATTGTGGGACCAACAGATTCAGGCGGACTTCGAGGGCGGAAAGTTGGACTGACTCATCAAAAAGACTCTCGATGAAAAGGAGAACGGGAGTTTGAAGGAATGATAAATGCATCGCCCAACGGTTGCTTTAGGAAACGCCTTGAAACACTTCCTGCCCCATCAAGAATCTAGCCAAACAGAACTTCCAGCTCCTCAAAAATGCCCCCCGGCATCCTTCTCTCCATTTCAAAAAGATTGGTGGGTTTTGGTCAGCCCGCGTGGGAATCAACCACAGGACTTTAGCTGTTAAAGATGGAGAGGACTTTATCTGGGTGTGGATTGGCCGTCACGATGAATATGAACGACTGCTTACGTAAAGCTTCAACTTCTGGAATTGTTACAAACCGCTCTTAAGTGGCCTCTCATTTGAATATGCCACCTGTATGGAAACTCATGATGACAATACCAAAGGAACACCATTTCACAACTAGGAAAAATCCTCGTTTAAAAAAACATCCCTAGGTTTTACGATTAGGGCTTTCCTGCAAGCAGCAGACGTACAGAGATGAAGACTGGCGAAGGGAGGTCAAACAAGTACACCAGGAGTTCATCCTGACAAGCCCACATGCCTTAACCATATTGCAAATGATCGAAGCGTCCAAAATCGAAATCTTATTCATCGGAGGGTTTTAGCGGATGGCTCCCCGCCTTTATCGGGAAACCATATCGCACTGACCTGAACTATTAAAAAATGAGCACAGCGCAAGACCCCACGCCAACCATAATAGGCCTATGAATCGACGATGACCGCGGACATGACTGCAGGGTGAAAGACGACGATTTAGGAAATGAGGTCTAAGTTTTCAAACTCATGTAAAAATATTGTGCTTAAACTCTTTGATTAAAAAGAACCCTCTCACCCTTGCCCTCTCCCCCTGGAAAGGGGGCGAGGGAAAACTTAGATGTACTAGAGAAAAGTTAAAACTCTATAAGATCTGTTATGACACTCGAGGGCGAATCACCAATGTTGAGCATGACGTATACCCCGCCACCCATTCAGAGACGCTACCCATTTGGAATCGTTCGGGTCCGGTTAATCCCTTTGAGCCTAAAACTGCCAAATCAACTTTTTTGGTTTCGAGCTGATCAAGAATTATTTTTCTTGGATCGCCCTCTTTAACATCGACTGTCACCCGATACCCTTCCTTAAGAAAGAACGCTCGATATTGTGCGGTGACTTCCTTTGCGCGCTGTTGAAACGGCTTCATCAAACCATGTACGTGCGATTTCGAAAGAAGCTTTGGACCTATATCCGTGAGAAACTGTGGGACAACCGAGAGAACGTGAAGTGCAATAGCCTCCTGATAGATCCATGAATGAAACGCGGCGACAGCACGCTTCGAAGCATTTGAGCCATCAACGGCTAAAACAATCTTTGGCTTTTCAGGAATCGGCTCTTTTACTGTTAAGACCGCACAGGGCGCATGCGTCAAAACTTTTCGTGAGACACTCCCCATCAAATAGCCAGTGATATTACTCAGCCCCCGTGATCCCATGACAATTAAGTCGACTTTTCGTTTTTCAGCCTGTTTCGTGACCACATTGGTGACATGGCCGTGCATTAACACCGTCCGAATCGCCACAAAGGGTTTCGTCTGTGCCTGATTGATGACGAGCGCAGCGTGGATTTCAGCCTGCTTCAACAGCTGTTTGCCATGTTGATTCATCGCCGTGATCACCTTCGTGACTTTGGCCTGACTCGCGCCCTCTTTTTTCATACCCTGTCGCAACTGCACATCATCGACGACATGGAGGAGCACGACCTCTTTTAGGGATTGATGAAACAATGTCCCCAACGCCTCAACGGCCCAATCTGAAAATTCAGATCCGTCAACCGCACATAAAACTTTCATACTTCCTCCTTCGCCTTGACACCTTTATGAAATACCGTATACACATAAATTGGGATGGCCAGATCACCAAGTTGTTGAATAATTAGGGGTCGCACCTCTTCCCACTTCAGCCCTCCAACGCCAGTCGCCAATCTCGGTAATGCAAGGCTCTTCACACCCTCTTTCTCAATCAATAATTTCAGTTCTCGCAATGCATGATTGATATACACTGTTGTCGCCCGACCAGGTCGACCGCCTTGAACGGGGGAAGCTTCTTGTGTCAGTAAATGGATAAGACGTTTTCCCCCAGGACCTCCCCACACAACAACTTCGCCAGGTTTCGGGTTTGAGGTTTGGCAATAATGACGAAAATCTTTTACCATGGAAGGCCATTCTTCCCGTAAACTGAGTGCCAGTCCTTGCGAAAAATGATCTCCTGGTGCCACCCCATGTGCAATGCATTCAGCGTCTGTCAGTAGAATGTCTCCTTCAACTTCATGAATCATTAATTCACCCTCCCTACAAGTAAAGTTTTTGTTGATCCTCTTAAATTAAACGACTTCTCAACAGAGTTACCGCCGCTTGTATGTATCGAACATGGATGACTCTCATCCCCTGCCCTAAATAATATCGAGCAATAAACATACCATTATACAGCGTGCAGGAAGATCAGGTGTCGATGAGAGTAAGCCAACCGCTTCTTTGCCATCTTCAATGACAAACTTGCGTCGAATGTTCATTACACTAACCAGCCAGGTGATCCAATAAGAGTGGTGCCTAATCCAATCATCACCACGCCACTGATAAGTTTTAACCAACGTCCTTCTCGTTCTTGTAACTTTCGATGGCTCAAGGTGAACACAGCAATTGTCACCATAAAAACATCATCTGCAATATAGGCAAGATTGTATAGGCCAAGGTAGCTGTAATACCGCCACCATTCGAAATCTTGACGGGCCAGTAATTCAGTATAGATCGCTGGAAATCCTGCGGTACATACCAACTCAATCATATTCACCAGCGTTGCAAGAACGATGACCCCAAACAGGGCACCTAGCGTATGTTCTGCTTGAAGGATCTTCCGCATCCGCGTGTACAGTCCTGGCTTTGCTGATTCTGGAATCGTGAGAGAGACTCCTTTTCGAAAGGCGAAGAAATCTTTGACATTAATCGCCCCAATTATCAGTGCGATTCCTCCCAACAGGAGTTGCGTCACGCGGGAATACCCTATGATAAGGAACACGTTGAGCCATGCTGCCATGAACGCGAAATAGACGAGCCCACTCACGACAACAAATGTGCCCGCTATCAGAAACATCTTCTGTCGATCACGAAGCGTTGCCAGAAGGGAAAGCAAAAAAAGCAACACCCACATGGCACATGGATTGAATCCGTCGAGAAGACCAAGTAGTACGGTAAAGAGCGGAAGACCAAGATCAGGTAGGCTGCGCGGACCAACGAATGGAAGAGTAATCTCCGATGTCTCGGTGGGCTTATGCGTTATCGAAGACGTACATGGCTCGTCATTCTTCAGAGCACACGTTCCATCCGGGGGATCGTGTTTGGACTGAGGAGGAGGTCTGGCTAATAAATTCCGAATCATTTGGCCTGTGACTTCTTCCGATGTAAACCCAACAACAAGTTCGCCTTGAATATAAAATGTAGGAACACCAATATGTTTGACACCCAACCTTGACGCAAGATGAGTTAATCGAGTGAGGGCCTCTTGATCCTCATCAAGGTCTCGTATTTTTATTCGAATTTGTGGATCTTCACCTTTCAGTTGCTTCAGAAAAGTTTTTGCTGCTGCACAATGAGGACAACCCTTGCGAACAAACACTTCGAGATCAACAGGGTGTGACTCTTGTGGAACTTTGGGGTTGGGCGTCATTCCCAGCAAAACTATAACGCACACTATCGCAAAAACCTGTTTAGCAATCACGACTCTCTTTTCCCTCCAAAGGTTTCAACTCCAAGGCTTTAGTTACCAAGCATTGATATGTCTATAGCAAAAGAAGGACCAGAAGCTGCGCTCAATCGTCCAATATGGCTGACTTTGCTACCTTGAGATATTCAACGTCCTTTGCCTTTCCCCCGCCTTTCCTTTGCCCTTATTTGGGACACTAAGATGACACCAAACTGTGGAATTTTCCTACGGTCTGTGATGAAGCATTCCTCAAAACTTTTCGCGTTCTAAATAAATTGACGGTTCGGTAGCCGTTTCCCATAAAGGAGCTTGATCGCTCTGTCATGGCATCCGGCTTGCTGAGACTAAAAGGTAAAGGAGAAACGACTGTGGGTAACACATCGTTCAAGAAAATCTTGACGCCTGTTGATTGTCCCTCAGTTCCCGTGCAGAATTTTCGATGGGCCTCCAACTAGCAAAAACGTTTGAAGCTCAAGTTATTCTGCTCCATGTTATCGATTTCAAGACGTTGGAAGCCCTCAATGCCATGGGTCTCGCTAGACCATCTGAAGAAAAGACCTCTAAAATGTCTTCGGCATCACGCCAGACTTCTAGCCAGAGATTTACTGAAGACAGAAGAAGTAAAAGGGATCAAGATTAGGCGTTTCTTAAGGGAAGGAAAACCCTTTGCCCAAATGACTCGAACCGCACAGTTGGAGAAAGTCGATCTCGTCGTGATGGGATGATGTCAGGCGCATCTTTTCTGGCAGCAACGCAGAGCAAGTTATTCGAACGGTAAATTATCCTGTGCTCTAGATTCCATTTCCCTGGCAACGCGTAACCATGAAAGCTAAACAGTACCATAACGTGTACATAACAAATCGCCTCGTTAAGCCATAAAGGATTCTCTTGAATGTCCTCCTCGAGCTTCTAATCCTCATTTTACTTGCCAGGGTCTTCGGAGAGACGGCTGAACGCATTGGGCAACCCTCCGCAGTGGGCGAACTCAGTGCTGGCGTTTTGTTGGCCGCCGCCGCGGCTCTTTGTGGGCCATCAGTTCCCATTTTCACTCAGTTTACCGCGAGCAAGACTCTAGAAGTGATTGCTCATCTTGGAATATTTTTTCTTGTCCTGTTGGCAGGAATTGAATCAAAACTCGATGAACTTCGACAAAATTCACGTAGTGCCATTTTTGTGGCTCTTGGAGGTGCGCTTGCTCCTTTGCTCGCCGGCGTTATCTTGGGATGGCTATTTCTTCCTGAATCAGAGGTCAAGTCCATTCAGGCCTTTCTGATTGGCATCACCATGTCTATTACCTCTATTCCAGCGACGATCAAGGTCCTGGCAGAATTCGAATTACTCCATTCAAGAATAGGACAAACAATTGTTGGCGCAGCCATTGTTGACGATATTCTCGGATTATTCTTCCTGGCCATCCTGACCTCGATGATTCAGACCGGGCATATCCCAGACCCCATGGCTTTCATCATTCTTCTAGGCAAGGTCGGCATCTTCTTCGGCATTACCATTAGCCTGGGCATCCATGTGTATCCAAAAGTTAGTCAGAGCCTCAAAGCGCTGAAACTCGCTGCCGTGGAGTTCAGCGCTCTGATGGCTGTGGCCTTAGCATACGGTCTTCTCGCAGAAGCTCTCGGAATGCATTGGATTCTCGGAGCCTTTATGGCTGGACTTTACTTTGAACCAAGTCGGGTCGGTCAGGAAGCGTATGAAGAAATGAAATTAATCGCGACAGGGATCACTCAAGGAGTCCTTGGCCCATTATTTTTCATTTGGATTGGACTCAATGTGGCATTCGATGCCGTGATTCAGATTCCCCTGTTTATCCTTCTACTCGTCGTCATCGCCTTTGTCGGTAAGTTAATCGGATCGAGTCTGCCTGCTTACTGGCTAGGACTCAATCGTCAGGAGGCATTGGCGGTCGGGGTCGGCATGAGTAGTCGTGGGGCGGTAGAGCTTGTCGTGTTAAGTATTGCGTATGAGGCAGGCCTATTTGCTTATGGGAATAATGAAAACCTTATTGTTTCAAACCTGTTTTCAGCATTAGTGCTCATGGTCGTGATCACGACCTTCCTAACCCTTGTTATTATGCGAAGAGTTCTTCCAAAATAGCTAAACTGATTAGGACGAATTCCTACGCATTGATGAGATATGAGCAAAACACATTCACCAATCAGCAGACTTCAAGAGATACGATTTGTCCTTTGGTCGATCCTCATCCTCAACCTCTTCGTCGCTCTCGCTAAACTGAGCTATGGATTAATCACCGGGTCCTTAGGGATGCAAGCGGATGGATTTCACTCCCTGTTCGATGGGGTTTCAAATGTGATTGGGCTGGCTGGCCTGTGGTTAGCCTATAAGCCTCCTGATAAGGATCATCCCTATGGACATAAAAAATTTGAAGTCCTTGCTGCTGCTGGAATTGGGGGGATGCTGCTTGGCACATGTCTGTATTTACTGTGGAAAAGCATTCACGCACTGGAACAAGAGGCTACCCCTCAAGTCACGGGGCTGAGCTTTGGAGTCATGATCACAACGATGTTGATTAATCTTGGAGTGACAAGGTGGGAACAAAGAAAGGGAAAGGAATTACACAGTGAAATTTTGATTGCGGACTCTTACCATACCGCCAGTGACGTATTGACCTCGTTCTCCGTGCTCATTGGTTTATTGGCTATTCGCCTTGGATATCCCATTGTCGATCCTCTTGTCGCCATGTTTGTTGCGGTCGTCATTGCATGGACAGCGATCAAGGTGCTCAAAGAAGTCACGGATTCCCTTGTGGATAAAGTTCGCCTAGATCCGGATAGGGTTCATTCTGTCGTTATGGAGATTCCAGGGATACTCGATTGTCATGAGATTCGAACACGGGGTCTTTCTAGTCATGTCTTTGTTGATCTTTCAATTCACGTTCAACCGCACATCTCCATCCAGTTAGCCCATCAGTTGGCCCATGATGCGGAAGACGCGATGAAGAAACATTTTCCAAATGTTGAAGACGTGATCGTGCATGTCGAGCCGGAAGGGCACACATGATTTGTATACAGTTTAAAGTTAGGATTGTTGACTTAAGACTTCAGACCTGAAACCTGATTCTTGAAACGTGAAACTATTGTTTATCAACCAGAGTGATAAATTGGCAAGAAAATATGAAAGGCAGTTCCCTTCCCAAGTTCGCTCTCCACACGAATTAACCCATCATGCTCTTGAATGATGCCATGGACGACCGTTAAGCCTAACCCTGTCCCTTCTCCAACTGGTTTGGTTGTAAAAAAGGGATCAAAAAGCCTGGAAAGGTCTTCTTTCTTGATTCCACTGCCTGTGTCTGAAAGGGTCAGATGCATTAGGTTGTTGCTAGTCCCAATAGCGATTCGAAGAGTGCCACCCTCAGGCATGGCGTGACATGAGTTCAGGACTAAGTTCAAGAGGACTTGACTAAGCTGATCTTGATCAGCAAAGACATGTGGCCTGTCGGGATCCATATCCGTCTCAACCTGTATCTGATGAGTATTCAAGCGTTCTCGCATAATATCAAGTGTTGTCAAAATGATCGTGGCAAGGTCAAGAGGACGACGTTCAACTGGTCGCTTTCTCGCAAAACTGAGCAATTGATTCATGATTTTGGTAATACGCTCAACTTGTGTCACGATTGTCTCCAGCCCTTTCTTCGTATTCTCATCAGAGCTTTTTCTCATCAAGAATTCGGCACGTCCTAAGATGACGTTCATGGGAGTGCCGATTTCATGGGCCATTCCTGACGCTAACGTACCTAACTCAGCGAGTCGTTCCGTCTTTCGAAGTCGATCTTCCAGAGTTTTTACTTGAGTCACATCAAAGATATAGCCCTCCAACGCACAAAGGGTTCCATCAGCAGAAAAGACTCCTGCCCCCTGTTCCCATACCCATTTTGTTGATCCATCCGCAGTTTGTATTTTATACGACAATTGAAAAGATCGACGTTCTGCATTCGCAGCTTCAACTTCTTTCCATATTCGCTCTCGATCTTCTGGTGCAATCACATCTCGACCGTAAGAAACCTTTCGGTTTTTGACAAAATCTTCAGGCGAATATCCCGTAAGCAGGTGACACCCGGAACTTATAAACTCTATGGGCCAACCAGTATCATTCGTACATCGATAGACCATTCCTGGAAGATTTTTCATCAAGGTGGACAAGGTTCGTTGAGTTTCTTGCAAGGCTGCTTCAGCCTTCAGCCGTTCGCTGAGATCAAGGATGATTGCCACAAACACCTGAGTCGATTTATGAGCCACGAGTTGGAGATGAACCTCAACTGGGTAGTGCGTTCCATCTTTTCGACAGTGTTTCGTACGAAACTCAATCCTTGGAACGGTGCCAGCTCTCAATGGTTGAATAAGCTTTCCAAACGTTTCATGGGTAAACTCTGGCTTCAAAGACACTGGGGTCATCTGACTTAGCTCCTCCATCGAGTAACCAAGATTTTCCTGTGCCCCACGATTGACCCGGACAAATTTTAATGTTTCGACATCAAATAAGAAGATTTCATTTAAGGATTCATCCAGCAAACTTCCTAATTGTGTAATGTGTTCTTCAGCCAGCTTTCGCTCTGAAATATCCCGAAGAATCACGGTAAATAATTTATGACCGGAAACCTCGACGCGAGAAATTGACGCTTCAATTGGAAATTCCTCACCATTGGTGCGCAGACCCGAAATAGCGCCCAAATCTCCCATGCGGCGATTTGTAACCATCGCATGGCCAAACTGTTCAATATGATGATGATGGTTCTCGCGAAATTGTAAAGGAATAAACCGATCAATAGTTGTGCCGATGACTTCAGGAGCCGAACACCCAAACATCTTTTCGGCAGCCGCATTGAAAATGACAATTTCTTGCGCTTCATCAACGGTAATAATGGCGTCCATGGCAGAGTGGATGACCCCAGCAAGCTGAAGCTCAATGGCTTCCAATCCTTCTTTTGTATGCTTATGAATATTATGAATGGCACGAAGTTCGGCCACCTCTTCACGTAGGGCAAATAATTCATGCTCAAGTTGTTCTTCTCTTGATTTAGGATTCATGTTAGTTGTTTCAGGTTTAAAGTCTCACGTTCAAGTCTCAAGCTAAAAGTACCTGAAAAATTACTTGAATTTGTTACCCTTAAGATTTGAGTTGCGAAGATATTTCATGAGCCCATTTGTTAAACGAATAACTTCTTGAACTTGACCTTTCAATTTATCAAATTCTTTTTCTGTCAAATATGATTGATCACTCGCCACATACAATTGAGCCCTGAACTCGCCAGCAGATCCTTTGGCAAGTGAAAGGAACTGAATAAATTCTTTCGAACCATCTCGCTCAAAACCCTCTGCAATATTTGACAAGATCGATACACTGGCCCTCCGAACCTGGTCACGAAGTCCAAAATCCTTAGCAAACTCTCTGCGGCTAGACACATGATAGATTTCATGACAAAGTATTCTTGCTTTTTGCCAGACTTGAAGATCTTCAAAGCATTCAACTTTTCCCAATTGTTCTCCTACGCTTTAACATTAAACTTTGAACCTGAAACTTGAAACTTGAAACTCATATTTATACTTTAGACTTTACTCCTCTCTTCCATTTCACCTAATTTCCTGTACAGAGTTTTCCGGTCAATTCCCAACACTTGAGCCGCTTGATATTTATTACCACCCATTTTTTCAAGAATTCGCCGAATGTACGTTTGCTCTAATTCTTCTAAGGGAAGCATTCGATCGACCGCATCTTCAACCAATTGCCCTTCACCTCGGACCTCACGAATGACCGGAGGTAAATCCTCCAGGGTGATTTTTTCTCCTGGGCAAAGTGTGGCAGCCCGTTCAATGATATTTTCAAGTTCTCGAACATTCCCTGGCCATTGATAATCCAATAATCGAGCAAGAGCCCCTTCGACGACTTCATGGATGCTCTTTTGCTGTCCAGCAATACTTTTCTCAAGTAACCCTTGAACTAATAGTGGAATATCTTCCTTACGTTCACGAAGCGCTGGGAGACGAATTTCAATTACATTTAACCGATAGTAGAGATCTTCTCGAAAATTCTTGGCTTTCACTTCTTCCTCTAACTTCACATTTGTTGCGGCAATGATCCGGACATCGATAGGGCTAGAGCGAGTGGCACCAACTCGTCGAATTTCTCGTTCCTGCACTGCTCGAAGTAATTTGGCTTGAAGCATCATGGGCAATTCACTAATCTCATCCAGAAAGAGTGTGCCGCCTTGTGCTTCCTCGAACAGACCCCGTTTATCCGATTTGGCGTCCGTAAATGCGCCCCTCACGTGACCAAACAATTCGCTTTCGAGCAATTGCTCGGGAATGGCCGCACAATTCACTGGAACGAAGGGAGCTGACTGACGTTGGCTATTAAAATGAATAGCCTTGGCCACAAGCTCCTTGCCTGTTCCACTTTCTCCAGTAATTAAGATATTCGTTTGTGAATCGGCGACACGACGAATAAGGTCAAACACCTCACGCATGGGTTTGCTTTTTCCGAGAATTTGATCAAACGAGAATTCCCGATATACCTGCTTTCGAAGATACTTAACTTCACGGCGCAACAGTGCCTCGCGCATAGCCTTATCAACCGTCACCAAAAGCTCTTCCGTCTTAATCGGCTTGGTGAGGTAATCAAAAGCTCCCTTCCTCATAGCTTCAACAGCCGTTTCAACGGTCCCAAATGCTGTCATCATGATAAGGTTGCATTCTTGATGATTCTTCGCGACTTCTTGAAGGAGCTCTAAACCATCCATCCCTTTCATTCGAAGATCAGTCAAGACGATAGAGAATGGTTGGTTGGCAAGTCGTTGCAAAGCCTCTCGTCCCTCTTGAGCTGTTTCAACATGATAGGATTGATCGAGTAAAATATCACGGAGTACATTTCGCATCTCTGGATCGTCATCAACGATCAGAATTCGATTTGGGTCTTGAACCATACACCACCTAAGTTACTGGTTTAAAAATCTAACGCTAGCTCCTCCTACTTCTTACGCTACAAAACATCTTTCTGTTCAAATAGCTTCACTTCCAGACTTTGGGGCAAATAGCCCCTGCATTCGCTATATTCACTGTAGCAAAATAGGACAAATTTCTTCATCCATCTTTTGTGATTAAAGTAATCCATAATCTAGTAAGGAGAGTTGAGTTCAATGATTCATCGTCACTTTTACCCTAGAATTCATTAAATCAACTAGACTCACATGAATATCCCTTTCTTTTCCTGCTCATCTCCATTCATCGCAATAACCGCAGTGGCACTCCTCTTGCTCACTTTAATTCATGTGCGACTTACTCTTGGATCTTGTGGAAATTCATAAAAAGGAATTACGAGATGAAATTGCTTGTTGCAATCGATGGTTCGACTCAGTCAATGAATGCAGTTCATGCTCTTGCACATTTCAAGCCTCCGGAAGAATTAACCCTCGTGCATGCACTGACGCTGCCGGAATTAGACCATCCTATGATTACATCTGAAGTCCGCGATCAAGTGCGTGATAACATTGAAAAGCAATTGCGTCAGAAAGGAAATGCCTTGCTTACCAATGCGGTTCAAGATTTACCGAGGGATTTTGGACCAGCGCAACAAATTCATCAAATCGGATCTCCAGCGCAGGTCATATTGGAAACCGCACAGTCGGCTCTTCCTGACGTGATCCTGATAGGAGCCCGAGGGTTAGGAAAAATGAAGGAACTCCTATTGGGAAGTGTCTCTCACCGTACCGTGCTCCATGCGCCTTGTTCGACCGTTATTTTCAAAGATCCTTTGGCCTCTTTACGAAAAATACTTCTGCCAGTTGAGGGAGAAGAGGATGCTCACGTGGCATTTAAGTTTTTAGCAGAAAAGCCCTTTCGCGAGTCTGTGGAGATTCAACTCATGCTGGTATGGCCTCAGCCTCAAACCCCTTGGCCTATCACTTTAGGACAAAGCAAGTTGATAGAAGAGCATGCGATCACACACGCACAAGAACAACTCGACTCTCTCACTGTCAAGCTAGGCACCATGGGGTATCCAGCAACCAGCTATGTCGGATTAGGAGATCCTTCCTACGCCATCTTGGAACAACAACGTGCCAATAAGGCCGACATGATAATGATGGGCTCTCATGGACGACACGGCATTTCTCGCTTCTTACTCGGAAGTGTTTCTCACAGCGTGCTTCATCAAGCTGACTGTCCAGTTTTTATTGTACGTGAAGCGCAGTACGGAACTACATAAGTACCTCTGAACGAAACATCATAGCCAAGCGTCATGAAGGACCTCTCAGTGCATGTATCTCTGGCCATCTGGCCAAGATCGTGTTCTGTGAGTTTGTCATCCCGTTCTGCTCGCCCAGAACGAAACAATTGATGATACTACTTGCGAGCTGCAAGTATGGTCGTCCACAACAAAAAAACGCCAATCTTTGTCGCTAACCTCAGCTATTAAAACAGAACATCCAAACATTGCTCTCTCTGTGCCAGAGTCTTGATCCCCCCATTGTCTTGGAACGAAATTCAGTATTTTCCTGTTTTCTCATTCACGACCTAGTCCATGACTGTTGAGGTGTTCTGCCCCATTTCTCTAGAAAATAGGTGAGGCGCCTTTCCACAGCATTGAGAACATGAGAAGACGCTTGGAAAAAAATTCTTTACATATTCACCACATATAAAAGTATTTTGGGCCACAGTGATGGTACGTAGCTTGCTTCATCTCTCACCTAACAGGACATGAAGACTTCTAGTCATATTTTATGTATTCCAAAAATGGAGAAGGACGATGAACACACTGACCCGATGGGACCCATTAAGTGAATTAGACGACCTCCAAAACCGGCTTTCAACCTTGTTCGGACGTGCACCAGTCAAGCAACGTGGTGGCAATCAAGAAGCATTGAGCGTGGCTCAGTGGGCTCCTCTTGTAGACATTTCGGAAGATGAAAAAGAGTATGTGATTAAGGCCGAGCTCCCCGAAGTGAAAAGCGACGAAGTGAAAATTTCGGTACAAAATGATGTCTTGAGTGTCACGGGTGAACGAAAATACGAGAAAGAAGAAAAAAGCAAAAAAGTCCATCGAATTGAGCGGGCGTACGGAAGCTTTGCTCGTACATTCACCGTCCCTGAAGACGCCGAAGCGGAGCAAGTGTCAGCAGAGTTTAAGGACGGGCTTCTCAAGGTACATCTTCCGAAAACACATAAAGCCAAACCTAAAAGCATCGAAGTGAAGGTGGGGTAACGTTCGCGTATGAGATGCAGCGGTCGTCGGTGGATCGATGTGTGGAAGAGGAACTCTACATTCCTCAGCGACAAGTTCTTGTATAAGGTTTTGGGAAAGAAATTATGAGATTTTCACAGGTACAACATGGAGGGATTATTTGGCTTATGTGTTCACTGATCAGTTGCGCGGGAGGCTCTGCGTTTATGCACTCCAAGGTTCCTACAACCCATCGTCTTGAAGCTCGTGCGCTGGTCAACCCTCTCCCGCGATCTCAACACGTCATTGATGAAGGAAAAACTCTTTACGAGGGTAAGGGTTTGTGCATTCGATGCCATGGAACGTATGGCGATGGTAAAGGTACTGGATCAATCAAACTACACACTCCACCCAGAAACTTTCGAAAGCATGACTTTTGGAAACATCGCAATGAGGGAGAACTGTTTTGGACTATTAAGAACGGAAGTGCAGGGACAGGAATGTTGGAATCCCAGAGTCTGTTGACCGACCAGGAGATATGGAAAATCCTCCGATACCTGGCCACGTTTCCGAAAAGTCCTGAACCGCCGCCGGATGCAGATAAGACAAACTGACTTCGTTTATCTCTTAACACATTGGCCTGAGGAAGAGGAGAAATCAGACTATGCGACTCAAATACATCACTAGCAGAATGCTCATCGGATTGCTGGTCGTGATTGGCATTTGGGGAATAGGATTGTCGCTGGGACATTCTCAATCTGAGCAATATGTTGATGTGCTCATTAAAGATTTCGAATTTCGTTCAACGCAAATGCCTCTTCAACTCAATGCCCAAACAGTCATTAACGTCGTCAATAAAGATGAAGTTCGTCACGACTTCGGATCTTCAATCTTTTACAATTCCAATACTCGAGTGGAAAGTGGGGGAGTCATTGCTTACGGAAATGACGTCGGAGGAGCGTTTATTGAACCAGGCCATAAGGCGACGTTTCACTTTGTGATTCGTGAATCAGGACGATATCATTTCCAATGTTCTATTCATCCTGACATGAAAGGAGAAATTCTTTTAATCAGTGCAGGGACGGCATAATCAATATACTGTTTCGCACGAAAGAATTTCAGGAATATCTCCAAATGAACACATTCATTCGCCGCATACTCTTAGCTACTGATTTTTCTCCCTCGTCCGAACGAAGTGTTCACATGGCACTGAAGTGGGCAGAGGCATGGGAGGCTAAACTGGACATCGTCCATGTGATAGGCATTCTTCCTCCTATCTACCTCACTTCTTTTAGCGCAAATAATTACATCAAAGCGCAAGAGAAGACTTCACAGGCCCAATTGGAGACTCTTGTTATGCAAGCAAGAGAAAGAGTATCGGAAGTTCAGTGGCATCTTCTTCACGGCATACCCTCGGACGAAATATCTGGCCTTGCCGTATCGTCTCAAACCGATCTCGTTATTATGGGAACCCATGGATGGACAGGAATTGATCGGGTCTTGATGGGAAGTGTAGCTGAACGCGTAATCTGTAAGGCTCCGTGCCCAGTTCTCAGTGTTCGAAATATGGAACGTGGGCAAACGACGACAACTGGCGAACCGAAAGCTGAGACTGCTAGCGCTGCTCCTCGTCATATCCTCCTTCCCATAGATTTCTCTGATTGCTCCCTTGAGGCATACGAATATGCCGACAATCTTGAGAAGTCCTTTGAGGCCTCAATCACCTTGCTCCATGTACTGGAACCCTTTTCTTATAGTTTAGATTTCACTCTGAGTCATCCCGTGGAAGACCAGCAGCACCGTGAGGAAGTGAAAACGCGGTTAGCTTCCCTGACTGACGCGTTCACCAGACAAGGGATTACTGCCAGGTATATGATTAAGACCAAATCTGTCTCCGAAGCCATTGTCGAGTCACTGACTGAATCAGGTGCTGATCTTATTGTCATGGGAACTCATGGACGTCGAGGACTCCGACGCTTAGTCATGGGAAATGTTGCGGCGGCGGTCCTTCGCCAATCTCCAGTTCCGGTCCTCACAGTCAAAAGCCCAAAATTTAAACATGATTCTGAACATACCCAGAAAGAGACTGTTCAGGAATCCCCTCAGTAGAATAACCATGAATACTTTGAGTTCCACCGATAAGCCATTACTTCAGCAAATGACCGTTGATCCTTGGCTAAAAGCACTATTCGATCGTCTAGAGCATCAGGCTCTCGCACCTGATTTTCAGGCACAGAGAGAATTAGGACTTTCGTTTGCACTACGTCCCTATTTTGAACCGAGCCAACCCTTTCAAGTCGTACCGCTTCACGAGGAAGTGGAACTGGCGTCGTTGTACCTCTATAGCGATTACTTTCCGACTGATGGCCATCCCACACTGATTGAACAGGTGTGAGACCTCATTACGGAACATGTCCCACAAGAAGAACGTGAATGGCTGGATGCCGTCAGGCATTCATATATGGACGTCTTTGAAATCACACAGATAGAGGTGGGAGCAGATTCCAGCAGTCTCTTACTAAAGTCTTTAGGTGATGGACAAGAGTTTCGTGTTACTGAGAATATCTTGTCCTCCACTCTTAAAAAAGGCCAAATCCTTCTTACTCGGCTCATTCGTCAACCTGATCATATCTCCTTTCCTGGAGCAGCAGTGACACTGTCAGCAAACATGGGTAAAACCCTCTTCACGTTAATAGATGACGAGCGTCGTGAAATAGAAATAGGGTTAGGGCAATTTGCGTTAGGAGAATGGCCAGCGTTTGCTAAACAATATGGATATGTTTTTCTCTGGACTCTGGTAAAAGTTCGTAGTGGCGCAATATGGATGGCAGATTCCCAGGTACAGTACCGTGAGGCAAATGGCAAGCCCTATCTTTACGCCATAGCAATCTATGAACATCGAGAGCCAGCAATTTTTGAGAAAGGGTTAGATCAGCTTAAAGGGTTTGAACGGGCCTTTTTACCTGAAACCACTGACCGGAAACCGTCAGGTAATGATTTCACTGTTATGGTATGGGAGCAGAAAAATACCGATGCAACTCAAGGAACCTCAGAGTTGTGTGTGGCGAGATTAACACTCACTCGCACTCAACTCTTTGTTGAAACTGATTCTGGAGAACGTCTCGACACCCTCAAGCACGAACTAGCTCGAACATTTGGATTCTCACTACACTTTCGAGGAGAAATCACGACACCTCCAGCTCATATTCCACCTGAGGTTGACCTACTCTCTGAAACCTTTAACGCAAGGCCTGTCATTGTAGCCATAGAAGATGATCAGAAAATACTGAGACCCTTATTGGAGACGGTGTATTTGGACTGGGCAGAACGGCCATGTCCAGTATTACATGATGAAACTCCACGACATGTCTGTTCGAGAGATGGAGACACGGGCACAGTTGCCGCTCTGATTGATCAAATGGAACAAGACGATCTCGCCTATCGTCGCACGGGGACACGAGGGTATGACTACAATATACTCCGAGGGCATGTCGGAATTTAATCGCTCCTGATCATACGGCTTCTCTTTCTCAAGACAATGACTCCTTCTCACATAGATAATGTCGGCCTTCTCGCACGTGAAGACTTCCCGCGCCTACTGACTGCCCTCAAGCATGCAGGCTACCGAACACTCGGACCTGTCGTACGAGATAACGCCATAACCTGGGATGAAATTAACAAAGTGGACGATCTGCCCATCGGCTGGCAAGATCATCAACAACCGGGACAATACCGCCTAGAAGCGAAACACACTCAGCGGTTGTTTGATGTCGTACATGGACCAGAATCCTTAAAACGGGAAACCTTTGCACCGCGAGAGCCACTCTTAACGATCGAACGTCGCAAGAACAGTTTTTCCGCTGAACCAGTTCTTCCACAAAATGCCCCAACAGCCATACTCGGTGTCCGTGCTTGTGATCTTGCAGCTCTGAATATACAGGATCGCATTTTTCTTCAGGATCAATTTCCAGACCCATATTATCAAGTACGACGCGAATCGCTTTTTCTGATCGCCGTCAATTGTACTCGTGCGTTGGACACATGTTTTTGTGCGTCAATGAACACAGGACCGATGGCTACATCAGGCTTTGACTTAGTGCTCACTGAAGATGATCAAGACTTTGTTCTAGAGGCGGGAAGTCCCGCAGGGGAAGAGATTCTTGAACAGCTTTCACTCTCGCCAGTATCCGATGCTCGACTAAAGCAGGACAACGACCGAATCGAAGCTTGTGCGGCTAGTCAAACTCGAAACATCGATTCCACTCGCCTCCCTGAAGCCCTGTATGAAGCCCATGATCACTCACGGTGGGATGAGGTTGCGAACCGGTGCTTGGCTTGTACGAATTGCACCATGGTCTGTCCCACATGTTTCTGCCATACCGTTGAGGAACAACCAGATCTGACTTATCAGAAAAGTGAACATACCCGAGTTTGGGATTCGTGCTTTACCCCTGATCATGGCTATATTCACGGCAAAAACTTCCGTCCCACGATTAAGGATCGCTATCGTATGTGGTTGACGCACAAGCTTGGAACATGGGTCGATCAATTCGGCATGTCGGGTTGTGTGGGTTGCGGGCGATGCATCACCTGGTGCCCAGTCGGCATTGACATCACTGAAGAAGTGAAAGCACTTTGCAAACCAAGAGAATCATCGTCTACTTGATGAATGGGAGGGTTAGAACCGCGAACTCGCGCTGAACCATGACAAGCCATTCTCTCAAAATTATTATCATTGGTGGCGTCGCGGGTGGCGCGAGCGCGGCGGCCAAAGCTCGCCGCATCAATGAAGCGGCAGATATTGTCATGTTCGAACGCGGCTCATTTGTCTCATTTGCCAACTGTGGGTTGCCATACTACGTCGGCAACACCATCGCAGATCGGCACGAACTCTTGCTTCAAACACCGGAAAGTTTTTGGAAACGATTCCGGGTCAAAGTAAAAATTAGCCATGAGGTATTAAGTATTAACCGTTCCAAACAACATGTAGAAGTGAAAAACTTGAAAACCGGCGCTATCTCGCATGAACCATATGATAAACTCATTCTGGCTCCCGGTGCCGGTGCGATCGTCCCTCCCCTACCAGGAATCATTGCGAAAAATATTTTTACCGTCAAGACCGTTCCTGACTCCGATGCAATCAAAACGTTCATGGCAGAACATACTCCCAAGCAGGCCGTAGTCGTTGGTGGAGGTTTCATCGGGCTTGAAACCGCAGAAGCTCTCATAAATCTCAAGTTAGATGTCACTGTCGTAGAAATGGCCGATCAAATCCTGCTTCCATTCGACCCAGACATGGCAACTCTCGTTTCCGCGCATCTTCGAGAAAAAGGCATTCATCTCATCGAAGGCGATGGAATTCGAGCATTCCATGATCGGGATGGCATCGCATATGAAGCTGAGCTGCAAAGTGGTCTGCGACTATCTATGGACCTTTCCATTCTCTCAATTGGGGTACGACCGGAACTCAAACTAGCTCGTGAAGCTGGACTTCACATCGGGGATGCTGGAGGAATTGTCGTGAACGATCACCAACAAACGTCAGATCCAGATATCTATGCGGCCGGTGATGCCGTGGAGGTTCGACATTTGGTGACCGGTAAGGCAACACGTATGCCACTGGCCGGCCCGGCCAATAAACAAGGACGTGTCGCGGGAGCCAATGCTGCGGGTGGCGATCTGCACTTCCCAGGTGCCCTGGGTACGGCCATTGTGGAGACCATGGGAATCATTGCCGCCAAAACCGGCTTATCGGAAAAGGATGCAAAGACACACGACTATGACTACTTCGTGTCTGTCACCCATCCACTCGATCACGCAGGGTATTACCCTGGGGCGGAACAACTCCATATGAAGTTGACAGTTGAACAAAAGACAGGAAAGTTGCTCGGCGCTCAAATTATTGGGGAACACGGGGTAGACAAACGAATTGATGTGCTCGCAACTGCACTCACCGCAGGATTAACCGTCGAAGACTTAGAACAGTTGGACTTAGCCTATGCTCCTCAATTCAATTCGGCCAAGGGACCAGTCATTATGGCCGGATTTGTTGCTGCCAATACGCTACGAGGGGAAGTACAGACCATCACGAGTGAGGAATTACAGCATAAACTCACGAATAATCCGGACCTACAACTCCTCGATGTGCGAAGCCCAAGCGAATTTGCTGAACAACATCTCCAGCAGGCCCGTCTTATTCCAATTGATAACCTTCGCGAACACCTTCACGAGCTCGCCCCTCAAACAGAAACCGTGGTCTATTGCCGCGTGGGGCTAAGGGGATACCTCGCTGTACGCATCTTGCTTCAACATGGGTTCGAGCACGTCTACAATCTCACGGGGGGAATGTTAAGTTATCCCCTACTTCCAGAAAATACGAAAACCCAAAATATCTAAATATCCAATCCTCGTTTCTCTTTTTGTTTACGCGTTAAGTTACAGCTTAACGCTCTCGAGTTAACGTATGACTTCTCTCACCCAAAGCATTATTTCAATTATATCTATAAATGCTTTGTCATTACTGGCTTTGCCTTTCACTGTTCCTTGCATAGAATCCTGGTGTCAAATTTGCTGATTACTCTACTCAAATGCATAAGAACGTTCATTTTGAGGCAAAAAACGACAATATGAATATTCATACTGTGGAGTAATTCCCCAATGAAAACCCAAAAGACTTTTGCCATTTTTTTTGAGGAGGTTTTGACCATGCATCACGTCGGCCGAGCGTTGAACGCGTCATCATTAACTGTTTGTGCAGTCATTGTGGGTGTCTTTGTATTTCTTTTCAACCCCGGCGTGAGTAGGGCGGGTGGAGAGCAAGAAGGCAAGAAACTCGTCGAAAATCTCTGTTCCACCTGCCATAAATTTAATGGTGAGAGTGAAAGTCGGTTCAATATAAAAGCCCCAGATCTCATGTGGGGAGGAAGTAAATTCCAGCGACCATGGCTACTGGATTGGCTGACAGGAAAGGTCCCAATGCTCTATCAAAAAAGCTATCGCTGGGATCTTTCCCAAGAGCCAGAGACCCACATCACTGTATCTCAAAAGGAGGCCGAGGCCATTGCGGATTACTTCGAAAAGGACTTGCAAGACTCGCGAGTGAAGAAGAATGCGATCGATATGAGCACGTTTAGTCAGCAAGAGGCTAAGCTTGGTGAGGAAATTTTCACGCAACATTCCTGTATTGGCTGTCATCAAATCATGGTGGATGGGAAAAAGACCGGAGGGCCGCAAAGCGCTTCGTTCTTTGATGCAGGAAAAAGACTGAACGCTGATTGGATCTACCGCTTCAACTCCAGCCCCCCAGATTTTGTGCCGCACAGTGGGGAATTTGTGGGGGATGTCAGTGAACTCGGACTTCGATATGTCACAGGGTTTATCGCCACTCGAGGGGTTGATGACTTTCCCTACTATGAACCTTGGAAAAGTGACGAGTTCGATCATCCGAATGTCGAAAATGGCGCTCGCATTTATAAAGAATATTGTGCGCAATGCCATGGAGCGGAAGGGAAAGGCGATGGGCCTGCGGCGTCGGGATTAGAGCCCAAACCAGCAGTCCATGCCAATATCCCGTTTGAAAAGATTCCTCTCGATTATCTGTATAACGTGATTTATTACGGAGGAAAAGGCGTCGGGAAGTCACCCTTGATGCCGTATTGGGGACTGACGATTGGCGGAAAACAAGGTGTGGCCGATGTCATTGCCTATTTAACAGCGACATTTAAAGGATCACCGGACACCGCGAGCTCGGCTTCACCATCCGACACAGCATCAGGTGTGTGTCCCCAACCACGAAACACGAAGCAAGCACCTGGAAAGTTTCGCAAGCTTGCTAATCCATTGCCGAATTCTCAAGAGAACATCAAGGGTGGAGAAATCTTGTATCATGAAACGGCGCAGCCCTTGGCGTGCATACAATGTCATGGGGAACAAGGCGACGGGAATGGACCCATGGGGGCCGCGTTGAATCCACATCCGCGGAACTTTACGTGCGGAGAGACCATGAAAGACATTTCAGATGGACAGATGTTTTGGATTATCAAAAATGGATCTGCAGGAACTGGAATGATGGCGTTTGCGGGTATGCCGGATAATCAAATCTGGCAGCTCATTCACTATATCCGAACATTAGCCAAGTAATCGATGATTGATCATTCATTGATGCCCAGTTGAAGAAAGGGGACTCCAATGAACCAGCACATATTGAACGTCAAAAGACGTACTTCCCTAGTAACGGTTTTCACGCTCATCTTGAGTGTTCAGCTTGGATTTATCGCCTACTCCGGAGAATTGAAGTCGCGTGTTCCTCCTGATCAACTACAAGAAGCACAGTCGCTCAAGAATCCATATTCCGTCACCAAGGAGTTTGTTGATAAAGGAAGGATTCTTTACGAAGGACGGGCCTTTTGTTCGGTTTGTCATGGACGTGACGGGCAAGGGCTACCAGTAGGACCAGACTATGATAGTTCTTCTCAACCTTTGCCTACAAATTTCACTGATGGAGCATGGCAAACGGCAAGAAGCGATGGAGAAATTTTTTGGATTCTCAAAAATGGAAGTCACGGAACAGATATGGCTGCATTTATGCCCCAATATGTCAGCGAAAAAGAGGCATGGCAACTTGTCACCTATTTGAGATCGTTTCAAGGGGCCTAGAATCTTTTATTTGGAGAAGGTGACTGCCTATTGGCCAATCACTCATCTCACCAGCAGCCGACTTCACTGTCCAGGACAGAAGTCAGATAATCAGCTGCTCGATGTCATTCGACATGGCTGTCCAGGAACAGCCATGTCCTCTTGGAACGGTGATTTTTCAGATGCGGAAACGCATGATATCTTTGCCTACCTCCGGATTCTCAGTCAGTAACCTGTTTCAATTATTCGCTTTTCTCATATCGTAAAAATTGTGATAGAGAAGACTCTTGAGAATCATATGCGTTCCAATCCCTACCTGATTCACGCAGCGACGATTGTCGAGAAGCGACACGAAGCCTCAGATATCGTCAGCTTCCGATTACAACTGACTGATCCTGGCGTTCGGCAGCAGTTTCGTTTCCAGGCTGGCCAGTTCAACATGCTCTACGTCTTCGGAGTTGGGGAAGTTGCCATCTCGATCGTCTCAGATCCTGATGAACCCGAGTACCTGGATCACACAATCCGTATTGTGGGCCGGACGACACAGGTGATGGGGCGCATGAATATTGGAGATAGCCTAGGTGTTCGTGGAGCATTCGGCAAGGGATGGCCTATGGAAGAAGCTAAGGGAAAGGACGTGTTGGTGATTACAGGCGGCTTAGGGTGCGCACCTGTCGTGGGCGCGATCGAGTACATGTTTCAGCGAAGAGAGCAATATGGCACGATTAAAATTCTTCATGGGATCAAAGCACCTCATGATCTTTTATACCGAGAGCGTTTTGACATATGGCGAAATCACCCAGATACGGAAGTCTATCTCACAAGTGACGAACCGGGCAAAACTTGGCATTACCATGTGGGAGTGGTCACAGAACTATTTGATCGCATCAACCTAAACCCTGATCAAACTCTCGTGATGATGTGCGGTCCAGAAATCATGATGCGCGTGTCGATGAGTATGCTGACACATCGAGGACTTCGCCCTGATCACATGTACGTCTCACTGGAACGTCATATGGAGTGCGGCATCGGGCTTTGTGGGCATTGCCAACTGGGGCCATTCTTTTTGTGTAAAGATGGACCCGTAATGCGACTCGATCACGTTATGCCGTTTTTAGGAAAAGGTGGCATATGAGAAAAGAAGCTCTCAAATATCAGCAAAAGCACGAGTCAGCCCAGGGATCAACACGTCCAACGCTGGCAGTGTTTAAATTCACGTCCTGTGATGGATGCCAACTTAATGTGTTGAACATGGAAGACGAGTTATTAACGCTCGGCGAGGCCATGGATATCGCCTACTTTCCTGAAGCATCAAGTCGGATGACCCCAGGCCCTTATGATATTGTCCTAGTCGAAGGATCCATTACCACCCCAGAAGACGCCTCTCGCATTATCGAAATTCGAAACCAAGCAAAGATTCTCGTGACGATTGGCGCATGTGCCACTGCAGGAGGCATTCAAGCCTTACGCAATTGGGGAAATGTCGAAGCTTTCAAGCAGGCTGTTTACCCAAGTCCAGAGCACATTCTAAGCTTGAGCACCTCAACCCCAATCTCAGAACATGTGCGGGTTGATTACGAACTTTGGGGTTGTCCGATTGATCGCTATCAACTGCTGAATGTGTTGACGAATCTGATTGCGGGAGTCGAACCTCGAATTCCAACCCACAGTGTGTGCCTTGAATGTAAACGTCAGGGACAGGTGTGTGTCTTGGTGGCCAAGGGTCTTCCGTGTCTTGGACCTGTCACACGTACAGGCTGTGGAGCCATTTGTCCTCAAATGGGACGTGAGTGCTATGGATGTTTCGGTCCTGCTGAGAGTCCATCTCAGGGCCCTGGTGTCCCGCCCAATACGTCGTCTCTAGCTCAACAATTTCATCAAGGATTCCAGATAATTCCCCGGGACATGGTTCGTCGATTCAGGGGAATCAACGGATATGTTCGACCATTTCGAGAAGAGAGCGATGCCTGGGAAATCAAGTAACATCAGAACCATTAAAGTTGGCATGATGGCACGAGTTGAAGGAGAGGGTGCACTCCATGTCACCGTCCGTGATCAGGAAGTTCAAGATGTGCAACTTCGAATTTTTGAACCCCCTCGATTTTTTGAAGCCTTTCTTCAAGGACGTCATTACAGCGAAGTCCCAGACATCGTGGCTCGCATTTGTGGTATCTGCCCCGTCGCCTATCAAATGAGTGCGGTTCATGCCTTGGAACCCATCTTCGGGATTGAGGTACCACAATCCATTCGAATTCTGCGTCGGCTCTTCTATTGCGCAGAATGGATTGAAAGTCATGCGCTTCACATTTATATGCTTCATGCGCCAGATTTTCTTGGTTACGCAAGCGGGATCGAAATGGCCAAGGACTATCCTGATATTGTCAAACGAGGGCTTCGGCTCAAAAAAGTTGGCAATCAACTTTTAACCCTACTCGGCGGTCGATCGGTCCATCCTGTGTCTGTAAAAGTCGGAGGTTTCTCTCGAATTCCCTCAAAACGAGAATTGGAAACCCTTAGAGAGGATCTCTTGTGGGCTCGAGATGCGGCAATCGACACCGTTCAATGGACAGCTGCATTTGAGTTTACCGACTTAGAACACGAGTACACATTTGTGGCTCTCCGATCAGCGATGGACTATCCGATGAACGAAGGACTTGTGGCGTCCAACCGCGGACTAGAAATCTCTGCTGTAAACTTTGAACAACAGTTTCAAGAGGTACAAGTTCCCTATTCCAATGCACTCCATTGCCTGTTCAACGGACAATCATACTTAGCCGGCCCTCTGGCGCGTCTCCATCTCAACTTTGATCGGCTTTCGCCTCTTGTGAAAGAGGTCCTTTCTACAACAGAACTTTTTTTACCGTTTAAGCAGGCATCGCAGGGAATTGTGGCGCGATCGCTAGAGATTCTGCATGCCGTTGATGAGGCATTGCGTATTATTGAACAGTACAAAGATTCGAAGGATGCATCGGTTTCCGTAAGCCCTCGAGCTGGCACTGGCATGGCCATCACCGAAGCTCCACGTGGACTTCTCTATCACCGGTATCAGATCAATGAAGATGGAACAATCCAGGTTGCGAAGATCGTTCCACCAACTTCTCAAAACCAACGACGAATTGAAGAAGACCTGCGAGCTTTTCTACCCCACATTCTTGATCGACCAGACGAAGAAGTGGCTTTACAATGTGAGAAAATCGTACGCAGCTATGATCCATGTATCTCTTGTGCCACGCATTTTTTAAAATTGCACATCAAGAAAATACATTCATGATCACGACGCGGGTTAGGACTCCTGGCGCCATGGCACTCTGAATATCCGTAAGAACACTCCCCCCACACGCGAGAGCATCACCAAGAAAAACTGCTACTATTCTGAATCAATGGATTTGCCAGGTTTTCAGAGAAAGATGGAGGACCATTGACTCATATATCCAAAGAATTTCCTTACTCGCTGACAAATGTTATCTTACAGGTTCTAAAAAATATCGTACACTTGAACGTCGTTCTAGTAGGAGCCATGTTTCAAATTACTCGATTGACATCATAAGCAAAACAGTAACGACACGATTCAGGTTATGGTATCGACATCAACAAACAATTCCTGAACGAGAGAAAGCAGCTATGGCACGTTAGCGACGTGCCTCGAGCTAGTAGGCGGGTGACATCAAGAATCCGAAAAACCACTGATGTTAAACCGTGAAACTTTGAACATGTAACAGGAAGGAAGTTAGAATCATATGACATCTGATACAGGCTCACCCCTTCAGACAATTTCACTGAATACCATATTTCATGCGAACGACTTCTCGTCGAATCCAGATATTGCCTTTGCGCATGCGCTCAAGCTTGCGTGGGGCGCAAGTGCGAAACTCACTTTGTTCCATGTCAATGAAGGTTTAGACGAACTGAATTGGCAAGAGTTTCCATCGGTGAGAGCGACGCTGGCCAAATGGGATCTCCCCTCTCACGAACATTCAATAGATCATAGGCCGCATTCCAAAATTGATGTTGAAAAAATCCTCTACAGAGGAAAAGATCCTTCAGACTCAATCCTCGAACATCTCGACCGTCATCCTGCAGACCTCCTGGTCCTTGCAACACATCAACTTGGCGGACGACCATTTTTTCATTCTGTCTCTGAGCCCGTCGCACGAAAATCTAAAATCATGACCCTATTTGTTCCCTTCTCCACAGATGGCTTTGTGTCACCAGAAAACGGAACGCTCACTCTACAGAACATTCTTATTCCCATCGATCATGACCCACAGCCACCGGTGGCCTTACAGGCCATTACAACCCTGATAAATACCTTGGGCTGTGTCAATACTTCCGTCACCGTGTTGTATATCGGCGATGAGCAAGAGATGCCCGAGTGCGATCAATCTCAACGGACCAACGGTACCTGGAATTACATCGTTCGATCTGGTGACGTGGTTGAAGAGATCTTACAAGTCGAGCAGGAATTAGCGGCTGACCTTATTGTGATGCCCACGCAAGGACATCAAGGATTTTTGGATGCACTCCGTGGAAGTACAACCGAGCAGATCGTTCGAAAAGCGCGATGCCCAGTCTTGGCTGTACCGGCAGAATAACGGGAAGGATTATCTGTGACACACGACACTCAGATTTGAAATTGACGAAGCTCTTACCCAGAGAAAAAGCCTCAGAGAGAAATGAGGTGGTTAAGACCCACTGATCAACAGTCAGTGGGCTGGTAGGAGAACAATCCTTTGTGATGAAGGATTCACTATAAGTCCTGATTAAGAAAACCTGTTTTAGGACCGTTTCAGATTGCTGACTGGAAGAGATTAAATGACCTCGTCACCATGCGATTTTATAGACAGTGGAAAATCGGGTTACGCAGATCAATTGAACTCACCGTCGAACTCGGAAATTTACTGTCTGGTCATAGCCTCTTTGACAATCGTTTAAACTGTTCCGCAGAGTTTAGCCAATAGCCGGCATTAACGATGGTTGAGCGTCGGGGCGTAGCTGAGTCAGTTGGAAGCACTTGTGAGAACCTTCGTCACAGTACCTGGTGCCCAAACGTAAGTTTATTCCCATCTGGATCTGCTACAGAAAATTCTTTCATTCCCCAAGTTTGTACCACTGGTTGTATTCTCAACGATGGGTATTTGTCAGGGGCATCCGTATTGAGATCATTGGCAACAAACTGACGATATAGAGGAGCAATGTCATCAACGCGCACATAAATGGAATTTCCAAATACTCCATCTCCGCTATGGGACGAAAGATGGACTAAACATCCATCTCGTTCAATTAGAGAATATTTCGACATGAAAGAGGCTGGGTCAGCTTCGGGCGGGCGTACGATTACGAAGTCCAAAATACTGGTATAAAATTTTTAATGACTCCGATATTTCGCTACATTTGATGAATGGTTCAATTCCCATAACCTTAGAATTCTAACATCTTAATAGATAATATTTCCGCAATGTCCATTTGCGGGTACCTTTTCCCCCTGGCCGAAACGGCCCAAAACACCCAAGAGCAGTCATTGAAAAACCGCTAGGTACTCGATTCCGCCTCCCTTAGCCCTGCTGCGATTTCAACTGGACAATCCTGTGGTCTACACACTCACTCATCACAAAGCCGACAGATGCGTCGCGCACCGTCTTTCGCATCGGTTAACGATTGAAGCACAGTTTCTAAGATCCGCGCGAGGACCTCTCGTTGCGTCGCTGTTAGCAACGTAAGAACCGCATGCCTGCGACCGTCTACCCGTTCTTAGCAAAATAGCTGGTCATGAGGTTCCGGTAATTGGGAATATGGTTCGAAAATAAGGTGCCCAATCCTTCAATATCATTGCGCCAATCGCGATGCAGCTCACACGCCATGCCAAACCAGCTCATCATTTGCGCGCCAGCAGCCTGCATACGTAACCATGCACTGTGACGGGTGACCTCGTTGAAGGTGCCAGAGGCGTCGGTGATCACAAAGACGTCGTAGCCCTCTTCAATCGCCGAGAGAGCGGGGAAAGCCACGCATACTTCTGTCACGACCCCGGCGATAATGAGTTGCTTCCGACCTGTTTTCTTCACCGCACTGACAAAGTCCTCATTGTCCCAGGCATTGATGTTTCCTGGACGCGCAATGTAGGGCGCTTTGGGAAACATCTCTTTCAGTTCGGGAACCAAGGGGCCGTTGGGGCCATTTTCAAAGCTAGTCGTCAAGATAGTCGGGAGGTTGAAATAGGCACCACATGCCGCCACGGCCAAGACATTATTTTTGAACTCACCGGGTCCAAAATCTTGTACGACGGAGATCAGGCCTGATTGATGATCCACCAACAATAAGGCCGCGTCATCTTTGGAAAGACGCTTATACTGGTAGTTTGATGCCATGGGTTGATCCTTCCTATAAAAATTTTGTTTGCTGGGTACTCAAAATATTAGAAGCGACCGGCTCGATAATCGGTCATGGCCTGATGAATCTCTGCTTCTGTGTTCATGACAAACGGACCTTGTCCCACGATGGGCTCGTCAATCGGTTCTCCGTTCAAGACGAGAATGGTCGCCTCGCTTGTAGCTTCCAGGGCAACATGGTCACCATTTCGTTCGAATCGCGCCAGCTCTTTGCCATTAAGTGCTTGCGTGCCATTCATCATCACCGTGCCTTTCATGCCTAAGAGTGCGGTAGTAAATCCTTCGGGCAAGGACAGATCGAGCTTCTGTCCTGTGTTCAAGTGTATGTCCCAGACATTGATGGAGGTAAAGGTCTTCGCCGCCCCCCTTGTGCCTTGATAATCACCTGCGATGACTCGAACCATACCGCCGCGTTCAGCTAACGTCACAACCGGAATATCGTTGTTGACAATTTCCTGATACCGCGGTTCGCCCATTTTGTCTTTCGCAGGCAGGTTGACCCAAAGCTGGATCATCTCGAGGGTGCCGCCATTGTTGGTAAAGTCCCGTCCATGCATTTCTTCATGGAGAATCCCGCGTGCTGCCGTCATCCATTGGACATCGCCTGGTCCGATTTTTCCGGAATTCCCGGCATTGTCTCGGTGTTCGACCTCACCTTGATACACAATGGTGACGGTTTCAAACCCACGGTGTGGGTGTTGTTCAACTCCCCGTGGTTTGTCGGACGGTTCGAATGCCAGAGGGCCAGCATAATCAAGCAGGAGAAACGGGCTCAACTCCTTTCCAAGATCGTCATACGAAAACATCGTCGTGACGGGGAACCCATTTCCAACCCAATGCTGACCGGTTTTTCGTTCGATGTTGACGAGGTTTTTGGATTTCATTGTCATAGCATTCTTCCTTTTTTTCCGTGTAGCAGCGAGATAAAAATCGTTTCTTTTTCAATGCTTCAATGATATATAAACCTTACACGTTCTTTATGCAAGTACGGACCTTAAGGATACCGCCAAGACCAAAGGAGACCTCAATGCCCACAAAGAATGTCTCTTGCCCGGTAGAAGTGACACTAGAAGTCATTGCGGGACGATGGAAAATCTTAATTATTCATCAGTTACTTGAGGGCACCAAGCGGTTCAATCAATTGCAACGGGAGTTAGGCGGTATTACCCATCGCACGCTCACCAAACAATTGCGTGAAATGGAAGAACGAGGGTTGCTTAAACGAAAAGACTATCGAGAAATTCCACCTCGTGTGGAATATTCGTTGTCTCCCGTTGGACGCTCACTCAAACGCGTGTTGTTGGCCATGCAGGAATGGGGGGAATACTACGGACGGATCGCATCACGTAAAAACTAAGCAGAACACTAATCCACATACCTCGTTTTCAATCTGCCGCCACCGCGTAAAACCTGACATAACCTCTGGACGAAAATCACATCATCGAACATCCGCATTGAGAGAGATAGCGAACATTAAACATCTAAACCATCATTATAATTCACCAAAAAAAGCGGATTATAATTATGTTGTATTTACCTCAAGCAATATGCTCGAATCGTTCACAAGTGCATCGAGATGATTGGCCTCGATACATTGCTCAATGGCACTCAGTCATTGAGAAGAACGAAAACGACTCTCATCGATAGAAGAACCAAAAACCTTCGATGCTTCTGGTGGTCAACCAGCTGCCACGTCAGTGGAGAAGAATGTAGATTAAGAAAAGAAGAATGTCCCATTTTCCAACTGAACCTCTAAATTTAACCCAGTTTAAAAAAGGAAAGATCAGGGAACCTTCCTTTGACTATCTGGAGCAGCCAACAATAGGCGTGAAAATCGCGTTGAAATTCTCATCCATTCTTTTTGAATAGGGAGCTCACAATGTTGAAAACATTTCAAAAGAACCGCCAACCGAAAATTGTCATTCAGTCATCATATCCTTTTTTTCAACGCCGTCATTTAAGGACACCTAAATTATTTTTATTGACATTGATCGTAGGGACCGGCATGTTGTTTCAAACGTTATTGTTGCCGATGCCAGTCTTTTCTGAGTCGGAAAACGTTTACCCAGAGGGTGATAAAGAATATTTTAAAGCCCTCCTAGAACTCGAAAAAGACGAGGCTTACAAAGAATTTTTGATGAAAAGTGTTTCGTACGCGGGTGACAAGAAAGTGGATTATATTGACTATAAAGGTGTCAGGCCCACTGTCGATGGAGAAGGAGCCGAATCTACTGATACTGAGACGGATGCCGCTCATTTCAGAAAACAAACATACCAATCCATGCGCAACATGGATTGGTTTAGGAAAAACAATTATCAAAATTTCATCCGAAACGTTGGTCAGAATATTTATCCCGTGATCATTGCGAGTGACTATGAACCAGGAAAAGAGGGGGTCGGCAGTACCTATTACCTGTACCGAAGAGACCGTCCTGTAGAAACGGTCACGCCGACTTCGGTCATGTATGAGATGGAAAAAATTCTTTCCCACATACCAATGGGCGTCTTTATTTTGATCTCCCCCTACTTTGACAATGCGGCCAATCGACCCGAAGGATGGGAAGAACCTTTGATTGAATATAAGAAATATGTTGAAAAGATTAAAGAACTTTTAGAAAAAAGTGATATGAGTCAAGCAACATCCGGCAGAGCCATAACGATGTTAGATATGGTGAATACGTATTTACAGGACTGTATAGCAAATGGTACTGGTGATGAAAAGTCTTATAGTGCATTTGCTCATAAAATAATCCCTCACATCGCCGAGGCCATGAAAGCCGCCATGGAATTGCAAATACAAGCGGGGTTGAGCGCACTAAGCCAATGGAAACAAAAATTAGGTCCCCAAGAATGGGACAAACTCCATGTGTTAATTCCCGTTGTGTGGCCCGTGGCTCAAGGCAATCCACGACGGCAGTTATTTGAACATCTCATGACTCCTGAACGGGCGAAAACAAACATCTTTGAGGTTCACGCACGATCGCACGATGAGGCCCGAACGACCTTAGGCAGAATAAAAGGTGATTCGGTGATGGCCAGTCTCACATTTGATAAGGACACCCACTTTGGCATGATGAGTTACTTACGTTTATCATCACCAACTGATCTCGTGCAGGGAGCCAGTAAAGAAGAATTGAAGAAGTACCCAAAAACCAAAGCAGATATTCTCCAGATGAAAACACCCCCACAGCAATTACGAAGGTAAAAGGAAACATCCTTCGTTTTGAAGCTTGCAGAGTGCGGTATCTTCAAAGAAACTTAGACCTCCTCGACTTGGGGGAAATCGAGAAGCAGAGAAGTTACGTTTTGACGTTAAAAAGAAGAATGACCCCTTTTCCCAGAGCAAGGTATTGGCTAAGAAACTTCGGTCTCCTCGGCGTGAAAAAAATCGAGAAACGGAGAAGTCACATTTTGATTTCAAAAAAAATAATGTCCCCTTTTCTATTCTCCTATTTGTCCAGAATACCTTGACGTCTCCATGCATTTAGCACATCTGCAACATTTAGTTGCTCATGTGCTTTGTTCCAGGTGGTATAGAACGATGTATCATCACTATGCGGCGTTGGACTTGGAGGGTCAATCTTAATACGTGTTGGCATCATTACCGATTCTCCTAACAGTATGCACTCGCCTCGCCGGAGCGTAGCAAACATACTAGTAATACCCCGAACGGAATCCGGGAGTAGGTTTTTCACGTAACTCTGATCATCTGGATTCGATATCCTAAGACATAGAAAAGAGTTACACTGGGAAAGAATTGTCGAAGAAACTTCACGTGGTCTTTGGCTAATAACAGTGAGGCTGATGCCGTATTTCCTTCCCTCTTTTGCTATTCGTTCTGCTGATTCACATGCTGGCCGAGAGTTTGAGTCATGCTCATTTAGGTAAATATGTGCCTCATCGGCGAATACGGCAATTGGATATGAGGCCCCGTTCAATCTGCGATACCAATATGAAAAATCAAAAAGACAACGTAGGATAAGAGAGATTACTGAATTTCTAACATCATATGGAACAGGACTAAGATCAATGATCACAAGTTTCTTTTGATTCTCTGGCTGCTCACCTAAGAGTCGTCGGAATAAGTCTTCCATAGATGCGCTTGTAGCATAAGTTTTAGGATTAAAGATGAGATCGTATCGTCGGTCATTCAACCTAGAATCAACTCTCATTAAGAGACGAGTGAATTGACCAAAAAGTGGACTTTGTCTTTCTCGATTATTTGCACCTTGAACCATTTGAGTATCCAACCGACGAAATTCTTGTAATATTTCTTTAAAATTAAAGTAAACCGGAGTATCGATAGTAATTCGATCAAGCCCAAGCGCCTGATTCTCAGGATGGTTGTCTTTAGCTGCCTGAAGTAGATCTTTAAACTTAGCAATTTGATTCGGAGCAGCAGATTCGGTTCGGTCAACCATAAGGCCAAGCAACTCTTCGCTGTTCATCAGCCAATATGGCAACTCAATATCATTGCCTGAAATAACGTCTGCTTCATTTCCAAAAGCAGAAGAATATTCGCCATGGAGATCGAATAGCACGGCAGTTGATTGAGGAAATAAAGAAATCTTCTGCAGGAATGAAGCTACCGCCCATGATTTACCGCCACCAGTTTGCCCGAGTATTGCCCCATGCCTTGAAAGGAACGCGTCTAAGTTTATATTTGCTGGTTGACTTGGAATTAGAGAAAGATGACCAAGGGAAAAAGTACCTTCAGCATACTGTTCATAAACTTTATTAATTGTAACAGGAGAAACAGCAAGAGCTGAGGAATTGACGGTAGGTAACACATCCGTTCCTCTTTCAAATTTCCCACCAGGATCCAATGTTCCAACGGGTACTGCGCACACTACTCGTTTATGTCCTTCAATTATTGCCAATCCTTCGGCTTCGGCAGTTTTAACCTCACTTTGAATCGGAATTGATTCCCGCATATCAATGGTTGTAATCATTGCAAGTAGCCTCCCTACGGGTAGGCAAACTGATAGAAAAGTACCGGGCTGACCAATCAGGAGAGGAGTAGGTCCGTGTGCAGTTGAAAGATTGACAATCATTGTGGGTGGGACACCCTCCTCAATACCATCCCCATCTGAATAATCAATTAAAGAGATGAAAATTCGTTCGCCGGAAACGCTAACTATTTTACCAATTCGATAATCACTCATTTCTTATGTTCCTTATTACTACTATGGAATTAGCAGTTCCGTAAGAGAACTAAACTTCCATAGATCAGTTCCCGTATTTATCGTATTTCCATCAATGTAGCAATAAGTAGGAAATCCCGCAGATAACGCAGAAAACTTTTTTAATTCTGAAATGCATTCAGGCTCTTGGCCGCAAAGTGCCACTAGTCGTATCTGCCCTGCACTAAGTTTTGGGAATAAAAGTTGATCATTTATATGCTTGTCACCAAAACTAAATCCGCAACTGACTAAATATTTGTATTTGGAACCAAGCAGCCTAGATGTACGGGTAAATAATTGATCGAAAGGATCAGCAAGCGTATCGAGGACCTTTTTACGACGTGGTAGTATCATGGCTCTTTGCGACGAGACTTTGTTTAAATCCAAACCGCTCTCAAATACATGTCCATTTTCTAATAGCCAAGAAATTGAACCATGGAGTTTGAGAATATTTAGATGTAATTCTGCTCTTTCGCTAAAACGGTTTTTTTCGATTACACCACGGCTAAGATCAAAAACTAAAGGATCGAAAGTCCGAGTTATATTAAAAAGTTGGGGATGATCTGAAAGAGAAAGGCGGCGTATCCTGGTGATCGAGCAAGATCACCACCCTTTCAAACAAAAGGAGGATACGCCATGAAAGAGCGTAACGTTGTAGAGCAGACGAATCAAGATGAGCATACGGAGGATCCCTTGACAGCGGTGCTGCGTAAGGGAGCACGTGACCTTCTGACTCAAGCGGTGGAGGAGGAAGCTCGAGCATTTCTCGCTAGCCATGCGACTCTCCGCGATGACGAGGGGCATCAGATGATTGTCCTGAATGGCTATTTGCCGGAACGCACCATTCAAACGGGGATTGGGGGCGTCCCGATCCGAGGCCGACGAATCCGTGATCAACGGAAGATTCCGAAGACCGATCGCATTGCGTTTACCTCAACGATCCGGCCTCGCTATCTTCGGCGGAGCAAGAGCCTAGAGGAGTTGATTCCGTGGCTCTATTTGAAGGGGATTTCGACCGGAGATTTTTCCGCGGCCTTACGGACCCTTGTGGGTAATCCTACGGGGCTCTCCCCGGCCACGGTGTGTCGGTTGAAAGTTGGCTGGCAGCACGAGTGGGAAGTGTGGCAGCAGCGAGATTTGACGGGGAAGCGGTATGTGTATTTCTGGGTGGATGGTCTGCACGTAAATGTACGCATGGAGGACTCGCCCTGTCTTTTGGTGGTGATTGGGGCCACGGCCGATGGGCATAAAGAGCTGGTTGCAGTAGAGGATGGGATCCGAGAGAGCGAGCAATCCTGGAAGGACCTCCTCCTCAATCTCCACCGCCGTGGCTTGACCATGGGGCCAGACTTGGCGACGGGCGATGGTGCCTTGGGATTCTGGAAAGCCCTACCTCAAGTCTATGGTTCGACCAAGGGACAACGGTGTTGGGTGCATAAAACGGCCAACGTGTTGAATAAACTGCCGAAGAGCTTGCAGGCGAAAGCCAAGGCCGGGCTCCACGAGATCTGGATGGCCCCCACCAAAGCTCAAGCGACCAAGGCCTTTGATGGATTGATCCAGACCTATGAAGCGAAATACCCGAAAGTCGCCGACTGTTTACAGAAGGACCAAGAGGCCCTGCTGGCCTTCTATCAGTTTCCAGCCGAGCATTGGCAGCATATTCGAACGACAAATCCGATTGAATCAACCTTTGCCACGGTGCGCTTACGCACCGCCAAAACACGAGGCTGTCTGTCTCGAACGACCGCGTTAACCATGGCTTTCCAATTGGTGCGCTGTGCAGAAAAAACATGGCGACGGTTGCGAGGCTATCAGCGGCTCGTCCAGATTACTGAGGGCATCATATTCGTCGATGGAGAAGCAGTCACCAGGAAGGCCGCCTAAGGAAGTCATACCCAAGATTTGACAATAGCTCCGAAAGTCCTACATAGCGGGCCATCAAAACCCGTTTCAACCCGAAGCCCGACATGCCTAGCAGCTAACTCAAAAAGAACATCATAGTTCGTTGTTATTATTGTCACAGTAGCTGGCGTGCCATGCGCTCTTTTCTTCAAAGCCTCGAGAAATCGTATATGGTGTGTAATATTTGGATTTTCAACAGAAAGAATATTTTCAAAACTTAATTTCCGGATTTCACATTCAAGTTTCAAGTACCTAGGATCGTTTGTATTTACGCAGTATTCAGTTACTAAATCCGAAAGATCTTCAATATTTGGTGTCCCGATAGTAGGATCATAAGTGAACCCTTTATCATTGAAAATTTCATCAACTAGCTCCTTACTTGTAGCTCCCAGATTCTCAATAACTGCTTTGGTTAGATCAGGCAGAAGAGGATATCCAGCCTCTTTTGAAGTACCTGAACCAAACAAAAAGCCAATATTATTTAGACCGGTCTCGATGCCAGGTAACAACTGCGGAAGAGTGAAGCTCATTGCGATATCAAATTCCTTAAAATGAAGTAACTAAGAAGTATTAGTATGCCACCCCAACCTCTTACTCTTGTTTCGATTAAAATCCAGTTTGGGACGAGAACAAACGCTCAACATCACTCGTTCGGCAGCCGCAAGCGCAAACAAGCTGTCCCAGGCCCAGACTTGATTCAGAGAAGCACTTACCCATCGAATTGGAATAGGTTAGACAAATTTTTCGTCATTTCATGAATTAAGTCAAGGCGTGGATGGAGGAAATAATATGGAAATACCCTTTAGGGAAGGGACGGGCAACACGGAAAAGATCAGTGACATTCCTCAGGAAATGGGGACATTCTCCTTTTTCTCTATTATATGGTCCAACGATGCAACAACCTAACAAGGTACCCAAGATTGAGAAAGAGACATAAGAATGAGCAGCAAATCAAGTTTTTTGAGGAAACGCCGCTCGTGCCGTACGTGCATCCATGAAAGGTTTCCCTTTGGCCTAATAGACGTGACGGCGTTGCTTGACTGTGAGGATGATCACCTGTTTTTTGCCTTCCCAAACTTCGTACACGATTCGATAGGCTCCCACTCGTAAAGATCGCTCTCCTGCATGATTCCCAACTAACGGTTCCCTTGAAGTGGTGCGGTCTCCAAGGTCTCCAGCTTCCACATCATTCGCTGACAAAGCTGGCGATCTGCCTTGGCTATTTGTGGGCTATACCGTGTTCCAATTCACGTGTGAATCGAACCGCATAATTCACGAGCGTGCCAGTTTTTTCTTCATGGTGGAGAGCGCAACGGTCTGCCCTTTACGGGCTTGCTTTTTGGCACGGAGGATGACCTGCTCTTCGTCGGGATGGGATCGCAGGTCAAGCGTCTCTAGCAATCCCTCATACTCATCGGCACTCAGGAGCACAGCGGCATCAGTCTCATTTTTTATAATCACAACTTGTTCGTAAGATTCATTGACTTTTTGGACAATCGCTGAAAGTTTATGCTTGGCTTCGGCCAACGGGATCGTACGTCGCATGTAGATTCTCCTTCTTGCTTTAATTCCATGTAGTCCTTGATGCTAGGCTATTTCACTCAAAAGTCAAGAAACTGCCTTTCCCCCCAACATCCAACCCTTCCCTTTTGACCTATTCAATGCGAAGTTCCCAGCAAATGATGGCAAGGGGTCATTGATGATTGCAGTGAAGTGACAGACAAGACTAGCAAGTTCAGTGACCTTCCTCAGGACAGAAAAACAGGAGATAGAGAACGATACCCAAGCCAAGGAGAAACGAACTCCACAACATCCAACGATTAATCTGACCAAATCTCTTCCTATTTTGCACCTTGTCTTCTTGCTCATATTTACGCGTCGACAAACGATTCAGCTTGGGCTTACTGCGATCGTGTCTCGCTCTGCGACGGTCTCCTTACCTTCGCCACCAAACCGAGTCGCGAAATATCCTATGATAATTCCGACTATAGCTCCTTCGAGTACGAACCAAAATGGCGAGGACAACGTGCCGTTTGGGCCAAAGCTATGCACCATGATGGCCTTCAAATCGTTGTAGGCGAAGAACGTCAGCACGAAATTCATCCATGCGCCAATCACGGTGGAACGAAACCACCATGGCATCGGCATCTTTAAGATAGGGTGCCATGTAAAGACTCCATATACGCCAATGACGGCGCCGACAGTCGTATACCAGAACAAGATTCCCCAGCGTAAGAACCAACTGGCCTCAGGTAAAACAAATGGCAACAAAAGAAAGCCTACAAGTCCAACGATAAAGCCAATTCCCTTGCCGATTGCGATTCGAGTAATGAGTGATGGATTACCGAACATGGTACACCCTCCTTTCACCGCTTAGCTTTGCATCCCATTCAGGGACTGTTCAAAAAAGACTTGCCTCATAGACTTCATGTGTTGGTCGTATATACGCTAGACATTTCTCTCGAAGTGAGGAGATCTTAATTGGCATGAGGTAATGCGAGCCAACCCAAGGCCCAATTCCCGAAAAGTCGTTTCTTCGTCGCATCTTGTGAAATACTTTCTTTATCTTTTACGAAATACGAGATACGATTCGCGAGCGACGCACTAGAAAGATCCGCTAGCGGCATTCTTCAACAGTCCCTTCAATGACATTCTTCAGGACAGAAGAACAGGAGATAAAGAACGATACTCAATCCAAGGATGAACGAACCCCACAGCATCCAACGATTAATCTGACCTAATCCCTTCCTGTCTTGCATTTTGTCTTCTTGATGCATACCTTCACCTCACAAGAAGTACAGAACAATGTGTATGATGGACAACTGAGTGCGACACACTTCCCAAGAAAAAACGACTGAGTCCAGACCGACTGTGTGTTCGCATCACAATGAGATCTGGCTTACGTTGCTTCACTTCATCCGCAATGCTCATAGAAGGTGCCCCCATGACGGCGAACCCATTGGCTTCATGTCCCAGGCTTCGTAACTTTGTTGCCACATCTTCGGTAAACTGCTCACCATGTTCAATGATTTCTTTTCGAAATTCTTCTGGGATCATCGCGCCCACAGGCCAAACAGGTTGCGAAAAAGGCACGACATGCATCAACGTGACATGACCAGATTCTTGAAACGGTTTTGTCTCAAAAAACCGAACAATTGCTTCTCCATCCTCTTGATTCCCGAGAGGAATGAGAATATTTTGAATTTTCCGCAATGACTCTTTGACAATAAGAGTCGAACACGGTGCATGCGTCATGACTCTATGCGAGACACTCCCAAACATTTTCTCTTGAATTTGGCCGAGCCCTCTCGCCCCTAGTAAGATGAGATTGGCCTGTCGCTTTTCCGCGGTATCGATAATGATTTCTGCAGGATTACCGAGCTGTAAAGATTTTTTCACTGGACCGGGATGACGTGGCAAAAGAGAGATGATGCGCTCTAATAGTCGTTCTCCTTCCTCTCGCATTGCTTTCTCGACTTCTATCGACAAATCTTTAGCTATCCCGACGCCAATGCTGGGATACGATAATCTAGGAACATCAACAACCGTCAGCACGATCAATTCCTCTGCGCGAGATAACCCACTCAGTCCTCTTGCTGCCTCGTAGGATTGTTCAGATCCATCTACTGCCAAAATGATTTTCATGATAATTTCTCCCGTTACCTTCGTTCACTAATTCCCTTTCCTTTTTTCCACATTGAAGTCTGCCCTCACCTATCCTCTTCCCTTCGGGGAGAGGGAACAGAAGCTCCTCGGACTTGGAAACGGCCTTCGTGATTTCACCGAACTTCTTGGACCATATCAATGACACCACTCGGACATTCTTCTGCGCACATACCACACCCTTTGCAATAGTCATAGTCAATTTCGTAGCGTTTGCCAGGACCGAGCTTGATTACGGCATTATCTGGACAGACACCAAAGCAGTTATCGCATTCAAAACAGGTTCCACAGGATAAACACCGTCTTGCTTCGAACAAGGCCGTATTCTCATCGAGTCCGCTCACTACTTCCTCAAAACTGTCTTGTCGTCTTACCAAAGCCAAATAGGATTGCTGACTTTGTTCAGCCTCCGTGTAATACCATGGGTTCAAGTTTTCAAATGACGCAAATGGATTAGGTGCCTGCTTCACGTATTGAGTTCCTCGCAGATAGTCATCAATGTGCCGCGCAGCCTTTTTTCCGTGCCCTGTCGCCACTGTCACCGTTCGCTCAGCAGGAACCATGTCCCCTCCTGCGAAGACACCCAAACGACTGGTCATCATGGCGTCATCGACTTGAATCACGCCATCATGAGAAATCTTGAGACCCGGAACGTCCTGTAAAAATTTTAAATCGACGTCTTGCCCAAGCGCCAGAATGACGGTATCAGCCTCAAGGGTCTCGTACTGTCCTGTGGGTTGTGGCCAGCCATGTTCATCCAATTCCATTCGTTCGACCGTTATCGTTCCATCATCCATCTGCTTAATAGTTTGGAGCCAACGCATCAACACACCCTCTTCTACAGCTTCCTCTACTTCAAATGTGTGGGCCGGCATATGCTTCTCATCTCGACGATAGATAATCATCGTCTCAGAAGCCCCAAGACGTTTTGCCGTGCGCGCAGCATCTATGGCCGTGTTTCCCCCACCATAAACAGCCACTCGTCTCCCAATTTTTGGAGGCGTCTTCCCTTCCATATTCGAGAGGAAAGAACGTGCGTCCACAATTCGACCAGCGTCTCGACCAGGAATGTCAACCCGTTTACTCAAGTGAGCCCCAACCGCGAGAAACACGGCCTCCCACCGTTCATTCTTGATCGTCGCTTCCAAATCTTCAACTTTCTTATTCAGCACGATTGTTACGCCCATGGCTTCAATTCGAGAAATTTCTGCATCGAGGACATCCCGAGATAGGCGGTACTTTGGGATGCCAAATCGCATCATTCCTCCAGGTTTGGGACCCGCTTCATAGATCGTCACCTGATGACCAAATCGTGCAAGATGGTAGGCAGCTGATAGACCACTTGGCCCTGCGCCCACCACGAGCACATGTTTTCCTGTGGACGTTCCTGGCTGTACGTGCCATCCCTGCTTGATCGCATGATCTCCAAGAAAACGCTCCACAGCATGAATGCTCACAGGCTCATCAAGCTGGCCTCGATTGCATGCAGGTTCGCACGGGTGATAGCAGACCCGACCGTGAATCGCCGGAAATGGATTGTCTTCCATGATGGTTCGCCATGCTTCTTCATAGTTACCTTCTTCCGCATGATAGAGCCATGATTGAATATTTTCCCCAGCCGGACATGCGTGATTGCAGGGGGGAAGATGTTCTGCGTACACGGGACGCATACTTCGCCAGTTTCCTGTATGATTGGCAAGGCTCGAACTTGGATCAAGTGTAATCGCAAAAGGTTTACGTTCCATTTTTCTCACCCTTTTCCAATAAACCATACCGTGTAATATTGGCATCGGCCATGACTTGAATAGCATCAAGCGATTCACAATCTGTGGGATCACTAAACAAATGTTTGAAACGACCTTGCAATTCTAAGTAGCGTTCGACGGGAACCTGGCATCGAATCGGCGTGCAATCCGTCACTTCTCCATGTTTCGCTTCAAATAACGGAAACAGGCCACTCTCAACGGCCAAGCGCGCCACCTTAAGGGTGAGCGCTGGGTCAGATTTCCATCCCAGCGGGCAAGGCACATGAATATGGATGTACCGTGCCCCATGCAGACCCATCGCCTTCGCCACCTTTGCTTCGAGATCATGCAAATCCGCAACTGATGCGGTTGCGACGTAAGGAATCCCATGAGCCATGGCAATACGAGGGACATTTTTCCCAATTCCGGTTGGGTTTCCAGGGTTTGCCCCAACCGCTTGTGTCGTATTTGTCCAGGCTCTTGGTGGCGTTGAACCTGAGCGTTGAACTCCAGTATTCATGTAAGCTTCATTGTCGTAACAGATGTAGAGCACATCATCATTACGTTCAAACATACCTGACAGACACCCAAAACCAATATCCACAGTCGCACCATCTCCGCCCTGGGCAATGACCCTGACCTCTGATTTCCCTTTAGCTCGCAATGCCGCCGCCACACCACTAGCGACAGCAGGAGCATTTCCAAAGAGGGAATGCATCCAGGGAATTTTCCAGGCACTTTCGGGGTAAGGACTCGAAAAGACTTCTAAGCATCCAGTTGCATTGACCGCGACAAGCTGATTATCCGACGCCCGCATCGCCGCATCGATGGCATACCGGGCGCCTAATGCTTCACCACAACCTTGGCAAGCTCGATGACCAGAATTGAGTGAATTGGTTCGTTCCATCTGAGATTGCACGGTTCGATTGGATTCATCGAGCAGACGATTTCCCACTGTAAATGTGCCGGTTTGATAAAATTTGATATGTTGATGTGCCATAGGCTTTATCTCTCAATCATAGGAGCACAATACCCAATAACGATCTGATAGGATTTACCATTCATCATCTTGGAAGCAACATTCATCACGAGGTTGACAGGATATTTATTTCTGGACGGCCTATTTGCTTTAATACATTCTCAGGGATAGGACCAGATCGACGTTGCCGTTGTTGCCGAACAAATTCATTGTTCACAACTTTCCAATTGAGGTCGAGGAAATGTGGTTCTTCTAATCCCTCGAGACATGCTTCACGGATCATCCGCACGATCGAGCTTCTCGGAATCGCTCGGCCGCCTAGACCTGCGATGACGGTCATCACGACAAGCGGCAAATTCTGCACAGCCATTCTTACATCGCTCGAGACGATTCCTCCCTTCCCAACGGCTAAATCCTTTTCGATCACGACGATCCGCTTTGCATTTTTGACGACTTCGTGCAAGGCATGAGTCGGAAAGGGACGGTAGGACGAGATTTTAACGGAACCAACTGAAAGGCCAGAAAGACGCAATTCGTCAACAGCATCTTTGATTGTCCCATTAACTGAACCAAGCGCGATGATAATCGTTTCAGCCTCCTCTGTACGGTATGGCGTTAATAGACCGCCCGCCATTCGACCGAACTGTTCATGAAAGACCTCGCTCATATGTGGAATGGCTTTAAGGGCTCGAATATGTTTGTGATGAGCAAGATAGCGCACTTCCATAAAGGCATCAGGGCCGACCATGGCGCCGATAGAAACAGGATCCGAAGGATCCAAGACTTGAACCGGTTCAAATTCTGGGAGGTACTCATCGACTTGTTCTTGGGTTGGTACATCCACCAACTCAAAAGCATGCGTGAGAATATACCCATCCATACAGACCATCACGGGAACACTTAGTTCTTCAGCTAACCGAAAGGCCTGCATATGAAGATCTAGCGCTTCTTGATTATTTTCAGCGAAGAGTTGAATCCAACCAGCATCACGCATCGCCATACTGTCCGAATGGTCATTCCAAATATTGATAGGCGCTCCCACCGCTCGATTCGCAATGGTCATCACGATTGGCAAACCAAGACCTGCGGCGTTATAGACGGCTTCAGCCATAAATAAGAGGCCTTGACTTGTCGTTGCCGTATACGATCGTGCTCCCATGGCTGATGCTCCAATGAGCACACCTAACGCAGCAAACTCCGATTCCACATTGAGAAACTGGCAGAGACCAACCTCTCCGGCCTTTACCTTTTGAGACAAGGTTTCCACAATATGCGTCTGTGGCGAGATGGGGTAACAGGCCATGACTTCAGGACGACAGAGGGCTACGGCAGTGGCCACGGCCTGGGATCCTTCGATTTGTTGTTTCATTCCATACCTTTACACCAAGAGAGTTGGCTCAATATTCTGCTCATAAACTTTCGCGACTATCTGAGTATTCACATCACCTATATGGCCTGGAAATTTTTGCTTAATCGCCCTCTCCACGGATTCTTTACTGAGTGCACCCGTGAGCTTCGCAAACCCTGCGACAAGCCCCGTATTGACCAACGGTCGCCCCAGATGGCGAATCGCGATTTCAGAAACAGGAATCACACAACAATGTCCCTCAGGAAGCGTCGAACAAAACTCTGCGACCTGCAAAGCCTCTAGTGTTCGGGCGGAGTTGATGAGGACGTATCCCGTTTTCGATAAACCACTAAAAACATCGACATGTAACAGCAAGGTGGAATCTTGAATGATGACGATATTTGGATGGGAAACTGGTTCACGTGACCGTATTTCCACATGGCCAATTCGACAATATGCTGTCACAGGAGCACCCATTCTTTCAGATCCGAAACTTGGAAACGCCTGCGCATATTTCCCATCAAAGAAAGCCGCGATGGAGAGCAGCTCAGCTGCTGTCACGACCCCCTGCCCGCCACGTCCATGAATCCGAATGTGAAACATCATTTACACTTTCATAGAACTGTGTGGAATGTCTTCACTCGTTCGCATCCAACTATCTTTATTCGATAAACGCAAGAGCTATGCCTTGCTGAAGTGCTCCGATAAGGCCTGTGAATTAGTGTATGAACCAGAGAAGAATGAAGGAAATATCTTTTAATACAACAATGGGGGTTGTGGTTTGAGGCGAAACGCAACTCGATGAGAGATGAGAGCTGGGGCAAAAGGCATCAGCTGAGAAGCATCGCTAGACCGCCCTTATGGTGACATGTGAATGGTCCGATATAGAGACCATAAGTTTCCCCACGATCTCGATACGGAAGCGAAGCAAAGAAAACACAGATTTTCATAATACAATCCAGGAGATAAAGCACTTTCCCATGAAACACACGAACTGATCCTATTCTTTATTTCCGTTCTTCAATAACTTCCCCCTAATCTATTCCTGCGGTAAAATGTTGATAGAAGTGGTTATCCTGTTCATTGTGCGTTAGGGGAGAAAAACTTAGGACTGCTAAGAAGGTCAGTACCACGGAAACCCTTTGGAACACTTATAGCTATAGAGGTTCACCATGAATAATTCAAAAGGCCAAAGCTTTGAAGAATTTTGGGGTGAGGTGAAGAATGAAATCCATAGTCATCCGGTTATCATGCATAATCCCTATTGCCAATGGTTTAAAAAGGGCGAGGCGGTCGAGGAGCAGTTAATTGACTTGTTTGAACAATTTGCCGTCTTTTCCAAATGGTTTTTATTAGCCCAATTGATGAGAGTTTTGAATGCGTCGGACCTTGAAGCTGAGGCCCATGCACGATACATATTGGCAAACGAGTTGGGTGTTCGAATCAATTCTGACGGTTCGACAGAAAACCAACCATTCAAAACCCAATGGGCGCATATCAACTGGCTGCGAGATACGGCCCGGCCACTGAATCTCGATCCAGAAAAACTTGGCAGTTGGGATTCGGCATCTTCCTCCACCCGCGCCTTTATCAGAGGACTAGAAGAAACCTATGGCAACAAGGATGGTGAAGTTGGCCGGGGTGCAAGCTATGCCATCGAAACATGGGCTGCCTGGGGCATTGGACAGGGTGAGGCAGCCGAGTCCAATAATTTCTGGAAAGAATTGATAACGGGAATAGAAAGGTATAACAAGAAAAACAAATTGGCTGGTGATTCGGCCATTCCTTTGAAATTTTTCCTGTTCCATTTTAATAGCGAAAAAGGACACGGTGATAATGTTCTGGATGAACTAAAGGAATCGTTTTCGAAACCGGAATTTGATGGGAAAAAATTTATTGAGGCTGGGGGCAAGGCCCTGAATGCTATTTACACATTTTGGTCAGGTCTGGATCAATCTCGGAAAGAAATGAAAAACGTCCAATCCTTGAGGGAACCTCGGTTGCATCAAACAGCATTCTGAAGAAGATCACGACTCAAATGTGAATATTCATTGAACGTTCAAATGGGATTTCCCCTCACCCGACCCTTCTCCCTCCAGGGGGGAGGTGTCATCGTTGAATGTTAATGTACTATATACCCACTTATAGCCGTATCAAATAACTTCCGATATTTGAGGCGTAGTCTTACGCTATATGGCAGTCTCAATCATTCAACTGGCATTTAATTGGATTCGCTATATTCATCCGCTTTTGCCTACCAATCGACTCGCGTAGATTTCTTCAAATTCTTTCAAACAATCCAGATTAGCGATGGACGATTGGTTGACCAAATTTTTCTTCTGAAACATATCCCGAATAGTCGATTCCATTTTTTTCCCGTTCATCGTTTTGGGAACTTCTCGAATCTCGTAAATTTCATGAGGCACATGACGAGGCGTCGCTTGTTTTCGAAGCCTTTGTTTGATTTTCCCCCTGTAGTGAGACACGCCATCGGTCCCGTTCTTTAACACCACGAAAAGAATCATCCGTATATCGTGATCTTCCTCAACACCGATGATCAAACTGTCCACCACTTCCTCTATGCCTTCAACGATTCGGTAGATTTCTGCGGTGCCAATACGAACACCACCAGGATTTAATGTGGTGTCGCTCCGTCCATAAACAATGACACCCCCATCATTCTTGATTTCAATATAGTCCCCGTGGAGCCAAACATCAGGGACTTTGTCGTAATAGGCATGAAAGTATTTAGTGTTCTCTGGATCATTCCAAAAAGCTATCGGCATGGATGGAGCGGGAGAACGACAGGCTAGCTCTCCTTTTTGATTGAACACGGGGTGATTATTCTCATCCAGAGCCACGACATCCATGCCTAATCCCACACATTGAACTTCTTCTAACCGAACCGGAAGCATCGGATTGCCTAGCATGAAGCAAGAGATGATATCCGTCCCTCCACAAATGGACGATAATTGCACGTCGTGTTTCACATTGTGATATATCCAGCGAAAACAGGTGGCATCTAAAGGGGAGCCTGTCGACAAGACCGTTCGAAGCGAAGACAAGTCGTGTGTGTTCGATGGGTTCATTCCCTGTTTGACGTTTTGTGCAATGAACTTAGGACTCGTGCCAAACACGGTGATTCCCGCCTCATCGATCAAATCCCATAAAACCCGTGAGTCCGGAAACACAGGAGATCCTTCATACAGAACAATCGTTGCCTCTTGTGCCAGAGCTGACACCAACCAGTTCCACATCATCCAACCACATGTCGAGTAATAAAACACCACATCTTTCGTTCCAATGTCAGTATGTAACGCATGTTCTTTATGGTGTTGGAGTAACGTTCCACCCGCTCCGTGCACAAGACACTTCGGTAGTCCGGTGGTTCCCGATGAATACATGATGAACAAGGGGTGATTGAACGGAAAAGAGTTGAATAAAAAATTTAAGGAATTCTCTGTGCTGATAAATTCTTCCCAGGTCACGACTGAATGAAAGCGCAATGTTTCTGTACTCGACGATGTGTTGCCCTGCGGAACAATGACGATATGTTGCAGACTAGGGATATCAGGGATGATGACGTTCAATGTTTCTATGACGGAATATGACTTTCCGTTATAGACATATCCAGCAACACAAACGAGGACTTGAGGATTCACTTGTCCGAATCGATCCTTAACCCCTTGAGGTCCGAAATCGGGAGAGCAAGAAGTCCATATGGCTCCAATAGCTGTTGTTCCCAGCATGGCAATGATGGTTTCAGGGATATTGGAAAGATAGCCGGCAACGCGGTCTCCCGGTTGTACTCCGTTGCGTAACAGAGAAGACGCAAACTGTTTAACTTGAACGGTAAGCTCGCCGTACGTGAGCGATCGAAGGGCTTGCCCCTCTACCTTGCTGAGAATGGCAGTTTTTTCAGAAGATGCAGTGAGCAGATTTTCCGCATAATTGAGCTCGGCGCCAGAGAACCAGCGTGCGCCAGGCATGACTGAGGAAGAGAGGGTTTCATCTGGAAGATGCGAAAACCGTATGCCCGAGTATCTTCGATAAAATTCCCAGAAGGTCTCGAGATGCTGCACGGACCACTGATGCAGTTCGACGTAGGTGGTGAAATTCTGAGAAAATTCCTGGTTCACGGCCTGCAAAAACCGGAACATCCCCGATCGTTGCACACGTTCAGTATCAGGTTGCCAGAGGATTTCATTCATAAAGAAATCCGAGCCTACGGTCGGCAGTTAGACGATTTCGACAATCATGGCTGTTGCCTCTCCGCCTCCAATACATAAACTGGCCACTCCACGTTGTAACCCTTTGCTTTTCAGAGCATGAATCAGAGTCACGAGAATTCGTGCTCCCGTCGCTCCAATAGGATGACCCAGGGCAATCGATCCGCCATGAACATTGACCTGATCCGGATCTAGCTGTAAACAATCATGAACGATTAAGGATGTGGCGGCAAAAGCCTCGTTGATCTCAAACAGATCGATATCGCTCAGTTGAAAGTTGGATTGCTTGAGGACCTTTTTCACCGCATCAATTGGAGCGAGGGCAAAAGTCGCCGGAGATTGTGCGTGCGTGGCGTACCCCACAATTCTCGCGATGGGGGTCAAATTCGAGGATTCTCTACCAATCACCAATGCCGCCGCTCCGTCACTGATCTTCGCTCCGTTACCTCTGGTAATCGTCCCGTCCTTTTTGTCAAAAACGGAAGGAAGGAAAGGGAACTGGTCGAGATCATCACTGTTCGGTTGTTCATCTTGGTCCATCACCGTGGAATGTCCATTTTGGGATAAGGGGACGGGAACAATTTCCTTGGCGAGCACGCCGTCTTTCTGTGCCTTCCTCACGCGCTGATAACTGGCAATGGCATAGGCATCCTGACGTTCTCGAGAAATACCATGCTGTTGAGAAACGTTTTCACATAATGTTCCCATATGCCCGTTTTCATGCTGATCCCATAACCCGTCGCAGATGAGACTGTCGATAAGTGAGGCATTTCCCAAATGGCGACCTCGACGCATCTGAGGAACAAGAAAGGGTGCCTGACTCATGCTTTCCATTCCACCGGCAACAATGAACTGCCCCTCATTCAGTCGAATGGCTTGGTTCGCCATCATCACGGCCTTCATTCCCGATCCACAGACCTTATTGATGGTCGTCGCACCAACATTTTCCCCTAGACCGCTTTTGAGAGCAGCCTGTCGGGCAGGAGCTTGACCGGCGCCCGCAGAGATGACATTTCCGAATATGACTTCATCCACCTGATTTCGATTGATCCCAGCTCGATGAACCGCTTCGGCAATGACGATTGAACCAAGCTCCGGCGCTGACACGGATGACAACGCTCCATTAAACTTTCCGATGGGGGTACGTACGGCGCTGTAGATATAGGTGGATTCTTGTGATGATTTCATGTTGTCAATCTTACAGTTCTTTGTTGACCGTTGCGCGCGGCAATTCAAATACATCTGAAGTTTTGGCATAAAAATCGGCGCCCATCCGGCCAACATTGTTCATGCGTTCCGGAGATATCCCTTTTTGCCACTCGATATTTTTCAGTCGTGTGGAAAGGTGAATGTGCTTCACGTTACCAAGAACGAGCGTGCCCACTCCTGCCCCTTGCCCTAGCGGAATGGTTTGGTTGAGTTCGCACACCAGTTGCACCGGGCTTTCAGAGATAAATGCCGGTTCCCCAGGGTTACGAAGAATGGGCTCTACTTTGGCCTCATCGAATTCGTTTATGTCGGATTTGTAGGGAGCGGAGGAGAGGTTGGCCTTTTCAGCCGCATGGTAGGAAACCGTACCCACGACATATTGGCCCGTGGCTTTGATATTTTTCAACGTGTCTTTTTCTGATCCATCCCGGTTAAAAAAAATCGAGTTGGAAATGATCGCGGGGTTCATAGAACAAATATTAAAATAACTAAACGGTGCCAGGTTGAACGTTCCGGTCTCCGAAATGCTTGAAATCCAGGCGATGGGGCGCGGTTGAACGATGGAGTTCATTAAATGATAGATGTCCACCCAAAAATGGTCCTTGGGATGAATGTCAAAAAACTCAGTGTGAAGAGTCATACTGTTTTCTCCTGCCAGCTTGTCGGATAGTCGGGATCTTCCAACGCCTCACTTTGCCGAGTCAAACACAACGGCGCGAACGTATCCACCATCACCGCCTGTTCATTCGTTTGTCTGAGTCCAATGGAATTTTTATAGGCTCCGGGATGCGGACCATGTGGGATACCCGATGGATGATAGCTGATCGAACCTCGTTCAATGGTTTTGCGGCTGGTGAAATCACCGGAGTGATAAAACAGTAACTCATCGCAATCTACGGACGAATGATAAAAGGGACAGGGAACCGCGTTCTCATCGAAGTCTAGGACCCGAGGGAGAAAGCTCATGACCGCGAACCCTCCGCCGGTAAAAGTCAAATGGGAAACTGGAGGTAAGTGCACTCTTCCGGTTTTCGGTTGAATGTTTTTCAAGTTGATGGCATAGGGATAGACATACCCGTCCCAGCCAGTCATTTTGAAATAATTATGTGAATAAAACGTGTGTGTGAATGCTCCCTGCCGTTTGCGCACAATAGAAACCGATTCGTTGCTTGCCATCAGCTCGACGTCCCACTCGGGACATTTGAAACTTCGTTCAGAATACGGAGCATCCATCTTCAACTGCCCCTGAGCATTGATGTACTCGTTGGGAATGGAGAGGTGCTGCTTCGCTTCGACGTAGATCAGTTTCGGAGGGCTGGAAAAGGTAAATCGATAGGGGCATGACCGGGGAACGATCAGATAATCTCCGGAAACGAGTTTGAGTTGTCCAAACAGGGTTTGAATAGTAATTTCACCTTGCGCCAAAAAAAACAATTCATCGGCATCGTTGTTCGCAAAAAAGGCAGAGTCAAACACCGCTGGATGGCACAAGCCATACGTGACATTGTCATTGAAGGCAAGCAGTGTTCTCCCGCTGATGAAGTGCCCTTGAGACTGCCCCATTGAACTTCTGAAGTGTCGTCTCTGTAATAGCGTTTCGTCACGTTTTTCAAGAGAGCCCCAAGCTGCTTCTGAGTAAGGTTTGCTTTCCACCTCACTCGTGGGAGGGTGGTAGAGGTAGCAGATAGAGAAAGGGGCTTCAAATCCTTCGCGGGTAAAGCAATATTCATTCAATAAACGATCGCCCGCATAATGTGCGGTGTGATGCATGTTCGGTATGTTTCCCATCTGCAAGTATTTGAACATAGCTCATCCAACCCAATGGGTCAGCCTCCCAATGTGTTCAATTTCCAATTCCACCTTGTCTCCGGTTTGGAGAAACTTGTCTAGTTCAAGGCCGCATCCAGTCCCGACTGTACCACTGGCAAGAATATCTCCGGGATAGAGCGTCTGATCTTCCGCCGCAAAGGCAATCATTTGTGCAAAGCTGAAATGCGACGATCCGCTATTGCCTTCCGACCATAATTCACCGTTCACCCAGGCGCGCATCAGCAAGCTTCGAGGATCGGGAATGTCTTCGGGAGTGACCAGCCACGGACCCAAGCCGGTATTAAAGTCTTTGGCTTTAGCTGGACCAAGCCCCACCTTCATGACTTTTCCCTGGAGCTGACGAGCACTAAAGTCGTTCACAATTGTATAGGCACCGATAAAATTTCCCGCCTCTTCAACGGATACCCGATGACATTTCGTTTTAATGACAATGGCTAATTCCAGTTCATAGTCTTTTTTATTTTCGTGTTCCGGAAAAAACACCGTTGTGCCATCACCACTAAAACATCGAGTGGATCCATTGTACCAAACAGGAAACTCATACCATTCAGGCACGACATCCAACCCTCGTTTTTTTCGGGCGGTGCGGACATGGTCTTCAAAGGTATAAAAATCTAGAAATGCCCCAGGACATTCCACCGGTGGCAGGAGAGTAATATTGGACAATGCAATTGGAGGCTGTTGCAACATTTTCTCCCATTGTTGATCACCCTCCCTGAGCTTATCCAATGCCTCGGTCGTGGTCATATGCATTAAGGGATAAATTTCGTTTCCGATGAGAATACCGTGGTCCTGCCCTCCTACGGGCGTCACGTATCTCAACAGTTTCATGACGCGGGTTCCTGCAATTCGATGGCTTCAAACAAGGCTCGGAAATTGCCTTCACCAAATCCTCCATGGCCACAACGTTGAATGATTTCATAGAAGAAAGGTCCAGCGCTTTCATCGTTGTAAAGAAGAGACGCGTCCTTGAGAAAGATTTGCAGTAAGTATTTACCGTCCTCACCGTCCATCAAGATGCCATGTTTTTTTAAGTCTGTCAGGTTCTCTTTAAGGTCAACGATGTGTTGTTCGGCCATTCGTTCCGGCAACAAGTCGTAATACGTATCAGGTGTTGTGAGAAATTCAATGCCCTTTGATCGAAATTTTCCTACCGTGTCCACCAGGTCATCCACGGCCAACGCGATGTGTTGAATGCCCGCTCCATGATTTTTGTCGACAAAGGTCTGAATTTGCGAGTCATTGAAATGCGGATACAGTGGTTCATTGGAAGCAAATTTTACGTGAGAACCGGGATCATACATAACCTGTGAAAATAACCCGGTTCCTTTTTTCCCAGACTTGAAATCTGGGGTATGAAAGGACACGGTCCAAAATTTCTTGAAGTCCATCACCTGCTCAAAAAAATTCCAAATGGGGAAAATAGTTCTGGCGTTGATGGTGATATGGTCAATGCGGTTCAATGGTGAATGTCCAGGCGATGGAGAAGATAACTTCTCAAACATGGGGATTTCATCATCCTGTCCTTCAATTTCCAGGAAGGTGAATTCTAAGAAACCAATCGGAGAAGCAATGGTGATAAAATGGTGGCGACTATTTGGGGAATGAATATCTTTCTCCCTGTGGACGAATGTCGCATGGTGGTCTTGTAAATAGTTGATCGTTCGATCCAGGTCTTCTACCTGAAGGACGATTTTACGAACTCCTGGACATAATGTTTGCAAATATTGAGCGGTATAGCTATTGGTTGTCAGTGGAGATGACACCATGATCTTAATGTCATTGGCGGAAAAATAGATGGCTTTGCTTTTGAATTTCTCCTCCCAATCGCGTGTGGACTGATGAGACTCGAGAAATCCCATTTTATTGAGGTAGAAATCACGACTGCGGTCGAAGTAATCGACGACAAACTCGATCGAATAAACTTTTTTGATTCCCAGCGCTGAGGGCAATTCCATTGCCTTGTTCCCCATGAAAAAGAGTGTATGTGACTGATGGCGTTTTAACGGATTTGGCGATGTATTCTGTATTCTTATTATATAATGAGAATAGCCTTGTTGCCTAATTGACGAAAAATAATATTTGACGTAACAAAGACTTATGGTACTCAACATCCATGGACTTTGATACTGTATTTGGAACGGGACCAATAGAATGGAATCTGGACAACATTCTTTTCTGACTTGATCAAGCCGCACTCACGACTGAAGCATACCAGTTACTTTCTTATCGTAGAAAAGGTTAATCTATCCCCTACTGATCATTAAGATTTATGATTAAACGCAGATGGAATTGAACTCGAATTCTGTCTCAGGCCAGACATGGCTTTTCAGTAAATGAGTTTGCCTAGATCCAATCAACGACGATAAGGAGGGAATGGGAGTCCTTAAGCTCATTTCCCCCTCAAAACCCACGTATTCTTCTATTCACTTAAGCTTTGCGACAGAGCCTCATGCAGGTATAGTGCATTCATTGCCGGAAGGAAGGCCGCTTTATGGAGTATACGCCAAAGGACAGTACGACCCCATCTCAAGAACAGAGCTTAGCGGGAATGCGGAAACTGTCGCCAAAACGCAATACAACAGGTTCAGACAGTGCCGAAGCGCTGGTGACCGAACAGTTAGCGCATTTTGGAATCAATGCGAATAGTGATTTCGGAGTAGTTCTTGCCAGAATTACCCAACGCCTTTATGAATCACAAGCCGACTTCGAATTGCTATGGAATCTGACACTCAAAACCATTGAAACACTCGACCGCAGTGATCAAATTGCGTATTTCAATGCCAAGAAGTTTCTCTCCTTCCAACTGGCCAAATTACTGGACACGGCACAGAACCCATTTCGGCGAACGTACCAGGCATTGGATTACCATCCATCGACACGGGCAACGAAGGGACCGTATGCCGCAATTGATAACGTCACCGCACTTTTTTCCGCTACGCCCGTGATCGCCAGAACGGCAACGTATATCTACGCTTGTGCCGAATGGATCGAAGATGCATTCAAGGGTAAGGAACTTCTGCTTGAGATCTATTCCCGATTATTGAACCCAACTTCGGTTTCTCTCGCAAATTTCATCGTCGATCTCGAAGCCGGCCCCTATGCCGAACAATACTTCGCATGGAACTTTAGCAGCGGTATGGCCGCGATCGACGGGGTATTGTCACATGTGCTTGGACGTGACGATGTCTTGATCACCAGTCGTAATATCTATGGAGGTGCCCATCAGCTCATTTATGATTGGTACGCCAAAGAAGGCAATCTCGAGATTGCCGTTGAACAATTCGATGGATGTGAGGCGACAGACTTTGCAACCTGCTGGACCCGAGTGAAAAAGAAATACGCCGATCGCTTCGCCGGCGGACGTAAGGCCTACCTGTATGTGGAGTCACCGTCTAATCCACATGGAGACGTCCTTGATATACCAGCAATCTGTCGACTGGCCCACCGTGAAGGACTACGGGTCATGCTGGACGCCACCGTGGGCACACCATTTCTCGTTCGTCCTTTACAACGAGAGGATCCCGATGAACGCCCAGACTTTGTCATTCACAGCTATACCAAAGACCTCAGCGGCACCGGGGCTGTCATCGCCGGAACGGTGATCGGTCGCACTCATGACATGTTTGCCCCCAAGGGGTACGAACCTGATGAAACAGCCCAAACCGAAGGCGCGAAATCATGGAGTGACACCATGTTCTGGAATGTTTACTATATTAAAGGGGCATTCCTTAATGCTGATTCGGCCTTTGAAGTCATTCAGGGCATCCGTACGCTTGACCTCCGCATGTTGGCCAAGTGCATTAACACCCAAATCCTGGTCCAATTCCTCGATACTCATCCTCAAATCAACGTGCGTTCCAATGCACTGAACACCCATCCCAATGCAACTCTACGAAAAAAATTGTTATTTCTCGGGTTACCCACACCCCTGTTTACGATCGATATCGATCAAATATCTCCCGACGTATTTCATCGTTTTTTTGATTCGCTGTCACCCACCTTCGGACACATGATTTCACTGGGCCAATCCAACACCATTATCAGCTGCCCGGCTTTAACGACTCATTCAGAACTCGACGAAACGGAACTGACCGACGCTGGCATTCGTCCTACCACGATTCGTTTCGCAATCGGGGATGAACATCCGCGTGATCTGATTAATCATTTTCTCAGTACAGCAAAACTTGCCATCGATCCAACTCAGCCGGGGTTTAGCGATCGTTTTGGTGATCCATCTACGATCGAGACCTTGATTCGAGAGTGTTATATCGACATCCATCGACGTTACATCGAATCGGCATTTTGAGATTCATAGAGACTTTTCGTGGCTATCCGCCACGGTTTCGTTGAAGGAGTGATTAGATTGTCTTAATGTGTATGGACGGGGCAGGTGAATTCTTTGAATGTTCTAGGTCGCTGGTTTCATCATAGGTTCGCCCGCTTGATGCAAGCGAAGCAGTTCCTGAAGATTTTCACCCGACATCACCTCATCGACTAAAAGTTTTTCGGCTCCTTGAGTGAGCACGGGCTTGATTTGAGTCAGAAGTTCCTGAACACGTTTTTCCTGGCTAGCAATTAGCTGTCGTACTTCTTGATCAATTTCACGAGCCGTTTCTTCTGAATAGGTGGATCTGGGAGAAGAATCATTCGGAGAAAGAAACATGGATGGCCCCGATTGATCTAAGGCAACAGTGCCCAGAGTCGTGCTCATGCCGTAATCTTTTATCATCCGTTTGGCAATATTCGTCGCTTTTTGAAGATCATCAGCTGCCCCAGTCGACGCTTCCCCGAAAATAAGTTCCTCGGCGACTCGACCACCCAAGAGCACGGCAATCTTACTTTCTAATTCTGATTGAGTGAGCAAATACCGATCTTCAGTTGGTAACTGCATGGTATACCCTAATGCCGCAATCCCTCGTGGAATGATAGAAATTTTTTGAACAGGATCAGACCCTGGAATGGTCATGGCGACCAACGCATGGCCAACTTCATGATGCGCCACTCGCTTACGTTCCTCTACGCTCAGCACGCGACTCTTCTTCTCGAGTCCAGCGACCACTCGTTCTACCGCTTCTTCCAAGTCTACCTGTGCGACGGTTTCTCGATTTCCTCGAACTGCCAATAAGGCCGCTTCATTCACCACATTCGCTAAGTCAGCTCCGACCATTCCCGGAGTCATAGCGGCAATTTTCTCGAGTGAAACATCTTCTTCAAGCTTGACGGCTTTAGCATGAATCTGAAGAATAGCCTTTCGGCCTGGACGATCAGGTCGGTCCACTAACACCTGACGGTCGAATCGTCCCGCCCGTAACAGGGCCTGATCCAGAATTTCAGGACGATTGGTGGCGGCCAGAATAATGACCCCGACACGTGGATCAAATCCGTCCATTTCAACCAATAATTGATTCAATGTCTGCTCTCGTTCTTCGTGAACCATGGGACCTGTTCCTCTAGCCTTTCCAAGGGCATCGAGTTCATCAATGAAAATAATACATGGGGCCTTCCCTTTGGCATTTTCAAACAAATCTCGTACTCTCGCGGCACCTACTCCCACAAACATTTCAACAAACTCCGAGCCGCTAATAGAAAAAAACGGCACGGCAGCTTCGCCAGCGATGGCTCGAGCCAGTAATGTTTTTCCTGTTCCGGGAGGGCCAACCAACAGAACACCTTTAGGTATACGTCCGCCGATACGGGTAAACTTCTCTGGAGTCTTAAGGAACTCGATCACCTCTAATAGTTCTTCTTTGGCTTCATCCACACCAGCAACATCTTTCATGCTCACCGGGATATCTTTTTCCATGTAAATCTTTGCCTTGGATTGACCAATGCGCATGAAACTGCCACCTGCTCCTTGACTGACTCGTCGAAACATGAAAATCCAAATGGCAGCAAAGATCAATATTGGAATCACCCATGATGCCACATCTTTCCATAAGGTACTCACAATAACTCCAGAGAATTCGACGTTCTTCTCCTCAAGAATCTTCACTAAATCCGGGTCATCTACTCGAATCGTTTGGAACCCATTCCCCTTCTCTTCCTGGACATCAGGCTTGAGCTTTCCATTAATAATCGTATCCGTAATCGTCACCTCAGCGACCTTGTCATCTAGCAACCAAACCTTAAACTGACTATAGGACACTTCATCCAGATGTTGAGAAGCAAAATAGATTTCCTGCAGAAAAATCAGCAGCCAAAAAGCCAAAATAAAATACCAAATAGAGAAACGAAATTTTTTATCCATAGCTTTTCCCTTAAGCTGAAGAACCCCTAATTCGCCAGTTTATCGCTTTAAAGACCTCCATGGCGACTAAAATGGTTGATGCGAGAAGAAAAATCGATCCCCAATCACCAAATGTCACTGGGGACACATCTAAAATATCTTGTGTCACAGGAATATACAAAGAAAGGATATGAATACCCTGGGCGGCGAATACGCCAAATATTAAAATCCAATTATTCCGTAAAGGAATCTGGAAGGCAGATGCACGCTCCGATCGACAATTAAAGACATGGACGTTTTGCAGGAACACCATGAGTAGCAGAAGAAGATTGCGTGCTTCGGCTTCCTCGAAACCCGACGTGAGCCACCAATACCAAGCACCAGAGGCCACGAGACCCATGACAACCCCCGAGACGACAGTTTGTTGTATCATCAGTCTGTCGAAGATCCCGTCTGTCGGTCTCCTCGGCGTTCGAGCCATTGTCTCGGCTTCACCGGCTTCAAATGCCAATGCCACATCTTGGGGACCATTGGTGACAAGATTCAACCACAGCAGTTGCACCGCTGTCAGCGGCAAAGGAAGCCCGGCAAGAAGTGCGATAGCAAATAGCATAATTTCTGCAGCTCCGCATGATATCAGGAGCGCGATGACCTTTCGAATGTTATCGTAAGCGACACGACCTTCTTCGATGCCAGCCACAATAGACGCAAACCGATCATCAGTGATGATCATTGCCGCACTGTCTTTGGCCACATCAGTTCCTGACCCCATGGCGACACCAAGATGAGCTTTTCTCAACGCTGGTGCGTCATTCACGCCATCTCCAGTCACCGCAACGAAATGTCCTTGCTGAACCAGAGCATCGACGATTTCATATTTCTGCAATGGGGTCATGCGCGCATACACTCTGACTCGTTTTATTAAATCAAAAAATTGATTGAGCGTCTCCGATCCTAATTTCATTAACTGCGGCCCGGTTGCCACTTCCTGTTCGGTTGAAGCAATACCAAGCTCACGTGCAATTGACAGCGCCGTTGCAGGATGATCGCCCGTGATCATGGCCACCTGCACGCCTGCACCTCGACATCGCTCTACGGCTTCCTTGACTTCCGACCGAAGCGGATCAATAGCTCCAATGAGCCCTAAGACGGTTAACGGAGGCATATCCTGTTCATCGAACATCCCATTCTGGGTATGGGGATCCATACGTCCATCGGCCAAAACCAAAACACGGTACCCCTCTGCGGCTAATTGAAGAGCTGCCTCTTCCAAAAGCTGAGGTTCAATTGGTTTATCCCCAGTGGGTGTCGCCATTTGAGAACATTTGGGAAGAACAACTTCCATGGCCCCCTTGACGGCAGTGTGTACAACATTCTCTTCTCGATAAAATGTTGCCGCATATTGACGTTCTGATTCAAACGGAATAATACCCACGATCGGTATTGCCCGTCGCACCTCCGAAGGATTCGCCCCAAGCTTATATCCAAGGGCTAGCAGGGCAATATCGACTGCATCGCCATGATGAACCCACTCCCCTTTTTCACTGATCAATTGTGCTTCATTGCACATCACGCCGACTTTTCCAAGTCTCTGTAACTGGGGCCATGCCACACTAAGGTCTTGAGATTCTTCCTGAGCCGTGATGTTCCCGTCACCTGTGAATCCTTGTCCACTCACGTCAAAACGTTCTCCTGTGGGTAGGACCAACTTTTTTACGGTTTGTTGATTGACGGTTAATGTTCCAGTCTTGTCACTGGCAATGAAGGTGCAACTTCCCAACCCTTCCACTGCTGTGAGCTTTCTCACAATGACATGACGTTTGGCCATACGGGAGGTCGCTACCGACAAGGCCACCGTCATCGCAACTGGTAGACCCTCTGGAATTGCGGAAACAGCCAGTGCGACGGCCATAAAAAAGACTTCCGTTAGTGGGATTCCATTGTTCACGGCTATAACGGCCAAGATGATACATGCTCCGACAATCCCGACACTGATCATTCGTGCGAAATGATCCATCCTGACAACAAGCGGTGGTTTGGTTTCTTTGGTCTCTGTCACAACCTTGGCAATTTGCGCAACTTCTGTTCGAGAGCCGATCTCAACCACGATCCCAGTCCCTCTTCCAACCATGACCGTGGTTGCCGCATACACCATCCCTATTCGATCGACTAAAGGTACATCAGAATTACTGGTAGGGGCAGTAGCCTTGGTGACTGACAGGGACTCCCCTGTCAAAAGAGATTCATCGACCGCTAAATTTGTTGTCTCAATGAGGCGTAAGTCCGCTGGAATTCGACTGCCCGACTCCAATAGACAAATATCTCCAGGAACTAATTCTTCGGCCGGGATCTCTTTTTCAGTTCCGTGTCGACGAACCCGAGCGTAGATCTTGAGAAGCGATTGCAGGGCTGCGGCACCTTGTTCTGCTCTCCACTCCTGATATGCGCCAAGCGCGGCATTCAGCAAGATAATGGCAAAGATGAACCCAGCATCGGTATGTTCACCGATGACGATGGATATTCCCCCAGCGATAAGCAGGATATAGATAAGGGGACTTAAGAATTGATGAAGGAAAATGGTAAAAATGGTCGGTGGCGGCTTAACTGGCAGGCGATTCATTCCAAACAACTGTTGTCTTACCTTGACCTCTTCGTTGTTCAGTCCTTCTAGGTTTGTTTGTAATTGATCGAGAACGGCTTGTTCCGACAACGAATGCCACGAGACTTGCGTTGAATCGATTGGCCGCATCAAGGATTACCTCTATCAAGAAGCCAATAAATGAATACCAGGATAAGTGTCTTTGTTCTGTTCAAACCTATTGGCATCAGGATCAGACTACTCTACTAATCTGGAGCTGGATACACGAGTTTTATACACTTATGGACATCTACCTGCTGCTTTTTGCCACATCAGATTATTTTTCCTTTGGCCCAAATTTCCACAAATACATGGGTTCGACACAGTGAATCAAAAAATCTTTAAAAATTTCCCCTGAATATCGCTCCCTTCATAAATCCTATCTGGCGTCATGTTTGCTATACTTTTCTTCTGAATGAATGGAAGCATGTCTGTGCTGTTTTTTATTGTATCCAGATTATTCAATTCTTCTCTAAGCAGGAATGTGCATGTTCTCTGCCAACAACCGGAGAGAGATGAATGAGCAAAACGGAGCGTGAGCTTGTTATGAAAATTCTTGTTATTAATAGCGGCAGTTCTTCCATAAGGTTCTGCATCATGGAGATATCCTCCGCTCAGGCAATAACAAGCCATGACACATCTCGCTTCTATATTCGAGGGACGTTGCAGGGAATAGGAACTGATGCCTCCTTAGACATATCAGAACAAGAAACGACCATTTTCCAATCATCCAACCACATCGACAATCATGAACAGGCTTTCAAGTGGATATTTGATTCTTTGAGGCGCCTTCAACAATCTGGAGACATGCAGTTAAACATCGATCTTATAGAGGGTGTTGGTCATCGTGTCGTTCATGGCGGACATCGCTTTTCACAATCAACTGTTCTCGATGATGAAGTCCTCCATGAAATTGAACAACTGAATGATCTGGCCCCCTTACATAACCCCGCGTGTCTGGCTGGCATCCATGGGGCACGAGCATTTCTGAATGATTCCGTACCAATGGTTGCCGTGTTTGACACGACGTTTCATCACACCCTTCCTGAGTATGCAGCAACGTATGCCATTCCCCATGAACTTGCTGAACGGCATCACATCAGAAGATATGGATTTCACGGAATTGCTCATGCGTCGTTGGCTGACAGTTATGTAACCCACACCGGCAAAACGTTGAATGATCAACGACTCATTACGATGCAATTGGGTAATGGCTGTTCGATGACCGCAATAGCATTTGGGAAGTCTATTGAGACCTCGATGGGATTTACACCCAGCGAGGGACTCATGATGGGAACTCGATCAGGAGACCTTGATCCCTCCATCATCAGTTATTTGGTAAAGAAGGAACAGGTTCCTGTGATCGGTGTTCAGAATTGGCTCAATGAACATTCGGGACTTTTGGGCGTCTCAGGACGAACGAATGACATGCGCCAAATACTCCGGGCAGCGAATCACGAAGAGGATGCGCGATCAAAGCTCGCAATCGATATGTTCTGTTATCGAATCAGAAAATATCTTGGCGCCTATCTTGCCGTCTTGGGTGGAGCCGACGCGATTGTGTTTGGCGGAGGCATTGGAGAAGGCGCACCAGAGATTCGCGCACAAATATGTAAAGAAATGGAATGGTGTGGGTTGAAACTGGATAAAAAGCACAACCAGGCTGCAGTAGGATTGACACCTGGAAGTGTCGCCAAAATCAGTCCAGACGGCACGGACATTGCTGCATTTGTCATTGGAACTGATGAGGAGTCATGGTTAGCATCTGAAACAGCGCGATGCCTTAGCTCCCGTCATCACAAAGAAAGACAAAACTGATAAAAAACGTGTATTCACGAGTGTAGCTTTCACGGTCCTCTTCTTTGGGCTTATCCAATTAATCCCTGTCACTCAGAGCAACCCAGCTATCATCTAAGGAAGTCGATTCTCCACCTCATATTCAATCCACTCTCAAGCGAGCTTGTTATGACTGCTATTCTCATGAAACGGTGTGGCCTTGGTATAGCCAGGTAGCTCCTGCAAGGTCGAAAAGAATTGAACTTTTCCATCTGGAATCAGTACACTGGCAAGTGCAAAAGACAAGAAATTGAAAGAAATTGCAGAAAAAGTCGACGAAGGGGAAATGCCTCCCTGGTTTTATCTTCCTCTTCATCCCATGGCGCGACTTTCATCTAATGATCGGCAACAGCTCCGTGAATGGGCGACAAAGAGTTTACATGTGACGCACAACAATAAAGATGAATAACGAAATTATGTAGACGCATTCTCGAACTTTTTGCTCATTTGCATTGATGTTTTATCGCCTCGCCAACCCATGAATCCTCTGATCGGTTCTATCGGACAACAAAGCAATGAAGACTGTTACTACAGTCCCATTCACTTTATAAAAGTAGCATTACGCTGGGGACAGTCTCAAAAGTGTAACTGGACTTGGACACCTCGAAGCCAGACGTCAGATGGGTTATTGAGACACCAACGTTGAAGGCTTGTGAAGATCGCGTGTCCTATAGTATTTTAACTTTTCACTCGTACATTGCGAAGATCGTATCGATCGCTTTCTCCAAGGATTGGTGAGGCGAGCGATGTTTCCTCAACCGGGCTTTGAGAATCGCCCAATGCTGTTCAATGGGGTTCAAGTCGGGCGAGTACGTCGGCAGATATTTTAGCGTACAGCCCTTGCTTTCAATGAGGGTTTGGGTGGTTGGCGACTTGTGAAACGACGCATTATCCATCAGGACGATCTGGCCCGGACGAAGCGTGGGCAACAAGACGTGTTCGAGCCAGGCATTGAACACGAGCGTGTCACACGAGCCCTCAAACCGCATAGGAGCTTGCAGCCGTGACTCATGTAGGGCCGCGATGAGACTGATACGCTGCGCGTTGGTCCCGGAAACGTCGCCCAGCACTTTTGTGCCGCAAGGGGCTCGGGCGTAGGGGCGATGCAGGGCTTCATCCACCCCACTTTCATCCAGATAGACGAGAGAGTGTGGGGCCAGCTGAGCCAGCTCCTCTTGAAACTGTACGCGGGCTTGTTCGTCTCGTTCGACGTACCGAAGTGTTTTTTTTTCGAGTGATGCGCAAGCGGTGACACGCTTTCCATATGGCCACGGCACTTACTGAAAAACCCTCGCCTAATTCCTCCAATGTCGCGTCTGGATGGTCCGCGATATACTGAGCGACCACAGCATCGTCCAGTTTCCGCGACGCATATTTCCCACGGGGTTTCGGCGCCAGCCCTCCCTCAGTCTGATACTGCCGGAGCCAACGATACAACGTATCCCGTCCGATTTGGAAGATGTGACATGCGGTTGTTTTCGCGCCGCCCTCTAACACATAGGCTACCGCCCGTTGTCGGAGATCGAGGCTATACGCATTGCTCATACACTGAATCATACCATGCTAAACGTCTTAGTTAATAGTTAAAATACTATAGTATGCCATCGTGTCCACGTATACCGGCGGCACCCAATTGGAGTCGCGTTAATAGTCAAAACACTGTTTGCTGATATGATACAATATGTTATGTTGAAGATATTCACGTGTTTACCATGATCACAATGACTTCTCGCACTCAGTTGGCAACAAGCATGGCCCATATATGGTTAGTGCTGTGGCTTGTGGCCTTTCCACTAATCCATATCCACCCAGAAGCCGATCATGCGCATGGAAGCCAAACCCACGAACATGGAGGGCTGTTCCATTCTGTGCTCTCTCAAGATCTTGCGTGCGAATATCATCATCATTCCCCCCATGACTTTCCAGCACAGAAAGGTACGCAGGACATTCCCCACTGTGATCATGCTCAGACCCATCTCCTCAACCATGATGAGATAGGATTTTCGATCCTGAGTGCGTCCTATCATGATTCTTTGACAACAATTGATCAGCCAATAACCTTTCTTCCAGTCGTGCATAAGTCTTCATCTATCGTATCCACGTTACGTTCGTTACAGCTCTCATCGGAACGTGCACCACCCATTCGACTCATACATTCTCACAACCCTATCCGCCCTCCTCCGACCCACTCGGCATAATATCGCCACCCTTCAATGACCGGACACCGTGCATTGCATGCATGCGTGCCTCTAATTTTGTCGCGCCTTCTTCAATTTATTAAGAGGTCGTGTTATTCATGAGTCACTGACAAGAGTATTTCTATGAATCTACTTTGGTTATTCACCGTGCTTCTTTTTATCGGTTGCTCTGAGCCCACCAATTCTGACATCTCCTCAGACATCGTGATGGCTGACCATGAGAGGGCTCCGGCATCTTCAACAACGTCAGAAACCAGCATTCATCTTGACGATGTGCCACCAAAGGCGCGGGAACGCATACGTACGGAAGAAGCCATTGAACGACTCACCCCCCATGTGGTGACCGCTCCGGGGAACGTCACGTTAGACTTGAATCTTGTCGCGAAAGTCGCTTCACTCATCCCCGGCCAGGTGGAAAAACTCACCGGCAAACTTGGACAACACGTGCTGAAAGATCAACCGTTAGTCGCCATTGAAAGTTTAATCTTGGACGAACTTGTTCAAGAATATCTCGTCGCCAAAGCGAAACGAGATGTCGCGAAAAAAAATTTCACTCGTACGAAACAATTAGTGAAAGAACATATCGTCTCTCAACGCCGTGTCCTAGAAGATCAAGGCACCGCGATCGAAACACAAGCCGTCTTTCAGCACGTACGAGAAAAACTATTGAATATGGGACTCACACCCAAGGAATTACATGAACTTGAACATGGCAGTCATCTGGAAGGACATAAGTATATTCTTCGTGCTCCACTTGGCGGCACGATCACCCATCAACAAGTCGTGTTAGGACAAGGGGTGTCGGTGGGGGAAGAATTATTTGAAATTGTTGATACCAGTCGGGTCTGGGTTTTTGCGAATCTCCCAATCGAACAAGCGCGTCGATTTTCAGAAGGCGATCAGGGCAAAGTCGTTCCACGTGGAGGACAGCCTATCACAGCCCAATTGGCTTACATCTCACCGGTGGCAGAGGAAACCACAAGAACCGTACGGGTCCGACTTGATGTCGACAATCAGCAAGGACGATTAAAACCCAATGAATATGTCGACGTGCAATTACTGGATGAACAACTTCCGGTCTTGTCGATTCCTGATACGGCAGTCACCATGGTGAAAGGCAAACGCGGAGTCTTCGTTCAAAAAGAAACAGGATACAACTTTGTGTTGATTGAACTTGGGCAAGAAGGGGGAGGCCTTGTGGAAATTACACAAGGCATTCAGTTGGGTGACAAAGTTGTGACTCAAGGCGTGTTTGATTTGAAAAATGCATTACTTCAAGGATCGATCGAAGGGCATTAAACGAAACTCAGCCCTACTTACACCCATATGGAACGGTTACTGACGCTATCTCTTCATTATCGCTTCTTCACGCTCATCGCGTTACTCCTCGTCACAGGAACAGGCGTCTGGTCGTTGGACAAGCTGACGGTTGATGCCGTTCCTGATCTGACCCCCGTGCAAGTGCAAATCCTCACACGTTCATCGGCGCTTGGCCCACTCGAAGTGGAGCAGTTCATTACATTTCCAATTGAAACCTCGCTAAGCGGTCTCCCTGGATTGAAAGAAATTCGATCAGTCTCACGATATGGGTTATCTGCCGTCACGGCAATTTTTGAAGAAGACTTAGATCCTTTCTTTGTTCGTCAACTTGTCAACGAGCGTCTAGCTGAGGCATCTGAAGATATACCATCTATCTATGGAAAACCCATGATGGGACCTCTGACGACAGGCTTGGGCGAAGTCTATCAATTTACTCTGCGCGGCGAGTCATACAGTCCCATGGCGCTCCGAACCCTCCTGGAATGGGACATTGCCAGACGACTTCAGGCCGTGCCGGGTGTCGTCGAAGTCAATATCTGGGGAGGCGAAACAAAACAGTTCCAAGTCATGGTTGATCCAGGAAAACTCCTGGCATTCAAGCTCTCACTTCAACAGGTCTTTCACGCACTTGAACAGAATAATGCTCTGGCTGGTGGTGGTTACATTGAGCATGAACGTGAACTCTACCTGATTACCGGTGAGGCGATGGCGACTACGACTGCCGAGCTTGGGAAAATCGTGATTGACCATGGTCCAGGCGGGGTCCCGATATTTGTGAAGGATATTGGCGAAGTCAAAGAGGGGGCCGCCTTACGTATCGGGGCTGCAACACGGATGGGCGAAGGTGAAACAGTCATCGGCATGGTACAAATGCTTGCTGGCGCCAATGCTCAGCAGGTGGTCACCAAGGTAAAAGAAAAAGTTCAAGACATTCAATCGACTCTTCCCCCTGGCATCGTGATTGAACCCTATTATGATCGAACACTGTTTGTAGAGAAAGTCATACGAACAGTGCGAAATAATCTTCTAGAAGGAGGCTTGTTGGTCATCGCCATCTTGTTTTTGTTTCTGGGGGATCTTCGCGCCGGCCTTATTGTTGCCACGGCTATCCCGCTTTCCATGCTCATGGCGGTCACAGGCATGTATCAGGCTGGACTCTCGGGTAACCTCATGAGCTTAGGCGCCATTGACTTTGGTCTCCTTGTCGATGGAGCAGTCGTCATGATTGATAACATTTTGCGAAAACTCGGGACGCGAGAACCTCGTTCTCCTGAAGAAAAACTTACGACGATTCACGCAGCAGCTAAAGAAGTCTTACGTCCTGTCGTTTTTGCCATCGGTATTATTATTTTGGTGTACATTCCCATTCTCAGTCTTTTGGGTATAGAGGGAAAAATGTTTCGTCCAATGGCGATCACGGTCATTTTTGCTCTCATCGGATCGTTATTTTTTGCCGTAGCTGGTGTTCCAGTTTTGGCGTATTGGTTTGCTCGGGGGAAATCCGATCATGAAGAGACCTGGCTTATTCGTCGACTCCGTGCCATCTATCAACCGTGCCTACAATTTTCGCTTATGCGACCAATTTGGGTGGTTCTTCCCGCGCTTGCACTCTTTATGCTCAGTCTATTCATTGGATCACGGTTGGGCATTGAATTTCTTCCACAATTAGAAGAAGGAGATCTGGCCATACAAGTCTGGCGATTACCCAGCATTTCGATGAGCGAATCCGTCGAAACCGCTCTTGCTGTGGAACGCGCCTTGCGAGAGTTTCCTGAGGTCCAACAAGTTGTCAGTAGGACGGGAAGCCCTGAAGTGGCGACTGATGTCATGGGCATTGAGTTGTCAGATGTCTTTGTCGTACTCGCCCCGCCCTCATCATGGACCTCAGCCTCAACGAAGGAAGGTCTCATTTCACAAATGGAGACGGCGATTGAAACAGCGGTGCCCGGTGTGGGGTTGGGATTCACACAACCTATAGAAATGCGTTTTAACGAATTGATTGCCGGGACTCGATCAGACTTAGCCGTAAAAATTTTTGGCGAGGACATGCAGGAACTACGGAATCAGGGTGAACGAGTCGCACACGCACTCGAACAAGTGTCAGGAGCCCAAGATATTAAGGTGGAACAGGTAACAGGCGTCCCAAGGATTCGCGTGATCGTAGATCGTGATCAGATTGGGCGATATGGACTGAATGCAAAAGATGTGTTGACGGTTGTCGAATCAGCTCGCGTCGGACAAACGGTTGGCACCGTGTTTCAAGGACAGCGCCGATTTGACTTGATTGTACGGCTCTCAGATGACGCGTCTGCGGGCCCTGCCGCGCTTGGGACTATTCTCCTTCCCACCACTCATGGAGAACTGGTACCGCTTTCACGGGTGGCTTCCATCCGTGTCGATGAGGGTCTGGCACAAATCAGTCGTGAAAATGTGCAGCGGCGACTTGTCGTCGAAGCCAACATTCGAGGCCAAGACCTCGGGTCATTCGTCGGCGAAGCAAAAGAGATTGTCAACAAAACGGTCAAGCTTCCGGCTGGCTACTACATTGAATGGGGCGGACAATTTCAACATTTGCAAGAAGCCTCAAACCGCTTAGCAATTGTGATTCCCATCACGTTGCTGCTGATCATTGCGGTCTTATCGGTCATATTTGGCACTATGCGATTAACCTTATTAATTTTCTTAAATGTCCCACTCGCATTATCAGGGGGACTGATTGCATTATGGTTTCGCGGGCTTCCTCTCAGTATTTCTGCGATGATTGGATGCATCGCACTATTTGGAATCGCGGTCTTAAATGGAGTCGTCCTTGTCAGTCGAATTCAAACGTTAGAAATAGAAGGGTTTTCCACTCACGAGGCCATCATTCAGGGAGCCCTGGATAGACTTCGACCAGTACTGATGACGGCGCTCGTGGCCAGCCTTGGGTTTTTGCCCATGGCCATCGCGACCAGCATGGGAGCCGAAGTGCAACGTCCCCTTGCTACGGTCGTCATTGGCGGCCTGATCACCTCAACCACTTTGACCTTATTGGTCATACCATCCCTATACGGCATGATGGGTCGACCTAACCGGTCAGCAGACACTTCACGTAACCTAAATACCGTAGTCACGGAATCATGAAGACCGGATTCACCAGAAAAGAAGGAGATACGATATGGTTGTGATGAACATTCTTCTCATGCTCCTCATCATGAGTGGATTGCAAACGGTGGCAGCAAAAGGTCAGGTTGAGAGGTCCAGTCCAAACACTGAGACTTATAATCTTCCTGAGATTCTTTCTATTGCCTTGGAACGCAACCCACGTATCGAAGAAGAACATGGGATTGTTGAACAAAAACAAGGGAACACACTGTCGGCGTCAGCGTATTCCAATCCTACGATTGTTGTGCATAGTGGTCGAGGCTCCTTAAGGGACCCCTCTATGAACACGACCATCACGGAGCGATACGTCACACTCAGTCAACCATTGGAATGGCCAGGCACACGCATTGCCCAACAACAAGCCGCTCAAGCAAGTGTAAGGAGTGCGCAAGCCGGGGTAGAAGATGCCAAACTGAACGTTATCGCGCACACCAAAAAAGTGTTCTTTGATTTATTGCTCTCGCAACAAGAGACAGCGCTCATCAAACAAAATGTCCAAGCCATGAAAAAATTGAAAACAGCGGTGCACGCTCGAGTCAAGGCTGGAGAATCGCCACCGTTTGAGGTCATCAAGACGAACGTTGAGACCTTAAAAATTCTCAAAGAATTGCTTCGGACGGAAGGGGCAGAACGATCGGCAAAAGCCACATTGAATAGTTTAACTGCCGGAGGATTAGGTGACGAGTTTACGATACAGGGAGAGTTTCTCTCTTCAGAAGGTGACCTAGATTTCACGAAGTTTTCGAAACAAACATTATCGACTCATCCGAAATTGGTAAAAGGGCAAGAACGCGTCAAGGAAGCGGAGAAACAGCATCGTCGAGAACTTCATGCGCGAGTGCCAAACATCACACTTAGTGGAAGTTATCAGCGGGATGTAGGACGAGAAGCCTTTGTCGGAGGCATTTCCATTCCGATTCCTTTATGGAATCAACGTCAAGGAGAAATTGCCAAAGCGAAAGGCGTCATGCGTCAAGAGGAGGCGATTCTTCTTCGAACACGCACAAGTCTACACCAAGGCATTATTCAAGAAACTCAAAAATCCAACATCGCAGCGGCTCAAATTTCAACATATGAAAACGGGCTTCTTAAACAAGCACAAGAAGCCTTGCGAATTGCGCAAGTCAGTTTTAGGTACGGAGAGGCGAGCTTGCTGGAAGTCTTAGATGCTCAACGCGTGTTTAGAGAAACTCAACTCGAATACATGCGAGCCAAACATGAACTATCGGTTGCTCTAACGGCACTCGAACAGTTAACTGGGAAACTCAACGATTAAGGAATAATAGCAAATCCCATTAATGGTAGGAGGTGCTGAGAGCATGATGTTTCAACAGGTCAATAGCCTCATGGACAATCATTCCTTACTTGAAGCCCTTGTACAACAGAGAGATGGGATTGTAGGTATCCTAGGACACGATCGCGGAACACGCCATGGCTCATTGCAAGTTCAACTCTTACGGAAACGCACTTGACGAACTGAACCTGGGATTATAGGTGTCCTAGGACACGATCGCGGTCCACGCCATGGCTCATTAGCCAGTTCACCCCCTACCGAGACTCGCTCGGCAAACTGAAGCTGGGAATTATAGGTGTCCTAGGACACGATCGCGGTCCACCCCATGGCTCATTGCCAGTTCATCCCTTACCGAGACTCGCTCGGCAAACTGAAGCTAGGATTATAGGTGTCCTAGGACACGATCGCGCTACACCCCATGGCTCATTGCCAGTTCACCCCTTACCGAGACTCGCTCGGCAAACTGAAGCTAGGATTATAGGTGTCCTAGGACACGATCGCGGTCCACGCCATGGCTCATTGCCAGTTCACCCCTTACCGAGACTCGCTCGGCAAACTGAAGCTAGGATTATAGGTGTCCTAGCTTTGTAGAACCTGTCCCGCCAATCCGACAGCCGCTATTGAAGCCTTAACTCACTCAATACATGAACTCAAGAAAGTCAAAAGTGTCCTGGCTGGTGATATTTATCGGAATTGCCATTCTCGGAATGTTGTCCTTGTCTGCATTCCACCTCATTGGTAGCACAATTGATGCTAAGAGGTTTTTACACGAACCGTTTGCTCTGTTGCCTATCGGGTATGCACTACTTGTCATTGGTGGAATTGGCGCATTGGGCAGTTACTTCACGAACGCCAGACTCAAGAACCGAATCCGTACCAAGAATCATAACGTGAAAGATCAATGATACTGACAACGGTTTGCTGAACGGTTTTTTATCTTTCGTATCTTAACTAAAGGTAGGCCATTCAGACCGTGGTGTCACAGAGAATAGGACTTGTAAGTATATCAACAACGTTTATGTCATATCATCAACTCCCCTCCCACTAACCACAGCCCAGCCCCCAAGTCATGCACTCGAAAGACAGCCACAAATGATGCTTCTTGTTACAACCTGCCCTGCCCCTTCGTAGCATCTACAGAAATCCTATCTCATGAGAACTACCTCACATTGCTCAATATTCATTCTTTAATTCATGACACGCAAACCAATATCCCCAAGGAAGATCAGGGCTATTTTTTACTGTCGGATCAGTGTATTTCCCTAAGATTCCTACTAAATGATTACCGTTGTTAAGGTCAGGCCACAGAAAACCGATAAATACTAATAGGAGAACTCTCTGACAACCCTGACGATAGGTTCTGAGATATGACATATCATCGACAAGCCATGGATTCCTATTCAACGCCCACCATCGTGAGCCTCTTGTTTTTTTCGGTCCTTCTGCTTTGTCCAGTCATCGCACGATCTGACAATAATATGACTTTTCTCGATAAAAAAGTCATCAATAGCTTGAGATTGAGCGTGTACGAAGTGGTTGTGCCAAAAATTGAAAGTCAAAAAATTCAATATGCCAGGGAACTACCGTTCCATAAACTTAGTTATAAGGAACGGGAAGAAAAATATTTTAGTATTGGAACTGCGTTTTTTATTAATGAAAAGGAACTCATGACGGCGGCTCACGTACTTAAGTTGAAGTATTTTTCACTCTTAACAGATTTTCATATCCGGGATTCAGACGGTCGAGTGTATAAAATTGGACAAATAAAACAGTTTTCTTCAATTCGGGACATGGTGGTATTTGAGCTGGAGGAGTATCCGGAAGACATTATAGCCCTGAATGTATCCAAACAGGTTGAAATCGGTGATACGGTGTTTTCAGTCGGAAATGCGCAAGGAGAAGGCCTTTCGTTTCGAGCGGGTCAGGTCGCTTCATTTACCACAGAACCAGAACACGGAAAATGGAAAGACATTCGATTCACCTCTCCAGCATCACCGGGCAACAGTGGGGGGCCCTTGCTCAACGTCAATGGCCAAGTGGTCGGACTCATTATCCAAAAAAATGCCAGTGAAAATTACAATGTTGCTGTCCCGATGACTGAATACGACAACCTCAACGGCACGGCTGAATTTTATATGAGAAACATCTCACTGAATTTAAATGGAAGTCAAAATACTTATTCCATGAATTGGTCCGAGCACATTGCCCTGCCCAATACCATCCATGTCATATCACGTAAGGCCCAATCCTCGTTAAATGCTGTGTATGAACAAATTTCATCAAAGGTTTCACAAAAATATGCTGATGACTATTTCCCAAAAGGTAAACGGTTTCGTGCCTACTTGCGAAACCAAGTCAATGTCAGGCAATTCGGAGTCTTAAAATCTGATGCAGATTTTAATATGTGGAGACTCAGCAGTTATTCGAAAAAAACGATTCCCATATCTGAGGATCAGAAGATCACATTGAGTAAAAGTGATCTTTCGACCTTACAGGTCAAGATAGAAAAACCCCGCAACGTCACGCTTGAGGCCTTTATGGGAAGTCCCAAGATGGTCATGGATCATTTGTTGAAAGCATTACCCCTGACACGTGATTTCGATGTCGAAAAAGTTAGAATCGTCAGTCTTGGAGATCCGGAAAAGACCGAAATATGGGAAGACAAATTAGGAAGACCATGGATCTCATCATTATGGTATCGACCGTATAGCAATTCATTTGTGTACAGCCATTGCTTGGCCTATCCCAAAGGCGTGATATGTAATGTTGACATCAAGAAAGCCTGGTATTTAAGTACCGGCTATGTCAGTCTGATGAAAAAGGATTTAAATGAGGTGGCGGTCGGATATGAAGGTGATCTCTACGATTGGATAGATTACGTGTCTCTGAGCCAGAACTACCTCCCAAGAACATTTAAAACAAGTCAGATCCGCGTACAGAACGGAAGACTACATATTAAGCTGAATGATTTCACGCTTGATTTGAATAGTCACGCATTCAATGAAAAGACCAGTCTTCATTTTCATTTCGGGTATTCAAACAAAAGCCTCCTTGAAGAAGAACTGTTGTTATTTGAGGTAATCCCGAAAAAGGGAGTTGACGCGCATTATCGAATTCAAAAGTACTTTTCGCCAAGTAAGTTCAGTTCTGACACCTACTCGTCTCAATGGGATGATATTGTCAAGAAGGTTGAAGATTTCTCTGGAAAGGTCTTTATTGACAATAAGCACCAAGTCATACGAAAAGTCGTCACTGGAGGAACGGAAGAAATTGCCTCAGTAAACGGTGATACCATTCAAAGAGAAACGGTCATCGGGTGTTACTATAAGTTGTCAGAAGAAAATCCACTTGCCAAATGTAACGAATTTACGAACGGTATTAGTTTTTACGAACAAGAGAGCAACGGAAGTAGAGCCTCCTAGCATACGCTTCTTCATCTCATCAATACGAAGTCGACGTAGGTCTTTATAACATCCAATAGTTGCATTTAAACCTCACCACCGAACAGCGAACGCAATCACTTGAGACACGGCCTCAGCCAATAGTCTATCCTGAATCAGCGGCGGCACAGTCTCGCCCAGGACAAGCGATATCGCCTCCCCGTGCTCTCCAACTGAAGCCCCAAGATGCTTCAAACAGGACTGACCGGGATCGGCCTGCGTCCTTACTTCCCATGGGTGTTGAACGCTCAGACCGCAATATTGTAAAGACACTCTCCTAAAAAATGCGGCTGGTTTCCAGCCGAATGGTTCACACCCCTCGCAATCTCTTTGCCAGCGTCCCTTTTTCAATACCTGGATAGCCTGGAGGCATCAGATCGCCGAGACCCTCACGGTTCGCGTCCCAAAACAGTTCGTGGTCGAAAACGGAAAGCTTTGCCTTCGTAGGCATTGAACACTCACCTGAAAGAACGAAGCAATACGATTCACCTGTTTACTCGAATGATGGTCTCGCTCTCATCACAGTCATGGAATTTTCTTCTCATACTTGTATGTGTTGCCGTGATGCTACCGGTAGTCTTCGAGAAAGCGATGATCGATCCAGTGTTTCAACCACATGCTGGAACGACCGTTCCACCAAAACGGCCCCCACGTTGACAATGCGGTGCCGTCGCCGAGGTTGAGGATGGCGAGATAGCGTTTTTGGGGTTCGTATTCGGCTAGTGGTTTACTTTCCAAGCTGGCCAGCAGGTTTGCATGGATATAGGCAGCCTGGCGCACACCAAACACACCAAGTTTGGGCAGATTAAAACCTTCCATAGAGGCGCAATCACCGGCCGCGAACACCCGTTCATCAGCGATCGAATGCAACATGGCGTTGATTCGAAGGCCGTCCTTGGGACGGGTCGGTAGGCCGGTCTTATGCACAAGCGGATGGGCTTCAAGTCCGATTGCCAGGACGACAATATCAGCCTCGATGAGGCTACCATCTTCGGCAATCAATAATTCTCCCTCGCGACGGACGACTTGGGTTTGCGTGCGGATGACTACCCCGCGTCGCGTCAACTTCCGCTGAAGTGCTCTTGCTGCGCCAGCAGGGGCATCTGGGATAAGCCGATCGCCATTGGTGACGAGGCTTAGCCGAAGATCGCTATCATGGCGTGCGGCTAAAGCAATCAAATTGGCCGTCACCTCAGAACCCGTAGGCCCGCCGCCAACCACTACGATCCGCAACGTCTCGCGCTCACGAAATTTAGCCTCCAAATGCTCACGCAGCTTCCACAATTTGGCAACAGGTTTGACCGACCAGACGCTCGGATCGTTCGCCGCACCGGGGATAGCGTTCACATCCACCTGACTGCCGACATTAATGGACACATAGTCAAAAGCCAGAACACCGCCATCGGCCAAGTGAAGCTGACGGGCTCGGGAATCCACAGACTCAACACGAGCCTGAATAAACTCGCCACCGTGGGCTTCTATCAACGGTCGGGGATCAATTTGATCCGCCACAGGCTCATACATCCCCCCCAACATTCCAGTGGCCATACCGGAGTACCAGAATTCTGTTGGATCGACCAACACCACTCGCGCCCCACGCTCGACGAGCGTCTCGGCATGGGCGACAACATACAAATGGGCATGGCCGGCACCGACCAGAATCACCGTGTGCTGTTGGCTCACGGCCAAACCTCTCTTTTGATTACTTCCACAAGATCTCCAGCAACTCATCAAAATTCATCAGAACCACATCCCACAAATTAAAGGAGACGAAAAGGAATTCCCACGTCTATAGCTTTGTTCGCTGAATCGCAAGTTGATACACCTTGGACGACGGTTCATGACGCTATACTGCGTCGACGCTGATCAACTACCGAAAATGTGTCCTGAGCCCGGTTCGTTCCAAGACGGTCCGAAGCATTGTGGGGAACTGGTCGGATCTCAAAGAACAGCTCTTTTTAACGCTCGGAAAACGGAAAGTTATTCGGCCCAAAACCGTCATCAAATTTTGGTTTGGCACACCTGAAATAGTTCCATATGTCCATATAGTGAGTATGTCTACCTCATCGGGTCATCTCAAGATAATAATGGAGGCCATCATTGAGAGACGCTTCGACCACTAAGACTAAGTTGTCCACCTTATCGTGGAGCGTAAAGGTAGCGGTTCCAGTGCCAGTCTTCGCAAACACTCGCCCCTCTAGGATCGTTAATGTGCCGGTTCCCAACAACAACTCCGTTTCACGATTACTAGCGAATTTAAAGAACCCTTTTTCACTGATGATCAGAATAACCCAGGCGTCGTCACGCATGTCAGGTAGACGTTTACTCACCCCCTCCTATGTGCCCGCCACCTGCTCGAATGAGGAAATGGGAACGAGAGGTGTATCAGGACGAGCTTGCAAGGCACCACAGCCCAAAGAGATTGCCATAATCCATGCCAGTGCTAAGAATGTCCATGCTTTAATATGCCCCTTCATCATTGCCTCCTTTATTCTTCCGAACACTGACTAAGACCACGGCAAGAGTTTGTCTCCTGCCTCATATTCTCTGAACCAGAATCTCCCTGCAATCAGCTCTAGATGTCCTGCAAAGAATGAATAGGATGATTCGGCAGAAACTGACCAATCTGCGATATCATTTCTCGTCGCACCACCGAAAAGAAAAGCAGAGGTTCGTCGGTCACCGCCAAGCGACCAACAACTTTGCACAGAAACCATGTAGCCGCAGCCTGATCTCGTTTTGCACTGAGAAGGAAGTCCACGGCGCTCCCATGCTGATCCACTGGCAGATAGAGTCACATCTAGTTCCCATTAAGTCGTGTAGTATACAGAATCAGATGGGTGAGACTCATGCAACGAAGGCCATATCCATGCGAATCGATCCTCTTTCCCTAAGGTCCATTTGTAACCTCAAATCCGAAAGTCTACTAGGAGTCAGGATGACCCGAGCATAGACTATTAAGTCGACTGAAGCCTTTGTTCTCTTCAAGATTGACGGAAAGCTGACCCCATGTCTTATATTGAGGATGGCTTAAGTCCAATGAAAGGATTATTAGACATCTTGCAAGCTAGCGTGAACATGAAATTGTCCTGGACAATTCGAAGACGGGCTAATCGTAGATGGAGTTAATGGGAGAATGAATGGTATGAAATCCTGTCAATCTGGGATAAAGACAGTCATTCTCCATGTCCAAGAATTGACGGGAACAAATTTCAACAAGCGTCGGCTAAAAAACATTCACCTGACCTGGCAACTCGGCTGTGTCAGAGTCAGAATGCGATCCTGTGAAATTTCATCAGAAAATATGTCCTGATGCACCGAAATCACACACACTTATCATGACTTTCGCCGGACAGCCTTGCGAAATCTCGTCAGGGCTTGGGGGCCAGAAAAATCGCAATGAAAATTACTGGACACAGAACTCGGGAGGTGTTCGACCTTAATAACATCGTCAATGTCCAAGATTTGGCCGAAGCCGGCCGTAAGGTGGTCACTCTGCATCAGGAACGAATGATCATTCCGCGTCGTGGGTATTCAGTGGACACTTCTCGAAAGGGTAAGTATAATCTACCGAGAGCTGGCGTAGCTCAGTTGGTAGAGCAGCGGTTTTGTAAACCGCCGGTCGGGGGTTCAATTCCTCTCGCCAGCTCCATATTACACTCAAGAATCCATCTGCTTCTGTAGTATTGGTTTTCATCCCTCCTCTAAAAACTTGATGCGTAGCATCAACGGTTTTTATCTATCGAGCCAGCCCTACTTTTCTTCGAAGAGAACATTTTTCAGTGTATAAGGCTTGAGCAGTCTATACACAGACGGGATCACAATTGTTTGGACTACAACAGACAAAGAGAAGGGTTCTCTGATACTTTTCGAACCCTTCAACCATCGAATGGACAAATGAGGCACGAACAGGGCATCAATAAAATGAGAGGACACTGATCTCTAGCTAACGACTCACAACATTCCCTGCCTCACGCAAAGCCAACTCATTAAGCACTATCAAATTTCTTAGAACAGAAGATTGCCTAAAGATGATTGCTAGCTTGAAACGATGCTCCTGCTCGTGCGGCCGATAGTATCTGATGAATAAATTGCAACTTTTCTATGACGGGTTGAACAAGAACTTCTGGCATCAGATCAATCAAACCCATGGCACGATTCATTTCGTTCAGCATTGTGCCCAAGTTTTGATAAGATTTTATCATCGTCATGAATTCAGCCTGTGTAGGATCGATACCAACTTCTGCGAAGTTGTGCCTCGCCGTATCCAGGACGCTTACCATGGCCAGATATTTCGCAAAAGTTTCCGCAAAATCTTCCCACGGGTGCATCGTCGCATAGGCACTGATGAAATTCTCTTGCCAATTATTGGGAGGCCCTTCCTGATAATATCGTTCTAACGCTTCCGAATAGGTCGGGTTTTGGTAGTCCCCGAATAACCGAATAAAGCCCTCTTCTTCTTTGTTTTCTATCAACATTTCCCAGTAATAATGCCCAATCTCATGTCGAAAATGCCCAACGATGGTTCGATGGGCCTCCCCAAAAGAGACGCGTAGTTTTTCCCTCTCCACATCTTCTGTTTCCTGAAGATTGATCGTAATTTTACCATGGTCATGGCCTGTATAGACCTGTTCATGATCTCCCATGGGTTTCCATTGATTGCCGGAAAAATTCGTATCAGCCTTAAAGTCAAATGAAAGTGCTGGCTGAATCCCATCCTCCGCTTTGCCATAAGACAAACCTAAAAAGTCCAACGTATATAGGAGACGTCTTTTGGCTGCTTCAAGTCGATACCAACGTTCTCGATTCCCCTCCACAGAAAGATCAGGAATCGTGTCGTTATAGCGACAATAATCGCACAAACCTGTACGAGACATTTCATTGGTGTTCGCAACAAGACAGCGATTGCACACATGTTCGACTTCATAATTATGACATTTAACGAGTAAGGCCTGGCACTCCCTAAACCCACACTGAAAGGTTCCGTTGGGTGCTAGGATTAAACCGGTTAATCGTTGACATGCTGGACACCAGCCAACATCTGAATTGCATGCCACACATCGGGTGTTTTCAAAAAATAAGGTATTACTGCAATGACACGTATAATTATTCATAGAATATATTCCTTTTATTAATAGATCTGTTGCCGAAGTAAACTCACCACGTCAGAGCGGCCAGGAAAATCGGCCCCTTGAAAAGTATAAGGGACGGAGGAACCAATATCTGGCTAAACATTAACGTGTCATTATCCTTCTGGTTGTTGGCTGCCACTCAAATATTCACACTCACTCAATACGATGGTTTGCTCTATCCCGTGCTACCAAGATTTGGCCATCCTGTATTATACAAGATTTAGGACAATCAGTTGAGCGACCCACATATCGCTTTCTCTCTGTATACGGAAAACGATTCCCACGAATTCATTTATCCAATCCTTTACCGGTCAAAAGGCTTCATGACGTTTCAAACAGTTGTACCATCCTCTCAATTCTGGTATGAAGAGATTAGTTCCTCGCGTATTGATGATTAACGATCTCTCACCAGTTGAACATTCGGCACTGCATTTTCGAGAGCCGTAAATTCATATTCCATGGTGAAGCACTCCAACCACATTTCGCTCACTGTTTATTCACTCTGTATCTCGTCAGAGTTATAAGGAGCACGAATGAGTAAAACGTCATCAAAATCTCAGGCCGCTCCACGTTGGACATTGTCTGATCTTCTTGCTCAACCGGACAAGGATTTTGAAACTTTATGCCGCAAGCAGGAACGCCAAGTGCGTCAACTTGAACGACTACGGCCTCGATTGAAACAGGATGTCTCCTCAACACTCTTTGAGCAGGCCTATCAGTTGAAAGAGTCCATTGCTGAAACTTCAGCGATCCTCTATGCCTTTTCTTTTCTTTGGTTTGCGGAGAATACGCAACAACAATCATCACGAGCCTTCCAAGCTAAGGTTCGTGAACGGCTCACGAAGTTTGACAATCGAATCCTCTTCTTAGACCTTTGGTGGCAGGGGCTCGCTTCTCGCCACGCAAAATCCCATCTTCTTCAAGCAGGATCCCTTCAGTATTATCTCGACATGCTCACGCGCTTAAAACCTCATACCCTGAGCGAATCCGAAGAACAAGTCATTACGGTGAAAGACAGTACCGGTCGAAGTGCCATTGAAATGTTGTATGGGGTCTTGACGACGGGATTTAAGTTCTCCCTTAAAGTTGATGGAAAAGTTCAGACTCTGACACGTGAAGAGTTAACCACCCATGTCCGCCACGCCTCAGCCCAACGTCGACAGGCCGCCTATCAAGAATTGTTCCGTGTCTACTCGGATCATCGCGACATGCTTGGGGAAATGTATAAATCACTGGTGTTGGATTGGAAAAATGAAGGCGTCACACTTCGCCAGCATCGGACACCAATCGCTGTTCGAAATATGGCCAATGATGTTCCCGATCAAGCCGTGACGGCTCTTCTTAATACGTGCCGAAAGAATGCCAAAATTTTCCAGCACTATTTTCGTCTCAAAGCCAAACTTCTTAAGAAAAAAATGTTTACGCGTTATGATCTGTATGCGCCACTTCAGACGTCTTCAACAGAATACTCGTTTCCACAAGCGTGGAAGATGGTCAAGGAGTCGTATCAACACTTTTCTCCTGAAGTCGCACAACTGGCAACACGCGTCATCGAGGAACGGCATCTTGATGCACAAATTCGTCCAGGAAAGATGGGGGGAGCATTTTGTTACAGTGTCACTCCCCGCCTCACGCCTTATGTCCTCATGAATTTCAATGGCCAGCCACGGGACGTCTCAACCCTTGCACATGAACTTGGTCATGCCGTGCATGGCATGCTCGCCCATCAGCATTCGGTGCTGACCTTTCATTCATCGCTCCCTCTTGCGGAAACCGCGTCAATTTTTGGCGAACAACTGTTGTCAGAGAATTTTTTAAGTCACGAACGAAAGGTCAAGTCGAAACAAGCACTCCTCATGACGCAACTTGACGATCTCTATGCCACAATTCTTCGGCAAGCTTACTTTGTAGAGTTTGAGCGGCTCGCTCATGACTTGATCGCCGATGGAACAACGATTGACGCTCTTGCACAGGCGTATCTGCAACTCCTCCGTGAACAATTCGGACGCGCCATTCACGTTTCGAAAGAATTTCAGTGGGAATGGTTAGGCATTCCGCATATTTATTCCAGTCCGTTTTATTGCTATGCCTACAGCTTTGGCAATTTGCTCGTCTTAGCTCTGTATCAACGGTATAAACAAGAAGGGCAATCATTCCTCCCGAAGTATCTTAAGCTCTTGTCAGCCGGTGGTTCCGCCAGTCCTGAATCACTGCTGAAACCGCTTAAGGTCAACATTCGTTCAGAAAATTTTTGGCAGGAGGGATTCAATCGGATTCAAGATCTCGTTCTGGCATTAGAAAAGACAATGCCGTGACTCGACAGATCTTTCACTAAGAACAGCTACTTGCTGAGTGCTTAGAAAGGCTGCATGTGGAAGGACTCCACGAAAGGGTAGATCGCTTAAAAAATTCCGGCTTGTTGCTGTAACCAACGAATATAACGAATAATTTCTGTGACGTCTTCAGGAGTCACACTCTCGATTTTAGGCATATTGCCAAACTTCCAATGATGCGCGCGAACGCCCTGCGCTGCAGCCCGCTGAAAGGCAAAATCAGCATGATGATTAGGCTCATAAATTTTATGAACGAGTGCCGGGCCTTGATTCGTTCCACTGCCTTGCGGGCCATGACAGCGGGCACAATTGTCGTTGAATAAATCCTCTCCCTTCGTTAACTCGGTCGGCATCTGATCGGTCTTGATCATCACGGCAGGCGACTCTGAGGCGTCATGGCCTTCATGACTCACGTCAGTCTTGGCTTCTGAACACCCAGAAAACAAAAGAAGACATGTCATCACCAACACCAAACCCAGGTTGCGCTTTAATAAAGATTTTCGAATACGGTTCTTCATCTCATCAATCTTGAGGCTGTTGGATCTGAGGTTCGTGATATTTTGACACTGATGGATCGTCCATGCCAACCATTTGAAATCCTTCTTGACGAAAGAGACAACTATCACACTCCCCGCACGCTCGTCCATCTGCATGGGGTGCATAACAACTATGTGTGAGGTGTAATGGGGCCTCAAGTTCCAGACCTTTTTGAATGATTTCCGCCTTGGTCATCATCATCAGTGGTGTGAGAATATCAATGGATTCATCTTCAACACCTCTTTGGGTTCCGAGCCGTGCAACCTTAACAAAGGCCTCAACAAATTCTGGCCGACAGTCAGGATATCCTGAATAGTCACGAACATTCGCACCAAAGTAGATACGCGTCGCATGGGTCACTTCCGCATAGGCCAACGCAAGACTTAAAAATATGATATTGCGAGCAGGCACATAGGTGATAGGAATTCCCGCCTGACGAGCATTCAGCGACTGCTGTTTCGGAACCTCTAGGTCTTCCGTAAGCGCCGACCCTCCAAACGCACGAAGATCGAGCTCAATGATTTTGTGCTCTTTGGCCTGGAGCCACGTCGCGATACTTGCAGCGCGAGTGACTTCAATTCGATGACGTTGCCCATAGAAAATTGTTAGCAGGTAGAGATCACACCCCTCAGACTTGGCAATCGCCGCGGTGACGGTTGAATCAAGCCCACCACTCGCCAAAATGATCGCGTTGCTATTGGACATGAAGCTGTTGCAGTTTGTCAGGACAACGTTTACGTTCGTATGACCAAGAATTCACAACATATAAGATACTGAAATGACGCATAAAGAAAACCCGGATAATGATGACAAAACGTTTGCACAAGCACAAGCCAATGGTCAGGAACGCTGTTCAGCCCGTTCGATTTTCTCCATGAGCTCCCGATTGGTTTGGCAAGCCACACACAAACGTGCAAACGGGAGTGCCTGCAGCCGCTTCTCACTGACCTCTTCTCCACATTCGGCACACATACCATAGGTGCCTTCTTCCAGGCTGACCAGCGCTTCCTCAATTTGCCGACGTTCTTTATTTCTCATTTCTTGAAGAGAAATCCCCATTTCTCTGTCCAAATCAACAAGTGCTTGATCGCCGCTATCCATGGCAGATTCTAACCGTCGTTGCTGTTCTTCCGTCAACGATTGCCCCAACTGCTGTTTAATGGCTTGTGTAATGGCATCACGTTTCGCAAGTAAAATCTTTCGAAGCGTCGCTTTGCGACCTTTGGTCGTACTTGGATGTATGGTTTTTGACTCTTTTTTCATAGTGTCCTTTTGAGATGATTTTGAAGCTTCCTTTTTTGGGGGAGAAGAAGACTGTGCTGAACGACGAGTCACTTTTTTGACTGAGGCCGATGACTTTCTTGAGGCACTGGACTTAGAGGTCGCACTGGATTTTTGGGACGCAGGCTTTGCGGTCGTCTTCTTTTTTGAAACAACTTTCTTAGGAGGAGGACTCTTTTTGCCTTTGGTTGTGCGAGAGACACTCTTTTTTTTCTGAACTTTTGAAGCCATACATCAGCGCCCTTTCTGGCCGAAGCGTTTTACAGGCATCGAAAACGAAAGATCGTCTTAACCCTGCAAACCGAAATGGGAGGGTGATCTTAGCAAAATTTATCCATCAGGCAAATAGAGGGGTCATGAGTACGTGATGAGTGAATGTATCGAACAATCGTGAAGTTTCTCCCTGCCTGCCAAGAACGCGAGTTCAACAAGAAATGCGACGTCAACAATTTCTCCGCCTAATTGACGAATGAGATGGACCGTGGCCGCAGCCGTCCCTCCTGTGGCTAAGAGGTCGTCCACAACCAACACCCGTTCACCAGGAACAATGGCATCCCGGTGAATGGCCAGCGAATTAGATCCATACTCTAAGTTATATTTGACCTCGTAGACATCAGCAGGCAATTTTCCAGGCTTTCGCACAGGCACAAACCCCGCATTGAGCCGATAGGCTAACGGGCTCCCAAAAATAAAGCCACGTGACTCTATTCCGACAATTTTTGAAATATTGGCCGACACGTAGTAGTCGGTGAATTCATCGATAATCGCTTGAAAAGCCTTTGCATCTTTTAGAAGCGTCGTGATGTCATAGAAAAGGATTCCAGGCTTGGGGAAATCGGGAACTTCACGAATAATTGATTTGTAATCCATGTTATAAGACCTTTTTGTTCCGCATATCATGCTCGATAGAATAAGTTATGTCTACCGTTGTTTTTCATCATCGTACATTGCCTCCCGTTCTCACACACCACACGTGTTTCTCGGACGGATTCCTCATTAGACACAAAAAGAGACCACTTCGCGTGCGATCAATACGAAACAGTGATATTTCAAGGCCATTGACGGCAACGAACTTAACGATGAATCGGCCTTAAGGCCGAAGAATTCTAAATTCGTCTACATCATTAATCACAGAAGTCCATTCAACATGAACGTGCTCGACGTGAGCGAGAGACGGTCCTTGGCGCAAGGCATTGAGAAAAGCCTCCACGGCTGAAAGACGTCCTTCCACTTCGGATTCCACTTGTCCACCAGGAAGATTTCGTACCCATCCATGAAGATTGAGACTATTGGCTTGTTGCTGAGTAAACGCTCGATAGGCTACGCCTTGAACGCGTCCCTCCACAAGAATATGGGCACGAACCAGACCTGTATTCAAAGGTTGCCCTCCACGCTGAGACGGTTCTTCTATATTCTGATGATCGGATATTCCCAGCCATCCGTTCATTGATACAATCGAACCACGTCTGCACCAACTCGCGTCCCGTCACGAATGCAATCAGGGATGCCGAGACCTTCAAAAGCCGCTCCGGTGAGATGGATGCCTGGAAGATCATTCATCACGGAGCGAATCTCCTGAAGTCGTTTCGAATGACCGCAGACATACTGTGGCATCGCCCGGTCCCATCGGTAGACTTCAGTGAATAACGGTTCACACGAGATGCCGACTATTTCACGTAATTGTTCCCGTACGTAAGTCACCATGGCGGCATCGCTTTCTTCTAGAATTGCTTCCCGACCTTTACCCCCCACATAACATCGAATCAATACATGCTCAGGCTTTGCTCGATTCGGCCACTTTAAGGATGTCCAGGTTGCCGCAATCAATGACCGCCCTTCAATTCGAGGCACGACAAATCCAAAGCCTTGTATCTCCTTCTTCACTTCGTGCTCCGGAAAGGCGAGAGAAATCGTTGCCGTCGAACAATATGGAATTTGATTGAGTAGCGAAGACACTTGAGGGTGCAACGGCTCAAGCAGTTTGGCACTGACGTAAGCCGGAGTCGCCAATATCACGTCATCCGCGATAACCCTTTCCTGGTTATCGAGAACGACGGTATAGCCGGCAGGAAGCGTTGCTCTATTTGGCGCAATTTCAAGAACGTGCCTTCCTGTGAACAGGGAAGCTCCATTGGATTCGATCTGTTTGACAAGTGCATGAATGAGGTCGCCAAGTCCACCGCGAAGAGTTGTAAACATAGTGCGTTGAGGCTTCTGCGTTGCGGATCGGGACATTGAGTGTGCGTGCTGAGTTCGCATGCCTTTGATCAAACTCCCATACTGCTGCTCAAGCTCATAAAATCGTGGAAAGGTAGATTTCAAACTTAACTCATTCGCATCACCGGCATAAATCCCAGCAACCAGAGGTTCAAGAAAGTAATCAAACGCCTCAGCTCCAAGTCTTCGACGAAAAAACGAGGCTAACGATTCATCATGTTCCACATTAGTGGAACGTGGCACAAACCACTCCCATCCCATTCGAAGCATGCCCAATGGTGAAATCAAACCACCGGACACAAGTGCACTGAGGCGTGTCGGCGCAAAAGCAAGCAATCCCTGAGGCAATTCTCGCATCTGCCCTTTGGTAAAACAAAAGGTTTGGCTATTTTCTCTTTTGGTATTGATCAATTGGTCGGAAAGACCGAGCTTCTCACACAACTCTAACGCCCAGGGCTTGGATGTTAAAAATGAATCCGGGCCCCCTTCTATGACAAATTCATCAACATGATGCGTCAGAACTTTTCCTCCGAAACGATGATGTCCTTCGAGAATGGTACAGTCGATGGGAAAACATAGCCGTTGACTTTCCTCTTGGAGCGCGAACGCCGTCGCAAGGCCTGAGATGCCGCCTCCGACAATGACGATACGACGTACAGATTGACTCATATGATGAAATAACCCCTTATAGGAGTGAGGCCTGACTCACAAGGAAAACCATACCGTTCCCTACGAACCAGGATACAAACGAAGTGGGAGTTAATGTCGCCGGGGTACGCTGAAGATCTAGACCTCGACCTCACGCGTACTGAATTGATGGACAATGTCTATCGTCGCTTCGACAGCATCAACGGGGATATGAGGGAGAATCCCATGACCGAGGTTAAAAATATGACCGTCTCGCCCATTAGCTTGTTGCAAAATTTTCCGAACTCGTTTCTCAATTTCTTTCACGGGAGCCCCAAGCACAAGAGGATCAAGATTCCCTTGTACAGCCAGATCATAGCCAATGGTTGCCCAGGCTTCATCGAGTCGGACACGCCAATCGAGGCCCATCACATCACAGCCAGTCTTTCGCATTAACGGAAGCAGGGTGGCCGTGCCGGTTCCAAAATAAATTTTAGGCACTCCAGCTGACGCCAAAGCCGTAAAAATTCGTTGCGTATGCGGCAACACATATTCTTCATAATCGTCAGGACTCAAACACCCAACCCAACTATCAAACAATTGAATGGCCTGGGCCCCGGCATGAATTTGCACCTGCAAATATTCAATCACGCCATTCGACAACTTGGTGAGTAAGGCATGCCAGAGATCTGGTCGGGCAAACATCATATCTTTTGTCAGGCGATAATCGCGAGAACTTCCACCTTCGATGGCATAGCTGGCGAGGGTAAACGGAGCACCAGCAAAACCAATGAGCGGAACACGATTGGCAAGAGCCTTTCGTGTCATGGCAATCGCGGCACCAGCATATCCAAACGATTCCCCATCAACTGGGATAAGCCGTTCGACATCAGCATCCGAACGAACAGGATTATGAAACACTGGCCCCTTGCTTTCAATGAACTCCAAGTTCAGCCCCATGGCTTCTAACGGAAGAAGGATATCAGCAAAAATAATGGCCGCATCCAGGGAAAACCGTTCAATCGGCTGAAGAGTCACTTCCGTGGCTAATTCAGGTGTTTTACAGACGTCAAGAATGGAGTGACGCTTCCGAACTTCGAGATATTCCTTCATGTAGCGACCTGCTTGACGCATAAACCAGACAGGCGTTCGGTCGACAGGTTCACGTCGACAGGCTCGAAGAAAGCGATCATTCATGGCGGGTATTTTACGAGTGCCCCTCTAGGCTGTCAACGAAACCATTCGTTGACTCTTTAAATCATGTATTCTGTGAAGACCGAATATAAAAGGAGTGGTCTCTTATCGTTTTCGCCACGCGTCGATATTATGATCATGCAAAACGTCCCCCCACTCATTTCAAAAAAGGTTGAAGGCGCTCAAGCATGGATTGACTGATTTCATTAATCTCCTGAAGTTGTTCACTTGAGACGATCTGAGCATCATCTGGCTCTAATTCGATACGATAATGGTCCTCGTGCTGCGAAAACCATTCTATATACGGATGGGGTGGCAGTAAGGGATGAGGGTCAAAGGAGATAAGGCTCACCTTTCCGATCTGTGGATTCTCCAAATCAGCAAGAGAATCAATAGCTCTGGCATCATCAATAAATTTTGAATTCTGAAATCGAATGACCTTCCCACTAATTTCTCCGGTAAATTGTCCTGAGAGACAAAAATCGATAAGACCTAAACCTGCAAACATCATTTGGCCAACAACGACTCCTTGAATTCGACTGTCCAAATACCCCTCTTTCACCCAGCGAAAATTTCCAAATTTCTGCGCCATAATTGTTCTGGTAAGAGGAAAAGGAATTAGAGAAGCATGGGGATCTTGTTTGAGGAAACCGGTGGCAGTGAAAGTTTTTCAGGAAAAAATCAGAAACATATCCCTATGGTTTGCAAATAGGACAATGTACGAGTCGGCTCAGCCCTGTATTTTCTAGCTCTTCAAGCGCGGTTTCCCTATTGGGATACTCAAACCATCCGCCTTCCCAGAAGTCAGCGCGTCCGGTCATCGACGGAATTTCCAGACAACGCTCGCGATGAAGCATCGCCTGGTCAAGAGCATGTTTCACATGGATCCAATAATTCATAACGCAATAAATGTTTGAGAGATAATGTTTTGAGTCATCTAAACCTTAGTCCGCTAAAAGTTGCCACTCATCCTTTTCAACAATAACCTTTTCCCCGGCTTGCAGTTTTTTCACATCATCACGATGTAACAGTCTAAAATAGCGGTCAATACGATCTTGTTCATCAATACGTTCTTCTTGCATCAGACCGCTAGCTAGCTTGTACTTCCGAATGAGCACCGGCATGGCACGCCTCCTTCTCGTTCTGGTAGAGTTCCATAAAATTCAAACCTCGTAAAGTAATGGTTTGACTTTGAAAATGTCAAGATTCTCGCCTACAATACAACTGAAAACTGTTTCGAGGCAAGCCATAGCGACGCTTCCTATTCATTCTGTATAATAGTGAAACCAATTATAACTCGACAATAATAATTTTCCGGCGCGTTGAATAACATTCAATGGCTGAACTGACATTTTCTATCCCGAAAAGCCGAAGGAGGGTTTATTATGCCAACATACGAATATCTGTGTGAGGCTTGTGAAAATCAGTATGAAATCATGCAGCCACTCAGTGCTAATGCCGAAGAAACTGTGTGTCCGAAATGCAATGCGACCAAAAGTCGGAGGCTCATGTCTGCCTTTGCCTCAAAAGTCGTGGGAACACATAAGACAGGGTTTGCGGAAATGAAAGCTTATAATATGTTAGATGAGCGAGCCAGCAAGTTTTCAAAGCTCCCCCCACTGATTGGGCAACGTGCTATGCCTATCCCCCCGCCCGGCGCAACAACCCCTGGCGATTCAGCATAAACTGGTGCAAGGTACGATTTTGACGAACGTGTATCCCGATGATGCGACGTTCGCCCAAATTCGTTCATCATCATCGAGGCAAAAAGAAGACGTTCGTACAGGCTCCAGGTTATTGCTTCTTGGCTTGACATTTATGCCTGAAAACAGGAATTATTCCGCGGGTTTCTGTTGATCATTTAAATAATGAGTTGCCAAAAACCAAAAAAAGCGCCTCGCATCATATTTCACCTTTTAGGAATGAGCGGTCGATTTGGAATAAGGGTGTTGTTGTGAAAATATTCCTTTTCATCATCAACCTCTTGCTTGCCTGTGTTGTCTGGACGGGGACGCTATTTGCCGAATCACCATCTCAAAACGATTCAGACTTATCTGGAACCATTCTGATCACAGGAAATGGTCCGGAACAGCACTTGGTTGCAAATTTGGCTAAAGCCTTTGAAGAAAAACATTTTTCGGTTTCAGTTGATGTCTTCTGGCATGAAAACGCGAAACCCATACGAACAGTCGAGTTACGGGAGACCGATATAGGGGTGACGGGGTATCCTGCACCACACCTTCGTTCGACCCCCGTTGCTCGTGACGGGATTGCCATACTGACGAATTTTTCAAATCCTGTCTCTGAAATGACCCTCACACAGATCGCCGGGGTTTTTTCAGGAGAAATTCTCTACTGGTCTCAGGTCTACGAAGAAGCACCAGAAATGAAGATTAGGCTGGTGAGTCGAACCGACAATCAAAACATTCGACAAGGATTGGTTGATGTGTTAGGCATTACACGAATTTCCCGCTCAGCCAAAGTCGTGGACCAAGAACGACATGCTATCAATATCGTGACAGGGGACTTGGCAGCCATCACTTTTGTTTCAATGACACCGGCATTGCGCGCGAAGGAAGACGGGGTCGCCATCAATCTCATTTTTGTCGATAAGGTTGAGCCCGAATATCAAACAGTACTGGACAAGACCTATCCGCTTCAGCGACCGGTGATCTTCACCACCGGGAAGGATCCAACGCCGCTAACCTTAGCCTTTGAACAATTTTCCCTGTCTCCGGAAGGCCAACGTATCGTGAAGACGAATCACTATTATCCTCTTGATACGAACGAACCTGAATGAAGGCAAGACCGATTGAACAATCATGCACGGCTTGTTTTATCACAGTAAGACCATGACATCTTTTATCGTTGCCTAATTGATACAAAGTACACGAACCTTATGTTTAGAAAAATTCTTGTGGCCAATCGAGGCGAAATTGCGATGCGGATCATACGCGCCTGCCGTGAATTAGGCATTGCGACCGCAGCTATTTACGCAGAAAGTGACGCGACCGGCATTTACGTCAAAAAGGCGAACGAAGCGTATCTTGTCGGGCCCGGTCCCGTAAAAGGCTACCTGGATGCTCAGCAAATCGTGCGTCTCGCTAAGCGAATTCATGCCGATGCCATTCATCCCGGCTATGGCTTTCTGGCTGAAAATGCGCAATTCGCCACCTTATGCGAAGAAGCGGGTATTACCTTCATAGGGCCGTCACCCCACTCTCTTGAATTATTAGGGGATAAGGTTAAAGCGCGTGAATTGGCGAAGCAAGTCGGAGTTCCTGTTGTCCCTGGGACTGATGGTCCAGCCTCCAGCGTCGAAGAGGGTATCACATTTGCGCAACGAATCGGGTATCCCGTTATGGTGAAAGCCAGCGCAGGAGGAGGCGGCCGTGGTCTTCGAGTGGTTCGATCTGATGATGAGCTCAAAGAGGCCATGGAAGCTGGTGCACGTGAAGCCTTAGCGGCTTTCGGCAATGGCGAATTATTTCTTGAGAAATATGTCGAGCGTCCACATCACATTGAGTTTCAACTGCTTGCCGACAAAAATGGCTACGTCATCCATCTAGGAGAACGTGATTGCTCCATTCAACGGCGTCATCAAAAACTCATTGAAATTGCACCGTCGCTCATTCTCACCCCCCGCTTACGAGCTGAGATGGGAGAAGCCGCGATCTCTCTGGCGCGTGCGGCTCAATTTTACAACGCCGGCACGATCGAGTTTTTACTCGATCCTGATGGTCGCTATTATTTCATCGAAATGAATCCACGGATTCAGGTTGAGCATACCGTGACGGAACAAATCACCGCTGTGGACATCGTCCAATCCCAAATTTGGATTGCAGCCGGTCGTCCCCTGGTCTTCGGACAACATGAAGTGAATCTGCAAGGTTATGCGATTCAATGCCGTATCAATGCTGAAGACCCGCAAAATGGATTTCGTCCCTCATCTGGAAAAGTCACCGCCTACCTCTCTCCCGGTGGAGTAGGAGTACGAATTGACGGTTTGGTCTATAAAGACTATACCGTTCCCCCGTATTATGATGCGCTCCTCGCAAAACTCACCGTACATGGGCGAACCTGGGACGAAGCCGTCAGACGAACACATCGTTCGCTGGAAGAATTTGTACTCCGTGGAGTCAAAACCACCATTCCGTTCCTGACAAAAATCATGGAAGAACCGGACTTCCGAGCCGGTCGTTTTGATACGTCCTATCTTGAAGGACATTCGGATCTGTATACCTATGAAGAAATGGTTGAACCAGAAGATTTAGTAGTCGCATTATCCGCAGCGATAGCTGCCTACGAAGGACTCTAGCCCTTCTGATTTTGACAGTCTGATGAGTGAACATATTATTAAGTCACAAGGCTCATCATCATTGACGAACCTTCTGTTTTGGTGAAAGGCGTACGATGGCTTCCAAATCTCGTTCTACAAAAAAAACAAAACCTGCTCGTTCGTCTTCTGAAAAAAACCCCATTCACAATACAAAACTTGATCTCAAGGCATCCCGTGGAAGAAAGCTACACATTACCGATGTCGCACTGCGTGATGGACATCAGTCTCTCCTTGCCACGCGAATGCGAACAGAAGATCTTCTTCCAATTGCCTCACAATTAGATTCTGTCGGGTTCTGGTCACTTGAAGTCTGGGGCGGAGCCACTTTTGACTCATGCCTTCGATTTCTTAAGGAAGACCCATGGGAACGCCTTCGGGCCTTTCGCGAAGCAGCGCCCAACACTCGACTCCAAATGCTGCTTCGTGGACAAAATTTAGTCGGATACCGACATTATGCCGATGATGTCTTAGAAAAATTCATTGAACTCTCGGCTAAAAATGGAATTGATGTGTTTCGAATTTTTGATGCTCTCAACGATATACGAAATATGAAATATGCCATGGAAGTTGCGAAAAGTTGTGGCAAACATGTCGAAGCGACGATTTGCTACACCGTGAGCCCTGTGCATAGCCTTAATCATTTTGTCGAACAGGCGAAGCAACTCGAAGACCTTGGGACCGATACCATCTGCATTAAAGACATGGCCGGGCTTCTCCCCCCATTCGAAGCCTATGAACTCATGACGCGCCTCAAAGCAACCGTGCGGGTTCCCATTCATCTGCATACGCACTACACCTCAGGAATGGCTTCGATGTCAGCCCTCATGGCCGTTCTCGGAGGACTGGACATTCTAGATACCGCGATGTCTCCCCTGGCTGGCGGCACCTCTCACCCTCCAACAGAGTCCTTTATTGCCGCGTTACGGAATACCCCCTATGATACGGGATTAAATCTTCAAGACTTAGCACCAGCCGCCGATGGTCTTCGAAAAGTGCGCAAACGGTATCGCCAATTTGAAAGTGATTTCACGGGAGTCGATACGGACATTTTGGTGTCGCAAGTTCCTGGAGGCATGCTTTCAAACCTCGCAGCACAGTTAGCAGAACAGAATGCCCTCGATAAAATGAAAGAAGTGCTCAGTGAGATCCCGCGTGTTCGCAAGGATATGGGATATCCCCCATTGGTGACCCCATCAAGTCAAATCGTCGGAACCCAGGCCACGCTTAATGTGTTAACTGGCGAACGATACAAGGTCATCACAAACGAAACCAAAAACTATTTTCGAGGACTTTATGGCACACCGCCTGGCTCACTCAATTCGTCTATTCGAAAGCAATCGCTCGAGGGAGAACAACCAGTCAAAGGGCGTCCAGCGGATAGTCTCGATCCAGAACTTGACGATGCCAAAGAAGAGCTGAAGGAACAACAAGCTTCACCTGAAGACTTAGTCTCCTATGCCATGCTGCCATCCGTTGCACTACAGTTTTTTGATGAACGCGAACGTGGAGAGCTGAAACCTGAACAACTCGACCCACCAGGCGAAGGCGGACCATTTGTGGCCACCGACCTGCACCTTGCACCTGTTGAATTTAAGGTGACCGTCCATGGAGAGTCCTATCACATCCGTGTATCCGGAGCGGGACGAACGGTAGATGGGATCAAACCCTACTACATCAAAGTTGATGATAAACTCGAGGAAGTCTATCTTGAACCTCTTCAAGAAGTCTTAGCCGGAGGACCGGAAGCGGCGGTCAGCGATGGTGAAACAAAATCGACGGACGGACGACCAAAACCCACCAAACCTGGAGACGTGACGACCCCCATGCCCGGACGAGTCGTGAAGGTTTTTGTCAATCAAGGTGATGCCGTCGAAGCAGGAGACTCGTTACTCGTCGTTGAAGCCATGAAGATGGAGAATCGCGTCCAATCTCCCATTGCGGGTACGGTGTCAGCCATCTTTGTTCAAGAAGGAGATGAAGTGAATCCCGACGAAACGCTGATTCAACTAGAGTAAGCTGTGCGCTGTCAATTCAAGCGTTGTTGGTATGTCTTTGTCGTCTTTACGTTTATCGTTCACTCTGGGTGTACGAACACACCGAATCCCCCACCTTTGATTGAATCAATTCAACGAATACCCCTCCGAACCGTTAACATTGGTGGCCATCAGATCGCCTATATCGAAACAGGATCAGGGCATCCTCTTATTTTGATTCATGGTTTTGGGGGAGCCATGTGGAACTGGGAACACCAACAGTTCGCCTTGTCATCACACTATCGAGTGATCACCGTTGATCTCTTGGGTTCCGGGATGTCCGCCAAGCCTAACATCGCCTACACCCCTTCGATGTTAACCACGTTTTTCATCAAATTTATGAATGTGTTAGACATTGAAAAAGCCACATTACTTGGGAATTCCATGGGAGCCGGGCTAGCCATGGCAACGGCCCTCACCGAACCTCATCGTGTAAAATCCCTGATTTTAATCTCTGGTTTTCCTCAAACCTTCAAAGGCACGATTCATTCATCCCTCTATCAACGATTTCTTGAGCACCGTCCCCCCCTGTGGTTGGCCAAGATGGGAAATTGGATGGCTGGACGTTGGGCCACTCGACAGGTCCTTGAAGAAATCCTGTATGATGTTACATTATTAACGCCAGCGGTGATCGAACGATCATATCAAAACAGAATGCATGTGGACGTGCTCACGCCTTTATATTCACTCGTGGAACATATGGATGAATGGGAGCACCAATATGGAGCACGCCTTCAAGAGATACGTCAGCCCACTCTGATCCTTTGGGGAGAAGAAGATCAAGTTTTCCGACCGACTGTTGGCCAACACTTACAAGAGCTGATCCCTCAGGCAACATGGCATCTCATTCCCAAGGCCGGACATCTTCTTCAGTGGGAAAGACCTGAATCAGTTAATGCCTATATCCAAGATTTTTTAGCGAAACCGTAATCGTGATATGATACGACAGACCGTACAGCCTTAACCTGTCACTATGGAGAATCACATGAATACTGAGATAAAGACCTGGTATACGCTCATTGCGCTCGTGGGGCTCTGGTTGTTTGCTGGATGCTCGACAATGGGAGGTAAACACGAAAACGGATTTACCTATACCGAGATACCCGTCACCTATGAAACCGCGTACCCAGGAGAGGGTAATCACATACTGTTTCGTGGGAAAGAACTTCCATTATCGGGAGCACCCATAGAGGTGGGTGATACGCTTCGCTCAGCACAAGTGACCAAAGAAGATTTGTCACTCAGCACGTTGAACGGACTCAACAACCCAATACGGATCATTAATATTGTGCCGTCGCTCGACACGAAAGTCTGTGAACAACAAACGCACTATCTCAGTGAAAAAAACCAAGGTCTCGACCAGCAAGTACAACTCATTACCATCAGCGTCGATACGCCATTTGCGCAAAAACGATTTGCACAGGAAGCCAACATCGATAACGTATTATTTTTATCGGATTATCGTGGTGGAGAATTCGGAAAAACCCATGGTCTGCTTCTGGGAGGGCCGCATGTGCTAGCCAGAGCGGTCATGGTAGTTGATCAACACAACATCCTTCGGTACATGCAAGTGACGCCCGACCTTGGGAAACTTCCCGATATGGAGGCCGCCTTTCAAGAAGCGAGACGCCTCCTGGACACTCCCTCATGACATTCTCAGATCAATTACGGAGACGTGCAGCCTCGATCTGGAAGGCTCAATTAACTCACCCCTTTGTCATCGCATTAGGGAAAGGCACGCTCCCAGCTCGAAAATTTCAATATTATATTCTGCAAGATGCCCGATATCTTGAAGAACTCGCCAGAATATTCGCCACTGGAGCCAAACGTGCCAGAGACCCAGAAACAGCCCTTCATTTTGCCAAACTCGTAGAAGAAACGATTACGGTGGAACGTGGACTTCATCAAAACTATGGTAAACATTGGAAGCTATCGCCCAAACAAATGCGAACGAGCCCAATGTCTCCAACAAACTATGCCTATTGCCGGCACATGCGAAGCGTGGCGCAGGAAGGCACACTGGGCGAAATAACCGTTGTCGCACTTCCCTGCGCCTGGATCTATTGTGAAATTGGGAAACATCTCTTACGAAAAGGGCTCCCCAAAGCCACTCATCCTTACCGTGATTGGTTGATGATGTACGGCTCACCAGAGTTCGCTGAAGTGGCTCAATGGATGCGTACGCTTGTAGACCGCTGTGCAAAGTCGGCTGGCTCAGCAGAAAAAGCTCGAATGGAAGAAGCCTTCCTGATCAGTTCCCGTTACGAATGGATGTTTTGGGACATGGCTTGGCGTGAAGAAAGCTGGCCAGTGTAGCAAGAGATACCGAATGGTTCTAGAATGAGAAGAAGCAATTTCTACGTATTGGAATTTGAGAATTGAATAGCGTAAAAATAACTGTCGTGATACGTCGATTGGCAGCAAGACTCCTTGCAACCCCGCTCTTACACTATTCGATTCAATCAAATCTGGGGTTTTCCTTTCCATGCTTCACAGCCTTGGCAGTGCGGGTATACCCGGAAGCTTCCCTCATCATTCACAATAAACTTCGTATCTTATAGCCATTTCTAATAACTTCCGCATGTTTGAAGTGAGTAATTTCGCGGGGTTAGTTGATATGCCTCGGTTGGAACTTACTTGGATTCGCTATAATATGTTGAGTCCAAAGTCGACAAAATTCAATCCGACTCCTTGAGGACAACACACATGCCGGAATCCATTGTTGTTCTTACTTACGAATACCGTGAGGAATAGCTACTGGTCTTTCGAGGTCGTGCTTTAATGACCACTCCAAAGATCAGACCAATAAGCACGAGAGCGCCACCATACACCAGCCAATCACGTTGTACGTTGTCTTCCAATCGTTTCACCGTAGAGGTCAGTTCACTCACATCATGACGTAAGCGTTCGTTCTGCTGAGTCAGTTCGACATTACGGGCATGCTCTTTGATTGGATTAGCCGAGACTCGCTTCAGTTCATTCAGCTCTTTGGTCAGTGATTCGACCTGCGAACTCAGCGTCCGATTGGTGGCCTCAGCTTCTTTGTACTTAGATTGAATACTGGCATGTACCTGACGGTCTTTTGCCATTTGCGCGTCAAGCCGTTGAAAACGTTTCTCTGAAGCCGCAAGTTTATCGCGGGCAATCGGGGCGGCAACCAAATATTGAGACCGCACCCAACCTTCCGTCCCACCGTCGGTTCGAACTTGAGTGAATTCACCCTCCTCATCAGTCCCGAGTACAGTGAGGCGAGTTCCACTCGGTAGACCACTATGAATAATACGATGACCCGTAGTCGGCCCACTCCTCATCGGTACTTTCAACTCGTCAGAGATATAATTCACATCTCCGACTGCCGCGAATGACTGCGTGGTGAGCGTAGGATAAGAAAACAGGAACAAGACGAAATAGATGAAGAATTTCAAAATGAATAGCCTCCTTGCTATAGGGATCATTACTTGACTTTACATAACTGATGAGCCTTTGCTTGTTCACGACTCAGCCCTTGACTCTCGAGTGTCCGTTGGATGTGCGAGATCCGAGAAGGAGAAACCCCAAATCGGCCTGCGACAACACTCAACGGTTCGTTCGCAACTCGCCGCAGCAACCAGGCTGCACACTGATACGCTCCCTGATGCTCCCGTGTAAGCAGGTCCTGGGGCTTGAGGGAATAGACCAGTCCGACCCGGGTTAACACCTGCTTTCCCGTCAAACGAGTCGGCGGTGTTTGTGCACGGATACCATTCTTCAGAGGTTGTCTCTTCACAAGTTTCACCATGGAGGCTAAAAACGGCTCAGTCCCTAAGAAAATCTGACTTCGCACATGTTTCCAGGGAGACGGCTCATCAAGACCGTCTTGCACAAATTGCTGATAACGCCGTCGAGCCTCATCTTTTGACCGGTGAAAAAGCTGATAAATTCCAAGCACATCCACCCAATCCGAGGCTGTCTCCCGACCCGCCGTGACTCGATAACTGCTCCACTTCCAATCTTGAACCTGTTTGACCAAACCGGCTCGCACCGGATTGAGCACGATATAACGGCACAGCTCTAATAAATAGACATCCTTCTCAACAAGAATACTCTTGAACCGGCCTTGCAGCACATGTCCCATTTGTTGATGACGACGATTAAAGGTTTGGGTGTATAGACTATTCAATCGTCGCATACCCCGACTAAGATTCCCTTCAGGCGTCTCAAGCACGAGATGGTAATGGTTATTCATCAAACAGTAGGCATAGCATCGCCAATGTTGTTGGCTCACTTCACAACCGAGGAGATTCAGAAATCGGCAACGGTCCTGGTCATCAAGATAGATATCATGCTGCGCGTGACCCCGAGCCGTCACATGATATAGCGCACCAGCATACTCCAACCGTAATTGTCTGGCCATACTCACTAAGGCTAACGGGCAAGATCTATTAAGTCAAACAATGACCCCGACTGATGACATTTAGGTGAAGATGGGAAGACAACCCTTGATAAACGGCATAGCACATGACGCTCTCCACAAATGCACTCGCGTTCCTTCATGCGTCGTGAATGTGCAACACGATCAACAAAAACACCCATTAGACCAAAACCCTCTCTAGCATTGAGAGCTCAGTACTAGGAAAGATTTACATTACCTTGACTCTCCCATAATCTTCACCTACAGTGCGGATTGCCTTCATACCGTCAGATCTCTCTGGGCATCGGGAAGCGAATGACTGTTTAAAAAGGCACAGAGCTTTCATTTCCGAGCATGCAACGATTCCCACTCGATTCTGACCCTCAATCATTCAGGGCCTTCTCTCCCCAACACATCTAGGGTGATCCCATGAAATCTCTTCGCATTACCATACTCGATCTCGTCACGAAAGGACCGACGAAGCGCATGTATGCGCGCGTCATGAATCCTAACCTTGCCAGCATTATGCCTCAGGTGGTCGCCGTCTGGTGCGAACAAGCTGGTCATACAGTTCGATTTGTGTGTTACACCGGTACGGAAGATTTGAACAATGAACTGCAAGGTGAGACGGATCTTCTTTTTATCGGAGCCTTTACTCGTTCAGCGATGACGGCCTATGCCATCAGCAACTTATACCGACGTCAAGGAGCCGTCACGGTACTCGGCGGTCCTCATGCACGGAGTTACCCTCAAGATGCGGCACAATATTTTGACTACGTCCTTGGGTTTACCGATAAAGCCGTTATTCAAGAAGTGTTGCAAGATTGTACGCCCTATCGTCCTCTCGGCCGGCAACTAACGGCCAAGAAACAGCCGGTTGATCTTCCAGGTGTCAAAGAACGTTGGAAATATATTGAACCCACGATTGCCAAAGCTCCAACAATTAAAATTGTACCGATGATCGGAAGTTTAGGATGCCCGTATACCTGCAATTTCTGCATCGATTCAGAAGTTGATTATGAACCTGTCCCAACAGATCAAATTCGTGAAGACTTGCGTTTTCTTCTCCAGAAGATTCGTCATCCGAAAGTCGCATGGCACGATCCAAATTTTGGTGTTCGATTCAATGAATACATGACGACAATCGAAGAAGCCATCGGGCTCAGGAAAGTTGATTTTATTGCAGAAATGACCTTGTCCCTCCTATCGGAACCCCACTTAGCACGCTTACGAAAAAATGGATTTAAAGCGATGCTTCCGGGAATTGAGTCGTGGTATTCCCTTGGGGACAAATCAAGAACGGGGAAAAACATTGGCATCGAAAAAGTTGACCAGGTTTCTGACCATATCAACATGATTCTCCGCTATATTCCCTATGTCCAAACCAATTTCATTTTGGGGTTAGACACGGATGAAGGACCAGAACCCTTTGAACTCACGAAACGATTTCTTGACCGCTCCCCAGGAGCATTTCCGGCATTCTCCTTGCTCTCTGCCTTCGGACAATCGGTGCCCGTCAATCTAGAGCTCCAAAGGGAAGGTCGTGTGCTCCCGTTCCCATTCCATTTTCTCGATAATAATAAATCAATGAATGTGACACCAAAACATTACACTTGGCAAGAATTCTATGATCATGTGGTCGAACTGTCTCGCTATGCTTTTTCGTGGCCGAGAATCATTCGAAGGTTCCAGGCCAATAGAGGGATCATTCCAAAATGGATGAATGGCTTGCGAGCAGTGTCTTCTGAAGGTTTTGGGCGTATCCGATACCATACAAAAGTTCGAGGATTACTGGATTCAGATCCACAGCTCCTCAAGTATCTTACAGGAGAAAGTCACCACCTTCCCTCGTTTTATGAGAATCGTATTCGAAAAAGTCTTGGCCCTCTTTGGGATGCATTACCGCAAGGCTCACTGATCCACGATCACAATGCTTACCTGAAGTCGACACCTCCCCCTTCAGACTGGATAACCACACCGATCACCCCTAAAATAGCAAGTCCTGTGACGGCCAGAACCTAACATACGATCATTCCAAGACGCAGAAATCATCTCTTTCTCAAAAAGGAATTATCTCTTTCTACTCTCACCCTCAACTCTATCACTCTTGACTAAAAATTCTGTGCCTGGTGGTCATATTGAGTTTGAAACGATTCGACACCTTTCTGCCTGAGTATAAAATTTGCACTCTAGTCCTTTAGGTGCGAAAATATGATGCAAGAGTGAAGCGATAGGCATACGTGCATCATGAGGTAATACTCTCAGACCTTTCTCAAGATTACGTCGATAACAGCTATGAAACACGAACATGGCTTTACATATTTGATGACCATGTTTTTCGTCGCCATGATGGGCATCTCGTTAATGATCATCGGCCAGGAGTGGTCGGTGACGATGAAGCGAGATCGAGAGGCAGAACTCCATTTTCGCGGCACGCGCATCAAGGAAGCCATTGAACGTTATGCGGCTGACTATGAAGTGCAAAAAAGTCTTCGCCCCAATCGGTACCCAGTGCAATTAAAAGATCTGACAAAAAAGCCGACTCGATACCTTCCCACGATTTATAAAGATCCCATGACCGGAAAAGACTTTGAACTGATTAAGACCGGTACGGAAATTCATGGAGTCCGGAGCACCAGTAAAGAGAAACCGTACGATCAAGTCAACTTCAAAGGGGCAAAAACGTATCACGCCATTCGTTATGAGGTAACCGGGCAATCGGCAAACTGCACTCCCGGGGTTGATGTGAGTAAAGTGGAGACATTTGTTGGATGTTCAGAGCCAACTACAACAGAAATAGATCCAGCAACCGGGAAGCCAGCTGAAAATTCCAATGGCCTGCAAAATACATTTCCGGCACAAGAAAACATTCAGTAAATGGCTCATCTGCACGAAGTTCATTCGCTTTCCAAGACCTGGCATAGAACTTCATTAGGTATTAATGATATCGAGAATCGATAAATCTCAAAATTTAATTTAATCAGCAAAACTTCCGATAAAGAGAATAGTCTGGCATGAAATAGAAAAATTCTAGCCTGACTATTAGAAGTATGCTAGTTTACGTGTGTTCTTGATACGATTCTCTACAAGACGCACCGCAAAAAGTATTCCTACTCGCAGCCAACAACTCATGAAACATTTTCGCCATCGCTTGACGCTCACCTTTCGCTTTTTGACCATCAGCCTTTTTGCTTCAGCACTCTTCGTCGCCTGCACGACCCATCAGCTTGATATGGCAGAAGAAATGGTCGCTCAAGAAAATTGGGACGGAGCCGTCCTGGCCTATCGAGACGCTGTTCGGGAAGATCCATTTAATGAAGAACTCCAAGAAAAACTTGATGAAGTCAAAGGCCGTGCCGCAGAAGCCCACTACACACATGGAAGAAAATGGCTGAAAGACCATCGTTTAGCGGAAGCCTTACAATCCTTTCAAATGGCCTTAGGGCTCGTCCCCGGGAAGGCTGAATATCAGACTGCTCTTACTGACGTTTTACGATTAAAAGAAGCGCGGCTGGCCTTACAAGAAGGGAAAAAACTTCAAAATTTAGGACAGCTTGAAGAGGCCATGGCTCGCTATGAACGTGCCATTCAACTCGATCCGAGCTTAACGGAAGCGCTCAATAATATTACCGCGATTGCTCAGCAACAGAATGAGCAGAAAGCTGTTGGTGGATCAACAGAACCCGTGACACTTCGATTTCAAAATACACGGCTGAAACAGGTATTTGAAATTCTTGCGAGAACGGCCAACATTGACATCCTGTTTGACAAAGACGTGCGCGATGACCTCGTCACGATCTTTACAAGAGATACACCCTTTGACGAAGCGTTAACACTCATTTTAAACACCAATCAACTGTTCGCGAAGCGGGTTAGTCAGGACACTTTATTAATCGTCCCGGACACCAAACAAAAACGAGAACAATATCAAGACCTTAAAATTCGAACATTTTATTTATCGAATGCCAAAGCCAAAGACATGGCGAATTTACTTCGGACCATCCTCGAAACGAAACGTGTCTATGTCAATGAACCGCTGAATACCGTCGTCGTGCGCGATGAACCCGCGAAACTCTTACTGGCCGAACATATTATTCACGCCAATGATCGTGGCGATGCCGAAGTGCTCTTTGATGTCGAAGTGCTTGAGGTCAATCGGACGAAAACCAAACGCCTCGGACTTAACTTTGCCAAACAAGCTGGCATGGGCATTTTCCCTCCTGGAGCCACAGAGTTTAGCAATATCTTGCAGAGTTTCACCTTTCGTGAGCTTGTAAATCTCGGGCCTGATTCGTATCTCTTTACCTTTCCAGGAAGTTTTCTTCTTGATTTTTTCAAGCAAGAGTCTGACGCAAAAACACTTGCAGCGCCAAAGATTCGAGTGCTCAATAATGAAAAAGCCTCAATCAATATTGGTGATAAACAGCCGATCTTGCTCTCAACCACCAACGTGTTACCTGGACAGTCGACGACGGGAGCCACACCCACAACGTCAACGGTCACCTCGATTGAATTTAAAGACACGGGAATAAAATTAACCGTGGAGCCCAGCATTCATTTAAATAACGAAATCTCCTTGCGGTTGCAGATAGAGGTGACACGATTAGGTGATCGAGTCGTGCTGCAATCGAATCCGGAAATCTCACAATTTCGATTTGGAACTCGTACGGCCGACACGGCCTTAAGCTTGAAAGATGGAGAAACCGTTGTTCTTGCGGGATTACTGCAGGAGGAAGACCGAAAAACACGAGAATCGGTCCCGGGTGTTGATGATGTACCGCTCTTAGGCGACCTCTTAAGTAATTCAGAAACAAATAAAGTAACGACAGAAGTGATACTCGTGATCACGGCACATATTGTCAACAGCGTCACGCCTGCGGACTTAGCCAAACAAACCTTGTGGTCAGGTACTGCAAAAAACTATGACACCAAACCGTTATTTTCTGAACCAAATGTGGCCGTGCCCGTTCTGTTGAATGAGACGACCCCATCTGGACCACAGATGGACGAGCTTGACCCAACAGCCCCTTCTGACGATTCTGATGTACGTTCTAACACTCCGAACTCTGAGTCCATTGAAAACTCTGAATCCACACCAGACGAGGCCACACAAACCGTCACTCGATTAGCTCTGCTTCCACCGGCTCTTTCCACACAAGTCGGGAAAAGCATTCGCCTCGATCTCACTGGACAGGATATTCCGTCTATCGAACAAACGAGTTTGATGATCACGTATGATCCACAGATACTTGAGTTTCAACAGGTACTGGAAGGAACATTTTGGAAAGACCAGAATGTTCAACCGAGTCTCACCGTTTCCGACGTCCCCAATATGGGACAAGTGGTCATACAAATGAATGGGGCTGGTAAGACCGTGAAAGGCAATGGACAGCTCGCAACTCTGGAGTTTCACGCAAAAGCCGAAGGCAATGCTTCCCTACAAATACAACGCTCTTCGTTTGTTAGCCCGACGGGCCAACCCGTTCCAGTGATTACCCAACATGGGAGGATTTGGGTTCAATAACGTGAAATGCTGTCGTGGAGTGACGTTCCTTGAGCTCTTGATCACACTGGCAATCATCTTTATTTTGGCATCGGTGGCCTTACCGATTACCAAGGTGAGTACCAAGCGATCTCAAGAATTGGAGCTGAGGCAAACATTGCGTACCGTCCGTACCGCGCTTGATACGTTTCGACGTGACTGGGCCAGAGACGGCGACACACTCCTGGGGCCTCTGTGTGTAAAAAATCAACTCGCGTGCAAGGAGAACACGGGGCAAAGTGGATATCCCAAATCATTAGAACAATTATTACGAATTGAATTAACCGGTGCAGAAGCACAAGTTAAAGGAACGCACAATATTCGCCGGTATCTGCGTCGAGTGCCAATTGACCCGCTCACGGGTAAGAATGAATGGATACTCCGATGTTATCAAGATGAAGCTGACACCGACCGATGGTGCGGAGAGGATGTGTTTGATCTTCATACGACCAGCACCAAATCCGCCCTGGATAAGACCAAGTACCGTGACTGGTGAACATGCGTACCGTTTCAACATACAAGGGTGGCTTTACACTGCTGGAACTGCTGATCGTAGTGGCCATTGCTGCGATTTTGATCACATTGGCTGTTCCATCATTTCAAACGTCTTCGACCAAAGCCAAGGAAGCAGCATTAAAACAGAATTTATTTACGATGAGATCACTTATTGATCAATTTTATGCTGATCGTGGCAGCTATCCCCTCACCTTAGAGGAGTTGGTATCGGAACATTATATTCGTGAATTACCCATGGACCCATTTACGAAATCGTCCACATCATGGGAAGAAATCCTGGAAGAAAAAGATCAGGAGGATGACTCTCCAGCTGGAATCTATGATGTGAAAAGCGGAAGTGACTCAACAGCGCTTGACGGTAGACCCTATAACGAATGGTAGGCATTGCAATGAAATACCTTCACTATTTTCAGCCCACGTCGCTCCTCCTTGCGGTATGGATCCTTGTGATCGTCGGGTGTACTCATTCCCCGGCCACAGTCAACGAAACCGTTCAGTCGCCTCAAGCCGCGCCCGTACAGGAAGTCTTGATCCATGAAGCGAGAGAGGAAGCCAGTTTGTTGCGATCAGAACTCGCCATGATCAAAATTTCTACCGCCAAACAGCAGGCAGAACTCCAAGCTGCTCTGAATCGCGTCAAGACACTACAAGAGCGGGAAGAAAACATCTCAGCAAGTGTTCGAACCGTCAAAGAAACACTCTTGGCAGCTGAAAATGAACGCGACCAACTTCGTCAGGAAAAAGTTGAGCTCCAAGCCCAGTCAGCGGCTCTTCCAGATCTTCAACGATTGATCGCGGAAATGCAGACCATCCAGACATCGGTACACGAAATGATGGCCAATATGCAGACACTGATGACAGAAGTGGTTCAGATTAAACAAGATATGAGGCGGAATCAGAGCAAGTCTCAACGCGGCACTCCAAACTTAACAGCCTTTTCCATGACGGCCTCTTCGACGTCAAAGACGGGCATAGACACGTGGATTGTCAGTGCCGGCGATACCTTGTGGCACATCGCTCGACAACACGGCATCTCAGTTGACGACTTAATGGATATGAATGCATTAGAATCAGATATGATTGTGGAAGGGCAAGCTTTGAAGATCCCTCAACTTGCCTCTCATCAACCTGACCAAGAACAGCAAGATGATCACATGCCAGAGTCTGAGGCTGTCGCCCAGACTGAATAAACGCAACGACTTGCTCCGTAGTCTGGCATCACTCATTTGACTGTTTCGAAAATCTCCAACACGTGCCACTATTTCGTTACAGAGCCGCGCGACCCGATGGGAGCATCTTTGAAGATTCAACGGAAGACGATAATGAACGATCGGTCCGAGCTCGGTTGGAAGGTCAGGGAATCCTCATTCTCGAACTCAATGGGAAAGGGGTTCAAAGCGGAAGCCACACATTTCAACGAAAAAGGAAACCACTCTCACTTCGAGAGTTTCTCGTGTTTAATCAAGAATTTCTCGCCTTGATTAAATCCGGGCTGCCGATGCTTCGAAGCTTTGATCTGTTATCGGAGCGAGCCTCAAAGGAAGCGTTTCAGCAAGCGCTTCTGGGTCTTCGGGAAGAAATACGTGGTGGATCATCGATTTCTGATGCCATGGCCAATTATCCTACATACTTTTCAGAGCTCTACCAGGCATCCATCAGATCTGGCGAACAATCTGGAAATTTGCCAGAAGTGATCCAGCGATATATCGAATACTTAAAACTCCTGATTAGTGTCAGAGAAAAAGTCGTTAAAGCTCTCGCCTATCCGTCATTTTTAGTCGTATTTGGTTTTGCCATCGTCGGGTTTTTGTTGGCGTATGTCATGCCCATCTTTGCGGAAGTGTATGCCGAAAGCAATACGGAACTTCCCCTGGCCACAAAACTTTTACTCGACACGATTACGTATGCTGGGGTGTGGCTACCGTGGGCACTCGTAGGGTTGCTCGTCACAGGAATTGGATTCCATCTCTGGTGGAAAACACCTCAGGGACTCTTGCAAACTCATCGTTGGCTTCTTCACATTCCCATGATTGGTGATGTCGTTCTGAAAAATCAAGTCATTCGTTTAACGCGAACGCTTTCCACGATTCTTGCCGGCGGCATTCCCTTACTCTCAGCGCTTCAAGTGACGGCTCGTGGCATGACGAATCAAGTATTCACGCACGCCTTGCGCGCCACCATCGATTCAGTCAAAGATGGAAAAAGTCTCTCCTCATCATTGAAACGCGAATCCTTTCTTCCAAGGATGACTATCGAAATGATTGAAGTCGGAGAAACAACCGGCTCCCTCGAAACCATGCTTCTTGAAGTGGCAGAGTTTCATGAAGGCGAATTAGATCTCCAACTCTCACGTTTAACGACATGGATTGAACCACTCCTCTTGCTTGGAATGGGGATACTCGTCGGTGGGATTGTCATCATTATGTATCTACCAATCTTTAATCTCGCGGGCGCTATTTAAAATGTCGAGTCCGCATAGCGCACATTAGAGAACAGAAATGCCCACACCGCTCAAACGTGTTGCGCTTGAAGACATTTTCATTAAGCGTGGTCTCATTCCTGACACGCAAATGGAACAACTCGTCTCTCAAGCACTTGAGACTCATCGCCCTTTAAAAGCCATCTTATTGGAGGAGGGCATTGTCTCCGAGGAGCACATCGTCCAGGCATTAGCCGAACAGTACGGTTTACCGTATGAACCACTCAATGAATTTCGCGTCAATCCTGATTTTTTTGAAACGATTCCAGTTGAATGGATGCATCGATACCCATTTGTCCCGCTCTCAGAAGAGGATGGAGTGCTCACCATTGCCATTCCCAATCCTCAAGATGTCCGAGTCCTTGATGAGTTGGAACTGTTCCTGGGACGTGAATTGCGGTTGGTAGTCTCAACCGACACCGCTATTCAGGACGCCTTGGCAGCGAGTGAAGGCAATAAACAGGTTCTTTCTCGTATTCAGGCAGAATTGGACCCTGTGCTCATTAAGGAAGATGAGAAAGGGGAAGAAATCCTCTCTGTTGAACAAATCACAAAAGATCAAAGTCCAGTCGTCAAACTCGTCAATACCATTATTCTAAGTGCACTGCAGAAACAGGCGAGCGACATTCACATTGAAGCCAGTGAACAAGTGGTCCAAGTGAAGTTTCGTATTGATGGGGTGCTCTATAATGCCATGGAACCGCTCTCCAGCTCATTCCATGCCTCACTCATTTCAAGGCTCAAAATTATGTCTGAGCTGGACATCGCCGAACGACGTATTCCACAGGATGGACGATTTAAACTTCACGTCGAAAAACGTACGGTGGATTTTCGTGTGTCCATTCTTCCCAGTGTGTTTGGAGAATCCGTTGTCATTCGAATTCTTGACAAACAACATATCGCCGTGGGTGCAAAGGGTTTAAATCTCGATGTCATGGGATTTAACCCTGAAGATTTGCGTCGATTACGACGTGCCATTACGCGCCCCTACGGCATGGTACTGGTCACAGGACCTACTGGCAGTGGGAAAACAACCACGCTGTATGGTGCCCTCAACGAGGTTCATACAGTTGAAGATAAAATCATCACCATCGAAGATCCAGTTGAATATCAATTAAAAGGGATTGTGCAAATTCCTGTGAATGAAAAAAAAGGATTGACCTTTGCACGTGGATTACGCTCGATCTTACGTCATGATCCGGACAAGATTATGGTTGGAGAAATCCGTGACGTCGAAACCGCCCAGATTGCCATTCAATCTGCCTTAACGGGACATTTGGTCTTCACCACCGTACATGCCAATAATGCGTTTGACGTGATTAGCCGTTTCGTGAATATGGGAATCGAACCGTACAATTTTGTCGCCTCGCTGAGTTGCATACTGGCTCAACGATTAGTCCGAGCAATCTGTCCTTTTTGCAAAGTCCCGATCGAAGTCGACAAGAATCTCTGTGAAGAATCAGGACTCGACTATGAGAAAGTGAAAGTCAACACGCTCTATGAAGGAACGGGTTGCCATGAATGTCACGGACTGGGCTATCGCGGGCGAAAAGGCATTACCGAATTCCTCGACATGACGGACTCGATGAAGGAAATGATCCTCGCCGGCAAGTCATCATCAGAAGTTCGCATCGCGGCCATGGCACAAGGCTTGACGACATTGAGACAGGCCGCTGTCCAAAAAGTCTTTCGGGGCGAAACCACACTGAAGGAGATCAACCGGGTCACCCCGGTTGACGATGCGGTATGATTACCTACCTCCCAATGACCAAAGCCAGTATCGGGTTGTCCATTACCCGTGATTCTCTCTGCTTGGTTGAAGTTCGCCGAAGCTGGCATCGCGTCACCTGTCGGCACATTGCAGAAACGCTTCTTCCTCCAGGCTGCTTACGCTTATCCCCTGCCCGACCCAATATTGAGAACATGAAAGAGTTTGTCAACAGTCTCAGCACTCTGATGAAGCACTGTAAACTTCCGAAATCTGTGGCCCTTTCATTGCCCGATATCTGCGGACGAACAACCATTTTAACGTTCCCTTCATATCCGGCTAAACAATCCGAACAAGATTCGGTAGTACGATGGCGATTCCAACAGGATATGAATATTGCCACTGACAAAACCCGCTTTGCCTATCGCACCTTTTCCGCGTCAAAAACCCAGACGAGTCCAAAGCAAGTTCTCGCCACCGCCGTACAGCATGACATTATTGAACAATATGAAGAAGCCTGTCTTGAAGTCGGACTCTTGCCAAATTCGGTAGGGCTATCGGGCTTAGATGTCTGTGATTTCTATCACTCAACAATGCCTGAATTCAGTCGGCCAACCAAACGAGCAAACGAAGCAACCAATCAGGAGTATCTTTTCTTGTATGTGGCAAATTGGGGCTTTTCGTTTATGGCATTTCGCAATGCCGACCCAATATTTCTTCGGGTTAAAGCGTTGCCTATCCCGCGATTCAAACAAGACATTGAACCCACAGATCAGTCAGAGACCTTGCAAAACTCTGGCCCCACAGTCAGTCATGAAACGCGTGAAGTCGCCAGTCAAAGTCAAGAGCAGTATTCGTCTCTCCATCTGAACAATGTTTCTAACGAACTGGTAGCTACATTACAATATTATTTTGAATCTCATCCATCTGTCCGATTGGAAAATGCTTCCATTCCCCTCTATTTCGCTGAAGGCGTGCTCAATGGTGCGGAACTGCTGCCAACGGAACAAACGATCGAGAACATGCTCAATGCCACGATCTTACGCCCCCCACCATTGTCAATCATGAAAGTCGCCGATACGTTGCATCCAAAAACCAAAGTGGCAATGATGAAGTCTTCACCACAAATGACCTGTTTTTCCGCCCTAGCGAGTGTGTCGATCTTATAATGAAACCGCGAACTCACTTATCGCTTGCCGCGCCAGGAATGGACGGCCTTCTCCTTGCCCAGCGAGGGTTAATCGTGTTGACGATCGCATGTGCAATGATCGCTGGTGGTATTTGGTGGATCAGTCAAGAAATTGATCGTGAACGTGCTGGCTTTATCCAAAAGACCAATGAACTACGATTAATGAATCAACAAATGATCAGTAATGCCTCGTCGCGCGGAATTGATCTTTCGGATGAACGAATTCAGGCGCTTCCCAAAGAAATTGTTTTTGCGAAACAAATTCGGAAACAATTAGGGTTTTCTTGGACTCAATTTTTAAATGACTTGGAATCCACGGTTCCGGATACCATTGCGATGGAATCCGTAAAGGTCAATTTTAAAGAAGCATCCATTGCCTTAAGTGGCTCAGCCAAAACACTCACGGATATTAATGGATTAGTCGATCAGTTAGAGGCGCATCCGTCATTCCATCATGTTGTCTTGTCACAAACTGCTCAGAAGCAGAATAAGAAACAACACAACACATCGTTTGTGATGTTCACGCTGACTGTCTTGTATGAATCAACCCAGGCTTCCACCTTCAAGAGCTAACGAAAAGAACTGACGCCCATGCCTTTCGCATTTATCAAACGCTCAAAAACGACCTTTCAGGTATCACGCAATCTTATTCCCCTTACCCTGATCGCCTGCCTATCATGTCTCGCTGTTTTGGGCATGTATATCTTTGTATTTTTTCCTGCAAACACGCAACTCGAGAAAGCCTCGCTGGCCTATTCGGCAACCGTACTGACCCAACAACAATTGAAAGCCGCGCAAGACACACAAGAGACGTTAGGAGAAATCTGGAAGAATCTTCCCATTCCAAAAGACTTTACGCGCTTAAGTGTGTCGATTGCTTCATTGGCGAAGACCCATCATGTCCGTATTCCAGGAATGGGGTATGACCTTCAAGAACTTCGGCATCAGCTCGCAACCAAAGGAATTCTTTCGTTTGAAGCTTCAGGGGAATATAAATCCATTCGAACATTCATCTATGAACTCGAGTCAAAATGGCCGCATCTGTTCATAGAGAAGCTGTCGGCTGAACGAGCCAAAAAATCATATGAAGTTGGGTTTAATATTAAGGTGTCGACATTTCTGAGACAACCTCCCGGTCTGTCGACACGCAATCGTCAGGAATTATGACCAATCAAACCAAAATACAAATGCTCGTCGCCTTACTATTATTGTGGGGAGGCGCGGTCGTGTTTCAATTCTTAGAAGAAACGGAATCTCCCGAGACATCTTTGAATACCCTTGCCTCCGTCAAGGTGAGGAAGACAGATCAGGATTCGCTGGCATTAGCAAAATCATTTAACAACCCCCGACAAAGCGTGACACTGGCGGCACCTCGTAATATTTTCACACCATTCAATCTCCGTAGAGACCAACATGCATCTTCTTCCGAACAAGGAGAGACTTCCCAGAAAAAAGTACAACAACCTGCAAGCACTGAACCTAAATTCGTGTCTCCTCCTGGCCCCTCCCCTGAAGAATTAGCGTTCCAACGAGCACAGCAACAACTCAACAAATTTCGTTTTCTGGGATATCTGAAAAAAGGTGGAGAAAGTCAAGCCTTCCTCACGAAAGGAGAGTCCATCTATATTGTGAAGCAAGGTGAAACCGTTGAAGGTCGAATAGTCGTGAATCGTATTGACCCCACATTAGTCATTTTATCAACAAGAGTTGTAGAATCCGGGAACCTGGTTCAAGCTGAAATTCCTTTGACGAAAGATGCCCCAGGTTCGTCACCTTCATAACACAAGCCTTTGGCTCATCAGATAATACCAATACCCATGACAATCATTATCCATAAAAAATTACCATCCAAAACAGCCTTACTTTTCTCATTGCTTATCGGCATGTCTTCCTTGTCAGTACCGCAATCCACATTTGCTGCGTCGACCTACCGATGTGAAGATTCATCTGGCCTGACTGTACTCACGGATAGTCCTGCGCAACTTGAACACTGTACTGTCTTATTAGAAGAACCATCTAAGAACAACTCAGGGACAACGTCTCAGCCAAAATCCACGCTTCAGCCCATGTCATTATTGACTGAACCCAATGCCAGTGAGCCAAAAGACATACCCCAAGAATATCCCTTCATTGATGAGCAGGGCCAATCGTCGCAAGATGAACGATCAGAAGCGATAACCATTCCAGTCACATCCTATGGAGGCTCACTACTGGTTACCGTCCAACTCAATCAAACCCGAGAAGTGCAGCTCATTCTCGATACTGGTGCAACGATGACTGTTCTTTCCCAAGATGTGGCCCTTGACCTTGGACTTATTTCAAGTTCGAAGACCCAATTGACAACCGTTTATACAGCTGGAGGACCGATACAAGTCAATGTCAGTACTGTAGACTCCATTCAAGCCGGAACAGCTCAAGTCCATGATGTGGATGTCGCCATCCATGATCTTCCTGACGGTCAAAAAGGCATAGATGGTCTATTGGGCATGTCTTTCCTCCATCACTTCCTCGTGACCTTAGATACCAACCAAGGCTTACTTCATTTAAAACCGCGTTCCTGAGCCCGCGACGCAGCGTAAACTTTTGGCTCGACACGGAACGGTCGCTTTTTAAGCATTGCAGAAAATAGAGTGAGATGAGCTAGTGGGAACTAGCCATGATCAGATAAGAAATCTCTTATCACGACAACGAAAATGGTCGTGATAAGAGATTATTGGAGCAGCGTTAGACAACAACAGAGTTAGTAGGGATAATAACGTCCGTGATATCGATAATAATGGAGACAATTCCGATATCGAGAAAAAGAATATCTGAGGTTATTACAGGTATACCCTCGTTTCCAATCCTTTCCAGTATACTCTTGAGGCATTTGATTTTTCTTCAGCGCATCTTCAACAAATCGATCGACTTCCGCTTGATCCCCTGGATTAAAAGGCCGCTCCATGACTTCTTTGTTAAGTGCCCGTTGCATAGCGGCTAGGTCTTCCTCATCATCGGCAAGAACGACCTGCGCTCCCACGAACACACAAGTCAGAATAAAAACAAGACTAATCAGGTGCTTGAGATATCTGCGATGTACCATACATTTTCTCCTCAGATACATGAACAACCCATAACCTAGGTGGTCCACTCACAACATTCTTCTTGATTGCAATCATTGACTCACACCATGAAGAATGTAAGGTTAAAACACATTAGCGAGTGAGCGAGTCAGTCCTTTTGTCAACAACTCTTGCGCCTCCTCATATTCCAAATTCGCCTGATTCGCCGTACTCACAACTCGCGTACGATATTTTTTGAGTTTGCCCACTTCTGAAAAGGTTTGCCGTTGCGTGCCAGCCATACCCTGCGCTAAATTTTGCTCACTATCCGATCGAACAATCACGCCTTTGGGTGCCTTTTCAACGACCTGCACATCCGTAACGGCCATAAACGTCACATCTTTGACGAACGCATCCGCCACAGTCTCAGTCAGTCCTCCGACAACAGAGCCAATCAACCCCCCAGCCGCGCCCCCGATGCCACCATGTGTAGCAAGACCCACACCAGCGCCCGCAGCGCCACCAGCGAGCACTCCTCCGTAACCGCCACCTAATGCGGCCTCAGCAGCCGTCGGACTGGCTTTTGCCACACTTAACACATTGGCTTGCAATCGATAGTGAGCTTCATCGGGATCATCGGTCACTCGATAGCCTCGTTTTTCAATGGCTGCTTTAATCGGTGTTTCAATGTCAAAATTATCTTTGTCTGAGGTATTTCGAACTTCAATATAAATCACTTTTTTATCAGGTCCAACAGGATCAAGAAAAATAGTGTCACTCATTTTGGTTTGAACATCCAGATCCTTTTTCGCAATAGACGTATGTAATGCGTTACATCCGGTCATGGTCCAGACCAGAACTCCTAAAACCAAAACATTGACAGTCACCTTCTGAAAAAAAATCATAGCTACACCCTCTCCTTCCTCGCACCATTCAATTTTTGACAAGAATACATAAACCCCTCATCTTCGTCTCCTTAAAAGTCGAGTTGTCAAGATATCCATACAGTGCTACTCAAAATTTACTTAAGAATCTGCCCTTAGTGATGGAACTGTCTTCTCATGGCTAGCTTGAATGTCAACCAGTCCTTTATGACAGGTCTTTCACACAACCTCGATCAACACTTTGATCTGCGATTTGCCACAATGCTTGAGGGGCCAGCTTACCAGCCCATGTCACGATGGCATTTCCAACCTTTGCGGTAATTTTGTCAGATTCAACATGAGCCGTCACTCCGTCTCCAAAACGACGGACCCGGCCTTTTCCACCGCCCAACAGTGCCGGATTACTTAAGAGTGCACCAAGCCCTGAAGCAACGGGTGAAACCAAAATTTGAATTTTCAGGGAATTGCTCTTATTCAGTAACTTCTGTTCAATCGTCGTCCCTCCCCCAAAGGCTGCAGCACCGGCTGTTTGGATGGTTGGCTCTTTTTCACTCACCCAAGCTGGAAAGGTTTTTACGATACAACCTGACAATAAAATACCTTTTTGTTCACTCCATAATTGATTAGCATAGTCCAAGTCCGCCGAGACGACCCCATACTGACTTTTTTCAATATTTTGAATACTCGACTTCAACACATCAATGATTTCTTCCATCCTTGGGTCGGCAGCATTCGCAGAATGCTGAAGGTGTAATGTGACGAGCAGGACAATTCCAATAACCTCAAAACACACCCATTTCCTCTTCATATTCCTCCTCCTAACATTCTAATGATTCGATGGTGAGCACGTTAAAGTACCACAGGAATCATAGAGATTCATCCATATAATTTTCAATTCTACTGTGGAGAAATTCTTCGTCATTGGGTATGAGATGACGAATCGCTGGTGGCAAAACGTCTCACAAGAAAAAGCACCAATAGCCTACAACATGCACTAACGACGATAAGAATCAGAGAAAAAGCTCAATTGAACAACTTTACAACTGTAAAACAGCTATAGTCGTGAACGTGTAAATATAATATGAAAGACAGGTGAAAGGATCAGGAAAGTGTAGAAAAGGTTGAATACGCTTCGTCTGCGCTAAATATTGGGATTAATTGAACGATATTCGTTTGCTCCAAGATATGCTGAACGGTCTCTTGAGGGTTGACGAGTAGGACTTTTCCTTTCATTTGTTTAAATGTCTTTGCGGCAGAGACCAGAGCACCAATACCAACACTATCGATGAACGTCACCCCACGTATATCAAGAATAATGCCTTTTGTACCTTGCTCTCGGTGATAATCAATAGTCTCGTTAAAGTTATTTTTTGAAAAAATATCTAGTTTCCCGATTAAACTCAGGACTTGCATTCCATTGACTGATTTTTGCTTGATAACCATAGCAGTAACACTGACAAGGACAATACGCGTTCTCGACGTTTACACATCTTGAATACCTAAGATATATCTTCTAACTCGGTTTTTTTCAAAAAGACTTTAGCCTTGGTTTTTCAATTGAAACTCAGAAAAAGATCATTGCATCCTCAGGATACTTGTCCTATCCTTATGACCAACATGGCTGATTGAGACATAAATCATTAAATTCTGAATAAAGGAACGTGGACCGTAGCTAATTGGTTCATGCCATCACAGGATCAACGGCATGGCCAGACAGGGATCCTCAAGCAACGATCCCATTATGACAAATGAGCCATTCACAACGTCTATGTAAACCGTGAGGCCAACGATTTCCCTAAAAACATCGAGATTCATGATCATGCCAACGCCTCAATCCCATCGTTTTCCCATCCCGCCAACCTGGTTAACTGAGTTGCCTCAGAAAGATTATTGGTCAACACCATTTGCCGAAAGTTTGTTATCACAATTAGACCTGACTCAAGGGATCACTGTACTAGACATTGCATGCGGAAGCGGGATACCAACATTTCACCTAGCTCATCACGTCGGTCACACGGGAAAAGTCGTTGGACTCGATATGAGTGAGGCTCAATTGGTTCGAGCTCGAACCTATCAGGGTCCACATTTTCCATGGCTTGAGTTTCGTCAAGGCGATATACGACATCTCCCTTCAGACCTCGAAGTGTTTGACCGCATCACCGGAAACTTATCATTTATGTTCTTTCGCCCAAACCGAAAAGAAGCCCTCCAACAGTTAACGTTATTTCTCAAACCCGGAGGACAATTGGTGTTGACATTTCCATCTCTCGGAACATTTGATTCCCTCTGGCAACATGTGGATCAAGAAATGGCACGCCGAGGGTTGGACGCAGAGCGAAGAGCCTTAACCGAATATCGAGAAGAACGACCATCGGCAAAGGATGCAAAACAATGGCTGACAGAAATAGGCCTGGAACGCGTTTCGGTCAACGAATACCCTCTCGAAGTTGAGACAAATGCGGGGCAGGCCTTCCTTTACCATCCATTATTACGTGGAGGATTTCTCGACGATATCTATGACTGCTTTACTGACCAACAACTTGCTGAAGGTTTCATGAGTACCATCGCCAATGATATTCAACGCTTTGTACCTCTCATCGCACAACGATGTGTGATGTCAGGCTGGTGCCCTCTAAAATAAACAAGTCATTTGTGACTTCGCGAAACGAGAACATGATTTACCTCAAGACACTCTTTCGCACATCATGCTTGCTGCTCATGAGTACCGTTTTTCTCAGCTGCAACCTCATTGGCGGGGCATTTGAACACGAGCCTCAAGAACTAGAAAAAGAACTGAGCGCTGAAGCACAAACCCTCATGAAACAGGCATTCGAAGGAATCGACCCGGCACAACTCCGTGACTATCACATTCATCTGCTTGGAATGAATACAGAGTTAAATGGTACGTTTGTGAATGAGGAATGGCAATCACCATTTGGCGGACTCATCCATTACATCCAGTTTCAAGTCTATAAGAGTGCAGCCGCCATCACAGATGAAGACCAGGCTGACGATCAATATCTTACACGTCTCAAAACCCTTATTGAATTTATGCCGCAACATGGAAAATTTGGAATTATGGCCTTTGATTATTTCCACAATGAAGAAGGCCGCCCGATTAAAGAATTGAGTACATTTCATGTACCCAATGCCTACGTCATGAGCAAGGTCGAGGCTGCCCCAGACCTCTTCTTTCCCATCATTTCAATCCACCCCTATCGAACCGATGCCCTCGACGCTTTAACAAATTACGCCAAGCAAGGCACCCGATTTGTCAAATGGCTACCAAACGCCATGGGTATTCATCCGGCATCTGAACGCATGAACGAGCAACTCGAAGCGTACTATCGGATCATGCATGACTACGATATGACGCTCATCTCGCATACGGGTGACGAAAAAGCAACGGAAGCAGAAGAATTTCAACACCTCGGTAACCCGCTTTTCTTGAAAAAACCTTTGGATATGGGTGTCAAAGTGGTGATGGCCCACGTCGCAAGTTTAGGAGAATGCCGAGAAGAAGATGCGGCCATTTGCACACCTGGCATTCCCTACATCGACCTCGCAATCGACATGCTTGAAGAGCCACAGTATGAACACCTGCTGTTCGCTGATATTTCTGCGCTAACACAAGACAATCGAAAAGATAATCTCGACAAAGTTCTCGGCAACAGCTCCATTCATGACAACTTAATTAACGGCAGCGATTATCCCCTCCCTGCGGTCAACATCGTGATTCAAACACGAACGCTTGAATCGGCTGGATACATTACGGCTCAAGAACGTGAATCACTCAATGACATGTACGACTTCAACCCTCTCCTCTTCGACTTTGTGCTTAAGCGCACTCTTCGCCATACCAAGACAGGGGAAAAATTCCCGGCCTCAGTCTTCCTTGAGCATCCCGATCTTCCAATACATTAATACGTCTGATTTGTATTCAACAGAAATAAAAATTCCAGATCTGGCTTTTGTGAATTTCCATTGCTGATTTGGAGCGAGACGACAGAGCAAGGGAAAAGTCAACTTTTTGGGATGGGACTGAGGCAAGGCAAGCTAAGCAAACAGGGGGCATCCAACACCCTCCTAGACATTCATGGAATCTCAATCAATGAGGATCCCAATAGAAGGGACAAACGGAAGTGGACCAAACCCAAATCCAAATGGTGGACCATAGCCATAGATAGGAGGCGGACCAAATCCCACGGGAGGGGAAGGTAGAAACTCATAGGAGGGAGGATATTCTTGAGAATAACGATCATGCCTTCGAGTTTGTCGGCTCATCTTCTCTTGAAGTTCATGAAGCATGATCTCTTGACGCTTCAGTTGCCGTTCCAATTTATCAGTCTTCGTTTCTTTATCCTGAGAATGTGACTGAATGCATTCACGTTGAGAAGCCCCGGTATATGTATAAGACGTGCATTGCCAAGGGAGGGGTTGTTCACTCGCACCTACCGGAAATGAAAAGAGCACGAGCCCACATAGCGCTATTCCAGGACTCATTTTTTTCCATCTATGGAAAAAGTCAGAAGCGTGAGATGTTTTCATGGCTTAGCCTTCTTTATCGTCTCTTTAAGGATATCATGTTATCGAAGTTGAGAACAATCATGACGCGTAGAATATTGAATGCATTTTTCCGTGTGTTTTAGGATTGCCTGAAAATTTCTTCCATACTTTTGAGAGCTTTCGCACTGGTCTTTCGAATAATTGCCTCAGTCTTTGAAGTCAGTTGCACATTTTTCGTGCGTGTCCCAGTCGCTTGTAGCTCTAAATATTTTGCATCTTTCGCATTCTGAATGGCCCGACGTGCTTGCGAGGCCGACAATTGAGGAATGATCTTTTCCGCATCACTCATGGTAACTGGGATCTGATTCTTTTGCTTCAAAAATAATTCCGAAAATAATGTCCAATAGTAACTCTGCTGAAGCTTTGGTTCACGCGCAAATGCGGTGAGCCATTCTTGCGCCGCCTCTTTATTGACAGCCTCGATATAGCGCATGATTTCTTTATCAGAAAATCTCTTCACACTCAGATCCCTCCAATTTTCACGCAGGTGAATCACACCTCATACATCCTGTGAACATTAAAAATTAATGCATACTACGTATAAAGTCAAGACGCAAGTTATTGTAACAGTTAATAAAATAACTTTATTAGATAGCATAAAGACTTCATAATACATGTCAAATTGACTAGTATAATGAATATAGATATAGTGAATTGATCGCAATTATGACAAAAGGAGGTACAGCATGAACACACGTCAATTGATTTCTACTGGAACAGGACCTGTGTCGCGACCTACCCCCTCACGACAAGTCGGCTTACGCCAAACTTCTATTATAAGCGGCCTACTGTTTTTGACATTAGGAATAATTTCACCTGTTTGGGCAGGAAAAGGACAGAAAACATATACGACACCACTTCATTTGACTGGACTTTCCATTCATGTTGGTCCTGGAGGCCTTCACCCGGGTATTGGAGGACATCGACATAGATTTCGAGGCCCACAGGGACACCTCAGAAGACACTTTGGACATCGACATTATTTTGGCCCATCCCCGTTTGCCTATCGGTACTATGAACGGCATACATATAGACCACGATATTTTGGAGGACACCCGAACCATCGTGGCCACTTTAAAGGTGGAAGACTTCATCGCCGACATCGACATTAACGACGACCCACCCCCCCTGAGAATTTTGTTCGTTCGGGGGGTGAGTCCTTACACGTCAGATGAATGCGAGGGGAACCATGGATCATAAATGAGGATCGCGATGCGCATGTCGCATTAAAATCATACACATCATGGTGAGTGCACGACCAGAAAAAACCAAAAGACATATCAGGCAACAGTTACATCAACACACCATCGATCGGTTCAATTTTAGGCGGCACAGACGTTTCTCCCAATTGTTGCCGTAAATCAATTTCAATATTTCGGCAAATCGCATTCATCGGAACATCCTCGTTTTTCCCATCAAATGGGTCTTCGGTTCGACTTCCCACTCGTTCCATAACCGTAAACATGAACGCCAGCATCACGTAAATAGGTAGTGTTTCCCATCCCAAATGTTGCACCAGTGAGAAGGGAAGAAGTAACAGAAACGCCCACACAAATACCTTGGTGAAAAACCCATATTGACGAGGCAAGGGAGTATGCTTAATTCGTTCACATTTACCTTGAGCAATATAAAAATCTTTGACAGAGTCCATTAATCCCATCACATAGGGGCGCGGGGCAATCCAGCCAACATCAAACACTTCCTGTAATCGTTTCGCTTGCCAATGATTCAGCTGTGTCGCTTGATTGGCCACTCCATCCAACCGGTCTAACTCAGCCTTATTAACGAAGGGAGCAAGGACATTCGACATGTACCCCTCTAACAGCTGTAAACGCAAAGCCTGCAAAAATGCGAAGTGCCGATAAATAAACTCTCGATGCAGTTCCGCGACCTGCTCAGGATGGGCATCGCTCCCTTGAGGAGGTCGAATATAAACAAGCACTTGCGAGGCAAAATTTCTTGAATAATTCGTTAATTCCCCCCAAACGATCCTGGCTTCCCAATACCGTTCATAAGCCGAATTATTTCGAAACGCCAATAAAATTGCGATGGCCGTTCCAAATACACTAATCCCGGTAAAAGGAAATGCGAGTTTTTCAAAAAAGAATTCTAAATGAAGTGTGCAGACTCCGTAGCCATACAGGGTATAAAACAAGACAGCCCAACCGTCAATTTGTAGAAACCACTTGAATGGAAGCCTTCTTCTGACAATCATTGAACAATCATTTCTTTGATACGATTAAAATGTGATGACGTAACAGAGCACATTTCATATAATTCAATTGTGAGTTCACAACCTGTCAAAGTATGAACTCAGAAATCAACCTCAGCCGTCAGGAGTGATCCATTTTGCGTGAGCAAACATTGCCAGACATGAATCCCTATCTGGCATCGAGCCGCTATATCGATTGGGAAACACCGGCCGTTATAGCTCAAGCTCAACAGTTAGCCAACAACCATCGGTCTTCTCTTGATATTGCCAAAGCCTGCTTCGAGTTTGTGCGTGATGACATCAAACATAGTTGGGATTATGCCCTCAACCCTGTGACGTGCAAAGCTTCTGAGGTTCTTCAACATGGCACCGGGTATCGTTATGCGAAGAGTCATCTGCTCGCCACATTGCTCAGGGCAAACAATATTCCAACAGGAATTTGTTATCAACGACTGACCATCAGCGACGATAGACTACCTTTTTGCTTACATGGCCTCAACGCCCTCTATCTTGATAAATTTGGTTGGTATCGGGCTGATGCGCGAGGGAATAAGGACGGGGTCACTGCATCGTTTTCCCCTCCCGTAGAAAAGTTAGCGTACCCACTTACGACTCAAGGTGAAGCTGATTTTCCAGAGATATGGGCTGAACCGCTCAATGAAGTCATTTCAGCTCTTGAGAACAAAAAACCTATCAAGAAGTCGCAGACAACTTACCTGACATACCTAGGACTACCTCTTGACTTACATAAATTCAATACCCGGCAGAATACCTCAAGATTCAATTCTTCCATTGCACCCCAATCACCATCACGCAAAATGCTTTTTGAGCGCCTGCAAGAGCGCCTGATAAATGGGATTGCATAATTCCCCAACTGCCGCATCATCCGGTGATTCATAGGACGACTGCCACTCAACGAAGGCTGTGTTATTCTCTGTGATGGGCAACACCCTGGCCGCCCCGATATAATGCTTCACCGCATCCTTCGCAACCGGACCGGGACCATCGTCGATGCGATACATGAACGTCCGTTCGTGATCGTCAAACAACACGAGCGTTTCATGAAAGACACCGTTGAGTATACGTTTTGCTCCAACTTGATCACTCTCAAGTTCGCTGATCTTATCCACTTGCGTCACGACACCGAGTTATATTAAAAAGTTGGGGATGATCTGAAAGAGAAAGGCGGCGTATCCTGGTGATCGAGCAAGATCACCACCCTTTCAAACAAAAGGAGGATACGCCATGAAAGAGCGTAACGTTGTAGAGCAGACGAATCAAGATGAGCATACGGAGGATCCCTTGACAGCGGTGCTGCGTAAGGGAGCACGTGACCTTCTGACTCAAGCGGTGGAGGAGGAAGCTCGAGCATTTCTCGCTAGCCATGCGACTCTCCGCGATGACGAGGGGCATCAGATGATTGTCCTGAATGGCTATTTGCCGGAACGCACCATTCAAACGGGGATTGGGGGCGTCCCGATCCGAGGCCGACGAATCCGTGATCAACGGAAGATTCCGAAGACCGATCGCATTGCGTTTACCTCAACGATCCGGCCTCGCTATCTTCGGCGGAGCAAGAGCCTAGAGGAGTTGATTCCGTGGCTCTATTTGAAGGGGATTTCGACCGGAGATTTTTCCGCGGCCTTACGGACCCTTGTGGGTAATCCTACGGGGCTCTCCCCGGCCACGGTGTGTCGGTTGAAAGTTGGCTGGCAGCACGAGTGGGAAGTGTGGCAGCAGCGAGATTTGACGGGGAAGCGGTATGTGTATTTCTGGGTGGATGGTCTGCACGTAAATGTACGCATGGAGGACTCGCCCTGTCTTTTGGTGGTGATTGGGGCCACGGCCGATGGGCATAAAGAGCTGGTTGCAGTAGAGGATGGGATCCGAGAGAGCGAGCAATCCTGGAAGGACCTCCTCCTCAATCTCCACCGCCGTGGCTTGACCATGGGGCCAGACTTGGCGACGGGCGATGGTGCCTTGGGATTCTGGAAAGCCCTACCTCAAGTCTATGGTTCGACCAAGGGACAACGGTGTTGGGTGCATAAAACGGCCAACGTGTTGAATAAACTGCCGAAGAGCTTGCAGGCGAAAGCCAAGGCCGGGCTCCACGAGATCTGGATGGCCCCCACCAAAGCTCAAGCGACCAAGGCCTTTGATGGATTGATCCAGACCTATGAAGCGAAATACCCGAAAGTCGCCGACTGTTTACAGAAGGACCAAGAGGCCCTGCTGGCCTTCTATCAGTTTCCAGCCGAGCATTGGCAGCATATTCGAACGACAAATCCGATTGAATCAACCTTTGCCACGGTGCGCTTACGCACCGCCAAAACACGAGGCTGTCTGTCTCGAACGACCGCGTTAACCATGGCTTTCCAATTGGTGCGCTGTGCAGAAAAAACATGGCGACGGTTGCGAGGCTATCAGCGGCTCGTCCAGATTACTGAGGGCATCATATTCGTCGATGGAGAAGCAGTCACCAGGAAGGCCGCCTAAGGAAGTCATACCCAAGATTTGACAATAGCTCCACGACACCAGATGCCCACGATAAATCATGAAACTTTCGTAGAGTCTCCCAAACCGTGTCACACGGGGCATCAACGACGACTGAGTTGTAACACTTCCCCATGGTTTTCCTCCTCCGAGCAGGCTACCCTAACTTGGTAGCCTGGACTCATGTTTCAAGCTTTTACTTCGTCACAAAACGACTCCCTCATACGATATTCCTATTCAATTTTTGAACGATTATAGTAGCATACCAACACAAATCCTATGATGATTGAAAGAACCAACAGAACGAGACTGAATGTTCCGCCTACAACACCCAACACGGCCAAATATCATAACCAATCTATTTCTGTCATGCTCTCGAGACGAAACAAGACGTAAACGTGATTACTGAATTCCTCATTACGTCAGGAGAAAAACCCAAACGTCTCGATAGGTTTCTCGCTCACCGACAGCCAGAAATCTCTCGTTCAAGCTTGCAACGACTGATCATGCTGGGGCGAATACGGGTTAATACGTTCATAGTCAAACCAAGCCAGAAGGTGAAGCCAGGGGACACGATTACTATGGACAGGCCTCAACCAAGTGCCTTGAAGGTTGAGGGGAAAACCGTTTCTTTGGAAATCATCTACGAAGATGAGGTACTCATTGTCGTGAATAAACCTGTCGGAGTTGTGATGCATCCAACATCAGGGAATTGGGCTGGAACATTGCTGAACGGCGTACTGGATCATTTTCAAGCCACCAATCAGGATAAACTGACTCCTGGAATCGTCCACCGCCTTGACAAGGATACCTCTGGACTTTTGGTCATCGCCAAAAACCGAGAAGCTCATCGAACGCTTGCTAGTCAATTTGAAAATCATTCCATCACACGTCGCTACGAGGCCATCGTCTGGCAGATTCCTATTAAAAATCACGGCGTGATTGACTTGGCAATTGGACGCGATGCACATGTCCCTAAAAAGCACTCATCTCATACAGCCACCCCACGAGCGGCAGTAACGGAATATTGTGTTATACAGCAGTGGAAGAAGTTAGCATCTCGCATCATGCTTTCTCCACACACCGGCCGCACCCATCAACTTCGAGTGCATCTTGCGTCTCTCGGCACGCCTATCTTGGGAGATTCTCTCTATGGCGGGACGCCAGTGTGTCACGTTGCCGAGATCGCCATTCCACGAGTCATGCTCCATGCACAGACCCTTGGCTTTCAACACCCAATATCGGGGGCATTCAAGGAATATACGACCGACGCACCATCCGACATGCAGACACTTCAGATGCAGCTACAACGCTTTGCCGAGGAGCTAAGAGCGTGACTGTCGAATGAAACAGATGCCACCTCGTAACTTTGAGGGAAACGATGGTATGATCGAATCTTACACTGGTGTATCGAGAAGGAGGACTGCATGGATATCGAGACATTTCGACAGATGGTTGCGAAAAACCCCAAAGGCTTTCTCGGTCGCTATGGCCTCGGAAAGAAGATTTACGAGGACGGCGGCAATCTTGAAGAAGCAGCGGAAAATCTCCGCGTTGCAGTTGAGCTTGACCCAATTCATGTTTCCTCTCACTGGATATTAGGCCAAGTGTTGGGGAAATTAGGAAAACATGAAGAAGCCAAAACAGTACTCACAGCAGGGATAGCTGCGGCCACGTCAGGTCGTTCGAATGGAGGAGGTGATCTAGTCCCAGAAATACAGGCCTTCATGCAGACTTTAAAATAAATTTATGACTCTCCCAACGTGACGTGAAGAACTTTTTCTTTTTCTTCTCGAAGGATGCGAAGGTCTATGACCTGACCAGGTGTGGTACGTTCAATTAAATAACTTTTCAATTCTGCCGCCGACGTAATCGGCGTTTCATTAATCGCTAACAGCACATCGTTTTTCTTCACCCCTGCGATTCGCGCAGGGCCATTCGCCAATGCGGCAGCCACCCGCCATTGCTGATCAATCTTCATGACCTTCATACGAATACCCAGTTTGGAGAATGCATAGGACTTTCCAGCTTTTAACGTGGTCACAATTTTTTCAATTAATGGACCAGGAATCGCAAAGGCAAACTGACTACATCGACGTTCACGACTTTCGGTTTGCGTTTGAATTATGGCATGAATCAGACCAACAAGATGGCCATCCGTTCCAAACAGTCCACCACCGGAGTTTCCACTACAAGCCGAAAGGTCGACCTGTAACAACCGGGATTGTGCCGTGGGTAAAAAGGTTCGAGGATTCCCTAAACGCCCAAAGGACAATGCAGGGCCCCATCCAAGCGGATACCCAACGGTAAACACTTCATCCCCTTGACGTGATGCTTCTTCCTCAAATGGAACAAAGGCAAGTTCACCTACATGCGAATTCTCATCAAGCTGATACAACGCCACATCGAGAAACCTATTCACACCGATTAACTGTGCAGATAATTCGGCAAGCCCATCAGTGAGCACATGAATCGCTTGTGGTATCTCAGTCTTGCCACCGCTTGTCCGTTCAACGGCATGTCGCGCGGTCAGGATATACCCTTCGCCAAGATGAACCCCTGAGCCACGGATCGCAAACTGCGATTGCACAGATTGACGAGATGCTTCATCCGAATCATGGCGCAAGATTCCGACCGTAGCATGCTTAGCTTGTTCAACCGCATCATGCAATTGGAACGACCACGCATCCGTTCTAAGTCCTTGCGTTGAGATGAGCAGCAATACGATGCATTGAATCAGTACAAGTTTTTTTCTAAAAGTCATCGTGCATTCCCTTTAAAGACGCACACAAACAAAAAGTTTTCAGTTTCTCAGCGGCGACCGGAGTTGTCCTGTCGTACGCGATTCAGTTCTATAAAATTCTTTAACATATCGTGATACGAGTAATGGGCATTCCGACCGCTCGGATTTGGAAGCACCATCACCTGTGCGCCTTCCAACAATTCTGGAGCAAAACCCACTCGCGACCTGGAAGACGTACGTTGTCGACACGTCCCAGAATCGGCATGAGGCGGAAACACCACAGGATAAAGCGTAACACCGAGTAGCGCAATAATACGAGGACGGTACCGACGAACTTTTTCGACGAATAACGCCCGCCCTTCAGCATACTCACCTTTTTTCAGAACACTACTGCCTGGAGTTGTGCGAGCAACAATGTTAGTTAATCCTAATCCCCACTCTGGCAAACGCCAATCATCATGATAGGTAACAGGATACGGAACAAAGTTCGCCTCATACAATAGCTTCCAAAATCTATTGGAATGGCCGGCATAATGATGGCCGACCTTCGCAGATTTTGTCCCGGGATTAATTCCGACAAATAAAATTTCTAAGCCCGGTTTGATATGATCAGGAAGAGTCATCAACGTTTCCGGATAAGCCCTACTTTGGTGAGTGCAAGGCCTCCTCATCCGCTAGTTGTAAGAATCACCATACCTTACTATCAATCTGGCATTCGAACCCTTACCGCTTCAGGACATGAAGCGAGACGTCTGAAGCTCAACGGCTAACTCCATGGTCAAATATGCTTCCAAATACTGATACCTCCGGCAACGGTGCAACGCATGTGAACAGACCTGGCATTGGTGAGCGGATAAGGAGTGTAACATTTCATGAACTAGATAGACTGTTTGGTATAATACATGAAGCATGGATACACGGACAGAAAATCTCTCGAAACCCCTGGCATTCGAGATTTAAACAGGAGTGAGGCTCATGAAAAATATGATAGTTGCGAGTATCTTGGCGTTCAGCGCAATCGTTCTCATACTCGGGCAGGCTCCAGCATCTTCGATGGATACTGGTACATCTGGCGGGAAATACGCAAAGGCTACTTTTGCCGGTGGATGCTTTTGGTGTATGGAACCACCCTATGACAAGCTGGAAGGTGTGTTATCGACAACCTCAGGATATATCGGAGGACATACAGTCAATCCAACATACGAGGAAGTCTCCGCTGGAGGAACGGGACATGCTGAAGCGATCGAGGTGATTTATGATCCGAGTAAGATTACGTATACTGCTCTGCTCGAAGTCTATTGGAAAAATATTGATCCGACAACGCCAGACCGACAATTCTGTGATCATGGCGATCAGTATCGACCAGAACTTTTCTACCATACTGATGAACAACGACGACTGATAGAAGAATCTATAAAGAAGATTGAGGAAACAAAGACATTTCCTGAACGTATCGCCACGGAAGTCTCTTCAGCCAAGAAGTTTTATCCCGCTGAAGAATACCATCAGGATTATTATCTAAAAAACCCTTTACGGTACAAATTTTATCGATATAGTTGCGGCCGGGATCAACGGCTAAAGGAACTCTGGGGTTAATTGGAGGAGTTGCATACAAAGTGACCTAAAATCCTCGTGTCGGCGGTGCAACTCTATTCCATATCACCACCTGTAGGTATTACAGGTATAATTTTATAGTGAATCTATCCACACATATCTCAAAAATGGCACTGAAACACAGTTCCAACTCCATAACTTCCTCAATCATCAATCGAAATCAATCCTATTGTTTCACATTTGGTTCGACATACATTGCAACCAAAACGAGAGCATTTTGAGCAGATCACTGAGCATGGCTATGATTGAAAAAACAGAACATGTGATTATGGTCAAAGGCTTATTTTGTGAACAAGAGACGTGAGTTTTTGATCTAGCGTCACAATTGTATCTTTCCACAACGATTGTCCTGAAACACAATCCCTTTGTTCTGTCGCGATTGTTAGGTCTTGTTCGCGTATCAAAATTCCAGATTGTGTACGAAATAGTGTAAATAACACTCCCGATTTCATTTTTTTGTATGCAGAGCTTCCATACACAGTATCGACCGGCAGGAATATATTATTATAGCGATCCGCGTATTGACTCAGGTTTAATGTAGAACTGGATTTTAGTTCATGTGCAATATGAATTTTAGTGTTTTCATCTTCAATGTTTGCATAACGACCTGATAGTCTTTCGATACGATACATGGCATTCAAACCAAAAAGAGTTGCCCAAGACTTCCACTTTAAGAACTGAGCATCAAGACGAAACTCATCACCGTAAATTTTATATTTTTTTTGTTCACAAAAATCACCCAACCGAAGTGATGCACCAAACTCTTGAACGTTGACCGGTGTAAAGGTTAATTGTGCGATGGGTTTTTCGTTAGTCAGCCTGCTATATGTGTATATATTGCCAAGCACTAGAAATGTCAGAACAAGAAGTGCGAGAAAACTAATGGTTAAACCACTGCGTACGATGAGCTTAAACATACCTTCATTCTAACAATATTTCATTTAACATATTAGTATTACACGCATCGTTGATAGTTAATTGACAAATAAATCATGTTGCTCCGCTCACTTCTTATCCACCTCTCTAAGAATTGGTCACTCCAGACAACCTTGGCTACGATTGGTGGATAACCGTGAAGCAGTTTTGAGGCAGTCTAGATTGAAGACTCTTACCAACTGACGTATTGATTACAGGTAGCCAAGAAAAAGCTGATAATAATTTTGAGAGGGTTAGTGGCAGTGGGTGTAAAGTAATAAAAGACCAGTTTATAATGGCATGTTCGCTTAATGCTGTCCTGTACCATTTCGGAGATTGGCCAGAGTTTCTTCTGCCTCAGGAATAAGATCTTGACGATTTTGATCTTTGGCTATCTTAAGTGCAGTCGTAGCTAAAGTCAGAGCTTCCTCTTGTTCTCCACGATCGGCAATACTTTCAGCAATGACTAATCGAGCATTGATTGCCATCGGCTCCCGCTTGATGACTTCTCGAAGAATTTCTACGCCTTTCTCTGCATCACCACCCATAATACCGGGAAGCTTGACAAGCAAGGTGCCTTTGGAAGACAGCGCATCAATATGTTTAGGATCAAGTTCAAGTGTTCTGTTCAATTCATCCATCATTCGGTTATATCCAAAGATTGCGCCCATCGTAGGCTCACCATCTATACGCATCTGCTCGCCCAACGTGCAAAATAGAGAAAAGTGGGCTTCGGCATAATTTTTATCGGCTTCAATCGCTTGTTCTGCAATAGCCTCGGCACGTTCAAAATGCCCCATCCGAACATCGCGATCTTTCGCAATACGTCCTTTTTGACATTCTTCTAATGCACGTGCACTGAGATCTTGAGCTGTTTGTTCAGCCATGGCACTCGCAACAAAACCTCCAAACCATAAGACACCGATGAATGTGATCAGGTAAAATCTTCGCATCAGAACAGGTCTCCCTCTCACTCCACATTCCATGAAGCCAGCATGCAATTCGTATAAGACCAACCTTTTACTTATACCAAACGCTCGTTTAAAAAGTTAAGGCAAATGAGCAACATATGTTTATAATTTTCAACTGAAATGTCCTGTTTGTCAAAATTTCTGGCCTTCTCGTCATTTCATTCCTTTACCGATCTTCGTCAAAATTCGAATCAGTTTGAGCTTTCGGTGATTATTAATGAAAAGAACGAACTTTGTTCCGTTCAACTTCTCACACATATTGATAGAGCTTGATGCAGAATGCTGAACACTTCGCACGGTTGTAATAAATTGCTTTATGATCTTGCTCCAAACACAATTTCCAATTATGGTGCATATGGAGGGATGCTAGCTTGTTGAAAAGACTATGCGTTTACCTGGACGTGTCATAGGATTGCTCAAAGAATATATGCATGACTTGGTCGAGCAGGCCAAGCAAGACGAAGCTGCGTCTCAGTCATTTGGATACGCTTCACCTCCGTATCACACCGATCAAGCCATTTCAGATTTACTGGCGATCTTAGATGACCGGATTGAATCGGAGGGCGTCCAAGTCGGGCTGCACGTGGAATTCCTTCATCAAATGTGGACGCTATGCGATCAGGCCCGTGCACATATTACCGAGACCGTCTGGCTTGAACAAAAACTGGTCGACGAGAAACCTTCAAAAGCACAAACTCGAGCCTTCACTTATCATGCCCTTATTGATTATCTTGAGCACCAGCCTGAATAAGTCCGTCAACTTCGCGTTGTAACCATACCGACACCCAATCTTCTCGTCTCTTCACCTCGACACAACACCATCCATGCTTCATATAGTGAGCAACGATTTCCTGTTGATCATCAACAAGAATCCCAGACAAGCATAAGTCAGTGTTCGCACTCGACACTCGCGTCAAAGACTGACACCCTGCGAATAATATTCGCCTATCGATATTGGCGATAATCAAGTCAAATGACTCATCAGGCAAAGCCTGAATATCTAATGTGCGAAGTTCAAGCTCCGCACCAAATTGATTCACCTGCGCATAGTCTTTGGCACAATCAATAGCCACGGCATCATGATCAATGCCTAAAGCGAACGTCGCGCCAAACCGCAACGCCAGCATCGCCAAAAGACCGCTTCCCGTTCCAACGTCCAACACACGCTCCCCGCCTTGAATTCGTTCTTCTATCCATTCAGCCAACAACTGAGTGGTGGTATGATGGCCAGTTCCAAAGGCTTGTCTGGGATCAAGAATCAGTTCAATCCCTTTTTCTGGAATATCTGCCGTCTTCCAACTTGGCCGGACAAGAATCCGCTGACCAATGTGAATAGGTTGAACTGATTCTGTCCATCGTACATTCCAATCCTGGTCAAGCACCACATGAGCCGCAATCCGATCAGGATCAAACGACCCTCTCAATTGTCGAATCGCATCCTGAATCTTCACCAGCATCTCGTCAGTCCAGGCATCATGGTCATAGTAGATGTGAATCAGACCATCTTGCTCCCAAACTCCCAGCATATGATCATCAACAAGGAGACCAGCCAATTCCGTCGCACTGACTGAGGCAGCGATATGGACATCAATAAAGGAATTCATTTAGGAGCCGATCCAAAATAAACACAATCTACTACGAATACTCTGGATTTGGACAGATCTTCCAATCCTTATCGTTAAATAGTTCAAACTATTCGCCTCAAACGATCGAAACATCTGCCTCAAACCAGCTCCTTCTCGTAACGATCGTTTACCGTGGATTGACTCCTTCGATTGACGAAGAGGTTAGTTGGCGGTATGGTCGGCAGACGAGATAAAGAACACCATGAACCACAAACGAACACACACGATTGAGCAGGGCATTGCCAAAGCCGAACGTCTGCTCATCGCCGGAACACAAGCGAGTACATTCTTTACCAGATGGCGACTCGTGATATTTTTCACCGCGTTTGTGACCTGCTTAGCGTTGTATAAGAGCGAATGGTTTCATACAGGAAACCTGGCGTTGCTTGGATTTTTCATACTGTTCATCACCGTGACATATTTTCACGGCAGACTCAAGAGTCGAATACATCGGCTTCAACGTTGGAAAGAAATCAAGCACTCAAACCTGGCTCGCCTTCGCTTGGATTGGTCATCCATACCCACACGAGACTTTATCGCCGCAGCAAATCATCCGTATGCCAACGATTTGGATATTATCGGAACACAATCGCTCCTGCAATTACTCGACACCACCTTTTCTCTCCCAGGTCAACACCGATTGGGCGAATGGCTCTTAGATGAAAACGAACAACCCTTAACGTTCTCTGACTGGACAGCTCGACAAAGCCTTGTCAAAGAAATTTCACAACTCCCACTCTTGCGAGACCGTATGCGACTCGAAGCTCGACTCGTCAGCGAACACCCACTCGATGCGAACCGAATCCATGAAGCACTCAAACTGGGCGTGACCATTCCTCATCTCTCTCTACGATTATTTGCGTCAATCGCGCTCTGCCTCTCAACTGTGGTGTTAGGAATCTTAGCCGCCAATGGTAATAGTTCGGGATATTGGGTTCTATCCTTCGGACTCTACGTGATTCTGTATTTCTATACCGCCGGACATATAGCTCCAGTGTTTGGACGAGTGCTCGACCTTCACCATGAACTTGAAAAGCTCGTCGCCGTCTTTCGGCTTTTAGAGAACCGTCGCTTTGTCCACCAACCGCAGTTAGCAGATCTGTGTTCACCCATAACGACCAAAGAAGATAAACCCACCGTGCTCACACAACAATTAGCTCGTATCTGCTCAGGACTCAGCATCAAAGCCCATCCATTGATACACATGATCCTCAATGCCATCATCCCGTGGGATCTCAGCTTTACCTACCGGCTTCAAAAAACGTGCAAGCACTTGCAGACCACACTTCCACGCTGGATGGATCAATTGGCCACACTCGATGCCGCAAGTTCATTGGGAACGTTTGCCTACTTGAATCCTGATTATGTCTGGCCAATTCGAGAAGAACCTTCTTCCCGGCAAGCCGATACCGGATTTACAGCCAAAAATATGGGACATCCACTGATCTCGGCACAACAACGTGTAGCAAACAGCCTGGGTTTTCGCGAATTAGGTCAAGTACTTCTCGTAACCGGATCAAACATGTCTGGCAAGAGCACCTTTCTTCGAACCATTGGCATCAACATCTGTTTGGCCCAATCAGGAGCCCCTGTCTGCGCACAGAGCTTCTCCTGGACATGGTTACGACTATTTTGTTGCATTCGCGTGACTGACTCTTTAGCTGAAGGCCTTTCCTACTTTTATGCCGAAGTCAAACGCCTCAAACTTGTCTTAGATGCCGTCAATGAGAGAGACGGTCACGCCGTGCTTTTTCTGATCGATGAAATTTACAAAGGGACCAATAACCGTGAACGGTTGGGGGGAAGCCAAGCTTTCATTCACGCGCTACAGAAAGGCTATGGGCTTGGCCTTCTGTCCACACATGACCTGGAATTAGCACAACTTGAAACCAATGGCTCACGCGTGAGTAATGTGCATTTTCAGGAAACAGTCGAGCAAGGCAAGTTGCAATTTGACTATCAGCTTAGGCCTGGTCCCTGTCCAACGACCAATGCGCTTCGCATCATGGAGCAAGAAGGGCTCCCGATACCGAAAAGTGAGAAATAAGAAGAGAGATGGAGGGAAATCTAAAGTGCAAAGTAAAAAAGGCAAAACGAAATGAAAAAGCTTGGTCTTAGCCTTTTCATTTTAGATTTTACAATTTTCAATTCTGCTAGCTACGGCGTGAACAACTGAACGTCCTGTTGAGCTTGGTCGGTCTTTTCTCCAGTCGTTGTCCCACACTCCGAACACAAATATTCATACAGATTTCCGCTCGGAAGCACCAAGAGCAATCGCTCACGTGCTGGTGTCGCAGACTTACACTTCGGACAATACAACAAGGACGCACGAAGAGCGCCAAATTGTTTTTGTGGTGAAGGTGGCGGCGATGCAGGTCGTCGCATGCCCATACCTGGCGGGATAGGGGGAGGGCCTGAAAAAGGTGGTCTCGGCATGAACTGATCATATCCAAGAGCGTGGGCAGCGTCAAGAAATTTCCTGGCGACTCACTTCTTATTACTTCTATTACTTTACAAGAAATTCATCGCGACCACATACAAGCCAATCAACGAAAACAGGCCAATGACTGCGCCCAAGAAAAACCATAGCGCATCAGCAACCGTTTTTTGCTTCTTGCTTCTCTTCGCTCTCCTACCTGGCATTTCTCTATGATATCGCGTTCCTTCACTTTTGGGCTATGACTTTTCTAGATCTACTCATCCATTGGCCTAAAACCTTCATATGTCTACCAAGAATACATTAAAAATCTTGAAAGAAAACCTAATGTATTACATGAATATCCATAAACCCTTGCATTCTCATCTTTTAGAATGAAACACCGCACAAATGCACGACGCCTGGCTTTCCCATGCCAGGCGTCGCGCAATGATCGAACAGTTCTACATCCACTGCTAATTTACGAGCTTATGAATGTGAGCAGGCCGGATGGTTTGGCGTATGAAGGCTTCTCAAAAATTTCAAGACGTCCTCTTGCTCACTTTGTTCCAAGGAAAAGTAACTCGCACGAGCAGCCACCGCTTCACCACCATGCCAATCGATGGCTTCAGTTAATGTCGTCGCTCGACCGTCATGCATGTACGGGGCAGTATCGGCAATTCCCCACAAACGAGCCGTAATGAACAGTTGATTCTCCACATCGGACGCCTCATGAAGCGTCTCTTGAAGGCGCGGCCCCATATCATGCCGCTTCAAGTCTGAATATAACTTGATTTTAATCCCGCCCTTCAAACTTTTCTTAAAATTTGCAGGCTCTTGAGTTAGGTCAACTTGGTAATACGGCTCCTTGAACGGATGAGCGGGATCTTCTGGGTGTTGAAATGGCAAAGTCTTTCGAGAGGTCTTCATGACAGGACTGTGACAACTCGCGCACCCAATCTTGCGAAAGAGCTGCCGTCCTTTACCCTCTGCCTTCGCTTCGCACGGCGGCGCAGTCGTCGTATTAAATATGGCCAAGGAGGACAACTGACCAACACTGATTTCATTCTTTACGCCATCGCCATCATGATCAACATCTTCCCCGACGATTTCTACAGGCTCCATTCCCATATGAAACCGTAGGGCACCACAATCAAAATCACGTGTCGTGACATTATTGCCTTTTCGCCCAAACGGCCGTACAACGAGATCTGTATCAACCCCAACAACATTGGATGTGTCCAAGATGACTTCTGGCATTGCATCTGTTCCCTCAAAAAATGAACGTGTCTGCATTTGACCGCCGAGACCATAAAACGATGTCCGGGATGGTTGAATCGCAATAAAATGCATTAATTCGGAATCGGCCTCTTGCTTCAGATCTGCCGCGGCCCTCATCTTTGCCATTCCCGTTTCATTACTGCAATTGGTCGGAATTAAACCATTACCAGAAGCGATTTCATCAGACGGATTTTTCTTGAGTTCATGAAGCTCATGCGGAGTGAGATTTCGAGAAAAAACTGATCCAAAATGTACATCATTCGTCACCAGCTCATATATTTTCCCTACATTCTCCGGCAGCAAGGCTTGCTGTGCAATATCTTGTAAATCTTTCGTCATTTCTTTGGCCAACAATTCCACACCACCCGAACCAAACACAAAAGGAGGATTAATAACACGCCCATTAAATGAGGCATACTCTTTCTTGTCACTATTAGCTACATCAAATTTGGTCACGGCCGGAAACGCATTGGCAGCCGCTCCGCCTACCCCGCCGACCTCAAACGTGGCTGGCACCGCATCATTACTCAACACCGAATGACATTCTAAGCATGTCTGCGAATCAAGCCCATTCATTCGCAAAAAATGCCCATTCCCCTCATCGGAGTTGGCCTGTAGCGTGGGACGGCTACCAAATGGATTCTTATCTTCCATCTCATCGAATGGACCATCTCCTAATCCATCGTGTTTATTAAACGGCGTGGAGAATACACGCTTCCCCTGATCGATAATCTCCGATAATGAGGCCGATTGACTTTCAATTTGAGTATGGGTAATTGGCGCATCTAATTTTTTCATTTCGCCATTGGGAACAGGCCCTGCCGCACAGGAGACTAACGGTACACCTGCTATCAAGGTGGCAAAACACCAACCTGTGAGTAGCGTTTTATTCATGGCAAACCCTCCCTGTTAGAAAAATATGATAAATCTAATCTTTATATATTTGACTCCGATCATGAATGTCGCAAAACTTATACCGCTTAACCATAACGATGTGCGTTGCGAGATATTGAGATCTAAGTCTTTGGTATAGCTTAAGAAGTTACAATGAGCGGGGATATGAATCCCGAGAGACGCAAAGCCGAGAACCGTATCCGATCAGATACAGACTGTATCGACCTGCGAAAAAGCAGAATCCGTAACGCGATGTTCCCTAATTAACTGCTAGAGGATGAAGGGATCATATAGGATTTATCGTTCGAGAACGATGAAGCACCATGGCGAGGGGTATCACAATTGTTGATCTCACCCAGAGTAATTGGAAAAACAGCAGACAGAGCAAGCAGCTATCCGCTTTCGACACTAGCCACAACTTTAGGGGTAACTGATTATCAAAGCGATAACTGCGACAGCTGGGGCTTTAGCACTCATCTTGTCAATTAGCCAACCCCCTACCCCTAATAATGCCCAAGGGAGCAGACGGGATTATGAAGGGAGGGCGGAACCTGCTTGAGCGGTATAGGTGGTATCGATAAATTTCCAACTCCCGCCTTCCTTGTACCAGAGCCGCACATACAGCGTGGAGCCGTCCGTGGGTAACTCCTTGACGGTGCTGCTACTCGTCATTCCTAAATACCCACTATCATAGATATCCAGCGCTCCCTTACTCGTCCCAACATATAACCACCACTCGGTGACGCTGACAGTATTCGCCGTCCAGGAAAAGGTCTCTCTCGCACTCCTTAACGTCGCACCGGGAGCGGGACTCGTGAGCTCTGGGAGGATAGTGCCCGTGTGAGCGGTGTAGGTGGTATCGATAAATTTCCAACGACCGCCCTCCTTGTACCAGAGCCGCACATACAGCGTGGAGCCGTCCGTGGGTAACTCCTTGACGGTGCTGCTACTCGTCATTCCTAAATACCCACTATCATAGATATCCAGCGCTCCCTTACTCGTCCCAACATATAACCACCACTCGGTGACGCTGACAGTATTCGCCGTCCAGGAAAAGGTCTCTCTCGCACTCCTTAACGTCGCACCGGGAGCGGGACTCGTGAGCTCTGGGAGGATAGTGCCCGTGTGAGCGGTGTAGGTGGTATCGATAAATTTCCAACGACCGCCCTCCTTGTACCAGAGCCGCACATACAGCGTGGAGCCGTCCGTGGGTAACTCCTTGACGGTGCTGCTACTCGTCATTCCTAAATACCCACTATCATAGATATCCAGCGCTCCCTTACTCGTCCCAACATATAACCACCACTCGGTGACGCTGACAGTATTCGCCGTCCAGGAAAAGGTCTCTCTCGCACTCCTTAACGTCGCACCGGGAGCGGGACTCGTGAGCTCTGGGAAGGAAAGGGTAGGAATTGTTGGCGCTAGAACTTGCACACTTACTTCAGTGGAGGGGGAGCTTTCATTGCCATCAGCATCATAGGCGGTTACTGCAAAATAATACGTGAGACCAGCCTCAAGACTTTGTGGTTCATAAACCGTAGTATTCCCAACGTCAAAGTAAATGCTATACGAACCGGACGTGGTCCCCTGATAAACTATGTATCCAGCTAAATCAGATTCGGAATTAGCGGTCCATTGGACCTTTACAGAATCTGTGGCGGTAGACTGAATGATGTTGGCAGATTGAACAGCTGTTGGGTTAAGAAAGAGACAGCACGCCAGACCGAGTACGACCAGAGTCTTGTGAATAAAAGGACTTGAATAAACGTTTGGCATGGGCCTCCTCCTGTCGCGAAAATGGCCCCATTCCTCCCGCTTTTCCCTTCCTTAGGTAACCCAGCCATCAAGAGTTTCTCTTGATCCGTGGTTTTGCGTCCCCACCTCACGATGGGTTTGCCTTTATCAAGAAGGGGCCTTATTACAGAATAAAAGAGCTTATTTGAGTTCTTTCCTCATAGATAGATATAGTTAAAACAATCCTACAGATCTTTTCGGCAGAAAGCCCAAATACTGGACAAGGAAAAGAAAAGGGGTTCTAAAACAAAAATATATAATGATGGTAATGCGATAAAATCATTCCAGACGACGAGCAACATCGCAAAATTCACTCTATATCGAAAAAGAAATTTTCGTTAATGCCCTTGAGCAATATAATGTCCACACGATTGGGAAGAAAGAATTGTTCGAAATGATTTTCCCCCTAAGGCCTGCTTGACTGGGTTGCGTACACGAACTGCAGAAGCGACGCCATGAGAAGCTGGAAGAACAGACTGAATCATTATAAATGCCACAAAACAGCTGATGAGCCCAGCACCAGCCCTCCTAAAACCGGAGAGAAACTTCGAGCGTGGGACCACAAGGACGAGAAAACGACGATGGGCACCTTCCTACCGGCGACCGTGTCCATCCGAAGACATGACCCGACGATCTAGAATTACTTCCTCACGCGTCGTACCAACTCATCAACCGAGTCGTTTGACGCCAAGCTCAAAAATTTCCGCACGGTCATGCAAAGGTTCAGACACAAGAAAGTTCATGTATTCAGAATGGTAAAGCTGTCTGGCTAGAACCATATATTCCGTATGATCCGGATGAAGGAGGTTCGTTGAGAAGATATTAGGCCAAGGCCACGACTAATGAAGGTTCAGAAACAGGTACACCCTGACGGAAAAGAATGATCTTTGAGGAATTGGCGGCGACACGCTCTCCTGGCAGAATGATACCCACAAGATTCAGCGGATCGGCAGCGGAGATTCGCATGTCTTGCGTATCCGATTGAGTGTCGCGTCGAACAGCACGAAGTGATTCAACCGCTTCCGGCAAGGCATACTGCTCTCCGGTAAAACCATTCACGAAGCGTCCTCCGCGAATCTCTCCGCGCCACTCCATTCGACGGTACTGCGTCAACAGCTCACGCCACGTCACCGAAAGCAACTCGCGCTTCAAGAGATCACGAAACACAATTCCATATCGAGCCAGTAACTGCCTGGCCCATTTCTCATGAAGCTGTGAGGTCGTGAATGGCTCGTCACTGTCTCCATGGTAGGGCTTTTGCAATAAATCCCATCGGCCGGCACTATGACGAGGACGACGCGCACGTTCCCTGCCCGCTGCATTCCGACGCTTGGGGTTGATCAAAGCACGGAGATTATCAAACCCATCAGCAGTAACAAGTCCCGCCGCAACTAATTCCCAGAGCGCCTGCTCTACCTCAGAAGCAAGATGCCCCGTGCTCCCCGTCAAGTCAGCGAAAAAGCTCGCACCTCTGCCTTCGAGAGATTGAAGGACATCCTGTGCAACGCCACTCAATACCTGGCGAATCCCCATCGTCATATCCTTTTCTTTTTGTCGGCTCAGCATCATATGCCACGGGGAATTTTCCCGCAAAAAGAAACTGATCGGAGCCAGGCTCGTCGGATTAATCCGACGACGGGAGGATGGCGGTAACTCTTCAATCTGAAAAAACGCTTCTTTGCATTTCTCCACCTTTCCCGAGGAAACGCGTGGTTCCTTATACGGAGGAGTGAGCCTTCCCCAAGCGACCGTCCCTCGCAGACAGAGCATATCCAAGAGTTCGGGCCTATAATTAGAGACACGTTCTTTCAGGAGTGAAGATTCCCACGCCGATGCGGCGGTCTCAAAACCGGCTAATTGCGTGATGACCTCCCGCAACCCGGCCTCACCATGTAATTGCGAACCCGGCGCACGATGTTGCCAACGAAAAAGAAAACGCATGAAGTCTGCTGCGGCAACAGGTTCGGTCTCCCGACGTAATGAACTGACTGTTCGTCGATGAATTCTGGCAAGTAATCGTCGATCACACCATTCTTCAAGTTTTACTTTAACTTCAGATTTCCCCCATTTGTCCAGTGGGCTTTCTTCAAAATTGCTTCCGCCATTCTCACCCCAGCCATCTTCCTTATAGGGAGAGGGTGCATGAAAAAATGGAGAGGGAGTTGAAGCGGGACGGTATTGCCCGCGCAAGACTTGCCCCTGCCCTTCTAAATGCAGTAAAGCCTGGCTTATCGCTTGCCCTGGTAAATACAAGGCACTCGAAAGTTCATCAACAGTGACAGGACCACAACTTTCCATCCAACCCTGCACGACAAGTGGCAAGACAGTTTCCGCTTCTATTGCCGGGGCCTCAACAACAGGGAGGAATTCCAATTGCTCCGGAGCCACAACCTCAACAGATGAATACAGCTTTTGAATGATTGGGAATTGCTCCGTCGTTACCCACCCACGAACCGTATCGACTTTTCCATTATCTGCCTGACGCACTTCTATGACGATGGCGCGCTTTGACTTAAGAAGCTCAGGAAGAAAGTCTTGCCATGGCTTACCGAGTTCCTCAGGGACCCAAACCAAAAGATGAAGTACTTCATGAAGTTCGTCAGCATCACGAACTTTCGGCCACGCCTCTTCAATCACGGCAGAAATGGCTGCAGGATCTAGCGCACCGAGCTCTCCCCCCATATCGCCGGGAAGCACTTGGCGAAGATTGACGGCTCGCGCTCGACGTTCTTCTAGCGGCGCATCATCCAGAAACGCGTAGGGATTCGCATTCAGAATTTCATGAGCAAAAGGCGATGGCGCTGGCGACTCAACAGCCAAACATTTCACCTCACCGGACTCCAGTCGCTGAAGAAGTTGAATCAACCCGTCGATATCCATGGCTTCCGTCAGACAATCACGAACCGTCTCTTGGACTAATGGGTGATCAGGAATGGGCACATCGCCTACATGATTATCCTGACAAGCCGTCGCCATCGGGAATGCGGCACCAAGCAAATCTTCTGCACGCATTCGCTGAAGGTGAAGGGGAACTTTTTTGCCTTTTTGAAAACGCAGCAACGCCAAAGACCGTGAAATATTCCAACGCCAACGCGTGACAAACAGCGGTGAAGCCAAGAGCGCTTGAATCAGCACATCGCGCACGGTTTTGGAATGGAGAAAGGAAAAAATGGCATCGAGTGGAAAACTGTGCTTCTCTCCAAGCGATAAGACTAACCCTTCATCCGTTGCCGCGGCTTGTAATTCAAAATCAAAATTCACACAAAACCGCTTGCGAAGCGCTAACCCCCAAGCCCGGTTTAATCGCCCTCCAAAGGGCGAATGAATCACCAACTGCATACCACCCGCTTCATCAAAAAACCGTTCAGCGATAATCAGCTGTTGCGTCGGCACTGCTCTGAGAACTTGGATTCCAGACTGGACATAGGCAAGGATCTGCGCAGCTCCAGCTTCATCAACACCGCATTCTGCCTTCAGCCAGGCTTGAACATTGACAAGGGAGTCGTGAACAGGCCCTTCAAGTAAACGACTCACCTGCTCTCGAAGCTGTGCCACTTCATTGGAGAGCTCGGCTGTACGGGAAGGAGCCTCACCTCGCCAAAAGGGAATATTGGGAGGTGCCCCATGTGCATCTTCAACTCGCACTTTTCCCGTCTCAATTCCACGAATACGCCACGACGACGTACCAAGCAGAATAATGTCTCCGGCTAAGCTTTCAACGGCAAAGTCTTCATCGACCGACCCGACAACTTTGCCTTCCGGTTCAGCGATGACCGCATAGGTTGCGGTGTCAGGAATGGCTCCGCCCGAGGTAATCGCGGCGAGCCTCGCGCCTCGCCGCGGTCGGATCTGTCGTTGCACTCGATCATGAAAGACATAGGCTTGCTGACGTCGACGTCCCGGCACATAGCCTTCTGCCACCATATGCAACACCGCATCAAATGTCGCTCTCGTAAGATTTCGATAAGGAAAGGCCCTCGTACAGAGTTGATACAGACCCTCCACCGACCATTCCTGGGACGCCACTTCTGCCACAATCTGTTGCGCGAGAATATCAACAGGCTCTAAAGGAATGGTCACCGGATCTAAATTACCGCGACGAATGGCATGGACCGCAGCCGCGCATTCGACAAGATCATCACGCGTTGTGCAGAACAAGCGGCCCTTCGGCGTCGCGCCCACCCAGTGCCCTGCCCGCCCGATCCGTTGCATGCAGGTCGCAATCGCACGAGGCGATCCGATTTGACACACCAGATCCACATGACCGATATCAATTCCTAATTCCAGCGAAGCCGTCGCCACCATGATTTGAAGCTGGCCAGTTTTCAACCGATCTTCTGCAGCAAGCCGAATCTTTCGAGACAAGCTGCCATGATGCGCCATCACCTTCTCTTCCCCTACACGTTCAGCGAGATGATGGGCGACGCGTTCAGCTAACCGCCGCGTGTTGACGAAGACCAATGTCGTACGATGCTCGCGTGCGAGTTCGGCAATTCGATCATAGATCTCTGCCCACATGGCGTTCGTCGCAATGGGGCCTAATTCGTCTCGCGGGACTTCAATCTCAAGATCAAGTTTTCGCTTCTGCCCCACATCAACAATCTGACATGATGGAAGGGTTGAACCTCCCCGACCTGCCCCATTCCCTGTGACTCCGCCGCCCACAAGAAAGTCTGCAATCAATTCCAGCGGCCGTTGCGTCGCAGACAGACCGATTCTCACAGGAGGCTTTGGACAAATCGCTGCCAGACGCTCAAGCGACAAGGTTAAATGCGTCCCGCGTTTATTCGGCGCGACCGCGTGGATCTCATCCACAATCACGGTCTTCACGTTCCGAAGAATCTCTCGGCTTTTGCGAGCCGTCAGCATCAAGTACAAGGTTTCGGGTGTAGTAATCAGTATATGAGGAGGATGTGTCAGCATACGTTGACGAGCCGACGCCGGTGTGTCTCCGGTTCGCACTTCAACTCGTAGCGGCGGAACAAGATACCCAGCCGACAATGCGAATTGCGTAATCTGCGCTAACGGTTCTTGAAGATTTTTCTGAACATCATGACTCAAGGCCTTGAGCGGTGACACGTAAACAATCTTCGTCTGATCGGTTAATTCACAGGCCAGCGCCTGCTTCAATAAGACATCAATACATGTCAAAAATGCCGCCAGCGTTTTCCCCGATCCCGTCGGTGCCGCAATCAACGTATGCTGCCCGGAGGCAATCACCGGCCAACTCGCCACCTGAACATCAGTCGGCTCACCAACCTCCGACCGAAACCACTCAGCAATAATGGGATGAAAGGAATTAAGTGGCATAGACTCTGTCATTCCGGCAATCAGGAGGGGGAGGCACTCTTATAAGCACACACCAGACGTATCGTAGACGTTCAATGAACCAAGGTAAAGTCGAAACAAGATGGGACTTGAACCTACTGACAGACAAAATATCCGCCTAAGTATACACACTTGAAATTAGATAAAAACCAACATATAGTATGTATAAAAACAAGAAGAATATACACACCAAGGAGCAACATGGCAAGAGTCAACGTCATCATTCCAGATCAAATACTGAATGACTTAGATCGAGCAGCAGCAGAGGAAAGTATGAGCCGGAGTGGACTGCTTCAAGCGGCGACGCAGCGGTATCTAGAGGAACGCCGTCTAGAGAAAGAAACGGCTGCTCGAAAGAAAAAGATGGAACAAGCCGCCTTGAAGATGGACCATCTAGCAAAAAAATTTGGCAAATGGGATGGAGTGGGAACTATTCGCGAGTTCCGTGATCAACGGACCGGAGCGAATCGGTGATCGCGGCGTATCATGCAGGGTATGTGGTTGATGCATCAGTTGCCGTCAAATGGTTCACTCACGAAGGTGAAACTCATCGTGATGCCGCATTACATCTTCGGGGTCGTCATATCGAGGGTCACACACGAATGATGGTTCCTGAACTTTTTTTACTGGAGGTCCCCAATGCCATAAAGGCCGGGCGAAAAGGCACAGAAGAAGAACTATCCGAGGTCCTTCAAACCATTGTGGATCTGGATCTGCAGGTGGAACGACATTCAGAGGCCATCCTCAGAAAAACGAATGCTGTTGCCTCAGCATACAAACTGACATGGTACGACGCAGTGTACGTCGCACTCGCAGAGATCTCAGGATTTCCATGTGTGACAGCAGATGAAGCGTTGCTTCGAAAAATGAAAGGACATAGTATCGTAGTCCATCTTCGTGATTTGGCCTTTCAGTAAACACATCGAGACATATTATCTCTACCGCTTAGAAGATGACCTCAGATGCCAGACTGCTGTTGTATTACCCAAACATTGCTGCTGTATATTCAGCATTCGCGACGACTTCCCCTCGAATATAAGGCAGGCACAATATTTCATTTATTATTTTTTGAAAATTAGCCACATCACTAGCCCCACATTATTTATTAGCCAACAATAAAATGAAGGAGGACAAAGTGATGAAATGCGTGATTTGCAAACATGGAACAACTCAGTCCGGTCGGGTGACAATGACCCTGCAAAGAAGCGAAATAACTCTGGTTATCAAAAATGTACCATCAGATGTCTGCAGCAATTGTGGAGAAGAGTATGTGGCTGAAGACACAACGACCCATTTACTCAAAACAGCCGAAAACATTGCTCATGCAGGAGTCGAAATTGACATTCGTGAATATATCGCAGCTTGAGATATACAGAGCAAGTCTAAAATTGTCTTTATTGAAAAGATCAGAGAAATCGTCATGCATTATTGGTCAGTTGCAATCGGTAGCTAGCCAAAAACCGAATTTTAATTCTTGCCAAGACCCACATCTTCAATCCTGAAATACATCATCGAAAAAATTCGCCTCACTAGCGCGGTCAAAAATAATGTTAAGTTCACAGAAAGAAAAAGAATGGCAAGCGTTTAAGGACTTTCTTGAGGCGTCCCCAACCCTTGCCTTACAAATAGAGAATTGGCACGTTCAAGAAGCGGACGGGAGTTATCCAGATATTATTTGCGTGAAACAAGATGGTCAAGAGTTTGGGTTCGAATTAGGTGAATGGATCATCGAAGAACAGATCTCCCAGAGCATAAAAATAGAAAACTTCAAATGTAATGTTATAAGAGCAATAGGAGAACAACCTAAAAATTCAATGACTCATATTAAGCTTGTATTACTTACCCACAAAAATAATCAGTTACGATTTATTTCGAACGATTCCGAAAAGTTAAGAAAAGAACTCTTTTCGTTAATTAAAAAGACTGATCTGCAATGGACAAATGAACCTCAGTGGCAGTCACCAGGTGGCTATCACTGTAGTAATTTCGCCGGTTACGCAACTCTTGAAAAATATCTACAGGAAGTCTGGTTTCTTTCGGAGAATGCTGGAATTTCTCGTAAACCTTGGATCCCTTGGATTGAATTTAAAGGGAATGCAGGATCCTACTCTGGAGAGCCAGCTCGGAAAGCTCTTCAGGATATTATCATCAAGAAGATACATCACTATGGAACTTCTTCAGAACAACAAATACATTTACTTGTTCACTACGGGCCAAGTGCGTTCAACCACAATACCCCATTCATAGATATAACAACACCGGACTTTCAAAGCATTGCAAAAATTACAAGTAAAGTCGTGCAGTCTTGTCGACAGGTACAGGACATCCCTTTCGATAGAATTTATCTTTGCAACACACTTTCGTCTGAATTAGATGCCTACGAAATTTTTCCGCAACTGGCTAAGTGTGAATAATACATAGACGTCAAAACACTTGCTTCATATAAGAGAATCTCCTCTACTTGAACAACCTCACTGCATCCGCGGAACTTTCTTAGTGCCTGCCAGAGTTAGCAAGAAAAACGATCACACTACGAGTTGACATATATGCATAAATCATGCATACTCATACATATGAGAACAACCTTAAACATTGACGACGCCCTTCTAGAAAAAGCCGCTAAACTCACTGGGATTGCAGAAAAGACCTCTTTAGTTCGCTTGGGATTGGAAGCCCTCATTTCTAAAGAAGCTGCGCTGCGGCTTGCTCACCTTGGCGGATCTGAAAAACAACTCGTCTTGCCACCCCGACGTCGCTCAGCCGCAAAAAGATGACCCTAGTCGATACATCTGTATGGGTTCATCACCTCAGAGTTGATAGTCCTCGCCTTACATCGCTTTTACAAGATAACCTGATCCTTCTCCATCCTTACGTCGTAGGCGAACTGGCTTGCGGCATGTTAAAAAATCGTGCCGAAATACTTGGGCTACTGCAGACCCTGCCAGAGGCTCGTATCGCCGATCAGCATGAAGTGCTTCACCTTCTAGAGTCTCAAAAACTATTTGGCACTGGGTTAGGATGGGTGGATATCAGCCTCTTGGCTTCTGCCCAATTGACTAGTTGTGGTTTATGGACAAACGATGGGTCGCTACAAAAGGCGGCAAGGAAACTCGGCATTCAGGAAGTATAGAAAAGCACCGCTAACTATGATCATCACCAAAAGAGATTCATAGGCTTGCTTTCCACACTAGGACACCTTGTATTTGACTGTTTCACCTCTCGACTTTTCGCCCGGTTGCCATACTTCCTCTAACCTTTAGCATAGAAAAGAACTCTTGCTCATAGCTGTATGTATGTGTATAGTGATACACATTATATATAGGAGGTCACACCATGCCTACCGAAACACTCAAGCTGGTTCGAAAACAATACCTTGTTTCCCCCAAAAACGTGATAAAGCTGGATCGGATTGCCAAAAAAAAAGGGACATCGGCCACGGCCATCGTCAGAGAGGCGATTGACGCCTACGATCCTGAAAGACTTGACGCAGTTGGTGATACTGAATTGATGGGATTGGTGTCCACGAAGCTCAAAGAAGCCATTCATGATACACAGATGATGCGAAAAAAGTTGAGCAAGACCTTCAAGTCTTTAGGGATTGAATAATGGCAGCCTGGAAAGATTTATTACTCGACACGTTAAAGCTCACGGAGGAAGTGAAACGACTCACTCGTGACATCGAACGACTGAATGGGCATGTGATTGATGTCGACAAACGATTAGTCCGCCTTGAAACCATGGTTGAAATGGCCAAAGGCCAGAAATTACTGAAAAACATATAGTCTTTAGCCGGTGTGTACCATGTGACCTTTTCTCGTATTCAAAGCACGTGTACAATGCAACTATGTCCACAGAGTATTCATCCTCATCCCCTGGCTCTAATCGCCATCCAAGTCAATTCGGCGACCATCAGACTCAGGAAAAGCTGTCGAATGCGCAACGCCTCGCTGCTGAAGCCCGATTGCTCCGCGCCCTTGAACTCTCTGATGCCTCCCTTGAGTTACAACGTACGTGTTTGGACAAGCCCTAGCATTCATTGCTCATCGCCTCGACGAGGCCAAATACCAGGGACTTCTGACAGAGTATGCTCTGATTGGAGAGTTTGCCGTTTCTGCCTGGGGAATTCCGCGTGCCGCCCATGGTGTCGAATTCGCCTTGGCATTAGGGGCAGCGAGTCCCACAGCATTCTCACAATACCTCAATGCAGAATTTCATGTTGGGGACCAGGACGATCCGCTACGAGGAGTCTACCAACTTGAATACTCAACGAATGATCTCAACATCCCCATTCAGTTAAGCCTGTTACCGTCTCAGTGGACCCGTATCATTGTGGATAACGCAGTCGAATTGTCCATTCTTGAATTCACCATTCCAGTTATTTCCTGGCAGGTCTTGATACTCTTAAAGCTTCACGATGGTGGACCACAAGATCTTCTTGATGCCCAACAAATCTTTCGTGCTCGTCAACCAATTCAGGAAGACCTGGACACCATTGCCAAGCTAGCCGCTCAAGTGAACCTATCAGCCACTTGGCAAAAGTTTGCTGAACACCTCTCACCATGATAAATTGCCCTCAGAGACATATACGACATTACATTGGAGTCTATACCAGACGTCATATTTTACGAATCGGATAACTTCCTTATTTACCTATTGGGCTCGTTGCTAAAATTTTTACTTTAGAATCGGGATAGAAAATCATGTACACCATTCCCAAGAGCCGCACCAAATAGATACATGTCAATAAAAAGCTCCTTCCCCCCTTTCCGTCCGATTTAGTTAATAAAAGATATTCTGCCATTCACCTCGCTTTTAAAAACTCCTATTCCCAGTAGTCTTTTTTACCAAGACGAGCATACTTATTTCTGTTTCCCTTTTATGTCTAATGAGCGCTACAATTACATATTAGGGAGGACAAATATGAAAAAATCGTACTTATATCTCTCCACATTCGCCGTGGTATTTTTTGTAGTCTGCCATTTTTTTATCCTCGAAGCCCTCGCTGCCTGTTTTCCTGATTTACCTTCGCCTCAGCTGACATTTGAACGGACTGAAGATTATGAGGTTCGAGGAAGGGAGTTCACACGCTATCGCATGAGCATCGCGAATGCCTCAGAATATCCAGAAGAACTTTTTGCCGCGGCGCCACAGCTGCCAGCCTGTGGAAATAATACTAATTCTTCTCGTACCTGGCTGGATATTCTCGACAATACCGATCGTCGGATTTATGGATTTTGCGCGGCAAACCTCCAGAATGTTCTTGACCGAATTTGGTTTGCCAGGCCGAGAGGAGAAGCCCCACCACCTCGTGTCTACGTCAACCTTCGAGATCGAGAGTGCGACGTGACCTTGACGTCTAATGACGTCTCGACAACTCCTGTGCGGATTCGACGGAATATTTCAGACTATTCTGATGAGCAACTCAATGCCCTTCGCACAGGGATCGAGGTCATGCAAAGTCGATCAGATACTGATCCTACGAGTTGGATCTATCAAGCCAATATTCATGGTGCGTTTGCTCAAGACGGAACTCCCCAACCGGCATGGAACTCATGTCAGCATGGCAGTTGGCATTTTCTCGCTTGGCACAGAATGTATCTGTACTATTTCGAGCGCATATTGCGACAAGCATCTGGCGACCCGAATCTGACACTTCCATATTGGAATTATGGAGACACAAACAACCCGAATGCTCGACAAATCCCACTGCCCTATCGACAGCCATCCAACACGGGTGACAATCCACTTTATGTTACAAATAGAAGCTCAATCATGAACAACGGGGGATTGCTCCCGGAGTCTGCCGTCGATCACTCGGTTGCATTTGCCCTGACAAACTTTAGCTCGCCTGCAGGCAGCGGTCAGAGTTTTGGCGGTCAACGATCAGGACCAGGACACGGTCTTAGCCCGCACAGTGTATTTGAAGGAACGCCTCACGATGTTCTGCATGTCAATATTGGCGGATGGATGGGATCATTTGAACGTGCGGCTCGTGATCCGATTTTTTGGCTACATCACACGAACATTGATCGTTTGTGGGAAGCCTGGCTCGCTCAAGGAAATGGTCGGTCAAACCCCACGTCTGGACAAGGAGATCCTTGGCTGAATGAGACCTTTACATTTTTCGACGAAACTGGAGCAACGGTAACTTTGACCGGTGCTGAGATTATCCATACCATCGATCAACTGAACTATCGGTATGATGATCAGCCCTCCCAAGTTGAACAAGCATCTAGTCGTCAGATTGATCAAAAGGTCCTTGCCAAAAAAAATATGAAAGACATACAGCTGAAAGATGAACCTCTCTCGATTACTTTACAACTTGCGGGTGAGACACATGAGTTGGTTAAAGGCGATCTCATACTGGACCTTGAAGATGTGCAAGTTGACGCACTTCCTCTCGGCCATTATGAAATATATGTGAACTTGCCTGAAGGCGAAGAGCCTAATTATAAGAGTGAATATTACGTTGGCAATATGTCTTTCTTTGGACCTGCCAAGACGGATTCCCCAAAAGTTTCCTCACGATCATTCAAATTTTCACTGGCCGAAGTTGAGAAAAGATTGAAAAAAAATCATCAATGGTCAGATGAAGTACGAGTCACCTTTATCAAGACAGGTCCTAAGAGTCCATCAGGCCAAAGAATGATCGAAAAAATGGCGCAACCTGCTACGGTACAAATAGGAACTATGAAAATTGTAAGGGAATAATTGGAAGACTCAATTTATTCGGTCAAACCGTCACCAGTCCTTTTCAGGACTGGTGACGGTAGAGTTGAAGAAGCTTCCATTTCAGCTCCTCTATCTTGAGAGTCAAGCGACTGTCCTCCAGACAGAGTCCTTTCTCGTCTGTTCAAAGACCAACCCCTTATAGCCGTTTCGGTTATACCGAAACCGTAATGCGCCAACTTGTACAATTTGATATCCACTACGTGAGATAAAACGTCAATCATTGTTAGTACATCCACGCGGGTATAACCTGCCGATGTTTGAGGCGCAGTCTAGACGACCTATCATTAACGCTCCAGAGGCAAATTGTTCTCACCATTGACAACCACTCCACCCCTGCGAGAGACAGACAACAATCGTCGCCGAGGCGACCTGTAATAAACACTTCAGAGGCTAACAGATCTCACCAGTGGATACCCCTTCATTCCTGTGAGAGGCATACAACAATCGTCGCCGAGGCAACCTTTCCTCATTAACTGGAAATTAAATGGATTCGCTATAATACCTGCGTCACCACACAACCTTTCTCTCATCAATGTCGGGCTAATAGATTCTGTTCTGAATGGTAGGTGAGCTGATCGTACAAGCCGGTCCTGATCTAGCAACCGTGTTCCTTCTTTAAGCTTCTCCAAAACATGGACAGGCGAACAGTAGAGCTTTCTGGCACATGCCTTCTAGATTTTAATGCAATGTATAATCCGAATGGGCGCTATAGCCACAACGATTATTGGGGTATAATGAGAAAAATTCACACGCTCTATTGGAGATAAACGCCAATGCTTACATGGCTCACGCGGTTTATTGAGCATCATCATAAACTGCACCAAATGGCACTTCTCATGTGGCGACAGTTTCCTCCTCGTTTGGCGGGAATCCTAAAAGGACTGCTCGCCAGAAAATGGGTTGTCGGAGCTATCGCGGTCATGATCGATGAGAATACGTCACCTCCGGAGGTGCTTTTGGTAGAACATAGTTATCGTCCTCAACATCCTTGGGGTCTGCCTGGAGGCTCTCTCGAATCCACTCCTGGAAATCCAAGCAAACCAAGCCAAACTCCCCTACCTGACAATGTCATTGAATCAGCGCTCGACCGGGAAATATGGGAAGAACTCGGCATAGGCATCACAGTGTTAAGCCTTCTCAAAATCGATGCGATCCCATATGTTCCAGAAGAACCTGGCCCATACCGCTTGCACTTCTATTTTCGCTGTGTTCCACAAGACGGATTCTTGGCTTTGCGACAGAATTTGGAGTCTGGCCGAATGAAGCCTCGCTCACCCGAAATCAAGCGCATACGCTTGATTCCTCTGACTGATCTTAACCAGTACGAAGTGTTTTCCACTGATGTGAAATTTTTGAGTGAAGACCTCCCTCGCTTGGAACCCTCGCTGCAATGGTGAAAAATGCGACTCTTCCCCATGTTAGACGAGCTGCCTCCTATTCAAATGTGACAATATATATGTACCACTCAACGACCTCCGCTAGGCTCGAGGATCAAAACGCTTCTGCGAACAGGAATGAGAAATAGGGAAAAAGAGAATTTAGTAAACGTTTGTGCAAATCATGTAAATTGACTGGTGGACGATTCTTGTCACAAGGGAAAAATTTTCATAAGCTTAATCATCCGGCAAGCAAGCACCTCCAATAATGTGTTAAACCTATGAATTCACTTGTGTTGACTCTATACAATGGTGTGCAAAATCGGAGAATTTCCTGACACGATTCGTGAAATTCTCACTAAGTGTTGTGTTGCTCTAACCATCAAATATCCATCAACACCTTTTAGTTTTTAGTGAAACGTCTCTTGAGCCATCAATACAGTAAAGTTTTGTCAAATCGGCATAAGAGGTCGTTCAACCTCCTCATCATCATACGACCAGTGCTGATACTTGCGGGAGTGATGTGGCCATCACTCTGGTGCATCGCCGATGACCGTTCCCCCATCGACTCGGTTTTGGATACCTGGTCTAACATCGGTTCCCAATTTCAGGCAAACGGCATTCGCATGGAGACCGTGAATACGACAGGCTTAGTCAGTAATGTCTCTGGTGGGATAAGGCAAAGAACTACGATTGTCGGCGATATTGATTTACTGCTCACCGTCAATGCTAGTCGATTAACTGGATGGGAAGATGCCGGAACGTTTTTCGTCTATGGGTTGGGTCTATATGGCAATGATCCCAGTGAAGATGTTGGAGACTTGCAAGGAGTGAGCGCGATTGCCGCGCCCAATACCTGGAAACTGTTCGAGGCCTGGTACCAGCTCCCATTATTCGATGGCCGGGTGTCACTCTTAGCCGGACTCTACGATGTCACTTCCGAGTTCGACGTCATCCGATCATCATCAGAGCTCTTTCTTCAAAGTTCCTTCGGCACCGGTGCCGAATTGGCGCTTGGCGGCGAAAGCGGACTTTCGACATTTCCAACGTCATCACTAGGGCTGCGAGGACAGGTGAATCTCACCAACGACTTCACGCTCCGTGGAGCGGTGATGGATGGTGTGGTTGGCGATCCAAACAATCTTGATGACACACACATCATCCTGCATAAAGATGACGGCCTGTTTCTTACAATGGAATTGGCTTATTACCGTTTTGGAGAATTAGAGCTCCAAGAACGAGCTCAGCAACCCGACCGGCTCCTTCGCCGTCGCCTGACCCGGGCAGCCGCCCTGCAATACGATGGGAAATATGCCGTTGGGACATGGTTGTTTACAAGAGAGTTTGATGATCTTCAGAAAGTCGACTCCTCCGGGACCTCTATCACACGCAATGAAACCTACGGCATATACGCCCTTGCTGAACAAGGGGTGTACCATGAACCCCAGGATCATCATGAAGGCTTGAATGTCTTTGCGCGAGTCGGCTGGGCCGATCCACGAGTGAATCAAGTCGAATGGTATTTGGGAGGAGGGCTCGTCTACACCGGACTTTTTCCAACACGAAATAGTGATCAAACGGGTTTTGGGGTTGCCGCAGCATTGAATGGTGCCAACTTCAAAAGATCTCAACGTCAAGCCAATCAACCTGTGAGTCAGTCCGAAATTGTCCTGGAGTTCACCCATTCCTTTTCGCTTCACCCCGCTCTCAATCTTCAGCCAGACATTCAATATGTCATTAACCCTGGTACTGACCCAACCAGATCAGATGCCCTGGTCATTGGAGGAAGATTAGAAGTTTACGTCGACTGGTTTCAATAGAGAGATAGCCCACACAAAGTAAGACGAGAATCATAGAGCTCGTATCGCATTCGCCCGCCACATTCATCCATTGAAATCCACTACACGTTTCGCGATTTTTTTCACGAGAGTTAAGGGTCTCCAACACTTCTGTGTTATCCAACAACTCGTTAATTCTTCAGTACGATTGAGCAGTATATAACCGAAGCCCTAAAAATGTGTTCTGTAGGTTGTATACATCATTCTTTGAATGCGAGCCGTCTCTTTGGAGCAACGTTTTAGGAGTCCTAACGTCACCTTTTTTTACATTCCTTCTTCCAACTGCAGGTTTTTTCCTTCAGTACATTTGGCCTTCAGTGGCCGTCACGCCCATCGACTTAAACGCACTTACGCATAAAACTCATTTTCGATCAACAGGTTGAATTTCCTAGAGATGCGCTATCATCGACAAGTACAACAATTGCGTTTGTTAATGTTCCTATATCTATACATTTTCCATCACTCATACGAATGGCTTCGCGCCACAGAGGAGGTGGTCTCATGATACGCTCTTTCTCCCTCATCCTATTTTTTCTTGTGACGTTCACTGGTGGGCAGTCTGCACTAGCAACCTCGCTCACAACAATTTTTGGGCCAAACACGACACCCGGAGCTCCACCAGATCCGAGTGTATTGAGAGGCTTGGAGGGCTTTACGACATTCACGGGGGGTGAAACGCTCTTCTTTCAAAATGGGAATTTTTATGTGGGCGGTGCAGGCCCTGCGACAGACAATCCCCTATCAGCTCAAGGGCTAGAAAATTTTGGAGGAGTGCCCCAGGTCAATAACCGGGCATTTGGCGTTGCTGGTCCAGGAACGGCGAATATTAACTTTTTCCCTGGCTTTGTGGACGAGATCACACTCCAGGTTCGTGGAACGGAAGATGGACTTTCGGTGGGACCCACAGCGCCTGGCACCACCTTTCCTAATAGTACACCACTCAGCAATGCCGCAGGCACGCTTGAGGTTTTCACCAACCTGGGACTCCAGGCAACCATTCCCATCGCGAACGCTGATTATTCCCCGTTGACCTTGCAGTTAGGTGGCATGATTAATGGGAACTCATTTCGACAACTGGTCCTCAGTAACAACGGCCCTTCGAACTCCGCCATTGCCCTGGGCGAGTTAACGGTAGCAGCGGTTCCTGAACCATCAACCGTGCTCCTACTCGGCTCAGGCCTTATCGGCTTGGGACTCTGGCGATTACGAGGACATCGTCATAGCTAATTTTGTCTGCTGTTTATTCTGTGAATAAAAAAGCGCCTGCCACTGACTCGTGACAGGCGCTTTTCTTAGGCACTCGTTCAAGGAATGAATTGAACGAATAGGCCTAGCCTATCAGTTAACGGGCGACTAACCCCGTGACACTTCCTGGAACAGGCAACGTTCCTCTTGGTGAAATCGCACCGGTACGATTCACAAAAAATCCCCGAATCTGCCCATCCCCATTATTCAGTGTGACTAAAAATTGATTATTTTGAGTCAGGACGACATCACGGACACCCGTGCCGGTTGAGATGGGGGTATCTTGATTCGCAGGAAAGAAGTACTCGAGGGTGCCATCGAAATTTATTCGATACAATGAAATCGTGCCATCTCCCGTATTCGTAGCATAGCCAATCGTTTGATCACTGGATAAGACGGTCCAACAGGTGGCTGTCCCTTGCTCGATTGAGCCCACTCTGCCGGATACTTCACCGGTTTCACGATCGATGCGGTACGACACGGTCATCCCTGGCCCCCCGTTATTGGCTTCAGTAATATTCACGAAATCTCGATCGCTAAATGAAAAACCAAATGGAGTGGGAATAAACGAGGGACGTTTTTCTGGTCTTCGTTTAGGGGTACCATTGCGTCGCATCACAAACGTCGTCAGGGTATCGGTGGCTTTCTCGGTGATGAGCAACACGGTGCCTGATTTATTAAATCCGACCTGTGCCGGGGCCGTGAGTTGCGTCCGATCTATGATGCGTGTGGAATTGTGAATCGGGACCAGTATTCCGCCTGCTGTAAAGCGGAATCCACTGATATTGTCATATCGCATATGTCGAGGGTCTTGTTCATTCCCGCTTCCTTCATTCAACACGTAGACCAGCGTACCAAACACCGTCACACTGAGCGGCCGAAAACCACCAGAGGTGACCTTATTGACGAACTGCAACCCTGCCGTCTGCAAGCGAAAGCTGGTCAATTCGCCACTCCCGGGACTCACCACAAACATCCAACGATCACTCGCATCCGTCGTTAACGCCGCTTGATTGCCAAGCGGTGTCCCGGTTCCAGTCCCTCCAGTGGGGAAGCGACCAATTTCCGAAAGATTACCTCGACTATTAATGTCAAATGCAATAACATCATTGCCATTCACCTCGTTACTAGCCGTATACACAATGGCTTGCGCCAATCCACTGAACCCAAACGTTGCAATGAGTACAGTTGCACTCATAAGTTTTTTTACGTTGAGTAACACGTTGTTCATGACTACCCTCCTGGTTGATGATGATTTAGTGAATAACCCAAACAATGATCGACGAATATTCACGTGAAAGGCTCCGACAAAAAACGTTCTCATTCTTTGTATTCGTCGACACGAATTAGAAAGTCGGCTTCATTGGCTTGACACACTTTCTAAACATTGCAGTCTCTTGTCTTGTATCGCGGCAGCCTTCAGCCTATTCCGTCTCGCGACCCCGCCTAGTAACAGCAGACCTGTTCCGAACAGAAGCACGGCCGACGGCTCTGGTACGGGAGCCACATTGGAAGGAGTGTCAGTCGAAATATCGTCAATGTTAAACCCCAAAGACGAGTCAATTTGATCTCCAAAGCTGATCAATTGTGCGGTGCTGAATCCCTGATCATTGATTAACCCTAAAAAGAAGACTTCGCCTCCATCGAATAATCGTTGCTCAGGTGTTCCCACATTGAACACGCTGCCTCCCCCAGCTGTGAGCAAAAAATCGTTCGCCAGCGCCGCATCAGGACCTGCGATAACCGACAACCCGAGAGCGCGAATCGGTTCGGTAAAATTCAAGGTCAATTCATCCCCGAACAAGAATTCATTCGAAAACCCATCGTTGACTCCCAGATAGTTCAGCGGTGAGGTGGTGAGAAATTCTGCAGAGACCAGCAAGCCGGTCCTTCCAGGAATATTGTCAACATTGCTCGTAAAGCTAATTCCTTGAAATGGCACTCCATCTTGAATTGACGTACCGGCATCCACATCATCGAAATTGACGACCGAGGTCTGCCCCGACAACGCGCTTTGAAATGCTGAACGATCGGTAAACCCAAACGTCGCAGCGTGGACACCAGCACTGACAGACAGCAACATGAGACCAACGATCACGACCAGAGTCGGCCTTCCTCTTAACCGTTGGTTCAGTGCGATCTTCATGTTTCCTAGCCGTTGAGTATCCCGAACGGCTTTTCGAACGGTTGGCCTATCGGCCCATGGACCCAGACAACGCTTCATGGCACCCTCCTTTGATAATGAGTGGATACTGTGAATAAAAAAGGAGATGAGAAAATCTCCTTGGAAAAGACAGCTCAGGTCAGCAGAATCCAGTTCCTCATTCCTCATGATTTGGAATGAAGATAGTGGAAAGCCGATAATCTTACTTACCAGTAAGTTAATCATTCGCAAACAATTAACTTACTAGTAAGTAAATGTCAAGACGTTACCAAGATTTATTTTTCTAAATATACATGATTTATTATAATTCGATGAATTATCTATACAAAAGCACAATATATTGATGCTCAAAGCGCTATATATACATATATTTGCCAAGACATTATTAAGCATGTATGCTATAAAATAATTACTAACCAGTAATTCTTTATTTAAATGAACACATCTGACTTTTTGGCTTTGATCGCTGCCCCCTGTTCAACATTAGGGGTAGAGTCCAGGTACTGACAGGAACAAAAACTCAGGCTTGAGAAACAAGGCAGAAGGGCTTTCGAGTCAGAGAGCAAACAGGTAACAGCTTGATAAGAATTGGGGTGACATGGCTTCGAAGTTGAGAGACAAGCTAGTCGACACGGCCTTAAAACTCTTTTACGACCAGGGATTTCATGTGGTCAGTGTCGATACAATTTTGGCAGAAGCTGGAATATCGAAACCCACGCTCTATAAATATTTTCGATCTAAAAACGAATTGATTTTGGCTGCCCTTCGTCGGCGTGATGAACAGTCTCGCAATTGGCTCATGCGCGAAATGGAACGCCGCGGCTCTACACCTCGAGAACAACTTCTGGCATTGTTCGATACCCTCGGCGAGTTTTTCCTCACGGAAGAATTTCGCGGCTGCATGTTCATTAATGCCACCGTAGAGTTTCCCCAGCTAGACGACCCCATCCATCAAGCGGCCACAGAACATAAACGGATCTTTGGTCGACATGTTGGAGACCTGGTTGATAAACTTGATGTGTTGACACCTAATGAACTCACCGAGCAATTGCTCATACTGATGGAAGGAGCCGTGATCACCGCCCATGTCAGTCAACCCAAGTCGACCGCTCAGCAGGCCAAGCGATCTGCAGAGATCATGATCGACCACGCACTGCAGGAAGCACAAGCACAACGTCCTTGAAAATAATAACGCGCGTTACGTTAATTGCCACGCCAACACCATGCGGACCACCAACCTAAATCCAACGCCAACACCGAAAGAACGTTTAGTCGAATCAGCCCTTCAACTCTTCTATGAACGGGGGTTTCATGCCACGGGCATCGACATGATTTTAGCAAAGGCGAACGTATCCAAACCGACACTGTACAAATACTTCGATTCAAAGGACGCACTCATTTTGGCCGCACTTCATCGGCGTGATGAATCCGTCAGACAATGGTTCATTACTGAAATTGAACAACGTGCTGCAACCCCAGCTGAACGCATACTGGCATTATTCGATGTGTTGGCGGAATGGTTTCAATCACCAAACTTTCAAGGATGTATGTTTATCAATGCCACCGCCGAATACGCACAACACGATCATCCAGTCCATCAAGCTTCGGCGAAACATAAACGGGTCTTTGGCCAATACATTCTCACGCTGGCCAAAGATGCTGGCCTCGCCAACCCCGATGAACTCACCGCCCAAATCTTGGTACTCATGGAAGGCGCGATCGCTACGGCCCATGTCAGTGGCCCTGGCATCGTCGCTCAACAGGCGCGAAAAACCGTTGAAATTCTGCTCGCTCACTCCGCTGTCTCTTTAGACTATAGCGAACCCAATTAATTTCCAGTTAATGAGGAAAAAGAAAGCCTAGGCGACGATTGTTGTCTGTCTCTCGCAGGGGTGGAGTGGTTGCCAAGGGTGAGAACGATTTGCCTCTGGAGTGCTAATGATAGGTCGTCTAGACTGCGCCTCAAACATCGGAAGGTTATACCCGCGTGGATGTACTAACAATGACTGACGTTTTCTCTCACGTAGTGGATATCAACATTGTACAAGTTGGCGCGTTATCGTTTCGGTATAACTGAAACGACTATAGACCATCGCGCACAAATGACTTCACAATCTTCCTCGCCCGCGATATTGAATCATCACTCACTACCAAAAATTGCAGACTCAATCCCACAATGGTTGGATTAGCCGCGTGCGTATGATGTTGAAAAGTGGCGAAATATTCCTCCCTCTAAGGGGACGGCAAAAACCCAAGATTCACCCAACATATGAAAGGGGACGAGGCACGACTCTGAACCAAAATGACAGAGAAATGAAACAAGAGAATTTGAAGTTACCAATCGAAAGACAGCCTTACTTTGCATCAGCAATACAGACGAACAACGCGAGATAAAAAAGAGTAAATTTTTAAAATGCGCAGGACGGAACTAATAAGGTGAGAGTTTCAGCCTCAGACGGAATCTTCAGACCTAAAGCCATACGGCCTGTTCCCAAGCGTGTTACCTCAGACAGAGGGCTTGAACGACGGCCATCATTTGACTGCACACTCATGCTGGGATGACCTAAAAGCGGACTCAGGAGAAAACCACCTGGCCCCCGCAATGCCTGTCGACTGCGCCTGGTAAAGCTGCTGTAATTTCCACCTTTACGAAAAACAACTTTCTCCATAGAGAGACGAAACCTTTATCAGCTCATCTGGCAACGGAACAATGGTGCCACTAAGATTCTGGATTGGGGACGAAATACTCATGAATGTTACCCGCTTGACCTGACCCATGCGTATTACTCGTGATGCGAGAGTTATGAGTGAGGACAATGTCCTTTTTTGTGTGAATGTCGATCCCGATTGGATTCCCATTACCATTTCTCGTATTCACAGAAATTTCTGAATCATCCATCACAAGGCGTCCACTCCGAATGACCACTGCACCCCCGCGAACTCCATTCGTTGTTATGGCCGCTTCGTCGGATAGAATGATTTCCCCGTAGTGCTCAATCGTGCTCGCCTCAAACTCTTGCATATCAACAGGAACCTCGGACGACGACTTGATGCTCACAACATGAATCAAGCCCCCTTCTGCTGAAAGGCTTGCAGAATGAGAATCATTTCCTATACCACGGGATTTCAAAATAATGTCTCCCCCAACTACCGAAATAGTTTCTCCTTCAGACACCTGAAAATCTGCGCCTTCAAATACGAGAGACTCAGGCGACGTATTCGTAAATCCAAAGGTTGTTGGGTTATTTAAAAACCCAAAACCTTTAAGAGGAGCAGCCGTCAAAATACTGTCAAGGTTACGATCTAATGAGGCATCGGCATAGAACGTGGCTCGTCTTCAAATCTAAGAAAGTCGGCGGTACTGACGTGAAACGAACCTGTAAGATCAAGCTTAGCTTCTGCCCCGAAAATGACACCGGCTGGATTCAAGAAAAACATATTGGTCCCTTCAATGCTTGAGCGAAGGGTCCCATCTATACTCGAGGGCACCCCGCCTGTCACACGACTTAGAATATTGACAATCGTCGCAGGACCATTGAAACTCGCGATTTGACCCGTGCCTAGGTCAAACTGGCTGAAGCTATGAAATTGATTTTGGCCTCTGACCGTTCCTGCTTCTATAGAATGGACATCACCTATTTGAGTCACGACGGTATTAAATGGGAGACTCGAATCGAGAGTGATCGTTGTGGCTACCTGAGCTACAACGAATGCTGGCAGGACCATTGAGAAAAACACTACGCCTAGAATACAAAAAGAGACTAATGGTGAATACAAACGGCCCAACTTCTGAGTCAACTGTCGGAGAGGCGACCTACGTACCATTCCATTTCATCGCATCATGAGATTTGTCGGGGGTGGATGCTCTCCTCTACTTCATGTCATCGACGATAATGTAAGTGAAAGCAAAAGTAAACAGACTAACTGACAACTGATCCTGATAAAATCTCTGGAAGAGCACTACAGTTCAATTTTGTGAATAGAAAATGCTGAGCTATACGAATGAGAACGACATTGACAAATGAAACGATGGCATTCAAATTCTTGGACTGTCCTTCCCGACCTCATACAAAATCAATTTAATTCCACTTGAATGAAACGTAAGACCCGAGATGTAGTGTTCATCAAAATGCTGCTCTAACGGTCCCTTCGGTCTGTCATTTTTCGTATGACGAGAGAACACCCAAAAACGATTGCGTCCAGCGATGATTTCTCTCAATTCCATTGGTAGTTTTTTGGAGGTCAGTACTTTGTCTTTGGTCCGAAATGGTCTGATGCCCATGAGCCGGGGAGCTGGAAGGTAATGAAACAGGTTCGCCGTCATATGTGGAGTCATGCAGATAACGACATCCCCCTTCACAACATGTTCGTTCAAAAAATGCGCGGCTCCTCTATTGTCTTCGCGGTGATAGCGCGGATCAAAATAATAATTCTGTATCGAAAGACCACTGACCGCAATAAGCACACCGACACAAAACAATCGAACAGACCGCCAACGAACTGACTGTATACCCATTGCCAGAAACACGAGAAATGGTAGCAACGATGGCATAACGTAGCGTTCGTAAAACGGACGGTAGGTAACAATCGCGGCAAGACTCATAAAGATAATAGGTAAGAAAAAGAAGAGCACCCATACAAGACATTGCCGTTTCTGGGACAGCCAAAGTTTTTTTACGCCAGACCACGCGAGACCTGACGTCAACAGGATAATAGGCACGATAGACATCATATTCAATGCGATCGTTCGTAGGTTTTCTGTGAACTGTAAAGAACGAAGATCTGGTCCTAGAGAATATCCAGTTGAAAACAACCAAAGGATATTCAGATACGACAAGGGATCGAATCGTTGTTCAATTTTCCCGCTGACTTGAATACTATAGGTCCAATAGAGGGCAGGTAGCAGAAGTAAGCCCATGCTAAGGAATGTCGGTATCCAAGACGGCCATTCATCTAGAGGACGAGTAATAAGAATGTAGAGCACTAAGAATAGAAGAAACGGAATGGCTGCGGCATGACAGAGGAAGGTTAAAACCGCAACCATGACGAAAAATACTTTGAGAGTCAGTCTATCTTGATGATCAATACACCGCTGAAGCAGGAACACGGCTAACACACACAAAAACAAAAACATGGTGTAGGGTCTAGCTTCTTGGCTATAAAAAATGTGAAACGGCGAGATCGTCAAAAGCAATGTTGCCCACAAACCCGTCTGATCTCCAAAGGTATGGCGAACGGTATGATAAAACAGTGGAAGCGTGAGAGATCCGCATAGAAAGGCTGGTATCCGTAATGAAGTCTCTAGATCACTCCAATACAAAAAGGCGTGGGTGACAAGGTAATACAAAGGCAAAACATTCGTTTGCACGTCTGTTTGAAAGAGCACATGAGAGAGGGAACCATTCGAACTTAAATAGGTCAGAATTTCATCATGCCAAAGACTTTGATACCCCAACCGATACGCTCGCAATCCCGTCCCCATGATGGTAATGACAACGAGCAGAACGAATGAATTTCTTTTTCCTGAAGTGAGACGAGCTAGCATCAAAGCACAAACATTAGAAGAAACGATGGGAAGAGGAGTTCAATGAAACCGGCATACACACATGCATAACCCTCAATGGACGTACAGGCATGGCTGCTGACTCGGCTAGGTAGGGCATGCTCCAAATGATCATGGGGTTCAATAGATTTCTGATAATTTGTTATCTTTGAAATTTCTGCACCAGTGTATCACGAAGATTGAGAGCGGATTCAAAATTTTCATCGATATCCATGTGTGTAAACACCGCATTTCTTCCTGTGAAATAAAGATTCGAATATCCTTCAAGAGCGGCCTTGGCAACCGTTAGTTGCTCTTCATACTGTCGATTATAAATAGGATACCCAAACGGTTCGTCCAACAGGAGTGCATCGATCACTCTTCCCTTTCGAATGAAATTCACGTTATCAAGGTCTTGAATAACTCGTTCAATAATCTGTTCTCTCGGGTAATCCATCGTCATTTCTGCACACAGAACCGTCTTGTTTTCCGGTATGCCATAATCTGAAAAATTTTTAAACTCTGACACTCGGTTCATTAAGAAATTCTTGTGCGCAAAATAGACCCAATGATTTTGAGAGACTTGCGGCTGATCCAGCAACAAATAGACAAGTGAGACAGGTTGAAATTTCAATCGAATGGGAATGTTCAATAATTGCATGAATACGGTAAGAGGTAGTGTAGAAACCACGGCATCGAATTCCTCAGTTCGTTCTCCATCTTCTGTTTCATAGGTGATCGCCACTATCTGATTGCCTACAACATGAAGAGCCTTAACCGATGTGGACAAACGCACATCCTTTTGGATGTCCTGGTAGAATCGCTGACAAAACGCTCCGTACCCCCCTTCTTTGGGATAATAAAAGTGACGAAAATACGTTTTGCTATTTCGTTTAATCATATCGAGAATCCCAGAGACACGAATTTTCTGAGTCGCCCATGTCGTTGAAATTTCGTTTGCCGATATGCCAAATAATTTTTCCGTGTAAGGTCGAAAGAAAAACTCGGTCAATGACTGACCATAATGCTGCAATGCAAACGAATCAAAAGAGGCCGCCGCGACACCAGACGTTGACTCGCGGGTAAAATAATCCCAGATGAAAGACAGACCGGGATTTGGAAAAAATTTTATGGCTAACTCCAATGGGTTGACTGGATCAGTGATCCATTTGCCATCAATGAAAATCTTGCTTTGCCTGATGTTTCGAACAAGAGGAACCAGAGAGGAGAATGTTTTTAATGTGGCTTGGTTCGTCGTATAGAATCGGTGTGCGGCAATATCGCAGTGAAACCCATGCCATCGAAAAGAGCGTGCCAATCCACCACAACTCGATTGGTGTTCAAAAATTGTTGACGACCAACCGAATTGCCTCAATAGCCACCCGACACTGAGTCCAGAGATTCCACCACCCAGTATCGCGATTTTCATAACTGAACCTGACAGTGAACTTGAGAATCGACCATGATTGCCTCAAAACACAAAAGACGGTGATGATAACATACTTGCCCTTCACGGAGACCAAGCGGACATGACACCCATGAATGAAAACCATTCTCCTGCAATGCCACTCTCTTCTTAATTCTTTCTACAGCACATCCTCAGGGAATCATGGTCACACTTTCAAGTGACATCAATTCCGAATCCTTCCACCTCTATACTTTTGCCTAATGGTTGGGTAGCATGCCAGCAAAGAATTGACATGAATAAAAAACAACGACACACAAATCCCACTAAGCCGCATGCGATACCAGGGACAGAAGACCCTATCAAGAATAGGATCTTAACCATGCGGAAAGCCAAAGGATTTTCACAAATTGAACTGGCCAATCGTGTCGGACTGACTCGCCAGGCCATGCACGCAATTGAACAGAACCAGTATCTCCCCAACACGTCGATGGCCCTACAATTAGCGCGAGCCCTAGAATGTACGGTTGAAGACCTCTTCTCCCTTTCACCGGATGGACAGAAAATTGAAGCAGAGTTATTGGGAACCAGACCAGTCGAAGGACAACCTTTACGGGTGAACATCTCGCAAGTCGGTACCCGTATCCTTGCCAGGCCCTTATCACAATTGGGAGATATGCTGAATTACGTCGTCCCCGCCGATGGAATCGTCACAGGAGACATTCCGCCCTCAAAAAACAATCGTCAGGCTTCTCGAGTGCACGTCAATCTTCTCCATGATCATGAACACATCAAGCAGAACATCGTGATAGCCGGCTGTGACCCTTCGCTGTTTTTAGCAGGAGAACATGTTCGTCACCATCATGCCTTCGCTGGGGTGACGAATTGGACGATGGGAAGCACCAATGCCGTCAAGGCACTCCTTCAAGATGAAGTCCATATGGCAGGCGTACATTTAGTGGATGCCCAATCCGGCGAAAGCAATCTTCCGTTTTTAAAGCAACATGTCCGAGGAACAGATTTTGTTGGCGTGCGCTTCGCCTCCTGGGCTCAAGGATTCTTAGTGCGCACAGATAATCCAAAACACATTCGAGGTGTTGATGATTTAGCAAAACGCGGGCTTCAATTGGTCAATCGAGAAACAGGTTCTGGGGCCAGAATTTTATTGGATGCTGTCCTGAAAAAAGCCGGGATTCCTGGCAAACAAGTCAAAGGCTATGAGCACGAAGTCCCTTCGCACCTGGAAGTCGCACGGCATATTCGGGATGGACTCGCCGACATTGGAATCGGTGTGGAATCGGCGGCTCGACAGTACGGGCTCACATTCATCCCCTTACGCGAAGAACAGTATGATCTCATACTACGAAAAGATATATTGGCCTCCCATCCCACGATCAGTCGTCTCTTCGATGCCATCGTCAGTCGTCCGTTTCGACAAGAATTACTCGCTCTTGGCGGGTATGATCTTTCAGAAATTGGAAAATCCCTGAACTGGTAATAGACATCCAACGCTACACATCATGTTCGTGACTAAAGGACACCGCTTTAATTTGAGCATAGACCTGTTGTCCTGCATGAAGGTTTAACGTCACAAGCGACTTTCGCGTAATCGTCGCAAGCAGCGGCACCCCAACATCTAATTGAATATCAACAAACGGATGATTCACATCAATGGTTCCAATATCGGTAACTGTGGCTTCAAGGATATTCAGCACGCTACTTTGAAACGTCGGAGCTCGTGCGACAATACTCACATCCCGTGAAAGTATTTGCACCCGCAAGCGATTGCCGATCGACTGCGCTTGATGTGGAACGTACAAATGCCGTCCTTCAAACATCAGTTTCGTCAATCCAAATTCCCTATCTTGAGCTGCAACCGTGCTATCGATGACCGCTCCAATATGACTTTCTTCCATAAAGGATCGTGAATCAACTTGCGCAAACACTTCACCTAACGGACCGACGCCTGTCACTTTCCCCTCTTTCAGCATGACCAACGTCGTGGCTAATTGCAGCACTTCCCGTAGTGAATGACTCACATAAATAATAGGGATTCGTAATTCCACATCCAACCGTTGAATAAACAGAAGAATTTCTCGTTTTCGTTTGAGATCGAGTGAACTGATCGGCTCATCCATGAGTAGGAGTTCAGGGCTTGTCAGTAAAGCCCGACCAATGGTCACACGCTGTTGTTCTCCTCCAGAGAGATTGTGTGGACGCCGAGTTAATAACTTTCCAAGGTCAAGGATGTCGACGATTTGTTCAAATGATAATTTCCGTTGTTCACTGGGTATACGCTTTAGTCCGTACACTAGATTTGATTGAACAGATAAATGGGGAAATAACCGTGGCTCTTGAAACACATAGCCAATCGAACGTTGTGAAATCGGCAAAAATACTCCTTGGGTTTCATCTTGCCATACGGCTTGACGAAACCGGAGTAACCCGCAAGGCGATCGCTCCAATCCTGCGAGACAGCGAAGCAACGTCGTCTTACCGCATCCCGACGGTCCAAAGATGGCCGTGACTCCGGTGACAGGAATCTCCAGTTTTGCTTGAAGATGAAAGCCAGGATACCGGACATCGAATTCGGCAGCGAGAGTACTCATGAGACATGAAGAGGTAAGCGTCGGTTTACAGTATAAACAATCGTGAGAATGACGAAAGAAAAAATGAGAAGAACGGCAGACAGGATGTGCGCTTGGGTATATTCCAGGACTTCAACATGATCATAAATGGCAATGGACAGAACTTTTGTCACACCAGGAATATTTCCACCCACCATCAGCACGACCCCGAACTCACCAAGCGTGTGGGCAAAGCCTAAAACCACTGCACTCAGAAACCCTCGAATGGCCATCGGAGATGCCACAGTGAAAAAGGCATCCAACTTTGAGGCTCCCAACGCCCACGCGGCCTCTAACGGCTTTCTCCCGACAGACTCAAAGGCGCCATGTAACGGCTGAACCACAAACGGCAACGAGTAGAATGCGGAGGCAATGACAAGTCCGGTAAACGTAAAGGAAAGCGATGATCCCGTCAGATCTTTCCATGGTCCGCCAATCGGACCATGTGGTCCAAGCGCGACCAGCAAATAAAACCCAAGAACGGTCGGTGGTAACACAATCGGCAACGCCACAACCGCTTCCACGAACGTCCTGAAGCGAGACTTCGTAAACGCCAACCACCAGGCCAAAGGAGTCCCGACGATAAGCAACACCACAACGGTCACTCCCGCCAGCTGCATGGTCAACCACAACGGTCCCCAATCCATGGGTGTCATACTTTATCTATTACGGCTTGAATGAATTTATTCCACGCCATACCCAAACCTCTCGATGATGACTTTGGCCTCCGGCCCTTTGACATAGGCCAAAAAATCTCGAGCCGCCTTGTGACCTCGAGCATGAACCAGGAGTACCGCCTGTTGATACAATGGATCATACAGGCTCAACGGAACATCCCAACGACTTCCAACTCCATTAATTTTTGGATCTAAGACTTGAGACAGTGCCACAAGCCCCAGATCCGCATTGCGTGAATACACAAATTGAAACGTTTGGCTAATATTTTCTCCCTGAACAATCTGTCCCTCTAATGCAGGCCAAAGGCCTAATTGCTCAAGCGTATGTTTGGCTGCCGCACCATATGGTGCGGTCTTGGGATTGGCTATAGCCACATGCTTGAAAGGTTCTTGAGTAAGAACCGTCTTCCCATCCCCCTTAACCAAATTGGAATCAGCACTCCACAACGTTAGACGTCCTACAGCATACGTAAATCGACTATTCTGAACAGCTAGTCCTTTTTCTTCCATTAGCTTTGGACGTTCAACGTCCGCAGAAAAGAACACATCGAAGGGTGCACCATGTTGAATTTGCGCATAGAGCTTTCCACTCGACCCTGAACTGACGACCGCGACATGTCCCGTGTCACGTTCAAAATTCGTGGCAATTTCATTCAGCGTCGCCAAAAAATTTGAAGCCACGGCAATCCGCACCTTTTCTGCCCAGACAGCAGATGTGGGAAAAAATACCAAACAGAAAAGAATGCAAACACTCGTAGACAGTCTGCTCATCATGCCATCTTTTCTATTCTAAGATAGTCCTTTCGTTATAATCTGAATTTCGTCAGGATAAAGAAATAATCACTATCCTTTTGTCCCCCAGGTGGTAACCCTACGCTAGCGGGAAGCCGATCAAAATAACTCCCCTTGAACCAATGGACATAGCCGGCATCAAATTCCAGGTTAGTGTTGATATTCCATTGAGCCCGAAACTCGACATCCTGACCAAGATAATTTCCTGATCCCCCGGTCGCATCTTGAAGTCCGTTACTGGCAAAGGCTCCTTGGGAGTTGGCGAGGTACCACACCCGATGCTTGAACTGGAATGTCCAGCCTTCGTCAGGAACCACAATCACGCGCCATCCCGGCGAGCTAATGTTCGTTCGAAAAAACGGGCCAAAACTGCCGGTGCGGTTAAGCTCAAAATTCCGGGAGCCAAAGAGCGTATCAAAGACGGAATCTTGGCTATCGTTGGGATTCCGATCTCCACTCGCATAATCGTAATGAATCAAGAATCGGGGCGACCATGGGAGATCGAATGTATAGCCGAGATCAATATGCTGAAAGTGTGCAAAGTGATCAGTATTACCTCGTCTTCCTGTCTGCCATACGCTCTCGATTTCATAGTCAGGTTGACCTTTCCTGGGGTCTTCATAGAGCCTCAAACCAAAGGTGGAAAATGATCGCTGCGCACTCACGGTAGAACTGCGTTGATCATTCAATCCGAAATAATACAGATTGAAGCGCAGCCAGGGGACCCGATTGGATTCTCCATAGACCCCCCAGAACACACTTTGTTTTGATTGTTCATCAAGTTCTGTCTGATCTCGTAAAACCGGCTCCACGAAAAATGCGCGAACTCGCCAATCCTTATCGTTGGCCAATTGCCAATGCACGCCATCAAATGCATTCGTGGTATTACGAAAATCGTTACGGCCAATCAGTCGACGACGACCAAAGTCCATTGTAAGTCGCCCAACATGCAGATCGGTGCGAAGACCAGTGCCAAATAAATTTTCGCCAGTCGCCGAGACCAACAACTGCAGAATGTCCCATTCATTCCTAATACCGGCATTCACAAAATCACCGGGATCAGTGAGATGGACTCGAGAATCCTGTCCTTCAAATAGCAATTTCAGCGCTCCTCCATTCAGACCTAATCGCAAACGTGATCGTTGCTGAATTTGTGGGTCCGTTCGTCCCAAGGGCTGACTCGATCGCCAGGGATGGTCGTACACCTCGAACCGGGTCCTTTGTTCAAGACCCAGATCTATCCAATCTGGAAGATGTAACGCATTCTTCAGATACCGATTCCATAACCATTCTTTCTCTCGAATTAAGACAGCATCGGCAGGCTCCAGCACAGACAATTGGGGTGGCGCGTCATTCTGCTCTTGGACTCCATGAAGACGGGAAGAATTGGCCTCCCCTACATGTGTGTGATGAGTGGAAATTTCTGAAGAAGCCTCAGCGAGGCCTGTCACACTCCACAGAAGCAAGCCAACACCTATCGACAGTCCGTTCACAACACACACGTTCCTTCCAAACTGGTCCATCACATCCCCTGCCACTTCCATTCAACATGGTAAGTTGATGAATCATAAAGATGGATAAATAGTACTTTTTACATAACTATAAGTCAATATTAAATTACCATACAGGCTAACTCAATTCACAAGACAACCTCACACGTCGCTAAGAATGAAAAAAGCACTGTCCAGCAATCAAAGAACTGAGGTCTTCATACACTGCCAGAAAATTCAACAAAGAAACCCATAACAGATGGAATTTTTCAAGGAGATGACAAAAGAATGATGAACATATGCTGCATAATTGTGAGACATTCTTTCATTGCCACGCATCACCGATAGACATTCGCCTTTTCCATGCGAGGAAGTTAGAATTTGATATTCACATTCATTCCATGGAATGGAGGAAAGGCACTTCAATGAAGACTCACAAACGTCCATCTTTTCAGCAAGGCCTGACCTCAACTTCGCCAATTCCAACACGCACCATTTCCAATGAAGAATTTACGCCAATCTCGCAAACCCGTCTCCAAGAACACGTCGACCATGTCATTGAAACACAAAGTACGGAGATGGCAAGCCGACTGGGAATGGACCGGCGAACCTTCCTGAAAAAGACCGGCGGTATGGCTGTGGCCCTACTCGCCATGAATCACGTATTTGGAATTTTTTTTGATGTCCTCGCCGTTGAAGCAGCCGAACCTGAAGCCTTCCTCTCTCGTCGAGGCGAACACTTCTTCGTCTTCGATGTCCAGACACATTATGTCAGTTCGACCTTTACCAACCCCGGGTGGAGGGAAAGCTTACTGGCATTGCGCCAGCGTGCAAAGGACATGGGACTCAATCCCGCTCTCGCGCAAGACAGTAAGACCATGGCCGATTTAAGTTGGGAAAACTTCGTCAAAGAAGTTTTTCTGGATAGTGAGACATCATTAGCATTAATTAGCACTCCGCCAGGCCCCTATCCCTGGACTTCCGTGGTCCCGCCCAAAGAAATGGCCCATATTCGCGATGAAATTAACCGCATCACAGATTCCCAACGCATGCTGGCTCATGGATTGGTCATGCCTCAACTTGGCAAAGTTGATTTGGACTTTATGGACCAACAGCATGAAGTCTTTCACGTCGACGCATGGAAATGTTATACCGGTGCGGCGCCAAAAGGATTCGACCATGGCTGGTGGTTACATGATGAAGAGATTGCCTATCCCATGCTGGAGAAAGCGCAAAAACTGGGAGTACCCACCATCTGTATTCACAAAGGGCTTCCGCTCGGCTCTGTGGCCGAGTACAACCATCCCAAGGATACCATTCAGGCGGCAAAGGATTTCCCTAAGCTGGATTTCCTGCTGTATCATTCCGGCTTTTTAGGGGTCCATCAAATCAATCTAGAAAAGGCCCGAAACGGCGAAGTGCCGTGGACCAGCGAGTTTTGCCGCATGAAACGAAAACACCCACACCTGACAAACATTTACATGGAAATTGGCTCAACCTTTGCGCAACTTGTTATTACCGAGCCCAAAGCTTGCGCGCATCTCCTCGGACAACTCCTAGCGGCATTCGGAGAAGACCATATCTTATGGGGAACGGACTCCATTTGGTATGGAACCCCTCAATGGCAAATTGAAGCTTTTCGGCGCTTTCACATTCCTGAAGAATTACAAGAGAAACATGGCTATCCACCACTCACGCCAGAAGTGAAGGCCAAAATTTTTGGATTAACCGCCGCTCGCGTTTTCAAGATCGATGTTCAGGCTCAATATAAACAGTTACCCAAAGATTATCTCAACCGAATAAAAATGGCATACCTCGAAGAATCTCCCTCGCCAAGTCACCATGCCTATGGATGGGTCACAGGGTAAACCCAATCGAAAGCACAGATCGTACATCGAGCTGGTAAAGAAACATGACGATGTCATCAGTTATAGCCGAGTCAGTGATACCGAATAGGTAGAATACCAAATTGCTAAATTTTGACATTCACTATGTCAGTTATAAGATAGGTTGCTGTTAGAAATTCCATGCGGGTATCACCTTCCGCATGTTTGAAGTGAATAATCGCGCAGAGTTAGTTGATATGCCCAGCTGGAACTTATTCGGATTCGCTCTAATGCAGAAAAAACGCCTCCACCAATGACGCTGTCTTCACGATTTGAAATACCCGGAGCCGATTCAAAGCTCATCATCGGCGATTATATTCCTGGTGAAGAACGTCAAATTTTGTTCATCACTGGATTTCTGTCAAAGCGATGGGGCAACAAAAGCAAAGCGCTCGCTGACCTCTGTCGACAATACGATTGGGGGTTTTGTTGTTTTGACTTTCGTGGCAATGGTGACTCGGAAGGCGCGTTCCGCGACTATACCTTGTGCGACTGGCTTGATGACGTCAGACGCGTGACCCGCATGATCGCTGAGGGGCCGCCACTGACGATTATCGGTTCATCACTAGGCGGTTGGCTTGCATGGATACTAGGACAAGAATTCACCCAGGTACGAAAATTACTCCTCCTCGCACCTGCTTTTAACATGATGGGCAAACGAGCTAACGACATCTCTCCTGCTCGACGGAACGAATGGGAGCAAACAGGCTGGATGCCATGGGATGACGATATGCTTCACCGAGACTTTCCGCTGTCATGGAAATGGGTAGAAGAAAGTGAATCCCTGTGGGCAGAACGAGTCACTCAAACCCGACAGGTTCCAACTACCATCGTACACGGCCTACAAGATCGGGTCATTTCACCTTCAGGAAGTTGGGAGATGACGGAACAGCTCTTAACACACGATGCCCAGTTCCCTATCGAACTGCTTCTGAAGATCGGTGATCACCGATTTAGCAGTTCGTCAAACCTGACAACCTTCCTAGAACTGGCCAAACAAATTTCCGAGAGCCCCTGAATCTCTCTCAAAAAACTTTCGCTGTCTCATTCGTATGAGGAACGACAATTACTCATCTAACCGTCCACCAAAACTCCCAAAGTTCCCGCCGAACCCTCCTTGTCCGGTGCTCCAATACTCACCGCGTCGCCAGCGTTGGAATGGATGGGTTTTTTCAGGACGGGTAAATCGCCAGAGCGCATAGACCATCATGAGCGCCGCGCTGAGATTCATCCAAAACCCGACATTGGAAGACTTCTTTTCCGGTTTCTCAAGGAATTTGACTTCACCTGAGGCCGCCGCTAATCGAACGGTCGCTTGATAGAGGGGTTTGCCGAATTCATGGGTTTTAAACATCGGCACAAAAAATTCAGCCGACAGGTCATTGAGCTGTTCCCGGGTGATGACGGACAATAGACTTCGTCCTAACACGACCACCGCTTGCCGCTCTTTGATTGAAGCCAGCAGTAGGAGGCCGTGCTGTTGCTGTGCCGTTCCAATCCGCCACTCTTCATATAATGTCGAAGCATACTTTTCTACACTCAGCTCAGGCCCGACAGTCGGCAGCGTCACCACAATCATCTCAACTCCTGTCCGTTGCTCGATTTCCTTGCACACACCTCGGATCCGTTCAGACCAATGACTAGACAACACCTCGGCATAGTCGCTGACATACCCCAAAGGCGTCGGGAGGTTCAGCTCAACTTTTGGTCGAGGGTATTGGGCGAACGCCATCGGAAGCATAAGGCCGCTTCCCCAAACGATAATTACACCAATTACAAAGAGACGTCTCAACAGCTCTTTCTTGTACAACGCGCTACGCATGTGGTCGAGTTTCTCGAACTTGATGAATAATCTGTTCCAAGTCTCGTACATATCGATTAAAGAGTTGCGGCCAGGCGTGCTTGCCTGGGCTTCGCAATCCTTGCTTGACCTCAAGGACTTCAAGAAACGCAGACTCTCCAATCTGCAGGGTATGAGGAAGATTCGACAAAAAAGCCTCAGAGGTTCCACCTGAGGGATGACCTAACACCCGGCACAATCCTCGAAGACACGGAAGCAGCGCCATGAGTGAAAGCGGTAACAAGGCAGCGATGGCCTCAGGCCGTCCATAACCTTCAACAAATCGTTGCCGGACTCGCAGCAGATTCCCGTTCAATTCCTGTTGACATTGCAGCCAGAGATTTTGCTCATTGATATGGGTGATCAAAAAGGGATCTCGGCCTTCCAACAACACATGGTTATCTTTGATTTCAAAATATTCTAATGGGAAATATTCAACGGACTGTCGAAGTTCTTCTTCCGTCAGTAATAACGGTGGAACAATCCCATGCTTTCGCCATTTTTCAGTCAATTGAGCAACATGTTGGAGATTGGCTAGGGAGCATTCGTGTAGAATGAGTAGAAGATTAATGTTAGAATGCCCCTCGACATATTCCCCTCGCACAAGACTCCCATAGAGAATAATCCCTTCAAGTTGAGTATCTAACGGCTTACGCAGAGCCTTCAGATAGCCACGGATGATGCGCTGAACCACCTCAGGCATGGGAGGCCAATCAGATTGCATACTCGACATACTCTCTATTCCTCACAACTTTTTCAATGACGGAACCCGCAACACTGGTGCGTCCGTCCTGTTACAAATGATTAGGAACGTGCCGAGCTTTGGAGTCTGGCAATAAGCCGGCAGCTTTGAACCGGTCAAGCCAAGAAAACGGAGGTGTTTCGCGTAAGCCAGCGGTTGCCGTTAATACTTGATATTGAAGACGAGGATTTTTATCAATCGTCATAAACACCCGATCACGCAGATAGGATAACAGCGGATTGCCTGTGTTCCAGAAAAATACCTCTTCATCAGCTAACTGTTGTAGCATCGTGACCTGCTGACGCCGGCGAACTTCAAATGCCTTCAACCCTGCGGCAGACCAGTCTTCGGTTTTGGCACAGGTTTCGATCACGTCTCCGAGCATTTCTGCATCCACCATGGCCTGCATTCGCCCTTGCGATGCATGAGGATTCATCCCATGTGCGGCATCTCCAATTAACACCGCTCCATCCGTCACCCAGGTTTTGGCTCGAACTCGACCGGTTCCCATATACGCGGTTTGGCTCCAATCATTCAATGTGTCAAACGTCCGACTCAGATCAGGATAAATGATCTTCCATCGATCCGCCAACGCCTTCGTACCTTCTTGCTTCATCGAAGCGAGCGCCCCGGAAGGAATCATATAAAATACATAAACCTTACGGCCAGCTCCAGGAAAGATTCCTAAGATCGTCCGTTTGCCAACAAAGTATTGCGACTCGGTGAATTCCTCCTGTCCCTCAAGCATGGCCACGAGATAGCTTTCTTGATATCGATGCAGTTGTGCTGAAATGCCTAAAGCTTGACGGACGGTAGAAAATGGCCCATCCGCTCCCACCACCAGCTTAGCCCCAATTCGAACAGATTTCCCTTGAATCTCGGCTTCAACTCCACAAACACCTGTTTCATTGCGTAAAACTCGTGTAAAGGTCGCGTTATACTGTACCGCCTCAGGCTTTTCAGCTTCTAATGTCTTGAGGACGGTTTGCTGGACAATATTTGGCCACATCACTAGCGCTCGATTATACGGTTTGGGCAACATGTCATAATCGACCGTGCATAAGCGCTTCCCGCCAACCCGACGAAAATGAAAATACCGCACTGGCCTAATCGCATGGGCCGGCACGCGCTCTAACAACCCGAGTCTATCAAGAATTTTCTGGCCGTTTGGTTGTAGTATTTCTCCGCGCAATCCCTGGGGATGTCCCGGGGCTTGTTCGAGAACAAGAGAGCCAATATTTTTCCTCGACAACTGGATGCCCAACAGAGCCCCGCCGCCGCCGCCACCAATAATGACCACATCCTGCATTAGATCCATAGGACACTCTCATGAATCCTGACGCGAACACTCATTGAAATACAAAAGTCAGGTTGTCTCCATTGGACAGACAGCATGAGCTTCAAGACCTGAATTCGGAAGGAAGCTTAGGTAGTTTGGAAAATATCATGAAAATGCTCGCCGGCTTCTTCCCATGCCTTTGGATAGGTCTTTTGAAGCCATCCCCGCAGGTAAGATTTTTGATCAGCGGTGAGCATTTTCTTGATCTGGTGAGACCGTCCTTGAAGCGGCTGCAGAAATCCTACTTGCTTGACAGGGTCCAACGTCGCAGTCCGTACATACACATTAGTAAATACGGTTGGCGTCCCCTCCTCGCCATCTCCTTGAAGCCACACAGAGATATACTTCTCCAGCTGGAGCCCGGAACTATCTAATGCGGGATCCGTTTCATGGAACAATTCATTTTCTGTCTCAACCAAAGGGATTGAGTCTTCTGCGCGAAATAATAAATTATGATTCCACATACTGTTCGAAATCTCACCATTCGTCTAACCGGCGCCATACTCTCAGGCACTTCCTGAAAAAGTCAAGATCAGTGGCAAAAGGAATAACCAATGAATCAACCCCTTGACACGACCTCAGCCTCCATTTCCAGAAAATTTGCGTCAAACCTTTATTCGCATGTCATCAAAATAAAGTCTAGAAATAAGCATTCAATTGCATTACTCTAGGACAAACAGTTCGTTCTCTGGTGCATAATTATCTAGGCAAGACAGAATCGACATGTCCATTCATTCACTTAGTCTGCGGAGAGGAGGAAGGTCTCGTGACACTTCATAAAGTCTGTACCGTTTTTATTCTTACATTTTTCACTTTGGCCGGCTGTCAAGGTACCGGTGAAATGGTTAATTTTGATCTTCGGGCCATGCCAGCCAGCTCGGCAGCTGGGGAAGCCTTTCATGATGATACTCTTAGAATCGCCGTTTCGCCGTTTCAGGATCATCGGCAAGAACAATCAAGAATTGGGAAACGCACGCATTTCTGGGGAGGGACGACTCAGTTCAATGCCTGGAATGGTCAAATTGGAGAAGGGTTAGCTGATCTGGCGGTCGCCTATCTTCAACAACGAAAGTGGCACACGACCCGCGAGGCTGAAGAGAACTTAGCTGATGTTATACTTTCAGGCCAAGTTTTAAAGTTGGACGCCCAAGCCAAAAGTGGCTTTGGGTTTACCAATATTCAGGTTTCCATGGAAGTTCGGTTTGAAGCCAAAAATATGAGTGACGGCAGCACCGTTCGCACAATTTTAGGGGCGAATGGGTCCGATACCGTCGTGCTGTTTAGTCCAGAAGACGTTGAAACATTAACCAGCGATGTCGCGAAAGAGTTATTTGACCAACTGTTTCGGGACCTCACAGTCAAAGATCGGGCATTTCACCTGCGCTCAAATCTTTAATAGTTGACCGTCTCCAATTTTTTGGCTTCATCTGGTCTCCTTAGCGACTACGGTGCATTATTAATTAGGTTAATATATTCAGTCATAAATACTTACAACTGATTCATGGACCTTTAAAGCAAGAGAACAAATCTTTTACTCATGCTCTTTGCAATAATGCCAAAATTTTCACGGATGATGTCTTACGAACCTGTACGATTTCTATGTATTGTTTTTTTGATCATCACATTTATCTTGATTGCGACCACACTGGAGAGACGTTTGAGATTCCGCAAGACAGGGATATCTCCTGGATTCTCTCTCCGCATTGACCCTACACAATTAATTACGAAGCCCCATTGGGCTGCGTGGTTTTTGAGAACTGTTCGACAAATATTTATTTCTCTTACTCCCTCGTCTTCATCCTATTTGCAAACGATTATTCGTCTGATGAAACATCAAATTGGAGAAGCTCGATGGATCCTACTGCCAGTGCCCCCCCCTCGCCACAACCTTCAATCTTAATTGTTGAAGACGAAGAAGGGCCGCGTGAATCCATTAAAATGGTGCTGTCGCCGTACTTTAACCTCATTACGGTCGACAGTGCTGAAGTGGCCTTGGAAGTCCTCAAACGCCAACCGATTGATCTTATCACCTTAGACCTGAAACTTCCCGGTCAACAAGGAATTGACCTTCTTCAGAACATTCGTCAGCAGGGGAAAGAGGTTGAGGTCATCATCATTACGGGATATGGCACCTTACAGTCAGCCATGGAAGCCATTCGCCAAGGAGTCGCCGCGTATATTCTCAAACCCTTTAACGTAACCGAACTCCTCGCTGTCGTCGATCAAACATTCGAGCGTCGCCGTCGAATGACTTCTCTCCAGGGTGCCTTACAAGCGTTTGGAAATTTGTGGAGCGGTGACGACAATCTTCAATCTGCAATCAAGAACTTTGAAACCTTATTAGAGGCCAAAAATCCAGAACTGGCACAACACTCCCATCGAGTGAACTTTTATTCATCCCTCCTGGCAGAACATCTCAAGTTATCAGCGGAAGAAAAAGAATATATTCAATTGGGTGCCTACATTCACGATATTGGGAAATTTGGCATTCATAATCGTTTGATCTCTGGAGATCTTCCCCAACCCGAACAGGATCAAGAAGTCGTCAAATGCCATCCCATCATCGGCGTGAAAATGATTCAAGCCCTCCCGTTTCCAGCACCAGTCTCTCAAATCATCCACTCTCACCACGAACGATACGATGGGACCGGCTATCCGGACGGACTTGCGGGAGATGAAATTCCGTATCTTGCTCGAATCGTTGGATTAGCGAACCTGTTCGACCATTTAGTGGTTGGATATGAAAGCCAGGGACCTCTGGCTATCCCAGAAGCTCGGGAACACATCCGCCGTGAAGCGGGAAAAGGGATTGACCCAACCTTGGCCGACCTGTTTGCGAAAGTGGTATGGTAAGCCTATCGCGACAAATGCGTACGACTCAGAAGGTGATTGTACCAACACCAGAATGGACATGAACATGCTGCCATGCATCATACGAGTTTCCGTTTCATACTTACCAAAATAGTCAGCGTGCATCTCGAAACGAGAGAATGTCATGAAAGAGATCGAATCTCCGCAACACATTCCGATACATAAGTCAAAAAAAGATATCGACTCCGCATCGACTAAACCCTCTTTAGACTCGTTATCCCCAAAACATGCGAACTTCCTTCATCACCATACCGCCGGTGAAGAATGGGAACAGGCCTTTAATGCCCTAACCGATCAGATAATTATTTTAGATCGTACAGGAATTATTTTGTGGGCCAATAAAGCCGTATCTGAGTACTTTGAATCTGTCCATCCAAATCTTATTGGTTTGGATTATCGAATTCCCTACTATGGGACAATCCAACTTAAGGAACTCCCGCCATGGGAAACTGTTCTTGCCGGAGCGCTCTCTGCTGTCATGGAAACGTGGCTCTCGAGTCTCAAAGGCTGGTTTCTCGTCTCCTGCTATCCACTTTATGACCGAGAGGGCGAACAGTGGGGCGCGATTTCTGTCGTCAAAGATATTACAGACCAAAAACGCGTGGAGGAAGCCCTTCGCCATATCGCGCAAGGTGCCCCTGCCGCTGGAAGCGTCGCCTTCTTCCGTTCACTCGTCAAAGATCTCTCCAATGCGTTGAATGTTGAATATGCCATCCTCGCCGAATTTTCCGGATCAGATAAACACCAGGCTAAAACCGTCGCAGCATGGGCACATGGCACCTTTCTTGAGACTTTTTCTTGGGAAATTTCGCAAACGTTTGGCAGCCGCATTCTCGGAAGTAAATACTCCAATTGGACCAACACTGCACAGCAAGAATTGCCTGATGACCCGATTCTTTCCAAATGGAACATTTCGAGTTATATCGGCAGTCCACTCATGGGAACGTCAGGACAGATTATCGGACTGGTCATCGCACTAGGGAAATACCCACTACGCAACATCCAGGTTGCCCAATCAATTATCCCGTTATTTGCCGTTCGAGCAGCCAGCGAATTAGAACGAAAGCGTGCAGAAGAAGCCTTACGTGACAGCGAGGAACGCTATCGGGCTATAGTCGAAAACTCGTATGATTTAATTTTTGAGACGACCCCTTCCGGAACGTGCCTCTATCTCAGCCCTAATTGCAGGCACGTCCTAGGGTATCAAGTCAATGAACTCCTGGGGAAAAGTTTTTTTGACTTTGTCCATCCCGATGAGCGCGAGAATCTTGCCAATGAATTTGAACAGAAGGTCAAAATTCTTGAATCCGGAGAAATGGTCTGTCGGCTTCGACACTACGAAGAAGAATGGCGTTGGTTTGAAAGTCATACGAGACCATTCAGAACAACAACCGGGAGTATCTTGGTTGTGATTGATGCGAGAGATATTACAGAACGAAAACGGGCAGAAGATGAACGGGTACGCGCCACAAAGCTTGAATCAGTCGGGGTCTTAGCTGGAGGCATTGCTCATGATTTCAACAATATCTTGACGTCCGTCTTTGCCAACGTTGGACTCTCGAAAATGCTTGCCTCCAAACAACAAGCTCCTGCTGATGCCAGTATTGTTGAACGATTGGCGGCAGCGGAAAAAGCCTGCCTGAGAGCACGAGATTTAACGAAACAGCTTCTCACCTTTGCCAAAGGTGGAGCACCCATAAAAAATGTGGCATCGATATCCACATTCATTACCGACACCGTTGAATTTGCCTTACGAGGATCCAACGTCCGATGCGAGCTACATCTCCCTCAGGATTTGTGGACAGTCGAAGTCGATGAAGGCCAAATGAGTCAGGTCATTCAGAACTTGATCATCAATGCGGATCAAGCCATGCCAAATGGCGGCGTCATCACAGTCCAGGCTCGCAACACTCAGATCAAGCAAACAACAAATCTTCCTGTAACTCCAGGACGATACGTCGTCGTCACAATAAAAGATCAAGGTGTTGGTATTTCCTCAGAGTACGTGAGCAAGATCTTTGATCCCTATTTCACCACCAAACAAAAAGGCAGCGGACTTGGTCTTGCCACAACCTACTCCATCATGAAACGCCATGATGGACATATTACAGTCAGCTCTGAGGTAGGAGTTGGCACCACGTTTCTTTTGTACATTCCAGCAGCCCAAACCATGGCCATTGAATCACAGGAAGAAGAAGAGGCGTTGATAGCCGGAGCAGGACGCATCTTGATTATGGATGATGAAATAGAGATTCGTGATATTTTGGGGAAAATGCTTCAGCACCTGGGATACGAGGTGACCTATGCCAATGAGGGAAACGATGCCATTCATCACTATCAAAACGCACAACACCATCACAACCCGTTTGTTCTCGCGATTATTGATTTGACCATTCCTGGTGGCATGGGAGGCAGGGAAACGGTTCGTCGATTGAAAGAGATTGACCCCAATGTTTTAGCCGTTGTTTCGAGTGGGTATTGCAATGATCCAGTTTTAGCCAATCCGGAAAACTTTGGGTTCAAAGGCGTCATTGCCAAGCCCTATAATATCCTTGATTTGTCAAAAGTCCTGAGTCAAATCCTTCTGTAATCAGCAGAGCACCCCCTGCTTACCGACCAAACAGTCTGACACGATCACTGAACAGGCTCATGACCACATGTTAGGAGACCATCGTCGCAATAGTGTGTGGAGCCACCACCCCACGATTTGTAATAATCCCAGTGATATATTCTGCAGGCGTCATATCAAAAGCTGGATTCAACACGTCGATACCTTCCGGGGCAATAGAACGTCCACTATGAAGAGTCGTGACTTCCGTGGACGATCGTTGTTCTATCGGAATGTCTTGCCCGGAGGCCATTGTGACATCAATGGTTGATGATGGGGCCGCCACATAAAATGGAATACCATGGACTTTAGCCAGCACGGCCACGGAATATGTTCCAATCTTATTGACCACATCTCCATTCGCTGCAATTCTATCAGCTCCAACTATACATACATGGATTCGTCCCTGCTGCATCAGAGCCCCAGCCGCATTGTCCGTGATTAGCGTTACCGGAATCCCATCCTGTTGAAGTTCCCATGCTGTTAGCCTGGCCCCCTGCAACACCGGACGGGTCTCATCGGCAATCACACGAATGCCTTTTTTTGTTTTCCAGGCTGACCGGATGACACCTAAGGCCGTTCCATAGCCTGCCGTGGCCAAAGCCCCGGCATTACAATGAGTAAGAATCGTTTGTCCATCCGTAATTAATTTGGCTCCAAAGTCACCGATCGCCTGATTCATCTGTATATCTTCTTCTAAAATTGTCTGTGCTTCATGAATCAATTGTTGTTGCAAGGATGAGAGAGACTCCTCTTTCCTATGCAGCAAAACCCGTTTCATTCGATCAATAGCCCAGAATAAATTCACAGCTGTCGGACGGGCATCACTCATCGAGTCACACATCACATGAAATTCTCGCTGGAATTCTTCAAACGACGACACATGAATACTTTGTCCTCCCAACGCCAAACCCATCGCAGCCGTAACTCCAATAGCCGGAGCGCCTCGCACTCGAAGATTGCTAATGGCCTCTACGACCGTTTGGTAATCGTGACACACCAGCACCTCAACCTTTTCAGGCAAAAGACTCTGGTCAAGAATGTTCACCAAACCATTTTTCCATTCAACTGTCGGGATCATTATGAATCCTTTTTAAGCATGAGTAAAAAAACCGTTTCCTATCAGAACATCAAGACATTTTCACTTGCAGCATGGACAAGAAGAGTCTTTGACAATGGAAAAACTCTTGCACACTTCATTCCAAAGGAAGATTTTCTTCCTGCTTGAGTGCTTCAGAACGTTGGTCATTGACTGGAAGGATCATCGAGTTCCGAAGAGCATCAAGAGCCAACTGAGAAAATCCCGTTAATCCAGAGGCAAATAACTCCAACGGTCTATAGCGAACCTCAGGAGTGGTGATTGATCCTTGCACATGAAATAACGCAGTCACCAATCCTTTTTGATCCCCCCCCCCCACTCGATCAAACAAGGGGATTTTCCTCAAAAATTCGGTGTGCTGACCAAATGGACTGACGGCAATCGCAACATCCAGTTTATCTGCTACCAGATCAAACTTCCCGGCTGTGGTCATTTTCATAATTGGACTGTCGACCATGACATTGTCTGATGAAATGGTCCCATCCTGAATATTCAACGTGGCCGTCATTTTGTTATACGGGAAACCCTGCTCTTGCAAGTCGACTTTTCCGCGCAAGACCGTCGCAAGATTCAAGAGTGATAAAATTTGAGGCAAGACAGTTCCTTTCTTGACATGTCCCTGCTTCATCATCACATCGATATTTCCATTTAACGTGGCCATGACCCCACGCGGATTTCGACCATGCCCTTGTATCATGCCACGTACAGATAGTTGCCCCGTGATCAAGCGATCTTCATGCCCGAACGACTGCTGAATATGATCGAACGGCAACCCTTTCATATGAAAGGACGAACGGATTGCCACAGGTCTCTCTTTTGGAAGATGGATGAACACTCGACCGGCAATTGGTTGACCATAGGCTTGACTGCGAATTCGGTCAAGGGTCACTAAGCTATCACGAATTTTCAGAATTCCCGAAAGGTTTTCCCCTTCTAATTTTTTATACGTTGGATGATCGATATGAATATTCCCCATCACGATACTCGTCCCAGCCAGGTCAGCCAGCCAATCGCGCAAAGACGACCCCCTCCCCTTAGGAATCAGTAAATCAATGTCAAAATTTGATGACTCAAGCACCACATCTATTTCAGGCTTCTCTCTCCAATGTTTCACCGTTCCAGTTAACTGAATGTCACTCTTCTCCATCTTGAACTCTAACTGCTTCACCTCTGCAAAAGTTGGATTCAGTTTCAGACGAAACAACAACTGGGTGATTGGCGTCGGAAGATCCCTGGAGTCGACCACTCCATCGGTCAACGCAATCCACCCTCTTGGACTCCAACGGGACCAGTTCAGGCCACGACCTCGGACGTCAAGAGAAACTTCAAGTATCCCCGCACGTAAAATTCGATTGCCAACGATGACCCCTTTGGGCAACAAACCTAAATTGATTGGTCCGGTATTGACTCGAGCATGAACCTCAAAGGCAGGATTGACTCGCACATTGGCCCGGACAGAGAATCGGAACGGAAGGATCGCCAGCTCGGCCTGATGAATAACAAAGTTTCCATTTTGATGAACACCGAGATCAAAACTCAATGCGCCTCGTACGCCGCGGGGCTTTTTAATCACACGAGGCCAATGAAGCGATGAATCAAGTAAGTCGAACGTCCCCTTGAGTTTCGGAGCATCAATAAGTCCGGACAATTCAGCATGAAGGGGCACCTCTCCAGTCATCGCCACCTCTTGGAATTGTGGAGATTGATGTATGAGATGACTCATCAGTTCCTGTCGTAGTGTGGCATCAACACTGAATCGTTCGAATACGGGACGTCGAGTCGCCTGAATCGTCCCATGTAATCGAAATGGACTCTTACCAACAACGCCCTGAACCTCATGGAGCTGTATTTCATTTGCCGAGAAGAGGAATTTACCCTTTTCAAGAGAAACGGGATCAGGCAACTCATCCATGTTCCACGTCAGCCCATGGGGTTCATATTCACCAGAGCGAAATACCACTCCTTCAGGACTATTCAATTGTCCCGAAAACTGCATATGTAAATTTCCAACACCTTTGAGACCCGTGAGGCGTGCAAGATAACCATGAGCCTGTCTTGAAGAAGTGAGTTGCGCAATCACATCTGTCATCTGACTGGCCATGATCTGACCTTGAAGATCAACTTCGATCCAGGGACCTGAATCTTTAAATAAGATCATCCCATGCGCTGACTGAATTGGTAACGACTCATACATTCCTCGAAAATCAATGAGTCGAATTCGATCTGGCTCTACGACAATTTCTCCGTCAATCGCTTCCAGCACCGGCTTTCCAGTTTGATGCTTCCAAGAACTTTGAACAAGCTGAAATGTTCCGACCAGAGAAATACCCACATCCGAGCGAGTTGAACCCGCCACAGTCGCTTGCCGAACTTGAATTGTCCCTCCGACTTCCGACGCCTCCCATAAAGGAAGAAACGTGGATGGCACTCGATGCTTGGGGATAACCGTCTGAACCGCCTGCAAAGAGAACGGGGTCGACTCAAAACTGGCAGACATGGTCAGATCTCCTGGAGCCAGGAGCCCAGAAATATTGGCATTCCCGGACAGAGAACCCGCCTGACTGTCTATCTGCAATTCAGGCAATGTTAACTCATACCCAATGCGACCCGGCATCAGTGTCACGTGACTATCAATCTGGGCTAATCCAAGATCGTCGACCCCTCCGGTTTGAATAGCAAAGAAATCCGTGACCTGTCCCATAGCCAAATCCCGAACCTTCAAGTTACCATTCATCTTCAACATGTGCGAAACATTCGCAAAGTGAAAGACGGCCTGGGCGTCGTCCGAAGGACTAAAATTAACCATGCCATCAAAGAAAAACACTGAAGCCGTTTCAGGCTGTCGAATTTTCCCAGATGCCTCGACCGTGGCCGAAAACATATCGGGTTCCTGACCGACGAGCGAGAGCGTCACGTTTTCAAAGACGACTCCACGCGCTTCTTCACGAGGCGATCCATCGATAAAGGTGATGCTTCCATTGGAAATCATCACCTCTTCTACCGACAATAGATCAGCCAACACTGTCTCCTTCAGAAGATTTCCGTCGGACGGTAACATTCCCCATTCTCCAGCACGATCTCGCTTGACTTCCATCTCTGGCTGATCAATCAAGAGCTTTTTGACGGCAAATTCTTGACGAAGGAGAGGAAGAAATTTCAAATCAAGACTGACACGTGTTGCACGAAAGAACGCGTGGGCATCCGGATGCTCTTTCACAATCACTTCTGACACTTCGACATGTGGATACGGCCACAACGACAAGCGCGCTTGCCCAACAGTGAGGTGTGGACCCAATGTACGCTGCATATATTCGAACGCCATGTCGGTGAAATATGTCGGATTCAGAAACAAAGGGAGAATCATAAATACGCCAAACACGACAATCACAAGAAGACTGCCACCAGCAACGATTCGAGAGAAGCGACCTTTCACGAAATTTCTATTCCCAACTCCAAAAGGGGTAAAGTCAATACGAAAGAGCTCATCAACCAGTCAGTAAAATGGTCGTCACCCGACTTGTCGGAAGAACCTATGAGCACAATTTCCCAGCATCACTGTATCAGAGGTAGAGATACATCAAAAAGTATCTCACCAGCAGGGATAATTTGCCTTGTGACGAGAAAACGCAAACGTATCTGACTGCCAGCGAAGATTCAGAGAGTCCACGGTTCGTCGGGACACCATTCATGTTATTATACGTCAAAGAACTCACCCATGCTGTTGAACAGCATGCTCATCATACTATCGATAAGAGAAGGTGAAACCTCGCGTACATCACTTCCCTCAACTTGACATGCCTAAAAAGTGTCGATATTCTTCGACTTAATTCACTATTCATCGCATCACGATCGTGCCTCTTAGGAGGCCTTCTGACGGAGATCATCTTCCTATTAACACACATCGGATTGCTCCCCCTCTTCATGCACAATCAGAAGGACATCTGCCAAAACTCCTTATCAAGAAACTTCTTAAACTTTATGACTACCCACACCCCCTGAATCCCCAAATCATCATTCCCGGATACGATAAATCTCATGCACTGCGAACGGCCTCGCTCTGCCGTATGGTCGCTAAAGATCTCGGATATCCAGCAGACCGAATCAGGCTTTTTGAAATTACCTGTCTCCTGCACGACCTCGGTCGAGCTGGACTTGATCAGCCGTTATTTGGGAAAATTTGGTCATGGGCCAAAACTCACGGCATCCCGACTCGACCACGAGAATGGCGCACTATGTACCCGCATACCCCGTATGGTAAAGAAACCGAAGCCTTTCTGCTTCGATACGGAAAAGATCTTGAACGTCAAAACATTCCCTTGGATGAATGGACCACGGCACAAGTTGAAATGCGCTTAGGCTTTGCACGACGTTTACGAAAACACCTTCGTGGGGTGAAACCACATCTGAGGGACATGGGCATCTCATGGGTTCCATGGATGGAACAGATCATGCTCTACTATTATTACCCTGAAAAATTACGGCATGCACCACGATGGGTTCGCCAATTAGCGGAAATCCTCGTCGCCTGCGAACAACTAGAGGCCTATAATAATCGGCAGCGTGGTCGTGATTACTATACCCGGTCACGTGAAAGCTTGAAGCAAGCCTTTCACTACCTTCAACAATTACAATCCGAAGGTATTGTGAGCGAACCGGTTTTGTTAGCCATTCAACAACTCATGACTCGCCAATCGTTCATCAAGGTGTTGACAGATGCACGAGGAAAACCCTTTACTCAACAAGATTTCCGTTACATCCAGAACCTTCAGAAAGATTTCATACCATGCCAGTCGTGACTGAACAGATGCAGTATAAGATGAAGGGTGGCACGCACATTGAAAATATCACACAACCTATTCAAGAAACGCTGAAAGTATCTGGGCTTCAAGCTGGCACAGTCACCGTGTTTGTCAAACATACCACCGCCTCAATCATGATTATTGAAGACGAGCCTGGGATCAGAGGTGACACAACCCGTCTATGGGATCAGTTAATCCCATCCAATCCTGACTGGTTACACAACACCCATAATCCTGGTGAGGACAACGGCCACAGCCATCTCCGCGGCCAACTTCAAGGAGCGTTCGTCACCATTCCTTTCGTGAATTACACCCTCACGCTCGGCACCTGGCAACAAGTCGTCCTTATTGATTTTGACACACGCGCTCGGACAAGAGACGTCGTGCTTCAAATGATAGGAGAATAAGATCAAGTCCACAACACCGTTATTTATGCTCACGATGGATTCTCACAACGAATGTAAATCATGAGTAAAAATTACAAAGTACACAACACCCTCCATTCGTTGGTAAAATCGATAAACCTTTTCTCCTTTGTGATTTTGATTCTGCTCATGCTTGACCTCTCATGGTCCTTTGGTGCTGAGACGAGGACGGAAGACCATCATTTCTACACTGCATCCACAATCCAAAAGCCACAAATTTTCTTCACCAAAAATCAACAACCTTCCTCATTAAGTCCTGACGAAATAGCGACTATAGAAGTGTTTGAACGTGCCCGCCGCTCAGTTGTCTATATTACGAATACCGCCCTGCGTCGTGACTTTTGGTCATTAAATACGTTTGAAGTTCCTCAAGGATCAGGGTCGGGTTTTATCTGGGATAATCATGGACATATTGTCACGAACTTTCATGTCATCTATCAGGCAGACTCCATACAAGTCGTCTTGGATGATCAGTCAACCCATAAAGCCAGCGTCATTGGTGTTGACCCTGATCATGATCTTGCGGTGTTACATATTCATGATCACACGAAAAATTTTGACCCCATTGACGTTGGAAGCTCAAAAGATTTGCGTGTAGGACAACGAGTCCTCGCCATCGGCAACCCATTTGGCTTGGACCACACCTTGACCACTGGAGTCGTGAGTGCCTTGGGGCGCACGATCAAATCGTTGAATGAACGAACCATCGAAGGTGTCATCCAAACCGATGCCGCGATCAATCCTGGAAACTCAGGTGGTCCATTACTGGATAGCCGTGGCCACTTAATAGGCGTCAACACACAAATCATCAGCCCCAGTGGTGCGTTTGCAGGGATTGGCTTTGCGGTGCCTGTCAATACCATCAGCCGTATTGTCCCTCAACTCATTACATTTGGAAAAGTGATTCGGCCTGGGCTTGGCATTTCCCTCATTCCTGACTCCATTGTTGCTCGTTGGGGAATTAAAGGTCTGGTGATCGCTCGTATCGAACCTGGAGGACCGGCAAGTCAAGCAGGCCTTCAAAGTGCCAGAGAAATGCGCGGAGGACGAATTCGGCTAGGCGATGTCATTACAGCAGTTGACGGTAAACCCGTCAGAGTTGTGGACGATCTCGCTATGATTCTTGACCGATATAAAGTTGGAGACCGTATCAAGATCAAAATTCGCCGACAAGGAAAAGACCAACATCTGTCCTTAAAACTTCAAGCCATACAATAGCCTTTACTCGTATGATCAGTATTTTCAAAACAATTACGTTAGGGAGACATCCTCGGACTGTGTCGCGAAAGTCATCGCACCGTCTTGAAAGTCAACCGTCACACGTTCTCCATCCTTCAACTCTCCTTTCACAATGAGTCGAGAAAGCGGGGTTTCGATATCACGCTGAATTAATCGTTTAAGCGGACGAGCCCCATACACAGGATCATAGCCACGTGAAGCCAATTCCGTAATGGCCGAATCCGTCACGTCCAACGTCATGCGACGTTCAACTAAACGTTGACGAAGTCTCTCTAATTGAATCTGCACAATGTGACTCAAGTCTGTGGTTGTCAGTGGGTGAAACACGACCGCTTCATCAACACGGTTCAGAAACTCTGGACGAAAATGCTGTTTTGCCTCACTCATGACTAATGCATGCAGTTGTTCGTATGACAATCCTTGCTCCTGCGCATCTAAAATCTCTTGACTCCCTAAATTCGATGTCATAATCAGAACTGTGTTTTTAAAGTCTACGGTACGTCCTTGAGAATCGGTGAGTCTTCCATCATCTAAGACCTGAAGCAAGACATTGAAAACATCATGATGGGCTTTCTCAATTTCATCGAATAAGATGACGGAGAATGGCCGACGACGGACAGCTTCGGTCAACTGTCCTCCTTCTTCGTAGCCCACATATCCAGGAGGCGCACCGATCAGTCTCGCCGTCGTATGCTTTTCCATGTACTCGGACATGTCAATCCGAATCATATTGCCTTCGTCATCGAAAAGAATACTGGCTAACGCCCTGGCGAGCTCAGTTTTTCCAACTCCAGTCGGCCCAAGGAACAAGAACGATCCAATCGGTCGCTGAGGATCCTTCAGACCAGATCGTGCTCGCAGCACCGCATCCGCGACTGCTTGCACCCCTTCCTCTTGCCCAATCACCCGTTCATGAAGCAAGTCCCCAAGGCGCAGTAACTTTTCCACCTCTCCCTGCATCAGACGACTAATAGGGATTCCGGTCCACCGACTCACAACTTCGGCGATATCTTCTTCATCGACTTCCTCTTTTAATAAACGATGTTCTCCCTGTTTTTCACCAAGATGTTCGCCTTCGGCATGGAGTTCCTGCTCAATACGAGGAAGCGTCCCATAGCGTAACTCGGCGACTCGATTTAGATCATAATTCCGTTCGGCTAATTCAATCTCTCGTTTCACATCTTCCATCTGCTGGCGAAGATCCTGGAGCCGTCCAACTGACGCTTTTTCGGTATCCCATTGAGATTTGAGCTCTTCAAGCGCCTGCTGTTTTTCTGTCAGTTCTTGATTGAGATTTTCGAGTCGAACCTGGCTTCCAGGGTCAGTTTCTTTTTTCAGGGCTTCACGTTCAATTTCCAACTGCATCACTTTTCGAGAGAGTTCATCCATCTCCGCTGGCATACTATCGATCTCCGTCCGTAGGTGCGCAGCAGCTTCATCGACCAAATCAATAGCTTTGTCAGGCAAGAACCTATCCCCAATATATCGGTGCGAAAGCTTGGCAGCGGCCACAAGCGCCACGTCTTTTATTCGAACCCCATGATGGACCTCATACCGTTCATTCAGACCACGTAGAATGGATATCGTATCTTCCACAGAAGGTTGATCAACGAGCACTGTTTGAAACCGTCGCTCAAGGGCAGCATCTTTTTCAATATGTTTTCGATATTCGTTTAGGGTCGTAGCTCCAATTAAATGAAGCTCTCCCCTGGCTAACATTGGCTTTAACAGATTCGCGGCATCCATCGAACCTTCTGCCGCCCCTGCCCCGACGACGGTATGTAATTCGTCGATAAAAAGAAGAATTTGCCCTTGAGAAGACTGTATTTCCTTCAAGACTGCTTTGAGTCGTTCTTCAAACTCACCACGAAATTTTGCACCCGCGACCAACGCCCCCATATCTAGAACCACCACACGCTTTTGTTTCAGTCCTTCAGGGACATCTCCCTTAACGATACGTTGTGCCAGCCCTTCGACAATCGCAGTTTTTCCGACTCCTGGCTCACCGATGAGAACGGGGTTATTTTTTGTTCGTCTCGACAAAATCTGGACAACCCGACGAATTTCTTCATCACGACCAATGACAGGGTCAAGCTTCCCCTGCTCCGCAAGTTTCGTCAGATTTCGTCCATACTTTTCAAGTGATTGATAGGTGCCTTCTGGATCCTGGTTCGTCACACGTTGATTCCCTCGCACATGTTGAAGTCCTGCAAGTAATTTATCGCGCTTGAGACCGATGGCGCGAAAAATCCCACCTTCTTCCACCATCGCCAACAGTACATGCTCGACACTTAAATATTCATCCTGGAGTCCGTTCATTTCATCTTCCGCATGCGACAATACCGAGGCAATCCTTGGTGTTAAATGAATTTGCCCAGGGCCACCTGTACGACCTTGAACTTGAGGGATTTTATTGACGGCCTGCTCGGACGCTTGCTGTACGGCCACCGGCGACACACCTGCCTGCTCAAGAATGGGTTTCGTGAGTCCACCATTCTGATCGAGTAAAGCCAACAACAAATGCTCGACATCCACGCCTTGATGATTTCTCCGCATGGCAATGCCAGAAGCCGCTTGAAGAGCTTCTTGAAGTTTTATTGTCATTTTATTCATATCCATCATATAACCCCTTTATGTACATAGTTCTTCCTCATCCACGTATCATCGTCATCTTTGGTCTGTCCTCTAGATAACCATAAATATGAACATTTCAAGCCTTAAGATCTAAAGCCCGATGGTCTGTTGATAGAGACGATGAACGACTGAGGTATGATGGCCATAATCATCTAAAAATGCTTGAGCTGTTTTGGCATATGATTCACCTTTGGGATACCCCATACGGACGGCACATTTCGCCACCTCTTCTAGATCACGGGGAAGGACATGCGTTTGGAGATCATTCACCATTTGCAATTTATGTTCGAGGTCGCGAAGAAATCGATAGGCACTATTCAGTTGTTCAACCGATTCTTCAGACAAAATCTTTACTCCACCTAAAAGAGCCAGGGCCTTTATCGTATTTCGTTCCATCACCTGTGGTGTTTGGTGAACGTGTAACAACTGGAGTGCTTGGACCAAGAATTCGATTTCTCGAATTCCTCCGACACCCAATTTGACATGCCGTGTTTCTTCGCCCCGTCGAAGAAGTTTCGTATGAATTTTCAGTTTCAGTGACCGAACCGTTTGCAGGACATCTTGAGTCGTTGCATTCTTTTTTCCCAAAATGAATGATCGAATGCGACGAAGAAACAACCTGCCGATCGGCTTCGCTCCAGCAATCGGATACGCTTTAATAAATGCCATCCGTTCCCAGTCTCGTCCACGAGTTCGGTAATAATGCACTGAATCCTCTAGCGATTTGGCTACGGCTCCAATGTCACCCTCAGGACGTAAACGTAAATCGACGCGAAAGATCGCGGCTTCATCCGTCGTGACATCAAGCACACGCGTAATTTCGCGCGCGAGTTTCTCAAAGTATTCATCATTAGAGATTGGAAGTTGCCCGTTCGCCGATTGCGTTTCACCATCACCCGTTTCATACAGATACACAAGATCCACATCAGAACTATAATTCAGTTCCCCTCCTCCAAGTTTTCCCATTCCCATGACGACAAATCCCGTCCGAGTCAACTGTCCATGCCGGTCACGATGAGATGGCGTCCCATGTTGTGCGCGGAAATATTCATCAGCGAGTTCATAGACCGCTTGGATCAGGACATTGGCCATATCTGAGAGAGAGCCCACCGTTTCTGAGACATCTGCCACACGCAACATGTCTCGAATACCGATACGCAGCATTTCTCTCCGCTTAAAGCGTCGTAGAGCATCCCCTTTCATGTCATAACGCTGAAACGTGGCTAAAGATTTTCGTAGATCGTCATTCATTTGCCGACGAGTCGGAGCCCGACTTTCAACCTGCTCTTCGACGAGCCAATACATGAGCATGGGATCGCGAATCAGCGTCTCGGCCATGGCCGGGCTATTGCCAAAAATCATACTCATCAAATGCAACATTCTCGGTGCTTGGCCTAAAAATTGAAAAAGCGATCGACGTTGAACACCTGTCGCGATATAGTGGTCCCAGAAATTTAAAGCCTGATCAGGATCAGCCGTTTCGCCAATCGCCCACAGTAAGTCTGCTAGAATGACCGACAGGGCCCGACGTTCTTCTGGATGGCCAGCCATCGCCTGCAGATTAGCATCGGCCTGAGCTGGCCTCTCAAATCCATACGGCCTAAGTAAGCGATCCACTTCATTGGCCCCTAAAGTCGATGAAAGTAAAAGAGGCGTGGGATCGAGTGTGTGAGCTTCAGGCTTGGCGCGTGAGATTCGTTTTTGAGGGTCTTTCATAAAGAATGCCTATTATATACGATCAGACTATGGACCTTACAATGCATCCCCATTTCAGGATATTCTTATCGTGATGGACCATCAGCATCGAATTCAAGAATTGCAGGATGCCTGTCCTGAGCTTAATCCGCTCATTATCCAGGATTTTGTTCATCGAATGGACCCAGAATATTTCGATCACTTTTCGCTGGATCTCGTCATCGAACATCTCGCTTTAGTCGGTACCCTCACACCTGAGAATCCATGCGCTATTACCATAAAAAAATGCCCAAAGCATATCTACCAATTAACGATTGTCGCCTATGATTATTATTCAGAGTTTTCCATGCTTTGTGGCCTCTTATCGTCCGTCGGGCTCGACATTCGAAATGCGACAATCTATACCTTGACGGAACACGTCGCGACACAGACTTCGCTATCTAATCGCCATCGACGTCAAGCCCAAACTGGAGCAGGGTCTGCCCTCGCCGCGAAGTCAATACGTGGGCTTTCTCGAAAAAAAGTGGTCGATGTGTTCAACGTCAAGCTGTTACCGGGATGCGTCTTTCACCGTGCCCAGCAGATGACCTTTCGAGAAGCCGTATTCTCTATGATCCGCCTGCTCGAGGATCGCCATTTCCGAAAAGTTCGTAGCCATGTCAATCGTGCCCTGATTGAAACACTTGAGCGACTCAAGCCGCATGTCTCCGATGTGGTTCATCCAGTGGAAATCCAATTTCACAACGATCGTGCACCAGATGCCACCGTCATGGAAATTCGTGCGACAGATACGCCAGCCTTCCTGTATACCTTTGCCAATGCCCTCACCATGCGCGGAGTCTATATCTCAAAAGCCAAAATTGAAGTGAAAGGTCACACCGCTCACAATGAATTATTTGTCCAAGGGCGAACGGGAGGAAAAATCAACGATCGCCATGAACAACAAGAACTCACGTCCACTGCGGCACTCATCAAAGAATTTTCACATTTTCTGACATGGGCACCTGATCCAGGGAAAGCCCTCGAGCACTTCGACCAACTCTTGGATGATCTACAAGGAGACCAACAACACCCTCAAACATTTTCTCTCTTACGACAGCAATCGTTACTCGGCCATCTCGCCAAATTGTTTGGGAGTAGTGATTTTCTTTGGGAAGACCTGCTTCGCCGACAACATTCGAATCTTTTACCGGCCATGTCAGGTTTCCTGAAGGGGCCCATTATCCGCGAAAAGGCTGATCTTGACCGAGCACTAACCGCCCAACTTAAATCCTGTAAATCCACTGAAGAGCGAAGATCTCGCCTGAATACGTTTAAGGACCAAGAATTATTCCGAATCGACATGAAGCACATGCTGGATACCGCTTGGTTGCCTGACTTTTCACTCGCCTTAACCAATCTTGCTGAAATCGTCCTTGACTATGCGTTGCGCGAAGCGCAACAGGTTCTGGCCAAGCAATTCAGACGGCTTAAACTCGCAATCCCACAGTACTCATTCGCCATTTTTGGTCTGGGAAAATTGGGAGGAAAAGAACTTGGCTATGCCTCTGACATTGAAGTATTGTTTGTCTATGAGATGAAAAAACCCGCTGGCCGTGCACTCCCATTGGTCTCAACTGACTACTTCGAACAACTCGTGCAAGAAATTCTTCGTTGGATTGAAGCCAAAAATAAGGGTATCTTTCATGTCGACACACGACTGAGGCCTTATGGTGACAAAGGCCTTCTGGCAAATTCCTTCGAAGAAATCTGCAAGTATTATAATCATGATGGTTCGGCAGCCCCGTTCGAACGTCAAGCCTTGATCAAACTTCGTCATGTTGCCGGCGATACTATATTAGGGGAAAAAGTGGAAACGCATCGTGATCGATATGTCTATAGCGCCAAACCCTGGCAGTTACACATCGCTCTCGGTCTCCGAACCAGACAAATAAAAGAACTCGTGCCAGGACAGTCCATTCATGTGAAATATAGCCCAGGCGGTATTATTGATATTGAATACCTCACTCAATATCTCCAGCTAATGCACGGTCATCGCTTATCATCGCTCCGTACATCCAATACGCTTGAGGCATTAAAAACACTTCAACGGCGGAAGATTCTTCAAGCTGATGAAGAAACTGTTCTACATGAAGATTATCTATTTTTTCGTCAGTTGATCGACGCACTTCGTATTGTTCGAGGACATGCGCAAGACCTGGTGTTGCCAGAATCCAGTTCTGATGGCTTGATTTTTTTGGCCCGACGCTTAGGGTTTACGACAAAAAATTGGAATGATGGAGCTCTGGCACTGGAAGTCGAAATTCAACATCGCATGAAACGAGTCCATAAAATATTCCACAAATTTTTTCTCCAAAAGGGCAGATCTATAGTGAATCCAAATAAGTTCGGGGCCTAGGCCACGAACGCCCAACGCACCACTGACCTTGTCGTTTCAATCTTTACTGAAGTTCACTAGGGTCACTCAATGATGTTCTCATAGATGGCCTAGGACACGAACGCGTAACACGCCAGTGCTCTTTGTCAGTCCAACCCCTACTGAGTGAGACGCACTCGGCATACGAACCATGAGGGTTACAGGTGTCCTCGTAGCGACGATTGTTGTGTGATCCTGCGTAACCTCAATAGGTACCTGACGTTCAACGCGGTTCTGCTCCTGAGATGTCGACTTGAGGTCGCCAAGCCAGCGTCATTACCCACGTCAAACATTAGAAGGTTATACCCGCACGGATTCTCTGACAGCAATTGACCTTGAATATCACGTAGTGGATATCAAAATTTGGCAATTTTGGATTCTACCGATTCGGTATAACTGAAACGGCTAGAGCAATGTCATTTCCGCAATATCATTCCCCAGTCTTCCTCATATTGCCTTAAAGAACACTGCCCACAGAACGACCCGCACCATCACTTTTCATCTGTTCATGGCCATTAACTTGAAAAACTGTCAAATAATGCCTCACAGAGTCAAAGATTCCAACCTTTTTCCGCTGTTGACTCCAGGAACCTCCTTACTCATCCGATGAAACACATGAATAGAGAACTCGGAAAGAAGGTACTATTCAGTCTTCCTTCATGTCCTTTCTGAAATACATGAGAAATTTAAATTGAAATATCAATCTTTACAACAGGTTAGGCAATCTCAACCGCAACCAACAAAACCTTCTCCTCTAAATGACCACTCAACACCTAACGGACAACAGAGGGATACCTGAAGGTAAATACACTAATTTTTTCTACTCTTATTCATACGTGGCTTGTTTTTTGCTTTTTTCATGATTATCAAAGGTCAATTATATGATCTGTTATTTAAATGAAAAAGTCGAAACAATTCACCCCATGGAAACCTAGATTATGAAACACACACAAGCCACTCTTTCCAACACTCATATTGACGAAATGCCATCAGATGCTGGTCGAACATATACCCCGTCAGCAGGGACCAATTCCCCGGCACTCGAATCTCTGTATTTTCGTTCCTTCGGACCAAAACCCTTGCTCGACCGTCACTCTGAAGCCGAATTGGGAAAACGTATTGACCAAGCCAGTCATTCAATACGAACCACGGTAAAGCAAGGTCTGCAAGTGGCTAAACTCTTGCCGAAATCAACACCTCAACAGCAGGCCATTGACAAACTCAAAGAGATTCATCAACTCACTGGACTTTCCGTCCCTGCTATTGAAGAAGCCAGACTCACGTTGTTGACCTTAGAGAAAGAAGACGGACGACACTCAAAACAGATTGCCTTGCTCTGCAAACAGCTGCAAGCTGCCGGCTTACAGTTGGAACAGGCCAAAACAGAGCTTGTCCAACGAAACTTACGATTAGTCGTCGACATTGCCAAACGGTACGCTGGACATGGCCTTGCCTTCTTAGATCTTGTCCAGGAAGGTAATATTGGTCTAATGAAAGCCGCAGAGCGGTTTCAACATAGCAAAGGATTTAAATTCAGCACCTATGCAACCTGGTGGATACGCCAAGGAATTACTCGAGCTCTGGCTGATCAATCACGAACAATTCGTATCCCAGTCCATATGAACGAAATTTCGAATAAGATTGCCCGTGTGTCCAAACGATTGACCCAGCAATATGCCGCACCAGCACAAATGGAAGACATCGGAACGTTTTTAAATATTAGCCCTGATAAAGTCCAGGAAACGGTACAGGTTTTTCAAGATCCACTCTCACTTGAAACGCCGGTCGGAGATGGCGAAACGCTCTTAACGGACTTTGTAGCTGACGTCAAATCCGCTTCTCCAGAATCTCCTATTGCGAAAAAACAAACCAATCAACAAGTCCAGCGTGTTCTCAGCACACTGACCGAAAGAGAGCAAATGGTCATTCGCCTCCGATTTGGCTTCGGGCAAGATGAACCGTGGACGCTAGAGGAAGTGGGACAGACGATGTCGGTCACACGAGAACGTGTGCGACAGATCGAAGCCAAGGCCCTCCAAAAACTCAAAGATCCCAATATGAAACAATTATTGGCTGCCATCAAGTAGCGCTTGCAGATTCAGAACGCTTTTCTTTTCTCAGCACCCATGAGCCACATGAGGCCAACCCCCCTTGAGGTTGGCCTCTATTTTTTTTTATGATGATTCGCTCGTGTGCCAATCTACGACTCTCTTAACTGGATAAACTAATGAGCCAACAACCTGACAACCTCGTGCTATCACTCCGTGAGGACTTCCGCTATCATCTTGAACAATTTTATGCATGTCTCCATCTTGCGCCTCCCTATAACAGCGTCGAAAAAGCCATTCGCTTTTTCTCGACCTCGTTACAACAGAAGTCTGAAGAGGAACGAGAACAACTCGCGACTCATCGGCATCTCAGATGGCCTCTCTTTGAAGAAGCATTTATTGAGTCTGGATTACCAAAAAAACACCATGGAATCATTCGAGGACTGATTCAGGCAAACAAATGTGACCATCTTCCCAAAGAATACGTTGTATTCACGCAACCCTTTGTCATTAATTCATAAACGCTCCTATAGCGGTTTCCAATAACTTCCGTATGTGTGAAGTGAGTCATCGCACGGAGTTAGTTGATATGCCTCAATTGGAACGTATTTGGATTCGCTAGAGTGCACGCGAGACCCCGCGTAAATTCTCTGTAAACTTTCCCTTTACATCTAGCTCTCAGCAACACGTTATTTTAGAGTTGCGTGCATGACATGACCAGCCGCCAACAAAGTTGCTCTTGCCATCAAAAGAACGTTTTTTCACAGGATCCGATTGTTAAACACTCTTCAGGGGTCAAAATGTCTAGGAGAGCCTTCATCACATTCGGAAATTCTTCAAAACACAAAATGCGGGATGCCTGCTGGTGAGATGACTATAGCCGGTTCAAATAATTTCCGCGTGGTTGAAGTGAGTCATGGCGCGGGGTTAGTTGATTGCCGAGCTGGAACTTATTTGGGATTCGCTATAGTAGACAAAAATGATACAGGTGCAACATTCACGCAACATTTTTACTGGACCTTTGAGGATAAACACGTTACCATTGTTATACATTTCATTCAATTCATAATCGTTTTTGCTCATTCATTATTCGGCATCTTAATTGCTCTTTCTATTGCTAGAATTTCCCATTTTCAGCATGTGACTCCAACCTAATGAGAGGCGTGAATGAGATTTCAACAAACGATTGGTAAGGCGATCTCTGTTTCAGGAGTAGGACTTCACTCTGGAGAGAGGGCTGAACTGACGATTCACCCTGCGCCTCCTAGTACAGGCCTCGTGTTTCACAAAGTCACATCAGGTGTGCTCGAAGCCTGCCCAGCTACCATTCAATGCCTCCATCCAACGGATTTATGCACAGCGCTGAGCTTCAATGCGTTTCAAATACAAACAGTTGAACATCTCCTTTCCGCACTTTCTGGGCTTGAAATTGATAATGCCAGCCTCGAGCTTGCTGGCAATGAAATCCCTGCTCTGGATGGCAGCTCGGCGCCATTTGTGAAATTGCTGCAAGAAGCGGGAATTATCGAACAAACGATCCCGAGAACGTATTTGAAAATTGTACATCCTATATCGGTTGAACGCGGCAATAAATCACTGACCGTCTACCCCGCCCCGCTACAGAAGGTTTCTTATTCTATTGAGTATGATCACCCGCTCATTCAATCTCAAACCTATGTTCATCACTCTTCTCCAACAGAATTTCAACGAAATATCGCAAGCGCCAGAACATTTGCTTTCAAGGAAGAAGTAGAAGGGCTCTGGTCTCGAGGGCTTGGGATGGGAGGTTCATTGGAAAACACGCTCGTCTTTTCGGATACAGAACTTTTGAATGAAACCGGCCTCCGCTATACAGATGAATGCGTTCGTCACAAAATCCTAGACCTTATCGGTGACTTAGCCTTACTCGGAGTACCGGTTATTGGTCACTTCATTGCTGATCGAGCTGGCCATCAACTCCACGCTGAATTAGTCACAGCCATTAATGCCAACCCTGATTCCTGGATACTGATAAATACTGATCTTGAAGGCAACACGACAGATTCTTTGGTACCAGACCAAGACTCAAAGAGATCAACAGCCCCCGAAGCCCATCATGTGTATTCTTCATTTTAAGCTCAGTACGCTTTCATGCGCTATACCGAAAACCTCGCGACCAAGAAGCGACCATTCCACATCCTGAGCGACAGCTAGTATTCTTTCATTCTCTATCCAATTTCAATAACCGAGGTGGAGGGTGTCATGTAATCAACAGTTGTTCATTTCTTCACTCACTCTCGCGCCTGGAAAATCCTTCGAATAACCACCTCAACGCTTTCTTCATCGACAAACGGAGATTCAATAAAGGACTTCAACGCGAGAACGGGTTCTCCATACAATGTATGGCTAGTCATCTATAAACATTTGAAAAGAGAAAAAAGTCTGAAAATTGCTTTGTAGAGATGATGGCTTATAGCTGTTTCAGTTATACCGAATCGGTAGAATACCATATTGCTAAATTTTGCTATTCACTACGTCATATATAAGATCGATTGCTGTTGCTGTCAGAGAATCCATGCAGGTATAATCTCCAACTCTTTGAAGTGAGTAACCGAGCGGGGTTCGTTGATATGCCCCAGCTGGACCTGGACACGTGTAGTTGAAGCATCAGGTCGATGGCTGAATCACGCCGTTGAATGCTATGCAAGATTGCACCTTCTTGCATGGTATCGTGTCCAGGCATTCAAATTGTTGGATTCGCTATAATACTCCAGAAGCTACGGAGTTAATGGCCATGCGTACTTAACTATGCATGAATGATTGACAATTGTCGGCGAGATCCCTCATGGGGAGGGAGGAGACTGCGGTTAGGGATTATGCCAGCGGGCACCTTCAAGTTCGGGATTAAACTGATGTGTGAGTTTGAGCGTATCGCCATCCTTAATCTTTGACTCTAAGGTTGAAATCTTCAGATTAATTGTCACCATGACTTGATTAGAAACGAGAAACGATTGAAAGGGCTCAAACTTTTCAGCATGGACTTGAAAGAGTTCCCGCACCGTTATTGGTTCAGGGACTTCGCATTCAAATTCAGGCTCTTCGACGGCATCCTGAAGGGTCTGACCAAACACCAACACCTTAATCATATCATCCTCTCAAAGGTTCTCAATCACACATCAATTATTTAAGCACGAATCCCTCTCAAGACACAATTGTTATTCTTGCGCTTCGTTGAGCAATTCAGCAATATGCTTAACGGATACGGTACCCCTCAGCCCATTTTTCAACTGAATCATGCAAGCCGGACAGCTGGTAGCCACGGTTTGAGCACCGCTAGCAAGAATCGCATTCCGCTTACGCTCGAAAATTTTTTGTGAAGTCTCATAATCCTTGACAATATACGTTCCTGCTCCTCCGGCACAGCGATCAGCATCTTGCATTTCAACGAACTGCATACCTGGTAAATTCGACAATGCCTCGCGTGGAGCTTTCGTCACGCCAGCGGCCCGTAAATGACAAGAAGAATGATACGTCACTTTTTCTATCCCCTCACTTTGGGACAATGACGTCGTTCTGCCCTTCACCTCAACCAGTTGGTTATTTCCTGCCAATTCAGAAATATGTTTCACACGTTTAGCGAGTTGCCTCGCAAGCGCTTCTTCAGGTTCACCTTTAAATAACCGAGCATAGTCTTTTAAGCTGAGCGTACAGGAGGCACAGCCCGTGACGACTGTCTCATACGAGGCCAAATTGGCAATATTTTCTCGAGCGCCATCTTTGACTAACTCACGATGACCATATGTTTCAATGGGTGTTCCTGAGCAACGCTGAACAGGCAATGCCGGCTCAAGACCTTGCTTACGTAAGACACCAATGACCGCATCACCCACACCATCATCAAAATAATTCGCAGCACATCCGTGAAAATAGGCCACCTTGGAGTTACTCTTCTCAGGCTCCTGACAAAGCTCGAAGTACCGATCACGCAACGTACGTTTCGCTAATCGGGGCAATATAAGATCTTGAGGAATTTTGGCATTCGGAGCAAGTCGGCGAAGGATTGGACGAGTGAGGCGCTCAAGAACACCTCTCACCGTCGGTTGATCCCAGATCTCTTGGGTATGTGCAGCCATTTTGAGTAAAGGTTCAAAGAGCCTGGGACGAGCATGTAGGGCAAAGACCCAACCCATGAGTCGATTGGGATGTTCTGCACGACGCTGCAAGATCAAGTCAGATACATCGACGTCAGCCGGACACACGGTCCGACATGACTTGCAATTCAAACAGGCCTCGACTACACGCTTTGAATCCAGATAACGATAATCCTTGGCCGTGACAATTTCGAACCATCCACGAGAACTCATATCTTCAGATTGAAAGACATCATACACGGGACACACGGCGTTACACTTGGCACAGGTCGCACAAGGTTTGGCAAGACGCTCGTAGTCAATATGCTCAGTAAACGATTCATTGCTAATCTTGACCCCTGGATTCATGACTCCAGTTGGATCAAGCATCTGCTTCACCTCAACAAATACCTGATACAATTCCTCACCAAACATCGGACGAACCATTTCCGCTCGAATGCGGCCATCTCCATGCTCTCCACAAATAGACCCTGAAAAATTTTCAAGAACCACCTGATGAACCTCGCGATGCGCCTTCACCATCCCTTGAAAATCATTTGGATCGTTAAGATCCAATAAGGGGAGGATATGAGCGTTACCATCACCAATATGACCAAAGACCGCAACTGCAATATTTTGCTCTCCAAAAAACTTTTCCAGGTAACGAATGAGCTCGGCGGTTCGTTCGGCTGAGACCACCACGTCATCCACAAAATTAATAGGCTTTTTTCGTTGATCATAGCGGTATAAGGTGGGATACAGAGCTTTCCGAGCTTTCCAGAGTTCCTGCTGTTTTTCACCATCAAATGCTACCACCGGCTCAGCTGACAGGCGATATCCACGACAGAGGCTCAGAAGTTGCTCACTTCGCCGAGGATCTTCTCCTTGATCAAATTCGATAAGTAGTGTGGCCGCGGAGTCAGATGGAATTCCATACGTGTCTCGGCCAATTAAGTTGAGGGTATTGGCATCCATGACTTCGAGAGCACTTGGCATAAGCGTCAACAAGTCTGGAACGGCCTCCCCCATTTCCTCTAAATACTGAAAATGAATGAGGGCGGAGGCCGTGGAGGTTGGTCGATCGACTAATCGTATCGTCGCTTCACTGAAAATCCCGAGCGTGCCTTCACTTCCGATAAAGAGTTTTGGTAAATCCCACACCCCTTGGTCTATTCCATCAATCAAATCAAACAGATTATATCCAGAACTGTTTTTACTCACATGAGGACGTTTGGCTTGAATCAGTGGCGCATGGGCTTTGACTAAATCAACAAGAGATTGAATGGCAGGATGATCGGAAAAAATCTGAGACAGAGCCAAAGCACCGAACTCATAAGATTGAGCGTGCAACCAACCCTCTTGAGGCAAACGAACGCGTAGCGCCTGCACATTATCTTTGACCGACCCGTAACGGAGGGTATGTGGACCAGAGGAATTGTTTGCCAACATACCGCCGAGTTTACACATCTCTCCGCTGGATGGATCAGGACCAAACATGAGATTCGACGTCACGAGTTGTTTATTCAATTCAGCCAACACGATGCCCGGTTGAACGCGTGCCCACTTTTCAGCGTGATTCACTTCGAGAATCTTATTCATCTTGGAGACATCGAGGATGATCCCCGTCCCTATCGCTGATCCCGTGAGATTGGTCCCAGCTGCTCGTGCCGTGAGCGGAATACCGTGACGGACCGCGTAATCCATAATCAGGTCAATATCTTCTTCAGATTCGGGTAGAGCAATGACTTTTGGGGACAGTCGATAGATACTGGCATCAACCGCATAGGCTTTCAGTGTGGATACATCGCTCTTGACTTTCTCGCCACCAAGAAGTCGATGAAGATCTTGGACAACTGGGGATTTCTTGTCAGGAAGAATGAGAGACATCGAGCCAGGTTAGAACTCCTATACAAAGAGGAGATTGAGAAAAACAGCTGAATCATGCACCGTGTTTACATTCTTTAGTGTACACGGTCGAGGGACTAGGCGGGAAGGTCAGCATTCCCTTCAGAGGAAGCGACATCTGAAGGCAATTCGTCATCACCAAACGGAAGTGCTAACGTCGAGGGGTTTCCAAGGTCTTGAATTTCTTTAAGTGGAGGAAGGTCACGGAGATCACGCAGACCAAAACGCTGAAGAAACTGCTTGCTCGTTCCATAGAGAATTGGACGCCCGGGAACATCTTGACGTCCGACAATTCGTACGAGCTTTTGGTCAAGGAGTGTCCGGAGTACTCCAGAGGTCTCAACGCCTCGTATTTTTTCAATATCCAAACGAGTAATGGGCTGTTTATAACTGACAATCGCTAAGGCCTCAAGGGCTGATGGAGAAAGTTTCGAAGTGGATTTGGTTTTCGAGAGACGACGAATGTACGTCCCGCAATCCGGTCGAGTCGCCAAAAGAAATCCGCCAGCAACTTCAGAAAGACACAGGCCTCGTCCTTCACTCTCATAGTCTGTCTGTAAATCTCGTAGAGTTTCCACAATTTTCGATTTTGGAACTCCTTCTAACACCGAAGCTAATTTATCAACCGTGACCGGCTCATGCGACACAAACAACACGGCTTCAAGAATGCCTTTAATTTCTGGATCTGCGAGATCAGACGTCTCTGTTCCATTCCCGTTTAGTTCCTCTTCCTTCAATACGGCAATCGACGGACCATCTGAGATCGAAAGCCCCTGCTCGTCTGCCACACATTCACCCTCTTCTGATTCAATGCTATCTTCTTGACGTAAAGCTTTGACTGTCATCCTAAGCCTCCGTGAAACATTCAACAAGTTCTACAAGAAAGCACTCAATTTTTTCTTGTCGATACAAACAGACCATCATCTTCTGGCATTTTCTCCCAGCTAACTCACCGATGGCTCAGCGCTGCCATCGCCTGGAACAAAATGTCGAGATACGCGGATTGGGCCAAAGATATCACTTTGATAGAGGCGTACTAAATTCATGCGGACGAGCTCTAACAAAGCCAGAAACGTGACAATGATCAGAGGACGTGAATCAAGACGCTCAAATAATTCCTCAAACGTGGCTGACGATTCAACCTCGAAACGTTCGAGAATCGCATGAATTCTATCCTGGATAGACAAAGACTCTTTCGTCACATCGATAAACACTTGACCAGGTGTCGCTCGATCTAAGACCCGCTGTAGGGCTCCGACAAGATCAAATAAACTGAGATCCTCAGAGAGGATGTCATCGTCAGTTGAACTGAGCTCATGACCTTGAGTCACCGGAACCGGCTCACGAATAAAGGCTTCCCCCCAGATTTTCCCTTGAGTAGAAAGACGGAATGCCGCATCTTTGAACTGTTCATATTCGACTAGCTGACGGACCAATTCCGCACGAGGATCCTCGCCTTCCCCCTCATCTTCTGCAGGAGTCTCATCTTTGGGAAGGAGGAGCCGAGATTTAATCTGAAGCAGCGTGGCAGCCATAACCAGAAACTCTCCAGCAAATGAGAGATTCAGATTTTTCAGTAAATTGATATACGATAAGTATTGTTGCGTAATTAGCGCAATTGGAATATCGTAAATATTAATTTCTTGTTTACGGATAAGATGGAGAAGAAGATCAAGGGGCCCGTTAAATGAATCAAGTTGAACTTTGTAGGCATCATCTAGCGATTCATCAATTTGTAGACTTTCCATAGAGTACGTTTCTCGTAACAGTCAAAATCATTGTGAGATCTTTAAGGTATACCATCTTTTGTGGGCTCCATCAATCCCTTCTCTATATATTGTGGAAAATGTAAAATACTCATACAGAATGTCGCCATTTCTTTAATCCCCAGGCAAGAACACAGAGAAACCCTAAGAAAACCAAGATAACAGAAATAATTTCACTTACGTTTTTTTGCTTATTAGCACCTTGACCTGTTCCCTCAAAAATCGTCCCAGAAAATTGTGGAGGAATAAGAAATTCCACATTATTAAAATTCGTGTGCGCAGCAAACGACGAGTCGGTAAAATCACTGATCTTTTGAAATGTGGCATCCTGAAAGTCGGCATCCTGTTCAAACCTCGAAAACCGAAAAAACGCTTCTCGTATAAACAGCGACTCTGAAAAAATCGCAGGTCCAGTAAATTGAGCTCCAGAGAACCCTGTTCCCATCTGAAATTGAACCTTTGTAAAATCCGCTCCTTGCTCAAAGATCACCTCGAGAAATTCAGCCAATCCAGTAAACCGGCTTTCAATAAAGTGAGCGTCGTGCTTGAACTGGGCTTTATGAAACCGAGAATGTGTCCCAAATAAGACCTTGTTAAATAATGCTGGTTTTTCGAAGTGCGCACGAACAAAAAATCCCTCATACAGTATCTCAGAGTTTGAGAAATTCAGACCCTGAAGAAAAAGTGTGTGTGAAAAATCTACCGACTGCTCGAACCTCGTCCCCGTGACAGAAAACTCTCCCAGTATGATGACCAGTCCTTGCCGTAAATTCGTTGCCCAGTTGCCTTGAATGACCGCATTATGAACAGAAACCGACCGCTGAATAATCCGACCTTCTTCAATCTGGCGTTCAGCTACGACCTGTTGAGCTGAAGCTGACGGCAGAGTGGCAGGGCTGAGAGGCTGAAGAGGTAATTGGTCCAACATGAGATCACCAACGATCATCACTCCGCGAAGATCAACCTGCTTCCCCTCTTTCAGTACCTTAAACAGGGAATCGGCATGAATAGCAAGCCTTTCGCGCTCCTCGGCAGTACAAGTTCCAATGAGATGTCGACGAAAGATCTCAGGTTCCGTGGAAGACGATTGGCGGACTTCACAGGACACTGCAAAGGTCACGCTTCCCACGCTTGCAGTGATCACGCCAACAATCACGATACACTGGAGTGTTAGGCTAATCCGGAGACGATGCCTCCTCACGATCGAGCACACCAAGCGTTGAATGTTTCTTGGACAGATATCGGCATAGCCAGTGGGAACGAAAACGATAACCAGCGCCTCACTCAATACGCCGGACATTCATCTTCATGGTTAAAGAGTACTGAAGGGACTTGTATCTCGCCTTGATCGAAACGCGTGGACCATCACGATTGTAACGGTTGGAGATGAAAAACAACTCAGATGAACGTGACCATGCCCATGCCTTAGGATGATTGGCCTTCAGACTCCGAAGGTGTTTTGACGTTCACATCTTTCAGCATAAGGTAGAAGTCTTGATGATCAAGGTCAGATTGATTCATTCGTTCTTCAACATCACTCACGGTTTTTGGAGGAGGAACCACGACCTTCTCACCATCTTGCCAATTGACCGGCGTTGCGCAGGAAAATCGTTCGGTTGTCTGCAACGCTGTCACCAGGCGTAAAATTTCGTCAACACTTCGCCCAACATTCATAGGGTAATACACCAGAGCTCGAATGACTCGCTTCGGATCGATCACAAACACCGTACGGACCGTGGCCGTAGAACTCGCATCAGGATGAATCATGCCATACAGCTGGGACACCTTCATATCCACATCCGCAATCATGGGAAATGGAATATGGACACCCATTTTATTTTTCATGTTCTGAAGCCACGCCAAGTGGGAATGGACACTATCAACACTCAGTCCGATGAGTTTCGCCCGTCTGGAAGTAAACTGTTCATGCCGACGCGCAAATTCCAATATTTCAGTCGTACAAACCGGAGTAAAGTCAGCCGGGTGCGAAAACAAAACTATCCAATCTTGCTCCTGCCACACGCTAAAATTGAAATCTGAACTATGAGTGGTGACGGCGCTAAAATCTGGAGCGCGATCACCAATTCGAAGCAACCCAGTCCCTTCAGACATGTATCCTCCTTTACGGTCTCATGATTACCAAATGGTCAAATGAATGCAGTTCTCACCACCCTTGCCACCCTTGTTCGGGCAGACGGTGAGATTTACCAGGAACGCGAAAGATCTTCGTCATCATCTTCCATACCTGAATCGTTATCGCGAAAAAATTTCTCGGTTCCGAGTTCATCAGAGAGATCATCGGTCAGATCATCATCATTTTCGTCATCTAGTCCTCTGGGAAAAGCATCATCTACAAACTCGTCTGCAAGATCATCAGTCAATTCATCCAGATCATCATCGGCATCATCAGCACCTTCTATCGTGAGTTCATCCACTTCAACATCAGAATCCGTGTCAAGGGTCGTTTTGGGCGATTTCAACGGCCTCAATGAAGTGCTTTCTGCACTCAGAACTGCGACTAATGGAGACTTCGCAACCTCTTCTTCAGTAAGAATCTCCTCCCTGCCTTTCTTCGTAACGACTTTTTCGCGAACCGCCTTTGATTGAGGAGGCTTCTTCACTGACTCGATGGAGCGAGACTTCTCAGATGATGACTTCCTTTTGGTTTTTGGAGGTGATGGCGAAACATTGGATTTCGTTGTGACCTTTTTCATTTTGGGCTTGGTTTGGCTTTTTACGATTTTCGACGGTTTGACGATTTTTTTCACAACTTTTTTCTTCACAGTTTTGGTTGTCGGTTTCTTTTTTGTCGCCTTTTTGGGTACAACTTTGGCTGATGACTTTTTCAGACTCGTGGTCTTGGTTTTCTTGGCCAATTGAGGCTTTTTTGTTGTTTTGGTGCTTTTGGTGGCTTTCTTTTTCGTGGCAGGCTGACGTTTAGGCTTTGTTGATCCTGCCTTTTTGCTTGTCTTCGCTTTACTCTTAGATTTCGTTGTTGACTTCACTCGACCCATGGATGACTTAGCCTTTGACTTGGGCTTGGCTTTCGACTTGGGCTTGGCCTTCGTTGCCATTAGCGAACCCTCCTAGTGTAGTGTTTCACAAATTCGTGATATCGCCTAAGAAACATCAAGGCTGGCATCCTATAAGAATCAGACAGCAAGACAGACAATCTGGAAGGTTGCATCGTGATCGCCGCCCTTCAGCCTTACAGAGGGCTTCCCCCCTCCGCATCATTGACAGATAGACCGTCTCTTGAATTCCTGCACATCAGGAAAGACCATAAGCCATGACGGTTATGCCGACTTATTCCCCTCGTGCGTATACATCTATGGTCACTTGCAGTGAGGCCTTTCGCCTTCTTAGGTGGCTCCCATCTACCATGGACCGCCTACGTGTTTCAAGAAAAGATTTTCAAAACGCAAAAAACATTCTACGGTGCGACCAAAGGATGAAAGCCTGTGATACAATGCCACGGCCTGGAAAGACCAACTCCAGTCTTTCACCTGTATCAAAGCACTGAATACAGCAAGATCACGAAGTCCCTCTCTATTCCTTTCTGAGCATGCATAGGGTCAAGCACCAAGTCATCACTCACGAATCACCATCAATCATCATAACCCTCGGCACGAAAACGCCCACGCAGGCTATTCGCATATCTCTTTACTTAGCGAAATTTCATCATAACGTCAATGCATGATGACCAACCGTATTCTCTAACGACGAATCTCGACGATGACTTCTTACACAATCACTGAACCGCCAACTCGAACACGATGGAAAATTCTTGGACTTCTCCTTCTCATTAGCATCGTCACCTATATTGATCGAGTCAATATCTCAGTCACGGCTCGTCAGATGATGCCCGCCCTCGGGCTGACCGATATGCAAATGGGATGGATTTTTTCAGCATTCGTCCTTGGGTATGCCGTTTTCCAAATACCAGGCGGATGGCTTGGTGATCGCTGGGGGCCTCGTCGCGTTCTCACAGTTGCCGTCCTTTGGTGGTCAATATTCACGGCACTCACGGCACTTGCCCCGACTCTTTCAATAACCAACGTCATCGGTGTCATTGGCTCTCTCATGCTCGTCCGATTTCTCATTGGTGTCGGCGAAGCCGCGGCTCTCCCCAACTTCAACAGATCCGTTGCCAACTGGCATCCCCCTCATGAACGCGGCCTGGGCATCGGCATTACCATAGGAGGAATCGGAGTCGGCTCAGCACTCACTCCACCAGTCACCGCTTGGATTATGGTCAACTATGGATGGCAAACTGCATTTTATGCGGCTGGAACGTTGGGAATCGGCATTGCGCTTCTCTGGTATTGGTATGCAACAGATCACCCACGGCAACATCGACATGTGAATGAAGGGGAGGCGCTCTTTATAGAAAAGTCCACAATACAGGGTCACCAAAAAACCCACAATTCAAGTTCCCACCCAACTTCACCACAAAAGGATGCACCAGTACCTACAGGAAAGAACCCTAGGGTTCCATGGAGTGCCATTATTCGGACCCCCACAGTATGGTGGCTGGTGCTGAGCTATACATGCCTTGGTTATGTGGCCTATGTCTACATGTCATGGTTCTATCTTTACCTCGTGAATGTCCGTGGCTTTGATGTCTTACGCGGAGCGTTCTTTGCGTCAGCACCATTCCTGGCCATGGCGATCTTCTGTCCATGGGGAGGATGGGTCACGGACAAAGTAACTCAGACTCGTGGACTCAACGTCGGACGAGCAAGCGTTGGAGCAATCGGAATGATTCTCGCCTCACTCTCAATCGTGATTGGCGCGAATAGTCAAACCCCATTTTGGGCAATTGGCATGCTATCACTCGGCGCCGGTTGGCTGTATTTCACGGTTGGCGCTTTTTGGGCAGCCACAACTGACCTTTCGAAAGCACACGCGGGCACACTCTCTGGAATGATGAATACCGGGGCAAACCTCGGTGGCACCATATCACCAACTCTCACACCTTGGCTGGCTGAACAGTTTGGATGGGCCGCAGCACTAGGAGCTGCGGCTCTCTTGGCGTTTATTGGGGGAATGTTATGGTTTTTGATTCGACCTGGAGATGGTCTACGGCAAACATCAAAAATATAAGGTCACAGTGAGGATCCTGACACCGATTCTCCGCCAAGACGATCGTCAAACTGCTACACTAGCGCCGCGATGCCGAACAGTAGCCTCAAAACACGGATAACGATAAGGACATGACAACTTTTCTAGCGACTGGATATAAACCTCAACTGGACAGCCTGCGCGCATTGGCTGCCTTTGGGGTATTTATGCAACATTTCCTGGATGAAGAAAACCTCTTTCGCACAACAATTCCAATTGGGGACCTTGGGGTCCGCCTGTTTTTTGTCTTGAGCGGGTTTCTGATTACCGGCCTCCTTCTTGATGGGAGAGATCAAGTTGAAACCTTTCGCCGACCAACCCCAACACTGTTCATACATTTTTATGTACGGCGCTTCTTACGGCTCACCCCGATCTATTACCTTGCTCTCCTTCTTATCCTCGTCTTTACAGCAACGAACACTTCCCAACTATGGTGGTTCTTTGCCTATCTGCAGAATATTCACTTTACCCTTAACAATGAGTTCACGATTGCTGATCACTTCTGGACACTCGCTGTTGAAGAGCAATTTTATCTCTTTTGGCCATTTGTCATTCTGTTTGTCCCAAGAACCTACATTTTCTCTGTCGTCTTAGTTGCGGTCATCATCGGCCCACTGTTTCGTCTGCTCTGTCTCAGCATCGGGCTCACACACTTCCAGGGAAGTATGCTCATGCCAGCACACCTTGACACACTCGGGATCGGCGCACTCCTCGCGATTCTGTCACGCAAGGTGGAAATCGACAAGTTTCAGCTACAGCGAATACTCATCATCAGTTGCAGCATAGGGTTCTTGCTCTTGAGTAGCGTATTGATTTCAAAAATTATTGATGCACCATCGTCCATTGAATTCGTTCTAGGGGAACTCGGAGCTGGATTATTGTTTATCTGGATCATCGGTAAAGCCGCAGAGGGATTTATTGGACCAATAGGTTTCGTACTCAATCAACCCATCCTTATCTATCTCGGTCGCATTAGTTATGGAATGTATGTGATCCACCTATTTGTTCCTGACCTCCTCAACGGCATCGGCTTGATGTCCCTACTGCCTCACGTCTTCAATCATGATGAATGGATCCGTTTATTCCTGTTCAGTGGGGTATCGATTCTGCTTGCGATGGGATCATGGCATCTGCTTGAAAAACCCATCAATAACCTCAAACGCTATTATCCAATGTAAATCGACGCCGATAGCCCTTTCAAATATTTCCTGCCTTGGCTACCTCAAATCGATGCGTCAGGGGGAGAACCGGGATCAACGCTCAATGCCTATTCGGCTCCCTGGCAGGTACGCAACAATCGTAGCCAAGGCTACCTCAAATCGATGCGTCAGGGGGAGAACCGGGATCAACGCTCAATGCCTATTCGGCTCCCTGGCAGGTACGCAACAATCGTAGCCAAGGCTACCTCAAATCGAAGCGTCAGGGGGAGAACCGAGATCAACGCTCAATGCCTATTCGGCTCCCTGGCAGGTACGCAACAATCGTAGCCAAGGCTACCTCAAATTGATTCCTCAGGGAAAGAACAGACTCTAACGTCGGATACTTATGAGTCCCTGCCAGTAATTCACAGCGATCGGAGCTAAGGTCTCAACTGAAAATGAATTGTATTCGCTACAGCACTTGCGTGAAACCTCATTCAGTACATTTTAAGATTCACTCTCTTAAGACTTCCTCTACCTTGATGAGCTACACCATTACTTGATAGAGTCTTTTCCATTATGTCGGATACACCTAATTTTCAATTCCAGAAAAAAAACCCAAAAGCGACCATCTACACCAAACTTGGGAACATTGAACTTCGCTTTTTCCCTGATGCGGCCCCACGGCACATCGAAAATTTTATTAATCTGATCAAGATTAAGTTTTACGATGGCACCACCTTCCATCGTGTGATCCCGGGATTCCTGATTCAAGGAGGCGACCCGCTCAGCAAAGACCCCAATCGCGCCCTTCATGGCACCGGTGGTCCTGGCTATAGCATTCCCCCGGAAACGAGTGACTATCCGCATCGACGAGGTGCGCTCGCGATGGCCAAAATGCCACGAAATGAAGATCGGACTCGTGACATCAATGACAATGGCTCACAGTTTTTTATTTGCGTAGAAGATTCTGGAAGTTTAGACCGGATGTACACCGTGTTTGGAAAAGTCATTCGAGGCATGGCCGTGATCGATCAAATCGTCGCTGGCGTCACAGACGATCGAGATAATCCACTTGAGCCCATTGAGATGACGATGACAGTAGAAGAATAAAAAAACGTATCCGACTGCTCGTAGTTCGTTGAAAAAGTCCTTCAGTATCTTACGAGCGACGTTTCACGAGATACGAGCAACGTTTTTTCAAAAAAACGTGATACTGGCATACGTCACCGTTGAGTTAAACTGATCGGTGATACCGCGATCATACCGCAAAACTTCCCCTTTCTCAGCCTGAATCAATTTCATCAATAGGAAAATAGTCGAAAAGCCCATGATGTGACGCGCATCTCCTTCTTCTAAGATAAATTGCGCAAACGCTTCGGGGTTCATCTCTTCAACTTTTTTCAGCATTTCTAAATCCGTTTGCATACAGCGATGAAATGAAAAGTCTGTCGGAGGTTTATTGTCGCCGTAGCGCAACCCGATATGGGCCAGACTGGCGCTACCAATGACGCACACCTCTTGACTCGTCGCCGCGATCGAACTTTTTAGCGACACTAAAAAGGCATCTATTTTTTCAAAGAGCGGTTTCAGCTCAGCATCCGCTAACGTGGATGGTGGAAACGAGCAGAGAACGGGCACGATTGTCACTGGCCTCTGACTTCCAATCGTGTGCTGCAAAAACGGCAATTGGAATTCGATACTATGTTCCTGTTCGTGTCGGATATCTTCTTCAAAAAACTGTGCCCCACCATTGGCACGAAAATGCTCAAGAATCGGTTTATTGACAGGTAAGACCCCTAGCGGCGTCTCAAAATCCTTATCCGTCACGGCGATGCCATGCTCCAAGTCAGAATGACACGTTCCAAGCACGATAAAGACATCGGGCGTCACGGCCTCGCGCAATTCCTTATACCCCCAGGCATAAATAGGGCCAGCTTCCTTCGGTTCGTAATTCGGAACGACCATCGCCTTGATTTTTTCTCCTTGATGATCTGACGGCTTTTTTTCCGGTCCCTCTTTTGAATCAAAAAAACTATCCAATTGTTGCCGTAAAGCATCAGGGTCGGCCTCATAGCTCTTTCCTGCAAAGACGACTTTTCTGACAGGAGTTTGCCGATAGGCCGCAATCGCGTTCACTTTCGCTTGTTCACATCGCTCTCCTTCAAGAAAAAGCTTATCCTCCAAATCTTCCACCAGTCGGGTCAACTTGTCAGGCATCAGAAACTCACCATATTGCTTTAAATACTCGGCACCGACTTCTTCCAAAGAATGTTCTCCATCAAAAAATTGAAACAAGAAAAAGAAGTTTAAGGGGATGACTAATTTTTCTTGAGAAAGTCGGGAAGGATCCCAGAGCAGGATATATTGTTCCTCTCCCTGTTTGAGGGGCGAATATTGTAAATTGCGTAACGATGGATAGTGCTTGGGATTTTTTGTTGTACTCGTCATGATCTATTAAGGCTCCTTCTCTGATACATCGCCAACTAACACACAGATAAAAAAGGACAGCTGAAGCAAAGATTATACGAGCCCCACCAGGAGGGCAGCAACCGAGAAGAATAAAAAAATTGACAAGAAAGCGATAAGAAAAGCTCTCTCATCCGGACTTTAACATGATTTAGAGGACAATTACGTATGCAAATGACACCAGACCTGGTGCCCTTGTTCTGCAGGACCAATTTGAATCAGCGGCGGTTCAGTCGTCTTACACACATCCATCACTTCTGGACAACGGGTGTGAAACCGACAGCCAGACGGAGGATTCAGTGGAGAAGGCACATCGCCTTCCAAAACTATCCGTTCAGCGCGCTGTGACGGATCTGGGATAGGATTCGCGGATAAGAGGGCTTGCGTATAGGGATGCTTAGGATCACGAAATAAGGTTTCAGTTGGAGCGACTTCGGCTAACTTTCCGAGATACATCACAGAAATCCGATGGGCGAGATATTCCACAACATTCAAATCATGGGTAATAAATAAATAGGCGAGCTGAAACTCCTGCTGAAGATCTTTGAGTAAGTTAATGATCTGTGCCTGAATCGAGACATCCAATGCCGAAACGGCTTCGTCGCACACAATAAACCGTGGACGTAACGCTAGGGCTCTCGCAATGCCGACTCGCTGCCGTTGTCCACCAGAGAACTCATGCGGATAGCGTGAATGATGCTCTGGACGAAGACCAACACGTACCAGCAGTTGGTCGATTTGATCTTGCAAATCTTTGCCTTTGGCTAAGCCATGAATTTTCAGAGGTTCGCCAACAATCGATCCAACAGTCATTCGCGGGTTCAAAGAACTATAGGGATCTTGGAAGATAATCTGCATATGTCGACGAGCCTGTCTCATCTCCTTCGAATCGAGATGGAAAATATTTTTCCCTTCGAAAAGCGCTTCCCCTGCTGTTGGTTCCATCAGACGAAGAATCGTTCGTCCCACAGTCGTTTTTCCACACCCCGACTCACCCACTAGCCCAAGAGTTTCACTCTCTTGAATCGTCAGACTGACATCATCGACAGCTTTTACCCATGCAGACGTCTTTGAAAATACTCCGCTTCGTACTGGAAAATACTTTTTCAGGCCGTTGACTTCAAGGAGCGGCTGGTCATTCAGGAGTCCACGTTGACTGACTGTCATAACAATTGTATTCCAAGTTCCCAATCAGAATTTTTCACTTTCAACTTTTCCTTGCTTCACTGAATGGCTCACGCATGCAGCCAACATGATGTCTCATGACCGGACTCAATTTGAATGAGCGGTGGTGGTTGTTCCGAGCAATGCTCTAAGACTTCCAAACATCTCGTGGAAAAATGACACCCTTTCGGATACTGCAAGGGGGAGGGCACCGTCCCTCGAATCGACTCAAGCCGCTTCCCCCGCTCACCAGGTCGTGGAAGGGAGTTCAGTAGGGCCTTGGTATAGGGATGCGAAGGGTTTTTGAACAGTTGTGCGACACTCGCCCGCTCCGCAATCTTACTCGCATACATGACGATTACATTTTGGGAAAACTGTGCCACCACCCCTAAGTTATGCGTAATGAGTAAAATCGCCATTCCCATTTCCTCTTGAAGACTTTTTAGAAGATCCAAAATTTGTGCCTGTATCGTGACATCAAGGGCCGTCGTCGGTTCATCAGCAATTAACAAATCAGGTTTACAGGCTAAGGCCATGGCAATCATCACTCGCTGCTTCATACCTCCCGACATTTCATGCGGATATTGATCGATACGACGTTCAGGTGAAGGAATGCGGACCTTATCAAGCAACTTGAGCACTTCTTTTCGAATTTCACTCGCGGAAAAATCGGTGTGAATCTGCAACGTTTCTCCGATCTGATTTCCAATCGTAAAAACGGGATTCAACGAAGTCATGGGTTCTTGGAAAATCATGCCAATAGACTTTCCACGAATCTTGCGCATCCCCTGCTCCGGCAAATCCAGGAGATTTTGTCCTTTAAAGAAAATTTTCCCACCGACAATGCGTCCCGGCCTATCGACCAACCGCATGATGGAAAAGGCTGTGACTGACTTGCCACATCCTGATTCCCCGACCAACGCAAGAGTCTCACCCGGTTGAATTGAAAAGCTCACGTCTTCAACTGCCCGAATCTCTCCTTGGTCGCTAAAGAACGAGGTCGAAAGATTGGTTAATTCGAGAAGAGGTTGAGGCATAGGAATCATTAGCGACTTCGAAGTTTAGGATTCATCGCTTCACGGAGACCTTCTCCGACTAAATTAAACGCCAACACGACGACAAATATGGCAATCCCCGGAATAAAGAACAGCCATGGTGCATCAAAAATAAATCCTTTTCCGCCGGATAGAATATTTCCCCACGTCGCAAAGGGTGGCTGCACCCCAAAGCCTAAAAAACTGAGCGCCGATTCCGTCAAGATGGCTGTCGCAACGCCAATCGTCGCTGACACGAGGACTGGCGCAATGGCATTAGGAACCATGTGCCTAAAAATAATGCGCTTTTCTGGTAACCCGAGAGCGTGAGCTGCCGTCACAAAGTCCTGTTCACGGAGTGAAAGAAACTCCGCTCGAACGAATCGACAGGTTCCCATCCAACTGGTCAGCCCAATGACAATCATAATATTGTAAATGCTCGGAGGGAGTAAGGCGACGACAGTCAAAATCAAAAAGAACGTTGGGAAACACAGCATGACATCGGTAAAACGCATGATGAGCGTATCTACGGAAATAAACCATAACTTGACCTGTCCGTAGTAACCGGCCAATCCTCCGAACAGAATACCGATAAATACGGAAATCCCCACCGCGATAAACCCAATCGAGAGCGAAACAAACGAGCCTTGCAGCATACGAGAAAACACATCACGCCCTAATTCATCGGTCCCGAAGACATACACCCCGAACACCGGTTGTTCTTGTAGCGCCACAACTTCAGCCGAGGGAGGGGAAAACGGTGGCTGAAACTTGTCGGGTAACCGAACGACTTCGGCGTCAAACACCACTATCCACTCTGTCAAGACCTTTCCCGCGACCGCTGCAATGAGGAGAAACGCCAAAATGATTCCACCGGCAACGGCCATGCGGTCTTTCTTGAAAATTCGAATAAATTCTTCCCAGGGTGTTTCATGCGGAAGAAGCGGTTCGTCTTCTAACACCGTATCAGTCGTAAGTGCCTGTTCAGTCATACAACGATCACTAACTCTCGAAAAACAGACTAGGGTGATTGAGTCATTGCAGTCGAATCCGAGGATCCACAACAGCATATAAAATATCTGACAAGAGCGTTCCTGCAAGGGTCAACACGGCCGCAATGAAGTTGATGGTTAAAATGACCGGGAAATCTCTGGCAAGAATCGCTTCGTATCCAAGACGCCCTAACCCGGGCCACGCAAAAATCTGCTCAAAGATCACTGATCCACCAATTAGACCAGGGAGCAGTAATCCAAACATCGTCACAAAGGGCAGTAAAGCGTTCCGTAAGGCATGTCCATAGACCACCGCATCCTCTTCTAACCCTTTGGCCCGAGCGGTCCTGACATAGTCTTGACTAATGACTTCCAACATTTGCGATCGGACATATCGAGACAACACCGCCACGCCCAAGACCGCGGACATCAACGAAGGAATGACTAGGTGCCACACGCGGTCCATTAGACGAAACGCCGGTTGCGCATCCTCCATCCCAAAGGTTTTCATCCCGATGACTGGAACACCAAAGACTTCAACAATCCAGAGGATCATAATATAGGACAAGAAAAATCCTGGAACGGAAATCAGGGCATAGGCCACCAACGTGCTTGACCGATCATACACGGCACCACGTCGCATGGCCGCGTAAATACCGGTTGGAAAGGCAAATGTCCAAATCAGCAATGTGGCACAGATAAAAAGCGGCAGTGAATTCAGAAAACGATGCCATATTTTTGGTAAAACAGGCTGGCTATCTTTAAAGGACTTCAGTTCACCATTCACTAAGTCCTGGACCCAGTAAGCATACTGAAGGTACAGCGGATCATCTAAGTGAAAGGCCGCTCGAATCCTGGCTATGTCTTCAGGCTTCATTCTTGGATTGGCCGGATCCACTTCGCTTGGCTCTCCTGGGGCAAGATGTATCACGGAATGCGCCACGATCGACACAATGACGAGCAGGACAAGACGCTGGAGAACGTTGCGTGTAATGAAAGTCCACATGATCTTATATCGATATTCGTTCCATGATTATACGCAAGAAAAATCAAAAAGAAATGCGATCCCCCTGCCCTTTCGTTTTCATTAAAAATCTGGAGTGAACGCGAGCTTCCTCCACTTATGAAAATACACCGATACATCACCTGACTTCGTTGGATAAATTTTGGAGTACGTCTCTGCCCCATTTTCATCCTTGTCAACAAGCACAATTTTCTTATCGAGGACAAGCGTCGTGAGCGGGGCATACAAAAAGGTATACGGTTGATCATCATGAATAATTTGATGCAATTGATGAGCAAACTTCCGTTGACGGTCGCGATTATATTCTTGCCGAATACGCACGATCAGCTCATCAGCCCGAGGATTGCGGTATCCCACAAAATTCAGCTGTTGCGGCCCAGCTTGGCTGGAATGCCAGATCTGATAAAGATCAGGATTGATATCCATGCTCCATCCCAGGACCACCGCATCAAACTCTCCGGTATTCACAAAGTCTTTTAAAAACACCGTCCATTCAAAGTATTGCGTGCGACATTTGACGCCTATTTTCTTCCAAGCATTTTGGACAATGGTCATAATATTTTGTCGAATGGGATTGCCACTGTTGGTGATGAGATTAAATTCAAAGAGCTTTCCATCTTTCTCTAACCACCCGTCGGCATTTTTCCGCCATCCCATCTCTTCAAACAACTCTAAGGCTCGTTGGGGATCATAGGGAAGCGGTTCAATTGTCTGATCATACCATTCGGTATTTTGAGAATACGGTCCAGTCGTTCGCTTGCCTTCTCCATACACGACATACTTCAAAAAATCCTTCACATTCACGGCCATGCCCAACGCTCGCCGAATCTTCGCCTCGGCAAATAAGGGCTTGCGGTTATTATAACCAATGTACGTATACGCAAACCCCATACTGGAAAATGACTGATACGACGGAGCATCTTTATATCGCGCAACCTGATGAGGCTGAGCGACATAATAGTCAATCGCTCCGGACAAAAATTCCATTTCCTGTGTCAACAAGTCGGGAATCACCCGCATGTAGTATTCATGATATTCAGCCGGCCCGTCCCAATAGGCTTCAAATCGCTGAAGCTGGATAAACTCATCCCCTTGCCAATCAACAAACTGAAAACGGCCGCTCCCGATCGGCTGTCGATTAAAGAGACTGTCGCGCATCCCAAAATTTGCTTGAGCCTCTTCCGACAATTCACGCTCCTGCATTTCCTGATTCATGGCCTCTTGATTGAGGAGATGCTCGGGCAGAATCCCCATCGTCCATGCATCAATCGCTGGCGAATACAGTCTTTTGTAGACGACATTGACCGTATGCGCATCAACCACTTCCACCGACTTGATGGGTTCGAAGTTCGATGTCCGCGGCGACAAATTTTTGGAGTCCATAATGGCATCATAGGTAAATTTGACATCACCTGCGTCAAATTCGTGTCCATCATGAAAACGTACGCCTTTTCGAAGATGAAAAAGAATATGCGGATTATGCTCACTGACGGGCAACAATTTCGGGAATTTCGCCTCGAGTTTGCTTTGAAGCTCTGGAGCGATTTCAGACTGGATCGATACATACTGATCATAAGCCACATCGTCCCAATACCATTCCCCAACGACAGGAGCCAAATGCCGGAAGAGATCTTGATCAACATGATCCAACACAAACTCAATTCGTTCAGGAACATTGATTGACAGGGAGATGTTTTCAATCGACGGATTCCCATCTTCATCCTTTACCATTAACGACACGACTTCATTCCGTTCTTCGGGAGGCAAAAGACGGATTGAGATGACATGGGAACGGACATCGGCAAGAGACCGATGATTAAGGCGACGCGTCAATCGGCGCACCAGCTCCTGACCGGTTACAGGTTTTCCATCAGGGAAACGGTATGAATCTCGAACCAGTAGATACGCTTTTTCCGTAATGGCCCAATCTGTCGCAAGACGACCGCGCAACTTTAAATCCTCATCCAGGTCTAACAATCCTTCGAACATATGATTCGTAATAATGGCACTCGGAAGATCTGCATTTAAGATAGGGTTAAGTATTTTTGCATCAGCAGCAGATCCCTCAATATACGTGACAAGACGGTTGGGGTTCCCAGCCGCTTGGTTTTCGTATGTGGGAACCCAGAAGTATGATTGAAGGAGAAAGACGGTAAGGATAAAAGGAATGAAGAGCAGTATTCGTTTAATCGTCATACAAATGAAAACGTGGCCACAAACAGGAATGATCGAGGGGATTTAATAAATGGTAACAGGAAACCTAGAAATGACGCTACTCAGTCACAACGAAAAACCTCATGTATCCTAAACGACGAACTGGAGCATGTTGTTCGTCAAACACCATGAGCATACTGATGGGAAATCGTACCCAGACACATAGCAAATTTCATGGTAAATTTCCTGCTTCTGTCCACATCCGCCTTCCTCCAACTCCACCTCCTCCAATGGGTTAGGATATAAAGATGTTTCCAGGCTATACGGTTCAGAGCAAGAAACTCATGAAATGTTTTCTCATGTGGTACATGAACCTATCCAAACTCAGCAGAGACGGCGTACATGCCAAGACAGACGATGTCCATTACGCTCTATTTACTCTTACGGCTCTCCCCTACACATTGTACTACAGACTCACTTCCTACCCAATCTATTGTTAAAAATATATACATGACAATCCTGGGCCTCAGATAGAGTTGACGAAACGCTCACACCTTTTTTGTACCAAGATAGAAACCAAATGAACATCAAAGAAATGTTGTCTATTGAACCAGAAGACCTGATCAGCTAAGATTCAAACTTATTGCCTCTCTTTTGTTGATTAAACAGAATAACCTTCATCATCAGTTAGGAGGTACAGCACTTCGATATTTCTCGCATACCTTTTCTTTTTCAATACGCCCCAATACCCTTTCCTCATCTACTTCTGCAGTCCTTCTGTACTCATTGATATTCTCCTAGAACACAACATTTTTCTCACTCCTGACTCGGAAGGGGCGCTTGCATGAATACGCATCGACAGGCATTCACGATTCTGGTGGTAGATGACAACCCCGGCCTCAGTATTCTCATTCAAAAATATCTGCATCGAGAAGGTTTTACCACCATCGTCGCTCAAAGTTGCGCTGAAGCCCTCACATGGCTTTCCCTACAGCACGCAGACCTCATGCTTCTCGACCTCCAACTCACAGATAGTCATGGAGCCGACCTCATTCAGTCTCTGGAAGAACACCAACAATTACCGCCCTTTATTGTCGTAACTGGACATGGCAATGAACGGCTTGCGGTAAAAATGATGAAATGTGGTGCACGCGATTATGTCATCAAAGACGACATGTTTCTTGAATTGCTCCCATCCGTTGTCATTCATACCTATGAACAGCTTCGACGGGAGAGTCGTCTCTTAGCTGCTGAAGAAGAATTAAATACGGAACGCGAGCGTCTGGCTATCACCTTAGCCTCCATTGCCGAGGGAGTGATCACCACGGATACGAGCGGACGCATTACGTCCATGAACCATGTCGCAGAAACACAGACAGGGTGGACACAACTCGAAGCGATTCGCCAGCCAGTTGAAAAGGTGATCAATCTCGTCCAGCAACATAATATGACATTTAGGGAAAACCCCGTTCAGGAAGTCCTTGATACTGGGAAAACGCTTCATCCGATCCAACACCGACTCCTGTTTTCCCGAGACGGAGTCGAACGTACCGTCGCGACGAGCACCGCGCCAATTCAACGACATGATAAAACCCTACTCGGCGTTGTGCTTGTACTTCGCGATATGACAGACCGCATTCGTGTTGATCAAGAATTGTTAAAAGCCAGCAAACTCGAATCTCTCGGGATTTTGGCTGGCGGCATTGCGCATGACTTCAATAACTTGCTCACGAGTATTCTTGGGAACATCTCTCTATCAAAGGTTTCACTCAACCCTCGGACCGAATCCTACGGGTACCTTTCAGAAGCCGAGCAAGCTTCACTTCGAGCAAAAAGTCTCACACAACAACTGCTCACATTTGCGCAAGGCGGGGCACCAGTCAAAAAACCCATTAATCTCGAACCAATGATGACCGAATCAGTGACCTTTGCCTTACGGGGGACAAAAAGTCGATGCCACGTTTATCTCCCCGTCGATCTGTGGAAGGTTGACGCAGACAGAAAACAACTCAGTCATGTTATCCATAATTTGGTTCTCAACGCGCATCAAGCCATGCCGAGAGGAGGCATGGTGACCATCCGGGCTAAAAATGTCGTTTTTCGTCCGAACGACATTGAGCACAAGATCGCCATACCTTATGGACGCTATGTACAAATCGTCGTGGAAGATCAAGGAATTGGAATCCCTGCAGATTATCTGACTCAAATTTTCGACCCATATTTCACAACAAAACAATCAGGAAGCGGCCTAGGTCTTTCCACTGCCTATTCTGTGACAAAAAATCATGGAGGCACGATGACAGTGTCATCCGAGTTGGGTCAAGGAACCCAACTACGGGTGTATTTACCGGCTTCGTCAAGCCAAGAGAACACAGACGACATGACCGTACCCCCCTCGATAATGGGAGCAGGAAAAATTCTTGTCATGGATGATGATGATTCTGTCCGCTTGCTGTTGGAAGAAATGCTTAATCACCTTGGCTATGAAGTCGAAAGCGTTCCAGATGGTGATAATGCGATCATTCGCTACCAACAAGCCAAATCCACGCAGCAAGGTTATTCTGCCGTCATTCTCGATCTAACGGTTCCAGGAGGATTAGGGGGGAAAGACACGTTGGAAAAACTTCGGCAGATCGACCCTGAGGTTCGAGCCATCGTTGCCAGTGGATACTGTAACGACTCTCTGCTCTCACGGTATACCGCATTTGGATTTCTTGGAATGGTCGCAAAACCTTTTCAGTTAGGCGAGCTCCGTGAAGTCCTGCATCGGGTCACACGACATGGAAGAACAACAGCGCAACACGGAACAGATCATATGTCTGGACATGAGGTTCAGCAGAAGACGCGTTGAAACCGTTGACTATTTCTCCTTACACTTCAATTTTGATGTCTGAGCCATCAACAATGACTTCATAGGTTTTTACGCACGCGGCAGGGTTATTTGTACAGGCTCCCGTTTTCACATTATATTCCCACCCATGCCATGGACAAGTCACAATCTCTCCAGCCAAATCACCTTCGCCTAACGGACCTCCGCGATGGAGACATGTATTATCGATCACACGGTACGATCCCTCAAGATTAAATACGGCAAAACTTTTATCCTGAACTTCTGCGACAAACCCGCTTCCTGGAGAAATCTGTTCCGTTTTTGCAATTGAGATAAGGTCACCCATTACGCTTCCTCCTGACAGTTTCAGAGAATGGCAAAAATTACTTCTTGTCCAATGGCTTTTTAATTTTTTGCAACAAGCTTGAGATCGATGGGGCCCCTTCCTGATCATCAGATGAAGAGCGCATGGTTTTCTCAATCAGCGTTGCCGCGATCGCCTTCAACGCTTCCGTTTGTGGCGATGAAGGGTTGGCGATCACGATTGGTTTGCCCACATCTCCGCTATGACGAATCTCAGGATCCAGCGGAATACTCCCGAGGAAGGGAACTTCAAACTTTCGAGCCGCCTGCTCCCCACCACCATGTGAAAAAATGTCTGTTCGTTCACCGCAATGCCCGCACACATAATAACTCATATTTTCAATCACTCCCAAGATAGGCACATTCACTTTTTGAAACATGACAATGCCTTTACGCACATCCTGCAGGGCAACCTCCTGCGGAGTGGTCACGGTAATCGCACCGGTCATTGGAACGAGCTGCGCCAACGTCAACTGCACATCTCCGGTGCCCGGCGGCAAATCAATGAGTAAATAATCCAACTCTCCCCACACGACATCACGAAAAAATTGCTGGATCGCTGAGTGAACCATCGGACCTCGCCATACCACCGGCGTTTCTTCTGGAACAAAAAACCCCATGGAGATGACTTTGACGCCATAGCCTTCTGCTGGAAGTATTTTTTTATCATCCTTTCCCGGAGGCTGAGTAATGCCCATCATGGTAGGAATATTCGGACCATAAATATCAGCATCCATCAACCCAACTTTTTGACCGGCTAAACTTAAAGCCACCGCTAAATTAGCCGTGACGGTCGATTTCCCAACCCCGCCCTTTCCGCTGCTCACAGCAATCACATGCTTCACCCCTGGAATAGGATTATCTATCGGTGCGGTTGAATCAACTGATGGTTCACTGGATTTCGAACTTTCTTCAGACATGCGTTTAGACTCCCTTTACTCGAAAAATCGTTTATAGAATGACACCCGCGCCTCACGTGGCGAGGGCGGGAAAGTAGCAATTATCATCTCCCTGTGTCAGTGACTTCAGGACACGAGTAGACGATGTAGCAGGGCACGACCTTCAATGAATGAATTGACGGGCATTACGGGCTGGCATTGGGATCATCCAAGTTGTGTGGCAAACTTTTTTCGCGACCGACCAAGTAGCGGTTCGTGATGACATTGTCGGTTAGCAGAAATGACAGGATCCAAAATTTCTCCGCAGAGAATACAACGCCACCCTGAAAACTTTAATGCACCTGTATCATCTGCAACATCCTCAAATCTATCGCTCACCATCACGCCTTTACACCGTGGACATTCCATTTTATGCTCCTGACTTCGTATGAGATTCGTTGAAAAATATGAAAGCGAAAGTTGCGAGTTCGCCGCATTATGTAGAATATTATAAAGTAATTGTGTTTCCTTATCATTACCTGGGTTAAACCATTGATTTAAAAGACTATTATTTGCCCTCGATCATGTCAATACGTCAATGTCTCATCGCGCGGTCTCGTTAATCTCCTATCTAAGGCAATAAAGTCGAATAACTCTACGTTCTTACTTGCTCGATATATTGTAAATTATCATTGTGATTCTTGCGTGATCATATATTTACTTGAAATTCTTATCCCAATCATGCCTTGAGCATTTTCAAAATAATCCCCATCTATAATTTCAAAAGTACCCAGATATTTCTATCTGGCCTTCTATCGCGCATGAGGAATCAACACATAAAATTTATAGTTTGGACCTCTATGTAAGCAAAGACTAGCCCTGCGCTTCGATTTCTAACAGGCACAGGTTCATCAAAAAATAACGATTGCAGGACTTAGGGAAGCGAAAATCTTACAATGCCTTTTTAGGCTCACCCGATCCCCCCACAACTCTGCACTCGCGTTGCGAGCGTATGTCGCCCTTGCAATCCATTTTCGTCATACCTACTATGCAGACCATGGCAGAATGCCTTTGAATACGCTTCGTATTATTCGTTGCGAGACAATCGAGCTAATGAAAACCATTGTTGATTTTCCCTTATCACGAAAAGGAATTTATTTGTAATGGAGTATGTGTTCGCCATCCCCTACCCGGAAATTGACCCCGTTTTTTTTCGGCTTGGACCATTAGCATTTCGTTGGTACGGCCTCATGTACCTTCTTGGGCTCGGGGCCGCCTACTTTCTCATCAAATCACGAGCCTCACATAAAAATCTTTCCTTATCAGCCGAACAACTTTCCGACCTCATCGTCTTTGCCGCATTTGGCGTCTTTCTCGGAGGACGATTAGGCTACATCCTATTCTACAATCCAGCATTTTACATAGAGAACCCCCTGAAAATTTTGGCCGTATGGGAAGGCGGCATGTCTTTTCATGGCGGTCTTGTCGGTACCTGTGTCGCGCTTTGGATATTTAGTCACCGCCGAGGATTTCCGCTATTATCCATTGCTGACCTGGCGGCAGGAGCCGTACCTATTGGGTTAGGATTTGGAAGGTTGGGAAACTTTATTAATGGGGAATTGTATGGACGGGCAACGGATGTCTCATGGTGCATGGTCTTTCCACAAGGTGGACCTGCCTGCCGACACCCATCTCAACTGTATGAAGCTCTGCTCGAAGGTCTCTTACTGTTTTTGATACTCACCGTGATCAATCGGCGACAAACACCTCCCGGCACGATCTTCTGGAGTTTTTTAATTGGCTATGGATTCGCGAGATTCTTTATCGAACAGTTTCGTCAACCAGATAGCCACATCGGATTCCTCTTCAATACATTGACTATGGGCCAACTGTTGTGTCTCCCCATGATTCTGATAGGGACAATCATGTTACTCAGAGGATACTGGACATCAAAGACGGCTTATAGCCGTTTCAAATAATTACCGGTGCTTGAGGCGCAGTCTAGACGACTTTTCATTAACACTCCAGAGACAAACCGTTCTCACCATGTGGCAACCACTCCATCCCTGTGAGAGGCATACAACAATCGTCGCCTAGGCTTCCTTTTCCTCAACTGGACTTGGACACATTTAAACCGTATGTGAAATGGCTGATTGAACGATCGACGTTGAAAATCTGTGAAGAATGCAAGGCCTTCCAGCCTATCGCGTCCAAGCCTATCAGCTTGAAAGCAACTGGATTCGCTATAACACCATCATCAACTGCCTACTCCGCCATATCCACCAATTCCTCCGCCTCCACCAATACCTGGCAGTACGGGAGCCGTCGTATTCTCCCTTGGTTTATCAGGGACATTGCCGTAACGACGTAACGGAGGAGAATTCCAGATGACCTTATTCCCTGGAGCAAGATTGGCGGCCTCAATATAATGCTGTCTTGCTCGTTCTGGATCTCCGAGCCGCTCTAAAGCCAGAGCCAGATTGTAGTGCGCTTCCGCTAATTCTGGATCAGCGTGCACAGCTTGCTCAAACTCCACGATTGCGGCTTCCCACTGTCCTTCAGAAAATCGTAGATTACCCTTATTGATTGACGTTAAAGCCGTTGGATGTGTGCCGCTTGGGGCATCCAACACCCGTTGAGGCATCGGATCAGGTTGACTCGTACAGCCAGGCCCGCTCACCAGGCCTCCGATGATGATCATCAACAATCCAATCTGCTTCGCATTCATTTGACACCTCTTCTTTCTGCGCATTCTTAGACGTGAACCATTTGCCCAAGACGTAAAAAAATAAATTGACATTGCACCTCATGCAATCCCAAACACTGTCGGGCCGCATGTTTATAAATCGCTGCTTGCTCTTGATAGGATCGCATACGGACAGGAATATCCTTCTCTTCTATGCGATCAGTTTTATAATCAACAATTCCAATCTGCTGGTCGAGTTCATACACAAGATCAATGACCCCTTCCATCACACATGTCGTGTCAGTTATAGCCATTTCAGAGTTCCGCACGCAATCCCAGGGAATGGTAAATGGGACTTCACGACCTACTATGGTGGCGCGCTGAAGCACCTCATAGACGGGAGAGGAAAAAAACGTCTTTAACATTTCATACACCTCACCTTGAATGTCATCTCGCTCCTTCTCCCAATCGTCAAGAATATCCCGCGTACACACTTCGACAACCTGCCGTTTGAGCCTATGATGATTATGAGAAAAGTCCCATTGTTGGAGTACACGGTGAGTGAGGCTCCCGACTAACGTCCCTCGTCCACGACGCCTGCTTTCTATATCCTCAGATTTCTCCATGTGTGCCCCAAAATTCTTGCGAGACGTTGGCGTAAGATAGGTTGGGCTTGAGATATGTTCTTTCCACGCACCGTCTCGTACCGTCCAACTCTGAAACCAAGGCTCCAGAGTCATCGGATCTGTTAATTCGTAAGTCATCGGACCTGCCTTAGCCTCCTGCGCATCAGATGACGCGATAAATGTCTGAGGAATAGATGTTGAACGAAGAGTCAGATGTTCACAATCATGACTCCCCACGGTATCGGTCGTGACTTCTTGAAGAAGACGAAGAAAGGTTCCCGCCGCCTGCCGTTTAAGAGCCCCACCAGACAACACCAAACGTTCTCGCGCCCGAGTCATGGCAACATACAACAAACGCCGCTGTTCAGCTTCTTCTTTGATCCGCATCTTCTCTTTGGTCAGCACTCGCCCTAATGACGTATATGATCCAATAGACACTCCAACAACTTCCGTTGCCCAATCACACGAGACTGATGGGCCATCAGAGCCTGCCTGGGAACCATGATGAAATCCAGGCAAAATGACAATGGGAAACTCCAGCCCTTTCGCCTTATGAATCGTCAAAACTCGAACCGCATCAAGGGATTCTTCGGCAAGCGACCGTTCTGCCTCACTCGGCTGCTCATGTAATCTAGTCACGAGCAGCTTCACAAATCCTGAGAGCGTCAGAGAAGGTCGATCCTCCATATCCATTGCCATTGATCGAATTTTTTGTAGATTCGCCACAGCCTGCTCTCCATGCCGGGACGCCATCGCCAGTTCAAGGACTGGTAAGCGAGTGAAGATGAGGTCGAGGGCCTGCCCCAGTGGATACAGAAATGCCTGTTCATGCAAGTTAGCAAGCGTGCCATAGAGCTGCTTGATCGTCTGTTTTTGAGAACCCTCCCACCGATCAAGTTGTGCGGAATCACGGCAATCAAACGCATTCAATTGTCGCAGATCGTAGACCTCTCGATCATTCAACCCTCCAATGGGAGAGCGTAGAATTCCGAGCATCCCAATGGCATCGCCCGGTTGATCAAGTACACGGAGCACGTTAATCAAATCAATAACTTCCGGTCTTCGATAAAAATGTTTTTCACCATCCGTAATATAGGGAATTCCATGTCGTTGCAAGGCTTCAAGATACACGTGAGCCTGGGTGAGCTTTCGAAATAACAACCCAATATGTCCGGGCCTCACAGGCCCAGACGTTCCTGCGGTTTCTATGGTCACTTCACCTGTCAGTAATTCTTCTTTCATCCAACGAGCCAGTTGCTCCGCTTCCAGCCGAGTCACCGTAGAAGCATCAACATCCTCTTGTTCTTCCTCGGTCTGAACAAGACGGAGTTCTACTCCTGGTGAGTGAAGCATATCGTGACGATACGAAAATAGCGTCAACGGAATATTTCCTGGCTGTATATGTTCCCGTGGTTGGAACAACCGATCAAACACATCATTCACCACAGTGAGGATCTGACCATGACTACGAAAATTAGTCGTTAACTCATACACGACACCTCCGTCACTCAAGACTTTTCCAAGGACATGATCAAACGCCTCAAGATCAGCACCACGAAAGGTATAAATGGATTGTTTGGGATCGCCAACGATAAAGAGTTTTCCAGGAGTCAACTGAACGGACCGCCAATCCGATGTACAGGCGTCTCGTGTTTCACACAAATACAACACGATTTCATATTGAATCGGATCAGTATCCTGAAATTCATCTACTAAGATCGCATGATACTCGTGTTTGAGACGTTCACGCACGGCAGGATAATCACGAAGTAACGCTCGAGCACGGATTAAGAGTTCCTGAAAGGTTATCCATCCATCATTGATAAATTGCTGTTGAACATTCGCCACGAAAGGGATCAAGGTCTCAAGAAGGTCGTGAATGAGCGAGTGGTCAACCGCAAAGATTGATTGCGCGAGACGAATCAAGGCACGGGCGTTGGAAAAATCTTCTTCCAGCCAACCCTGCGGCATTTTCCCTAAATTGGCAGACAACAGGTCCTTGTCTGTATTGCCAAAGGTCTTCACACCATCCACCCCCTGCTCAAGAAGAACAGTCAACACCTGTTCTGCAACAGCCAGTGCTCGTTCAACTTTTCGTGGTTTGGGTGCGGCATACGATGTCAACAGCATTTTCGCACAATCGCGTTGCGAACTGAACCACTCACGAAGACGGCCTGAAACCTCAGTCGATTTCGTTTGTTCCAACAACAGATCAAGCGAAGACGTATCAAGTGAAAGATTAAATGCCAACTCACGAAAAGACCCAAGCGGGATACGTGGAAGAAGCGTTCTCCATCGTTCATGCTGCGTTCCAGATTGTCCGAGTTCATCATCAATCCATGCATCCCATTCACGCGTGAAATATTCATTGAATCGAGAACCATCATCTTCGTGAAAGTTTGGCGGCACCCCACTTTCTAAGGGATTCAGTCGAAGAAGGTGTGCGGCAAAACTATGCAAAGTCCCAATCTGTGCGTGTTCCACATCCTCTAATGCGGCTTGAGCTCGCGCGACTATCTCATTGGACGAAAGTCGAAAACTTTCCTGATATCGCAACATTTGACTATGAACAAGGGCAGACTCACTTTCTGCCTGATCCCAATTCACGAGATCAATCAGTTGGTCTCGAAGACGCATCCTCATTTCTGTCGCCGCCTTGTTTGTAAACGTGAGAGCAACAATTTTGGTGATTGGAATGGGATTCGGCTCTCGCAACAACGCTGACAACAACCGATTCACTAAGAGCGTCGTCTTCCCCGTACCTGCACCGGCCACCACCACCACATTTTGCTCAAAGTTGCTCTCCGCCAAACGACGAACGGAAAAATCTGAAATCGTTGAAGAATCAATCACGGAGAATCTCTTGCTTTCTCATTTGACGAATCTGTTTGGTCTGACTCGATCGATACGACCGAATCCACGTCGTCTCATGGAACCGCCGGCAGGCAGTCGATACCGGGCAATGTTTGCAATACTCACCAGGAAGGATGAAATATTCGCCCTCGCGAATTCCATGAACAAGGGTCAACAGTGTTTTGTGAAGTTGTGGTCCTGCATTTGAAATCCATGACGCTCGGTCAAACACCGCGCGGGCTACCGAAATTTCTCGATTGGGCGCCAGATAGACAAACTCGACAGATTCCGGTCGAAAGGGCTGGAGAGATTCAGCCGTATCATCGTGAATATTCAAGACAGACATTAATGAATACAAAGGAGGCTGAAGAGCGTACCCTCTAATTCCTGAAGCCAGTAAGTCTCTCTCTTGGGGCTGTCGCTGTGAACTGACTTTCAATTTATAATCGACGATACGAAAGGTTTCAGCCGTCTGGTGACGATCCACCCGATCTAACCGGCCATGGATCTTAAGCGAATTCAACTTGGGATCCGACAGATCAACATGCCCTTCAGCCTTCACTTCAACAGCAAATGGACGAAACCCACTGATCAAATATTCCTGTTGACTCGTGTCAATTTCTTCCATCACTAATTCGTTGATGACATCCTTGAAAAGCTGCCACATTAGCCAATACCCCGTGAAGCCTGTCGCCGCATGTGACGTCAACACCTCATCGATGAGCACAGCAATGAGGGACCGCGTGGAATGTGAGGATGACTGTTGATCTGGCCATCCATCTTGAATGAATCGCACATAGACCTTTTGCAACACGGCATGATAGAGAAGTCCCATAACCGAAACCGGCAATTCTTCGGTCTTGCGATTTCGCCGATCATTCATTCCAAGAAGGTGAGAGGCATAATAGCGAAAGGGACATTGAGCATAGTGCTCAAGAGAAGTCGGCGAGATACCTTGAACCGTCAAACGCTGCCAATGTGCATCGATAGGCCCAACTATGCCATCATGGACACCGGGCATGGTCATGGGACGTTCAATGGCAGCGATCGCAAACATTCCTTGTTGAAAGATCAATGAGTTCCGGTCCGCGTGATCAAGAAGTACAGAAGGATCACGTCCTTGTTGAATGAGTTTCAGGGCAAGTTCCTCACGTGTGAGGATGCTGTCTCGAAAAAGGTGATCCTCCAGCCTATCTGAAAACCGTCTGGCAAGTGACCACTCCGGAACAGGATGGTCCAAACTCTCGTATCGTGCCAGTTCCCGAAGGAATAAGGATGGAGCTAATGGACGCCCCTCCTCATCCGCACGTTGGTAGGAAAGATAGAGTCGGTCCTGTGCAGCCCGATGAACAAGTGCAAACAACAGTCGTTCTTCGTCATAACCTGCATGTTTTTCATCGATTTTATACCCTAATGTTTCAGCCAAGACTCTTCTGTGTCCATCTCGCAAAAAAGCATCTTCTCGGATATACCGTGGAAAAACTTTTTCATTGAGACCCAAAATAATCACGGCACGAAATAGCAACCCACGAGCCGCCATTGCATCAAGTACACGAACGCCGCGATACGGCCCCGGAGCAAGAGGTTGCGAACATTCCTGAATGACACGTTGTAAAACCTGAGTCCATTCTGCCCACGTGATCGTCTCTTGAACCCCATCAAGCTGTTTAAGTAGCTCAAAAATATGTTGAATTGATTCAGCCAGGGACTCATCGGAAACGGTTGCAAAACCAGGTTGCCCCGCATCACCCCGGATTGATAATGACAAGTGCTTTTCAATCAACTGCTTGTACGCTTCAGTCAGTTCCGCGACATGTCCCAGCGATGGTAATGCCCCACAATCATCGATGAGTTCCTGTGCCAGCCGGTCTAATTCGCGTGCCGAGGCAAGAAAAATAGGTGAAGACAATGTGCTATTTTTTACGAACCCACCGTCATCAACATGACAGGCAGCCCTCTCTACGATAGTCGAGAACCTCGCCCATTGCTCTATTCCACGCACAATTCCTAACGTGTGAATAATTTCATCCCACCGATCTGAATGCCATAACGATTGTGCCTGCTTGCCACAGCCGACCTGATAGTGTGGAGACCTGAGCACATCGATCATGTCACTGGCAGGAAATCGATTGACAGGCAGGTCAGCGAGTTGTAGAAGAAGTTTGATCCCCGGCTCGTGAATAATTGGCTGTACAGCTGACGACGTAAACGGAATTCGATGTTGTTCAAAGAGACGGTTGAGCATGGATTGATAGGCCTCCAGCGAACGAGTCACAAGGCCGATGTCTTCAAACCGATATCCATGAAGTTCCCTCAAATTTAGGATTTCTTTACAGGCCAGCGTTAGTTCATCTTCCGCTCCAACCGCATTCATCACTTTGACCGACCGACGACCCATCGGACTTTGAGATTGTGTAAATACAGAATGTGCTGACAATTCAGATGTCTCACCGCGGACAGCCCCTGCCAACAAATGACGATCATGAAATCGTCGAGCAAACGCAAAAGCCGGATCATCAATACAGGGGAAATAGACACTGACATCTGCGAATTGAGTCACCGTCTCAAAAAACGACAGTTGAATTTGTGTGAGATCATAAAAACCGTAGTAGTAGATACGCGTGAGTCGAGCCAGAAATGCAGAATGCGGAACATGCGGGATCACCAATGACGTCAGATCATCCGGGCCGCCAACCTGTAATCGCTGTGTCATGACAGCCATGGCTTCATACAGTGAACATAACGTTCGGAGTCCGTCATCTCCCCCGGATTCAAAAAGGCCTTCATCAACAGCTTGCCGAATCACGGACGGAGGAATCATTGCATCTTTGAGGTCACGGATTGTCGACCACAACGCGGCACACAAACCGGGCGACAGATTCAATTCACTCGCCGGCAGCAAGTCTGCCTGTTGAGATCTCAGTATGAACTCTAGATACTGTCGAAATGTGAACTCTGAGATCAATCGAAAGGCTGGCGCTTCAGTAGTAGATGGGACCTGCGGAATCAGCTCATCATACAAGCGAAGCGCTAACTGATGAAACGTGAGAAAGTGCACATCATAGAGGGCTAACCCCTGCTCAACACAAAGCAGCCACTGAAGACGGCGACGAAGAACTTCTGATGGAACGATAATGGCCAGAGGGGTGTAGGAATTGGCAGATTTCTGTTTTCGAATCTCTTCGACGAGAGATGGTTCTAAAACAGGTTGGAATGGTCCGGTCACAAGGTGAAACATGTGCAACCAATATGGAAAAGTCTAAAGTCAGAAGAAGATAATGATACGGGGACGGGAAATGTGTGAAAGGGAAAACTCTACAAACAAGCAACTATCGTCGATTCTCTTAACCTGCACAAAACAGCATAGGATATTGCGAGACAAACAACAATGACACTTACCCGGTTTCTGGCCCAACGAGTTCACCATTACAATCACTACACACCCAATCTCCATCATTAAATTTCATTGGATCACCACAAAACGGGCATTCTGGTGGAGGGCCGGCCTCAACGACTGGGATAATGGGGATTTCAAAATCCTCATCATCTTCATCCATTCCAAATGGTCGACTGCCTTCTGTATGTGTGTCTGCCATTGTCGTTATGTCTCTTTTAGTTTCATCTTCGCGGCGAGAGCTTTTTCTGCCGCTTGGCGTGTTGGAACACCAATGAAGGTGAGCTTGCCATTCAAAATCGTTGCCGGTGTTGCACGAATAGAATGTCGCTCAGCTAATTCTCTACCATTTTCCGTATCGATTTCGATCTCGCGATAGGTAAAACTATACTTGACCTTCATGCCCTTCCACAGCGTTTTCGCTGCAGGACAAGCATTGCATGCTTTCGATACAAGTAATGTAATATTCGCCATAAAAAATATGAGTCCTCCTCAATCAATCAACATTATCGGATTTATGTTACCACTAGAGAAAAAGGTGCCGCAAGGAGGCAAGACCTTTTCCCTTTAATTCGACCGTTGCCATTCACCATATCGCAATCCTTTCACTCTGATGGTTAGACCGCGGACACCTGGTGTATTCACAATGATCCCAGAACGGTCCTACACCTTGTCCTAACGAACAGGCCAACGACTCAATATCAAGACAGCCGCCACGCATGGCCCGGAACTTGATGAAACAACAATAGTTGTAATCCAATGACCGACAAGCAAGGAAAAAACCCACGACAAAATTTTCGTTGATAAATGAGAAAGAACCCATTATGATCATACGTATTCATACTTTCAAAAATATGTAGGTTTCATCTATCGCTTTATCATGACTCGTCAGCCGCTCTTTATCCTCGACGACCATTCATAACCTTTCATTCTCTCCTGTCTTTATGTTTTTCGACTGACAGATGGCTCTCCATCTATTAGTCAAATTCATCGCATACACCGAACTAGGAACAAGTCATTAATCCAGGCTGGTACAGGATTTGCTCAATTACTGATACATATTGAAACCACGTCGCGTAAGTCATTGGGAATACCGGCGACCGTTCAACACTCTGAGGAAACAAGATCACGAAGCTTATGACGATCGAGACACCTTCTTCTGAGCCAAATAACCCCATTCCACAGAATCGCCTCCAATTATGGTTATCGATTCTGTTCGGCAGTATTATCGCCGTGATCGTCATTATCAGCGGTGTCACATTCTCTGTAGTTCAGCAAAATACCGTGACGGAGCAAGGAAAGGCGTTAGCGACGATTTCTTCAGCGTTAGGAAAACGACTCGACAGAATTTTATTTGAACGTCAAGCCGATATTAACGTCTTAGCTCATACCCCGATAATGGCGACCAGTGACCATGCCGTCATCACTCAACACTTACAACTCTTCCAACAAATCTATCCAGCCTATAGCTGGCTTGGTGTCACGGATGAAAAGGGACAGGTTATCGCTTCGTCCATCCCGGCAACCGTTGGAATCATGATGAATCACGATTCAGCATTTCAAGCGATTCAACAGTCAACTGGTATCTACATCGAAGATGTGAAGGTCAGAAATATTTTAGGCGATGGCTTGGCACTCATGATTGCCAGCATCATTAAACCAGCCAGCAACACCGAACCAGGTTCTCGAAGAGGAATATTTGCGTACATTTCTCTTGATTATTTAGCGGCAGAATTCAACCGACAAACTACCGTTTTGCGTGAACAATACCACACCATATCGATGCTCGAATGGCAGTTGCTTCGCAATGATGGTCTGGTGTTATTCGATTCGAGTCCCGAAAAACTCGAGTCAGTCAATCTTCAAACCCTGAAAGTCCCGTCTGCTCAGGCTGTCGCGAAAGGAGAGGTTGGGTTTGTTCAAGAACGCCATCGGCGAAGAAACATTGAGGTCCTAACCGGATATAGCCAAATGAAGGGCAGTGGGTTGGCATCAACGTTACATTGGGGAATCTTAGTTCATCGGGATCTCGATGAAATTCTGTCCTCATCTCATCGTATCTTATGGAAGTTCGCAGTATCGGTCATCATCCTTTTAACGCTGCTAGTCCTTCTCGCATGGAGTATCAAACGATTACTACAGCTCCAAGTCCTCGAACGAATAGCCAGTCGATCCGCTCAAATAGCCGAAAAACGCTTTCGAACGATTGTTGAAGCTGCTCCCAGTGGCATCGTCTTAATTGATCGCACTGGCATGATACTCTTGGCAAATGCCTTACTTTGTGAACAATTTGGCTACAAGAATTCTGATCTAATCAATCGCTCCATTGATACCCTCGTCCCAGAACGATTCCGTCAAAATCATCCCAAACAACGTACCGCCTTCTTTAGTGCCCCTGAACCGTGCAGCATGGGTAGTGGACGTGACCTCTTTGGGTTGCGCAAGGATGGGACCGAGTTTCCTGTTGAAATTGGGCTCAACCCCTTGATCACCGACCAAGGCGACTATGTCCTCGCATCCGTCATTGATATTAGTAAGCGAAAGCATGCAGAAAAAGAGTTACGGGACCTTCATCGAACCCAAGAACTTATTCTCCAATCTGCCGGTGAAGGAATTTACGGAATCGATTGTCAGGGAAATACTACTTTCGTGAATGTTGCGGCGGCAAAGATGTTGGGATATGCTCCCGAAGAGCTTCTAGGCGTCCCAATGCATTCCACAATACATCACACCAAGCGAGATGGATCGCCCTATCCACAAGAAGACTGCCCAACGAGCACAGCACTCAAAGATGCAGCCCTCTATCATGTAGAAGATGAAGTGTTATGGCGAAAAGACAAGACTAACTTTTCTGCCCAGTACACCTGTACCTCAATTCGTAATAATGAGAATAAGATTGAGGGGGCCGTTGTCACATTTCGTGACATCACCGAGCAAAAGCGATATCAAAATGAAATCTTAGAACTCTCTGAGCGTCTGCAGATTGCCACACAATCTGCCGAGATCGGCATCTGGGACTGGGATATCACCAACGACAAGTTAACCTTCGATCAACGAATGTATACGCTGTATGGTCTTTCTGCAGATTCTGTTCACGTCACGTATGAGACCTGGGCAAACGCACTGCATCCCCATGATTGCGCACGTGTCCAGGAAGAACTCCAAGAATCTCTACGAAGCCAAACCCACTTTCACTCACACTTTCGAGTAATTTGGCCAGACCACTCTATTCACCATATTCAAGCCTTTGCCGGCATCAATCGCAACACAACGGGAGAGGCCATACGAATGACTGGTGTCAATTTTGATATCACGCATGAAAAAATGAACGAGGAAGCCTTGGCACAACACGTTGAAGATCTGAAACGATCGAATGCTGAATTAGAACAATTTGCCTATGTCGCCTCCCATGACCTTCAAGAGCCATTACGCAAAATTCGAAATTTCTCTGAATTATTGCGCGCACGTGCTAAAGACCAATTACCGGCGGAGTTCGAAAAACTCCTTACCCCCATTGTCAGCGGCGCCATGCGCATGCAAGCCCTCGTCCAGGATCTCTTGCTGTATTCTCGTGTCGCACGTGGAGGGCAATCTGCAGAATTAGTCAATCTTCAAGTCGTAGTGGAGAACGTAAAAAACACCTTGGAGTCGGCCATTACCGAGAGCCACGCGACACTCACGATTGGGGCGCTTCCAACCCTTGAAGCTCATGCCACTCACATCGAACAACTCTTCCAAAACTTAATTAGCAACAGCTTGAAGTATCATGGACCACAGCCTCCTCTGATTGAAATATCTGCAACAAAAATCAATGACTATTGGCAATTTGCAATCCGCGATAATGGAATTGGTATTGACCCACAATATGCAGATCGCATATTCGTCATCTTTCAACGACTCCACACGAAACAAGAATTCGCCGGCACCGGCATTGGATTGGCCATTTGCAAGAAAATTATTGAACAGCACGAAGGGAATATTTGGGTTGAATCAAAACTCAGTAAAGGCTCAACTTTCTTTTTCACGCTTCCCGAATCTCGAGCACAGAAAAGCCTTAAGAATACTCACGTGAGTCTTGTAAAAGAATGAGAAAATTACCCTACAGGCCCAGAACAGACCTTCCGTCTATTCTCATCGTATGTTACGCTTTACCATCATACCGATTCATATCCAGTTTCTCTGCCGTTCTTACATTGCCTTTATCACTTTCACTTAACCGAGAGGATCCCTGTGTCACGTCAAGCAGACCCCATTCATGTTCTCATGGTTGAAGACGATGAAGAAGACATTGAGCTAACCAAGGAATCCCTGAAATCCTCCAAAGTGACACTCAATCTTCAAGTCGTCGAAGATGGCGAACAGGCCTTGTTCTATTTACGGAAAACACCACCATATACTGAAGCCACTCGACCAGACCTCATACTTCTCGACCTTAATCTTCCAAAGAAAAACGGCCGTGAAGTCCTTGCGGAAATGCGGCAGGATGATTCATTACGCTCAATTCCAGTCATTATCCTGACCACATCTGATCAAGAAGAAGATGTACTCAAAACATATCAACTTGGGGCGAATTGCTACATCACCAAACCAGTTGGACTCGACCAATTCACAAAAGTGGTCAGCTCCATCGACAATTTTTGGTTTTCAATTGTAAAATTGCCGTCTCGAACCTAACCAGATGTCCATTCGCACTCGTCACATTTTGATCATTGACGATGATGCTGATGACATTCTCATCTTGGAAGAATGTTTGACGCGCACGAGCCTCAATTTTCACATATCGGCAATCCATACAGGAAGTGAGACAATCCCCTATCTTCATCATCTTTCTCACGGTAAACAAAAAAACAAGCCTGACCTAATTATTCTAGACCTTCATCTTCCTGACATTGGTGGCGTTGAAGTCATTCACGCTATACGCCGAAACCTTGCACTCTGCATGATTCCCATTATCGTCTATAGCGGATCTGATGACCAACGACGTCTTGACGCATGTTATGCCGCCGGTGTGAATTGCTGTCTCAAGAAACCGTCTAATATCGATGAAGCCATGACGCTCGCCCAAGCCATACACGAGTTTTGGTTTTCGACCCTGCGACTTCCCTTTGACTACGCTCATCATTAATTGCCATCGGCCATTGACATTCGCCAGACAGACTCAGCGCTCCGAAGAGGTTACCGAGGTAGAATCAGAAAAAAGTTATCATGACAAGAGGAAAACCAATTACAGTCTTGTTGGTTGAAGATGACGAAGAAGATGTCCTCTTAACAAAGGATGCGCTTCGAAACTCGAAGTTAGCGATCGAACTTGAGGTGGTCACCAATGGAGAGCATGCCTTGACCTACCTTCGACAAGAACCCCCCTATACCGACAAACCTCGACCGGACTTGGTCCTTCTCGACATTAACCTGCCTCGTAAAAATGGGTGGGAAGTCTTAAAGATGATTAAAACCCATGACAGCCTGAAGTCACTCCCCGTCACTATACTCACGACCTCAAGTGAAGATCCTGACATACAACGTTCGTATGATTTAGGAGCCAATAGTTATATAACCAAGCCAGTCGGTATTGAAGAGTTTCATCGAGTGGTCCAAGCCATTCAAGATTTTTGGTTTACAATCGTGAAACTGCCACGGTAGTCGGAATACTAATCTTCAGACTTCATATTTTTACAACAGGACTCATGATCTGCGGCGATATTCTCACAATGCACAATGAGGAGCTACAATCTTCTGAGCAAGTACCCATTGAGTATTAAACTCAAGCCGTTCAATTGATAGTTGCGAACCTAAACGACATGCTCTCGACATACACGGGCATACTGAACAAACATCTGATCGTGGAACGAATGGCCATGATAAAGAACTCACTATTCGGCACAATCCTTTCCTCCAATTCCACACACTCAACATTTATGTCCGGTGCGCATGGCTGAATCTTCATCACACCAAAAGACCGGCGAACAGGAATTTCGCGCCCTTGTCGAACACAATATCGATGGGATGGTCATTGTGACTCACGACAGAAACATCAGTTACGCCAACACGGCTGCCTGTCAATTATTTCAACGTTCAGCCGAAGACCTCATCGGAACTCCAATCGGTTTTCCCATCGCGGCCGGACAAACAACAGAAATTGACCTCGTCAATCCAGATGGAACTAGCACTCCGGTTGAAGTACGAATTGTCAGCGTAACCTGGGAAGGCCAAACAAGCTATTTGGGTTGCCTCCGTGACCTGACAGAACGCCGAAAGGTCGAAGAGGAACGAGAACGCCTGACGACACAAATGCAATATGCCCAAAAGCTTGAAAGCTTGGGAGTACTAGCTGGGGGTATTGCACACGACTTTAATAATTTACTCATGGCCATTGTGGCACGAGCCGGTCTCGCGCTTCGAGCAATTGGCCCCGATGCTCCCGCCAGCCAACATTTAGAGCAGATTAAGGTATCCGGACTTCGCGGTGGGGAACTCGCCAATCAAATGCTTACCTATGCCGGAAAAGGCAAACCGATTATCCAAAGCATCAATATCACACGGCTCATTAAAGACATGGCGCATTTACTTCGACTCTCGATCTCCAAACACGCAACATTGAATTATGATCTCGCAGATGATGTGCCCCACATTGAAGCGGACCCTTCGCAATTACGGCAACTCATCATCAGCGTTCTGACTAATGCATCGGAAGCGATTGGAGACAACAGAGGAAACATTACCATCTCCACAGGCACAGTGAGTACACAGACCAGTCAAAGGAAAGGCTGGTATGTCACAGGAGATCTCCCATCATCTCATGGAATCTATATTGATGTGGGTGATACGGGTTCTGGTATGGATTCAGAAACGATACCCAAAATTTTTGATCCATTTTTTTCTACGAAGTTTACGGGACGAGGACTAGGCTTAGCTGCCTTGCTGGGAATTGTCAGAACCCTAAACGGCGCCGTTGCGGTCACCAGTCGCACTGGAGAAGGTACCCACTTTCGTCTCCTATTTCCTGCTCTCCCCATAACATCATCTCCCAAAACAAAATCAGTAACTCCTGACCTCTGCTGGAAAGGCACAGGAACCGTACTAGTCGTCGACGATGAAGAAGATGTTCGACTGGCGTCTCAACTTATACTCGAAGAAATGGGATTGACCGCGTTGACCGCTGGTGATGGACAAGCCGGACTCGAGATGTACTCACGATATTGTCACGAAATCACACTCGTCGTCCTCGATCTCACAATGCCCCGAATGAATGGTGCTCAGCTCTTCAAAGAAATTCGCCAACTCAGCCATGATGTCCCATTCATTCTCTCGAGTGGTTATAACGAAGATGAAGCGTCAAAACGGTTCCAAGGAACGGGAAGGTACGATTTCCTTCAAAAACCCTATCAAATTGACGTTTTGATAGCGAAAGTTCGAAAGATGATAGAAACGAGACCATAGAATACGAATCCGCTCTAGGTACTTGCCGTTTGCCTCTCATACGATTTCTCATCGACTCTGCTTTCTCATTGGTATTTTTTTCGGGAAGACTCTTCATTTTCTCTACCGCACTGAGGCCCTCATGGCCTAGATTGACACAAAATAAAAGAGGTCTAGCAGACAATGATTGGAGGATGCATTCATCTAGACAACCTCAAACATGACCTGCGGCTTCACAACTCACAATACGTTTAAGATGATGACGGATGGCTCAGGAAAGTATCCTTTGGAACCGGATGAAAAAGTATTGCCCTCGATGGCTTCAAAATCCGGCTTATGAACAGTTTGAGAAGAGAGTGAAGATCTGAAGAGGAGTAAGAAGGAAGGATGACGCTAAACATCTCAGTAATCCTGACGGTCGATTATCAAGAAATGAGTCAATATCGCATGAAGATCTTCACCCCAGCAAAACAACCATTACCGAGCATGAGGAAAAGCGTCTACACGTCCCAAACAAGAAGGGGCTTTGGTTTCAGGTGAAACAGCCTTCAAAAAAGTCATGCAGAATTTACTGCCTTCTCCTTCAACCGAATCGACCCAAATACTACCACCATGCATCTCCATAACTTTTTTACACAAGGCGAGTCCGATTCCCAAACCATCAGTTTTTGACCCATTATCTAAGCGCTGAAAAACAGCAAAAATTTTTTCAGTGGCATCCCCGGGAATGCCAACGCCATTATCGCTGACAGTAATGTTCCATTTCGTTCCAATATCACTCGCAAAAATTTGAATACGAGGAGGCTTTTCGCTCCGAAACTTTAGCGCGTTCCCAATAAGGTTTTGAAACAATTGCTGAAGAAAGAGTTCATTGCCCATCATAGTAGGCAAACTCGCAACAGTAATATTTGCCTGCGTTTCCTGGATGGACTGTTCGAGTTGAGTCAAGGCTTCCTGTACAACCTGATTCAGGTTAACCGAAACAAATGGTTTCGCCGCACCTCCCAACAGGGAATAATCAAGAAGGGCTTTGATTAACCGTCGCATATGGTAGGCACTTTTAAGAGACCGGGCAATGTAGTCCTGAGAACGATCACTAAGATTGCCATTCAGTTCCTTTTGAAGCAATTCTAAAAATGTAATAATTCTTCTCACCGGCGCTTGTAAGTCATGTGACGCGCGATGAGTAAATTGCTCAAGCTCTTGCTGAGATCGCTCGATTTCAAGGTGCTGCTGTTCTGTCTTGCGAATCAATGCAGCCTTTTCAATGGCTCGCGTTACTGCACCAACAATACCTTCTGCCGTAATTTTTCCTTTAACGAGATAATCCGCTGCGCCACTCTTTAATGCTTCGGAAGCTACCGTTTCATCACCTTGCCCGGTCAGCATTAACACCGGAATGTTTTGGCTTTGTTCGTTTTGGTTCAATAAGGAAATAAACTCTAGTCCGTCAGCATCAGGTATTTGATAATCTATCAAGATACAGTCAGGGTGTTCGGTCTGACAGAGTTCCCAGCCTTCGTCACTGGAGTCAGATTCGATGATCCGGATATTCCGTTGAGGACTCTTACTCAAATGACGACGAAGGACTTCTCGGTCTTCCGACGAATCGTCAATGATCAATACACAGATTTCTGATGTCTTCATGTTGGTCCTTCCATATTCGGCATCACCACGACTTCAAACCAATAGTCTTTTAATCGAGTCATTGCTTTGATAAATCCTTTAAAGTCTAACGGTTTTTGGATATAACTATTTGCACCTAATGCATAACAGGCACGAATATCCCGATCATCTGTGGACGTCGTCAGGATAATGACGGGAATAACTTTTAAATACTCGTCCCGTTTGATTTCCGTCAACACTTCACGTCCATCGGTTCCTGGTAAATTCAGGTCAAGAAAAATTATTCCAGGGACTTGAGTGCCTGAATCCTTCGCATTCATTTTTTTCGTCTGAAGATAGTCCAACGCCTCATCCCCATCCGTACATTGGACCACGGGATTGGCCACTCCAGCCGCGCGCAAAGACCGCACCGTCATTTCATAATCCTCAGGACTATCTTCAACTAAGAGAATGGGTTGTTGTGGCGTCCATCCCATCAGGCACACTCCTTTGTAAGGTAAAGAAAAACGTGCTTCCAACCCCATATGTCGAGTCGACCCAGACTTGTCCACCATGGCGTTCAATCAGTTTCTTCGTGATCGTCAGCCCGGCCCCCGTCCCACCGCCAAACTTCTCACGTCCATGGAGGCGTTTGAAAATACGAAAGATGCTCGAGAGGTGTTTCTCTTTGATTCCAATCCCATTATCGCGAACATAAAAGACCAGAGACGCATCACGCTCGGAATCGATCTCGCTCCTCGTCTTTGGCGTCTCGAAAAATGATTCCGTCTGACTCTTCTTGTCAGAAAACGCAACGTCTGGGGCTCCATCCGTAGTGGAGAAGTAGCCGATCTCAATCCATTTCTCATGCTTATCGTTATATTTCATCGCATTGGTAATTAGATTGCGGAAGATTTCCCCAATTCTGACATGATCACAGTATACAATGGGCAAAGACCTCGGAATGCGGACAGCCACGCCACATTCCTGTAACCGGATATCCAGGGAATCCAGGATCTCATCCAGAATCTTCTGAACATCGGTCGACGTCACCGCAAGTTCAGTACGTCCCACTCGAGAGTAATAGAGAAGTGAATTGATCAGATCCTCCATCCGTTTCGACAAGCGAAGAAGCGTCTCACAGCGCGACTGCCCCTCTGCATTCAATTGATGTCCATAATCCTCAAGGAGAATCGTTGAATAATTATAGATTCCTCGTAAGGGCTCCTTCAGATCATGGGAGGTAATATAAGCAAAGTCATCCAATTCCTGATTCGAGCGATATAAGTCATCCATGTATTGACACAAGGTAGTTTCCTGTTTTTTGCGCGCCGTCACATCTTTAACCGACGCCAGCATCAAAATTTCTGATTCAGACGGAACCGGACACAAGCCGATTTCCACAAGAAATTCCAATCCGTCTTTCCGCCGCGCATAAAGATGACTTTCCTCACCAAACGTTCGTGCCTCAGGTTGAGCAAAAACTCTGGCTCGATAATCTGGATACTGTTCACGAAACCGTTCCGGCACTAAACATTCAACGGTCTGGCCAAGCAGCTCGCCTCGCTCATACCCAAACTGTTCTTCCAATGTCTGATTCGCCATGACGATGGCGCCGTTTTCATTGACTATCAGCAACCCGCTGGGCACAGCTTCAATCACACGATTAAGTTGTTCTTGATGGCGTTTTCGCTCAGTGATGTCTCGAAAGGTCACCACGGCACCAATGAGCTGTCCGCGATCATCACGAATTGGGGTACTGGTATATTCGACAGGAAAACTTGTCCCGTCTTTGCGCCACAAGACTTCATCCTCGACAGTTTGGGTGGCTCCTAATAAATACGCTTTGTACATCGGACAGTCTTCACCTGGATAGCAAGATCCATCAGGTTTGGTGTGGTGAACCTTCATGTGCATCATCGTCCCCAAGAGCTCAGCCGGTTCATACCCTAACGTCTGTGCTGCGGCAGGATTGACGAAGGTCGTCTTTCCGTTAAGATCTAATCCCCAGATACCTTCGCCAGAAGAATTCAAGATCTGTTTATTCAATTCGGAAAGTTTGAGGTGTGCTTGTTCCGCCGCATGACGTTCAATGGCGGTGGTTATGCGATCTGACACAGTCTGGAGACTGCGTAAGGCATACTCCGTTAATGGACGCCGGGAAAACATCCCCATGACACCCAGGACATTCTGACCGCTCATCAATGGATATCCAGCGAACGCCACCAGGCTTTCCTGCTTCACCCACTCTTGATCTGGTACTCGCGGATCTCCGATCACGTCGTTTGTCAGATGGGGCCGCTTCTCAGAGGCGATTTTCCCGATTTTAAATTGACCGACAGGAATTCGCCCATGAGCTCCGTCTTGGTGTGTGTAGAGCCCTGCACTCGCCCGTAGTTCCAGTATTTGCTCGGAAGTATTGAGAATCCAGATACGGGCTAAGGCCGCATCAAGGTTCTGTACCAAGGCTTCAGCGCACCCCTGGAGCATTCCCTCAATATCGTGACTCTGCTGGATCACACGTCCGACCTCCGCATCCAGCGCCACCATTTTGTTTCGCTCACGCAAGGTGAATTCCGCCTGTTGCCGATCGGTAATGTCTTTAAATGTGACAACGGCACCTTGCAACGTACCCATTTGGTCACGAATCGGAGTACTGGTGTATTCGACGGGAAAACTGCTTCCATCCTTGCGCCAGAGAACCTCGTCATCCACCTGATGAACAATCCCATCCTTGAACGCCGCATACATCGGACATGATTCACGAGGATACGGAGATCCATCCGGCTTGGTATGGTGCATCGTGACATGCATGGGGACTCCAAGTAATTCCTCTGACGTGTATCCCAACATAGCCGCTCCAGCCGGATTCACAAAAGTCGTATTCCCATGAGTGTCAAGCCCGAAAATGCCGTCTCCCGCGGACTGTAAGATGAGTGCGTTGAGGGACTCACTTTGTAATAAGGCTTCCATGGTCTGTTTTTGTACAGTCGTATCGATGACGGAAGCCAACACACGAGAACCCTTGGACGTCACGAGAGGGGCCAATCCAATGTCGAGAGGAAACTCTGAGCCATCTTTTCGAAGGCCATAGAGGTCACGGCCGCTCCCCATAGTACGCATAGAAGGTGAGTCGAAATACGCCATTCGATAGTGAGGATGGTGGTGACGAAAGCGCTCGGGAATAAGGACTTCAATCGTTTGACCAAGCAGTTCTTCACGTCTATAACCAAATTGCTGGAAGATGTGCGTGTTCGCCTGAACGATCGTCCCATCCGGGTCAATCACGACCATCCCGTTCGAGGCAATTTCCAAAAGGTATTCAAAATAGTCTTTATACTGGTGTTCCTGTTCAAGGCGCATTCGTAATTCGAGTTGAGTCATGACTTGCCTCGAGACGGCAGACAAGGCCACTCGTTGTTCCTGTGACAATGAGCGAGGGACTTGGTCAATCACACAGAGCGTACCGATCGGCATCCCATCGAGAGTCTGTAAAGGCGAGCCCGCATAAAACCGTACGTTTGGATCCTCGGTGACAAGAGGATTGTCCATAAAGCGCACATCGGTTAACGCATCAGATACTTCAAACACTCCTGCTTCAAGAATGGCATGAGCACAAAAGGCCATGTCTCGAGGGGTCTCAATTGCTGTTATGCCTACTTTCGATTTAAACCATTGGCGGTGTTCATCAATCAGACTGATCAGGGCGATAGGTGTCTGACAAATATACGCAGCGAGCTTCGTCAAGTCATCGAACGATGGTTCTGGCATCGTATCAAGAACCTGATATCGAGCAAGCGCAGCCAGACGCTGATTTTCATTTGAAGGCAATTGAGCTGGGATCACGTGTAGTCCCTCATATTATATTGTTCGGCCTATCGTTACCTCGGCTTAAGAATGTGCCCCATATAGTGATGAGACACATTTGAGCCCGACCTGTCTTTAATGAACTGACTCAACACCTCGACATGAGCACTGACACACTTATTGTTCCAAAACTCCATGACGTCTCTCGCCATTCTTGCCTCTGACATTCTTCGCCTAAAGCTTCGCTCAGGCAAACCGATAACAGAAGATATAGTGAAAAAAGCAAACCATCCGTGAGGATGGGACGCAAAGCCAAGGGACCCAGTGAAACATCGTTCACTCAGAGGTACGCCCGGTTGCCGCTTACCACAACCTCCCCTCCACGCTTGCGTCTCCTCCATCGGAATAAACGTATCCTGTATACCCCTTTCTTTTGTTGTCGGCTCATAGTGTCAATAGCCATGAACAGGCATGAATGTAATGCAAACGTGAACCAACAGATGAGCAGATGGATGAGGATAAATCGATGAGGTCGTCCCAAAATCCTGGAACAGACGTATTGAAAGTATTACTTATTGACGATGATGAAGATGATGCCCTCATCACGCAAACATTACTTGCCGATGTTCCTGGTTCACCCTTCGAGATGGACTGGGAGCAATCCTATGAACGTGGATTGGCGATGATCAAAGAAGATACCCATGATATTAATCTTGTCGACTATCAGCTCGGCCCCCACACAGGCATTGAAATCTTACATGAAATTCATGGTCGAGGACTTCAGGCACCCGTCATTTTACTCACGGGACAGGGAAGTGAATCGATTGTATTGGAAGCTATGCGGTCAGGAGCATCAGACTATATTCCTAAAGGGTCTATGTCCTCCGAGAATATCGAACGAGCTATTCGCCATGCCGTCGAAAAGAGCAAGCTTCAAAAAAATCTTGACGATCATCATCACCAACTTCAACAGGCCAATGCCAACTTATTAAGAAAAAACGAAGAAATTCAACGGTTTTATCATGTGCTCGCTCATGAGCTCAAAACGCCCCTCACCGCGGCCAGTGAATTTGTTGAAATCATGCTCGAAGGCCTCGCGGGACCGCTGACTCCAACCCAACAAGAATATTTAGAAATTGTTGACGGCTGTTGTGATTCGTTACGACAAAATATTAATGATCTGTTTGACATTACGCGACTAGAAACCGGGAAACTCAGTGTCAATCCTCAACCAGACTTACTGGACAATTTGATTCATCAGGTTGCGACGTCTCTCGTTCCCATGGCACAGCATAAAGAGATTCACCTTGAATACTCGCTTGCGCCTGATCTACCGACGGTCGCCATGGATCAACACCGCATTCGTCAAATCTTGAATAATCTTCTAGGGAATGCCTTGAAATACACGCCCAAAGGCGGAAAGGTAAAAGTTGAGGTCACCCATGATGTCGTGGATGAGGAACGGGTGAGAATTGCCGTTTCTGATACAGGGTCTGGTATTGCCAACGACCAGCTTGAGCATATTTTTGATCGTCTTTATCAAATTCGAAATGATGACTCACCATCCGTCGCCGGCTTGGGACTTGGGCTCTATATTTCTCAAGAATTGGTGAAGCTTCATGGCGGAACGCTGTCAGTGCAAAGTTCCCCTGATACGGGAAGTACATTTTTCTTTACTCTTCGTAAATCCCCTCAACCCGAATCGTAGAAGAAGCGAGAAAGAGAGACCATTATGCAAAAAAATATTTTGGTTGTCGAAGACGATGAACGTATCGTGAAAGCCTTGAGCGTTCGATTGAATGCCAAAGGCTATCATGTCCTTGCCGCCTATGATGCGATCATGGCCATTCAAAAAGCCATGGAACAACCTCCAGACCTCATGCTTCTTGATATTACCATGCCCGGAGGGAATGGATTGACTATCGCTGAGCGCATCAAATCCTCAACAAAGACCGCTCACATTCCCATTATTTTTCTGACTGCCAGCAAAGAGCCACATTTACATAAACAAGCACTCGACCTCGGTGCCGTAGCATTTTTCGAAAAACCATTCGATTTCGAAGAACTCCTCGCCACAGTCCGAGCCGCCTTGGAACACCCGAACGTAAATTTGTCCGTCACCGGGTGAACAACGACGCACGTGATATTTTCGAAAAAGACGATCGCAACATGACCACAACCATTGATCAAAAATTTGCAACTGAGACCATTCACCTCCTACTCATCGAAGACGAAGAAGATGATGCCATCATCGCGCATTCGCTCCTCTCGAATATCCGAGGTGTCGACTTTAAGATTGATTGGGTTTCTTCCTATGAAGAGGCGCACGCTTCAATTGTGCAAAGCCATCATCATGTCTGTCTACTCGACTACTGTCTTGGCGCTCGTACCGGACTTGAGTTGTTACATAACGCACTTCAGTATGGCTGTAAAACACCTATTATCATGATGACCGGAACCACTGATCGACACATTGACTTCCAAGCCATACAACTGGGAGCCGCAGACTATCTCATAAAAGGGCAAATTGACGCCCCCCTACTCGAACGAGTGATCCGTCATGCCAGAGAGCGGAAAAAGGCTCAGGTCGAACGGGAAGCACTCCATGCAAAACTATTGGAAACCTCTCGCCAGTTAGGCATGGCTGATATTGCCATCAATATTCTCCATAATGTGGGAAACGTCCTGACAAGTATCAATGTGTCGGCCGGATTAATCTGCCAATCTCTACGGCAGTCACATGTCCAGGAAATCAGCCTTGTCGCCACCATGCTGCAAACCCATCATGATCAACTTGGCGAGTTTTTCACGAACGACCCTAAAGGCAAACTAATCCCACAATATCTTGAAGAACTTGGCAAAGATTTATCCTCTCGCGTTCAACAGACCGTCACGGAAGCGGAATCCCTGGTTTCCAAAGTGAACCACGTCATACAAATCATTAATGCGCAACAAAATATCGCGAAACCAGGCGGGATGCAGGAACCCGTTCGTCTTGCTGATTTGGTCGAACAGGCCCTCATGATCAGTCGTCGAGAACTAGAGGAACATCACATTGAGATTGTCCAAGAATATACCGATCTTCCGCAAGTCGTTGTTGACAAACATCAAGTGTTGCAAATCCTTGTGAATCTCATTTGTAATGCCAAGCAAGCGATGATGGCTCAAGAGCGGGAGCATCATCGCCTGACATTGCGTATTGAATCCTGTCCTGAACAAGAGGGATTTTTGCAAATACAGGTTACAGACAGCGGGGTGGGAATTCCATCAGAACATCTCACTCGCATCTTCGCTCAAGGGTTTACGACTAAAACGAAAGGGAATGGGATTGGTCTTCACAGCAGCGCCATCGCCGCCAAAAACTGTGGAGGGTCACTTCATGCAGAGAGCGATGGAAACGGTTCCGGAGCCACATTCACCCTAAAACTACCCAATACCGTGGCACAACAACCCGGGTCCATGTGTGTGGACTCACAACACCAATCAACAGATTTCAGCACACCACAACAATAAGTACTCCCTGCCCTACACACGTTCAAATCATCACGATCATAGACATGATCACGAAACATTTTTAGGGTCATAAGGTCAGTGAATCTTCAGCCATGCGTTGATGAATTGCAAAGAAAGCTTAGACGCATGCTGGCAGGATCATTCATAGTTTCGCCACATGCGGCCATCTTTGGCTAACAGAGCGTCAGCATCAGGCGGCCCCCACGTTCCAGCGGAATACGAATGAATCGCATGTGTTCCTAGACTATCCCACACCTTCAGAATCGGGTCGACCACACTCCATCCCAATTCAACATTATCACTCCGTTGAAAGAGTGTCGCGTCACCTGCCATCACATCATGAAGCAAGGTTTCATACCCGGTGCTCGGGGCGTCGCCAAAATAATCAGCATATTGAAAGTCCATGTTCACACTCCCAACCTGAACTTGTGGTCCGGGAATTTTCGCTCCAAAGCTCAAAGAAATACCTTCATCAGGTTGTATCCGAATGACTAGAACATTCGGAGTTAATCGGTCCACGGGAGTCTTTCGAAACAACATCAATGGAGCGGATTTAAACTGAATGACCACCTCGGTCACTCGTTTCTTCAGTCTCTTCCCCGTTCGTAAGTAGAATGGCACACCTTCCCATCGCCAACTTTCAATTGACAACGTCATGGCCGTATAGGTTTCTCTTAAGGACGTTGAAGCCACATTGTCCTCTGATCGGTAAGGAAGAACCTGAGTCCCATTATAGATACCTGCTCCATATTGTCCGGCCACGGTTGACTGCAAGACTTCCATGGGATTCATCGGCTGAATCGCGCGAAGCAGTTTAGCTTTTTCATTCCGGACGGCTTCGGGATCAAACGCATTCGGGGGTTCCATAGCGACAAAGGCCAAAATCTGCAACAAATGATTGGGAACCATATCCCGTAATGCACCAGCCTTGTCATAATATGTGCCCCGATGCTCCACACCTAAAGTTTCCGCGACCGTAATTTGTACATGATCAATGTATTGTCGGTTCCACACAGGTTCAAAAATGCCATTGGCAAATCGAAATACTAAAATATTCTGAACCGTTTCCTTCCCCAGATAATGATCAATACGATAAATCTGCTTTTCATCTAACACACTGCGCAATGTGGAATTCAAGGTCTGCGCAGACGACAAATCATGGCCAAATGGTTTTTCAATGACGATGCGTCGAGCTTGTTTGTTCTCTTGTGCGACCAGCCCCTTGGCTCCGAGATTTTGGACAATTTCTCCAAAAAATGATGGAGAGGTCGCCATATAATAGAGATAATTTCCGCCCGTACCATACTGAGTATCCAACTCGGAAAGCATTTTCCGCAAATGCTCATAGGTTTGTGGATTGCGAAAATCACCAGACAGATAATACAAACGGTCGAGCAGCCACTCTTTAATCGTCAATTCAATCGGGTGAGTTGAGAGTTCTTGAATATCTCGACGAATTTTGACACGAAAATCTTCGGTGTTCATCGAAACACCATCAACTCCAAGGATCGCAAATTCTTGAGGCAAATGACGACTGACGGCCAGGTTGTATAAAGCAGGAATAAGTTTTCGTTTTGTCAGATCTCCCTGTGCACCGAAAATCACAAAAATAGTCGGCGGTCTTGTCTGACCTTGACCAGCCTGAGGATAGACACCCGAGTTATCATCTTGAAAGTTGAGTTCAACATTTTCTGAAAATTCTTCTGCGCCGAGAGGGCCCACGTCGGGGGAATTTCCTTGATTTGTTGAACGTGATGGACGTGGAGAGTTTGGGTGTGGCATCAGTTCTTCATTCCAACAGAATCGTTAATCAGACGATGGGCAAAAACTCATTCTTCATATTATCTTAGCACTCATAGCTGATAACGAAACACCTATTATGGAATAGTTTCACTCAAAGAAAGGACTTCAGAGATGAGACAACGACATCATCGACTTTGCAAAAAACCTTGCAAGACTCATGGAACTCAATCGATGAGTCTTTTCCCCGCTTTCACCGCTTCGTTGGCCACGCGCTCCGCAGTGCCCCAAGCTTTCCCCACAGCTTTCCCCACAGCTTCACCTGTTCTCTTCGCCACTCCCTGGGCTTTCCCCTTCACCGTTCGGGTTTTCTTTTTGGCCGTCTTGAGACCAACGGCAGCTTTCTTTTTCCCAGCCTGCTTCAACTTGAGCGCTTTTTTCTTAGCATCAGTTAATGTGCGAGAAGCTTGCGTAGCCTTCTTCCCCACTTCCTTTTTCGTGGTTTTGACCGTAGTGGCCGCTTTTTTCTTGGCGCCGGAGATCGCCTGAGAAGTCTTTTTTGTCTTACGATCGACCTTCTTTTTGGCCTGCTGAATGGCAGATGCAGTCTTTTTACTCGCGGTACGTTTGGCTTTGGTTGCAGTGTTGGCGACTTTTTTCACGGTACGTTTGGCGTGACGTTGAGTAGGCATACCTATCCTTTCTTTATAGGAGAATATCGAATCTACGCCGAACGATACCATGAAGATTCGTTGTTGTGAAGAGGCGAAATGCAACGAACACGGCTCACTCGATCATTAGACTCGTACAAATATGTTTAGACATGTTCAAGATCTTGCCATTTCAGATTTTCGTCGAAGGCGGAAAATAATGATGACGAATACCTACATGCTTGCTCAATCATAAACTCCAGCAGGTTCTGGATTCAGATCTTAATAGTAAAAGACATTCATTGAGCGTTCACTACGTGACCGCATAATTGGCAACACAAACAACCATCGCTTCCTCCAAGAGCGATGGTTCCGTGTGTCAACTCAGTGAAACATTTCATTTCCTGCACGACGTTGTTCATAAACAATGTCAAATCGAATAGTTAGTAAAGATCACGGGCAACGATCTCCGTCCTCCCGTGGAGAACTAGACGTTATCGTAAACATGACTAGGGTTTTATCTAGTAACCACAACATACACGGTTTAGTAATGTTTAAGTAAAATTCATAATTTCTGAGAAATGATGGTCCCGTCTATTCAAGAGGGAGGAAGCCTGAGCATCCGCTGACCTTATCGTCCACTAAGAAAGAGAAGGGCGTGGATACATGCGTTCGCTGGTTGTGACTTCACAAGGCACCTTACTGTCCCGGCAGTGAAGTTTTGATATAACGGCAAACATAAAATGAACGAGACCGGTTAGTTTGGAGGTGACGCAATGAGAAAACCAAATCGCTTATTAAATGTTATGATAATGAATCTCGCATTGTTCACGGCAAGTTGTGATAACTCAGATATGCGTACCCAGGAAGAATCAAAACATCTGAAAAAAGAGGTCAAGGAGAATGTTCAAGATACACTTGAGTCAACTAAACAGTTCACTGAGAACAAGTTTGATGAGTATAGTCAAGCCATAGAAACGTCCATGAATGCGTTACAACAAAAGCATAGGCAACTACAGAAACAAGCACTGCAAGATGGAAAAGAGGCGAATATTGAACTACAGGATGCTCTCGCTACGCTGGAGATGAAAAGAGAGCAACTGCAAAAACAAATAGAAGAACAGAATTCCAACCGCGATACTCCGTTAGAAGATCTGCAGTTGAGTATTGAACAAGCATTAGAAGAACTTGAAGAATTATATGAAGTGACCATTGCTCGTTTTTCGAGACAATAATTGATTGCATGGTCATCAAAAGTAATAATGAGTGGTTTATGAAGGTCGTAGAAGAAGCATTCTGAGATAACACCATCGGTGTTCTGTCAAAAGACTTCTATGGAAGATGGACTTCAAAAGCAAAAAGACAGAACACATCGCATAAGAAAGGGAGAAAAATATGTTTGGTTCATTTGGATGGATGGAATTACTCTTGATCCTCTTTATTGTGTTGATTATCTTTGGGGCAGGAAAGATTCCTCAACTAGGAGAAGGACTCGGAAAGGCCATAAAAGGCTTTAAAAAATCAGTCAATGAGCCTGAGATCAATGAACCCACAGAAATATCTGACCCGCGTGAACCGATGCAACATGAAGGTCAACAAAGTGAAGGATTGAAAGCGGAAGCGACGCACGAAAAGCTTCAGACCGATCCACCTAAGCATTCACGGGTTTTGGAAAAGGGTTCTGAACCATTACATCATGGATAATACGCGTCGGATGCAGGCCATCATGACACGAATACACGGCACGGCACATTTTGACCATTAAATTTATGAATGTGGAAAATGAGAAATGTGATGAACCCGACGTTATCTAACTGAGTAAGATGGGAATTTGGGAGGGAAGTCATGACAAGCAAAACCAAGACTGATTTCCTCAAGAATGTCATGAATCAGGATTCTACTGGACCTAAACGAGTTCCTTTGTAGCCCCTCACGCTCCCCGCCCCGCGAGAATCGCAATCTTTTCTCCAACATTAAGAATGTCAGCAGCAAGATCTAAATTCTTTTTATTTGGTAGACCGGCCTCCACCACAAATACATTCGAAGTGTGCTGGGACACATTCCGTTGAGTTTCTGGTTCTGAGACTTCCATCCCTTGAAAATCGACTGGAAATGTGATGTGCGCGACACCGCGGTAACCCAGTGCTGCTCGACAAGCTAAGTCCGAGACATTTTTGACATGAGCAGCCTCCATGACACGAGCATTGTACACGGTCACATCCGTAAATAATTTATCCAGCTCGACATCCTGTTGCGTCTTCGTCCCAATCAAATCATGATAGGGCAATCCTGTGATGGCTAACACAGGTTGACCATCAAGCTTCGCATCGTAAAGACCGTTCAACAAGTGAATACCTCCCGGCCCAGATGTCGCGAGACACACGCCAAGCTTTCCGGTGTACTTCGCATAGGCACAGCAGTTTCTTCATGACGAACCTGGACAAATTGAATTTCCTGCTGTCTAGTTCGTAGGGCGTCCATGATCCCATTAATCCCATCTCCAGGCATGCCCAAAATCACATTCACGCCCCATTCATGAACGGTCTGGATCAACAACTCTGCTGCCGTGATGGTCATTCCACTCCCCCGTTTTATACAAAAAAATGATGACTAACGAGTCGTTTTTGAAAATAAGGTCAATGATCAACAATCCTTCAGGTCTACATTCCCTGGACTCAACAGCTTGTCATTTCCAGTACGTGGGTCGTCCAAAATAATCGTAGACACGCACTTCTAATTCACGATTGACCGGCATAGACGCATCATACTCTGGACAATTCTTGGTTTGTTCCTGTGTCATATCGACTTCAACCGTTTGATCTGACCATTGAATGGTTTTGATCCAGTCTGGCGCAACAAGTACTTTCTTTCCTGGCAACCAATTGCGAGTATCAATCACAAAATACCGAATGTTCCATGTATCATCATCTGCGATACAATCTTCTACATGACCGATTTCCCCATCGGTAGCCTTAATGACATACCCTATGAGTTCGTCAATGCTTCGCAAATGAGGGTTGGCTTGCTCTTCTGAAATGGTGTCCCACCTATCCCTCACGTCATGATCTTCTACTGCCGGGATCGCACCCATCCCCACGGGAGCAGGGAACAATGGATCAATCCCTCCCCAATACGCTGGCCACTGGTAATATTGAACGAGCTTTGATTCCTCCTGAAGTGAAACAGGCTTATCGATTTCTATCCCTGGACTCCGTTCAATTTGATCTTTTGTTAATTTGACTGGAAAGTGATGACTGCTCCAGTCAGGCTTGCCGATGGATTCTAACGACAGTAACACTAATCGGCCTGGCAACCACTTTCCAGTATCGGCAACGAGATATCGAATCATCCATTCGCGATCATCAAAGAAGAAGTCTTTCGATTCTCCGATCTCACCGTCTGTGGCCTCAAGGGTGAACCCTTGAATGGCGTTGAGACTTCGTAACATGTATCACCTCCTTGTATGGTGAAACACCGCTCTTCTTGACCAGTAAAAAAGGACTACGAATCAGAATTGACCACCAAGCTTAACTATCGAGTAGACTACCATTTTGAAGCAATTCACCTGAACTCATAAAAACCCTTGCCCTGTCTACCCATACACGTGTAAATACTCAGAATTGCTCAATATCCACATACCTGGAATAGTTTAGTGAATCATCCGTAGAAGTGCTCATGCCTGGGGGACCGGAGGTATGGGCTGCGGAGGTCGTCCCGGAGGTTGAGGGGGATTGGGATCTGGAAACGGCGGCGAAGGATCAGGCAGTGGAGAGGGGCCTGGATTGGGAGGGTCTGGATTTGGGTTTGGCGTAGTGAATTTTAAACCCATAGGCCTATCATATTCACCTTTAAGACATGATGGTGTTCGAGAGTTGGGGGTAACAATGAGAGCATACATCGACTTCCGTATAGAATTGACATAAGAATGATTCATAAATGTATCCTTTTTCAATAGAATCTGACCGACTTACTTGAACTCTGAAAACTTGAATAAACCGTGGGCTTCATCACAACCAGTTTTTATGAATTTACGCTTCTCCTCTCGCTGGATATTTATTGTCCATCACCCAATCCAAGGTGGAGAGTAAGTCTGTAAAACTTGGTCGTCCAAACGGCATGCTATTAATGACGGCAGAGTACAACTCGCCATCCGGCCTAACCCAAAATACTCCCGGCTCACAAAATATTGACGGTTCTGATTCTTTAATACTCTTCGAAATATACAGGCCCCATTGACGCATGGAATCTACACTCAGCCCATAACCAAGCGTCAATCGTTTAAGGCCCCATTCTTTTTGTGAAGTACTGGCACGCTCTTCATCGTCACCACTTACGGCAATCACATCCATTCCTTTCTTGGTAAATTCATCCAGCTTCTTTTCTAAATCCTTCAAATAGGTTTGGCAAACCGGACAATGGAGGCCTCGATAAAAGACAATCATCGTAAAAGTACTCGGATGTTGAGCTGAAAGTGTCCAGGTTTTTCCATTCACCGTCTTGACCTGCAAATCCGGAGCTTGAGTTTGAGGGAGCGGTTTAGTCATGTGCATCGCCCTTTCATGGTTTAGGAATTCTCTCTGGGCCATTAAACAAGATGATGGATCAGATAAGTACTCAATCCAGTATAGAGGCAACATATCAAATCAAGTACTATGCACAACCCTAGTCTGCACGCTTATGCAAGACTAGGCACATATGCGTAGTCCAATCAGGATGGCGTTCTTCTGCCACGATAATCCAACGAAAACATCGAGATAAGAGATAAGACTCATACGATACTCTTCAATGAGTCCTGCCGCATCATATGTTGTTCTGGGTTGTTCTGGGTCCTTCTGGTCATCAAATGGGTATCACCAAACCAGGGTTGCATAGAGTTGAAAAACGACGAGAATTTCTATATTACCGTCATTTAGAAATCAGTAACGATTGCCAACGGTGAGTCATGACAGTCTTAACATGATGACCCATTTTCTCAAGGATAGCCACCATGAATGAATGGACGATCGATTGGATACAAATACACATATTGGGACAACTCATGATCGCGATGGTCCTTGGAGGACTCATTGGACTCGATCGTGAGCTCGCAGATCGCCCGGCTGGGCTCCGCACACATATCTTAGTTGCTGGAGCATCCGCACTCTTCGTGTCAATGGGTGACATCTTGGTCGTTCATTTTGATTCATCCGTTTCTCACGATATCCTGCGGACGGATCCCATTCGGTTGATAGAAGCCGTCATTACTGGCATTAGTTTCTTGGGAGCGGGAACCATTATTCGCGGGAGTTCTGATGGGAAAATCCACGGGCTCACAACAGCAGCTTCAATATTGGTCGCGGCCGGCATTGGTGTCAGTGTGGCCATTGATCAATTCATCTTAGCCATAGGCATGACTATGTTGGTGTTGTTCATCCTTCGAGGTCTTCACCTCGTCGAAATTAAGATGGGATCAACCAATCGGGATGAGTGAAGCACATCTTCGTACATGTGAAGGTCATGGCCTCCAATCACTCAACATGAAGAGTTCGGATCATTTGGACACCAAGCAGCTTAGAAGATAATCAAACGGATTGTAGAGGGAACCATTATGACGAACCCTGACCTAGAGAAACTTATTGCACAAAAAGACTGGCGGGCATTGAACACACACCTCTCGACTTTGCCTCCCCCAGAAACAGCTGAAGTTCTTTCGAATCTCGAACAATCAGATAGAGTTCTTCTCTTTCATATGCTTCCACGCTCACAATCCGTAGAAAGTTTTTCCTATCTCGAAACAAGTCTTCAAGAATCGTTGCTGACTGAATTGACTGACGAAGACACCCAACAAATCTTAACAACACTTCGGCCTGATGATAGAACTGTCTTATTAGAAGGCCTTCCTCGAGAAACGCTGTCACGACTGCTTCGTCTTCTTAACCCACAGGATCTTCAAGAAGCCCGTCAATTGCTCGGATATCCCGAAGAGAGTGTTGGAAGATTGATGACCCCCGATTTTGTAGTCGTGCTTCCCAGATGGACAATTGAGCAGTCACTTCGTCACATTCGATCACGAGGACAAGGAAGTGAAACCATCAGTACAATTTATGTGACGGATGAAAACTGGAAATTGTTAGATGCGCTTGAATTAGAGCAATTCGTATTGGCCCAGCCCTCCGAGACGGTCGCGCAAATCATGAATAATACGTTTATTGCGCTATCGGCTCAAGACGATCGAGAAGAGGCCGTCCGTCAAATGCAGAAATATGATCTTTTTGCACTTCCCGTCATCAACGATCATGACGTATTACTTGGAATTGTCACGATAGATGATGTCTTCGATGTCGCGGAGGAAGAAGCCACTGAGGACATCCAAAAAGGCGCTGCAGTGGAGCCATTGAAACATAGTTATCGCGAATCGAGTATCTGGGCTCTTTATCTCAAACGAATCCCTTGGCTCGGAGCACTCCTGTTGGTGAATCTGGCGGCATCGGGTGTCATTGTGATGTTTGAAGACACGTTAGCATCGGCCTTGGCTTTAGCGTTTTTTATTCCACTCTTGATGGGAAGTGGAGGCAATACCGGTGCGCAGGCAGCCACACTGATGGTGAGAGCATTAGCCACTGAAGATATTAAGGTCTCTCAATGGCTCACGACTGTCACCAAGGAAATATTTGTTGGAAGTATCCTGGGCATCACATTAGGCATTGGGGTTGGATTGATCGGCTACTGGCGAGGCGAAGCCAGCATTGGGTTGGCGGTTGGGCTTTCAATGGCTGCAATTGTGCTCGCGTCGAACCTTATCGGTGTCTTATTTCCAGTTATGTTGACAAAACTCCATGTGGACCCGGCTGTGGCTAGCAGCCCCATGGTGACCTCAACCGCAGACGTCACAAGCCTTATTCTCTATTTTTCTATTGCCACCACAATTTTGAGAAATTTAAAAGAAACCGGCCTGTAATCTATGAGAGCTATCATCTGGGTGTAGGAGAGCCACGCGTTGCCCTCCTCCCGTCCTTTCTCTATCCAGGACAGACTTTTTCTATCAAGGACAGAATAGGTAAATGTTCCCCCCCAAAAAACCAAAAGCGGTGCTGAGAACCTCTTGCCTTCGTCATCAAGTGTGCAAGGGTTTCCCTCAGTTGTTTTTCTGTTGCATGAGCATACACTGAAAAAACAGTTTATCGTTATTCTTTATTATCTCATCATTTCAAGGAGGACTTATGCAAACGTTTAAACATATCACGGCAGGAGGAAGTTTCCTTCTTTGCACGACCGCATGGGCAGCCCTCGCATTGGCGAATCCGGCTTTACTACCGGAACATCCTGGTCATCCCATGAAGGCTTTAGAAAGTCCAGTGACAGGGAAATCTCTCGCGAATGATCCAGGAAGATCCCAAAATTATGAACAAGAGGCTTTACGAAATGCGAGTCAAGATGCCAATGAGAATTTAAAAACCCTTACCGCCGAAACAAAAGAGGAAAACAAGAGCAATCAATCGATGAATGACGTGACAGCAAGTTCATCAGAACAACAATAAAAAGCCACGTTCGTTTCTACTGTATGGTTGGCTTGTCTAGAAGTGGCTGGGAGGATCGACACCGTTCGACTGCAATCCCAGCCACTCGCACTCGAAAAAGTCGTAACTCACAGGAATATACCTCAGGAACCGGAACAGAAGTTGTCGACTTCACATGCGAGTTCATCTTCTCCATAAGACAAGAATGGGCCTATGGCGGAGAAATCACCAGGACCACATATCTGACAGATTGATAATATGATGTGTATAACTTACTCCACCCTTTTACATTTTAACTTAATATATTACATACGACTTTGAGAAATACCTTGTAGAACTTCTCCAGTCATTTCTCCATTCATAGGACTGTTCGCGATGTCTCCGAGGGCAATGATGCCGACGACTTCTTTATCGTCATTCACCACAAGCAGTCTTCTGACTTGTTTATCCTTCATCAGTTGAGACGCCTCATCGAGCTTTTGATGTTCATGGCACAGCATAAAATTCCGTGTCATAACATCTTGCACCATGGTGGTGTTGGGGTCACGTCCTTCAGCAACTGATCGTACGGTAATATCTCGATCAGAGATCATTCCCACTAACTCCCGATCGTTTACAACAGGTAAAATGCCTATGTCACATTGACGCATTTTATCAGCCGCTTCCATAATGCTTTGTTTCGCTTGAACCGTTTCAGTCCCAAATGTCATGACATCTTTCACTGTCAAGGATGCGTTAGCCATAACTCACCTCCATGGTGGAAAGTAGAAGAAATATCACGCATTTCTTAAATTGCATTGTTACTATGTACCGCGAGGAAGGATAGGGGAACTCTCACTTTCCCTAGTCACACGAATAGACGATTGCAGGACTAGTTAGGCTTTTGGTTCTGCAATAAAACGCTAGAAATAGGCACGCATACTAGGTGAAATAAAGGAAACCAGGGAAATTCCCAGGTACCGAATGTTAAAAGTCATGATATGTTCCTTCCAATCGTTAGATTAACAACCCCCTATCCCCTCGCTTCATCTTATCGAGCGAGAGGTGATGATCTATGTTGAACAACAAATTTAAAAAATCTTTCCTGTCTCATTCTTCACAGGAAAAGGGACATGACGCAGAAAACGATCATCCTCATCAAGCTGATCATAAAAACTCACCACGTCAATCATTCCGGTCACTGTGGTTCCCCTTCCTTACTGTTGTATTCATGTGGTTGCTCGCGTCAACGATTAGTGGACCGTTTGAGGATGTGTTCACACAAGAAGTATCGTATTCTGAATTCAAACAGCAGGTGAGAACCGGAAATGTCGAAAAAGTTGTGTTCAAAGGCGATCAAATTCAAGGAGAATTCGTGAATACGGTGAAGGTGATGAAGAACGAGGGGGAAGAGCGTACATCTCGGTCCTTTTCAACGACGCTTCCTTCTGTTGGTGATGACGCGTTAATGCCAAGCTTGGAAGAACAACATGTGACAATCCATGCAGAAACACAAGAAAATTCATGGTGGAGTCTCTTGCTCATTTCCTGGTTACCATGGATATTGATTTTTGGATTGATCGTGTATGCCCAAAAAAAAGTACAGGATAGAATGGGAGGTCAAATCTTGGGGTTTGGGCAATCTCCAGGCAAAAGGTTCGAACAAAGTGAAAGTAAGGTGAAATTTCATGATGTGGCGGGATTAGAAAATCCTAAAAAAGATCTCCAAGAAATCATTGATTATTTGAAAGATCCGTCCCGATTTCAGTCCATTGGGGCAGAGCTACCCAAAGGGGTGTTATTGCTCGGACCGCCAGGAACCGGAAAAACATTGCTAGCGAGAGCCTCCGCAGGAGAAGCCGATGTGCCATTTTTTAGTCTGAGTGGGTCTGAGTTTATTGAAATGTTTGTCGGTGTGGGAGCATCCCGTGTGCGAAATTTATTCGCGAACGCGAAAAAAGAATCTCCCGCGATAATTTTTATCGATGAAATCGATTCAATCGGACGAGCTCGAGGAACAGGGTTGGGGGGCGGACATGATGAACGGGAGCAAACCCTCAATCAAATACTGTCAGAAATGGATGGGTTTGATGCCCATGACGCCGTGGTGGTGATGGCAGCAACCAACCGACCTGATGTCCTGGATACGGCCTTAACTCGCCCAGGTCGATTTGATCGTCATGTGACGATTGATCTTCCAGATAAACGAGCTCGAACAGCAATTCTTCTCATTCATACCAGAAATATTCCTCTACATGAGGATGTCAATCTCGAACATGTTGCGCGGCGTACCGTGGGGTTATCGGGAGCAGATTTAAAAAACCTCGCCAATGAAGCAGCACTGTTCAGCGCCCGAAAGCACAAAGAGAAAGTCGAAAATGAAGATTTCGACCAGGCCTTGGATAAGATCCTACTGGGAGCCGTGCGTGAGGACATCATCACCGATGATGAAAAACGTATAGTGGCCTATCATGAAAGTGGCCATGCCTTGGTGGCGAAGCTCATGCCTCATGCCGATCCTCTACGAAAAGTTTCAATCATTCCACGAGGACGAAGCCTCGGAGCGACAGAACAAATTCCTGCTGAAGACCGACACAATCTCGGATATAGGTATCTGCGCGATCGTTTAGCTATTTTACTAGGTGGACGAGTCGCCGAAAAACTTATATTTAACGAATATACGACAGGAGCCGCGAACGATCTGAAAGAAGCGACAAAATTAGCAAAGCGTATGGTATGTCAATGGGGAATGAGCGAACGACTTGGCCCACTCACCTATCGGCTGGGAGAAGAACATGTATTTTTGGGAAAAGAAATAGCCCAGGACAAAGATTACAGCGAACATACGGCGCAAATTATTGATGAAGAAACCCAATCCTTAGTGGTGAATATCGAAGCGAACGTTGAAGAATTGTTAGCACAGAATAAAACATCATTAGATGCCCTGGCTGAAGCGCTTCTGGAACAGGAGACCCTTGAAAATCACGTCGTGGACAATCTTCTAAAGAACATAACAGCTCCTGCTGCTGTGTAAGACATTGAGATGGCAAAATGGAATTTGTTGAATTCGCCATTCACATACGGCACTCGCAAGGAGAATGACTTTTGAGTGTCTTGAAAAGAATCTTGCCTTGAATTGCGCTGCAGGTTGCCGTAAGGAGTTTTCTGCACGAAAACTTTATAAAAGTGTGAAGCAGACACGGGTGTCATCCAATCATTCTGACAAACACAATGTATTTTTTTGTTACTTCATCTCACCGAGTGTGATGGCAATACCTTGTCGATCGAATTCTCGTTTGAGAAGGAGAATAAAAGGAATGGTCAGCAATGTGGTCACCATGCTGATATACACAAAAATTTGTAGAATAAGGGTTCGTTCATCAGGCACTCCCGCTATATCCAGCCAACTGCCAGAAAAAGATGAGAGCAACCAAGCCATTGATGGATTGCCAAAAAGCGTATAGAGCCCTGCCCCAATGACTCCTTCGAACATATCCGTGACATTAGCCAACGACATGAGAAAAGCATAACCAACACCAGCATACTGAAGTTTCACCGTCTCTCCGGCCAACGTCAGCGGAATGATAAATGCCGGAATAGTGGCAAAGCCAAAGAATGTCTGAAAAAGTAGCCGAAACCACTCATATCGATTCCATTCGGGTAATGGGTTCAGGTTCTCCGGCCAGGAGTTGAAAACATCGAATGCATTCCACCATGGATGTTGTGGATGTAAATAGAGATAAAAGCTCAAGGGGAAAGAAATCACAGCCAGAGTCACGACGGCATAAAGATATTGATCCCATGAAATAGAGTGATATCGGTTCACCACCCAGCGATACGTGAGGACTGAGAGGAAAAACGTGATTCCCCCAACAGACAGAATGGTTCCAAAAGAAGTGGGACGAAAATGGCGCACGTCAATTAAATAGCTACGCTCGATAAAGCCAATCGAGGGACTGAATTTCCAAAAAAACATGAAGAGAACCAGAAACCAAATGACTCGATTGTTTGCGCGAAACTGGGAAAATCGATGTGGTAACGACTGAAGAAAGAGTCTGATGCGTTGCCATGATGGAACAGATTGGGGAAGCTCAATCTGATGTGGAACAGGAGTTTCTTCGATGTATCGCCATCCGACATAGGCCGTGGCCAGAGGTGGAATTCCCGTGAGGAGAAAGACGATCCAGTATTCGAATTTTTCTACTAAAATTTGTTGCTGAACCCATCCCCCAAGATAAATGGCCGCGGCAGTCGCCAATCCTAATACCGTCCATTGAAAGTTAATGAATGAACCAACCTGATTAAGATGCCGACCACGCTCGACCATGAGCGCATCGCACACCACGTCGACAAATGCATAAGTGGTGAATGCAAAATTGAAAACGAATAAATAGAGTAGCGGAATACGAACACCAGCCAGGGAAAGCCCCGCACTGAAAGACCAGAATCCCAAGGCCAGGCATGCCATGAGAATATACCAGGATTTGCGTCGGTACCCGTACAGGGGAATCCGATCGGAAATATACCCCCACACGGGTTTAATAAGCCATCCAAGACTTCTGAGTGAATTGAATAATTGTCCACCTGTATCACCTAAGGCCAGGACATTTTTAATGAAATACAGAATGGGAACTTCCGTAAAATAACTCGTGCCTTGGACAAAATACGGGATACCGATGACCCATTTAAATGACTTGTGGGTATTTTTCTGAGTCTGGAGAGTCATGAAACGTTCACGATGCCTGCTGTGAGTTGTACAGAGGTGAGTGATATTGGTTTCTTGAAAACAAGGTGTTCAATCAACCATACTCAATTTTTCGACTCTCTCCCCACGATCAGAATCCTATACTCCTGAGTGCGATTCCATGAGCTGGTTTTCCGTGCCACTCGTGCATGGCTCTCCTCCCCCTCATCGAGCCAAGCCATAAGCCGCCTCGTGATCTGTCCGCATACCTGATTATCCATGAAGTACCCCCTCCATGTGAAACATGTCGTTCCTATACTACGAGGATGAGGAGAACTGAACAATAGCACCACCAGGGTTATTGGTAGTACGAAAGTGGGAAAAAAGTTGATACAAAAGTTTAGAGCAAGAACGACAAAGTATCCCGAAAAAATGAACAGGAGGGCAATCGTACATCATCCCACAATTTAGAATTTTGAATCATAGCTAATGAATGGGAGTGGTTGTTTTAATACAGATCTTGAGCGGTTCAATGAGGGAAGACAATGCTACAGCCGTCGAAAATTAAGTCATATATTCTAAAAATTGTGCTCATCGGGTTTATCTCCATAGCGCTCATTCCGAATCTGAGCAGAGCTGAATCCGACTCCCTGAATATTACCGACAAGGACATCACCGTAGCCATAGAAAGCCGTTTTATTATTGAAGAGAACGTCCCAGCTAATTTCATCAATGTCACGACAGAGAATGGCATTGTGACCCTTTCCGGAAACGTTGACAATTTACTCGCCAAGGACCGAGCAGAAAAAATTGTTGAAAGTGTGCGTGGAGTACGAGCCATAATCGATCTGATTGCGGTGGAACCATTTATCCAACCCGAAGATGAAATCATCAAGAAGAACGTCAACACGGCATTGGCCGATGATCCGGCTGCAGACTCCTATGAACTCACCATTCAGGTGGACGATGGCACGGTGACTCTTCGTGGGATGGTGGAAAGCTGGCAAGAAAAACAATTAAGTGAAACGGTGACCAAATCGGTCAAGGGGGTAAAGAACATTCGAAATGAGATCACGGTCAATCCTGTCACGATTCGGTCAGATTCGGAAATCGAAGCCGAAATCATTCGTCGGCTTCAATCCGATGTCTGGGTCCACGAAGGGCTCATTGGTATCATTGTTGAGAAAAACCAAGTCACCTTAACAGGGTCTGTCGGTAGCCTCGCAGAAAAATATCGGGCCTTTACAGATGCGTGGGTCAATGGTGTCACTTCCGTGAATGTAGAACAACTCGAGGTGGAATGGTGGGCACGTGACCGAATGCTGCAAAATCCAACAGAACGGGTTTCATCCAACACTCAAAAAGAAGAAGCCATACGTCACGCGTTTTCCTATAGTCCTCGACTTCATCATGTCAACATCTCGATTCAAGTCAAGCAGGGTACAGCGATCTTGACAGGCATTGTAAATAATGTCGCCGCCAGACATGCGGCGGAAGAGGCAGCCAGGCAGACCGTCGGGATTTGGCGTGTGCGTAATTTGATAAAAGTCCGATCAACTGATCCAGCCAATGACGAAGCGTTGGAACGTCGAGTTCAGAACGCGTTCAATCAACATCCTATGATTGACCGCTATGACCTGATCGTGATGGCACGAAATGGAACGATTTCCATCGAAGGGTATCTACAGTCTCCGACAGAAATCTTAGAAGCGGTTCGCACCGCAGCAACAGTGAAGGGTGTCACCAAAGTTTTAAATTATCTAGAGATTAAATCCTCTTCAATGCAGAAAAGTGATGAAGAAATTTGGGAAGATATCAGACGATCGATATGGTGGGATCCTCGTCTTTATGATCAGGATATCACTATTGTCGTCGACGATGGGGTGATCACTCTCACAGGTAAAGTCCCGTCCATCATCGAATGGCGACGCGCCACGAAGATTGCGAAAGAAGCCGGCGCGGAACGTATACGAAATCGTTTGAAAGTCATAGACGGACCGGATTTTCTGACGAGCTAACAACTTCCAATGACTCACTTGGAGTGGAGGGAAGATGCCTCCCTTCGGCGTCAGTCGTAGTCTTGTCGTTCATCATTCTGAGAAGGGGTGTTCTGTATGGCATGTCGTACTAAAACCGTTTTAACCGTATCAGCAAGACCCAACAACCATGAATACAACCCCTGTGATCTTTGAAAAGCTTAAGAACACCAGATGCACACAATCTCACATAACATGATGCGAAGGTGGTTAACATGGAGTCTTACATTGACGTTAGGCTTCTTTTCACTGCAGGTTGTTCATTCTGAAAATGAACAACTGGCCATGACGACCGATGCGAATATCGGCTTGGCGATTGAATACCGATTAGCGCAAGACCATCGAGTACAAGAAAATCTTATCGAAGTAGTGGTCGAACGGGGGATCGTGACATTCACGGGCAGGGTCGACAATCTACTTTCCAAAGAACGGGCATCAGCCCTTGCTGAAACCATCAAGGGTGTCCGCAGCGTTATCAATCGCATCATTGTCGCCCCTTCTACCCAATTGGATGATGAAAACATTCAACATCACGTACAGTCAGCCTTGCTGGAAAATCCGGCAACAGAACTGTACGAGATTGATGTCACAGTGCAAGACGGAAGTGTCCACTTACAAGGCACGGTTCAATCATGGCAAGAAAAGCAGTTAGCGCTTCAAGTAGCCAAAGGAGTCAACGGGATAAAAACACTCACACACGATATTATGATCAAAACGATAGATGACCGTTCCGATCATGCGATAAGAGAGGAAATCATTCAACGGTTGACGTATGATGTGTGGGTCAACCCCGAATCATTAGACGTCGTGGTCCAAGATGGAACGGTGTCATTATCCGGAACCGTAAACAGCTTGGATCAGAAGTCCCGCGCAATCCACCTGTCTTGGGTCCATGGCATTACCGCCGTTCACGGCGATCAACTGAACGTGGAATGGTCACCGTCTCAACGTCTACGTCGTACTGGTCTCGTCACACCTTCCGATGAAACGATACAGCAGGCCATCAAGGACGCACTCTCCTATGATCCGCGAGTCGTAAAATCCGATATCACCATTGAGGTGAACGAAGGATTGGTGATCCTCACGGGAACCGTAGACACTCTCTATGCCAAGCAAGCCATTGAAGAGGATGCTCAAAACACTGTCGGGGTCTATCGTGTTGTGAATCATGCAAAAGTCCAATCGCAGACCACCATACCTGATGAAGAAATTTCCAGTCGGATGCAAGCCTCAATTTCTCGAGATCCGTTTCTCGACCAGGAAAACATTGACGTTACGGTTCATCATGGGACAGTGTTCCTTCAAGGTCATGTCACATCTCGATATCAACAAGCCCGAGCCACGACGCTTGCCTGGGGCGTCAAAGGGGTCGTCAATGTCAGCAACACCCTCCAACATCCTATTAAATGGACGTGGGAATCGGATATTGAACTCCGTCAGAACATCAAAGAACAATTTTGGTGGAGTCCTTTCCTGTCAGTCGAATCTATCACCGTTCAAGTCGAAGATGGTGTGGCAACATTAGATGGAACCGTTGATTCTTGGCAACAACGACACATTGCCAAGGACAACGCCTTGGCGGCAGGAGCCAAATCAGTCCATAACCGAATACAGATTCAATCACTTGATGGCTCGTCATTCGTTCCGACACCTGAAAAACTCTATAGATAAAACCGAGATAAAAAAGACCCCTCTCATGAACACGGGTACACAACATTGACACACGGCTTGTTCAGATCTCACAACCGACCGTCTCAATCGTTCTCTTCAAAAAGCGAACAGACTTGACCTTCGAGCAGGGAGAGAAAGTCATTCTCCAATCCAATATGAGTTAGCCATGCCTCAAAATCTCTTTAACGGACTTCTTGCGGGTCAGAAAGCGTTGGTGACGGGTGCCAACAGCGGCATTGGGACAGCGATAGCCAAGTCATTAGCGAAGGCTGGTGCCTCCGTCGTCGTCAACTTCGTAACCGAGGAAGACAAGGCTGAGGAAGTCGTCAATGCAATTAACACCAATGGCGGAGAGGCCATAGCCCTATATGCGGATGTAAGCAATGAAGAGCAGGTGCACATCATGTTTCGAAAAATGTTCGAGACGTACGGCACAATCGATATTCTCATCAATAATGCCGGCATCCAACAAGACGCTCCATTTCAGGACATGACGTTGGCGCAATGGAACCGTGTATTGTCCGTCAATCTTACTGGTCAGTTTCTGTGTGCCAGGGAAGCCGTGCGAGAGTTTCTTCGGCGTGGACAGAAAACGCAAACCTCTTCTGCTCTAGGCAAAATCATTTGTATTTCATCAGTTCACGACACAATTCCCTGGGCTGGCCACGTCAACTATGCCGTGTCCAAGGCAGGAATAAGCATGTTAATCAAGACGATGGCACAGGAACTCGGCCCACAGCATATACGGGTAAACAGTATTTCCCCCGGTGCGATTAAGACACCCATTAATACAGCAGCCTGGAATACTCCAGAGACGGAAGACGCATTGTTACAATTAATCCCATATGGACGCATTGGTCATGCCGAGGAAATCGGCAAGATGGCGGTGTGGCTGGCCTCCGATGAATCCGATTATGTGACAGGCGCCACGTTCTATGTGGATGGAGGCATGATGCTGTATCCAGGATTCCGCACTGGGGGATAAAAGATGATGTGTTAGAGGATCTGATGAGCGAAAAGCGAGCGACAGGAAAGTGGGCGTGCTGATGATGAAGCAAGCAAACATACTCTGATTACATCGAACTCTTCAAATCCAGGGATGTTGCTAGTAGCACCGAATGATCTTTGTTGTTAGAAGGAAATGGCTCTCACTTTTTCAATTCTCATAACATCGGTAACGTATCAGAGCACAAGAGTAATCACAGAAAAAGCTTTTGTTGTGAAACGGTCGTTGCCGCACCGACTTGGTCATCAGGAGGAGAGGAAAGAAACCACAACATAATGTTTTATATTTACTCAAAAAAGAAAGGATAGGATCATGAAAGTACGAGAACTTATGACAAAAAGTGTAAGCACATGTGAACCCAATACCAGTCTTGCCGCAGCAGCGATCATGATGTTGGATAGTGATTGCGGCATACTTCCAGTCGTAGGCTCTGAAAATAAGTTGCTGGGAGTGTTAACCGATCGAGATATTACCATCGCTCTCGCAACGAAAGGAAAAACGGCATCGGAAGTTTTTGTGCATGAAGTCGTACAAGATCACACTGATTCATGTGCACAAGAAGATGACATGAAAAGAGCATTAGAAATTATGGCCGATGGGAAAGTACGACGATTGCCGGTGGTGAATGAGGAAGGGGTACTTCAAGGAATCATCTCAATTAATGATGCAATTGGACATGTGCAACCAGGAACGAAGAAAGGACTTTCTGAAACTGATGTGCTGATGGCACTGAAGAGCATTTGTGGGTATCAATCGACAATTCCAGATCAAACAATGGTTCATTAATACAGAGTTTATCTCAAGGGTTTTGAGGAGTTGTTCAACAAGTCATTGAGCATTACCATTTAAGAAATATCCTCTTTATCAATCTTTAGCCTAGAAAGGACCACAATCATGAAGTTGTTACCTGTATTCACCTCAACAGTTGCTGCTCTGACTCTATCGATTGGGTTAACAGGTCTTCCTGGAGTTGCTCATAGTCAAGTGGGTTACGCTGACTATGATTATGCGCCCTACTACAATCCATACAATGACCCCTTTTACAATCCCCCAGGTCCGTATTACGACTCGCACTACTATCCCCGCTATGGGACGTACTATAACCCCTGCTATGACGATATTGGCCAATTAACCGATACCAAACTTCGTTATTGTATCAAGCGAGACCTTATGGCGAGTCCGTTTGTTGATAGAGAAGATATCCACGTAAGAGTCGATAACGGCACAGCCACCCTTTCGGGTAGTGTCGAAGATCGGAGTGCCATGATCGACGCCGTCGAAATTGCGTATGACGCTGGCGCCTCAAAGGTTCGTAATAAATTACGTCCACGTGCCAGAGAGAGTCGACCATGGGCCGACATGCGAGATTCAGAACTGAAGGCAGAGATTGAAGATGAATTGGATTTCAGTCCATTTGTCAATGCCGATCAAATTCGCGTGAAGGTGCGAGATGGCGTCGCGACGTTGTACGGAGGAGTTGAGAATGAAGGGGAGATTGCGGATGCTGTCGAAAATGCATACGAAGCCGGAGCAAAACGTGTCAGAAGCAAATTGTGGGTCGACCATGAACTTTCATAGATCCTAAGGTCATCTTGATTTCGCTGTCACGAAGTCAAGGTCATCACGGAAGGAAACCTCATCACCATGATGAATGAAATTGTGCGGAGATCAAGGTGAGAGGTTTCCATTCCGTGATCCCTTTAAGTTCCAAAGACCAGTGAAGTCTATACACAACATCTTATGAAGGCGTCAAGGTGTGGGAAGATATGGCTGTCGGCAAACAAGGAACAATTCAAGACTCCGAAACCTTCGAATGTGTGAAAAACTGTCAACTCGCAAATCCGTGTCCGAGATAATACTGATGCAAAATACATGTAAAAATGCATTGATACGTGGTATGCCTAGGTGCATTTCTACATTCGTCATTTGGTCGACAGAGTGTTGCCCGTTGACTCTTGAGAAATTGTAACCTGGTATCTGGTCTTATCCTTACATTCCACGCCACCTCAGATTAATCCATTGATTTCGTTTCAGATGATCCATATTTGGCGACGCTGAATCATCAGAATCGGATACACACGTTTATCAGCTCTGCTTCGTCCAACCTTCCGGACATAAAGCGAAATCCACACACCGCCAAAACGATGACTGAAGCTTCAAGGGTTTTAGAGGGTTGTGGCAGCGGGAATCTCACGTTAGCGTAATTATCATATGTATACGTTCTGAGAATTACCATGATTCATAAGAAGTTATCGAAAGGTACCTCTAACAACCATGACAGTGGATTCACGGCGATGAATCAGTCGTCTTAACTTTTATCACCCTCTCGCAATGAAAGGCACGCAACCATGAAGTCGCTTCAAACCTGTCTATCCACAATTAGCGTAACCACCCTGGCCATCTGTCTCTTTGGATTACCGGGACTGGCACACAGCCAAGTAGGGTACTTCGAATATGAATCCAATCCGTATTACGGCTCTTATTACGATCCTTATGATCCCTATTATTTTGACGATAATATCCTCACCGATCGGGAGATTCGCAGACGCACAATGCGAATACTATCGATAAGTCCATTTGTCGATGAAGAACATATACGCGTCGAGGTTGATAAAGGTATTACAACCCTTTCCGGAACGGTGGAAGATCGAAGTGCGATGCTCGACGCCGTGGAAATTGCCTATGATTCAGGAGCATGGAAAGTTCGCAATAAACTGCGCAAACGTGATTGGAACAATCAGCCGTGGGCCGAGATGCGAGACTCGGAACTGAAAGAAGAGATTGAAGACGAGCTGGCCATGAGTCCGTTTGTGAACGCCGATCAAATCGCCGTGGGAGTTCGAAGTGGTGTCGCGACGCTCTATGGCGGAGTCGAAAACAAAGGTGAAATTGCAGATGCCGTCGAAAATGCCTATGAAGCGGGAGCCAAGCGAGTCAAAAGCAATTTATGGATTGATCCTGGCCTCTAATCATTTCTTATATGTTGCTTAACATGGTTGCTTCATCAAATGACGCGAGAACGTGGAGGGATAAGTCTCGTTTATCATTGTTCAGGAATACTGAAGGAAGTAAGATGCGAGGCCTCCATATGATGAACACCCATCAACCCTGCGAAGGAGCCATTTCATAAGACGGAGTTTGTGACCATCAGATGGTAAAATTTGCTCCCTCTATTTTAGCAGCGAACTTCCTGTACCTGGGCGCACAACTCAAGGAATTGGAAGCGGCAGGTGCAAACCGAATTCACATTGATGTCATGGATGGGCATTTCGTTCCAAATCTGAGTCTCGGGATACCAATCGTGGAAGCTGTCCGGCAGGGAACCACGCTTCCAGTGGAAGTCCATCTGATGATTGAGCATCCTGAGCGGTATCTCGAAGACTTCACTCGTGCGGGCTCGGATCAGATCATCGTTCATCAAGAAGTTTCACCACATTTGCATCGAACGATCCAACGGGTCAAAGATCTGGGTAAAAAAATCAGCGTCGCGCTCAACCCTGCGACGCCTGTACTCGTGCTAGATGATATTTTCACTGAATTGGATACAGTCCTCATCATGACGGTTAATCCAGGATTTGGAGGCCAGCGATTTATCGAGAGCACGCTCTCTAAAATCCGTCATGTTCGTCAACTATTCAGAAATCGGCATCTGGAAGGCGAGGTCGAGGTGGATGGAGGGGTCGACCTTCACACCGCCCCACGAGCGATTGAAGCCGGAGCCGACGTCCTTGTGGCCGGCTCGTCAATTTTCAACGATCCACAAGGTCCTGGCTCTGGCTTGCGACAGCTCCAAGGATGCTGCGGACAGATCATGTGAGATTGCGAATGCATCTCATATCAGAAAACGACGTCATAGCTTCTCCAGATAGGTCTTTCTTTTGAATGTCGTCCGAACCCCCTCACAATAAAATGGAGAATATCCCATGGCAACCATGAAAGCCGTTCAACTAACTCGTGCGAAAGGTCAATTCGAATTGATCGAGCGTCCAATTCCTGAACCAAAAGCGGGCGAGGTCCGAATTAAAGTCGAAGCCTGTGGAATTTGTCACAGCGATGTCTTTGTCAAGGATGGACTGTGGCCCGGCATCACCTACCCTCGAATTCCCGGCCATGAAGTCTCCGGTCATATCGATACCGTGGGAGAACAGGTGACGCAATGGAAGAATGGAGACCGGGTAGGTGTGGGATGGCATGGAGGACATTGTTTTCAATGTACCTGCTGCCGTATCGGAGATTTTATCAACTGCGAACAAGCCAAAATCGCAGGAATCAGTTATGACGGAGGTTATGCCGAATATATGGTCGCTCCGCAGGAGGCTGTTGCCCATATGCCTGAGGGTCTCGATTTGGTGATGAGTGCTCCATTGATGTGCGCCGGGATCACCACGTTTAATGCTCTACGAAATAGTGGAGCACGAGGAGGAGATCTGGTCGCGATACAAGGGGTGGGCGGCCTCGGCCATCTCGCCGTTCAATATGCACACACCATGGGTTTTCAAACTGTAGCGATTTCAGGAGGCAATGATAAAGAACAACTTGCAAAAGAATTGGGAGCCCATCATTTCATTAATTATCATGATGGCTCTCCGGCTGAAGAATTACAGAAACTTGGTGGAGCCGAGGTCATTCTTGCAACGGCTCCCAGTAGCAAAGCGATTGCGTCTTTAGTTGACGGGCTCACACCTCGAGGGAAGTTAGTGATTGTGGCTGCAGCCTCAGATCCGCTAGAAGTGATCCCGATTGCCATGATCAGTGGTCGCATGATTGCCGGATGGCCGAGTGGTCATGCCAAAGATTCCGAAGATGCACTGAATTTCAGTGCTCTCGCGGATATTCGCCCGATGGTTGAAACCTATCCACTCGACCAGGTCTCAGATGCGTACACACAGATGATTACGAATAAGGCACGGTTTAGAGTCGTCTTACAGATTGACTAAGCGTCGCGATATTCTTGACGCGCACATGCGAAGACAGGGTCTCCCACATAAAGAAAAGGGCAGGCATAAACACTGGAAAGAAAGGTTTGAACTTTAGAGAACATCACTGATTTTCCGTTAACAAGCATGGAAAAAATCTTGTGGCTCGACATGTTTTTTATGGCGATTGCATACCAACAGATTCCTTGCAGAAAAGAACGTTTTTCGTCGATATAAAAACGAGGGCTTTTATAAAAACAGGTTTGCGTGTGACGCTACGCTTAACTTTTCTTCACTGTTTAATTTCAACACATTCAATTCTTATCCCGCAGGCTTCAGAAGAACCTTGACCCAGCCATTCTCACGCGCATCGAAATGTCGATACGCCTCTGGGGCATCTTTCAATGACAATTGGTGAGACACAAGAAATGATGGGTTTGCTTTGCCAGAAGCAATAAGCTTGCTTAACCGGCGATTATAGGCTTTCACATTGGCTTGACCAGTCCCAACATGTTGCCCCTTTGTCCAAAAGAGGCCCCAATCAAATGCCAGCTTTCCCTGCTGTGCTAACGTATCAGATGATTTCGGATCTTCCGGCAAGAACACGCCGACAGCACCAATGCCCCCAGTAGGGCGAACCGACTGAACTAAATTATTCATCGTCATGTTGGCCTGTTCCTGCCCCTGGGGAGTATGGGCATGGTAGCCCACACATTCGCATCCTGTATCTGCTCCTTCTCCCTTGGTTAATTCCATGATCTGCTCAACCGGTGAAATTTTCGAGTCATCAATGGGGATGGCACCAATTTTCTTCGCCAGTTGAAGACGGTCAGGATGACGGTCAACGATCATGACCAGACTGGCACTCTTGAGTATAGCCGAGTACGCTGCCATCAGACCGACCGGGCCCGCACCATACACCACGACAGAATCACCTGGTTGCACACCTGCTAGCTCAGTCGCATGGTACCCGGTTGGAAAGATATCGGAGAGCATGACGTAGTCGTTTTCCTTTTCCACTGCATCTTCCGGCAAACGCAGGCAGTTAAAATCACCATAGGGCACACGGAGATATTCGGCTTGTCCACCACGATACGGCCCCATGCCGGCATACCCGTAAGCACCTCCAGCCATTCCAGGATTGACGGTTAAGCAGAAAGCCGTCAATCCTCTTTCGCAATTTTTACAAAACCCACAACTAATATTGAATGGGAGGCAGACATGATCGCCAACTTGCACTTGGGAGACAGCATCACCAACTTCAATCACCTCTCCAAGGTTTTCATGTCCGAACACCGTACCGGGTTCGACATTCGTTCGTCCTTCATACATATGTAGATCCGAACCACAGATGTTGGTGGTTGTCACTTTGACAAGCACATCTGTTGCGCGTTCGATTGTAGCATCAGGAACCTCAGCAATGCTGACGTCCCGAGATCCATTATACACAAGTGCTTTCATCTTGGAATTCCTCCGTCTGTTAGGGAGCAAACGTCACTTCATGATGAAGAAAAATGTAGACAGATTAGACACGAAGAAGCTCTCGCCGGGAACTGGTGAAAACCCTGGACCGAAAAGTCTATCGACGAGGATTGATCCGAGTGGATCCAAATCTACATGAATGGTTGAATGCCTAGATACATTGTTTTAATCTTAGGAATTAGACACAATGATAAATCATACACATGGTCATTGCTAATAATGAATTGAAAACATCTGTTGAGCAGTGCCATGATGAACTCATGTGAAGACACGTTTGAGAGTCGGTATAGTCAATCAAGTATTTTTTGATTGATGGAATCCCCCCTCACTCTTCCAAAATAAAGAAACAGAACAATGTCGTATCAAGCCATCGAAGATTACAGCATCATTGGGGATTTACATACCGTCGCTCTGGTTGGCATGAACGGATCTATTGATTTCATGTGCTTTCCACGCTTTGATTCCCCAACAATATTTTCGGCACTACTTGATGATGAAAAGGGCGGGTATTTTCGCATTGATCCTCAATTAGAAAATGGCCAGCCCAAACAATTATATCTGACCGACACCAATATCCTGTTGACCCGCAAGTATTCCAAGCATGGCGTCTCGGAAATATTAGATTTCATGACCATTGAACACGAGGAAAAAGTTCATGATCTCATCCGCCGGGTGAAAACAGTACGCGGCCAGGTTGATTATCGAATGGTGTGTGCGCCGAGATTTGACTATGCTCGCGTCCGTCATCGAATCGAACGCGTCCATGATCGGGAGGTCCTCATTACATCCGAAGGTCCTGATAGCTTACGGCTGCGACTCCATGCCACGGTCCCACTCCAGGTGCAAGACCATGATATCGTGGCTGAATTTACATTATCCGCAGATGAATATGCAGCCTTTGTCATGGAAGCCGTGCATGATGAGCATGAACCAGCCCCACTGAATGACGAATTTCTCTCTTCTGCCTTGAATGAAACGATGAATTATTGGAGAGAGTGGATGTCGATTTCTCAATATCAAGGACGTTGGCGCGAAACCGTCCATCGGTCGGCACTCACCTTAAAGCTCCTGACATTTGAGCCGACTGGAGCAATCATTGCGGCACCCACGTTCGGGTTACCTGAAGAAATTGGGGGCTCACGAAATTGGGATTATCGGTATACCTGGATCCGAGATGCCGCGTTTACCATCTATGCGTTTATTCGACTGGGGTATACCAAAGAAGCCCAAGCTTTTATGAAGTGGATTGAAGCACGATGCGATGATTTAAACCCTGATGGGTCATTGCAAGTCATGTATGGACTTGATGGACGAAAAGACCTCACGGAAAGCCAGTTGTCGCATTTTGAAGGCTATCAACACTCCTCACCAGTCAGAATTGGGAATGGGGCATTTAACCAGATTCAACTCGATATCTACGGAGCGCTCTTAGATTCGGTCTATCTTTACAATAAATATGCCGAACCCATTTCCATTGATCTGTGGCATAATCTTGAGCGGCTCATCAATTGGGTCTGTGCGAATTGGCAGTCTCCCGACCATGGCATCTGGGAGTTCCGAGGTCAAACACACCAGTTTTTGTTTTCTCGACTCATGTGTTGGGTTGCCGTTGATCGAGGAATCCGTCTGGCCCAGAAACGCTCGTTTCCTGCCCCTCTTGATCGTTGGCTCGCAACACGGAATGACATATTCAATGAAATCATTTCAGAGTTTTGGGATGATTCGCGACAGACGTTTGTACAATACAAAGGCAGTCACACATTGGATGCCTCAATTTTGCTGATGCCGCTTGTGAAATTTGTCGGGCCTACCGACCCACGTTGGCTCTCAACCCTTCGAGCGTTAGAAAAGGATTTAGTAGAAGATTCGTTGGTGTATCGGTACAAAGAACAAGAAGAAATCGATGGGATTGCAGGGAGTGAGGGCAGTTTTTCCATGTGCTCATTTTGGTACGTTGAATGTTTATCCAGATCCGGAGATCTCGAAAAAGCTCAGTTTTTCTTTGAGAAAATTATCAGTTACAGCAATCATACCGGGCTGTATGCGGAAGAACTTGGGCCAAGCACGGCACATCTGGGCAATTTTCCGCAAGCACTCACCCACCTCGCATTGATTAGTGCGGCATACGATTTAGATCGCCGGTTAGGGTAACCTCTCCTCAGTCAGTCAGATTCTCATGATCGTGCCTACGATTGAAAAGAGAATCTTTCCCTTGCGCAAAGCATTCTAAACAAGATTGCTGCCAAAAGATTTATGACACAAGTCTCACGGTTCCCACGCTGTGTATTCAGCCACAATCGCAAGCCTGAAAAGCCGACGCGTGCCATGGAATGTACGAGGTCTTGCGTTGCGACATGTCTGAGGCCCCAACAGACACACATCATGCAAGGACCCTATACAAAAACTGGTGAACTAGGGTTTCGAGGAGTACACCATCAAATTGCTTTAGCGTACAAATAAACCAATACGAGACATATCGCAGAAGGGTGCAAGCTCATGGTCCCAAGAGATTTTGCTGAAAAGGTTACTGAGTCTGGTGGTGACAACTTCGCAGGTTTAACTGGTTGAGAGAGTACAATTCATCGTTGATTCACTCGTTCTGTAACGATCCCGCACATACTCGTATCGGAACATTGATAAAGGAGAGCCATCATGGCTATTCACACAGCACCAAATAGTTTTCCAGATACTCTGATCGCCGTTGGGCAAAGTCAAAAAGACATACTCAAGCCAACTCTCATGAGCGCACCACTTTTTGCCGCGCTCAAAACGGTGGGAACGTCTCATGTTTATGCTGACACTGCCGATAGTGAAGAACTTCACAAACTGCTTGAAGAAGAACACCACACCATTATCGAAGAGATCGATGGCAATACCGTCAATCAACCGCTCGTCAAAAAAGTCCTCACACGCTATCTCCAACAAGACTTTTCGGATTCCTGGCCTCACAAGCTCATTGAAGCACAGCGAGAATCTTCTGTCCGGGATCTTGTACCCATGGCATACGCCATCGTGTGCGGGCGAATTGGTAATGATCTCATTCATGCATTTGCCAGTGGCCGATCATGGGAGGTGAGCTTACAGCTTCATATGAGTGTCATGACCGAACCGGAAACCGCAAAATACATGGGTCGGTCTCTACGAAAGATGGTGCCCAGTGCGTTCGTGAAAGTCCCATTGACCCCTCATGCTCCGGCATGTTTCCTCATTGCTCGAGATCTCGAGAACGAGGGAATTCCCGTCAACTTCACATCGACCTTTTCTGCTCGTCAGGTTGTCGCGGCAGCCCTGTTAGGCAATGTCACACGAACCAACATTTTTATGGGACGGCTTGATCAAGGATTTCAAGCGGAGCTTCTCGGCGCTCATGTCACACTTGAAGCGCAACGGATGTTACACAAACTACGAACCAATGCCAGAGTCAAAACACAATTGATTGTGGCCAGTATTCGGCAATGGGAAAGCCTGGTTCAAACAGCCGGCTGCGACGTCTACACGGCACCGTGTCAGGTGCTGCGAGCCTTTCTTCAACAGAATGACGTGCCTCCGGAATCCATAGAAAATCAACTAAATACGTCCTATGTGGATCAGCTAGGCATTCCCGACTCTGTCAGGCATCACACGAAGACCGAACGGCTTGCACGTCTCTATCAGGTCGAGTCAGAATTTTTAGAATTTCTTCTCACCTATCGTCAGACGGATGAATACCAACAACTTGATGATCCAGACACGTTGGTCACACGCTTCGAGGAAGCCGGATTCAAAGACTTTTTTGCCTCTCCGTCTTCTTCGCAGTGGAAAGAACTGCAACGGGGCAAAGTTCCCAATCTCATCGCCCCAATTACACAACAGTTCGATATCGATACCTTATATAGTTTGCTCGCCGATGCGGATTTTGAACAACATCAAAACGAGATGGATCAAGAAATTGAAGAACATCTCGTTAAGGAAAGGTAAAGAACCACAAAGGGGTTTTCGAGAAAAAAAGTCTGATGCACAAACCATAACATGTGACGAGACACCGAAGGAGTGAAAGACATTGAGAAGCCTAGCTTGGAGAACACAGACATGCTGAAGAAAGGCTGTTCAATGGATTAAAAGACTATGAAAAAGTTATCATCTGAAGTTGGGGCGCATAAAAATCAGATGCGAAACATAGTTATAGGCTTCATCGTTCTGATAGAATCAGCTGCTTAAACATTCAACGAGACTTTCGTTCTTTGTTTAAAAGATTTCTATCTCTTTTTCCGTTTTCTTTTGTCTAGTGATGGGGCCTCATGGCCAAAAAACGCACACAGCCGCCAAAGAAATCTTCTGCCAACACCTCTCAGAATAAGAGGCGACGACCCTCCACCTCTGCGACCACATCAGCCTCTTCTGAACAGCCACAACATCACCAAAAGAAAAGCCAGACGGAAACGGTGCGTGCCATAATTGCCATCGGTGCATCAGCCGGCGGCTTAGAGGCACTAAAAATATTTTTTCAGGCGATGACGGAAAACATGAATCTAGCATTTGTTGTGATTACCCATCAGATGCCGGACCGCATGAGCTTTTTGCCCGATCTGTTAAGCAGAGTCACCTCCTTGACCGTTCTTCAAGCAGAAGATGCCATGAACGTCAAGCCGAATACCGTCTATGTCTCACCTCCGGGTCATTTTCTTGCTATTTACCAGGGGTCCTTATATCTGACGGAACTCCCTAAAACCGGCCTCCGTCTCCCTATTGATCATTTTTTCCGTTCGCTAGCCGAAGATCAGGCAGAGAAAGCGATTGGCATCGTGCTGTCTGGGACAGGGTCTGACGGCACACTCGGAGTAAAAATGATCAAAAGCGAAGGCGGCATGACTATGGCGCAAGAACCCGGCTCGGCCAAACAGAGCGGAATGCCGCAAAGCGCCCTTTCGACAGGATTAGTAGATTGTGTCCTTCCAGTCCAGCACATTCCCGATAAGGTGTTTCAATATTTAAAACACCGACCATCTTCATCAACTTCATCAACGACGGAGTTAGAAAGTCCTATAAGAAAAACCCTCGTTCTTTTGCGCGAACAAACCAAATATGATTTTTCCGGATATAAATTCAATACCATGCGTCGCCGCATCGAACGTCGCATGGGAATGCACCATCTGACAGACATCAATGCGTATAACCGTCTGTTACAAGAGCAACCTCAAGAAAGCAAGATTTTGGCCAAAGAAATGCTCATTGGCGTAACCACGTTCTTTCGAGACGCTCTTGCATGGAACGCGTTAGCGCAAACCATACGTGAGTACCTCTCCGCCAAGTCTCATCAGAATTCCATTCGCGTATGGGTTGTCGGGTGCTCAACGGGGGAGGAAGCGTATTCACTGGCAATCGTGATTCATGAATGCTTATCAACACTACAGAAAAATCTGGATGTCAAAATTTTCTCAACAGATCTCGATGAGAACAGCATATCGACGGCGCGCACCGGGATATACGCAGAAAGCATCGTCTCGGATATTAGTCCAGAGCGTTTGAAACAATTCTTTATCAAAGAGAACCATCACTACCGAATACAGAAGGAGATTCGGGATATGGTGACCTTTGCGCCTCAAAACGCCATAGCGGATCCACCGTTTAGTCAATTAGACTTCTTATGCTGTCGGAACTTCCTCATTTATCTAGAATCAAAACCTCAAGAACGTCTGCTTCATACCTTTCGGTATGCGCTCAAACAGGGAGGGCTTCTATTTCTCGGCCCATCTGAAACGCTTGGAAAAGTGACCGAACAGTTTGTGCCGATCGAAAAAAGATGGAGAATCTATCGAAACCTGGGTAATGTCCTCTATACTCAGTCGGCTCCTTCACCAGGGGAAATCGTGGTTGACACTCGTGAAGATCGAAATAAAGATGAATCGATTCCAAGTGATCCCAATGATATCCCCCAAGCGATTCATCAACTTCTCGCAAGTACCTTTGCTCCTCCAGCCGCGGTTATTCATGAGCATGGGAATGTGGTGTTCATACATGGAAGAACAGGGTTATTTTTGGAACCGTCCTCGGGTCCAGGCCATATCCCGCAAAACCTCTTTCGAATGGCACGCGAAGGGCTTCGTCAGGTGTTAAGTGAGAATGTGCAGAAAGCAGCCAAAACTAACACACCGATTCATGAACACGTATGGATAAAGACGAATGGAGAACGGCAACGCATTCACGTCTCAGTGAGGCCACTGTCTCATCCAGCCATTCTCCGTGGACTCTTTCTCGTCATTTTTGAACGAGGCGATCAGCAAGAGAAAGAGTCTCGACATACCGTTGAATCGACTCGTGCTCATCGCTCCGTCCAAAAATCCAAACGTGATCCGTCCGGGATAGATCAGGAGTTAGAAAACACACAACGCCATTTGCAACAGACGATCGAGGAACTCGAAACGTCCAATGAGGAACTGAAATCTGCCAATGAAGAGGGACAGTCGATTAACGAAGAATTGCAAAGCACGAATGAAGAATTAGAGACGTCCAAAGAAGAAATGCAGTCGCTAAACGAAGAACTTCATACTGTAAACCTTGAATATCAAGGGAAAATCGAAGAATTGTCACAAGCCAATGACGATCTGAAAAATATCATGAATAATACAGAAATTGCGACGGTATTTTTGGACAAACAATTACGCATTAAACTCTATACCACCCCCATCACCAACATTATTAAAATCATTCCCAGCGATATAGGACGACCCATTGAAGACCTCGTGTCCAAACTAACCTCGAATGGGCTGACCCAAGATGCAGCCGAGGTTCTCCACACGCTGACGAACAAAGAAAAAGAAGTTTCTACCACCGAGAACGGTCTCTATACCATGCGGATATTTCCGTATCGCACGACCGACGATAAGATTGAAGGTGTGGTCATCATTTTTATCGATATAAAGGATTTGAAACAGCAACAAGAAATGAACAATCAATTGCTGGCGATCATTGAATCCTCAGAGGATGGATTCATTGGCTATACAATCGAGGGGACCATTATTGGCTGGAATACCGCAGCCTATAAAATATATGGCTACTCCCACCGAGAAGTGTATAACCATAATATCGATATCATTATTCCAGATGAACACAAAGAAGAAATGGACCGCATTCGCAAGCAAGTGCGACAAGGTGAATCCATCCGACCATTTGAAAGTATACGAAAAAGAAAAGATGGCAAACGGATCTCCGTCTTGATCACGATCTCGTCTATTCGGGATCGTCACGGGACGGTCACAGGGTTTTCGACGATCCATCGTCCAATCGATATGAAATATTCCAGTACGTGAGTCACGGATCATGGCCAAAAAGTCTAAACAGACCAATCAGGAATCAAATACCTCCCTGCGACACCGGGCAGAACAAATGTGGCACTCGATGCCACAGAAATCTAAACATGTTTCGAAGGATGATCTTCATTCGTTGGTGGAAGATCTGCAAATTCATCAGATCGAGCTCGAAATGCAAAATGAAGAACTGCAACGGACTCAGTCAGCACTTCAAGATTCTCAAGCCAAATATTTGGATCTCTACGAGTTTGCACCAGTGGGCTATCTCAGTGTGGATTCGGAACATTTCGTACGAGATGCCAATCTGACTTCCGGCATCCTTCTCAACTGTTCTCGTAATAACATTCTTGATCACAATATGCTCGTATTTGTCGAGCCGAACTTTCGGCCGATGTTTATACAACATATCAAGAAGACCTTCGCCACAAATCAGACGGAATCGTGCGAACTGCAACTGCATCGATCTCCGGAACAGGCAGTGTGGTGCCGACTTGACAGCAAGGTCATTGAATGCAACCCGCACATTTCTCAGGCTCGTATCATTGTGACAGAGATTTCGAAAACCAAAGAGGCAGAACTGAAGCTCACAACGCTGAAAGAGGAGTTGGAACAGCGCGTCTTGAACCGAACAAAGACACTGCTTCGTTATCAAGAGCAACTCCGGTCGTTGGCCTCCCAGGTAACACTCTCAGAAAAACGCGAGCGGCGCCAACTCTGTGTGGAGTTGCACGATTATTTGGCCCAAATGCTGGTGGCCAGTCGAATTAAACTTACCAAAGCGAAAGACTCTTCGTCAGACCTCATGCTGCCATTACTCAACGAAATTGATGAAATTCTTCATCAGTCACTCGAATATACTCGAAATTTGATTGCGCAGTTGAGTCCGATCATGCTGTACGAATTCGGGTTGTGCAAGGCGCTCCAATGGTTGGCCGACCAAATGAGGCAATATGATTTACACGTGGATGTTCTGATTTTAGACCATGATTTTCAATTGGATGAAAATGAATCCGTATTGATGTATCACGCGGTGCGAGAACTGTTATTGAATGTTGTCAAACATGCCAATACCGATCAGGCAAGTATTGAAGTTCACGTGACGACAGACCAGGAACTGATCGTGACGGTGTGCGATCAAGGCTCTGGCTTTGACCTTGCCATCCTTGATCCTTCCCATACATCGGCACCCGAACATTTCGGGTTGTTTAGCATTCAAGAACGGTTGGAAGGTATGTGGGGTCGACTCGAACTGAAGTCAGCTTCCGGACTCGGGTGCACGGCAACCCTGGCTCTTCCGCTCGCAACGAAACAGAGGCCAGATCGTAAATCTGACGACATCGGGGAGATAGAGCCTCATCCTCCTCAATCAACGAGGCGGAAAGAAAGCCTCATTCGCGTGCTGTTAGTCGATGATCATGCTATGGTGCGGGAAGGCCTGCGGACGTTAATTGAAAGCCATCATCTGTTGGAGGTCGTCGCAGTGGCAGGAAACGGACAAGAAGCCATCGAACAAGCCAGACAGTTTCAACCAAAGGTCGTGGTGATGGATGTCAATATGCCCGTGATGAACGGAATCGAAGCCACTCGCCGTATTAAGCAAGCATGGCCATCCATCAGTGTGATCGGACTGTCAATGCAGGATGAATCACAGGTCCGTGAATCGATGAAAGCGGCGGGCGCGAGTAACTTGTTAACCAAAAGCGGTCCTGTGGACAATTTGCTTAACACCATTCTTCAAACCGTTGATTCCGCCTAGGCGTATCCTGAGCCTCTCCCCGCCCTGGTTGGAACGTATTTGGATTCACGATCGTCTCATTAAATCATCTGAACATTTTTTTCATGCTAGGGTTTTATTCAGTTGTTGAATAGGTTATTTGGTTGATAATGTACAAAAACGCTGGTGTAAAAAACACGAGTATTTCAGTCGAAGATTGAGTAGTAACCTAACCTTGGCGAATATCACTGAACAAAGAAAATATTTATGCTGTGGGAATGGTCGAGGACAGGTTTAATTTTTTTATTAGGGATGCTAGTCGGGTGGTTTTTGTGCGCCGATTTTCCTGTTGGACCATCTCCGGATATTTTGATCTCTATGAATTAAATGGAAAATTGTTAAACACCCAAAATCGTGACATCAAAATCAGCTCCTGTTTTGACCATAAGCGTGCTAAGCTGAGCCATTACCTGTTGGGAATGAGACACGCGAGCATTCAAGAAGTATCCTCAAAATCAACAGACAGACCAGAAAAATGAAGCACGAGATTGATCAAGATCAAAAAGGTACCGATAACGTTTGAGAGTTATTAATGGAGGAGAAACACCATGTCACTGAAGTCTCGTCAACAATTAACCTGGCTCAATGGTCGCTGCGTGCATTCTTATATTCTGGCAATATGTCTGTTGGTTTCGGCCTGTTCGCATGGCTCGGATTCTTCGTCCCACTATAAGAATACCTCTTCAACCGGACACGGAGACATGTCGAGTTATCCAAACGACTCAAAGCATCATGAAAGTTTTCATCATGGAAAATTTTCTCCTGCTCTTGAAGAAGAACTGGGTCTCGATGATGACCAGAAAGAAACCCTGCACCAAATGGAAACCGACTATCGCAAAATGGTTATCTCACATAATGCCGATATTCGGGCTCTTGAGGTCGATCTCGCTCGAATTTTGGAAAACGAAGAACCAGATCGGTCCGCGTTGGAAGACAAATCCCAAGCGATTGGTCAGATTAAATCTGATTTGACGATGGCGCGCATAGATTCGCTTTTGCAGCTAAAAGAAGTATTAACAAAGGATCAATACGAGCAGTTTCGATCAATTCTCCGAGAACGTATGGAAGGCATGGAAGAATCACCTCATCATTAAGCGTAAGAGCGCAAGGGTATCTGTCATTGTTCCGCATCAATCGACCTAACCTCTCAAGGATCGAATAGTTGCAGGAATATGCGTAACCCAGTGGTTGTGACTATTTCTTATATGAAGACGCTCTGGTACCGCATTGGAATTCAGGTGCCATGAACAGATCGCGTTATCATGCAAGAGTGGGATTCACGTAAGATAATACCTGTGCGCGTGTCCGCAAGCTTCAATCTAGGCTTTGATGCACAAATGACCTTCACTAGACGCCCATGGAGCAATGTCGTGACAACGCTCTCATCATCGTGAGGCCATGCTGTTCAGGTAAGAAAGAGCAGTGTCATCCCACCAACATACGCAAGCAAAATCAACATACTTTCAAATCCAATGTTCGCAATGCCGTGTTCTTCTCGCCGCAGAAGACCGAGTAGAAGGATGCTGTTCATCAGGATGGCTAAGGCCATCAAGTAGATTTGTTTGTCTGTTATAGCATGATAAATGGACCCCTCTTGATAGGCAACATCAGAGATTGCCACGAGAAGGACATCGAAGGTATTGCCTCCGATGATTCCACCCACCGCCAAAGTGAGTGCGCCACTTCGCACGGCCGCTATGGCCGTCACCAACTCAGGCAATGACGTGCTGACCGTCGTGAAGAGGCCCCCTGCGATGGTTTCCGAGAGACCGGTATGATTCACAAGAGAAATGGCGGCTCGTGCCAAAATCCAGCCAGCGCACCCCACGATGAGAGCGCAAGCTGTAAACAGAAAGGATAACCTTAGTAAATTTTCCTGCAGGCTGTCTGCTTCCGGTATGTCAACTTTCGTCTCAAATGTGAGCTTAGGCTTCCAGAGGGGATCTGTGTGTGAATGCTGAACGAGCCGTAGACCAAACAGATAGACCGCGACGATGAGTGCGGTGGCAGGATGCGTACCCCATACGCTAAATTCTGGTCCAACGATCGTAAGCAGAATCAATGAGAGCATGGTGATCAGAAGCACGCCGTTCATCAAATTGACAGGTGACGCTGCTGCATGCTCAAGGTTCGCACGGCGGTACGTCATGTCAGCCACGGCAAGAAAGGCGGTTTGTATTGCAATACCACCCAACGCATGACTGACGGCAAATTCTGCATGTCCTCCAAAGGCAGTTGTAACAGAGGTGACAATTCCCGGTAATGACGTACTGACACCGAGAAAGATCGCACCTGATACCGCTTCGCCAAGGCCAGTTCGAGCCGCCAACCGATCGACGAGTCTCGTGAGCTGCCATCCGACCACCCCGATGATGGATGTCGAAATCAGAAAAAGCAGGAGACTGAGAGAAAATGACCAGTTTTGCGGTTGTATCATCTATTTATTGTTCCCTGCTGTGCGAAACAACTGGATCAGGAGTATTTTGAGGTGACAGGAGCAATAGATGTTTTGTCTTACGTCTTGATCCTCACCATGGGTCTATTCCTCCAAGCCTTGAGTCTCATGTAGATTTGTTTGATGCCTGGATAGGAAAGGCCGTCATGGAGTCGGACACGGAGAGATCGGACGTTATCAGTTTCGTACCGTTAAAAATAGGGCGATGGAAGGATCGCCACATGAGTCTTCACAAGATCAATCGTCCCATTCCACATGGTCCTTAAGACGCTTCGCGTTTCGCATGCTCAACAAGTAAAGCGGCTAACGCGCAAGAGGCTATACGGGCAGGCGATTCATCTGCCCGGCTCGTCAGAATGAGAGGCACACGAGCGCCTAACACAATGCCGGCGGCGCAGCTTCCACCCAGATATTCGAGTTGCTTGGCGAGGATATTCCCGGCTTCTAAATCAGGCGCGACCAAGATATCGGCATTCCCTGCGACAGAGGAAGTAATCCCTTTCACCTGAGCGGCCTCTTCCGAAACTGCGTTGTCAATGGCCAATGGTCCGTCAAGTATACCGCCGGTAATCTGACCACGCTCGGCCATTTTACATAGGGCTGCTGCCTCAACCGTCGAACGGATCTTAGATGACACCGTCTCGATAGCAGACAGAATTGCCACCTTGGGGGTCTCAATGTCCAGTGCTCGGGCCATGTCAATGGCATTCTGGACGATATCACGTTTATCATCCAGGTCCGGATATATGTTAATCGCGGCATCAGTCACGAATAGCGGCTTCGGATACGACGGGACATTCATCACAAAAACATGACTCATTCGTCTTTCGTCGACCAATTCTTTGTCTGCGTCGATCAAGGCGCGGAGAAGCGTTTCTGTCTGAAGGGCTCCCTTCATGAGCGATGCGACTTTTCCCGTACGAGCCAACTCCACCGCCGCATTCGCAGCAATCGTGCTGGTCGACGCGTCATATAATTCGTATTCCCTCAGATCAATGCCATGCTCTGCCGCCACGTTCCGAATGGCCTGTTCGTCGCCGATTAAGATGGGATCAATAAGTTTCTCGTGTGCGGCTTCGACCGCCCCACGTAAGGAAAGAACATCCACAGGCCAAACGACGGCCGTGCGAATGGGTGATACATGTTTAGCCAGATCAATCAACCTGTGACATTGCCCCCCTGGCTTAGCCGTATTGTCGGTTTTCGTCTTTGTCGAGACGTTCATGAGAGCCTTCTTCCTTCCTGCCTCACTTAAATGGCCAATGTAAATGCTTCGGGGTCTGTAATGGTGGTGATGACGTGTGTACGAATCGCGCCGCGTCGGCGCCGTCATTGACTCGGTGGTCAAAGGCAAAAGAATTCGGAAGAATGAAACGTGGGTCCATCTGTGGGTGTTCCATCGTGCCACACACCACCGGTTGCAAGCGGGCACGCCCCAGCCCAAGAATCGCCACTTCCGGATAATTGATAATCGGCGTAAAGGTGGTTCCACGGCCAGGGTCACCGCTGATAATCACGATGTCGTATGGTTTCTTTGTCATAGATTGCCGTCGAAAACAGGGCACCTCACGGAATCCAAAACCATCTCGCTCGTTCGCTTTGAACATCGCGTGCAAACCTCACGAGCCTGCACGATACGCCATGTACGCTCAATCACCATTAAACCTAACAATAATCAATGGTCCTGAAACCTGAAGAGAACCCTGGAGTGAAAGAAAAGTCAATCGAACCTTGAAGATTGAGGATTGTACCTGCGGAACACTCAGTGTTTGCTGATTGTGCTGAAAACTATCATCGCCATCGTCTGGATACATTTTCTCTGTGCTAGGGTTGTTCATAGTATTCAACGAGTCATGGAATCGATTAAGATCAGCGGTGTATAATTTTTTACGTAAGCTTTCTCTTACACATGCGTAAAAAATCACTTTTACATCTTTATCGAGAAGTGGCCAGACACACAATATTTGCTTTGTGAAAGGAGAGAATGACAATGACAATATGGAGTGGAAGAAAACCCTATCATCCCTACACTCAAGATTTAGATTGGACGGAAGAACAGGCCAGTACTGAGTACCAGGAAAGGGAAGAAATACGAAGTGTGGCTTCCTGTCTGCTCGGCGGTGGCATGTTTATATCCAGTTATCTTCCAGCCATGCGACGATCGGGTATGGGGAATATCTTTTCGGGCGTGGGAGCGGTGTTGTTCTTCGAAGGAGTGAAAAGGTATTGCTCTGTTGACTGTTCCTCTGACATGAATCATGGACAGCAATCAAACACGAATCTATTGGGCCGTCGAAAAGTGAATACAGAGCAAGCCATTAAAATTCAAGAATCAATTCTCATTCAACGTCCAGCAGTTGATCTGTATCAATTTTGGCGTAATATTGAAAACCTCCCGTCGATTCTGACGCATATACATTCAGTAAACGTAATCAATGAGCACCTCTCCCATTGGATGATCGAAACGGTATCTGGTGGTCCCACAATCGAATGGGACGCCAAAATTATTAATGAAGTGCCCAATAAACGAATTGGCTGGAGTACGCTGCAAGACTCGGATATCGATCATGCCGGATCAGTCGTGTTTGAGACGATGCCGGATGGAAATCAGACTCAGGTAACCGTCACGCTTCAATACGTCCCTCCTGCAGGGCGGCTCGGATCAACCATTCTCAAGGTATTGGGGCAAGATCCAAAAGCCAAGATTGTCGAAGATTTGCAGCACTTTAAAGAACGCATGGAAGCGCCAGTATTGAACGAGCAACCCTAAGGCGATGTCCATTCATCGTGTCGTGATGACTCTGAAATGATCCTTATTGCTGGAGTGATGTGAAACGGGAGCATGTAAGAGGTGCACGTCAGAATCTAAACAATCTATCAGAGAGTGATACATGGGACGGGTACTGATGATCAAGCGATATTCGGGCAGACTGACTGTTCTCTTCTTCGCCGTTGTGATGACGACATTAGTCGCATGCACTTCGACACCACAAACGGAGCAGAGGGAAGCGCTCCAACAGAACGCATCGCCACAGGAGCAATTAGGTACGGTTAACTTTCCAACCTCAGCCCGTTCACGTGAGGCTCAATGGCATTTTTTACGGGGCGTCGCCGCCCTGCATTCCTTTTGGTACCCCGTAGCGCTCGATGAATTTCGTGCTGCAACACGTCTGGAACCTGATTTCATGATGGGCTATTGGGGAGAGGCGATGACGCATAACCACCCGGTGTGGAACGATCCGCAAGAGACCGAAGCAGCACGCAATGTGATTGCGAAAATCGAGAACCTGCCACACATCACACCGCGTGAACGTGCCTGGCTGCACGCCATAGAGATCTTGTATGGAAAAGGCGACAAGCCTACGCGTGACCGTGCCTATGCTGACGTCATGGAGAACATTTCTCGAGATTATCCATCTGATTCAGAAGCGGCGCTGTTTTACGCACTCGCTCTTCTTGGCACCGTCAAAACCGGACATTCAGATGCTGAAAACACTCGGCTACACGCCGCGGACATCGCATCACGTGTGTATCAAGACCACCCGAATCATCCAGGTGCGGCACACTATATCATTCACGCGTATGACGATCCTCACCATGCCCATTTGGCGTTAGATGCGGCGGAACGTTATGCCAAGATTGCTCCAGACGCGCCCCACGCCCTGCACATGCCATCGCATATTTTCTTGCAGCTTGGTATGTGGCCGCAAGCTGCCGCCTCGAACGAGGCAGCATGGACTGCTTCAAATCAGTGGGTACAACAACGAAATCTTTCACTCAGCAAGAGGGATTACCATACTCTGCATTGGCTGATGTATGTGTATCTGCAGCAAGGCCGTTATCAACAAGCTGAAGAATTGGTCATGGTGATGCATCAAAGCCTTGCGCATTTTTCAAAGGATAATCCGAGAGATTTTAGCTTTGGGTTATTGACGCATGCCAGGATGATTTCCGATTTTGCGTTGCAAACGAAAAACTGGGGAGCCGTTGAGTCATACTTACAAGAAGGTCAGACAGAAATTGAGGTGGCGAGGATGGACATGCCTGCCTCATTCAATGCGTATGCGGCGGCTGCTCAAATTCCGATCCTCTACACTCGTGGCATGGCTGCCGCGATGACAGATTCCGTCGGGGCGAACGAGAGTCTCGCGAAGTTAGACCACATTCGTGAACAACTCGCTGATAGCCCCGAGCCCTTCATCGTTCAAGAGGCAAAGTACATCCAGATTCGAATATTAGAAATTGAGGCGGTCCTCGACATTCAGGCTTATGAGTTTAACAAGGCCATCACACTCATGCAGAAGGCGACCAGGCTGTCGGAAACAATGCCACCACCATCAGGACCACCTTCAGTCAGCAAACCAACATTTGAATTGTTCGGTGAAATATCGTTGCATGCAGACCAACCCAAGAATGCGGCGGAACAATTTTCGATTTCCTTGAAAAGACATCCAAACCGTGCGAGTACGTTATTAGGATTAGCACGCGCCGCCGTGAAGAACAGAAAGAGCGATGAGGCGACTCACTTCTACACCGAATTGCTTCGTCAGTGGAGTCACGCTGATGCGTTACTAGCAGACTTGCAAGAAGCAAAGCAGTATGAAATAAATACTCTCCATTAAGGAGTCATACGATCTATATTTCGGCCAATCTGTCAGCACAACATCGTGATACAGGGGGATACTGAGTCATGGCTATCACACTAAATCACACTATTGTACCTGCACATGATAAAAACGCATCAGCCCGTTTTTTTGCACAAGTTTTTGGATTACCGTATGACGGTCCAACCGGACACTTTGCTCCGGTGTACGTGAATGAGACGCTGACGCTAGATTTTGAAGACGACGAGTCCTTTGATTCTCACCACTATGCATTCCACGTCAGCGACGAAAAGTTTGACGAAATTTTCAAGCGAATTAAAGAGTTACAAATCCCCTATGGAAGTGACCCTTGGAATACGGACAATCATCAATTGAATCACTGGAACGAGGGACGAGGCGTATATTTTCGTGATTTGGGTGGCCATTTACTCGAATTACTGACTCGAGTGCCAAAGTCCGAAAACCAAAGACGAAACACAATCCAAACGTTGTCAGAATGACCATGTTTGTTGTTCGGCCTTACCGAAGAACCTTTAAGCTGTTTCTTAGCTTTTGTGCATCGTGAGGCGCACAGGATTTCTGATCATTATCAAAGTAGCAGTAGATCGTCTTTCCTTCATCGGCCCATCGTTTGATTTTTTTCGCATAGCCTGACAGAGTGCGGCCGTCATAGGTGCCGGTATACGGCGTCGGGTGTGGTCCATGGAGCCGGAGATACACAAAATCGGTCGTCACAGTATCCGGAGAACGATAGCCTTTATAATCATACACACACAAGGCACAATTATGCTGAGCCAACAGGTCATACACTGCCTGGCACAGCCAACGTGGATCGCGGAATTCAAATGTGTAGCGATACTCAGGAGGCAGGGTATCCAAGAACATCTTAAGCCGCTGTTTATCGAAGCGCCAGTTGCCCGGCAACTGGAATAAAATAGGACCAAGTTTGTTTCCGAAAAAGTTTATTGAGTCAAATAAATGTCTCAATCCTTCTTTCGGGTCTTTGAGTTTTTTCATGTGGGTAATAAAACGACTAGCCTTACAGGAGAAGATAAAGTTTTTTGGCGTTAGCGCACACCAGCGTTTGACCGTGTTCTTGTCTGGAAGATGGTAAAAACTATTATTGACTTCCACGGTATCAAATAGGTTCGCATAAAAAGGTAACACCTGGTCTTTCTTTAGATCATCTGGATAAAAATTTCCTATCCAATCGTCATAGGACCAGCCTGACGTTCCAATGTAGATTTTGCCTCGGCTCATGCTGTGTAATGTGCACAGATCATGAGAATGTTTTTCTTGGGACAGGCATATCGTGTCACATTGAAATGTTTCATGATTTCCCTACACGCACTCCAGGTTTGTCAACCAACTGAATCGTGCTGGCCTGGAGGCCTTTATGACCTATTTCTTCGACAAATCGTACCCCAGTTCCAATTTCCAATCGATCGAAATCCTCTTGCAGCACACTGTTTTTATGAAAATATATTTCGCTGCCTTCCGTATTCGTCAAAAACCCATAGCCTTCTTCTGGAAAGAGCTTGCTCACGAACCCCACCAGATCTTGTTCTGGGTGTGATTTGACATGTTGCCGTTGACGATCAACAAGTTTTTTTAACTGCCGTTTGGCTGCCTCAAATGCACTTCGGATAATGGGTGGTAATTCCGAATACCGCCCCTCCCCAGGATTTCGAGTCACAACCAACTCATGGCCTGGCGGAACAGTCATGTCGATACGAACACGATAGGGATTCCCGGCATGTTCATGTTGCGCTTTTTCCAGGGCAATTCTACAACTACTAAGATGCTGACAGACTTTTTCAAGGGACACAACCTTGTTTCGAAGCAACGTCTCTAATGCCTCCGTTTTCTCCACATTCCGATACGTGATCTCTAGCGGAATTTCCATTACCCCCTCCTTGACGATACATTGTTGTTTTTTGATTCTTATCCGGAAAGCGCAGGTTCAACGTTCGCAAAACACTACGCAATGAATGGGAGTCAATCATGGATTGCTCATCAAACTGCAAGATGCAACTACAGCATTGACCTACTGAGGTGCCATTTCATGCGATACGGATCTTTCGAGAGGGAGGCCAGCAGCACCCCAGTCTTCTTTTCCAGCTTCATAATCATAGACGTGCTGATAACCAAGCTGATTCATTTTCTCGGCCGCCTCTGGTGAGGCCGTGCATTCGGTGTTTTGACAATACACAACAACTTCCTCACCTTTATTCGAAACCATTTGTTGAATGTGATCTTCAAAGCTTTCATTCATTGGAACATTCACAGCACCCGGAAGATGAAATTCTTTGTATGATTCAGGACTAAGTACCTCAACCACGGTCATCGAATCATTTTGCAGCATTTTGTTATAGAGTTGTGCTCGTGAAATGGCTTGCATCTTTAATCCCTCCTTTTGGTATAAACATGCGAAAAAATCTTTGCCTCTATACGCGTGTTGTTTTCTATGCGTAACCTTAGAGTGATGGTGTGTAAATCATACATGCCCACAGTTATCAGTTATACACAATCCAACGCCTGCTGAGGTCGTCCTTTTTCTGCCCGCGGTTCAAGTCGATCCATTTTTCGCTAACTGGCTAAATCGAATACGACGATTCAGTGTATTCAATATCGGAAAATGGCCGCGGCGGTGCAGTCTTTGGGCATGTCCTCTTGACTCAACGCATAGATGCTGCCGCCCTTAGTTAAAGTATGAATCGCTGAAAAATCCAGCAATTCTTGACTTTCAGCTTTTTTGTTCTGAGAAATCTCTACCGTATTATGAACGAGGTCCACAACACCCCACTCTTCCGCGGATGCTATAACAAATAGGACATCGAGCCGTCCATGCACAGCCGCAAGCGCAATATCCGATATCTGATTGGAGGTTTGTCCCGTGCCAACCAGATCCTGATATCGAGCTTTGGCAGCAATAATGGCTTGCTCAAACAGAGGGTGAACGAGAGGCCAGGCTTGTTCCTGAATCTCATCCGGAGAAAGTTCTTCAGCATTTTTTGTTATGCCTTCTTTCATGAGATGGGGATAACGGTTGATCTCGTGAAAAAGATAGTGGTAATGGTCGACAGCCGCAAGGAGCAACGGAGCATGTTGATCTTTCAGGACTTCAAAAACGCCGGCTTCCACCTGCTGAAAATATTGAACAATTCGTTCTGTTGTGTCATTATCGCCAGCTCCCTGTCCATGAAACATGGCCGCACGTCTATTGTCTGCGTTCGGAGCACCTGTATGAAATTGTAATTGTTCTTCATGGTCTTCATTTGGCAAAGTCTGCTTCAGATTATGAGGGATTCCTTCAAGAACTAACTCCCGCACGCTATAACGACTACATTCGTAGAGATGTCGCGTCTGTTGGCTCAAGGCTAATACATAAAACAAGCCATCGCCGCTCAAGAGGGGGAGAAGCGGTTTACAATAAAATCGTTCTCCGACAGACACTCTCTCTTCAAACGATAATGGAAGACAATAGAATTGGAATGCTGTATCCGATAAGAATAACGCCAAGCCAGCGTGTTGATGTTCCCAAAATTCCTGGTCCTGTACCAGCTTACGCCCGGGTTCAAGTAGCGCAGCTGCTTCTGGTTTTCGAAGACCACGACTCCTTAATTGACTTTCAGCATCACGAAGAAGATTTTGTAAACGAATAGGATTTTGTTCAGTGTCTGGTCCGGCTTGATGAGTGGGGAGATAAATCGTGATACAGAAACCTTCCTGGACTTCCAGGATCGCCTGAATCGTGGCTCGAGAAATAATCAACTCGGTTTTTTGAACTGTTTTCTGATCCATGAATTATCCTTTCTTCTCAATCGTCGCTTATGGAAACATGCAGCGAACAGTGGCCGAGAGGACTTGTCGAATGATCATGAGCAATTAGCCGCATGTTGGCCGGTCGTACCAACTTAGGAATTGAACTGTTGGTTCAATGTGCTTCACCTTGTCCGTTTGTAAACTCGGCAAGCGCCGTTGGTATTTCGTTAACTCGAACGATTCGTTCGACATGGTCAAAAAAGACGGCATGTCTTGGCATTGAGGGTTTTGGAGCTTCATCTGGATCTTGGGCCAAGGTGATGCCATGATGTTCTTTGATTGCATTTAACCCGGCTGTGCCATCTTTTCCTCCTCCAGTCATGACCAGTCCAATGACTCGATGACGATAGTGCCTGGCTGCACTTATAAATAGTGCGTCTATTGAGGGCCTTGTAAAATGCTGCTTCGGTCCGTGATCAAGTCTCAAAATATGCTGTGTGTCTAATAAGAGATGATGATCACGTGGAGCAAGATGAATTCGATCGTTTTGGAAGGACATGTTATCTGTGGCCTCAATTATTTCTAAGGAAGTATGGCGACCGAGCACCGTGGCCAAGTTCACGCTCGCGAATGGATGACGATGAAGAACAACCGCAATCGCTGCCCCCAATGGAGCGTGGAGTTGACTAAATAAATAAGAAAGGGTCTCAACGCCACCCGCAGATGCGCCAATCACAATAATATCCCGTTTCATTGCTCACCATGTTTGAACAATGGCAGCAGATGTTGTGTGACCTTCCGACAACATTGACGAATACATCATCTGCCTTGCGTTCATGTCAGTTTTTTAACGGCCACCACTCCGATCAGTAATAAGATGGCACAAATGGCTAGAAAAATATAAAACAAGACTTCTGCAATATCTGCTGCGCCCGCGGCAACTCCTGAGAAGCCGAACACTCCAGCAATCAGCGCGATCACAAAAAAGATGGCAGCCCACTTTAAGAAAAGCATATATCCTCCTTTGGTCGGTGAAAAACAAGAAACCGAACGGATTAGGAAACACTATCACAGTAGGCTCCGAATAGTTCCGGCGAGGAAAACACATTGACAACCCCCTCTAGTACGTACCGACGGAATAGTTTGCACTCAGCATTCGTAGATGGTAAATGCTGAACATCCTGCCCGTCATTTTCTCATCAGCTCTTCCAACAGATCTGCAGGATAGGTCAAGCATCAAAAAGACATGATCAAACGTCTTGCACCATTCAGCATCTTATTGCGACATGCCCGAGAGCGCTGAAACATTTCCTGTACTCCTTTAAACATTTTAATCGTAAAAACTGACGGGTTAATACTAGAGAGAACCCTGGAGTGTGGCAATATATCGCCCGCCGATGAGGTCCTATCGCGCTCAAACCTCACATGATGCACCTAGGGTACTCCTGAAAAGGGGAGAGGCGACTAGGCATTTGCACTGGCGAATCAAGGGTTTATAGCAGTTGCCATGGTATTTCATACAGCTACACTATTCCCTACATAGAAAATGTTGGTTTGTTACACGCAGGTTTCAATCCGTGTTCACTGGGGCTAGACGTTCACAAACAATGAGATAGAACAATGTGGCAGAGCTCGGCTTTTCAAGGCTGAGTATCAGGTTAGAGAAAAAGTCATCTTTTTATTCACGGTGTTCACTAGGAAAGGTCATTTTATGAAAAAAAATAGCAAGGACTTTCAATTCTTTTTACGCTCTTTTGCATCGAGTCTGGTGATTATGTCGATTTCCCTCATTGGAGTCACTGTGTATGGCGAGGAGACAGATTTTGATCCAGCTTCCATTGCCGCGGGTACGATCGAAGGTGAAATTCTAGAAGTTGAAAAACATACCTTAGTGATCAAAAAACAGAACGGCGAAGAAGTCCGGGTTCGTATGCCAGGACAAACAGAGGAATCAGCCAAGAACTTTGGAGTGGGAGATCAAGTTGAAGTCCACGTGACACCAGAAGGAATTACCACCTCGATCCAACCATTAACAGGAGGGTTGAGGCGTTAACCGATTGATGTTCTTTACCACCAGATATATATGTGAAACAAACCCCAGCAAGAAACAGAGCCTTATATGTTCAGGCAATCTTCAAATGCTGCTACGGGACATTCCATGCCCCAGCAAGCGTTTAAATTCTCCCTGAAACGCTGACAAGAAGATGCACTTATCTACAATGTTCGATCCAACATAGTATATGGTCGACTGGGCAAAAACTTTGGTCAACGGATTAGGCTATACTGGCTTAACCATGTTGATGTTTCTGGAGAATGTGTTTCCGCCCATCCCATCTGAAGTCATTATGCCGTTGGGAGGCTTTTTAACGACAACCCAAGAACTCACCTTCATCGGGGTGGTGCTGGCAGGAACACTGGGCTCAGTGTTAGGGGCGTTGCCACTTTATTATCTGGGCCATCATTTTGATGAAACGTACTTGAAACACCTGACCGACCGGTATGGTCGATGGCTGTTGATGACATCTGCCGATATTGATTACGCCAGTGCATGGTTCCAACGTCATGGACGTAAGGCCGTCTTTTTTGGTCGTCTGGTGCCAGGAGTCCGATCTCTGATATCGGTCCCGGCGGGGTCATGTCATATGCCAATGGGAACGTTCCTTCTCTTGACAGCTGGCGGGGCGGGAATATGGACAACATTCCTTGCCTATACAGGTCGCTGGTTGGGAAAACATTATGAGCAGGTCAGTCAATATATGCAACCGCTTTCGTATTTTGTTGCAGCGTTATTTCTAGTGGGATTCGCGTGGTGGACATATAAAAAATATTTTCCCAATATGGATTGAAAATCGAAGGAAAGTCCTAGAATGAACGTAACAGAGGCTAAAACGGTTTGAGCCTACGTTATGCAAAGCATTATCCATTGATGATTCATGAATATCTTGCCTTTCGGGCTTTCCACATCATTCGCCAGCGGCAATATCCATATGAGCTGGTGCCCGTTCTCTGATGATTCGTAAGCCTTGCAGGTCGTCTGACGACACTGGTTCCTCGAACCAGCAGACTTGAGATTCTTCAAAAAATTTCTCGGCAAAGGCCAGGGCCTGTTACCGAGAATACGCGCCGTTCGCATCGACAAATAGCTCGGTCTCATGACCGATAGCCTCTCGGGCCGCCCGTACCCGGTCTCGATCATCGTCGGGAGATCGTCCGACTTTCATTTTGACACTGGACACCTGTTGGTCGGCCCATTCTGCAAGTTGTCGTTGCACTTGCGAGACAGTATAGGAAGTAAAGCCTCCACTCCCGTATACCGGAATACCTTCCCGTGCAGCACCGAGCAATGTTACGACGGGAAGATCGAGCACTTGCGCTTTTAAATCCCATAAGGCCGAATCCACCGCTGCCATCGCCATCGAGGCAATGCCGGGTTTTCCCATGTTCCGAACCGCGCGGCGCATGACTTCCCAACTTTCCGGAATACTGAATACATCGCGCCCCTGGATTACCTCCGCCAAAGTTGTTTTGACAAGAATTGCTGTCGCGAGGTCCGCGTAGGTATATCCAACTCCCGTATGACCCGCAGCGGAAACTTCCACCAAGACTAATGTGGTTGCCTTCCAAGCCAACGTGCCATCCGATTCTGGGTACTCTGTCGGGACCGTATATGCCGAAACGTCGACCCGTCGCACTGGACATGAAAGAGTTGGGATGCTCCGCATGAGATTGATATTGTTATTTTAGATCATTTCGCGGACTTTATCGGATAATGATGTTAAGGCAATTTTCATGCGATTGGGTTCTCCGCGAGCCAGCGATTCGGCAAAATGCATGGCTTGCTTGAGCTTGATTTTAGCCGGATATGGCGGCGTAAACGGATCGACTATCGCGTCAACCAGGACCGGGCCAGGCGTGGCGAGCGCTTGATCCAATATAGGTCCGCAATCTGCGGGATCCTCAATCGTAAATCCTGTCCCGCCGCACGCTCTGGCAACAGCGGCAAAATCTATTGGCTCCAGCTCGCAACCGTATTCGGGATTTCCCAAGAACACCATCTGTTCCCATTTAATCTGTCCTAACGTATTATTTTTAATCACGATGACTTTGATCGGGAGTCGATATTTGACTGCTGTCGAAAATTCAGCCATCAGCATGGAAAAACCGCCATCTCCCACAAACGCGACGCACTGTCGGTCCGGATAGGCGATTTGTGCCGCCATGGCGTACGGCATGCCGCAGGCCATGGTTGCCAACGTGCCAGAGACGGTGTGCATCTGGCCGCGTTTGACCTTAATCTGACGTGCCCACCAGGTTGTAATAGTACCAGAGTTGCACGCCACGATGGCCGTGTCCGATAAGCGTTTCCCCAGTTCCCAGGCCACGACTTGTGGTTTCATCGGTTTGTCGGTCATGGTTCCTCGCTGTTCCATTAACTCCCACCATTCTTCCATGCTCTGCTGCGCTTGCTTCAAGAAATTCCGATTTTTATTAGGTTTGAGGTGTGATGAGAGCGCCCGCAATGTTTGCTGACTGTCGGCAACCAAGCCGACTTCCACGGGATACCGAAGACCAATTCGTGCTGGATCGAGGTCAATTTGGACGGCTCGAGCTCGTCCGGGTTTCGGATAGTATTCCATATACGGGAAAGACGTGCCGACGAGGAGCAGCGTATCGCAATCTTCCAATGCTTCTTGAGAAGGAAGGGTTCCAAGCAGTCCGATCCCTCCTGTCGTGTAAGGACTGTCGTCCGGCACACAAGCTTTTCCCAACAAGGCTTTGATAATTGGTGCGCCTAATATTTCGGCAACCTGTTCAAGTTCATCTGTGGCTTGGAGCGCGCCGGCACCGGCTAAAATGGCTATGCGTTTTCCTGCATTGAGCACGTCTGCTGCACGATGAAGTTCTTGTTCATCGGGGAGTTTGGCGCCATGCGCAATTGCGTGGGAGGAATGTTGGGGAATGTTTCGCGGCGTTCGACCGGTCTCGGATTCTTGATCTTGCAGGTCAACCGGAAAGGTCAGGTGAGCGACACCGCGATAGCTGAGTGCGGTACGACAGGCAATATCGACAATATGCTCAACATGAGCGGCACTCATGATGCGGGCATTATAGACGGTGACATCTTCGTAGACTCTCGTCAGATCAACATCCTGCTGAGAATGTGTATTGATCAAGTCGCTGAAATGGTGACCAGTCAAAGCGAGGACCGGCGCCCCATCGAGTTTGGCATCGTAGAGTGGACAAGCAAAATGCAGCCCACCCGGACCCGAAGTCGCCAGGCAAACACCGAGCTTACCTGTATATTTAGCATAGCCGCAGGCCATGAAGGCAGCGGCTTCCTCATGACGCACATGAATAAACCGAATCTGGTCTTGATGAGTCCGTAAGGCTTCCATGATGCCATTAATTCCGTCGCCAGGAAGCCCAAAGACGACGTTCACGCCCCAATTGATGAGTCGTTCAATTAAGACGTCAGATGCTGTTTTCTTCATTGTGTGGTCCTCTCGTTTATGAAGGGTGAGTCATTGCTCGCTTCGTCAAGATGCTGTTCAAGAGTCAATCAATCGGCTTCCTTCACTACCGATCGTCATCCATGTTCTTTGCTCGCATGGTTACGATCCATGTTGAAAATGTGGGATGAGGCTGTGCGCTGGGAAAGTATGCGGTCGATGGCCATAAAATGGAACTAGAACAAACCCTTGTCGTAGGGAGTGGGAATGTGCGATTCCCTTATAAAAGGCGATCGATGGATCAGGATGATGATTTCTGTATTGAGAGGGTGGTGAGGGCTGAGAACCATAGGCGGTAAGATGAAAGAGATGAAGACGAAAAATCTGTTGGGCTTTTGGAGTGGCTTGAATTTCAATATCTCCTATATCCCAATAGTGTTTCCAGCCTTGAGTATGGGAATCAAGAAGCTGCTGGAATGATCCGACATTAGACAGGCTTTCCATGGCTGCGTGCAGAGGGTTACTTATCGCACGGTCCTTTGTCGTGAAGATAGCGACTGTTTTTTGAACAGTGATCTCTTGCTGACAATTGATATTGACTGTTGCCTGTGTTTCGATCCAATCGGGCTTCCGTTTGATGTGGGTGTGTGAAATTGAAGAATTTCCTATTGAGAGGTCGGGAATCTGTGCCATACGGAGATGTGACTGCTGGCTTTCCACGAGCAGGTACAGCTGGTGGGATGGTGTGACTCCGGTTTCAAACGTACGAAAATGCTTTGCTGTTGTTTCACAATTTTGAATTAAGTCTTGATTGTTCACACCTCCATCCAGTGCCGCGCGGACATCGAGTCGGCCAGACCAATTTTCTGCTGTAAATGTCCAATGCAATATTCCCAGATGAAGGTTGATTGCATGCGCAAGACGATGTGTCGTGTTAATACTCCCGCGTGCATATCAAGGACTTGCTGATAATGCATTATGTGGACGTTTTGCAAATCAAACCATACGTCACCATCAATGCTAAATGTTAAACTTAACCAGTTCGGCCAATTCACCATATCTTCGTGTATCACCTCATGATGAGCAATCACACTGGCTAATTGATTGTAGTGGCCAGCTAGATAGGTGCCGGGGTAATGACATTCACCAGGAAAAGATTCTTCAGCAGCATCACGTGTCGCAAAATATCCGTTACCTACCGTGCAGAGCGCTTCTCGACGAGGTTGATCATTTCGATTCCAATGGTAAAATTTAAAGCACCATGTATCCATCATGAGCCGGAACTGCGAGTCTTGTGTTCTTGATCATTTTCTGACTTTACGCATAGGGAATATTCATTCAATGTTGCTTCGATCATGATCATTCAATAGTCGTTTTCATCAGAATGCAGGCGATTCGTCCGTTCCTCATAATCTTCCGACGAAGCCGGATCCAACTCCCAACGTTGAGCATCTCGCTCACGTTTTTTCCCCACATCTAACGGCTCAGTATCTTCGTAGGTCAATCCCACAGACTCACCCATTTCATCGATGTCGTCTTGATCTGGCGTAAGCATAGAACCCCCGACTCCTTCTTCTCCCGAGTGTTTCACGTCCGCCGTTGCGTCCATATCGCCGCCAGAGAGGGTTTTTCTTTTTGGGCGTTCAGATGCTGACTGATCTTGAGGTAGAGGATGTTGAGTCTTCTTTTTCATTGTATTCATCTCCCGTTCCAATGGATGAGTAGGCTGTTCATCATGAGTTGCCTAAGACCTGACGCATCTCACTATCCTATTGCTTTTTTTTTAAATATACGACTGGTCAAAACCCTAGAATCATATGGTTACGATGAATGATTAGCGAAATAGATGAGAGAAATATTTTTCGAGGGATCTTCTCGTAGTTGGTTGACTTGTATATCCCACGTATCCATCAGGACGAATCACGTAGACGCAACATTGGTCGGCACCGTATCGACGATGCACCACTCCGTTTGAGTCTCGAATATACGCAACAGATATGTGAGGCTGAATAGAATTGATCGTGACGAACACTGAATGAACCAGATGGCTAAATCGTGTGTCAAACCCACTGTGAAGCGCATTGAATTCTTGTATGCTTGGAGCATTTCTGTTTAAACCCTGGAAGAATAGCAGGGTATGATGTTGATGTTGGAATACATCAAAAAGGCAATGATACTCGTGTGGAGTTTCCGATGAAAGAATGACATTTGGCGCGCGTTCTCCTGCACAAGGTCTAGATTCCCGATTGGAAAATAGATTCTTTCTCCGAGAGAAGCCCCAATTATGGTGAGAAATTTGGTCGATTATAATGTCACTGTCTGGATAGCGAGTATCCAATTCTGCAACGGCTTTCACGATACGATCCTGGATCGTAGGGAATTGATTGAGAAGGGAGGCAAGATGATTTCGTCCCCATCGCATGAGTGGATGACCTACCGTCATCATTTTTGTTCCCCAATGAGTGCCTGCTAAGATAGAGGCCGCAATCGGGCGACGTTCTACCTCGTAACTGTCAAGTAACGATTCAGGTGAAAGACCTTGATTGACAAGAGCCAACTTCCATCCCAGGTTGAACGCATCTTGAATTCCTGTATTCATTCCCTGCCCTCCGGCTGGACTATGAATATGAGCGGCATCCCCAGCTAGGAACACGCGGCCCCTCCGATAAGTTGAGACAAGGCGACGAGAGATTCGAAAACGGGAATGCCAGACGAGCTGACTGAGCTTGCTCGTACTGCCTGGTCCGTTGCCCACTCGGTGCGTCCAAGAAGCTTGAAAATCTTGAACCACAAGCTTCGAGTCGGATTGATGCGGAACTGCTTGCGTTGCATCGATCACCACTCGATAGCGATGAGGGTTCGGTAAAGGGATCGCGAATAAGACACCAGAGGGAGATAGAAAGATGTGCCCTTCGTCCGACGGAAGGTCACCCTCTATCGTCAGATCTCCCAAGAGAAAGGATTCCACATATTGTTCTCCTTCAAAGGGAAGTGTCAGACATGTTCTCACCGAACTGTGGGCTCCATCACAACCGACTAACCAGGAAGCCGACACGGGATCTTCTCGTTGTTCCGACCTCATATCGTGCACTATGGCCGTGATGTTCTCCGGGTGGCGTTCGATGGCCGACAACCGAATCGGTCGTTCCACCGTGCCGCCTAGTGATGTGAGTCGCTCTATGAGCAGTCCTTCCGTTTCACGTTGGGGTAACACGAGGACAAAGGGATAGGGCGTATTCAAATGTTGGAAATCCAATCGAGCGATTTGTCGACCATCAGCATACAGGTTGAGTGCATGAATTTTTCGTCCGCGCCGGCACAACTCGTCGGTAAGGCCGAGTTGTTCGAAGCACTCCAAGGTTCGCGCATGGATCGCGAGTGCTTTGGAATGCTGGGAGGGTTGTTCGTCTTGATCGATGATCCGATAGGCAATCCCTCGTCTGGCGAGATCGCATGCCAGAGTTAAACCCGTTGGTCCGGCACCAACGATCAGAACATCAGCATGTTCCTTGCCTGTCTTCATAAGGTCCTCGTTATAACAACACGTCATTCACGACGTTCTTCACTCCATAAAATGTACCGGAATTCACGAGCTATGTAGAATGAACGTCTTCGTGACTTACGATGAGGACTTCACGCCATAATGATTCTCAAGATATTGAATGATTTCCGTTTCATCTCCTTTAATAACTCGGTCTCGATCGGAATCGATAAGGGTTGGCACCTCGTCTTGTCCGGATACTCGTTTCAGACGATCTCGTTTGGATTTGTCCTGTGACACATTTCTGAGAAGATAATCGATCTGACATTCTGACAGTTTCTTTCTGACTTGAGTACTGTATGGGCATTCTTCGAATTGATACAATTCCAACATCGCACTCTCCTTATTGTGATTGATCGCGATCGCACGAAAGCCAAGAATTCGTCAAATTGCTTTTTCGAGTGCTGCATGATAAGCCTCTAGTGCTTCTCTTTATCTTGACTGATCTCATGGCGGTCACCTGATAGGTTTGAGATCTCAGTATACAACGCATCAGCAATTTGTTGTGGTGTTTGCGATTCCTTGCCAGCGTCTTCAAGGTTTTGAGCCGACAGGGTTTTACCAAATCGCACTGTTATGTGACTCACCCGTGGCCTCCATCGATGACGAGGCAACGCCTCATAGGTTCCTGTAATCCAGGCTGGGACAATCGGAATGCGTTCCGTCGCCAATAAATAGCCGATACCAGGGCGAAACGCATGAAGTTTTCCATTGAGTGATCGTTCACCCTCTGGAAACCAGACAAGATCGTTCCCTTGTTTCAAGACGGCGATGCCAAGTGCCAAGCTTGAGAGAGGGTTTCTGGACTGATCGATTGGAAGAACTCGAGCGGCACGGCTGATCCCACGCATCAATGGATTGGTAAACATCATTCCCGTCCATCCTCCCCAATGGGTGTGAGCGAGCTGCTCGTTGGAAAAGGCCGCCGCAATCGCGAGAGGATCCAGCAGACTGGTATGGTTCGATGTAATCACGAATGGGCCTTTCGGAGGCAGATGTTCAATGCCGTGAATCGTCAAGTTATACAGCTTTTTCATGAGCCATCGATTTATTCGAAACATGAATGATCCAAGACCACGAATGAGTGGTCCTGGTGGGGTGAGCCATTGTTGCTGCTCTTCATCAAGTAGTGCATCTGGGTGACGAAGTTGATCGGTTATCTGTTCAACGTTGGATGCGGAGTCAGCATCGACCGTCATGTGAAGAAACTCGCGAACGGTTTCGATACGGTTGATTTCCTCCTGGTCGAAATTTATTCCAACCGCTTCTTGCAATTCTAAGGTTAGATTTATCCATTCCAACGAATCAACGCCGAGGTCTAATTGGATATTCGAGTCCGGGGTCAACCGTATGTCGGGAAACCGCTTACAGAGCCAATTCCATGCTTGTTGAGCGTGCGGGTAACTGAGAAGGTGTTGATCTTCCGGCGACATGCGGTCAAGAGGAAGGGGCCCAGGCTGTTGCGCATGTGTATGGTCTTGGTGTTTTGCCTGCTCGTACAATGATTGAAGGAGATGACGACGGATTTTCCCCAATCGAGTACGAGGAAGTGGGTCGAAACTCAGAACATAGTCGCTGAGACGGTGGTGAGAAGGAAGTTGCTGTGATTGACGTTCAAGATCTTCTCGAATGAGTCGTTCGAGTTCATCCTCTTGACGACCACGATGAGAACCGGCTTTGGGAACAATCACCGCTACAAGCTTGTTCTTCACCGCCAAGACGCCGGTTTCTTGAACATGGGGTGTCTGATTGAGACTATCTTCAATAAAGTCAGGTCGAATATTTTCTCCGCCGGGTAAGACAATCATGGATGAAGCTCGTCCGACGAGATACAGATAGCCATTTTGCATGGTGCCGAGATCGCCGGTACGAAAATATCCGTCGTCGGTAAAAGCGGATGTGTTTTTGTCGGGAAGATTCCAATACCCTGAAAAGACATTTGGACCTTTGACCAGCACTTCGCCAGATTCCGCATGGTCTTCCGACTTGGCAATCTTTAGTTCGACACCTGGCAACGGTCGACCGGCCGTGTCGAGACGATTGTTGCCGGGCTCGTTTACGGTGAGGATCGGAGAGGTTTCGGTCAAGCCATAACCTGTTCCCACCTGCCATCCCACGCCTTCCAGTTTCCATGCTAATTCTGATTCCAAGGCGGCTCCGCCTGAAACCAACGTGCGCAATTGAGGGTTCAGACGCTTGTGTAATGAGCCGAAAAGTGTACGACCGAGACGGATACCAAGACGACGTCGGAGCATGGTGGAAAAAGCAATACCCACCCGTAGAAGAGTAAAGACAAGGGTCCCTTGTTGTCTCAACCGTGTTTCCAAAGCAGAGTCGAGCGCTTCATACAGGCGTGGAATGCCAATAATGGCGGTCGGCTGAGTTTCATGAAGGGTACGAAATAACTGTGGGCCAGTCAAAGAATAGGGAATGACTATTGGGATTCCAACAGCAAGCGGAGCCAACATGCCAATCATGAAGGGATAAACATGATGAAAAGGCAATGGGACCATGAGACGGTCGTCTTCGGTGATGAGATTGAGCGTGAGCAAAGCTTGTAAATTCGAGAGCAGATTGCGATGTGTCAGGGGGACGCCCTTGGGGCGTCCTGAAGTTCCAGATGTATAAAATAAAACGGCTTGACTCTCGGGCGAGACACCTGAGAAAGCCGTCTCTTTTTCTACGAGATAGTGCTTCCAGCTTTGCGGATGATGCGAATCGGCATCGAGCAGGATGACGTGGAGAATGGGGTTTGGGTTAAGAAAATTAGACGATTGTGCGAGATTCGTCGTGGTGAAAACCCATTGCGCTTGACTGTCGGAAAGCACATGCTGCAAATCTTCCTCTTGCATTTGATAATCAATTGGCACTGGAATGGCACCTGCCACAAGAAGCGCACAGCAAGCCACAATCCACTCTGGTTGATTCGGGGCAAGAAGGACAACGGGAGAGTCCGCCAAAAGCCCAGCTTGTGACAGACCCGTTGCAAAGCGCAGTGTCGTTTCATGTAGTTGACTAAACGTAAGGGTCTGGCTGTGGTCCTTCGACAGAGCAATCACTGCAGGCCGATGACCTTGATGGGGCAAGGCCTCAATCACATGCTGTAATGTTTCATTGTTCATAAGCACACGATCAGGATGACAAGGATGACATGTACAGTTTTAGTATGGACGTACCCGTGGTCTCTTTTGACCTAGTCGAAACCCTAGGCTTCAAATCGTCTCCATTCACACCTCCCCTTCAATGCTCAGGATACATTGGCTCTTTCATTGTTCAGGATGAGGTCGCACTGTCAATTCTGTAAAGGGTTTTTTGATTACGAATATGGGATTTGTTGAATAATCCGTACCATCCTCCTGCCTGTGCATAGGGCCAGGGTTTTGGAACAGCATGAAAGGGTTTGAGCTTGGCGAAGGGGCTGCGAAAGGAATGTAGGCATTTCACGTGGACGGCATGCCAAATACCCGCACGGTCATATCCTGATCAACAGTGTTGATGGTTTCGAGATTCTTGCAGGCAGCCTTGATCAGACCTAGGGTTTTCATCAGCTACTCGCGCATTGAATAGCATCTACAATAGAGCTGTATGAATAACAAGAGATGGAGAAATCATAAATGGTGAGAAAGGAGATCTAATCACGTCATGCAAACGGTCAATGTACGCTACATTGTCAACAACCTCGACACAGCCATGTCCTTCTATTGTCAAAAGCTTGGGTTTGAGGTGGAAATGAATCCCACTTCGGGGTTTGCCTTGTTATCAAAAGGTGTTTTACATCTTATCTTGAATACGGTTGATGCCGGTGGGGGTGGGCAGGAAATGCCGGACGGGGAAACACCGAAACCTGGAGGATGGAATCGTATTCAACTAACGGTCGATGACCTTGGCGCAGAAGTGAAAAGACTGCGTGAGGAGGGAGCGAAGTTTCGTAACAATATCGTTGAAGGCAAAGGCGGAAAGCAGATTTTGCTCGAAGACCCATCTGGAAATTTCATAGAACTTTTTGAATCTAACAGATGACTCGTGTGTGATTGTCAGGACTAGGCATTCGGATCTCAACATTTCATCATATGTGGATTTGTTCAGTGAGGTGAAAAACTTCAGTTCATCGAGAAGGCTCACAATATGCCAATCGACGCTCAGCAGGAAACACGTATGGAAATATGTTTTTGGAAAATCGGCTGCGATTTCAATGCAGACTGTAAGGCTAGCGTCGAGTCACGACATTCAGGCTAGAAAAGCAGAGAGGAAGTGCAAGATGACGATGATTAAAGATATTATGACTGTAGAAGTTGATATTATCGGTCCAGAAACCAACGTCCAGGAAGCCGCCGGAAAGATGAAACAACTCAACGTTGGAATTATGCCAATTTGCGAAAACCATAAGATTATTGGTCTGCTGACTGATCGCGATATCATTTTGCGCGTGATTGCTGAAAAGAAAGATCCAGCACATACTCTTGCACGCGACGTCATGACTCAAGATATAATTGTGGCCGGTGAAGAACAAGATGTTACGGAAGCCCAACAGTTGATGAGTCATCATCAGATCCGTCGCCTACCAATCGTCAATCGGAACAATCTGTTCATTGGAATGCTCTCGCTCGGTGATCTGACTGCACGCAGTTCAGCTTACCGTGGAGGGGAGGTCTTTGAAGAAGTGTCTCAACCGTCAAAACCCAATCGATAAAACAGCGATGCAGACCGAAAAGGGTTAGTCGTGTCATGATGATTGTTGACGTTGCGGGTTTTTCATTGACTCATCAACGTCATCATCGTGTCCGAGGTGACACTCGTTACCGCATTCGACATTGATGGCTGCATCGATTCGATCAAAGCAATCAATGGAACAGGATACGTTCCAAACCACAGCAGGAGAATCGTCAGGCCAGCAAGCACCACCCCGCTTAATCGTTGGTTCGTCGGCATCCGTGCCGATAGAATGGCATGATTGACTGGATGAGAAGCCATGACCCGAATGAGACGAAGGTAATAGAACAACCCAATCACGCTGTTCAACACAAAAAGAATAATGAGCAGCCATAATTCTGCACTCAATCCTGCAGCAATGACGTAAAACTTCCCGATGAAACCGGCAGTTAGAGGAATACCGGCCAGTGATAGCACCATGGCCGTTAAAATTCCCGCAATCCAAGGGTTACGCCAAAAGAGTCCTTGATAATCTTCGAGTTGCTCCGGTTCGATACCAGATGTAGAGAGATGGGCGATGACGCCAAAGGCTCCAAGCGTCGTGACAAAATATGCCACCAGATAGAAACTCACTGCTTCAATGGCCATAGATCCACTCGCCAATAATGCGACAAGGAGGTACCCCATATGCGCAATTGAGGAACAGGCCAATAAACGTTTGACGTTGTGTTGAAGCAGTGCCAGCAGGTTCCCAACCACCATGGAGAACGCCGCGAGACTACTCAGCACCACTATGACAAGAGAAGAATGGGACATCTCAGTAATCAAAAACAATCGTAAAAACACGGCCACCATGGCCCCCTTCGACACCGTGGCAATAAAGGCAACGACTGGTGCCGAGGCGCCTTGATAGACATCCGGGGTCCACATGTGAAAAGGGACCATCGCGATTTTAAACCCGATGCCGGTTAACAACATGGCGAATCCAGCTAACAGAAAGACGTTGACGATTCCTGTCTGTGAAAACACGGCGGCCAACTGTATAAATTCTAAGGATCCTGTCTCAAAATAGATGAAGGCCATGCCAAACAAGAGAAAGGCAGACGATGTCGCAGAAAGAATCAAATATTTCATGCCGGCTTCCAGGGAGGAAAGATTATTCCGTTGATAGGCAATAAGCCCATACAGTGAAATGGTCAGGAGCTCCAACCCTAGAAATAATGATGCGAAATGCGTGGCCACGGTTAAGATTTCCGCTCCGACGGCGGCGAGAATTAACAACACGTAAAATTCTTCCAGATTGCCCTGTTGCGCTTTAAGATAATCATACGCGAGGAGGGTCACAATCAGGCTGGCCGAGACGATCAGTCCTATGAAGAACAACGCATACGTATCGACTTGCACGAGAGGCGTGATCGTGCGGGGAGCCACCTGAACAGCGAAGGGGACACTTGCCAGACTGAGGAGACATCCTGACACGGAGATAATCGCCACAACGAGATGCTGACGTGAAATCGCAATCCACATCATCGAACATAACGCGGTTCCTGCAGTAAGAAGAATAGGCAGTAAAGCCGTAAAGTCTGTCACACTCATAATCTTGAGAAAGCGTTAACGGTCTACGGATAACCTCGGTAGCCCTGTCGTCGACGGCGAACCCATGGGTGCCGTGCGGCTGGTCAACGCGGTCTCCACCTGTTCTTTGGCCACGATCACTTGAAGCCGATCCAATGTCAGCCTGGCCGTTTGAAGTATGGGGTGCGGATACAATCCCCACCACGTTTGTATGATGATCATGGCTCCCAACAACACCAGAGAGCGCCTGGACAAGTCGGGAATCTGCCAGCCGTTGATGTTGGGGCCATGGAATGTCCGTTGCATCAACGTCAATGAATAAATGGCCGCTGCGACGATACCGAGGGTCGCAAGTGCGGCTAATGGAATATTCACTCTATAGGTTCCCAAGAGTACAAGGAATTCGCCAATAAAATTCCCGAGTCCTGGTATACCCAAGGACGCCATCACAAAAAACATGGTGATTCCTGCAAGCTTCGGAACGATATCCCAAAGTCCACCCATTTCGTTCATGTCTCGCGTATGCAGTCGTTCTTGAAGAGCCCCGGCCAGCACAAATAACGCCCCAGTACTAATGCCATGGGCTAGCATTTGCATAATGGTTCCTTGAAGAGCTTGACTGTTCCAGGCAAAGATACCAAGCAGCACAAAGCCCAGGTGCGCGATACTACTATACGCGATGAGCCGCTTAAGATCTGTTTGAGCAAAAGCCATCATCGCCCCATACAAAATCCCAACCACACCAAGCCCCATGACCATCGGGGCGACCGTCTGTGCGGCATCAGGAAACAGTGGAACGGCAAACCGCAAAAGCCCGTATCCTCCAGTTTTTAACAGCAATCCGGCAAGAATTACACTTCCTCCTGTCGGCGCTTCCGTATGTGCATCAGGGAGCCAGGTGTGCAATGGAACCACTGGCAGCTTGACCGCAAAGGCGGCAAAAAATCCAGCAAACATCCAGAGTTGAGTGGATGGAGGCAGCGTAAGCTGTAAGAGGTGAAAATAGTCGAAGGTGATGAATTCATGTTGATGATAATGGGCAATGCCCACAGCCAAAATCGAAATGAGCATGAGCAGTCCGCCGGCTTGGGTAAAGAGAAAAAACTTCAAGGCCGCATAGGCCCGATGTTCATGTCCCCAAATGCTGATGAGTAAATACATCGGGACCAGCATCATCTCCCAGAATACAAAAAACAGAAAAAGATCTAGTGAAACAAAAACACCCACAACACCAGTCAACACCCAGAGGAGATTGAAGTGAAAAAATCCGACTCGCTGGGTGATTTCCGTCCAAGAGGCTATGACCGCCGTGATGCCTAAGAAACTGGTCAAGAGAATCAGCAGAAGACTGAGTCCGTCGGCACCAACATGAAATTGAATACCAAACCGTGAAATCCACGGAACACTGAGCTTTGCGAACCACACGCCATATTCAGAAAGAAACCGATGCTCTGGCCCGATCAACCAGAGTCCGAGGCCGATACCGAGAGAGATGAGGAGGGTAATAAGGGCAATCCAGCGTGGCCAATAGGCTCCCCACCGTTCTGACAGCCAGGCCAACAGACCACCCAGGAGAAGAATCCCTAATAAAATCGTCAGAATCATGCATACACCATTAGAGCAATCAACGTGATTGACCCAGCCGCAACAATGGAGGCATACCATCGCACATGTCCGGTTTGAGTCTGACGGAGCATGGTATGGCTACGATGAATGAACCAACGAAGACTTTCATACATTTGTTCAAACAAATCATCTTTATTCCATCGAGCGATGTGTAAAAATGGTGAGACGAAGAGTCTGTCGTAAGCTTTGTTAAAGATATCGGATTTCCCCGCTTGGGCCGTTCGCAGAAATGGGGCAACAAACAGGTGTTGATACAAGCGATTCAACATCCACCCCGTCAGGAAAAACTGCCGGACGTGAGGCATAGGCGGAGACTCACTGATGGCCGTCGTCATATGGGGATGACGAAAAAACAAGAAATACGCTACGACGATCCCACCTATTGCGACCATCGTCGTCACACTTTTTATGACCAATTCGTGATCTGAGGCAACTGACGTTCCAGATTGAAGTGGAAGAGCCGCAGCCATAATCTCCGCAAAGGAATATTTTCCGAATATGGACGATTCTATCCACCCACCGCTTATGGATAAGATGGCAAGGATCATCAGTGGAATTGTCATGGACCACCGCCCTCTCACCGTTGGATGCGTGTGTTGCTCTCCCCAAAACACCAAGAAGACAAGTCGAAAACCATAGAGAGCCGTGAGAAACACGCCTAGAACTCCGACCGCCCAAAACCACATTCCTGATTCTGAAGAAGACCACACTTCCCACAAAATCCACTCCTTACTAAAAAATCCAGCAGTGACAAAAGGCAGGCCGGCAAGGGAAGCCATGCCGATGACGGTGGTCCAATAAGCCAATGGCAACTGACGACGTAAGCCACCCATTTTAAAAATGTTTTGCTCATGATGAAGATTGTTGACCACGGCGCCGGCCGCTAAAAACAGGAGGGCCTTAAAGAAGGCATGGGTCATAAAGTGAAAAATGGCTGCTGATGCGGCCCCGACGCCCAAGGCCAAGAACATATATCCAATTTGGCTCATCGTCGAAAACGCGAGAACACGTTTGATATTGCTTTGGACTAATGCACTGGCAGCTGAAAGCAAGAGCGTGAGAGACCCAATCACTGCCACAATGAATTGAATCGTCGGAGCTTGATGAAAGACAACTTGCGTACGAGCCAGCAGGTAAACGCCAGCGGTGACCATAGTCGCCGCATGCAGCAGTGCACTCACGGGCGTGGGCCCTGCCATGGCATCAGGAAGCCACGTTTGCAAGGGCAGTTGTGCAGACTTTCCGATCGCTCCACCAAGAAGAAGGGCCGCGATCAGAATAGCCAATGGAGAATTCATAGCCCAATGCTGTGGGACCTCATGCATCAAGGTCTGAATGTCGAGTGTCCCGAACTGAATGACGAACACGCACAATCCAGTGAGCAGGGCAGCATCTCCGATGCGGTTCATAATGAACGCTTTACTGGCTGCCTGCCCATTGGCTGGGTCCTGATACCAAAAGCCGATGAGCAAATAGCTGCAGAGTCCAACGCCTTCCCAACCGAGAAAAAGCAAGAGCAAGTTGTCGGCTAACACCAAAAGCAACATCGCGGCCAGGAAAAGATTCATATAGGCAAAAAATCGTTGATAGTGATCATCATCGTCCATATAACCCATGGAATACACATGAATAAGAAATCCAACGCCGGTGATGACTCCGATCATGACAAACGACAAACCATCCAGGTACAACCCAATCTGCGATGAAAAACCAGAAACCTCGATCCATGGCCATAATGTTTGTCGAAACATGAGCTCGTCATTTTCATTCTGAAATAATCCCACGCCCACCACGCCAACGGTGAGCAGAGATAAGCCGACTGATCCGACACCGATCAGATTCACTCTTACACGAGCGAGCTCATCAACATTTGCGAGCATCAGAAATCCGAGTAACGGAAACATGGGAATCAACCACAACCATTCCAACATGATTACCCCGATAGCGTATCTGCAGCGTCGGCATCTAAGGTTTGCAAGTGTGAGTAGAGTTGAAGAATTAATCCCAACGCGACTGAGACTTCTGCGGCGGTCAAGGTGAGGATGAAGATAAACATGATTTGCCCATCGGCTTGTGCCCATCGGGCTCCCCCGACGATAAATGCAAGAGCCGCAGCATTCAACATGATTTCCACCGACATCAACATAAACAGAAGATTTCGTCGGACAAGAAGTCCAATCAATCCAAGAGCGAATAATATGCACGCGAGTACCAGTCCATGTTCGAAAGGCATTTCTGTCATGAGGCCTCCCCTGATCGAGCTTTCCGCCCTAGATGATAGGCACTGATGAGTCCGGGAAGGAGCAAAAATGAAGCAAGTTCAACGCCGATCACATAGAGATGAAACAGTTTCTCACTCACCTGTTGAGGGCCAATCAGCATCACATTGCTCGTACGCGTGGTTGACCCATCCAACACAATATCGAGTAATTCCACAACAAGAATGAGCGCCAGAACCATGGGGCCCATCCACATCTTAGGATTGAACCATGCCTGTTCCAATTGTAGACCTTCACGGCCCATATCCAACATCATGATGACAAAGACAAATAACACCATCACCGCTCCCGCGTAGATAATGACCTCCAAAGCCGCGGCAAATGGCGCTCCGAATAAGAAAAAGATCATGCTGACTGCTAAAAGAGAGACGATGAGGTAGAGAAGAGCATGGATAGCGTTGAAGCGGGTGATCACCATGATAGTAGCGACAATGGCCACAGCCGCGATGATATAAAATGATATAATCATGGCATAAGATTTCGCACATCAATGGGTGGATCTTCGTTCACAGCCTGTCCCTTGTCTTTTTCTGTGATGGACACGCCAGCCACACGGTAGAAATTATACTCGGGATATTTTCCGACGCCGTTAATGAGCAAATCTTCTTTTTCATACACAAGATGTGGGCGATGATATTCACTCATTTCAAAATCGGGAGTGAGTTGGATCGCATACGTCGGACAGGCTTCTTCGCAATACCCACAGAAAATACAGCGAGAAAAATTAATTCGAAACCACTCCGGATACCGTCGACCAGCGGCATCTTCTGTTGCTTGAAGTGCGATACAATCGACTGGACAGACGACAGAACAGAGATGGCAGGCCACGCACCGCTCTTCACCATCTGGATCCCGAGAGAGGATAATTCTTCCTCTCCAACGAGGAGCCAGATAGGGGTGTTCGTCTGGATATTGCACCGTAATGGGCTTTTTGAATAATCGAAGAAATACGCGCCAGATAGCCTTGATCATGTGTGTCATACGAGAGCCTTTCCCAATGCTCTGATGGATGGAAGGCCTGTGAGACTAGCCACCGGGTCACGTGTCAGCATACGCTTTAGGTCTCCCCTTGATTCACGAGCATCAGCGCCCCGGTGACGAGAAGATTCACAAGCCCCAACGGAAGCAACACTTTCCATCCAAAAGACATGAGTTGATCAAAACGAAGTCTCGGCATGGTTGCGCGTAATAAGATGAACACGGACAGACACGCCATGGTTTTCAGTGAAAACCAAAGCCAAGGCGGAAGCCATGGACCATGCCAACCAGCAAAAAACAAGACCACCATCATGGCAGAAATCAGTGTGATACCCACATATTCCCCCACAAAGAACATACCGAACTTCATCCCTGAATATTCCGTATGATAGCCCGCCACAAGCTCGCTTTCGGCCTCAGGAATATCAAATGGCAATCGATGCGTCTCGGCCAAACCAGCCATAAAAAATATGAGGAGTCCCAGGATTTGAGGAATACAAAACCAGAGGTCTTGTTGCGCCTGGACGATAAGACCCAGATTGAACGTGCCGGCCAACATGACAACCCCCATAAGTGAAATGCCCATGAACACTTCATAACTAATCATTTGCGAGGCGGCACGAAGTCCTCCCAGCAACGAATATTTGCTATTGGAAGCCCAACCACCCAGTACCAAACTATAGGCACCTAGAGAAGACATAGCCAAGAAAAACAAAATACCAATGTTGAGATCGGCGATGACAATCGAAGGGGTAAACGGAATCACCACAAAGGCAAGTAGCGTCGTGACCATAATTAAAGCCGGAGCCAAAATAAACACAGCTTTGTCCGCAAAAGGTGGGATCCAATCTTCCTTTGTAAAAATTTTGATCATATCGGCCACAACTTGAAACATTCCGAATGGTCCGACTCGATTAGGCCCATACCGCTCCTGCCAAAGTCCGAGAAGACGTCGTTCAATCCAAATCAGCAACCCACTGATAGTAAGCACGGAGCTCAGAGTCAGAACAATGAAGACATACATGTGCAAGGTGTGAGTCATCCGTGCTTCACGACTTTCAGGAGGCCCCACCCTGGAAGGACCCCATTCGTTAGAGGAGGCACACAGGCAAGGCCTGCGATGCCATTCGGAAGACCCGTCTCTAGTTTAATCGGGACGGTATACGTGACATCTTGGAGCACGAGTTGAACAAGATCACCAGTTTTCAATGCCCGTCTTTCTGCCTCATCAGCATTGAATGTCAGATAGGATGAGGACTGACGTTCAGCCATAGCGGGAGATTTGATACTGAGTTCTTCAGAACCAAAAATTTGGGAAATAGAGAAAATCCACCATTGATTTTCTCGTGGTTCAAATTCAGACGGTATATGCTCAAAGAAGGTCATCTCAGAATCCACCGTTGTTGTGAGGAGTCGCACACCCGCTGGGCCCTCACGCAGTGGACCTCCTACTTCGCTTTGAAATTTATTGACGGCCTGAATGGAATTCCATCCTGGTGACCAGAAAAAAGGATTCACTGACGGAGGCGGTTGAAGGGACGTGCCTTCCATCGAAAAGGCGAGCGGTGAGTTGGCATCCGGTGGCGGCATGGGTTCATGAATAGTGAGATCGGAGTCTACAGCTGTTCGACCACTATATCGGTGTGGAGCCCGTGGTATTTTTTGCTCATGGATACGAAAATGAGAGGAAGGGAATTCGTGAACGAGCGATTGAAAGACGTCATGGGTTTCGCCGAGTGTGCGGAGAACATCATCAAGCGTCAACCATTCACCGACAGGTGAAGGATGATCACCATGGATCTTTGCCAGATCTCGAACCCACTCCCAACTGGCTTGAATGTCCTCTTGTGGGACATACGTTTGGTAGTATCGCTGGGCACGTCCTTCATTGTTCACCAGTGTGCCTGTGCTTTCAGCAAAGGTGCTGACAGGGAAAATTCCGTGTGCTTTGGCGGTCGTCGGTGTAGGCAGATGATCAAACACGAACACATTTGGTACTGTCATGAGAAATTGATCCACGTTCGCTGGATCGGCTCGTCGATATAAATCATTTTCTAAAATAAGAACAGTGTCAATCGTGTTGTGTTTGACAAGGTGAAATGCTTTTTCCAGATCATGTCCGCCCAACAAGGCCACCCCGACACTATTACATTCAGGAACGGTAAAACACAGATTCACATCGCAATCTTGTTGATGCAGCGCCCATGCAATGTTGGCGGCAGACTCGATGACGGCCATACTCATTGAGCTGGTACCGGAAATGATCAAAGGGTGTTTGGCCGTGCATAATGCCGTGGCGATTTCCTGAGCTCGCGCGAATAGCGATGAAGAACAATCCGTGACTGGAGGAACGTTGGAATTGAGCGCATGGGCCACCGCAAATCCTAATCGTGCCATGTCATCCGGATGCGCATGATAGGACCAGGTTGCCAGAGCATCAAGATCACTCCGTTGGAGGTTGGCGACATATAAGGGTCCGGTATTGTCTTGAATGGCTTCCCGAACTGCCGCATCATGCCATCGCGGGATATGGAGGGCATCAGCAAGTTCCATCGGTTGTTGCCGGACTGACTGTCGAAGTGCAAGGAACAGACGTGGTGCGGTGTGAAGTAGATCTTCGCCTAAGACCAAGACGGCATCGGCCTGTTCCACTTGTTGGATAGTGGCGGAGGCGACCGGACCTTCACGCAGAATGTGGATGATCTTTGAGACTAACGATGATTCCTTCATCGAAACTCCCGTGAAAAAATTATCCTGTCCCACCAGCGTTTGAAGGGCGAAATTGCTTTCAAGAGAAGCCCGAGGTGAGCCGATGCCGATCATTCGTTCAGACCGTGAAATGAGAGGCGTCAGAGATTGCAGCATGTCCTCTCGGGTTGGGTGTTCAACCGGCGACTCTCCCGTTTGTAAAAATGGCCTCATCATGCGTTGTGGATGGTTGACAAATTCGTAACCAAACCGGCCACGATCACACAGGAAATATCCATTGACGTGCGCATTGAAACGGTTGACGATCCTTCGTAGTATTCCCTGGCGTTCCCCGGTCGTCGTATTACACCCCAAGCTGCAATGTGGACAGATTGATGGAGCCATTTGTAGATCCCATTTACGTGTGTAATGCTGACGGAGGGTGTTATCGGTAAAGACACCCGTTGGACAGACCTCCACGAGATTGCCACTGAACTCGTTTTCAAGCGTACCGTCTTCATAGCGTCCAAAATACAGACGGTCACGCGAACCGAATACATTCAAATCTCGTCCGCCAGCAATATCACGATAGAAGCGCACACAGCGATAACATTGAATACACCGATTCATCTCATGGAAAATGAAAGGACCAAGATCTTGGTTACGATAGGTTCGTTTGGTGCCGCGATAACGACGGGTCGTGTGGCCTGTCATGACGGTCATATCCTGAAGGTGACATTCCCCTCCCTCGTCACAGACGGGACAATCATGAGGGTGATTCAGCATGAGCCATTCGATCACGCTTGAACGAAATGTTTGGGCCTCTTCGTCTTCAATGGAAATTCGGATGCCTTCTGAAGCCGGTGTTAGGCAGGCCATCACCAGACGACCCTCCTGATCCTTCTCGTCTTTGAATTGTTTAACGGCACACTGGCGACAGGCACCAACCGATCCCATCGCTGGATGCCAACAAAAATACGGAAGGTTGAATCCAAGCGTCAGGCACGCGGCCAGGAGATTGTTATCAGGGTCCACGTCGTAGGAGTGTTGATCAATAAAAATAGTCGCCATAGGAGCGTTCCATCACGTGACATAGGGACAGTGTTGTTCGCGGATGTGTTGGTCAAAGTCCTCTTTGAAATATTTGAGTCCACTTTTTAATGGTTCCATGGCTCCAGGAGCATGAGCACAAAACGTATGGCCTGGGCCTAAGAAGCGTGTATGTTGATGAAGGGTTTCAAGATCAGCAACGGTTCCTCTTCCCAGCTCAAGATCCGAGAGCAACCGTTCAGTCCACGGAAGTCCTTCTCGACAAGGAGTGCACCACCCGCATGATTCTTGAGCAAAGAAATGTTCGAGATTGTGGATAAATGCGACTGGACAAGTTCGGTCGTCTAGGATAATCATCGTTCCCGTACCCAACCGGCTACCGGCTTGGGGTACCGACTCAAAATCCATCTCAAGGTCCAAGTGTTGTTCAACTAAAAAGGCCGTCGACGCCCCGCCTGGCAACACTCCACGAAAGCGAAAACCGTCCTGCATCCCGCCTGCATGTTCTTCGAGTATTTCTCGAAGCGGCGTGCCAATTGGAAGTTCCCACACTCCCGGCCGACGAACCTTTCCACTTACTCCATAGAGTTTGGTGCCTCCATCGTTGGCGAATCCTAGTCTTTGATACTCCTCTGCGCCACGAGTGATAATATGAGGCACGTTCGACAGCGTTTCGACATTCTGAACAATAGTCGGTTTTCCCCACAGCCCACAGGCCTGAGGATAAGGCGGTTTATCTCGAGGAATGACCGGTTTTCCTTCCAACGCGTTGAGTAGGGCGGTTTCTTCTCCACAAATATAACGTCCAGCGCTTGTGTGAACATGCACCTCGAAGCTGAAATCGGAATTCAGAATGTTCTGGCCGAGGTATCCCTGTTCTTTCGCTTCGTCTATGGCCTGTTGTAACCGGGTAGCGGCAAGATGATAAGCCCATCGAAGAAAAATGTATCCCACCTGAGCTTGGATCGCATACGCACTCACTATCATCCCTTCGATGACGAGATGTGGATGACCTTCCAGCAGGAGTCGATCTTTAAAGCTTCCGGGTTCCATTTCATCGGCATTGGCAACAAGATATTTGGGAGAAGGTGCGTCATTCCCCATGGGCACGAATCCCCATTTTTTCCCAGTGGGAAACCCCGCCCCTCCCCGCCCACGAAGATTGGAGTCCGTCACGAGTTGCTGCACATCGTGCGGTGTCATCTCCTGGATCGTCTTGTGTACCGACTCGTATCCACCTTTCCTCGTATATTCAGTCAATGACAACGGGTTACGGTTGAGGTCGATATGCTGTGTCAGTGGACGTGCTTGCATGATTGTTCTCAGTCTTGAACTTCATGGTGTACAGATGGTTGAGAGGATTTGCCTAGATACTATCTCCGAAACTTTCATTCGAATTGCTCCAAAATCTCATCGATGTTTTCTAGCGTGAGGTTCCCATAGATCTCATGATCAACCATCATGGCTGGAGCTCGGTCACATGCACCCAAACACACGATGGGTAAGAGGGTGAAGCGTCCATTCGCACTGGTTTTCCCTAATTCAAGTTGTTGGTGACTTTTGAAATGTGTCTGAAGTTGGGTGCATCCCATGACCCAACAGCTAATGCTATCGCAGAGAAGAATGACATGACGTCCGACGGGTTTCCGAAAAATAAGATTGTAGAAGGTCGCAACAGCATCCAATTCCGCCGGAGTCATGTCTAAACAACCCGCGACCGCTTCTAAGTCCTCATCAGAGACCCATCCTTCTCGTTCTTGAACGATTTTCAAAGCCTGAAGACATGCAGCACGTTTGTGTGGATACTGTCGACTTTCTCGTGCAATCTGGTGTCGCTCTGCCTCAGTTAACATTCTGTTTCTCTCTTTACTCTTCTAACATTCGTATGACATCGATAAACGAAGAACCCATTTCAAACTGAAGATGTTGTCATCGGTCCACATCCGCAAGCACATAGTCCACACTTCCGAGAATAGCCACCAGATCGGACAATAAGAACCCACGAGACATACATGGGACCATCTGAAGGTGTGGAAATGAGGGAGTCCGAATTCGTGCACGATAGGCCCAGGCTTCACCATCGCTAATGAGATAATAGCTATTGAGACCTTTGGTGGCTTCAATACCGACACTCACCTCGCCAGGCGGGATGACTGGCCCCCAACTCACACTCAGAAAATGTGCAATCAATGTTTCGATGTCGACCATCGTCCGTTCTTTCAAGGGAGGCGTAGTGAGCGGATGATCGGCTTTGTACGGGCCCGCGGGCATTCCCTCAAGGCATTGTTGAATAATACGAAGACTTTGACGCATCTCTTCGACACGAACAATTCCACGGTCATAGCAGTCGCCGCGTGCGGCCACCGGTATCTCAAAATCGAAATATTCATATCCTGAGTAGGGTCTGGCCTTCCGGAAATCCCATTCACAACCTGTCGCACGGAGTCCTGGTCCGGTGATTCCCCATGCAATAGCCTGTTCTTGAGTGTAATGGCCGATACCTTGAGTTCGAGCCTTAAACAGAGGGTTGTGCAGCACGAGATCATCGTATTCATCTAACCGTGGTGGGAGATACTTCAGAAAGTTCTTGATTAAAGTTTCCCACCCTTCGGGTAAATCCTGCGCGACACCACCAATGCGAAACCATCCTGGATGCATGCGGCCGCCGGTGATCACTTCGACAATCTGAAAAATGTGTTCTCGATCCGTAAACATGTAAAAGACTGGTGATATCTGTCCGACATCCTGAGCAAATGTGCCATACCACACCAAATGACTTGCAATTCGAAACAATTCAGCCATCATGACCCGAATCACTTTCACGCGATCCGGAACCTCGATGCCTGCAAGTTTTTCCACGGCTAACACATAGGGCAATTCATTCATGACCCCGCCAAGATAATCAATGCGATCGGTGTATGGAATGTAGGTATGCCATGTTTGTCGTTCAGCCATCTTTTCAGCACCACGATGATGAAACCCAATGTCGGGGACGATATCCACAATTTCTTCGCCATCAAGTTGAAGAACCAGACGAAGAATGCCGTGGGTACCTGTGTGGGCAGGACCGAGATTCAAAAACATGAAATCTGAATTTTTTCGAACCTGCGTCATGCCCCAATCTTCGGGATTAAATTGCAGGGCACGCTCTTCATCTTGTTGTTTTTCCACCGGAAGGCGAAATTCGCCCATCTCCGTGGCTCGTGCAGGATGGTCTTTTCGTAACGGGTGTCCAGTCCACGTCGAAGGAAGTAAGATTCGTCGCATGTGCGGATGGTTGACAAAATAGATACCAAATAAATCCCAGATTTCACGTTCGTACCAATTGGCAGATGGCCAGATATCAATGATGGAGGGAAGTGAGGGAGCGTCTCCGAGCAAGGCCACCTTTAGGCGAAGGTCTTGATTGCGGTCAAAGGAAAGGACATGATACACCACGGTAAAATCGCTCGGTTGTTGATCGACACGATGGGTTCGGACTCGTTCATCGATGGCCGTCAGGTCATACAGCATGGCATAAGGCTTACTCACCTCATATTGTAAAAATTGAAGTATTGAACGAATCTGATGTGGAGGCACCCACACCGTCGGGACTTCATCGATTGTCGGTTGCCACCACAATTCCGTAGGCTCAAACTGACGTTGCAGTTCTTCGATGATGTCTGGTGTCTGTATAGACCTCATCATGGCTTAACGGGGTTCAGAACACCGATCCCCTTCAACGGTAGAATTCATTGAACGTAGACGATCGATTTGTTGACGTTCACTTCGCTTGAGGTCCCGGCGAATCGGCATGATGGGCTTGTGAACGTCTTGTGACCCAATGGTCCAACTCAATGGCCGTCTTTCTGAGCCGACAGCCTCTTGAAGGACCAGCAATCCTTCCATAAATGTGTGTGGTGGCGGCGGACATCCTGGCAGATACACATCCACAGGCAAAAATTTATCCACTCCCTGGACGACGGAATACACATCGTACATACCTCCTGAATTTGCACAGGAGCCCATCGATATGACCCATCGGGGTTCCATCATTTGCTCGTACAAGCGTTGAATGATCGGAGCCATTTTCATAAATACCGTACCCGCAATGACCAGAACATCAGCTTCTCGTGGGCTCCCACGGACGACCTCAGACCCAAAGCGTGCGATATCGTATCGACTGGTGAGACTCGTCGCCATCTCGATGTAACAACAAGATAGTCCGAAATTCATGGGCCAGAGCGAATTTTTTCTCCCCCATGCAAGAAGATCTTGAAGACGTGCCAGGAACACGGAGCGTTTCACGGCTTCATCGAATGATCCATCTCCTTGTTCAGCCACCTGGGGTACAGATCGAGCATCACGTAACTGCCAATACATGTTAGTCTCCCGTTGACTGTCTTGAAAGATATTGTTGTGAACGTCCCCAATCGAGCGCACCTATTCGCCAAAGATAGAACAGCGCGATGAAAAGAATCGTGATAAACACCGTCATTTCCCAAAACCCAATCCACCCAACTTCTCGGACGGCGACAGCCCACGCGTAGATAAAGACGGCTTCGAGATCAAAAATGACGAACAGCATCGCCAGCAAATAAAATTGGACGGGAACCCGCAAATGACCGGTCCCCGTTGGAGAAATACCTGATTCGTAGGGTTCCTGTGTTGCGCGTTCGCGATGATGTTCTCCCAGAATGTACGAAAGCCCAAGCATACCCCCCACAATAATCACTACCGTTCCGGCATAGAGACCAAGCGGCCAAAGATCATTTAGGGGCATGTCATCATGACTCCATTCCTTTCTCACCGAGGTAGAATTCCACCATTAGCATGAGAAACAACCCATGCCTACTGGAAACAACCCTAGTTCTACATCAGACGTATAAAAGTGAAGGGCTTGTCAGGCAGACAAAACCATACAGGAAGACCTGTCTCGTTCATAATGAACCGGCTTGGCAATCTGTGAAGCCGGTTCAGATACCAAGCATGCGTCTCGATGCTGTCGATGTAATTGGTTCGACAACAGACATCAGACGCTATGGTGTCTCAGATGTTGCTCCAATCATGTCGTGAACTTTTTCGATAATGGCTTGCGCATTAATTCCAAAACGATCCAAGAGTACCTCAGATTTGCCACTTCGAGGAATGGCACGCACCGCAAGTCCATGGACTCGGATGCGCTCTTTCGATACGGCCTTCAACACGGCATCTCCCAGGCCACCATGCTCATAATGATCTTCAATGGTCAGCATTCTTCCCTCGGTGATTCGACCGTGTTCGAGTAAGGCTTCCTGATCAATGGGCTTAATGCTATACAAATCAATGACACGCACGAAAATGCCTTGCTGACGAAGTTCGTCATACGCGGCAAGCGCTTCGAAGAGCGTAATGCCGGCGGTGACGAGGGTCACCACGTCTGCTTCGTTTTCACGTAGGACTTTTGAGCCTCCAATACGAAACGATTCCTGATTGTGATAGAGAATTGGCGTTTTAGGTCGTGTGGTACGAATATACACAGGACCGTCATGTTCTGCAGCGGCTCCGACAGCCCAATGAGTACACACCGCATCGGATGGGTATAGCACCGTCATGTTGGGCTGAGCCGCCATCATCGCAATATCTTCTAGGCCCATTTGGGAAGGACCGTCTTCTCCAATGCTGATCCCAGCATGGGAGCCCATGAGTTTAATGTTTGAATGACCAATGGCGGCCATGCGGATAAAATCATAGGCTCGCGTTAAGAAGCAGGCAAAGGTTGATGCAAATGGGACCTTCCCACTCGAAGCCAGACCCATAGCAACCCCGACCATGTTTTGCTCGGCAATAAACTGTTCAAAAAATCGTTTAGGATGTGATTCGGCAAACTTCTTCACATGAGTGGAATTCTTCACGTCCCCGTCGAGAGCCACCACAGAAGAATTATGTTTCCCTAGTTCTTGTAATGCCGCTCCAAAGGCCTCGCGTGTGGCCACGGCGTCAGTTTGCTCGTATTCCGGAAATGGTAATGCATGATTCGTAGGGCGTGGTGGTGCTGACGAGGGGCTGTGCATTTCGACGCACATCTCAGGAACGTTAGTCTCCAATTGGCTTCGAAGTTCTTGAAGAGCCTTCTCGGTTTCATCGTCATTTAATGCTTTGCCATGTCGTCCCGGTTGGTCCTCTAAAAAAGAAATACCGGCCCCCTTACGAGTTTTCGCTAAAATCACGCTAGGTTGATTTTCGATAGTCGCGGCTTCTTGGAAAGCATTGACAAGCTCGTGCAGATCGTGGCCGTCAATGACCATGGGGTGCCACCCACATGCTGCCCATCTGTCGTGATATGCCTCCATATGATGTTCATGAATTGTTGGACCAGATTGTCCAAGTCGATTGATATCAACAATGGCACACAAATTATCCAGCTGGTAATGGCTGGCGATTTCAGCGGCCTCCCAGACGGATCCTTCGGTACATTCGCCGTCACCAAGGAGCACGTAGGTTCGAGCTGAGAGGTGATCAAGATATTTTGCATTTAACGCCATGCCGACCCCAGCAGAGAGCCCTTGGCCAAGCGAGCCAGTCGGAACTTGAACAAATGGTAATCGTGGCGTCGGATGACCTTCGAGATCAGAATCAATTTGTCGGAGTTGGCGCAAGTCTTCTGGATCCAGAAATCCAGCTTCAGCCCAAGCAGCATAGAGAAGCGGCGCGGCATGTCCTTTAGAAAGAATAAATCGATCATTGGCGACGTTCTTTGGATCCTTCACATCATGGTGCAGGACATGAAAAAATAATGTCGCCACGATATCCGCCGCCGAACAGCAACTTGTGGGATGTCCGCTTCCAGCGTTGGATGTCGCTTGAACACTATGAATTCGAAGTTGTGTAGCTTTGTGGCGTAGTCCTCGAATAAGAGTCTCCGAAACCGCTTCAACGTTATCACCGATGAAGATGCTCATAATTATTGCTCCTTTGGTAGATCCGACATAAGCCGTGGACTGTTTCCCATGATAAGTGTAGAAAAAAGTTTGATACACTAGGCAAAACCCTAGGTCGTGCAGTGCATGATCTTAATGATCACTTCATGTCTCATGAGTCATACACTCGTTCATTACATGACTCATTCCCCAAAACCAGTAACAAAGGACTGGGAGTCGATGATCGATCATAAGACAATTAATGGTTTGTCTTAATTGAATCGATCTTTGAGATAACATGGACATATTGAAGATCCTTACCCTCGTTTCCCAGTTCCTCAGTTCAAGGGTTTTCCGCAGTTACTTTCTGGGATAATAGGAGGTAGAGTATGACTTTCAGGAAGCTTGACCAATCAAGTCCATCGATATGATCGATAAATAGAGATAAAACAATTCAGGATTTTTTAGGGTGAGTCCATGGATGAGAAATAACGATGTTTTCAACTGACATCAAGAAGGACGACTGGAGTGAGTTTTTTGATGATTTCACTCATGCTCACCAGAGTTGGCTCGTGAGAATGACAAACATGGGTGCGGATTCTGGGGTGCTGGGTTGGGAAAACGAGTTGCCATTTGAAGGCTTGACTCTTCAATTAGACAATGGGATCACGTGTATATCTATCATCGTACGACAAGATTCTGTCCCTCCCGGACATCTTCTCCATAGCGTCAATGGCGCGACTCAGATCACGCTTGAACAATCCGAAGATAATGAACACCTCAGGCTGCATATCAAGGCCATGAATAATGTCATCACGACTTTTGCATTCCGTCGAGCTGCTGTTCCTGATCAGCAAACGAAACCCGCAAATCCAAAGCCTAGTTTGTAGTTGGATTGTCAGCGCAAGAATGACGACTTCGCGAGAATAACATGCCCCATCGACAAACTATGTCACCCTCAGAAGTATCGAGCGAGCCTGCTCCGTAATCGGTTGATCTGGAAAATTTACAGAGAAGTCAGTCCTCTACTCGTTCATGAGCTTCCAAAAAGAAGACCTATCCTGCAAGAATGTTTTATTGTTCATCCCGACTATGAATATGAGCAGGAGGATAAGTGGCCTCAATGGCGGTGAAATCTTCAAGAATAGTGAAACTGTGACTTGCACCTTTAGGAATAAGCCATGAATCACCAGGATCCAATATCATCATTTGCCCTTCAATCTGAAGTTCTGCACGACCTTTAATGACATATCCGACAGTCTCATATTGACGGGCCGTGGGTGGTTTTGACTCACCTGAGGCCTCATGTTCCCATAAACGCATGGAAAGGTTTTTGCCTGTTACAAGGTATTTTTGCCCCATCTTTCCTTTAGGAGCATGATCGGCACACACTTTTTTGATTGTCGAATCTACCATCGTTATGTTCCTCCAACGTTCTCGTGACTCATTGAATATATAGGCGTAATGTTTTGTAGAAAGCGTGAATGCATGAAACATTTTTTCATAAATTTTTTCTTAGGCACATCATCATACCATCAAGAGTATCTGAGGATGAGATAACAGATAACTAGTCAAAACCCTGGGAAGAAGCACCCAGATGGTTAGTCGATGAAACCAGAGTCCGTTGTTACGGCAGAACATTAAAATAGCGGAGAATTGTCTTTTTCATCTAAGGCTCGACAGGGACCCAGGATAGTCATAAGTACAATTCCTTGACCTAACGTGGATGACGCCCGTATATGCCGACGCCACTTTTTGGGGACCACCAGAGATTGAGAGGATGATTCGGCGGCAAGAAAATTTTGAGATGACCCTTCACTGGGAACGATGACCGATTCATTTTTATCAAATTGGTTTACATTGTTTAGGTCACCCTGCTCCCAATCAATTCGACGCTCTCCATCAAATTCTCTGTTCTTTTTCTCTATCTCGGCTTTTAACCATCGAGCAAACATCATAGCCATGCCAACAAGAAGAAACAGAACAAAATACACAAAAGGCTCAATTGCCATCTTTTTCACATCCTATAGCTAAGGTTTGTTTGGTGTATCTTCAGAATCGGCTATGGACTCTCTCATGGTCGTGTCTGCTTGAACATTCTTCATGCGATAATAATCCATAATGCCTAAATTTCCATGACGAAATGCTTCGGCCATCGCTTTGGGAACTTCTGCCTCCGCTTCAATCACTCGTGCACGCATTTCCTGTTCAAGAGCAACAGCCATCGCACGACGTTCTTCGGCTTTGGCTTGTGCAATTTGCTTGTCGGCGTTAGCTTGATCGATTTGAAGTTTGGCACCAATATTCTCCCCCACATCGACATCAGCAATATCAATAGACAAAATTTCAAAGGCCGTACCGGCATCCAACCCTTTTTCTAAAATATGTTTTGAAATTTCATCTGGATTTTCCAGCACATCTTTGTGGGTTGCTGACGAGCCAATGGTACTCACCATGCCTTCGCCTACTCGGGCTATCACGGTCTCCTCTCCGGCCCCACCAACCAGGCGATCAATGTTGGCTCTCACTGTGACACGTGAATTCACGATCAGCTGAATGCCATCTTTGGCAACGGCGGTTATCCGCGGGGTTTCAATCACTTTCGGGAGTACCGACATTTGTACAGCTTCAAGCACGTCTCGACCAGCTAAATCAATGGCGGCAGCCCGTTTAAATGGCATCGGAATATTGGCTTTATCTGCAGAGATCATGGCATTGACCACCCTCACAACATCACCTCCCGCCAAAAAGTGAGCTTCGAGATCGTTGATGGGAATTGTTAAGCCGGCCTTCACCGCACTAATTCGAGCAGTCACAACGGTGGCAGGTGGAACGCGACGAAATCGCATACCAATGAGTGTTAGCAAACCAACGTATGCGTTTGAAGCCCAAGCAGCAATCCACAAGGGAATGGGAATTAAATAGAGAATGCCAGCTAAAATCGTAAAAACAATAAGAAGAAGACCGACGGTGCCGACTATTTGCGTTTCCAATTCCATTACGACTTCCCCCTCTCCTTCTCGCCCAGTGCGATTTGTCTTACCACAATCCGGTTCCCATCTACTTGCACGATCGTGACCGATTGCCCTGCTTCGATAAATTCTCCTTCAGAAACCACATCGAGCCGTTCGCCATCAAAATGAGCGATACCAGAAGGACGAAGTGCCGATGCGACAATCCCTTTCGTCCCAACCCTGGGTTGATAGTCCCCTTCGTTCGAATCATATTCCTCTTTCGGCAACAAGGCCGTTTTAAGCACAAGATTATTTCCTAATGGAAGATGAGGAAGAAAACGTAAGAGGAGAAGACCAAGCACGATCGCCAGAATAATTGAAAGTGCGACTTGTCCGATCGAGGTGACGATGGCTTCCCAGGATGCCCCCGCTCCGATGAGACTCAAGGCAAATCCAGCAAGGAGCGAGACAATTCCCAAAATCCCTGCGACTCCGAAACCTGGGACCACAAAAATTTCTAGGCCGATACCAATAAGACCGAGTCCAACGAATAACAGTTCTTCCCAACCAGCAAGATGAACCAGCCCATGCCCTCCAAAAAATAATATCAGACTCATGAGCCCCAGGACGCCTGGAATGCCGAACCCTGGGGCCCTCATTTCGATAAAGAGGCCAAGCATTCCCATCGTCATGAGCAACGAGCTCACAAGTGGATGCGTCAGAAATCTGACAAGACTTTCAGCCCAAGTCTGTGTCGCATGTCGAATTTCTGCATCAGATAAATTAAGAGACTGTAGCACTGACTCAAGACTATTGGCTTGCAGATCAGCGATAGTCAGATTCAAGGCTTCTTTTGTGGTCAGAGTCAGCAATTTTCCTCTGGCAATAACATCAGGAATGACGACATCTGCATCGACCATTGCTTCCGCCAGGAGAGGGGGACGTTTTCTGCTTTCTGCCGTTCCTCGAAACTCCTTTCTAATGTAGGAAATTGTTTTTTCGGACGCCGTATTGGCGGACGTTCCAGGAAGTCCCATTTGCACAGGAGTGGCTGCTCCAATCGTAGCTCCTTCAGCCATAATGATACGTTCCGTGGCCAAACTGATCAGGGCACCGGCAGAAATCGCTCGCTTATTAATAAACGCCACAGTTGGAATTTTTGACGTTAACAGTGCATCTCGAATGATCACTGCGGCATCAACACGTCCACCAAATGTATTAATGTCCAGAATGAGAGCCTGACTTTTTGCGTCGGTCGCTTCTTGAAGCACTCGTTCCACGAACGGAGCCAAGCCCATATCAATAACTCCCTTGACGGGAACCACATAGACAATCGACGGGGACTGAGCCATTGACAGAGGTGGATCATTGATGAAAAGGCCCCAACACATTCCAGATAGCAAGATAAGCAGAAAAGAAATTTTATAGAGGGCAGGGACGTACACGTGAGGCGGGTTCCTTCACATGGGTTGATCAAGTCCGGCCATGACTGCTGATCTGGATCCTATTAAGACCTTACAATTTAAGACCTTACAATCTGGTCACTCTATCCAACTTTTTATTAATAAGAAAAGCTCATAAGCCGACCGTGGATGAGCTCACGGTCAATACTAGCACAATGCTAATGAGCCAGGCTTTGATTCGAAACCAGACACCATCAACTCGGAGAGGTTGGACATTCTCGACGTATTCAAGAACGTGCAGGAGGGATCACAATTAGAACGTTAGAGGTTAGGAGAACACAAGAAGAATTCTCTTAAAACAGAACAACTCATCACACATGTCCATCATGATGAATAATCAAACCCAGAGTTGGTCATATTCTTCACACCTATCATAATTCAGTTGCCCCCCACACAAAAGGTGGAGGGCTAGCGTCTGAGCTTTCTTGTCAACGATGAATCAAAGCGTCGCATTCTCGCACAGAGACAAAGAGTTGAAGATACTCATTTTGACATTTCCCAAGATCATTTAGCGTAGTTAGGAAGTGAGACACACAATCCGTTTCATTGATCGATCTCTTTTGTGACATCTTAGCTCGAAGGACTACACGGCACATGAAGCGCTACGTATGTACGGCTTATTTCCCACGATAGCCCCATAGAGATCTTAATACAACGCTTAACGATCCAGCCGCAAGGAAAACACACATGAGCCTTCGACGACCTGAATGTGTGATTAGGCAACACTCCCTCTAGGTCAGACCAGAGGAGGATCTTCGGAATCTTCTCCTGTTAGCACTTCGGCCTCTTTCTTCTCCATCGTATCCATTTCACTGATTAACCCTAGTAAGAGCTGGCGGCGTTGCTGGATAGATTTCTGGACGAGGTCGCGAGAAGTTGGTTCTTGAGCCGATTCTGGCATATTGAGAAGGGCTTCGCCCTCGGCCATTGTCGCGAATTTATATCCACTCAATTTCTTCGTCCTTCCATCTACTCGCTTAATGACCTCTTCCGTCTCGTCATCAAATTTTTCAAGTTGCTGAGGATCGACCGGAGTGTGACTTAACTTTTCCAGTTTATCTAATTGCTGTTTGAGTTGATCCACTCGAGATAGTGATGAAAAAGATGCGTTCGTATTTGCCATAAGTTCCTCCATTCCTTGTTCTTATTACAATGCACACCATCTTCGACTTTTCAGCTAAACAAGTCTAAAACAATCGACCTTTACAGTTATACAAAGTTTTTAGCACCAAGGCTACTGGGAAAAACCCTTGAGTGAAGCAGCAAAAAGACGGGACAACTTCGTGAAACTCCATGCTGACGCGATGAATCGTGAGTCAAGCACGAGTGCAGAAAATTTTATCTCGACGTGTACAAATGTACGAGAGGCCATCATGGTTTTGTCTATCTCGTGAACTAGTGATATCTCGATAAAATCAATGAAAGAAAACCAAATTACCAATACTCCATAGAGGTCACGATGAGAAAGCGATTACTACCTGTATACCTAATTGTTATGTGCGCGCTTCTTAACCCTGCATCACAGTCCTTTGCAAATGAATCCGATGATTCTTTGAGGGGGGCCTATAAGGCCAGTGAGTTGATAGGGAAAAATGTGAAAACAATCGAAGAGAAGGATCTTGGGGAAATCCAAGACATTGTCATTGGTAACGAAGGAGAAGTTGGCTATGCGGTGCTTTCATTCGGAGGAGTCCTCGGTATCGGCGATAAGCTCTTTGCGGTCCCGTGGACCTCATTGGCTCATAGTCCTGATGGGGAGTATCTCACGTTAGATGTCGAAGAGAAAAAATTAGAGAATGCTCCTGGCTTTAATAAAGACGATTGGCCCGATATGCAAGATGAACAATGGAAATTAGTGATATTAGAATTTTACCAAGCCCCGCAGACGAATCAAAAAGAGTCGGTCAAAAATTCTAGGTCACTTCCCGACCATACGAATCATGCACATTTTTCCGCATCGCAAGGGTACCTTGTTGGAGGTGAAGGGAAAACCGGTAACAGCGTTCGATATGACGGCTCAATGATTTGGGAAGGTCCTAGTTATGCCACAGTAGATGTTGACCCCAAAGCCAATGAAGGAGTGGTAATGGGGATTGTTCGTACCCATGATCATACCTACACCATCCTGTTTACAGAATTTAACGGGACAGAATCCTTCATGGATGGTGGGATCGCCACAGATTTAACGTTACATGGGACCTCAGGGCAAGGCGCTCCAATATTCCCCAAATTATCAACTCCTGTTGCTGGATGGGGAAAAGCCACGGTGTTTAAAGATGATGATGTCCTGTATAAGCAATATCCAGCTCACTTCATGTTAACTGAAGCGGGACGGGATGAGGAAACCCACCAGGTCCAATTTCTTGAGCCTGATCGGCTGAAGAACTTTATCACCGCCTCAAGCTCAGAGACGTCGAGTGAAAACATGCAAGAGATCAAAGCGGATATTCACAAGACAGAAGATTCCGTGAATCCTCGCACCTTGCAATTGCATATCGTGGCCCATTCCAACGATCAAGATGAGGAAAACATCCCCCCCTATGACAATTTCATTCATTTCATGTGGGATAAGATCACATGGGAGAATGACAAAGAAAAGAGTGAATAACATGTAGTCGGCAACGTTTGATGGAATAAAACCGACTGGTAGAAATGGACAAGATATGACACATGCAGCCGTCAAGGATATTGCGAAAGATTTATCCCAAGAGTTCCCGCGTAGTCCGCGGGAACTCTTGGGAGGATATGTGATCGCCGCTCGAACATTGGATAAATGTCGGGCCGTGCTCAATCACTCTCAAGGAGAATACAAATTTAATTGTCCATTAGATCAAAGATTTTTTGAATTCACCGGCATTAACGCCGAAGAATTTAAAATCTTCGTGGAGTCTGGTGCCTCTGACGATGAGGTGATCTCTTGGATTTCCCAGCATGCGACATCACGACCACGGATTGAGATCATCAAATGGAATAATCAGCTCCGAGGAATGCGTATTGGTGAATTACCGGATGATGCTCAAGAATTTTTAGAAGATTATATTCCCCAACATGTTCCCTCGAATAGACCTGTCTACTGTTGGTTTGATGTCTATGACTTGGAAGAACAACGGTTAACCGCCACTCCTGCGTAGCATGTTGAATAAGACTCTTGCTCTGGTGAGAAATAATCACTCTTCAACAAAGAGAAGAAGTTAAGATCATCAGGAAAACATTCTGAAGCACATTGACGATCGGTAGAGGTGACTGAAGGAGGACAATTGATTCAATGGACAGGCATAGTGGTGGTTGGAGTCGGGATTGGATTAGCGTTGATAGTGGGGACCCTGTATTCCACGGGAAGTGCCGATCTTGCTGTCCACGATCAGCAACCGATTACGTTCAGCCACCAACGTCATGCCGGACAGTTAGGTGTGGCCTGTCAGTTTTGCCATCGTTTTGCCTCAGTCAGTCCTATTGCGGGGGTACCTCCCGTCTCAATTTGTATGACATGCCATCAGTCCATGCCCACTCAACAGCCAGACCTCAAACGGCTCACCCTTTACTGGAATGAACAACGTCCGATACCGTGGATTCGTCTTCAGCGTCTTCCAGATCATGTCTATTTTACGCACGAAATGCATCTTTTCGCAGGAGTGACGTGCCAGGATTGTCATGGGATAGTTGAAAAGATGATGGGCACGCCTCGCGCCTCTACATTTGAGATGGGGTGGTGTCTCACCTGTCATCAGCAACAGCACGCCTCGACCGATTGTTGGACATGCCACAAATAGGTGAACGATGGATATGAATCGCCGAACACTCCTCAAAGTCCTCAGCCTGACCGCAGCAGGATCTGCTCTTCCCGGTTGTGAACGAGAGGTCCATAATTTGGTGCCATATCTGCTTCCTGATGAACAGATCGTGCCTGGTGTCGCAACCTGGTACGCCACGACATGTCAGGAATGTGAAGCTGGTTGCGGCATCCTTGCGCGCGTCATGGAGGGAAGGGTCAAGAAACTCGAAGGAAATCCAGCGCATCCCATTAGCCAGGGCAAACTGTGCGCTCGAGGTCAGGCTGGTCTTCAGGGTGTCTATAATCCTGATCGAGTGAGGGGTCCGCTCAGAAGGGAAGGAGAAAGAGGGAAAGGTCGCTGGCAGGAGATTTCCTGGGAAGAGGGCTTGAGTATTTGGCTCGAACAGTTACACGCACACCATGGCTCCAATTGTCTGATTTCACCACCCGTCAATGGGTCGCTGGCCACATTGTTCCAAAAAGTAACGGAGCACCTGGGGGGCAGAATGATGATTCAGGAGAACCGCGAAATACACACCTTGCGCACAGCCAATGTACTGAGTGTTGGGAAAGACACTCTCCCCTATTATGACATTGGAGAGGCCGATTTCATTTTATCCTTCGGGACGCCTTTTCTGGAACATTGGATTTCTCCCGTCGCCTACGGAAGAGCCTATGGGCAATTTCGTCAAGGCCGTCCTATGGTTCGGGGACGATTTATTCAAGTCGAACCACGACTTTCACTGACGGCCGCCAATGCGGATCGGTGGTTACCGATTACTCCTGGCACAGAAGGTCTGCTTGCCATCGGAATTGGGGCTGTCCTCATTGAACAAAAGTTGACTCGAATGTCGGGTCCGTTACCCCAGTCGCATAAAGATCTTTTTTCTATGTTTTCACTCGAGACAATTGCCATTGAGACCGATCTCTCAGCACAGACCATTCGAGAGCTCGCCGAAGAAGTCGCTTCAGCAGACGCGCCACTTATTCTCGGAGGCGGTCCAGCTGCCAGTCACACTAACGGCACGATCAATGCCATTCTGTTCTTCGCTCTTAATTTTTTATTAGGACGGGTGGATCAACCTGGTGGGGTACAATGGACGTCATCAGCACAATTTCAGATTAAGACAAAAAAGCACGATCGAGCCAGCGATCGCGTCCTTTCCGAGTTGACGGAGGATTTCTCCCAGAATCGTTATCAACTTTTGCAATTGTATCGTGTGAATCCTCTCTTTACCCTTCCTCCCTCGACACAGATTCAGCAACTGTTTTCTCAAGCTAAATTTATCGTGAGTTTCAATTCATTTATTGATGATTCCACCTCCATGGCAGATCTGATTCTTCCGGTTCATGACCCCTTGGAATCCTGGAGCGACGTCATTTCCAGTGAGCATAGCGCTCAACCAACTCTCAGTTTCTCTCAACCCGTGATTCGTCCCCTGTATGACACACGCGACATCGGAGACGTATGGCTGTATGCAGCTCGACAACTCGGAGAACCGCAAACGTTGGAATTTCCTTGGACGTCATTTACCGAGATGATCAAACAAACGTGGTCACCGTATCTTCAGGCACAAGAACCGGACACCTCACCCCAAGACATCTGGCCCCATACGCTACAACGAGGCGGATATTGGCCTGATCGCTATATGGTTTCAGGAACCACCCTACCGCCTGAGGTCATCCCATATGAGTCTCCACAATTTTTAGGAAATTCTGATGAGTATCCTTTTTATTTCTATCCGTTCCCTTCATTGGCCCTGCATGATGGTCGAGGCGCCAATCGTCCATGGCTTCAAGAACTTCCCGATCCGCTGACCACACGAATGTGGGGCAGTTGGGTGGAAATCAATCCTCTTACTGCCAAACAACTCCATATACAGCATGGTGATATCGCTCGAGTCAGCTCTTCGTATGGGTCTGTCGATGCCCCCGTGGTGTACGTCCCTGGACTTCGTCCAGATCTTTTGGCAATGCCGATTGGACAAGGTCATCGTACCTATGGACGGTATGCCAAGGATCGAGGATGTAATCCGTTGACACTGATTGGTCCGGCGTTTGATTCCCTCTCTGGCAGCGTAGCGACGGGAGGCACTCGAGTGAACATCACACGGCTATCCTCTGGATCAGAGCTGGCTCTGTTAGAACAGTCTGGGCAGACGCCCTTTCTTTCCCATCTTCACCAGACAGGAGGACTCTAATGAAAGATGTCTCGACACAATCCGAACCTTCTTCATCCGATTCAGGACCCTATCAATGGCACATGGTTGTCGATCTTGATCGATGCACAGGATGCGAGGCGTGTGTGGTTGCCTGTCATGCAGAAAATAATATTCGCATATCCGGAGAAGCAGAGGCGGCACAAGGTCGTGCCATTAATTGGATACGAATCGAACGATATTGGGAAGGTGAATATCCTGATGTGAAAGTGAAATTTCTTCCAGTCTTATGCCAGCAATGTGACGAGGCCCCGTGCGAACCAGTCTGTCCGGTCTATGCTTCGTACCACACGCCCGACGGTCTCAATGCTCAGGTTTATAACCGATGTGTTGGAGTTCGATACTGTGGAAATAATTGTCCTTATGGTGCTCGCCAGTTTAATTGGATCGAACCACATTGGGATGAACCCTTACACGAACAATTAAACCCTGAGGTTTCTGTACGCCCTGGTGGTGTCATGGAAAAATGTACGTTTTGCGTCCAAAGAATTCGAGCGGCTAAAGAAATAGCCACAAAGGAAGAACGGCGAGTACGTGATGGAGAAGTGACCCCTGCCTGCGTGCAATCCTGTCCCTCTTCCGCCTTGGTCTTTGGAGACAAACAGGACCCCAACAGCCACGTGTCGCGTTTATCCAAGAATGATCGTGGCTTTCATCTTCTTGAGTCGTTAGGCACGAAACCCTCAGTGACGTATCTCCGTCGCCTGTGATCATGAAACCGGAAAAGTCAAATTTGGAGGCAAGCACGGATATCAATCGAGATCTTCTCACTCCCCTTGAGCAGACGGATTGGACCTATTATCTTTTTATTGCCGTGCTCGCGAGTGCCGTGCTCGTTGGAGCTGGGGCATGGACGTATCAAATTCAAAACGGAATAGGACAAACCAATCTTCATCGACCGATATTTTGGGGTTCTTATATCGGGTCTTTTGTATATTGGATCGGCGTCAGCCATTCCGGAACCTTTATTTCCGGTGTATTACGTCTGACCAACGCTGAATGGCGTCGGCCAGTCACACGAATGGCTGAACTCATGACCATCATTTCTGTCATAATTGCAGCCCTGTTCGTGTTTGTGCACCTGGGAAGAGTATGGCTATTTTACTATCTGATTCCTTATCCGAACCAACGAGAAATATGGCCAAATTTTCGATCACCACTCATGTGGGATGCCACGGCGATTTTCACCTATGCGACGGCGAGTAGTATCTATCTTTATTTACCCTTAATTCCAGATTTTGCCTTGCTTCGCGAACGAATTCATGGTTGGAGAAAAAATGTGTATCGGGTCTTAGCGATGGGATGGCATGGGTCCCAACGTCAATGGCAGAACTTAGAAACGGCGATTAAAATTATCACACCCCTCATTGTCATGGTGATGATTTCGGTCCATTCAATTGTTGGATGGGATTTTGGAGTCTCACTCGTTCCCGGTTGGCATTCCACGATTTTTGCTCCGTACTTTGTCGTTGGCGCCGTGCATTCCGGCTTAGCGATGGTCATCATCGGACTGTACGTTCTTCGAAAGATCTATCGGTTACACGAGTACGTACGAGTTGAGCATTTTGAAAAACTGGCGAAACTCTTAGTGGTGACGACACTGTTATTGGCCTATCTCTATTTTGCCGAACAGCTCACCATCTGGTATGGCAATATCCCTGACCATCGATCGGTCCAACAATCGCTTTTGACCGGGACGTTTGCCTTCCCTTTTTGGACGATGATGCTTTGTGTGTATCTCGTGCCATTATGTACGCTCACCATACCTCAATTTCGACGCTGGCCTCTTGGGTTAATGATCGTGGGGGTCTTGATCAATATTGGCATGTACATCGAACGGCTCCTCATCATGGTGCCTCCACTCGTTCATCCTCGTTTATCGTTTCAGTGGAGCCATTATTTTCCCTCTGTTGTGGAATTGACCATTCTGGTTGGCGCATTGTCTCTCGCCGTGCTGTTGTATTGCCTGGCGATTAAATTCGTTCCAGTGATTTCCATTTGGGAAGAAAAAATTGGGAGGATACATGCCGCACCCCATTCCTCATCGTGACCCAACGATGCTCTTTGCGTTATTCAAGTCTGAAACGACGCTTCCACCTCTCATCGAGCAATTGCGCCGACTCGGACTCTCTGATGATCGAATGGACATCCTGTCCTCTAGACCAATTCAGCCAGCTCTCCTTCGATCATCAAACCGGTTGCCCTTGCATCGCATGACGATTCTTGCCGGCGTTCTAGGGCTGGCCTCGGGTCTTGTTCTGGCTGGAGGGACAGCCATGCTCTATCCGATCCAGACAGGAGCACAACCCATCGTCGCATTTCCAGTCCTCGGCATTATTGCATTTGAAATCATGATGCTCGGGGCCATTGTCTGCACATTTCTGATCATGGTCAAACGCATTGTGGGTATTCATCAATCCTCAAAGTTCACACATGATGCTCGAATCGATGACGGAATGATTGGGGTGTCTATTCAGATATTACCATCACAAACCAGCGTGTCTCAGGTTCATCATCTGCTCTCGCAGGCCGGTGCCCATGAAATTCAAATATTGATGCCTTCCAACAATTTCAGCGTGGTTCGAGAGGTGGGTGCATGAATCGGCTTCCGGTATTCATATTGATGACGTGCTGCTGGCTTGGAAGGGTGGGAGGACTCGTGGGAACCGTCGTGTTGATGGCGTGCTCTCAGGAAATGGAATCACAACCTTCTTTTTCTTACCAGGAAGCCCCACGAAGACAGTCTCCTCCAGATAGCATCGCACGATCGTCGGCAACGTCTGGCGCTCAATTGCAGCCGCCGCAGGATGAACAGGGAAGTCGTCTTTTTGCGGTGAATTGCCGCCACTGTCATGGATCTCATGGCGATGGTGATGGACCTGTCGCAGGTTATCTTCAGCAACTCCCCGTCAATCTTCATGCCCCCTCTGTTCAAAGCAAATCGCCGGAAGAACTCTTTTTGGTAATCACTCAAGGACTGGATGTCATGCCTGCGTTTAAACCGTATTTATCGTCACAGGAACGATGGGCATTGGTCAATTTTGTCCATTCTTTGAATCATCAAACGACGGGGCAGCCGACGCCATAATGCGATCTTTGAAGCACCTTCATGATTCTTCTAAGGAATTGTTCTAAACGATGTCAGATTTTCACCTGGCCATTGGAATTTTCAGCCTAGCCCACATTGCCATTGCCGGATTAGGGGTAGGGTTTATGGTTTTAACGCCTTGTGCGGAATTTCTTGGACGTACATATTCAAGCTTTACTCAACTTGCTCATTCGTTAACCAAATTTACCGTGGTGACGTATACCGTCAGCATTGTCCTGGCTGTCTTCATGCTTGAATTATTTATAGGATTGTATCCATTGACAAATTCATGGATTTTCAATCAATTCCGCATCCCTATTGCTATCGCGCTTTTCGCGTTTTTCCTCCAACTCCTATGTCTGTATGCCTACTATCATTTCTGGGATGTCATTCGTGCCAAAAGCGTATCTCTTCACATTTTCCTTATTGGGTTCGCCGTTGGGTTCATTCTTATTTGGGTTGGAATCCTGGATGGAATTGGATCATTTATGCTCACACCCGTGACAGAAGAAGGCGGATGGGCCAAGCTCATGAATCCAACGTGGCTGCCGCTCGTTATCCATCGATTTTTCGGCAACCTTGTCATGGCAGGCTATGTCTTAGCTGGCTATGCGGCCTGGCAGTTGGGAAGACATGCAGATTCAAATCATACACCATATCTGGAGACGATGTATAAGACCGGATTCACTGTTGGTCTGTGCACGTTAGTTGTTCAACCGGCAACCGGCATAATATATGCCTTGAAAATTCGGGAGATTCAGCCGGAGTTATCTCAACAGCTCTTGCAGGGAATACCACTGGGCTTGGTCGTAGTACAGGTGGGTCTCCTGGCCTTCTTGTATTGGGGGAGTTATGTCATCCTCCAACACAGCCACCGTTCTTCAACATCTCCACGCAGGTCTCTCCTCCTATTCAGTTTCTCCCTCATAGGGTTGATCGCCTGTTCGGCATACCCATTTCTCAGACAATTGCTCACGATGCTGTTGACGATGATCTTGTTGTGGAAAATGTCTGTCACGGTTCCAACTCTGTGGGCCAAGCCGATACCATTTCTTACTTTTGGACGGTCGGTTCGGTATATCACGATCGGCCTTGGAATCGCTTCGATTATCCTCTATCTCTCCATGGGAACCATGCGAGAACTCAGTCGCGGCTCTGACACGGTCTATGGCGTGCTGAAGGAACATCAAGAAATTGAAGCACTACCACAGCAGCTTCATGAGGGATTATGACGCCAGAATCGTTGGAATTATCCATCTTCACGGGACGACTGGTCATCGCCGTTACGGCCTTAACCCATAGTCTGTTGGCGACGTTTATTGTTGGAGCGTCTCTTATCGGTGCCGTCACGGCAACGTTGCATATCCTGACAGGTCGCACTTGGTATCGGCGCTTGGCCCATATGATCGCCTTTGCGCTCGTGTTGACGACCGCCACGATATCATTCTTTGGTGTCCTCTTCGTCATCGCGCTGAATGTATTCTGGCCTCGTTTTTGGCATCAGTTGTTCCAGGTGATGTTTTGGCTGTTTCTTCTCGAAGCGGCTTTGTTTTTATGTGAAGCGTTTTTTGCCTATGCCTGGTTTTATCTTTGGCAATGGGGAGAATCAGGATGGCGACGACTGGTCCACCTCTCCTTTATCTGGATAGCCGCTGGCTCATCGTTAGCTGCCATGTTTCTCATTGATGTGACCGCATCCTACATGGTTACGCCTGTCCCTCTAGACTCTGGATGGGAAAATATTTTCAATCCGACAATGATTCACCTTGATCTGCACCGGTGGTTTGGCAACCTCACCTGGGCTGGATTTGCTATGAGTGGAATCTGTGCCATTGGGCTCTATCGTGTTCAGAACTCTCAGGATTATGCCTTCTATTTGAAAGCCGGAACCTATTGTTTTGCCATTGGATTTGGAGCACTCTTGCTCATGCCGATTATCGGTTATCAGTACATGCTTCATCTTCGCTATGGGCAGCCTCAGGCCTTTTATGCGATTATGTTGGGTGAGCGTTCTTGGTTATTTGGTCTGATCGGATTGACCTATGGTCTGTTGATCCTTTTGGGATCCTTCTATCTCACACTCTTGATTCGTAAGACTGTTCCGTCATCGTCTTCGTTCTTTACGTATATCGTCATGTCCCTTTTCACCATCATTCTGGCCACTGCGGTATTAGCGTTGCCCTACAACCTTTCTCATCATCCACTTCTCCAAGAATTGGTGACTCAGCGCACATTTTCACTCGGGAAGATGCAGCCCTACAAATATTATGCTCTTGCAGCATTGGTCATATTTGGTCTACTGAACGCGATCTATGCAATTCGTTTCTGCACGACTTCCTTTTCAGAAATCGTGGAACACGCACTACGCCAACGCTCACGGATGCTGCCTTCCCTGTTATTGACACTCGCAAGCTTGACCATTGTGATTTTTTTGGCCATGGGATGGGTTCGGGAGTCGGCACGAGCCGTCAATGGATATTTAATTTATGGGGCGATGACCATCAATGATGAACAGCCCACCTATGGACTTGACGATAACAGCAGTAAGATTAATGAATGAAAATAGTCTCGGAGAGCAGTAAAGAAATTTATTAAAAGGAGTGAACGATGAACGTGAACTGTTGGATAAAGAACCTTTGGCTCGCAAGTGTGACCGTCGTTCTTGTGTTGGGTATGTGGGAGATTGGCCTCCACGGGTCCACAGCAAAAGCTCAGGATTCCTCGTCAACCAAGCAACAAGAAAAAGTCGTTTCAGGAGTACTGAAGAAATGGGACCTCAAAGAACAACAAGGAATGATTGTGACAGATTTAGGGGAGCCGGTCTTTTTTGATATCCCACAGGTCAATAGGATGACAAAGCTCAGCCAAGGACAACAGGTCACGGCAAAATTCGATTTACAGGGTAATCTGATCACCATTATCGAAACGCCGGTCCCTGAGTTAAAACATCCACTTCATTAGCACGTAAATATACTTAGCACATGGTCAGTAGGCCTGTATTATGAAGTCAATGAGAAGTCATCATCTGCTCCACCTTGAGACTGACCGATAGATGGCATTAACGGTCGTTGATTCATTTTGACAACCTGTATTCATCTTACAATACAACAAAATATTAGAGCGATCGAAACAAAAACTTCAATGATTAGATGAATATTTACATCCACACGCACCAATATTGTCTAGGGGGAGACCCATAGACTTTTTGCTTGCGTCACTGCATAATGGCTTAGGTATCATTTCATAATATTTGATTTACTATGAATTCAAGGTTCAGATGAACAAAGCTCGAGTTCTTTTAGCCGAAGACCACGTACTGGTCAGTGAAGGTTTGACGAAATTGCTGGAAAAAGACTTTACCTTGGTGGGGACAGTTGTTGACGGCCGTGCGTTAATTCAAGCGGTCAAAACACTCACTCCAGATATTGCCGTTATTGATATTTCATTACCATTATTAAACGGGCTGGAAGCCGCACGACAGATAAAAAAGTACGAGCCTCAAACCAAGATAGTCTTCTTAACCATGCATGCTGAAGATGAATTTATCAAAGAGGCCTTTAATACTGGCGGATCTGGATATATTCTAAAGAGTTCGGCAACCGCAGAACTGGTGTTTGCCCTCAATGAAGTTCATCGAGGCAATACTTATATTTCACCCTCTATCGCGAAAACCGTGTTGTCACAAAATATCAATACCAATGCAGTGCCTTCGAAAAATCATGAGACAGACAGGAAAAACCTCACCCCCAGACAGATGGAAGTACTCCAATTAATCGCTGAAGGAAAATCTAATAAAGATATTGCCGTGATATTGAACTTAGCCGTGAAGACCGTGGAATTTCATAAATCGCGAATCATGTTGGAGCTTGGTCTCAAAACCACATCAGAACTGACTAAGTACGCTATTTCAAATGGCATAATTTCCGTTGATATAAGCTGAACGTCTCACCTGCTGTTTCATCTCACACCTTTGTGACGTTTGCTTTCCAATGAAGGCTAAATTCACTTCCATTAGACCTTTACGATGTAGAGGCAATGCCTTTCATGATGGCGTATTTGGTCAGATCCGCTTTAGTTTTTAGGCCTAAGGCTTGGATAATTTGTGTTTTATGATACGCGACGGTACTGAGAGATATCTTGAGTAGATCGGCAATATCCTTTGATGACAAGCCTTGTGCCACCAACCTCAAAACTTCTTCCTGTCTTTCGGTCAAACGACCAGAGAGTTCTGTGCCAGGCATACCATCATTGCGAGCGAGTACCTGGTCTCGAACTTCTTCTGAAATCAAGGGAGAGATGTATGTTTTATGTGAGAGAACATCTTGAATCGCTGCTAACAATTCATTACCTGCAGTTTGTTTGGGAATATACCCATCCCCCCCACTTCGAAACGCTTCCATAATATATGTGGGTTCTAAATGCATCGAAACAAAAATAATTTTCAAAGTTGGGAACGCCTTCTTCAAACTTCGTGCGATATCATATCCATTGCCATCGGGCATTGAAATATCTAACAACATCACATCAGGCTTCTTCTGCTGAACTTCACTCACTAAATGCGTTGTCTCCTGGGCTAGCCCAACCACGTCATGATAGGGCTCAAGCAGTGACTTACAACTCTCTAAAACGAGAATATGATCGTCAACAAGAAATATTCGTCCTCGTTTATCAATAGCCATGAAACAGCAATAAGACCGTGTGAACGTAGCTTCCAATCAGGCATTCAACAACTCCTTCGTCGCTAAAACCTGACTGAAGGTACAACATTTTTTCCCTGTAATAGCTGGTTATCGTTACATTTCAAACATTCATGCACTGACCCAATACTTAAAAGAAGAGACATTGATGTTGCCTACAACTTTTTACATGGCAGGGAACAACAACCTCCTAGATTCATTTTTTATTACACATTACATCGACCTCGACCCCTATTACCATTTTTGTTTATCGGCACATACTTCTCATGCGGTGAGGGTTAAGAATGTCAGTCCTACTTTTGCTGAATTTTTAAATTTTTCCAGTCAGCGCCAAAACGAGAACGATTAATAAGACAAGACCCAACCCGCCGCTGGGACCATAGCCCCACGATGCACTATGTGGCCATGTCGGCAGTACCCCAATTAATAAAAGAATTAAAACTATGAGTAAGACTGTAGACATACATCACTTCCTTTTTTAGTAAAATAGAGGATTGTAAAATTTCGGACCGCAGAAGTGTCATGAAACTTTTCTTAATAATGTTTTCATAACTTGCCCGTATTTCTCATCCACACAGGTCATCATAGGACCCTTCTTATAGAGTGAGGATGTGAGTTATGTCTTCTTGATCAACGCACTACTCCGAATCATGGATTCTTTCAACTAGGCGCGATGGTCATTCACAGCCTCCCATCACCTCTTTATATATAAATCATCCTAGATTCGTGCCTAAGAGAAACCCTTGGTTATATGTCACATGACCCTTGCTATTCTCCTCTGACGCCTTCCACCTACCGCCAGCATTCTTATATCGAGAGTGGCTGAAAGAGAAGAGAAGTATAAAAATTGGCCTCTATCCTAGTTAAAAGAGACAGACAACGAAAACATGAAGGCTAGATAGGATGATTCTCTTTCGTAATCAACATTCCCGTCGGTATACTTATACGGTTCAAGGTCTTCACTCTTAGCAGACTTTCAACATTTTTCATGTTATTCAACATTCAAAAACAGCCATTGATCGAGTTGATTATAGCGAAACCAAATAACTTTCAGCCGATTCAAATAAACCAACTCAGCGCGAAACACCGCTTCATACGTACGAAAACTAATTGGAACGGCTATAACTCGAACAATTTGAATTTCTAGTCATCGCGTTGAGATTTGACTTATACCCTCCATGGATCATGTATGATGTCATGGGTACCATTCACGTTCATCACTTGTAAGGCCAATCTTCTTTTTTAACTCCACAAGTGAATCGCTGTGACATATGGGGAAATCTTTGAAGCTAGAATTGAGTAACCATCGAGAATCTGAGACTTCTGAAGATGACAGGAAAAACCCCACTAAGGACTCCTCCCGACAATTGAAATTAAAGTCTCTTACGAAAATATCGGATAGTACGACTTCAATTGGAATTGGCATTCTCATCCTGACCATTTTTCTTCTCGATCTGAACATTAAAACAGGAGTGGCGATAGGCATACTCTATGTCGTGCCTATTTTGCTCACACCTTGGCTATCCTATTTACACGCACCATTCCTCCTCGCAGGTATCTGTACCATTCCAGCAATTGCAGGAGTCATCTTGTCACCAGGCATTGACGTGACCCAGTCAGAGGGCACAACGGCATGGAATACCATCATCAATCGTACGATATCCATTTTCATGATATGGGCAACCGCCTTCGTCACCTACCAATACCGTTGCAGCACAGAAACCCAGTTGCGATTAGCATCCATGGTGGAATCCTCTCACGATGCGATCATTGGCCAAACCTTACACGGAAAGGTCACGAGTTGGAACAAGGGAGCAGAGGACATATTTGGATATTCGGAACAAGAAAGCCTTGGACAGCTCATGACCTTTCTCTTTCCTCCGGACTTACTGTCCGAAGAAGATGATATTCTGGACAAACTCCAACACGGACAAAGAATCTCCAACTTTGAAACCATTCGCCGTCGTAAGGATGGGAAAGATATCTATGTGTCGTTAACCATCTCTCCAATTATTGACCGATGGGGTAATTTGATCGGTGGATCAAAAATTGTTCGGGATATTTCTCAACAGAAAAAAATGGAAAATATGTTAGCGATTCAAAATTTGACCATGGTTCAATATACTGATGCACTCAAGCAATCAAATGAAGATCTTTTCCAATTTGCGTATATTGCCTCTCATGATTTACAAGAACCACTTCGAACCATTCACGGATTTACCCAGTTATTAGCAGAACGATACCAAAACCAATTAGACGAGCGAGCGAAGGAATATATTGGCTTCGTGACCGACGGAGCCGCACGTCTACAAATCCTCACGCAAGATCTTTTGAAATATTCGAGGATCCAGTCGCAAGAGGTGAAAAATCTTCCAGTCAATACGAACAATGTCCTCACAATCATTCTGCAGCAACTACAGACAATCATTGAAGAAAAACAAGTACGCATTACCCATACGCCGCTCCCCACCATTTCTACGGATGAAGAACTGTTCCAACGTCTTCTTCAGAATCTTGTCACCAACGCCATCAAATTTCAGGGATCGGATTCGCCACAAATACATATTTCAAGTCGAGAAGATGCGAATGAGTGGGTGTTTATGGTACAGGATAATGGGATTGGAATCGAAGCAGATTTTTTTGAACGAATTTTTCTCCCATTCAAACGACTTCATACCAGAGACGAATATCAAGGGACGGGAATTGGCCTGGCTATCTGCAGGAAAATCGTCGAACGTCAAGGCGGACGTATCTGGGTCGAGTCAGAGGTAGGCAAGGGAAGTACTTTTATATTTTCGATTCCCAAACACTATCAGGAGAAACAATGACGATTCCTATAGAAATTTTATTGGTAGAAGATAGTCCATCTGATGTCCGTCTTACCCAAGAAGCTTTTGAGGCCGCGCGCATCTACAACACGATTCATATCGTACAGGACGGCGTGAGTGCCCTCAAGTTTTTGCGGCAGAAGGTTCCATACGAACATGTCCCTCGGCCGGACCTCATTTTATTGGACTTGAATCTCCCTAAAAAAGATGGGCGTGAAGTGTTGAAAGAAATCAAAAGTGATTCGAGTTTACGACAGATACCACTTGTAATTTTGACCACGTCTTCTGACGAACATGATGTCTTGCAGAGCTATGATCTTCATGCCAATGCGTATCTGGTCAAACCCATTGACGTCAAAAATTTCATTAACATGATTCAATCTCTTGAACAATTCTGGCTTTCCTTCGTTAAACTTCCACCCAAAAATTTTTCATGATGGACGCCAATACATCAACCACGCTTTCCATTCTTTTAGTCGAAGATAATACCCCTGACGCCCGAATGGTGCAGGAACAACTGACACACACCTCAACACCGCATTCTTTTTTAATCACGCATGCTCAGACGCTTCGTGAAGCGTTAACATTTCTTCATACGACGACCTTTCACGCTATCCTCCTGGATTTAAATCTTCCAGAATCCAACGGCATGGAAACACTGAAACAAATCCGGAAGACGAATACGTCAACGCCGATCGTAATTCTCACGGTGAACGAGGATGAACCCTTGGCACTTGAAGCCATTAAGCTCGGGGCTCAGGACTATGTTCCCAAATCGCAACTGACTTCTGGACTCCTGCCGCGCACGTTACATTACGCTATTGAACGTGTCCGAAACGACCACAAGCGCGGAGAGACTGAAAGGATGTACCGGCTCTTTGTTGAAGGAGCCACCGGATTGGCGTTTATCCTTCTAGACGTGAATGGACATATCATCCATTGGAACGAAGGCGCACAACGACTATTTGGCTATTCGGATGAAGAAGCATTGAAGAAATATTTCTCATTTTTATTTCTTCCGGAAGATCAGAACCAGAACCGTCCAGAAGCAGAATTACGCAGAGCTCAGATCGATGAAAAAGGCGATGACGACAATTGGCTCGTCTGTGCAGATGGGACACGATTCTGGGCAAGTGGAGCCGTGACGGCCGTTCGTGACAGCCAAGAACAACTCATCGGGTTCGCGAAAGTCGTTCGAGACAAAACGTTGACAAAAGAAGCCAATGACAAATTGGCTGAACTCAATCGAACTCTGGAAGAACGAGTCAACACACGAACTCAAGAATTAGTCCGATATCAAGATCGATTACGGGTTATGGCATCAGAACTCACTATCACGGAACAACGGGAACGTCGCCGCCTCGCCTCGGACCTGCACGATTACTTGGCACAACTTTTGGTTGCCTGTCGTTTGAAATTAGCCCAGTGTCAATCGCACCAAGAGAAAGAGAGTATACTAAAAACCCTTGGTGAGGCAGACGACCTATTGGATCAATCGTTAACCTACACACGAACCCTGGTCAGCCAAATCAGTCCAACCTGTCTTTATGAATTCGGCCTACAGGCTTCCCTTTCCTGGTTAGGAGATGAGATGAAAAACCAGGGCTTAACGGTTCATGTCAATGATGGAAATAGGACGCTGAACTTTCGAGAGGATCATGCGGTCTTAATTTATCAATCTGTTCGTGAACTGTTATTTAACGTCTTAAAACATTCCGGAGTCAACGAAGCGATATTGACGGTATCTATTCCCAATAACACTCACCTACAGATTGAGGTAAGGGATTCCGGCCGCGGATTTATTCACCACTCAACAGATACTGCGAATCATCCAACAGAAAAATTTGGCATTTTCAGTATTCGGGAACGAATAGAAGCGTTAGGCGGGGATTTCCTCATTACATCGACTCCCGAACATGGAACAAACGTGCGTTTTCAGATTCCACTCGAAACGGAGAAGCAAGAGGAACCACAAGACGATAAACATACGACACCTGACCCGGCTATTTCGCCTCCTCCACATCGCTCCTCTCTATCAGATACCATTCGCATCCTCATCGTCGACGATCACAAAATGGTTCGTGAAGGGTTTCGTTTCATCTTGAATGCTCAAGAAGATTTTGAAGTGGTGGGAGAAGCAGAAAACGGGGAAGACGCCATCCTTCAGAGCCGGTCTCTTCACCCAGACATCATCATTATGGATTTTCAAATGCCCAACATGGATGGATTAGAAGCGACACGCAGAATCATCCGTGAAAAACCGGAAACCATTGTGATTGGCCTATCTGTTTACGATTCAACCGAAGCTGTTCAATGGTTCTTAGACGCAGGAGCGAAGGCGCTGGTCGCAAAAGGTGGACCAGCCGATCACTTAGTGAACACCATTCGTCAATTTGTGCTTTGAAGTCATTCTTGTCAGTAGGCTTTCATCAAAATTTTCCAGAAATCATCATCCTCAACGAACCGATTTCCCGCTCAAACTTCACACCGCGGCCAGTAGACGAACGTCTGTCTTCCCTTAGCCTTCTTCTTGTCAATACAAAAATTTAAACATAATCAATCACAGTCAGTGGATGATGCGGTATAACCCTTGAATTAGGTATTTACACTCAAGGGGTAATGACAGTGGTGTGATTGAGAAAAGCCTTTACAATACCAACGATTCGTCGATTAATGATATTTCGGAATACCGATTCCATAATCCACGGAGGAAAGAGACGATGCATTATAAAATTAGTTGCATTCATCAACAAATCGTTCTCACCATTACTCCAGACGCTATCATTCAGACAAATCATCTTCACCAAACAAAATTATTAATGGAGCATGCGATTTCATCCTCCGTTTCTTTCATAGTTCTAGACTTGCAAGCGTTAGCATCAATTGATTGGATAGGGAGTCGGATCATTTACCAATTAATTCATGAAAGTCAGAAAAATGGTAAAGTTGTTTTCCTTTTGCATACTCAACCTTCTCTTGAAGCAGACCTTCAGGAGAAAGGCATCTTGAACATATCCTACGCAATGAAAACAGAAGAAGAGTTAACTCAGGCCATACGGGAAACATTACACAAACGCAAGGATGTGACGATGTACCCACAGCAAAATGTCACGACCAGCGGGACTCGGAGCGTCTCGCTGTTATAAGGCTCTTCCCATACATGACAGATCCTTTCATAAATAATTGGAATCATCTTCACAGATATAAATCGCCTGCCTCAATCTCCGATGTAACTCTCTTATTCACTCCTAGCAAGAGAGACCACCCTCAAATATTTCACATACGACTGGCATGATCAATCTCTCGTGTCCTCTGTCTCCATGTATGTCTCGGTCACATACATAACCTCCTGAATAAAATCTCTGAGATTTCGCATTCTTTCCATGACAACGTCACCCAGGGCACTCCGCATTTAAAGCAAGGGTAAGTGACAGTACTGCCTGAATGGACTATTGGCTAATCTACCTTCTCACAAGGTGAATATATGTTGCCTGTCACATTGATAACTTCATTAACAGTATACTTTTTGTCGGTAAGGAGGTCCCCTTGAAAACAATCAATCCATCTACCCACATGATGATTCACACTTCTGAAGAATTCACACAATGTGTGCCGGCGAATTTCCCTCACTTTTTGGAACGATCTTCCAAACTCATTCGTCGTATTCTCCAAGATATGGGACAATGGTCAGACAATATGGCACATGAAAAATTGCTTTTACGACTCTCGTTTAATCTCGTTGAAAAATTCATTGAATATTGTCCATCTCAACTACCTTGTCGACCACTTTTGCTTCTCGACGGATATATTTCGAAGTACTTTGGAAGGCCTCAGGAACACAAAGCCCCCTCCACGTCCAATCAGCTGATGTATCGATTTCTTGACGGCTTATTGAATCGAGCTGTCATCAGCCGTGACGCACTCATTGGACTCTTCTACCACCTTTACGGCCTACGACCGCGTGAGGTTCGTATCCTCTTAGGGATAGAAGAGGAGCAAATGCAACGAATTTATAAAAACTTCAGACGATGGAAACAGAAAGGGTGGTACCTCGCCATGGAAGAGGCAGACTTGACCGAAAATGAAATAAAACACCTCCACAATAGTCAAATCAAACACCCGGAAATCTTCAATACCCAAGCCAGAGAAAATCTGGAAATTTTACTGCCGTTTTATCGAAAAAGTGATCCTCCCCACTATCCATGTCTCACCAAAACGAAGTGGAGGGAAGTTTTTACCGAAGGGTATGGCTATGATTATAAAATGTGGCATTTACCATTGTGCCTCACATGCCTACACGAGGTTGCTGGGTTTGGAGATGATTTTTGCCTCCCCACCGATTTGCGCCTCAATCTTCATATTTCGCCCTACTCGGTTAATGAAGAAGAATTGTCTTTTCAGCATTTTAAACGTTCAAAAATTCGCGGCACCTGCACCACGCAACGACATCCTGTTCATTCAAGGCTGCAAGTTGCATGAGAGTATGGAGATGGCTATCGACGAGGAAAGAAGGTGTGATTGGCAAGTCACTTATCTGTCGGATAGCACATAAGCTCTAGGAACGCGTCCTGAAACAATCTTTTGTTCACAGGTTTTTCAAAGGTATAAGAAGCGCCAATCATCTGGGGAAATTTAACCATATTGATATGCGGAGTGTCTCGAGCGGAGAAGGTCGCTATAATGGGAGGATGAGGATCACACGTGGTCACTTCAGATATCATCGATAAGCCATTTTTTTGGATAGAGTAATCAACAACAACAAGATCGATGATTTGATCGTTTAATATTCGCATACCTTCAGGGAGACTCCAGGCCCGCCGTACATCCAACCCGAAACTATCAGGCAACCAGTCAAGCAGTTCATAGAGATTAAGATCAGAACCAAATAGAAGAATAGTGCACATGAATGCCTTTGACAATACAACGATGACTGGATGGCACAAATCTGGGATTTGCTAAGGTTTAATCATTTTACATATCATGCCACGGACCGGAATAATCTTTCCTCAACGGTAAGCGCATGCGGCTGCTTATGACGTTCTCAATACTCATAAAATTGCTTCTACAATCTTTCGTGTGTACAGAAAGACAACTTGAGCACATTGGTGTAGAGCAACATGTTCAGGTTATCGCTTCCGATTCGAGAATATTTCGATTAGAACGTCTAATCGAAAATACAGCTTTACCAATATTGGGGCTTGCCGTAATGCTCGTAGAGACCCACTTCATAGACTTGGTCAATTGGAACTAGTGGATCGTACTCCGGCGACTCTTGAATGGACTCTTTGCTGACATCAACCTCTATCAGTTGCTCTGTCCAATTTATGGATTTTCCCCACATCGGACTGATCAGCACTTTTCTGCCGGCTAACCATTTCGCGGTGTCAACGACAAAATATCGTAACAGCAAATCTGTATCATCAACGATAAAATTGACAACTTTTCCAATTTCACCGTCATTGGCTAATAACGAAAAATCTTTCAGACCGTTTGTGCTCGTCAGAATTCCGGGAAAGACCGACATCTCATTTTCGTTTATTGGGTAATAAGCAGACCAGCGATAGAATGAACAGATCTCTCGTTCTTTTCCCCAAGATAGAGGTTGATTAATTTCAAATTCTGGACTCGCTTTTGCCTGCGCATGACTGACTGACGCAGGATAGGCACTTGTTTCACGCTTTAATGCCGATAAACATTCCTTCGCAATGAGCAAATGCCGACCTTCTAACCAGTTTCCTGTATTGACTGCCACGTACTGAACATTCCAAGTTTGGTCATTGAAGTACACATCTGCCACGGTTCCAATCGTTCCGTCCGTACCCTCCACAACATACGTTTTCATTTTGTTGAAGTCTTGCAACATGCCATGCTCCTTTCCTTGATACCTAAATTGACTATCTCTCCTTCATCGCGTACTAGCAGCACCTATAAAGTGTGTTACGTTTGTCAATACGATTAATAATGAATATCACGGCTGACAGGTTTGGGTGCCTCAGACACGAAAAACATATCAAACCTAAGGGTCGATTCATGGTGTACTATTCTGAGGAATCACGCCAATAGACAAATCAGTCTGCTTAGGAATGGAAATGTCTATGAAGTGCAACGTTAGGGAAAATAAGAAAACATACGAGGTAACATGGATGGTACAAGCCTGTGATGGTAGATTAAAAAGTCGGCAATGCCGTTACTGTGAAATTCTCTGGCTGAAAATATTTTTTGAGGCTGAGCTGGATACGATCGAGGAAAACAATCGGGTAAAACCGGGCGGATAAAATTTCGGCCGGAGAGAATTTCGTTTTAATGATTCTCTCCGGCCAAAAATAAAAATTCTACATACAATTAATTCCAGTAAGGATCATATCCATAGTATTTATGAATGCTCTGCCCCCACGTGACATCGGCCATGTCTGGCCAATTATCTTTATCAAAACCCGGAGCTTTCTCTAATATTTCTTTTGATACATCTAGTACAAACACTTTTTCTTCTTGGACAACCTGGAACGCCTGCCAAGGTATGGCAAACAATTTGTCCCCCATACCTAAAAACCCACCAAATGACAGAACGGCATATGCGATTTTACCTTCCGAAAGATCAATCATTAAACTTTTAATTTCCCCAAGATCTTCTTTGGACATGTTTTGTACCGTCGTTCCCGTGATTGAATCTGCCGATAATACCGCACGAATTTGAGTAGTCATCGCTTGCTCCTTAGTTAGATATTAAAAATACAATTTCATATCAACAAATATCACGACTCCAGGGAACTGATAACTATCAGATACCCTGGCTTCTGCATAAGAAATACCTCTCCTCGTTCAATCCTGAAGAGAAGAATAGAAAGATATTTGTGTATCACCTCTCCAGGAGGTCCACGGCCATTTCCAGCACTCACGTGAATTTCCTTTTCATAATACATAGTGTAAAAGCTGTATCGAGTTACACAGTGGGAACGGCAGACAAAAGAGATTGGACTGGAAGACCTGTGTCCTGCCCCGCACTTGAAACCTTTGAACCGAATGCGACGCAGATGGATCGATTAATTCTGCTGGCTGTAGAAATCTGAGAGTGAATGCGCGACATCGTGCCGCATCACGTCGGAAATAAGGTTAAAGCGTGGAACATTGCCGCGCAGACCAATCAGTGTATGCATCTTGACGGCCGCCTTGGTGCTGCGAAACGGTGCCCACGGAAACAGCACCAGGCACAGGTCGATTGTTATGGTGTCCAGGACAAAAACCGTGTGCGACATATCCAGACCGAAATTTTCCCTCTCATACAGGGTGCGTGCCTGGGGGATCAAGCGCTGGGCAAAGGCGGCATAGATCCGCCAGTCTCTGCGCTCGTTGGCATCGGCCAGCGTGGCACGTTTCACTGGCAAGCGAATATCCATGTAGTACAGCTTAGCCGTTTCGCCGAGAGTCTGGCTTCGATGTCGAGCAAGCTTTCGCGATACGTCAACGGTGCAAATGACAAGGTACTGAAGTGTTCAATGCAAGGCAGCATACGACCTCGGTGATTGTCACGATAGCGTGCGATGATTCTCGTCAAGGCGGTCCAGGGCAGACAATCCATCAACAGCGCAGACAAGGTCTTGCCGACATACATGACAAATTTCCCGCTAAAGACCTAGGTAACAATGGTCAGAAAAGGGAGCTTGAGTTCAAGTCGACACCACCTAAATTGTTCAAAATCTTTAAATTGTTCATTCGTGTATACCGCAACGCGTCTCAGTGGATCGGAAAGCAGGGATATTTCCTAAATTTCAGAGTCCAGGGTTCCAGACAGACCTCACAGGGGTTTCAGCCAGTGGTTTCTCACAGGGGGTTAGGTAAATTAGCACTAATGGTTGTGCAACAATCACTATATTTCATTTACTCAAACCTTTAAGTAAAGGAGGTAAACATAATGTTTACTCAAGACCTATGGGCTAGATCACTTATGCTAGCAGGCATACCGCTATTAGCCTTGCCACTCATCGCGCAAGCAGGTTCGTCCAGAGATCACTCAGATCGCGGTGGATCTCAGAGCTCGTATTCCCAAGAAAAAGAAAAAGTTGTACGGGGAGAATTTATGCGTAAGGATGGAGATCAAATCACCATACGGTCGCGGGACGGCCGTAAAACTTCTTTTAGAATCAATAATCAGACAAACCAACTGTGCCCAAACAGTTCAAGTTCCCAATCGGGACAGTCATCTCAAGGATCTTCGATGAGTCAAGGATCTCCGATGTCTTCATCAGGGAGCAGCGGGCAAAGCTCGTCAGAGGATTCTGAAAAGCAAGGATTTACGTTTGGAGATTGCAATTTCCAGAATGGAGATTCTATCAAAGCTAAAATTAATCAAGAGGGTAATGCCACCTATGTACGATCGATGGGATATCGCGGCGAAGATGATCGTTTCGAGGCAGGCCGATCGGGAGAAGATTATTTTGTGTTGCCCGCGGGTCAATTAGGCGGCCTGGATATTTCCGATAAAGATGCAAAATACACCGTCAAAACAAAAAATGGACAGGAAGTTGGTCATATTTACCGACTTGTGAATAACAACCAAGGTGAGCCTTCTTATGCCATCGTTCGAAAGACTGACGGGCAACTCATCTCAGTGCCTTGGCAGGCCATGGAAGGTCAGGGAAATAAAACATTTAAGCTCAATGTGTCAAAGACACAATTAGGCGATCTTCCAATCCTAGAAGAAGGGGATGACACCGCTCAACACGTAGAGCAACATTGGAACTTAAATGAAGATTTTTACGAGGATCGTGAGCAGGCTTATAGAGCCACTCTTTCCCCCGGGGATCGCGGAGAATCTCGAGATCGACGAGGACAAGAATCTGCCTATAATTATGACGATCAACGCGCCTATCGAGGATGGTTTGCTGGCCAAGACAGAATTCAGGATAAACACATGAATCAGCCGGAACGCTATCGCGGCACGGCTCGTGAATTTCGTCAACGTTCATGGTCTGATCGTTACTCCCCTCAAGGACGTACAAATCAATCACGAGATCGAAGAGATCGGGGGCAGGGATCTGAATCCGCGTATAAGTATGAAGATCAAGAGGCATTTAAAGGACATCATGCCGGCCAAGACAGGATTCGAGATCGTCACATGAACCAGCCAGAACGCTATCGCTCCTCTGATCGTGATTCTCGAGATCGGTATTCAGACGAATCACGGAATCAAAGAAGTCAACGATCCATGTACTCTCAAAGTCGAGATCGGAATGACGATGATTCTGGTAACACGTATGAACGCTACCGGGAACGCCGTTCTTCAGATGATGATAGAAGTTACGATTCGAGACCAAGTCGTTATCGGCCGTAATTATAAACACGCGTTGGCCTCTAAGCCTGCAAGGCTTAGAGGCCAATCCAAAGAAGAAAGAAATTTGATGAGTATTTTTTTGATGGCGACAGCAACATGTTTATTTTTTTCTGTCCAAGGGGCTTCAACTTTTGGGATGGGTTCTGACTTGAATCGACAAAATCAGGTATCTCAAGAATCCTCGAAAATAAATACACAACAAGGGATGGGGTCATCGATAGATACGGAACCTTTATCAAGCACCTCTAAAAAAAATGAATTAGAGCGAGAAAGAAAATTAAGACCTGGTGATGCAGGCAAAAATGGCGTGACGTCAGTCTTCGGTGGTCACAGAACAGGATCGGCAGCAACACGAAATAGTGGTCTGAACAACAAACGAATCCAATAAAAGTCTACACTTCGATATTTTGAAACCTAACTTTCTATACCAACAGGTCTTTAATTCGACCTATCCATTCTCTTAAGACCGATTCCCCAACCCCTCTTTTTCTTCTCATTCTCGTGAATCATCACAGGCGTTCCATCATTTCATTCTATAAGTAAGATTTTTCAGAAAAGACTGCAATTTTTACTTTCCATCATTCTTATGAACCTACTTGCGTAGTATAGCCAGATTGTAAATACAGACGAATGAGCCTTTGCTAGGGATAATCTTTGCGGAAACAAGGGTTGCTGCTAGGATAATCTCTTCAGAGATCTCCCTATAGTACAGAACAGACAATCGTAGCGGATAACCATAACATTCGAACGGAGGATTATCATGATGAGAACGCATCGTTTTAACAGCAGTTGGATTAGTGTATTACTTGCCTTTATCTTAATGGGAGGAGGCGTGGCCTGGGCTCTCGATCAGCAAAACCGCATGTCCAATGATAAGGCTGCACCTGCGTCAGATCTACTGTTAAATGCCAATACCCTTATTGGCAATACCGTTATCGACAAATCAGGCAAAGAAATGGGGACGGTTAAAGATTTTCTCATCGATCAGAAATCAGGACAAATTGCGTACATCATTCTTGCATACGGAGGAACATTCGGTGGCAACATAGGAATCAATCAGGAAAATTATTCTATACCTTGGAAAAATGTCACACTGACACGTAACAAAGAAGACCAAAGCATGATTGTTGAGGTGGCTGAAGCGCCTATCGGTGAATCACAAGGAACACAATCCGCCTCTGCAAGCCCCAAAGATCAAGAACAGTTTAATGCTAATACTATGGAGACGATAGAAGGAACAATCCAGAATGTGAAACATGAAATGCTCAATGGAATGCAGGTTATGACCGTCGACGTAAAAACTGCCTCGGCACAGGAACACGTTCGTCTTGCTCCAAATGACTATTTACAAAAGCAAGGAATGGAAGTGGAACAAGGCGACGCAGTCAAGATCAATGGATCACGGGTGACTCGTGATGGCAATCACCTCCTGTTAGCCTCTCAGATCACGACCAAAAAGAATGGAAAAGCCTTAGAATTACGACAAGACGACGGCACACCCAAATGGAACCAAGAAGAGAGTATTAACGCTCAAAGTCAATCTCGTCATTGATGCGACAATCACCTGAGGACCTGCATGAAGAGGACTAAGGCTCTGTTTCCTCTTCATGTAGGCCTTAACCTACCTACCGATTCGGGTTGTACCCTACTATTATTCCGAAAAATTTCATCGTTTCTAAAAAAGTATCACGACTAGGGTTATTGCCAGTTTTCTACTGTCATTAATCATGATATTACACTGAAAATTACAAGATAGAGGAGTCAATGCTCCGTTCAAAACTTCCATGAAAAAGTTGCGATACTTAACATTGAAATAGCCGTCATGTAAGTGCTCCCGAAATACAGCAAGACTGAGAATAAAATTTTTCTTATGTATATTATTATCTGATGTTAAGGAGGGCTTGATGATGAGTAATGATTTTCATGAAAAAAGAATTAATACAAACCGCTCGCGAATACGATATACCAGCGAACCATCTTATACGTTAGAAGCATCGCTTGACGAAGAATGGGAAAGACAAAAAAATCAACATCAAAAACATGTTCGCATATCAAATCCGGCACATGCCATTTCCCAAAATTATAAAAGTAAACTAAACGCTCAGACGTAAAACGTTGGGTACAAAACGTCATGCTGAGATGACAAGAAACTGTACTCAGGATGGACCCCAGTTCCCAAAAATTCAGCACCAAATATTTTGGTGATAGTGAAGCGACAGAGGGACAAGGTCTGGGTCTGAGTGGCGCGTAAGCCTCTCAAATTGATAATGCATACTTCGGCCTTACATCATAGATGGCTAGTATTATCTGCATTGCGAGCAGATAATGATCCATTCCACTCTCTGTTAATTAAAAAATTTCTTCTCTCTTGAACTCACGGCCATACACTTTTCCCATAGCTCGCCTATTGACTAACGCATAATCATTCTCACGTCATTAATCTTCCACATTCTATTCTTGACAAACGTTATCTCTTAGGAATGATGATGGCTCCTGTCGAAATTCCATCAAGCACAAACTCGCGAAGTCATGCGGCCCAGCTTGACATTTGTGAATGTCTACGCAGATATCTTTTGCTCCAAGGGTTTTATACAGTTTCGTATCCCGTTAAATCTGGTCATACTTATTAAAATTTCCCAAATACAACCAGACAGGAGGTTCAACGTTGTCACACATTTACAAAATCATTGAATTGACGGGAAGCTCTCGGAATTCCATGGAGGACGCTATTAATCAAGCCATTGGAAAGGCTTCAGACACTGTCCGGCATATGCGATGGTTTCACGTCACGGAGACACGTGGAGATATTGAGGACAACAAAGTCGCCCATTGGCAGGTGACAATAAAGGTGGGCTTTACGCTCGATGAGTAAAAATTATAGACCCACAATGATTGTGATATCACACTATTGTATGGAACTCACATGGAACAACGTTTATTACACCGAAACGTCCTTGTGTTAGTCGAACAACTTTATGAAGACTTAGAACTGTGGTATCCCGTGCTGAGGTTGCGAGAAGAAGGCGCCACCGTACTCATCGCTGGTGCGGGGACGTCAACGTATCACGGAAAACATGGCTATCCAGTCACGGCAGATATGAGAATTGAAGATGTTCAAGTAAAAGATTTTGATGCCGTGATTATTCCTGGTGGATATGCTCCAGATCATCTGCGTCGAAATCCTTTAACTCTTTCATTGGTACGAGAAATGATGGAACAGGAGAAAGTTATCGGGACGATTTGCCACGCGGCATGGGTCGCGATCTCCGCAGGGATTGTGAAGGATAAACAGATGACTTGCTTTCATTCCATTAAAGACGACCTTATCAATGCTGGCGCCCAATATAGCGATACCGAAGTGATTCGAGATGGCTTTCTTATTTCATCTCGTCAACCCTCAGATCTTGGTATGTTTTGTCGAGAAATTATTGAAGTTCTCTCTGAAAAAACGACGACCAAACCATGACGAGCCTATCATAACGACCGAAGGTCGATCGCAGAGAGAGAAGAAATCGTAGGAAAAATTATTATACGTTTGGACTTGCGGCAAACTCGTTGCCGTATATCGCAGATGAGGCTTCTGTATGACTAAAGATCCCGCCTACAAGAAGCAAGAGAACAATCGAGGAAAAGCATTTCAAGATTACTGGCCTCTCGCATCTTTGATTTTGATTGCAGCCGCAGCAGGATTTGCCTTAACTCTGCACACGCAGGGCGGTCTCATGAGTTGGATGCATTATTTCATGGGCATTTTTCTCTGCTGTTTTGCGATGTTGAAAATATTTAATCTTTCAGCGTTTGCTGATGGATTTCAAATGTATGATCTTATTGCGACGCGAAGCCGTACCTATGCTTACATCTATCCATTTATCGAACTGGGATTAGGATTGAGTTTTCTCGCTTTTTTTGCGCCAGCACTGACTTATATCGCGACGATCATTATCATGATCATTGGGACTATTGGTGTGATCTCTGCACTACGACAAGATCTGGATATTAATTGTCCATGTATGGGTTCTGTTCTTGAAGTCCCTTTATCCACGGTGACTCTGACCGAAGATGTCGGGATGGGAGTCATGGCGGCCATCATGTTGGTGACAACAACGAACATCCTATAATCATTATTTCAATAGGAGAATAATATTGCCAAGAACATCTATGCGTTAACTGAACAGCATACAATCGTTATTTTAAAACAAGATAGAGGGCCCCTCCGATATACAGCAATAAGATAGTGAAACTTTCAAATCCAATATTCGCAATCCCATGCTGCTCTCTCCGAATCAATCCCATAAGAAGAATACTCGTCATAATGATCGTTAGTCCCATAAGGAAAATTTGATCAGGAGTGATCGCATGATAAATAGACCCAGAATGATAGGCGACATCAGAAACGGCAACAAGAAGTGAATCAAATGCATTGCCACCGAGAATCCCTCCAATTGCCAACGTGAGCGCCCCCTGCCGGACCGCGACAAGGGTCGTAACTAATTCTGGAAAAGATGTGGCAACCGAAGTGAATAGTGCACCAACTACGGTTTCAGACAAACCTGTATTCTGAGACAAGGCAATCCCTGATTTGGTAATAAACCACCCTCCAAATCCAACGATGATCGCAGTTGGAATGAATTGGGTCCACAATCGCCAGAGAGGAATATGCTGGTCTCTCAAATTATCAATCTGGTCTTCACGGGTTTCCGATGTTTGGTGAGGTCGCCACATCGGATTGGCTTGAACTTGAAAGACAAGGTAAAGTCCGTATGTATATACTCCAAACATGAGTGGGGTCATAGGATGAATAGTGAACTGCTGAAAATTGGGCATCATGGCTGCCAGAACCGGGAAGGCTATCAATACAATAGCGAGGGTGCCTTGCATGACATTAGCTATTGATGCTGCTGCATGTTCAAGATTGGCTCTTCGATACGTCAAGTCTGCCATGACCAAAAACACTGTTTGTGCGGCTACGCCGCCTAGGGCATTACTCACGGCAAGTTGAGCATGCCCTTGCCTTGCTGCCGTGATTGTCGCACTGATTTCAGGGAGAGAAGTCATCGCGCCAAGAAGAAAAGCTCCTGTTAACGCTTCTCCTAAGCCTGTCCGATCGGCAAGACGATCAGCCAATATCGTTAATCGGTACCCAACGATCGCAATAACAACAGCGGAAATCACAAAAACTACAATACAGGTCGAAAGGCTCCATCGAGTAGAGTCAGTCACCAAAGAGAATATATCCATGCAGAAAGATTTCAGTCGTCTACGTCATCGAAAAAAATGTAGATGTTTCACTCGCATCATCCGTGTATCTGAGACCATTTGAAATGGCTTCCCCAACGAAATTACTATACGAAAGATGTACGACGTTGAAACCTCCTATAAACCCTGGATAGGTTGTTCGCACGTTTTGTTGATATCGTGTGCAGGCATGAGAGAGATTTTCCCTGCCGTAAATGGGAACAACCAGGTGGGCTGAATGTTCAACAACCATTCACATTATTACGGAACGGGTTTCGATAAGACTTTTTCTCGATGAGACGTTCACTTGGCTTGTACGTGACGTAGTACCACAACCATTCGATCGTGACGCGAACACGATCAAACCCAATGAGATAAAAAATATGAACAACCGACCAAAGTAACCAGGCGCCGAGACCGGAAAATTTTCTTCCTTTGATCTCCGCAACCGCTCTGGCTCGCCCTAATGTCGCCATCTTCCCTCTGTCTTGATACTGGAAGATTTCACGTTGTTCAGATGGAATACGATGCGTAATAATATTGGCGACATAACGACCTTGTTGCATGGCGACAGCCGCCAAGGCCGGAAGAGGATGTCCATTGTGACTAGAACAAGAAGCCGCATCACCGATGATGAACACCCATGGATACCAAGAAAGGGAAAGGTCCTTTTCTACATACACTCTCCCCATTGGATCTAACGGTGCGTCAAGGGTTTTCATTAAGGGAGAGGCCTCATTTCCGGCCGCCCAAATCACATTTGCTGACTCAATACGGTGCGTGCCAACCGTCACGACCTTGTCAGATATGTCAGTGACTTGGGAACCCAACTGCACCTCGACGCCTAGTTGTTCTAAAGACATTTTGGCATAGTGAGACAATTCTTCGGGAAAATCATCTAACAATCGAGTGTGCATCTCAACAAGGATAATGGAAATTTTTTGGTCCTTGAGTGAAGGAAAATCTGGTCTAATACTGTACTGAGCTATCTCGGCTATGGCCCCGGCGAGTTCGACACCCGTCGGTCCACCCCCGACAATGACAAATGTCAGATACGGCGTCACTTCGGGGCTAGGAGCCAAACGATCGGCTTGTTCAAACGCAAGGACAATACGGTCACGAATGCGCAGAGCATCGGATAAGGTTTTGAGGCTCCACGCATATTGACGCCACTCTGGATGACCGAAATAGGAAGGCTGAGAACCCGGAGCAAGAACTATTGAATCGAAGATAATTCTTTCATTCGTCAATTCCACGACATGATGGTCACAATCAACTGATATCACCTCGTCCATGATGATTCTTACATTTGATTGAGCACGACAAATTTCTCGAAGTGGAGTCGCAATATTTCCACGGGAAAGAGCTGCAACCGCCACTTGATACAGGAGTGGCTGAAATACATGGTGATTGGTGACATCAATTAAGGTGATATGAACGGATGCTCCGCGAAGAGCTCGCACAACCGATAGGCCACCAAAACCTCCACCTACCACAACGACATTTAACGGCTTCATAACAAATTTCGCTCTCCACAGTTGCTCTACTTCATAAATAATTTAGCCTTGCACAATAATAAACCGTCCGATGTTCAAGATTCACAGTAATGATTGAAGACTAACAGGAAATAGGCAGAAGGTCTTGTTGGAACAAGGGAATTGAAGATTTCGTATCCCCCGAGGCAGACGGTTAGGAACATTAAGAAGATAGGAGTCGATAGCAGCCCTGTGCAAACCCTTACGGGTTCACACAGGATCAGGTAGCAGACAAGCTTAGCGACAACGTTTTCTCGAACTTGAAGAAATAGTACTTTCTTACTGAGGACAACCAGAATTTTTTTTGGTATTTCAGAATTATTATTCTTTACTTTGCACTAAAATTGCCACACGTGCACTCCCACCACCCGTCTGAACATTCAAAAACGTCATACCTTGTCTTGCTGAATCAGGTACGGTCACTTCTACATGTTTCGCATCAACATAGGTCATCTCTTTTCCTTCTTGACTCCCAATGGTCACGTGATGCAAACATTCTTTGCTTTTCCCGAAATCACCGGTGACAACAATTTTGTCACCCGGCTTTACTTCATCGGGTTCAACCGTCTTGATCACAGGACGCCGACTTGAATCACAAATCGGATCATCTTTGACCTTCTGTTCATTAAACCCCTTGATCGCTTCTGGAGTTGCCGTCTCTCCTGTAGGAGTTTGAGCGGATGCATAGTCAACAAAAATGAAATTTGTAAAAAGAAGAGCCGTTGCGAGCAATGAAAATAAATTCATCATGACAAGATTCCTCAAAGACAGGGTGAATAATGGCACTTGAATGTTGGAAGGATCACGGGAATAAATTACTTCATGAAACTCAGGTATCCGTAAGCTTAATCATTGTAGACATCTTCTAACCTGAAATCTACTCATTCACGATCTCAATGAAATCACAACTAGATCTGTGGGTCAATCCCATGATCTGTTGCCTGGCGTGAATGCCAAAAGTCACAAATTTCTGAGGAACCGATGAAATGCCTAAAATAGTAAGGAAAAGGTTGTGCCTAAACGGAAGGGCAGATCAGCCAGAATCAATCCTTATAACACTAACGTCTGGACGATACATGTATATAGCCAGCAATGGTGGGTTAATTGCCTACAAAGCGATGGAAATCGATAAACAATAGCCTCACTGTTCGCTCGCAAGCCCATTTACCACAACGTTTGACTAGACGGAAACACAACTGGGGACATCATTGCCCTGACTTGTCGGCTTCCTGAGTTGAACCCGCACCGATACTGTTCAACCCGGCTTGTGCACAGGCAACATCAAGATGACCCCCAGGGGCTCCCCCCACTCCAATGCCACCCACAACTTCACCACCTAACACAATAGGCAGACCACCAGCCAAAAGAAGCATATGTTCATTCATGTGCTGAAGACCTTGAAGTGCCGGCATCTTAGCCACTAATCCGGCTAACTTTTCGGTCGGCTGCCTCAGACTGGCTGAGGAGTAGGCTTTCTTGCGACTGCTTTCGAGAGTATGTGTGCCAGCTCCGTCTTGCCTCAACACCGCACGAATATTTCCTCCTCGGTCAACCACGGTGACACTCACTCGATACCCATCGGCCAAACATTTATCGACAGTGGCATGAGCCGCCTTTGTCGCCAAAGAAAGCGGTAACACACTCTCACGAGGCAACTCCCCTGCCCACCCATTTGACGTGACCAGACCAACTAAACAGCAAGTGAGAAGACTACGCTTTGCGCAAAACAGGTATGAGGTAACACGCTGACTCTCCATTCCGTTCACCTTTTTCCTCCCTATATCAAAAGTTATGGTTTTTTAGTATCTTTTAGATTTCACTTTCAGCTTTCAGAATCGCGTGCAGCGGCTGACTCTAAAATACTGACAATTTCTTGGAATCCCTTTTGTCTGGCATGAAGCAACGGCGTCACTCCGTCATGATCAGCAATATGGATATCAGCTCCTGCATCGACTAATGATTGGACAATTTTTTGATGGCGGGGGCCACCTTGACTCAACACGATCGCTTCTAAAAGCGCAGTCCATCCTAAATTGTTCACATGATCAATATCAACTTCAGTCTTCAATAAGATCTGCACGACTTCGAGATGTCCTCGTTCACAGGCTGGAATCAACGGTGTTCCGCCAAAACGATTGTAGACACTAAAATCGGGATTTGCGTCTAAGATGAGCGTTAAAATCTCAAGTGTACCTTCAGCCCCGGCTAATAATAACGGACTATCCATCTGGGAATCTTGCGCATTGACATCGGCACCAGCTTCAATCAAGAGGCGAGCAATCTCAAGAGAGTTATTGGCCACCGCCGCCAGTAACGCCGTACGTCCCTCGGCATCTCGACTCTCCATATTGGCCCCGCGTTTCAACAATTGCTTGACCAAGGCAAGATCATGTTGAACAACAGCTTCAATCAAGAGCTGCTCTCGTTCATTGATCGGCATATCGGGTTTTGCAAACAACCCCATAGTTCCTAGGAGTATTGCGATACTCAACAGAAGCCTTATCAAGCTTTGAATTGCCAATCGTCTCCTTTGCCGTCACCGATCAATCATGACCGTCGCGGAATTGCAACCCTACATTCACTATTTGTCAGGATGCACGACAGACAAAAAACTCAACATTGGGAATAGTCTAAACATTCACACACTCAGTACCCGATAAACTCTTCAGTCCGAATATCATGTTCACGAACCCCAGCCTTGACCAACATAGACCGAAATCCACTGACCATGGTAGATGGGCCGACGACATAATAAATAGGGCTATCGATACCCTGCAAATGTCTCATCAACATTGCCTGATCGACGTACCCGGTTTCCCCTGTCCAGGAAACATGAGAGTGTTCGGGTTGAGTCATGGTGCCGACAAGGGTGAAGTTGGGAAGCTTCCCTTGAAGATCTTGGAGTTCATGAAGAAAAGGGGCATCTTCCGAACGACGGTTTGAGTAGAAAAGCGTGAAACGATGAGGAAGACTCTGAGCTGCAGCATCGACAAGCATACTCCGAAACGGTGTAATCCCAATGCCACCAGCAAGAAACACTAACGGCCTCGCAGCATTTTCAGGCAAGGTCAACTGGCCAAATGGACCTTCAATCTTGACCGTCGTTTCCAGAGGCATGTTCATCAGCACTCGTTTAAAGAGGGTATCACGCAAACGGGTCACCACCATGAGACGATTTTCTGTCGGTGCACTCGCGATCGTCAATGTTCGGCTATCACCATCTGAGGTAGTTTCAGGAGAGTCAAGAAGCGTGACGTCGATGAATTGCCCAGCATTGAAGGTAAAGTCAGCTGGTCGTTCAAAATAAAAGGCCATCGTCTTATGTGCCACTTCACGACTTGCGATTAATCTGACTTGATAGATTTCCGGTCCGGTCACGGTTCGGTTTACTCTATGATTCATATATACGATTTCATTCATTTTTCCATCTCCCTTGTCCAACCACCAGGCCGTACGATAATAATCATTTCATCAACCATAGCGAATCCAAATAATTTTCAGATGAATGAGGAACGGTTGCCTAGGCGACGATCGTGGTATATCCCGAGTATCGCTGAAGGACAGCAAATGTTGAACTCTGCTTTCCCTTTGGCGTGTTGACTGATTGTACAAGTTGGCGCTTGATCGTTTCGGTAGAACTGAATCGGCTATAGAAAATAACGATGCGATAATCAGCGATTCTGCCTTCGTGGTTTATCGAACGCTCACTCATATCAGATTGCTACCAATTCTAACCGTTCTATTTATTTTGCAGAGTGAGTAAAAGAATTACAAACAAAAAATAGAATACCGAGACTTCCAGCAGGCCTGAGAAAATCCACTTTCAATATATTCACATCAACATAAAATTTAGAAAATTATGTATTGTGACAATGGCAAACGTTCCCTTTTCAGATCTTTGAATCATTCACTCACAGATAGCGTTCAATTCCTGATTGTGGAGGATAGACGTCATTGAGCAGACCCTACATCGAGTGAACGAGCTGAAATTGAGAGGATACACTTAGCCAGGCACATAGCATGATAGAGTAGAACTTCATGAACGTAGATACCGTGAAAAGACTGTGTCCAAGTAAGGACTTTATACTAAGTCACGTGACTCGTGAATCTGTCAGCAGAGGGATAGGAGGAGAGATGCAAGAGCGCCACCCAAGACCATGATGCACGTGGCATTATTTCAATGAAAGGTGGGTGGAAGCGTGATGAGACAGTGACGAATTTTGTTTGTACACATTAAAGACATTGACGGTCGCAAGCCTCTCTCTCAGGCTAGAGAACATAGATGACGTCTGTTTCGTCTGCTCTCTTGAATAATACAGATTTATCCACACCATCAAAATAACAGCACCGATAACAAATAAATCATAGATAGGATTCATGTTTCACCTCGCATGCCATAGAAGAAATGCAAGGTATATTCCTTTCACACGTTACCGTCAGAAGATAAAGACAACACAGCCTGCAACATATTGAAATTTAACAAGTTTCAAAGGAATACTTCATTTATCGATATAAATTTAGCAGACGTCATTAATCAGTCATTCACGATTTCGTGTGATTTCGCACATCTCATGACGAGCGATATTACACGTTCGACTCGCTAACCTCTCATATCTGATGATCCAAATCACCCCAACCGTCATTTCATCGGCTGCAGAATCATACTTTTCAGTGAGGGAAGTATCCTGAAAGAGGGCGGCAAAATTCGCCGCAGCCCTGAGACCAGCAATCACGGATGCCACGGTATAGGCGTGCAGGGCGTAACGCTCTTCCCAAAGATCATAGGACGGTAAGAGTAAAAGTGTTTGTGGGTCTCGGTAACGAACTGAAAAGTCAGCCGCTTTATTAATAAGCGTATTGTAGAGAGCCGAATAAATTCAACGTCTCTCAAGCTTTGGTAATGAATCCATAGCGCCCAAAGGGTCAACACGGTTGAATCTTCCTGAATAGGAAGGACCTCTTGTCCAGCGACTAATCAAGAATGCCAATTGCTGGCCAGCGATCCATCCGGATTATAATGCTGGAATAAATAGCCTTCGTCGGATAGCACCCTGGCGCAATAATCAAAATATTTCATACAGACATGCGAATATCCAGCCTTGGCTAACGCGGCAGCGACAAACGCACCATCCCGTCCCCACATATACGAGTACGTATCTTTTCCAAAACGAATAATATCCGAATCAGTGGCAGCAATGATGGCACCGCGGTTATCAATTTGAGTTCTGAGCCTAAGCAGGCTTCGGTGAAACAGATCGGTCAGAGATTTGGGCAAACTTTGGAGTTGGAGCGAGTCTTCCTGTACCCATGTTTTCCAGTATTTCGACGAACGGTTGAGGAGTGCTTCCGGGGTGGTGTTATGGACTTCCAAATTGAGTTCGGCAACTTCGGAATAGGTCTGGCCTGCCGCAATCCAATAGCGGTTGTGGTTCCCTTCGCGGCCAATTCCAACCATATGCTAATGGTGGCATGAGGCGAGCCCCATGCCGCAGCTTCCCCACTCAGTTCTCCATTTTCTATTTCCTTTACAGTCACCAAACTTCCTGAAGTCACTCTTTTTCCACAGGCAAAATGGTTCACTCCCCATTGGTCATGTGCCCAACAGCTGATCAGAAAATACCGGTGCATTTTGTATTGGATGATCGAACAGCTCCGGGGATCAAAATACGCGGTGCCTCCTATGTCGTTCCCATACAGAAAAAAATCATGACTCAAAAAGAGCCGGACTTGACGAGGTTGAGCTTTAAGATTACGTACTTCGATTTTTTTAATGTTGATGTTTAAATCCAAATCCACCACATCCGAGCATCGGAGTTCCAAACCTAAGGACTCATTTTTCAGAACAACTTTTGTCACAAGACTTTCATTTTCATATCGTAAAATTTTTCCCATTCCGGGCCCATCCACGAATACTGTCCATCGACCAAGACCCCGAAGAGGAAAGGATGTCCGCTTCCATGGTTCTCCTGTCCGATAAACGGGAAGTACACGTCCCGGATCTGGTAATCCGAATCAAAATTTAAAAGGAAAGACCCGTTACTAACGGGGTTGTCTTTAGGCATACTGTCCTTTCATCGATAATCCGCTGATACAGTTCTAAATATTTTCTGGCCATGCTGGCGATTGAGAAATGTTCCTCCACGTGGCTGCGGCAGTCACTAGGGTTAATAAGATGGATCGCTTTCACGGCCTCAGCCATGCGATCGATTGAATCCACCACGAACCCCGTTTTTCCATGAAGGATAATTTCAGGTACCGAGCCTTTACGAAAAGCAATGACTGGAGTCCCGCAGGCCATGGATTCAATCAACACAAGCCCAAATGGTTCGTCCCATTGAATAGGAAAGAGTGTCGCTTGTGCATACTGGTACCACAGTTTTTTCTGAGCGCTATCAACTTCTCCGATATAGATGATCTGCTTATCTGAATCCAGAATAGGTTTCATCACCATTTCATAATAATCACTACCAGGAATCAATTGGCCCACGTCTGTCACAAGATCGATTGATTGTTGTAATCCCTTGAAATATTCACGGTCTTTGGCTTTGTTTTGGACATTGCCGGCAAGGATAAGTCGAGAGCCTGTTTTTTTCGCAATCTCGATGGCTGTATCCTGCCCTTTATCTTTCGTGATTCTTCCGATCGAGAATAAATAGTCGTGATGACCTGGACTGCCCTTGAACGGATAGTCGTCTACGTCAATGCCGTGATGAATCACCTTTTGCGCGTTGACTAATCCATGATGCTGCATGATCTGATATTCACTGATCGGGACAAAATATGCCCTGGAAGAAGAAACAAGCGTCTTATTCCATCGCGTGAATCCTGCATAGTCTTCTGCAGCGACATGGAGTGTCATCACAATGGGAACTGGACTTTGACTCATACCTTGAAAAAGATACTCAGCCATATCGGCATCATGTAGGTGAATCACATCAATGTCACCCTTTTGTGCTCGTTGAAGTGACATGACAAGATGTCTGTGCATCTGTTCCTGCTTCAGGGGGGTGTGGTCACTGCAGTACTCACTGAAGCTTTTTTCAATGGTCGTGAACTGTTCTCCAACTACACGGGAATCACCCGAACAGGCAACAATCGAACGATGGCCTAATGAATGCAATCCTTTGTCAATGTTATACACCACGGTTTCGATAGGGGCGTAACCCAAGTCCTGCCTGATGGGACGGTTGAGGGTCGCAACATGGAGTACATTCATTTTGTCCTCGTTTCATGGTGATGAGAGTTTTAAAATTCGGGAAATACGCGCAAACAGCTTCAGGAGAGCGTTACATATACACTGCACGTGTCTTGCAATCTTCTCATAGGATGATACTCGTCCTTATCCAGTTGCTTGTGAACCGTTGCGATAACTAGAGAACTCCTTTCATTATTCATTGCCTCATTCTGCTTGTAAGGGCATTTTTTATCAGATACATAAGGCTCATGAAGTCGTACGGTCACCTTACGCTTGGTTCGGCACACTACTCGTCAGGCGAGTAGCCGGACCTTCCACTGGTAAGGTGATCTGTAAGGAAGTCCCCATGCCTAGTTCGCTTTCGACCGTAATTCGGCCTCCATGCGCCTCAACGACATCCTTCACAATCTTCGTCCCCAGTCCTGTGCCGCCTACTTTTCGGCTGATCGCCTTGTAGGTAATCAGACCAACCCCTCCTTGAAAGGTCCGTTCCCGGCTATCCTCTCTAAACGCAGACGCGTCAACGTTCGGCGCATGCCAGAGGTCAACAAAGCGGAGCACAGCAGCTTGTTTATCCACGTTCCAAAACATGCCCAATTTCCAATTGAGGCTCTCACCGATGGCGCGAAGGATTTCCTGACCTGCGTCCTTCAGCGTGGCAGACTCGGCCAAGACACGCGTCACCGTGTATTGAGCAAGGAGACGCCGTTCTGAGCGTGTGACTTGGGCTAACGCAGCCTTGAGTTCTCTGACTTGTTGCCCACCCATGCGCTCACTGTCTCTGGAACTCATGATGTCCTTGTCTATTTCATGTTCAGATAGCTTCATATTCAGCAGACGCTCTTACTAAGTGTGTCTCTCGCATTTCAAGAGGGTTTAAATTTTGAGAGATGCTTTACGCTCCGCAGCCCTCTCTGACTACCCTGTAATCCTTGCTCTGGACAAACCCGGTTATGTATGAGACGATGATTCACACTGCTTTTGACGACACCCTTTCACCGTGCATCATTCAAGAGTCTAGTTTTCATTCAGTGGTTGGCCGGGAAAGGCCACGTTGAAAAAGGCCACGTTGGGGTCTTGGAACTCCAGGCGCTTCTCTCGGTTCGGAAACGACCGATCCCCGATAGCGAGCAGCTGTTCCTTGTTGAGGAGCAAGTCCCGCTTGTTGCACACTGCCCACTCGTATTCTCGCGTCATTCCCAGCGCATCAACCGGACAGGCTTGAACGCACAACCCACAAAAGAGACAGCGGGTCATATCCATGTCATATGCCTTCGCATATCTCTTGGTCGGCTCGCCTGGGACTTCGGCGCTCACGACCGTGATGACTCGCGATGGACAGACGGCTTCACAGAGGTCGCAGCCCACGCATTTGTCGGTCCCATCCTCATACCGCAGTAAGGCCAGCATGCCCCGATAGTTCTCAGGAAGCAGCCGTTTTTCATGTGGATATTGAAGCGTGATTGGTTTGTAGTGGAGGAGGTGGCGCAGAGTCACTTTCATTCCCATGGCCAGCTCATAGAACGTGATCAACTTGATCCAAGTTTTGAATTCTCCGAGGTACCGGACAAGGACATTAGGCAGTCTCATGAGCAGTCTTTCTCAAGCATAAGCTGGACACGTAGATCGAGAATGCGTGCGACCAGACGTCACACTTCTTGCACTCAAAAGATTAAGAGGCAGAAACGACGCCACTTTTCTCCGGCGAAGGGGGCCGAGAAATCCGATGGGCAAGATACACCGTACACACCAAAGCGACAATGACAAGCACATTCGCTCCTAGATCAAGGAGATATCGGTGGAACACGTGATCGCTTATTTCGTTCGTATGACCGACCTGGGCTCCAGTCGTGAGGATGCGTCGAGTAGAGGCAATTACGCAGATGTACAAGAACGGTTCCAAGGTAATCACTTTAGTCTTAAGAAAATTAATGATGGTGCGAAACAACTCCAAAAGGATAATGACCAACAGGAGATCATGCATCAGCACTAGTGCGGCGGAGATGGCCTGCGAACCAACCGTCATGGCAAAGGCATACCAGGCATGCACAAAGACCACCATGCTGATTATCAGGAAACTAAATCCAGTGGTCAGATACCCCAAGCCATCGAGGGTTTCCATCATGTTGATTGTCATCCCGTTGACCGCCCGATCAAAGATTGCCCAACGGTTGACCGAATTTTTCGTTATGGCTGTAGCTTGCTTCTCCATCAATTCCCTTCTCGAATGAGTTGTTATGTTGGCATACATATCGTTCGCCCTTAATAATGGCTTTTTATTTGCTCATACCTACCCGGGCACTCGTAGGAACTGCACAACCGGACAAGCTTACCCGGGAATCTGAACAAACGCTTGATCATACGATTGCGCTAGTTCCTCCAAGTCATGATTCATGACAAATTGAATTGCAAACCAGTCTGGACCTTTTGCCATCTTCATGGTCTCGATTTGCCTTTTAACGGCTTCCCTTCGCTGTGTCAGGTCATCAAGCGTCGCATTCAAAATAGTCTGGTGTTTTGTGTCCAGTCCTTCTTGTTGAACTTGCATGATAAGTCTTGCGTGTGCGTATCGAAGTTTGTCCATTTTGTCTTTTACGAACATTGAATACTCTGTTCGAGTTTCTTCTGAAGGGGTCGATTCGAAGCTCTCACAGCCCGCGCCCATCATCCAGAAGATACCAACTAACAGATACACGCCCCTAGAACATTTCATGTGTACCTCTCCAGACGGAATTTCAGGCTTAGCTCGCATACTTGGCGAGTGCTTGATCATACGATTGTGTCAATTCTTCCAACGCTTGATTCATGCCAGATTGAAGCGCACTCCAATCTTCCACGTTTGTCGCCTTCAGCTCGTCGATTTGCTTCTGAACTTTTTTGCCTTGGTCTGTCAGATTCTTCAGAGATTTACCCAAGTCCGCCTGGACTTGAGTCCCAGATCTGGCTTGATGAGCTCGATCGACTAGCTTTTCATGATCATCGTTTAGTTGATTTAATTGGTCTTCGACGACCTTCACATACTCATTGCGGTTCTCTTCCAAGGACGCCCGGCTTGTCTCAACGACCTCTTTCGCTCCGGGTTGATGGGTTTCTTCAGCAAACTGAGTATCTTGTGGAGCGTTCGATTCGGAAGTTCCACAACCGACGACCATCATCCATGCGATTCCGATAAGAACATTGACTCCCACAGAATACTTCATATGTTTTTCTCCTAGTTGAATTCATCGAACGTTTTGTGAAATTGCACGGATCATGTTTTAAAGGAGTGGCTCCTCGGCCATCCTTTTCCTAGCTTGATACACCTGAGCCAGTAAGAGCAGTTTTAGGTGCGACTCGTGCTCGGCCCATTATCGGTGTCGGTACCCTCTTACGATGTTCTAGAATGAGTGGGTCCACAACTTCTCCACAATTCAAACAATGAAACACAGGAATCGCAATGATACCCATCTCATCTTCAAGATCCATACAGGTTTCTTTGGTCATCAACCCATGGCAGCGGAAACAATACACAGGTGGCACCTTTCGTCATCACACCATATGGGTGTTGTTTTCATTTTCTATTTAACTAAGAGCCTTAATTCTTCTCAACGCTTCAAGTGTTGTTTAGTCTATAGTGGAATTTGGTGTATCTTCAAAAACTCCCTTTCTCCTCACTTCTTTTAAAAGATGCGTTCGAGAATTTGGATCATTTTTCTCACGACTCAAGACATCTCTCCATGGGTTACTGTCCAAGAAAAATTTCCCTCAGACTGTACGTTCACCATGGAGTCGTGTCTTTGAGTCAATCCTTTAGAAACTCAAATGTGTCTTATTCCGGTCGACATCGACATGTTGACAATTTTGCTCCGCCAACATGAACTGTCCAGCACTTGCGTCCGACGGAATTCGGCCTAGGCAGGCCTTCAGAGTGTCCCGATCACTTTCTACTGCGATTTGAGCACGACTCTGTTCTTGTGCTTTATAAAAATTCTTCATCCTATCTTCGTGATCGTCGGCCGACGAGACGCCTGGCAGTATCAACAGAAAAAACATCAAGGATGCGACGAAAATCGTGCGATTGATAAAGAGATTACGTTTCATGGCAGAACTCCTTTGTTATTAAATGCTGCATGTGTGACGCACACGTTGTGGAAATCACAAAGGTGCGTCCTTTCGAGGTTGAATACAGGGGGACCAATGAGGGCGTTCAATTTCGCCATCGTATGGTGACAAGATTTTCAAAAACAGTGACTTCTCGCCATTTGATTCATCTCGGAAAAGTAACCACACGGCCATACCAATCATAGCGACTAGGCCAGCGACAACAATTTCCGTTTCTAACGCTGAACTGAGTTCCAACATCCTTAGTCCCTTTCTGGGAGTTTCCCTGAGAAACACCAACAATCCGGCTTGAATCTTTTGACTATTTCTTACGACCTAGCAGCAGGTTCAGATCAACTGATCGCGGTCTGAAATCTACTACTCAACAAAGATTCTTCTAAAGTTTAGGATTTGAGGTTTGTGGCATTCTCTCGATAGGTTGCCCATACAGCTGCGGCCCAAAATAGAAACATGATTGCTAACAGCATCTCGAATGGATACATTGGTGCACCTCGATTCTGTGACCATGACGGTCAGGAATGACCTCTTCAGAAACCTGATCTGATGATCAGCGTTACAATCGTGATCGCTGCACGACAGCGATTGTTAAGAAGGAGGATCGGCGTAGAGTGGCGCGGACAGAGGAATCAGACGCGCAGGAAGGAATTAGGAACGCGCGAGGGATAGAAGTGTCAACGTAGGTTCATACGTCATAGAATCACTCTATACCTCATCCAGGCCGGAGTCAACGTGCCTCAAGCCAGTCGAGGTAAAGATGGTGACTCTGTATTACAGAATAAATTTCCACTTCACAGACTACACCAGGGAGTTGCTTCACATATTTCACTATTTTATCTAGCAGTCTTTTCTTTATGACAACTCGCAACCTCCAGAAATTTTCTACAGACTCACATTCGTGTTGATCCCCCCTTGTCTCAAAAATTTTCGACGGTTTTTTGCTCAAGGAAGTCCTACTATCTTTAATGCTCACTCGGTGATAGAGTTACACTCCTTCATCGCATAGGGACTGGCGCTGAAGGATAAAGCGGTGAACAAACAAGGCCCTTACCCGATGTTGTGTTGCCGGGGAATCTACTCGAAAGCCTGACCTCATGTGTTTCAGTATGTACGTCTTGCTCAATCTAGTCGCTTCACCGTTTCCAAACCCAAGACAATGTCATGTTTCAAATGGAGGAACTCCATGAGTTCAAAACTTTATGTTGGTGGGTTGCCGTATTCTTCAACTGGATCAGAGCTTACAGATCTGTTCTCAGCGCATGGAACGGTGGAGTCGGTGAACGTGATCACAGATAAGTTTACTGGTCAGTCCAGAGGCTTCGGTTTTGTGGAAATGAGTACAAAGGAAGAGGCTGAGGCGGCCATTGCGGCGCTGAACTCGACTGAACTAGGAGGCCGAACCCTGACCGTGAATGAAGCGAAACCCCAAACTCCGCGAACTGGAGGGGGCGATTTTGGTGGGGGCGGATTCGACCAAAAACGCCGAAGCCGATTCTAAGAAAATTCATCTCCCATTTCACAACCTGGCTCAAACGGAGAAGCCACCTCGAAGTCGTGGCTTCTCCATCACTGATTTCGTTTTCCTCTCAAAGGCCTTAACCCTAATCTGAACAGAGAAAGTGCGTCGGTCAGATATATGACCACGGACAGAATCTCAGAATTCTAGTCTGACGAATAGACTCTTCATCAGTATCTCTGTGGATCGTATAATCATAGCCCTCAGACGAATTTCCTCAAGGGATTCTCATGGAGAACCCATTGGAGGTTTATGACTTCTTGTTTTCACCTTCTTCGTTTGGAGAAAGGGATCCTATGCAATGAAGAACACGAAGCGATGATGCGATTTTCATAATTCATCACGAGAATGAAATGAAATGGGACAACAAAAAGAGAACAGAATAACACTCACTGAGCATTAGGAAGCAAAAAACCTACATCCAAACGGAAACGTATCAGTCCCAATTCGAAAGTCCTTTGACAGCCTTTGGGACTCACGGATCCAGCACGAAAACCAAAATTCTCTGTTGAGAGATGAAATTTGGCGCTAAGTTTACTGATATCTGACCTTGTGTTTCGAGAGGCAACGCGGACGTGCCAAGCACACGACACGCAATGACCATGGGGCAGAAATACACACGCAAAACGACGTTGTGGAATAAACGGGGTAGAAGCCTGTGTCTGAATTCTTGTATGGGACTAGAAGAAATGATAAGCGAAGGATCGAAGTATTTCGCGATCTAAATGTCGATAAGCAGTCGACTGGCAAGGTCGATCAGACCATGAGGAAAAGTTGCACAAACTTGTATCAAAGTCTCTTATCGATTCAGGAAATATCTACGACTGTCTTGGTTCCAATTCAATAATTCCTTTACGAATGGCGAGAATCGCCGCTTGTGTACGATCATACACATGGAGTTTGTGAAAGATATTTCTAACGTGGTTTTTTACCGTTTTCTCACTGAGATCTAAGACGTTCGCGATTTCTTTGTTTGTTTTTCCATCGGCAACCAGTCGAAGCACGGTAATTTCACGTTCAGTCAGATCGTGTTCAAGAATACCCTTCTTTCGACCTTTCCCTTCAGATAAGAGTGAAAATTCCGCAAGAATTTTACTGGCAACTGAGGGGTGGATGAGTGACTCTCCACTTGAAATCGTCCGAATCGCCGCCACGATTTGCGCTGAGTCACTGTCTTTCAGTAAATAGCCAGTGGCTCCAGCTCGAACAAGATCAAAGATATACTGCTGTTCTTCATACATGGTCAATGCAATAACCCCGATATGAGGAAACTCCCGTTTAATGATGCGTGTGGCCTCCACCCCTGTCATCCCAGGCATACTCACATCCATCAATATGACGTCTGGCAGTAATGAACGAGCCTTTTCAACGGCTTCTCCACCGTCCTGGGCTTCCCCAACAACATCGATATCATCTTTAGTCTCGAGAATGGCACAAAGCCCCTCTCGTACAACACGATGATCGTCCGTAATTAAGACTTTTGTTCTTTTAGCCATGTGCGAGTTTCTCCTTTGATCCTATCGGAATGTGAATCGTCACGCTCGTTCCTTTTCCTAATTGAGACTCCCAATGCACTTTTCCAGACAACATCCTAGCGCGTTCCACCATCCCTTGTAACCCAAAATGATCCCATTTGGCAGGATTGTTGGATTCCAGTTCTATATCAAACCCCGTGCCGTCATCCGTGATCGAAGTGGATAGAAACCCTTTTTTCGCTGTAACATCAACATGCACGTGTGAAGCCTTGGCATGCTTGGCCACATTATGCAAGGCTTCTTGAACCATACGAAACACAAACACCTTGGTCTTTGGATCCAATCGAGAATGCGCACCCGTCGAAGAAAAGGCCGTACCAATTTTGTACTCTGCTTCAAATGACTTCATATAGTTTGAGAGAGACGAAACCAGATCGAGATTATCATAATGACCCGGTCGCAGATTATAGACGACTTCACGTGCTTCTTGAATGGCCCCTTTTAATTGACCTTTTGTTTGATCCAACAACGTCAAACATTTAACCGGTTCTTGTTGAACAAGTTCCCGACAACGTTCAAGCTTGAGATTGGACCCGACTAGCGTTTGCACTAAGCCATCATGAATTTCACATGCAATACGGGTCCGTTCATCATTCACGGCTCCTTCCGATTCTTCTTTCACGTAGAGCTGAAATAGTGACTGATAACGAGTCAACGTTGTTTCAATCTCTGCGGTCGCGCGAATGCGAGCTTCAATCAATTGCCACATAAACTTAGCACTCGATCCACCGATGATCGACAAATGAGGCGCATGAATCCTGAAGAGGGCTTTTTCTACCTCTGGATTTCCAGTGACATCGATCACGAGATCAATCTCTTTACTTTTTAGAAAATCTTTATAATTTTGTGTAACAGGAATCTTCAAACGTTTCGCGAGTCGAATCCCACGTGTTCCGGAACGTGTCTCTGCCAGTCCAACGACTCGCACTAATGGATCTTCTGCAAAAATCTCAATTAAGGCGGTTCCACCTTTTCCACCACCAATGATCGCCACACGTGTGACGGCAATCGTTGCCTTAGGCTTTCTTACCGATTTACCCTTCGGGGATGGCTTCGGTTTGGTTGGTTGTCGAGGCATGGGAGGAGAATTGTGAAGGGAAGAATCTCGAAGATCAAAATTATACGGAGTAACCGAACGTTGCTTAGGCTTCCAAAGAAATCAGAACGGTCCATGATTACATATCGTAACCCTTTCGAAATTATGACACACGCTTTTCTTGCGCAAGAAGTTTGATGGTATCCATGAACTGATCAATATCCTTGAACTCTCGATACACCGACGCAAATCGAACATAGGCAACCGGATCAAGGTCTCGAAGCTCACGAATCACTTCCTCCCCCACATCACGGCTCGGGATTTCTGTTTCGCCTTTATCTTGGATCCGTTTCTCAATACGATCAACCGACGCCCCGAGAGCACTAATACTCACAGGACGCTTCTCGCACGCCTTTTTAAGACCGGAGAGGATTTTCGTACGATCAAAGGGCTCACGTCGATTATCTTTCTTGACCACCATCGGCATGCTCTCTTCGATTCGCTCATAGGTCGTATAGCGGCGGCGGCATGAAAGACATTCCCGGCGACGGCGAATGATTTCGCCTTCTCGTGCTGTACGAGAATCAATCACCTTATCATCGAGCTGGTCACAGAATGGGCACTTCACCCGAACACGGTCCTGTCGTTGAATGTACCCTTAGACGGGTTGATAGGAATGAAAAATGGGAAATTGAGCACACATGGCTTTCACTTCTTTTTTCACACGCCGCTGCGTCTTGGCATCGTGAACGTGTTGAAGCACTTGATCCATCAGATCAACCATCGCTTTCATTTCGGCCTCGCCCATACCGCGCGTCGAGACCACGGGAGTACCAATTCGTATCCCGCTCGCGACAGCAGGCGGCTTTTCATCATATGGAATAGCATTTTTATTGACGACGATTCCTGCCGAATCCAGCCCTGCTTCAGCATCTTTTCCTGAGACGCCTTTCGGCGTGAGGTTGAGCAGAAACAAGTGATTGTCAGTGCCTCCGGATACGACACGATAGCCTCGCTCAAGAAACCCTTCAGCGAGCGTCTTCGCATTGGCCACAACCTGCCGTTGATAGGCGGTAAAAGCTGGAGACAGCGCCTCCTGAAATGCTACAGCCTTGGCAGCCACGACATGCATCAGTGGGCCACCTTGTAATCCCGGAAAAATGATTTTATCGACCGCCTTGGCATGTTCAGCTTTACACATAATCATGCCTGATCGAGGACCACGCAACGTCTTGTGAGTCGTTGTAGTGACAAAATCTGCATACGGCACCGGATTAGGGTGCAGACCAGCAGCAATTAAGCCGGCAATATGCGCAATATCAACGAGCAGATAGGCTCCAACAGCTTGGGCGATTTCTCGAAAACGAGAAAAGTCTAAGACACGCGAATAGGCGCTGGCTCCCACGACGAGCATTCGAGGCTGACATTCTTCTGCAATTCGTTGAACCTCATCATAATCAATACGTTCGGTTTCACGATTGACGCCATAGGAATACGATTGAAACAGCTTTCCAGAAAAATTCACTTTATGCCCATGAGTCAAATGTCCGCCATGCGCCAAGTCCATGCCTAAGATCACATCACCAGGCTTTAAGACTGACAGGTATGCAGCCATGTTTGCAGATGAGCCAGAATGAGGCTGCACGTTGACATGTTCACAACCAAACAGCTTCTTCGCACGTTCAATGGCTAACTGTTCAACCGTATCGACATGCTCACAGCCACCATAATAGCGTCGACCAGGGTAGCCTTCGGCATATTTATTCGTCATCAAGCAGCCTTGAGCGCCGAGAACAGCTGGACTGGCGTAATTTTCTGAGGCAATCAGCACCAGCTTTTCACGCTGACGTTTTTCTTCAGCTCGAATGGCCGAATAGACATCAGGGTCCGTCTCCTGAATCGCTTTCAATGTACCCACGGGATGACGCATGAATCTTTACTCCCCTTCAGACGTTTCTTCGAGTGAAACAGCTTCGCTTGTCTCACTCGAGGCCTGCGCTTCAACCGATGACTCCTCATCGCCTTTCTTGACGACGGTCACGGAAAACTCCGGCGCGAGATCACGATGCAATTTAACGGGAATTGAAAATGTTCCAAGTTCCTTAATGGGCTGAGCGAGTTGAATTTTACGCCGATCAATCTCAATACCTTCTTTAACAAGTTGCTCAGCAATGTCTTTTGACGTGACCGATCCAAACAATTTATCGTCTTTTCCTGTTTGAACCTCAAACGATAATGCGACCTTGGAAATTTTCTGCCCTAATTCCTCAAGGCCTTGAAGCTCTTTTTTCGTTTGATGGGAAGCTTCCCGCTTCAAATGTTCAAAGGTTTTGAGATTTCGAGGGTTGGCTAGAACAGCCTTACTTCGAGGGATGAGAAAATTTCTGGCATATCCGTCTGCAACCGTGAGAAGGTCACCGACATAGCCAAGACCGTCAACATTTTCCTTGAGAATCACTTTCATGCACCTAACTCCTTCCACTGTTGTCTGGCACAAGCGCTGTATGACCAATCAATCATTGAATTCACCTGTCGTCTTTATTCGAACTTTTTCACGAGGGACCTCACATTAAGGTCATACGCCATTTGCTCTTCCGATCATCGGCGACGAAGACCCACCGATCATGCACACCTTAACCATTTGGAGAATCAAATTACGTGGGGGAACCGTTCTTAAAGAAGATTGATCATAAAGTCGGGTCCAGAAAAAGTCAATTTCCCTCGAAAATACCGGACCTTACTTCATGAAACGTTTATGCCTAGACACTTGAGAAATAGCTACTCTACAATGGGCAAGAAAAGACAATATATATGTTTATGAAACGTTTGTTTGTCGAAGGGTTTGGCATGTATATGCCATTTCAAACAGCACACCCTCTCATGTTGTTAGTGAGAAAAGGACTCAACCCTCGATTCTACTTGAGTTCTTTCATCCCCTCTCTCTTCATTCTGTTGACTATACCGACCTTAGCCTATGGGTTTGATGTCTTACGCCCCATCGATACCAAGGGACTAACCACATTAAATGTTCGACTCAGCAGTAAAGCCATTCATCCCCCACGAGAATTCGTCGTCACGACTCACAATTTGCCCGATATCACAATCGCCAAGCCGATGGTGGGGCCACCGTCCAAATCAGCAATTTTAGAAAACGATCAACGTCATCGTATGGTCGTCCTGACTTCGGAAGAAAGCGGCAATATCACAGTCTACGTATTAGACAATATCGACTTAGCGCCATATCTGCAGACTCTACGAGCACTGACTGCCAATCGCGGATGTGCTCACGATCGCATGACCATCACGGGAGGCCTCGGCTGTGTCGCCATCTCCTTAAAAGAAATCATTGAAGCGGAGATTCTCCCATAGGCCCAGCATGAAACTTCAAGCACTTCTCAGCCATTACGCCAATCAATTACAGGAAGAGCGAGACCTGGCCATGACCCTTGGCCTTGATGCTCCCATCGAGATCTTAAAGGCCAGACATCTTCAGACCATCGGAAGTTTGCATCTGTATGCTATCGAATGTGCAAATGAGCAGAATCTTCTGCAGGACATCCCATTTACCATATTACCGTCGAATGACTGTGAGCCGACTGAAGGTATCGTACTGGGTCGGCTCAATGGTGAGATGATTATCCAAACCGTCGATGCTTTCGGGGACACCATACATCACGGCATGTTAATTCCTGATACCTCAGGCTACCTGGAAACCGCATGTACACGGCTCAACGACATGGCTGGCAAACCCGAATCATTCACCTTGGGACCAGCTGAACGACTCGTTCCCTGGCTTGACCCTGACGAGACGACATATGATGCCAACGCAAGAACGCATGGTGCAACTTCGGTTTTGACGACAATATGGAATGATGATGAAGCGGCTCGTCAAGCCAGCTTGAGCACGCTTCTCGTCGAGCAAGCCAAACTGAACAAACGTATCTTATTGATCAGTCCGGATCACGAATCACTTGACCGTCTGGCCGGAACCATGGCCAAAAAGCTTCAAAATGCCGCCTTGCCCTATAAAAGCCTTCTCACTCGGTATGAAATTCCAATCCTGCAAACCATGCATGGACTGGCACTTCAAGAAATCGGGTTTGAGGCTCATATGCATCAGTTTTATGCCAAGGCGAATTCCCACAAAGTGGCCCTCAGGAAAAAATATGACCGGTTTCGAGAACTGACGCCCATTTTGTCATATAAACGGGACAAACAAAAAGATTTGAATGAGGTCAAACTCCTCGAGTGGCGTCTCTTAACTTCACTCAGCGAATGGCAGGGAAAGATCAAATCCCTTGATAAAACGGTCGCAGACTATGAAGCCATTCCCATCTGGAAACGCCTGGCTATGCAAGCAGCGGGTAAAAACATTGAAACACTTAAAGAGTACCGCATCATCTATGTCGAAAAAACGCAAGAACTGATGCGAGAAATAGAAATTGCCCAGCAACGCATTCGAGAATTGATTCCCGAAGCTGCCATCCCCAAAGATATGCGTCCGGAATATGATGAATTGAAAGAGGACATAAGTAAGCTTGGAGGAACAAAAAAAATTCGAGAGATGCTGGCCGCCGGAGAGGGAACCAATCGCCAAGCCTTTATCCAAAATAAGCGCATTGTGGCCACTACAGCTAGCCGTGTCTTAACCGATCCCCTGTTCAAACGCGTCCGTTTCGATGTGGCCATGATCGACAATGCCCCTCGAATTCCAGCTCCATGTTTACTGGGGGCATCCGGACTGATTCGAGAACGTATTATTCTGAGTGGTAACAGCCATGAGTTACAAGCTTGGACCAACAAAGAGACGGCTCATGCGTTAGGTATGTGGCCGCAAGACCTGTTCGGTCTCTCCTCCAGGGATCAGGTACAAGGAACTCAGGTTGGATAGCTTATTGCTCACAGTTCATTCAATAAAACGAGAAATCTCAAGAACCTTTTTTGATCTTGACCCGTTTCCCGTAAAAGACGATAATCATTTCTCATGTGCCGAAGTGGCGGAACGGCAGACGCACCAGATTCAGGGTCTGGCGCCCTCCGGGGTGTGCGGGTTCAAATCCCGCCTTCGGCACCAAACTTTTCCCCGGTGATATCAGAAGCATCTTCGTGTTCTACTCCGTCCTAATCTAAATCAATAAGTCCCAGTGCTGGTTCACCACCGATGATGTTACTCAGATGCTGGACCTTTAAGTTCAATCGTGTTCCCTTCAGGATCTTGAATGTAAATTGAAGGTCCATTCCCTTCAGCCCCATATCGAGTCTCAAGTTTGCTACCCACCACACTGTGTTGGGTGAGATGCTCTCGAATGGCCTCTTCATCAAACAATTCGAGTCTGACACAGAAGTGATCCATGTTTCGGCCCTCTTTCTCAGGTGCTGCCCCGCCCTTTCGCCCAATCTCGCTATCGACCGCGACAATATCAATCAATGCCTCACCCGCACGTAGTTGCACAATACCAATTTCTGGAGACAATTGCCTTTCAACTGCGCATCCTAAAACATTACAGTAAAACGTCACCAATGTTTCTGCATCTCGGGCACGTATGACGACGTGGTCCAACCTCCGGATCTGAATCATGCGTTGTCTCCTTTATGCCTAGCAAAGGCAATATTATCTAGACGATAGGTAAACTTCAAATACAGCCCGGCAAACAATAACCGACATCCCAAACTTCTTTCTGAGCATTCCGGAACTGGTTATTTCTATCAGACAAAAAACCCTATATAATTAAAAATATCATACAATTTTCTGTGTAAACTTGAGTCTATCGTTAGAGAGGCTGCGCTCTTCCAGTATGGAAAACTTGCTTGAAAACGACCACAGCAAGCCCGGGTCTCAAAACCCCAAACGTATCTATCTCATTGACGATGACCCAGCTGCGCGGTTCCTCCTTCGACTCTTTCTTGAACACCAAGGCCATCAATGCTTTGAAGCAGAACAGGGATCTCCAGCTCTGACATTCCTCAAAGAAGGACATCTTGTCGATCTGATCCTCACCGACAATCAAATGCCGCATATGAGCGGGCTAGAATTTTTAGAAAAATTACCAGAAACCTTGTCGTCTCCGCCTCCCGTCATCATCTACACCGGCCAATTCAGTGAAGACTTAAAACATCAAGCCCTTCAACTTGGAGCCTATGCGGTGCTCAGCAAACCCTATACATTCCCTGAAATCTTAGAGACGATTAATCAGGCATTAGCCTCATCATAATCCCCACTCATCACGATCGTCATCATAACCAGGACGCACTTCTCACCTGAACAAGTTCCGCCTCACCATGCTGAGCTCTTGACAATTAAGGGCAGGTTGGGACAATGACCCCATTCATATGATATCGCTTTTCTTACTGGCTTCATATATACGGTTCATTGAAACATGTTTTGGATCAAAACAGTGGAAGTGAAGCTTGAGAATGAGATGAAGAAAATTGTCTTAGAACGGCCTTCGCTCTTTGGGCCTCGACGTCGGGTTAAATTTATTGAAACCACACTTCCTGCAATGATTCGCTCAGCAGACACCAACGTCATTAGTGTCACGCATCGACGCAGAGGATGGCGCTTTCGACTTAAATATCCCCTACAAACGACTTACTATAAAAGAAACCCAATAGGGAAGTGGATTCAAATTGGGAAAGTCTATCCCTAAGCAGGGAGTTTGTCTTAGGGTCTAGACTCTTGTATATTTTGACTGCACGTGACGAATAATGGATGGGAACACAAGAAACCATAATATTGAGTTGTGCCAGGCATAGATCTGCCATTCGTCCTTTCAGTTTCGTCAAGCACCAATACGCAGATCAGACACCACAAGACTCCAAATACCTTGAGTAAATACATCACCTACTTCACGAAGTGCTCATGGATCGGCCTGATTCTATTGCTCCTACTTTCAGGGTGCACCACACGATCATTATCTCCGAAGGAAACTCAGCAACTGACAACCAAAACCTACCCGGCACTTTCACCTGAAACCATCATTCCGGCAGTATCTGATTTATTTTTTTTAGTTGATGACCAAGCCTATCAACAAACACAAACTCAGGATCGTCTGATTGCCACAAGAAATCATGGTCTCAACATCGGACTCACCTTCGTAGAAGCCCAAGATACCTGGACAGTCGAAACCCAGAAAACGCGTCAAGGCACAACAGTATCATTAAACGTAACGAGTCAAGAAACATGGATTACGGGAACAACTGAAGTCGAACGACCAGAGGGACCAGCCACGTACACACAATTTTGGAATCGTTTAGATTTTTTACTTGGACAATCGACCAACTGGATGACATGCAACAACCTCACAAATGAATATCTGGAAGACCGAACCTGGGGCGATACCTGGTGGCTATGCAGTGGGGTCAAAGACCGAACTCCCCCTGAACTCATTGAAGGCACGTGGAAAACGAGCGAAGGATTTTCGCTCTCATCCGAAGACAATAAACACTGCGCACAGGAAGTGCGCGAGGAAAAATACGGAATAGCTCAGACTCCACGCCAACGAGAAGTTTATCGAACGCTTTGCCTTGAAAACCTTGGTTACGAAAACACCAACGACCCTTCTGACCAACCTTCCTCAGAAACACCGTTCCCAGATGAACCCTTTCCTGATGAACCATTTGATGATCGGTTAAATCCCAATCTACCAGGTAGACCAATGCCTCATTTACAACAGGACCAGGAACAATGGCCCTCGACTTCTCATCCTCAATACCCCACAGACTAATCCCGCACTCGCCATAAAATCGTTTCGATTTCTACATGAACTATGTTATGGTAAAAATATCTTATTGATTTTCTTCTTTTATGATAATCGCTTCGGAGAGTTCCCTGCCCATTTCATCTACCACGCACTTATCTCCAATGAATTCTTATGACTCCAACAACCCAGACCTGTAGTTTTGGATCATACCATTACTAACTTTCGGGCATTCCTTCATACGTGTAACATTGAATGAACCTCAGGCAAGAGGTAGCGTATGGTGAGATCCGCGTCAAACGTCAAGGAGTGAACACTGCCATGAATGGTTCCGGCACTCTCGTGTACACATCAAGATTCACTGGCACCATCTGGATCGGCATCATCCTGATATTAGGCCTGCTTTTGACCGGATGTTCGAGATCAGCTTGGATGAAACCGGATGGCCGTGAAGTTTCCCCATATGAACAATTGACTTGCGCCGAAGAAGTCAGAGAAATGCCTGGAAACCATGCACTCAACCACGACGAATTACAACCAAAGATTGAATCCTGCATGGAAGGAAAGGGCTATCACCGGCGCCCCTGGTGGCTGCTCAACGATTTGCACTGGGATATTTAATTTCCCTCGAAAATTCAACGCAAACGTGAGGCCTTCTATCGGCTAGATCCGTCCCTCCTTTTCTCACGCCTCACATCTTTTCCCTCCTCAGACTAAGACCTGTCGCTTCCAAAGAGCAGACTCTGATATGGTCAGGGATTGTTCAGAAATCACCACTATTCAACATCATTCGCCAAAGGCATGCCTACAGTCGTTATACATCTATAAAAGGGGGAGATCATTATGTTCGCAACTCATCCTTCGCGCAATTCCATTATCAGATGGATTTTTATAGGCCTGATTTTTTTACCAAGCCTCGCGTATTCCGAAGTCATTCAGGGATTTAGAGATCTCAAATTTGGCATGACAGAACAGGATGTCCAGGCATTAGAGCACTGCACAACTTCATCAGAATGCCTGTACGAACTGGCTGGAAAAAACCGTTACTTACAGCCGGGTTATTCATTACAAACCACCAACGCGCATGCACCCCAAAAGCTCTCAAAAATTTCCATTGACATGGGAAGATTTACGAATGAGTTGTATGAAGAACTCCAAATTCGCTTACAGGATCAATACCAAGTCACCTATGATTTACAAAACAGTGAGATCGAATCCTTTCAAAACGAACAATCCTCTAAGCTCACCTCCGCCTTCGAAAATGGCCAAGTCCTCCTACAGGTAAGCAGACGAAAATTTGGAGTCGTCCTCCTCAGCGTCATTTACCAAAATACAGACTTGGCGGATAAATTCCTCAAAAACCATCCCACATCGCCAAAACCATAATGGCCGTAGGCATCTGTCTTATTCACGCACGTAACATAGGGGGGTTGATACTTTCTGGCACTGACGTCCCGAGCTCTGTTCACGAAACATAAGACAAGATATGACATCCGGCAGTCTTGAAGTTTTATGAGTCACCTGATCGTAAGGCTGAGCCTTTTATCATTGAAGTGTCTTCCCGAAGCTTGAGCTTCCATCTTTTCCAAATCAGAAAAAGTGCTGGAATAACAAGTAATGTCAAAATCGTGGAGGAGACCATTCCCCCGATCATCGGGGCCGCGATGCGCTTCATCACATCAGCCCCAGTTCCCTGAGACCACATAATCGGGAGCAAACCCAACATGATAGCTGAGGCCGTCATCATTTTCGGACGGACCCGTAATACGGCCCCTTCGAGGATCGCTTCCCGAAGATCCTGAAGAGTGTGGAGCTGGTTTTTCTGTTGGCGGCGGGCACAAGCTTCATCCAGAAAGATGATCATAATGATTCCTGTTTCCACCGCGACTCCAGCCAATGCAATCATCCCGATCCACACGGCAATACTGAGATCATAATTCAAAAAATGCACATACCAGATTGCTCCCACCAGTGAGAAGGGAATAGTCAGCAAAACGAGAAGGCAGTGTGGGATCGAACAAAAATTGACGTAGAGTAGGAAAAATATCAAAAAGAGAGTAAGCGGGACCACAATTTTGAGTTGTTCCTGTGCCCGTTCCAGATAGGCGTATTGCCCCGCCCATTGAAGCGAGTAACCGGGAGGCAGTTTCACCTCCTGCTGAACCAGTTCCTTGGCCTTCTGGACATAGGTGCCGAGGTCCTGGCCAGCAACATCGACAAACACGATGCTGGCCAAAGAACCATTTTCATCCCGCACAGATGGCGGTCCCATGGAGGTGGAAATGCGGGACAATTGGGCCAGAGGAATATGTTCACCGTTTGGCGCGGACACGAGGATGCGTTTAAGCGCGTCCACATCCTGTCGCAGATCACGCGGATATCGCACATTGATGGGATAGCGTTCCCTGCCTTCGACTGTCCAGGCAATGTTCTTCCCTCCGATTGCGGATTCGATCACATCCTGCACATCTCCAACAGTAAGACCATAACGAGATGCCGCCACCCGGTCGACGTCGATATCCAGGTAATATCCTCCCGTGACTCGTTCGGCATATGCACTGCGAGTGCCCTTCAATGGTTGAAGCAGGCTTTCGATTTGCATGCCGATGTTTTCCAGTTCATCTAATTGCGGCCCTAGAATGCGAATGCCTAGACTGGTTCGAATGCCGGTTGCGAGCATCTCCGTCCTCGTTTGAATCGGCATCCACCAGATATTCGGCATACCTGGGAATTTCACTTTTTGATCCATTTCGGCAATGAGCTTGTCCCACGTCATGCCGGACCGCCAGTCATCCTCAGGTTTCAGGGTAACGATGGTCTCAGCCATGTTTAATGGAGCCGGATCAGTCGCCGTGCGGGCCCGGCCCATTTTCCCCATGACCTGGTCCACTTCAGGGAATTCTTTCAACAGCCGATCCTGGGTTTGAAGAATTTTGGAGGCTTGCTGAATGGACATTCCTGGAATGCTGGTCGGCATAAACAGTATCGTCCCTTCATTGAGCGGGGGCATGAATTCTGAGCCTATTCGGTTGTAGAGAGGAATGACGGCAATCATCGCGATCACGGCTAAGACAACCACCAACCATCGGACGCGCAACACCCCTTTCAATACCGGGGTATACGCCCATACAAGAACCCGGTTGAGAGGATTCTGCCGTTCCGGCTTAATCCGTCCACGAATGAACCATCGCATGAATAAGGGGGCCAAGCCGATGGACACGAAGGCGGCAAAAAACATCGCGAACGATTTCGTGTAGGCCAGCGGCTTGAACAACCGTCCTTCCTGTGCTTCCAGTGTAAAAATAGGGAGAAAGGAGACGGTGATAATCAACAAAGAAAAAAAGAGCGGCCTCCCAACCTCCCGAGCAGCTTGAATAATGACGTCATCCCGCGAACCGGAACGGCCGTGTTGCTCCCATTCCTCTAATCGACGGTGAGCATTTTCCACCATCACGATGACGGCATCCACCATGGCACCGATCGCGATCGCAATCCCTGCAAGAGACATGACGTTTGACGTGACGCCCATGTAATACATGGCAATAAAGGATAAGAGAATCGCCACGGGCAGCATCAGGATGGGAACCAGCGCTGAGCGCAGATGAAACAAGAACACAAGGCTGATCACGCTCACGACGAGGGTGATTTCGAGCAATTTTTCTTCCAGGGTGGCGATCGCGCGAAGGATCAGACTGGATCGATCATACACGGGAACGATCCGAATGCCCTCAGGAATAGAGGAACCGATTTCCTTCAGTTTTTCTTTGACGCGTTGAATGACTTCCAGAGCATTTTCGCCATAACGCATGACCACGATGCCCCCGACCGTTTCTCCTTGTCCATTTAATTCCAGAAGGCCTCGCCTGAGATCAGGACCGAGAGTGACCGTTGCCACTTCGTGAACCGTTATGGGTGTGCCCTTGCCGTCCGTCCCAAGGGAAACATTTCGAAGGTCGTCAAGCGATTGGACATACCCCCGACCACGTACCATATACTCGCGTTCATTTGCCTCAATTACTCGGCCGCCCACTTCATTATTGCTGCGGCGGATCGCCCGAATGACCTCCGGCAGACCGATACCGTATCCTTGCAATTTCACGGGATCGACTTGAACTTGATACTGCTTGACAAACCCTCCTATGGACGCCACTTCTGCCACTCCCGGCACACTTTGCAGCCAATAGCGAAGATACCAATCCTGGAATGATCGCAGATCGGCTAAACTGTGGGTATCGCTGTCATCCACGAGAGCATACTGAAAGACCCAGCCCACTCCCGTAGCATCGGGGCCAAGAGCAGGTGAAACGTCCTCCGGGAGTTTTCCTGCAAGTCCCTGCATATATTCCACAACCCGGCTTCTGGCCCAATACATGTCGGTGCCGTCTTGAAACACAATGTAGACAAACGACAACCCCAGAAAGGATTGTCCACGAACATATTTGATGCGTGGGGCGCCCAACATCGATGTGACAATGGGATAGGTGATCTGGTCTTCAACCAGGTCGGGGCTGCGGCCCGGCCACTCCGTCAAGACGATCACTTGCACATCGGAAAGATCAGGCAGGGCATCCAGGGGCGTGTGATAGACCGCCCAGATTCCCCACCCCATCAGAAACAGGGTGACGATCCCCACCATGAATCCATTACGAGCGCTCCAGTCAATAATCCGTTCAATCATGGTAAATGACTCACATGCCCGACATGCCGGACATCTTTCCTCCTACTATCACAGAAAAGGGTTCCTTGATCTCGGGTTGCCCCGAACGTTGAACCTCGATCGTGAGATCCCATTGTCCGGCCATTCCAAGATTCACCTTCGCCTTATACATTCCTGGCTCTCCACCTGCCATGGGAACAGTGGCGGGAATCATCCCTGGCATTGGCATGGTATAGGTTAATTGGACTTTGGCGTCGGAGACCGGTTTGTTATTGTTGTCGGTTATTGTGACGTGAACTCGGTTATCTCCCATGCGTGCTGGTGTTGGATCCGTGGAAAAGACCAGCGTGAGTCCGCCGGCTGTCTTTTTCTTTGTGGCAGTTGTCTCCATTTGTGACCTATTCTTACCCTGCCCCATTTCACCCCTTTTCATGCCGCCCATGTCCATCTGCCCCATTTGGGCCTGCTCCATTTTGACCCCGCCCATACCTAGTGACCCCATCATATTCGTACTCGCCGCGAGCGTGCTTTCCGAATCGAGCAGAAATGTGCCGGATGTCACAATCCGCTCATCTTTTTGAAGGCCTTCAACCACTTCATAATATGCTCCGACTTTCGGTCCCAGCGTCACCTCGCGTGGCTCAAACATGCCTTCTCCTCGAGCCACAAACACCACTTTCCTCGTTCCGGAGTCCAGGACGGCTTCCTCCGACACAGCGAGGGCGTTTCCACGAGTCACCTGAATGCGGACCGTCCCATACATCTCAGGTTTCAGTCGCAGATTGGGATTCTGAAACACGAGACGAACCTTTACGGTGCGAGCTTGCTGGTTCAGATAGGGATAGATGTATGTAATCTTTCCATGAAAGGTTTCTCCGGGATGGGCATCGAGGATCAGCGTTCCCGATTGGCCTACTTCAATAAACGGCACCTCATATTCAAAAACGTCCGCCAGCACCCATATGGTCGATAGATCGGCAATGGAGTACACGGTCAGTTCAGGTTTGACATACATGCCCTTAAACACTTTCTTGTCCACAATGAATCCCGTTGCCGGGGAGTAAATGGTGATATAGGTTTGGGGTGTGCCACGGCGAGCCAATTCCTCAATTTGCTTATCGGTAATCATCCACAACCGGAGCCGGTCGCGAGCAGCCTCTACTAATTGATCCCCCTGTTCTCGAGCTTCCAACAGTGGGCTGTGTTGAATGTCTTCTTTCGCGCGTAATGCCAGGAGATATTCCTCTTGAGTGGACACGAGTTCCTGACTATACAGCGTAAATAATGGTTGACCTTTCCTAACGAATTGTCCCGTATAATCCACAAAAAGATCCTCCACCCATCCCGCCATCCGGAGATTGACATGAGTAATGCGCTGCTCGTCATACTCCACTCGCCCAACCGCTCGGACAACAGTCTGGAGCGCCTGCCTGTCAACCACGGCTGTTTTCACGCCAATCAGCTGTTGGCGTGCCGGTTTCACTATGGCATAGGCTTGGTTCGTTCCCATTTCTGGGGAAGAAGGCCTGTTCATGTTTCCCTTGTTACCACTGGAGCGTACTGTTTGATCGTCTTGTTCTGTAAATTTGGCGATCAATGGTTGGATGGTATTCCACATGGTTTCTTGAAACACAAAGATGACAATGACCAAAGCCCCGATGACGGTCCCCACTATCAGCCAGTGGCGTTGTCGTGAAGTGATGTTTCGCATCTTCTACCTCTCGCTAAAGATCTTTACCCACCACCTGCTCGAGTTGCGCCATTTGTTGTTCCCGATTTGCGAGTGCCCGAAAATATTCAAGTTGATAGCTCAGCAATGCTCGCTCGGCATCGATTAAGTCGAAAAAATCCGATCGATCTGTTCGGTAGCCGGCATAGGCAGCCTGAAGCGCTTGCTTTGCTTGTGGCAACACCGTGGTGGAGAAAAGCGTGATAACTTGCTGCGTCGCCTGAATTTGCGCCACTAAATCCTTAATCTGAAATTGCGTGAGGTTCTCAAGGGTTTTTTTTCTGGCCCGGGCTGCGGCCACCTGTGCGGTCGCCTCACGAACCCCCGCGTCGTACTTGGATTTGGTCCAGAAGGAAAATGGAATATTGAGCATGACATTTCCTCCGAATCCATTATCGGCCTGGAAATTTTGCCAGCGTTGCAGTTCGACTCGAAGGTGGGGATAGTACCGTAACTTCGCCAATTGGGTGGCCGATTGAAATTGATCCACGGCTAAATCAGCTTCTTGAATTTCCGGACGCACCAGAAGGGCTTCCTCCATGAGGGTTTCAAGAGAATACGTTAAGGGCTGAATATCGGGAGTGCGTGGAATGCCGAGAACAGCCAGAGGAGCTCGATCGAGGAGGGTATTCACATGAGCCTGGGCTGTCTCTCGACGTTGTTCTAAGATTGGCAAATGTTGAAAGAGTTTCGAGAGTTCCACTTGAGCTCTCAGAACGTCTACTTGGGAACCTTTGCCGACTTTAAATTTGGCATTGGCAATTTTGAAAAATTCCCTCAACAACTTGACTTGTGCATGGTGGACGGCCACCGCCTTATGGGTATAAAACAACTCATAGTAAGCCATCGTAACGGATGAAGTGATTTCCAGAACTTTAGCGGCCAATCGTTGTTCTGATTGTGCCGCCTCATGAATGGCTACGTCTTCTTGTAGAGACAACAGGCCTGGTACCGGAAAACGCTGGGCTAATCCGTAAATGGTGGTATCCGTTTTGGTGATATTCAACGATTCTGGAGTATTCCATAACTGAATTTTCACTTCTGGATCATCCAACACCCTCGTTTGGGGAACGCGTTCCTTCATGGCCAAGACCTGCTGCCGAACTGCAGCCACCTCGGGATTGTTCTGAAGAGCCTCCTGAATCAGTGGTTGTAATTCCACAATCGTGGTTTGTCGTTCAGGCATGTCTGCCCTAGCCACATCAAGCGATCCTACCCAGAGGATGTTAAGGACAACCAAGGCCCCACATAATCTTGATATTGGTTTCATATGATTCTCCAAACCGAACCGAGTCTCCTTCCCTTTACGGAATCTACGAGGGAGGGAAACTCAGGTTCGTCAATCTGTTCTGACAACAGAAAGATTGGTTTGAGCTGTCTTAATTCAACAATTGACTGGGATTAAGAAAAGGCAGGGAAGGTATCAAATACGAAAGACGGAAATCTGGACAAGGATATCCCTTGAGGGCAGGAGATCGCCTCGCTCAGGTACAGAGAGGAATGGACTGATTGTCACTGGTTCAAAAAATGTGGGAGCAATGCTCGAGGGAAGAACAAAATGAGAAAGTCCTGAAGAAGAAAGATCTGGTCCGGATTGGACTGCCAGAGATTTAAACCCTTTACAGAACTGAGAAGCAGGCTCTTCCCCCGGCTTGGAACAATCACTCCCCTCGCTGACTTTCATGCCACTGTAAATCGGAATCAAACAAGCATAGGCATTAAAGCTAAACGAAAGAAAGAGAATGACAAGAAATAGAGTGAACAATTTGAGGAGTAAGCGCATACCTGACATCTTAATAGGAAAACTATTTTTAAGGCAAGAAACATTGAGAGTAAATCAATATGACAGCCGAAATTCTTGCCTGGCCTCACGGAGCACCAGGATTGCCGACCGACAAAATATCGCAGCCACCAGTAATCCCATCGCGATGTCCGGCCATGCCGAGCCAGTGAGACTGACACCCAGAGCCGCGAGCAGCACGCCGGCATTGCCAATCACATCGTTTCGAGAGCAGACCCAAGAGGACCGCATATTGATGTCATCTTGCCGATGTCGCCAAAGCAATAGCAGACAAAACACATTGGCGAGAAGCGCAAGTGTCCCGAACACACCCATCACCTCGGCAACCGGCACTAATCCTTGTAGAATCTTGATCACCACCTGCACAAAGACACCGAGACCAAATAGGGCCATGATCATGCCCTTTAAGACGGCCGCACGAACTTGCCAAACCGACCCTCGTCCAATGACATAGAGGCTGAATCCGTACACAATGGCATCCCCTAACATATCGACCGAATCAGCAAGAAGAGCGGTCGAATGTGACAGAATCCCCGCCCCGGCCTCAAGGAAAAACATGATGACATTGACCCAGAAGACAATGCGAAAGACGCGGCGTTGCTGGTCTGAGACCTTTTTGACGGAACAGCATTCATCCATGAAATTCATCGTATCATGAAGTTCTTATCACAACCAGGTCATACGGACCCACGACCTACCATCTTTCATTCAGGTCAAAACCAGGGTTTGTATTGGTTTCGCATGTCTTCAAACTTTGATATCTTCATGCAGTTCCATAGCTAACACGTTCGATTTCGTGAAGGGAAATGCGAACTGCAACAAGGATTTGCCATGGCGGCAAATTTCAAAAGTCAAAAATTTACCCGAAGTCGCCGATTATGGCTCGGAGCTTCATTGGTGATTCCTTGTGTAGCCGCGGCCACTATTGGATTTTGGTTGCTCAAGGATGCAGCGGACATTTGGAAATTCTCAACACTTGCTTTTACGGCTGGGATTCTCAGTTTAGCTGCAGCAGAAGACATGATGAAGGAAGCGCATGAAGCGAGTGAAGATGTTCCCTGGTCAGCAGCGTGTTTTATTGCCGGCTTTGCGCTACTCTCTTCCTATTTTGACATGTCGGAATCATGAATCCTTAAGGAAAGGTGTTAGGAACCTTTAGTTGGTTTTTTTCGGAACATCCTACCGTCGCCATTTGGTGAAATCACAATGATGGTTCCCCGCATAATGGGATGCAACCGGCAATAATAGGGATAGGTTCCAGGTTGAAAAAACGAAAGCGTGTAACTCATGCCAGGAGGTACCGGATCTGAGTCAAAGGCACACGCTTCTCTGGTTACACATCCATCGTGAGTCGCGCTATGGACGGTGGCCGTTTAATTATTCCACTGGATAGAGAATCCAGCCGGAATGGTGGCAACCATGGAAGCATAGTAAGGAGCTGGCTGTTCCATCGTAATGTAGTATGTTCTCGATCCATCCGTTGCCAAAGCCTCTTCGAGAAGAAGAATCCCACACAAACCGGCTTTGGCCACATTAACTGTCATCGGCTGCCTACTCTAAAAAGGACTGATCATGTAAGAAAATGTTCAGTCTGATTTACGCGTCTGCTGAATTGGCGGACAGGGCATGGTCCCGTAGGAACAGAACACACAACAATCTTCGTTCTTGGGCCGAAGGATCGCTTGGCATCCCTGGCACTCGTACAAGATTCGGCAGGAATCCGGTGACATCGTTTCAGTTGTTTGAAACCCACACTCGGGGCAGTGTATGGTTGAGATCAATTCCCTGATTCTTCTCATTCGCTCTTCCCTCTTTTTTTAGCAATGCATTGTTGTGAATAAACACCATACCCAATGAGGCCAATAGAGAACGCCAAAGATGGGAGAACCACATAGTCAAGGTAGCCTGTCCACGCCCCCAGTCCAGCTAGGCCTAGAAGAATGACGGCCAGGGGCGTGATACAACAAATGAAAGAGGTAATCGCTCCTACGATTCCCGTCGTGATCCATCGATTTGCTGCCTTGCTTTTTGAGAGATTTTTGTCCATCATGAAATGTTTCTCCACTTAGGACCGCTTGCTTATTCTGGCCGTTCTTAAGCATTCTCACTGGGTCCGCTGCCAACGCAGCACTCCGCCATTTGACCATCCACCACCACGGCAGGAACCGCACGAATGCTAAGCTGCATAGCGCAGCTTGAAACAGCGTAATTTTTCATGTCTAGGACGGTAACCTCGCATTCGGGATACGCAAGTCGGTTGACCAGAACAATCGTGTCTTCACAGACCGGACGCCCTCGTACTGAAAATCTCTCTGTTACGTCTCATACTCATAAGGATTCCTCCTTTTCTTGCATGTGAATGTTTCTGCTTGCCTCATGTACATGGTAAAACCTGTATTAGCTACAGATGCAAGAGTTTTTTTGAGGAGGGAATGTGATGTTGATTGGTACCCTTTCGAAACAGACAGGTTGTAACATTGAGACGATTCGGTATTATGAACGCATTGGTCTTTTACCGAAACCGCGACGCACGGAAGGAAGACATCGCCTCTATACCAGGGACCAGCTCAAACGGTTGGTATTTATCCGGCGAAGCCGCGAACTGGGATTTTCGCTCAATGAGATTCGTGCCTTGCTACGACTGGTTGACGGGAAACGGTATACCTGTCAGGAGGTTAAAACGATCATGGAGAAACACCTGGGAGAAGTCAGGGAAAAAATCTCTGATTTAAGAAGACTGCAAAAAACACTGAACACGATCTCATCTCAATGTGAGGGAGGAGTAGTCCCTGATTGTCCCATTATTGAGGCCCTGTTTCAGGAGAAACCCCAATGAACACCATTGCGGTATACATTGGAGCGGCAATCACTGAAATCGGTGGCTGTTTTGCTTTCTGGGCATGGCTCCGGTTGGGCCGGTCGCCTTGGTGGGGTACAGTGGGGATCGTGAGCCTTGTCATCTTTGGAGTGTTATTAACTCGGTCTGAAGCCGTTTTTGCCGGACGGGCGTATGCGGCGTATGGAGGGGTGTACATCGCGGCATCGCTGGTGTGGCTCTGGGCTGTCGAAGGTGTTATCCCAGACCGGTGGGATGCGCTTGGAGCCGGACTCTGCTTAGCGGGGGCCGCTATGATTCTTTGGGCCCCGCGAACGATATAACTGATTCAAACAACAAGGACCCATTTGCTTTCTATGTCGTGGAATCAAGTTCGTCAATGGGCCATGGTGGTGAAACGTGATGTGTGTGCCGTTTATTTGGCCTCACGCGATCCTCGTGTGCCTTGGTATGCAAAAGTTGTGGCTGTATTGGTCGCAGCCTATGCCTTAAGCCCCATTGATTTGATCCCTGACTTCATTCCAGTGATCGGCTATCTTGATGATCTGCTACTTATACCGTTTGGGATTTTGCTGGTGATTCGTTTAGTACCGCAGGAACTCATGGCTGAGCACCGGCTTGCTGCAACCAAGATGGAGACGTTACCAAAAAGTTGGGGAGCGGTGGTGGCAATCATCATTCTATGGATGACAGGCATTATCTTCACAATGTGGTTGTTCACAAAAATTATCATAAAAAATAGTTACTGACAAAACAGGTCATAATTTTTGACTATTCTTGTCGCGCTATGGAAACATTTTTCATAGATGATTGTTTACTCTGTAGAATAAGAAAGCCATTAACTAGGACGACCACCATGACAACAAAGAAGCTAGAGAAATAAGAAAGAAAAAGTGTGCGGTCTTCCTAATAATTGACAATGGATACGAACGGTAATATACATAGAAATGACCTCTACGATACCTTCACGAATTTCCACCATTCAATCCCTGGTTATCCTCTTTGCTTTTCTCCTGTGCAATGGCGGCCTCTTCTTTTGCCACATGGTCTATGCCTCTGAAAGCGAGCATTCTCATTCATCGGCATCCCATGATACTCAAGGAAGTCATGGTTCCGGGTGTTCTGAGTCTCTTGTCTCCTCCATAACCTCTCCTGCAGAAGATCAATTCTCGCTCTTCCCCTCCATCGGTCTGGGGGTTGCGCATCACCTCTGGAGTTCTCCTTCTGTTCATGACTTTTCTCTGGCTAGTCGTATTCCTGTCTTAACTCACCCTCCCCTCTTTATCCTCCTCTCGACTCTTCGGAATTGAGCTCTTCCTTCTGTCTCTTTCATTAGACTTTTATTCACAACAGAGCCCTTGGTGTCTTGAAAAATGGAACCCTCTGCCAAGCTTTCAATTCGGAGGATGTTATGAAATATTTACAGTTTGGACGACCTGATATCTCTGCCTCTTGTCTATTTTTAAATTGTTTGGTGATACACGAGACGTCCAAGAATTTCTACAGGTTGAGCATGAAAGAATGGATGATAAAGATCGGACTGACAACAATTCTCATAGGATTGTTTGGATTGAGTTCATATGGTTGTGCGTCGCAAACGCTTCAAGAACAGAATAGGAGTATGAGACACACGATGCCGCTCAAGACGGTGGATCATTCCACGAATCATTCATTAGAACCTTCCGTACCATCCCTATCCCCAACCGCTTCAACCTCATTATCTTTGCAACACGATAAGAAGAATATTGCTGGTCCTTTCACGCTATCGCGCGTAGAAGATCTTGCTCAGCAGCACAATCCCACCTTACGACAAGCAAGAATGCAGATTAAGGGAGAACGGGCGAAGGCTCTGCAGGCGGGCCTCTATCCCAATCCTCTCATGGGATATAGCGGAGAACAAATCGGCGTCAACGATACGGTCGGAGAGTTTCAAGGCGGGTTCGTCCAACAACAGATTGTGACTGCTGGAAAACTGCGATTAAGTCGAGAGAAATATTTGGCGCGGGCGTCGGCAGCAGAATTCCAGGCATTGGCTCAGGAATATCGAATTATTAACGAAGTCCGCATTCGATACTACCAAGTACTCGCCGCACAAGAACGGCTAGCCATTCAACACGAACTCCTTAAAACCGTGCAAGACCGTCTTCTGACAGTGCGGGAAATGGTCAATGTAGGACAAGCGAACCTGACCGATCTTCATCAAGCCAAGGTCCTGCTTGGTGAGCAAGATCTCAATGTAAAAATGGCAGAAAACGAATTGGAGATGGAATGGGAATGGCTCATGACTGTCGTTGGAATACCCCAACCTCTGACTGCAGTTCCTGGAGACCTAGAGGAGCCAACCGACTCTCTTGAATGGAAATCCGCTCTTCAGCATTTACTGACCGAAAGCCCGGAGCTGGCATTAGCAAAAGCGGTCTTAAAAGCCGATGCCATCACCATTGAACGCGAAAAAGTTCAGCCGATTCCTGATTTGGTCCTACGAGGGTCGGCAGGCCGTAACTACGATGCCCGACAAACCGTCTATGGAGTCGGAGCGTTTATCGAGGTACCGATTTTTGACTGGAACCAAGGCACTATTCAGCAGGCACAAGCCGACTATCGACAACAACAGGCCGAGATTCGTTTGACGGAACTCCGTCTGCGTCGCTCATTGGCCAAACAATTTCAACAATACCGGACGGCCTTGCAACATGTGAAGAGCTATCGAACGGTCCTCTTACCGGAATCCGAGCAGCGTTATCGACTTCGTCTGAAAAGCTATGAAAAAAATCGAGAAACATGGCCCGCCGTCCTTGAAGCCCAGCAAGATTTTTTCGGACGCCGGTTGATCTACATCGATCATCTAGTTGCACGACAAAGCACTCGGGTAGCCATTCAAGGATTGTTATTGGTTGACGGATTGACCGCGCCTGGTGGGGTAACACTCCCGGGACATATCGATGCAACACCAAAGCCTCGATAGCGGATCATTTGAATAATTATCTCACGCACCCAATGAACTCATGATGACTGAGAGGAGAATACGGCCATGAAATTTAGCCCCACCCGACGACAAATATTGAATACTGGTATCGCCTTGGGATTGGGATCTCTGTTGACTCGATTTGGAAACGCGCAAACCATCTCGCATCAACCCATCCAGACCGATAGCATGAATGAACAGAATGCCAAAGGTGAATTCTCCCAGTACTCTCGATTTCATCCAAGTTATGGAGGGCCACCAAACTCCGATCAGTTTTTAGGAAAACTGGTCCCTGGATTTCGAAAATCAGGGCTGGAACCGGTATTGGTTGAGACACCGGACTTGGAAAAAGTCCCATGGAAAATGGTCAATGGGGCTAAAGAATTTATGCTTCGCTGCACGCCCGTGAAGCAAGAGTTTCTCCCTGGTCAGTTCATGGATGTCTGGGGCTTTAATGGCACGATGCCCGGGCCTACGATCGAAGTCTATCAGGGGGATCGAGTCCGTTTTGTGGTTCATAATGACTTGCCGGAACCGACTTCCGTGCATTGGCATGGCCTGGAATTACCCATGCAATACGATGGGGTCCCAGGGGTGACCCAAGATCTCATTCCACCAGGGAAAAAGCATATCTACGAATTCGATCTCCATCAAACAGGAACATTTTTTTATCATTCTCATGTGGCGATGCAAGAAGCCTTTGGGATGGCCGGCTTGTTCATTATTCATCCTAAGATTGCGTATGATCCTCCGGTCGATCGAGATTTTGTCTTACTGTTTCAAAACTTTTTTATCCCCCCCAATGCCAACAGGGCCGATTCCATGGCGATGGACTGGAATTGGCACACGATTAATGGTCGAAGCGGTCCCTATACCACTCCCATGGTCTGCAAACATGGAGAACGGGTCCGGGTCCGTCTCGTGAACTTTAGCCCCATGCAGCATCACCCGGTACATTTTCACGGTCATACATTTTGGCTAACCGGAACTGAAGCAGGGCGTATCCCCACTAGTGCCTGGGTTCCTCGAAATAATACGCTAGTTGGAGTCGCCATGGCACAAGACTTTGAATTCGTCGCTTTCAACCCAGGGGACTGGATTTTTCATTGCCATATGGTGCATCACATGATGAATCATATGGTACGGCAGGTGGGACCACACATTCGAGGGGGATTCGATTTCTCACAGTATGCCGACTCATTGCCTGCCCGTCCGTCCGTCGATCCAGCTCTGCAAGAACCCGCCTTTCAGGTGCCGGGGTATCCGCAAAAAATGCAGGACATGCACATGCGCCACGATCACCAAGCCATGGCGACAATCACGAACCGCCGGGAAGCCAAAGGCATGAGAGCCAACTGGTACCATGGGGTCAAGGGATTAATGACTGTGCTCCGGGTCCTACCGGAGGACTTGTACCATCGAGTCATGCTCAGCGACGAAGATATTCAGCCCGGTGAAATCTATAAGGCGATTGCCAAGGGACGTCATCAAACTCAAGGAAGACAGGGTGTAGGAAATCATCACACCCAGCCAGGACCATAAACGTGAGGGCATTGTTAACTTAAGAGATATAAGCTAGACTCACCTCCTACCCTTTTCCTTGGAGGTGATGATGCTAAGTTGTCCACGGTGTGCCAGTTCCGACAAAGTCAAAAGCGGCATGAAGGACGGACGCCAACGCTACAAGTGCAAACTATGTCGCTACTTGTTTACCGTCGCCCATAAGTCCGACACGGCCACCGCCGACCAGCGTCGGTTGGCGTTGACCCTGTACCTAGAAGGCTTGGGGTTTCGGTCCATTGGACGTGTATTGGGCTTTAGTCATGTGGCCGTCTACCAGTGGATTAAAGTGTTTGGGGAGGAAGCCGCTCAGGTCAAGCGCCAGGCCGCCCAGATCGTCGAACTCGATGAACTGCATAGTTACGTGAGGCATAAAAAAACTATTGCTGGGTCTGGCTTGCTGTTGATCGACTTGGGCACCGCTTCCTCCATGCTGTCACTGGAACCCGGGGCGTTGTGACTGGGACACGCTTATGGGAAGCCATCAAGAGCCCAACGATTACGACTGTTATGACCGACTATTGGGAACCGTATGAACACTTCGTCCCCTCAGAGAAACACCGGCAATCCAAGGCCGAGACATTCACCGTAGAAGGATACAACAGCTTGGTTCGCCATTTTCTAGCCCGCTTCCGTCGAAAAACGAAATGCTACAGCAAAAGTGAACTCATGTTGTGGTATTCAGTCATGCTGCTGATGGCACATTGGAACGGTGAACTTGAGTCTCTCTTAAATTAACAATGCCAACGTGAGAAGGCCACACGTTAGATTCAAAAGCAGAAGACACGAATGAAACAGAGCATCTACGGATGCAGATTTGGGGAAGGATTGCCACTGGCTGTGCGTTGGAAGGAAAACGTGATGGGTTACCTTGTAACGCCCCAGTATTATCAGTCTGATAGACCCAACATGCCATCCCTTTCACCGCACAATTTATTGGGTAGAAAGAGAAAGACTTGGAATTCTTCAGCATTATAGGACCAAAAACCATCGGCATAGGACTGTCAAATTCCGCGACAATCTATTCCGTCTTCAGGCAACATTATGGCGACTGAGGCCGAAACCCCAATCGCCATAACGCGGGCTCACCATAATTGTTCTCCGTGGCAATTATAATGTGCTCCTAAATCCAATTACCCCCAATGATGAGCATGTACTAAGGCATGGCCCTTGTTCCGCGCAATCAGCCAGCGGTTGACCGGAAAGGCCGCAATGCCGGCCAGCATCAGCGCCACAGCCAAGCTCCCCCAGAAAACTGGGTCCAGCATCCCAGCATCCATCGCGCCGGGGATGACCAACATGATCGCATTATCCACAATCTCCATGATGGTCATGGACAGGGTGTCAGCCGCCAAGGCCAACCCAAACGCCGTGTTCCAGGCCATGCCCGCCCGGCGAAGTGGCCAAAGCGTCATCCCATACCCAAAGAGAAATGCCAATACGACAGCCAGTGCGATCGTTGGCCAAGTGCTCCAACCCAGTGCCGTGCCGATAACCATTCCCAACACTTCACCAATCGCACAACCCGTCAGGCAATGTAGTGTCGCCATTAAGGCCGTGCGGTTGAGCGACGAGGTCTCAATTTCATGCTGACCATCACTCATGTGGTGACGAGCGTGCATATGGTGGTGATCCTCAAACCGCTCGTGACGGTTTTCCTCTGGATTAGCTGTCCCGCAACCGCACAAGCATGATTCTTCATCCTGTTCCAATGTCGCGGTGCTAGATTCGATCTGCATCATGTGAAACCTCCTGGTAAGTGATGAATGATGAACCGTTCACTCCTGCAGACGGAGGCATGGTGGAATTATTACAGTGGCTCGAATCCGTGTTAGGAAAGGAAGGACTTAATTTTTGGAGACAGATAGAAACACTATTAGGAACACGTACAATTGAAACAACCATGTTTGGTACAGACCCCACAGACCTGTTCCAATCTGGCCTTCAATGCTTTGCGCGCGCGGTGAAGTCGGACGGTAAGATTGTTCGGCGTCACCCCGAGGTCATTGGCAACCACATCCATGGATTCTCCTTCTAAATCAATTCGCCGAAGGAGGTCTGTATAGGAGGGTCGAATGTCTTTCAACAACAGGGTCAGGCAAACACAAACTGTTGGTCGAACCTCATCCAACGCGGGAGTCTGGTCTTCACCGGCGGTGATCATCTCCTGAAGCAGACCCTCGACTTTTCGATTGTTGGAGGCATAGGACCGATAGTAATCTACGACGGTATTCCGCAGGATACGATAGAACCAACTAACGGCATTCTCAATATTTCTCAGATCGTGACCTCGTTCGATGGCCTTAATGAAACTCTGTTGTAGGAGATCCTCCACAAGAGTGTCATCTGATAGACGTTGTCGAAGAAAACCTCGAAACGCAGACTCCTGCTTCATTAAGCGCTGAAGAAGGTCATCCAGCACAGGAATTTCGACATGTTTCAGGTCTTCTGTGTTGGGTAGCTTTTGAAGAGCTTCCGGTTCAATGTTAGGCTCCTTCATCGTCAACTCATATCTGCAGTTATTGAGGAGTTTTTACACTCTGAAGGGATATGCCTTTGACCGTCCCACTCTAACGAGAATCAAGAGAACCCCTCAGGAAATAGAGAATAATGTAGTAGTTAGTTTTTTTTAAAAAGTCTTCATTCCTTCCCCGTCAGTTCTGGAAAATCTTGCTTTTTGTCTATCACCTCTTCAATGCACCTGACAAGGTGCGGAGGGGCCATTTGAGGGGGGGCATTGTTCTAGGCAATAGATAGTTCTTTAATCAAAAAAAAACGGGATGCCAGGCGTCTTTTTTCGTGATTGGGCGAAAAAATCTGATGGAATTAACTGCTTAATATCGCTGTATCGGTTCGCCCAATTCACATTAACCCAACGAGAAGTCCTCCAATTAACCAGATAAAGGCCGCGATGGCCAACCAGTACAACACCTTTTCTCCTAATGATGTATCCTCCATATCGTGCCCCCCGTTTTGTGTTTTATTCCACCACAAGAATCCCGCACTCATGGCCAGGAAGGCCACATTGAGAAATAATGTATAGTCTACTTTGAAAAATTCTCGTTCGGTCACACTTTTCGCCATGCTAGGATCCGGTAACAGACCCAGAACCGAAAACCCATAATGCAACAGGAGAGCTGTCGCCACCAGAACCGCAAGGAAGACTCCAAGGATATACAGGGCCATGGTCCACCCGTAGTATTGAGCCTGAATCCGCAGGACGGGAAACACGACCAGGTCACTAAAAATAAATGCGATAATCCCGGCAAAGCTGACTCCGTTGCTGAATAACACCGCGGCTAAGGGGATATTTCCCATCGATCCGATGAACGTAAAAAAGGCGGCGACAGGGCCAATCAGCGTCTGTAGAAGAATTTCCCACATCGCAGGATCGGATTGGTCCGACCCGACGAACAATGCCTGGAAAAAGCTTTTTGGAACAAAGGCCGCGATGATGCCAGCGACCGTAAACCCAATGGTGACATCTTTCCACACCATGTCCCATTCCATGATATAGCGGTTCGAAACTTTACGCCAACCTTCTTTAGATCGGATGAGGCGTTTCCAGTCAGGTATGTCTTCTTCTTGTTCTTCGCCCATCGCCTTTTTGGCATGGTCGCGAGCGTGGTCTTCGAGTTTCTCGGGCAAAGTCAGTTTGACCACCATCCACATCAAAAGGATCAGAAAGACGCCTCCCAAATATTCGCCCACCACAAACTGCCAAGAGAGAAAGACAGCAATAATGATTCCGAGCTCAATGACCAAGTTCGTGGATGCGAGTAAAAAGGCCAGTGCCGGAATCAATCCTGCGCCCTTCGTGAAGAGGGAACGGGTCGTGGCAAGAGCCGCAAAACTGCAGGAACTAGAAATAAATCCGAAAAAAGTACCGAGCGCCACGCTTTTAGCCCCGGCTTCTCCCATTCCTTTTTTCATCCGCTCCTGCGTGACAAAGACCTGGATCAAACTACTAATGAGATAGCCCAATCCGAAGGCCCACAGAGCCATCCAGAATAACCCCATACTGGTGACAGCCGCTTCATGATAAAGTTTGAGAAAATTGTCCATATGTGTTGGAAAAAGATACAGACTCTAGATATCTCTATTGGCCCTTCTGTTTCACCTCTTGGGTATTCATTTCCTTTGTACGCAATGTTTTAATCAGACCGACACACGTCACGAGTAAGAGCACGCTTTGGGGAAGGCCGGCGGATATGGATGCTGATTGCAGAGCGTTCAGTCCTCCCGCCAGCAATAGGACGGCGGCGGCGGCCCCTTCCGATATGCCCCAAAAGACGCGATTGGCCACCGGAGGATTGGGATTTCCACCCGAGGTCACCATGTCGTCGACAAAGGAGCCAGAATCCGACGAGGTAATAAAGAAGATCACGATAAGCACCAATGCGGTCCATTGCATAAAGGACGTCCACGGAAGATGTTCGAGTAATAAATGCAAGGACATCGCCACGTTTTCCGTCACCGGTTCAAGAAGATTGCCATCACCAAACCGCTCGACATACATGGCCGTTCCGCCAAATACCGAAAACCAAAAACAGTTGACCAAGGCCGGCAAAAGCAATACGTAGACGACAAACTCCCGGATGGATCGACCTCGCGAGATTCGAGCAATAAAAATTCCCACGAAGGGGCTCCAAGAAATCCACCATCCCCAATAAAATAAGGTCCAGGTTGATTGCCAATTAGAATCTTGCCGCGGATCCAACCATAAACTCGTACCCACAAGATTTTGAAGGTAATCTCCGATGCCCGTTAAGAATAATTTGATTTGGAACAGCGTCGGGCCCGTGAAAAAGACAAACAACAATAGAAAAAGCATTATCGATCCGTTGATAACACTTAAATATTTAATACCCTTTGATACACCAGTAACAGTGGAGATTGTTGCCACCAGTGAGATCAGAACAATAATCCATATTTGTACATGCGTGACATATTCGATATTAGTAACCTGGCTCAATCCCGCATTGATTTGCATGGCTCCTAACCCCAGCGACGTCGCGACTCCTAAAAGCGTGCCAATAGTGCAAAACGCATCAACAATATGCCCAAGCCATCCATGAATTCGGTTGCCCACTAACGGATATAACAACGAGCGCGGCGCAAGGGGAAGTTTGTAACGAAAATGAAATAATGCGATTCCCAACCCAAAAATGACATAGACGGCCCATGGGTGAAAAGCCCAATGAAAAAAACTGAATTGAATAGCCTCTTGCGCTGCTGCCGAACTGAATGGTTCAGCACGTGGTGGTGTTTGGTAATGATAGAGAGGTTCGGCCACTCCCCAAAAAACTAAGCCCATACCCATTCCGGCTGCAAATAACATGGATAGCCAGGCCGGCAAACTAAATTGAGGCTCTTCGTCTGGATCACCCAGACGAACATCTCCATGCCGGCAGACCAGAAGCCAGAACACAAACCCCACGAAAAAGGATGTCGTCAACACGTAATACCATCCCAATTTCATGCTAATGAAATTAAGAAGGTTATCGAAAAGGGTTCCGGCCGTCTCGGTAAACAGCCCTCCGAACCCGATGAGGATAATATTAAATCCTGCTGCGAGCAGAAAGACCGGCAGGCTCACACCATCCCGCCAGTCTCGTAAAGCATTCAGTAGACTCAATTTCATATATTCACGGAAAGAATCCTCACTTCATTATCACAATTACTCTGAAAATTTCTTCAAGCGTGAAAATCTAACGCCACACCACTGCATTCTCGACTGAAATTGAGGAAATTTCCAGAACGCTTGCTTCATCTGTTATTATATAGAGAAAATGATAACTTCTCTTTTAAGATCAATAAGAGAGCCATTACCTTATGATTTATTGTGAGGGATCAAGGAAAGAAGACAAACTCTATAAAACCCTGGATGAGTGAACTTTTAGTCTTCCCACCTGTAGACCGAAAGCGAGAGGATTACCATTCAACTTTTTATACAAAATTGACTTCGTGCTATCAGGTTCGAGAAGCCTGAACATCTTTTCTCTCATTATTAGCAAATAAAATGGCTGTGCAAATCCATCGAGAAATGGAGGTCGACCATGACATACTTCAGCAACATTGATGAATGTGAAAAAGAAGTGGAATATTTACGCGAGCAAAATCAAAAACTTATCGATGAACTCTCTGAAATATCAAAAGAAAATGCTTTTTTTCGCGAACAACTCTCTTTAGAACGCAATAGACTGAAAAAAATACTCGATAAAGCAGGAGGAAAACATCGACCAGCAGAGGATCTAGGTGAAGACGATTTCTGTCTCAATTAATGTGCAAGCCACTCATTGTTCTTGAAGGAAGCAAAAGAACGACATTAGGGAAAAGGTAGTCTTCGAGTCTCTTCATGATGATCATGCACGTTTGAACCTTTCGGCAAGACTGGACAATGACACCTCACAGAAAAAAATCCTCGTACTTCAATCTTAACGAAAAAAGATCGAACGACTAGTTCACCTTATCTATTTTTCTCTGCGTTCTTGACACTTTGAACGAGAAATCTTTGCCTAGAATTCACCAATTCTTTGTAAACCTTCACAATCAATAATGATCCCCGCAGCAAGCTCTCGGGGTATTCAGAGGAATTCTGATCACATTGAGACACCACGGTTTCTCAAACTCTTCCCTTTGTTCGATAACCCCGAGGCAAGCCACGGGGAATAGATTTCAAAGTTATTATTATGTCGTGTTTGATCTTAACCTGGACATGCAACAACTTACGTTCTCATAGAAATGCACTTGCAGTACAAGGAGACATAGAGCCATAATAATAGTTGTCTTCATCGGTAAACTTCTGCATCCGTTAGACGTCCGTGTAGGATCACTCATGGACTCACTTCATCCCCATCTTTCACATTGACGAGGAGGCTTATCATGAGTCTTGCAACTCCAGAACTTCGCATTGACGATCGCGTGAATGACTTTGTGACTCGTCCTAGCAAACTTCTGATCGATGGTCACTGGGTAGAAGCCGATTCTGGCAAAACTTTCCCGACGTTCAATCCGGCAACCGGTGAAATCCTGGCTCAAGTGGCGGAAGGAGAAAACACCGACATCGACAAAGCTGTACAAGCAGCTCGTGCAGCTTTTGACCAGGGACCGTGGCGTCGGATCACCACATCAGAACGTGGAAAACTGATTTGGAAACTCGCAGACCTTTTAGAGTCCCACTTAGAAGAATTTTCTCAGCTCGAAACGTTAGACAATGGCAAACCCTTGACGGTCGCACGTGTAGCTGACGTTCCCTTAGCCATTGACTTGTTTCGATATATGGCAGGATGGACGACCAAATTGGAAGGTACCACTATCCCCATCTCAGTCCCATTTACTCCTGGGGCGCAATACCATGCCTATACCCTCCGTGAACCCGTTGGCGTCGTCGGACAAATTATTCCATGGAATTTCCCGTTGCTCATGGCAGCTTGGAAACTTGGTCCTGCGCTCGCTGCAGGCTGCACAATTGTTCTCAAACCTGCCGAGCAAACCCCTCTCTCGGCGCTTCGCCTTGGCGAATTGATTTGTGAAGCCGGCTTTCCAGATGGCGTGGTGAATATTGTCACCGGCTATGGAGAAACCGCAGGTGCCGCTCTAGCCGCTCATCCTCAGGTTGATAAAGTTGCCTTTACCGGTTCGACAGAAGTTGGGAAAATGATTCTCAATGCCGCATCGCATGACTTAAAAAAAGTGTCACTGGAGCTCGGAGGAAAATCACCGAACATTGTTTGTCATGACGCCGATCTTGATATCAGTATTCCTGGCGTGGCCAGTGGTATATTTTTCAATCACGGACAATGTTGTTGTGCCGGGTCACGATTGTTTATTGAAAAAGATATTTTTGATGTTGTCGTCGAAGGCGTCGCGGAAGAGGCAAAAAATATTCACATTGGACCGGGCCTTGATCCAACGACGGATATGGGACCACTCGTTTCTGATGAACAACAACAACGAGTGCTCGACTATTTAGCAGCAGGACTTTCAGAGGGCGCCGAAACCGTCGTTGGCGGGAATAAAGTCGGCGGACAAGGATATTTCGTGGAGCCCACCGTATTGGTGAATACGAAACCCAACATGAAGGTGATCAAAGAAGAAATTTTTGGTCCTGTCGTCTGCGCAATCCCCTTTCAGGACATTGAAGGAGTGATCCCTGCGGCGAACGACAGCATTTATGGATTAGCATCTGCGGTTTGGACTAAAGATATTAGCAAAGCGCATAGAATTGCAGCTGAACTTCGGGCTGGAACCGTCTGGATTAATTGCTACAACATCTTCGATGCCGCGCTTCCATTTGGAGGATACAAACAATCAGGTTGGGGGCGGGAAATGGGACATGCGGCATTAGAGTTGTACACCGAAGTCAAATCAGTCTGTGCCAAATTATCGTAAGGGTTTCATGGTCACGGCGCAGACCGAGAACAATGATCGGTCTGCGCTTGTGAGCCAAAACCTAGACGATTTTATCGCTCACGGTATCGGCAATCGGACAAGGACTTCACTTCACGAAGCTGTTGGTGGCAATTCTTGAGATTCACGGGAAGATGAACTTTCTTTCTGCTTCTGCAATCTGGCACGCCGCGCGTGTTCAAGATCTATCACAATCCCTCGTGGTTCTTTTTGTAAGAGACGTCTCCAACAACGACGACATAAATCATGGTCTTTCATACTCACAGCACGTCCCAATTTACTTGAATGAGGATTTCGTCTTGGAGACACCAAAATTTTTACTTCGCTCCCGCATTGCGCACATTGCATAAGACCTGGATTTTGAACTTTTGAGGGTTTCCCCGATCGAATAAACACACTACCCCGTTGCTTTTGATGTTTTGACGCCCACCACTCTTCTGTCATCATTTCACTCTCTTTCATACCAATCGGTAATAGCCGTTTCATGAACCACCTCGCAAATGAAATATAAATACGTAAAGACTCCATGCTCCTTATAACTTGAGCAAAGGATATGCCGAAGAAACCGTAAAACAATGAAAATCGAGGGATTTGAGATTTCGTCTCACTTTCAGTAGGTTGCGCAGGAGTTTGTCGCACGGTGAGTCTGCTAACGAGAAATCACGTCTTCATGAGTTATGGCGTTTTCTGACACGCCGTTGTGACTCATGACATCTGAAACTGGAAAAAGAGAGGGCAGAAAAAATTGATGAAGAAAATCAATCGAAGCGGCGTGAATTACTGAGGCTGTTGAATGGCAAATTGATAAATGATGCCGGCATCAAGCTCAAGACCTGCCCCACCAAACGGTGCCCCAACGACAAGGTGGTTTCCATAGGAAAAGAGTGTTTCACCAAACACATCACTGGCTCCGGTCGACGGAAGAGGATCATGAAGAGTGTGAATAAGCTTTCCAGGGCCATGATCAAAGACGTATACAACGCCGCCTTCAATTTTCCCTGATTCAAGAATTCGGTCACCTGGAGCGGCAACCACTAACCAGTCATCAAGAAGCGCGACTGACTTTCCAAAACGTGCGCGTTCCGTTGGACTAGGATTGTTTAAGATATGCAATAAGTCTCCGGACTGCACATCAAAAAGATACGCCAAGCCTTCTTCACGGTAGCGATCATGAAAACCAAGGGCTCCGATCAACACCACTCGGGCATTTGCGGCCAATGCCCATCCAAACATTAAGGAATCAGAAGGGTTGGGAGGTTCAAAGGTGCGAACCAGTTTTCCTGTTTTAGCATCATAGAGATACACCACTCCAGCCTCGTGCTGATCAACATGTCCAAAAGGTGCACTGACAAATATGGATTGTCCGACCAACACCACGGCATGTCCAAACTGCGTTGGTTGTTTCGCGCCATCACCTCTAGGATGAAATGTTTTCTGTAGTACACCCGTTCCTTCATGAAACAGGTAGGCCGCACCGGTGCGAAACCTGGTTGAGGTACTCGCTTGAGGATCACCCACCAATATTCGGTTGCCTTGAACAGCTAAGGCATGACCAAACACCCCGCTTGTCGGGTGCGGATTATCTAACGTGAGCCGCAATGCTGTCGTCCTTCGGTCAAAGATGTAGACCGCTCCGGTATGCGTCCTTACGGAATCTCGCCCATGCGGGGCTCCGATAATGACACTATGCCCGGTAAGGGCCACAGCTTGGCCAAATAAGGCCCCTGGCGTCATGGTCGGAATCGAATAGGTCTGAATTAAATTTCCCTGAGTATTAAAGAGATACGACTGACCGGTGTCATGGCCTGCCACGTTCGCATACGGGGCGCCCACTAATACCTGCCCACTGGACTCCATCACCGACATACCAAATCCATCGAGAAGCCGTGGAGAAGGGTGATGAACAGTGGCAAAAGGTTGTCTCAAGCTCACATCTGGATTGATGGTCTCAGTCTGTCCCGACGACCACAAGCCGAGAACAAATCCAAATGTCGAAATAATTGTAAAACAAAGACGACTCATGAACTTCATCAGAACATGAACATTGTGAGACTTGCAATACAGGGCAGGAAACAAAACAACCTAGTACAACAAAGAGAGCAGCATACAATTTGGTAGGACAGGTTAGGCAATTGTATAAAGACTCTGTCATATTAAAAATTATCTGTCAGACCCATCGCCTCAGAATGAGACAGATATTTGTTTTATCAGAATCGAATGCCACAGCAAGTGACTCCATCTACAGAGATTCCATGCTCACAAGGACTTACTCTGACTAGAGCGGGTTCAAAACTACGTTTCTTCAGGAAACGAACCAAGGTACAATGGCCTGGAGGCCACTTGGCAAGATATCTAATCCACCTATAAGCTGTGGGGTCATCAGACATGCTCGTGATGATCCGACAACGTACAGCTGTGGCAAACTGCAGCACGCCCACCATCCTGACTAGAAGGACAAGACATGCCGTCTCGAAATCAGCATAAAGGCTTGGCAATAGTAACAGGCGCCTCTCGAGGAATCGGTGCGGAATACGCTCAACGACTGGCTAGCCGTGGCTACCCACTCTTACTGGTCGGAAGAGATAAAACTCGGCTACAACAAGTCAGCGAACATATTTCACGTGATCATCACGTGAAGGTCATCATTGAATGCTTGGACCTTTCAATAGTAGGAGCTGCACATCAACTCTTTGCTCTGGCCCAAAAAAGCAAAACACCTGCTGACATCCTGATCAACAATGCAGGGTTTGGCATGTATGGGACATTTTCCGACATGCCGATGACGCGAATTCGAGAAATGCTTCAACTGCATATCACTACTGTCGTAGAAAGTACCCGACTCTTTTTACCTACCATGATAGAACGCCGGTCAGGAGCAATTATCAATGTTGCATCCGTGGCTGGATTCCTGCCTATTCCTTATATGACTGAATATGCAGCTACCAAAGCCTTTCTCATTTCGTTCTCCGAATCGCTCGCTGAAGAAGTTCGAGAATCAGGAGTCACCATTCAAGCCTGCTGCCCTGGGTCGACCGATACAAACTTTCACAACACTGCAGGGTACCGTCCAACCAACCCATTAGGATCCCAAACGGCTCAAGAAGTTGTGCAGGCATCTCTCACAGGACTCGACAAACACGGTTCCCGCATTACCGTTGGATGGCAAGGTTGGCTATCCGATAGATTCTCGAGGTTTCTGCCTCGATCGATGATGATTCGAATGGTAGGAAAACAAGTAAAACCACGAACACGAGATTGACACACCTCTCCCCGACTCACTGATCGATACACCCACACTGAAGTCATTTCAATACAAAATACTTGACAGCTCTGTCCCTTTTGTACGCCTAAGAAAGAACAGATAGGTTGTCATGGCCATACCATATCGAAATAGTACTGAAGCCAGGCATCTCTGAACCCACAAACCATCTAATCACCGTCTAGAAGTAAAAAATGAGAGATTACAGCCTATTGCAGATCGTTCTTCTCTGTTGCACACATCGTCCTTTTAGCAACAGATTCAAAAGATTCCAAACAATCAATCTTCAACGGTTAACAACCGATGAGGTACAGGAAGAGGCGCGACTTCAAGTAAAGAGAAAAATAGACAAGTATTCTCATCATTATCCGATTAACCAAATTGAAAAAAACATATTGCAACTGATGCAACGTCGAGGCAATCGATCGTCACGTATACGAAAATATTTCATATCAAGGGACTCCTTTGTCTTCTGATATGACAGGATGTCTCGTGACCTTCAACAACTGATCAGCAAGCAGGCAGCGGACAAGAGAATCAGAAACATTAAGGAATATACAAAATCTTCCAAGATTTGCAGTACGACTCACTAACTTAGGATTCATCTTGACCTTGCCATATTATGCGGCTTCCTCCCCTCATCACCATCAGTATTGGGTTGGTCTCATTAACCGTTATCACAATGATGCTGGGAAACACATTCCTCCAGGTGGTTCCAGACGAACGGGAGCGTGTCTTAACTTATCGTCGAACGCTCTCTGAAGCACTCGCGATTCAATATTCCACCCTGGCAAGTTACAACGATTTTGAGACCATCGAAATCGCGATGAACGAACTGGTCGAACGCACCCCTGATATCCTCTCTGCGGCTTTAGTCTCTGCAACTGGTGAAACTCTTACTGCGACTTCGCATCATGAGAGTTTGTGGACTCCTCCAGAAAACAACGAGTCCACGCTCGATCATGTCCAGGTTCCCATTTATCAAGATTTGGCAATATGGGGTATTCTGCAAATTCGCTTTCAAGCACATTCAGTCTCCCAACCGACTACATTCATAACGTTACCATGGGTTCCTTTCATCATCTTTGTGGCGTTGTTGGGATTCCTGGAATACTATTTTTTCATGAAACGCACATGGCGGCACTTGGAACCCTCTTCCGTAATTCCACAGCGAGTCCAGGCAGCCTTAGATAACTTAGAAGAAGGGGTGGTGATTCTCGATACACGAGATCACATCATCTTGGCCAATAGGGCCTTCCTGTCTCAAACAGGAAAAGAAATATCGGCTATACTTGGAACAAAACTCACAGACCTGATGTGGTTAACCACTGAAGAGTATCTTAAAGAAAAAACTCCATGGGAACTTGCACGCATTCAGAATCGTCCGCAAACTGGAGTCCCGCGTGTCCTAGTAGTTTCACAGGGGCTTCTCAGAAAATTGCTGATCAACTGCTCCCCAATGACCAACGAGTATAGAGAGGTGACTGGCATGCTCGTTTCGTTTAATGATGTGACGGAATTAGACCAGGCTAATGCCCAATTGGTGAGTGCCTTACACAGTTTGAAAGAAACTCAAACTGAAATCATGAAGAAAAACGAGGAACTCGAAAGACGAGCGACACGTGACCCGCTCACCGGATGTTTCAATCGCCGTGCCTTTTTTGAACAATTCGAGCAGGCATTTATAGCGGCAAGAGCCAATAGCGCAACATTAAGTTGCATTATGACTGACATCGATCACTTTAAATTGTTTAATGATCGATATGGTCATGCTCTTGGAGATCAAGTCATTCAGGTTGTGATCAAGACGATGAGTAAATGTATTCGACCAACTGATGTCATTGGTCGTTACGGGGGCGAAGAATTTTGTGTGATTTTGCCGGGCGCCGATCGTACAGTGGCCATGACAATCGCTGAACATATGCGCCAAAAAATTGAACTGGAAAGTGGCGCGAAAGTTCGAAATACCTCAGGCATACGTATCACCTCCAGCTTCGGAGTGGCGTCGATTAGTTCGGATCTCGTTGATCCAGCGGAACTCGTCGATCACGCGGACAAAGCGTTATATGGGGCAAAGGAAGGTGGAAGAAACCAGGTAGGGTTTTGGAATCACCGTCAAGGTATTGCTGAGTTGCCCTATTCTCCAGTCGCTGTACCGTGAATTATAGCGAATCCAAAGATTGAAAGTAGGTATGCTAGGACACGATACATGCAAGTCCTCGCGTTTCTCACATACATTCGACAACGTCACTCAATAATCCAACCGATCTTTGGATGACAGGTGTCCAAGTCCAGCTGAGGCATATCAACTAACCCCGCGCGATGACTCACTTCAAACAGTCGGAAGTTATTTGAAACGGCTATCGCTGAAATTGGATGATTTCTATCCGTTAGGCGGAATGATCCATGGTTGGCGACATCATTTCAAGCATGAGCGTCAAGTCTTCTTGCGCACACGTGATCTGCTGATCAATCTCTGCATCTGTCAATACCTGAAGTTCGGCTACCCGAATCGTCATCCATTGTCTCCAACATTCTCTCGGTAAATCCAAGAGCTGACATTCCATCACCACCCCGGCCATATGAAGAATCTCCAATTCCAATGTGCGTTCTGAAGCCTCTGACAGATTCATATGATATCGAGTTGATAATTGATAGTTGATGGGGAGATGCCATTTCGCTAATAACCGCGCACCCACTTCCGCAGCATCAAATCCCATGTGCTTCTGCTCAAGAGCTGGACGGATAAGATCTTCGGCCTTTGCTTGCTTGAGAACTTCGGCAGCAAGATCAGGCATTTTGAGATACAACACCAAATGCCCGATATCACTCAGTAATCCTCCGACAAATAACCGTTCGCTATCAACGAGGTTACATGTTCTTGCCAATGTTCGGGCAAGTAGTCCACGTTCGACGCAGCATTTCCAAAATGTTTTCATATCCATAATCGCTGGGGTGATCTGAGAAAACGTGGTGGCTAATGAACTGGCGAGTACCAGATCATGAATAGGCTGCATTCCCAAAATACTGGCAGCGCGCGAGACCGATTCGACCTTTCCGGACAGCCCGTAAAAAGGACTGTTGACCAATTTCAAAACTCGAGCCGTCATTCCAGGATCAACTGACAGTGCTCTCGCCAACTCAACCATTGAGGCCTTCGGGTCCTCGATCACATCCCTTACTCGAAGATAGACATCGGGCAACGTTGGCAGATCCTCACAGTTTTCTATGAGTGTTTCCACGGTCATTTCTTGTAGTTCACCCATGCTTGATTACCAGTTCGCCCTCACCCTATAGCTGATTCCATTAATTTCCGTACCCTTGAAGCGTTTGATACCGCGTTAAAAGTCCGTATGGTTAAGCTGGAACCTATTTGGATTCGCTATAGACAATTGCAGATCTGTTATTCATTTGATCGGTATTTGACGAAGCACTCTTGATAAAAAATGAAAGAAAGGAGAGCGTTGAAGGGAAAGAGACACGAACAGAGAAGTAACGAGCGTGACAGGAAGATAGCTAAAGAACAGCCAAAGGCCCCTTTTGTAACATGCGAGAGACGAGCGACAAGTTACGAACAACCAGTATGGTAGCTAGGTCGTCGCATCTGCCCGCTGCAAGGCTCGCATTAATACTGGGTCGCTCATGGCCACTTCGCTCAAGGCATCCATGATATGTACCTCCTTCGACTTCACAAGAGCTTTGGCTTTAGAGTACTGTCGCGCATTAAACCGAGCAACCGAGGGTTGCCCATTGATGATCTGACAAGCCAGGACTCCTCCTGTCTTCAGTTCGCAAGTTCCCCCATGATCTAATAATGTCCGCGCTTCAGCCTGACTCACTCCATGAAATTGTGAAAAATCTTCCAAACCGCTTGTCTCAACGAGCTTTCCATCAGGCATCACGCACTTTCGTTTAAAATGCTGCGACCAGTCTTTGCGAAAATCAATGTATTTTACATCACCACCACGCACAACCGACAATTCTAATTTGGCATAGTCGAGTCCAAGATTTCTTTGCTTTAATCGTTTTTTTAATTCTTCGGGAAGTGTTCGATAAAAGACACGAGCGGCTGCCTCCTCCATCGAAAGCCCCCAGCTCTGGCGTAACTGCTCGGCATCAGCATACTGCTCAAGATCTAATACCCACGTTTGTTTTGGGTCTTCTCCCGCTGCATCAACTTTGCAGACAAAGAGCCCCTTGGTCACCAGTGCCCCGGCTTGAGGATACTCATACAACCCGCCATCCGTTAAGAGTTGCGTCATCGTGTCCAGAGGGACTTCGTAACTTTCAGATAAGACTCTGGCATGGGCCAGGAGGTCCTCAGACTCTGTCATGGCACAAACCATGACATTTCCCGGCGGATCATGATCGGTATAATTTTCAAGAATATTATAGAGAATCGGTAATTTTTCTTTTTTCAGCGGACGTTTCTTCACCTTAAACATCAGAATATACTCCTCATAATAACTCGTTGCTCATGCCTGCGCGCTGTGCCGACTCCGCCATAGTAGCCTCTTGGCTATGGCGGCTGGGAGCGCTTCGGCGCGCAAGCGTGAATCGTCTCTTGTCTTTCGTGAAAAGCAAAGAGAGTTTTACGCAAGTTACGAGCGACGAACGACGTTTCACGAATTTGGCCTTGCTGAACGAGACTTTGTTAACACTCCATGTTTGCATTTCCTCATGACCCAATGGTACAAGAATGGCCGTTTTCAGCACAATTGTTCTTGCATTCGATTGCATGATGTCAAAGCACGATCTTCTTCACACCTTCCATACGACCAACGCGTTCCAATGGAATGAGCAAACGGGGTTTCGGCTCGCATCGGGACGGACCAGCCCCTTTTATATTGACTGTCGGATTGTATTATCTCATCCAGGTCCCCGTCACCTTGTGGCAAAACTCGCGTATGACTCTCTCCAACATTTAGCATTTAACCTCGTTGGCGGACTTGAAATTGGCGCCATCCCACTCGCGACCTGTATTTCAGATTATGGCTACACGACTCAGTCTCGCCGAGAGTGGCGAACATTTGTCGTCAGAAAACACGCGAAGGATCATGGCCTTGGCAAACTGATTGAGGGAACCTTCTCCTCCGGAGAAACAGCACTCATCGTTGATGATGTCCTCACAACCGGAGGGTCGCTGATTAAAGCCGCAGAAGCCGCAAGAGACGCCGGGCTTGTCGTCACCCATGCCCTAGTCATTGTCGATCGTTCAGAACAAGAAGGACAAGAACGGCTCCAACAGAACGGCATTCAATTAGTCCGTCTTCTCACCTTGGACGACCTGAAAAATACTCAACCGACTTGAGAGTTCATCGAACGACTGGGTGAGGTCAGTCTTGCCTGACAGTCAAATTCAATGCCCCACCAATTTTCAGTCACAACATCTGTCCCTGCCACGCCTTCAACCACCCGCTTTCGTCCACGAGTCGGCCCTTCTCTTCGTATGAGATAGGCACCATGACAGTACTGTCTGATCTGATGTAACGCATCCGTTCGGTTCGGCGACAATAAATGGCCGTCATGATTTCGGAAAACATATTGGACCACTCCGCCTCCCGCGTCATTTGGATGAAGAAGAACCCCGGCCCCACAGCCTAGTAGACCGCCAACTCCAAAGACGATTCCCAGCAAACTTGACCAACGCTTTACCAAGAGCATAAGATTTTTATAGGAAGTTGACGATTCTTGTTTCACAAACGTATGAAATGACAAGTAAAAGTTGATAATGCACATGAGTATACCGTTGCGTGAACGACTTATAAAGGAGACCTCAACATGAATCAGGTGAAAATCCTCATTATCGTCCCTCTTACTTTGTTTGTGATCTTGGGACTGAGCCTCACGAGTTCCGCGGCCCAACCCTATGTACTCAATGTGCAACAAGTAAAGGACGGACTCGACAAAGTCTCGGACCCCTTGCAAAAAGGGTTTGTCCTCGTTGACGTGAGAACACCAGAAGAACATCAGGAAGGGTTCATCCCGGGAACCGACTTTAATATCGATTATCGTGAATTACCACAGCGCTATCGAGATCTTGAGGCCAAACTCGAGGATCATATTGTTGTCTATTGTCAAACTGGACACCGCAGCAATATTGCCGCTAATACCTTAATGGAGCTGGGATACAAACATGTCTATAACGTCGAAGGGAGTATGAATGCGTGGCAGGAAGCCGGCTATGCCGTTGAACATCCTCGATGAGTGAAACTCATTGCATCTTAATTGCTCATCCGTCATGAAAAGACAGGGGCATTAGGATCGGATAAGACCGTCTGTTTCTTCCATCACTTTTGAATAAATCCCATCAAACTCTTGATGAATTTCGCGAAAGGCTGACAGTAATTCAGGATCAAAATGAGACGGTCTTGTTCGATCATTTCCATTCAACATCAAGTCACATGTCTTCTTGTGAGAGAAGGATAGTTTATACGGCCGCTTACTTCTCAGCGCATCGTAGTGGTCTCCTAACATCACAATTCGCCCGGTGAGAGGAATTTGTTCTCCCTTAAGTCCATAGGGATACCCGCTCCCATCCCATCGTTCATGATGGGTGATTGCCACCTCCCTGGCCATCTTTAACAATGGGGAGGAAGATCCCGACAACAAGCTCGCACCCAATGTCGGATGCGTCTTGATCATTTCCCATTCTTCTTCCTCCAACGGACCTTTTTTTCCCAATACGGCATCAGGGATTCCAATTTTCCCCACATCATGCATGGGTGCCGCAGCAAACAGTTGAGCTGCGGCTTCTTCGCTCCAACCAATGCATAACGCCATGGTTTTTGAATAATGGCTCAAACGTTCAATATGCCCTCCCGTCTCTTCATCTTTGTATCGAGAAGCCAAAGATAAACGGACAATGGTTTCCGCATAGGCCTGTTCTAATTCTTGGTTTTTTCGTTGCTCGGCATCGTAGGACTTTTTTAAGTCCCGGGCATAGGCTTTCAACTGTTGGTTGACTCGAGTGATTTGTCTCGCCTTTGCCGCCTCTCGCTGAAGCAAGGTTTTCAGATCTGTCGCATAGCGTGCGAGTTGAGAACGTGAAGCTTCTAATTGACGTTGAACCGCAAGATTTGCGTCCTCAGGGACTCTTTCAGGAAATGGGATGCCACCTGACACTTCGGACGTCATCCGGCTAACGCTTTCTGAACGGTCTGGATGAGTTCTAAAGGACTAAACGGTTTCTGAAGGTAGGAAAAGATTCCAAGTGTTTGGATTTCTTCTTGATGATCACGATTGTCTTGGCTTGTGAGCAAGACAACGGCAATACCGGCCGTGATGGAGTTTTCACGTAACTTCCGAACCACTTCAAGCCCCGTGAGCTCTGGCATCACCCAGTCCAAGATCACAAGGTCCGGTCGATGGGCTTGAATAGCCTTGAGGCCCGCGGCTCCATCTTCCGCCGTGTACAAACGATACTGTGAATCCTCTAGCGTAATTTCGACCAGTTCCCGTATATCATCGTCATCGTCCACGATAATGATGGTTTTCTCTCTGGATTCCATGTCTCTTGTATCCTTCGCAGTTCAACAATGACACAATCGTTAGGTCTGCGTTTCTTCATGCGGTTCTTGATCCTCCATGATCATCTCTGTGTTTTCTGGGCTGGCTTCGAGTTCCTGATCAGGCAATTGAGTTTCCCATGTCCCCCTATCTATCTTGCGAGCAACGGTGATAAATCCTGAATGGGCGACCATGCGATGATCAGGTCTTACGCTACGACCTTGAATATTCCATGTGCGGAATAATGTCTCAAATGTTTCAATGAGGGCAAACTCCCGCGTCTCCTCCAACGCCGCGACCGTTTGCATAACCTGCGGAATTGTTGGCACAAAGCTCAAGTACAGCCCTCCACACCGTAATCCTTGAACCGCATGTGGCACGACCTGCCACGGTTCCGATAAATCAAGCACAATACGATCAAAGAGACCTTCCCGAAGGTCGTCTTCATGAATCCCTTGAAAAATATCTCCCAACCTCAAGGTAAAGTTTGGGACTGCTCCCATATAGCGCTCAATGTTTTTGGTTGCGGTCCTGGCAAATTCGTCCCGCATTTCATAACTCACGACAGTCCCTTGATCGCCCACAGCCCGTAACAGGGCCATGGTTAACGAACCAGATCCGACGCCAGCCTCTAAAACACGAGCCCCCGGGTAGATATCGCCCCAAACAGTGATCATGGCTAAATCTTTGGGATAGATAACCTGAGCCCCTCGTGGCATTTTCACTGAATACTCTGCCAATGTCGGATAGATGGCTAGCATCGCTTTTCCAGTTGAAAGATGGACCATGGTTCCATCCGGTTGCCCAATAAGATCATCATGAGCAATCTTCTCTCCACTCAATTGGAAGACATCTCCAGCCTTCAACGTGAGAGCATAATGACGATCTTTTTTGTCCACTAAATGAATTCTGTTTCCTGCTTGTAAATGTTTCATATGGTGGTCATTCTAACAAGCAGCTTATCCATTTCACACCCACTCTTTTGAGGGATTCTGGTGGGGTGACATATCTCGTCGTTCGTATCTCGTATCTCGTATCTCGTTTTCCGTCTCACATCTCCCTTCTTACGCTTCACGCTTCACGAACGACGTTTCCCACCTGACGTCCTTGAGCCTTTTCCTTGACACCGTTCTAATAGGAACGTAAGATCCAAATAGACGGGCCCTCACTGTTGGAGCCCCATGATTTTCTTTCAGCCACCACCAACGTTCTCCATTTTCTTGAGTACCATTCGTTTTTTTTCTCACCTTGCATGGATTGTATTTTTCCTTTTGAATGGCTGGGACGCTCCCGTCGCCTATTCAAAGCCACACCAGGTCATCGTGGCAACGTATGAAGGTGTGATCAATCCTGTTGCGGTAGAGTACTTACAAGAGGCTATTCAGATTGCTCAAGACACTGAGGCAGAGACCTTGGTCTTTCAACTGGATACTCCAGGAGGGTTGGATACCTCAATGCGTATCATGGTCAAAGACATCACGCAATCGCAGGTTCCTGTTGTTGTTTACATTGCCCCCACTGGTGGCCGTGCCGCTTCAGCTGGTGTGTTTTTGACGCTCGCCGCACACTTTGCGGCCATGGCACCAGGCACCAACATTGGGGCAGCGCATCCTGTCGCCATGGGAGGCGGTGAAATGGATGAGGTGATGATGGAAAAAGTTGAAAATGATGCCGTGGCCTATATTGTTTCTATTGCAGAGCGCCGAGGACGCAATGCAGAGTGGGCTGAAAACGCCGTTCGCAAAAGCGTCTCAGTCACCGCTCAACAAGCCTTGGATCTCAAGCTCATCGATTTTGTTCCAGAAAACCTGAATCAACTGTTGCAAGACCTTGATGGAAAAACCAGTTCAATCAACTCGCAGGCGGTGACGTTACATACGGCCGATGCGCAAATACAAGCCTACCCGATGTCCTGGCGCTTGGAAGTCCTTAAGGCATTGAGCGACCCGAACATTGCCTATGTACTCATGACAATCGGGACCATTGGTGTCATCGCTGAGCTCTACAATCCCGGAGCCATTTTACCGGGCGTTGTTGGCGCCATTAGTCTGATTCTTGCGTTTTATTCATTACAAACACTTCCTATTAACTACGCCGGGGTATTACTCCTGATTTTGGGATTGGTGATGCTTATTTTAGAAGTCACCGTGACAAGTTTTGGCTTACTAGCCATCGGAGGTATCACATCACTCATCCTGGGTTCCGTCATGCTGATTAAAGAAGGCTATCCGTTTTACGAACTCTCCTGGTCGATGATTATTCCTGTTGTCGCCTTCACATCTGGATTTATTCTTCTCGTTGTGTCCTTTAGTATCAAATCTCTCAAGAGTCGCACCGTCACAGGAAGTGAAGGCCTCATTGGTATGACCGGCCTAGTAAAAACCGACCTGAATCCCGCTGGCACTGTTTTTGTGCATGGAGAACTCTGGGAAGCCAGGAGTGAGACCCCTCTTCGCACAGGAGATTCAATCGAGGTAACCAAGATCGAAGGATTAACGCTTCATGTCAAACCTTCAGTCTCACTGCATCCAAACGTGTAACTATGGAGGTTATCGTGAATCCATCGTATGTACTCATTCTCATAGGCATTATTGCGTTAATCACGAAGGGCTTCTATGTCCTCCGAGAATACGAACGTGCGGTCATTTTTCGGTTTGGACGATTGGCCGGTGGAATTATTGGCGCGCATGGGCCTGGCGTGATTGTTATTCTTCCGTTCATTGACAAGTTAGTCCGCGTGAGTCTTCGAACGGTCACGATGGACGTTCCACCACAAGATGTCATTACCAAGGACAACGTATCGGTCAAAGTGAACGCAGTGATTTACTTTCGAGTAGTCGACGCACAGAAAGCCATTGTTGATGTCGAAGATTATTATTACGCCACATCGATGATTGCTCAAACAACACTTCGCAGTGTGTTAGGACAAAGTCAACTTGACGATCTTCTTTCAAAACGCGATGAAATCAACGCAGATCTTCAACGCATTATTGATCAGGCTACGGAACCTTGGGGAATTAAGGTGTCAGCCGTTGAGGTCAAAAATGTTGACCTCCCTCATGAAATGCAGCGTGCCATTGCTCGACAAGCCGAGGCCGAACGAGAGCGTCGTTCAAAGGTCATTCATGCCGAAGGGGAATATCAAGCCTCTCAGCGTCTCGCCGATGCCGCCAACGTACTTTCTCAAAACCCTGCAGCCCTTCAGCTTCGATATTTAGACACCATGATGAACATCGCTGGAGATAAAACCTCGACTATACTTTTCCCGCTTCCAATCGATATCCTAAGCTCATTTGTGAAGGCAGTCGAAAAACCACAATCCGAAGATCGTTAAAAATTTCTCAGGTGTGAACATGTTCACTCAATACTTGCATCATCTATTCGTGAAGGAATATTTTGGATGAAACGTTTTTTTGCCGTAATTGGACTTGGCCGATTTGGCTACAGCGTGGCTGAAACACTGATCAATAAGGGATGTGAAGTCTTAGCCATTGATCGCGATGAGGAAAAAATCCAAGCCATTAGTGACATTGCCACCTTTGCCGTCCAATGCGATGCAACTGATGAACGAGCGTTGAAAGCGGTGAGTGCTCAAAATGTCGATGTCGCCGTGGTCAGCATTGGCGAGAATATTGAAGCGAGCATTCTTATTGTCCAAACTCTCAAGGAAATGGGCATACAATCCATTGTCGCGAAGGCTGTTGCGCCCATTCAAGGGAAAATCCTCAAGAACCTCGGTGTCAATGAAGTCATTTACCCTGAACGTGACACGGCCATTCGTCTCGCCCACCGACTCATTTCGCCAAATGTCTTGGAATACCTTGAACTCGCACCCGGATACAGTATCGAAGAAGTTTCCGTTTCTGATAAATTATCTGGGTTAAGTATCGGTGAATCCAAAATTCGTCAGCAACATAATTTAAATATCATCGGCATCAAAAAACAGGTCACACGCATGGTCAAAGGACGAATGATGGTCGGAGAATCATTTAATTTCACACCATCTCCCGATGAGATCATCGAAAAAGGCGATGTCTTGGTCCTTATTGGACGAGAAGAAGACTTTGACCGCTTCAGCGACGCCGAGGACGACAAGGGTTGATATTCCCCCAAGTACGACCAATACTGTAGACACCCACCAGAAAATCCTTTCTGATTCTAACTACTACCGTCTGTTCATAATAGGACAATGAAGACAATCACAAAGCTGATTTTGACGAATGTAGCGGTGCTACTGGTTGGCCTGTTATCAGTCAACTTCTTTTTCTCGATCATCATCGACGGAGTGTATCTCTATAACAAAACCTTTGTCCGGATAGGACAACCCCTGTATCGTGAGAGCCTGCCAGACCAAGAGTCGGCGCAACAAATCTTCCGGGAGCTTCGTCAATTGACGAAACAGTATGTTCCGTATATGGGATGGTCGCGCAAACCGTTTTCTGGTGTCACAACCCATGTGGATTCCCAACATGGGGAGCGCATGACCCCTCACACGACAAATCGACAAAGTAAAAACATTCACTTTTTTGGGGGCTCGACAATGTGGGGAAGCGGGGTCGACGACCACAATACCATCCCAGCTCACTTCCATACGCTCCATCCTGATTACCGAGTCTATAATCATGCGCAATCAGGATTTATCAGCCGACAAGGCTTGGCACGGTTAGTCAATCTCGTGAACCAAAGTCATCCGATGGATGTCATTGTGTTTTATGATGGGTGTAACGACCCACTGACGCTATGCCGAAGTGATGTCTCAATTAATGGACACCGAGAAGAATCAAAAATCATTCAAAAACTCGAGCATGGATGGGAGATGCCAAAAAGTTTATGGAATTCAACACAAAAAGCCATCCAAACGATTTTCAAGCAAGGACATCGTCCTCCTTCTCGATGTAAAGATAATCCTGACTATGCGAAAACTGTCGCGACCACTCTGGTCAATAATTGGAAAATTTCCAAAACCGTGGCAGCGATGAATGGGGCAGATTTCCATGCCATCCTTCAGCCAGTTGCAAGGTTCGGCAAACCGAATACTTCTTACTTAGATGAAGACTTCGATGGGTTAGAATGGAATGCGGTATATCCACATATCCAACACATCAAGCAACAAGAAAACCTGACCTGGCTTCACGATTTCTCCGATGCCTTTGATCGGAAAGAACCTATTTATATTGACCTGTGTCACGTCAACAGCTTGGGAAATGAAATAATTGCCCAAAAAATTAGTGACATCATTTCCCGTAGCAAACCTTCGTCATAAATTCGCATAGACATATTTCAACAGAGTGTTTTTAGGAATTTCTCAAGTAACCTCAGAAGACAAGGGGAATATGGGAAAACGAAAGAGAGTTCTGACACGCGAGGAAGAAACGGAAATCCCTAGTAACTTTCAGATGCTTGTTGTGAAACACCGAAAATCCGAGAAAGTCGATCAATGGAAGTCAAACGCTTAATCGCCACCATAAAAACTTTTCGCATACGACCTTCCGGACAATGAATTTCTTTCATGCCATGCCACGAATTGGGCGTTCGAGAAAAGAGCAGACTATAATTCCCCATGGCACGCGAAGGAATATTGTTATGGAATTCCTCAAAATCTGGGGCAGACTTGCGAGCAAGGGTTCCCCCATCATCAAGAATCAGTGTTTCCCCTCCCCATTCAGAATTCCAATCGGTCGGGGTACTAAAATAAAACAGGTGAGCGCCAACCTTATTTTTATGATCGCAATGGGGTGAGATGGAACAGCCATTCGGTGTGTAAAACCAGAAAAAATCCAGCTCAAACGAACGGCAATTAAGAAGGGATTTGAGGAATGCTTCATACCTTTTGCCTTGAAGCTCTCCGATAAATTCAGCCCATGGCGCGTTTAAGCTTAAACCCTGATGATACTTCAACGTATAACGATCATGACTTTTTTGACCGTATTTCCTCGCACGTCCAAACGTTGTGGTAAATAATGAGAGATCCGGCAAGGCATGAATCAAGGACTGATACGCCTCCTCATGCAACAGGCCATAGGGATTCACCCAAGGATAGGGCATTTGTTGCCGATAGGCATCAGCATCAATCGACTCAAGAACTTCTAAGTTAAGATAGGTCATATACGTGTACCGAAAATCAAAAATACATGGGAAACCATCTCGGACATCAACTATAGCAAATCCAAATAAGTTCCAGTTGTGCCTAGGCCACGAACGCTCAACGCATCACTGGCCTTGTCGTTTCAATCTTTACTGAGAATCCCTAGGTTCACTCACTATAGTGGTCATAGTGGCCCTAGACCACGAACGCCCAATGCACTACGGGCCTTGTATGTTCAATTTTTACTGAGAATCGTTAGGGTCACTCACTATTGTGCTCATAGGTGGTCTAGTGGCGACGATTGTTGTGTGATCATGCGTAACCTCAATAGCTAACTGACGTTCAACGCGGTCCTGCTCCTGAGGTGGCGACTTGAGGTCGCCAAGCCTGCGTCATTACCCACATCATACATTGGAAGTTAATTGAATCGGCAATAGCGCAAACTAAAGCTCACAACCCAAGATGTCAAGATATGACATGACGACAACACTTTTGAAGAATAGTGTGACGTTTTTCTTATCAGAGCAGAGGCTATGGACATTCACTCGATCTGGTTGACAAGGTTCAGAGGCCAACGGCAAAGAACGCCGGCTTGCCTACAGGCTTTAGCCCTCTTCGCATGCCTAGGCATTTCGACAACACTGTCGGCTCAACCGACATCAGAGACGATACCGGCGTACTGTGATCAGGCTTTACACCCTGTTATCATTACCGTTTTAGGTGTTCGCAACAACCAAGGCTCTATAAAAGCAAAACTGTATGGCGACAAACCAGAAGACTTTTTGGTGTCAGGCAAAAAACTTGATTCCAAACGTGAGTCCGCACAGGTTACATCGACACTGATTTGCCTGCAAGCGCCTCATCCAGGAACCTATGCCATTGTTGTCCATCATGACGAAAATAACAACAAAAAATTAGACCGAAACTGGATCGGACTTCCAATCGAAGGAGTCGGATTCTCGAAAAACCCTGAGCTTTTTTTTGCACCACCCGCTCACAATGATGTGTCGTTTCAGGTTCTTGATGGCGTGAACAGGCTGGACATCACCTTACAATATTAGGAACCACCTGGCGATTGAATCCTGCTTGAATTATCATGATTCGTACGACGCGGCCATATCTTTTTTTTCACAATGCCCAGTAACATGGAGAAGATCTGTGTCCAAACATTCAGATCATAGGGTTGTTCTTTTAAAGCCAATCCCACCAGTTCTCTTGCTCGACGCCATTCCCCTAATTGGATCAGCATTTTTGAGCCTCGTACATGCTCACACGCCTTCATCCACTGTTTTATTTTTGGTGTGAAATCATCAAAACACCCTGACGTATGCCAAGAGGCATGTCGCACTTGTTGGAACTCAACGCCGGGGTCCTTCTCATTCAAAACTGTTCGAGACTGGTTCACGCGAAAGTTTTCGATGGCTATTTCATAAAGTCTGGCTAGACGTACTTGGGTCTGACTCCACGAACGCTCTTGCATCATCGTGGCCCTGGCCTCTTGACCAATTCGTAGACTGAACTCACGATTGGCAGCAAGAGTTAATGTTGTTCTGACGAATTCGTCAGGACTATCAAATGGAACCACAAAGCCATTACGTTGATCTTTGACAATATCAAGAACAGCACCTACCGGTGTTGAAACACAAGGAATCCCGCTCGCCATCGCCTCAAGAAGCGGGACCGGCCCTCCTTCGATTCGAGAAGTCACCCAATAGACATCCAGGGCTCGATACATTCTAGCAATTTCATAATGGTCCAGTTGATAAGGAATGTGAACGGCCATAATGCCTTCTGCCTGAAGTCGACCTTCAAGGTCTTCCCATCCTGGCCCGATAATTAACGTGGCCAGATGGGGATAAGCCTGACGCATATTCTTCAAACTTTCGAGTAAACAATCAGTTCCTTTCCTCCCGTCATTATCACTCGTTCGTCTTCCCGAAAATCCAATCACAAAGGCATCTTCTGCGAACTTCAGTTCATGCCGAAGATGGCGTCGCTCGTCTCGACTTCCTGGATGAAAAGTCTCACAGTCAACCGCGAACGGGACAACCCCTAATCTCTGAGAAGAAATACCTAAGTCAATTAAATATTGATACCATTGGCCAGACACCGTCATGACCGCATCACAGTCCTCAAGATATTTGACGTTAGTACTGGCATCGATATGATGAAGCGTGGTGACAACGGGCAAACGACCACAAAATGGCTTCATCGTTTTCGTATTCAAAAAATGAACAAGGTCAAACGAAAGGGGAAAAGACCGATATCGCTTCGTATACTGCCTGATCACATATTGCGAACAAATGACAGCCTCGAGACGTGGGTTCTTCTTTGTCACTTGGTGAGCAAAATGACCAATCGTCCAATACATCGAATCGACAACTAAGAGAACACGAAGGCATGCACGTTCTTGAGGCCTCTCTGGATCACACGACTGAATTGACCACTGACTCAATGCTTAAACCTCCGGAATACTCTAGGCTTCATACAATATAGATTGTATTACAGAACGTGGGAGAATGGATTCGTCTCCATATAGGGAGGGCACGACTATTAGTGGCCAACAGACGGTCCAGATGCGGAACGATCCTCAACTAATATGGCTTGACGATGTTCTAAGCGATACACCCGATCAGCCGCATCAATGAGTCCAGCCTGATGAGAAATGGCTAAAATCGTGACAGTTCCTCGAAGCTCTCGTAACGTCTGGCAGATTTCAGCTTCGGTCTCCGAATCAAGGGCACTGGTGGCTTCATCTAAGATGAGAAGTCGCGGACGATGGGCTAAGGCCCGAGCAATGGCGATTCGTTGACGTTGTCCGCCGGAAAGACTACTCCCATGTTCACCGACAGACGTCTGGAGCCCTTCAGGAAGCTGCTGAACAAATTCCCAGGCTCCGGCCGCACGGAGGGCCAATTCAACATCACGATTCTGAAGATCCGGATCCCCTAATGTCACATTTTGATAGACCGAATCATGGAGTAGCAATGTTTCTTGCGGCACGTACCCGATGGTTCGTCGCCAGGCTTTGAGATCAACCGTTTCCAAAGGTAGGTCGTCAAGAAAGACTTCACCTTGCTGAGGTCGGATCAGGCCAATCACCAAATCAACAATGGTTGTTTTCCCGGCACCAGATGGACCGACGATAGAAGTAAAATCGCCTGCAGAGACTGTTAATGACACCTGCTGAAGCACCGTACGTTTGTCGTAAGAAAAGGTGACATTGTCAAATATTACTCCGCGGTCTAAGACTGGCATTTGATCACCGGAAACATCTTCACATTGCTGTTCTGCATGATCGATCGTTTCACGAAGTGACCAGTACGCACTCTCAAATATCACCATATCTTGATACTGACGTTGAACTTTCCCCAGTCGACTCACCATCTGAGCCAGCAATAAGATCAAAACCATAACGGTAGCAAATGGCATTCCCCATTTCACTAACGCAATATACAGTCCAAGAGCGACCAATATCGTCAGCATGGGTTCTTGAGACGCCCGTAGGGCTTCTCGACTTATAACCTGCTTTCTAATGGCTTTGTTTAACTTTCGTGTTTCGGTTTCCAACAGTGAACTAAACAAGGCTTCACGCGCCATCGCCTTGAGAGGTTTAACGGAACGCAGGCTGTCCGTCATCACAGCCAGCAACGATTTCAACAGCTTTGTTTGTCGCTTGCCAGCCCGCTTCGCCATGCGAATCAGTTTATTTAACACCAATAATAAACACACACTCGCGACAATCGCGGTCAACGTCACCTTCCATGACACCAAAAATGCCACACACATATAGACGAGAATTTGAATGGAAACAGCGGTAACATTGGCAGCAAAATGATAAGCACTGGCTGAACGTTGAGCTTCAGTAGCCACGGCATTCACCAACGTTCCCGCAGGTTGCCGAATATAATATTCCCATCGAGTTTTAAGCAACGCGCGAATGAGTGCCAGACGAAGATCGGTAGCCACATGTGCCATGGTATAGCCGACCTGCCGATTGGCTAACATTAAAAACACGTTTTTGAGCAGTATCCCGATTACAATGACGATGAGGAAAATCTCAAGTGAAGGTGAAAGCCCTACCTGACTCAACCCGTCCATAATCAACTGTCCAGGACCAACGTCAGGATCAGAACCGTTCCTGCTGGAAGCCGTTGACGGATGCTCTTGGTTATTAATGGCCGTACTTAACAATGGAAGAAGAGTCGACAAACTCAGTCCCTCCATAATGCCAGCTAACAACAGAGAAATGAGAGTGAAGAAGCTTGGCCAAGGGTAGGCACGACCGAACGCAAGAAGTAAGCTCATACCAATTTGCAGACAGTCTTTCTAGCTGGAGCGTTTAATAAATTGGGATGATCCTCAATTGAGACTGAGAGAAGAAACCCCAGACAGGGCATAGCACAGACAATCAGGCAATTCCAAGAAGGCGGCTAGACGACCTGAACCTCGACAGGTTCAGGCACTTATCACTTCTTGCTGAGTAATCCGTATTCTCGCAATTGCCGAGCCAATGAAACAGCAACCAACTGATGAGATTTGGCCGTCATATGTTCATCTTCAATGCTAAAATACAGGCCAGTTTCTCCCTGACGTTCCGCCTCAACCAACACAGTCAGTGAATCAAGCACTGGGATACCGGCTTCTTCACCAAATTCCTTAAACATGCGATTAATACGAGTAAGATCCAGCTTCAACTGTGGGTACACTTCTTGAACCTTGGCTTGATAGTCAGATTCAACTTGTAGCTTTGGGGCCATGACAGTCATGGCAAATGTTCCGCCTTGCGCTGATACTAATTCACGCATACGCAAGATCAGCGCTTTGGTCACCGACCACCCTTCTTCCCAGAGACGGGTATAGTCCTCAATTGACATATCACGCGTTGAATATTCAGGAGAAAACTCCGCAAGGAACGGCCATCCAATAAAGATATTCGGATCTTGAAATTTCGATGTTTTAAAACTACTCACAACCATTTTACCAAGACGATACAAGACCTGTCGTTTGTAATAAGCTTTCAAGCGTTCTTCCGGCAACCGGTCTTTCTCTTTTTCATAGAACGGCGAGACATGACTGAGATCGAGCTGTAGTTGCCCACGTTCATCAAGGCTCGCATACGCTCGAACCGTTTTCTTCTGGTGAAGTTGTTGTAAGGCTAACGTATTCGTTTGAATATCCGTATTGGGACTAAATGCCAGAATGACGAGATCTGGCTCATAGGAAAGACCTTCTTCTTCTAAAAACAATAACTCCTGTACGGTATTATAGGTGGCAAACCCACCGTTGATGAGCTCAACCTGATCAGTCCCAAGCTCTTTCGCCAAACGTGCAGGAATGATCTGATCAACCGGAACACCACTTCCAAACGTGGTGGAATCGGCGACAAGAAGAATTCGTTGACGATGATCTTTCGAGCCGATATCCGGCCCGCGCAACCCCTGTGCATTGATGTGCACAGATACATTAAAGTCCAGTTCCTGATGCGATCCGGTCAAACCAGGACCATAAGCAATCGTGCGCGTTGGATGAGGAACCGTAAATGAAGGACTGGAAAATGGCTGTGCAAGAGAACTAAAAAAATACAATCGAAGAAAACCTTCCATCACGACAACCATCATCACTATCGTCATGAAGACTAAACCCACATTGAGTAACGGCGTCTGCTTCTTCATGGAAATTGTCTGTTCACAAGATTTAGGGAGTAAAGAAACTAGGAAAATTTTCTGTAAGGGCCTTTTGCAGTCTGCGGGCGAATAAATTCCCGGCTTTGCCATTTGGATGCGCATCCGTAGGGGTCACCCAGAGCGAATGAGGCTCTTCATGTTCAACGGCAGGCAAAAGATCGAGAAATGGCACATCCAAAATCTCAGCGAGTGTCGCAATTCGCTCGGTGACTTGGGCAAAGGGATACGGAGAGACCTGGTGCAACTCTGGATAATTGACCACCATCAAGTTAATATCCTGTTCCCTGCAAAATTCAACGAGTTGTCGAATAGCCTGCTGCGCAGCCACCCACCCGGATTGATTCTCAACATAGAGATTTCGGTAATAATTCAACCAATCTCCTCGGTCAAAATAACTTCGCATGAAGACATCAAGACGACCGGCCAAGAATACTGCTGCATAGGAATGTTCCACGAATACATTTTGAGTGCGAGACGGAGTCGGCTCCGCATCATTAATGAAATAGTTTAACACCACGATGTCCGGACGATACCGAAAGCCTTCATGAAGGAAATACGCAGTTTGCATAGCCGTATTGGTGTTGCCAATTCCTGTATTCAATACCTCATACTGTTGCGGAGCCCCATCGCGATTTAGAATGGATTCGAGAACATTGGACGTGATGCCTTCTGGCGGAGCCCCCCACCCAAAGGTCACAGAATCTCCAAGCATCATAATGCGGACACGATTGCTTGGTTTTTCTAAATCATATTCTTGATCCCGCCACCCGACAGAATTGATCTCGACAGGTACGCCCATATAGGTTCCAGATCGATGGGGCACGTGCTCGTGCCCCATACCCGGGATCTCGCTAACACGTTTGACGTCACGCGCATAGCGCCACATTTCAATATCAAAATTATTGACATCCGATTGTGTCACCCTTACGTATGCCTCAAATACACCAAAAACCACAAACAGGCTCACGAGAGCCATCAACACCCCAAAGACAAAATTTTTCATGATATGTATAAGAACACGATAATAGATCCATACAATCTCCGGACAATCGAAGACCGATGATTGGCATTATGGCCAGCGAGTGTAAGCCTTGGCTCTTGATGAGACGGATCGTGATGGGAAGACCGGCTAAAGGCAAGCGTACTATCGCAAAGTATGTAGAAAACTTCTAGACTACCTCGTAGCGCACTCTTCTTTATCGAAAGTCAACACGGTTCGTCAACCGTATCTTGTGAAAACTATTTCAAATTTGAGGCGTATTTTATCGAATGACCGCAGAAGAATAAATAGGTCTCTTGACTCTACTTTTAAGAAAGGACGTCTCGTACATCCTCGATACAAACTGAAAAATTATCGCTCACGCGAGGATGCGAAATGACATCGCGGGTTGTAATACACCTATACTTCAAATTCAAGTCTACAGAAAGACGAAAATAGGCATCTGTTGCACGCGAGGGAAACAACTCAATCACTTGGGTCCCAGGATCGCAGAATACCAGATTAGCTAATCCAGAACCATGAGGTGCCACAATGACTTCAGCACCTTGAAATAACGCCACTTGTTCAACAAACGACAATTCTTCCAGGACGCAGGCTTCAAACCCTTGCTGACAGAGAAAATCGACTAACTCTTGCTCGTTCGTCACCATTCGTCTCTCGGCTAGTGCCCGGGACACATAAATCTTTCGTTTGGGCTTCAAACGGACATCTTGCATAGGCAAAAATGTTTCACGTAGCCAATTACACACCCACCGAGGGAAATGGTATCCAAAGAAAACTTGATGACAAGGGACCACAAGTTCATCACCACTGACCCAAGGAATCTGCATACTATTGATAATCTGATTTTCAGACATACACCTCAATTGATTGATGGTTTCGACTTGAAATGAATGAGAATATTGCAGGAAATAATAGTCGGTTTTTCCGTAAAACTCCTGAACCTTGGCAAGACGTGGGAGAACATCAAAGAGCCAATGCGAGTACTGATGTTGATTTTGAGATGTTAGAACCGCAATTCGCCCGGAAAAATGTCGAGGACGTAGATGACGCGTACGATAAGCGACCGGAACGCTATCCCGCCATCTCCGGCGACGATATTTTATTCGTTGCCTAAAAGGATGACACGCCTCTAGGACAGGTCGACTATTACCCTCAAACACAAACCCGTCCTGATCGGCAGATCCCTCGGGTATGAGCAGGGTATGATTGAGTGTCACATGAGAAGGCGTAGGACGATCCCAAAACTTTTCATCCAACACCACATGACAGCTGGCATAATCGAAACGCTCTGGAGGACTAAATGTTTTATCAATAAATTGCGAACCGGAGATTGGAAGATAGGGAACAATACCAAACCAATGGCCAACGCGTTCTACTCCGAAAAAGGGATAACACAGACATGCCAGCACATGCTTGAGCATCGCTCGGAATTTATCGACTTTCCAACGCTTTTGGGTCGGAGCGCTCTTAGGAGAAACGATTGCGGGATAGAGGGCATCCTGCTTAGCGAATAACCCATTGCGAGTCACAGGAGGCGAAGCATGGTCCTTTACCAGCTCAGGCACTATTTGTCCCTCTCAGTTTTCTGCACACATACTACGTGACGGACCCGAGTGATCCGAACACCCACGCGCGATGCAATCAGTTTCACCCTTGAGCATTCTGACAGTACGCAAGGTACCTCTCAGGAACCTGTACGAGAAACGATCTATCCAAGAACAGAACCCGACAACACAGGTTCAACTAGAATGGAAGTCCCGGTTCTGCCTGAGACCATTTCTGACATCTATCTCACGTCATGACCAGCACGACATCAATGTCAGAAAAACATTCTTGCCTCAAAGCAGATGATTCAACGTCCAGAACGGCAACGCAGGGGAAATATTTGATAAGAAAAAAAGGATAAATACAGGAAGGATGAAGGTAAAAACGGAGAATAAAGCATTGAAGAATATATTGTGAATAAAAAACCTACCGGAAAAATCAATAAAATCAAAAGACAGCACACGTAAAATAGTAAAATAAATGTTTAGTACAATTGAGATAATATTATTGTATCACAATAGCAAAGATTATGAGTTGAGAAAACCTAGAAGAGACTTCACTTTTTGGCTTACAACATTCGACTCACGAAGAGGTTTATGTGTTCGAATTTCATGATCTTGACCAAAAAAATATGCAAAACCCTGATCAACCAACACCTGGTGAAACGCATTCAGATCACGAAGCGGCCTCACAAACCCTTGACGCAATAAAAAGGCACTGAAACTTCTAAGTCCGCGGCTCCAGAAACTTCCTTGTTGATGTTCATATAACCATGCTCGACCTGCGACAACGATGGATTCACGCAGACGGGCAAATTGCGTCATGGGTTTTTCAGGTAATGCATATATAAAAACAGGTTTCCCGATTGAGACACTCTCGCCCACCATGGATTCACTATCTCCTGTCACAATAATGATATCGGCCACCGCAAGGTACCCCCAGTAGGGATTGGGTTGCTGCCCAGGCGTCCATCTATGCACAATGCCGGAGTTTCCGAGAGCTTTACTCAGGGCTTCTGTCGCTTGATTCCCCGTACGACGACTGGTCACAGCATGCACCATCCCGCCTGTTTTTTTGACAAATTCGGCGACATCCTTTCCTAACTGTCGCGCAACAGACTCATCCAAGACATTCCTCACTGTGCTCCCACCAACCAACAGCACCATATGAGGTCGAGGAGCGTCATGATAGAGGCCTGACCATTCTTGAGCTGCCGCTTCGAGCTGTTGATTGTTGACGCGATTTAACGGAGCCAAAGTCTCGATACGCTGCTCATTCGGCCACATACGGCAATATCCTGGAGCAATCGACACGTCGCCTGGCTGTACCGCTTGACTCCCCTTTCTTCCAAGCTGAATGAGCTTGGTTTTCTCCTGACTCTGCCTTCGTATCCACCGTGCGACAGGGGCCGTACGACGACCAGCACTGATCACCACATCGGGCCATGGGGGGACAAGTAACTGTGAAGACTCGCGATCCAAACAAATGGTGGTTGCACCAAGAAGACGTTCGTGAACTTTATGGAGCCACGCCAGACGAGAAAACCCAAGAGACTTAACGGTATAAGACCAGCCAAGCGCATCAGCTAACCCCAAGGACTGCGTGGAATTTCCAGGTCGATCATCTGTTAAGACCCAGACGGCCGGATGAAGTTGTGTCGTCGACGGATGATCAGCTTGGAACATGCGATCTTGTTGTGGGGATACGTTTTCACTCATAGCATAGAAATTCATAATGTCTGGCCAGTTATCGTGGTGTCACACCAGACAATAATCAATACCGCAATGACAGATCCAGATAGCAAGAGGCAATGGATTCAACCGCGATAATCCCAAAAAATCTTGACATTGAGACTGTAGGCGAAACACAATGCAAGACTGAACTCTCTCGTATTTGCGCAACAAACGCCTCCAGTAGCCTTATACACTCCATTCCATGTTCCAAGCCGATCTTATTTTACCCATAGAAAATCAAGTCCGTGAATTGGACGCCAAACTTCTTCTGGCTTGTACTGCAGCACAGAGAGGCTACTCCGTGATCATTGGGTGGAAAAGTGACATCGAACAGGGAATTTACCGTTTTCGTTCAGGGAGCCTCTACCTCGCAAAATCTTTTGCGCCCGTCAACTTGAAGATGTTGCGCATCTTAAAAGAATTAGGTCATTACGTCATCGCATGGGACGAGGAAGGTCTCGTGCATTACCCGCCCGACATCTACTTTGGTCGACGATTTTCAGGTGATGTTTTGCCGTATGTGGATAGAATTATTGCATGGGGAGAGGACAATGCCCAACTCCTCCGGCAATACCAATCTCCATTCCCTCTGCCAATACATGTCTTAGGTAACCCCCGGGGAGACTTATTACGGTCCGAATTGCGTCCATTCTTCGAATCAGCAGTCAAGGACCTCATTGATCAGCATGGACACTATATTCTCGTTAACACCAATTTTCCATCCGTCAACTGCTTTGATCCAGCCCTTAACACCTGCTATGAAGACATCAATGCGCCTGAAGGATTGGGGTTAGGAAGAGGAAGTCGCGGCATGCCGGAAGACTTTGCACGCGGCCGTTACTCGCATTTGAAACTGCTATTTGAGAAATTCAAAGAACTGTTACCATGGCTCGCAGAAACGTACCCAAATCATTCGATCGTACTTCGGCCCCACCCATCCGAAAACCAGGATTTGTGGAAACAAGAAGCTGATCGATATCCCAATATCATTATCAAAGCCACCGGGAACGTGATTCCCTGGATCTTGGGAAGTGCCGTCCTCATCCATAACGGCTGTACAACGGCCGTTGAGGCCTTTGCGATGGACAAACCAGTCATCTCATACGAACCTTATCAAAATGAACGCTACGACAACCATCTACCGACCGATTTAAGTAAATGTTGTACAACCTACGAACAAATCAAGATAAGCATCGACCAATACCTCAAGAATCCAACGCCTCATCCATCAGAGTTTCAGCGACTACAATTAACCAGATTTCTAGCGGCAACGGATGGAGCATTAGCAAGCGAACGCATTACGGACTTGATAGACTCGATGCAAGAAGACAGCTCTCTTTCACAGCCCACTCCTTCATCACGGATGAAAACCCTCGGCCAGGCAATGGTAAGACATGCTCGAAAAAAAATAAAACGTATCAGAGGCAATCTTCAATATAGTAAAGCTTTTCAGCAACAACGCTTTCCAGACTTAAACCAAGTGGATCTTGATCAGAAAGTACGTGATTTCAATCATTTATTAAAGTTTTCTAAGCCCGTAAAGTTGGATCCGTTAAAAACAAACATCATTAGAATAACTACCTAATTTGAGAAAAATGAGCGCTTCGCGTACAGTACGGCCTGCTAGCTGAGACCAAATCAAAGAAGCTTGAAAACTGAGTCGAATTTTACTCCTTCATACAAACACAGACTCTACCCTGTTAGCCGATTGAGAGGAACGTATCCCTTGTCAGATACATTAACCAATATCACAATTGAAAAATCCAAAGCGCAAGAAATTCTTGCACCATTCATCTCGAAACAATTACAGCCAAACGATCCAGAAATTCTAACCGAAATCGCGAAGCTTGATAGGCGATGGAAACGAAGAAGGTGGAAACGACAATTGTTAGGGTGGCTCCCTACTGGGATGCAAATCCCTCGATTGCTTCGTGGGGCGCGTAACCAACAATATGTACTGGAAAGTTATAACGCGAATTGGGAAAGAGTTGACTGGCCAAGCCCTTCGACCCCTCCCCGACCAAGAGAACTTGTATATGCCCAATGGGAAAATGGATACCTCTTCATTCGAAGCGGAGCATTATCACGAATTCATCTCGCGCTCATGGCCGATGTTATTGAGGAACTGAAACCACGCACAATACTTGAAGTTGGAAGTGGGAATGGATTAAATCTGTTCACGTTAGCGAGTCGTTTCCCCGAAATCGAATTTACCGGAGTGGAACTCACTGACAATGGTGTCGCACAGGCCCAAGCTGCACAACAAAGCCATCCATTACCTCACACGCTTGTTGAGTTTTTCCCATGGCCAATGAAGGATGAACAGGCATTGCGTCAGCTCACCTTTCGCCAGGGTGATGCCTGCGCACTCCCTTTTGAAGACTCAAGTTTCGACTTAATATTCACACGCCTCGCATTAGAACAAATGGAAACAATACGGGACAAGGCCTTACGAGAAATATCGCGAGTCGCACGTCATCACACCATGATGGTTGAGCCATTTGCTGAATTCAATCAGGATTCAACTCGATTCAATTATGTAAAGAGTAAGGACTATTTTTCATTACCCTATGCCCAACTCGAACAGTTTGGAATAGAACCCATTTATACCTTTTCGAATTTTCCACAAAAGTTAACACTTGGCGCTGGTCTTGTCGTGGGTAAAGTCGGGACTCATTCAGCTACATAATGACCACTTCATAATTTTCTAGTACATATGTCTCCTAGATTCCTTGATACTTTCCGCAAAAAATCACTTGATCCATCACGAAGCGATGCTGTTTTTGCCACGTACGATGAAGAGCGTGGCTATCGGGCATATCATGAGCATTGCCACACGTTGCTAAAAAAAACAATCAATAATGATGCGAATGATACACTCAGCCAGCAAGGCATTGAACACATACAGGCCATAGATACAACTGTGGCATCAGACACGCTCAGCACAATCATTTCTGAGTCCAATGTGTTAGCACAAAAGGAAACCATTGACTACTCTGAAATGCTGGCAATGCCAAATACACATTTCATCGAAAATCTGTGTGTGAAAATCTTTACGCCAGCGTTCGAGCAAAAACTAGTTCAGTATTTTAAAAGTGAATATTGTATCTATTGGCACACGATTCTCCGTGCCAGTCCCTCACCTCAAGCACGCCGTTCGTTTCTCTGGCACTGCGACAAAGGACCGAGCTGTCATATAAAATTATTACTCTACTTGAATGGCACGGAAGAGCATGGAGGAAATACTAAGTTCCTTGACCGCCATACAACTAAGCGCTTCGCTGAAACGGGCTATCTCTTTGGTCCTGTTGACGCAAGACAGCCAGACCTTTCCTCACTAGCGAAGGCCGCAAACATTGAGTATCACCCTCAGCAGTGGGACATGCAACCTGGAGATGGGATTCTCTTTGAACCGTCTCAAATCCTCCACTGTGGAATTCTACCAACCAAAGGCCCACGTTACGTAATCGCCTTTTGCTTACTTCCTAGTCCCCTACCATGGCATGAAGCACTTCAACGCACTCAAGGTAAGAGCATGAGCCAAGGCTACGCCTGGCACGCCAATGCTGACGACATTCGCAAAGTCCTACATAGCTAACACTTAAGACCTATATCTGAATCCCGTCGTAGTCATTGGCTCGAAAAATTTGTTGAAAAATGCGCCACTCTCATTTTTGTTATTACTGATGCACCTTGATGATCCTTTACGGGGCACCCACTCGGAATCAGCTGAACTCAAGACTCAATCGCTTCGCCGTCCGTTGTTTCCAGACCTGTCGACCAAACGATGAGTCTCGATTGACGCTTTGTCGAATGGCCTCGACTTTCATCTCTGAAAAAGGAAAATGAGGTGGCCCGGAATTAACTGATACAGGAAAAAGGGACACGACTCTCTTGGGAGATCTCACAGGAGCCTACGCAAGACTTTTACCACGAATGAAATGAGGTTCGATGCAATTTGAGAAAGCCTACGTATTGGGGTGGGCCTACCAAAATGCCCGAACGGGGTATTGAGTGATATGTTCATCAGGCGTGACAATTGTCAGTTGATGATGGATGGCTTGGCAGATGAGCATTCGATCGAAAGGATCTCGATGGTGGGATGGAAGTTTAGGTAAGTGAAGAGTTGCATGTTCTTCTAAGGGCAAGGCCATGATGCCATGTCGATCGCGTTGGTCCGTCATGAACTGATCGAACGGTATAGGTAGATGGAGTCGTCCAAGTGAGAATTTCACCATGATCTCCCAGACGGAGACGGCACTGAGAAACACTTCATTCGAAGGATCGCTGTAGACGGTTTTGCTGGCTGGAGAAAGTGTGTCGTCATCTGTTACCACCCAAAGGAAAGTACAGGTGTCGAGCAGAAATTTCATGAAGTCTGACCAGAGAACGCATTGACAAGATCCTCTGGCAGGGGAGTAAAAAATTCTGGGGGTATGGTGATTTGTCCTTTGGCCAAGCCAATTCTTCGTTTCCGAAAATCTTTTTTCTCGAGTGGTCGAATTTCGGCAATTGGTTCATTGCGTTTACACAGGATAAGAGTCTCACCTTGCTTGAGTTTGGCAAGATGTCGAGAAAGGTGCGTCTTAGCTTCATGAATGTTCAGCTTCTTCATGGTCATATATTAAACCATAAAGTTAGTTCAGTCAAATTCCTTATTTGTTGATACGATGAACAGAGCATTATATCGCTGATATTAAACGAGAATTTGAGACTTCTAGGCTTCGATCAGATAGTGGTGGCACAACGCAGAAAACCTATCGAGACAAGTCAATGAGGTGAGGTGGCCGCATTCTTCTTTTCGAATCAATACGTCAGTTTCTTCTCAAACGTCAGCGGCACATCAGCCAATAACTCGGCAATCTGCTTACCTGCATCCCCGGTTCCGTAGAGAGGATCCTCCTCTACTCTTCCCAGCGCCGCTTGCGTTTGAATGGCCGTAAGGATGTCGTGTCTGTCGTATTCCACATCGATCACATTGACACCCCGGTCACGTCCGGTTTGGCGACTGCCGATATTCACGGCAGGAACACCTAAATAGGAACATTCCCGAATGCCTGCACTAGAATTCCCGGCCAAGCATTTACTGTGATAGATGGTTTGCACAAAAACATCTGGTGGTAAATTTCTAAAAAAGTGGACATTGGGAAGCATATGATGCTCTCGAAACACACGAATCCCTTGCGATGTCCCGTCCGATCCGGCATCGACATTCGGCCAAAACCATAATGTCGGAAATCCGCTCGCGCTCACGGCATGCAATGTTTCTTCAATATGTTGCCGCGCTTGTTGAAACTCAGTCGTGACGGGGTGTTGTAAGACCACGATGTATCCCTTCGTCACATCAAATTCGTCCCCGACACCTCCATACTTCTTAAAAAACGTATCCACGCTCATCTGAGGACGCGCAATGGCGTGCTTGGCTAAATCAATGGATGGGCATCCGGTCACAAATACACGATCCGGCCGTTCCCCCATCCGCACAACTCGTTCCCCGGCTCGTTCAGTGGACACGAAATGCAGATCGGCCAACTTCGTCACAGCATGTCGAACTTTTTCATCAATCGATCCGGTGATTTCGCCCCCCTGAATATGCACCAAGGGAATATTCATATAGGCCGCACACACAGCAGTCGCCATCGTTTCAAACCGATCCGCAATCGTCACCACGACATCAGGCTTGAGATCATCGAATACGGTCGCCATCTCCGCAAGCCCTAACCCGGTCGACTTGGCAGAAGTCACGGGATTTTCACCTTCCACGATCATATAAACTCGACGATTGATGGTGAACCCATCTTTCTCAATTACGACATTCGTGCTTCCATAGCGGTCCAAAAGTGCGGAAGCGGCAACAACGAGTTGCAACTCAAGACCCGCATGATTTTGAATAGCCTCTAACGCCGACCGAATTCGTGAATAACTCGGTCTCGCCGTAATAACCACACAGACTTTACGTTTCCCCATACCGACTACTCCACATCCTCAATCTGAATACAGGCATCACGTTTCACTTCGCGACGAAGAGAACGGCCGAGCAATGTTGACAGTTGACTGGGCGGAACCCCTGTCCCAGGTTTTTTAATGGCGAGATGCTCACGGGCTAAGACCGTTCCTTTTGGCAAATCATCATTCGCCACAAGACTTTTCATGAAAATGTCTCGCAGAGACGCTATATCCTCAGGCAACGAGGATTTCACAACCGGATGCGCTTTCATCGTTTCGATCACACGAATACCGTCAACCAACTGTCGCAGTTCTTCTGTTGTAATGGAGGCCGGAACGTCAGGTCCAAACATCTCACGACTGAGCGTGACATGCACTTCTAATACTTCAATACCCGTCGTCGCTGCCGCTAACCCAGGATAGATTGTTCCAGAATGATCCGACAAGCCGACGGAACACCCATACCGCTCACGAAACATGGGCAACACATTCAACCCAATTTTCTCTGGAGGGCAAGGATAGAGTGACGTACATTGAAACACGGCTAAAGCTTCCGTCTGCTCACGCACATGTTGAACCGCGAGATCTATTTCATCAATCACGCTCATCCCTGTTGATAAAATAATCGGCAGATTCGTCGCGGCCATCGATTCCAATAAGGGAAAATTCGTGATCTCACCAGAGGGGACTTTCCAGGCTTCCACACCAACGTCGGTCAGCAACTTGACTGCCTCAAGAGAAAAGGGAGAGCTAAGAAAACACAATCCTCGCTCCTTCGCATGTTTGCGTAAACTCACCCATTGCTCAGGAGTAAATTCCATACGACGCCAATAGTCGTATCGTGTTTTATCTTGAAGACTAAATGACTTTCGCCAGGGTTCAGCAGCGGTACTTTCGGCTGCAGCAATATGGGTTTGAAACTTGACCGCATCGGCTCCCGCGTCGGCAATTGCATCAATAAATGCGTGCGCCAGGCCTAAACTCCCATCATGAGATTGACCAACCTCTGCAATAATGGCACAAGCAGAACCCGGGACGGGTTGTTGGAGCCACGTAGGATTCATTGTTTGCTCATTCGTAGGATTTAAAGGATTACGGTTGAATAATCATCATGGCGATTATTGCCCGGTCTTGGCGGCCTGTTCACGCTGCAACACCACATTGGCAAGCTCAAGCTCAAACGGCTCATCAATATTAATAATGTGCCGGTCTATCACCACTCCGACACAATCATCTTCGACAATATGTCCATTCGTCAAAAGCGTCTCTCTCGTCACGGCATAACACAATCCATTCCGCGAATAATAGGGAGGAATCGTTTGTCGTAGCGAATGCTGTGCCCCACCTTTCACATAAAAATCGAGGGAGCCAGACGGAGTCAATGTGAGCAATTTTTGAGGCGTAAAGTGACCCGGCACACGGCTCACCGTCGCGGCGGCATGATGCCCGCCGTCAACTAAGGCCTGCACCGTTCGCTCAACTTCTTCCGGCTGTCGTAAAGGAGTTGTGGGTTGCAAGAGAAGAGAAATCTCAAACCGACACTGATAGTAGTCTTCGCTTTGCTTCCAAGCATGTTGCCACATACCCACCGAAGATGCCTGATCATCTGCGAATTCTGCCGGACGAAGAAAGGGGACATCCAGACCATGGGCACGACCTTCTTCTGCCATTTCTTCATCATCAGTAGAGATAATGGCGTGGTCTATCCATTGAAGCGCCTTAACGGTTTGAGCCGCATGTGCAATCAACGAATACTCGCCCACCTTACATAAATTTTTCCTGGGTATTCCCTTACTGCCTCCGCGAGCGGGCACTACTGCCAAAATACGCTGTCCCTGCCAAGCCACAACATCTCCTGTGAAATATCATATCGCTACAGTAAAAAACGGATCACGTTCAGCTGAGTTATTCAATCGGCCATAACACAATTACATGATGCGAGTATCGAACGTTTATCGGAACAGCGCTAGACGGATTGATCAGGTCGCACAGCATTGACTGAATGGGCTCCGCAATCACGAAGTCGGGTGACACAAGTTTTTAGCACAAACGACAGAATGTCAGTACATGACTCAATCGTCGCGCCAAGACTTTTGAGCCCCCGAGGTCTATGCCTGCAATTCACTTAGCTTTTCTTTGAGGGAAGCAAAAGTCTCACAAATATACGTGAGCTGATCAGCGGTATGAGCTGCACTCACACTACAGCGCAGTAAACTGAGGCCATTGGGTGTCGCGGGGGGCAGCATCAGATTGACATAGACACCCTGTTCAATGAGACCATTCCAAAAGGCAATGGCATATTCCTTTGACGGAACAGTCGCCGCGACTACGGGAGAGACTTCCGGCCCAAGCGCGAAGCCAACCTTTTGTAACCCCTCATACAGGACATGACTATTTTCCCACAGTCGTTCACGCAATTGGTGATTTCCTTCAAGGATTTTTAAGGCCATTCGTGTTGAGGCCACCACCGATGGGCAGAGAGATGCTGAAAAAATATAGGGACGGCTCATGTATCGTATATAATCGAGTTCTGGCCGTCGACTCACGCAAAACCCGCCAGTCGATCCCAAGCTTTTACTAAACGTTCCCACAATAAAATCTACGCTGTCTTCCAACTTGGCCTCTTCGGCCAGCCCACGACCATGTGAACCGAGAACCCCAAGTGAATGCGCTTCATCAACGACTAAACAAGCGCCATATTTTTCTTTGATCGCGACAATAGCGGCCAAGGGTGCCCGATCACCCAGCATACTATAAATGCCTTCAAGGACAATCAGCGTTCTTGTTGCGCGTGCACCGAGTCTGACTAATCGCTTCTCAAGATCATTCACATCATTATGTCGAAATCGAATGATTTCCGCGCCGCCTAAACGACACCCATCGTAAATACTTGCGTGACTATCCGCATCAAGCAGGATGACATCTTCGGGACCTGCAAGGGTAGACAAAATTCCCAAGTTTGCTTGGTACCCGGTCGAGAAAACAATTGCGGTAGAACAACCATAAAATGCCGCAAGTTCCTGCTCAAGAGCCACATGGCCTTCAAAGGAACCATTCGCCATACGCGATCCAGTGGTCCCTGTCCCATGACGTTCCAACGCCTCGCGTGCCGCGGCAATGCATTGCGGATCAAACGTCAATCCCAAATAATTATTGGTACCAGCCAAAATGGTGCGGCGATTGTTGATCATGGCTTCTGTTGGAGAGAGGACTTGTTGGACAATGAGTCGAAACGGATCGACACCGTTGTCGACAATCGCCTGATGCGCGGTCCGAACCGGGGTAAATTTATCGAAGAGCGTCATGAGGATGGAACAAGCAGTTTTGAAATTTGAACAGCAAGGTCGTCAATCGTTCTCACGTCTGGAACAATATTGAGTGGCACGGAAATATCAAACTCATCTTCAATCGTTGACAACAGTTCCATGACTTGCATCGAATCAAGGCCGAGATCAGCCACGAGCTGTGTGTCTGGCCTCAAGGTTTTCCCTTCTTTGACAAAAGGGGATAGGACCTCGTAGAGCCTTTCGGTTATGTCACCATGATTGACCATCAAATCCCCCTTCTCGGTGTCGTGCATACCAGCATCAGATCATCAAGCAAAAGAACATCTGGAAGTCGAATTTAGGAAACGCGATCATCAGGATGCAATGAACGTCGCACCCCTTCTTCTAACGATATTGACGGCTCCCATCCTAACAACTCAGTCAGTTCTGTATTATCACAAACCCAATTAGGATGTCTCAATTCTCGCACTTTACCATAGGTCAATATTGGTTCATACTGAAAAAATTTTGCGAGTGTTTGGTTGATTGATGCCATCATACTCAGCACGGCTTTTGGAACCACGAATCGGAACACCGATTTCCCGCCCACCAATTCAAAGACCTCTAACCAGGAATACCCACTCGCATGTCCATCATGAAGCTCAAACGCCAAACCCGCGTGAGGTCCGCGTTCCAACCACATCATAACCGCGGAAGCTAAATCATCAACATACAACAATGAAAACCTGGAGTGCCTCTCCCCTAATTGCACGCCAATGCCTCGTTCAATCCATTGAAATAACGGAAGAGTTGCTCGGTCATGCGGTCCATAAACCGCTGGAGGACGAAAAATAATCCAATCCATCCCTCCTGCCACTTCTTGAAGGGCGACCTCTCCCTGCTGTTTACTCCAGGCATAGGCTGAAAGGGTTGGCTCTCTCGCTGCCAGTGATGATAGAAGGACGAAACGCGGAGGGCGATGTTGCGAGGCGGCGATACGTGCAATTCGACTCACACCCTCAACATTGCTTTCTTGAAACTGTGCGAGGTCAAGCCCTCGAATCCTCCCTGCACAGTGAACAACCGCGTCGACGCCATCGACAAGAGCGAATAGCCGCTCTTCATCTTGTAACGTCCCTTCAATATATTCTTTATGATGGAGTTCGTCTCGATGCCGATTGGCAAAAGAAGGACGGACTAATGCACGCACCGTCCACCCGGACTCTTCAAGACGCCGCCATAACACCTGACCGATAAATCCCGTACCTCCTGTTAAGGCAACTATTCGGGACATGGTCAGGGCAATGACGTATGGCGAATAATGATTAGAGAGAAGCTAAACTCTCAGAAGGAGCAGCACATAAGGCAAGATCTGGCGACTCGTTCCAATTGCCTCGTTTTAAAAAATCTTCACGAGCGCGAGATCTGGACAACTTCCCAGAAGAGGTTCGAGGCAAGGTTCGAGGAGGAATCAACTCAACAAAACAGTCAATTCCTAATTCTTTGTAAATAATTGGCTTTAATTGCTCAATTAAGTGTTCTCGTTTTTCAGAGTCTGTTTCACGACATTGAATGACGACCACAGCAGATTCTTCTCCACTCGACGATTTGACAGAAAATGCCGACGCATCACCTGGTCGAACACCTGGAAGACATTCTGCGAGGTACTCTAAATCTTGAGGCCAAATATTTTTCCCATTAATAATGATCAAATCTTTCTCACGTCCAATGATGACGAGACTTTCACCAATGCGATACCCAATATCGCCAGTATTTAACCATCCATCAGAGGAGAGAACTTCTTGGGTAGTGACAGGATCACCAAAGTATCCAGTCATCAGCCCTGGCCCTTTAACATAAATCACCCCGGCACATCGCTCAGGAAGGATGTCACCGAACTCATCACGGATTTCAACGTCACAATCCGGAATTGGGTTCCCGCAGTTCACATAGCTGCTTTCTCGAACATTGGTCTTTGAGCTTGGCGTGTCATCATCCAAGGGGATCGCTTCTTTATATTCCGCTAAATGATCCCCATCGACATAATCCACAATCAGACCTTGATCAAGTGGAGCAAAACTCACAGCCAATGAACATTCGGCCATTCCATAACATGCCACAAATGCCTTTTTATTAAAGCCACTGGGCTCAAGCGCTTTCGCAAACTGCAACAGGGACTCAGCGCGAACCGTTTCGGCTCCCACACCGGCGATACGCCAATTTGACAGATCGAATTGATCACGGTCCCGTTCGGCCAATCGCCTCAGGCATAATTCAAATCCGAATGAAGGACTGAACGATATCGTGGCCTTACTCTGCGTCATGAGATTCAACCATTGCCGTGGTCGCATCGCAAAATCTCGCGTGCTGAGATAATCCACAGACAACTGAGAAGCCAGTGGACCCAACACAAACCCCACTAATCCCATATCGTGATAGAAGGGCAACCATGAAACGCATCGGTCACCAGATCGGACCTGAAGTCCATGTTGGATGATCCCTGACAAATTGCTCAACACAGCCTCTTGCGTGATTTCCACACCACGAGGCCAGCGAGTACTTCCGGAGGTAAACTGTATGTACGCGAGTTCTGATGATCCCAGGGGACGTAACTCTTGCGCAGCTTCTGGAAGGCTGGCAAATACATCTGCCCCACCTTGAATCTCCAGATCAAGGCCTTGCGAAGCCTCCTCAAGATACGGAACAATTTCTTCCGGAGCCACTGCAGCAGAAGCTCCGCAGGTCATCAACAAACGATTCAATTGTTTGACGTACGCATCATGTCCGCCAAGGTGCATGGACACTGGGAGAGGAACAGGCACAAACCCAGCCATTTGACAAGCAAAGAAAAACCGAAGGAAATCAGGGGTTGTATCTGCAACTATCGCCACTCGTGCTCCACGTGGCAATTGAAGAGACAACAAACGCCTGGCAAGGGCACCGGACTGCTGATAGAGATCTCGATAAGAAAGGGCGACTGAAAGTTTCCCTCGGCTTGTGAAGAAATTACATCCGGTCGTTCCTTGTGCTGCATACTCAAGTGCATGCGACAAGCTTTGAAAGTTTCCCGGTCGAAGAGGAATTCCACTTTGAGTTGGGGTCACAATACTTTCCATTAATCTAGCCCCCTCATCTGCCACTTTCGTGAAGTACGAGACAGTACATTTCTCTCAACATCCATTTCCAACATTCTCCATCTATCCCTACCTATAAAAATACCTAAGTATATAATCTCATAGCAATTTACTTGGCACATGAAGACACAACCGAACCTAGGCTTTACTAAGCAATACACATACCAAAACGATAACGTGAAATTGTCATATATTACAGCCATTTTCTTTATTATTTTCACTACCTTATTGAAAAACTGTTGCTTAACTGCAACTGAAATGAGTCCATTTAGACACACTGCAAGCAAAAAATTTAATGAGACTTGAGGTGTGAAAGAATCAATTGATTGAGTTCGCTACCCGTCGTATTTGCTTGCTTAAAGTTAGGGGGGCCGGGCCAGCCATGATCCAAAAATTCTTGCTCAGCAAAGAGCTTGTGCCCAGAATATCTTGGGATGACATGAAAGTGCACATCTGGATCGACCATCATCAACATGAGGTAATTAATCTTTTCGTAAGAAAACGCACGAGCCAAAACACCTTCAACGTACTTCGCAACCTCACGTAACTCTAGAAAGGACTCTGCACTAAGCTCAGAAAAGGCTGAAACGTTTTCTTTGCACACGATCACCAAAGAACCGAGGGTTATCTGTTGCGGACGCAACAACACAACCCACTGATTAAATATTTTCAATCGAGTCTCTGGATCCCCGAATTTTTGCAAGGTCGCATTCATTCTCTCATTCTCCCTATTTTTTTTGAGGTTCCATCCTACAGACTTTGGACAGCAAGATGAAATTACCATATGATGAGAAAGGAACATATGGTGAGAAAGGATCATATTGCCACAGATCAATTGAACCGATAGGCCTAGACGCCTGTTCACGAATAAGAACCAAGACAAGCAAAAGTGAAGCGCCTGTTTAACCGATAGGGATACCGATAGGGATGTTGTATGAAAATGCGCTCAATCGTTTCAAGCTTCCACCAACAAAAACATCCTCCATCTTTTGCCGGGCCGATAAATACACCACTCGGAACAATCAAACGAGGTCCCAATCAGCGCCTGCTTGAGTTCACTTTCTCTGCTGCCTATAATTGTTACTCAAGATCAACATTCATCAGGGTAAGCCAAGCCATATAAGCCATGAATGCTTCAGGAAGTTTTTGGCGTGAACGCACGCATCACTTAGACAAGATGACCTTACGCGAACTCGTGATCGCGTACTTTCAATATCCAGCTGTCATCGCCTATATCATCTTACTTTTCCCAAGTTCCTACATGGCAATTGTTCCATGGCAAGAAAATTTTGCAACTCATTGGTCACTCTTGCTTCTTGCAGCCATGACAGCTGTCCTCGTCTATCCGGCTGTCTGGTACCTCCTCCACCGATTTGTGTTGCATGGCCAGTATCTTTACCGATCACCACTGACAGCCGCCTTATGGAAACGAATTCACTTTGACCATCATCAAGATCCCAATAATCTTCGAGTCCTCTTCGGGGCCCTCTACACCACCCTTCCGACCGTCGCCATCGTCACCATGACTGTTGGCAACCTTATCGGAGGTTATCAAGGTGCGGCAGCCGCATTTGCAGCTGGACTCGCGACGACGTTGGTCTATGAATTTTGTCATTGCATTCAGCACTTACGCTACGTGCCGAAATCTCAATTTCTTCGAAGGATTAAACGACTGCATTTGCTCCATCATTTTCACAACGAAAACGGCAATTATGGTATCACCAACTATTTCTGGGATAAACTGTCCGGTACGTTTTATGGACAATCAAATGATGTCCCTTCAAGTTCTACGGTCTTTAACCTTGGGTATAGCGAACAGGAAAGTGATCGCTATCCCTGGGTCGCCAAACTTTCCGAGTCCAATCAGTAGTGCGTTCGTACAGTGACGCGCATCATCCTCAATAGACGCATTTCCATTCGACTTCCCTACACTCATTTGCTATATGAGCCATGAGGCCGAGACTTTCGCCTTAGACTATTCACACAAACAGTAGGAAATTCGATTGACTGACATTGCCGCTAAGACGTCGTCTCTAGCGGCCATGAGGACGGTTTCGCTCAAAACCAATACAGTGCCAGGAACGACTGACCTGCACCCCATATCATGTCCGACTATGTCCAAATGAATTCGCACACTCACAAGACTTTTCAACAGTTGATCACGACCAATGAAGGCAACGCACTTCGTATTGTTCCCGTAGAAGATTCTCGAACCGTAGAACAGTTTATTCGTGTCCCGTGGGCAATTTACACCCATGATGAAAACTGGGTCCCCCCGCTCTTACTGGAACGGAAGCAACACCTTTCAAAACGTAATCCCTATCTTTCGCATGCCACCGTTCAATTATGGATAGCGTACCGCAACGATCAACCCGTTGGGCGCATCAGCGCACAAATCGATAGATTCCACCAAGAACGCTATCGAGACCACACAGGGTTTTGGGGTATGCTGGAAGCACATGACGATCAAGAAGTTTTCCATGCACTGCTGAATACGGCTGAACAGTGGCTACAAGAAAAGGGCATGCGTCGAACCCTCGGCCCTTTCAACCTTTCCATTAACCAGGAATGCGGACTCCTTATTGACGGAATGAATTCACCACCAATGGTCATGATGGGACATGCCCTCCCCTATTACCCCCAGCACATTGAATCGTACGACTATCGAAAAGCCAAAGATCTCTTCGCCTATCGCGTTGATCTTGACTTCATCATTCCACCCATTATTCAAAAAGCGATTCGCAAAGCCGAATCGTCTATCACTTTTCGTCAACTGCGACGGAATGATTTCAAAAATGAACTTGAAACAATTCACCGCATCTTCGAAGAAGCCTGGTCCGATAATTGGGGGTTTATTCCATTTTCCGACGAAGAATTTGCCGCGGTTGGCCAGGAATTACGACTATTAGTCGATGATAGTTTTATTCAAATCGCCGAAGTCGACGGAACACCGGAGGCCATGCTTGTCGCCTTCCCCAATGTGAATGAACTCATCCGAGATCTCAATGGACGCTTATTCCCAATAGGCTGGATGAAATTTCTCTGGCGTCTTAAGGTTTCACACCCTCAAACAGCGCGAGTCGTATTAATGGGTGTCAGAAAAAAATATCAAGGCACGCCACTAGGGGCAGTTCTCGCATTTGGCATGATCGACTCTGTTCGGCAGGCAGGACGAAAATGGGGAATCAAACACGTCGAATTGTCATGGATCCTGGAAGATAATATCGGCATGAAAAGTATGTTACAAGCGATCGGATGCGAGCAGTACAAGACGTATCGCGTTTATGAAAAACACTTGACAAAGAGGCAATAATCATCAAAGCCACACCACATCGTTCGACTTTTACGGCCATTGTGTTAGCTGGAAGCCGCGCCGCTCACGACCCCGTAGCTGAAGCTGCAGGAGTACCCTGCAAGGCGTTGACTCCGATCGGAAATACACCAATGGTATTTCGTGTACTTGAGACACTCAAGACAGCACAAACGATCTCACGTCGAATTCTTTGCGGCCCGGGTTCGTCCATCATTGACCAAGAGCCCCGGCTCCGTAGCTGTATTGACTCACAAGAAATCGAATGGATTGCACCGCAGTCGACTCCCAGTACCAGCGCCGCGTTTGCCATGCAATCCATTCCGCATGAGACACCAATCCTCATTACGACAGCCGATCATGCATTACTCACCCCTGAAATGGTCGACTATTTTTGCTCCAAGGCTCAGGCCAGCCAGAGTGATGTCATTGCCGGCCTTGTCCCCTCTGATATCGTCCAAGAGGCCTTCCCGCAATCCAAACGAACCGTGATGAAATTCAAAGATCAAGGCTATTGCGGCTGCAATCTGTTCGCCTTTCTCACCCCACAAGGTCGAACGATGGCTACATTCTGGCAGCAGATCGAACAAGAACGGAAAAAACCGCTTCGTCTTATCGGCACGCTCGGCTGGATGGCTGTCTTGCGATTTTTGACAGGGAACCTATCGTTGGCTCAAGGACTGGCAGGTATCTCAAAAAAACTGAATCTGAAGATTAATACGGTTTCGCTGCCATTCCCGCAAGCGGCTGTCGATGTGGATACAGTGGCTGACTGGGAACTTGTTCAGAAAATTGTGCAGGAACGGTCCGTCGGAACCTAGGGTTTTCCCGCATCATGTAAGCTTTCGACCAGTTTATGCGCATGATCAAGATCGGCTGAACTATCAATTTCTCCCCATTTCAGCCCGCGAATAGCACTGGTCCATACAGAGCCTGCTTGAGCCAACTCATCGATAATCGATAAATACCATTTTTTCAAAGACTCTGGTCGACGCAACGCCTGTTCAACGGCCTGACGAAAAACTGTTGGGCCTTCGTCACGGAACACCATCATGCCGATTGATTCCCCATGCGTCTCGCCAATGGGTATGGTTTTCCCCACCCTTGCCAGTTTCGTCCCATCAAGAATGACCTTCATATCATCGGCATCGTACGTTCCCTTGGAATCCGTCACGAGGGTCACCGGATGACGAGGTGAGGCCAGCAATTGCCGAGGCACGGCAGACTCGAACAACGTATCACCGTTTAACAAAATAAATTCATCGGTCATTTCTCCTCGAGCAACCCAGCAACTTCCTAAATTGTCAGCCACAGCATAAAAAGGATTGAAAATAGTACGAACCCAATTCTCATACCCTTGCTGCTGAAGGAGCTGCTCCACTTTGTCCGCACCATACCCCACTACAACAGACACTTGCTCAATGCCGCATTGACGCAGTTCCTGTAATTGCCATTCAAGAAGAGACTTTCCACCAATTTGGAGTAGACATTTTGGATTTTCAGCTGTGAGAGGCAATAACCGTCGACCTTGACCAGCACTCAGAATAATCGTTTTCATGATCACCTACATTAGAATGATTGTCCCAGCCCCTCTTCTACCATATTGCGTCTCATTTTTGAAATTCACCAAGAACTTCATCTTTTTTCTTGTCAATCCGGCCTGAGATTCAATACTCTTCCGTATCACATCGAAAAAATCCATCTCCACCAAGACAAAACAGGCTTTAGGCATAAAGCGATAGTGAGAAGAACGTTCCCTGGGGATTTTTCAAACAGGATTTCATCTCATTCGGATTTATACTCGTCGACAATGCCTCGATTCATGATACGGTAATCTAAACGTTGAGCCAGCATGATGTTATTAGAACGATATCTCGCCAGAGAAATTCTCAAGCCCTTCCTCGGCATTTGCGCAATCCTCATTACCATGTTTGTGAGCTTTAATTGGGTTCGCTTCTTAGGACGCGCTGTCGAGGCTCAACTGCCGTCCAGCATGATCTTCACCCTCATCATTTTCAAGGTAATTATTGCATTGGAAGTGCTACTCCCTGTTGCCCTCCTGTTATCCATCGTCCTTGGACTCGGACGTCTTCATATGGAATTAGAAATGACTGCTCTTTCTGCCTGTGGGGTGAGTCCCTTGAAACCTTTCAAGGTGGTGTTCTTGTTTGCCCTCGCACTCTCACTACTCGTCAGCTGTTTATCGCTGTTTATCCGCCCATGGGCCTATCAACAAAGTTACGACCTCCAAGCCAAAGCCGACACTGGATTTCGCGTGTCAGATCTTGAAGCCGGCCGATTTTATGAACGAAAAAAAAATGATGGCTCATTCGTCCTATTCATGAAAGACATTGACGTGAAAGACGGAAGAATGAAACAGGTGTTTGTGCAGACTGAAAAAGGGGACAATATTCGCATCCTGTCTGCGAAAGAAGGTTATGAACGCCGCGATCCTATCACCAATCAAATGTTACCCGTTCTCGTCGATGGATACGAATATAAATTGTCACGCCATGAAGGTATTAATCGCATTACGGCCTTTAAAGAACTCACCATTTTTCCAAGTGATAACCAATCGGTCTACTATACGCGAAAGGCATCACCAAACACTCAATTGGCCAAATCATCCAACCCCAAAGAGTTTGCTGAATTTCAATGGCGGCTCTCAACTGGTCTCTCGACTTTGCTCTTAGCTTTGCTCGGCATTCCGTTAAGTCGTGCCACTCCGCGCCAAGGGAAATATGCCAAACTTTTTGTTGCAGTCATCGCCTTTGCGATCTATTACAACCTTGGTGCCATTGCCATGACTTGGGTAGAGCAGGGCATCGTGGATCCAATCTTCCCTGGTATTTGGTGGGTCAATGGAATCCTGCTCATGGTGCTCCTCATCTATTACTGGCCACCCACGTTGATTCGCCAAGGACGAACGTCATAAGGTCACCATTCCACGGATATCTCCGGGACCAATAAAATTCCCATTGCTCCCGGGACCACTGACATGAAAATTATTGATCGATATATCGCGAATTCCGTCATGACGAGTTATGGGCTCGTCCTGGCATTATTTGTCACGATCTTTAGCTTTTTCATCTTCGTCGAAGAACTCGACCAAGTCGGGACCGGACGCTATACACTTTTTCATGCCATCACTCATGTCCTCTTGACGATTCCCGGTCGCATTATTGATCTGGCTCCCATCACGGCCCTACTCGGCAGCATCATCGGCCTCGGAACATTGGCAAATCACCGGGAGCTGATCGCGATGCAAACCGTCGGAATTTCCACTCTACGCATTGCTTGGTCCGTGCTGCGAGTCGGCATACTGTTTATGCTCATGGTTGTCGTGTTCGAGGAATACATTCATCCACCACTCGCGCATTATGCCCATAACCAAAGGACATTGGCCTTAGCTGAATCCCAAACATTATTGAGTGAAGATGGATTCTGGTTCCACGAAGCATCGAGATTCATAAAAGTCGGAGGACTTCGATACGGAAAACTTCCCGAAGACATTGATGTCTATCAATTCGACGAACACGGAGAGCTGCAAGTCTTTACTCACGCTCGCACAGCCGAGATCGTGAATCCCAAGCAATGGATTCTCAGGGACGTCGAGCAGAAAGCCATTGACCACAGAGGCGTGACGTCTCAACACCTTGAAGAACTGACCTGGGATTCGTTTCTGAGTGCGCAGCAAGTCGGGATATTTTCGACTCCTCCGGAAATGTTTTCCCTCACACAGCTCTATGCCTATTTAGAATACCTGCATGAGACAGGTGCGAACTCAAACCGCCTTGAGCTTGTCTTTTGGCAAAAAATTGCCATGCCCTTCACAGCAGGCGCCATGGTTCTTCTCGCCATACCATTTGTCTTTGGCCCACTTCGGTCGGCCACGGCAGGGAAACGCATTCTGATAGGAGCAGGAATTGCTATTGCCTTTTATTTCCTCAATCAAATTCTTGGACATGCGGGATTGCTGTTTGGCCTCAACCCTCTCCTCATCACCTTTGGGCCGATCGGCATTCTCATCGGCATAGCCATCTGGCTATGGAAACAGCACATCTAGGCAATCAATTTAATAAAACGCTACGATACGGCGAGGTGTTGCTCGTGATCAAGATGGAAACGTTGCGTCTCAGCAGAATACGCATAGACCTGGACTTGAATATCCCACGTTCCTGACCGTTCTTTGACTGAATACAGATGATAGTGCGCTCGGCGATCCGGTGTCGCCCCGACTGCCGAGGCCGAAGGCACTCCCAAAACGGGAATTGGCTGTGTAGGCGTCGAAATCGACGTCATGATTGAACGGTGCGCATGACCATGAAGCACTAATTCAGCTCCGCATTGAGCAAGAATCGCTTCAAGAGTAGAAGCATTCGTCAAAGACTTTCGCCACTTGACAATCCCAGACAACGGAGGATGATGAATCAACACAACTCGACAGAGGTCTTGGCGGCCTAATTCACGCAACACCTCTTCCAGCTTCGACAACTGTGCCGCGTCGAGAGTGCCAGTTGCTAAAAACGGCAACGTCGGCTGCGCACTCGACAACCCGATGAAGGCCACACGTCCTCGAATACGGACCGTGGGAAACACGCCCTCAGCACTGGAGAGTAACTCTACTTCGTTCGCCTGATCAGAAAGCAGATAGGGGGCCCAATGGGCAAATGTTTTCTCCCATGCTGTGGCTACATAGGTTTCATGATTCCCAGGAATCACGGTGACGTGTGTCGCCGGCCCAAGGTCATGAAGCCAATCTTTGGCTTCTTCAAATTCAGCCGGTAGTCCCAAATGCGTGAGATCTCCTGTAATGACAATGTGATTGGGATTTTTGGTACGCACATCATCAACGAGCCTTGCTAAAATCTCTCCTTGATGTTCCGTCCGTCGGTGCGAACGCCAAGAGAGATATCCCAACACTCGTTTACTGAACAAATCCCCTATTTCAACATTTTCGAGCGTCGTCAAATGAGGATCTGATAAATGGGCAAAAGTATAGTCACTCATCGTATATTTTGACCTTTATGCATATTCGTTCAAACTTGTGGACAATTGATTCTTTACCCCAGGTATCGCATTAGTATACGATCTCGCGTTCGATATTCCTATAACCACCCTCAACCCCAGATCGTCTCTTGGGTACAAAATAAAGAGAAACAAGGGATTTTAGTAAATTCTCTAGAATTTCCATGCCAGGGTACCTCTACATAGTCAACGAGTCTCCGGTCTCTCTTTGGGGATTAACTTCTCATGAGCGATTGAAGCGAATGGTTCAACGCGCGGGCAATCTCACGTTTCTCGAAAATCTCCAGACACTCCCGGCTGATTCTTCCGTCCTCATTCTACGTGGAGACTTCCTCTATGAGGATCGGATTATTAAACGTCTCGCCAAAGTAGAGCAGACCATCCTGCAAGTCTCCATCAAACAGACGCTCATTCCGGTAGCCGCCGTCGTCTCGACTCAGTTTGCTCGACAAGCGGAAATGCTCCTGATGGAACAGACATCAGCAAGAGAGATCCCTGACGTCCAAACGGTTGAACTGCAAGACTGGGCTTCAGGCTTTCAGGAGCAGCTACGCAAGTTTGATCCTCCCTATGTTCTTCCAATTACTGGCGACAGACAACAAGACTTTGAAGAACATTTGTATTCCGGTTCCTATAAAGGGGTCACCGACCTGATCACCAAATGGGCCTGGCCGATTCCGGCTAAATGGGCAGCACGGTTGTGCGTGAAAGCTGGGATTGCCCCTAATGCTGTCACGACACTCAGCTTGATTCTCACCATTATTGCGGGAATATGTTTTATCAAGGGACAATTTGGAATTGGCCTCCTAGCCGGATGGCTTATGACCTTTCTCGATACGGTTGACGGAAAATTAGCACGAGTGACGGTCACCTCCAGTAAATTTGGACATGTCTTAGATCACGGCCTCGATATTATTCATCCTCCGCTTTGGTATATCGCCTGGGGCCTGGGTTTGGCCGCCTTTACTCCTCCTACAGCCTGGCTGACACTTCATACAATTTTTGGCATCATTCTCCTCGGCTACATTGTCGGCCGATTATGCGAAGGATTATTCCAACTCTGTCTAGGCCAATTTGGCTTATTTTGCTGGCGTCCCCTTGATTCCTTCAATCGTTTAATTACTGCTCGTCGAAATCCCAACCTTATCTTACTCACAGGCTCACTGTGTATAGGTCGCCCTGACTTGGGGTTACTCGCCGTCACCGCATGGACCGTCCTCTCAACCGTCATCTTACTCCTTCGACTGGGATTCGCCTTCAGTGTCCGTATGATATCTGGCAGTCCATTGCGCCCATGGCTAGCAGAAATTGGGACCATCGTGGACAGGAAATCGTTAGCGGCGAAAACATTCACTCGACCTCCACTCACCACAACCATTCAATCAACAGATTGACTCTGGTACTATCACACAAGAAGCCTAAGCCGAACGTTTTCCTTAAAAATGAGGACAGCATTGCCAGCACCCGCACGAACATATCGCCTTGGAATTGTCTCTAACCCCCTCAGTGGACGTAATAAAAAAAGTTCTGTTGATCTAAAGAACATCCTGGAAGCCCATCCGACGATTCTTCAATATGAAGCACGGACAGGACACCAGATCCAAACCGCCGTCATAGAGCTTGCCCGAGAACAGGTTGATATCATCGTGATCAATGGTGGCGACGGAACGGTACAAGGCGTTCTCACAACACTGTTTCATCAGCAACCGTTCGAAACACCCCCCTTGTTAGCCATTCTTCCTTCCGGCACGTCGAATATGAATGCAGGCGATGTTGGGCTCCGCGGCAATCGAACGGCAGCACTCCAAAAACTGTTATTATGGGCAGAAGGACAAGGCAATGCTCCGACGATTCTCACACGACAGGTATTACGCGTTCAGCGAGTCCCCAATGAAGATCCCATCTACGGAATGTTTTTTGGCGCAGGAGCCATCTACCAAGGCGCACAAGTTGGCTGGAAAACGAAGCAGTCAGTCGGACGGCTGGGCGAAGTTGGCGCAAGTCTCATCATCAGCCGGTTTTTTCTTTCACTGCTGTTTGGTCGACAAACCCGTATCAACCCTATTCCCTTGACCATATCCCGCGATGCGCATCCTCCCATTCAAGGCGAGTTCCTCACTATTCTCGTCACAACCCTAGAACGACTCTTCCTTGGATTACGGCCGTATTGGGGAAACGAAACCCACCCGTTACACTACACAGCAGTTCGAAACAAACCCACATACCTCAAAAGAACGCTCCCCTCACTGCTGTTTGGACGCTCGCATCAATATGGAACACCAGAACATGGATACAGCAGTCATAATGCGCAAACACTGGAACTTCATATGCAAGATGGATTTACCATTGACGGTGAGGACTACAAACCTGACCCTGAACTGGGCCCCGTGCGCCTAACCACTGGCGGTCTGGCCTCCTTTATCCGTTTTTAATCATATCGATTGTGACTATTTCACCTGAACTACAACAGCTCGTCCATGGCCAAGATGCGGAGAATGTTCCTGATTCGATCCATGCACTGAGTGAAGCACTCCTGAAGCGGCATACTGACGCGATTCAAGCCATCCTGTTTTACGGTTCTTGCTTACGATCAGACTCAGACATCGAGGGTATCGTAGACTTATATCTTATCGTCGATACTTATAGTCTAATATATGACACGACGTTCTTAGCGATTGCGAATAAACTCCTTCCGCCCAATGTATTTTACATTGAAGTTCCATTTCAAGATCGTACCGTACGAGCAAAATACGCCATCCTTTCTTTACCAGATTTTCAACGCAGCACATCCATGAAATGGTTTCATTCCTATTTCTGGGCACGCTTCGCACAACCCACAAAAGTGCTCTATACCGCGACGCCTCAGGTCGAACAAAAAATTTACTCCACGCTAGCCCAAGCCATCATGACGTTTCTCACAAGGACTCTCCCGCAAACGCCGCAGTCTTTTGATGCACTCACGCTCTGGGAAACAGGCTTGTCACTTACTTATCGAGCTGAGCTTCGAACAGAGAAACCAGGACGAATCAAGCAAATCGTTGAAGCGAATCGAGACTATTATCAGCAGACCGCTGACGCGGCTCTTCCTCAACTGTCGCCCCCTGCCATCATCGACCGATCAGTCCAGCCTCCTTGTTTTCAGGCACCCTGTTCATCAGCAGTCCGTCAGCTCAATAGCGTCACCTGGCTGCTTCGTCGAGGACAAGGAAAGGTCTTATCCATCTTACGGCTGATCAAAGGACTCTTTACGTTTCAAGGGGGTGTCGACTATATCCTGTGGAAAATAGAACGCCATTCCGGTGTCAGCATTGAACTCACGCCTCAGCAACGAAAGCATCCGCTCCTAGCCAGTCCTGTTGTTTTTTGGAAGCTATATCGAAAAGGAGCATTTCGTTAATGCCCCCTCGTCCTTGACATACAAAACAGTGTAGCGATCCTCGATAAACTAAAGTACTCCCTGATGATTCCTTATGAAAATATTTTTCTCATCGTGCATCACAAGCCAACCTTATACTCGACCAAGGTCTTTACCGATGTCATGATATTCGTTACTATGAGGGCTCGCGATACAATATCCCTCAAGCCGACAAATACGTAACACATCTCAATACTTCAATCGTTCATCTTAATGCTTTTCACGTAAGAAACAATCCGTCATGTCGCTGTATGCCCATATCATCGGTGAATCGCCTCTTGAGTTATGGGGACTCACCTCTCGTAAGCGATTAACCCGAATGCTGGAACGCATAGAGATTAAGCAGGTGATTGATGATTGCGCCTTGCTGCCTTCAGATTCCACCCTTCTCCTGATTCATAGTGATTACCTCTATGATGTGCGGGTATTGAATCACCTCATGGAGCAGAAAAACGTCCTTTTTCAATTCATGGTAGAAGGGAAAGAGGTCCCCATTGCAGCACATGTTCAGGCCAGGTTCGCCATACAGACATTGCATGCCCTTGAACAAGGCATACGGCCTGAGTCAGTGCCCCTTCAATCGATTTCCTTAAATTCCTTAACAAACACATTTAGTAAAAAACTCCGAAAAGTTGCTCCCGCCTACGTGTTTCCCATCACCAACGATAATCAAGACGCACTCGAAGAACATCTCTATTCCGGATCATATAAAGGCATTACCGACCTTATTACGAAATGGGCCTGGCCAATCCCTGCTAAATGGGCCACACGAATCTGTGCAACCCATGGCATCAAACCGAACTACGTGACGTTTCTTGGACTCATCCTGACAATCATTGCCGGTGTCTGTTTTGCCAAACAGCAGTACCTCATTGGCCTTCTAGCCGGTTGGTGTATGACCTTTCTTGACACGGTCGATGGAAAATTAGCTCGTGTGACCGTCACCTCTAGTCGATTCGGCGACATCTTCGATCATGGAATAGATCTCATTCATCCACCCCTCTGGTACCTCGCCTGGGGCATCGGCTTATCCACTTTTCAGACCGCTGCCTGGTGGCCATGGTCACTATCAACCACGCTTTGGGCTATTTTCATTGGGTATGTATTAGGAAGAATTATCGAAGGATCGTTTCATCAATTGGTCGGCCGATTCGGCATATACTGCTGGAAGCCGATGGATTCGTATTTTCGATTGATCACCGCGAGACGAAATCCCAATCTGATTGTACTGACTGCAAGCGTCATCATTGGGCGGCCAGATTGGGGCTTGATGGGTGTCGCCTTTTGGACAGTCGCATCAACCACCATTCTCCTCATTCGATTTTTAATGGCTTTAGGAACAAAGAAAAGCTGTGGGGAAATTAATCCATGGCTAGCCGACATTGGCACCAGCATCGATCGCGAGTCACTTACCGCCAGGCTCTTCACCCGCCCTCCGTTTACAAAATCTATTCAATCGAAAGACTGACTCTAGCATCGTCTATAGCTCCAACAAGGAACAGTTGCCCCTCTCAAAGACAAAAAGAGCGCTCACCTTCTGAGAAGATGAGCGCTTTGTAAATAACTCTATGAATAGAGATTCTTGCTACTGGAACCTACACATCATAGTACATCAGGAACTCGTACGGATGTGGTCGAACTCTGACTTTATCCACTTCGTTCTCACGTTTGTACGCGATCCAAGCTTCAATAATGTCTTCGCTAAATACACCACCCTTAAGCAAGAATTGATGGTCGTCCTCCAGATTATTCAAGGCCTCTTCTAAGCTGACTGGAAGCGTAGGAATGTTGCTCGCTTCTTCAGGTTCCAAATCATAAAGATTCTTATCCATCGCTTCACCTGGGTGAATTTTATTTTGAATCCCATCAAGCCCGGCCATCAACATCGCACTAAAAGCGAGATACATATTGCATGAGGGGTCAGGGAATCGCACTTCAATTCGCTTGGCTTTTGGGCTTGGCGAGTACATAGGAATCCGGATACCCGCCGAACGATTACGACTCGAATAGGCCAACAACGTTGGCGCTTCAAATCCTGGGGTCAATCGCTTATACGAATTAGTGGACGGATTCGTAAAGGCCGCAAGCGCTTTGGCATGCTTGAGAATCCCGCCGATATAGTACAAACATTGCTGCGACACACCCGCATAATCTTTTCCGGCAAAGGATGGCTTTCCGCCCTTCCAAAGGCTTTGATGCGTATGCATACCCGTTCCGTTATCACCAAACATGGGCTTGGGCATAAAAGTCGCCGTCTTTCCGTGACGACGTGCAACATTCTTGACGATATATTTGTACATCATCATTTTGTCAGCCATGCTCAGGAGCGTATCGAACCGAAGATCAATCTCTGCCTGTCCGCCCGTCGCAACTTCATGATGGTGTTTTTCGACGTGAATACCAACTTTCTCCATTTCACGCACCATTTCGGAACGAATATCTTGCTGAGAATCAGTTGGAGCGACGGGGAAATACCCTTCCTTATGACGAGGACGAGACCCAAGGTTATTGCCCTCATCTCCGGAGTTCCATATCCCTTCTTCTGAATCAATAAAATAAAATCCGGAATAGGCATTCTGATCGTAACTGACATGATCAAAGATAAAAAATTCCGCTTCCGGTCCCCAGTAGGAAGTATCAGCAATCTTGGTGCTCTTGAGATATTTCTCGGCATTTTGCGCAATGAAGCGTGGATCCCGCTCATAACCTTGTCGGGTGATGGGATCTTCCACATTCCCTACCATCGAGAGCGTTGGAATCTCTGTAAATGGGTCCATCCGTGCGGTATCGGGATCTGGCACCAGCAACATATCGCTATTTTGAATCGCTCGCCATCCACGGATGGACGATCCATCAAATCCTGATCCGTCTTTAAAGAGATCCAGCGTCAGCTCAGAGGTCGGGACAGAGAAGTGCTGCCATGTCCCTAAAAAATCCACGAACTTTAAATCAACCATTTCTACTTTGTTCTTTTTGGCATAATCCAAGACTTCACGCGGAGTCATGTAATACCTCCTTCAGGAGAATTGTTCATAAAAACTTGCTTGATCAAACAAATACAATCGGGCCTACCGTTAACACGAAGGTTCTCTGTCACCCGCACGCAACTCGTGGAACAAGCTAAAAAGAAAGGGAGTGAGTGAGAACATCATAAACCTTCAGGCGCAGATCTTATTACGAATACGCTCGCTCACTATGTTGACTGAGATCCAACCCAATTTCTTCGTCCTGCGACGATACACGCAGTCCTATCGTGATATCAATCACTTTTAAGATCAGATACGTCCCGACCAGGGCAAAAACCAATGTCACAACGGCCAAGAGAATTTGCGTGACAAATTGACTGGCATTGCCAAAAAATAGCCCCTGAGCGCCGATCGACGCAAAAAGTCCAGTTGCTAAGATCCCGGTAAACCCGCCAACCCCATGAATACCGACCACATCAAGAGAGTCATCGTATCCCAGCCTGACTTTCCATACAACGGCCACGTAACAAATTGTTCCGGCAAATAATCCAATTAACAGCGCAGACAGCGGACCGAGAAAACCTGCACCTGGAGTAATGGTGGCTAATCCGGCAATAATTCCACTCGCCACGCCCAGCACCGTAGGCTTTCCTCGATGGACCCACTCCGCAATCATCCAACCGATTCCCCCCGCTGCGGCGGCCGTATGGGTCGAGACAAAGGCCGCAGCGGCAACCTCATTGGCCCCCAATGCGCTTCCGGCATTAAATCCAAACCACCCAAACCACAAAAGGCCAGTTCCCAACACCGTCATAGGCAAATTATGAGGAGGCATGGGCTCTGTTCCAAAGCCTCTGCGTGGGCCCAACATGACCGCACAGACCAAGGCCGCAATCCCTGAACTAATATGGACGACCGCACCACCAGCAAAATCCAAGGCGCCCATCTGGCCAAGCCATCCACCACCCCACACCCAATGGGCTAACGGTGAATAAATACACAAAGACCACAACACCGCAAACCAGAGTAACGCGGTAAACTTCATTCGTTCGGCCACACTTCCTGTGATTAATGCGACTGTGATGGCTGCAAACATTAATTGAAACATCATGAATACTTGATGAGGAATGGTCGGAGCATAATCAGGGCTCGGTGTCAGCCCCACGTTTTGCAATCCAATCCAATCAAGCCCTCCGATCAGACCGCCAACATCAGGGCCAAAGGCAAGGCTGTATCCACAGAGAATCCAAAGAAGACTCACCATGCAAAGAATAATGGCCGTATGCATAATGGTGCCTAGGACGTTCCGGCTTCGGACTAACCCACCATAAAATAAGGCAAGCCCGGGGAGCATCATACAGAGAACAAACGCAGAAGAGACTAAAATCCACGCAGTATCCCCTGTGTCGATCGTCAAACCCACCGCCTCTTCAGCCCATGACACCGTCGGCTGTCCACACAACATCCAGACAATGAGGAGAAGTCCAATCACACCGAATCGCCAACCATTCACAGTATTACCCCACAATCAAAAATTCTCTCGCAGGCTCGTATTTGAACCATTACACAGCCGACTCATCGGCTTCTCCAGTTCGAATACGCATCACCTGACTCAAATCAGACACAAAAATTTTCCCATCACCAATACTGCCGGTCTTGGCTGCTCGGCCAATCGTTTCAATGACCTGCTGCACCATCGAATCAGTTACGGCAATTTCCAACTTGATTTTTGGAACAAATTCGATTTGATATTCGGTTCCTCGATAAGTTTCTTTATGACCTTTCTGTCGTCCAAATCCCTTGACTTCCACCACGGTCATTCCCTGAACGCCTATCTCGATCAGCGCATCTTTGACTTCATCTAATTTAAACGGTTTGATAACGGCTTCAATGAGCTTCATGGGTTGCATCCTCTCGCTTGGTGAATAATTGGTAAATCACATCACCCTCATCGGGAGGCCTATACTGACGGTCTCACAGGCAAGATGCAAGTGAAATTATGCATAGGCCCGTTCACTATGTTGACTCAGATCCAACCCAAGAATCTCATCCTCTTTTGACACTCGCAATCCGATTGTCAAATCAATGGTTTTCAAAATGAGGAACGTTCCCACAAAGGCAAACACCCACGTGGCCGTGACACCAACAGCTTGGATAACCATTTGTGCCGGATTTCCAAAAACCAGCCCAGTACCACCTCCCACACTCGCAAACAACCCTGTCGCTAGGGCTCCCCACGTTCCACCAATTCCATGAATACCGAGAACATCAAGTGCATCATCATAGCCCAATTTATTTTTCACAAATACACCAAGGTAACAAACGATTCCTCCGCCCAATCCAATTAGAATCGCGAACACGGGCGTCACATATCCGGCGGCTGGCGTAATCGCCACGAGCCCAGCCACCGCTCCGCTTGCTGCACCCAACAAAGTCGGTTTGCCGCGGTATCCCCATTCGACGGTTAACCATGCCAAAGCCCCCGAAGCCGTCGCCACATGCGTCGCGACAAACGCACCCGCGGCAAGCCCATCCGCAGCTAATGCACTCCCGGCATTAAATCCAAACCATCCCACCCATAACAGACTCGCCCCCACAACAGTGAGCGGAAGATTGTGTGGCGCCATATTCTCACTGCCATATCCATGCCGTTTCCCAAGCACCAGCGCACAGGCAAGTGCCGCGACACCAGAACTGATGTGCACCACCGTGCCACCAGCAAAATCCAACTCTCCAAGCCCGGCCAACCAGCCACCGCCCCATACCCAATGCGCAAGAGGCGCATAGATAAATGTCACCCAGAGTATGGAAAAAACCACAAACGCACTAAATTTCATCCGTTCAGCAATCGCTCCGCTAATGAGTGCGACCGTGATGCCCGCAAACATCAGCTGAAAGACCATAAAGGCCAAATGTGGGATTGTTGAACCCTCAAGAGGATCAGGGCCAACCCCGTCCAATCCAAACCATTGCAAATTGCCAATAATCCCTCCAACGTCTGGCGCAAACGCTAAACTATATCCCCAGAGCACCCACACCACACTGACGAGACACACCGCAATAAAGCTATGCATCATCGTGCTGAGAATATTTTTACTTCGCACCATTCCGCCATAAAACAAGGCAAGTCCGGGAATCGTCATTGCCAACACCAGAGCTGAAGACACCAATACCCACGCGGTATCTCCAGCACTAATCGTTGATACTTCCTCGGCAAAAGCTGAAGGCACTAATATTCCTAAAAGTCCTACAATACTTACTATCGATACACTAACCTTATATGCCAGACGATTGAACATAACGGCTCCTTTATCCTCTCCGATGAATTAGAAGAGGTACGCCACCTCAGCGGCTAAGGTCTCCTGATGATTGGCAGACCGGGTACCAACTTGAAACGTATTCCGATTCGATTTATCGTAACGAAATTCTAGGCGAGTCAATAATGAAGGGACCGGTTTATACTGCAAGGTTAGCGTGCCTTCCCAGAGCGTCTGCGAGGCCGGGGCAACACCCCCAAAACAGGTATTGGCATTCCCCGCCGCTCCCACGGAACCACCACACCCCAGAAATCCAGCCGCATCTTCAAAAACTTCACCACGGATACGGACACCCCACTGATCTGTAAAATCGTGAATGACATATCCGGCGACACCATTCCAGCGCGCATTGACACCAGGGGTCGCATTGGCTTGATTGGCGTAATAGGCTTCCACGACAAACTCCGTCTGGTCTGTCGCCTGAATATCAATGATCGCACCAACCAGAACGCGATCAGCATTCTTCGCGCCTAATGCACCTTCGGGTCCCCAGAATCCAAAGAGAGAAACGCCTAACCAATCAACTGGCGTCAGACCCAGTAGGGCTTCAACGGATTTACTCCGATTGAGATCGGCCTGGGCACCGGTAAAGGAATTAATCCCGCCAACGGAAAATGTCACGCTTTCCGAAAAGGTATAGGTCCCTCGAATACCAGTTGTAGTAAATGGTTCGCCCAGTCCAAAAAGCCAGGATCGCGAAAAGTTCGGGTTAAAAGGGCTTTCAATCACTTCGTATCCGATCAAGGTATTCATGCGTCCAATGCGAAGATCAAGTCCATTTCCGACAGGCGCCACGTATTGGGCATAGGCCTCTTGGAAATCTACTTCATCTGAACCGGTGTTGCCGCCGGTAAATTTCGCATCTTCCCCGAAATCCAGCTTAATGCGAAACCCTGCGCGATCAACCATGGCCCCATCAACTCTTCCTTCTTTTTCAAACACGATTTGCGCCATGTTCGGTCGAAACGAATTCGCATCACCATCAAAAATCCTCAGGGCATTGGCTTGGGAATTCGGGTTGTTAAAATTATGTGTATACGAAGCTGACACATAGCCGTACAATGAAAGATCAAATTTCTTGGTCAGGGATTCTTCATCTGTTGATTCTTCAATTTTTTCTAAACGTTTCAAGATGTCCGACGTGTCATCTTCTGCCACACTCAGACTCGTCATACCAATATAGATAATAAAACTCGATACAAACAGAAACAAAACTCGTTTAGTCCGAAACTTAATATTCAAATACGATATCTCTTGCATGCTATCTCCTTGACGAAAAGGGTTGAAGGACTCGTGCAAGCCGTTCTCACTGTCCATGCTCGTGAACAGGCATGTCCCAATTGTTCATGAGATCGCACGATGACCTTCTCATACTCGGCAGAAATCCTTAAAAACTTAAGGTAAAATAAACAAACACACCGAAACTTGACAGAACGAAAACGGCAAAAAAAAAGCCCTCATCCCCTTCTTCGGGGTGAGGACTCCTTCGTCCAGAGCGTATTAAGTTTTTTAAATCAGCACGTTTGGGGACAACGCTGTCTCCGCACGTTAGCTAAATTTGTATCACTTGAATTCCAAACTGTCAAGATCAAAATTAAAAAGCCGATGCACCTAGCCACATTGGCTCATTTTACGATACACCTGTTTATTCTAAAATTTATCTGCACGTTGAATGACCAAAAATTTTTATTACGAGACCATGCATGTCACAATAGAGAAGATCATTTCGATACCACCGAATCAATGGAGGAACCACTAATGTCCGATTTGAACTATGAGTATATTTCGACTTGGCTGCTTCATAATATGACCGCGTTGATCGAAGCCGGCGCCAGAATTGTATTCATTCTGGTTATGGCATTCCTTGTTATCCGCTCGATCAAATTTGGCCTGACCCGACTCGAAGGGACCATCATCAAACGTCGAGAACAAGAAGAAACCTATCCAGGCGCAGCCTCCAAACGGATCAAAACACTGACAGGTCTCATGGAGACCATTAGTCTCGCAGTCATTTGGGTCATTGCAGTCATCATGTCACTTGATCAAATCGGACTGGATGTCACGCCCATTTTAGCCGGTGCCGGAATTATTGGATTGGCCGTTGGGTTTGGCGCACAAAACCTTGTCCGAGACATTTTCAGCGGATTCTTTATGATCCTGGAAAATCAAGTCCGAGTTGGAGATGTCGCCATCGTCAATGGCACAGGAGGACTGGTTGAACGAATTACCTTTCGAACCATCATCCTTCGTGACATGGCAGGAGTCGTCCACGTCTTCCCAAACGGAACCGTCACGACCCTGGCCAATATGACCAAAGAATGGTCCGCGTATCTGATGGAGATCGGTGTCGCCTACAAAGAAGATACTGATCGAGTCGTTCAGGTGATGAAAGATGTTGATGAAGAATTACGACGCGACCCTGAATTTGGCTCACAAATTCTCGAACCCATAGAAGTCTTTGGCGTCGATCAATTTAAAGAATCAGAAGTCGTCATTAAAGCACGAATTAAAACTCGCCCCATAAAACAATGGAGCGTCGGACGAGAATATCGTCGTCGACTCAAAAAGGCATTTGACGCACAAGGCATTGAAATTCCCTTCCCCCATCGCACACTCTACATGGGTGAGGCCAGCTTGCCGTTTACGATAAAAACAGATCCGGTGAAACTCTCAGCATGAAAACAGCGTTTACCAGCACACGGGGTGGATCATGTCCATTCGGTGTGCACGCATTGAGCTTCGCAATCGCGTGAGGAAATCATTGCGCCTTGACACCATACAACTCACGAACAAATAATAGGGACGCATCACGTTCATGACATGATTATCCGTGTGTAACCCGACATGCTATGCCAGACCACTCATCCCCACATTCACAGGAACAGCCAGACGAGGCCGTGACACCTAAAACAGACGAAGGCATGGCTCCTCCAACTCTCGAAGGAGGCAAGACGCTTTTCGTCGATGCCAACGATCCGCAATGCTACCCCAGACCCAGTGCCGCGCTAAAAGATGCAGGGCCTGAAGATCAAGTCTTTGTCAAACCCGGGATCTATGAAGATCGCGTGTTTGTCGCCGACCGCAATATTCGCCTCATTGGAGCCGGACGCGACAAGGTACAAATTTTCAGCCGGCGCAGTAGTCCCTTGTATTTACAACGCGTCACGAGCGGACGAGTGGAAGGCCTGACTTTTCGATATGTCGGAAGTGATCAACATTCCGCCATGAACATCCTTGATTCCGTGTGTACGATAACTAAATGCCGGATACTTGAGGGAATTCTATCTGGCGTCGTCATGTATGGACCGGAATGCCGGCCGACATTTTCAGAAAATGAAGTCTGCTATAACCGGGAATCCGGAATTTTTTCATTCGCTGGCGCTCGTCCTTACATCAGTCAAAACACGTGTTTCGGTAATCATCACTTCGGAATCGCCGTTCGTGATGACGGCACTTCTCCGGACATTGTCCGAAACATCTCCCGCGACAATATGCTCAGCGGCATCCTCTTGTTTCATTCAGCTAAAGCCTTGCTGCTCAACAACCACTGTCACGGCAATCAGCATTGGGGCATCGTCATGACACCTGACTGCCAGTCGTCACCCGCACAAGAAAATCTACTCGAAGCGAATACCTTAGGCGAAAATCCACGCGGCTCGCTCATTATCACGCATGAACCACTAGCCGAAATTGGCCGATAAGTATCAAATTTCTTTGATGTGTATGAGGCCTTTCCTTTACATGGAAGTGTGTAATGCGACTTTGGTTAGGGCGTGATGTCTGCCTAAGTGAGGAAGAGTTTGAGGATCAAAGCATGAACATTTGACAGAGCAAATCGGAACGAAACTGTTACGACAATGTTTTCGGTTTAGCCAGTTTCCAAAACCCAATGCCTAAGAGCATCCATCCCACAATAAAAAAGAGTCCGCCCAGAGGGGTAATGGCTCCCAACCAACGCATACCGGTTAGCGACAGCACATACAAACTTCCGGAAAACACAAAAATACCGGTCAAAAACGACCATATAGCCCAGCGAAACAGTGGAAGCTGATACACGGCCAATGCTCCGCCTGACACCATGAGCCCGAACGCATGATACATCTGATACCGAACGCCCGTATGAAACACCTCCAACATGTGCTCAGACAAGATGGCACGAAGACCATGCGCACCAAAAGCACCCAATGCCACTCCGAGCAATGCCATGATGGCCCCAACTGACATCATACGAAATCCCATTTATACCTCCAGGTATATCCCAGAACGACTCAGCTTAAGGCGAGCTGGTTGGCGGGATATGTCGACCCCATTGAATATGTTGCCAGCCCCGTTCATGTGCCCAAAATAATCCAATTTTCACTAACGAATCGCTAAAACCCGCAAACAAGGCCATCGCGGCCTCACCTGAAATAAACCACACGACGATAGTGGTCACGAGCGTGGCAATAACTCGCCAACTCAGGCCTTTGACTACACTACGTAGATGCGTTTCCATAGTATCGACTCCCGTCTATTTGGACGACGATGGTTTTTTCTTTTTTGGACCAGTTTTCGTGCGAGAATTGGTGACTTTTTTCAGAGAGAGATTTGCCTTACTCACGAAATCCTCAAGGGTATAATGATCAAGAATCGCCGCAATGGCATTTCGTACTTCTAACATGATGCCTTGAATCGCACAGGCGGATTTCTCTGCATACGGACAATCTTCACATTTTTGATACGCCGTTTGGCTCACACAGCCGATCGGCGCAAGCGGGCCATCCAAGGTTCGAATAATATGACCTAACGTCACGTCCCCCGGATCTTTCAATAAACGAAACCCGCCATCCACCCCTCGCCGACTACTTAAAATCCCGGCATTCTTCAGAGTCAAAAGAATCCCTTCCAGAAATCCCAAGGGAATTCGTTGCTCCTTTGCCAACGTCGCTCGTTGCACCGGCACCACCTGATCGTAATTCGCCGTCAGTTCAATCAGCGCCCGCAACGCATACTCACTTTTTTTGGAAAATCGCATAATCTTCTTATAGCCGATTAAATAACTTTCAATACTTGCAGTCGATAACTACGCGATGGTTGTCAGGGTGGTTCAACTGACGTTTATCATAATACGCTATAATGTTAACTAATTATATTAAGAATAGCAAAAGACACAAAATTTGTTTGTTGATTTGCACTATAGTTTTTTAACTTTTCATTAAGACCTATTTATCTGGAAAGTGCTATGGCCGACTCAGTTATACCGAAACGATAAAGCACCACCGTGTGCAAGTGCCATCCAATACGTGAAAAGGCAACGTCAAGCATTGTCAGTCAAGTCAAGCGGGTATAACCTTCCGATGTTTGGCGTTTGACACCAGCTCAACCGAATTGAGATTCGCCATAGTGGTATGTTCTTGTTTGAAACGTATTTAGGTTTGCTATAGTGTCAGAAGAGCTTTTGCTCAAGAACATTACTCATTCACATTCTCTCATGCATCGCATGCATTTCTTATCGTCCTAGGTTTTTGCTCTCTGCCGGGGGTTCGTCCCGGCGGCCGAGGCCCTTTTGTTTCGGCAAAAGGACCCAAAACCATGAACGCCCAGGCCAGACTCATCGGATGAGATGAACCCCGGTTGGTGGGACGGGCTAACTCTCTGCGCTCAAACAAGCCCGCCCAGTATGAAAGGCGTTCCCTCAACGGACTGGCCTGCAGGCGTCAGATCATAAGTACTGAGAAAAAGCTAAAAACTATAAAATAATCGCTAAATGGGCCAGATCATTCCATCCGCACAAGCTATTGTTATAGAATCCCTTCCTATACTCTCTCTGTTTTGCAAGTGACATCTATTTCATGCCAAGTTAGAATGACAAGAGCACAAGTTCCAACATTCCTGCAATCAGAAATGACAGCCAATGTCTCACTCCATGCACGACAAGCCAAACGTCATTCATCGTGATCCAGACATCTTAGGTGGAACCCCCTGTATTTATTGGTACACGGATTCCTGTCCAAGCATTACCGGATTACCTAGAAGGTGATCATGCACTCCATGAATTCCTTGATGACTTTCCATCAGTGAGTCAAGAGCAAGCCATTCCAGTCTTAGAACAAGCCAAACGGGCATTGATTGAAAATGCGAGTCCTGCTTAATGCTTACTCTTAGGGATAAAGCAATTTCACCTCAAACCATTACCTGCATGGCAAAGGGTATGTTTTTCGCCAAATATTCGAGACTGACCCTATTATATATTTAAAATTTCCGTATTGTTTTTTTCATTGACCGTCAGAATTTTCATACATTCATGCCATAATTTATACGTTTCAGCAAGTTCTTTGTCTCATATTTAGATGAAAAAGTCTATAGTGAGAACACTCCACGTCAATGCATCAGTGCGTCAGACATTCAGGGTCAGGCATACTTATTGATATAAACAGAATCAAGAAAAGAAGGTATTCAACCTCTATCAAAGTTCGTCTACGAACGCATAGCATAGAGGTCATTTTCACAACAGCTCAATCACGATACCCGCTCTCATGTTGCACTACTCGATTCCGTGCGAAAGCATTATATGGAATACGCTCTACCCACAGAGGCACGTTATGGCTGTACTCACCCTTCGATTGGATGATCACTTAGCACGGAATCTCAAGCAAATCTCTAAAAAGCTATTTCGTAACAAAAGCATTTGTTTATTGACCTTGGGGATGGCGATCGTCTTTCCGGACAGCTTGAAAACAACCGCCTGAGCTCCGCGATGAGTTACATTCTGTTGTTCTTTCAACGTGTCAAAAGCTCCTACGTGGTTAGCGATCGCTGAAGTCTCGGTGAAAAAGACCATCCGGGTCGTATGTTCGGCGAAGTAACTGGAGGCGTTGCCAGTTCGCAGGCGCGAATGACCTTTCAATGCGCGATGGTTCCGTTATAATATCTGATTCACCTATGTAATGCCCCACTGCAAACGCGTGCAATGCCGCTATCGTCTCACGATGCCAGGCAGTGTTTGTGTCATCACCCTCAGGCTGCTCCCAGATCGCATAGCACAGAAGTAATGTCTCGGCCATCATCGAGAATGCAGCCTCGGGCTGAACGACAGTACAATCTTCTGCTCCGGTAGAAAACACACACACCGCCAGAGACTCCGGTGAGGGTGCTTTCAGAAAATACTCCCGTAACGTCGACAGCGGCTGCGAAGGTGGTGAGTTGGACCAAACCGTATCGGCAAGACAACGGTGGCGCTCCGGCCACAACATTCCGCCCATCTCGAGTAAAGTTTTCAGTGAGGTAGGCTGGAGTACTTCCTTTCCTAAGCATTGAGATAAAACTGGGCAGTTCTCCAAAAGACTAAGCGTCGCGGCAGCTTCACTTCGCGTATCGAGGAATGCTGTGGCACTCAAGATACACATAAAACCGTTGCTGGATCGACACTGCTCGCCCAAAGCAGAAGGCGCTGGTGAACAAAAAATCGTCAGCTCCACCGATCGCGGCAACTGTCTGGCAATATTTCCTGTCCACGCACCAACTTCATCAATACATTGTAACGGAAAATAGTATTTGCTAGTAGTTATCGCGCGCGGTACAGGATAAAGCTTGACTAGGTATTGAGTCACAACTCCAAAGAATCTAGGCCCCGCCCCACGAATCGCCCAGAGCAAATCGGCGTAATGCTTCTCATTTGCAACAACGAGGCGACCATCAGCCGTCACGACATGAGCGGCTTCGATACTGAAGCAGGCCGGCCCCCACTCATTGGAGTTCCAACCCAAACCGCCATTTAACAAAAATCCACTCAGAGGAACGTTCGGGCAGTGCCCAATTGGAAAAGCCAGACCATGTGCGGCCAACTGCTGATTGAGTGCCTGCCCAGTGACCGCCGGCTGAATCGTTGCCGTGCGCGTATGGAGATTAATCGCAACCTGTGTAAGGCGCCCAAGATCAATCAATAGACTCCCATCACACAGTGGGAGCCCAATCCAACTATGTCCTCCACCACGCACCGCAATTTTCATATTGTTGGCACAGGCGTACTGGACGGCTTCGACAACATCATTCTCACTCGCGACTTGCACGACCAATTGCGGGTAGCGCGTTGGCGTCAGCTGATTCCAAATAAGGTTGCGCCTGAGTTGTTCGTATCTGGGGTCGGTCGAAGTTGTCACCTTCCCCTCGATGCGACTCTGCAAAGTCTCTATATTCATCTTGGCATTATACGTTCGGGAATTCTTGAAATGTTCATATGATTGGACAAGTTCCGATAGAGCTTAAGTCTTAGGTATAGCCGTTACAAATACCTTCCGACAGTTTGAGACACTACAAGAAATTAATAGCTTTCGTTATCATTAATCAAGCATTCCGACTTCACAGATTTCCTTCATCTCTTTCAGCCATACTTCATTGTTTTGATCACCAAAGCTCGATTAACCCAGGGTTTATAAGAGTATCGCTCAAATTAATTTCAATCTAAGGTGAAAAGAAACGTGTGAGCGATTTCGTAAGATTTCTGAATAAGGAAATCCCGAACACTTTAAGAGGCGATGGGCAGGAAGCTCACAACTCTATCGGATATGAGGCCGGCAGGCCAAGCAATCGCCAAAAGCAATAATCACATAAATACGTGTTTAGGAGGCAGAGATGGTCATTACGGATATTATGAAGCCGGTGGATGAGGTGGTATATGGAGGATTTCCTTTAGATCAAACAATCCGAATAATGGAACGACTTAAGGTGGAAAGTCTGCCAGTGATCGATCATAATCGATTTATTGGAATCCTCACGAAACACGATATCGAGTTAAGAAGTAAAACCAAAGAATGGGATCCAACAAGATTGCTTGTACGAAATGTCATAACGAGAAGAGAGATTACGTGTTCTGATAGCCACAGCCTTCAGGAAGTCTTCCAACTCTTGGAACACATGAATGAGACATGTCTGATGGTTCTTAATCGACAGGGGCAACCCCTTGGATTAGTTTACAAGGAAGATATTTACTCAGGTTTGCTTCAAGAGTCATGTCATTCTTCATAATCTTTAAAAGAGAACGAATTTCTGATCGACCATTCTATTTTCAATTTACATAAGAGTTAGAAGACAAGTTTCCTTATTTCTTGTTCTGCGCTCTTGTTCGAGCCGCCTTTTTAGCAGAAGCTGATTTTGCTGAGGCCGATCTTGAGGCAGAGGCCTTCCCTCCTTTGCGCCCTCCTTTTTTAGCCGGCTCCGTATTGAGAGGTTTTCCCCGACCAGAACCACCCTTCTTCTTTCCTCCACCTGTCATTTTATTCACCGTAGCCCACGCTCGCCGTTCGGCTTCTTGTTCAGGCACCCCTCGCTCCTCATATCCTTCTTCAATTTTTTCCGCTTGACGTTTCTGCTTATCGGTATATTTGGATTTATCACCTCTGGGCATGACATCCCTCCTAGTATTAAATGATAAATAGGTCTCTTAGCATGACGCGTAATAGCTATGAAAACATGAGAGATTAATTATCATAGGACAATAATATGGTCCAACTCCTGATAACTCTGCTTGTATGAATTCCATCGCAGATTTTAGGCAGCCTAACGGGTGGTTGAGGATTGTCCAGTGGGAGCGAGAATTTCTCCTGTATAATAACGGGCATCTGATGACGCCAAGAAAACAAAGCTTGGGGCAATTTCCGCGGGTTGAGCTGGTCGTTTCCAAAAAGAATTGGAGCCGAAGGCATCCACTGCCTCTTTTTTTCTTGTTGAAGGAATTAATGGTGTCCATACTGGACCCGGCGCCACGCAATTCACTCGAATACCTTGCTCGGCCACAATTTGAGCAAGTGACAAAGTAAAATTATGAATAGCGGCTTTTGTGGCTGCATAATCAACTAAGTGTTCATTCCCTTTCAGCGCCACCACAGACCCGGTATTAAGAATCACATCTCCTTCCTTCATGTGCGGGAGCGCTGCTTGCGCCATCCACACATAGGCATAAAAATTGGTTCGGAAGGTTCGATCGAGTTGCTCGGGTGTAATATCTAGAAAATGACTTTGTTCATTATGGAATGCCGCATTATTAACAAGGATATTGAGTGAACCAAACTCCCCGACTGCTTGTTCGACCGCCTGCCGACAATGATCGGGCTGTTGGAGGTCTCCAGACATTAACAAAGCACGACGTCCAGCTTGTTCAATCCATTTCTGTGTTTCTCGAGCATCTTCCTCTTCGTTATAATAGGAAATAGCAACATCTGCTCCTTCTCTCGCAAAGGCAATAGCAATAGCCCGTCCAATTCCGCTATCACCGCCGGTGATCAGCGCCTTTCGATTTTGAAGTTTTCCAGCACCTCGATAGGTATCTTCCCCATGATCCGCCTGTGGTCGCATAGCCGATTCCCGGCCCGGCCATTCTTGTTGCTGTGGAGGCACTCCATCAGCGGTTCGGTCTTCTACGAACGGATTGGGATTAACTTGTAAACCGCTTGAATGGTTTTTTAAATCACCTGGTGATTTTCCCATAGCCTTCCTTCCCCCTCCCTTCTATTCTTTGTTATCTTTGTTAGCGTCTCTCTTGTTCATGTTTTCAATCTCGATAAGCTCATACATGCTCCGTTTCTGATAAGCCTTTGTAGCGTACTCCGTATAGGCACTCGCCGATAACTGGCTAAAACCCTTGAAATATATAGCGACAGAGATGATGATTTCACGCATCTTTGACCTGTGAAGTGGCGTTAAAAACAAACAATCCATGGCTCAGAACTCAATGAATGAGCACAAAAGACTGTCCATGGTTTCTATATCAACACACAGCGAGAAGTGAAGACTAAAGAAGCGTGGGTGAGTTGCCAGTCATCAGTAAGCAGGAAGGTTACTGGCGAAATGTTTTAAAATTTCTCGAAGACAGACAAAAAGACAGTTGATGTTTTCTTTGCTGACCAATTTTCACTGCGGGATCTTAACAACAGAAATAGGGGATCCAGCCTTTAAGATGATGACTTCGAAGAAGATGAGGGTGGCGTGGGCGAAAAAGTATAATGAGATTCAATGGTCGATTTGATTTGCGCCAGGCTTTCAACAGCTCCCACGTCTTCAGCTGATTCAATTTTTTCGGCTTCCGCGGCAAGTTCATCGTCTTTAATACAATCCCTAAACCATGTGGAATAATCGTGCTGTTTCAGATGATAGTTCCACGTGTCGTGATCGATGCCTTCCGCTATCTGTAGAAAAAGCACAAGATTCTGGGCTCGTAGCTGTAGCTTGTTATCAGGCCCTTGAAAATAAAAGCTGTGTTCAGGGCTTAATTCCCCTTCTGCGTATTTTCGGCGATGACGTCGGCGCTCCCCTCGGTTCGACATGATCTCAAAATGTAAGGGCTCTAATCCATCATCACGATTCCAGTATAGAGCCTCACCCGGCGGAAGCGCGTCCGACCTGGTTGCCGGACAAGACTCTCCGACTAATTTAGTAAACGCCATTAACATTTCCGTCGGCGTCTTCCCAATAAAGACCACGGTATGCATCATCGAGAGTGCCTGCTGAGCCACTTGCTCCGGATGCACGGTAATCAGCAGCAATGAATATGGCAAAGGATTGAATAGTGTGGATGGGAGATCCCAATCCGCGGGCATTAAATGGTGAGCTTCATCCAGTACGATCCAATGAGGACGGCCCGTACGTGCACGATAGTCCTGAAGATCAGTATATATCTTATGAAAAAAATGGGGACGATCCTGAATCGGTAGACCGACAAGATTGATCACCACATTTGTTTCAGGATTCTCCAAAACCTGTATGACCTCTTTCACATTTGGTGTGTGCTCCATGTCTCCCAATATGACGGCTTGCTCCAACGATTCATAGTCGCCTTCTGGATCGATAATACAACATTGATAATGTTTATCTCCAAGACGTTCAATGATCCCTGTAGCAAGTGTGGATTTTCCACTTCCAGAGGTTCCAGCAATGAGCAGGTTGAGCCCATGTGGAGTAATCTGGATGTTCTCTCCCTGAGACGTACCTAGCAACACGTGATGCCGAGACAGTTGAGAATCGAGAGATAGTAAATCATCGTCCATGAGGCGTCTAATCAGTTCAGCAACGCCTTCTCCGCGCTTTCCCTCGGTCACAAAATCCGCTCGCTCTTTAATTGCAGGAAGGGCATTGCCCACAGCACTTGCGCATTCAACCATTGCTAAAAAGGCGAGGTCATTCTCCGCATCTCCGATTCCCACGATATTATGAGGAGATAGACCTGAGAATCTCAGCGCTTCTAGAAGTCCGGTTGCCTTATTACATCCGGCAGGCAACATCATGACGGCTTCTTTATTAAAAATAAGCTGTAAGTCTAATCCGAGATCACGGATAATCTCTAACACCGCAATTTCGTGTGGACGCACCGTGGACACAATGGTATGTCCAACCGAAATAGGGATCTGTCGGAAACGAAGCTGGGAAATAAACTCCTCGGATGGCGGATTTGCCAGTGTAATCGTTTCAGTCGATGCTGGTTTGTAGAGAAGAAGACCGTTTTCGGCGACTATCCATTCAAACAGGTGAGCATGAGGAAACACATGTAGCAAATCTTCTAATTCTCGACCCGTTACCAGAAATAATTTGCGGTGTGTTGCTAACAACCGTTCCAAAGCCCGTACTGTCTCTTCATAAACCTTACCATGATGAGCTAATGTCTCATCATAATCCGTAGCAAGCGCTAAAAATCGCATGCAACTCTCTTCTTCACTGGTTATAAAGGAATGTAGTACCGATAGCGTGCATGATAGCCGTCGCCCCTCAGCAAATCAGGAGACAACGCCCAATGAACATCTATGCGTGCAATTGGGGACGGTATGAGATGTATACCCAAAATATGGCTACTCTTTCATTCCATCGTCTGCGCGATCCCAAAACCGTAACTGACGGCAGATTTCTATAAATTTCGAGGCTGCTTTTGGCCCATCAATTTCGATAAATCCGCCGTCTTGATCCTCTTCATCAATCCCGGCCTTTCGCAAGAGAGGAGTCACCGCCTCGACATAGCCGATAAATTTCATATGCGCAAAGGCATCCGCGACAAAATCTCGCGCAGCTGCTTCTTTCATCAAAGACTTGGCTCCTTCCTCAGAAGGTAATAATGCGACGGCGTCATACAGAACGGATGGACCTCCATCAATTTTTTCATCCGCTTCTATCCACGTGCCGTCACTGGCTTTGACACCGCCGACCCCAGGAGCAACAATAGCCATGATTGCCCCTTCGGCCTTCACAGCAGCTTTCAGTGCTTTAAACACTGCCATATCAACCCCGTCAGTGATGAGAACGCCTAACTTACGACCTTTGAATGTTTCCAGACAATTGAGAAGAATACTAAGAGCTGGTGACGGTTCAAGATCGTCCCGTGTCGGTTTGGCCGCGTCAGCCGCTTCAGGCATCTTCTTGACTCGCAAGCCTTTCGCCACCTGTTCGGCCAACTCCTCATGGATATTCAGCAAATGAGAAACCATGCGAGTCCGAACTTCCAACCGCTCTACTTTGCTTAATTCAAAAATCAATGCCGCTGCGATATGACGTTGCTCGACGTCGGTCTGGCTGAGATAAAACTGACGGGCTTGACTATAGTGATCGGCGAAGGTCTCGGAGCGGATACGCAGTTTAGCGCCTTCTTCCACCGCAGGATACGAGTTAAATCCTTTCTCCGGCGATTCACGCGGTCCCCCAGCCTCACCTTCCCAAGAGTTCGGTTCATAGTTGGCTCGTCCTTGAGGATTATGCATAGCCATATGCCCGTCTTGTTGAAAATGACTGAAAGGACATTTGGGCGCGTTAATAGGGATATGGGTGAAATTCGGGCTGCCGAGCCGTTTGAGTTGAGTATCGAGATAGGAAAAGTTTCGTCCTTGAAGAAGCGGATCATTAGAAAAATCAATACCTGGCACTATGTTCTGTGTACAAAAAGCCACCTGTTCGGTCTCGGCAAAGAAATTGTCCACACAGCGATCAAGCACAAGCCGACCAACGCGTTGGACCGGCACTAGTTCCTCTGGAATAATTTTAGTGGCATCCAATACATCAAAATCGAATTGCTCGGCAAAATTATCGTCAAAGAGCTGAAAGCCTAGCTCCCATTCAGGGCTATCACCTTGTTGAATGGCATCCCATAGATCGCGTCGGTGGAAGTCCGGATCCGCGCCGTTAATCTTCACCGCTTCATTCCAGACGACAGATTGCAAACCCTGCTTGGGCTTCCAGTGAAATTTCACAAACGTGGACTTTCCCTCGACATTGATCAAGCGGAACGTATGCACGCCAAAACCTTCCATAAACCGAAATGAACGAGGAATCGCTCGATCCGACATGATCCACATGACCATATTCATGCTCTCGGGGGTCAAAGAAATAAAATCCCAGAAATTATCGTGTGCAGTTTGGGCCTGAGGAAATCCTCGATCCGGTTCAGCCTTGGCGGCATGGACAAGATCGGGAAATTTCATAGCATCCTGAATAAAAAAAACGGGGATATTGTTTCCGACAATGTCCCAATTTCCTTCTTTGGTGTACAGCTTGACGGCAAATCCCCGCACGTCCCGTGCCAAATCGAAGGATCCTTTATTGCCCGCGACAGTCGAAAATCGGACAAACGCGGGAGTCTTGTCGCCTGCACGCTGAAAAAGATCGGCTTGAGTGATATCCGCGAGCGATTTGTAATTTTCGAAATATCCATGTGCCCCAAAGCCTCGAGCATGAACGACTCGTTCGGGAATTCGTTCATGATCAAAATGAAAGATCTTTTCACGAAAGTGAAAATCTTCTAAAAGGGTCGGACCACGCGTTCCAATTTTCAGAGAGTTTTGATCATCCGAGACGGGAGTGCCCTGTTGGGTCGTTAATACGGGAGTCTTTTTGCCTGAGATCTGATGGGTTTCACCTCCCTCGCCGATGGGCACGGTCTGGTCTGAGAACTTTGCTGTGGAACGGTCCGTGGAATTGGATTGGGCGCGCTGTTTTTTTGCCATGTTTATTTCCTCATAATGATTAACAAGTATTAATTTCTGTTTAAATAAATTTTCAAAATGAAAACTGAGGCAACATATTCATCACCGTTAGTATACGCGATTTAAAAGGCACTCACACACTGGCAATAACCCTGGCGAGAATCACCGAAACTCATCATGTGAACAGGAAGGTATCGTGAAGGAAAAGGACTTCCGTCCTTTACTGACGAGAATAACCCGAGCTTTTAAGGCAGAAGGACGACTTTGATGCAGTCATTCTGATTATAGCGAAAGGCTTTGTACGCCTCGGGAGCTTCATCAAGACTGTAGCGGTGTGAGATGATGAAGGAAGGATCAATCTCCTCTTTTTCAATGCGCTTGAGTAGGGGGTTTAGATAATTATGGACATGTGTCTGCCCGCATCGAATCGTCACCCCCTTCCCAAAGATCGCCCCAATAGGAAATTTATCGGCAAAACCGCCATAAACTCCGGGTATAGAGATTATGCCATTTTTGCGTACAGCCCGTGCCGCTTGGCGGATGACGTGAATGCGGTCTGTCGCAAGCATACTGGCAACTTTAATCCGGTCATATAACGCGTCAAGAGTGGTTCCATGCGTTTCGAGACCTACTGCATCAATGCACGAATCTGGACCACGACCGCCAGTGGATTCCATAAGACGGTCGTAGACTTCCTCTTCATCAAAATTGATCGTCTCAACCCGTTCATCGTTTAGATGTTGCTCATTACCCTTCTGGCGAGAGAGGTCAAGCCGTCGCACATGATGATCAATGGCAAACACTTTCGCCGCTCCTAGCAGCAGCGCGCTACGAATGGCAAACTGTCCCACCGGACCACAGCCCCAGACGGCGACAGTATCACCTTCCTTGATCTGACAATTGTCGGCGGCTTGATAGCCTGTCGGAAAAATATCTGATAAGAAGAGTACGTCTTCATCCTTCAATCCGGCCGGAACCTTGAGGGGACCCGTATCGGCAAAGGGTATACGAACATACTCGGCTTGTCCGCCAGCATATCCCCCAAGCATATGAGAGTAGCCAAACAGCCCAGCGGGAGAATGTCCATATGCCTTTTCAGCCATCCATGCGTTGGGATTAGAATTATCACAACACGACCACATCTTCCCCTGGCAAAAGAAACATCGTCCACATGCAATGTTAAATGGGACAACGACCCGATCTCCTTTGCTCAGATTTTTTATACTAGAGCCGACTTCAACAACCTCTCCCATAAATTCATGGCCAAGAATGTCCCCAGACTTCATGGTCGGGATATATCCGTCGTATAAGTGGAGATCTGACCCACAAATAGCCGTGAGTGACACACGAACGATGGCATCGCGGGGATTAAGAATTTCAGGATCGGCTACATTTTCAACCCGGACATCATGTATTCCATTCCAACAAACTGCTCGCATAATATGAATTCCTTCTTCGCTTCATAGACTTATGAATATTGAAACTGAGCATATGAATCTTGGCTTCACTTCTCATTTTTCCCGTTAAACGCGATCTGACGTTTCAACTGGATAGGTTATGCCTAATTCATCGCTTACGCCTCGAGCCTGTTCTGCAATACGAGAGAATGTGCTCGCAGACGTGGTCTCATGATTCCGAGTAATTTCCCCCGTCTCAATCAATTGACGAAAACGACGAAGATCCTCCCCTACTTGTCGTGCGGGATCCTGAGGAAGAATCTTTGCTGCCGCTGCGCCGAATATCCCCCCAGGCGGAGACCATCGACAATTTAACTGAAGAATTGTCCCTCGATTACCAGGTGCTGGACGTAATGAAAAGGTCCCTTCATGTTCAAGATTGGACTCCGACTCTATCGTACGCCATTTAATCATTTCATTCTCGTGTTCTTCGACAATCTCGGCTTCCCAATAAAAATCTTTGTCCATTGGACCACGTGCCTGCCAACGCGAATGTCGTCTATCGAGCTCTTCGACCTTAATAATATTCTGCATGAACAGCGGCAAATTCTTAAAATCTCGCCAACATGCATAAATCTCTGCTGGGGAGCTATTGATAATGATTGAATCGCTAAAATGCACAGTTCTATTTAAAGGGTGTCTAATTGTGAAACCATGAGTCTCATCAATTCCCATTGCTTCATAGAGACGGCTGTGACTGGAAAGACCATGAATAAGTAACCCGCTGCCGACAAGAAACGAGACAGCTCCACTTTTCCGTCCTTGGGTGAGCCCAGATAGCATAAGGCCTCCTCCAATACAAACAGAAAGCAATTGTTCAATTGCTCCGACATTATTTTTCATCACGCTCCCCCTCTTCCAACCTCGGATCTTGTTATGGAAATTAATCTTTTCAATAAGTTTGTGATCCTGGGTTCAAGTTATCATCCTATCTCACTCACACAGCTTTCGGAACTAGCAGTATTCCTTATTCAGATCTATTGATACAAGATCATTTCATTAACGAAACACGATTAACCCCTCATTCCCACGCAGGTGAATGAATGCTTGCATATGTTCATCTTCTCTGTCCAAAAACGTCGAAAGACGCACACTGGCATGAAACGATGCGTCATGATCTAAGCATTGCGGCTCATTGCTAAAATTTAACAAAATAAGACAGTCTTCTCTCTCGTGCATGCGCCGATAGACGAGAAGAGGCCCTTGAATTGTGACCAGTTCGAGTTGACCAAGAATGGTCTCTCGTTGAAAGGTAAACAGTTTGCGATAAAGATTGAGCAGGGATCGTGGATTCGCACTTTGTACCGCGACATTCGCGGTGTGGAAGTCCTCAGCGATTGGCAACCACGGTTCATGCACGGAGAACCCGGCATGTTGTTCAGTGTTCCATTGCATCGGCGTTCGCTCCGGATCACGATTGCGTCCAACCCGACGCCCCTGAGGATCAATAGCCTGATCGGCCGGAATTGGCACACCTCGCATACCAATTTCTTCGCCAAAGTAATGAACTGGCGTTCCGGGTAGCGTGAACAAAAGCATGGCTGCGACACGCATTTGATCGCCGGGACATCGCATGGCCAGCCTCAAGCAGTCGTGAGTGCTGAGAAGCCACGACGGCCATCCGTTGGATGGCACATGATGAAGATAGGTTTTCAGGGAACTTCCTATTTCTTCAGCATTCCATGGAGTCCAGGAAAATTGCATATTAAGTGGAAGATGTAATTCAGGGGCCTCTCCACCATAATACGCCATGACTTTCTCAACTGATAAATAAAGTTCACCCGCCAGCAGTCTATCATCGCCGAACTCCTCAGCAACTCGTCGCATCGTAGCAATGATCTCATGGACCCCTTGCTGATCACGTGTGTAGTACGGCAATAATTGAGTGTCCGGCCCTTGTCCCTCCTGATACTCTGGATTGGATGGATTATTTCGAAACTGTTCATCTTTAAGCAATAAATCCAAAGCATCGATACGAAATCCATCCACTCCCCTGTTCAGCCAAAATCTCATAGTGTCAAACATCGCCGCTTGCACATCGGAATTCCGCCAATTCAAGTCCGGTTGTTTTTCATGAAAGGTATGCAGATAATATTGGTCGGTATTCGGATCCCATTGCCATACACTTCCACCAAAGACGCTAATCCAATTATTCGGAGGAGAACCGTCTGCGTTTGCATCGTGCCAAAGATACCAATCGCGTTTAGCACTTTCGCGATTCGAACGAGAATCAATAAACCAAGGGTGTTCATCCGATGTATGATTAGGCACCCAGTCCAATATGAGCTTCATATCACGTCGATGCACGTCGGCCAATAACTTATCAAAATCATTCAGAGACCCATATTGCGGTGCGATATGACAGTAATCCATCACATCGTACCCCAAATCGGCAAACGGTGACGGATAAATCGGAGATAACCAAATAGCCCGGGCGCCCAGCCATTGAAGATAGTCCAGACGCTCACTCAATCCAGATAAATCACCAATTCCGTCCCCATTGCTGTCGAGAAATGATGGAACTAAGACTTGATAAATGACACCCTCTTGCCACCAATGAAGAGCACGGGACATGGTCAGGATCTCCGACTTTGTACTGACTATCTGGAATGCATTTCACTATTACATGTGATTCTCTCATCATGTACCACCATCCAACGCTGAGAAGTTTCACCGTTCATAAATGAACACACTATCATAGGGGAAAACTTTCATCTCTCTACTAATTTCTCGCACCTATGACAAATTTATATCTTGAAAATGTCGATCCAGTTATGATTTTAAAGAAGGGACTTGAATAACGCTAAGTGTGAGATACAATGACCCACAGAGGTTACGAATGAAAGTGATAACTCGAAAAATTACACTGCAATCGAACAACGATTCGCCCCAACAATTCGCAACTCGTGAATGGCTAGTGACGAATGGGTTGGGGGGATATGCATCGGGTACGATAGCGGGGGTCGTAACGCGTCGGTATCATGGTCTCTTAATTTCCGGTTTGCCATCACCAATAGGAAGACAATTGATGTTTTCGCATTTGTCAGAACGCGTGCGATTAGCTGATAGGACCTTAGCCAAACTCAGCGATGAACAACCCCAAACCCACGACTCCTATCATGACGGCATACAATATCTGAGTGAGTTTCGTCTGGACATGGGATTGCCAGTCTGGCGCTATACCATCGACGGCACGATCATCGAAAAATGCATTATGATGCCCCATCACCACAATACCGTCATCATCATGTATCGATTACTCGAGGGCAAACCCGTACGGCTAAAGTTAATGCCATCGATTCACAACCGGTCGCATGATGCGCCGGTGAACACTCCTCTACCGGGTACTTTTCGATTAAGTGAAATCAATTCACGGTATGAATTATCCGTATCACCGGATCTTCCCACACTTCGAATGCTCGTGAATGGATCGAATCAGGCCTTTACGGTCCTCCGTCAAACCATCCCTGAAATTATGTACCCAATTGAAGAATACCGTGGATATGAACAAGTAGGGACGATGTGGAGCCCCGGTTATTTTCGTGTGGATTTATCGACATCTCAGTCCGTGTCGTTAGTAGCCTCTACCGAACCCTGGGACGACATCACGGCGCTGCAGATAGATGAGTCATTGGACATCGAACATGAACGCCGAAAGCGACAGCTGAGCATTGCACGTTCATCTGTTCGTACCGGAATCGCAGGCGAACTGGCGTTGGCAGCGGATCAATTTCTTATCAAGCCGGTTGGCCGTACTGAAGATGCAGCACGTATCCGTGCTGAAGGCCATGACATATGCACGGTCATTGCTGGCTATCATTGGTTTACTGACTGGGGTCGCGATACCATGATCAGTTTGGAAGGCCTGACCTTGACGACAGGTCGGTATGCCGATGCTGCGAATATCCTACGACTGTTTGCGCATTATATATGGGATGGCCTATTGCCGAACTTATTCCCGGAAGGTGGTAAAAAAGGGCTGTATCATACGGCCGACGCAACGCTGTGGTTTTTTCATGCCATAGACCGTTACGTGGAAATCACACACGACCTCTCGATGCTGAATGATCTGTTACCGCATCTTGTCAAAATCGCCGAACATCACCTTCGTGGGACTCATTTCGGGATTGGTGTTGATCCACAGGACCAATTATTAAGACAAGGAAAAGAAGGCTTTCAACTGACCTGGATGGATGCCAAAGTCGACGATTGGGTCGTGACGCCCAGACGAGGGAAGGCTGTCGAGATTAATGCGCTGTGGTACAACGCCTTGTGCTTACTGGCCGAATGGGTTCGGCAAATTCAAGGGTCCACCCATGCCGAGCCGTGGGAGACTCAGGCCAAACGAACACGAGCATCATTCAATTCCCGCTTTTGGTCCTCACGAAATGGTTATTTATTTGATGTGGTTGATGGAGAAGAGGGTGACGATCTGGCATGTCGGCCAAATCAATTATTTGCCATGTCGTTAAAATATCCAGTTCTTGACCAGGAATATTGGAAAGCCGTTCTCCAAACTGTTCAACAGCGCCTGTTGACACCGATTGGGTTGCGATCACTTTCAGCCGAACATCCTCACTATCACGAAAAATATTATGGTGACATCTATGCACGAGATGCGTCGTACCATCAAGGGACCGTGTGGGCCTGGCTTATCGGACCTTTTATTGACGCTTGGCTGAAAGTTTATCCTGATGATCTAGCGGGGGCGCGACAATTCCTTTCCGGATTCGAAGACCATCTTAACCAAGCGTGCATTGGGAGTATCAGTGAAATTTTCGATGCAGAATCGCCGTTCATCCCTCGCGGATGTGTTGCACAAGCCTGGAGTGTCGCCGAGGTTCTTCGTACCTGGGAAAAGACTGAACCGTCTGACCAGAACAATCCGGTTTCTAAATGATTGGCATCACAATAGCTTTGAGGTCCCACGAAATATCTGAAATTGGACATTTTCCTCTCTACACTTCCAATTTATCTAGATTTCTGCCAGACCTCTTTTTGCTATTCTTTTATATCTGTGACAGGCAGACCACGCTTGCCACCACATCTTTTCTTTTACTTTTATAAGATGGAGACTCGGTTGAAGCATCTCGTCGTGTCAATATTGTTGTTATGGTATGTCGTCTTTTTCTTTTTTATGGGAATGAATCCGGTTGATTCTCAAAATTGGATCTTCGCGAATATTCTTCCCATTCTTTTTGTTGGTTTTTTGACCATCACCTATCACGCTCTTCCTTTCTCGAGTACGTCGTATCTGTTAGTCTCGTTTTTTTTGACCTTGCACACCATCGGAGCTCATTATACGTACGCTCTAACACCTGTTGGAGAATGGATCGAAGACTTTCTCCATTTACCTCGGAATAATTTTGACCGTATTGTGCATTTCTGTTTCGGATTGCTCCTGGCTTATCCGTTCAATGAGCTGTTTGGAAAAATCAAAGGAATACCGTCCTGGCTTCGCACATATCTCGTCTTCATGACTTTAATCGGATTAGCCGGAATATGGGAAATTTTAGAATCCTGGTTTGCGCGAATCGTCCACCCCGATTTAGGACAAGCTTTTCTCGGAGCGCAGGGCGATATCTGGGATGCACAAAAAGATATGGCCGCAACCATGTATGGTGCCTTGCTCTGCTTATCATTCATGATTCTGATACGAAAGGTTCCAAAACCTTTATCGTGCTTTCGCACGGAGAGGCTTGTATAAGCAACCTATGCCCCTCACCACTGCAACGACTGCCACTAATCAAAGAGCCTTTCGAAATCATTACCTCCTTCATGGATTAATGACGTGGTTTGTCCTGATTTGGGGATTGCTCGCGATTGATCCGGTTGACCGCCATGATTGGGCTCTTGAAAACATTTTGGTCTGTGGCTTGATCATTTTCCTCATAGCGACATATCGGTGGTTTCCCTTATCCGATCTTTCCTATATTTTTATTGTCGTGTTTTTGACCCTTCATGCAATCGGAGCACATTACACTTATGCCAAGGTTCCTCTTGGTTTCTGGATCCAAGAGGTGTGGGAATTAGAACGTAATCCTTTCGATCGCATTGCTCACTTTTCATTTGGATTAATCTTGGCGTATCCGCTTCGTGAATTATTTCTACGTCGAGTTAAGGTCAAAGGATTTTGGGCCTACTATTTACCCATCAGTGGAATCTTAGCCCTTAGTGGACTTTTTGAGATTGGTGAATCTTGGATTGTTCGATTAGTCAATCCCGAATTGGGAGAAGCCTATCTGGGTACTCAGGGAGATGAATGGGATGCGCAGAAAGATATGACGGTCGCTGTTGTCGGTGCCCTACTAACGATGACCGCAACGTTTATACTTTCGTTGTTCTTCACACAGAAATCTCGCACGTTTTCATCGTAAAAACTTATTTTGTGACACGTATTACACAAAGACGCTCCTTCCATACTGTGCGTCCTCCCGCCTGGATGACGTTCAGTCATGCCTTCGTTCACGCTTCTCGAAAAATCTAGACAACACCACTCAACCTCACACTGAATACTCAGATGATCTCAGCCGTCACTCCACGACCTTAGGTCACTAGACAAATAATTAAAACAAATTTAAAAATTATTCATTGTTTTTAAAAATACTGACCTGAAACAATTAAGCAGAAAAGACAACACGGTATTCATGAGGACACGGGAAGCGAGTGAGACATCGACTTGGCCTCGTGACTCTTGATCAAGAATCGCAAGTGTTTTGTATTCACGCACCAGAACTGCATCGTAGGTGTGAGTTACATGCTGTCGATGAGTTTATAACTAATGAAGATCAAAAGCTGAAAGGAGAGCATGATGAAAAACCAACCATTTCTCACTGACATCAAGACGTTACGAAAGCGTGCACGAGAACATATTGAAAAAGGTGCGGTGACACCAGGCTATACGGCAGATCGTGATACCGTTATCAAGCTACTTAATGAAGCGCTCGCTACTGAAATCGTCTGTGTACTGCGGTATAAACGGCATTATTATATGGCCTCAGGTATCAATGCTCAAAGCGTCGCCGCAGAGTTTCTTCAACATGCCACTGAAGAACAAGGTCATGTCGATCAACTGGCACAGAGGATTGTCCAACTCGGAGGTGAGCCCAATCTCTCTCCCGATGGGTTACTAACCCGCAGCCATTCTGAATATGTCGAAGGCTCATCCTTGCTCGATATGATCAAAGAGGATTTGATCGCTGAGCGAATTGCCATCGATAGTTACCGGGAAGTCATCAATTACCTTGGCACTCAGGATTCGACGTCTCGCCGAATGCTGGAAGAAATTCTGGCCGTCGAAGAAGAGCACGCCGATGACCTCGTCTCGCTTCTGGAAGATATGGATTCATAAAGAATGCTTGAATGCAGAGATCGTGCGTTATTCAACCGTTACGACGACAACCATTGCCACAATTCATGATGACATATCGCTGTTTCTTCATACTTGGAGTACTTGGGATGTTGCTCGGGAGCATACACGTCCATGCCGAAACACCGGCTCCAAGTATTTATTGGGGTGGGCTTGCCTATCCTGATCAAAAATCGGCTTTGCTTACTGGTATCACGTTACTTCGCTTTACAGAGTTTGATGGCGATGATCGTCGCTATCCTTCTACGGTTGAGGAAACGATTGGACTCAATTTACTTTCTGCCTCTTGGACGGAACGGATTGGATCTTGGGGATTTAATCTCACCGGAGGTGCCGGGCCGACTCATAATCAACCGACGGAATTTCTGCAAAATGATTTCGTTCACAATTATGTGTTTGACTATGCGTCAGTTCCCGTCGGAGCTACTCGTGAGGCTGCCGACTTCATGCTCGGCGGTTCAATCACTCGATGGTTTAGTCTCTTTGAATCACGTGAAAACACATTTTGGGGAATCGGGGTCACATCTGGAACGCTCTATCATGAACCCTATGTTAGAGCTGGATTTCGACGCATCCCTTTTCCCAGCTCCACCTTCCTACGCTTATCGGCTCTGGGTCGCTATGGCCAACTCTATAATAGTTCGGCCTTTCCTTCGATTGCGCCTCAATCTTATCTCGGGCAAGCGTCCCTAAGCCTTGGCGATTACCGGGAGACGCCCGCACCACCATGGGAACTAGAATTTGGGATCACAATTCATTCCGGACTCTTCGTCACACGAACGGGAAATTCGCTTGAAGAAATACTTGGAACCGTAGCATTGAGTTTTCCGTACGGTCGAGTCGAAATGTGGAACGATTTAGTGAACTCCAAAGATCGAGGACCGTCATTTGGAGGAACGCTAATGATGGATGTCCTACCTTTCATTCGAGGCACGTAAAGGATGTGAATATCGTCACAATGGCAGGTAAGGTCTTGAAATCTTTCCAGACCTTCAACGTTGAATCCTCACTAGACCATCTGACATCTTCCTAGGAAATGTCCAGGTCCAAGCAATTAGTCAAATTATCTAACGTTAAACTCTTAGGATAAGAATAAAAATCCGCAGAATTCATGGACAGCATATTAAAGGAAGGACTAACAGCAATCGTCATGCGAGCCGCTACCTGATCACACGACCCCTCTCATAGATTCTTTACGTTTTGTTGTCGCGATAAACGTCACAAATGCCTCAATATAAGCTTGGAGTTTTTTCCGCATCGAATCTTCGATAAAATGACCATGCTCATCAAAGGCCTTGTGCGCGCGTGACACCAAAAATGGTGTTTCATCCGTCCACAACGACAACCCTAACGCGCGGATGGTTGGGAGCCAACCGGCCTGCGCCAATACCGTTCCAAAACTTCCCATACTCGCGCCCATCATGGCCAGGGGCTTACGAGCAAAAACTATGTCTATTTTTTCTGATGGGCGCGATAACCAGTCGATTGCGTTTTTCATCACACCTGGAACTCCATTATTGTATTCCGGTGAGGCGAGAATTAAACCATCAGCCTGTTCCAGCCTATCTTGCAACATCGTCACAGAACTTGGAGGACCTGTATTAGCTTCGATATCTCCGTTATAGAGAGGGATGTCAGCGATCGATGCCACTTCAATCGTGGCTGATTGACAAACGCTCACGGCTTCATGAATGAGCATCGTATTGAACGACGCTTTTCTGAGACTTCCAGAGATAGCTACAATGTTCATGGTTATCGTCCTTTCTTTTGCAAGGCTTTCTGCCCATACCTCTCACCCCACTCATGCATAGCCATTAACACGCCTTCAAGCGATTGGCCAAGAGTCGACAACCAATATTCCACGCGCGGAGGAATTTCTCGATAGTCTTTGCGCGTGACCAAACCCCAATTCGTCAAGCCGTCACTGACTTTAAAGCCGGACTCAAGGGGTCCAGGGCCGCCTGACTCGTCACAAAAGATGTGTAGGTCTGAAAATAATCTATTCATAACCTACATCAGACTCTCACACGCTTTCTTCTGACTGATTTTTCGTAGTCTCAACCGGATGGACTCTCGGCACGGATGAGGTTTGGCTTCTTAATTGGTGGACGATGCATGTGTTGTTTGAGATTCGGTCGACGCTTCCGTTCGATTTTTTTGAGTGTCATTGGCTTTCCTTTTTTGGCTGATTGATACAGAGCTTCAATGATCCGTACATCATGGAGCCCTTCATCACCTGCAGGTTCAGGGATTGTATCATGGAGAATCGCATCTGAAAATTTTAGGAGTTGAGGCGCAAATTGATCACGCGTAGCAAACGTTTTTGACTGTTTTTTCCCATGTATCGTCAGATGATAGGTAATGGGTGCCACATATTCATAGGCAGAAGTCAGTTGAAGTTGGCCCTTTGTTCCCACCACACGAAACTCCGACACATCAGTTGCGCCAAAACTACAAATAAAACTGGCCAATCGATTGTTGGAAAATCGTAAAATGACCGCACTCATTTCTTCCACTTCTTGAAATTTACCTGTTCCCTTGCCCATCGTGCTTGCAAAGACTTCGACCGGTTCCGCCCGAAACAGGTTTCGGGCTGCATTTAAACAATAAATACCGATGTCCCATAATGTTCCTCCACCGGTTTCCTGTCGTAACCGAATGTTCTTTTTGTTTTGAATGGGGAGACTAAACGCTGATTGAAAATAACGCGGCTCCCCAATTTTTCCAGAGTGAATCAGTTGCATGGCCTTGAGATTCGCCTCTTCGTAGTGAAGTCTGTAGGCCACCATGAGTTTAATCCGATGGTGATCGGCTGTCCGGATCATCCTTTCACATTCTGTGACGGACAGGGCCATCGGTTTTTCGCAAAGAACATGAACGCCAAGTTTGGCAGCACGAATGGCATATTCACAATGCAAGTGATTGGGGAGAGCGATATACACGGCATCGATCGCCTCATTTTTAAGACATTTTTCATAAGCATCATAAGAATACGTTCCTTCTACATGATATTTTTTACCTAATTCGCGTAATTTTTTTGAATCGTCCGATATCAGACCTGCCAATTCTGAATTCTTCTTGGCATGAACAAACGCTGGGAGGACAGCGATTTGAGCAATATACCCCAATCCAACAACCGCGTATCTAATTTTACGTGATGACCGAGGGCGTTTTTTAGCGATAGCCATACATGAATCCTTTCACATCATAATGATAAGACATGTTCAACTATCTAACAGATTTATTTTTTATCTGAACCTGGAAAGAACCCTTGATGAATGACCACAACGACGCAAAAATGAGTTTGAATATGGAAAGAGAAGGGAATACCCACATCAAGGGCTAGTATGCGTGTCACACCCCAGAAGACACGGATCGCCATTACTCATCATTCATAGTTCTGAGAAGTGCATCAACCTGCGCACGGGAGGGATAGGAAGGTTGAGATCCGTAGCCGGTGACAGCATGGGCTGACGCCGCGACAGCGAAACGCGTGGATTCGAACAGTGTGCGATTTTCCAAAAGTGCCACACTCAATGCGGCGGCAAAAGCATCTCCAGCACCAGTGGTATCAATAGTCTCCACAAGAGGGGGCGAAATGAAATATTGTTCGTTGGCTGACATCACGGCGCACCCACCCGACCCAAGTTTCACGAAAACCGCTTGCCCCCCTAATGAGACAAGACATTGAGCCGCCTCCATAGCTTGTTCTCGATTTTCTATGGTAGTGTCCGTTAAATGCTGCGCTTCAGACTGATTGGGTGTGAGAAAACAGCCTAATTCCAGCAATTCCTTATCGAGTCTCTGTGCTGGTGAAGGATCGAGTATCACCAGCATTCCGCGCTTGTTAGCCTCACTCACAGCATGTTTCACGAGAGGAACCGGTATTTCTAAATTGGTTGTGAGGATAGAGCCGGAAGGAGCATCTGTCAGGATATGACTCACGGCATCATAATCTTCTTTTCTCCATACTTCATTGGCATTCGCTGACAGAAGGATACCTTTCCGCCCGTCTTTGGGAACCACAATGAGTGAAACCCCGGTTGACTGCTTATCTATCTGAGAAACCGTGCATAAATTGACACCAATTTGTTGTAGAGGTTTCATCGCGATTTCCTGCAGTGAATCAGATCCGACATGAGCAACTAATTGCGCTTCTGCCCCCAAATTTCTCGCTAACCAGGCCACATTAGCCGATTTCCCCCCTCCTATCATCAGGAAATCCTGTCCCATGAGAGTTTCACCGGGTTCCGGCCATCGATCAGCTCTTAATTGAAAGTCTACATTAATGCTTCCCAAGGCAATAATTTGAGAAGTCATACGGTATATTCCTGTGTGCTGGCTTCATGGATGGTATACGTTCTATTTCGCACATGGATTTTCAAAGGGAAGTGAGGGCCAGCTGATATGTCGACATGAAGGGTTTTTTGAGAGATCAATACACAAATCTGATGGCCTCGATAATACATAGACGTCGCCACCTCATGTAATGATTCCGGTAAGCGTGGATTAATTATTAACATGTCATACTCCATATCTATTCCGCTATAGCAACGTTGAATCAAATCAACCGTTCCCGCCATGGCCCCAAGATGAATGCCCTGGCTGGTTGACCCGCCCTGAATTTCATGGACATCATTTCCTAAGGCTTCGACTAAACATTGCCACGACCCCTTCCTATTGGAACGCGCAAGAATCCATCCAAATACGATGCGACTGAGCGTTGACCCGTGAGTGGTTCGTGGTTGGTAATACTCAATATTTTTTTGTATCAGGTAAGGAGTGAAGAGATAGCCTAACTCAGAAAATATCGCTTCAAGTTCTTGCAACGGCAGGAGATAACACATCATCAATACGTCAGGTTGTTTTGAGACTTTGTAGCGATTCACGGTATCCCCTTCAGCTTCAAGGATTCGATCCATTCGACGAATGTCTCCATAACGGGTTCGATACTTGGGCCAATCCAACTCTTGAAGCTTTTCATATCCAGCAAATTGACTGATAATCTCCTTGTCCAAAAACGGCACATACATACGTCGAGCAATATCGGCCCAACGATCGAGAGTGTTTGGCTTGATCGATAATTCGTCCATTAATTGTTCTCGAGCATAATTGGGCAATTTCTGTATGAGGCGTGCGGCACAACGAAGCGTCCACACAGCCATAATATTAGTATAGGCATTATCGTCGAGACCGGGAGACGCGACATCTGGATAGCCGGTATGAAATTCATCAGGTCCCATGACGCCACGAATATGGTATCGACCGTCTTCTTCACTTTTTACGGCCATACTGGACCACAGTTGGGCAATTTCAAGAATTAGTTTTCCGCCGCAAGATTGTAAAAAATGGAAATCTCCAGTCGCTTGATAATATTTCCAGGCTTGATACACAATTGTTGCGTTGAGATGATATTGCAAGTACGTATAATCTTTGGTCCATTGCTGAGCGCGCGGATTCCATTGAAGACGAGGGGTTTGCTCTGATCCGTCACTCGCACTTCTCCAAGGGTAGAGCACACCGTCATATCCAAGCTGATCCGCACGGTTTCGAGCAATTAATTGTCGTCGCGTCCTATAGAGTACCAACGCGCGGGATACGTCTGGAATACGAAGAGTTAAAAAAGGGAAAGCAAAAACTTCATCCCAAAAGATATGCCCGTGATACATTTCGCCGGTCAGTCCACGAGCAGGTATCCCAGCATCACAATCCACAAGATGAGGCGATGCCGTTTGTAAGAGATGAAAAAGATGAAGACGTAACATTAATTGATCTTCCGGTCGACTGCGAATGCGAATATCGCCAATGTTCCACAATCGCCTCCACGCTTTCTCATGAGAATCCTGCAATAGCTCGCACGTCTTTGTAGAGGCCAAGGCTTGCTGCACGGCTTCAAGTGGTTCCGAAACGGCATGATCTCGTGAATGGCACATCGCAATAATTTTCTCAAATTTGACCGGCGAACGTGAGGAGACATCAATGAAAAATTCTTTCGCGACCATATTGAGGTTTTGTATGATGCCTTGATTGATAATCGGAGCCCCTGAACATTCTGCTCGAAAACTTTGAGCCGCTCGAATATGAGATTGTAAAGTCTCCGCGACCACGTAAGGGCCATACTCCTGAAAAAATCCTGATTTCACAATGTGAACATGTTTTCCATGCATCTCTTTATCGCGCTCCACATTCTTATTGATGATGCCAGTATCGATCCCTGCCCTGACTTGTAATTGCCCAGACCAGTTATGTGGAAAGATTTCCCACTTTACTGCCGCAAGATGTCGGAAACGCATGTGGAGAAAACGGGTGCTATGAAGCGTCGTCTCGCGCCCGGCAGGTTCAATAAAATGAATACGCCTGCTGAGGAGCCCTCGGTGAAGATCAAGTTCTTGGCAAAACTCCTGGACATGAACCTTTTCCAAGTCAAACCACGAGCCGGATTCCATTTTGAAGGACAGGAAAAGGCTATTGGGCCAATTCACCAGAGTTTCATGATTCACGATTTCGCCGGCAATGGTTTTCTCCAAACGGTTGTATACGCCAGACAAATAGGTACCAGGGTAATGACAGCCATGTTGGGTAGATTCTTCCGCCGCTCCCCGCATACTCCAATATCCATTTGTGAGAGTGCAAAGCGCCTCTCTGACCTGTTGAATTTCAGGGTCCCAACGATTAAATTGTAATTTCCATTCGTTCATAGAGTGTATATCAGGTGATGACAGAGATTTCTGAGAGTCAGCAATTCGCCCTCTCTACTCATGGACTTAAATCAGGTAAGGAAAACACGTCCCCCTATTTCATGCTCTCTGTATTGGCCTCAACCCGTCCTATGACATCGGGATAACATCGAGACTCGAAACACGTGGCCGATTAGATGAGTTGAGATTAACCGCAGACATTAAAAAAAAACATGCCGGATTCCATAATAACATTATGTGCCAATTCGCCTTTGGCATTTTCTTCACGTCATAATCGGAGATAATGTAGAAGCTTGGTCTCATTTTACGACGCTGACTACCCTAAAAAACCCTTGAATACGTTGTTTTTCTACTAGGGTTTTATCCAGTTATTTCCCATTGATAAATAGAGTATATATTTTTAGAAGAAATGATGATGCGAGAAATGCCTCCTGCAAATTTCGAAAAGGAGTTCCCTATGCAGATTCCACGCACAACAACACGAGTTGCCGAACATACCGATCCGCAAATCAATGAAGATATCCTTAACCGAACAAAACATAATATCGTTTTATATGCTTCTGCCGGACGTTCGTCCCTCGATCGTCGCTTGATGGAGCTTGATGAAGAATGGGATATAGAACGAGTGCTCGAAGCTAATGCGGCATCGTTTTCGCTTGTGGGATTGGTATTAGGGACGTTCGCTCATCGCCGATGGTTTCTTCTTCCTGCTGCTGTTTGTAGCTTTCTCCTGCAGCACTCCATTCAAGGCTGGTGTCCGCCTGTTCCACTTTTTCGACGATTGGGGGTACGAACATCAGCTGAGATTCAACAAGAACGTCATGCATTGAAGGCACTGAGAGGTGATTATCAAGATATTCAAGGTTTACCAGACCAAACAGATCATGCACATGCGCCGAAGGCATCCGCCGCATTTGAAGCTGCAGGGAACCATTCTTCGAACATGTAAAAATAAAATAGATACGTTGAAGTGATTGACAAGTAACAGGCTATAAGTCAGACGCCAATTCTTCAAACTTCCGCGGACGACTATATCGAAGAACTCACAGCATTCGTTGAAAAGGAACCTTTGATAAGAGAGCCCCAAGCAATAAGCTCAGCTCAATGAGAGGAAGAATCCATCACCACATCATACATCACCTTACTCAGCTCTACGAGTGTGTAAGGTTTGCTGACGACTCCCTGGAAACCATGAATTTGATAATTGGCCATGACCGGATCATGAGAGTAGCCGCTTGAAACGATGGCTTTCACGTCTGGATCAATCTGTTGCAATCGTCTCAACGTCTCTTTCCCACCAATGCTCCCCGGAATCGTCAAATCCAATATGACTACCGAAAAACGCTCTCCGCATCGCACCGCATGTTTATAGAGGGTGATGGCCTCGTAGCCGTCCTTGGCTAACTCGTAATGATACCCACAGTGAGTCAAAAGTTCTCCTGCGACCATTCGAACATGTTCATCATCATCCATCACCAACACTTTCCCACGGCCTTGCATTGGCTGAACAGCTGCCGCATTACTGGAAACGTGCGCGTGGGGGACCGCTGGAAAGAATAACGTAAACTCCGTACCAAAGCCGAGTTTGCTATCGACGGCAATCAACCCTTCATGCTTTTTCATAATCGAGTACGCTGAGGCCAACCCGAGACCATGCCCGTCAGTCTTCGTTGTATAATACGGATCAAAAATTCGCAACAAATGCTCATCAGGAATTCCAGGACCTTCGTCACGCAGAGACACCCTGAGATATGGACCTGGGGGCAATGGAATACTCCGGCCTAACTTTTTTGTGGGGAGAAGCATATTTTCAGCACGAATGATAATGGTGCCCCCATGAGACATCGCCTCCACCGCATTGATCACGAGATTATGGATGACTTGACTAATCTGTCCTGGATCCACATCCGTTGGCCAAAGATTTGGTTGAAACACATACTCACAGGCCACGGCTGACCCAGATAGTGAAAAACTTGAGCTTTCCTTAATCATCGTATCCATTGATATCAGTTGCTTAATGGGTTCCCCCCCTTTTGCAAACGTGAGAAGTTGCTGTGTCAAATCCTTTGCGCGTAATGTGGCTTGTTCAGCCTTGGTTAAGAATTCTGACCGTAACTCACTGGAAGTCGTGGTCTCCTTAGCGAGCACAATATTCCCCAAGACACTCGTCAAGAAATTATTAAAATCGTGAGCGATTCCACCTGCCAACGTACCGACTGCTTCGATTTTCTGAGAACGCAGAAGTTGCGTTTCAAGAGTTTGTTTTTCTTCATTCATTTTTCTTCGTTCAGTGACATCGCGAGTCATCCCCACCATGCCAATAGGCTGTCCCTGTTCATTACGCAAAACACTTCCCCTCACTTCCGCCCATACTGTCGATCCGTCTTTGCAGTAATGCTCCAACTCCAACAGACGCGATCTAAAACGGTCAGCATAACGAGACGGTTCAAGATTTAACTCTTCTTCAAGAACCGCTCTGGCTTTTTGAACAGAATCGGGCGTCAGCGTTTCTTCCAAGGAAAGAGCCATCGCTTCTTCAGGAGTATAGCCTCGGAACGACATGATTGAAGGACTGATGTAGGTAAAGTGACTTCCATCTGATGCCATCACCCAAATGACATCCGTCACATTGGTAGCCAAAAGCCGATAGCGGGATTCTGAGGTTTGCAATTCGGCGGTTCGAGCCTCCACAATCGATTCAAGATGATCTCGAGCCCTAGTGACTTGATCGAGAAGCTGAACATTCTCATGCTGCAACGTGATGCCCTTCGTGACCAGGAGATGATTCCGACGAGCAACCACCCCCATCATACTCATAAACAATAAGGACAATATTCCCATGGCCACATGCAGATCATCTCCCTGTTGAAAAAACTTGAACGTAAATGGCATCGCCGTAGGGACACTAAAGGCCCAAAAAGCTTTTGGTAGCGCCGAATGCATCGCCGTCGATCCAGCAACCATTCCTCCCAGCACGAAGATTAACCCGAATTCATGCGGTAGCGAGTCGGGAGGATACAAAAAGAACCCTGCTGCTCCCCAGACAATGCCTGTGGTCAGATTGCCTACGATAAACCAATCACACCAACGATGAGTGTCTTCTATCAACACAGTCGCGCGTCGATAGCGAAAAACAAGCCATCCCCTGATGAGATTAATCAGCGTCAGGCTAATCACCCACGCAATTAGCAGAACATGACCGATCACATTCCATAGAATGAACACAAGAATTAGAGCATTGAGACATGATGCCATAATTCCAATAGGCGCAAGTGCATACAGCTGAGCGACCTGTTCACGAAAGAGTTGCGTCTTCAGTGGAAGGTGAGAGGAAGAGGAAGGAGAGGAAGACGACATACGATCTGCAGTCGGTACCATGATCAAATTTTAGCTCGAGGTGATTCTGTATAGGATACGGGGTTTAGAATCTTTTTTCCATGCTTAATATCATTACTCCTTCAAAATATTTGTTAAGTGATGTCATAACCAAAGAAACAGACTTCCGTGTAGAACATTCTTCTTCAGCCATTCACGATTCATCTTTTTGTCATGTTAATCTATTTTTCTTTTTCACGGAATGCTAAGGTAGGAAAAATATACGATCGCGTCGTCGTGAGAGATATCCATTCGAATTCATTTAGGAGAAAGACTATGGCCGAACAATCTCGTGATCCGCAGCATATTCAAATCACCGAAGCCCTGATTCACGTCTATTTAATCCTGACTCAGTACCTTGACCATGTTGTGGATGAACGAAAAAGCCCTGAACTGTCGAATCAGGAAATTGAGACGCAATTGGAAGAGGCTCGCAGCAAGCTACAAGCTTTTCTAGCAGCCAATCCTGTTGTCCAAGCCAAAGTGGGAGAGGAGAGTGATCGAATCTTGTCAGAAGCGACTCAGGTCAGAAAAGAGGGACAGAGTACCAAGAATGTTGACATGCTGACATCTGAACGAAACCTCCTTCAAACGAAAATTGTGACACTAACTGATCTGATTGCGGTCTTTCGCGCACTCTAAACACGGCAGGCTCTGCATTCGACCGTACACGGCGCATGGCATGATCCAGGATTTATTCTGGAAGAACATGATGTTTGTTGAGCTGCATTTTTCTCATACGTGCCAATAAGGTTGTGGGTTTCATCCCCAACAATTCAGCTGCTCCACCAGCACCATACACTTTCCATCGTGTCTGCTTTAAGGCTGCGAGCGTATTCTGACGAATGACCTCTTGCACCTCTTCTTCAGATAAGACCACCGGAGACTTTAGATCTTCACCCACGTTTCCCGAAAGACGCCGCTTGGTTTTACTGGGCAACTCAAAGTAGAGCTCTCCAGAATTGGCCGTGATTAATGCGCGTTCGATAATATTTTGCAGCTCTCGAATATTCCCAGGCCAATCATACCCTCGCAAAAGACTGACATGTTTTTTGGTTAAGCGGGGGCGTATACAATGGAACTTCTTTGCTCCAATTGTGAGAAAATGATCTGTTAATAGTGGAATGTCTTCCTTACGGTCACGAAGCGGTGATATTTCCAATGGAAATACATTCAAACGATAATACAGGTCTTGTCGAAAGCGACCCAGTTCAACCTCTCGTTTGAGATCACGATTCGTTGCAGCCATGACCCGCACATTCACCTTGCGCGTGTATTCATCCCCGACCCGTTCATATTGCTGTTCTTGCAACACCCGCAAAAATTTACTTTGCAAATCCAGGGGAATTTCTCCTACTTCATCAAGAAATAAGGTTCCGCCATCTGCCGCCTCAAATCGACCAGCTCGATCTTTGACGGCTCCCGTAAAGGCGCCCTTCACATGACCGAAAAATTCACTTTCGTAGAGTTCCTTGGGAATTGACGCACAATTGACTCGAATGAGCGGACGCTCATGCCGGTGACTTCGTTTGTGTATTTCTCGAGCCACCAATTCTTTTCCAGTCCCAGACTCGCCAAGAATTAACACGGTCGCTTCGGTTGGAGCCACCAGATCAATCTGGCGAATCACATTTTCAAGCGCCGGACTTTGCCCCACAAGATCACCGAACGCGCAGGCTTCAATAACTTCTTCTTGTAAATACCAATTTTCCGCCTCGAGCCGAGTTTTTGTTTTTAATAACTCTTCGGCTTGCTTGCGTGCACTAATGTCTACTACAGACCCTTCGTACCATTGAGGAAGACCTTGAGCATCCTTAATGGCTCGAGCATTTTCGGAAATCCAGATAATCGTGCCGTCTTTTCGGTAAACCTGCGACTCGAATTCAGTCACGACATCGACTTCTTCCACGAGCTGACAAAATTGGCTTCGTCGCTCCGGCTCCACATAGAGTTGCACGCCAATTTCCTGGACCGTTTCGATGAGTGTTGATGACGAATCGTAGCCTAATAAATGACTCAGGGCCGGATTGGCATTGAGAAACATGCCGTTCAGGGTTGTTTGATAAATACCTTCAACGGCCTGATTAAATATGGCGCGATATTTTTCTTCTGATTGCCGAAGAGCTCCTTCCGCAGCTTTCCGTTGAGAAATGTCTCGAATGATTCCGCTAAAAAATTGTTGCTGATGCTCCATCCACGCAGACAGCGTCAGTTCCAAAGGAAACTCTTCCCCTGTTTTTCTAAGACCATGAAGCTCAAACGTCTTTCCAATGAGGTGCGCCTCACCTGTCCCACAAAATCGAGCCATCCCCCGCAGATGGGCAAGACGATAACGCTCAGGCATCAATAATGTCAGCGACTTCCCTACGACTTCGTCACTCTGGTAGCCAAAAATTGCTTGAGCTCCGCTATTCCAAAATAAAATGTTTCCGCCTTGATCCCCGATAATGATGGCGTCATTGGATGACTGAGCCACCGCTCGAAACCTCCTTTCGGCATCATAGATGTGTTGTTCTGCGTTCATGGGTATGAGGCTTTCACAATATGTATCTTCAAGAAAAATCTTGTTGATGGTCCATCAACACACTCAATGCCAACCGATAGCAAGAGGTGCAACAGATGATAGGGTAAACAAATTATTGCGTTTTTACAACATTATTTTGCTATTCATTAAAATAATGATTAATCATGAAATGGTTAAAGTTAAAAAAATCAAATAATATCAACAGCTTAAGAAAATTACATGATTGGCATATTTGATGCTATATCTGTTGGCATAATCAAGAGATTATTTGAATACACTCATTACTCATTAGCGCATTTATTAATCGAGGAGGAAGAATATGAATCGGACTCAGCTCACGTCAAAGCGCATACCTGGACTGGCAGCTCTAGCCGTGACAGGTGCTTTGCTCTGTACCTTTGGACAGGCGGAAGCCAAAACCGTCAACGTCGAAATGACCGCCGTGGAAACGGAAGTCGTAATTGACGGCAAAGGCACCAAAACCAAGGCTTGGACCTTTAATGGACAATTCCCGGGCCCAGTGGTTCGTGTCACCGAAGGCGATACCGTTCACTTCACGCTCATCAATTTACCAACTAATAGTCGGCCACATTCCATGGACTTTCATTCGGCCGAAACCAATTTCCTGGATAATTATTCAGAAGTGAATCCTGGAGAAACCAAGGAGTTTGACTGGGTTGCCAAACGCCCGGGAGTCTTTGCCTATCACTGCGGAGCCTTTCCGATGATTCAGCACATTGCCCGTGGCATGTTCGGAGCCGTGATCGTGGACCCGAAAGATGCCTCTGCCATGCCAAAAGCTGACAGAGAATATGTCTTGGTTCAATCTGAATTATTTTTAAAAGACCCGGATGATGTGCAAGGCATGTTTGACGAAAAATACGATCATGTGGTCTTTAATGGAGGCGTATTTAAGTATGACCCAGTCCATGCCACACAGGGCGGCGATTTTTTACAAGCCAAGCCAGGTGAACGCGTGCGGTTCTATTTCGTCAATATCGGGCCAAACCGATTTTCCGCTTTACATCCAATTGCAGAAATTTGGGATGACGTCTGGCCAACTGGAACGCCAGCCAACCGGATGCAAAGCGTCCAAACCCAAGTGGTTGGTCCAGCCGATGGGGCGATCCTTGACATGATTGTCGATGAAGAAAACATTATTCCAATTGTCACACATTCGCTCACCGATGCCCTTCGCGGCGCCATCGCGTTACTTGAAGTAAAGAAAGATGCAGAGCAATTACCACTCATGCCATTCGTGGCACCATCGGTGGCGAAGTCCCCCTCCGACGCCACACAGGAATCCCACCACTAAAAACGGGCGACGGTGTCACACCTCACGGAAGGTCAAGACTCTTGGCCTTCCGTGAAGAGACTAACGCAAATTATTCCCCACTGCTTCCTCTCTTCATCACATCACCTGAGACTCAACCAACCGTTCGAAATCACCATCTCGACATTTCGGCAGCCTCTTCTAGAAAGCTGCCCGATATGAATATTCACTCCTTGCGCTTCACATCGCACGTCCCCATACTGACATTGCACACACGGAGTCATCGGTCACCCCTAAAGAGCCCCTCGTTTCTGAGCACACAATCACACGAAAGCTAAAGCTCCACAACGATTGAAACCTGAGAACACTACGCCAAGGGCGGCTAAAAGCATTCGAGGCATGACTCACGCCAAAAATTCCATACGATGAAGTCATCTGCGTTCTTGCGGATGCAGGAATTAGGATCTCCGCTTACATCTTTTACTACGGTAGAGACGATTGAGGAAAATATTGAGGCAAACGGAATTTGAAAGAGGCAAAGAAGATACGTTAACGAATCCAATTAAATTCCAGTTTAAGAGAAGGGGAGACCTAGGCGACAGTTGCGATATACTTCACCAGAATTGAAGTGATTGCCAACAGTGAGACCTGCTTGTTACTGGAGAATTTGACTCCTTGACAACGCTTGCTCCATACACCTGTGCCATCCTGATGTTGAAAGCTGTACTGTTTCTAGGTGGCGGCTTTTAGAAATAATTACCGATTTAGTGAGATGAAATTCTCACTTATCCATCTAGTCAAAGTGATCTTTTCTCAGCACAAAAGCATCGATGACAAAAACGCTTCCAGAATGACGCTCCAGAAACGGCTTAAGCCCCGACAGTATGAGCTCGACCTTTCCCTCCGGCACCACGGTCAACACCATTTGCAGACTGCTTGTGTCATTAAACATCAAATGTCCTTCGTGGAACCCGCTATGTCCTTTTCCCGAAAGGTTGCTGAAAATCGTATAGCCACTGGCTTTGATTTGATCGAGCACGTCCGTCACGAAGTTAATGTGCTCGCCATCAATGATGACTTTGATTTCTTTCATCGGGTAAAGCTTGATGGTACTCATGATGTCCTCCTAGCCCTCCTCAATCTGATAGATTACTGAATACGTTGCCAATCGTTCCGCGAATCATGAATAAAGAATTCCCTGGAGGCCGGATCGAGAGCCACGAGATTGATCCAATGATTGCCGATGAGGCGTTGAAGAATATCATGCCGAGCAATGATCATACTAATTCGTTCACGCGGTGCCTCGATAATCACGAACAATCGCATCGGTTCGTGATAGGGTTTGTCTCCATCAAGAACTGTTTGGACTGGCAAGCCAACACAGATATCACTTTGGGATCCATACATGACCCCGACACGGCTGACCACATTGTGATAGACCTTGCTCCCGGCACCATACACGTATGGGTCCACCGTGGAAAAATAATGCTCCATGTTGATCCAATTGCCTACGATCATCGGCGCGGTCATGATGATTTCCAAATATTTTCCCGCCTCGTCTTGCGAATAATCGTACGAGTGTAAAAACGTTCGCCCTTCAAGATCAATCCCTTGCGTAAGAAGTCGTCTTCCCACAATAAATGTGGTATGTCGAGAAAGGCCCCACTCGGGCCGAACTTGAGACCAATCGATGCTGCGTTGTTTTGTCCGTTCAGCGGCCTCATCCAATGATTCGCAGCCTTTGTCGTCGGGCAAGCGAGTAAGCCGTTCCCGACTATTGCGGCGAGTGGCTTCCGACAGGTCGTGTTGCAATCTCAGTAAATCTTTGCGATGGGTGGCCGGGACATCTTCCAAGTCAAACAACTCAACTTCGTCTGTCGTGGTGTCGTGTTGACCAGGCAGGAAATGCGTATCAGGCGGAATATGAATGCCTTTTTGCGCCAGAATTTGTCGCACCTGTGCTTTATTGGCCATCGAGGCAAACGTGCGTGCATTGGAGACCCCGTGGTTTCCTCCACAGGCTCCACAATCTAACGCCGATTCAAATGGATTGTTATCTGAAATGCTGCCGTGACCGCATAAGAGAAAGAGTCTGGAGAATGTTTTTGTGGATCCAATAGCCCGAAGAGCGGTTTCCACAAAAAGCGCTTGTTCCGTGATGGTAAATCCCGTCTGCGTGATGCGATGCATCCGATTGGTAACGGCGCGGTCGTGTACACCATACTGGCTTCGCAAGTCTTCAATAAATTGCGTGTAGTCAGATTCCGTCCACTGGAGTCTGCTGAGTAATTCCTCGTCCTCGACCGGATCAAAGGCCATTTGGTCCAATGCTTGCTTGCGTAGTCGTTCGACTTGGTCATGAGAAACAGCCATTCCTGGTCGGCCGCATCGTTCGATGAGCATGCGATAGATCGCTGCGCGGTGCTCTGAGGCCACCATTTCCTCTGCTTCCTGGGCGGTCAACTTGTCAACAGTCAACGTCGTCCCTAGAGGAATGTCAAATCGCTCTGAAAACCAGGACGTGATCCGTTTAAACCACAAGGGGCTCAAGGTTTGACCAAACAGCCGAAATCCGAAAAACCAGCCAATGGCTTCGACCATGATATAGGGTGTGATGACATTCTCTTTTAAATCATGAAGCAGGGTATGCCCGGCTTTGGCTAATTGCTGTCGTTCCAAAAATTGCTGAGCCGCCTTGCCTTGATAGGCTCGAGGAATTTCTTTGATAACATGCTTGGGCTTAAGCAGCACCGGACATTGATCGGTTTCCAACTCGCTACCAAACCCCTGATAGGAAAGAGGAACGCCAAAAAATCCGGCAAATCCAAAAGTCTCATTCCCTCCGACCTCTTCGAAATGTCGACGAAAACCTTCGGACCGAACATCGATGCAGAAAACCCCTTGAGCCAACGGACGTGATTCAGCGGGTTCTTCCTCTGACTCATCGATTTTTGCGAGCTTCTCAAGATTCGGAGCAAACCCTGGGAGAAACCCTTTGATGAACGAGAGTTCAAAAGCATTTAGCCAAATTGGCCCATGGTGTAACTCTGGAAACTGCGACACCCATTCCAATAGTCCGACCAACGTTTCTTGAGGACTCGCGATTAATTCGTTGACAGAGAAGTCAAGGGATTTGGCGAGATGCAATGCAATTAAGGCCTTTTGGTGAATGTCTTGTTCTCGGCGAATGGACTGCCATGTTTCACTGATGCGGACGGCACTTTGATCCAATTCAGCAATCGGTAAGGGGTGTTGAACCAAATATGAAAGCCCAAGATCCTCGACAATCTTTTCCGGCAAACCTGTGAGCTTCCATTCCTTGTACAGTCCATATCCAGAGGGGTGGCTCTCGAGATAAGACTGAATGGCGGGGTAGGTTCCTGGAATGCCAAGCTTGTCTTGGCAAGCCAATGCGACCAGTTCTTTTTCGTAAAACAAGCGCACCGCGAGGTATTTAACCAGATCAATGCGATTGGCATTTTGCCATTGATAATCCAGTTGTTCAGAACGCCACTTGATGAATCCAGCCCATCCTGAAAGCTGGGCAAAATGCATGGTGAAATAATCCATCCACAATTCACGAGGGATGGCCATGGCCTCGAGGCATTCGATAATGGCATCTTCTGGACGATCCGGAAGATGTTGAACTTTTGACTGCCATTGTGCAATGCCTAACATCGAACCAGACTGATCTCTCTGGGCTAAGGCTTTCCATCCACCATAAAAAGCTTCTTCTCGAAAAGGCATAGACCAGGGAGCATGCCCTTCATCCAAAAAACCGCCACACCATTTGATGAGTTCATAGTTCGTGAGATCCTGAACCGTGGTGCCCAGTGTTTGATCGCACCAGGCGGAAAGGATGTAGGACGACCCAAGTTTCTTTCGCTCCGAAACGGCATGATCATTGAACGAAAACGTCGGTGGGTTAGCTTGGTACAGCACGTGGAGTCTCTCAATGAGCATCTTCACGTCCTTGTCGTCTTGATGCTCTTGCAGAAGGGCTGAGGCGACATCCGGAGCGGTGTATCCAGTTCCATTGATGAGAATAGAGCGCAATGCTTCGAGATGAGAAACCTTTCGATTGCTAATAGCGATGAGTTGATTGTCACTCTGATCTTTTAACGCTTCATCAATGGCATCTAAGGTAATGCGTCCTTGCTGGTAATAACTCCGATATTCGGTATTGGTGAGATATCCTTTGCCACCAAGAAATCTTGTTCCTTCCTTTATGGCCTCATCAAATGACAAGTGTTCTAATCCGTGCAGAGGATTGTGGTGAATGAAGGTTTGCATCGGCCAGTAGTGGGAAATGGGCTCTCCCGCTAATTTAACCAGCGAGAGAACTTCCGTTCGCTGTCCGCCTCTTGATTGTTCGATTTCTCTTACTTCAGCCACAATCAATACTCTTTAAAAAAATAGTCCTGTAAAACCGGCTGCAGCAATCAGCAGACTCAACGCGCTGATTTCCCCTGTGGTCAAATCCGTGTAGGGAATATCCGGTCTGGCTTTTCCAAAAGCCGTTTGATGCATTAAATGTGAAAAATACCAACTTCCCAACATCCACACGAAAAAGATGATGAAGCCAATGATGACAAGGGAAACATCTTGATGGTCCGTTGTCGGCAGGGAAGGCAAGCCTGACAATATCGGAACAATCGGAAGCACCACAGCGATGCTAATCAGAATTATCAACATCACTCCCAGTCGCGGCATGACTAAGGCCAAGCCTGGCAGGGTTCCGATGGTATGTGAGCCAAACCGTTGTTGAATGCAGTGATACGTGAATAGCAGACCCGTCATCACGAAGGCAATGGTCACCCCAAATGGTATGAGCCATTGGGAAAACGTCGAGAACACGGTAGACAGTCCCCACAACAAGGAGACTTGGGCGATGGTTGCATAGGTGAGCAATGGCCGAATTTGACTTTGCCCTAAGCACTTTATTGAGGAATACAGAGCACTGACTAAGGCTAACCAGGAAATCGTCGATAGCATGCCTTCAGACAGGGAAGTTTTGAGTTCCATGAGCTCAGCCAACCCGAGAGAAAGGAATACAGTCGTCCATAAACCGGACATGGCTCCAGGAGAAGAACTCACGAGTGAAGCGAACGAGACATGCAACGGAGGAAGAGGGATGAGTATCGCTGTGACAAACAGCCCGGCGACCATGGTCATAGAATCATCAGAGAAGGAAGCCACGAGGGTCAGAACAATCGCTAATGCAAATTGAACGAGACTGATCGTTTTGAACGAGGCGGTCTTGCGCGACTTCAAAAGAGAGTAGGCCGCAAACCCAAGAACCCCAACGAGACAATATCGATTGATGGGCAAGGGTGTCAGTAACGTTCCAACTCCAAGCCCCGACACCACAAGTATTTCAACTAGTGCCGTTGACGCATGTTTTGAACGATGTTGTCCGACGAAAGCACACAGCGCTGAAAGAAGAATCGCAACAGCTAATATACTGGTATCTTCAACGTTCATGACAGTCGCAAATGTTTTCTCTTCTTAAGCTTTAATACCGGTGGGCGATTTTTTGAGCCCATTGAAAGAGCGCGTTTCCCCACCTCATGTAAATGAAATCCACATACAGCCGGTTAATCAACAACACATACAATTTTTGCAGTATGGCTTGTCCCTTCTCTGCATTGAAAATCTTTTGTCCTTTGGCACCGGTGTAGGCATAAATCCACCCAACGAAAATTAAGACTGTGGATACGACAATGAGCATATCAAACACGATTGGATTCAAAGCCGCAGCAAGGAAGAAGCCATCTGCCACTCCCGGTTCGGGGTACAGAAAATGGGTAAACGCTTCCCCTGCCCATAAATAGGTAAATCCAATGAGAAATAACGCGGCAATCATCGCACTCGCCACTTTCCAGGAAGCCACGGCATGTAATCGATACAAACTGAAAATCGCTTGCGAGGCGGTCACCCAACTAAAAAAGAGAAAGATCACGGCCCCATGAGCATCTTCAAGCGGGACTTCCAATAGATCATGCGCCACCATCAAAATAATCAGCGGCATAATCAACGTCACGAGCATTCCCGTGATCCAAGTGGCTTGAGCAGGAAGTTTCGTTGGCGCATGACTGGAAGATTCAGGAAACTTCGGTTCGTGACGAGCGGCGTGAATAACATTGCCCGCACTGAGAAAGAGCGAGGCTTTGAAAAGCCCATGCGCAATCAGATGGAAAATAGCCAACGCAAAGGCACCAAGCCCACATTCCATGATCATATAGCCCATCTGGCCCATCGTGGAATACCCGAGCGTTTTCTTAATATCATTTTGGACGAGCATCATCGAGGCTCCCAAGACCACGGTCAGGGCGCCAATCACAAAGACGACATGAAGCGTGTTGGGTGAAAGCGCATAAAGCGGTGCAAGTCGATTGAGAAGGAATCCTCCTGCGTTGATGATCCCTGCATGCATCAGGGCTGAGACCGGAGTGGGAGAATCCATGGTATCCGGCAACCACACGTGCAGAGGAAATTGGGAAGATTTCGCTATGGCTCCAACAAAGATCAGCAACGTAATGATAGCGACGACATTTACGTCGAAGAGATTTCCTGGCAGCAATGAAATCATGTGAGATTGTTGTGTCGCCCGCTCAAAGAGTTCGTTAAATTCAAGCGTGCCGAAATATTTGTACGTCAGAAAAATCCCGCAAAGAAAAGCGACGTCTCCGATGCGATGCACCATCAATGTCTTAAACGCATTCTGGTAGGCGGGCACATGCTCATAATTAAACGCAAGAATCAGATACAGGGTCCAACTTAGGAGCTGCCAAAACACAAACAGCATTAATAGGTTGGGGCTGGAAACCAGCGCAAGAATGACAAAGGTCATGAGACCCAGTAAGGCAAAGAATCGAACATAGCCTGAATCGCCCTCCAGGTATCGAACAGAATACACATGAATCACAGTGCTGACGCTGGTGATGAGTACCATCATCACTGCTGTTAGTCGATCAACGAATATACCAACCCTGAACAAGTCGGAAGCTTGAGACTGAATGGGCCAGAGGGTCACATGAATGGGTTCGCCTGTCCCCACAATGTATAAGGTCACAATAGAGAGGAGACAGGCGACGCTCGTCGCCAAAATTCCGATGGTTGGCACATGGGATGTCAAACGTTTGCCGCCCACGCTAATCGCGAAGCCAGCCAGCAACGGAAGAAGTGGAATAAGGATAGCAATACTCATACGGGAATTGACTTACATTACCACATTACGATTTCATCGCAATCATGTTTCACAGGACAATTTCAGAGTTGTCGATTTACCCAACGGTCGCAGATGATGATATTTCAAACTACCCTACAGGCATAAGTCCAAGATTCTCAATTTATCAACCATAGCTGGTCCAGTTCGCAACTTGTTTTTGGACCTAGACAAAGAAAGAAGGTCGGAAATGGTAGGCAGGACCACTGAGCATGGAAGCTAAACAACTGAATGACGAGTTCAATAAATGAATAGTTCCTATGGGTCTTTCGCGTACAAGAAATGGCTGGAAGCATCAAAAAAGGAAAAAAGAATTTGATGCGTACCTAAACTCAATAGTTTTTTTGCGAGAGAGCGATTGCGTGTTGATAACGATGAAGACAAAATACAGTTTGCTAAATGATATATTTAAAAGCACCTATCAACGATTAGGACAAAGTGACGAGTGAACCAAATTATTGATACCTCATTGCCCCTATATTAGCAGGTCTTTCAGCCTATGCCACTCCTCTCACATTTCCACCCTTACAGTGCAGTTACCAGCCCCTTTAGAACTAGACGTGATAGAGCAAAAGCCCCAGATATGACAGCAACCTCGGGCCGTACTCAAGTACGAGTCCTACAATGATTCTTCTGTGATTGTCGCGTGGCGAATAACTTCCATCTATAACATTCCCCTGACAAAAGCTCATTTTTGTTGTTTTCACCTAATGATGATGGACTCCGGGGAGAGAAACTTAGAACGAGAGCAAATCCAACTACGTGCAAGTTAAGCAGTTGGAAAATGCCAAAGAGGCAGGAGTGTTTAAAATTTCAACGGAAACAGAAAAAGCCATCCTTGATGACTGCAGCAATATTCGGAGGTGAGGAAATCTGAGGGGTCTGAAATCTTACGCTCGCTGACGATGAATGACATGATTCAGATCACCGACCCTAAACCAGCGATACCCGTATGACTCGATCGGCATTTTATGAATGCCCGAATGAGGACTGCGACTTTCTTCCTCTGCCAGTAAGTTCACTAATCGTTCTTCCCCCTGAACGCCTGGACAAATTCGAACTTCGTGCGGCTTTTCATCGAAATTATGCAACACGACTAAGGAATTACCCCGCCAATCATACCGCATACCGAGCACCTTTGACGAGCCGGTGTGAAGTATTTTCCAACTGCCCCACCCAATCTCTGGGCATTCTTTACGCAAACGGATCATCCGTGCCGTCCAATTCAGTAGGGAGTCGGGATCTCGCCGTTGCGCTTCAACATTAATCTGCTTGTAATGATAGACACCGGAATCAATGACGGGATGAATGGTGGTCTCTGCCGTTGAAAAGCCTGCCTGCACTTCATCGGACCATTGCATGGGAGTACGGACAGCATCGCGCTCTTTTAACGTCAGATCATCACCCATGCCAATCTCATCGCCATATCGAATCACGGGCGTACCAGGAAGAGAAAAGATCAGACTGTAGGCCAACTCAATGTGCCGTCGATCTCCTAACATCGGCGCTAAACGCCGCCGGATACCCCGATCGTAAAGCTGCATACGCTTTTCAGGACCGAATCTCGCATAGACTTTATCTCTCTGAGCTGATGTCAGACGGCCGAGATCAAGTTCATCATGATTCCTGAGAAAGTGCCCCCATTGAGCAGTCGGGGGAAGATCCTTCGTCGCGTTCAACGCCTTCACCAAAGGGGCGATATCCGATGTGGCCAACGCATAAAACAGGTATTGATTCACGAAGAAATTGAACATCATGTGGATACCATCTTCATTTTTTCCGAAATATCGACGATTTTGCTTGGGTAAAACATTAGCCTCACCCAAAAGAATGGCATCGCCACGGCGCCACTGTAAAAATTTTCGCATCTCACCAAGATAGTGATACTGCATCACGGGCTTCTTTTTACCGGGTGCGGGTGTTTCAATAATGAAGGGCACAGCGTCCACACGAAATCCTGCCACTCCTAACTCCAACCAATAACCCATAATTCGCCTGATTTCCGTTCTCACTTCAGGGTTATCCATATTCAAATCTGGCTGAAAATTAAAAAAACGATGGAAGTAGAATTCACGAGCCTCCTTGTTATACGTCCATGTTCCTTTTTGAACACCAGGAAACACCATTCCCTGATTCCAGTCCGACGGACGCTTTTTCGACCACACATACCACGAGTAATGCGGTGAGTCTTTATCACGACAGGCATTCTGAAACCATTGATGTTGATTCGACGTATGGTTCACCACCAGGTCAATGATCACCTTGATGCCACGCCTCTTGGCTTGATGCATGAACTCCACAAAGTCCCCACTCGAACCATGACGAGGATCGACGCCGTAATAATCCGCAATATCATACCCATTGTCACGGTTTGGGGAAGGTTGAAACGGAGAGAGCCAGATTGTTTCAATTCCTAAAGCATGCAAGTAATCGAGCCGCCGTGTCAGTCCCTCAAAGTCCCCCACCCCATCCCCATTGGCATCCATGAAGGTTTCGAGGTCGAGACTATAAATCACACTATTTTTATACCAAAGATCTTCAATCATTTGAGTAATGACCTCCTTCTCTTGTGATGAGAAAATCATTGAATCATTCGAATATCGAATGTTCCGACCAGTCCATCGGTAATCTTGCCGGTTGGATCTTCGTGGTACTCAAGTATCAATTGTTCTTGTTCCTCACGGGACAACCGCGGGTCACGCAGAATAAAATCCTTCTCAAGCAAACTGTGGTTCACCTCATGGTCCATTTGAAGATTGGCTCCCTTAAAATAGGTTTGGGTCACCATCTGTGGATAGCCGGGGGCACTAATCATGAGATGTAAGTGGGCCGGACGGAATCCCCCGTACACCGGATAAAACGATGGAAGAATCGTCTTAAACGAATATTGTCCCTGCTCATCCGTGATCGCACGACCCCAGTACTGAAAATGTGGATCATGCTTACGGTCGACAGGTCTTTTTGTTCGCGGATGCGTATAGGTCTGATTGTCGATGTCGCCTTTGTGGTTGTAGCGCCCATACGTGTTGGTCTGCCATAAAAGAAGAGTGGCTCCTGCTAAAACTTCACATTTGCTCTCCAATTTCTCTCCCATCGGTCGCTGCCCTTGGAGTTGACCACGGAGATAAATGACCTGCCCTTGAGCTTTCCCTTTTCGCCCTTTGACAAACGTCAAATCATTATCGCTGCCTTCCACAATCGGTAAACTGAGGTCAGGGCTTTCCCGAATGGGATCCATGACATCCTCATCGTCAGGAAACATGGGACCTAACACCTGCCGTGTGGTCGCTTTCCCACCACAAACTTTTGAAATATCAATAATTTTGGCTAATGCTGGAGTCGCCAAGAGGACACCCGCTACCCCGAGGCCCATCTTAAACAGATGACGCCTGGATAAATTGGAATCGTTCGAGTTCATAAGTAACCTCCTACGTGAGAATGACGTTAGAAGAGTGATACACCCATAGTCTAGGGTATTTCCTCAATCATGGCCAACCGTCTCCCTTGCCATAAGGTATTAAGCATTTAAAAGTTGCAAGTTTTGGAAATGTACTGCAGGAACGATTAGTCTGGACGACCTCATTACTGCCTAGATACCGGCCTAAATCTCCTCCTGCTGCGGACAGTCATTCATGCGGGAGCGTCAGTTTATATGCGTCGTTACGCTAAAAGAAACAGAAGGTGGCACGAAATATGTCGCCCATGTCATGCATAGCACGCCGGACCAGATGAAGGCGCATAAGGAGCTGGGCTTCCACTAAGGTTGGAACACAACAATCACGCAACTCGAAGAATTGCTGAAGCAGGAAGAGGAATAAAAGATGTCGAAGCAGAAGCAAGCAGAAGCAAAAATGTCCGTGCGCGTGACTCGCTGCTTCAATTTTCCGGTAGAACAGGTTTTTGATACTTGGCTCGATCCGGACAAGGATGGTAAATTTTTCTTCAAACGCTGGATGGCGTAATGACGCGAGTGTAAATTAATACCTGCGTAGGCGGAAAATTTACCATTGCAGAAAATGGGAAGAAGGTGAGATAGATCATGTCGGTGAATATCTTGAAATCAACCGCCCACATCTTTTGTTTTTTACATTTGGCGTTCCCAGATATTTAGAAGAGATGGCCGTTGTAACGATTGACATTACCTCGGAGGGACACGGATGGGAGTTGAACCAGCTCCATGAGGACGTGCTGCCGGAATGGGCGGAACGCACACAAGAAGGATGGGGTAAAATCCTTCAAACACTGAATACGATCTTATAAGCCAGCTTTGAATAATGATTTACGTGTATGGAAAGGAAAATAAGATATGACCGAACTTGTCACCTGCCTGTGGTTTGACCACGGTGAAGCAAGCAAAGCGGCGGAATTCTACGCTGCTACGTTTCCCGATAGCTGTGTGAGACGGGTGAACACCGCGCCTTGCGATTTCCCCGGTGGACAGGAAGGTAATGAATTGACGGTTGAATTCACTGTACTTGGGCGGTCGTTCATCGGCTTGAATGGTGGGCCGAATTTTACGCCTGACCAAGCTGTAAGCTTTATGGTGCTGACCGACGATCAGGAAGAAACTAACCGCTACTGGAATGCAATTATAGAAAACGGCGGTAGCGAGAATGATTGCGGTTGGTGTCAAGACCGTTGGGGGTTCTTCTGGCAGATTACGCCAAAGTTGCTAATGAAACTGACGACAGGTTCAGACCGTGACAAAGCGAAGCGTGCTTTCGATGCGATGATGACAATGAAAAAAATAGATATTTCCAAGCTCGAAGCCGCAGCGATGGGAAAAAGTTAAAGAAAAATAGAAAGGGAGACTAAAATAATGACTTATGTAGACGGGTATGTGGCGGCCAGGCTAAATCTTTTAGTTTTTCAATACTTCGCAAACAAATCTGAGAATTTTTAGTTCCCAAGAGGGAATTTTTCATAGAGCATACGAGTTGGTTTCTAAACAAGGAAAAGAGATATGGCTAGTGACAGCGATAATCCTGACCGGGATTTAGAAAATATGGACAGGCAGGAACTGATTGCCGAAATCAAAAAAATGCGCGCGGGCATCCGTACCCACCGTGATAGCAGTGGGCATGATCTCTGCTGGCACCATCCAAAATTGTGGGGCTTGTTGCCTGAAAAAATAAACTCGGCCATAGCGGTACCTCCCTGGCCACAATTTCTCAGAGGTTGCGTAAAATATCGCGAATCACTGGAAATAGAACGTCCCGATGCACCTGTCCATAACAAGGAATTCGATGAATGACAAACAACAAAAAGACTGAAGAATACGAGTTGCGGCTGGAGCGTCTGCTGGACAGAGCCTAAATTACTGGAGCAATGGTTCGGCCCCCCATCCTGGAGAACTGTAGTTAAAGCTTTAGATCAACGCTCCGGTGGAACGTCTCATATCATCATGTGCCGCCCGGACGTTGAGGGTTCCGACGGGGAAGGCGTGTTTTTGGAAGCCGTTCCGCAGCAGCAGCTTGTTTTCACCATCGCCTTTACTACCGCCTGGAACCCCTTTCACCAACTCGTGGTCTTCCCTTTCATGGTTACTGTTATAGAGGTATCCGATGAAGGCGGCTAAACTCGTATGTCGTGCGTCCACTGCACTGGACCGAGGAGGCGCTAAAACAACATGAAGAAATGGGTTTTCTTGATGGCTGGGAACAGATGGCCGGTCAATTTGAAAACCTCGCCCGGACACTCTGAATGGAATCCGGATGAGATCACCTGAAAGATTTACTGGAGAATATTAACAAAGGGAAGGAACCGAAAAATGACATATGTAGAAGGATTTGTGTTGCCGGGGCCGAAAGGCAAGTTGGAGGCTTACCGCGGGATGGCGGAAAAAGCCGGAAAAATCTGGATGGAGCACGGAGCGCTTTCCTATAAGGAGTGTGTACTGGAAGACGGCGAACCTGAAATGCCGGAAGACGCGCCTGAAACATGCAAGATAACGCCCTTTACTGATCTAGCGAGAAAAAGGGGACATTTTCCTTTTTGAACAGCAAATTGGTGTCAGGATCAGACCTTCCGAGGTTGTCCACAAGGTCAGGTTCGCCGCAAATCCCAACTGCGTAACTGTCCGTTATGTCCATTCCTTCCGCCCAAACGGCATGTCACGATTGAGCACATGATCGCAGAGGCCTCCAATAGGTGAACGGGAACTTTATAAAACTAGTCTTGACCCCTATTATTGGCGTATGTCCTTGTCACAAACACAAATCATTACCGCACCACAATCTGGGCACTCATACTTACGAATTAGCTCAAACTGGTTGATACAGCGAACCTTTTTATGATGGCACTTTGACAAAGAGATCTCCTCGCCTTCTAGGTAAATATTAAGTGGACATCACTGAAGCGGTCATTAGAGAAGCACCGAACGAAGACTAATCTTTGATCTCATATCGCACCAGAATTTTTTTCAGTTATTGAAGCTCTTAAATATTCATCAGAAAGATTGATCATTGGAAATCTCGATCATTTGCTGCATCAGGCAGGTACCGATCCAGCGTCGCAAACACTCCCGCCGACTTCCAAAGATCACGATTACCAATCACATACATTGAGTCCTTTGCTCTTGTGACAGCAACATTCACAAGATTTGGCCGGCCACCAGCCCAAGTACGTGCTCCATTCTGAGATGACATTTGCGCGCCAAGCACGATAAATACGATCCCGGCCTCGCGGCCCTGGACAGTATGAACAGTACCAACATGTTCCCAGACCCATGAGTTTGCGTTCCCCACCCAATTATCCAGAACACGGCTGTTCAAGATTTCTCTTCTCAGATTATCCTGAACAATCACAAACGGCGTTACTACATAGAGGTCAGGCTCAGCGCCACCATCTTTCAGCTTACGTAGCATCTCGATCAAAACAACAGCTTCAACTGCACACCACTTGTCTGGTCCTGGTTTCCCGACAATATCGACCCAAGATGATGGGCCGAGGATCGGGTTAATTGGCGAAGATTTCTTCGCCTGAACCATTAGATTGGAGTAGGCAATCTCGTTCGAAATATCGAACATCGGATTATTGCAGCGCCTATGTACGAGAAGCGGCGCACCTACGTTGCGATGTCCGCTACCAATGGGGAACTGAGCGCAATACGTACTGGCAGCGTCAGCAACCGTTTGGACTGATGCTTCAGGGGCGTTGTATTTGAACGGGTCAATTCCGAAGAAGGCACAGACCTCTTCAGTCAGGCTATTTGGCAACGTTACAACGGGTTCAATTTGTAACGGGTCGCCGACAACAACTGAGTGTTTGGTTCTTATCATTGCGCCGACACAAGCCTGCGGAACAGCTTGTCCAGCTTCATCAACAAGCAACCAACCAAGAGCTTCAGGCGCAAGGCGTGAGAACATTCGGTGCACGGAGGCAAAGGTCGTAGAAACCACTGGCACAACAAGAAAGAACGACGCCCATAGGTCAGCTATGAGTGAATCTTTTTGAAGCGTTCCAAGCGAACGCGTACCGAAAGACTCAATGAATATAGAAAGATTTTGACGTAATGGGTCCGCCGCACAATCGATGAAGGCACGATGTAGCTTCATTGCTGCCTCAAAAACATCATCTCTCATACGGCTGGCAGCAGCATCTAGCCATACGCTTGAGATTTGCATCTCTTCATGCGGCATTGCGAAGAAATCAGCATCAGGAATGGATGCGCCAAGATCTTCCTTTAGGTTCTTGGTCTCAGCCTTAAGCTGAACTTGTTCTTGCTCCAAGGTTACAATCTTCGTCTTCAATTGCTCGATCTGCTTCTTCTTAGTGGTGAGCAACGTATGCAGATCATCATAGCCTTTCTTGGCTTTTTCAAAGGCACGTTCAGCTTGTTGAGTGGTTTTTTCAAACGCCTGTTGTTCCGATAACCATTGATGATATCTTCGGCGTTGGAAAATCCTTGAAAAGAAACCAGGACGTGAAGCGGCATGAGTATCCTTTGACTGACGAGTTGATACCTGCAGTGTCTCAGTTCCCTGCACTGGTGCTTGAGCCAGGCCAAGTTGTTCTTCCAGAAGTATAAATTCTTCCGCCAGCAAAGGCTGCTGTGATACCAGATCGTTAATTTCACCAGCAACAGAGACAAGCCGTACGATTTGCACATGTATATGTTGAAGCTCCTCTTGTTTCTCTGCTGATAAGCGCTGCGCCTGCAAAAACTGAGACCGAGCTTTCTCCCAACGTGCAGAAGCCTCACGGGGATTAGACGGCGGATTTTCAGAGTCGATTATCTTCCTGTTTCGCCTAATAGGAGCGCCGCCTTCTTGTGGCTCAGATACAATCTGCGGGATACCGCTTACATGGTTCAGATACGCTGATAGGCCATTCTCATCGTCGCGCCAGAAGCTTTCTGAGAAGGTGTAGCGGTTGCTGGAATTCCCTAGGACGGCAGCAATCGTCCCCCAAGTCTTGCGGTCAAGAACGTTATCCGAGATCGCCTTAAAGTATCTAAGTTCCGGTGCATCATCAGCTATAGCATCTAAGGCAGGCAATTCAGCACTAACATTCTCTACGGCCTTATTGTTAGATGAAGTCACAATCATCTCAAAGCCTTTGAGACGATCATCGAGTTTGTGGAGCGTGATCTTCGCCCCGCTTCTTTGAAGCGTTTGCGATGTTGAGGTGAAAGCATCGGCGGGCTTTTGATACGAACTCATGACAATTGCACGCTCAATGATGCGCGCGGCAACCACATCTCTCAGGAGGGTTGTCTTACCTGTTCCAGGCGGCCCATTCACAGCAAGGACGCCCGTTTTCATCCGACTTGGATGAGTAGCATTCACCGATGCCTGTTGAAGAAGAGCAAGCGGAAATCGTCCGTTTCCGGGCCAACGCCCAACTGATGTTAGCGCTGGTTGTAGGAGGTCCTGAAGACCGACATCATCCTTTAACAGGTCAGTTTTTCGAGCAGGTTTCTCCACACTCAAATAGTGCTTTAGTGCGTTTGGAAGTCGCCCTTCTTTTGCCAGCTCTCTTGCAGTGGCAAGATCCTGCATGAAGAAGGAATTCAGCAAACCTGGTTCTGGCGGCGTTTTGCTGGCAAAAAACTCATAGCGTCGTATAGCGAAATATGGCGGTTTCAATTCCAACGCGCCCAAGTCCATTATTTTTACCAGAACTTCAAACAGTTCGCTGATGCGCGTTTTGTTCAAGGGAAGAATGTCACCTTGATGATCTTTTTTCACAAGAGGTTTCTTCAAGGCCTCTTTCAAAGCTCTTTCGTGATCGGGCCAATCCGCCAAGGCTTTCAGGTCACCTTTCAGCGCAATCGGCACACCCCAAGCAAAACTTGAGATCGCAAAAGTGCTATCCTCATCTAAGGGACGTCCTTCCTTATCAATTAGGATACTGGCAACAGGACTATATCCGCCAACACTAGGCTGATCAGGTCGCTTGTCGGCATAAACTTTGAGAAGGCTTTCAACGGCAGGGCTTAGTACGACAGCACCTAAGATCAGTTCATAATAAAGACGTTTATTCTTACGGGATTTTTCACCCCGTTCCCAAGGAAGCTGTTTCTCATCGAGTTGCGCAATTTTATACTTATCGCCAGCGACCAAATCGGTTTCACGACGATAGGCCTGGGTCGATAAAACTTCGAGCGCTGTCCAAGAACGCAAAATATTTTGTGGGTCATTGGTAATGGCGGGTTTAGGACCGACTTCAACTTTGGGCGGAGGCATATAGACTTGTGGTTCTTCAACCACGATAGGAATAACTTCATCTTCGTTCGGCATTTCCAACGCTTCAGCACTCTTCTTCGGTAACTTTCGTGGAGTGACTTCACGAGGCACCTCGTTTCTAGCGACAATCTTGTTTTTTAGATTCTGCGCACGCTTCGTGCTCCGATGCGTAAGTTCATACAATAGCTTCTGACAGAAAGCTGGATCAGCGAGGTTGTTCTGATATGCTATTTCCAGATCAGAAATAGATTTATTGAAAAATGGCCTGCTCATTATCACATATCATCTGGGCATATAAGAACGTGAGTATTAACACATTTCCCTTTTGCCGTTCCTATACTTAGTCGCATTTCAACATTTGGAAATATAAGATCACATTCTTCTAAACGCCCTGCTAGTTTTGCGTCAAAAACAGCTCTATAGGTCGAAAGACTATAATAATCTGTTATACCGAACGCTTTAACAGTCGGAACAGCAGCCTCAAGCCCTCTTAAACATTCATCAAAGGGGGTTTCTCTAGAAAATTGGTCATTCAATAATGTGCCGGAGGCATTGAAATGAGGATCCCACCTAAGCCACAACGAACCAGCACTCAATAATTGGCTATCTCGAATATCTTCTGAGGTACTTCGTTGTTCAGATAATTTCACAAAGCATATCCTTACTTCCAGTCATTGAATGTCCACTATGGGTCGTAAAGCGGGCATCCCCTCTTTTTAAACAATAATGGTTATCCGACAAAATCATAGTCTTTATCGCTAATCAACTCAACGGTGAATCACCATAGGCTAGAGGGATGCAACGGGAGAGCGCAGCGTCTCCCTTGCCAAGATGTGTTGTAGTACAACACACATCTTGCCGTAATCCTTAACGATAAGGCTTTCACACAGATGTAATACAGTTAGTGTGCTGAAGATGAGCCAACATGAACCGCAGCCGACCTTCCTTCAGACGCCACTGCCTTGTAATGTAGGTGTTTAGTAGAATTGCAAAACGAGGGCAGAAGTTTTTAATGCGAGGTTAGAGACTCCTCAACGGCCTTGCGGATATATTTCTGGTAGGAAATGCCTTCCTGCTCTGCCTTCTGCCGGACTGCCGAAAGTAATTGCTCCGAAAACCGGAGATTAACCTGCTTGTCTTTCGGGAGCATCTCAAAATTGACCGAGGTAAAATTCTTCAGATTGATGTAATCCGTCAAATCCTGGTCCAGGAACTTTTCGACTTCTTTATCGCTTTTCAATTTTGGCACTTTCTTCTTCATATCGTTTTGCCTCTTTCTCATGCATATAACGGGCGCTAATGGATCGGATTAGTCTCTCTCCATTCACATCCCGCAGGGTAAACACCACAAACATTGGTTTGTGCTTTTTCGAGCGCCCAATGGCCAGAAAACGCTCTTCTTCATCGGAATGTTTGGGATCGGGGGTAACATAGACCTATGTTACTGAAAGAAATGTTCAATCTACTTCTAGGAAAGCCCATGCTTTTGACATTTCCCACGATTACCCTCATCCCAATCAAAACCGTCTACCTATATATGTATCAGATCATGAAAGCATACATTTGTCTATACAAATGTCAATCTCTTTTATTCTTCCATTTTTGACTCGGCAAATGAGCACGCCTAACAAATCATTTACCGCATGCAAGCTCAAATGATGAGCGGCTATTGGGTCTTTTCCCTCTGATCGGATATCGCTATGAGCGCGTCAGCGGCCACGGCAAGATGTTGTAACGGGATGAACCGCTGGCTACCATCATCACAGAAACGTTAAAAGGCTATTCGCGTGGACAATTTGAGGCAGAATCGGAAGACTGGCGTTCTCTGGGGAATTTCCCTATGGCCGAAATGAAGGGTTTAGAAGCGCCCTACCCGCGCTCTGCTTTAGATTTATAGTAAGGCAGGAATGATTTGGTGGAGGGCACGGGAGTTGAACCCGCGACCTCAACGTTGCGAACGTTGCGCTCTCCCAACTGAGCTAGCCCCCCACGTATTTGAAAGGATCAGATGCTTGGGATTGTCTCGATTAAGACAGGATTATACAATACTCATTGATTACATGCTACTCAACACAATTCGTGAAGCGTATCTCGTCGTTCGTATCTCGTAAAAGAGTTCCTTTCCGCAGACACACGTCTCACGCTTCACGCTTCACGCTTTCCACAATTCGAGTTCGCCGTCCGTCTATAGCAAGACGACCTTCTGCATACAACTGAATCGCCTCAGGATATATTCGATGTTCATGCTCAAGGATTCTTACTGAAAGCGTTTCAACCGTATCATCTTCAAGGATCGGAACAGATGCTTGCAGAATAATAGGCCCTTCATCGACGCCTTCTGTCACAAAATGAACCGTACACCCACTGACTTTTGCCCCCCAATCCAAGGCTTGCCGCTGCGCAGCTAACCCCGGAAACGATGGTAACAATGATGGATGAATATTCATCGTCCGCCCTTCATAAGCATCAATAAGCACGGAAGTCACAATCTTCATATATCCGGCTAAAATGACCAACTCAACGCCATGAACTTGAAGCACGTCCAAGACAGCACGGTCATAGGCTTCTCGAGGATTCGATTGGTCTTTATACGACTTCGGATCGAGAAAAACTGTTTTGATCCCATGCGATCTCGCTCGGTCTAATCCAAACGCATCTCGCTTATTGCTCACCACCACCGCGATATAAGCATCCAAGCGGTCAGACTCAATCGCATCAATAATTGATTGCAGATTTGAACCTCGTCCCGAGACCAGCACACCTAACACAACCGGAGCCATACGCTCATCCTTTACTCATCATACCGAACAGGCAATTCGGGAGAATGACGTTGACGAATCTCTCCAATCACATGCGCCGCGTCACCCAAGGTTTGCATATGATCTAGTACTCGATTGACGTCTTGTGGCGGAACAATCACCACCATACCAATGCCCATATTAAAAACCTGATACATTTCTTCTTGGTCAACCTGTCCCGCCCGTTGAATCACATCAAAAATATGAGGGATTAGCCATGATCCTCGTTTAATGAGCATGTCACAATGCTCAGGGAGAACTCGAGGCACGTTACCCGTTAGCCCTCCTCCAGTAATGTGCGCGACACCATGAATGTCACAATCCGTCAGCAGTGCTCGTATGTGCTTAGCATAAATCCTGGTTGGCTCCAGCAAGACATCGCCCAACGGCCGATCAAGTTCTGATAATTCCGTCGCTCCTGTCCAGCCTGCCTGTTCAAACAAGACTTGTCGAGCCAAGGTAAATCCATTGCTATGTAACCCCGTTGAACTCAACCCAATCGCGACATCACCCGGGGCAACTTTCTTGCCATCAATGATTTTCTCACGCTCGACGACTCCAACGACGAATCCAGCTAAATCATATTCGTGGTCGGGGTAGCATGACGGCATTTCAGCCGTTTCTCCACCAATCAACGCACACCCCGCCTCTCGACATCCCGTTACAATTCCACTGACAATAGACTCCGCTTTTCCGACATCAAGTTTTCCTGTTGCTAAATAATCTAAAAAAAAGAGCGGCTCCGCTCCGCTCACCACGACATCATTCGCACACATCGCCACTAAATCAATGCCAATCGTATCGTGACGATCCATGAGAGCCGCGACTTTCAACTTCGTTCCGACCCCATCGGTACCTGACACTAAAATCGGATCTTGATATTGGGTCGAGGGAAAACGAAAGAGACCGCCAAAACCACCAAGATCACTGACGACTTCCGGGCGAAACGTTGTCCTGACTAGCGATTTAATTCGTTGCACAAACTGATCACCAGCTTGAATATCCACACCTGCGTCACGATACGTTGTCATAGTATTCCAATCACAAAAAGAAAATAGACGACCCTCACGTCGTCATATCTGAAACGGCTAACTCAACTAGGGTTTCGATATGCGCGGTCTGTGGAAACATGTCAAACGGTTGAACGCGAATCACACGATACCCAAAGGTTGCCAGTCGAGCAAGATCCCGAGCAAGCGTGGCAACATCGCATGATACATAGAAGAGTCGCGCGGCTCTGATTCGTCCCAACTCCTGAAGTACAACCGGACTCAGCCCCGTTCGAGGTGGATCGACCAGAATAAGGTCATATTCGCGAGAGTTCACAAAAGGCAAAAATTTCTCTCCAGCTTGCCGTTTAAATTTGCAGCGTGCCACTCGACTCAGCGCTGCAGACTTTCTCGCATCCGCAATGGCTAGCGCATTAGATTCGACCAACGTCACAAAGGCTCCATGTCGAGCCAAACTCATGCCGAACGCTCCAGTGCCTGCATACATTTCCAACACCTGCAGGCCGTCTGGGTGACCGATCCAGTCATTCAGCGTGTTCCCAATTGCTTCAAACACTGGCCAATTCGTTTGCGTAAAAGAATGAAACCCAATCTGAAGGGTCAGATCTCCGAATCGTTCGGTCACAGAATCCTGTCCGACCACAAGCGCTGCACGCTGTATCCGATCATCCTTCGGACCTGGTCGTTGCACAACACATCCAACCACACCTGGCATTGGCAGGAATGATTCAAGAAATGCCTGCACACGCTCCGCTTTTTTGTATGTCCCATGAAACACAAGCAAGATGTCGCTCGTGGTGGTTGAAGAACGACACTCGAAGTGCTCTAAAAACATTGGAATCGATGAAGATGTTGTAAAGCGTTGAGTCACCAATGCAGCGACATGCTGTAACCGTTCTGGAATAAGTAAACAGGTGTGGGCGTCAACAGGAATGTGCGTTCCTGCTTGATAAAAGCCAAGCTGGAGATGTGTTGATCCTTTGAAAACCACAAACCGAACCGTATTGCGATATCCCAAAGACTGAGGTGACGGCACAACGACTCCAACTTCAGGAATGTCAATTTTCCCAATACGCTGAAGCGCATCCGTGAGCATGGCACGTTTCTCTCGGAGTTGCCCCTCATACTGAAGATGCTGCAGTTGGCACCCGCCACACACCCCATAGATCGAACAGGGTGGCTCCACTCGATCATGGGAGGCTTGAAGAATCTTGATAATGTCCCCAGAATGAACGCCGCGAAGCTTTGCACCAACCTGAATCTTGAGCGTTTCACCCGGCAGCCCGCCTTTGACAAAGATCACCTGAGGGCCGATGCGGCCCAACCCATTCCCACCCGGCACGAGTTTTTCTATGAGAATCTCCGAAGAAGGAGAATCACTTGGAGAAGGCACGACAAGTTGATGATTCATGACAGCAGGAGAATGATTAACTTTCAGAACGGAGTTCAACATTCAGTAACTTAATTTTTCGATGGAGGTGGCTGCGTTCAATTTTCAAATCATCTGCGGTTTTTGACACATTCCAATTGTTCTCTCGCAATTTATTGGATATAAGTTCACGTTCAAAAGCATTGCGGGCATCTCTCAATGACGCAAAGTCTTTCCCGGAAGCAAAGGCCTGATTGGCCCCTCCACTTCGTACCTGGAGGAACAATTCAATGTCCTTCGCATCGATCAGCGGACGTGGAACCATAATAAGCAGGCGTTCAATCAAATTCCGTAATTCACGAATATTGCCAGGCCAATCGTGTTGACGCAGCATTTCCATGGCCTCTTTCGTCAGTTCTTTGAATTTCAAGCCTTGCTCTTCCGCATGCAGTTTGAGAAAGTGTTGCGCTAACTCCGGGATATCATCCCGACGCTCCCGAAGAGTCGGCACCATAATCGGCAAGACATTTAAGCGGTAATACAAATCTTCACGAAACAGACCTTTTTCTATTTCTTCCACTAAGTCTTTGTTTGACGCGGCAATTACTCGAACCTGTACATTTAAAAGTTTCCCACCGCCGACTCGCGTAAATTGCTGCTCTTGCAACACACGCAAGACTTTCGCTTGTGTGGCTAAACTCATATCACCAATTTCATCGAGAAAGAGGGTGCCTCCATCAGCGAGTTCAAATTTCCCACGCTTCATCGAGGTCGCCCCGCTAAACGACCCCCGTTCATGGCCAAACAATTCACTTTCAATCAGCGTCTCAGGAATCGCGGCACAGTTCACTTCGACAAAGGGACGACTGTGGCGAGGGCTGTGAAGATGAATGGCACGTGCGACCAACTCCTTGCCGGTGCCATTCGCCCCGGAAATCAGCACGCGACTATTCGTCGGAGCCGCCATGGTAATCAGTTCACGAAGCCGGTGCATGGCCGGAGAGGTTCCGACTAGCTCAAATCGTCGTTCCACTTGAATCCGAAGATTCAAGTTCTCTTCTTCAAGTTTCCGCTGATGGAGCGCATTTCTGACCAGAATCGTGACTTTTTCTAGATCTAAGGGCTTCTCTAAGTAATCGTAGGCTCCCAACTTTGTGGCCTTGATGGCCGTTTCAATCGAACCATGCCCTGACATCATAATGACGAGGAGTGCTGGGAATTGCTGTCTCAATCGTTTCAAGGTCTCCAACCCATCAATCTCCGGCATCCAAATATCAAGAATAATCAAATCCGGTGGTTCACTCCGAACCATTTTCAGCACTTCCGTACCGCTTTTGGCCACAGAAATTTGATACCCTTCATCTTCTAATATACTGCTCAGCGTATTCAGGATCGCTGGCTCGTCATCAACAATGCAAATACTCTCGGCCACAACGTTATCTCCTCAGAAAATTACCTACGGCCTCTGTTGCGTTGCATAGATCATTGAGAGTCATCATACGCAAACACTCACGAAATGCCATAGCTTAGATTGGCAGATCAAACGTAAACACGGCACCTTTGGGTTGATTATTCTCTGCTCGAATCGAACCATTATGGTCGGTGATAATACGATGAACAATGGCAAGTCCTAACCCAGTTCCCGTCCGCTTTCTGGAAAAATACGGGACAAATAACTTCTCTTGGTCTTCGGGTTGAATCCCTGCCCCTTCATCAGCTATGCGCACGATAACACGATGACGTCTTCGATCGCACTCCGTCGAGACCCAAATTCGTCCCCGGCTATTCATGGCTTGAACCGCATTGTCAAAGAGATTCACAAACACCCGACGGATTTGTTCCACATCACAACTAATCTCCGGAAGCGAATCATCTAGATTCACCATCAATTCCACATCACGATGGGCTCCGGCATAGAGAGACACGACCTTTTCGATGATGTCGCCTAACGATTCACGAGTCATGTGTGGAGCTGGCATTCTGGCAAATTTAGAAAATTCATCCACCATCCGCTTCAAACTACTGACTTCTCCAACAATCACATTCGTCGACTGATCGAAAATCTTTTCAAAATCTGGCGACTTTTCAAAAAACTTTTTCCGTAGACGTTGCGCGGACAATTGAATGGGTGTGAGAGGATTCTTAATTTCATGTGCGATACGCTGAGCCACTTCCTGCCACGCCGCGGTTTTTTGCGCCTTAATCAATTCCGTTCGATCCTCAAAGACGAACACAAAACCCAAGTCATGACCGGCTTCATTACGCATACGCGAGACATTCAATCCAATGGTCAATAACATCCCATGCGCTTCCATTTGACCAGCCGACGAATAGCCCTCACGTCCATCAACAAGCATCTGATCATAGGCCGATTGAAATAATGTCAACTGAAACTCTTTAAAGGCCTCCGTGACCGGCCTTCCACGAAATTGTTCTCCACTGATGCCTAAAATTCGTTCAGCTGATGGATTAAATGTCGTAATCTTGGCATCAGCTGAGATGGACAAGACACCGGAAGCAATGGTTTCAACGACGGTTTCCGTGTATGCACGACGCTGATCAATTTCGGCATTCGACTGGAGCAAAGAATAATTTGCTTCTTCTAGTCTCGATTTACTTTGTCGTAAATCTGAAGTCATCCGATTAAACGATTCGACCAACGTTCCGATTTCATCGGTGGCCTTCACTTCAATTTTTACATCAAGATCACCTTTAGCGACTGCCTCGGTCCCCTCAGCAAGCCGTTGAATAGGAACGGTTATACCGCGAGCCACGTAAAACCCAAACCAGGTCGCGCCAAACAGAATCAGCACCGTCACCACCGCGACAAATAAGTAGGCGCCAACTTTAATCGGCGCTTTCATTTCTTTCATTTGCCGGTAATCATTAAATTGCTTGGCAATGACATCCATCTTGACCAGCAACGATTCGGGCACATAGGCCGAGACCACAACCACACCACTGACCTTGTCCGGAGTGGCACTCGACAAAATCGGAGTGGCTGCACGGACTAGTCTGCCAACGGGAGCTTCTTGTACCGAGTTGAGTTCCTCACGCGTATCGAGCACTTGCAACACCAATTGCCCGACAGGAAGACTTAACACGGCATCTGTCAGATCTGGATGAACCACCCGCGCTAACGTTTCCATTCTGGGGGAAAAAACCTCGACGCCGGCAAGATTATATTCCATTCGCTTTCGACCCATCGCTGAAATCAGCAATTCTCGATGTTCAGGACTTAAAATATCTTCTCGAAAAATCTCTTGGCTAATCGCCCGAGCACTGTTCACGGCAAGGTCCACTCGATCTTCATGGTAGAATTGCGCCAATTCTTCAGAATCGTTTAAGACTTGCATAATTTGGTCATTAAACCACACTTCAATCACTTCGCTAATCACGCCACTCGCCACCGTCGCTAACATGACCGTCGGAATCAACGCAAATCCAATAAATGCCGCAATCAGTTTCGCACGAAACCCCGATCCAATAAGACGATGCCGTTTCTCAAAATACGCCCGAATGAGATTGCGCGACAACAACAGAGACAACACCACCAATCCCACACTATCCAGATACACTAAAAACATCACAACTGCGTAACTGGGACTGGGAAGAATAGAGTCTGGTTTGGTGGTATTGGTAATTCCGTATCTGGCATAAATAGCCGTGAGGACTAGACACGGAATGAGCAGCAACAACACAATGGCCACAGGCCTAAAATGCCGTGCCTTCTGTTGGCTGTCTGACTCTCTTTCTGAATATTGAGGATCGGGCGTTGACGGGGAAAGGTCCCGACGGGGAAATTTGGGCGGACGCGGGTTATTGGAAAACAGATTCATCGACGATCTCAATCAGCTATACAGTCATCGGTCAAGGCTCAATACTCACAATCATGTTTGTTCATGCTACAGAATTTTGTCGCCAGCCCTATCACTCCCCAAAAAGGGAACACAGTCGCAGCCTAGTACGCCATCAACACGAGAGATTCCATGGCCACCGAAACGAGACATGAATCAAGAACCGCCGTCCTATCGACTGAATATGCGGATCACCGATAACCGAGAACGTCAGATTTTTCGAGTATTTGAAGCAAATGGTGGTGCTCTCTCATGAATATATCATGAAAAGGACCGGAAGCTTTTGCAAGAACATCAGTGACTCGTAGCCGATGACTCTTCCCGTGGATATCTTCCTAAGAAGATGGAGAGCCCGGGTTCGCAGATGTCAGGGCAACATATTTCATTCGAAGCGTGTAGAGCATATCTCCAAGCACTGAGGATTCGTCTGGTGAGAGATTCCCTTTCGTTTTTTCATCCAGCATGGAGAGAATATCCACAACTTCTTTGGCCTGCGGGAGATTCACTGGCACCGAGGGTTGTTGAGTGTCAAGAGACTCTCCCATCAACATCAAGGCTGACGTTCCGAGAGAAAAAACAAATGAGGAAAACGTAATAGGCGGTCCTGATTCTTGAGGCTCAGAAGACTTGGCTGAGCTGGTTGGAGAAGGGGTAGGTTCCGAGATTGGCTCTGCAGTCGAAGCTGGAGATGGGTCTGGCTCTGTACTACGCCCACGTTTATCTCGAATAATAAAGCCTTGTTCTTCCTCGCTCATCAGGGCATCCTCCTTTTATAATCTATCAAAACCGTAACATTATTATACGGTTTCTCGCAAGAAACCACGAGATTGCACCAGGCAGAGAAAGCGGTATAATAGCCGCCTATCAGAGGCCGCCCTTCATATCCCACTTCTTTCGTCCACAATGGAGAATTTTTGATGAACGACGTACCGAGCACATCGATAACTTTGGATGAGCGTGCCTGTGCTCAACACCTCACATCATGAGTGCAAAAATCTCAGAACTTGTCGCACTCCTGGCTCAATTGCGATCCCCAGAGGGCTGCCCATGGGATCGTCAACAAACACACGAAACGCTGAAACCCTACCTCCTGGAAGAATCCTACGAAGCGCTGGAAGCCATTGACAATCAGGATGCATCAGCGTTGAAAGAAGAACTGGGCGATGTGTTATTGCAAGTGATCTTCCATGCACAAATTGCCGAGGAACACTCAGAATTCACACTTGATGATATCGCCTCGCATCTCAGTAAAAAACTGATCCGTCGACATCCTCATGTATTTGCTCCGGAGCAGCACACGGAAGTAAAATCCGCCAATGATGTGGCACAAAAATGGGAAACGATCAAGAAGCAGGAACGCCAACACGACACCACTTCGCCATCTGCATTAGATGGAATTCCCAAGATCGCCCCGGCTCTTCAACGAGCGTATCAAGTACAAAAACGTGCGTCAAAAGCCGGTTTTGATTGGACTAGCTCTGAACCGGTATTGGAAAAATTACGTGAAGAAGGCCAGGAACTGTACACCGCCATGGCTGATTTGCAAAAGCAGCAATCCGCATCACCTTCGCGCGAGACGTTGGCGTCTTATGAGTCAAGAGTCGAAGCCGAGTTCGGGGATGTGTTATTTTCTTTTGTCAATATGGCTCGTTTTCTGAAAATCAATCCAGAAGAATCTCTGAGAAAAGCCACCAACCGTTTTGCTTCACGATTCCAATACGTGGAAGCGAAAGCCTTGGAAACGGACCGCACTATCGGGCAATGCACTGAAGAGGAACTTGATCAATGGTGGGAAGACGTCAAAGCAAGCGAAAGTCAGGAAACCGATAGACACACCTCATCATGACACTATAAAGAGCTTGGAAATTTAAAGATGGAAGAACACGACAGCAAGTCAACCGAGGGGAAACGAGTTGGGCTCCATCCGGCCATTGTCTTATTCGGCGTCATTGTTGGACTGTGGCTCTTTATTACGTTAATTATCCCGAAATCCAAAAACACCAAACATCAAGACGGGATGCCTCCCGAATCAGCAGAGACCAGTCCTGCAACTTCGTTTTCAAGTGACGTCGTTCCTGTCTTCAACACAACGTCCACCATCACTGAAATGAACATCATCAATGTCACCGTGCCTCCGGCCACCACCGACAGTCAAGTTGTCGCACTCCTCCTTCACATGAAAACAGCCCGTCTCGACGGCACACTCTCCACCTTACTCCCTCCAACAACTCCAGGAGACGATCTGGGAGAATTTTCGATTGCTGAGATCTATATATTTTCTGAACCAGAATATGCCGTCCCCGAGGCCACTGAAGTCCTGAGTCGCGGAGCCCACGCACCCGGCACTCTCTACCCCAGTTCAATCCCATTCGAAGTGGCCATGGAACATGTACGCGGTCATTACGCCATTAACCTTCACAACCGTACCACTCCGGAAACAGGATCGCTTGGGTTTGGCGAAGACGAAACCGGGGTGTATTCAAAACACTATCAAAAGGTTTTTTGAAGAATCTGGCAGGCTCATGGTGCAAGACAAAATGAAAATTGAAAAATTATAGGAGGGAGAACCCTTCACCGATTTCCAGACCCCACATTTTGCAATTTTCAGTTTTCACTTTGCATGAAGAGCGTATCTCTAAATCCCAACTTGTTCTTGAATCTCTTTTCGAATTCGATCTTTTTCTGTCTGCATCCACCCTTCAAGTAATGGGGACAAATGCTGAAGGTCATCGTCAAATAGCCCGATCATCACATCACGGCGTTCAGTAAACAACCCATCCTGATTTCCCAATTCGAGCTTTTGATCCGCAATATGGCGGCAAAGCATTTGATTGGCCCGCAACTGTTGTCCACTCGTCCCTCCCGTCACGCCTAATACATTTTCCTTAAAGTACTCGAGTTCCGGCTTGATGAACACCTTTACACGAACGCCTTGCGGCGTCCCCCAATGAGGGCGTTGAACAGAGTAGTCATACGAAAAAGCCGGTTCGCGCGGTTCGCGATAGGGGCCCATCACATTCAGAACCGTATATTCATCAGTTGTGTGTTCATCACTCATCGTCATATTCCATTGAATTCAGACACGCTGGCCTTTGACTGAATTTGTATTAAGTTAACTGGCGGCTCGCCTTCGAGCACTCCTGTCCAACGCTGGAGTCCATCAGACAGATGATACAGATTGAGATAACCCTGCCGGCTTAAGTAATCACAGGCTAATCGACTGCGTTCACCATTGTCACAGTACACCACTACAGCATAATCGGTCTTGGAAATTTCTGCCCCACAACGCTGCTCTAATTCTTCAAGAGGAATCAGCATCGCACCGGCTAAATGTCCACGTTCGTATTCTTGAGCCGTACGAACATCAAGGCGGATCATTTCCCGTTGCCCATCCCCACCATTGCCCATCTGTCGATGCCCTTCCTCTTCAGCTGAAACTTTTCGATAGAGACGGCCTTCTCGAATAAGTTCACTGGGTACAATTTCTCCCGTGGCAACAGCCGCAAGTTGAAGGCGAAGTGGTTCAACTAGGCTCCGACCTTCCTGTAATTGTGCCTTGAGTTTGAGTTCAATTGCGGACTGAGCACGTTTAAGCTGCTCTACCTGTTTACCCAACTTTCGAGCATACATCCACACCCCAGCAGCAAAGAGACACCCAACAACGGCAATTCCTGAGATAATTGCATCCATGATCCATTACGCACGAAAATTGGAAGAGACGGACTATAGCGAATTTAAAGAAGTTCCAGTCGAGCCGGCCTGACTCATCCAGCGGAGTTCACGACTTCAATCATTGGAAATTCATTGAATCGGCTATAGGCACACCATCGCGTTATGAACAACGCGAGAGTGGAGAAGTTGGTCGGGGCGAGAGGATTTGAACCTCCGACCCCCGCGTCCCGAACGCGGTGCGCTACCGGTCTGCGCTACGCCCCGATCTCTATCAGAAGAGTCCGACCAGCTACTGATCGTCAAAGAGGGTCAAAAGGGATTCCATGAGATTCAGCCACCGCACGACACGTGACTCGACCTCCACTCACGTTGACCCCACGAGCGAGACCCATTTCGGTCTTCAGAGCCTCCTCCACTCCTTGATTCACCAACCGGACTATAAAAGGTAACGTCGCGTTGGTCAAGGCCACCGTCGAGGTTCGAGGAACAATGCCGGGAATATTGGTGACAGCATAGTGGAGCACATGATCAACTACATAGACTGGATCTGAATGCGTGGTCGGATGAGTCGTCTCGGCGCAGCCACCCTGATCCACGGCCACATCGACAAAGACCGCGCCGCGTTTCATATGACGGATAAGTTCACGCGAGATCAACTTGGGAGCTTTAGCTCCAGGAATCATCACCGCACCAATGACAAGGTCTGCCTCTTTAACCGCATCATCCAACACCTGAGGCCGTGAAACCAACGTCGTGACTCGTCCGGCATAGAGGTCATCCAAATGGCGAAGCTGACCGACATCGATACTTAAGACCGTCACGCGAGCGCCCATTCCCACGGCAACTTTTGTCGCCGAAGCCCCAACGACTCCCGAACCAATTATGACCACATGCCCTGGGGTGACACCGGGAATTCCACCAAGAAGGACACCTCGACCGCCTTGATGACGTTCTAAAAAATGCGCACCAATTTGAATGGACATGCGTCCGGCAATTTCACTCATCGGACGAAGCATTGAGAGTTCTCCGTGAGCCGTTTCCGTTGTTTCATAGGCAATGGCCGTACATCCTGAGGCCATCAACGCCTCAGTCAAAGATTGAGAGGCTGCAAGATGGAGATAGGTAAAAATGGTATGATGACGTTGAATATACTGATATTCTTGAGGCTGGGGTTCTTTAACCTTCAGGATGAGTTCGGCATCGCCGTACACATCTCGAGGTGATTCAACAAACTTTGCTCCGGCCTCACGATACTCGTCATCCCAAAATCCACTCCCCTCGCCCGCCCCTTTTTCCATGAGGACCAGATGGTCAAGCGAGACCAAATGCCGAACGGCACTTGGCGTCACTGCCACGCGAAATTCATGATCTTTCACTTCTTTGGGAACACCGATGACCATTATGAACCCTCCTCGATTTCACGGATGGTAGGCATGACAGCGGCTGGACACCTAGAGGAACCCTCAGGTAAGATCGCTGACCATTGTGAGTTTTTCCATCGATTTTCATTGATATCTTAAAGAAAATGGGAGCTTTCAAACACCACATCTTTATCTGTATTAATCAACGTCCCAAAGGTGATCCTCGTGGATGCTGCGCAGATACAGGGTCGGTTCAACTCCATGCCTTTTTTAAAAAGGAAGTTGAACGATTGGGGCTCAAGGGGATTGTCCGTGCTAATAAAGCTGGATGCCTTGACCATTGTGAATATGGACCGAGTATCGTCATTTATCCTGAAGGCGTCTGGTATTGGGCTGGAACCGAAGCGGATGTGACAGAGATCATGGAGCGCCATATCGTTAAAGGAGAAATCGTTGAACGCTTGCTCATGCCTGGACACGATGCACCCAAACAACTCCTCAATCCCCAATGATCTGACGCTCCGAAATCGATCAATTTTGCCTCCATTCACATGTACCCAAGCATAAAATGAGAGACCGTTATGTCAATTGAAGCCAAATGGAAAGCCAATCAAGACAAGGCCGCCTATCTCAAAAAATTCCCAGGCCTCCTCTCCTCGTGGGAACAGACCGTCGGTCAGACGGTCGAACATGTGGTGCCACTCACATCTGACACTGGCACAGCCATGATTGTGTTTTCCAATGCCACATTCGCGGTCTCTCCTCCAGTAACGCTTGAACCTCGGGACCTCAAAGCCGGGCTGTCCGCAGGACGTGCGATCTTAGAAGCAAAGCTTCCTGAAGCTTTTGCTGAATATGACCGATTGGCGCTATTGGACCAAGAAGCCGGACGGAAAGCTCGAATGGAAAATATTCTTGGCGCCATCACGAATAATCTAGAGCAAATACCTGAATTAAAAGATCATATCCGAACCTTAGTGCAAACCTGGGATTCGTAGGTACATCGCATGAATATGTTTGAACTGTTTTCCCAGGGTTTATTTGAAGGAGTCACTCCCATGATGGTAACTAGAGATCATCTCGTTCGTCACCCAGACCGTTGTGCCCATAATGCCGTCTGTATTCCCGTATGCCCAACCGGCGCATGGCTTTCCACTCCCCCGTTTAAATTCGATTCGTCTCGCTGCTTGGAATCCTGCCGACTCTGCCTTGAGGCCTGTCCGACTCAGGCCATCTACACCGTCTTCAGAAAGGGCGAAAAAGTCCTTCTTCCCCCCCAAGACTAGATTCATGGGTCGCTCGCGTCTGTGCCCTGTAGCGCTTACAGCCTTCGTAGCTACTTCGGCGGAGTAGGCCCGGCGCGCAAGCGTGATTCGTGGCTTGTCGCTCGCAAGAAAAATCAAAACAAGCTTTTCACGAAATACGAGATACGTTTCACGAGCAACGAGATACGTTTTTATCCCTCACACCACACGTTTCCGCAGATAGCCCCAATAGGCGGTTCCAACAGAACCACATCCGCCAGACAATGTCGTCATCGCCATTATTCGATACACTTCCCCACGAGAGACTTTCTGGGAAATAGCTGGATCAAGGATATGGGGTGAGGTAGATAACTGCTGAAGCGTCCGGAGGCCAATCAAAATTGGCCACATACAAGCCAGCCGCAATCGAACTTCAAGACGAGGAATCGCCATCGTATAGCTCCATCCTTGATCTAAGTGCTCAAGAGCGACGGCAATCAATTGCTTGAGAATCGGACGAAGACGCTGAGCATTTCGTTGATCGAACAAATCTTCCGGCTGGAGATGCGCTTCATTCAAAAGATGTTGAGGAATATAGCATCGACCAAGACGAAGGTCCTTGGCCACATCTTTCAAAATATTGACTAACTGCAATCCTTTCCCATACCGAACTCCTGTAGGAACCATCACCGACGAATCCCAATGGGAAAGGCGAGGAAGATGGGCACACATAATCTTCGTCCAAAACTCCCCGACACACCCGGCAACAGCATACGTATAATAATCCAATTCTTTTGTCGTTGGCAGTGCCGTCACACGACCACCAGATTGCTGAGGAAATTGAACAAGGTCAAATTCCATCCCTTCGATAATTGTTGGGAGCAAGTCAGCAATGCGTTGTTGATCTTCATGTGGCAGGGCTTCATACAACGCGAAACAGCGAGGAAGCTCTTCAAGTAAGATCCTCTCACTCGGATCCCGCTGCAGCGAGGCAGCCAAGGCTTGGATCGACTGCACGTCGGCTGCGTGGACTGGGCCATGTCGGAACTGCGCCTTGAATTGCTGCAGACAACGAAGTCTGGCCTCCTGATTGAGTTCGCCCGTATCCGCAATCGTATCAGCCGCTCGAGCAAACAAATACGCAAGACCAACTTGCGAACGAACAGCAGTAGGCAGCACAGCCAGCGTGAGATAAAAAGATCGAGAGACACGCTTGAGAATGGTCTGGAAGAGATAGGTGTCTGCTTGTGACGAATCCATCTGGAGGAAAATCAGCGAACGGTGAGCATGCCTTCCATGCCTTCTTCACGATGGTCAGGGAAAAAGAGCAGCTGTTTATTACAGTAAAAAACATGAGGCCCGCTCTGAGTTGGAGTGAACTGAATCGTGGCCTGCTCTCCACTATCAACATTGGCCTCAATCAGGCGAGTACCATCAGGTGAATCCAACAGAAAATTGTGTGGAACGAGAAACGACTCATTCTTCAGCAGAAATTCAATAGGTTGCCCAACTTCAGCGATCAACGTATGCGGTGTAAACGTATAACTCTCCATGGTAATCGTGATGAATTGCGCTCCTGTCCCAGACATATCCGTCCCCCCGGTTTCATCAGCCCACACAACCTCTTGCCCCAGGAGGAGTCCATTGAGCATGACACACACCACGAATACAATCTCATGAAGCCGGGGCCATGGGAAATATTTCACGAATCCATCTTTCAAGAAAATTGGGGATATTCAAATTTATAGAAACACAGTATAATACCTGCAAGAGGAGTGAGAATCACCTATTTTTGCCAGATTCCCTCTTGACTTGTCAGAAAAAATTATTATCTTTCAACTAGATAGTGCATTTCATTGCAGAGATTCGAGTCACGTTCGATAAGATTCACTATCAAGGCGTATCAGCAAGTATTTCTATAAAGGGGGAGATTCGATGAAAAATCTGAAAGGTATAGGATTGTTGCTCCTCGCCAACATCCTAATTTTTGTCACGCTATCTATTACATTCACGGTGTTGTCTGAATTTATCCTTCCAGCGTTTGGAATTGACATCCGTGGATCAATTGGACAGCAGGATTTGCTGTGGGCGTTTGTCTTTGGTTTTGGCGGCGCCTTCATCAGTTTGGCATTCTCTAAACAAATGGCCAAAAGCATGATGAACTGCCAGCAAATTACCCAACCACGCACACAAGCGGAGATGCTGGTCTTTGATACCGTTCGAAAAATTTCAACACGCTTAGATGTCAAAATGCCAGAAGTGTACGTGTATGAAGGAGAAGATCCTAACGCTTTTGCAACCGGGCCATCCAAAAACAATTCGATGGTGGCCGTCTCAACCGGCTTGCTCAACAACCTCAATGAGAATGAAGTCCGGGCTGTGCTTGCACACGAAATGGGACATGTCTATAACGGTGATATGTTTACCACCACGATCTTAGCCGGCCTCATGAACACCTTCGTCTATTTCATTAGCCGTTGGGTGTATCGGCAAGTCGCGGAACGGAACCCCATGCTCGGCTTTGGAGTCTATATTTTCTTACAAATTGTCTTATCGTTCTTGGCCATGATTCCGATTAGCTGGTGGTCACGTCGACGAGAATTTGTCGCCGATCGCTTTGCCGCCAATACCGTCGGCAAAGAACATATGATTTCCGCCCTGCAATCCATTGATCGTTGGGTCAAAGGCGTCCAATATCAGTATAGTACTGAAGACGCACTTGCCACGATGAAGATCTCGGGACAAACCAGAAGCATGATGCAAATGTTTGCCACGCACCCGCCAATCGAAGCACGGGTGGCCGCTTTGCAACGCTTATAATTTTTGAAAATAGCGTACTGTTCTTCGAAAAAGAGGCTCGGCGTTAGCGAGCCTCTTTTTCATTTCCAACTATTTCTTGCTCCCTTTGGGCAAGTGCGTGAAGGAGATTACAGCATGCTGAACTCTAGCGGTATAAGATTCAAACCTCGTGTACTTCAACGACTATTTGTTGCCAGTTTCTTGATCTGTCTCTATGCCTCCTTGTCGGCCTGTGCCCATGGTCCATGGGACATAGACTCTTATATTCAAGCCCTAGAACGGGCCGAACGCGATGAATACCAAAAACCCGATGAAGTACTTTCAACTCTCAATATCAAACCAGGAATAGCCATCGCCGACATCGGCGCGGGGTCAGGTTATTTCACACGACGTTTTGCTCAAGAGGTTGGAGAGGCCGGAAAGGTTTTTGCCATAGATGTCGAACAAAAGATGCTGGACTACAACCAAAAGGAAATTAATAAACTAGGGCTTTCAAATAGAACTGAATTTATTCTCACACAACCAGGGGATCCATCATTACAAGATCATTCCGTGGACCTAATCTTCTTTTGCAATGCCTATCATCACTTGGAAAACCACTCAGCCTATCTCACAAAAGCCAAATCTGCTCTCAAGACTAACGGCCGAATCGTCATTATCGATTTTTATCACGATGAACGATCCGGCAAACTCAGCTTCCCTAAACACCATCTGGTTCCCAAAGAGCAGGTCATTGAACACATGAAACAAGCCGGTCTCATTCTCTCCAAAGAACACACCTTCCTTCCACGTCAATACTTCCTTGAGTTCGTGCCCGACAAATAAAGACGGCGTGGTAGCCAGCAAAGTATATCGGAAACTCACCCACACGTTTGAGTCCAGCGTTTGCACTGCGCGGAATGGTCCGTGCAACAACGTGAATGATCTGTCTATTTAATGGAGATTCTCTCAAACACTTATATCTCTACGGGACTTTCAGACTCTAAGTTTCGTGCGGATCATGTGCATCAAGCCTCACCTCTTTAAAACGACATAATCACGGGCTCAACAGCGGCGGCGTCAAGGAGCGTTACCCTATATCGGTTCGTTGGGCGCCTCTCATAGGAAGCTTCCGTGATTCCAGTAGGACCTTTCCTTGATAAACACGCACCTCACTGATCGGGACGCGGACACTACGCAGGAGCCCGTCTACGAACTCCTGACATTGTGTTCCCGGAGGCAAGACCTCTGATGGGCGCTCGACACCGTCCGTTACGATGCAAATCTTGATCTCATCGTCCTCATCTCGACCTGCTCCTGCGCGAACTACTGTAGGGTGGCCGATGCTCTCTCTCGGCCCTTTGTCCCAACCACGGGCATCATCATCCTTGATCCAAGGGGGAGCAGGTCGATTCACATGCTTATAGATGTCAATTATCGCGCTGCGCCCAACATCGATCCCCTCGTCTGCTACAGTAGCTTCGGGAAAAAGATCAACCTCTTTAACGAATCAATGCATATAGTCTTTTCTACTCTCAAGGAGCATGGCGACTCTCTGCCAATTTCCCGACCCCCAGTTCAATTTAGGAAGGTTCATTTGTTTTATCGCCTCATTAAGGCGTTTCTTGAAGCTGTATGAGATGGAGTCATCTCCTGTTGCATCCTGGCAAGTAACTTTCAAGTGCAGTCCACACAGACATGACGCACCAGCGAACGTAAGTACCCCGCCGATCCGATGTTGTTGCACGCCTGACGAGCTAAGGATCTGGCGTGCAAAGCGTCAGTCCACACATGCTAGTGAGGCGTCGTGACAATCTTAGAGAATTGAGTCATCTGTGGAAGCCTCCATGTAATAGCAGAGGAGCAGCATTTCCCCCTGAATTCCAGCTCATTAGAAGGGATGAGAAACTTACAGCACTAAGAGGAAGTGGCTTTCGCCCCGGTCTTGCTACTCAAACACAAAGTGACTTCGACGATTATGCTGCCAACATGTCAACGAATGTTGGGAACAAAATGGTTTCGTTTTGCCATAACTCAACACATCCATATTTTCAGGCGGAACGCCAAGATCTGCCAAATAGTCTTTCACTGCTTGCGCTCGTCGCACGCCAAGGGCCAAATTATACTCTTCGGTTCCACGCTCATCGCAATGACCTTGAATAATGAGCTTTTTATTCGGGTAATGACCTAAAAGTATCTTCGCATTGGTTTGCAATGCAATCAGATCGTCAGCCCTGAGTGTGTATTGGTCATAGTCAAAAAAGACATCCGATAATGTATATGGAATGTCCTCTAGATCATCAGGTTTGGCTAATTCAGAAATCGGCACGGATTCTGGGATACTGGCCATAGGTTCTTCCTGTGTGGCCTCACCAGATGAGTTATAGACATCATTGGTATTCCCGGGCTCAACTGGTTGAATAGTCTGCGGCTGACCCTCTGGTTGTCGAGACCGTTCAGTCTCTGGCGTTGGAACTGGTAAAATAGGAAGAGGAGCCTCGATAGATGTTTCCTCAAGCTGAGCAATGGTCGTTTCATTATCTGGCGACAGACTATTCACGCGGGTGTGCTGCCGTGAACTACACCCTGTCATGAGAACCAACAGACTCAAGACGAGCAGCCCTAGACGGATGCGCGATGTCATTTCAGATCGATTTCCCGCACAATGAACCATGACGCTCTCTCTATCATAAAAACTAATAAATTGTCTTCATTTCGCACATGAAAGATCATGGTTGAGGCCTATTCCAATCAGTCATCAATGGCTTGACACGTTCTTTTTCACTTTATCATACTGAAGTGTCGATTCGTATCAAATTTATACCCAACATCGTTTCCTTCAAGGAAGACTTGACGGTATTTTGAGAAGGCCGTTATGATCCATTCGTTCCTCCTTCCATGTAACAGACACGAACAGCGTTAGCCCTTACCAAGAATTCACACACCAAGGCCCGTTGTTATCGATTATGATTGAAGTTCAGCACGTCACAAAACGATATGGCCCGCTCACAGCCATTCAGGATATTTCATTTTCCGTTGCCAAAGGGGAAATTGTGGCGTTTCTTGGCCCAAATGGAGCTGGCAAAACGACGACCATGCGCATTTTGACGGGCTATATGCCAGCCACAAACGGCTCGGTCCGTGTCGCAGACTTTGACTGCCATGAATCGCCACTGGAAGTGAAACGACGGATTGGATATCTCCCAGAACATCCCCCATTGTATCTTGAATTAACGGTTCGTGAATATCTGACCTTCGTTGGACGTATGAAAGGTGTTGAGATGGGACAGGTCGTTCAACGGATGGAGCGAGTCATCGAACAAACTGGCCTAGGTGAAGTCAAGAAACGTGTCATTGGGAATTTATCGCGAGGATACCGCCAACGGGTCGGCTTAGCGCAGGCACTCATCCACGATCCCCCTGTACTGATCCTTGATGAGCCGACTGTCGGACTTGACCCCAATCAAATCATCGAAATTCGTGACCTCATCAAAAGCCTGCGAGGCTCCCATACCATTATCCTGAGCACACACATTCTGCCAGAAGCCACGGCACTGTGCGAACGTGTGATTATTATTCATCGGGGAAAAATTGTCGCCATTGATACTCAAGAACAACTCGCCACTCGTCTTCGCCGATCAGAAAAACTTCGAGTTACCGTTAAAACAGAACTGCCTGACATGGAAGACCAGCTACGAACGGTTCGAGGGGTCATCAATGTCTCTGCCGGGGAATCAGTTAACACCTATCTGATTGAGGCAGAACTCGGACACGACATTCGAGAAGCCATAACTGAATTTGTCATGACCCATCAGTTAGGTCTTCTTGAACTCGCCGTTGTCTCCATGACTCTTGAAGATGTCTTTATTCAACTCACGAAGCAGGATACATCGCCCCCTCATGCAGGAAACGACCAATCACCATGAGACCTGTCACCACCCTCCTCGCGAAAGAGTTGCGCTGCTACTTCGTCTCACCCATCGTGTACGTCATTGCAGCCGTGTTTTTAGGCCTGGTCGGACTGCTGAGTTATTGGGCTGTGGTCAATGCCAGCGGGCAAGCCTTGCGAATGATGCAAGTGTCTAACACCTATGCTCAAATTAACTTGAATGACCTGGTCTTTCGCCCCATGTTCTTCAGCATGAACCTTGTCCTGATGTTTGTCTTACCCCTCTTGACGATGCGAACCTTTGCCGAAGAACGAAAACTCCGAACGTTTGAGTTGCTGCTCACGTCTCCAATCGGCATTAATGAAATTGTTTCAGCCAAATTCCTCAGCGTGTTAGTCATTTATCTGATTCTTCTGGTTTTCACAGGATTGATACCGTTGGTGCTCTCAGCCTACGTCAGCTTCAATTGGGACCCCATTTTGACAGGGTTTCTGGCCCTCCTTCTTCAAGGCGCATTCATGCTCGCCATTGGCGTCCTGGCATCAGCCATGACCGAGAATCAAATCATTGCGGCATTTTTGAGCTTTGGAATCATTTTGCTTATTTGGCTGCTCGGCCTATTTGCCACAGTCCTTGGCGATTCGACATTAGGACACCTCTTCTCGTACCTCTCATTCACCGAGCATTACGAACGCCTGGTTCGAGGACTCGTGAGTATGAAAGATATCGTGTATTACCTCTCAGGCATGGCCTTTATGTGGTTTGCGGCACATCAAGTGATTGACGCTCATCGATGGAAATAAGTCGTTTCATCCCCATTCTCGGTGGTTTCGGGATCATCCTCGCACTTGCAGGCGTGATTGTCCCGCTTCTTATTCCTCAAACCCATTGGATCACGACGGTGTGTGAAATCGTTGCATTGCTGTGCTTAACGATCGTCTGCTTCTATCACATCACATCTATTAAAAACTTTTCACAGCAACGCTCCACACGAATGGGGCTGAACAGCATCGTGGCGGTGATGATAGTTGGAGCGATTCTGGTAATTATAAATTTCCTCGCCGCTCGTCATGCCCCGGAATGGGACTATTCTGAAACCCAACACTTCACCCTTTCCAGACAGACCTACCAAGTCTTGCGAAAGTTAGACCAACCGGTTGCCATTAAGGTCTTTGCTCATGAGCGAAGTCCCAACTTTGCGGCGTTTCGCGATTTGCTGAATACCTATACGAAAGAAACGTCAAAGGTCTCTGTGGAGTTCATCGATCCCGAGCGGCAACCAGACATTGCCAAAACATATGCCATCACGCAGGTTGATACGGCAGTCGTCGAAAGCGGAGCGCAAAAAATCTATCTCAGCGAAGCTTCAGAAAATGAAGTCACCAATGCCTTACTCCGCGTGACCCAAACAGCTAAAAAACGTCTGGTCTTTCTGACCGGCCATGGAGAAAAGGGATTGACCGATCAACAATCATCCGGCCTCTCGCGTGCTCAAGATGCGTTAGAAAAGCAGGGTTATCAGATCGACGCCATTCCCAACATGACGAGTGAACATATCCAGACAACAACCACCGTCATCATGGCCTCACCCCAAGAACCGCTGACGGAAGACGAACAGACCAACCTCCAACTGTATCTTCAGCAAGGAGGCCACCTGCTCTTACTCGTTGACCCTCAGAATCAGGACTCAGTCGATGCCCTCACTCGGCATTGGGGCGTGACACTGGGAAAAGGGATTGTGGTCGATGAAGAACATCGGCTTGGACGCGGCAGTCCCACAGCGTTACAAATTCGAACATTTACCGGTCACGACATTACTGATGAGTTTACGGTACCGATCCTGCTTCCCGTCTCTCGATACATTGACTTTGACATGGAAAAAGATCAAGACTGGGACTTCGTGTCACTCGCGCAAACATCAGAGAACAGTTGGGCAGAAATGAATACGACGAAAACCACTCCAGAACTCAACACCGATGAGGATGTCGAAGGACCGCTCACCATTGCCGCGGCCTTAACAGCAACGACCTCATTCCAGAAGGATAAGGCTCCGGCCAGAATTGTGATTGTCGGCAACTCATCGTTTGCGACAAATGGCTATTTAACGTATCCAGGCAACACTGACTTCTTTTTAAAAACCGTTGCCTGGCTGGCAGATGAAGGACACCTGGTCTCCATCACCCCCAAGGAACCGGCCTTCCGTCCATTTGTTCCCAATCCGTCTCAGGAACAAGCCCTTCTTTTTTTCCAAGTCTTGTTCTTGCCGTTATTTACGTTATTCCTTGGCTTTTCGGTCTGGAAAAAGCGCCGTCAGCTGTAACAACCCATGCAACACTACGCCTTATGACGCTATACCTATTTCGGTCCAATCATCACCACGTTCTGTCGTAGGAAATCATGACCAATGTCATTCAACAATCAACGCAAGGCAAGTGTGAGTTTCGCCAAACCCACGAAATTCGTACGGAGCATGAAAAAGTAACCGTCATCAAATAGGATGCGTATCACCTCAGTAAATGGAGTTTCAGCAGAATGTCTAGCTCTTATCGATTGACGATCATACTCGCGGTCATCCTGCTGGGTATCGGAGGATACGTCTATTTTGTCGATGTCCCGGCATCCGAGCAGGCCATTCAGGTTAAACAAGAAAATCGGAAACTTATTCCATTTGATGACCGTCACATCACCCAGCTCACCTTGAAGACCGCCAAGGAACACATTACCTTTGACCGAGGCGAACGCGGCCGCTGGCTGATTACGACGCCGTTGACAGCTCCAGCTGATGGACGAGAGGTCAGAAAAATTCTCCGTGCGTTAACCCTTGGAAAAATAGAACGCGTCATTCAAGAGCAGGCAACCGACGTTAAACAATACGGCCTTGAACCTCCCCATATGACCGTCACCGTCACAGATGAAGAGCAAACACTCACGCTCGACTTAGGGAACCCCGGCCCATTTTCCTCTTCTCTGTATGTGCGCAAAGAAGCGGATAATAGCGTCGTCCTCACCACTCTCGACGTCTTGACGTTCGCCAAAAAAAACTTGTACACGTTTCGGTTAAAAGACGTGCTCTTTTTTAATCACGCCCAAGTCGAACAACTCGAACTCCAGTCTCAAGATCAAAAAACGGTGCTCTACCGCGTTCCCGGTGTTCATGGAATGAGCCCCAACTGGCAATTTGAACAACCAATCGAAGGACCAGCCGATAAAACAACCGTGGGCATCTTATTAATGGCGCTAGAAGACCTTAAGGCAGAAAAATTTGTGGATACGGAGACGGAAAAGCTTGCCCTCAGACAAAGCTTAGGGAAGCCCGTCGCCACGGCCGTCATGAAAACAGGAAAACACATGCACCCTGTGTCATTTTATCAAAACGCCGAGCAAACCTATGCTCTCACTTCACCAGAGAAACCGCTGTACCTGGTTCACTCACAAATCGTGAAAGAAGTCTCAAAAGGACTGTTTGGGTTACGCGACAAGCGGCTATTAGGCATTCCGGTCGATGAACTGACCATCGTCCGTATTACGACTCCAAAAGAAACCTATGGACTCATTAATCAAAATGAGACATGGTTATGGGAAGAAGGCCCTGCCACACCGCTGAACCAAAAAGTCGTGAAACTCTTAGTCAGTCGCCTCGCAGACTTGCCGGCAGAACATCGTATCGCCAAAGAAGAAACAGCACTTGACCAATATGGGTTAGCTCAACCCACCTTTAGCATTGTCGCAACCGATCAACGTGGACAAGAGCGAGGGCGCCTCCGTATCGGAAATGCGGACCATGGACTCGTCTACGCTACTGGCGCCGGACTTCCCGGCATAGTCCAGGCTCGCTCCACCATCCTTACGCAAATACCCGCCCTAGAGCAACTCATCGAACACGCGCACGATCGCGAGTAACTCCATACGACAGAGGCCAAACACTTGATGATGGACTCTTACCGTGACTCAAGGAGACAAAACTCATGATTTCCAACGAGTAAGAAGAATGCTACCATCAGCACAAGAAGAAAGAGATAAAAACCTATCGCCGAGAACTTCCATGTTCGCCTAGGAGGAATCGAAGGTTTCTCTGCTCAGTCATTGCAGGCAGATTTCTCACAACCCGCATGAACGCATCGTCGTCGTGATCCGTACTTCGATCCCCACATGAATATCATCATTCAATTTTGGCATAGCCTGAAAAATGTATGGTTAAAGTTTTTTTCTGATAATGGTCCATTTTTGGCATCAGGGCTATCATTTGATCTTATCCTCTACTGCCTCCCACTCCCTGTACTGTTTGTCTCAGGATTAGGATACACCCTCATCGGATCAGATCGTGCATTAGAGTGGGCTCAAGATATTATCGAACGTCTGCTCCCGGAATTCCAAGAACCTTTTCTGGGATTGCTCTCCTCATTAATCGATAATCGAGGCATTCTTGGATTCACAGGGTTCTTTTTATTTTTCCTCTTTAGCAGTGCCGTTTTTTCCTCTGCCCGTCATGTGCTCAATAAAGTCTTTCACGTGGGGGAGGGTCGCGGATTCCTAAAAGGCAAAGGCAATGACTTTCTGCTCATGGTGGTCCTGTCGTTACTGATGATCGTGATTGTGTTGGTCAATTCGGCCTTAAGCCTGCTTCAATCATATGGAGAGAGCCTCCCCGCAATCAAAGAGCTCTTAACCCCTCTCTGGTTTGTCATCGGAAAGGTTTTCGGATTTACCTGTCTCGGGGCCCTGTTCTATCTCTTTTATGGTTTTTCAACGCCCACTCGTCTCAGTCAAACGTCACTGCTCGTCGGGTCACTCACCGCTGCCGGCCTGTTTGAAATTTCTAAGTGGGTCTTTTCATTATATGTCGACCTCGCACAGATTCTGACGGCCTTTTATGGTGTACTCAGCGGATTCATTTTCTTTTTTCTGTGGGTATACTATGCTTCCGTGGTGTTTATCTTGGGAGCTGAAGTTGGATGGGAGCATGAACGAAGGAAGAATAATGTAGAAGAGCGGTAGTGTCGGATTCGATTCTGGCGCAGCACTCGCGACGGTTGTGGAGTGTTAGATGTAGTGCCGGTGATGTTATCAGTATTAGGTCTAAACGAAAAACCGTTATTCCAGCTCCAGCCAAGCTCTAACTTTTCCAACACCAAAATTTTCCATTTAGTCCCGCAGACGATTCCGCCTGAGAATTTCTATTTCAATAACGTAAATTCTGAAGATGTCCCTGCTGCACGATCAAATGTGACGGTCGTCAAACAACTATGAGCTTCATTAATTCGACTTAACAGGTAGTCTGCAAAATCTGCCGGCCCATTTCGATAATCTTCCAAAGCTTTCCACACAACATGTGAAGACTCAACTCGTAACTCTGCCACACGCAACAGCTGTTCAAGGGTTTTGATGAGGTTATCCTTCGACTGATCATAGCAGCCGTCTAAAATCCATACCGTTTCACACAAAACTAAATGATTAAGAAATCCAGGGTTCTCCCGAGTACACTCCTTCTCAATAAGGTAAGTGGCTGCTTTAGCCTGGGGTGGGTCATCTTGTACTAAATAGCGCACAAGAACATTGGTATCGATTCCCGTCACCGACGTCTGCCCCGACGACGAATAGCCGCTCGCATGGCCTCAAGCGTCACAGGTTTTTTAGGTTTGGGAATCATGCCTTTCAAAGTCTTGACATCGGAGGTCACCGGCCACACCGTAATGCGTCCGTCAGATCCAACGAGAAACTCTACTCGATCTCCAGGATCAAGCTTGAGTTGGTCGCGAATTTCCTTTGGTAACGTGAGTTGTCCTTTGCTGGTCAGAGTTGCAATAGCCATACTACTCTCCTTACTTTACCATATTCTCCTTACATGAAGTAAGGAGAAAGTCAAGTCTCGACAGCTTTGCTCACATACCTTATTAAGTTTTTTTGACAGATGATATAACAACTTTGTTGAGAAGCGAAGCTCCTCTTACACTGCACTTTTAAGGTGTCGGGCTAGAACACGGTACGGGTCAGTCAACGAGCACACGGTAGGCAACCTCGGTGGAAAATTCATAACCTTACCAACATTTTGATTATAGGTGTGCTAGAACACGGTCCGGGTAAGTCGACGCGCATATGAAAGAACAGCCTTGCGTGGAACCCTTATGTTCAGTACTTAAAACCTGACGCCTACAGGCTCTAGCCGTCCCAATGAAAAGCTATAAATTTGATGTGGGAATATCATTGCTCAAAGAGTCATTCCTTAACTGCACGTTTCAGCCGTGTGAACAGCCCACTTCTTCTGACGATTACCGCAATGGCCTCACCTGTTCGGTGACTTCTTCGTAAATGCTTCGACGATGACCTATGGCAAAAATGCGAATGACCTTCCTTTTTCGATCAATCGCATACACAATCCGAAATCGCCTGACACGATACTTCCATAATCCTTCTAATTCTTTGACCAGAGGCTCGCCTTCAGTTGGCGTCGAACAAAGGGTTCGAACTGCTGACTTGATACTTCGCTTAATATCGGGCGGGAGTCGGCGAATGATTTCTGCAATGTGCGGTGGGATATCGAGTTGAAAGGAAGCCATTACCGCAGACGTTTGGAGGAAAGCGCAAGAGGTTCTCCAAATACATCTTCAAAAGACAACGGTTTTTTCTTGGATACATAAAATGTCTGACTTTTGCGAAGCTGACGCATCAGGTCCGAGTCACTGAGGATATCAATGGTTTCACGCACTCGTTCGTATTCGGCATAATTAATTAAGACGGCTGCCGGCTTTCCATTTCGAGTGACCACGACTTCTTCTTCACGTTCAAGTACGCCGGTGACGAGTTCAGGCAATCTGGCTTTCACTTCAGAAATTGGCAATGTTTTCCCCATAAACTTACACGTACACCCTCCATCTCAAGTTGGTCATAATTTTGGTCATACTCGTACTGTACGAATTCCCCTGAAATCTGTCAAGCGAAAGAAATTTAATGCGAGATAGAGAGCAATGATACCTTGTATGACTTCAGGGCCCTAGTATATGGATCGGGAAGGTCTATCACCTGACGGAAGTAATTAAGTGGAAAGTTCATGACCTTACCAACATTTTGATTACAGGTGTCCGGCTAGAACACGGACCCGGTACGTCGACGCGCACATGGTGGGCAACCTAGGTGGAAAATTCATGCCCTTATGAACACCTTTATTACAGGTGTTCTAGTAAGGGAAATGCTGTTGGAAGCAGTCGGAGCTGCGGATGCCGAGGGACTGATAAATCCTCAATGTCGCTTTGGATTTATTTAACGTATAGAAGTGAATGCCCCGAACTTTGTTATCGATCAAATCGTGAACCTGCTCGGTTGCCCAATGGATTCCGACATGCTCGGCTTGATCGTCAGTTTCCGCACGTTCCATGGCTCGAAGTAATTTACCTGGAAATCTAGCCCCTAACGCCAGCTCGGACATGCGGCCCATACCTTTCCGTGAGGTAATCGGCATAATCCCTGCGATGATTGGGACTTTAATCCCCGCCATTTCACAGCGTTCGCAATAATCGTAAAAATCACGATTATCAAAAAATAGCTGCGTGCAAATGTAGTCGGCTCCGGCATCAATTTTTTTCTTCAAATGATCAATCTCGGTCAATCGGTTTGGCGTTCCAGGATGGCCTTCTGGAAATCCAGCCACCCCCACACCCATGTGTGGAAATTGTGATTTGATGTACACCACCAAATCCGAGGCATAAGCAAACCCATCAGGAGGCGGCTCGGCATGGATTTCTCCCTTGGGTGGGTCGCCTCGCAACGCCATAATATTATCAATCCCATTGGTATCATACTTCGCTAAAATCTGTTTGATTTCTTCTTGGCTTGATCCCACACAGGTTAAGTGAGAAACAATCGTGAGGTCCGTTTCTTTTCGGAGTTTAACCACTAAGTCATGCGTACGCCCACGAGTAGTCCCACCCGCACCATAGGTCACACTGACATACGCCGGTTGTAACGGCATCAACTTAGAAATGGTTTGAAAGAGTTCGTCTGATGCGGCCTCGGTTTTTGGCGGAAAAAATTCAAAGCTGATTGCGGGGTTATTCTGAGCGAGAACATCTGAAATATGCATGAATGATCCTTGAAGTAAGACAGAGGGTACTCCCCTCATACTCGGCAAGATACCGAAAACATTAAGATGTCACTGCACTATTGCGGGATAATGTGACATATCGACCACCGAGATACAACCCCACACCCATAATCCCCACAACACTGATGACCACGAGCCAGGAAAGTTCGACGAATTCTGCTCGACCTCCATTGATACTCATCCAGACTTTCCTGACTTCTTCACGTACCAGGACCATGAACACGATGGTCAAGAGCAGACTTCCTATTCCGCCCCAGACCAATCCCCGTTTGTGTGGAACCATAAGTGACGAATTGAGCAACACCAAGGAAAGGAGGGTTAATGTCAGACTGACAAAAAAGATTAAGGAGACGACAGTCGTTCCATCGACCAAGTGAAATCGCACGTCTGAGGGTAACATCAACATGAACCAAGGCCCCACCACCACTTGAGGGACGGTGCCTCCAAGAACCCACCCCACGCCATATCGGACCAATCTCGTATCATAGGGAGCAGGATCAGCGTCATGGTCTTCTCGACATTGAGGTCGAAGACTTCCATAGATCGTGAGCGCTATTCCAGTGACGGCAATTCCGCTGAGAATTGAATGAAAAAACCGCGGCCAGATTGTTGGCTCATTCAAGTCTTTCGTCGTACCAGTTAACAGCGACTCTGCACTGGAAGAAAGCGCGAGTGTCCCAACATGTGAAGTGACAAATAACGCCGTGATCGCCACCATACACACTATCACAAGGCTCCCCATTGCCCATTGATTTCCTGAGGCATCATGATAAGTCCGCGACATGTTCATAATACCCCAGAACCCAATTAGCAGGAGAGTCACCAGTACAATCCACCCTAACGCTATCGACCCGAGTAACGGCGACAACGTCCAATTATACTGGATGCGAACACTAACCCACACAACAAAACCAAACATCACCGCAAGGGCAAAGGTCATCGGAGCTAATTTGCTCATGCCCTTGGCCAGCCTCAGGTAATAGGCATTTCCATCACCAGAAGATCCACGATAGTAGGTCATCATCAAAATAGGAATTCCACCAATGACCAAGCTCTTCAACACTCCATGAATGAGAAAGCTTGTCGTCAGAAATATTTGCGTGAACGTATCCATGTCTCAAAAACTCTTACACTGAAAGAATAGGGAAAATCTCAAAGTAAATAGATTTGCTCCACAGGGTGTTTTCCCATACCATTTGATTAAAGTGCAAATATTATAGCGAATCCAATTAATTTCCAGCTGGGCATATCAACTAACTCAGCGCAAAATATTCACTTCAAACATACGGAAGTTATAGCCGTTCCTTTTACCTTTTGCTTGTACAATATGGGTGGTTGCGCTGTGTACGTGATGCCAATTCGGCTTCGAGTTATACATTGTAAAACAGAGTCATTTCGCTTTCTCCTATGAATGCGCTTGATTTCATTATTCTCCTTTTGTTTATTCTCTACGCTTTGGCGAATGGACTTCGATCTCGGTCGATTGCCTCCCAAAACCTTGAAGAATACTTTCTGGCAGGACGTACTTTAAGAGGTTGGCAGGCCGGCATCAGTATGGCGGCGACTCAATTTGCAGCAGACACGCCCTTACTGGTCACCGGACTCATCGCCACAGCAGGGATTTTTTCGTTATGGAGACTGTGGATCTACGCCTTGGCCTTTTTACTGATGGGCTTTCTCCTCGCAGCAAGTTGGCGTCGGGTCGGCGTCCTGACTGATGCAGAACTCACTGAAATTCGATACGATAGTCAAGCCGCCCCACTCCTGCGAGGGATCAAAGCCATCTATTTTGGCACAATCATTAATTGTACAATACTTGCAATGGTTCTCCTGGCGGCGACCAGGCTCGCCGAACCGTTTCTCCTCTGGCATGAATGGCTTCCGCCATTTCTGTATGATCCACTCGTCCACCTTGTTCAATGGATCGGCGTCCCGTTTACCCTCGAAAACATCACATCAGAACACCTCTGGATACTCTCCACCAATAATCTGCTTTCGATTGGCATCGTCATCCTTGTCACACTTCTGTACTCAACAACAGGCGGCCTCCGAAGTGTCGTCGCCACCGATATTGTGCAATTCAGCATTGCCATCATCGCCAGTCTTATCTTCGCAGGGTATGTGATTTTCCACGTAGGAGGATTCACAGCGCTTCACGAACAACTCTTGACAATGTACACACCGGTCGGACCAGCCAATCTAACCTTCAAGCAACTCGTCGCCTTTACCCCAACCGAAGCGAAAGATGTATCCTTTGCGGTCCTGCTCGCCTATAGTTTTCAATGGCTCTTTCAAATGAATGCCGATGGGACTGGATACCTCGCGCAACGCTCGATGGCTTGCCGGAGCGATCGTGATGCGAAATATGCAGCCGTAATCTTTACCATCGCACAAGTGTTAGGCAGAAGCTTGATCTGGATTCCACTGGGATTGGGGCTCTTAGTCGTCTTTCCTCCAACCGCAGGAATTATCGACGCCAATTATACGGCAGACAGAGAATTCACATTTGTGCGCGGCATTGCTGAATTATTGCCAAATGGTCTGCGCGGACTCATGCTCGTCGGCATGCTCGCGGCCCTCGCGTCAACCATTGACACTCATCTAAATTGGGGATCTTCGTATTGGACCAACGACATCTACAAACGATTTATCTGCCCACGGTGGTTCAAGCAAACGCCTTCCGACCGCTCTCTGGTCTGGGTTGCCCGAGGGGCCAACCTCCTCATTCTCACGCTGGCATTATTGCTCGTTCCTACCCTCGCGTCCATTCAGACGGCGTGGCAGATGAGTCTCCTCTTAGGGTCTGGAATCGGAGTCACCCTGATTCTTCGCTGGATTTGGTGGCGCATGAATGCGTGGGGAGAACTTGCCAGCATTGCCGGCTCAATGGTGCTTGCCCCGCTGTTACTCTGGAATCCAAATGGCACCGACGAAGCTCAACGTATCCTGATCATGGCACTTGGGGCAACCCTCGTGAGTATTCTCACAACGTTACTCACCAAACCAGAAAGTCGGACACATTTAAAGGAATTTTATCGGAGAGCTTGCCCCCCAGGCTTTTGGGGACCAATCGCCGAGGAATGCGAGGACTCACCACGTGCCCCACACACGAGACTCTGGAGAGCCGCCCTGGCAACAATCCTTGCCGCTTTCTCCATTTTTTGCGTACTGACCGGCATTGGGTCGATCATGGCTCACAGTCCAAGCCCCTCATGGTTCCCATGGGAGACGGGATGGATTGTCGGTATCTTGCTCACAGGTGTTGGGCTCGTGCCTATCTGGTGGCGACTGGCCTTCGCAACCGACCCTCACCTAACACCAGGTTCAACCTGATGGGTAAAGGGGCACAAGGATACATGAGGAACACCCCCCATTCATAAAAAACACAGACTGCTATTCAAGTCGTCATGTGTTAGACGATCGCTGTCAACGGTCCACGCAAGACGTTTCGACTTAACTCACACCGGAATAATAGCGTAAGACATCAGAGACTGACACGACACCAATAATCCGATCATTTTCCGTCACAGCCAAATGACGAGTCGCCTTCTCTTTCATTAACCGCACAGCTTCTACGATTGCATCGCTGCTCTCAATCGAAATAACTGGTTCTCGCATACAAGTTTTGACCGTCGTCGTGTTGGCATCGACGCCATCCCCAACAACCTCTCTCGTGAGTTCGGTCTCTGTAATATAGCCAACAAATTCATCCCCACCCTGGACAAGCAATGATCCAATTTTCCACTTCGTAAACGACTGCCCAGCCTCTTTCAGCGTGGCATCCATGGGAATGGCACGAATCGATTTCGACATATATTCCGCCACGCGAGGACCGGATGAGCGCTTTCGTCGAGCGCCTTGGGTGGCCGCAGACCGACGTGCCTCTAAATCCGCCACGCAACTTTCTAAAATTCGCAAGCGTTGGCGGATATTTTCTCGCTCCGACTCATGGGTCATCCCTTCCGGTGCTTCATCAGGCCAATTCATGAGTCCGGCGGCTTCTCCCACAGTGGCATACTCATACCCTTCGATCATCGGCGAAGAGCTGCCTAAAATGTCACTAATCAGATCTACAGTCTTTGAATCGAACTCCAATAAGTCCTCAGAAGAGGGCTCAGTTCGCAAGTAACCTTTCAAGGTGGTCAATTGGGTTCGTAAGCGCTCAATATCACGATCAAAAGGAACTCCGGTTTCCGTTCGATTGACGACCGACTTTTCCATAAGGCCTCCTCCTGTGGTGATAATAATGAAGGTCAAGATAGTATCTCACCATGTGAGGCACAGGCAACATCCGATTTTTCAAAGTATGTTTCGACCCGTTCCAGCACCAGGAGGGTAAAAAACGCTACGGGGCTTGAGATAGCGCTGTGACACAGATAGAACTAAAACTCGAGAAATTTTGAAAACACCGTCGCCAAACCAAGGAAACTGAAAAACCCAACGATGTCTGTGACGGTCGTGAGGACAATTGAGGATGATTGTGCGGGGTCCTGCTTAAAGGCTTTGAGCGTCAGAGGAATAATCGCACCGGATAATCCGGCGATGACCATCGAGACGATCATCGAAACACCAATGACCAGAGTGAGACCAACGGAATGACTCCAGAGCGCCACCGCCACGCAAGCCGTTAACGCAATCGCAATACTGTTCAAAAATGACACATACACTTCCTTGCCACTCACCGTTAGCCATTGCGAGGGACGGATGTCTCGTAACGCAAGTCCCCGCATCACCACCGCCAGCGATTGCGCACCGGTATTTCCCGACTGCCCGGCCACAACGGGTAGCAGCACGGCCAACGCCGTAATTTTGGCAATAGTCTCTTCGAACATTCCCACCACAAAGGCGGCCACAAAGGCAGTAAACAAATTAATCTGTAGCCACGGAAGTCGTTTTCGAACAGAAAACCACGCCGGTGACAAGGCACGTTCATCCTTACTCGCTCCCACCATAGTCTGCAAGTCAGCCGTGGCGTCTTCTTGGCTGGCCTTCACAATATCTTCATTTCGAATCACGCCTAACAACTTGCCATCAAGGTCCACAACTGGAATGGTAAAGAGATGTCGTTCGCTAAACAGCTCAACAATTTGCTCACGGCTTTCCAGCGGGTGAATGGCCGGCAAATCTTGATGCATAACCGACTGGAGGCGTTCGTCGGGTGAGACCAAAAGAAGATCGCGCAACGACAACTTCCCGACAAGCGTATGACTCCGATCAATGATATAGAGATCATGAAGATCTTTTGAGGCTTTTTTCCGAATCTGAACAATGGCCTCCTCCACCGTAAAGTCTTCGGGAAGGACAAAGGCCGAAGGATCCATCAAACTCCCGACGCTCTCAGAAGGATATTCCATATGCGCCCGAATTTCATTGGCCGTTTTTGACGCCGTACGACTGAGAATGGCAATTTGCAGATCTTCATCCACACGATGAAGCAGCGACGCAGCAATGGCCGGAGATAATTCAGACAACGTTTTTGTAAGAAGATCGCTCGGCATGGCGGTTAAAATTTCCGCGGCGAGCGACGGACTTAAGCAGGAAAGAAGGTTAGCGGAATTTTTTCCACTTGTTGATTGCAACAAGCGGAGAATGTCTGAGACTGTAAAGGTTTCGAGAATTTGTGCCGCTTCTTCATGGTGATCCGTAAAAAAGGCTTCATGAATCACTTGATGCGACATTAGTGCCTGTCTTTCGGATACGTCACCGAGGTGTTGGATTTTTCACCCTCTTGTGTACCCATGGTTTTCACCATATCTGTCATCATGCCAATCCCAGCCAACGAATACACTTCCCACAATTGTATCAAGGCTTGACTCAGCGGACCGGGGTCAGGATTATGAACCTGGTCCTGCTCAATCCCGCGAAGCGTGCGGTATCGCAAGGCTCCTAAGAACGTCCCCCATCGATCAACGACAGGCAAGGTATGAAACCGTTCCCATTGTGGATGTTGGAGAATTTCGTCAATACTCGCCTCCGCAGAAAGTGTCACCACTTTTGCGGTCATCATCGATGCAATTAATTGATCAGTCTCGTTGGCGAGTAACTGCTTCAGTGTGACAAGACCTTCGAGTTTCGTGTCGCGATCAATCACATACACATAATAGGTGGCATGCCGCACGTCTTGCTTCGTACGAACCAAGGCTTCTTCAACCGTCACATCCGGCGGTAACGTAAACACTCGAGGGTCGGCTAAATTCGCGGCCGTATGAGGAGGATACCGCATGGCTCGACGCAAGCTTGCTCCAATGGCCTTTTCCAATCGATCTAACAAATCAAGACGAAGGGAATCATCAAATTGCCGAAGTACGCCTATCGCTGAAGAGGTGGAGAGTTCCGTAATCACATGACACGTCATTCGTAAGGTGAGGTTCGACAACACTTTTGAAGCGGGACCGGGCAAGCAATGCTCTAAGACAGACGCGACATCCTCAGCTGGTAACGGCGCCAGAAGTTCAGCCGACTCATGAGGTTTCATCGCTTCCAACCGTCGAGCGGCTTCTAACGGATGGGACCGGACATAGCCTAAGGTCAAACGATCTGCAGGCTCCATCATGCCTTAGCCTTCTGGCCTTGAGATAATGGCCGTTGTTTCATTGAACTGTGACGCTGGAATGACCACTCGGCCTTCTTCCGTTTCCAGCACAACGGAAACCGGCGTCATCGCGACAACTGTCCCGTAAATCGTTCCCATTCGAACATGAAGCCCCACGCGAACCACCGACTGCAGGTAATGCGCGGCAATCAGATTGGAGACAGCTGCACGTGATCCAAGACCAAATGACAATGCTGCACCGGCAATCAGACCGGCGACAATTAAAATAATGGTATTGTTGAGTAAGCTTGTATCAATGCCTAATTCATTAATGGCCGTGACTACAACGAGAAGAATCCCAGCAACATAAAATGCTTGAGCGACAATGGCCCCTTGCGCAATACCAGCTGAACTACAGGCAAGGAGGATCAATTCTCGAACAAAGTTGGTGGCCATCAACCCTAACACCAAAATAAGAATGGCAATCCCAACCTTGGGAATGTAGTACACCAAACTCGTTAAGGCTTCAGATACGATCCCCAAGCCAACAGACTTGGACGCCGAGATCAAAAACAACAGAAAAATAAGCCAGAAACCGGTGACACCTAATATTTCAGAAATCTGTTTTTTGGTACCTGACCGTTCAAGCAATGTTTGAATCGTCGTCCGCCCCAAGAGTCGATCAAGACCAAAAAACTGAAACAACCGTGTCGCAGCAGATCCCACAACCTTGGCCAGCAAAAACCCTAATACTAACAGCAACATCGCTTCTAAAATCGATGGGAGAAACGACAGGACATCCGACACACTGGCCGCAAACGATTGCGTGATACGTTCAGCCCAATCTGTCATACTTGCCTTTGAAAACTTCAAGAATGTGATCATAGAGAATCATCAACCTTACGAATGTTTCGAGATGAGACAGAAAAGAGACCATCACGCTCTTCCAAGCCTTGGCATACAGTCTGTTATCTTGGCATGTCCTTTACGAGGGTCGCAAGCAACGGCGAAGACATTGACATCAACTCATCGTAGCCTACCACATGTCGCGCGCTAACGGAGTCACACCGTATCACGATGCGGATGAACGGCCTGCATGAATGAACGGATAGACGTACTTCTTCTGAAGGATTCAAACGACTTCGTCAGCCTGAGTTGCCAGGACGGGTACGCCTCAATTTTTGCTCCCGGTAAATTCGGAGCCTCGAATTCCCCCAGAAGATCTTCAAGAGGAATCATCAAGAGTCGACAAGGCGTTTGAGCCAGATAGGTATAGACGGCCTGCACGAAGGTAAACGGAGCATCGAGAGGAAATGATGCTGATACTTCCTTAGGAAGAATTCCCTCGTCCACCAATGCTTCGAGTAACGCCACTCGATCTCGCATGCGGGCCTCGCAATCCTGTTCCATTTGCTGCTCAGTGGTATACAGACCGGCTCGGGCTTTGACTTCGATATCACGACCAGCCCAATAACCGATGAATGTTGGAAGATCATGTGTCGTAAACGACACCATGGCCTGTTGAGGGTATTGCTTGGGAGCACGGAATTTCCCCATGGACGTCTGTTCAAACGGCATGAGTCGATAGGAAAGGATACCGGATTGCGTTAAGCGCGCACGTATTTCCGGCGTGACAGTCCCAAGATCTTCACCAATCACCATCACCTGATGTCTCACACTTTCTAATGCCAAAATAGCCAGGACTTCATCGACATACGTTTGTACATATGTCCCGACCTCTCCTGTTTGCCCCTCAGGAATCACAAACAGCCGAAAAAGGCCGAGGGCATGGTCAATTCGTAACATTCCCCCGAATTGCATATTACGACGAAGCGTCTCAATAAACAGGCGATACTCGGCCGTACGCATTCGCCAGGGAACCGGAGCCATCAACCCCCAGTTTTGTCCTTGAAGATTGATAGAATCCGGTGGTGCTCCCAAGGTAATGCCCGACCCAAACTCCTCATGAAACATCCAGGCATCCGCTCCATCAGGATGCACCCCGACAGGTAAATCATGATACATGCGAAACGCCAGGTTGAGACGCCTTGCCAATCGATCAAGCCCGACTAATTGCTGTTCACAATGCCATTGAACATATTGCACAAATTGGACACGATCCGCGCTTGCGTGCAAGAAGGATTGAACCTCTGGTGAATGTGGCGTGTGATACTCCTCCGGCCACTCACGCCACGCTGATGTCTGGAAATGTTCAGACAACACTTGAAAGAGACTGTACAGTTCAAGATACGGCCCTTGTGTACGACGATAGTTTTCAAATGCTCGAAATCGAGAGGTTTGAGGTTGCACATGCTGCTGCTTAAATGTTTGATATAAGCTCTCTAATACTTCGAATTTCAAAGCTCGGACCCGTTCATACTGAACCAATTGACTCGTCCGTAAGTGCTCTAACGTTTGTTGAAAGCGTCGGCTATGAAAGCGTTGTTGCACGGATGGTGATGAACGAAATTCCGGTATAGACTCGAGGTCTAAAAATAACGGATTAAAAAATAGTCGACTTGACGGTGAATATGGGCTCGTCACTCCAACGGTTGGATCATGGAGAGGACTGACCCCAACTGTTGACACGCGCAAATCATTTCCCGACCACCGAAGTAATCTCTTCAAATCACGAAAATCACCAATTCCCCAATTTTTTGCGGTACGAATATTATATAATTGCACGCTCACCCCGACACTTCGGGATGGGGTGCAAGGGGTATAACATTGACGAGGCGCTACAATGATAAACGTCTTCCCGCTGAACGACTGATGAGCGACTTTGACTGAAAGGGATACCCAGTGATAACCCAAAGATAGAGGAGCCTGAAGAGGAAGAACGACACGCACATAGCGTGTGTGATCAATCACGGTCTCCTCGAGCAATTGGCAATCCTGACATGAACGTGAAAAGACTTGCGTACCGGACTGCTCATCGGTGATTGTCCATGAAACCCAGACATCATCTAACGTGAGAGCTTTCAATGGTATCGACATCACCAGAGAAGGCGTTCGAGTGCCCTCTTCGATCACTTTCACTTCATCCACAACCTGCTTCCACTTTTGACCACGAATCTGCTCTAAGCTTTGAGCCATCGATTCATGCGACTCGGAAGGAACACCCATAGCCGTCAAAATTAAGGCAAGCGTTTCCGACGTCATTGTGCGCGCCGACCCAATTCCGTCGGTATAAGCAGAAGCCATGCCATAGCAGTCAGCTAAATCAAACACATCTGGTTCTCGCTCGTTCGATTTCAGTGTCATGAGAAATACGATGATCTTAGAGCACACAATAGATAATAGACACGTGCCTTTCCGGCAAAATTGACTAAGAAACACATGGGCCTATTCTTGATAACGTGTTGGTTTCCCTGGAAGAAAATCATTCAGTTCCAGATACCACACCCCAGTCCTTACCGCAAGAAAATTTACGTATAAACCAGTATCAAGGCAATCGAATGTTCACTTCGTCCTCCATCATTATGCCAACAAATAGATATGGCATGCGATTTTTCAAAAATGCACTTGACCTTTCTCTCATATTGGAGCAGAATCAAATTCCTTTATGAAATACTTATAAGCCCTAGAGGTGTATTGAGGCTTATCAAATGTCTACTTCCCCCCCTCGTGAAAAAAGTTTTGGCATAACCGCTTCATCAACTACATATGACCGGAGCCAGGGTTCACAACTCGGATCGTATATTTACTTTCTTCCTTTTCTACCTCCTTCTCTTTTCCGCCATTATCTTAACTCATCCAAGTTTCGAAGATTGAACGATCCATTGCCTCTTCTTTTTACCGTAGATGAAGAGTCTGGAGTATCGGAAATGTCTTTACACACAGAGAGGCTTACTGACTCATCTCAGGAGACATTGATGAGACAACAGAAAGCCACATCACTGCCGTTCGATTGCTAACAGACGAGAACATCTCGTCGACAAGACCCGTTGCAATGACTTCGAACGGCCACCGCGAGAGAGGAGAAACGTGACTCTCATTCTCTAACGAAGGGGACATTACTTTCTATGCCCTCTTAGAAAGGAAGTCATCATGCCTACCACGCAACGTCAACAGCTTCCATTATGGTCGGTCATTCTTACTGGGGAAGAACACCATGACGTACCGCCCCTCAGCACCCAATGGCTCGGCTACAATAAGCCAACACCCTTCTGTACATTTGTGGGCTCTCGATCGATGCTTCAACATACATGGGATCGCGCTGACCAACTCAGTCATCCTAATTGTAAAATTACGGTTGTTGAAAAATCATACCTTCATGAAGCCTGCACACAGCTTGGAGGTCGCGTCCCAGGCATTATCATGACCGAGCCACAGCACCAAAGCATGGTTGTCAGTCTGTTCCTGGCCTTGACCTATTTACAAGTCAAAGACCCACAGTCGCTGGTGGTCGCCTACCCCTCTGATCATTTCGTGTATCCCGAAGACCTCTTCCTACGAACCGTTCAACGTATCATTTGGGCAACAGAAGAAAGCGCTGATCATATCTTCATTCTTGAGGCTGCGGAGTCCAACGATCAGCCCTCTGGTTGTAACGTCATTCTTGACCATCAACTTGGCTGGATTCATGGAACTCCGGTATATGGGGTGAAGGACCTCTCTCAAGAACCCGTGCGTCACGAACATGAAAGTCTTTTCTCTCAGACACATCATCTTTCAACGACCTCTATCCTGGTTGCCAAATCAGAAATACTCTGGAACCTCGGATGGCAATACCATCCCCAAATGATGGAGATCTTTGATGAGTTTCAGGATGCTATTGGCACATCTTATGAACGGACGGTTCTGGAAAAAACATTCCAAAAACTTAAACTCTGCGATGCCTCGCTTTTGGCCCTCCTCCAATTGGCACCGAACTTAGCGATTATCGAACTTGAGCACGTACGCTGGAGTCATTGGGGAGAACCAGGACATATTCTGGAAGATTTAGCCGGAATTGGTAAACAACCAGCTTTTCCGATAGAATATGCTTAAGCGTAGAAGATCATTACATTTACTGAAAACCGAGTCCTATTAGGAGGTCTCACAACAAGTCAGAAAGGAGATTCGCGCATGGACACCGATACACGTTATGTTTTATTTGGAGGACTCGCGTTCATCACAGGCCTTGTTCTTGGCACAGGCATGGGAGTATTAATGGCCCCTCAATCGGGCACAAGAACACGTCGAAAATTGCGAAATTTCGCTGAAGATGCGGGAGAACGAGTGAACGAATTCACTGAAGACGCACGTGATGCCGTTGATCATTTGATGGAACGCGGAAAACGGTTTGTTGGAGATCGAGGCTAATTAACTCCGTGAATCGTCGTTCGTGAATCGTATCTCGTAAAAAACAGTAAGGTTTTTTACACGAGATACGAAATGCGAGCGACGAGATTTGTAAGGCCCTGCTAGCGTTTCCGCAAGAGTACAAATCCACGTGAGGAAAGTGCATAGGGATACCCACCTTTAATGAGTTTGCGTCGTTTTTGCGTTTTTTGTTCTGGGGAAATCGAGGTGTCAAACACAACCTCCCACCGTATACCTTTTTTATGAGCTGGCAAGGTAAATGACACATCTTCATGGTGCGCATTGAGCAACAACAGAAATGTATCGTCAACAATCGCCTGACCGCGTGTATCTTTTTCTCCAATCGCATCACCAGCTAACCGAATGCCGATGGTTCGAAACCCCATATCCCACTCTTCATCCGTCATCTCTTTCCCATGCGACCCAAACCACGCCAGATCCTTGACCTCCGAGCCACGGATTCGACGACCTTGGAAAAACCGTCTCCGTCGAAATACAGGATGAGACTTCTTTAAATGAATGAGGAGCCGGGTAAATTCGTATAAGTGTTGTTCCGATTTTGAAAGATTCCAATCAAACCAACTAATTTCATTGTCTTGACAATACCCATTGTTATTTCCGCCTTGAGTTCGCCCGATTTCATCACCGCCACAGATCATCGGAATACCTTGCGAGAGTAACAGCGTCGCCAGAAAGTTTCGTTTTTGCTTCTCTCGCAACTCATGAATGACCACATCATCGGTCGGCCCCTCGACGCCACAATTCCAGCTCAGATTATCGTCGGACCCATCACGATTCTCCTCTCCATTAGCTTCATTTTGCTTCTCGTTATACGAGACTAAATCATGAAGCGTAAATCCATCATGAGCGGTCACAAAATTAATACTAGCGTATGGTTGTCGACCACTCGCGCCATACAAATCACTACTCCCCGACAATCGATGCGCCATCTCACCAAGTAGCCCACCATCGCCCTTCCAATATCGTCGAATATCGTCACGATATTTTCCATTCCATTCGGCCCACCCTGGAGGAAAATTTCCAACCTGATAGCCACCCTCTCCCAAGTCCCATGGCTCGGCAATGAGTTTCACCTGAGATAACACCGGGTCTTGATGGATAATGTCAAAGAATGCACTGAGCCGATCAACATCATGTAACTCACGGGCTAATGCCGAAGCCAAATCAAATCGAAACCCATCGACGTGCATCTCGCATACCCAATACCTCAAACTATCCATAATCAGTTGAAGCGTTCGGGGATGACGGACATTGAGAGTATTCCCACAGCCCGTATAATCCATATAATACCGAAGGTTATCGGGCACCAATCGGTAATAGGAGGCATTATCAATACCTCGAAATGAGAGCGTGGGACCAAGGTGATTGCCTTCACCAGTATGGTTGTACACGACATCTAAAATCACTTCGATCCCTGCGCTATGAAGCGTTTTGACCATCGTCTTGAACTCATACACTTTCCGACCCAAATCTTGATAAGCGGAGTACCGAATATCGGGCGCAAAAAACCCGATAGAATTGTAGCCCCAATAATTGGTCAAGCCCCGCTCCTGAAGAAAGTTATCATTCACAAAATGATGAATAGGCAAGAGCTCCACAGCTGTCACACCCAATGACTGAAAATATTCGATCATCGGTGGTGAGGCTAGACCGGCGTACGTCCCGCGTAACGACTCCGGGACGTCGGGATGCTGCATGGTCAGTCCTTTAACGTGCACTTCATAAATAATGGTTTGCTCCCATGGAATATCCAGAAGCCTATCCCCACTCCACGTGAAGGCCTGATCGATCACGATGCCCTTCGGAACATTCCCGGCATTATTGCTTTTGTCTAATGAAAGGTCTTCCCCTGAATCACCAATGCGATAGCCAAACATCGCCTCTGACCACTTTACGACTCCGCTCAACGCCTTGGCATAGGGGTCAATCAACAACTTCGAAGGATTAAATCGATGACCTTCTTGCGGCTCATAGGGACCATGCACCCGATACCCATAAAATTGTCCAGGTCGGACTTCCGGCAAATACACATGCCACACTTGATCCGTCCGTTCCTCGATGCGAATTCGATGGGTCTCCTGATCCTGCAACTCATGTCCAAAGAGACATAATTCGACACTCGTGGCATTTTCAGAAAACAACGCAAAGTTGACACCCTGACCATCCCACGTCGCACCAAGGGGATACGGGCGCCCCGGCCACATTTTCATAGTTTCGGCTCTCCTGTACGAGGTTATCACTCTACAATGCAGACGGTATGAAAACTGAAATGAGTTTCACTATACTGAAAATTCAAAACTGGCGCAAATCCAAATTCCAAGGCATAATCAGAATGATGGGTACCCACCATATTTAATATATAAGAACAATTATCTCTTAACTCAAGACAAGATGTTGCAAGGACACGAAATTCATTATGACTAACACACGTACAACCGAGCAGAAAGTCACCACGCACGCGTATGACTCCGGAGTCACCATTGTGGATGACTCGACGGCATCATTTAAGGTATGGGCGCCACGAGCCCAGTCAGTCGCTGTCAACATTTTGGACCGCACTGAATCGCCTCTGAGTCTCACCTCGCAACCATTCGGGTACTGGCAGACGACGATTGAAAACGTGCCGCCCGGGACGCGCTACCATTATATCCTCAATGATGAGACCGTGCGTCCAGATCCAGTTTCTCGTTTCCAACCCGAAGGGGTACATGGGCCATCAGAAATCGTCAACCCATACGCCTTTCCGTGGACCGACCAGCAATGGAAAGGTCTCCCACTCCAAGACCTCATTATCTACGAGCTTCATCCCGGCACGTTCACGAAAGCGGGAACGTTCGATGCGATTATCCCATTCTTGTTGTATCTTCGTGACGAAGTGGGCATTACGGCTATTGAACTCATGCCGATTGCGCAATTTCCCGGCGTCCGAAATTGGGGATATGACGGCACCTACTTATTTGCACCACAAAATAGCTACGGAGGACCGGCAGGACTCCATCGCCTAATTAATGCCTGTCATGAAGCAGGACTCGCTGTAATCCTTGATGTCGTCTATAACCACCTCGGTCCTGAAGGAAATTATTGGGGAGAGTTTGGTCCGTTTTTTACCGATCAGTATCGAACACCATGGGGAAGTGCGGTTAATTACGATGGCCCCTATAGCGATGCCGTACGCAACACCATCATTGATAATGCCGTTTATTGGATTCGAGACTATCATATTGATGCACTCCGCTTAGATGCCATTCACAGTATTTTTGATTTCAGCGCGAAACACATTCTCGAAGAACTCACGACAGCGGTTCATATCGAAGCCGCTAGGACTGGTCGAGCCGCGCATATCATTGCAGAAAGTGACCTGAATGACACAAGAATCATTACTCCAACCTCAAAGGGTGGCTATGGGTTAGATGGACAATGGAACGACGATTTTCACCACGCACTTCATAGTCTAGTTACCGGTGAGCGGCGGGGCTACTACTCAGACTTTGGGTCACTCGATCATGTCGCCACGGGATTCAAGAAACATTTTGTCCTTTCGGGACAATACTCACAGCATCGCCACCGACGTCATGGGAACTCTGCGTCCCATCTACCTGCGACCTCGTTTGTGGTGTTTGCCCAGAACCACGATCAAATTGGCAATCGCGCCCAAGGCGATCGACTTTCAACGCTCATCCCGCACTCAGCGCAGCAAGTGCTGATGACCTCGATTCTTCTATCCCCATTCATCCCAATGCTCTTTATGGGTGAAGAGTATGGTGAACATATGCCATTTCAATACTTTATTGATCACGGGGATGAACAGTTAATTGAAGCCGTACGCAAAGGACGATTGGCAGAATTCAAGAAGTTTGGTTGGAAAGAGGTGCCAGATCCCTATGATGTGAAAACATTTGAAGCCTCGCGACTCACACCACTTGACGAACAGACTGACCTTCAGCATCGTATGGCAGCATGGGTGACGCAACTCATCACACTCCGCAAACAACACCTGTCATTAGGCCCTGGCGTCAAAGGACATCAGCTACGTGTATGGACGAACAAAAAATCCAATACTCTTACCATCTATCGCAAACACCCGACCGCACCAGCCATGTTGCTCGTACTTGGATTTAACGACAAACCAACCTCACTGACCTTGCAACAACCTAAAAACCGCTGGTCACTCCTGCTGGACAATGGGGCTCAAGCCTACGCCTCTCCTAATCATGATCGTCCTTCTCCAGCTCCCACGAATTTCGATCTCACAGAACAAAAATATAAAACTTCGCTTCCAGTATTTCCGGCCTGGATCTACCGTCAGGAAAACGTAAACAGCACCTCATAGCTTGAGACCTATAGCCGTGTCAGTTATACCGAAACGATAACGCACTCACTTGTATAATATTGCTAAGCAATACGTGATATAAACGTCAATCATGGCCAGTCAATCCAAGCGGGTATAACCTTTCGATGTTTGAAGTGAGTAATAGCGCACGGTTAGTTGATAGGCCTCAGCTGGACCTGGACACATGTAATTGATACTTCAGGTCGATGGCCGAATCACGCAGTTGAATGCTATGCAAGATTGCACCTTCTTGCATGGTATCGTGTCCAGGCATTCCAACTGGTGGATTCGCTATAGCGCTCAATCAACAATGAGGTTAAGTTCACATTTCCAATGAACAACTGATTGCGAAGAAAAAGAATTTCGTTGAATGACGTCTTCTACCCCTATCTCAACAGACAAATTCCCACTCACGATTTACCAGGCTTTTTCTGGGCTCGACTTGCGTCGGGCTTTCTGGAAACTTGTTCTGCCTTGAGGGTAGACTTGCCGACGAGACCGCCGCGCTCGGTCACACGAACGTGTATAAAGCCGTTCAAATGAAGAGGGCTGTGATTCAAGCAAAGACGATTACGTCGTAGAGGCAATTAGACCGAGCTTCAGAGACGCCTTTTTATATAGAGAAAGGCCGGGGCCTTCTTATTGACCAAGAAGGCCCCGGCCTCGTTATTTCATGAAAATTGAATGACTAAAATTGTCAGGGAGGAGAGGGCGTCAAAACTAAAAAGTAGCGCCCCAACTGTCGCCGATAGAATTCACGACAGGATACGGTCTCCGACGGAAACGCACCGCATATACAGCCAGTTAAGCTCGGACACAAGCTGCCGATCCTGTTGCGACCGGCGCTAATCCTTGCTCGTGAATTTTCTCGATAATTTCTTGCAGTTTTTCATTAGCCCTATGATTCTCTATCTGACACGTTCCCGCATTGTGATGTCCACCGCCACCGTACGTCAGGCAAAGCTCCCCAATATTTAATGTTGCACTTCGGTTAACAATCGACTTCCCAATGGCGAACACCGTATTTTGATTTTTGAGCCCCCACATGACATGAATGGAAACATTGCATTCGGGAAACAAGGCATAAATCATAAAACGGTTGACTGCATAGATCGTTTCTTCTTCACGAAGATCTAAGACAACCAAATTCCCATGAACCGTCGAACATCGTTGTATCTGCTCTTTGGCCAATTCGGCATGCTCTTGAAACAACTGAACCCGCTCTTGAACGTCTGGCAAAGCGAGAACTTCATCGACATTCAGACTTTTGCATTGTTCGATAAGTTCCATCATTAACTCATAATTCGAAATTCGAAATTGACGAAAGCGCCCAAGTCCGGTACGTGCATCCATGAGAAAATTCATCAAAGCCCAGCCACGCGGATTCAAAATTTCATCAATTTCATATTGAGCTGAATCGCCCTTATCCACAGCTTCCATCATCTCATTCCAAGCGGCAGGAAATGTTTTATCGCCACCGTAATATTGATAGACAATCCGCGCAGCTGAAGGAGCATCAGGATCAATGATATGATTGTCCCTCCCACCTGTATTGCGAATGGTCTCACTCAGGTGATGATCAAACGCAAGATGCACACCCTCCACATATGGAAGATTCGTCGTAATGTCACAAGCGGTGACTGCAACCTTTCCATCCTGCATATCTTTGGGATGGACAAACTGTATGTCCTGAATAATCCCCACTTCTTTCAGTAGGACGGCACACACGAGTCCATCAAAGTCACTGCGGGTCACTAAGCGAAATTTACCAGTTTCCATAGCGAGGTCCTTAAAAGTCGAAGAAGGTTCATAAGAGCAGACCATGAACATGCCCATGACTCGCTGAAAGCCCATACACCATAATTTCGGTCTCAACGGCTTGGACATTTTAATACATCCTCTATTTCTCGGCATTACAGCATAGATCTTGAGTTCACAACCTTGAGATTTGTACTTACAAATACGGCATAACCGTGCCCACAAAGAAAGAACCATCGGGACGGCAACGCCTCTACTGGAAGAGCACCAGTTCCTCAGAAATAACCACCCACGACAAAAAGAGAAAAATTTCAGATTAGAAACTGAAGACACTGCAAAAATACAATGCAGGATTGTGTTTAAACGGGCTTGAAAAAAACCACGGAAAGTGGGGGAAGGGTCACGAGAAGGGAATAAGGTTGATTATGATAGGGAGTGGGCTCAGCTTCCACGGCTCCGGCGTTTCCCATATTACTCCCACCATAGATCTCAGCATCACTATTCAGTAGCTCACGATACATGCCTGCCTGCGGAACTCCCATGCGATATTGTAAACGTGGGACAGGCGTAAAATTACACGCACACACGACAAGTTCTTTTTGCTCACGAGCATAGCGAATGTACGTCAGGGTTGAATGATCGCTATCGTGTAAATCTATCCACTCAAATCCTTGCCAATCAAAATCGACTTCGTAGAGAGACGGCTCAGATTGATAGAGGCGATTGAGATCTGCCACATAGCGCTGTAATCCCTGATGAGGTGCATACTCCAACAAATGCCATTGTAAGCTGTCATCATGATTCCATTCCCACCATTGGCCAATTTCGCATCCCATAAACAACATTTTTTTACCGGGATGTCCCCACATGTGTCCATAAAGTGCACGAAGATTCGCCATCCTCTGCCAATTATCTCCAGGCATTTTGTCGAGGAGTGCCTTCTTCCCATGCACCACTTCATCGTGTGAAAGAACCAGCACAAAATTTTCTGTAAAGGCATACATCAGACCAAACGTGACTTTATTTTGGTAATATTTACGATGAACTGGATCCATGCTGAAATATTCAAGCGTGTCATGCATCCATCCCATGTTCCACTTAAAGGTAAAGCCTAGCCCTCCGGCATACGTTGGGCGCGAAACACCAGCCCAGGCCGTCGACTCTTCGGCAATCATGACACTCCCGGGATGCTCCTGATGAACCATGACATTAAGCTCTTTCAAAAACTCCACCGCTTCGAGGTTTTCGTTGCCTCCGAAACGATTCGGCATCCACTCGCCAGACTTTCGTGCATAGTCTAAGTACAGCATCGAGGCCACGGCATCAACTCGAAGACCATCAATGTGATATCGGTCAAACCACATCAACGCGCTATTGATGAGAAAGGTTTTCACTTCCGTCCGACCATAATTAAAAATGCGGCTTTTCCATTCAGGATGGTACCCGAGACGTGGATCTTCGTGGTCGTAGAGATGAGTGCCATCAAACCAGGCTAATCCATGGGGGTCGTCAGGGAAATGAGCCGGGGCCCAGTCCATCAGCACACCAAGATTCGCCTGGTGACAGGCATCAATAAAAGCCATAAAGTCTTCTGGAGATCCAAACCGACTGGTCGGAGCAAAATACCCGGTCGATTGATACCCCCATGAGCCATCGAACGGATGTTCAGTGACCGGCATGAGCTCGATATGAGTAAAGCCCATTTCCTTCACATAAGGAATAAGCGTTTCCGCCAACTCACCATAGGTCATCCATCGCGATTCCTCTTCAGGGACTCGTCGCCACGAAGCAAGATGGACTTCGTAAATCGAGTACGGCGTGGCTAATGGATTTTGCTTGCCTCGCCTTTCCATCCACTCGTGATCCTGCCACTGATAACGAGTGGTGGTTCGGATAACCGATGCCGTCTTTGGCCGAAGCTCGGCCGCTGTGGCATAGGGGTCAGCTTTTAAAAACGGAGCATCTCCATTCTGAGAACGAATCTCATACTTGTAGACCTCTCCCTCTTGCAGCTCGGGAATAAACAATTCCCACAGTCCACATCCTCCACGTGATTCCATGAGATGACGCCGGCCATCCCATTCATTGAAATCCCCGACCACACTCACTCGCTTCGCATTAGGTGCCCAGACAGCAAAACTGACACCTTGAACGCCTTGATGCTGACACACTTGCGCCCCAAGCTTGTCATACGCTTTATACAACTTGCCTTCTCCAAATAAATGGAGATCATACTCTGACAGGACCGGGTCAAACGCATAGGGATCACGACGTTCATGTCGCTCCCCATTCTGCTTCACCACTTGAAACCGGTAACCAACCTTTCGAGCGTCAACGGCGCACTCTAATGCAAACAAACCGTCCGACGTCATCGTCTTCATCGGATGGGATTGCGCCTTTTCGTTATCGAACAACACATTCACGCTGGCAGCTTCAGGAAACAGTGCCCGAATGACACTACGAGTTTTTCCAGTCCCCTCTTGGAGATGAGGACCGAGGTAGGCAAACGGATGGCCTTCTTCTCCGTGAATTAGACGCATGGTTTGTTGATCAAGGGGTGCGGACATGGTAAATAAGTGTAGTAATGTCGAATGTTATTCCGTATTATAACCTATCGAGCCTGAAATTTCTCATGTCATTTGCCTTAATTGCCGCTCTGATGATGGTTTTCTTCGCCGTAGCCTTTTCATTGCAGAATGCAAGCGAAATCACCATCCATTTCTTTGCCTGGACGTTTCAGGGATCATTGGTGATCGTTCTGCTCACCACGCTCGCCCTTGGCGTGATCATCAGCCTCCTGGCCTCCCTTCCCGCACAAATGAAAAAAAGCCGAATGATTGCTCAACAGTCTAAACAAATCGAACAGCTGAAACAATCAACAAAACCTTCTCACTCTCCACGGATCCACACAAAATCGCTATGAATGATCACGACGGTTCCAAACCACGAAATCATCAACGAGAGCGCGTGTCCCAGCGAGTCTTAGCCATGATTATGGCCGGGGGAAAAGGTGAGCGGCTCATGCCCCTCACGGAACAGCGAAGCAAGCCAGCTGTTCCCTTTGCCGGAACATATCGTATCACAGATTTTGTCCTTAGCAACTTCCTGAATTCCGGTGTTCTGGCCATGTATGTCTTGGTTCAATATCGTTCTCAATCTCTGATTGAACACCTACGTCGTGCCTGGCGAAGTGGAGGACCACATCGCCAATCGTTCATTACAGTCGTTCCTCCACAAATGAAAGGGCGAGGCAAGTGGTATGAAGGCACGGCCGATGCGATTTATCAAAACATTAATCTCATACGCGATTTTGCTCCTGGATTAGTGGCAGTCTTTGGTGCTGATCATATTTATCGCATGGACATTCGGCAGATGATTCAGTTTCATCTAGATAATCAAGCCGATGTGACCGTTGCGGCCCTTCCGGTCCCACTTCAGGCCGCAAAAGGATTCGGTATCGTGGAGGTCGACCAGGAGCAACGGATTATTGGCTTTGAAGAAAAGCCCAAATCACCAAAACCAATGCCGACCAATCCGGAAATGGCCTACAGCTCGATGGGCAATTATATTTTCAATGTGGATACGCTCATTCAGGCGCTCGAACAAGACGCCAGTGAATCCGGCACGCATGACTTCGGAAAAGATATTATTCCCTCACTGACAAAGACACACCGAGTGTTAGCGTATGACTTCATGAAAAATGTCGTACCAGGGATTCATCCGTATGAAGAATGGGGTTACTGGCGAGACGTTGGCACAATCGATGCTTATTGGCAAGCAAACATGGATGTCCTCGGGGAAACGCCAATATTTGATCTTCGCAACGTGAACTGGCCCATTCAAACCGATGCATCCCTTGAACCCGTGGCCAGCTTAGTCCGAACCCGAGTCGATGATGCCATGGTTGGGCAAGGGAGTCTTGTTGTTGATGCAAAAATTACACGCTCTCTGATCGGACGCAATGTTCGCATTGGAGAAGGAACCGTCATTCAGGAATGCGTCATTCTCGATGGCACGATCATTGGCCCAAAATGCCGATTACGCCGTGTCATTGCTGATCGATTCAATGTTATTTCCGCTGGGACGGAGTTAGGATTCCACAAGTCCAAGGATTCTCCAATTAGTACGGTTGGCAAATCCGGCTTGATTGTTCTTCCGCGAGGTCAATCGTACGGCGGCCGAGCCGTCATCGATCCGATTAACCCTACGTAAGTTTGCATTCCATGCCCATACCCAGTCGACGCATTCCAGTTTCTACCTATCGCCTTCAATTCAACCAATCGTTTACGTTTAAGAATGCGGCCGATCTTGTTCCCTACCTCCACGACCTCGGCATTACGGACTGCTATGCCTCTCCTTACCTTAAAGCGCTCCCTGGTAGCACCCATGGCTATGACGTCATTGACCCCACCAGACTCAACCCTGAACTGGGCAGTGAAGATGACTACCAGCAATTCATCAATGCCTTAGAGCAGTATCACATGGGTCACATTCTTGATGTCGTTCCCAATCATATGGGAATTGATCAATCCGCTAACCCTTGGTGGCAGGATGTCTTAGAAAACGGTCCCAGCTCAAAGCACGCCAAACTGTTTGACATCGACTGGAATCCCGTCAAACCTGAGCTTGAAAATAAAGTATTACTTCCCATTCTAGGAGAGCAATACGGAATCGCGTTGGAAAATCAGGAAATTGCCCTATCCTATTCGGATGGACGATTTTTCTTTCAATATTATGATCATCAATTTCCGATCGACCCTTCAACCTGGACACTCATTCTCACATTTCGCCAGGATGACCTGGCACAACAGCTCAACCCTGACGATGCCCATTTGCAAGAATTTCAAAGCATCATTACGGCCTTATCGCATCTCCCATCAAGAAATGAACATGACCAGGAACGCATTGCCGAACGATATCGAGAAAAAGAAGTCATTCAGCGTCGCCTTTCCAGCTTATGCCAAGAACATTCCGATATCGCCGAGTTCATCAAAGAAAATATTCGTATTTTGAATGGGGTCAAAGGCTCAGATCGAAGCTTTGACTTACTTGATGCGCTCGTAAGCAATCAAGCCTATCGTCTGGCCTTTTGGCGTGTGGCGGCTGAAGAAATCAACTATCGACGTTTTTTCGATGTGAATCAGCTTGCGGCAATCCGTATGGAAGAACCTCAGGTCTTTACAGAGTTTCATCAGTGCGTATTTCATCTACTCAAAACAGGGGCAATTACCGGGCTTCGCATTGACCATATTGACGGGCTGTTTGATCCGAAAGCCTATCTCGAGCAATGGCAGGCATGGGCTCGCGAAGAACTCAACCTTCCATTTGACGCGCAGAACCGATCAATCTTCATCGTAGTGGAAAAAATATTAGGGAAGTCTGAATCTCTGAGTGAGGAATGGCCGTGCCATGGCACAACAGGTTATGAATTCTTGACCTTGCTCAATAACCTCTTTATTGACACACAACATGTACGAAAATTTGACGATCTCTATAACCGTTTTACCAAACCTTCCGGAACATACAACGACCTCATTTATCACTCCAAAAAACTCATCATGAGTAGTGCAATGTCCAGTGAGATTAACGCATTGGGACATCAACTCAGCCTTCTCTCCGAACGGAATCGCCGTTCACGGGACTTCACCTTAAACAGTTTAATTCATGCCGTTCGCGAAATTATTGCCTGCTTTCCAGTCTATCGTACGTATATCACCTTCGATCCCAGTGAAGGCGTCGCCGATCGTGATCGACTATATATCCGTCTAGCCACGGCTCGAGCCAAACAAAGAAATCCGGCCATTAACAATCTGGTCTTTGACTTCATCCGCGACCTCCTCTTGAAGGTGCCGTTTGACGGATCACATCTTGATTGGCGCGACGTCAATAGTTTCATTATGAAATTCCAACAAACCACCAGCCCGGTCATGGCAAAAGGCGTCGAAGATACAGCGTTTTACATCTATAATCGATTAACATCATTAAACGAAGTCGGGGGAGAACCTGACCAATTTGGCATTTCACTCGACCACTTTTACGAACAAATGCTTATACGAAAGAACACATCACCGTATAGTATTTCTGCAACAGCCACCCACGACACAAAACGCGGCGAAGACGTTCGAGCTCGCCTCAATGTGCTTTCTGAACTTCCCCAACAATGGCGAAAACACGTCAGTCGATGGTCACAGCTCAATAAAAAAGCCAAACAGATCATTGATGAACAAACCATACCTGACCGGAATGAGGAATATTTTCTGTACCAAACGATTCTCGGCTGCTGGCCTTTTACGCCACTTGAGGGACCAGCCCTTGAGAAGTTCACAAACCGTATTCAGGAATATATGCTTAAGGCCCTTCGCGAGGCGAAAGTCCACTCAAGTTGGCTCAACCCAAATGAAGCCTACGAATCAGCCATTCAAGAGTTTATCGCCCACATACTGAAACCCACACGTTCTCGAGCCTTCCTCAAAGACGTCCTCTCCTTTCAACACATCGTCGCACACTATGGCATGGTGAATTCACTCTCGCAGGTGTTGCTCAAGATCACCGCACCGGGCATTCCAGATTTTTACCAAGGAACTGAATTGTGGGATTTCCATTTAGTCGACCCTGACAATCGCCGACCTATAGAGTATGAAAACCACCGGCAAGCACTTGAGGACCTCAACCAGACTCAACAACGCGATGGAACCCTGGCATTACTGCGACAATTGCTTGAGCACCCTCATAATGGACACCTCAAACTCTGGACAACCTTGAAGGCCCTTCAATATCGAAAAGCCCATGCCTCCCTATTTCTAGAAGGCGATTTTCAACCTCTGGAGTCCGATGGGCCACAATCGCCACATGTCTGCGCATTTGGTAGAATAGAAGGTGAGCAGGCTGCAATAACGATTATCCCGCGCTTTATTTCAAGTCTCTGCCCTGAGTCGGGACAATGGCCGCTTGGGAAAGAGGTGTGGGAGGGCACGAATCTTTTGCTTCCCGATACATTGGCTGGTTCGCGATTTACGAATGTACTCACAGGAGAATCGATTGCATCGACGGAACACCATGAAAAAGCTATAGTACCGGTACATGAGATTCTTGAACATTTCCCTGTCGCTTTATTAGAGAGGACCGCATGACAATATTAGAACACAACAGCGAACACATTCCGAAAGAAGACAACGAAGCAGATCAAACGTTTCAACAAGCCAACCTCGGATGGGAAGGGCATGTTCACTTTCCAACGGGCGTCCCACTCTGGGAACGAGTTCTTGAGAGCTGGCCGGAATTGAGAACAGGCCTCGCCTATAGTCTTGTGTTTGGAGCTGGCGTGTTGCTAGGAAGTGCCGTAACGACATTCGTTGGGAATAAACAGCAGAGACACTCATAAATCATACCATATCAAGGGAGAGACCGATCATGGATCATCAAGATTATTCAGACGACTCAGGCTGGGTCAATACGTTCGTTTTTATTGCGGGAGTCGCCCTTGGTGCTGGCGCGGCCTTGCTAATGGCCCCCGAACCTGGAACTTCACTGCGAGGACGATTAGTTCGAGGAGCGAAAACGGCTCAGGAAGAGTTCACAGGAATGGCAACCGACACGAAAAGCACCCTCAACACCCTGACAAAGGATACTCAGCAGACATTAAAACAAGCGGCATCACGTGTCACAGCCGCTGTGGATGCAACCAAACAGTCAGTCAAGTCGCCGTCTAACGAAATTTCGATCGACTCCTGAGGCTCAAGGACGCCGATATCCCTGTCGTCACATACATAATATTAAGACGACAGCGAACCTCCTTGTCATCCAATTGTTGAAAAGAGGGTTTAAGGTTTACCGACAAAGGTCGAATATACGGCCATGGCGTTATGTTCTACGGCGTCTGTTCTTCTCATCGTATACTTGTAGAAAGTCTTGATGAGACAGAGAATGAGAAAAGAACTTAACGCGCTCTTCAAATAAATCTCAGTGTCGACCCCATCACCAAACACAAGAAACGGTACAGCTTTATACAAACGCTTCTGCTCTTCTCATGTTGTCTGACCTTTTGGCCAAGAGAATTCTTCAACGTGAAGGAACATCACGCTCGTGACTGGGTCAACTCAAGCCAATAGCTCTCGCTAATCCGATCCCTCTGTCCGTAGGATCAGTCACGAGTCTTCACCATTTACGGTTCAAGATAGTCGAGCAACAACGGTGATATACTTCCGTTCTTGCGTTTTCTATAGAGCGAATTTCCAAACGCTCAGGACAACACTCACTACACAAATTCCCATGTGAGAGGAAAACACAATACGATGAAGGCCTTACTCCTCACCAATGAATATCCTCCGTATAATTATGGAGGGGCCGGTGTACACGTTGAATATCTCAGCCAAGAACTTGCCAAACTGATGCAAGTGGAAGTGCGGTGCTTCGGTGACCAGAGAGTGACTGAACCCAACCTTCACGTCAGAGGATTTGAATTGGATAATAGTCAGTACGGATGTCCCAAGCCCTTAGTTTCCGTATTTGGAGCCATGCAGAGAGGACTCGACTTCAATTCCTTTGGCATCGATGCTAGCCTGATCCACTGTCACACCTGGTATACCCATCTCGCCGGCATTTTGGCCAAATTGAATTATGGGATTCCACTGGTAATCACCACGCACTCCCTTGAACCCTTACGTCCCTGGAAACGGGAACAACTGGGGGGTGGCTATGATTATTCACTATGGCTAGAACGAACGGCACTCGAAATGGCCGACGCGGTTATTGCGGTCTCTCACGGAACGCAACAAGATATTCTTCGCCATTTCTCCATTGCACAAGATAAGATCAAGGTGATTCATAATGGCATTGATCTCTCAGAGTACACAAAACAGACCTCAACCAAGGCCCTTCTCCGTTACGGGGTTGATCCAGAAAAACCCTACGTGTTGTTTGTGGGTCGAATTACCAGACAAAAAGGCATTGTGCATCTGGTTCAAGCCATTGAGCACTTAAACCCAGAGTTCCAGGTCGTCCTCTGTGCCGGAGCACCTGACACACCTGAAATCGAAGCGGAAATGGAACGTGCCGTTCAAGACGCATCCAAGAAAAGACAGGGAGTGATTTGGATTCGTGAGATGCTCGACAAACCAAGTGTCATTGAATTCTATTCACATGCGGCCATCTTCTGTTGCCCCTCGATCTACGAACCATTCGGCATCATTAATCTTGAAGCCATGGCTTGCGAGACGGCCATTGTGGCATCAGCCATCGGAGGCATTCCAGAGGTAGTCGTGGATGGAGAAACAGGCACACTTGTCTCGCTGCAGCAACATCAAGAATCGCCATTTTCGCCCGTCAACCCGGAACAATTCTCCAATGATTTAGCCACGGCCATTAACGAACTGATGGCCAACCAGAACCAGCGCGAACACTATGCCAAAGCCGGTCGGAGACGAGCTGAAGAATTGTTTAGTTGGTCAGCCATTGCACGACAAACTCAAGCACTCTATGAACATCTCCTGACTCTTTCGTAACATCCAATACTTCATCAATTAAAAGATGACGTCAGAAACGATGATGGTTGATCGGCAAACAATACGCTTGGTTAGAATATCCAACCTCACGCTTCTTGTTCTTGCTCATTCAGCAGGATGATGCGAAACTAACACCATGACGACTCCCACGCTCTCCTACAATCAACTTAAAACTCGATTACGTATTGGCATGGCCATCAATGCCATCATTATCGTGGCAGAATTCATTGGCGGATATGTGATTAACAGCATAGGCCTGATGAGCGATGCCGGCCATAATCTTATCGATCAAGGCTCACTCTTCCTCGCGTTATATGCGCATATTTTAGCAGCCAGACCGGCGACTGAAGATCGAACCTTTGGCTATCATCGTGCAGGAATTGTCTCTGCGTTTGTCAACGGATTAGTGTTACTGCTCACGGCAGGAATCCTCGCTGCTCTGGCCATCCATCGACTCACCGATCCTGTCGTTGTTCCAGGAGGATGGATGATCATCATTGCACTCGTCAGTTTTTTGGCGAATTTATCAGTCGCCTTACTCCTTCAACACGGCGCAAAAGACGATCTGAACATTCGCGGGGCCTTTATGCATATGCTCGCCGATGCCTGGGTCTCACTTGGCGTCGTAGCCTGCGGCATTGGCATTCTCTATACTGGCTGGACAGCACTTGACCCACTCATTAGTCTTCTCATTGTGATCGTCATTGCCAGAGGTGCTTGGCCGATTTTTCGCGAGTCGCTTGACGTCTTGTTAGAATCCACACCACCCAGCATCAATCCCACCAATGTGGTGAAAGCCATCGAACGAATTGGCGGGGTTCAGAATGTGCACGACCTCCATATTTGGGCCGTCGAACCACGCCTCATTATGTTGACCTGTCATGTCTTAGTTGATTCGGAACATGAACAGGAAAAAGATGTTCTTCTGAACAGTATTCAATCAATGATTATCGCCGATTTCGGCATCCACCATCATACCATTCAGCTAGAAACTCACTGTACGGAACCTGATACTGTTCATTGCGATTTGAATCGACTGACGAATGGAGAAATGAGCCCAAGCTTTACGCATTCGCATTCTTCTCATTCTTCTCATTCTTCGTAGAAACCTGAACCTTACGTCGCAGGTACGACGGACGGCTCCTTTTCTCGGCCAAACCACGAAGATTTGGCTACAAGGAAACCTATACTCGCCCCAAGCACGAGACCTAACGTCCATCCGGCAAACACATCAGTGACATAATGCGCCCCCAGATAGACACGTGACAAACCAATGAGCCCGACCAGTGGCCAAGTAATCCATGCCGTGCGTGGGTACAACATATGAAGAAAAGCGGCGGCTGTGGCAGAATTGACGGCATGGTTCGAAGGCATGCTCATCGTTCCTCCACATCCGACCAGTTCATGGATACTCGCCAAAACATGACAGGGACGAGCTCGGTCGATAGCAATTTTCAATTGACCGCCGATGAGATCACTTAATCCAATCAACAGCGCCAATGTCGGCCCCGCAATCCTGGCCTCTCGCCAGTTCGTCCATCCCCAATAGATGACGAGGAGACTACATGGAAAGAGCAAGTTTCCCTCTTGCGAAAATTCGTACATCATCCAGTCCAATATTTCAGAGGCCCCAGCCTGGCTATTAATGCTTCTGAATAATTGCTCATCCCAACTCATGACAGACACCTACACACTCGCATCACATTTCCCATCTAAGTCCGCTCGAGTCCAGACTTCTTTGTTCTCATAAAATATGGTACATTCACGAAACTTTTTTACTTATTGAGGTCGTATGCTCATCGATAGTCACGTTCATTTAGATGATGAACGATACAATCCGGACCGTGCTGAAATATTTGAACGTGCTGAGGAAGCCGGGGTCGAATCCTTTATCACGATTGGCTGTGATTTGGCGACAAGTCGTGCAGCGGTTGAATTGGCTGATCGACATGCCAATGTATATGCCACGGTTGGCGTTCATCCACACGAAGTCAAACATATCCAAGACTCGTGGTATCAAGAATTGAAGGAATTGGCCAAACATCCCAAAGTCGTTGGATATGGGGAAATTGGATTGGATTTTCATTATGACCATTCCCCTCGTGAGATCCAACGACAACGGTTTCGCGAACAAATTCAACTGGCCCATGAACTCCAGCTTCCCGTAGTCATTCATACTCGTGAAGCTCAGAATGACACTATCACGATTTTGCGTGAAGAGCACGCGGCGAAAATTGGAGGAGTCATCCACTGCTTTTCAGGAGATGCCACGTTAGCGAACGATGCCTTAGGTCTCGGATTTTATATTTCGTTTTCTGGAATTATTACATTTCGCAATGCTTCCGAACTTCGAGAAATTGTGAGAACCGTCCCTGATGACCGCCTGTTAATTGAAACCGATGCTCCCTATTTGACTCCGGTTCCCTATCGCGGGAAACGAAATGAGTCGGCCTACATTAAACAGGTGGCAGAAAAAGTTGCAAAAGTGAAGGAGGGAGAAAATCCTGAGGCGTTCGAACGAATTGCAAAAATTACAGCCACCAACGCTAAAAGACTGTTCAACCTCAGTTGAAGATTAAAATTTCTTCAACTTTCTCAGACGCTGCCGTACCGCTTTCGGAAGTTTTCGGGGATTCCCTTTTTTGTCAGGTCGACGCATCTGATTCATGTCAGGATCATCGTGTAATATGGCCGATTCGGCATGACGTGAAGACACTGTCTGTTCTCGGAGTTTTGTTAAGAAAACTTGCGATCGAAGCACCATGGCACCATGCGCTTGAGCCGTGGCTATAATTTCATGATCAGAAGAAACCACAACACAGTTCTGACTCTGTGCTCGTACCATACGCTGAATCACCTGATCGGCTTGTTCACCTTGTTTCGTAAAAATCACTGTCACCCCGGTACGATGTTCATGATGTTGAGTGCCTCCATGTTGCCTCCATGCATCAAAAACCACGGTAATGGTATGTCCGACCCGGTGTTGATACGTCGCCAGATCGTGCAGGAGACGCTCACGAGAGGCCTCTCCATCTTGACCTGTCGTCCGAGAGCCACGTTCTGAAGCGCCCAAAAGATTATACCCATCAATGATGACATGCGTTGCCATGATGAATCACAGGCTATCGAACGATTGCTGTACAGTCAAGAATTCTGGAATCCCATCTTTCTGGAAGCTTGACAAGACCGCAAACTTCTGAGAAATAGTTAGATATAGACTACTATGCCACCACTGTCACGAATTCTTATCATCTGGACCCTCTTTATCGTCTTTGGTCCAATTCCTCTTTCAAGCTCTTTTGGGGTGCCCCAACCCGTCTTCCCTCCAGCAAGTCTTACTGATCCAAAAATACAACCCTTCGTCCACCCTGTTGCAACAAAGAAGTCGTCTCGTCCTCAAAAAGCTCGAAAATCGTCGTCATCGATGGTCCAAAACGTTCGCTTTCATAAATATCCAGACCACACCAGACTGGTGATTGATCTCAAAGGCCACATACATTTCAAAAAGCGAAGCACGACGAAACCAGAACAAGTGGTATTTGAACTAGACAATACCCGTCTCAGCACCCAAGCCTACAAGAAGACTCAACGAAAAGGGTTTCCACAAGTGGTTCAACTCGCTCGACAATGGAATAAACCCGTCACGATCACGGTCGATCTTTCGACGCTCGACAAATATCAAGTCTTGACCTTAAAAAACCCGAATCGTCTGGTCTTAGACCTTTTTCCTTCCTCTGCGCCTCCTCCACCTCAAACTAAACCTGCACCGCCTCAGGTGGTCAAAAAACCTGCGCCAAAACCAAAACGCCTCACACCAGTCAAGGTCGTCCCAACCGCAAAGCCACACAACCCACTGCTCATTGTGATTGATCCAGGGCATGGAGGAAAAGACCCGGGAGCGCTGGGCCGAAAAGGAACGAGAGAAAAAGACATTGTGCTGAAAGTTTCAAGACAACTGAAAGCCATGATTGCCGAACGACTCAATGCGAAGGTCCTCATGACTCGAGAAAAGGATATCTTCATTGAACTGGAAGACCGGGCCAAATTTGCTAATAGCAAGAAAGCCGACCTCTTCGTCTCAATTCACGTGAACTCGCATCCCAAACAATCGGTCAAAGGCTTGGAAATCTATCATTTTGGAAAAGCCAGTGATCCTCGAGCCCTCGAAGTGTCTGCACGAGAAAATGGAACACCGTTAAAAGATAATGGCCCGGCCTGGCAATTTATCCTTGCCGATGTCTTGGCAGATAAAAAAATTGACGAATCCAGAGACTTAGCGTGGATTGCACGCAAGGCCTTAGTCGGAAAATTACGAAAACATTACAAGATCAAAGACCACGGGGTCAAAACGGCTCCCTTCTTTGTTCTCCGCATGACGACCATGCCAAGTATTCTGGCCGAAATAGCGTTTGTCTCCAATCCAACAGAAGAAAAACTCATCACAGGCAAGACCTACCAAAAACGCGTTGCTGAAGGAATTTTTCAGGGCATTAAAGCGTACATTACCCCGCTCCAGACCGTTTCACGGTAACACCGACTCGTCACTCGTACCTGCGCGCTGTGCCGACTCCGCCATAGTAGTTTCGTGGCTACGACGGCCGGGAGCGCACCGGCGCGCAAGCGTGAAGCGTATCTCGTCTTTCGTTGAAGATAGCCAGAGCCGTTGTTTTCTCACAAAACCCGAACGACACATCACGAAATACGCTGCTGGTCTTGTTCGTCCCAAGTTTTGTTACTTCTTACTCTAATAGATTATCTTCATAAGCTGCCTAGTGTTCTTCTGAAAAGACCTATGATAGGTTAGAGTCTTCGATTACAACGCATCATGTTTTCATACAGTGATGGTCAGACATGACGACATACAAAGTGACACTCGAATACGATGGCACGAATTACGCCGGCTGGCAGTATCAACCTCAGCAACCGACCATACAAGCGGAGGTTGAAAAGGCGCTCACCCAAATCACGCAAACACGAACATCGGTTATTGCTGCCGGGCGAACCGACGCTGGCGTGCATGCGTACGGACAAGTAGCGAGCTTTCAATCTGAAAAACCACTGTCTTCTCAGGAATGGGTACGTGGGCTCAACGGCCTTCTTCCAGCAGATATTGCCGTACAACAAGTCGAAGAAGTAACGGACACCTTTCACGCCCGCTACAGCGCCAAAGGAAAAATCTACGAGTATCGAATCGCACAAACCCCGCATCGCTCAGCTCTCGAACGATATCGCCTCTGGCATATATCGAAACCGCTAGATCTGAAGGCTATGCAGGAGGCAGGAGCATTACTAGTAGGCACTCATGATTTTTCATCATTTCAAAATTCCCCGACTGATACAAAAAACCCAGTCTGCATAGTCGAGTCATTCACATTGAAGCAAGAAGACATGCTCATCCGCATTCAAATCCAAGCCAACCGATTTCTGAAACAAATGGTCCGGTCCATAGTCGGCACCATAATGGAAGTGGGGTTAGGGAAGCGTCATCCAAGTGATATCAAACAGATTCTCGAGGCTGTTGACCGTTGCGCGGCAGGAAAAACTGCCCCACCTCATGGACTGTATCTCATTAAAGTGTTGTATGACTGAAGTGATAGGGGCAAATCAGGATAGCATTTTATTCTCAGCATAAGATTCCTTGACAGGAAATAAGGAGATTCCCAGAATCAAGGTATGCCGAACATCGAAACCACTCTGACACCAGAAGAATTATCACAAGTCTGGGCTGACCTTGCCCAGGATCATCAGCTCCCTGATTGGTATGAACTCACCGAACATGGAGAAGTGATTATGAGTCTGAGGCCAGAAACGCGCCATCAGCGCATATGTGCCAGCATTGCCTTTCAGCTTCAGCGGCAACTCGGTGGTGAAGCCGTATACGAAGTGGCTGTCCTCACCGCAACTTCTGGTGTTCGCGTGCCTGATGTCGTCTGGATGCCTCAGGAAAGATGGGATAAAGTCTCTGCCACTGATTAACTTCGGAACCCCGACCTCGTCGTAGAAGTCCTCTCCCTAGGTAATCGTTCAACAGAGATCAACCATAAAAATCAGGCGTAGAAATATTCTGGTAGTCGTCTGAAAAGTTCGTCAGGGGAAGATGCCATTTTCAGCAAGACACAACAAAAAGTTGAATGCCCCTTTTCTACATCTAACAATTGCGAAGAACGGCTCGCTGCTGCCGCTTCGTTCTCGGCACTTTTCCATATCGCGCCCGAGGTCAATTACATTGTTATACCGCTGCCTGCTGCCTCAACTGCTTTGAGGAAAATGAATATACCTCAAAGCAATCATAGAATATAGCTTCGAACGCATAACAGTTATTTTCCTCGTCGAATCGAAGGCGATACTTAAACACCTCCTGATTCTCGCCCCTGATTGGTTCTGGGCCAAGAAACTGTCTGGATACCTCTACAGCATCTAGTGTGGGCTGATGCGGAACAACGTTATCGGACGAAATCCCGCTGAAGAAATTGGGGGATTCAACAATCATCGGCAAGCTCCATTTTCGTTTATAGATGTCAAAGAACAGTGCCCTCGCCAAGTGATCAACGCAAGCATCAAAGCGCCTCCGATTGATCTGCAAGACTTGCATTCCTTCAGTAATCGGCCCTCTATCTTCAGCTAATGATCTGAAGACATGCCCACTCCTGTCTACGGCGGGAATCAGTTTTTCATCAAATTGGTGCATTGCTGCCGAACTATTCGGAGCTGTCACGAGTAGGATAACGTAGCGCAAATATTCATCGTCTTTTGATTTTCTGGAATTGTGGAGATCGCACGATGGAACAGTTACGAGATTGCAGCGCAAGTTTCGACCAATACTGTTGGTTTCAGGAAAGAAGCACAACGGCGGAGCGTGCTCACGCGATGTTGCAGAAGAATCACACATGTAACAGGTCGATTCTAGCGTCATTCCGGCACCCTAGAACAGTTTAGTATCGATCTCTAGGTAGTATCCTATCAAACTGACAAGGACTATTCTTCTGCTAGATCATTGCTTTATTTTTCATTTTTGATTTTGTATGCCAAACACCAGCACAAGAACGCAAATATCTCACATTTGACGACTTTTGAAAAATATTACATTCACACCCATAAATGACATGATATTCATACAAATTATGATCATTTTCAAATAAAAAGTATGCCATGCCGAATATCGATTTGGGCGATCCATACGAGACATATGTGAAAGGGCTGCTTCACACCGGCCTGTATAGTACCTATGCGGAGGTGGGCAAGGATGTAATTCGCCTACACATGAACCATGAAACCAATGCCAAGCGTCTGGCATCGATCAATGCGGCCCTAGCCGATGGAGAAGCCGATATTCAAGCCGGACGTGTCAAAACATATAGCCCTAGATTAATTAACCAATTGACAGACGAAGTTTTACATAAAGAAAAAATATATCGTTCGGCTTTCGGAGCGGGCACAAAAGGACTTCAAGGCTATTCAGCGCTACACGTTCAAACGATACGGTGAAAAACAGGCATTGAAATATTCAAAACTGATTAAATCAGGTCTCGAGAAAATTCCTCAAAATCCTGTGCTGTATGGCCACTTTCGCTACGATATTCCTGAACAGTACAAATCTCATCAAGTTGGCAAACACAGCATCACTTACCGCATAGACGAAAACAAAATATTCATCGTTACTATATTGCATAGAAGCATGGATTTTGAAAACCAGCTTTCATGAAATAATCGCAAGCGCTCATCAATACACAGCACCCACCAATAGAGTCAGGGCAAAATTTCCTGCCTAGCGTTTCTCTGCTTGCGCTTGTCGTGATCACATAAGACTCCACACCGTTGTAAAATGGCTAATACAACCTGCCGTTGTCCTCTTATGTTACGATTGACATAGAACTCTTTAACCTTGGAGGGTCTACATGGAAGGAGCAGCCGTTACTGAATTTGACCACCCCACGTTTCACCTTGCTGTGGCGCAATTTGATCAAGCAGCCCAAGCCATGGAACTTGATCCCAACTTCAGAGAACGACTCAAAGCCCCACAACGAGCTTTGACCGTCAGCCTCCCTGTCCGCATGGACGACGGTTCGGTCAAAGTGTTTATGGGCTATCGAGTACAACATGACTCAGCCCGAGGTCCCTGTAAAGGGGGAATTCGCTATCACCCTGAAGTCAATCTCGGTGAGGTCGCCGCCCTGGCAATGTGGATGACCTGGAAAACCGCCATCGCCGGTCTTCCTTATGGCGGCGCTAAAGGTGGCATAAAAGTATCACCCAGCATCCTCTCTCAGGGCGAACTTGAACGATTAACCCGTCGCTACGCGGCGGAAATCTTTCCGATCATCGGACCTAACAAGGATATTCCGGCGCCTGATATCGGAACCAATGCTCAGGTTATGGCCTGGCTGATGGATACCTACAGTGAACAAGTGGGATTTGCGGTTCCCGGTGTCGTGACAGGAAAACCTTTAGCCATTGGTGGAAGCGCTGGGCGGGAAGAAGCCACTGGTCGAGGAGTGGTGAACGTGACGCTGGAAGCCCTCAAACATCTCAATATCGAGCTATCTAAGACCACAGTCGCCATACAAGGCATGGGCAATGTCGGCTCTCATACTGCTCGAATCATCAGCGAAGCGGGAGCCAAGATCATCGCAATCAGTGACCAGAATGGGGGCCTCTACAATTCACACGGGTTAAATATTCCAGACATTCTGAAACGCTACCAGGAAGAGAAACAATCCCTCAATTCCATGCATACACTGGGCGATCCTCTGACCAACGAAGAATTATTAACAACAGACTGTACAGTGCTCATTCCCGCAGCGGTCGCAGAACAAATCACACAGCACAACGCTCGGAACATTCGCTGTCGGATCTTAGTCGAAGCCGCAAATGGACCAACCACTCTTGAAGCTGATTCACTCTTGGCTGATCGGGATATCTTCATCATCCCCGATATTCTGGCTAATTCAGGCGGGGTCATTGTGTCGTACTTTGAATGGGTACAAGATGTTCAGAGATTTTTCTGGAAGGAGGCGGATATTCACGAACGACTAAAAGAAATCATCGTGTCCGCCTTTCAACGAACCTTGGACTATGCACAGGAGAAAAAGACCACTATGCGGATGGCTGCGCTCATGAACGGAATCGATCGAGTCGCGCAAGCCCATCAGTTACGAGGCTTGTACCCCTAAAGCACAAAACGCATTATATAGAATCGAAAACTTCTAGGAAATGCTATAGATTCGACAACTCCCCTGAACAAATCTTCATCACCGTGGAGAAAAACTCCAGGGCTTGAGGTTTTCATGTTGGAAGAAGTCGCGACCTATGATTAGGCAAGTCAAGATGAGACATCCCTCGCTGGTGAATTTGAGTTGGACGAGTGTGATCGTGGTGAATGAGTAACGTTTAGTATAGATTGATGATTCATCTTCATATATAATTAGGCTTAAGGTTATCGTCCCAGCTCTCCAAAAAATTTAAACAGGTACGGCGCTGTCGCCGGACTCCAGACCTCAAAGGTGGATCTAGCTATGTTCGAACAACAGCTCATGAAGGTTCAAAAAGACCAAGGTTTTATCGGGGCTCTCGATCAGAGCGGCGGCAGCACGCCGAAGGTACTCCGACAGTTTGGCGTCAGTGAGGACGAATACTCTGGTAATGACGAGATGTTCGCCAAGATCCATGAGATGCGAACCCGCATCATGACCAATCCGAATTTTAACGGTGACCGTATTCTTGGCGCGATCTTATTCGAGGATACCATCAATCGCAAGATTGACAGTAAGGGCGTCGCCGAGTACCTGTGGGAAGATAAACGAATCGTTCCGTTCTTGAAGGTCGACAAGGGTCTTGCGGACGAGGCGAACGGTGTTCAGTTGATGAAACCGATTCCAGACCTGGATTCGTTGCTCTCACGCGCCAAGGAACACAACGTGTTTGGCACCAAGATGCGATCTGTCATCAAGACTGCCGACGCATTAGGCATACAGGCCATTGTCAATCAGCAGTTTGAAATCGGGTTGCATATTATTGCTGCAGGCCTGATCCCAATAATCGAGCCTGAAATAGACATCCACTGCCCGCAGAAGGCTGAAGCCGAAGCATTGCTCAAAGCAGAGCTGCTCAACCACTTAAACAGACTAAACTCCAATCAGCAGGTCATGCTAAAACTTACGTTACCCGAAGAAGACGGTTTCTACGCCGAGTGCATCGAGCATCCGAATGTCTTGCGAGTCGTGGCACTATCGGGTGGGTACTCGCTGAATGAGGCATCAGAACGTCTCACACGCAACAAGGGCATGATTGCTAGCTTCTCCCGCGCATTAGCCGAGGGGCTGACGGTGCAACAGACCGAAGAAGAGTTCAGCGCGACTTTGAATAATTCAATCGAGAGAATCTTCCAAGCCTCGAAGACCTAAGAACGTCTGCCCAAGCGATATCCGACTCAGAACCTAGCCACTCGTCTTATTCAGGATTATCGATTCGCTTCCGGAGTTCAATGAGTTCCCGTTCCATCGCCTCAAATCGCTCGGCAATAGGATCTGGAATATTTATATGATCCATCGTCGCCTCAGGAATACGCTCCCCTTCATACTTCACGACACGACCGGGATTCCCAACAACGGTTGAATTGGCAGGCACAGAACGCAGCACCACGGCATTAGCCCCGATTTTCACATTGTCCCCGATCGTGATTCCGCCAAGCACTTTGGCTCCTGCCCCCACCACCACATGATTGCCCAGAGTCGGATGGCGTTTTCCACGTTCTTTTCCTGTCCCGCCTAACGTCACCCCCTGAAAGAGTGTCACGTAATCGCCGACTTCTGTCGTCTCACCAACAACGACGCCCATCCCATGATCGATAAAAAACCCTTTCCCAATCTCGGCTCCTGGATGGATTTCAATGCCAGTCAACCAACGCGCGACTTGGGAGATGAACCGTGGGAAAAATGGGATGTGTCGGCACCTGAGTGAATACGCCACACGATGTGCCAATAACGCATGAAAGCCTGAATACGTCAGAAACACTTCCCAGCGGCTTGTGGCCGCTGGATCACGTTCAAACACTGCTTGTAAGTCTTGCGCAATAAACTTAAACATGGGAAGCCACTGCAAGCTATCTCGATCGTGATGGCTTCAGATTTTATTGAAGGCTTTAGATCTCAATAGTCGGGTTATCGCTGTATCAACATATTGCTTACATTGTCCGTACGAATGGGCATGATATCAGACACTATTATCAGTTGAAACCACAATCATGCCGCCCTACCCGCTATTATGAGGAGGAGGTCCGCACCTCGTCAATGAGACAGACCGCTTGCGTGGCAATACCCTCTTGGCGTCCAATCATCCCAATCCCTTCACCACTTTTGACTTTCACATTCACATGCCCCGAATCAACATGGAGGACTTCAGCCATACGTGCAGCCATTGGCTCAAGGTAGGGACCTAATTTTGGAGATTGTGCCATAATCACCGTATCAAGATTGACAAGATAGTACCCTTTTTGTGCAAGCATCTCTGCAATATCCTGCAACATCGTCAGACTAGAAAGATCTTTAAACTGAGGGTTGGAACTTGGATACCGTTTTCCCAAATCCCCTTCGCCCATAGCCCCCAGCAAGGCATCACAGACAGCATGCACTAGCGCATCAGCATCAGAATGCCCATCAAGGCCATGTGTATGCGAGATCTCGATGCCGCCCAATATCAAACGGCGTCCCTCTTTGAGGGGATGAATATCATATCCTTGACCAATTCTCATTATTGATTTACTGACTTTCTTGGGTTGTTCGACTTAAAAGAATCGATTCGCCTAGCGCTAAATCCTCAGGTCGTGTCATTTTCATATTCAGTGAACTGCCATGGACAATTGTAACTGGATAACCAAGCTGCTCTATAAGCCCGGCATCATCCGTCGCATCAAGATTCTTCTCCTCCGCCATCTTATGGGCTTCCACTAACCACGAATAACGAAACACTTGAGGGGTTTGGGCCAACCACAATTGTTCACGAGGAAGCGTTTCCGTGACAACGCCGCGCTCATTGACTCGTTTGACGGTATCTTTCATGGGAATGGCCACAAGCGACGCGCCATGCATACACGCTGATTTCACCGCCTGTTCAACAATTTCACGTGAGACAAAAGGCCGCACACCATCGTGAACCACAACAAAATCAGGCTGATTCTGAAAGGCCAACACCCCGTTTCGAACTGAATCTTGGCGACGACGTCCACCTGGAACAATGTGCGTGACTTTTTGAATATCAAATCGATCGACAACCGCTTCTTGACAATACTGCCTGTCGGCCTCAGGAATCACCACAATAATTTCGGAAATGCTTTCAACCGCATCAAGCGTTTGTAGGGAATACACTAAGAGAGGAATACCGCCAAGAGAGAGAAATTGCTTCGGCGTGGCTCCTCCCATTCGGACGCCTCGACCGGCAGCGGGAACCACCGCAACCACGTGATGAGGAGCCTGTTCGAGATTAGCGATCGTCACGGGAGAGTGCCCAGTACACGGTACAACCAAATCTTTTCAGTGCATAATAGGACACATGGATTCTGAAAATGGACTCGCCTTACTGCCTATCTCTAATTACAGGTGTCCTGGTGAGTCAGAGGTTTCGATTGTTTGAGGCGAATAGTTGTGCTAGGACACGACACGGCTACATTCATCGCGTGCAACTGCGGGATTCCTTAGCTCTGTATGAGCAACCCCTCTCGAATATAGCAATGACAGGTGTCCCCGTAAACGAAAAGGATCGGAAGATATGGTCAATCCAGTGCGCTCGCAGTAGACCGGTCTAATCTTGGACCGGTTCCTACACACGCGCGAAGCTTAACTCCTCCCGTTCAGTTTCTTCTTTGAGGCGAGTAAAGATCATACGGCCGGCACTGGTCTGCAACACACTCGTGACCAAAACATCGACATTCTTTCCGATGGCACGCTTGGCATGGTCAACCACTACCATTGTTCCGTCATCGAGATAGGCAATGCCTTGTCCCGCTTCTTTGCCTTCCTTCAAGACAAACACTCTCAATGTTTCACCAGGTAGGACGACGGGCTTTAACGCATTACATAATTCGTTAATATTCAGAACTTTGACACCTTGCAGTCCGGCAACTTTATTCAAATTCAAATCATTGGTCAGAATCTTCGCATCAATTTTTTTGGCTAACTCTACCAGCTTGGTATCGACTTCTTTGACGTGAGGGAAATCATCTTCAACAATGTCAATTTTGACATTGGCCATTTTCTGCATGCCATTCAGGATGTCCAGACCACGGCGTCCACGTGCGCGCTTTAAGCTATCGGACGAGTCAGAAATATGTTGCAGTTCTAATAAAATAAACTGCGGAACGACCATCGTCCCTTCAATAAAACCCGTTTCGCACAAATCGGCAATACGTCCATCAATGATCACACTGGTATCTAATAGCTTGAGCGTGAAGTCCGGCTCTTTCGAAGCTTCAGCTTCAGTGGCAGCTTGCTCAGCGGACGATACAGCAATCAATGTTTCCGTTCCATAACGCATACCAACGATCAGGCCAAGATAGGGCAATGTTAACATCATCATCAGTCCACCAAAGTGGCCAATCAAAGATGATGAATCGAGCATCAGACCTGCCATGCGAACGAAGAATCCAGCGACCAGAAGACCTCCTCCCAATCCCACGGCTCCCCACACTGACATCGGAAGCGGAACATTCCCCAGACGCTGTTCCAAACCAATCATTCCTGCACAGACGGCAACCCCCAGACCAGCACCGACCAGAAGATACAAAGGCTCTCCTGCACCGACACTGAATCCCACTCCCATCCCTGAGAGTATTCCCACCACCAAAAAGATGGTACGGAGAATCATAAGCTACCCCTCTTTTTTCCTAAGATTGTTGTTCACGTCCGCATACATTCTTGGACCTGTTCGACATTTTCCCGACTCCCAATCACCAGAGGCACGCGCTGATGAAGCATTTTTGGTTGAATGGAGTTGATGGGCTCAACTCCAGTACTTCCTATTCCACCAGCCTGTTCAATCACAAAGCTTAAAGGAGCCGCTTCATACATGAGTCGAAGCTTTCCCTCTGGTTTATTCATCTCCCCAGGGTAGAGATACACGCCACCTTTGAGGAGAATTCGATGAACATCAGCAACAAGGCAACCTGTATACCGCAATCCATAGGGACGATGAGTCGCTGAATCCGTTTGCTTAATATCGTTGATATATTGCTGCATCCCACGGGACCATTTCTGACAATTGCCTTCATTGACGCTATAAATCTTCCCACGTGAAGGCATTTGAATATTCCTGGCCGTCAAGAAAAATTCACCAAGTTCTGGTTCAAGTGTAAATTCATGAACCCCTTTCCCGCAGGTGTAGACGAATACGGTATTGGTTCCGTATAAAAAATACCCACCACCAACTTGCTCAGAGCCAGCCTTCAGAAGATCTTGCTCTTTATGTCCTGAGCTCTCCTCAGATAAGCGATGGAGAGAGAAAATAGACCCTAACGGTGCATCCACATCAATATTGGAAGAACCATCCAAGGGGTCTAGGTACAGCGCATACTTGCCTGAGCGCTGAGCATCAGAAAAGACATGTGGTTTTTCCATCTCTTCAGAGACCATCGTCTTCACGATCTCATTGGCTTTAAATACTTTTATGAAAATCTCATTGGCCCGTTCATCTAATTTCTGAACTTCCTCACCCTGAATGTTAGTCTCACCAGTTGAACCCAACACATCAATGATTCCAGCATGTCGTAAATCGCGGGCAATCATCTTGCCCGCAATCCCTAAATTCATCATGATATGAGAAAATTCGCCCGTGGCTTCGGGAGGAAAGGCATCTTCTTTCAGAATGTGAGACGTAAGCGATATGGGTTCGTGAATCATCCGTGACTCATTATATATGAGAGGAGCGATGGAATTTTACGTATTATAGACCTTTTCATGGATTGGGGCAACGGATGAGGGGAGATCAACCACGATCTTTCTTCTCAGAATTCTCGAAAACCACCGTCGTGTTGGCCTGGGGCTTCGGGTGAGATAGTCGCAAGGTTAACAATAAGACGATCCGTGAGGAACTGTTTTCACCAAATTTCAGATGATTCGATTTATTGATAGCTGTTCTGGAAAACCGACTCGTTCGTATAATTTGTAGGCTTAAGACTTAAGGGAGTGTTGACAGTCCTTGAGTACTGCTTCGAGAAACGTTCGCATACGTTGAAGGTGTTGAGGAGTGGAAGCTTCAAACCGAAGCACCAAAGCCGGCTGAGTATTCGATGCACGTATAAGCCCCCATCCTTCATCAAATGTTACCCGAATTCCATCAATCGTCAAGATTTTTTGAATGGTTAGCGATGGATCATCAGGGTGGGGTGCCTTCGCAAGATGCTGGATACGCTCAATGACCGCATCAACCAATTGAAACTTCTGTTCATCGGAACACTCGACACGAATTTCTGGTGTGACAGAGGTCTGGGGCACATCAGCCAACAGGCTCGAAAGAGATTGTCGAGTTTTCGCGAGAATTTCGATTAACCGACAGGACGCATAAATGGCATCATCGTATCCGAAATATCGATCGGCAAAAAACATATGACCAGACATTTCTCCTGCGAGGGCCGCCTGCTCTTCCTTCATCTTTGCCTTGATCACGGAATGGCCGGTTTTCCACATAATCCCTCGCCCTCCGCGTTTTTCGATATCATCGTATAACAACTGAGACGCTTTGACTTCCGAAATAAACGTACTGCCAGGATGAGACGCCAACACATCTCTGGCAAAGAGCAATAAGAGTCGATCCCCCCAGAGGATATTTCCCTGTTCGTCAATGGCACCAATACGGTCCGCATCTCCGTCGTACCCAATGCCGACGTGCGCACCATGCTGCCTGACGGCTTGAATCAAGTCTTGAAGATTGTCGACCACAGTGGGGTCTGGGTGATGATTCGGGAAACGCCCATCTAAATCACAGTACAATCCTGTCACAGTACACCCCAACTGCTCTAACGCTTCTTTGGCGACAAGGGAAGCCGCCCCATTTCCACAATCAATGACCACATGAATCCCGCTCCCATCAAGCGAGGCAAAGCTGTCCTTGAGATAGGCCAAATAATCTGAAATGATAGGAGAATCAATCACGGTCCCGTTTCCGCTAGAGTATTTTCCAGAGTCGATGATCTGACGTAAGCGTTGAATACCGTCTCCATACAACGCATTTTTTCCCATACACATCTTAAACCCATTGTACTCGGCTGCATTATGACTTCCTGTGATCATAATGCCTCCATCCACGTCACGCTGGAATAATGAAAAATATAAAAGCGGCGTTGCACAGACTCCAATATCGACGACATTGACGCCTCCAGCCGTTAAGCCCTTGATCAAACGATCTCGTAATTCCGGTGATGTCAGCCTTCCATCCCAGCCAACCGCAACGGTCTTGATACCTTGTTCCTGCCCCAAGGTGGCATACCCTCTCCCCACCAGTTCGGCAGTATCAACCGTCAGATCCTGTCCAACAATGCCTCGGATATCATATTCTCGAAAGATTCGCTGATTCACAGATTTCGCATTTAACACACTCATGTCGTCGCTCCTCTACCAAAATCATCTTGAAAACGCACGATATCATCCTCACCGAGGTATGGACCGTTTTGCACTTCAATAATTTCTAATACATCCTGGCCTGGATTCTCTAAACGATGAGGCGTTTCGAGAGGAATTCCGGTGCTTTGACCGGCATTGAGGTCATACACCTCATCGCCACACGTCACCCGCGCTCTCCCATTGATGACCACCCAATGTTCAGTTCGCTTATGGTGCAACTGTAGAGAAAGCCGACGTCCCGGCATGACGGTAATTCGTTTGACTTTATACCCCGGCGCTTCCTCTAACACGGTATAGGCACCCCAAGGCCGCATCACCGTCACATGCTCCAAATGCTCTGGAGCATTTCGTTTCTTTAACTCCTGAACCACCTGTTTAACGTCTTGCGCTCTGGACTTTGGACAGATCAATGTCGCATCGGGTGTATCAACCACCACCATATCAGACAAGCCTATGGTTGCCACCATCCGACGATCTGCAAACAAAACAGAATTGGTACTCCCAATATCCATAATGTTGCCGTTCAAGACATTTCCTGATCGATTACGAGGCGCGACTTCTTCGAGACTCCCCCAACTTCCAACATCAGACCAGCCAAAATCAACGGGTATCACCGCTGCTTGCGAGGAATGTTCCATGACTCCATGATCAATCGAGACAGACTCTAAACGATGATACTGTTTCGCAATGCCTGCCCTTGCTGCACCATCTTGAATCATGGCCGCAATCCGCTTGAGTCCCTTCACCAGTGCCGGCTTTTGCCGTTCAAGTTCCTGCAACACCACCGATGCCTTCCACATAAAGATGCCGCTATTCCAAAAGAAGTTTCCTGATTGAACATAGCGTTGCGCCTTAGATAAGTCCGGTTTTTCGACAAAGCGTGCCACACGATACCCGGTCATTTTTCCTCGACTCCCGACACGAGACCGCTGATTGGGCTGGATATACCCATACCCGGTTTCTGGCCGCGACGGGTGAATCCCGAATGTCACTAAATTTCCCTGCATCGCCATTTGCGCACCAAGGTTCACAGCTTGCTGAAATATTGCTGGCTTGGCAATCACATGATCAGCCGGCAATACCACCATGACGGCATCAGGATCGCGATGAAGTAGTTGGAGCGCAGCCAGCCCAATAGCTGGAGCGGTATTCCGACCTTCAGGTTCGAAGATAATGTTTCCAGACAATTCATCTTTCCAAGTCGCGAGTTGTAAGGTGATTGAGTCAGCTTGATTTTGGTTCGTGACCACCACAATTCGGTCAGCTGACATAGAACGTAGGAGTCGTCGAACCGTCTGCTGGATAAGAGTTTCCTCTCCAATAATTCGCAACAGTTGTTTCGGAAATCGTTCACGGCTCAATGGCCAAAAACGCGTACCGCTGCCACCAGCTAAGATCACACCATACAAATGAGTGTTTGTCATGAATTCATACCATTTATCTTTCTTTAGTCCTGAGTCATGTTCCACACACGACTTTCATGATTTAACTCGGTCTACTTCCCGGATGAATGAAGAGCTTGCTCCATATTTGAGTTACCGAAATAACGGTTGTGCTCCCCGGGTAGATAAAATAAGATCGGCCACTTCGCGGACAGCCCCGTCTCCACCTCCATGACGACAAATATAATGCACAACCCTTCGAACAGGATCCATACCGTCTGCAGGAGTAGCCGCAAACCCAACATGCCGTAAAGCTTCCAGGTCGTTCACATCGTCGCCCATATAAGCGACTTCACTCAGAGACAGATCATACTTCAACACCAGAGCGTGAAGGACTGACAATTTATCTCGGATACCTTGGTGTACTTCTGGAATGGCAAGCTTTTTGGCTCGCCTTTGGACAATTTTCGTCTGTTCCATTGTGACAATGGCCGTAATAATGTTTTCAGCCTGCAACAGCTTGATTCCCATGCCGTCTCGCGTTTGAAATTTCTTCAACTCCTCTCCGGATTCTCCATAATACATCCCACCGTCAGTCAGGACGCCATCAACATCTAAAGCCACCAAACGAATACGCTGCAAGACCTTTTTTCGCGCAGCGGCAGTGAGGACTTTCTTAGATGGACGACGAGTCGACAATCCTGGCATCAATTCCCTCCCAAATGAATTAACACGTTTTGGCCATAGATACACATTGCCTCTGAGTCAAGCAAACACTCTTACATGCCGCTTGCGACCTCACGTGGCCGAAAACTTTACCAGCGTAACAGACTCTTGCCAAGAGGCAAGACATTTCCCTTGGATAACGACCACCGTATCCAAAAATTATTCAAGAGAGGCTTTCATCTTCCATGAATTCAGAATCAGTGATATGATCAAAGGATACGTCGTTATTCAGATGACTGACTCTGCAAGCTTCGAAAAATTCCTTTGGCATATTTTCCACAAAATTTTCGTATCAAAAGAAAGACATTATGGGGAAATATTTTAGTTGGTTCTTACTGATTGGAACGATGGTTTTCCTTGTTGGCTGTTCATCGCAAGAATCTCGTCATGAATCTCAAAGCAGCTTAGACTCTCTTCTGTGCTGGCTTCGTCCCTCGTGTCTTCCCGCTCAATCATCGTCAACGCCTCCCCCATCCCCTGCCCCACAAAAAAAGTTCCCTAAAGACCGACCCTCACCTCAACAGGTGGCTAAGCCCAAAGTACCACCGCCACCGCCATGCGTCACAACGGTCAAGACCACAATTACGAACCAGAAACCTTCCATTACCATTTCATACGTCGAACCAGACACACAAGTTGATGGAACACCATTGCACAACCTTGCCAAAACCACCATTTACCATAATCAGGGAAAAGGATTTATTAAAACCAAAGACGTGCCGGCAACGAATCCCAAAGGAGGCGGAACCATAACGGAAACGTTCTCCATTGATGTCGGTCCTCGAAAAGAAGTTGAAGCCACAATTTGCGTCACAGCCACCAATCAGTCTGGGAAAGAGGGATAGCACAACCGGGAACCGTCACCAGGAAGATGCTGGAAGACGTGTCGGCGTCCGATCAGACCCATGGGCACCATTATTTCCATAGCATCGGGAAAAGGCGGAGTAGGGAAAAGCGTCATCGCGAGCAATCTCGCACTGCAGTTTTCACGGCAAGGTCAAAAAGTTGTGTTAGTCGACCTTGATATCGGAGGGGCAAATCTCCACATTCTTTTCGGAAATCTTTCTCCTTCCCCTACGCTCTCGGATTTCCTCGAACGCCAAACAGATTCGCTCGATGCCGTCGTCCATACCATTCCTTGGGCGGAAGGCCTTGGATATATTCCCGGTACGGGTAATACCCTGGGAGGCGGAAACCTTCTCCATAGTAAAAAACTACGGTTACTCCGTCACCTGAAAAACCTTGATGCCGATATCGTTATCCTGGACTGTGCCCCAGGCACCAACTATCATACGTTAGACTTTTTTCTGGCGGCAGACTTCTATGTCACCGTCGCCACTCCAGATCCGACCTCCGTAATCGAAGTCTATCGATTCATCAAGTTGGCAGCTATTCGGAAAGTCATGACTCATCTTTCCATCCGGCTTCATGGTGAAATACGACAATCGCTGGTGAATCAGGAATTCTCGAATATCCAAGACGTGCTCGAAGCGTTTGCGCCCACAAACGAGGTACAGAAAACTGAAGCCCTCGCTATTCTTAATACCTTTTACCCTTACTTTATTCTAAATCGTGCGAATACTAACAGTAAGTTTTCAACCTCGTCGCTGCAACAAGTCCTCTTAGAATTCTTGGGTACAGAGTTGGTCGTGCTCGGAGAAATTCCGCAAGATGATGTCGTAACACACTCTATCAGAAATTATTTACCCGTAATCGACTGGGCCCCAACCTCACCCGCATCGACAGCCCTCACTCAAACCTTTTATGCCTTACAACAACGTCTTCTCACGCAGAGCCCACACAGGTCACCGTCTACTAAGATTCTCCAACAACCCATCAAAAATTGACGAGCCAACTTGCGCGTCACTCTGGAACCAGTCTGTACCCGTTTGCCTTCATGCATCGGTTGATTTCCAGCCCTAACGATACGGTATCCTTTGACCATCCGTTTTCTCGTCGAAGCTTTTCTTCAGTACACCTCGCATGAACCACATTCGCATTTTCTTGGCCAGGCTCATCCGTCACCCACACCCCCTGCGTACACTGACCATAGGGATGACAAATTCGTTCAGCCCGATCGCGTCCATATTGGGGAGCGGCATAACTCTGCCACGTGTCTGCAATACATCCGTTTAACGCGAATGCCCCCACTACTACACCGAAAATTATTCGCCACTGTATCTCCATACACCATCCCCCATTACGATCCTCTTTAACGTTGTCAATTCCGTCAGAATTGTTGGCTAACAAACCCGAACATGCCTTCAACTGCTATATCGGATATTTGGCGGAATCAAAAGAGGGGAAAATGCTCTCACATGCAATTTGAGTCTTGACGTCAACATCGTCAAGACCAATTGCACTTAACAGACCCATTAAATTTGACCTTGAAGCCACGCCCATGTCATTCCAAGATATTCATGCATGGCCATATCAGCAAGTCGCAAACCAGAAGACCCTGGAATCCAGGACCAAATGGAAAATGTCCGCTCCGGCTTCCAATGTCCAATGGGAGACGGCACGGGAAACAAATTATATTTTGCAAACAATTTCATGGCTCGCGGCATATGATAGGCGGACGTCACCAGGATAAACGGTTCATCTTTCACTAAAGCAGAAACAAAACGGGGATGATCTTTCGTGTCACGAGACTGAACTTCCAACACAATGTCAGACTTCTTCACCCCGTACGTTTGTGCCACGCGGCTCAACACCGTGGCTTCCGGAACGGGTTGAAAGCCAATCCCCCCAGTCAGAATGAGTTGGCTGCCTGGTAAAAGACGATAGAGACGAATCCCTTCTAATAAACGTTCTCGAGACGCATGCAAAATTTGGAGATGGAGGGGCAACGTCGGATCTCCTGTCAAACCACCGGCAAGGACAACAATCTGAGGAGACTTCGATGATTTCGAAGGAACCGACAACGTTTGAATTTGCGATGACGTCAGAGGAACATATTGAGATTCAAGGGTTTGGAGAATTCGACCAGATATCGCTTCGGTACTCAATGCCGTCAATAACACAAACCCGACACTCACCAATATCTTTCCCAACCACTTCTTCTTCGTTACCCACAACAACAAGAGCCCAATACCAGTAAGCTCTAGACACAGCGGAAGCGGTAAGAGCATTTGCCCAACAATTTTCTTCATCAAAAACATCACGCCCTCACAGTTACTCCCACACAAACCCACAACAACAACTTGCTAAAAACCATTGAGAAATGCCGGACAAACAATGAGATCTCAATAGATCATTATTTTTGCATAGTGAATTCTTCGATGGCCTGCCTCATGCATTTTCGTCTATCCCAGATCCTGATGCAATCACAACATCCCACTGCACTAGAATAGACAAATTAGGAACTTCTGACTATAGCGAATGCGAATAATTGCTCGATGAGGGTCTTCTAGAGCAAGACTCAGGCAAAAGCATCCGTACTTGAAAGGTGGCTCTCTTTATTGAACGTACAGAGACAAGACCTCTATGTCTATTAATGGAAACTGCGGCAAATAACGAGAGGAATTGCCAGAAGAAGAATTTATTCAGGGAGAGAGCAGGCGAGAGTCATATCATTGAGACGTTGTGCAAAATGTTGAGTGGCCTGGGCCAACCTCCTTTGGGCTTGAATGACTTCCTTGATGGCCACCCCTCCATGCGACCGATGGTTCACACAATGAATGGTTCCACCGGCAAACCCACGGTTCCCTTTTCGACAGGTTTCTAATCCATCAGGAAACAGCTTCAACGTTAACTTTGATTGGTACACGCGATTATGTTTCTGCACCACATCTTTTCGTGCTTGGCTGAGTAAGGTCATCGACTCAGCACAGGCATAACTCCAAATTTCCGCACTGAGTAAAGTTGGCATGGCCCACAACATCATAAACAGGAGTGCCGTCAGCATATATTTAATGCGATAACCGGAAAACTTCATATACACACCATATTCATGGTTCATGAGCTTCCACTGGGACAAGCTTTATCCCATTTAAAGGTGTTCACAAGCGAAAAAACCATCCCTCTTTTGAGGGGAATTGCAGCAACAGCTATTTAAGGACAATGGCTGGAGGTGCCACTTGACAAGGATTCTCCCAAAATGCAACCATTGGTTGCATGAAGTCCGAAACACTCAAAAAAATACGGAAGAACCTAGGCTTGACGCAACAAGAACTGGCCGATCACTTACAAACAACCCGTACGACGATTGCCCGCTATGAATGTGGAGATCGACGCATTCCTGGCATGATTGAAGTTGCACTCGCCCAACTCGGTGCTCCGCTTCAGGTTCCCATGGCTGGCATCGTCGCAGCCGGAATTCCCATCGAACCGATTCCGCAAACAGAGTTCGTTGAAGTTCCTCATGCCATGTTGACCAGTGAAAAGACTTTTGCGCTTCGCGTGAAAGGGGAATCGATGAAAGACGATGGGATCTTGCCAAATGATTTAGTGATTATCCGGAAGCAAGAAACGGCACAAAACGGTCAAACCGTTGTCGCACTTCTCAACAACGAAGCCACAATCAAAAGATATTATCGAAGAGACAATCAGATAGAGCTTCAACCGGCGAATTCAACAATGGCGTCTATTTGGGTAAAACCTCAGGACGAGTTTCGGCTTGAAGGTATACTCATCGGTGTGATTCGGTACTGTGAATAATCATTCAACAAAAGGGTATCATGCTATGAGCAACATTTTTGCATCAACAACGTCTCGACACATGTGGATGAACAAATTGCGTTCGCTTTTCTTTCAACAAACTCCGTCACACACACTTCCCAGGCCCAACATTCGCCTCAACTATATTCAACTGACCTTACCCTTTCACTGAGACAGGGGACACGGGCTCTGGATACGGAGACCACCCGCCACCAAGGGCTTTGTACAGCTGCACAATGGAGACGAGGTGAAGGCGGTGCGTTTCTGCAAGGGATAATTCCGCATCAAAGAGACTTCGTTTGGCAATGAGCACATCAATATAACTGGTCACGCCACCCTGATAACGAAGACTAGCCAGACGTAAGGCCGATCGTAAGGCCTCGACTTGTTCAATCTGAGCCTGCCGCTGAACACGAGCGGTCTGAACAGCAATCAACGCATCTTCCACCTCTTTGAATGCAACAAGAATAGTTTGCTCGTATTGTGCAAGGGCTTGCCTAGCCTGAGCTTCAGCCACATCTTGTTGGAACCCGAGTGCTTCAGCATTAAGCAGTGGACCGACGAGATCGAACCCAGCCGCACCAAAATCCGCGTCCGACTGAAAGAGATTCGAAAGACGTGGGCTTGCGACCCCAAGAATGCCGGTGAGTGTCACCTTCGGAAAACGATCAGCCTTGGCCACGCCGATTCTTGCCGTCGCCGCAGCCAGTTCTTGTTCAGCCTGGAGAACGTCTGGACGACGTTGAAGTAGCTCGGAAGGCAGGCCGGCCGGGACTTCCGGCGGAAAGACTTGGTCGGTCAGAATTGTTCCTCGCTCAATTTTAGTAGGATTTCTCCCTAACAGAACACTGAGCTCATTTTCTTTTTGTGTCATTGAGCGTTCAAGCTCAGCAACTCGTGCTGCCGCATTGGCTCGTTCTGCCTCGAACTGATCCGCATCAAGCCTTGAGGTGACTCCTCGCTTTAATCTCGCGCTGGCAATCCTCACAGACTCTTCCCAGGACTCAAGCGTTCGTCTCGCAATATCAAGCTGCATATCGAACTGCAAAACATCGAAGTAGGCTTGGGCCACGCCACTCACAAGACCAAGGACCACCGCTCGTCGATTTTCTTCACGAGCCAGAAGATCCGCCAGGGCAGCTTCTGTCGATCGGCGAATCCGTCCCCAGACATCGAGCTCCCAAGCCAGATCGCCAAGAAGCGAATAATTAAACGTGCCAGGCGCTGCCGGAAAACGAAATCCGCCTTTGGTTCTGCCAAGAGCCGGGAATCGTGCACTACCCGTCACCTGAGGGGCAAAGTCAGTCCTGGCCACGTAAAGACGAGCTTCAAATTCTTCGATGCTCGCAACAGCCTGTTGAAGGTCTCTATTTCCCTCGAGGGCCGTCTGAACAAGTTTCTGTAGTGTGGAATCTTTCAAGAGTTCCCACCATGGCAGATTCGCGAGTGATTCCAGAGAACTCGACGTTTCCGACTGGCGAAAATTCTCAGGCACCTCAAGCTCAGGCTGGGAATAGTCCGGCCCCACAGCACAGGCGCCTAAAAATGTAAAAACGATGACAGCAAGAAACAGCATTTTATATCTCTTCTGGTTCCCGAAGTGGTGGCTCTATCGTCGAGGGCTGACCTTGACGAACTTCACGATTGTCCTTTCGAAACTTCATGATCACCACAAAAAAGAGCGGGACGAAAAAAATAGCAAGAAATGTGGCAGCCAACATGCCTCCAAATACTCCGGTCCCGATTGAATTGCGACTCGCAGCGCCAGCCCCAGAAGCGATGACAAGAGGAACCACTCCCAGAATGAAGGCCATCGACGTCATAATAATAGGTCGAAAGCGAAGGCGAGCCGCCTCGAGTGCGGCATCCACCAACGATTGGCCTTCTTCATACTGTTGATTGGCAAACTCGACGATCAAAATGGCATTCTTAGCCGCCAATCCAATTAACGTGACGAGTCCGATTTGAAAGTAGATATCATTGGTCATGTCACGCATCCACACGGCAGCCAATGCGCCTAAAATGCCGAAGGGAACCGCCAAGAGAACAGCAAATGGGATCGACCAACTTTCGTAGAGCGCAGCTAACACTAAAAAGACCATCAGCATGGCAAAGGCAAATACCAAAATAGATTTCCCTCCTGCTTGCCGTTCCTGAAAGGACATCCCACTCCAATCAATCGCATAGCCCTGAGGGGTTAAAATCTCGGTTGCGACCTCTTCTAAAGCATCAAGCGCCTGCTCAGAACTATAGCCTGGCGCGGCTCCACCCAAGACCAACGCCGTATTGAAACCGTTAAAATGTGTGACGGGATCGGGCCCAGTCGTAAATTCGGTCGTAACAACCGTATTTAATGGGATCATACTGCTTCCTGCTCCATTCTGCGCACGCACATACATCTTGCTGATATCTTCAGGACTCGATCGGTACTCCTGTAACGCTTCTGTCTGGACACGATACACACGACCAAACTTGACAAAATCATTAATATAGAGATTACCAAAATATGCCTGCATCGTATCGAACACCTCAGAGATTGGCACACCCAAGGCTTTAGCCCGGGCCCGGTCTATCTTGGCGTTCAACCGTGGGGCGCTAATACGAAAACTGGTATTCGCCGCTGCAATCGCTGGATGCTCAGCAGCCTTCGTCACAAATTCTTGCGCCACCGCTGCAAACTTAGCGAAATCGCCACCGCTTGGATCTTGTAATTGAAGTGAAAACCCACCTGTCGCCCCGACTCCTCTGATTGAAGGGGGATTGAATGCCAAGATCAACGCTTCGGGGATTTTGGCAAATTCTTGAAATGCGGCGGCAATCAGAGAAGGCGCCTGCTCATGCTCCTCCTCTCGCTCATCCCAATGATGTAATGGGACAAACATCGTTGCCTGATTGGCCCCTCGAGTCTGAAAAATGAAATTTTGACCAGCAAGGGTATCCGTCGAGTGTACAGCCGGAACCGACTTGAAATACCCTTCGACTTTTTCTAAAACTCGTATCGTTCGCTCTTGTGATGCCCCATCAGGCAATTGAACAATCGTAATAAAATAGCCTTGATCTTCTGGTGGAAGAAAACCACCTGGAATACTTGAGAAAAGCCCCCATAACGTGAACAATAGTATGGCAAAAATCGCCAGAGACATCAGGGTACGTTGCACCAACACACCAACAGCGCGCACATAGCGAACCTGCATCCAATCAAAGGATTGATTAAACAGCTTCCAAAAGCCACGCGGTTCGCCATGGCGCGGTTTCAATACGAGAGCACAGAGCGCAGGACTGAGCGTCAGAGCCACAAGGCCAGAAATCGCCACGGAGAGCGCGATGGTAATCGCAAACTGTTTATAGAGTTCCCCGGTGATCCCCCCCAGGAAACCTACCGGAACAAACACGGCAGCCAGTACAAGCACACTGGCAATCACTGGTCCTGTCACTTCCGTCATGGCTCGCTTGACCGCATCTTTTCTGGAAAGCCCTCCCTTCGTCATGAGACGTTCAACATTCTCCACAACAATAATCGCATCATCGACTACAATGCCAATCGCCAAGACCATGCCAAACAGGGTTAAGGTATTGATGGAAAAACCTAAGGCCGCCATGCCCGCAAATGTTCCAATCAGGGAGACTGGGACGGCAACAGCCGGGATAAGAGTCGCACGCCAACTTTGAAGAAACAAAAACACCACCAAAATGACCAACACCATCGCTTCGAAGAGCGTCTTGACAACTTCCTCGATAGATACCTCAATAAACTTGGTCGTGTTATAGGGAATATCGTAAGACACCCCAGAAGGAAAACTCTCCGCTAGTCGATCCATCTCGCTTCGAACCCGTTCGATGGTATCAAGGGCATTGGCCCCAGGAGAAAGAAAGGTGATGAGAAAAGTATTGGGCCTCCCATTCCACCGTCCTTGGAGATCATAGGATTGTGCGCCTAACTCAACGGTGGCCACATCTCGCAATCTCACCATTGACCCATCTGGATAAGCGCGAACGATCATGTTTTCAAATTCTTTCACATCGCTCATTCGACCATGCGTGATAATCGGGATCGTTAACTCAGTGCCCTTGGGTGCAGGTTCGCGGCCTATCCGACCTGCAGGAAAATCTCGGTTTTGCTCTCGAACCACAGCAGCAATATCACTCGGGGTCAAGTCGAGCTGCGCCATTTTGGCCGGGTCAAGAATCAGACGCATGGAATAATTTTGCCCGCCAAAAATTGAGGCATCACCGACACCGGGCAATCGCTTGACATTGTCGAGAATACGCAGCAACGCATAGTTCGAAAGAAAGATTGTGTCGTGATTGGGGTCGTTAGAACTCAACGCGACCACTGCCAGCAGGTCTGGAGACTGTTTCTTCACGGTTATACCTTGACGCACGACTTCTTCAGGCAGCTGCGGTTCTGCAAGCCGTTGCCGATTCTGCGTCTGCACCTGCGCAATGTCGACATCCGTCCCAATTTCAAATGTCAGACGCATCGTCATATGACCATCATTGGTACTCGTGGAGTCGTAGTACAAAAGATTGTCAATACCTGGAAGTTGGACTTCGATAGGACGTGCGACAGACTCGGCCACGACTTCGGCACTGGCACCAGGATAGTCAGCTTCGATTTGGACCATTGGTGGCGTGATCTGCGGAAACTGCGCAATAGGCAATGCCTGTAATGACACCAGTCCAATCACCACAATAATGATAGACAGCACAGAGGCAAAGATTGGACGATCAATAAAAAAGTGCGGACTCACGATTTCTCCGAACGACCTGCGTTAATAGGCGGTGAGACAGAAGAGTCCGCGGGACTCTGAAATGGAATCGGGTTCACCTGAGCTCCAGGCCGAACACGATGAAACCCTTCAACGACAACTTGCTCTCCTGCATTCAATCCCTTTTCGATCAGCCAATCTTTCCCGTGCCAGGCACTGGCCATAATTGGACGGAGTTCCGCTTTATTCTCTTCATCGACCACATACACGAACGTTCCTTGAGGCCCCTGTTGAACCGCACGCTGTGGAACTAGCAAAGCATTCGTTCGCATATAGCCCTTGACACGAATTTGGACAAACTGGCCTGGAAACAGTGCATAAATCGGTCGATCATCACGATCACCAGGAATTGAACGCTGCCGAGTATTGGGAAAGACAAAGCGAGACTGGAGCGAACCCGTTTCGGAACGAAATCCTGTTCCCGCAAAATCCAACGTGCCTTCGTGCGGATAGGTGGTCCCATCTGCCATAGTCATTATTCCCTTAAGTTCAAACAGATCTGGACGCCGTACCAGGTCTTCCGACATCTCTCGTTGGCGTCTCAAAATATAACTTTCAGGAACATTCACATTGACATACATGGGATCCATCTGACGGATGCTGGTAAGTAAATCTGTTTGTGCTGAGACTAGACGGCCTTCATAGAGCTGGCTTCGCTCGATTCGGCCTGACACGGGAGCCACAATGAGTGTGTTTTTCAGATCAAATCGAGCTTTTTCAAAATCAGCCTTCGCCGACACAAGAGTCGATTCGGCTGCCAACTCTTCGGCCACCGCATCATCCACATCTTTTTGACTCACCGCCTGCTCGTCAAGAAGCGGTTTTACACGAGCCAATTCCGCTCGGGCCTGCGCCAAACGCGCCACAGCTTGGCCCACTTGACCTCGAGCACTTCCAGCCGCAGCCTTAAAAGGGATAGGATCAATGAGATACAGCCTATCGCCTTTCTTGACATCACGGCCTTCTGTGAAAAAAACTTTCTTAATAATCCCTGTGACTTGAGACCGAATTTCAACAGGCCGAAACGAATCTGTTTGGCCAATAAATTCCACTTCGTCAGGAATCGTTTCAGGAACAACAGTTATCACTTTGACTTCAGGGGGAGGAGGTGCAGGCGGTGGTGCAGCTTCCTGCTTGCAAGCTCCTAAGCTCAAAAGCACGATGACAACAATGGCGAAGACGAGTTTATGTTTTTGTTGTTGTTTCATGGGGAATTGCCTGTATCAGTAAAATCTCTTGCGCTCATGTACCAAAGCATACTTCTATCGAGGCATGAAAAAATCTTCATATATTCTGAATGAAAACAATTTCCTATTGTTAGCAACTTTTAGACCTATTAGCAATTCCCATGTCTTATGACGATTGGGTGCCCTCCGGGTAGAACAGTGAGTTGAGCTCATTAGAACATTACAAGACAAGTGGTTTAATCGGTGCTAAGACGAGCATCGGATTTTCTTTCCATTGAGATGCTGGATCATCAACATACAACTCCACTTCGTTTCCATCAGGGTCCTTTAGGTACAAACTTTGGCTAACAGTGTGGTCACTCATTCCAGCAATGTCTACTCCTGCACGCTCTATGTCGTGCTTCGCAGAACGAAGTTCATCTAGGCTATTCCCAATCTTTATACCAATATGGTAGAGGCCACGCCGAGTCCCCTGTGAGGGACCGGGCGCATCCCCAACCTCGATCAACAGTAACTCATGGTGAGTCCGACCAGACGTTAAAGCCACAGCCTTCCCTTGAAAAATTCGACCGACTTCTTGAAACCCCAAGAGGTCTCGATAAAACTTCAATGAACGTTCGATATCTTTCACATAAAACACCACATGTCCCAAGTACTGTGCTTTCATGGTGCCTCCTTTCTTCCCAGGGAGTTCGTTATTTCTGAGTGATGATCGCCCGCTGATTTGAAGCTGCGACATCATGCATTTCACTGTGGCTAAAGCCCGCGTTGCGAAACATGCAATCGTATTCGCTAAAAGTATAGGCATCGCCTGAAGGGGTAGTGGCCAACATCACAAGGCTGAAATCAGCCATGGTTGGAGGAGAAATTCTATCCTCATTTGGAACAAACTCCAAGGTGATCATGCGTCCTCCATTCTTCAGACAGCCATGAACTTTCTTTAGGAATGTTTCACACGTAGGCACATCAAAATGGTGAAGAAAGTTTGTCAGAAGTACAAGGTCATATCCGTGACCGAGATCGACGTCAAATGCACTTCCCGGAAGTCTACGGAATCGGTCTTGAATGCCTGCAGCCTCAGCATTTTCTTGCGCCACGGTGAGAACATTTGCCCAATCAAGTGCTGTGATTTCTGCCTCGGGAAGGTTCTTTGCGATTTCTACTCCAAAAATTCCATGGCTTGCGGCAACATCTAAGACTTTTCGTATATGGAGCGACTGCTGACTCACCCAATTGGCAATCCAATTCGCCGGGTTTTTCATCAACGGCACCATTGAACGTGCGAATGTCACCCATTCGGGATGTTCAGGTTCAATAGTGCCTTCATCGTTCACTGCCGTTCCACCTTTTCGTACCGCAGTGGTGAGTTGGTTAAACCCTTCCATGAGAGATGGAGATACTAAGAACTCTATGGTGCCCCCCAAATAGCCTGGTGACCGTCTATCAAGAAACATGGCGCATTCAGGAGTCAATGTGTATTCAGAATTCTCCTTGTTAAGGAAGCCGGCATTGGTAAGAAAATCAGTTAACATGCGAATCCCTCGTTCCGATGCTTCGCAGTGCTGTGCCAAGGACGATGGAGTTCGTTTGCCTTCGGCAATTGCCGTGAACAAATCTAACTCAATAGCCGTCTTGAGTGCTGCAGTCTGTTGATAGGCATTGACCGTTTGAAAGAACAGAGCTGGTGAAGGCCCTTCGGGTTGAGACGGTTTTTCCATTGCTGACCTCATTCGGTTAAGAAAGCGTCAATAAGGTGTGGTACTGGTCATTTCGGGAGCAGCAAAAACGTCAACGGGGTTGGCAAATCTCCGGCAGAACCGGTTGTTCATCATATCCTCTTCACCTTACGACCCTACATTCTCGTTTTCGACGTTGCTGCTTTCACCGAGTGAAACAGCCGCCGGGACTTATTTGTTATCCGGTCTCCACGGAAACGGACCCATCCATTCATCAAGAAGAATACGCCACGCGTTCATGGGCAACCATTCTTTGTACATCGCCCAATCTTTATATTTGGGAAGTTGCACGACAGTCGGAATCATCATCGGATTGGTACCTTTCTTAAATTCCGCAAAAATGGCTCCTCGTAAGTCCTGAATAAATTCCATATAATTTTTCACGTCTTGCTTGGTTCCCCCTAATAGCGGTGTGGCATTATTGTTGTGAGAATAGACTGCTTTGTCGAAATCCATTTGTGCAATGACCTTTAGCGACCGCTCCCATTCTTTAATATTGAAGTCTGGCACAATATTAAACATAACTCGATTCGGGACGACGAGGTCGGCAATGTAGGCAATCTTTTCTTTTGGTAAGAGAAACACCGTCATGCCAAGTCCGTGATTCATGCCCAAATAATGCAATTCAACGACGGTGTCGCCAAGGGTAATATCTTTTCGATTTCCTTCCCAACTTTCGTCGGGCACCACCATGTCTGGGCCTGTGTTCGCCTTCATCCATGTATAGGCTTCCTCATGAGCAATCAGCGTAGCTCCGGCATCACGAAACACTTTTCCGCCACTCGCATGATCCCAATGATTGTGGCTGTGCAGGAGATATCGAATGGGTTTATCTGTTAAATCCTTGATGGCTTTGACCATATCTGCGGCGTGTTGGGAGCTCACGGATTCGATTGCGATGACGCCATCCGTGGTCACCATAAACATGGAAAAATAGCCATTGGCTGGGTTCCCATAGCTATACACGTCAGGCGCGATCTTTGCCGTATTTGGAGGAAGGTCGTTAGCGAAAGCTATGTTGGATGTGAAGAGGGCCATGACAAGCATACCAATGAAATGTTTCATACGATTTAACTCCTTTTCTCAACAGGTGATTTCGGAAACAAACTAACGATTAATCAAGCGTCAATAAGTTTGGCTAGAGATCATCTCGAGACAATGTCACACTTTTCTGTTTTGAATCCTGCAATGCTCTCGCGGTGACCTCTTCTACAATGGATTTGGTCATACATCCAGAAGCGATGAGTGTTCCGCCTTGTTGATACATTCGTAGCAGTAATTGCTTGCCGCAATCATCTACATACGTGACTCCCTGGAGATCCACCCGAGCCCTCTCAGTATCATTTTTGGCTCGGATAGCATTCCAACTTTTCTCTAATTCTGTGACCCATAGGCCTGCAAGTCTACCTTCAAGTTTGACGTTCATCTTGTTTCCTACTGTGTCCACTGTGATCTTCAGCATGAGAGCGTATCCTCATTCTCCCTAGAGAGCCTCAGACTGCAGATGGCGCAACATGTCGAGTAACATGAATTTCTTCTGAAGATTTTGCTGACACCCACCTGGCAATTACACGGTCAACCGACCACTTTCCACCTCCGTTGGCGACCAATGCGAGTGCCATACCGATGACAAGTAAATGAAATTCAAACCCCTCCCCCGCTTGCTGGCCAAACCAATTCATAAAGAGCCCATGCGGCCAATGAACCATGGCTACGGCACCAAGCATAATTACCCCGAGACTGGCAGCAGAAAACCGTGTAAATAAACCAAGCGCTATAGCCAGAGCCCCGACGGACTCTCCCATAATCACCAGAAAGGCAATGAGCCACGGCATCCCCATCTGCTGGGTGAAAAATCCCATGGTTCCCTCAAACCCGTTTCCTCCAAACCACCCCAAGAGTTTTTGTGCACCATGAGGAAGAATTACGAGTGCCAACATAACTCTCAAAATCAATCCAGACCATCGATCATCTGTTTCAAAAAATACTTTCATGATTCTGCCCTCCTTTATGTCGCTGCGTTGCCATTGACTATCAAATGTTACGACCAACGTTGTTCGGTGTTGTAATAAGACATAGCATTAGCCGTACCAAGGCATGAAGGCACTAGAATAATAGGTAACTGGTTGATTTACTTAGAGAGTTTCTTGAGTTGCCGAGAAGGAAAAACGAAGTGTCGAAATAAAAAGTGACGACATATCGACAGGTGACGAAGTGACGACATGCCTAAGGGGAAAAATAGATTCAGTCTTCAGCAAGCCAGCTTGGGAGCTACATTGTGTAATCATGCAGGAGGGTTGCAATCAGGAAGATTCGAATTACCGGCACCCCGATCACGTTTTATTCGTGCTCGCGCCACATCCAGATAACTTAAGAGTCCGACAGGACAACCTTCGGCATTGAGCACAGGAACCTGCTTGACGTCTTTCATGTAAAACACCTGTAACGCATCACGGACGACCTGATGATGCTCAAGACATAGTACCTCCATTGAGGCTATACTCTTCACTGTTTCAGAAAATGGTTGGCGATGAGCTGCCGCTCGATGCAAATCTGTTTCCGTCACCAGACCAGCGACCTTCCCATTAGTAGCAACAAGAATGATCACACTCGGAACGTTGGGACCCAATTTCTGAATGGCCTCGCCAATTGTCGCCAACTCTGGCAAACAGATGATTGACGTTTGCATTAGGTCTGTCACTGGCATCTCTAGAAGTTCTTGGGACCAAACCTCAGGATTCAGCACTTCTTCTAAGGGTCCTCGCATCGCCGTGTCGTTGAGTAATTGCTGTAATGACTGGAACAAATCGACAAAGAGCTTAAACTCCTTTGAAGCAAAGACCACTAGGGTCACTGAAGTCTTCGCCGTCACGGTGACCCGACGCACAACACCATGAAGAAACGAGCCTTCGCCAAAATGCTCACCTTGAATAACCTCATCGGTCCATAACACTTTTCCATCGTCATCATATCTCGTCGCCTCGAGAATCCCTTCTTCCACAATGTAAAATGCCTTGCCGCGCTCGCCTTGATGAAAGACGACGTCACCGGGTTCAAGATGCACTCTCGCCATTTTTTGTGTTTTCCTTAGATCCCAGTAATTAAGGTCTGGAGGAAAAAACAACTCGAAGGTCCAATCGATCACCACACGAAGCTTTCGGTCAATACCCGGCAGCTTTAAAAGATGAACCGTCCGCGTCAGCCACCAGGCGAAAAATCCACTGAATTGAAATCCAAGAATCGAACAGACCCCTTTATGGTGTCCTATCGTGGCCATCTGCCCGAGCATCTTGAATCGAAAAGGGCGAAGCGATGCAGTGGTGAATGTTGCGACAATATTATCCGCTGCCTGCTTACCTAACGGCGTCGCAAATTGCGCCGTAGGCGCGCAGCGATTCCCATATCCATCAGGATTCGCGGCTCCATCGCCAATGGCCCAGACATTCTCATAGCCTTTCACTCGTAACCATTCATCCGTGAGAAGCTTGCCTTTTTCATATTCACCCTCCAGTTCGGCAAGCACAGGATTCGGCGCATTGCCAATCGTGCAAATGACATTTTGGGTTTCAAGACGCGATCCATCGTTCAGGCGAAGATAGTCACTGCTCACAGACATCACACGCTGATTCACTAATACGGTCATTCCACGCTCTTCGAGCGTCTGTTGGGTAAATCCGCCAAGTTCTTCACCGAGCTCCGGGAGTAAATGTGATCCAGAATGCACTAATGAAACTCGTAGATCAGTGGGCTCCAAGGTTCGATAAAACCGCCTGGCCTCATATAGTAGATCCAAGATCTCACCAGCGGTTTCGACTCCGCTATACCCGCCACCGACAATGACAAAATGAAGGAGGCGTTTTCGGATTTCCCCACGTGACTCCACACTCGCTTCTTCAAGACGACGGACAATGTGCTCTCGAAGGGATAAGGCGTCAGCCAGGGTTTTTAAAAAGAGGGCATGCTCCATCATCCCTGGAACCGCGCGAAGATTGGTACTGCTCCCAAGAGCCAGAACTAACTGCTGAGCGTCAAGGAGTTTGACATCAAGACCGTCAGTTGAATCAACTTCGACGTGTTGCTCCTTGAGATGGATTTTTTTCACTTCTGCCCGCATCAGCGTACAATGGCGAAGGACAAAACGAATGGGATTCGTCACATGGCGAGGCTCAATACTCGCTCCAATGACTTCTGGCAAAAATGGCTGGAAGACGAAATAATTCTCAGCGTTAATTAACAAAACTCGATGGGCGGCCTTTGCCTTCCATAATTTCTCTAATTGCTTGGCACACGCCAATCCAGCAAACCCACCTCCGAGAATGACCACATCCCACCGACTTTTCATAGATCCTCACTTAGCCTGACTGGCATCAAATCGGCTAATGAGCCAACCTGACCTACTTGATCATTTTCCTTAAAGGACGTTTACTTTTTTGATCAATGCATGTCTTTCTTCAATCTGCTTGCAATTATAAGAGAAATCGAAAGCCTTCTCCTCTGCATCATTCAAACAACGGATTTGACTAGACCCCTAGGCAGGGAGCATGGTGAAGACACAAGTTGTGTCAGAATAATTTTCAAGACATAATAAAAAAACCGAACGTCTTCAACGATTCGTACCAACATGAAAAGGATTGAATTTCAACCTGCTGGTCCTCCGCCCGTCTACGGCTTCATATTTCTTTTTTCCATTGGCTTGCCTATTTTTTTCATATCCTGGCTGCTCGACCCCTCTTATGCTGTCCCGCGGATAACCGGATGGGGGCTTGTCTGCTTTTATCTCGCAATGGGCTTTTTGAGTGTCGGGTTGTTTGGATTGCTCTCCTTTCTCACTCATTTTTTCTTGCGATATCACAACGCTGCCAGGGAATGGCAATTTGGGGTTGGGGCATTCTTGCTTGCAGGCATAGCTTTGTATGTATCGCTGATTTTGTTTGACGCCGGAAATCTCAATTTCTTGACGCATAGGTTCCCATCTTTTTGAATCCACCGCAATAGCTGTACGATCATTTGGCTGTAGGGGAAGCCGTGTCACGCATAACCACAGTACTCGTTCTGTTCTTCAGTGTGAGTATTCCGGGATTCCTTGCATTTCAGAATCCCGAGGTCACACATGCGTACACTCAAGAATGGGATTTAATCGAACGCATCAGTGCTGGAATTTGGTTCATGGCATCGGTTTGGTGTGCTGCTTCCACTGTTCAGGCCCCAAATCATAAACGAGAATGGATCAGCGGTTCTATATTCTTCTTCTTATTAGGTTTTCGAGAACTTGATGGCCACATTTGGCTATTTGGATGGAATCTCGATAAATTAGCCCTCTACTGGAATCCATCCATTCCCTTCCATGAACGACTTCTAGTTTTGTGTCTTGGCGTGACCTTGTTAAGCTGGACTATCTTTGTATTTCCTCCTCGAAGCTGGAAAACCGCTTGGCGGGCTTATCAAGCAGGCGCACCATGGACCCGAGATATTCTCCTCTGGATCCTGCTAATCATAACTACCATACTAATTGATAAATCTGTGTATCTTCCCATGTTTCGTCAAACTTCCTACCAGTATGTTGATGTGCTTCGAGGTATCATAGAGGAATCTTTAGAATTAACGTTGGGCTTGTACACACTCTTCCTTTTTTTCCCTTTGTGGTCCCGAGCCCTCCTTTTCCCCACTTCTACCATTAAGAGTAAACCAAACTCTTAGATGACTGATACGTACAAACTACTTCTGACGCTCCCGTGTGTCCGCACAACACTCATGCTGGCACATTCACAACCTCAGCTGGAGACATCGTCTCAAATGCCTGTTCCTGTTGACGGCGAATCCACTGGGAAATTTTATGGCCTGGCACGGCCTGGTCAGACAATACCGCTTCGGCTAAATCAATCCCTTTTGGAAAACTCCGAGTCACGACAGCATTCATTCCAAGTAAACCAAACTTTTTTCGCTCTTCATCCGTTTCCACCGAGACCAACCGCCTTAAATTCGGATAGCGTGTCTGGACGATTGGTGTCAGCTCTTTTGAAATTTCATATCGAGCAACGGTAATCACCAGAACTCCAGCCTGCGCGATCTCGATGGTTTCCGCCAAACGTAAATCCGCTAAATCCCCGAACGCCACGGGATACCCATCGGTACGTGCATTGACAAACCGTTGATGGTCGAAATCAAATGCCCGATAGGAAATTCCATGAGCCTCCAGAGCATCAACCACCCGGCGCCCCTCGTCAGTCATACCGAGAATAATGACTTGGGCTGGTCCTTTGTTTTCATTCACATCTTGATCCAACACTTGCATCAAATCTTTATTGGCCATTCGCTCGGCAGCCCAATGACCCAAAGCGACAAGGGGTGGAGTCAGGACCATGCTTCCAGCTATCGCCATGATTAGAATTGAAGAAAAATCTGGACCCACTCCCCCCGCTACGGCAGGCACAGCTATCAAAACAAAGGCAAACTCACTGCCTTGTGAGAGTAAAAACCCAAGTTGGATGGCCGTCTTTAGCGGAGTTCCCATAAGCCATGCCGACAATTGCACCAACAGAGTCTTCGTCCCTATCAAGACTGAAAGCACCAACAACACGGTCATCCAGTTGTCGACAAGTACGGTCGTATCTAATGACATGCCAACCGTGATAAAGAAAAATCCCAAGAGCAGTCCTCGAAAGGGCTTCATCTCTGTTTGCACAAGATGTCTGAAGGGTGTTTCCGAAATAATCATGCCACCTAAAAATGCACCAAGGGTCAACGAGAGACCGACGGCTCCGGTTGCCCCGGCTGTCGCAAGGACAATTAGGAGTGCGAATGCCGTAAAAATTTCTTCACGTTTGGTCTTTGAGAGATACGAAAACAGTGGACTGATCACAAATCGACCCAATACAATTGCAGCCATGAATGCCATGACACTCTTCGCCACGGCGCCGGCCAAGGCACTGCCTAACGATGCATCGTGACCACCCAGGGAGCCAGCCAGAATAAGTAAGAAAATGGCGCAGATGTCTTGAAGAATAAGAACGGAAATTGCGGATTGTCCGACAGGACAACGAGATTGATCATATTCGCTTAACGTTTGAACCGCCACAGCCGTCGAAGACAGGGCCAGAGCCGCGCCGACGAGAATCGCATATTCCGTTGAGAGATTGCTGGTCAATGCAAAGATCGTTGCCAACACAGCCGTACACAAGATCATCTGCAAGGGTCCGAGACCAAGGATATCGCGACGCGACGCCCAGAGGTGTGCAAGTGAAAAGTGCAATCCAATATCGAATAACAGAAATACGACACCAAGCTCCGCGAGCAAATGAGTCGTCCCGCTTTCGTGAATCAGTCCGAATCCATACGGACCAATGATCATCCCAGCAAGCAGATAGCCCACAATGGGACTCATATGTAATGACCGCATCAAGACGATCGACACAATGCCGACAAAGAGCAACAAAATTGCAGGCTGTAGGGCTTCGACTTGTTCCATAGATTATCTATCCAAACGATACATGAACGCTGATCAACCCTGACAGTGAAAGTCTAATCAGAGCCCTTCTCTAAAAATCACAACGATGTCGAGTGCTTCAAGGCCACAATACTTTAGATATTTCTAACGGACATACCATGAGACTGCCAGGCATTTCAGTCAAGAGCTTCGTAAGGAACAGCTCACAATCAAGACGACTTACGGCTCCTGACCTGTCCGCATGGCACTGTGGCGCAGTGGATCAAATTGTCTACCTGACTGCGACTGTCCGAGAGAACGCATATCAAGACCGGAGGGCGCCTGATGCGCGCGCAAATCGAATTCAGTCAAGACGGCGAAGATATGGTCAAAGATGTCAGCCTGTATGCCTTCGTAGTCAATCCAGTCAGTGGTCTTGGTAAAGACATAGATCTCCAGTGGGAGTCCGTTAGGATCGGGGTCCTTCTGGCGTACCATCAAAGTCAATTGCTGGTGAACCCGTGGATGCGCCTTGAGATAGACGGTCAAGTATGCGCGAAACGTCCCGAGGTTGGTGAGCCGCCGGCCATTGATCAGAGCAGACAAGTCTACGCGGGCCTCATCGTTATAGCGACAAATTTCCTGGAATTTTCCATCCAGGTATGGAGACAATAAAGATGACTTGCGGAGCCGTTGCATGTCTTCTTCGAGCAGAAATCGTATGCTGCTGGTATCCAGCAGGAGACTGCGTTTAATGCGACGTCCACCGGACTCAGACATGCCACGCCAGTTTTTAAAAGAATTGGCGATTAACGCATAGGTAGGAATGGTGGTGATTGTCTTGTCCCAGTTACGCACCTTGACGGTAGTCAAGCCGATATCAATCACATCCCCATCCGCGCCATATTGGGACATTTCCAGCCAGTCCCCCACCCGGAGCATATCATTTACCGAGAGCTGAATACCGGCCACGAGTCCAAGGATCGGATCCTTAAATACTAGCATCATCACCGCAGAAATCGCTCCCAGGCCACTGAGCAGAATCAACGGCGACTTCCCCATGAGGATCGAGATAACGAGCAGGACGATGAGTACGGCGGAAAGAAGCTTCACACTCTGAATGACTCCCCGTAGCGGGAACGCGTTCATGGCTGGCTTTTGTTGAGATATACGCAGCACAGCATCAAGCAAAGAAAAGAACGACAACAGGCCATACAGCATGATCCAAAAATCAGATGCCGTCTCAACAAGCGGCAATAATACTGACTCAGAGCTCAGCCAGAGACCTGCCTGAATATGAAAAATGACTCCCTGCAGCGTGAACGCAAGCCGGTTATAGAGCATGCTCTCAAATAGTATGTGGCGCCATAGCTGGCGGGCATTCATGGCCCGCTTCGCTACCCATTTCAGAACCACTCGATGCAAAATCAAGTGAATAGCCAGTGAGATGATGGCGATCCACATCAAAATTGCGGCGGTGTACAAGAGGGTTGAATACTCTGGGATGGTGGCGTTCAGCCATTCCATCAAAAGACTTTTAATATAGGTTCTTGCCTGGTCCATCGCGGGTTCCCGATCTGTCAGATAGTGATGAAATAGATTCAAGCGTTACAAGCTATCTGCGATCTATGCATGTTCTGAACGATCCTCGATATTCGTCTGTGTCATCTTCACTACTATGACCACTAGATCGCCAATAAAAAACCCCTCGATCTGCCCATCAATTGGATAGGAGATCGAGGGGATCAGGTTAGTCACGGATAGTACAAATTTTATCGTTTCAGTCTCTGGATAACACTATGAGCATTCTTAGTGTTTCCCCTCTTCATGCTCACCACGATGCAAGTCGATGACCTTGCCGCCTTCATTCACTTCAACCGTGACGACCGTTCCTTCTTCAATATTTTTGGTTTTGATTTCTAATCGATCTAAAGGAAAAGTTTTTTCACCTTCAGATGTCTCCAACTTAATGTGTTTATCCATTTTCCCCATATGGACTAATTTTCCGGTATAGAAGTGATGATGGCCTTCTTCACCCTTGTGGTGAGCTTCGATAACCGTATTGTTCTCGTCCATGACGAGGGTTACTTCATCGCCAACCTTATATTCTGCATGACCATGTTGCTTGGCGTTTTTCTGATTAAGAGGCACATTGCCTGAAGAGGTTTCCACTGTCACGATGTCACCTTTTATCGTGGCCACCACACCAGAGACCTTCCGATGTCCCTCGCTAACGCTGTCTGCTTGTCCAACACCTGCCATAATGAACATGAAACCCATAAAAACCGACACGGCAACGAGATTAAGATTCATCTTACTATTCATGACTGACTTCCTCCCTTTAGGATTGTTGAATGTACATTCTGTTTCTCTAGCAACGAGTGCAGTTATGTTCCGTCCTGATTACGCTCAATCGTTAGGCATACACCATAAACTTGTCCACGCGCCAGCGATCTGAACCCTGAGCGGAAATGAATGAAAACACAAAGCAATACAAAGCTGCAAGTTCACCACCATTTTCGAGTGAGAGCAGGCCCTTAGTTCCATGAACCATCCCAAACGCTACCATAGTTGCATGGGCCTAAAGATGAAATGCTTATTTGCTTCGCCTCCAGCTTGTGAAAGAAACATCGCCCTTTCCTCCATGAAATTGGCATGCCTTACTTATGGGGTATAAATTTCTGTATACATTAAATCCTTATGGATGCCACCACCGCCAGCAAGATTAGCCCCCACTGACGGCATAAACTTTTTCGTTCACGACACCCACACCAAGCCCATGACGGGAAAATCGCCACAAGAAAGACGAACAGCAAAATATACTTATTATTTCTGAGATCATCTTCTAATTTCCCCTTGCAGGAATGAATATCATCATTGGTAAATATCCGATATGCTTGCAAGAAATTGTCGGCGTCTTATCCGTTGAGAGACCAAAATTTCTTTAGCCATGATAGAAATCTTCTCGTATAACTTTTCCATCTTTCCAGGTTTGAACGGCCACCTGTTGCATCGTCACGCGGTTTCCCCCTTTAAAGGTAAGGTCAAATGTCCATTCGACGGCGGCATGATCCCCATCCACCAGCGTCCGTCCGACCTGTGCTCCATGAAATTCCTGAACATTGCCAATAAATTTCTGCTCATGTTCTCGATTCGCCGCCTTTCCAACGCGTTCATCGGTTCGATTATCACTCATCACAACGTTATCCGCATAATATTCGTCAAACGTTTCCAGAAGCTTCCCAGCTAAAATACCATCGATCACGGCTTGCACTTGGGTTTTAATACTCATGGGGATCTCTCCTTTACCGAATAAATATTTCTAGTAAGTTAATAATTTGGATAGAACTCGGAGCCTCACTCTCATCTATGAAGTTATAGAATTCTCAACGCGATCACCTGGAAACTCATCGAAAACCGATACGGCATAACGGTGAAGATTCAGCTTAGGGTTCAGAACTTTCTCTTTTAAATGAGTGAGAAAACATCGTCGACTTTGACTTCCTATGTGCTCCGAATCCATGCGGGAAGTCATTCTTGGCATCCCGCCTGGGTTCAAGACTATAGCAGGGTTCTGTCTCAGTCCTTATGACTCTTTGGTATCGAGACAAACAATGAATTTCGTTAGGACAAGCGATCAAATCCACCCAATCAATTGGCGTCGCTTCTCGCATCAATCAATTTACCGATACCGATGCCCTTTCTTGTGTCCATAGCTCTTTTTCCCTCCATGCTTTTTGCCGTGTACGGCCTTTTTAAGCATTTGCATGTCAAAGTATACCCGCTGTTCCGGAGTCAACAGGCTCCGCAAGGCGACCTTATAGGCATACTTCTTTTGTAGTTTTTCCTTTTTTAATTTCAGAAGCTCTTCAATTTTCTGCTCAATGGCACTTTGGTCAGAACTGTCTTGAGTGACAAGGGTAGCCAATTCGACCTTTTTGACTTTCATTTTGGCCTTTACTAGAAATTTGACTTTCTTGTACTCTAACCGCATTTTGGTGGCTTTGCTTTTCTGCTCTTCGGTCAGTGTCTCTGTCCAACAGGAAACTTCGTGTCTTCCCTTCCCATGTTTCATTTTCCCATGATGAGATTTTGTCGCGTATTCATGCTCTTTTCCGTGTCCCTTACCAGACATATCTGCCAGTCCGACACTCGGAAGAACACACAACATCCCCACAAGCACTGATGATGCAATAAAGTGAAGATTCAACTGACGATTCATGACTGCCTCCTTGTTAGAATGAGATAGTTGAATGTAGATTCCATATTGATTGAATGAGATTGGAATCTTTTGGGTTCTGATTTCTGGCATCAATTTTTTTGTTTGTTGCCAGGCTCACGAGACACTGTAACACCTAAATATGCGTCACACCTTTCACAATCGTAAAAGTTTGTAACAAATTGTAACGGCGTCAATGAGAAGGTCTTACGCTGATGTTTATTATCCCTAACATGTGACCCTCCATCGTAGAACTCATCATGTCCTCCATTGTCTGATCGTTGAACTTTCATTTCCGTTCCTTGATGACCAAGGAGTGCACTTTTGTGTACTCGAGAAGGCTCCATCATTTAGACACTTTCCCTGGAACCGTCCACACTCCAGATGCCGGACCCTTGAGCAGAAATGAAGAGAAAGACAAAACAATACAGGGCGGCGAGCTCTCCTCCATTCAAGAGAGGAAATAACGCTTTCGTGCCATGAGCCATCCAATAGGCTGCAGCCATGAGACCGCTACACAGAAAAGCCGTCCACCGCGTAAACAGCCCAATCATGACAAGAAACCCGCCAATTAATTCAATTGGTCCAGCCACGTAAATGATAAACCCAGGGACTTCCATAGGCATGGCTGTCGGAAATCCAAATAGCTTCTGCGTTCCATGCCATATAAATAGAAATCCAACCACGATACGCATGAGAGCATAGGTCTGAGGATGAAATTCTTTCATAATTCTGTCTCCTAATTGAATATTGGTCTATGAATGTTCTGCCTTAATATTAATCATTCTTGTCATAGAACATGGCATAAACCATGCCACCACAAGTACATATCACAACTACTCATATCCCTTGAATTCGGTTATAGATTTTTCTGAACAGAAGAAACAGAAGAGAAGGATGAGGCGGTGTGTCGAAATCAGACGTGACGATATGTCGACGAATGATGAAAAGGCGACATTATAGCGAATGATAAAATTTCCAGGCGAACCAACCCTTGAATACGATCGGGCAAAGACCAAGCGTAACTGATGGGCAATCTACCGTGACGATGGTATCCTTTAGATGTCACCATTTTAAGTATTCAAGTAACCCAGCGGAATTCACGACTCCAACCATTGGAAGTTTATTGAATCGGCTCTAAGACGGGCGGGAAATACTAAGCTTTTTCATTTTAGAAATCAGGGTTGTCCGTTTCATTCCCAATCGCATAGCAGCTCCTGACGAACCACCAATGACCCATTTGGTTTCGCGAAGAACGTGTACAATGTGGTCACGCTCTACACCTTCTAACGTGGACTTAGGTTGTCGAGAGGAAACGGCCAAGTATTGAGCACTTTTCAGTTCGGTTAATGGAAGCGAGAGCACGGTCCCTGGCGAAAGGATCACAGCTCGTTCGATCATGTTTTCCAACTCACGAATATTCCCAGGCCAATGATAGCGAGAGAGAACTTCCATCGCCTTCGTTGGTATCGTTTCGATCGTTTTGTTCATACGCCGCGCATAGCGTTGGGTAAAATAGCGGACCAGAATGGGGATATCGACCTGCCGTGTCCGAAGAGCCGGAACCGTAATGGGGAAGACGTTCAATCGGTAATATAAATCATTTCGAAATTGTCCGGCTTCAACCATATTGAGTAAGTCGCGGTTGGTGGCAGCGACTAGCCGGACATCGACTCGAATCGTGCGAGTACTCCCCAGCCGCTCAAATTCCTGTTCTTGGAGAACCCGCAATAATTTGGATTGCATTTCTAAGGGGATCTCCCCCACTTCATCCAGAAAGATCGTTCCCCGATTGGCGAGTTCAAATCTCCCAGCCTTTTGTGCAATGGCCCCCGTAAAGGCCCCTTTTTCATGACCAAATAATTCACTTTCCAATAGACCCGTTGGAATGGCCGCACAATTCAGTTTGACAAAAGCCCCATTCGTCCGGGAACTCAGATGATGCAGCGCCCGTGCGATCAATTCTTTGCCTGTTCCCGTTTCCCCTTGAATCAGCACCGTTGAATCAGTTGGCGCCACAATTTCTAATTGTTGGAGAACATTTTTGAGTTCGGCACTTTCTCCGATAATGTCTTCAAAATTGTGTTCCGTGCGAATCTCGTCTCGTAAATAGACATTCTCCTGTTCAAGCTTTTCTTTTAACTCCCGTATCTTTTCATAGGCCAGCGCATTGTCGAGCGCAATGGCCACCTGCCCAGCAACTTGCATAAGGAGCTCAGAGACTTCTTCACCAAACACCTTATCCTGGGAACTGGCCATGTTCAGGGTCCCAAGCACACGGTCCCGTACAATGAGTGGAGCATAAAAGACCATTTTCATACCGGCAGCCAACAATTGCTGTGCTGTAGGCGATTGGTATTTCTTCAGCTCGACGTCAGATAGCAGCACGGCTTTACGGCTGTGAAAAGCTTGTCCTGCAGGAGTATCCTCAAATCCGACAACGCCTCCGGCTTGGAGCAACCCCGTATCCTTTCCGCTCGGAAAATCTAGGATATGTCTTTTAAAACAGTGAGATTCCGGCACGTACAAGAACAGGCTTGTAATTTCGTGATGAATGACACGGCGTAAGGAGGGGCAAATGGACGTAAAGAGTTCGCCTAACTCTAAATTTGACACCACAGCATTATTTACATTCAGCAGGAGTCGAGAATGATCACGTTCACGCGTGAGATCCTGAAAATTCAGCACATTGTCGACAGCGACGGCAATATGTTGGCCCACTTGATCAAGAAATTCAACATCCGATTCGTGGTACGTGTCTTTTTCACAACTGGCAAACACCAATGCTCCAAGCTTCCGTAAAGACGTCGTTAATGGAAGCACGCACAAGGAACAAATTCCATCCTCTCGCATATGTGAAAATGCCTCAGGATACCGTTGGTCGGTTGAGAGATCAGACACCAAAACAGGTTTCTGTGTCTCGACTGCCGTCCCTGCCGGATGACTCTCCATAGTCCATTCTATTCCTCCTTGAATATCAGCAGGCACATTGGCCTGAATCACATAATCCTGAACGATCTTTCGTTCTGGATGGTACAGAACAAGTCCAAGGAAATCGACAGGCACAATCTGAGGAATACGCTGAGCCAGAACTTCAATAAGCGTTGTGAGGTTCCGATGCGCAGAAATCGCCTGAGAAACACTCAGAAGGGTCTTGTACCTCTGGGCATTTGAATGATCAGATAAAATAGTCACCTCCGGGTGATTATGTGGAAGAAAGAATAAACAGGAACATCGTATTATTGTCAAAAAACAGAATATCCCTATCTTATACAATAAGACGTTTGGAGCTGTCCTCAGAAGGGATATGCAAAGTCTTTGATTATGGATGTTCCTAGCAGTTCATTATATTGCTCCTTCGCCTTCCCACACAGCTTCCGATTTGTACAGGAGACGTCACTCGATAGTTTTTCGCAGCAGAACAAGATTGTCGAGAACCAGATTCGATGACCAGATAAACTCGGCATCCGCCTTCGGATCATCGAAGATATCCGTAAAGTTCATGAATGCTGGCTTGTTATCAACCCCGACCGTATCGTTCGTAAACACAGAAGCATGTGGCCAGGCACGATCATCATAATCCGTGGCAAACCAGTTACTGGGAATAGGCCAATGCGCAGCGGAAAATGAACTTCCATCTTGAACACTTTCCGTCGAACAGGAGGAGCTGTCTCTGCGCTGACCCTCCACCTTCAGACATGAGCGATCTTGGAGCGGCGCGATATAAAATGTCTGAGCCTTCCAGCCCGCATCGGTCAGCGCGACAGTCTTTCCGCTTTCGTCTTTGATCACAGCCACAAACCCGGCGTCCCCTGGATGATAGGTCCGTCCCCTGTTTTTCTCTGAGCCCAAGCCAAGATGTTCTTCCCAATCAACAGCGAGGACAGCTACAGAAAATGGGCGATCGACCTTAAATCGAATGACACTGCTATTAAACGGCGTAAAGGGAACCGCATCGACGGCCAACAACCGGCCGTTCACATAAAACTCGAAATAGTTGTCGGCAAAGATATAGACCGTAAAGATCTCTGACCCGCCAGCGTCCGTCATAGGAACCGTCTTTGGATCAAGCTGGGAAAAACGGCGCAACTGGACGCCATTGCATTGATTGAAAAGATCAGATGCCTTCTCCGCACTCTGGAAGTGCGTTTTTGCCGGAACCATCCACTCCTTGCCGTCCTCGGCGCTGATCTTTCCGACCGCACTCACACGTGCTTGAGTGTCAGGACATACATAAAGGCCGGACTCGACCGTTTGGGCTAATCCTTTCGTGAAAGATGGCATCTCTTCGGCCATAACGTTTTGGGCAAAGATAAATGCCACAAGGGCCACAACGATTATCGTTAATCTGAAAGCCGACTGCTCGCACTTAGGGGCCAGTTTCTTTGCACCCATGGTTTCCTCTTTCTTTTTGTTATCGTCAACAGTCTTGCTCTTGATACTCGAGTAGCATACACAAAGGCCACTCATAGCAATCCCCTTTATCTTATTCACACGCAGTGAAGCCGTCGGCCTATTTGATCAGATTATTAGTGCGTGCCAACGGGAAAAATTTTCACCAATCATTTTCAGGCAGCCGGGAAATATGCAAACGGTGATTACCGAAGTCCCTGCCGGCCCTGGGGTATCACTTGTGCCAAAATGTGCCCGAAGGTTGTATACGGAGGGTTGTGTGTTCATTCCGATCGAGAAACAAAAGCCGTCGATTTCCACAGTCTTGCACTAGCAATCAAAGCCTTCTTTACCAATCGTAAAGAATTTTGTGAAACTCACGATGAAGGCCAAGCAGGATATTCAACGACACATATTGAAGGAGCCAATTTGTCCACACCACTTCATCAGAATAAAAAACGATAGAGTGAGAGCAGAGCTTGAAAACGACATTTCTAGGTGAGATTTCCAGGAGGTTCGATACGGAGTACAACTTTGTCGCACCATCATCCAATGTAAACAGCGTTCTGTGTTCAACATATACAGAAAGCGGCTAACTCTTTATGGTTTCCTTGCACTCACGAGAGAATAATAGGCATACGTTGGCGTCACAGACACATCCAGAAATCCAGCCTCCTGCAGCAATTCATCAAGCTCTTGTGCTGTAAACTGCTTTCCCTTCGTCGCCAACAACATCACCATAGAAAATGTACTCGCCACCAGCGGACCATCCTTCGTATCGTCCAAGAGCATTTCATGGAGAAAGATGTGTCCCCCTATAGGAAGAACATTGAAGGCTTTTTTGGCTAATTCAAGACATTGCTCTCGCGTCCAATCGTGGAAAATATTGGCGAAGAAAACCGCATCATGCCCAGCGGGCCACGGATTTCGAAACATATCGGCCGCATGAGTAGTGATTCGATCTTCCAGTCCGTAGTCTTTCACATACGCATCCACTAGCTTACAGACCGGAGCTAATTCCAAAATGGTACACTGCATCTGCCCATGCTGCGAAGCCAAAGCGATACAGAAACACCCTGATCCACCAGCCACATCCAGTATGCGTTGCACGTTTTTAAAAACAGGCTGCCGTGCCACCCCTGTCGCCGCAGGAAACGAATGGCTATGCATGAGACGGGTAAACTGCTCAGCTCGTACTGGATCGACCTGTCCTTTTTCCCAATCTTCCGTATTTGGTGCATCCTCACCAATTGTGGGAGCCACGTGTTCACGGTCTTTGAGCAAAGCCTCCTTAATACCCTGGGGAGTTGGAAAATTCTCTTTGAATCCATGCAGCACCCCTCCCCAGTAAAACGGCCCATGAGGCAGGAGAAAATTACGAGACGCTTCCGTCAGCGTGAATCGTTCATGATAATGCGCAAGAAAACCCAGGGACACCAACATTCCAAGAAAGGCATTAGCCGCTCGTGGGCCAAGCGCCAGTTCTTCCGCAATCTCATTGCTAGACAGGGGACGAGACTCCAAGAGACGAAACACACCCAACTCATCAGCAACGGTTAAGACGGGAAGACGATACACTGAAAGCCATGTGTCCCAAAGCAGTACGTCGGTACAGGTCGGCGGTTCCAGCCGAGGGCCATGTTCTTGCGCACGTATCGCCAATTCTCCATCCCCCTCTTCCTTTTTGTCTCCTGATGAATTACCCTTTTGTCGGTTGAGCGGCTGGAGCCTTTTTCTCTTGAATCACTTCAATTTCTAGCATAATTTTGACTTCGTCACCGACCATGAGACCACCATTGTCCAACATTTTACTGAACTCCATTCCGAAATCTTTCCGGTTTAACGTCCCATCCCCGGTAAATCCTGCACGCATATTGCCCCATGGGTCTTTCGCCACTCCATTAAAAGTTCCCTCAAGCGTCAATTCTTTCGTCACACCACGTAGCGTGATATCACCAATCGCGGTATAGGTGTCTCCCGTTTTTTTATAACTTTTCATTTTGTACGTCATGGTGGGATATTTCTCTACATTAAAGAAATCCGGACTGCGGAGATGTTCGTCCCGCTTTTCATGGTCAGTAAAAACCGATTTCGTCTGGATCGTCGCTTCAATCGTTTTAAATTCTTTGGCCTCAGGATCCATTTCCACCACACCCGTATAGTCTAGAAACTTCCCTTTTGTACTCGACACGACCATGTGCTTGACCTGGAACCCGACCGTCGAGTGATCATGATCAATTTTCCATTTTGACATCTCAGCCGATGCCCATGTCGCACTCAGGAGAATACTCACAGCTGCGAACATGATCACACGCTTCATTCTCAAAACCTGCTTCATAATAGAACCCTCCTTATTAAAAATGATGATCAGGCACTCAAAACTTTTATTGCAACTTACCGTGACAGATCCCCTGAGGACACATCCGGTTCATCGTGGAGAGCGGAACAACGTGTCACCAGCATCATCCATGAGTCGCTGCTGAATTCAACCATGTTTCAATGATCGGAGCAAGGACGTCGATCGACTGATACCCATGAGTCAGGATGGTCGTTTCCGTGTCCTGCTGCGCAAGGAGTGTCGGAAATCCATTGACCCCCCACTGTCGAACTTGATCAAACTCACTCCACACAATCTTTTTCAACTCAGTACTTCGAAACGATTCAAGAAAAGGCTCTTTCGTCATGCCCTGTGATTGAGCCAGATCGGCTAGCACTGTCTCCTTCGTCACATCTACATTCTTCATATAAAACGCTTCTTGGACATCATGTAAATACGGGAATACTCGAGATGCATCAATTTCCCTCACAGCCACAACAGCACGAGCGGCAGGTTCCGTATCATAGGTAAAGTCTGAGGCCATTTGACATGCAAAATTAAAGGGTTGCCCTGTTCGATCATGGACTGCATGCCAATGCCCAAGGATATATTGCCTTCTTTGTTCATCAAAACGCTCAGTATTCCCCGGTCTCAATCCGCCAACCAACACTTGTATCTCCAGCCGATGCTGATATCGTTGACGCACAGCCTCCATTACAGGAGAAAACCCCCAACACCATGAGCACATGGGGTCAGTGACATAGAGAAGCGATCGTGAAGAAGAATCAGACATTGTCATTGTTAGTGTGCAGGAAAGACTTGGCCAGTTAAACGGCCTTCAACACTTTTGCTGTAGGCCATCGCAACTTTCGAAACGGGAACCGGGATATGCCCTCGGAAAAAAGATCCGATTTTCTCCATTGACTCTTCGACCACTTCAGGACTCACGGCATTGATGCGAATCCCTCTCGGCATTTCAATCGAAGCCCCCAGGACAAACCCTTCAAGCCCAGCATTGACAGTTGTGACCGCAGCACCACAGTAGATCGGATCGTGACGTAACACCCCGCTTGTAACAGTAAACGAGCCTCCATCATTCACAAAGTCACGGCCAATAAGCACAAGATTGATTTGTCCCATTAATTTATGACCAATCCCAATCGCAAACTCTTTTTCTGTTAAGGTCTCAAGTGGCCCAAAGTGCGCACTCCCAGCGGCCGACACGACTGCATCAACATTTCCAATTGATTGAAACATGCGCTGTATAGACTCTGCAGACGTGATATCCACGGTGACATCCCCACTACGATGCCCGACTTTCACAATCTTATGACGCGGTTCCAACTCTTTCACTACGGCACGACCAATTGTGCCACCGGCTCCAATCACCACAATCTTCATTCTCGTAAGGCCTCCTCACCCCCAGAAGTCAATGAGGCGGGGGCGTATCGTTCCACAATTGTAATCGGGGAAAATATTTATCGATTTTGGCAACTATCACGCAAACACACTAACAACTCTTGCAACACATTCACGTCACGTTGACTTAATGCTCGCTCAAAATACGGGCGCATCACTTTGACTTGCGCTGGAAAGCATTTATGGTGCACTGTGGCACCTAACTTTGTCAGTTTCACCTTCATACACCGTCGATCGCCGGGCACCACATGCCGCTCAACCAATCCTTTTTTTTCTAGCCGGTCGATAATTCCTGTCAAACTGGCCTTGGCAAGCAATGTTGAGTGAGAAAGTTCGACAGCCGTCATCCCATTCGTTCCCCACAGCTCTGCGAGAACATCAAACTGCGCCGGAGTTAGTCCCATGGAACGTATATGACGATCACCAACTTCAAATATCGCCTGATAAGCCTCGACCAGAGGCCGAAGGACTTTCAAATACGGATCACCTTGAAGATTATACGTCTCCATTAGTATTTATTTATATAGTTAATACATAAACTATTGTCAAGAACACTCTCCATGACGTGACGAAGCCCACTCAACGCAATCGTCGTCCCCTCATGTCACATTCTCTCATTTCGAGAACGACTCTGCCACTCACTTAAGCATTGACCTCCCTCCCAAAGACTCCGACCTTAATCTGTAGGGTAGTTCCTTCAATAACTACTTTCTGGAAAAGAAGCCATACATAGAACGCAAGACGTTTATCTCATTGATTTTCTCAATTATTTTCTTTGAAATTTCCTCCTGGCATTATCTTTGCTCCCCATAAAAGATTGCAGCATATCCATATATTATTCATTAGGACTGAAAGTCCAGACCTCTTATGTTAGTGCACGAACCATGGAGGGTTTTCATGAAAAAAACTGTAGGCGTACTCACACTATGGAGCATACTGGGTTTGACCACTGCGACTTTGGGACTCAGCGCGTCAAACGCTTTTGGCAATGACCTGTTTTCTCTCGGGTCGAATACATTGGAAGGGACATTACTGACGGTTGAAGAAAATATTTATGTCATTATGGATGAAGAAGGAGACGAACAACGCATCCGCGTGGATGGAAGAACTATCGTCACAGGGAATGTCCAGCCTGGAGCAAAAGTGAAGGCCGAAATTACAAATGATGGCCGTGCCGCTGAACTCGAAAAAGTCGTTGATGAATAGCAACTCCCCCAAATATCGAACTGATGAGCTTGCCCATGACAAGCCAGCTCTTTTCAGAGCTGGCTCATTGCTATGTAGACCGATAGGTCTCCTACATAATAAGTTCGACTAATCCATACACAGGAATACTATTTCCACGGTAGGTGGCCGTTCCCTGAACAATGCCCATTGCAAAACCACCGATCACCCAATTCGCGACACGACGAAACTCTGACAGCTCGAGCTGCACACTTCCACCTCCCTGCGCCGTTACCCAACGAATCGCCCACCCCATAGGCCAACGATAGAATCCTAAGCCTTGACTAAAACTCAGCGGCGTCAACTGTAACACTTGAAAGCGCTGAGACTCTTCTTGGATTGACATAAATCCATCGAGCGTCCCCAACAAGGGGGCTAGCCGGTCACTGTGTTGCCTGTGCACATAAAGATCGCCCACGCCATCAAGTGAAAGGTAGAATCCTTGAAATTCCTTCCAGAGGCTCCAATAGGTTCGAGAAAGACGATTAAAGTCTGGAATCATCAGATATTCATAGATTACTCGCCCCGCCAATGTCCGATCCTTCCATTGGAGTGTGGCCGGAGCTGAGCCCATCCACATTTCTCCGCCATCATGGGTTCGAGATAACGATTTCGAAATGGCAGAGATCGTCAGTGATAGGGCATTGGGTTCACTGATAATAGTGATCCCAGTTTCAGGATTGCCATGAAACTGAAATGTCGAAGAATCAGGAATGGAGAGAAGGTCTTTAGCAAAAGTCTCATACGAGCCACTCCCCCGCATCTCGATCCAACCTTCCCGTTCGTCATGAAGCATCACAAAATGTTCGGCCTGGTAGGCCTCATCATCTTTCCCTCGATTGTTATCCAAAGCCAATGCGACATGCCCATGAACATCCTTGCCAATAAATGAAAAATAATCAGAAACATAGACTAAGGACGTTTCTAAAGCACTTTGTGCGTGCGTAAGACCTTCTGAAGGCTGAACCGCAAACGCGTATGAAGGAAGCCAAGTCACGCTCAACAACAGAGCAATCAAGAGAAGGTGGTGGTGGAGATGACGGAACACGTCACGGTGTTGTGACAAACAGATGTGCAAAAAAGAGATAGACAAAAGAAGAAAGGTGAGGAAATCTTATAGTCGCTTTGACAAATTGCCTTATTAGCAGCCTAGCGGGAATCTCCCCATCCAAAAGGACAGGGAGATGTTACAAATTCACAGTCAACTCACTTAAGTCAGTGAGACGTCACAAAACCCAGACTTACCGTACGACAAAATGCACTCGTCGATTTTCCTGCCAACACTCAGAGGTCGGTTCGGTACAAAACGGTTTTTCTTTTCCCAAGCTCATGACGGTTAAGTTCTCACTTGGGATTCCCATATCAACCAAGTAATCCTTGACGGCTCGTGCGCGACGCTTTCCAAGAATCATATTATAACTCTCGGTTCCTCGCTCATCACAATGTCCTTCAAGCACAATGGTACGACCCGCCAGCTGCGATGACAACACATCCGCATTCGTTGTCAATTCAGGAAACTCATCTGTGCGAAGCCGAAATCGATCATAATCAAAAAAAACATCTTTCAATGTAGGGAGCAGTTCTTCTTTTCCTCCATCAGAAGACATGTCTGGTTCACTGGGCTCAAGCTTTGCGATCTCCATTGGCTCTTCATTCAGTTCAAGCCCTGGCAACGATCCGTCAGGCTCTCCTGACATGCTGTTCTGGCCAGACCCACTCGTCTCTTCAGCCATGAAAGAATCCGAAGATTGACCATGTCCTTCTTGAGGCGTAGCAAAAATAGATTGCGTCTGCCCTTCGTCATGACCCGATGGCTCAATCGGGGAATTTATAGACGAAGCACTCGCTGGATCTGCACCTTTGCTCGCTACCATAGGCGTATCCAAGTCGCCATCCGAAGCCTGAATTGATTCTTGGGGTTGAGCAACATCTGAATGTTCACTCATGACTCGAATTTGTGATTTCGCACTACAGCCACCCATCAATACCATCACGAGACCTAGGCTGAGAATGGCTAAAAAACCCTGCTTCAAATTCATCATACTCTCTTTTCCTCCTAAAAATACTACGATTTTCAACTTAGTGCAGGCTATGGACCCAAAGACTTCCAAGTCAAGACTCTCCGCGTATTTTTCTGTCTTTTATACTTCTTCACTCCCATATTTACATAGAAAAGGGCCTAAGCAAACCCGAAAAATTGTATTCCTCAATCAAACTCACCGCCTCATGGATCGTAATAAAATCATATGTTGAGCCTCACGGCCTCCAGACTTGAGAAAAATACGGGAGCGGGAGACGGAAAGAAGGGAAAATATCTGAGAACAAAGAAGAAAATCAACTAAGAAGGAAGGAGAAATTGACATGTTCCAACAAGTCCATCAGTCAGCACTCCTGTAGGATCCTGCCGGTATTCGACAACAATCTGTTCCCGCTGTTTTGTGTTAATACGCGAGTCATGCAGAATATGATCCTTATCATTCAACTGATGAATCATATCAATATCAGGAAGACCTTGGCCTGTAAAATATGTTTGCGTCACAAACTCTGGGTACCCTTGAGCGCGAATGGAAAAATGTAAATGTGGTGGGCGGTACCAACCATCTGCTGCAGGGTAAAATCCAGGAAGAATCGTTTTAAATTGAAATCGTCCCTGCGCATCCGTAATGGCTTTTCCCCAATATTGAAAAGACTCATCATGCACTCGTTCAATAGTATTTCCTGTCTTAGGATGCCGGAAACGAGCGTGCGCCGTCTCATCTCGCTGATGATTATATCGTCCAGAAAAGTTCGCTTGCCAAAGAAACACCAATGCTCCAGCTAATGGCTGACAGACAGTAGACTGCTTCTGATCTTGAGAAGATGACTGCAGAACCTGTCCCTGAAAATAGATGATCTGTCCGTTGGCAATTCCCTCTTTTCCTTTAATAGAGGTCAAATTATGATCATTGGCTTCAATAAGCGATATGTCTTCATTTTGACTTTCTCGAATCGTGTACGAAACCACATGATCATACGGAAAATAGGGGCCACGGGTCTGACGAGGCGTCGTCACAGATGGACAACAAGCCGCGAATCCAACTCCGGAAGTAACCAGTAAGCCAGCAGTTCCGATACCAACTTTTAACAACGACCGTCGTGTAAGCAGAAAAGAATCAGACGGTACCATGGAGGCACCCTCGGAAGAGTGATTGGCTTCAGGAACAACATGATTTTGTTCAGTCATGTATCACGCTTCACCCAAGCAAGAAAAACACGCTCACTTCCGCACACTATCACTGAGAAAACGAAATATTCAAATCCTGAATCTCACGATATGGAAGTAACCAAATGAGCGACTCATCATGAAGATCACCAACTTGAATTCGATTCCCCCAAGGATCGCGAAAGTCACAGCGAAAATTTGGGAGAATGGATAATCCATACTTTCCAGTAATCTTTTCACGAACTTCAAGAATTTGTGCTTCGTCTCGCACCATAATTCCAAAGTGTTTCATTCGATCAGGCTTGAGCTCTTCAACCTCAAAGATTGCGAGGAATTGATGCTCTCCTAATTTACACCAGGCCGCACCCTCCCCACCCCTAAGCATTTCAAGTTGAAAGACATCACTATAGAAATCGACAGCCTTTTGCGCATCGTCAACTTCAATCACAACATGATTCACTCCATAGACTTGAACAGCCATACACACTCCTCCATTTGAATTTCCCTGTACTCCAGGAACAAAACAGCCTGCTAATAGTTCTCATGATTATTGTCCGTGGTTCTTCCCTCAAGAATCAATTAGGCTATCGTGCATTCCCCCAATAATCCACCTAAAACTTAGGAAACCCTCTAAAGATCATGTACTTTACCAACTACAGTTCTTGTGCTGACTGTACTCCCAACCCTACAGTTTCACTATCACCAATGAGAACAGGTAGATACCTGAAGTCATGGCATCTACATGGAGTGCACCTGTAGGGATCCTCCTACATGAGTCAATTAGAAAATCAAACTTTTCCATACTTCTCTTCATGTAAGGCATTGTTTTATATGAAAATTACCATAATAATCCTGACATGGAATATTTATTGCTAAATTTCTGATTTATAAAGCCGCTCAACCCAGAGCACACAGAGCAGGCTTTTTCCTCAAGGAAGAGGGCTTTTTGGTGATTTACTCAAAGACATTCCAATCCAAACAACGGTACTCTTCAGCTCACAATCTTCCTTCCAGTCTATATATTGGGACTGGATCTGTCGACGGTGCCACAGGTAGTGTATTGGGTCACAAAAAATTCCTTCAGTTCGCAGCCTTTGCTGAAAACCTAACAAAGCAAGAGGGCGTAATATCATGTGGATCTTACTAAAAAATACGTTAGACAGCATTAAGCGTAGAGTGAACTCTCATGAAACTGTGATCCATAAGGCTCACAGCGTTGAAGTTCCGTTTGGACCAATCATGAATGATACACGGGCCATGAGAATTCAATTATCTACCGTGTACGCGTACCAGCTACTGAAATAGGCGGAGGGACTGCACCTACTATGGGGACACCGAGATCTAAGCCGCACCGAGGACTCGGTCTCCTCGTCAGCCACCTTCTCGTTAGTCCCTCCGCCACCATTTGCCTGAACATCATCAAAAAAAAATTAGGCATGTGTGCGTTCAAATGTCGATTCTCTCACCTGCATCTACCACATTAGCTTGGGGAAGGACTTTTCATGCTCTTGCAGACTCAAGAACGAGAGATGGTCGTTCTGAGTGATACGCTCGTGAAGCACATTCTTCTTGTCGATGATGATACCACCATTCGGGAATGTGTTCGTGAGTTCCTCGAACTGCAAGGATATCATTGCACCGAAGCCGATAATGGATTCGCAGCTCTAGAAGAACTTGAGAACAACTCGTTTTCCTTAATCATTACTGACAACCAAATGCCTGTCATGGATGGCATCTCATTTTTAGAAGCTCATCATGCCAATGAAAAGATCTCGACTCCAGTCATCATGGTTACGGGCAATCTAACCCCCTCCCTCCAAACACGCGCAGCCAATATCGGGGTCAAATCTGTCTTTGAAAAACCCTGCCCCTTTGAAACACTTATGAGTGCTATTTCTCACGCGATCGAAAACTGAAGCCCTCAACACGTAATGCTTGGCCATCGTGGCAATTCATAACCAAGGCAGAAAAGCTCAAAATTAACCGAATAAAAAGATACCAACGAGAAATAGCTGCCCACCCAACGATGGGCAGGTCTTCAGCTTAAGAATTGTCCGTCTAAGCACGTCCCTACTTCTTCACCACACAACTCTCAGACTCTCTGGCCATTCATCAACTCACGTCTCGAACGAAAGGTAAGCTCGTCTAACCCTGTCGCAGAAGACATATCACAAAATAGTCTCTCTCACATCAACGACAGAAAGGTGGGAATAAAAATTCATCTTTACAAGGACTCAAAATATCCGCTAGGTTCCTAGAAGTAACAATTTCATAGAGGGCAATGACCGGGGATATCCGCTTCAGGAATCCTGGCGCCATTTACTTAATGCAACATGGAGAAAAATATGAAAACTACGATTCACCTTGCGGCCAGCCTTCTCTTGCTCTTGACGATTTGCGTGTCTCCCGTGTTTGCCAATCAAGATGATGGCTCAACCGTACAAATTACCTCACCTCAAAATGGTGATGTCGTTGACAGCTCATTTGAATTGACGTACGAAGTGGGAAAAGGCACTCACGGAGACCACGTGCACACATACCTTGACGGCAAATACCAAAAAGGTTTTAAAGGTATGTTTCACGATCTCACGCAAGGGAAGCATCAAATTGCGGTAAAAGTGGCGACTCATGACCATGATATCTTGGCTGCATCCGATACTATCGAAATTGAAGTGAAATAGTTTCAACATTTTATCTGCCGAGAAAATATCCCTGGCCATTAACGAAAGGACCACGCAGGAATTCTTGATCGTAAGAAACTTTCCTCCTGTCGCCATCTCTCAAGAGATAGCGACAGGGGAAAAACACGTGATGACGTCACAAGCATAATCTCGAAATTCGTACCTCTTCTGAGAATTCAACGGGCCATCAACCATGCGTATGGATAAGAAATGAATAAAAGTAAAAAACAAGTCTTGACGATAGCCGGCTCTGACTCAGGAGGAGGAGCTGGGATTCAAGCTGATCTGAAAACGATGTCCGCACATGGGGTCTTTGGCATGTCAGTCATTACCTCGATTACGGCGCAAAATACACAGGAAGTTACGTCCGTCCATGATCTCCCCCTTTCGATCATCGAAGCACAACTAGATGCGGTCTTTGTAGACTTTGATGTTGCGGCCGTCAAAATCGGGATGCTGGCAACCGCAGACATTGTTCAAACAGTCAGTAAAAAAATTACGCAATACGAGGGCAAGAATCTCATTGTCGACCCGGTCATGGTTTCCAAAAGTGGCCACACCCTTTTACAAACTGACGCCATCCAAGTTCTGAAAACAGACCTGATCCCCATGGCGCTGCTCATCACACCCAATATCCATGAAGCAGAATTGTTGACGGAGACGAAAATTCAGACGCTCGCCGACGTAAGACTCGCATGTAAAACTCTTCAAGCATTGGGTTGTCAGCATGTGCTCATCAAAGGTGGGCACTTCCTCGAAAAGCCTGCGATGGATGTGCTCTATGATGGACGATTCTTTCGAATGTATCCAGGCGAATATATCGATACTCCCCATACCCATGGCACAGGTTGCACCTATGCCTCCGCCATAGCCGCCAATCTGGCGAAAGGGTTACCCCTCCCAGATTCCATCGAAGCCGCAAAACGATATATTACGGCCGCGATCCGTAACGCCCTCGCCATCGGACATGGACATGGCCCAACAGATCATTTCTATTTTCTTCCCGATTATAGCGAATCCAAATAAGCTCCAATTGAGGCATAGTAACTACCCCCACGCAATCACTCATTTCAAACATGCGGAAGTTAATTGAAACGGCTAATAAGATAAATTTCTACGCCTTGAAGGAAATTGGTAGATCACCACCAGGAAAACAAAGAGAGAGGTCAACAAAACAGATACAAGGGATTATCTAACATAACAACGAAAGCGGGAAGATGTACTTAGAGGCGGAGAAAGGTAAGTGAAACGCTGTATTCATCCTTTTATTTCTTGCGATGCATGAAATAAGAAAGAGGAACGCTACGCCGAATAAATACTGAAAAAATATGGCAGAAGCATAGAGACCGCCGTTCATCATTTCGACACCCTTTCCAAATATGTCACAATCTTATCAAGGGCTCCGGCGCTTAACTTTTTCCCATACCAACGAGGCATCACGCGATCTGGATAGCCAGGAACCACATACGCTCCAGGCTCAAGAATTGACTCCATGACATACTCATGAACCGTTGTCGCCTTGCCGTGGTAATTAGGATCCTTAAGACGTTTAGGACCATTGATCCCAAGAACTAAAGGCGGACCTTCCTGGCCTTTGGCTGCCAGAATTCCAGGAATCGTATGGCATGCCGCACAGCCAGATTGAATGAAGAGTTTGGGAATAGGTTCATCACCAGTTGCCAACGGAACATTGGCCGCGACAACCTTAGATTTCGCGGCAGCAGCTTTTCTTGAACGTTGGTCTTTGGCTTCTGGACCAGACGTCGCTGAATTAGGCTGACCGGAAAAAACAGTAAACACCAACGTCACAAAAATGCCACCACACACCACCAGAAGAATTAACCAGGTTTCACGATCTAAAGACGAATTTGAAGGTTTCTTGTTTGACATAAGGCTCCATCATAACGAGAACACGTTTGAACTGTGAGACGAATTCGATTCACACGATCTAGCCAAAGCTAGATAGTTTATATCGCTGAGTGTGTACGTACAACATGGCGTTGTCCGACGGGCACAAATAGCAAATATTGATGTACTACCTCAGAAAAAAGGTCTTGATAACTGCAAAAAGCCTATGCCGTCTGTATCAGCAACCATAAAGTAAAAGATGCTGACAGCCCAATCACCTTAATACACTTAGAGCTATAGCCGTCCCAATAAAAGTCCTCAATCTGTAGTTCATTATGCGCTGTGCAATCAAGATTGCTTCAGCTGGATATTATTAGGTTTCGCTATAGTCCCCCACAGAATCTGTGGACAACATTGTGAATGAACGCTTCGTAAGCCACATGTTCGGCTTATCGGCTGCGCCTCAATGACAAGTTGCACATTTGTTAGGCATTGTGGCCCTCTGTCGAAGACTACCATATCTCGTATTTCGAGTTTACCCCTAGAAATAAATCCTCATTCGTGAGATATCATTATTTTACGAAACGCCTATTTTGCCACAACGACAGATCAAAACATGACCCGTGTTGAATCGGTCTTATGCTAATCACTCCAGCCTTTATACCACACCCTCTCTTAACTGGCCCCCACCGAATGACGCTCATCCCACGATGGATCCCCAGACCACAGCTCCTCAAAAATGTTCCTGTCACGGATCGTCAGTTTTGGGTGGACTCCGACTCGCAGATCGCAGCAAAGTGCCATTGGCAGGAACAAGCCAACCAACACCCCACCTTGCTCATCATTCATGGCTTAGAAGGTTGTACAGACTCCCATTACATGATAGGCATCGCGCACAAAGCTTGGCATGCAGGCATCAATGTGGTCAGACTGAATCAGCGGAATTGCGGAGGAACCGAACATCTGACACCAACACTCTATCATACAGGAATGAGTAACGACCTCCGTGCCATCATGACTGAGCTCATACACCAAGACCAACTTTCAGATCTGTGGGTAGCAGGATTTTCTATGGGTGGCAACCTCACATTAAAGTTGGCAGGTGAAATTGGAGCAACCATACCGGAAATACATGGCGTCGCTGGCGTCTGTCCCAATATTCATCCAGCGGCCTGCGTCGAAGCCCTTCAACAACCAAGAAATTTGATGTATCATCACTACTTCCTTCCAAGACTCAAAGCTCGGCTACGACGAAAAGCTCAGCACTTCCCCAATCGATGGGACCTATCCAAGCTTTCCGGCATCAGATCCATGAGGCAGTTTGATGACGCCTTCACGGCTCCAGACGCAGGCTATCGAGATGCCGAAGATTACTATGAGCAATGTGGAGCTCGCCATGTGTTACACAATATTCGCATACCCACACTCATTGTCACGTCACAAGATGATCCCTTTATCCCGTATGACACCTTTCTCATTGATGGGATTCAATCCAACCCTTTTATTCAACTCATCGCGACAGACGCAGGAGGACATTGCGGATTCCTCCAACAATTTCAGCCAAATGAAGATTATTTCTGGATTGAGAACCGTATTATTCAGTTTGTCCTGACAGGAACCAGATCGAATACACTTTAACGTTCAATGCAAGCCATAAATATTTTTCTGAAAATTGCTTGCCACACCTGGCCTATGTCACCAATGACCCTTCTCAGCAAATTCCAAGACAACTCTTAGGAAAAGAATTCATGACAATTCTGGAAGATCTCTCATATGGCAATTAATATTGCTCTTGGCTTGACCAGCCTTTTGGTTTACGCTAGAACCAGTTCTCCAATATGAAACATCATTCAGTCGCCATCAATCGCGGAGTACTGCTGTGAGAAGTAAATCACCCATACGACGACCAGAGTTTCTACAGCAAGTTCACGAGCCCACAAAAAAATACCTCGAAGAATGGCTCGATGCTCCGGCGCATATTCATCACATTGCCCATCGTATGGCCAATCCGCCAATCGAACGTCCACTCAGTCGCCGTGAATTCAAACAATTACTCGAGAGCCTTGCTATTCCAGCTCAAACCTCGGTTGTACACGAAAAATTTGGATACGGAGTGCGCACCGCTGAAAATGGAGACCAGCTCGTGGTCACGTGGGAAGCCCATACCGAATATTACAGTTATCAAGTCTGGCACATTCCCGGTAATCCGTCAGCCTTGCTGGAATTCGGTCCCATCACATTTCCCGGCTACCACTTTCCATTTTCGCCCCTCGGCATCGCGATTAACTCTCTCGATATCCTCATTACGCCAAATACTCAAGTCACGCCTCAAGCACTCAAGTTGCGTATGCCCGGGCCTCAACTCCATGGCGGGCGTGTGTTCGGAGAAGACATCTCCGTTGTGGCAAGTTTTACCCCCGATGAGAATGGTCGTGAGCGATACTACGTCTGTGCGGCCTCTCGCGAATTACTGCAACCGAAGATCGCAGGATTAATCGACACGATCGTCTCAATTGAAAACTACACCCACTTAATTCTACTCCCCTATCAGGCGTTCACCACAGCAGTCGATCAAGTGCATCAGTTCGAGCAACGGCATCTTTATCAACGAAATGTCATTACGACACAGCTTGAACAGGCCACCTCACAAAAACTTCAAAAATGGCTGACAGTGCTGACTCAGGATTTTATGAAAGTCAGTCGGTTGGCTGAATCCATGCGCTATAAACTCTCGGCGTCCGTCCCCTACGAACGCATCGTAGAAAGTAACCTTCAGGCGTTACAAGAACAGCCCTTACCCTCTTGCCGACTCATCTCTGACTATATCCATCACAAGACCACAGGTGTCTCGGATGGATATCAACAGTTGATGAAACGGATTGATGCATTAGAAAAGGACTTTGAGGGTACGATTTCCGTCATTCGCACAAAAGTTGATCTACTCTTGCAGGATCATAATATTGCGCTTCAGGATCAAAATCTCAAAATGTTAGCCAGTGTCGATAAAACAACGAAAAGCCAAGCCATTCTGCAACATACCGTTGAAGGATTGTCCGTCATTGTTATTGCCTACTATCTCAGCGGTTTAGGAGGTTATGTGTTTAAAGCTCTCCATGAAGCCGGGATCTTACAGAGCTACGCGTTTGCTTCTGGCATCTTTGTCCCCATTTCTCTTCTCATGTCATTCGGACTCGTCTTTATTGGCAGGAAAATTCTTAACAAACGACTGTTTAATGACCACTAGCATCATAAACGAATACCCGTCTCGACAGAACGCCCCGAAAGATTGACATGCAAGAAACCGATTCACTTGCCCCTTGCCCAGATTCTCCCAATTGTGTGTCGTCACAAAGTCTAGATACCGAACACTATATTGAGCCCTTCTCCTATTCAGGTACCCTCGCAGAATCCAAATCAAAATTGCGTGCCTTATTCAAGGATCAACCTCGAACCCGTATCGTCGCAGATACCGACACCTATCTTCATATTGAAATTTCCTCTTTAGTATTTCGATTCATCGACGATGTCGAATTCCTCATTGATGATGAACAGAAACTCATTCACCTGCGATCAGCATCCAGAACCGGATATTGGGACCTAGGGGTCAACCGAAAACGGATGGAAGCCCTACGGACTCAATTCCTTCAATTACCCTAATCCACCCCCCAACTCGTTTTGCCATTTGTCCGTTATCCAAACATCTTTTAGACAAGGAGGTCTTTCATGGAAGAAATGCTCGATCAAGGAATCAAGTTACTCACTACCTATGGACTTAACGTCATAGGGGCAATCCTCATCCTCATTATTGGTCGGTTCGCCGCCTCGTGGGTATCTCAAGCCGTCGACTCATGGCTTCAAAAGTCTGGGAAAGTCGATGAAACCTTACGACCGTTCTTTTCAAGCTTTGCACGCTACATTGTGCTCATCATTACGGTCCTTGCCGTCCTTTCGCAATTCGGCATTGAGACCACAAGCCTCATTGCCGTTTTAGGCGCAGCCAGTTTAGCGATCGGCCTCGCATTACAGGGAACACTGAGTAACGTCGCCGCAGGAGTCATGCTGCTTATTTTTCGACCGTTCAAGGCAGGAGACTATGTCGAAGCGGCGGGTATTGCAGGCACGGTAAAGTCCATTACGTTATTAGTCACGGAACTTGCGACACCGGATAACGTACAAATTCTTGCCCCCAACAGTCAGGTCTGGGGAACCATCGTCAAGAACTATAGCTTTCACTCAACACGACGCGTCGACTTAGTCATGGGTATCGATTACGGTGATGATATCGACAAGGCTATTCAGACCGTGACATCTGTGGTCAATGCCGACACGCGCATTCACAAAGAGCCGGCACCCATGGTCGTCGTCGGCAATCTTGGAGAAAGTTCGGTGGACCTAACGATACGCGTCTGGTGTAACGCTAGCGACTATTGGGGCGTGAAGTTTGACCTCACGAAATCACTCAAGCAACGGTTCGACGCTGAAGGCATCTCGATTCCATTCCCACAACGTTCCTTACATATGGTAAAAGCCGAAGCATCATCATGATCAATTCTTGAAATGTTTCAACACCTTCATATGCTCCTACGCAATAAAGAAGTCGCACTTCTTTTACCTTAAATACGATGCATATGGTAATGTAATGTCATACACATAAATGAAGGGGCTCTATGCGTACAAATATGGTGATAGACGAACAACTACGTGCAGAGGCTCAACGCATCACGGGAATCAAAACAAAGAAAGGCGTGGTTGAAGAAGGACTCAAAGTTCTTCTTCGACTCCAACGTCAACAAGCCGTCAAGAAACAACGGGACAAGCTCAAATGGACCGGCAATCTAGAAGCCATGCGACGTGACACTCAACAATGATTATCGTCGACACATCAGTATGGATTGATTATGTTAATGGAAAGTTCTCTCAAGAAACGGACAATTTGGATGACATGCTTGTAAATCAGGAAATTCTCCTTAGAAACCTTATCGTAACTGAAGTTCTTCAAGGTTTTCAGGAAGATCGCCATTTTCACGAGGCACAAACGATGTTGAATAACTTCCCTATCCCTTCAATTCTAGGACCCCAACTTGCCATTTAGAGCGTTAAAAATTATCGCACACTCCGAAAACGTGGTGTTATGGTCCGAAAAACTATTGATGTCATAATCGGCACCTACTGCCTGGCACACCACATCCCATTACTCTATACCGATCGAGATTTCGACCCAATGGTTCGATACCTTGGGCTCAAGTCATTGCTGTAAGAATCGCCGGTCTTCCTCCTTCCCAAAACCCAACGACATTGAGCCCTATCTTTAGGCTAGAGGTTTCCAGCCACTCAGCAAAAAATCCAAAGCTATTAGCTCTTAAGACTATTGCATCGTTAAGGCTTTGAATTTTTCACATCAACAATGTCACAAAACATATTCCTGCAACTATTACTAAGCTCTCTCAAAATGACAAAAATATTACCAAGTAACAAAGAAAAGACCCAGCAACAAATCAGATAGTTCACAAGCTAAGTAAAGCACCTGATGATACGACCGAAAAGGGAATAGAGGAATTCTCTGTCCTTTTTAAGGAAAACAGAACACGTCAACCTGTTACTTGTGAAAAACATCAACCTACCTCACGAAAAAATGAATACTCATGGATAGTGCGACGATTTTTCTGGTGATCATGTTGATGCTTTTGGCCGGCGTGATCTTTTGGGTGGTCAGCACCCATAACCAATTAATACTCTATCGAAACCGATTTAAGAATGCGTTCGCCCAAATCGAAGTCCAGCTCACCCGACGATATGATTTAATACCCAATCTCGTCGAAACAGCCAAAGCCTACATGAAACATGAGCGAGAAACATTAGAAGCGGTCATCAGTGCCAGGAATCAAGCCTCCAATGCCGCAAAACAGGCCTCTGCTCAACCAGAGGATGTGATGGCCATTCAAGGACTAGTAGGAGCTGAAGGCATGTTGACCGGAGCGATGGGACGATTGTTCGCCGTGATGGAAAATTATCCTGACCTCAAAGCTAACGAAAACATGATGCAACTCACAGAAGAACTCACGTCAACAGAAAACCGCGTAGCGTTTTCCCGTCAAGCCTACAATGACGCAGTGATGATTTATAACACGGAACGAGAACGATTTCCGACGAATCTTGTTGCTGACGGATTTCACTTTCATACGGCATTGTTACTTGAAATTGAGGACGTTCAAAAACGTGAAGCGCCGCAAGTTGTCTTCGCCTAGCCCAATACTGTGGACTTTTTCACCTACCAAGACCAAGCCAAACGCAACTCCAAGTGGCTGCAAGGCCTCTTTGGCGTCGCGGTCATTATCACAATTATTGGAGTCCATTGGGTTCTGACAGGCACCATTGCGTGGTATGAGTGGTGGTCTGCACTAGAGACTGAACAATCTACTCCCTTTTCCTGGTCCTTCATTTGGAGTTGGGATTGGATGCTTTTCTCATGGGTCACGCTATTTTGCCTTATCATCATCCTACTTGGCTGTGCCATAAAGTTCATGGAACTGCAGATAGGCGGTGCATGGGTGGCCGAACTCCTGGGTGGAAAACCGATCACTTCAATCAGCCATTCGGCTGAAGCACAAACCATCCTCAATGTCGTAGAAGAAATGTCATTGGCTTCCGGCATCGCTCCACCGCCTATCTATGTACTTGATCGCGAACAAGGTATCAATGCGTTTACGGCTGGGTATAGACCTGAAGATGCCGTAATAGGAATCACACGAGGCGCTATGACCCAACTCACACGGGATGAACTTCAGGGCGTCATCGGCCATGAGATGAGCCATATCCTACATGGCGATATACGCCTTAATTTTGAGATGATCGGTCTGCTCAATGGGTTACAAGGACTTGGCTTACTCGGACGGACAATGCTGAATTCGTGCCTTAATTATAGTGCCTACAGAAGTAACTTCTTCACACCAGCCCATGGTCTCAGTATTGTATTCAGCTTCATCGTCGGATCGGCTCTGAGAGTTGTCGGATCTATTGGAGTAATCCTGGCCGGCATGGTCAAAGCGGCGATTTCCCGTCAGCGTGAATACCTTGCCGACGCCGCATCCGTACAATTCACTCGAAATCCGGAAGGCCTTGCCAATGCATTAAAAAAAATTAGGAGAATAAAGAACGGTTCTGCCATCCATCATTTCGAGGCTCCGCAAGTCAGTCATCTGTTTTTTTCGCAGGGTATTTTCATGGGATTAGATTCGCTTTTTGCCACCCATCCTCCACTGGGAAAGCGAATTCAACGTCTTGATCCAATGTTTCCGAACGACTCCAAAATTTCCGAAGCCGTCCATGCACCAAAAACCATACGCATGTCCGGGAACAAACGTTTTCTTGCCGCAGGTGAAAGACTAACGCCGGAATCCCTGGTACAACAAATCGGGAAACGACACCCTGTCCATGTGGACTATATGCACAATCTTCTTACCAAAATTCCAGCCGTCATCCAACAAGCCGTCCGTGAACCATTTGGTGCCAGAGCCGTCATTTATACACTCTTACTTTCCTCAAACCCGAAAATACGAACCATCCAACACAATCGATTGGCCACCTATGCCGACGACGCAGTCTATCAAGAAACTCGTAAATTAGAGCCTGAAATTTTGGAGCTTCACCCAGCCGTACGATTACCGCTTACAGACATGGCCATTTCAGCACTGACACGACTTTCTCCTCAACAATACACAACGTTTAATACTAATGTCCTGGTCATCATTCCAAAGAGTGATCACGAAGCTCTCTTTGGCTGGACCTTGCGGCGAATTCTGTTGCGGCACCTCGCTCCTCATTTTTCTCCCTCCGCAACACCAAGCACGAGACACGGTTCCATCAAAGTTATTGCTCATCATTGCGGCTATTTGCTCTCCGCCTTAACCCACTATGGGAAAGGCAACGACAACGACATCCGACAGGCCTTTCGAGCAGGCCAACGTGTATTAAGAATCTCAAGACTCCCGTTGACGCCTGCGAGTCTTTGCACATTTGCATCTCTGGATTTGACGTTACACACTCTGGCCGAAACCTCCCCACGCCTCAAACGAATCATCATCAAGGCCTGCGCGGCATGCGTGCTAGCCGATCAACAGATCACCATTGAGGAAGCCGAATTACTTCGTGCGATTGCAGATTCTTTAGGATGCCCCATGCCGCCGCTATTGATAACACAGCCTGAGAATACTCAAGAAGGCCAGATATTGCCCAGGCCTCTCTCTTCCAAAGAATTATCAATTCTTTCCGAGGATTGGCCCCAGGAATCCTCTCGCAGCCATATCCACGTACACTAACTGGCTTGCGTCCATACATGAGATTACCGGTATGACATTTTGCTTCTACAAGCTTTTTACGCAATAATTAAACAAACTCTAGCAATCATCTGACTCAACCCAGTAAAGTAGACACGATATGAAGAAAAAAACATCGTATCAATCTTTTCAACCCATCACGTTCATTGGTCATTGTTATGTCATTTGTCCCAACGCATGAAATAAGCCGAACTTCGGCCTCCAAACAACGGCAACGTCTACCTGACTGGTTTAAGATTAAACTTCGGCAAGGACCGGACTATCGAGATATTCGTAAGATTATTGACGAACGCGGCTTGCACACGATTTGCGAAGAAGCTCGATGTCCGAATATGTGGGAATGTTGGAATAACCGCACGGCAACATTTCTTATCTTAGGAGATATTTGCACGCGACGCTGCCATTACTGCTCCGTCGAAACGGGTAGACCGACAAGTCTTGACCTCGATGAGCCGCAACGCGTTGCCGAAGCGGTCGAGGCCATGGCTCTCCGGCATGCGGTCATTACCTCAGTCAATCGAGATGAGTTAGAAGATGGTGGAGCGGCGCTCTTTGCGGAAACCATTCGTCTGATTCATGAGAAGATTCCTACTTGTGGAATCGAAGTCCTCATACCAGATTTTCAAGGCAGCGAATCAGCCCTACGGACAGTCTTGGACGAGAAGCCAGACATTTTGAATCACAATATTGAAACTGTCCCTCGGTTATTTCCATCCATCCGTCCACAGGGAAAATACAACAGGTCCATTCAACTCCTGAAGCAAGCCAAGCAATTGGGAGCAACCACAAAATCCGGACTTATCGCAGGCCTTGGCGAAACGACCGAAGAAATTCGTGAGGTCATGCGAGATTTGCGATCCGTAGACTGCGACATTCTCACTCTTGGTCAATATCTCCAGCCCACCAAAGCCCATATGCCCGTCGCCCGCTTTTATCACCCTGACGAATTCGAAACCTTCAAAGAAGAAGCCCAAGCACTTGGCTTTCACCATGTCGAATCCGGGCCTCTGGTCAGAAGCTCCTATCACGCAGAGCAACAGACGGCTAATACAGCCATTTAACACCCCAACCTAGTCTCGCTGGGAGATAATGGTAGCATAGTTAGATCTACACAAGAGAAGTAGCAAAAGGATGGGACAACCAGACACATCTAATGACCAACATACGGAAAGCAAGTAATTCGTGAGTCAATATGAAAAATTATTAGAGCAAATTTTACGAAAAACTTCTGACGCAAATATTTCATTTACAGATCTCAGGTAATTGCTTATCCACCTGGAATTTACAGAACGTATTCGGGGAGATCATCATATTTTCTCAAAACATGGGATTGAAGAAATAGTCAACCTTCAACCAAAAGGGGTAAAGGCAAAGCCCTATCAAGTTAAACAGATTCGAAAATTAATCGTTCGGTATAAGTTAGGAGTAAACGATGGACAGTAGGTTTGAAATCATTATTTACTGGAGTCAAGAAGATGATGCATTTATCGCGGAAGTCCCAGAGCTCTCTGGCTGCATGGCAGACGGGCAGACCTACCAGGAAGCTGTGACAAATGTGGAAACCGTGATCAAAGAATGGATTGAAACAGCCCAAGAACTTGGACGTCCAATTCCTGAGCCACGTGGTCGGTTGCTATTTGCATAACATTTCACAAGATCAATCACAAAATCCATGGAATAAAATAAAAGACGGAATCCTTGACTTCCAAGTAAATGCATCACGCTTAAAGATGGGCCTCCACAAAAAACAAGCCTTCCCCGTACTTGTTTCCGATCGTCCGTCCACAAGGCAAATATAATCGTTCGATTCAATTCCTCAAACAAGCCAAGCAATTGGGTGCCACTACCAAATCTGGACTTATTGTGCCGGTCTGGGAAAAACCACCGGCGAAATTCCAAAGGTCACGCGCAACTTGCGATCCGTGGACTGGGGTATCCTTACGATTGGCCAATATCTTCAATCCACCAAAGTCCATACGACCGCTTTTAACACACTGATGAATTCGAATTTCCATCTAGATTTTGCGATCTATACAAAGAACGACTCTTCCACATAACGAAGAAAGTCGAAGAAAAAATTCAAGAATATGAGCATGGTATTACTTAAGAGCGTGAAATAAGCCCCGCGGTGTCTCCTATCCTGCACCTTCCACATCCATACTCAACGCAATAGCATAGATGCCAAATTGGGGAACCCAGTGGCTATACTTTTTGTAATCATCCCGCCAATATTGCGGTAACTCCATGTGCGTGACAATATGATTCACGTACATGTTTCGGTAGGCTTCATCTCCTGTCATAGTAAAAAGACTCCAGAACCCCCAGGATCGACTAAAGTTCAACCCAGCCGAATGTGGAGTGAGAACGGTTCCGAGAGGTGAAAGAGATAACGCCTTCGAATGAAATGTTCGATACCAGGCTTCACTCTCCTCAGGTGGTAAAATTGAGAGGATCACTCTCGTCCTCTGAAGAGACGCGGCAAAAAATTCATTGATATTATCGTCATACGACAACTGAAGATTCTTGTCGAGCGGCAATAACTGCTCTCTTGTGAACGACACAAGTTTCTCGCTTAAGATGGATTCATTTTTCCATCGACTCCATTCCCACAGATTCAATACCGCCCAGGATAGATTGCCATATTCTCGGCGAAGCGCATGATGAAGAATCTTTTCGTTCGACAAGGTGAAAATCCACTCTTCTAACCGCCGAACCATGTCCGTTGCGAGTGGCAATAAATCCGTTTCACCCCATCGTTCTCGCTCCTGCGCAAGCTTCAGAAACCAGGCATACCCATATGGCAACTCATGATCCAGATCACCGCGTTGCAGGCAATCAAACTCTCCGGCTAAACGTTCGGAAGCCACAATAGGTTCAACAATATCAGCCCAATGAGATTCTCCAGTAAGCCGTGAAGCCGCCAATAAGGCATACATCCCATGCACACTCGAATGCCAGTCGATACAGCCACAAAAAGCCGGATGCGTGGTGTCCACTCGCGTCATCCCACGTTCGACAACATTCGCAAGTGCACCAAGATATTCTAGTCTCAAGTCACAGAATTTCCTCCAAGTGCTCGAATGCTCCTGGATGTCATGTTTTATAAGCATGTGCTAACAACCTCAACAGATATAATCCAATTCTAAGAGGAGAATTATTAATGCCTGGATAAGTAGAAATCAACAACAGACACCCTAAATTCAAGTAGGGGGTACAATGATTGATATAAAGAAGTGGGGTTCGTGGTGGGAGAGACAGTTGCCAGATTTCCCCATATTGCACTTAAGAATTTTGACCAACGCACACCCAAGGAGGGGCAGTCGTAGGCATGCTGTCGGGGATCGAAGTCACAGCGGCTTACATTATTTGCTTCAGACTTGCAGATCCAACCGCCAACGCTGACCTATGGCTATTTGGATTCAGTTCAGAAGGCTTAGGCCCTCCGGCATGATACTCAACCACTTCATCACCTCGACTGTCAGCCGCTTTACACCCGACCGCCACTTGAGGTGCAAACATGGCCAACAATACTCGGCCACCAAGCGAGAATCGAAATGCGTAATAAACGCAGGAACGCATCACGGAACACCTCCTCCTTTCAGTCCTAGCCTATTGAGCCTTCTGGTGAAAAAATCTCACGGCGACCCTTAAGTCATTTGACGAGAATCAAGTAGCTGCGTCAATGCACGTCTCATTCTTTCTCGTGACAAATGAATGCGGTCGCCGTGACCTGGCAGGACCCATTCGAAGGAAAAGTTGCAAAGGCGTTTCGTTGACGTCCGAAGCTGTTCGGCATTCCACACTAAGCGGGAAGGCATGCCGAGCTCTCCTTTCTCCCGATCCCACCACAAATGGTCTCCCGTAAAGAGGAGTTTTTCTTTATAGAGTAAGGCGAGGCTTCCGGCCGTATGACCAGGCACGGGAATAAATAGAAACTCTGGGCTAGCCTGAATCACGTCATTCCCCTTCACGATCCATTCAGCATCCGGCATCGCCTGATGATCGGCTTCATGAATAATACGGGTCGCGTTAAACTTTTCAGCATATCGATCGGCATCTGCCACGTCATCCTCGTGACTCAAAAAGATATAACGAAGACCTCCAAGATTCTGAAACTCATCCACCAGACGACGAATATATCGGGGAGAGTCAATTAACCAGTTACCGTCGGGATGCGTCACAAAATAACTATTCGCGCCAAAGGATTTCTCTGAATTGAATCCGTTGTAATACACCCCACCTGCGAGTTCGATTGGGAAACTCTCCTGAGCCGTCTTACGAAGCTCTGTATTTTTCGTGACGACACCGATCGACCCAACAGGACAGGCCAACAACGCTTGATACGCGTGAAAGAGATCCAACTCATCCTGAGGTTGATGATACACGGCAGAATACTCATCATCCTCATGAAAGGTCTTCGGAGCTAATTGGCGGCAGGTATCGCAGTTAATACATGTGGCATCAACAAAGAAATTGCCGTCGATATTTGTTGTCAATCGTTTATTCAGGTCAGCCATACATTTCACCCTTCTTCAACGTCTCACTGATGCGGCTCTCTCATTGTATCGCAATACCTGAATACACGAAAAGATACACTCCCATTCATGTGCATACGGGGGCATACTTTTCGCGATAAAAAAAGATTCATGTCAAGTCGTAAATTCAATGCCCATGTAAACCTATTTCCATTTCGCTGAAAATAGGTTTACATGGAGCCCTGAGACCTGCGAAGATAAGAAAACAGTCTCTCCTTACATGAAGGATTAAGCACTTATGACCTCAATGACTCGTGCATTTCTCACATTTGCGGAGGAGGCGCCGATGTCCAGTTTTCGTCTCCAAGTGTTGTCTGTCTTTACGAAATATTCAAGCCTACGCATTTGTCAACGTGTACCAATCTGCAATTGGATGTAAATGTCCAATGGTTAAGGCCTCTTCTGTGAATGACCTATTGTCTCTCTATCGCGACATGCTTCTGATTCGCCGATTCGAAGAGAAGTCTGCTGAAATGTATGCTTTAGCCAAAATAGCTGGGTTTTTACACCTCTACATTGGACAAGAAGCTGTCGCGGTGGGATGTATCGCGGCAACTCAGCCTGAAGATTACATCATGACGGCCTATCGCGATCATGGACATTGCTTAGCGAGAGGGTCAGATCCCAAGCAAGTAATGGCTGAACTGTTTGGGAAAGCGACCGGCCTCTGTAAAGGAAAAGGCGGATCAATGCATCTGATCGATGTAGAGCGGAATTTCATGGGTGGCTATGCCATCGTGGGAGGCCATCTTCCCTTAGCCGTCGGATTGGCTTTTGCCGCGCAATACAAGAAAGAGGACAGAGTCGTTCTCTGCTTTTTCGGAGATGGGGCCATCCCGAGCGGCCAATCACACGAAGCCTTTAATCTAGCTGCTCTGTGGAAGCTTCCCGTGATCTTTATCTGCGAGAATAATCGATACGGAATGGGCACACCGATATCACGTGAAATGGTCCTGTACAAAGATGTCGCTGAACGAGCCAAGGCCCATGGGATACAAGCTGAGCAAGTCGATGGCATGGACGTACTCGTCGTACGAGAATTAATGCAGCGAGTTGTGACCCTGGTTCGAAAAGAACCACAGCCGTATTTCATTGAAGCCTTGACCTACCGTTTCATGGGCCATTCCATGTCTGACCCAGCGCATGGACAGTACCGGACGCGAGAGGAAGTGTCAGACGCCCGAAAAAATGATCCTCTCTTGTTACTCAAAGAAAAGATGAAAAAAGACGAGATGGGAACAGAAGAGCAGTTCGCAAGTGTGGAAAAAGAAATCGAGAAAATTATCGGCGAATGCATCACGTTCGCGGAGCAAAGCCCCTTCCCAGCTCCCTCATCACTACATGAAGATGTCTATGTTGAAGACCAGGAAAAGACCTAGGAAAGTCACGCAATGTCGATGAAGGTTATAACGATGTTTCAAAGTCAGGAAAACGGCTAACATGCTCGTAACGTATCGAGAGGCCCTGAATCAGGCCATGCGTGAGGAAATGCAGAGAGACGATCGCGTATTCTTGATCGGCGAAGAAGTGGGGTATTATCAAGGAGCCTTTAAAGTCAGCAAAGGTTTTGTGGAAGAATTCGGACCAGAACGTGTACGGGATACACCGATTACGGAGGCTGGATTCACCGGATTGGCCGTTGGAGCCGCTATGGCCGGACTTCGCCCGATCGTCGAGCTCATGACATTTAATTTTGGCATTCTCGCCATGGATCAAATTGTGAATAATGCGGCAAAGGTTCGATATATGTCAGGAGGACAGTTTTCGGTTCCCATGGTGATTCGCGGTCCCGGCAGCGCCGCGCACCAATTGGCCGCACAACATTCCCAAAGTCTGGAAGCCTGGTTTTGTCATGTTCCAGGACTCAAGGTGATTGCACCCGCCACACCCCATGACGCAAAAGGGTTGTTAAAGAGTGCGATTCGAGATGAGAATCCCATTATCTTTATTGAAGCCCAACTGTTATACGGCACCAAAGGCGAAACCCCTGAGGACGAATACACCGTACCGATAGGAAAGGCTGATATCAAACGGCCTGGAGAGGATGTCACTCTGGTCGCGTATTCTAAAATGCTCTTGCTCAGCCTTGAGGCCGCCGAAGAGTTGGCGGCGGAAGGTATTGAGGCAGAAGTCATCGATCTGAGAACCCTCCGCCCTTTAGACGTCCCAACATTAGCAGAATCGGTCAAAAAAACCGGACGATTAGTGATCATTGAAGAAGGGTGGAAATTTGCGGGGCTAGGGGCACAAATTGCAGAAACCGTCTATTCGAATGTCTATGACTACTTAGACGGACCCATCGTTCGTGTGACAGGAGAAGACGTGCCGATGCCCTACACGCGTCCACTCGAAGATTTAGCCATTCCAGACAAGGCTCGCATCATCGCGGCCGTCAAGCAGGTACTCTAACATAACAATGAGAAAGGGCGTTCAATGATTACCCGTGTGGTCATGCCAAAACTGACGGACACCATGGAAGAAGGCGTTGTCGTGTCGTGGAAAAAAGCAGAGGGCGATGCAGTCGATGCCGGTGACGTATTGGCCGAAATTGAAACAGATAAAGCCGTTATGGATCTCGAGGCCTTTGGATCAGGATTTTTCCGGAAGGCGCTGGCTGATGAAGGAGACACGGTTCAAGCAGGGTCCCTCATCGCTCTCATTGGTGAATTGAATGACGACATTGAACCCTATGTATCCGAAAAAGAGACAGAGAATACCTCCTCTTCTGATTTAGATCAGAATACGAAAAATTCGGCTGAACCTTCGAAATCAAAAGCGTCCAAGACAAAAGCTTCAGCTTCAAAAACCCCAAACGCTTCAGAATCGTCGCAGGTAAAAACGGAAACTCCTCTAGAAGATCAGGTCTCTACTGAATCGGATCAGAACACAGAGAGTTCGGAAGAATCTACGAAACCAAAAGCACCAAAAAGCAAGGCTCCAACTTCAAAAACTCCGAACGCTTCGGAATCATCTCAAGAAAAAACCGAAACCACGACCGAAGAGATGCAGGAAACTACGGACTCATCACCAAAGAAAATTTCCCCACGCGCGAAGAAGAAAGCCAAGGACAAAGGCATCGACCTCTCCAATGTTGAGGGCTCCGGGCCAGGCGGACGAATTGTTGAACGGGATGTCGTCCGGTTTCCACAGCGGGTACCGCAACCCTCAAATGATGTCATCGAACGTCCGCTGAGCCAAATTCGGAAGGCCATTGCACGTGTCACGACCGAAAGCAAAGCACCTGTTCCACATTTTTACCTGACCGCAGACATCAGTATGACAGAGGCTGAACGGCTACGGGCACAGATGAACGAACTTCAAGATACCTCACTGAGTATTACGACGTTGCTGATTCAAGCTGTGACACTGGCGCTCATCGAACACCCCGAGATCAACGTTTCGTATACGGGCGAAAGCATTCGGCAATATCCCACTATTGATATCGGAGTGGCTGTCGCCATGGAGGAAGGATTAATCACCCCCGTGATACGGGATTGTGGACATAAAACGCTTCGAGAACTCTCTCGAGAAAGTTTTCGTCTGATTCGACTTGCCAGAAATCAAAGACTGAAACCGGAAGAATATTCTGGCGCAACATTTTCAATCTCTAATCTCGGGATGTATGCCATCGAACAGTTTAGTGCTGTCCTCGTTCCTCCTCAAGCGGCCTCTCTCGCAGTCGGCACTATTCAAACCCTTCCGGTCGTTGAAAGTGATGCCGTCATTATCGACCAGCGGATGAAAGTCACACTCTCGTGCGACCACCGGGCACTGGATGGAGCACAAGCGGCCAGATTTCTTCAAAAGTTCAAAGATATACTCGAACAGCCGCTTAAACTCTTCCTTCCGCAAAATACGTGAGCGAGAGGATTCTCTGATGACGCGTTTTACTCCAGATCTTTTCCGTGTCCATACCCCTCTGAATGTCCTGCACTATAGCCGTGTGCGCCCATATCACCATGGCTTCCCTTTCCACCCATACCGTGCATACCGCCATTCATGCCACGATCCATTTGTTGCTTAAGCCGATTACGGAATTGTTGAATTTGGTCAGGAGACAAAACATCCTTCAGTTTCAACAACGTATCAACTCGGTACATCATCAATTGCGTTTGCAATCCACCAATGGCATCGACTTGACTCACGATGGCACTTCGATCCGTCTTCTCTTGATCAAGTAACGATCCTAAATCGATCATGGCAACTCGTAAATCCGCACTATTTTTGATCATCGTTTTTCGATAATCCGACTCCACTGGTTCTAGTTTGCTGACCTGCGCATCCGATAACTTCAGCTCTTTCTTCATACTTAACGGAGAGGCAGACATATGATGTTGCATCCCACCATATGCCGATCCTGAATATTTTTCCATGTCTCCAGAGTGATGAGACTTCCCTTGGCCAGCATGTCCATGGCCTTCATCTGCCAGAGCCAATCCCCACGACAGACAGGTTACAGCCAAGGTCAATTTCATCACATGACAACACACGACTTTCTTGGTCATTGAACACTCCTTTCATACGTTACGAGATACGTCTTTGATGACCAACACCCTAGTCATCTCCTGTAGCATAGCAGTTTCGTTTCCCAGGTTAGGCCTGCCAAAGGTACGGCTATATATAGTATAATCAGATAAATGAATTATTAAATAAAGAGCATCAGCGTCTAGAGAAACACCATGGCCTTTTTCTATGAATCACATCACACCCATGAATAGATAAGAAGGATGTTAACACATGAGAGACTTTTTCCCAGGACTAGCTGGAGTTGTTGCGACGAAATCCAATATCAGTTCAGTGGACGGTCAACAGGGCATTCTGGAATATCGCGGCATTCGTATCGAAGAACTCGCCGCTCACGGCACATTCATGGAAACAGCCTATCTGCTCTTATTCGATGAGCTCCCGACATCATCCGCCCTTCGACAATTTGAAGAAGACCTCTTAATCCACCGGCGCATTAAGTATCGCATCACAGATCTCATCAAATGCCTGCCCGAATCTGGACATCCAATGGATGCCATACAGGCCGCGGTGGCGGCTTTGGGTATGTTTTATCCGGCAACGAATGTCCGTGATCCGGAAGCCCGATACTGGGCGGCCATCCGGTTATTAGCCAAACTCCCAACGATGGTAGCCGCCTTTGCTCGGCTTCGTCATGGCGATGATCAAATCCAGCCCAACGATAATCTGTCCTATTCCGAAAATTTCTTTTACATGCTTTTCGAGCAAAAGCCCGATCCCGCTATTGCCAAGATGTTTGACACCAGTCTCATCCTTCATGCCGAACACACCATGAATGCCTCGACCTTCAGTGGCTTGGTCACGGCTTCCACACTTGCCGATCCATACACGGTGATCTCGTCGGCTATTGGTACACTCAAGGGACCACTCCATGGGGGAGCAAACGAAGCCGTCATTCATATGCTCAGGGCCATCGGTTCGGTTGAACAGGTTGCATCGTTTCTTGATCAAAAAATTGAGGCCAAGGAAAAAGTGATGGGATTCGGCCATCGCGTATATAAAGTGAAAGACCCTCGAGCGCTCATCCTGCAGGAACTTGCACAGCATATGGATAAAGACCAAAAGCCTAATTCATTACTCACCATTGCACGTGCCGTTGAACAAGAAATGGAACAACGCGTTGGACACAAAGGCATTCGTCCGAATGTAGACTTTTATTCTGGGATCATCTACCATCAAATGGGTATTGAAACAGATATGTTTACCCCGATATTCGCGATGTCTCGAGTCGCAGGCTGGCTTGCCCACTGCTTTGAACAGTATCAACACAACCACCTCTTTCGTCCTGATCAAATTTATGAAGGACCACATAATCGTCCCTATGAATCCATCGAATCTCGGAAACCTTCAACCTCTGCCATATAGTCACGTTCTTCTCTCGGGTCGGGAGTGTCGTTCAGCAAAACTTCGTATTTTCACTCTTTCATGACCACCGTTCATACATACGACGTATTAGTGATTGGGGCCGGTTTGGCAGGAATGCGTTCCGCCATTGCTGCTCATGAACAGGGAGCAGCGGTAGCCGTTCTCACGAAAGTCCACCCCGTTCGGAGTCATTCGAATGCCGCACAAGGGGGCATTAACGCCGCCCTGACCGATCGAGGCGATAAATGGGAAGACCATGCTTTCGAAACAGTGAAAGGGAGTGACTATCTGGGAGATCAAGATGCCGTGGAGATTCTTGCACAAGAAGCAGGGAACGATATTATTGCCCTGGAACACATGGGAGTCATTTTTAATCGAAATGAAGAAGGACGCTTAGGGACTCGACGCTTTGGCGGACAAAAACGAGCACGCACCTTCTTTGTCTCTGATTTCACCGGACAAGCCATGCTGCACGTGCTGTTCGAACAAATTCTTCAAGCGAAAATTCCCATCTATGAAGAATGGTTCGTTACATCCATTATTAATGATGATGACGGAAAATGTGCCGGCGTCGTGGCCTTTGAAATACGATCGGGAACATTTGCCTTATTCAAGGCCAAAGCCGTCATTCTCGCTGCAGGCGGCCTGGGACGTGTGTACGAACCCAGCACCAATGCATTGATCTGCACCGGTGATGGCATGGCCCTCGCGTATCGAGCCGGGGCCCCATTGATGGATATGGAAATGGTCCAATACCACCCAACAACGCTCAAAGGTAAAGGCCTACTCATTAGCGAAGCCGCTCGCGGAGAAGGCGCTTATCTCTTGAACAGCGAGGGTGACCGGTTTATGGAACGGTACGCACCCAATATGATGGAACTCGCCTCCCGCGATGTGGTGTCACGTGCAGAACAACTAGAGATCAATGAAGGACGCGGCATCAATGGATGCGTGTTTTTAGACTGTCGCCACCTTGGCAAATCCTTCATCAACGACCGGCTGCGTCAAATTAATGAAGAGGCCAAAACCTTTGCCAATATCGATCTCGCTGAAGAACCCATACCCATACGTCCAGGCATGCACTATCAAATGGGTGGTATCAAAACGGATATTGATGGACGGTGTTGGGATATTCATAAACAATGGAAAGGCGTGTTCGGGTTATTTGCTGCTGGAGAAACGGCTTGTGTCAGTTTGCATGGGGGCAATCGTCTCGGAGCCAACTCCTTGTTGGACACCGTCGTGTTCGGTCGACGGGCCGGAACCTGTGCAGCCGAATATGCAAAGACGATCAATGGGCTCAAAGTTTCAGAGGCTCGCGTCGACATCGATCATGATCTCATCACCTCAATACTTAGAAGACCAACCCACGAGGATACGATCGCCAAGATTCGAACCGAAATGGGACAAACGATGAACCGGCATCTATCCGTCTTTCGCGACCAAGAAGGCATCACCACCGCCCAGCAGATCATTCAAGCACTCAAGAACCGATGGAAATCTGTCGGCATCAAAGATAAAGGTCATGTCTTCAATACTGGCCTCGTCAATACCCTGGAACTAGGATTCATGCTGGACTGCGCAGAAACGATCATTATGAGCGCGCTCACGCGCCAAGAAAGTCGAGGAGCCCACTTTCGAACAGATTATCTGGATCGAAACGACGAGAACTGGCTCAAACACATTCTACTCTATCAAACGGCGAATGGATCACCGGCAATCGATTATCTGCCGGTTCGAATCACCCAATGGCAACCACAAACCCGGGTGTATTAGAGAAAGATAAAAAAGAAACAAGTGAAAACGAAACCTAGGGGTATAGCCACCTGGCTTACGTCTGCTAACATAAAGAACGTATGAACACGACCCTACGTATACGCCGGTTTAACCCGGAACAAAAATCCCCATCACCCTTTTTCCAAGACTACCAGCTTGACCTCGAAGCATCCGATAGTGTCCTTGATGGTCTCATCAAAGTCCGAGAAACACTCGACGATTCTCTCGCACTTCGCTGCTCGTGTCGCGGAGCCATTTGCGGCTCATGCGGAATGCGAATTAACGGTCATGCAGCGTTGGCTTGCAAAACAAAAATTATATCAGCAACCACAGAAAGCCACACCATTCAGGTAGAACCCATGAATAACATGCCCGTCATCAAAGATCTCATCACGGACATGTCACTCTTTTGGGAGAAAATACGCCAAATCCAACCATGGCTCCAGCCCGCCAAACCCATTCCGGAAGCTGAACACCTCGCACCAGCAGAAGCGATGAACCATCTTTCCAGCGTGATGACGTGTATCATGTGTGGGGTTTGCGTATCCGACTGTACCGTGTTGGAAGTCGACTCAACATTCATTGGACCTGCGGCTCTGGCTAAAGCGTATCGGTTTGTGGCCGATCCACGCGATGCGGCAACCAAACAACGACTCACGACACTCAACGAACCTGGAGGCATGTGGGACTGCACTCGATGCATGGAATGTATCCAGGTCTGCCCCAAAGGCGTTGGGCCAATGGATCGCATCATGTCATTACGCGCCATGGGATTCGACGAGCATATCCCCTCGACAAACGGTTCTCGCCATGCCGAATCCTTCACGGACATTATTGAACACAAGGGCATGCTAGATGAGCCCATGTTGGCGATACGGACGTTCGGCTTTCGTAATGTTGGGCGTTTAATTGGCATGATCCCCATTGCCATTCAGTCATTTCGACGCAAAAAAATTGCACCATCAGGCCCATTGCATCGGGCCATTCCTGGCATTGACCAAATAAAGCGGCTCTTCAAACGAGTTAGGAGTCACTCATGAAATATGCATTCTTTCCCGGTTGTGTTTCAAAAGGCGCATGTCCGGAGCTCTACCAATCGGTCATGCAAGTCTACCCGAAGATCGGAATTGACCTCGAAGAAATGACCACAGCCGCCTGCACAGGCGCTGGCGTGCTGCAAGAAAAGGATCTTCGCTTAGGCGACGTGTTAAATGCTCGGACATTTGCCCTTGCCGAACAACAGAACCTGCCGATCATGACTATTTGCAGTACCTGTCAAGGCGTCATGAGTCAGGCCAATCACCGCATGACGACAGATGAAGCCTATTTAGCCGAAATCAATCAGGTGCTAGGAGAAGAAGGACTCGAGTATCGAGGGACAACCAATATTCGCCATTTCATTTGGATCTTGTTGGAAGATGTGGGAGAGGACGCACTGAAGCGTGCCATCAAAACACCCTTAATCGGCCTACGCGCTGCTCCGTTTTATGGCTGCTATCTGCAGCGGCCAACCGACGCACTCCAATTCGACCAACATCCTGATCGTCCGCAAGCCTTAGAGCGGGTCATTGAAATTCTGGGAGCAGAGGTGGTCGACTTTCCAGGAAAAAGTCGATGTTGTGGATTTCCCATTCTGACGATTAATGAGAAAAATTCCCTCAACATGGTGGCGACACATACCAACAATGCCAAAACTCATGGCGCTGACATTATGGTGACCCCCTGTCCCCTGTGCCATCTGAATCTTGACGGTATGCAAGCCAAAGCCGGCAAGCAAGAGGATACGTCGATTGATCTCCCAATCCTTCACCTCCCGCAACTCCTGGGCCTCGCTATGAATCTCGACTCGAAATCACTTGGTCTCAATCGCAATTTCGTATCCGCCGATTCGATATTACAAAAACTTGCCGAGGTTGGATCGTCATAAAAATGAACTCGATTCATTGCACTCAATCTCATGAATGGTTTGACAGAGGGAAGGAAAAGAAGACATGAACTTCGACCCAGCCGTCGCGGCACGACAAGCCCTTCAACAGGCTGAACAACACGGAGAACTCGGAGAGCTGGAAGATGATATTCTTGAAGTGGAAGAAACCTTTTCGTCGGTTCAAGGCCCTGAAGCCACACGTGCCTACAAAGCCTTGCAGCAATTTGGAGAAGAATTGCCTCAGGCTCGATACTTCCAAGAGTTTCTTATCTACATTACCTGGCAGCAGGTTACGGAGGGGCCCTTGCCAGAGTTTTTTCAGCAAGGACTCAAGCTGTCGGATCAATTTCTCGAACGCTTTACGCAAGACATTGTCAATACGCCATCCCACGCGCATGTACTCGCCATTCGACAATCCTTTCAAGCAGGACTTGGTATCGAAACAGAAGAAGTCATCGAAGAACACGAAGAAGACGCGTTTGCCGGTGGGGATTAAGGAATCTGTGTGGGACGCACGATAAGTACACCGCCATCACCAGCGAATATCATGCAACTTGGCATGGCCTTCTGGGGCTCGAAAACCCTCCTTAGTGCCGTTGAACTCGAAGTCTTCACCGAACTTGCCCGTCAACCGCTTGATGCGGAATCTCTACAAAAGCAATTAGGCTTGCACGAACGCAGCGCCAGAGATTTCTTCGATGCACTCGTGGCACTCGGCATGCTTGATCGAAACGATGGGAAATACTTCAACACGCCTGAGACCGAACAATTTCTTGATAAAACAAAACCCACATACATTGGTGGATTTTTAGAAATGGCCAATGCCCGCCTGTACCGTTACTGGGGATCGCTCACAGAGGGACTCCGCACAGGATTGCCGCAAAATGAGACCAAGAACGGTGATGATTTTTTCGGGACATTATACGGTAATCCCACGGCACTCCGTGCCTTTCTACAATCCATGACCGGCATCAGCATGGGAGCCAGTCAGGCCATCGCTCAGAAGTTTCCTTGGAAAGACTACAAGACATTCATTGACATTGGCTGTGCTCAAGGGGGATTAGCCGTTCACATTGCACAAACACATTCACATCTGACAGGAGGAGGATTTGATCTAGCGCCGGTTGGCCCCATCTTTCAGGACTATGTGCATTCGTTTGACTTAAGTGATCGAATACGATTCATTCCAGGCGATTTTTTCAAAGAAGCCTTGCCTCAAGCCGATGTTCTCTGTATGGGTCACATCCTTCATGACTGGAATTTGGAAGAGAAAAAACAACTCATTGAGAAAGCATATGACGCGCTTCCCTCAAAGGGAGCTCTCATCATTTTTGAAGCCTTGATCGATGATGAGCGAAAGCAGAATGCGTTTGGTCTTCTCATGAGCCTCAATATGCTTATCGAGTTAGCAGGAGGGTTTGACTATACCGGTGCTGACTGTTCAGGCTGGTTACAAGAAGCTGGGTTCCGTGAAACTCGTGTCGAACACCTCATTGGACCTGACTCCATGGTCATCGGAATCAAGTAAAATCATTCATACGTCATATTCGAGATCCATAACCTACTACATCTTTTTCATTCCATCTAATGCCTTCACGTCAATCTCCGCCTTCTCGTCTACGAACCTGGCCTGTCAAAATGATTGATAAGCCAAGCCTCATCAATGGGAAAGGGCTCTTTGCGGCAGAACCTCTACCAGCGAGAAGAAAGATCGGTGAATTTGAAGGAGAAGTGATCAGCCAGCGGGAAGCTCGACGACGAGCGAAAACTCAACGTCACATTGCCATTGTCGAAGTCAATAACAAAAAAGCCATTGATGCGGCTCAACAAAAACATGGCTTTCGTTTTATCAATCACTCCTGCTCACCCAACACCTTTATGCGAATCTTTCGTGAACGCGCAGAATTCTACACCTTGCGTCGTATCAAGACGGGAGAAGAGTTAACGTGTAACTATGGGGAAACCCATCACGAAGGCATGCTGCGTTGTACATGCCGCAGCCAAACATGCCGTCAATTTCTTTAAATCATCACACCAAAAAATCAGAAATATTTCGCCAACTGTTGAACGGATACTAATACACGCTTCTCTTCAACAATGAACAATATTCTCCGATCAAGAAATCTGAAAAAACACCGATACTCCCTCTAGACATAACACTTTTGGCAATCTCGAAAGGAGACAACCTATGGATGGACTTGCCGCTCTGAACGCTGCCAACATACAAGCACAAACAACGCTTCCTCTGATTGAGGCTGCAACCAACGTGCAATCCACGAGACAACTGAAAGCCCCAACGTCGGTCTCAATTGATGCTGTGACGATCTCTCCTGAAGCCGCAGCCCTTCAAGATTCTCACAAATAGTTTTCATACCCTGAGATACAGGATCTTCGTTAGCATAATGGACTCTTCCCTTAGGTAGACTTGTCTGTCTGAGGGAAGAGAAATTTCCCTATCCTAACAACCTGACTTCTTCCCAGTTTCTTTTCTTATAGCCGTTTCAAATAACTTCCGACATTTGATGCGTCTTATTTCGCTGTCTAGGCGACCTATAATGAACTCTTAAGAGGCAAACCGGCCTCACCATTGGTAAGCACTTCATTGCTGAGAGAGGGTTACAGCAATCATCGCCTAGGCTACCTTCCTCTTAAACTGAGACTTAATTGGATTCGCTATAATTGTCCACTGATGCATATGAATGCTTGAGTTGAAATTGTCAGTGGATTCTATTCTCACTCCTCACTATATGCTTAGACCATGCATGTGGCATGTCGTGAACACTGAATTCTCGAAATAAATATTAGCAGAATCATCCTACACACATTCCAATAGTGATTGATGATATAGTGAATAAATGATCACATCAGGCAGATTCAAAGAAAATCAATACTCAGCCAAAATAATAACCAGAATAGTCCTTACTCCCAGTAATAGAACATTTCTGAATGCCTGATGCCACAACCTCTACGATCAAGACTGTTACTCCAAATAATCTTGCAGAGTCTTGGCAGTATGTGTGAAAAGCCTTAAAAGGCTTAATTCTGACACATTTCTCACAGTCGACTTCTCGCTTTTCCATCCTTTCTACCCTTCTAAAGATATCGACACCAAGATAATGATAAAGGGCCAAGGAATTTCAAGCGTTTCTTACCATGGTCGAACCGTTTCTCGGTTCGACCATGATGAATTGGTATCATGCATGAATCGTGCTTTTTCTGTATATAGATCCCAATATATTTTTGTTTCACATTTCCTAAAAGGAGGAGGCCAGATGTCACCCCACTAGTCATTATGGCAAACGAAGTTTTTGTTGGATCCGTAATCTCTTTTTCAGCTTGCATTGCCCATAATGTAGTGGCCAATGTCGATGACAAATATGAAATGAGACTTGGGATTGATGGAATTACTGAGATATAAATTGGAGCACGATTGATTAAAGATGTGTCAGCTGTGATATTTTTAAAAAATCTTTGCCGTCATCCTGATCCGCATGACGATTTACCGCTTTGTAAAAGAAATCAAACCTGGCTGCCAGATGAGGAACAGATAGCTAACCTAAACATCGATGGTTCTTTGCCCGATAGGCGAGAATATTAATTCACGGTGAGCCTGGAATGAGGAATTTCACATGACTGAGAAGTTTATACGGGATGCCTTGATTTTATGGACGACGATTGACCCAATCGGGACCTTGGCAATTTTTACGGCAATTACCAGTAAATTAAACACAACCCAGCGAAAAAAAACGGCATGGAAAGCCATCTTGTACAGTGCAGCGATTCTGCTGGGAGCCATCGTGCTCGGTCAAATTCTCCTTTCCTCCATGGGTATTCGACTCCTTTCTTTACAAGTAGCGGGAGGAGTCATTCTATTTTTATTCGGCCTTCAAATGGTTTTTGGAAGCGGAGTCACAAGCAATCAAACAACGGAAGAGCCAGGCCACGATATTGCCGTGTTTCCACTGGCCGTGCCATCAATCGCGACGCCGGGAGCCATTCTTGCCGTCATCTTATTAACGGACAACCATCTCTATTCCATTCCTGTGCAGGCGACGACAGCTGCCATACTTCTTGGCATACTGGCCATAACACTCATCTGTATGCTTGCGGCAACTCCCATACTCAAGGTAATCGGAATGAATGGGGCTTCGATCATGGTTCGGGTCATGGGAATGGTCCTGGCGGCCTTATCGACTGAATTCGTCATGGAAGCCTTACAGATCCCACAGTGGATGGGAGCCGAACCGTAACTCCATACGTCTCACGGGAATCTGCCTAATTCATCTCATGAACTTCATCATCGTTTCTTTGACAAACTTATAAATTTTCAGCATATTGCTCATGACATGTCATTTAATGTTAATGTCATCAAGTAAATGATTGCGAGGGCCTACGTATGATCACATGGGTGATACCAGCGTTAAAAGCCGTTTTTCCACATATCGGCACAATCATTTCGGCCACAGCACCAGCATTCACAAAAAGAGCGTCTGATGCCCCTCCTAATCAATCCCATTTGTTGCAACAACAAATTAGCGAGTTGCAAACGGCCGCGTCTCAAAACGCGACACATGTCAAAGAACTTGCCGAACAATTACAAAGTACGGCATTAGCCTTAGAGCAAGCCGAGTCTTTAGCTATAACATATTATCAGCGTTCATGGCAGGTAAGCCTTGGGGCGTTAGCCATCTCGATCATATCACTCTGTATGGTTATATTTTATGGCCTCAGGCTCTAAGTTCTCCCCTCTCGTCGGGCAAATGCATGCACACCAGTGCGCCCCACGAATCTTCTGGGTCCCACCATACTCAAATACATAAATTCCTCTTTACAATAATCGAATGCGAGAAATCCAAGTCAAAAGCCATAAAGTCAATACACTCGTGGGTATCAGGTAAAGAAGTGGGGAGAGAACAACCAAGTGCATGGGGGGACGACACAGGAAATACCCAAGCAAATTAAGTCCTATCGCCTCAGGAATCTATCCGCCCCTTGCCCATATTGTTGCTGCTTGTTAAGCTCATAGCGTCACAAAATCATTCATGTTATTCGTCAAAAAAGGAGTATCCCCTATGGGAGAAGTCGATACTAGCGCAGCCCCACCACCACCAATGATTGATTTAACAGCCGTTGAGGTCAATCCTGCTATAGGTGAACGGTACTATAAGGCAGCCATTGTGCATTCGAAGCAAGGGACAACTTATCGGATGGTGGCCAAGACTCTACCGGATGGCCGGTTAGATCTCGTTCATTTTGTGTGCGATCTTGGCACAGATGGGACGATGTTCGGAAAACGAAGAGTGCGGCGGATTGAGTCCCAGCCCGTGGCTCGGTTTGATGCAGAAATCGACACCATCAAAAAAGACATCACCGATAATGGGGAAGAAATCCAAGGCGTATGGGAACATGACTTAAACAACATTCAGGATGTTGCAGAGCAAGTCAGCAGCTTGGATGCCTGGATGGTGGCAACAGCCAAAGAAATCGTGCCTGCCTAGAAATTTAGGACTTCTGTTATTTCCCTGGCATCGTCCGGGTTTTCTAACTCCTCCATCCCCCTCCAGGAAAAAGGGGGGGGGGAAGCTTGAAGACTTCGCAAACTTTCGTTTCTGCTCGCTAAACTTGGAAAAACCAAATTTTCATACGCGGAAGACTCCTGGTTGAATAACAGAGGAGACCTGTGTTTTCATCACGACATGTATCCGTCGATGGGCTTCTCGCAAGGATTCTTCTACCTCTTCGGGCCGTGTACCTCTGGCTAAAATAAACCCAAGGTATCGCTTTCCTTCCGGCAAAGGAATAAGCGATTCACCTGGCTTTGCTGACATGACTACCTCTTCAATACCAGGAACACGTTGAGCTTCCTCTTGCCCTTCGACCCTCACTAAAATCCCTTCTTGGGGTATCGGGATCATCATGACTCCTCCCGCACGCTTCACGAGATCCAAAGACGGAAGGTCTTGACCAAGTGCGTGAAGCAGAATGAGTTCCTCTAACGATCTAGCAGTCCCAAACTCCAACATTCGAGAGCATTTTCCGCCAATACTCCGTGCAGCCACTTCAATCACCCAAATGCCTTGACCATTAATCCGTAACTCTCCATGAACAGGTCCTTCTCGAAGTCCAATAGCGCGCGCGGCCTTTGCCAAAGACTCCGTAATTCGTGCTTGTGTGTCAGACGGAAGACGTGAAGGCGTCACATAAATCGTTTCTTCAAAATAAGGACCGTTGAGCGGATCGGGTTTGTCAAACAAAGCCAGAGGATGAAACACATTCTTTGTGAGTAACCCCTCCAGCGCAACTTCGATTCCGGGAATAAAGTCTTCAATAAGGATTTGACGGCTCGCAATTTCGTGTTCGAAATTTGAAAAGGTTTTTAACAGATTGGCAATTCGGATAAAGGCTTGCAGGAAACTCTCCTGATCATCCGCACGTATCACACCACAGCTACCCGAGAGCGTGATAGGTTTGAGCACGCAAGGAAAGGTGACGTGCGGAACCACGTCCGCTGGCATCTCATCGACACTCACCACCATAAAGTTTGGGCACGGGAGCCCTTCTTTCTGCAACAGCCTCCGCATCGTGTGTTTGTTGCTCGCAGCTCGTACCGAATCAATCGAATTGGCAAGGTGTCCTAGAGCTTCGGAAATGATCGATGCCAAAACTGCCGTCTGATCATTCACCCCGAGGACGACATCAATAGGAGAGGTTTTGGCATACGCCACAACGGACGGAACAGCGGTGTCAGGATTATGCAGATCGAGTGGGAGAAAGTTTGGGAAAGATTGTTCAAGACAATCTGGCGGAGCGTCACCCGCAATTGTCAGAAATACACCAACCTTGGTAGCGGCTTCCAGAAAAGCTTCACCTCGATAACTCATGGATGGAAGAAGGAGAAGCAGATGGGCCATGGGAGAATCCGAAATACATTATGTCTAGTCACTGATCTAGAAAAGAATAGTGTCTTAGTGATAAGTCGCACCCTTATCCTGGCCACTCAGGAAGTTTCATGACTTCGAAGAGTATTTGACAGAGTGGGATTGATCCGTCGTCGGCTCCGCACAACAAAACCAGGGTTCGGACATTCGTGGAGGACGTACACGATCCGGATTCATAGAAACGGCTTTGTCCGACAAAGAAAAATCAAGCCCCGCGGTGTCATACACCAATTCCCATAAACGATAAAAGGTCTGTTCCGAATCTTCCTTCGTTTTCGTGCTTTCCTCCACAACCTTTGATACCGATTGCTGTAACGAGTCCATACGTGGATCAGGGTGTGACCACTTGTGCTGAAATTTCTCCTGATCAAGCGACCCGAGAAACTGGGCCATTGGTGTCGGATGAGTCTCGGGTGGGGTTAATAATGCCGAGCCAGGGGGGACCAAGAGTCGAACACTGTATTGAACAGGATCAATACAGTCGATGAGACCATACCGTTCAACCAAATCAAACATTTCGACATAATCGTCTAAGGTTGTCCAGGGTGTAAAAGCGACCAAAGAAGGACGAAGGGTAATCCCGGCAGACTGCAGAATGTCGTGCGCCATAAAAATATCGTTGCGCGAATGTCCCTTTTCCAAATGAAGAAGAACATTTTCACTAAATGACTCCACCGCAGAAATGACAAACAGACAGCCGAGTTGACTGATTTCTTGGAAGATCGATTGGTGCTTCAAGATATGTTCAATTTTAGTTGTGAAATCAAACGTCACCTGAGGAAACTCATCATGCAGAGCCCGAACAATATTCAGAGAATGACCAGGTCCATTCAGAAAGTCGGGATCACCAAAGGTGATATGAACGGCACCAGCTTTAACTTGCTGTCGAATATCCGCCAACACGACTTTTGCCGGAAACAAAAAAAACTTCCCTTGGTACACAGGAACAATAGGACAATGTAAACAGCTATGCAGGCACCCTCGACTCGCTTCCACGTATCCTACGACATGGTCCTCTCCCTGATATTCTAAGCGTGCATACTCACAAAGTGGGGAAAGCGAGGTGCGTGCGGGAACAGGAAAGCCACGACTATCTGCCGAATCTTTCCCGACCATATCGGTCGCTGAAACTCGGGATGGCCAACTGATCCGTTTCAAGAAGGGTGGAGCAATTGAATCCGCACAACTCACCCCAACAACTTGCAAGACAAGGTCCGATGCTATGTCATTGGACTCTTGGGAAGATGATTGGAGATTGGACAATTGATCAAGTAGATTGACCAAAGGCGTTTCATATTCACCTCCAATCACAGAATCGGCCAAGTGACGAAGTAAATACTCCGCGTTCAGAGAGGCATAGAGCCCATAAAAACAAATATGTGCGCCTGGATTAATATGACGAATACGTTTAGCTACTTGGCACCCCAAGGAAAGCGCCGTATGCATCGGGACAGAAATTCCCACCACTTGTGCCTGCTCAACGTACGGCACATTAAAATCCTCTACTGACAAATCTAAAGTAGCCGGAGCATAACCTTTCTGCTCGAGAAACCCGGCAGGCTGAGCTAGGCCAATCGGCTGATGCCCTAATTCATAACAAGAAATGAGAAGGATGGCTCCCGGTTGCTGCAGAGACTCACAGGCTTCATTTAATTGTGGCGAAAGATGGTTCATGACGCTTGATTGTACTCGAAAAATTTCACGATGATTGACGTTTAGGAAATCGACGACCATCAGCATTGGCATAAGTCGCCACACGAGCATTCGCCTCACGCCTGGTCTCGAGTTTGTCAACGACCTCAGCAAAGCGATTTGCTGGAATCGTACAGGTCATTTCATCTGGAGACATGCCAGTGCGGATACGGCTCAGCGTACACCCCGTACTCATCGCAATCTGGTTCTGCTCCTTCGCCAGAGGAATAATATGGCACTGTGGCTTGCCAACAATCGACATGTCACCAAATGCATCATGCAACACCATCCCTTGAAACGCACTCAGACGAAGAAGGATGACGTCGGGATCGATGCCCGTCTCGGATACTGGACCATAGGTGATAAACTGATACCGATTCTTGACGACTGGCAATTGCATCGCTTCTTCAGGAGTGACCCACTCACTCTCTAGGAGCCCCTGAACATCCTCGTTCTGCATGACATCACCAAGCTCCTTAAGACCATGCGTGACGCTCCCAACGCTACAGTTAAAATGATCCTCCGCTTTTGTTGTGAAGGTGCGGTTCTCAGATTGAATCCAAAATACACAGCCAGCCGTCACTTTCCCTGTACGGCCATCTGCACTTGGATCTGGCATCTCACCATCATGGAACGGAACACCTTCCGGGACTTCTTGAGAAAAGGTGATGCCAATGGGCGTATGTGAGAGTCCCAAGGCTTGCTTAGTTCGATTGGCTAATTCTTCCCACTTATTGGTGTCCAAAGGTATTCCTCCAGATATAATGACTACAATTTATGAGCATATACCGAGATAGTGTAACATGCCTCATCTCCAGTCGGGAATAAATACCTCGGTGCCAGCACCAAGCAACAAATCTCACCTAAACATCATTTCCTTCTCTACCCTATTTCTTTCATCATTACGACCCCGTAAACTGGGCTTCTCGAAAAAATCTCTCTACACGCGAAGGGATACTCGCCCATGAACATCATCAGATTTCTGGATTCTACAGGGCAGATCAGCTATGGCGAACGAATTGACGACCAGACAGCGACACTCATTAACGGTGACATTTTGAGAACCTACGAGGTCACAGAAAAGACTACGACAATCCAAAAACTACTGGCCCCGATTGTTCCGCCTACCATTCTTTGCATTGGACTAAACTATCGTGCTCATGCCGAAGAAACCGGAGCGAAGCTTCCTGAACATCCCGTGCTCTTTATCAAGGCCGCCAATGCCCTCAATAATCCAGGAGATCCCATTGTGATCCCAACGGTCGCGCCGGGAGAGGTGGACTATGAATGTGAGCTGGCTATCGTCATAGGGAAACCAGCCAAAAATGTGCTTCGACAAAACGCCCTGAATTATGTGCTCGGGTACACCTGCGCAAATGATGTCAGTGCGCGTCGATGGCAGAAAGACGGTGGAGGAAAACAATGGTGCCGGGGAAAATCGTTTGACACGTTTTGTCCACTTGGCCCGGTACTCGTGACCAAGGACCAAATTCGAAATCCGAATGACCTAAGAATCAGGACCGTGCTAAATGGCAAAACCATGCAAAACTCGACCACGTCCGATATGATTTTCAACATCCCAACACTCATAAGTTTTTTAAGCCAAAGTACGACGTTACTTCCAGGTACGGTCATTCTCACAGGCACCCCTCCCGGAGTCGGCTTTGCTCGAACACCACCCATCTTTCTTCAAGACAGGGATCACGTCACAGTCGAAATCGAGCACATTGGAAGACTGAGCAATCCAGTGATGAAAGAAAAGTAAAGACCGAGGGACGAAGACACTTGAGAGACAAGGCTAACCAGATACAGACGACTCAGGAAAATATATTCCCACATCATGGAGAGAAAAAGAAGTAAAATCTCGAATATTGAATGTCAAGAGGACAGAGACTTCTGCCTTTTGAGCACAGAGGGCAATGACCCAATCATACGTTCTTCCACCACTGACATCTTTACCTGGAGCTTCAAGCACGAGATGTTTGTAGTCGTTCTCATCTAGTGCAATACATTTATATTCATTCAGAAAATTACTTTCAATGAGATTTTTGGCATCATGGGAAGAAAGACGATGTGGAGAAGGAAGACGAGTCAAGACAGCGTAAGTTTCTACAAGTGTTGGAGCAGCCACTATCATGGTCTGCCTTCGTTTCAAACGTCGTTCAATTTCTTCGATAGCAGCTTGATGATGTTCATGCCATGAGCAGACGGCAGCAACCATGACACTGGAATCCAATAAAAATGTTGGCATACCTAAGACGTGGAAGATCGACCGTGTCGTACTTGCTGACGAGTTTGCTTGACAGTCTCGTGGGTGAGAGAGGTTATCGGCTTCTCAGGAACAGCAACTAGGAGCCGTCCTCGCTTGGTTAGTTTGACAGGTATGGGAGATGGTTCTATTTCGACCACCCCCTCGCGCCACCGAACTTCAAGGGGAATCCCAGGCTCTAGCCCGGCAACTCTACGAATTTCTTTCGGAATGACAAGACGACCTGACAAATCAATGGTAGTTTTCATGCCATTATTCTACCATCATATTTACCAAAAGCAAACCCTCGACCAATAAGCCTAGACGATAATGATAAATTAGATATGAATATAGGACAACGGACAGTGGAATGCATTTTACATTCTCGATCTTCACATTCGAACAGAAATAATTCACACGGCAAACATTCCTATTCCGCCCCAACCGTTTTCTCTTGAAAATTTTCAGGGAAAGCCACCTGCATTTTTCTGAGTAGTTCATGCGCCATTATCTCATGTCCCTGTTCATTCCAATGCACATCCCCTTCTATGAAATATTTATCAAGAACTCCCTTAGGATCGTCATCAGGCAAGATAAACAACGGGAAAAAATTGAAAAAGTTTACAGAATGTTTTTGAGCCCACTCCTCCCAAAACGTGACTTGCCGGGAATGCAGGTCCTTGTGAACAATCTGATCCGGCCATGGATACACAGCAATCGTCATCTCTTTATGATGTCGCTGGAGTAATTCATAGAGTAAATCTATATGATGTTGTGCCTTTGCTAATCCGCTTTCCCCATATTCCTGAAAAACTATATCGTCAATTGTCCACAGACTTCTTTGTTGATTGATCCCGTACCGTCGTTCCTCTTCAGAACGCAGATCCTCGTGAGTCGGGGCAAAAGTCTTTTGCATATTGACGGCCAAGGTCCAGATATTTTTCAGCAAGCCGGTATATTCATACACAAATTCCTTTATCTTTGAAGTCTGACTCACCAGCCCGACGACGTGTCCATCCTGGATATCGTAACGTTGGACTTCGTCCTCTACATCAGAAATATCTAGAAAGACGATGAGATGATCGAAGTCTAACTCGATAGTTTCGAGTAAATATTTCACTTTCTTGAAATAGATCAACGGCGAATAGGAAGACACCGCCGCATTGAGTACTTCAATATTCCGGCGCGCCAGTTCTGAATCAATCAGCCCAACAAAGGTCTTCTCGTAGTCAATCCCAATCCCTTCTGTAAACGAATCACCGATAACAAGAAAACGAAAGTTGGACGAGGCTAACGGGATTTCACGAATTTCCCGATCTTTAAACCCAAGCGAATTCGTATAAAGTGGATTGGACAAATGTCCCCATTTTTGTTCTTGCTGCTGACCATTGGCCTTGAGCGTATGATGAAAAATCTGCGAGGGAACTCGCAAGGCTTTTCGGTCAGCATACTTGTGAATCGTCCCATACTTTTGGATGTGATAGACCCCGGTGATAACAAAATCAGCCACAAGGACACCGGTGACCACAATCAGCACTAAAACTGTTTTTGAATAGGTCTCAAATCGATTCGACTTTGCTTGCGCCTCCATCATTTTGTTTAACACGACATCGCTTACATGAGAAACTTCATTGTTGTTTGGTAGAGTGGCAACGTAAAAATCGGGAAGTCTAAAGAAACCTTGCCATTCTATTCACTTGAAAACGTTCATAGAACGAATAAAGGCATGTTTAATATCACCGAATGAGCTTCAAGGCTTCTTGATTATTTTTCTTAACTTCATTCCTCAATGCATGCTTAATGATCCAGCGGGTTTCTTCACTCGCATTTTCCCTCCATCGCTTCAGAACTGAAATTGTCCAGGGATAGTTCTCCTTCAGAAAATCATTAAGATTATTCGCGACTGACTTTCTGACATAGGCCGATCTATCTGATTTGAGATTTTCCAGAATGTTGATGACTGGTGAAGGATCATCTGAAAAAATGGAAATTTTCTTTGCCCAAGGCAATCGCGGCCTGAGACCTTCGCTGGCTAAACGACGAACATGAGCATGTTTGCTCTTCGACCATCGATTCATGACTTTTAGTGTTTTCGAGGAATACGTCACGATAAATGGTCGTATGGCATACTCCCCAGTATGGCGTTTCGTAATCTCTTCAATAAACCGAATCGACTCATCAAAATGTTCTGTTCCGTATTTCTCAACATAACAGGCCACCGGCATCAGCCAATACCCCTCTGTAAACATGCCGGTTTCTTTCTTATTTTCTGGACCAAGGATTTCAGTCAATATATTCACGGCTTCAGAATAATCAACAGGTAACTGTCTTGATAACGCGTCAGCAATGGTTTCCACTCGTTGCTTTAACTCTTGTTCCTTCACAGCTAAGACAATGTCTTTTACAAATTCCCTCTTTCTGAAATCTGGATAGACAGGACAGATTTTATCAGCAAGACTCTCGGCAAGATCTTTATCAAAGTAATATTTCAATTGTTTGTATTCACCCACGATTAACTTAATGCTCCTGCTAAACGAGAGTATCCCACCAAGATGCCCATACTGCGTTTTTCAATAAAATGCTCTAACTTGGTCAGGAGATCCGATGTTGGTTAGGTCTGTTTTGTCCCCATACCTAACGCTGGTAAATGTTTTATTCGATGATACGTGAGAGACAATGTTATGCAATGCTTTAATTCCTCAACCGGAATATCCTCATCTTTATGAAACACAATGGCTCTGTTGCCTTCAAACTTGAACGTATCTCTATAACGTTCTTTGAATGTACGAACTAACTTGGTCTTACAATGAAAAAACAGGTAGTATTTATCTGGTTTTGATTTTTTCCAATCCATTCGGATTGTGCTTCCACATTTTGTGAGATAGCTTGGTTCTCCCCATTTTAGAGATTCTTCCAGCGTACCAACATCTTCCGTTTGAGACGCTGTCTCTATGACTAATTGGCGTAAAAACAATAATTTTGGTCGTATGCGCTTGGGATAATGATTAAATACCTTTGCGACTTCAGGATTGTTAATTTTGTCCATTTTAGTTTGGACCATTTTTTCGCATGACGGGCCTGCGAGAGACGCGGCGCGTCTCACTTTGAGAGTTATATTAGGCGCCACCTTGCGTGAAAAACTCTTCCGCACGCTTGTTGATTTCCTCTGATGTGAGATCTTCTTTATGGGTGCCGAGAAACCACACATGCCCAAAAGGATCTTCTAACGTCCCGTTGCGGTCACCATAAAATTGATCTTCCACGGCCTTTACAACCTTTGCCCCTGCATCAACAGCCTGAGCAAATAGAGCATCTACATCCTTGACGTATACATAAAGACCTATCGACGATCCGCCCAGTGACTTCGGGCTACGGAACGCTCCGGTCTCACACGGATCGGCCAACATGATGACGGAATTACCTATTTTGATTTCGGCATGCCCTATTTCCCCGCTAGGCGAAACGAGACGAAACAATTCAGTTGCATTAAACGCATGTTGATAAAATTTAATGGCTTCAGCGGCACCTTGAATGCTCAAATACGGGGTTACGCTATGATAACCATCAGGTATGGGGTTAACAGACATGTCCATTCTCCTTTCGAGTAGAGATGGATGACTACTTAAAGGTTAAAAGCACTGGCAGGTTTTTTTGATGTGGCAATCAGCCAAAAGAGAATGATTATGAGACGATTTACTTCTTTAGCTGATCCACATTGCGAATAGCCCCTTTGTCAGCGCTGGTCGTTAAGGCGGCATAGGCCCTGAGCGCCGAAGATACCACGCGGGTTCTCTTTTCCGTTGGCATCCACGCGTCGTGACCTTTGGCTTCCATTTGGCTTCGACGTTTGACCAGATCGTCGCTGGAAACGTTCAGGTGAATCGTTCGATTGGGAATATTGATCTGAATTTCATCACCTTCTTGCACAAGACCAATCGCTCCACCTTCTGCAGCTTCCGGTGAGGCATGCCCAATAGAAAGCCCGGATGTTCCGCCAGAAAAACGACCATCCGTGAGAAGGGCACAGGCCGCACCTAAGCCCTTGGATTTGAGGTAACTGGTGGGATACAACATTTCTTGCATACCGGGCCCACCTTTGGGCCCTTCATAACGGATAACGACCACATCGCCAGCTGTAATCCTGTCATGCAAAATTGCTTCGACGGCTGAATCCTGCGATTCAAAGACGCGGGCCGGGCCAGAAAAGACCCAGTTCTTTTCGTCAACCCCAGCTGTTTTCACAATGCATCCATCTTCGGCAATATTGCCATAGAGAACAGCAAGTCCTCCTTGCTGACTGTAGGCATGCTGCATATCGCGAATGCAGCCATTCTCACGATCAAGGTCCAACGTGTCATAGCGCGTGTCTTGACTAAACGCGGTTTGCGTCGGAATACCTGCAGGGCCAGCTCGATAGAACTCTTTCACTTCCTCACTGCTTGTCACCGCCACGTCCCAGTGACGTATCGTTTCAGCAAGTGTAGAACCGTGAATGCTCCGCACCTTGGTATTCAATAAGCCGCCTCGATCTAATTCGCCGAGAATTCCCATCATACCGCCAGCACGATGCACATCTTCCATATGGTATTTGTCTATGGCTGGAGCAGCCTTACAAAGATTCGGCACTTTTCGCGACAATTGATCAATGTCCTTTAACGTGAAATTGACCCCGGCCTCCTGGGCCGCCGCTAATAAATGGAGAATTGTGTTCGTCGAGCCTCCCATAGCAATGTCCATACTCATCGCATTGGCAAAGGCATCATAGGACGCAATACTGCGAGGAAGGACCGATTCGTCATCTTTCTCATAGTACCGCTTCGTAAGTGCCACAATCTGACGGCCAGCTTGCAAAAACAATTCCTTTCGGTCTGCATGCGTGGCTAGCAGAGAACCATTGCCTGGTAAAGCCAGACCTAAAACTTCCGTCAGACAATTCATAGAATTCGCCGTAAACATGCCGGAACACGATCCACACGTTGGACAGGCAGAACGTTCATATTCCTCAACTTCACCATCCGAGAGTTTCTCGTCCGCAGCCATCACAATTGCATGTATAAGATTTGTATGATGTTCAGCCAACTTCGTACGGCCGGCTTCCATCGGACCACCGGAAACAAAAACAGTTGGAATGTTTAACCGCAAGGTCGCATTGAGCATTCCCGGAGTAATCTTATCGCAATTCGAGATACAGACTAAGGCATCGGCACAATGTGCATTCACCATATATTCGACTGAATCCGAGATAATATCCCTGGAGGGCAAACTATACAGCATGCCGTCATGCCCCATGGCAATTCCATCATCAACGGCAATGGTGTTGAACTCTTTTGCGACCGCACCTGTTTTCTCAATTTCCCTCGCCACGAGTTGACCAAGATCATGCAAATGTACATGCCCGGGCACAAACTGCGTAAATGAATTGGCGATGGCAATGATGGGTTTTCCAAAATCATCATTTTTCATTCCCGTAGCTCGCCACAGAGCTCTGGCGCCAGCCATATTTCTGCCTTGAGTGGAAGTCTTTGATCGAAGTGGAGGCATATCACGAACTCCTAATGTGTTAAGAAAGAGTCAAATACTTCATCAGTACATGAATAGGTAATTGATGATTGTAACATCATTATTTCATCAAATGCATAGAGCAACCGTTCCTATCATCCTGGACTATGTGTTTGAATTTTCACAATGTTTCGTTTCTTCATGTTCCCATATTCTGCACGTCATCGCTGTCTAGAGGAATCTCAGCAACTCCTGGTCAGAAAGCAAGCCTTCGTAGGTCATGATTTTGAAGTGGCATGACTGGGATACGATATTTCTAACACGATACATTCCTCATCTGTCTTAAAGGGGCCATGGATCTCTCCTGGCGGTCGGCTGGCATAGTCTCCTGCAGAGAGCCATTGATCAAATGCCGCATCATAAAGTCGACCTTTGACAATAAAAATTTCCTCGGGATAGGCATGGCTTTTCGGCCCAAAGGCCGCGGTATCGGCACCAGGCTTAAATCGAGTTAAACGAGTATAGTCACCTGACTCCTCATCAATGGCTAACGTCAGTTGTTCCAATTGGCCATCGGCACCTTCAATGCCTTCCCATTTCTTACCATTTTCTGGAATGAGTGGATTCCAATAGGTCATAGTTGTTTTGGCCATATCTTCCTTTTTTCCCCTACCCTCTTGGACGTTTGACAAGAACACCCATCATCGTTGCAAATGGTATCGAGAGCCTGGGGACCCTTCGTCATCCCTCGCCGCTCTCATTCCCACAGAAAACTATGCTGCGCTTATCAAATTTTGTCAATGCGCAAATCGTCTCGCCATGAAGCTAAAAGTAGATATTGAGAGAAAAACCAAGTATTAGGCTTCATGCAATTTGATACGTTTCAACCTTCCACAACTATACACGGCTAAACGAGAAACCACCGATGGTCTATCGTGTATCGAATCAGATACCGCAGGTTATCCGTTTGGATAAATCAAACGCACGTACCAGTATCTTCTCTTGCTTCCCATTCAGAAAAAATCTTTCATACATCACAAGTTCTCTTTGAATGAAGGGAATCTTTCATAAATTTCTTGCTGGTACTATTCTTGCGCTATTTGGTTTTGCATGGAAACGTTTCTTCTTGAATATGAACATGAAAAATAAAAGTATAGAAATTAGAAAAATACACAAGAGGGATAAATCAGATGAAGATCAGAAAATCACCCCATTATATCGTCACGGTTCATGGTATTGGTGAACAGGCAGAGAATGTTACTTCAGTGGAAGTGGTCCAACGCTTTGCCGAAGCTCGTCAAAAGAAATCAGTTCCTTTGAGCTATCGGAGTCTTCTTCCAGCCAATTTGTCGTCCTATTCAGTCAGGCGGAAGGGTCATGGGCCTGGATGGTCTGAGTTTTGCGGAATTCCTGTGGATGCAAAAGACAAATATACGGATCCCTTTGACGGCACCCGTGAGTCCAAAACTGCCGGTAAGAATTTTCGCTTTGTCGATCTTCGATGGGCGGATATTCTTCAGGATCATCAGGCCAAGTTTTCCTCTCGTGTCGAAGCCTGGACCGGAGCCCTGCTCAATCGTCTGGAACTGCCATTCACACCGGAAAATTGGAGCGAGCCCTGGATGAAACCATTACTCAAGGAAGTTGAGAACACGGTCATTCCTTTTCAACGAATACTCAAATGGTATAAGCCGGCAATTGCCAACCTCATCTTCGACAATATCCTTGGCGACATTCATTTATATGGGGACTATACCCGGACACGAGGGCAGGCGGTTCGCAGATTCCATTCTACCCTGGACCAGATCCATCTTCGTGACTTTGAACAATGGTGTCGATATGAGCGCACCGATCCCCGCGAGCAGTATGCGTCACCAAAGTACACCATCATTGCTCATAGCCTGGGAAGCATCATGAGCTTTGATGCCTTGGTCTATGCCTTTGCCAACTCAAATATCCGCTCAGGACAAACTACGCATGCCAGCGGATCACTTCCCTTTCCTGGCTATACGGAACAAGAAGACCATGAGAAAGATTCGTGGGAATCACTTATAAAGAATCTTCAAAAAAATCCTAAGAATCCGGACTTGCCCGATGGAAAGGAAAACTTCAAAGCCTTCCAAAACATGTACCCGCAAGTAACAAAAGAGTTTCCAGCCGTGCCCCATCTGCTTTGGCGAACAAACGTGGCAAACTTTATCACCTTAGGCTCACCCATCGATAAGTTTCATGTCCTTTGGCATCACAACTATCGGCACATGGGATTGATGCATCACGACTTCCCCGATGAATGGGCTGAAAACTGGCTGGACCAGGAATTGTTCCCGCAAATACAACATTATAATTTGTGTGATGAACAGGACCCGGTCGGGCACCATCTTGAAGTGGCCCAAGAATGCCAGAACTATAAAAAAATATTCGACACGTCTATACCTGTGGCCTATCGGGATGTTGTCTTTCGACGGTATCCTGTTCCAGGCGCAGCACATACGCAATATTGGAAAGATCAAGAACTCTTTGACATCTTGGTCAACTCGATTATCGACTGCCCGAGAGCCCAGCCTCAACCTCAGGAAACACCCGTTTCACTTGCATCTAAGGGTATGGATAGATTTGCCCAGCCATCATTTATCGAAGTGCCCGGGTTCTATCAAAAGGCGTTGGAATGGGCGTACTTTCGTATTCCATTGATTACGGCAGTGATAACAGGTCTGCTGCTGAGCTATGGGATCATCCAATGGCAACGGGAGGGCTTTGCTCTCGCATACCTTTCCGCCATTCTCAGTGCAATATTACTCTGGGGTATGCCACGTCCGTCAAAAGGGTACCAAAAAGAAGTGAATCCCGTAGAGGACAGAAAGGAGGAAAAGGAAGAGGAAGGCATCTCAGAGCCATTACACAGAGAAGAATTCTCTCCATCGACCGAAAAAGAATACTGGTGGAAGCGCTGGTGGGAACGTTGGAAGCTACGCCCAAGTCTCTTTGCGAACCTTGTGCGCGGAGCCGTGACATGGCGGCGGATATTAATTTGGTTAAATCAACATCCGAATCAGGCATTTACGCTAAATGACGCCTTACGCAATGAGGTTCGCCTTTCTCTTAAAAGTTCAGGAGGGTTTATAGCTAACGTCAAACGGAGAGTGGGGGTCGGATTCATCTTTCTATCCCTTTCGTTTGCCGTAGGTATGTTGGGTTGGTGCCCGCTCGTTGCGCCAAACCAGATTTCACCGTACTTGCCCGGTTGGCTGTATGTCCCAACATTGCTCACCTTCATCATTTCTGCCTGTTATCTTTCCGTCATGGCCTATGTAGGTATTGTGTTTACACAGATGAAACAACATTCGTATGAAAGACAATTAATAAAGGTCGTGAACATGAAGAAGCACCAGGCCAGTCCTCAGAAAATGAACGACACTGTTGATCGCGGTTTCTCGTCAACTCAGCATCAACTTTATCCTAAAGCTCAGGATAGACATGAAGAAAAACCACACACAATGAATGTTTGATCAGGAACCCATTATTCTCGTGCGCTTGGCAGGAAAATGGGAGGTTTTCCATAAGTAACCGAACTCTTCAAGAAGATGATCCTGATAAATGTCTAAGCGGTTCTCAGAGTCATCACAAGATTTCCTCCAAGGTTGACCGCCATGGATCCAAGACATCACCAACATATAGTTCAAAACTTGGTCATGGAATCCATGCATCTTTGCTTTCAAATTTTCCAAGCTCATGGCGTTGGATATCAAAAGTTCCATTGATATGGTTGACCTTCAGAATAATACTCCCAAACTTCCACTAACCAGCATTTTAGCCTTGGTGGCCATGGTCAGCGGCCTCTTAGTCTCTCAAGCTCCGTTGAAAACATCACGGCCCATTGGCAAGGAAGTGGAAAGTCCGGTCTTTGTGAAACATGAGCGTGTAGAATCCCGTCTCTGGCAAGATCCCTTTGAAGCTATTACAACCCACCTGAACAAAGAGCATGCGTTTGAGAAAAAGCCTCATACGCCTTCTCATGACCCTCACCGTTTGAGTGAGTTAGCACACACGATTCTTTCGCTAGCACCAAACAAATCATCCTTTACCATTATGCCGGTCATGGTAGATGGAAGTCCGTATTCCAGCGGAGTGGAGTCGCGCCTACGTCATCGTTATGCCATTGTTTCCGCGCTTGGAGCTGCAGAGTATTTGCCCGAGACGTCGGAATATATTCGTTTTTTCAATTGGACTCGGAAGCCCTGTAATTCCTCACAATGTCCATCATTGGTCGTTCCGGTTGAATGGTATAAACCCAAACCCAGCCTTGGTGAGGAGGCGCCGCAGATTTTAATTGTCTGGCTCAAAGGGCAGGACTTCAATGACCAACCGTTAGAAGGACTCGCTCACCTGGTTAAGAATTTCAAAGAAGATTTTTACCCAGCGAGCAGTCGATTTAAAATTTTAGGACCACGGAGATCTGATGCTCTTCGCACTATGGTTAAGGAAATTAAAAGTTCTTTGCCTGCATTGAATCCGCTACAGGGTGTGGAAATCTTTTCTTCTTGGTCCACTGCAGATGACACCTACTTGATAGGAGATTCGCCCATTAACTCTAGAAAATCGTTGACTTCGATAGGAGATCCCTCGACTTGCTCCAAAGATACGTTGGCAACCTCGGCTACAACGACCACAGCATCCGCTGGAATGAGCAAAGTCGTCGAGAAATTCAAACAAGCAGGCATTTCTCTAATTCGGACCATTGGGACCGATGCCAAATTAGCTAAAGAACTCATTGATGAATTGAAGCTGCGGAAGGTCGATGTCACTGCCCCTTGTACGAAACAGGAATGTTCTCATCATGTCGCATTAATTTCAGAATGGGATTCGTTGTACGGACGAGTATTACCCAGAACCTTTGTTGCTGTTGCCGAAAATATGAAAGAAGATGAATCAGGGTCGAAATTCGAAGAACACATTAATATCCTTCGTCGAAACGTTTGGCCGTGTTGGGCACACCATTACTCTTATTTGGCTGGGTTGGATGGCGAGCTTCCGTTTATGTCCGATGGTAAAAATAAAACAGAAAATCTGTTCAATGAAAAAACAGGCGGAAAAGCGAAACGCATACCGGTAGGCATGGAACGCCCAGAAGGTGGAGGGCAGTTAGATTACCTTCGTCGATTAGCCAAAACTCTTAAAAAGGCTGAAGCCAATATTCCTGGAGAATTTCAGGCCATTGGCGTTCTCGGAAGCGATGTCTACGATAAGCTCTTGATCCTCCAGGCGTTACGAAAAAGTTTTCCTCAGGCTATCTTTTTCACAACTGATCTGGATGCTCTTCTTGTCCACCCAGAACAATGGGACTGGACCCGCAACCTCGTTGTCGCTTCACATTTTGGATTGGAACTTCAACACGATCTTCAGCAAACAATTCCCCCCTTTCGAGACAGTTATCAAACCGCGCTGTTCTTTTCCGTACAGCAAGCCTTAAAAGAGAAAGAGGAAAGACAGTTTATGACTGACGTTCCACCAAGAATTTTTGAGATTGGCCATTACGGTCCATTTGATTTGAGTGCACTGACACCCACTGGGCCCCATCCTAAACGCCCAGACCTAGATCCAGACACAGGTTATCCGAATCTATTCAATTGGCTACTCACCTTTCAGATCATCACAGCAATCATTCTTTTGTTGAGCTGCGCAATTTTGATGAGCAGCCATGTATGGACGATGTTTGTAAGGCTTGTGACTCAACGTACGTTTTGGGTCGCGATGGTGGCGAGCCTTAGTCTCATCATCGGGCTAATATATTGGGCCTTAAGTGATGGAGCGGAGGGCGAGCCCTTTGTCCTGACAGAAGGAATCAGTGTCTGGCCAACACAAGGGTTACGCCTCTGGTCTTTCTTTTTATGCGGAGTCTTTTTTCTATATTCGAGGTGGAGTCTGCGTAATAATGAAATTCAATTGAGAGATACGTTCAGCCTACCAGAGCCACCACAAGATCACCCTCAGGGTTCGTGGCGTCAGCAGTTGATGGGTATTCATCACTGGGTCCCCCAACCATTACGGCATCACGATATTGATCAGTTGTGGACCAACTATTTATCACTGGGGCTCTGGAAGAATCGATGGATGCGATTTGGATTACCAGCCATTCTCTATCTCTGCGTAGGTTCCTTATTGATGCAAATGTTTGATTCACCTCATACCCCTTGTCGTGGTCCGGCTTGCTTTTTGATTAACAAAGTCGTCTTAGCATTGAGTGTATTGAGCATGATTCTCTTGATTTTCTTTGTGGTGGATGCCACGAGTCTTTGCCGGCGATTGATTAAACATCTTATCGAAGAATCGATTCAATGGCCGGACGGTTTATTAGAATTTGAGGCCAAGAAACGAGGTGTAAAAAAATGTCATGTCCATGAATGGCTGATTATTGACTTGATTGCCCAGCGGACAGCGGTCATCGGACATCTCATTTATTATCCTTTTATTATTGTGTTTCTTATGGCTGTGGCTCGGCATTCGGATTTTGATCGCTGGGATCTTCCCGTGAGCCTTGCCATTTTAATAACGTTGAATATTGCCTATGCGTTTGGGAACGCCATCGGGTTACGAAGATCGGCGGAGAAAGCCAGAACAATAGCCCTTGCCACATTGAAGACGAAGCTATTGCCGTTAGATGAACAAATCCCATCTGAAAAAGAATCCCGAAAGCAAATTGAGCGTGCTATCGAGGCGATTACCAATAATCATTCTGGCGCCTTTCTCCCGGTTACGGCACATCCCATATTCGGAGCCATCGCTTTGCCTTCTGGTGGATATGGGCTCGTCCTCCTCACTGAATATCTCGCGAATACCATTTGAACTCAATTGGACGCGTGCAAGATTACGATCTTCGAAAAAAGAGGAACCATATGGACAATGCTTGAATAGGCATCATCACATTCTAAACAACTGCCGCTCTTTCCCATACACAATCTTCTGCAAAAAACGAACAGGCACTTCGTTTTATAATTATGAGAAATCTGTCAAACCGCGGACAGCGATCATGGCTTTTAGGCCCAAAAGCTGAGATGTCCGCACCGGGCTTAAATCGAGTTAATCAAGTATAGTCTCCAGACTCTCCATCGAAGCTAACGTCAGTTGCTCTAGTTGGCCATCGGCACCTTCAATTCCTTCCCATTTCTTATCATTTTCTGAAATGAGTATGTTCCAATGGGTCATTGTCTTCTTTGCCATTATTTAACCTCCTTTGTTCTGGAATTATTTTTCCTCGCCACCTAAGGCTTTAACAATTTCCTGAAATAATCCGAGAAAGAAACATGATAACAAACGCTCGAAGTTCGTAGGAGAAGGGCCACGTGTATACTATTGCCATTCAACCGGATGATGTCCCGCTAGCCAGTGGACGACGTCAATCGTTTTCTCATCGCTGGGTAGAATTGTCACGAGCATCCGGATATAACATTCGAATCGTCGATGTGTACGACGAAGAACATTTATTTTCTCAGCTCCAAGGTTCCGATGCGTTTATGTGGGCATTTTGGAATGCATCAACAAGCCGTGAACTCGGTAAACGTATGATGTCAGCGCTCTATCATACTGGAAACTTGATCACCTTCCCGAACTGGCGAACCTGTTGGTTCTTTGAAGATAAAATTTCTCAACGCTATTTACTGGAGGCACGCGGCATTCCAACGCCAAAAACGTGGGTGTTTTGGCGACGTCAAGATGCAATAGATTTTCTAGGACATTCTAAGTATCCCATCGTACTGAAGCTCGCATTCGGAATATGCTCAGACAATGTGTGCTTACTTCGCAATTTCGAAGACGGCGAATATTGGGTGTCTAAACTTTTCAAAGAAGGGGTAGCGTCGTTAAAAATTCCAAACCCAAGACCCTTACTTCGAGAAATTGCAGCACGAGGACGTGATGCAGCAAAAGCATTGTTAGGGATGGACGCACGGTCATATAGCTTACCGCCGGATATCCAGAGAGGTTGTGTCTTATTTCAAGAATTCATCCCAGGCAATGATCACGACTTACGAATTGTTGTGATTGGATATAGGGCATTTGCGTTTCGACGAATGAATCGACCAGGCGATTTCCGAGCAAGTGGCAGTGGATTAATTGATTGGAATCCGCAAGAGATAAACGAAGCATCAATCCATTTGGCATTGAGCATTGCGAAAAAACTTGGGCAGCAGGTGATTACATTCGACATTGTGCATCGAAACCACGAACCGTACGTTGTTGAAGTAAGCTACTATTACGAAGCTTGGACGGTTTTCGAATGTCCGGGACATTGGACCTTGAAAGAACATACTTCCACCAACACACTTCAATGGATTGAAGGAAAGACGAAACCTGAAGATGCGATATTCATTGATCTTCTCAATGAAATAGAGGAAAATCGCTCGGCCAAGTCAGTCGGGGACCAGGGTAGCGGCTAGCCTCAACTGGCTAGGAGAAAGATTCGGTACAACACAAGAGCATCAAAAACAATGTTACAATGTCATTCATCGTAACTCCATCCAAGGTAAAGTATCTACAATTCTTACAAACGAAAAACTTTTTACTCTACCTGACTAGCGCGTTCCCTCAACAATGGTAGTATGGTAATATCCCAAGTACGGTATGGGAATTCAGTATTTCGGTATACGTTTCGCAATCATACCCCCTCCTCCTACAGCGACGCTATTAACATCGGAGGTTTTCCTTCTCCATGAACTCTTCCTTGCTCAAGAGTACTGGCCTTGCCATATTGATTGCCTTAGCCGGGTTTGTGCTGGCCTATCAGTTTGTAGAACCAGCCCCGCCGAAGGTCATCACTCTGGCCACGGGCAGTGCCACTGGTGCCTACCATGCCTTCGGCCTTGCCATGCAGGATATTTTAGCGGACAACGACATCGAGCTCAAACTCCTGAATACCGCCGGCAGCGATGACAATGCGGCATTACTAGCAGAAGGAACAGTCGATATCGCATTGATGCAAGGCGGCACACCAGTGGACTCGGTGCCAGGAGGCGAAAAATTACGAGGGCTCGCCAGTTTGTATTACGAACCCTTATGGATCTTTCACCGAATAGATCCACCACCAACAAAACTCTCGGAGTTGGCCGAGCTACGGATAAATCGAGGAGTTCCAGGCAGCGGGACGAGGAGACTGACGGATGAACTACTCGCGTTAAACAATGTCGTGGGTGAGAAATTTAGCGAATTGAATAATGCCACGGCCAGTAAAGCTCTCCGGGCAGGTAAATTAGATGCGTTATTTATGGTAAGCGGGGAAAAATCGTCGGAGGTTCAAACTCTGCTACGAGCACCAGGAATTGCGCTGATGAACCTGCCACGGGCAAAAGCCTATCACCTGCACCGTCGGTATTTATCTCCAGTAAGCTTACCACCCGGTGCTATCGACCTTGCCAATGAACGTCCACCAACCCAACTGAACTTAATTGCCGTGACAGCCATGCTGATAGCTCGAAAAGACCTGCATCCGGCGTTAGTCGATCTCCTGCTGTTATCGGCACCCAAAATCGTCGGAAGCGCCGGACTATTTCACGAAGAAGAACAGTTTCCATCGGGAGAGTACCTGTCCATCCCGTTGAGCAAAGAAGCCCAGCGCTTTCACAAACGTGGACCATCGTTCCTACAGCGCTTTCTGCCATTTTGGGCCGCCACCTTAATTGATCGACTCGTGGTGATGCTGATTCCGCTGGCGGCGCTCGTCATCCCTCTATTCAAGCTTTTCCCACCTCTCTACCGTTGGCGAGTTCGTTCCCGCATCTATCGATGGTATGAGGATCTACAACGTATCGAGTCACGTCTAGACACCGGCAGTGCCACGTCAGAGGAACTCGCCGAAGCCGTGGTCAAACTAGAAACAGAGGTCAAGCATGTCGAAACTCCGCTGTCCTACGCCGACCAACTCTACCATTTGCGCGACCACATTGATCTCGTCCGCACACGGATCAATCAGGAAACCTCCAAGAGACAACAGTCCTCATAACGTACTATTAATTCGCTAACCAAGAGTCTGTCCGTGTGCTCGATCGAGCTCCTCCAGGGTCTAGTAGGAAAAGACAGAACCAACATGATTGAACTCCCAATACAGGAGATTACGACTCATACCATGTTGGGCATGCGTCGTAATGACGAGGCTAATCCCGGAGTATATATGCATACCTACATAAACAGCGGATTAGCAGTAAATACTCAGTTATAAATAATTCACGAAGAGCTAATTTCTATGAATAGCTCCCAATTTAATCGAGTCTGACTCCTAAAAATGAATGGCATATTTATTCTTTTTTTAAGGCTTCCATGTTTCAATCGTCGCGGTTGAGACGGGTACGATATTTTCTCGAAGGTACTTATCAAAAAACGCCTTGACTCTAACGTCTGCGGCCGTGTTGAAGTTGCCGTGCCCCGCCCCTTTGACGATGACGAAATAACTTGGCACGCCGGTATTGCGCAACACCGCATCTATTCTCACGGCCTGGTCGTAGGGAACCGTGCGATCCTCTGTCCCATGAATGGTCAAGACCGGCGCGTCATTCGGCGTGATGTATGTGATGGGTGAGGCGGCTTTTGCCTTATCGGTGTATTCACGCAAAGGGCCGCCAATGAGCATTGCCTCCGGGGCGTTCGCTTGGGTCCGGTCAATGTCGCTCGGTTGACCAATGATCGCCATGATCTCCGACACGCCGAAGAAATTGGCAACTCCCTGAACTTTACTGCTTACGCCCCTATATGGGCCAATGTCCCCTTCAAGTTCCGGCACGTCGTCACTCACGCCAAGCATCAGGGCCAGATGAGCACCCGCGCTTCTGCCTAAGACGCCGATGTGGTCGGCGTCGAACCCGTACTTCGCGGCATTAGCCCGAACCCAGCGAATAGCCGCCTTGCTATCGTGAATCTGTGCAGGCCATTGCGCCTCGCCGGACAAACGGTATCCGATCGATACGCCTGCATACTGCCCAGAGCGAAGAAAGGGCATCAGCCTGCCTGCCCCATCGGACTTGTCGCCATGAACCCAACCGCCGCCATGGATAAATACAATCACCGGCAATTCTTCGGTTGCTCGTCCTTTCGGCAGATACACATCGAGCCGATGCCGGGGATTGTCGCTCTTGGCATACGGAACGTCGAACAGGAAGGTGATGGGCTCTCCTTTGCGTTCGTCCACTGACATCGTGCCGGACTTGTCGAATTTTCGCTCGTCCTTTGTAGCCCCCTGAGCTAATAGCGGGGCGGCAAAGAATGTTGAAGTGATGACCAACAAGACGACTATGCGCCTCATGGAGGCCTCCTGGGTTAATTGTGCCAGAACGTGCTACGCAGTAGCTGTCTTCCACTTTGAAAAACTTGCCTGACCGCTGAACGCCAACAACTGGTGGTAATGTAAAATAACTGACAACGGAAATGTGTCAGGATCCTTATTGGCCCAATAATCAACGACAGGCTCAACCTCTAATTCAATTCATGCGGCTAACAATCCAGGCTACTAAGAAAATCACTCGGCAAAACGTGCCAGGATAAAGGTTCGATCCCGTTCTTTTTGGCTTAGAAATTCACTCTTACATCCTGATTTCTTTTTTGCCTTCCTCAGTCGATTGGCTTCTTCACGAAAAAATTCGACTAAAGAATTCACCGCTTTCTGAATCTTCCCTGCCTCACTACTTTCGATAGTCTTTTCCAACAATGAATTAATCACCACTCGAAGAAAGTTTCGATTTCTCCCATTCAGAAAGTCAGAAAGTTCTACAGCCAATTCAGGGTGTAATTGTCTAAATCCAGCAATGTTGGTGTATGGTATTTTGGGAAATTTCTTCAAACGTTGGCTGGGTTCACGGTGTCCAAGAAAATTCAATATCCGAACTAAAGAATAATAAGCCTCTTTCGTGAGATCCCGAGAACGGTATACACCATGCATCTTGAATACCGTATTGACGAACGCTTCCGGGTCTGTTGAATAACAAAGATAGAACACACGGTCGTTATATCCTACGCCAAGGGCGGGATACATGAAGGAAAATGCGCCAGAAATATTGAATGTGGGCTTGAGCTCTTGAATGAGTTGGTTTTCCAATAACAACGCTTCTTTTTCAGATTCAACAACATGGAACGTCAAGGCCGTGGCAACCCGAACCATTTCACGCATTTTTCTATGAGCCTTTTTTCTCGTTGTATTTCTGTACTGCCTGAATCGATCGCGTAAGTTCTTCGCTTTTCCAACATAAATCGTTTTCGCTTCAACTTTGAACTCGTACACACCTGGACTCGAAGGCACGGAACCCAGAAATTCTTTTCCAAAGACCTTGTCGAAGAGATTCATTCCCATAAGAAAAGCCTTGCATTCTAGAATAACTTTACACAACTAGCAAAATTGAGTGAATGAAAAAGACCGCACGAACCTTTTCAACCTAGACTCACCGTGACATCGACTCGATTCAGCCTTTCCGATGCATAAAAAATAGTGTAGCCTGCCTTGCAGGATGATATGAAGCACATTTTCTCTCGATCGTGAAAATATGTCCTAACCAAACGCCTTAGCCTTCCAGCAATTCATAAGTCCTCAAATGTATTGACAGTAATTTATTATGGTGAGATGGTTAGAAATATCGTCATAAAAACGTCAGTAAAACCAGTACACCCGTGATCAAGAATACAACACGACGACCCAACAGCTTGATTCTTTCTGTAGCATGCTGCATGACCACCTTGTGGTGGAGTGCATTTATCATAGAAGCCACACACGCACAAAATGACGTCAATACACACAAGGCGGTAGCTGAATCAGAGAAAACCCCGAAGTCTACGTTCAACAGACCGCTTCCTAACCAAGGAGAGAAGAGGCAGATGAATGCGACTCAGGAATTTTCACAGCATGCTTCACCACTCAATGATGCAGATGGCAGAGTTCAAGACTTGCTCATGGTCGATCGCTTTTCGGGCGTAGGTGAGACTCCTCTCTTTGCTGAATTTGCAGACTACAACGCAAAAGTGACCTTGCCTTTGTCTGTTCATCAGTTTGAAGGACACCATGCTCAACGAGATACCACCCGGCATTTTCTGGTTTCTACTGGTCGCTCTTATGCCATGATGCCGCTCGAAATCAATCGGCCAGTCAAACGTATCCTCGATTATTATCAATATGACATTCACAATAGATTTCAACAATACCTTGACCGATTCGAGAAATATAAAAATTTGGTTCAACGTGTGTTCAGAGAAGTCGGGCTACCGACAGAACTTGGTTATCTCTCATTAGTCGAGAGTGGGTTTAATCCTCGCGCCCTCTCGCGAGCACGTGCATCAGGACCCTGGCAATTCATGAAGCCAACGGGAATAACGTACGGGCTGAACGTGACGTGGTATGTGGACGAACGTCGGGATCCTGTCAAATCCACGGTCGCTGCGGCTCACCACCTCAAGGACCTCTTTGATCAATACCAATCTTGGCCGTTGGCGCTGGCGGCTTACAATGCAGGTGGGCCGAAAATTTCGCAAGCTATTCGAAAAAGCGGCAGTCGAGATTTTTGGGAAATTCGGGAGACAGAGTATATCATGCAAGAAACCAAGGACTATGTCCCCAGTTTTATCGCGGCAGTTCTCATTGCGTCAAATCCGACTCGATATGGATTCAAGGTGAATACGACATCACCGTATACCTATGATGAAGTGTTGGTGCATAAGCGTGCTCACCTGAAAGCGGTGGCAGACACGACGGGAATTTCCTTTAAAAAATTGAAAGAACTTAACCCAGAACTTCTTCAAAATATCGTTCCCATCGTAGAGGTTGGCTATTCGTTAAAAGTTCCTCTGGATAAGGGGCTCCTGGTACGAGAACACCACGATCAAATTCAGAAGTGGACCAAACTTCCACCGGAATCTGCCACCTGGTACCACGTACGGTTTGGTGAGACACTCGATGACGTGGCCGAGAAACTCGGTCTGTCTGTTCAGGAACTCAGACGACTGAATAATTTGAAAGAAGACGATTTGATTTTTTGGAAAGACCGGCTTCGGTTACGAACAGACGACGATAGCGCTCCAATCGCAATCGAGGCTGAACCGGCGCCGCCACCCACCTGGTACCATGTACGATTTGGGGAGACACTTGATGACGTGGCCGAGAAACTCGATCTGCCTGTCCAAAAACTCCGACGACTCAATAATCTGAAAAAAGGAGATTTGATCTTTTGGAACAACCGGCTTCGTGTCAGGGCAGACGAGGATGACGATCCTTCGCTTGTCCCAAAATCTGAACCGGCGCCACCACCCACCTGGTACCATGTGCGATTTGGGGAAACACTTGATGACGTGGCCAAGAAACTCGGCCTGTCTGTTCAAAAGCTCCGACGACTCAATAATCTGAAAAAAGGAGATTTGATCTTTTGGAACAACCGGCTTCGTATCAGAGCAGACGAAGATGACAATCCCTCGCTCATCCTGAAAGCTGAATCGGCCTCGCAAGCCGCCTGGTATCGCGTGCGGTCTGGGGACACGCTGACATCCATTGCGAAGCAGTTCGATCTGTCCGTGGCGGAACTCAAACGACTCAATAACTTGAAGAATGATCGTATACGATCGAACGACCGTCTTCGTGTGAGACCAGACAATGACGATCTGCCAGTCGCCCCTACCCCTTAAAAAACAAACCTTAGCCTGACCTTGTCACCTTCACCACATGAGAACACCATGGATCGGCCTGTAGAAGGACTGGACATAGAGTTTGACCTGTAGCAACTCCGTTGTCCTACTCCCAACAGCTCTATCCTTTGGAAACCACAGTGATCTTGTTCAGATACGGATCAACCCAATGGCTTCTGAATCGATTTTCCAAGATACCCAGCAAGAAGTGACAACGGAGACAATCTAGGCATCCCTAATCCATAAAAAACGATGTCTGCTTTTCCAATGTTGCTCCTGATTTCAGCACATTGTGAAGTTGCTTCTTCAGAAAATTGGCATCTATCGCTAGAGCTAACAATAGACGTATGCCTTAATAGCTAATATGGATGAAATAGACAAAAATCTTATTAAATGCAATATTCATACGGATCTATATGAAAAAACTGACCTTTAGAAATAGTCACGGTGAATTGGTTGATATCCCGGAGGTCGCGGCAACCAAGGTCAAGAACAAGTTTGGCTCGATTTTGGTGCAAGCGTCTCACGGAGGCGCCGTGGCGATCACCCGCTATGACATGCCAAAGGCCGTCCTTCTTTTCTATAAGGAGTTCGAATCGTTAGTGAACAACCAAGCCAACACACTTGATAGGTTAAGTGCAGAGTTCGATGATCTGCTCAACAGCATGCAAACCCCCAAATCCCAAAAAGGCATGAAGACCGAATTCCTGGCTTCGCCAACCCAACTTATCCGCGCTGCCGTTAAGGCTGCACGAAAAGCTCGTTAGGCATTACCCTTCTCATTTTCCTAGACACTGACTGGAACTCATTTGATTAATGTCGAACATATACGTATTGGCTGGTACGAACGGCGCGGGGAAGAGCAGTATTGCAGGTGCAACATTATCGTGAATCTAGAGGATCGTACTTCAATCCCGATGAAGTTTCCCGAACGTTGCTCACGGACAACCCTCAACTGACTCAAGCAGACGCTAACAGCTTAGCCTGCCAGGTGGGAATCAGACTGCTCACTTACGCAATAAAGAAACACCTTGATTTTGCCATTGAGACAACGCTTGCCGGAAACACCATCCCACGACTTTTGAGATAGGCTAAGGCCAAAGCTATTCGCATCCATGTGTGGTACGTTGGGCTCTCCACACCTGCGCTCCACATTGAACGAGTGCAATCGAGGATCCGTCATGGCGGTCATGACATCTCGACGAACGTTATCCGTTGACGCTTTGAACACAGCCGCTTAAACCTCATTACACTATTACCTCATCTCACTACCCTTCGCATGTTCGACAATAGTCATTCTGGAGACCCGTTGTTGGGCCACACACCCAAACTTCAATTCATCCTGCACATGGAAAAAAGAAAAATTCTCGCGCCAGTTGATTTCGCCAATACTTCGAGCTGGGCCAAACCGATTGTAGCGTCAGCGATGAAATTACGTCAGAAATAAATCAGTTGAACTCTGCGAAGTCTGATAGGAATTAGGGATGTAGGGAAGTGAAATCTTGAAAGCTGAACTTTTTATTTCTTAATAAAAACTTAGTTTCATGTCGGACAGGCAAGGAAGTGGGAGTATTATAAAGCAAGCGAACGGCCCCCTTTAGACCCCTTCAATTCCATAGATTGTGTGATATTCTCCTCAATACCTAGCCTTCTTGTTTGCATGCCGGGGTTCGTCCCGGCGGCCGAGGCCCTTTTGTTTCGGCAAAAGGGCCCAAAACCAGTGACGCCCAGGCCAGATTCATCGGATGAGCTGAACACCCTTTGAGGGGCGGACCAACTCGCTGCGCTCAAACAAGCCCCGCCCACGATGAGAGGTGTTCACTCAGGGGACTGGCCTGCAGGCATCTAATAACATGTACCGAGAAAAGGTTGAAACGCTATACGACACATGGAACAAGGAAAAATTCTTGCGCCAGCAGACCTTGCCAATACCCCAGCCTGGGCCAAACCCATTGTGGGTTCGGTGATGAAATTATGTCAGGAATAGATCAGTTGTGCCGGGCGAGACATGATGGGGATTTGGTGTGTAGAGAAGTGATAGCTTGATGCTGAACTTTCTATATTTTTAAAAAATTAGTTTCATGTCGAACGGGCAAGGAATGGAAAGTATTATGAAGCAAGTGAACTGCCCCCTTTAATAGCCATTACCTAGGGACCGAGGTCGAGCTTTGCGGACTTCCAGTCTACTCCTTCATCGTCCAAAAAGGCTTTTAGGTCACCAAGCGATGCTTGCACAGTGGCGACACCCTTTGATCTATTCAAAGCGTCTCTAGTGTCTCCGATTCTCTGTCGCGCGAGTTCCGTGTCCGGTATGATGGTGTGAATGTTCAGCCTGTCCTGCGTGAGTTTCGCTTCGTTATTGTATACGTTGATTGCGGCGATCAGAAAAAACAGCGTCGACAACAACTCGGTGTCTTTGGTCTCGGTGAACAAGCCGCTCGCGATAGCTGCAGCAACAGCGTCACTCTGCAGCACAGGATACACGGCGTACCTACTCAACTCCTCCTTCGTAGCGTCGGCAAATGCCGGTTTAAAAAACTGAGCGCGATTTATCAGTAGTTCCGTGGCTAGTGCCTTGACTATCGCCTTACGCGCGTTATGCTGCCGTTGACTTTCAGCTGCTTCAAGCTCAGTTCGAACGCTACGGGTCGACAGTTCCGCCCAGCCTGCCGTAGCAACGAAAGCTAGCACTGCAATCAGAGCGCTCGAGCCTATGGTCACTAACCACAAGCTCCAGTTTGGGAAACTTGACAACCAAGACATGTTGTTGTCCTCGTCTGGCACCCAACATTGGGCAACGAGCTCGTCGTGTGATGTCGGACTTCGTGGGACCGCGTACGTTGCCAATGCTAGAGCCTGTCGGGCGAAGTTCCGGGTCTGGCAGAAGAAAGACTCTTGCTTTGCTCATCCGAAGCCTTACTTTATACGTCCCTTCTTGCCGCCTAACTAGAAATAGACGGCCCAAATGCCGTATTATCTAACGGCATTTGATAGAATATGCTAGATTTTTCAAATTTCGTCAATGTATAGAGCTTCTCCAGGAATTAGGCTGCAATGACGACAAGTCCTTCTGGTACAATTTTTGACCAGGTACGTCAGACTATTCGCGTTAGGCATTATAGCCTGCGAACGGCGGAGACGTATCCTTACTAAATTTGCTTCTGCCTTTTTCAATTAACACCCCCTCTAAGCCTAGGACAAAGGCTTGTTTGTAAAACAATGATGTAGCACTGCTCTATTTCAATGCAGAATTTTCTCAGATTGTCCTTATTTGAAATAGGGGGTCATGTTACTTGTTTTATGACATAGAACCTAACCCTCTGAATCATTTCCACGAACCCTTATTAGGGGCAAGTCGCATGTTTCGTCATACCTGTTCGACGAATTTCTTTCTCTGGCATGCCCACCATGGATTGATATGTGCATGCTGGAGAAACAGGGTTAGGTTTTGCTAAATATACTACTGGAGTAATCACAGTCTATGTCTGACGAGCTAGAAAAGTATTTCATCAAAATAACTTTCCAGCGGTGTCTTCGCCATTAACTTTTGGTGCATCCAGTGACCTAATTTGGAGGCTTTCGATTTCTTTAAGTGTCCTGCTCCAATCCCTTGGAGGTCGCTATACATACCAAAAGTAGAGAGCATGACTCGATCTATTTGTTCTTCCCATTTTTTCAATGTAAGTTCGCAACTAGACTTTAGATATCGCTTTCTCTACAAAGATAAGAGATATAGCTTGCACTCCTATGAGAGAAGATTTTTACACATTCCCCTAATTTGTCAAGATTGGGTCAGAAGAAAATTGCGAGGAGGTTCTGAGGAGGTAGGATCAAAGGCCATCGGAAATTTCTAATGAACACCCAACGGCCTCATTTTCCTACGAATGCTTGGGAATTCTTTTCGCAAGTCGTTCACGGCTCAGCCCACCCTTGATGATATTCACCCTGGAACGTTTTTTCTGCTTACTTTCCGCAACGAGGTCAACCATCACCCCATCACGAATGACCCAGACTGGCGTATTAGCCTGGAATCCTTGTTGTTGGCCTTGGCCGTAGCCCACTGGAACGCAGATCCGACCTTGGCAAAATCAGAATCAATGACAGAAGGGCGTCTTTGATCATCGATTGCTTTTCCCTCATCCAACAACGCGACAAAACTTCGTAAGGCCTTCGATTTCTTGCAGGGTATTGTAGACGATGCCTCTAAATTGACCTAAGCAATATGGCCAAATCGAACTTGGGTTGCAGTGACCACAACGAATTGATTGGGTAGCTGCTCGGAATACTGTTCAAGCACTTTTCTAATCGTGTCGATTTTGTTCGTCGCCCGTTCATCTTCGAGACGCAGAAAAATGAGACCCCGATGTGGGTGACGTTCCCGATACACTTTTTCTCCAAACCCTTTGTCGTTCGTGATGAGAATCCAGTTCTCGGTATACGCCTTTTGGATAATTTCACTATCCGTCATCCCTCGTGCTTCCTCATAGACTGAGAAAACCTCATGGTGTGAGTTTCGTATCCAGCGGGCTACCACAGGCCCTATACATTCATCCACCAGAAAGCGCACTTACTCCTTCCCTGCCAAGGGCATGAACGCGGTGTCTTCTAAAGACTTGGTGGCAAACAACAAACACGCCTGAATATCTTCCTGTGTAAGGCCTTCGTATTCCTCCACCACTTCTGTGACAGTTGTGCCATGCGCTAAAAGATTGAGAATATACTCAACCGTTAAGCGAGTTCCCTTGATGATAGGTTTACCAACCATGATATTGGGATCAATCGTGAGCCGATCAAGTAATTGTTGGTCATTCATGAGTCAAGCCTTTCTGTACGATATATTGAGTTCCTTTGTCAGAACGAGCCTCAATGATTTTGAGCTTTACCAAACATGCGAGACGACATTCCGCCGATACATCACTGGCTCTTGAAATTCCACAATCCTGTAGGATGTTTTCATCGTTCACCACATGCTACGCAACGTATCGACTTGATGCAAGACACGATTGAACCGACTTAACGGTCAAGAAAACTTATCATCCAAATAACTTACCCCCTGACTCCTCTCCTAAAAGGGGACGCTACCCTTTACCATGTCTTCATTCTGCCGCCGGTCAAAAGGATATCTTCCCGACGGTTGCCCGTTGGGTGATATGTGGGGCATCAAAGACGGTTCTTGTAATTCTGGGCATACAAATATACCATGGCCCTCATAAGGGGTAGCGCCCCTTTTAATAGGATCTTAGATGACCCACATCGGTGTATGGAGTCCTTCTTGCCTAACTTTTCTCTGAACAGTATCTGGTCACGCTAAATTTTGGTGAACGAATCTCCTCCTCAAGATGCCTTCTTGCAGTGCATCTCTGGAGCGTCATAGCCCCAGGTAATCGATGCTTCGCCGTGGTGTTCCCAAAAGGTCTCGTTGCGGCCCTGGTATTTCGCACCGCTTCCGCTTGGCTGTACGAACATCAACGAGATGCTGTCTCCGCGTTCAGCGATTAACGTAGAAGGATCGGTTTGGAAGAACGTGGCAACGACCTCATTGGCGAGATTGCCGTCACAAACGAAGCGCACAGGCTCGTTAGATGGCACCAGTCGGTACTGCGCCTGCAATTCGGCGATGCGGCGTCTATACCCATCTCGAACGCATCCGCGCTTGTCATTGCTCTTCCAGCAATCGTTACGTCCTTTGATCCACCCCCGTTCCTCTGCCTTGAGCACAGAAGGATGCTCGTTCGTCGCTTTCTTCGATGCGGCGGCGTAAACGCCGGAGAATTTGCGGTCAAGCGCCGACAACTCCGTATCCCCGCAAATCATGGCTTCGACGTTATCGTCTGGGACACTATCACAGGAGAACGAGGGACCTGTTGAATTCGACACTTGGTCGAAATCATTATTTTTTGCTGATGATGTAAATCTGCTCTGTACAATCTGATCGATATGACGACACCAAGCTTCGCTGTCCCGATTCGGAACATTCGGCTTGTCCCGAATACCAAGCTTGAACTCAACCACCGACTTCCACTCATCTGACCCAATGTCGGGACCGTGCGCTTGTCCATCGCCCGTTCGCACATTCTCTTCTATGAATTGAGACCATGCGTGAGAACAAAGAACCCTCTCCTCCTCAGTCGACTTCTCAGTACGGCTTACCTCGGCACAAGAAGCCGTAGCCATAAGGAAAATAACTAACCACCTATTCATGAAAGTTCCTTCAAGACCACGGTTCCGCCTGCGCGATAGTAATCCAATCCTGCATCTCGCCATGAATTTCTTTCGTTACAAACTCGATGCGAAAAATTGCCACTCTGGTTCTTTCCATCATCTTTCAACATGTCAAATGTCGAGATTGTTTTATAAAGCCTGTGAAGGCTTCCATAGCATTCGCTCATTTTTTCAGATCGGTCTTATTTGTCAAGATGATTTAGGTGCTACATTGAGAGGAGGGATCGAGGAGGCAAGACCAAAAACCTCATGCTAAACGGAAATTTCAAATGACCACCTAACGGTCTCATTTTCTATGAACGCTTAGGGGTTCTCTTCGCGAGTCGTTCACGGCTCATTCCGCCCTTGATAATATTTACCCTGGAACGTTTTTTCTTCTTACTTTCCGCAACGAGGTCAACCATCACCCCGTCACGAATGATCCAGACTGGAGTATTGGTCTGGAGTCCTTGTAGTTTGGCATTCGCCGCAGCCCGTTCTAGCGCAGCCCCTACCTTGGCAAAATCAGAATCTATAACAGAAGGACGTCTTTTGGTCATCGTATATTTTGGCCTTCCTCAACCCAGATGGGGCGTTCTTGGGAATTCTCATAGAGTATCCACCGATCCACCAACGTTTTATAGGTCTGTTCAAAATGACGAGACCCCGCCCGAAATCGTCTTCGAATGACTTCCTCAGGAAGATCATGTCCACCATGAGCCACGCGTCCGACAACCCTCGCAATAGCAATCTGGGGGTGATCTAACCGAAGAAAAATAAGCTTCACAAGATATCCCTTCTTTTGCCACTGCGGAATAAGCCGCGCATATCTCAATCCGCTCAATGTGCTCTCGAACGCAAAGCTCTCTCTCTTGCGAACAAACGATGTCATTTGCTCTACCATCAACCTTCCGGCGCGGATCATCGCAAGTTCCGGATTGAATGGAGACAAGCCATAGGCAATGAGGTCGGCGTTAATAAACCGTGGACAATTCGCATCCTTCGGCAAAAACTCTCGTGCAAGCGTGGTTTTCCCAGCACCATTTGGACCAGCTAGTATCACAATTTTCTTCTGATCTTTACGCATCAATCAATGAAACTTTCCATTATATATTTTCATCCGAATAACTTCCCACTGGTATCACTTCCTTCATCCTTGGGCGCATCCAACGATGTCAGCTCAAGCCCCTCGATTTCTTGCAGGGTCTTTCCGGCGATGCCTTGGAGGTCGCCATACATGCCGACGGTGGATTGCATGACGCGATCGATTTGCTCCTCACGTTTGGCCCATTGCTTCGTTATCACTTTGCGTTCTTTATCCAGATCTTCCTGCATGGAGGTAAAACCTTCCACAATGGCTTGCACGCGCTGACGGAAGCGTGGTCCCATTAAATACTGATAGACCATTTCCATTTTCGTCTGCTGTCCTTCTGACGCCTGTCGTGCTGACGCGACTTCCATGAGTGTATGACGCAAGACAATGGCCACAGGGAAGGCAGCCTTGGGATGCGTGACCCACACGCCATCAACAAGTTCAAACGTTTCCACACCTTTTGGCAGCACCTGACTGACGATCACGGCGATCTCAGACTTGGCCTGCCGCTGATCTTCGCGTAACTTGGTGAGCCAACCATCGCTCCAGTTTTTCGTTCGTTTCGATTCCCACAAAATCGTACCACATGGCTGACCAAACCCACTCATGACTCGTTGCAGCACATCCCCGCCATACTCGCCCTTCGGAACCGGCTGAATCTGATCCAACGGAAACTTGGTCGATAGCAGCGATTCCAGTTCCAACTCTTGCACTTCCCCCTGCAACTGCTGTGAACCCTGCTCGGCTCTTCGCTTGAGATCTTCGATCTGTTTTTGCATCGATGAAATCGTTTGTTCTTTTTCCCTCACTTTGAGACTCAGCGACTCTTCGGCTTCTTTCTTCGCTTGCTCTCGCGTGACAGTGAGTCCTTCTTGCACCCGTTTCTCTACCGTAAGGTCTAACTCACGCTTCGCGTCATCCAATTCACGTTGTTTTTTGATTAACTCGGCCTGGGCTTTCTGTGCTTCTGCAAGTTTTTCGTCGCGCTGCTTGAGAATGGTCTGTAAGTCAGATAGTTCCTTCGCTTTCTGCTCCAGATCAGTTCCGATTGCCAACTTAGCTTTCTTCGCTTCTTCCGCAGAAATTCGAACACGTTCGTGCTTGAGTTTTTCAGCTACCTGACTATCCAGCGTTTCCCGTTCCTTTGCTATTGCCGCTTCCCGTGCACCTAACGCTGCCTCACGTTTGGCTGAATCGGCATCTTTCTGTGCTAACCGCCGTTCATAATCCTGTTTTGTCGTTTGAAGCAGAGGCGCAGCAAGCGACTCAGTAAGTTTGATTTCGGTCTGACACTTCGGGCAGATAATGGTTGGTTCAGTCATAGCGGGTAATGAGGCTCCTCTGAATCGGCCAGTCCCATAGCCTCTAGTAAAAGTAATTCGGTGTCATTGCCTCAGGATTTTGCTCTACATTCATACCATAAAAAAGACAACGTAGATGAGTCGCATGAAACTTTTGGCCCATCCTAGCCAACCCACAATAAAATGTACAGGTTGTCTTTTCTCGGTTGACAAGTCTGTTTTTTGTTGTTTTGATCAGTGAAAGTCTTACCCCATACGAAACCAAATTCTTTCGTTCATTCATGCCACAAAAAATTCTGATTATTGGCAATTCAGATGGCATTGGCGCTGCCGTCACTCATGCACTCGTCACACAAGGTGATGAGATCGTTGGTATCTCTCGCAGTCCGAGCCCGCTGGGGAACAATGGTCCTCGCCATGAGGTGCTTGATGTTTCCACCCCAGAGTATCCAGATCTCTTACAGCGCTTGATCGCAGAAGAGGGTCCATTTGATACCTGCATTTATTGTGCAGCCATTGGCTCAGAACTTACCCTCCCTGACCTTTCCAGAGAAGCCCAAGTCATTGAAGTGAACCTCACGGCAATGGTGAAAACCTTTGCTGCCCTGACTCCAGGCTGGATCAGTCGAAAACACGGACATTTCATTGGGCTTTCCAGTTTAGCTGACGATTTTTATAATGAAGATGCCCCATCCTATACCGCCTCAAAAGCGGCCTTCAGTAACTATTTGGTCGCGATGGCCTTAAAACTTCGCTCACATGGCGTCCATGTGACCAACATTCGCTTTGGGTATGTTGATACGAAACTTCCGAAGGCCGCACGCAAACCATTGATGATGAGCACAGCCCAAGCGACAGACTATGTTTTGCAATGTATGAACACACGGCCTATTCAGCTCAGTGTGCCGAAATTGGCAGGAGCCATTCTCCACAGCCTCCGCTGGATGCAATCTTTCCGAGTCTGGACGTCATGAATGAGAAAAACTAACAGGCATTCACAGAGAGACGATACAGTTTCAACAGGTTTATTCGTAAAAGGAGAAAGCTGACATGACCGATGCGGAACTGATTCAGAATCTCGGTCCCTTAGGACCCCCTAGCTGGAACATGGGAAGGCGATCAGGGTACGGACCTTGCTCCATCAATCACGGAAGGCCAAAGGAAAACACCCTTTCGAGAACAAATCTTTGAACTATTTGGACCAGTGAGCAATGGCTCACAGACACTCTACGCCTTGCGATATCGAACCACACAGCCTGGCCCATGGGCCTTGAGAGCCCCTTTCATGAGGAAGTCGGGTATTGGTTGTGGGATACAGCAGCTAAACAGGTGTTACGCTGCTTTATTGTTCCGAGAGGCATTGCGGTCAATGCTGGGGGAACGGCCGAGGCAAACGGGAAATCATTCACCATGACAGCCGAGGCGGGATCGGAAACGTACGGGGTGCTCTCAAACCGCTATCTTGATACACATGCGAAGACGGTACGGTATGAACTTGCGGTAACGATTCACAGCGAAGACCGCTTTAGCTATGCAGAAGATACCCAACTACAAATCCATGGACAGACACCTATTTTTCATCACACAGACAACAATACGCTGATACGCTGCAAGTAATTCGTTCCAACGAACCGAAGTCTTTACTTAGATCTCACGTTCCAATTCCAAGAATTCTTTTTTCTCAAAATCATAGATCCACACGGTACCAGATTCAATGGAATAGACCCATCCATGCAGTCGGAGATTCTCTTTTTTTAGTTTTGTGGCGACTGCTGGATGGGTACGAAGATGGTCTAACTGCACGATCACATTTTCTTTGATCGTCGCTTCGAACAATTCGTCTCCAGAGAGATGCGTAAAATGATCATCCATAATCCTCTGAGTTGTCTCAGCCTGTTGTAACCACACTTTGACCGCCGGCAATCCTTCAAGCGTTTCCGGGTGGAGTAAGGCTTTCATGGCGCCGCAATCCGTATGTCCGCAGATAATGATATCTTGGATGTTCAACACGGAAAGAGCATATTCCACGGTTGCCGTACTTCCGCCTATCGCAGCCCCATAGGTTGGGATGAGATTGCCGGCCGTTCGAAGAATAAATAATTCTCCAGGTTCGGTTTGCGTGAGCATCGTGGGATCCACCCGTGAATCAGAGCAGGTGATGAACAGCGCCCGCGGTTCTTGCTGACGAGATAACGTATGAAATAATTCTTGTTTTTCCTTAAATACCTGACGTTGAAAAATTCGAAGGCCATTTAACAGTTTTTGCATAGTGTTCTCCAAAACCTAGACACGGAACAGGGGTATCTCTATGAAGAGTGTAATGTATGATCATGAGCCCATGGCACCATCAACCGCTACCTTATGAACTCAGACAATCACTAATGTCGCTCCGACCGGAACGGTCTCAAAAATATACTCTAGATCTTCATCATTGAGTTGGATACATCCGTGCGTAACATTAAATCCCAGCAAATAGGTATACAGTGCCCCATGAATGAAATATCCATCACCAAAACCCAGAGCATAATCACCTAACACGTTCGGTAGCAGTCGGTGCTCGCTGTTCTCTGGGACAGGGTTCCCCTTCTCAATAAACGCCCAATCAGGCCGAATCCATACTGGATCCTTCAACTTATTCTGAATGGTGAACTTTCCTTTTGGTGTTTCAAATGTCCATTTCCTTGAAGGATCTTGCGGGTCGTGTAATATCTTGCCGCTTCCCGTGGCGGCTAAGGCCGTACGAATCACTCGATCACCCCGCTTGACCTGTAACAAATTTTTGGAAAGATCTACAAGGAGTGAAATTTCTTCGTCCATGCTTGTCGAAGAAGGGAGATTGGGTGCATGTCCCGTTGCTGCGGTCTGGGGTTTTTCTCTGGCAGCATGATGAGTGATTTCTTCTACCGTCGGACGATAACGATTGGACTCAGATGGCCCGACACCCTGTTTAAATGATACGTTCACCGAACTCGGCTGTTCCACTGATTCATTCACGGTACCGGCAAACACAAGCGATAAGGTACACGAACACATGAATGAGAGCGTCAATACCGTGCGCCAATGGGTTCGTTCAATCCAACGTAGTACTCGATACACAACCGTCTCCCGTTATCTTTTCCTCGACAACACTGTTATGTTGCACATGACTGACGATAAGGTCTCTCAAAATATCTCAGTGCCTTCCAACTATCCATGCAACCCACGTTCTTACGACCCCTCTCTTTCGGCCTTCTCTATCGCCTGGAGAATCTGTTCACGCACTCGTGAGGCGACATTGTTGGCCGATTCGGCTTTTTCTCGAGCCATCGCATAGTCTGGAGGCGTCATATCTTTGGGGATTTCAGCAAGTGAGGACTCGGCGGAACGAAGATCAATTTCCATGATCTGCAACACCAACTCGACGTCCTTTCCCTCCGGGGCCCTCGTCAGAAGATCGCTCGCCTGTCTCACCATTCCCCGTGCTTCTGTGATGGCACGAATGATCTCCTCCTTTTCACCCTCCGAATCTTCTGAAACCATTTCAGGCTGGAGACTTGCCTGCGCTTGTCCTTTATTTTTTGCCTCAATGGCTGTCACTTTGGCCTGCGTCAATAGATCCTGCGCCTTGGAGTAGTCGCGAAAAATTCCAAACTGATCACCCTGCGCCTGAATCTCATCCGTTGCCTGTTGAAAAAAATCCTCGGCTTGGCCGAATAGATGAGGAGCGGTGTCCGCAGCACCCGCCTGCCGAGCGTCTTCTAAGGCTTGTTGAGTCTCAGAAAGGGATGTTTGAGGTGCGTCTTCACATCCCCACAACAGAGAGAGTGAGACAAAAATGACACAGATGTGCACATAGGAAAAATGCTTCATATTGATGGTCCTCCATACGGTCATATCTCTAGAAAGAAAAATATTATGAATAGAAAAATTCCACAACCTCCCTGCTCTTCACACCAGAACACGCAAAAATCATGCTACGGAGCATGTCTTGCCAAACATTTAGTGTTAAGCGTAGGGCCTTCAGATGAATTTGGCAACCCTCATGTAGGAAGGAGGCCACACTGGATTCTATCAATTTTGGAATTGTGGATACCGGGACCAGAGGTGTTCAGACATGTGTCTCCGATTCTGAGGAAGGTCTGGCTGAACACCGTACACAATCAAGCAAGGGATAGAAGATCAGATCTTATCTCTACAGAATGACTTCTAGGAGGGTCCTGTACGCAAAAGGACAACCTTCGTACGACAAACAGAAAGGCAGGCTTAGAGAGGGGTGGTCAAGAGGGCTTCAATACTTGGATATTCGAGCAAATAATCTTCTTGGCTTCGCCGAATCACTTCATAGGCTTCTTCTCGTCCATAGACTTCGGCAATTTCACAGTGACGGTGAGTCGAACCCGGAATGTCTTTATAGGTGAGAAAATAATGTTTGAGTCGTTCAATCAATGCAGGGGGACACTGTTCAATTTCGTGCCAATCCTCATAAACCACATCCCCTTTCATCACGGCAATGATTTTGTCATCGGCTTCATCACCATCAATCATGCGCAATCCGCCTATGGGCCTGGCTTCTAGAAGCACATCGCCATGGGTAATGGTTTTTTCTGCAATGACACAGATATCAAGCGGATCGCCATCTCCCACGACATTCGGTCGGTCGGTCCGACTGGCACACAACGTTCCAACCTGTTTTCCACAACACGTTCGAGGAATGAGGCCATACAGCGATGGGCAAATATTCGAGAAACGTTGAGGACGATCGACTTTCAAATGTCCCGTCTGTTTGTCCAATTCATACTTCAACGTATCGCTTGGCACAATTTCAATATAGGCGGTGATGACTCGTGGGGCATCAGACCCAATAGGGACGCCGTGCCAAGGGTGAGACTTACACACACGACTCACTAATTCCCAAATCGACTCCAACTCTGGTTGCCTCATCGTTCTTCTCCTGGAATGTGAATAGTCTTGTTTAATGACAAGATGGGTTTTGTTCTTCAGTCTTCACCGGCATGATCCCATGCTTCTTTATGTCGGGATATTCTCTGAAAATCTCAACCCCAAAATATAAAAGATGCGGCTAAAGTCTGATCACGCAGGAGGGTGGATGAAGCTGGATGATAAGAGGTAACGGTCGAGAAAAGGCAAGTTTGTATATTCCTCTAATTTTCATACCGGAATATTCACGACAATGAAATATGGTCATGCAAATAAAGGCCGCACTCCTACTCAAAGCACATGAAAACTCAAACCCATCTATCTCATTAATAACCCAACACCTGACCCGAACGTCCTCCTCTGAGCATAGCAACCACCACCTATTTCTCTTTTATTGGGAATGCGCACTATTCAAGGGTTTTTATCACGGTTTTGAAATAGGCCAAGAGATCTCGAACTGAAATGACACCCACGATTTTATCATCTTCCGTTACGGCCAAGTGGCGAATATGACGATCTGCCATGAGATCACGAGCATATTGAGGAGAAAGTGTTCTGTTGACCGTAATAATGGGACTGGACATGAGCGCCTGCACCGTCAGTTGCGACATATCACGTTGCTCGGCAACCCCTCGAACGATATCAGTCTCCGTAATAATGCCTGAATAGTCTTGCCCCTTCTGAACAAGGAGTGACCCAATCCGCTGTTTCTGCATCAGATTAGCCGCTTCGTGAATACTGGCATCCTCTGAGATCCTACTCACATCTTTTGTCATGAGTTGGCCGACAGTCGACATAGCGTATCCTCCCTTTACTCGCAAGATGCCGTCAAGACATCTCTGCTCCTACATTATGCTCTCTACCCCCAAAAGCACCAACCTTCTCGACATAGGCATTCGATCATTGCTTACATGGGGAACATAAAAACATGGGGTTCTTCTTTATTGAGTAATACACACGGCACTATTCTAATTGACTTCTCCAAACATATCATCTACAAACGTTGCTTCTTTCATATGAATATTTTTTCATGTAACAATTTTCTTAATACGAATACTACGCGCTAATGAAAAATCACACTCCCACGTGCGCCGACAAACTCAAAGCTCTTGCTGACACAACTCGCTTAGCGGTGCTTGAATCGTTAATGGATCAACCTAGACTTGTCAGTGAACTACTGCAGACTTTAGATATCGAACAAAGCCTTCTGTCCCACCACTTGGCTCACTTGCGAGAAGTCGGACTGGTTGAATCCACTCGAAGCGGGAAAACCGTGCGATATCAACTGTCACCTGATGTTGCCATGTCAACGACAGCCAACGCTCTTGACCTGGGATGCTGCCAACTCTCGTTCCCGATCCAACACAAGAAACACCCACAACGATGATATCGTTTCTCCCACAATCACTGACCGTCGCACTCCTCTTTCTGACACTTTCCGCCTGTCAAGACTCCTCGGCAACGTCGTCTGATCATTTTAAACTCGTGATTACCGGCTCAAGCACCATCGCACCGCTTGTTGCGGAAATCGGAAAGCGGTTTGAGACCCAATACCCCGGTTCACGCATTGATGTGCAAACGGGCGGTTCTTCTCGAGGAATCGCCGATATTCGTCAAGGATTAGCAGACATCGGCATGGCATCTCGTTCACTGAGTGCCAGCGAACACGATCTTCATGGAACCCTCTTAGCCCATGACGGTATTGGAATCATTGTCCATCAATCCAATCCACTGACATCTCTTAATCCCGACGAGATCGTCAAGATTTATACCGGCAACGTCAGTAATTGGGAAGAAGTCGGAGGCATCGACGCGCCCATCATAGTCCTGAACAAGGCAGAAGGGCGGGCAACACTCGAACTCTTTTTGCATCATTTTCACCTCACGAGTTCACAAATCAACGCTCATGTCGTCATCGGTGATAACGAACAAGGCATCAAAACCGTTGCAGGAAATCCAAACGCCATTGCCTACGTATCCATTGGCACCGCAGAATACGATGCCGCCCATGATGTGCCCATTAAATTATTGACATTGGGCGAAATTCCCGCCTCCCTTGAAGAAGTACAAGCTGGTCGTTTTCCGCTTTCACGCCCATTAAACCTTGTCACAAAAACGGTTCCCGTTGACCAGGTAAAAACGTTTATCGATTTTGCAACATCAGAGCGCACTCATGACTTGGTCACGCACCATTACTTCGTCCCCCGCCAAGGGTGATCGCATCCTCTTCCACACTCTCAGGTGTGTTGCAGGAATAGCGGGCATCCTGCTCGTCTGCATTCTGATCTTTCTGATCATTGAATCACTTCCTGCCCTTCAACATATTGGTGTGACCGCCTTTTTTACGGATGCATCGTGGCATCCCACAGAAGGCGCCTACAACCTTCTGCCCATGTTCATTGGAACATTGTTCGCCACGATTGGCGCGGTGGTCCTTGCCACTCCCCTCGGTATTTGTTCCGCACTATTTTGTGAATATTATGCCCCTCAAGCCATGACATCGGGCTATCGCGCCTTCATCGAATTACTGGCAGGCATTCCATCTGTCGTGTATGGACTCTGGGGACTTGTGGTCCTCGTCCCACTCATTGCCAGCCTTCATCCACCTGGGCCAAGCCTCTTAGCCGGTATCCTCATCTTAACGATCATGATATTTCCGACCGTGACATTGGTCAGTCTCTCGGCCTTGCATCAAGTGCCAAAAGAATACATCCAGGGTGCGACGGCATTAGGCTGTACACGTTGGAGCATGATTCACCAGATCATACTTCCAAGTGCGAGGCCTGGAATTCTTACGGGCGTGGTGCTGCAAACCGGTCGAGCTCTTGGAGAAACCATGGCCATCTTGATGGTCTGCGGAAACGTGGTGCAATACCCCTCAAGCATGTTTGATCCGATCCGCACGCTTACGGCCAATATTGCATTGGAAATGGCTTATGCGACTGACATACATCGTTCGTCACTTTTTTTAACCGGTCTTTTCCTTCTCACCATGGTGATCGTGTTGATCATGGGCACTCAACGCGCTCGAGCGAACCAGGCCTATGGATAAACACGTCCCATTCACATACAACATGTGGCCAACAGCAATGATCTGGACCATTGCAGGATTAATCGGCTGCGTGTTTCTCTGGTTGATTGGAGGTCTGATCTGGCAGGGTACCGGTCATCTTTCTTGGGAGTTTCTCACCAACCCTCCCGCAGATGCCGGACGTTCAGGTGGAATCAATTCTATCCTTGTTTCGACTGGGCTCATTCTCTTAGTGTGTATGGCCGTTGCACTCCCGATCGGACTTGGAACAGCCATGTTTCTGGCTGAATTTACATCAGAGTCTCACCCGCTTGCTCAATTGACTGGACGAAGCCTCGATATGTTAGCCAGCGTCCCCTCGATTGTGTTTGGCCTGTTTGGCAATGCCTTCTTTTGCCAATTACTCGGACTGGGGTTTTCCATTCTCTCTGGAGGCTTGACCTTAGCATGCATGGTTCTCCCAATTTTAGTCAGGACCACCGAACAAGGTTTTCGAGCACTTCCACAGGAGTATCGTGTATCTGCTGCAGCATTAGGGCTGACCAAACGAGCCACACTCCTTCATCTTCTCTTGCCAGCCGCCATACCGGCGTTGGTTGTGGGATTAGTACTCGGACTCGGTCGAGCCATTGCCGAAACAGCCGCACTCATCTTTACGAGCGGATATGTCAGTCGAATGCCAGAATCTCTCTTCGATTCCGGGCGTGCATTGTCGATTCATATTTACGATCTCTCCATGAATGTTCCCGGTGGAGACCACGCTGCCTATTCGACCGCTCTTGTCTTAATCATTTGCGTGCTGACCCTCAATAGTCTTTCTCTTTGGATTTCAAAACGTTGGATGCACTCAAGGATCATGAGCACATGAGCTCTCCCTCTCAGTTTCCAAAATCACAAACCGCCTCATCATCCAATAGAAATATTGCACCCTGTTGCGATCCCGATCCCCTCATACAAACGACGGACCTTTCTCTCACGTACGGCAATCGCCCGGCTTTTGAACATATTTCACTCACCATATACCGTGGGTGTTTAACCGCAATCGTCGGTCCCTCTGGAAGTGGAAAAACAAGTTTCCTCCTCTGTTTAAACCGGCTCATTGATTTACTTCCAGAATGTAAAGTTTCAGGACAAGTACACATCGAAAACCTCGACATTTTGTCTCCAACGATTGACGTGCTTCAACTTCGACGTCGAATTGGCATGATTTTCCAAAAGCCCAATCCGTTTCCGATGTCTATTCAGAAAAACCTAGAATTTCCACTCAAAGAACACGGCGTCACCGAAAAAGATCTCATTCTAGAACGTACTCAACAGGCGCTCATGGATGTGGGACTCTGGAATGAAGTAAAGGATCGAATGGACACATCGGCCCTACTCCTCTCCGGTGGACAACAACAACGGCTGTGCATGGCCCGCGCACTCGTCCTGTCTCCTGAAGTCTTGCTCATGGATGAACCCTGCAGTGCACTCGACCCACTTTCCAGTGGAACAGTGGAAGATCTGATTTTTAGCTTACGAGGCCAGTACACCGTTATCATCGTAACGCACAATCTCGCTCAAGCTCATCGAATTGCCGATTATGTGGGAGTCTTCTGGAATCAAAAGCAGGCCGGAGAGTTGATCGAGTTTGGTCCGACTCAAGAGATTTTTGAACATCCTCAACAGGATCTCACCGCTGCGTACATCAATGGCGTTCGGGGTTAATTGTTTTCGATCTCCCCTTTTTCGATCTCCCTTTCCTCAACAACTTCACAATTTACGGCACTTTGACTTCTCTGTAACACGAACGTAACAGGTCTCGTTTATCCTCACGTCCAAGATCACAGAACAATTCTCAGCATTTGAAAATTGAAAATTTTTATATCATCACTAACTTGGAGGTTTGAATGATTCTGAGCAGAATGAAAATTCTCATGCCCATACTCTTGCTGGCTTTTGGAGGTGCGGCTCCATTGCCTGTCTTAGCTGGGGACACTCTAGCCGACGTCCTTCGTGAAAAAGGGACCATCTCAAAAGAAGATTACATTCGTATTCAGGCACAGGAAGAGAAAAAGGCTCACGAGATGAGTCAACAGAAAGACGATTCTTCCGTACTCGTTGGCTGGGATAAGAAAGGGTTCACATTTTCAACAGTAGACGGATTGTTTAAAACCGCCATTCAATGGAGATTCCAAGGCCGGTTTACCTACCCGGAACGGGGAGACCCGGACAGCGTTGGAGATTTTTCGGACAATGAGGAAAGCACCTTTGAACTCCGGCGAGTTCGTATGAAAGTCGGTGGACATGGATATCGCCCCTGGCTCAAATACTACTTCGAAGTCGATTGGCAGCCGACTCGATCGGCTGGCGACGATCCAGTTGACTCCTCTACACGAGTAATAGACTGGCGGATTATGCTTGAAAAATATCAATGGATGCAGTTGCAAATCGGTCAATGGAAAATCAACTACAACCGCGAACGGGTAGACTCATCCGGAAAACAACAGTTTGTCGAACGATCAATCGTCAACAGCGTGTTCACGATTGACCGTCAAGTCGGTGTCATGCTCCATGGACATTTAGCGCCAGGGACACTGCTGGATTCACGGTATTATGCCGGTGTGTTCACGGGTTCAGGACGAGGTGAAGCCAATGACGACGATCAAATGATGTATTTTGGCCGTTTTCAATGGAATTTTTTGGGGAGAGATCTCAAATGGGAACAAAGTGATACGGCCTATCATGAGAAACCCACAGGAAGCCTCGCATTCGCCGGATATACCACGACAGGGAAATGTACACGTTGGTCGTCCAGTGGTTGTGGATCATTAGGAACCAATAACTCCCTTGGGCTCGGCTTTACAAGCGATAGCAACGCCGCCGACGGACAGTTTCGCGTCGAAGGGTTGGTAGAAGAATTCGCCTTTAAATGGGCGGGACTCTCGATTCAACACGAATATCACTGGAAGCAAGTCAAAGATTCAGGTGGTGGCATTGGTGGAGTAGCGAACTCAAAGACCAATTTGATGGGTAGTTATGCACAGATTGGGTACTTTCCGCATTACATCATCCCGGTCATTCCGAAGCCATTGGAATTCGCGTTCCGGTATGCCTTTGTCGACCCCAATGTGTCAGTGAAAGACGACAAACTCCAAGAATTCACGTTCGCGACGAACTGGTTCTTCGCAGGACATCGCAATAAAATCACGATGGATGTCTCTCACTTGACATTAGCTCAGCCAGTCGGAAAAGACCTCACAGAACAGCGCGTCCGATTACAGTGGGATGTTTCATTTTAAAACGGAATCTCCATATACGGCACACTCCTGCGCGTCTCTCTTAGACTGCCTCTCTCCCATTAAGAGAGGCGGTCTTTTTTGTGTGATACGAATCACGATTATGGCAACTCTAAATACTTCACTGCGACATGCCAGGGTTTTCCTTTGAGTGTATCGACCCAATCGTTTTCCTCGAGCGGCATCATGAATTCTTCCGGTTCAAAAACCAAGCGGCCAGGTTCTGGAGCCATGGGTTCCAATGGACTTAATCGTTGCGGCGATTCATATTGATCATTATCCTGCCAAATCGATGTTTTGACTCCGTGATTGCTCATAATAATGTACAAAGCCTGCTCCCTGATAAAGACTCCGCCAGAGGTTGTGGCTTCCTGTAGGTCAGAAATTTCGGCGGTTTCAAAAAATGTGACCACTTCCTCAGGTGTCGCCTGCTCAAGACCTCTGACGAATAGAGGGGCAAAAAATTTGATTTCGGCGTCGCTAAAAGCCCGACGACGCGTACCTGACTTTGAAAATGGTGTATACCCGACCTCTACGTAAAGACCCGTTAACACGCTGGTCATTTGTTCGACAGAAACCGATGTCGGGTGGGAATATCCGCCTCCAGCATCTTCTATAGATTTCGTTTGCAGCCGGACCACACGTTGTGGGCTATCATAGATCGTGATAGTAAAGAACTCAGATCTTGCACAACCTATAACAGACAAAGAGAAAACCAGAACAAACAGAACCCAAATCCTTCGACTCATAACACTCCTTTGTTTATTCGTCATCGTATCAAAAGACGTAAAAATAATTGTATCATTTTGAACGAATCCCTATCTGCACCTAGCACAGTATGTGACATGACTACTATAGGAAACATCCAGGCATCAGGGCAAAGAATGTGGTCATTCCTCAATATATTTTACAGAAAAGACATATGATTGTGCTTTAACGGTAACACTGGCGGTGTAATCTTGATACTAGTGAAAAGACGAAAAGGTCAGTGTAACACACATTTTTCATTAAGAAGGGAGCAAACTATGGTTCACATTCATGAGGTGATGAAGCGGGACTTGATCACCGTCGATGACCGAAAGTCCGTGTCAGTCGTAGCTAATTTAATGCGCATACAACGCGTGGGAAGTGTGTTTGTCGAACGAGATGGCGAAATTATTGGCATCGTAACCGAATCTGACATTGTCAGAAAAGTTGTTTCGCTTCATCGCTTTGCCGAATATACACCCGTCAAACGCATCATGAGTTCTCCGGTGATCTGCATTGATGAAGATAGTCCAATTTTTGAGGCAGCGGACTTGATGGAGCGTTCACACATCAGACACTTGGGAGTCGCCAATGAGTATGACGGGATTATTGGCATCATTTCTGTTCGAGATTTATTGCACCCTGTCGCTGTCGACGACTTTTAACCACGATCGCAACCATCACACACAAGGAGAATAATTTTATTATGGCATTTCTTCATTCAGGCGTGGCGGCATTAGGACGTTCATTCGCCATTGACATGACTCAATTTTGGGTTCAGGGCATTAAGGTCATATTGAGTTTATTGATTCTGACCATCTTGACCGCCCTCGCTGGCGGGGCTCTCATGACCTTTGTTGGATTAGAATTACTCTTTACGCAACCCTTAGAAGTTGTCATGCGTCAAGTCATTGTCAATACGCTCATGCTGTTGGCGATAGTCGAAGTCTTGAAAACCACACTGACATATTTTTCAGAGGGCCGAGTGAAGGTCACCTTTATCGTTGATACCATTCTTGTCGTCATGCTCACCGAAGTAATCTCTCAATGGTTTAAAGAAGCCCACCCCTTTCAGTGGGCGATTCTTGGAGGCATCATTGTGACATTGGCGCTCACACGCGTGATAGCGGTACAATGGTCTCCAACCAAAATTGAAGGATAACAAATCCTCCCGTTTTGTTTTGCATACCTACCCCCAGCTCTGGCTTATTAAACTTTCCCTAAATAGGACACACATCGATCGTTCCCTGAACGAAAGACCCAGAAGGAACGATCGAAATCCTGACGTGATGCTATTGCTCATAATCTGACCTCTGATTAAGAACAATCAAGCATTTCTCGATGAGGAACTTTAAATCATCCGGGTTGGGGTAGACGTTGAAGGTTTTCGTTGAAGGACTTTAGCAAAAGGATATGAAGATTTCGTTAAAAGGAATGGAATGGCAGTTTGCTAAACAGTGAGGAGAGTATGGCGAGCGCTCGTTGTGCAAGCGTGGTCAAAGCGAGAGGATTTTTCACTCAGCTAATAGGTGAAACTCAATCATTACTTTACACCTCATCATGACGTTTCGTTTCTTACAGCCCCCTTCATCTTATTCAAAATCCAAGAGCCACATACCCATCCCAGTACGTTGAGCAAATCAATCCGCTTTTTCACTGGGAAAAATTATCGAACCATAGGCCCATACTCCAACGACCATTAAATTTACCAATCGTGGAATACTCCTCTCCCATGTTAGCGCCTCAGTTATGGGTAAAACACATTGGACCAAATATACGGAGCAGACGCACACCAGCGCAGTAATGACCAGTCCCCATAAATAATGAAAAATCATATTCGGTAACAGTTGGAGTTCTCTAAAAACCTCAATTGTCATTCCAGACATAATAACGGAGCAAATTGTGACCCAAGGCACTCCCAATACCATTATCTTCCGAAAAGCTGTTGGCATGAGGAACAGAAGAATTGAGCCAATACGAAATAAATAGTCAGACCGATACCTTGTTGACACGACGGGAGGGAAAAGTGTGTTTATTGATTTATGAATGCAAACAGAGACAATAATTGAATGAGAGGAACACATGGCAATCATTTCTCACCCAAAGCGACAAAAACTAGATCTTCGTCCACTATCATCATTCCTGTACACAGAGGAAAGGATATGTATGCCGCAAACCTCATTCCTCGCAGTAAGTTCATCTGCATATACGCTCGATCATCCTGAAAGGCAGCCATGAAGATTGGTCAGCTGAGTTACAACCGCTGAAACTCTTCGAACGTGTAATAATGCCAGATCTTTGGCCATCCCATAAAAGCCTAAAACAAATTCACCAAAAAATTTACCAAGGACCACGCTATCCGTCTGACTATAGATAACCCAACAAGATTTCTGTTCCAATGTGGCCAGACTCAACTTACACACGTGCATGACTTGTTTTCAATAAATTCGAAGAACTGGCATCCGTCGTGCCAAGCAAAAGATTATAAAGTTTTATGTGAACGCGCTAACAAGCACGGCGATCACGAGTGCCCATACACCAACTCTTTGGATGGCTAAACCGACAACCGTGAAAATACTAACCATCCTCGCAATCATTTCCGCTTTAGAGACCTTATCAAGGTTTGACTCTTTTCTTAATAAATTCTTAGGAACAAGGCGAATGAGCTAAATTAGCTTTGCAGAGTTAGAACGTACTGACAGGCATCCAGCTTGCTCATTTCCTGCAGACTTACGGAAGTGGGGCGTCCATGATTTGAGGCTCGATTCGAGGTGTCACCGGGTTGGGCTTCTCAAGAACTTGAAAGTTTGGGATCATTTGTTGCAAATATTGGATAGGAAATCCTGGGTCACCAAGAGAGAGATTTTGCTCAAGTTCAACAATTCGTTTAGATACCAACATTAAATTCGGTAATGTTTTCGAACGTATCTGCTGTATTTTAGGAACAGGAGATGGTTCGGCCTCCTCATTGTCACCAACTAACTCTTCTTCAAGTTTTTCTCCAGGGCGAAGTCCGATAAAGGTTATCGGAATTTCCTTTTTCGGCACAAAACCCGAGAGACGAATAAGGTTTCTGGCCAGTTCTACCAACTTTATCTGTTCACCCATTTCCAATACATAAGTGGCGCCCTGCTCGCCCAGAGTTGCGGCCTGCAAGACGAGATGCACAGCTTCCGAAATCAACATGAAATACCGTTTGACTGCGGGATGGGTAACCGTCACTGGCCCACCAGCTTTAATCTGCTCTTGAAATCGAGGGACAACACTTCCATTACTTCCCAAAACATTTCCAAATCGGACGGTCAAAAAGCGTGTTTTACTGCGACGAGCCATATCTTGGACCACAAGTTCGGCAACACGCTTGGTCGCCCCCATTACACTAGAAGGATTCACAGCCTTATCTGTAGAAATAAAGACCAATCGTTCAACACCAGAGTGGTCGGCAGCTTCCACCACGGTGCGAGTGCCTAACACATTATTTTTCAAGGCCTCTCCGGGATTTATTTCCATCAACGGAACATGTTTGTGAGCAGCCGCATGAAAAATGATGTCCGGAGAATACTTTTTCATCGTCGCATATAGATGTGGAGCATCTGTGATGTCACCGATCACGGAATAAACAGGCGATGAAGATTTACGGTCAGCTAGTTCATTCGCAATACTGTACAAACTGTTCTCATAACGTTCAAAAAGAACCAAAACGTGCGGCTGAAATTCAAGAATCTGCCGACACAGCTCTGAACCAATGGACCCTCCAGCTCCAGTAACCAATATACGCTTCCCTTTGATCAGTTGTTGGACCGATTGAGGCTGTAAGCCAACAGGTGGGCGGGAAAGCAGGTCCTCAATTTTCAGATGACGGATTTGGCTCACCGTAACTTTACCGTCTAGGAGATCTTGTAGATTCGGAAGCGTCTTAATGGGAATTTTGAACGTTTCTAGCCCAGAGATAATTTCTCGAAGAACTGCTGGATTGATTCCAGGCATCGCCACCACGACTTCTTGTGGTTGCTCTGTTAGAAGAATAGTTGACAGCTCTTCTCGAGTACCGAGAACTTTCACCCCGTGAATTCGCTGACCCACGAGCGATGGATCATCATCCACAAATCCAATGGGGTCGTAATGATAAGACGGATTGGTCTTCATTTCTCGAACGATTTGTTCTCCAGCATCTCCGGCTCCAAGAACCAATATCCGTTTTTTCCCCGCCCAAAGCCCATGCTCTCGATAGAGACGTGAGGGAAGTCGAATCCCAACCAAGAATCCGATTAATAACACACTGTCAACAACAAAGACCGATCGAGGATATGAAATGACTTCAAAGCCCCAATGAACTAAGGCATAGAATACCAGAGTGCTGCTCAACACTCCGCTGACTATACTTTGCAGATCCCAGATGCTCGTATACCGCCAAAGACCTTCATTTAAACGAAATAGTGAGAACGTAATGCCGCGAATTAACACGACCCAAGGGAGCATTGTCGCGAATACATATTTCGCCTCAATCGGAATCTTTCCATCAAATCTCAACCAAAAGGCTAAATAATTGGCTAGGACAATCAGCACGAGATCCAACATCAGTATGACCGGACGTCGATACTGAAGACTGATGCTCCTCAGGAATGCACCATGGCCGTTTCCATAGCGCGTAGCGTGAGAGTAGACCTCTGGAAGTTCAAAAAGCACCACTCTCACTCTCACAAGTTTTAACAAAGTTTGAACAAGGATAGCGAAATCGAATAAAAACGAAGCATGTTGGAGATAGATGGTCGCCAAACGCAGTTTTTCTGGCAGGATTGTTTGGACATACTCAACCTCTGGTTTTTCGGCCTTTTCCAAAATCTCCGCTTCCTCGATAAATCGCAGTGAAGCTAAATCCGTAAGCCCCGGCGGGACTTCTAAGATCTTTTTATAGCCTTCTTTAAATATCTCGACATAGCAGGGAACCTCTGGCCTTGGACCAACCAAGCTCATTTCACCCTTCAAAATATTGAAAAGTTGAGGAAGCTCATCAAGTTTAAACCGACGGAGTATTTCACCAACCCGTGTAATGCGAGGATCATCTCCTAGGGTAACTAGACCACCCCTCTGTGCCGCATCTGTCGTCATGGTGCGAAATTTATGAGTGTGGAACTGCCGAAAGTTTTTCCCTATTCGAACTTGCGTGAAGAATATGGGTCCCAAAGAATCCAACTTTATGAGAAGCGCAATAATCACAAAAAGCGGAGCGCACGCGACGAGCCCAAAGAAAGCCACGAAGATATCAAAGCTTCGTTTCATTATCGTCGGTATTCCGGAAAGAGAATCACCTTAGTCACCCATATGTCCGATCGGATGACGCAAAGGCAGTAGGTACGTTTCCGATGACTGTACGGGAACAAACTCCCTGGTCAAGAATTGGGAAATAGAGAAGAAAATTCGAAAGATAGGATCCCTAGACGGCGTGAACAGCTTTGTCGAGAATCGCGGTCGTCAAAACGGAAAGCAGGACAATGGCACTTCCGATTAGGAAAGGAATTACATCTATTTCATTTTCATGCATTATCTTGGGAATCCATTCCATCACAGCTAACACGATCACCCCCACCCCACAAGAAAGCCACTCGGCGTTACCTGAATGGCCTCTATTTTGCGCAAAGAATAGATAAGACAATATCCCCAGCGGTGAGAGAACAACGAACCAATAAATCCACAGGTATTTCCACCCAAGGAACGCCTCAAATACCCTCAGTAGATACGTTCTGTCATCGAACGCAAGAGTACTATGCACTTGGCCATTAACATACAGGGTTTCCAATCCATCGCGATAGGTGATGAGTACATGTTGAATATCAGCCGTCAGCAGATCATCTTTAGTTTGTAATTGCGGCCTTGTTCCGTTTGGTCCTGAAACTGGGGTGCGAATCCTGGACACAATGTTTCGCTTTGCTTGACCAAGAGTGAGATTTCTAGCTTCCGAGTCAGCCGAATAAGAAACAATTCGTGCAGGTCCCTTTTGATCTATATGAGCTGGAGAAATCCAAACCTCGAGCGTGAGTGCACTTCGCTTACGAAGATTACTCTCAAATATTTTGCTTGCAGGTTCCAAGGATGAGATGATCGTGTTCGTGAGCAACTCAATGCCATTCGGATGCAACCATTTGATGTGGTCCATGTCGCGAATCTGTAAATCAAGCGGCATATCCCAAGACGAGCGATCATGAACAACCGTCCCTCCCCCTTCAGTGAAATCGTAGTAGACCACGAGGCCCTCTTCCACGCGCGTCTGCATAGTAATCGAGACTGATCCAGCCATCCAATTAGTCAGAACCTCTTGGCGAGAAAGAGCACGATCATACATAGCCAATAAGAACATGCTTCCCAGCCACGGACGATCCAATGTACCTTCATTCCCAATTTGCAAGGTAAAGTTAGGGTCCCAATTGCTGAACTTCTGTCCAAGATGAAACGGCACAGTATGTACCCCAAGAAGTCCAATGATATACATGACCAAGAAGCCTAGAAGCATTGGAGAAGCTTGGAGATTCAACCACCATCGATATACTGATCGACTGATGGGAGCGTACAACCACATTGAGATCAGGGCACCTGTGATACCACCAACAACATTCAAAACCACGTCAACTACAGACGGGAAACGAGGGAGAAATAATTGAGCAACTTCCAGAGAGAGACTCACCAGACACACAGTCGCCCCAGCGAGAAAAAGTTTGGCCACAAACCGATATGTGCGAACACCTGGTAAGGAAACAAAGAGAAAGCCAAATGGAATAAAAAGAAGGATGTTGCTAAAGATATCCCAGAAGGGAATACGCCAAAAGACCGAATGGACATCAAACTTCTGAGCCACGAGATCCAATAAGGAACGCGAAGGGTCAAAAGTAATCGTGAAGGGTGACAGCGTAAAGACACTCAAATACAGCAGGTAGACTATGAACACAACCAACACGCATGAAATTCGACCTCGTTCAAACATAACTTTCGTCCCGCACAGCCTTGCCTTGATTCTCTCTCACCGCACTGGAGTATTCTATCCGCCACTACGCACTCTTTGTCCTTTATTCCTTGAGAAGAAGAAAGATGTCTGTGTTTCACCCCCTCTCGCAGATAGTCAGGACACCATACGGAGTCCATCTGGCGTGACTTCCAAGTCAAGCTCACTTAACCATCGATTCACGATGACCTTCCAACTATAGTCTGATTCGACAAGCTTTCTTCCAATCCGGCCCATGGAATCTCGACTTGTACGATCCGCTGCAAATTGTCTTATCGTGGCAGCCAGCCGCTCGGGGTTTTCCGGTTCGACCGTGATTCCGCAATGATGTTCATGAATGACATCAGCAGCTTCCCCACATCCTGCATAAATAACTGGAACGCCACAACTTAACGAAGGAAAAATCTTTGACAATCTCATCGTCCTCGCAACTTCCACATCACGCAATGTGGCAATAGACGCATAACAGATGGAATATAAATCATCCATTTCTTCATACGGTGACTGATCAAAGATCACGTTCTGCAGCCTTAATGTTCGAGCTAGTTCAATGATTCGCCGGCGCTCTGGGCCACTCCCGATCATGAGAAAAGCCACCTGACGCTCTTCCTGTAGTATATTCGCTGCATTAATCACCGTATCGAGACCATGGTAGTAGGCATGTGTCCCCACATAGAGGAATATTTTTTTTTCGTTCAATTTCCATCGGTTGAGCAGTTCAGAACAAACCGGTTTCGGTCTCAGAAAATTGGTGTCTGCTCCATTGGGAAGAAACGTAATCTGAGGCGGCGGCACCCCACGTTCTTGTAAATGTTTTATAAAACGATGCGTCACAGTTGACACCTTCCAGGACTGCATCAGAAAAATATCTTCTAATTGAGAGGCCAGGCGAAGAAACAGTTCGCTTTGAATAAATCCCAGTTGTCGAGCCACGTCAACTTGCAAATCCGGCACGTTGTAAATATACGGAACCCCTCTTATCCATTTCATAAGCATGGCGATGACCCCCAACGACAAGGGTTGTGATTCGACAAACATGACGTCGGGACGGGGACCGAATAACACAGCAAACAGGGCCGTGAATGTAAAACTGAAATAATTTAACAACCGTACGACAGCGGCCTTCCCACTACCCGCATATACCCACATTCGTTGAACCGGCACACCGTCGATCGTTTCTCGAATACTCCACTTCGAGGTTGAATACCCTGGAAAAATTTCACCTTTCGGGTAATTCGGCATGGCCGTGATCACCTCAACATCAATACCCTGAAGTTGCAACTCTTTCGCCAGATGCCTCAAGCGAATTTGTGGTGCCCCTATCTCAGGAGGATAATATTGCGTAAGAATGAGCCACTTGCTCCCAAGTATTTTTACCATGACATCCCCCTATACTCTTTAAACATTAACCGTTCAGGGTGATCGGTCATGCGGACGAGGTCCAGAATGACAAGCCGTTGCCCAAACTTCTGTATGGCCTCTAGAACCCCAGGGCGTTTCTGGCTAATCACCACCACCTCACACTGAGTGAGCATCTGCTCAAACGAATCACATAAGATGTCATTGATTTGAGGTAACTGGCGACTTAGGTAGGCGAGATTGCTCCCTAGCATCTCAGTAGGATTGACATCCGGATCATAGACAAGGACGTTAAATCCATCTTGCCATAAATCTTGAATAAGACGGATGATGGGACTTTCCCGTAAATCATCTGTTCCTGGCTTAAAGCTTAACCCCAATACGCCCACGTTTTTAAACCCAATCTCTTGAAGTTTTAGACGTGCCAGGGTCACTTGCAAATCATTGCTATATAAAATCGCATCTAAAATGGGAACTTCGATTCCCAGTCGACGAGCATTATAAGTGATGAAACGTAAGTCTTTTGGTAGACACGATCCTCCGAAAGCAAACCCAGGCCTTAAATAGGCTGGAGAAATATTTAACTTTGAATCTTCACAAACCAGCTCCATAAGCCTATGGCTGTCGATACGTAAGTGGTCACAGAGCCGCCCTATTTCATTACCAAATCCAACTTTCAAGGCATGGAACGCGTTATTCGTGATCTTTAATAATTCAGCTTCCTCAAGCGTGACATGCTTCAAGGGGGCATTAATTTTCTGGTACAACCGATCAACGAGTTCACCAGAATGCTTATCGAGTTCTCCTATGATCGTGTACGACGGCGTATGAAAATCATTGACTGCCGACCCTTCACGTAAAAACTCAGGGTTCATGACCAGCCCAAAATCCTCGCCTGCCTTTTTTCCAGACTGCTCCTCCAATATGCTTCTCACCAGATGACGCGACGTTCCAGGGAATACCGTACTGCGGATAACGACTACATGGTAATGAGAGATATGGCGTAACCCTCGACCGATGTCCCGACTCACGTTTTCAATCGCGTCCAATCGTGGACGCCCATTTGCGCCATTAGGGGTCCCCACGCAAATTAAGGAAATATCGGACTGCGGAATAAGATTCAGTCCATCTGTGGTAGCCCGAAAATGACTGGATTCAACAGTCGCCCTGACCAGTTCCTGTAATCCAGGTTCTTTGATTGCACACAGTCCATGATTAATTGCTTTAACCTTGGGGTGATGTGGCTCAACACCAATCACCTCATTCCCTAAATCAGCTAAACACCCCGCAGATACCGTCCCCACGTACCCCAGACCCCAAACAAGTATTCGCATAGTAATCCCTCCCGGATAAACGTTTGAGTAAAGAATCCCCTCTCAAAGGCCAGGGGTGAGAATACTGCTCTCGTGAAATGGCTCTTCGATTTCGGTGAAGAAGAGTCACTGGTTCAATATCTTTTTCAATTCTTCGAAGAAAATCGTGGAATTAAGTAGACGGGCGAATCTAAATGGAAGGAACAAGAGCGGGATAAGACGGATCCCCTGCTTATTACTGAATCGCGTGAGAGCAAGCAACACGCTTTTTTTTGAAGACTATAGTGTTTTAACTTTTTCTCAGTGCATATGACTTGACGTCTGCTGGCTAGTCCGTTGAGCGAACGCCTCCAAAACTGGGCGGGGCTAGTTTGAGCAAAGCGAGTTGGCCCGCCCCACCACTATAGCGAATCCAATTAATTTCCAGTTCATTATTAAGACTGCCACAGCGTAATACTACGCCTCAAACATCGGAATTTGTTTGTAGCGGCTATAGGTGTTCAGCTCATCCGATGAACCTGGCCTGGGCGTCAATGGTTTTGGGCCCTTCTGCCGAAACAAAAGGGCCTCGGTCGCTGGGACAAACCCCAGCATGCAGCAAGAGGGCTCATTATCTGTAAAATGGGAGGTGCTTTTGAGTTAGATACTTTTTGAGATAAACGCTTCCAGACGAATATGTCCTAATGAAAAATTAAAAGACTATAGCGTTAGATGACGGTCCGTTTCAGTGCCCCATCCATAACGGCAACAGCGAAGAATTTCTTCTTCGCGCTTCTAAAAAATTCGAAGAACGCCCGCTTTCATGAATGTGTTCTTGAACGACTTTGGAGTGTTTTTTGTTCGTGAGCGAAGAATATGGTGAGCAGGCTTCGAAAGTTAATATAAACTTCAATTCACTCCGAAATTCATCGTAGGATGTGAACCCCTGTCGGACTATCTGGCGGAGTCACATCTTCCTTCACAGAAAGAGTACCATTGAGATACTCCTCAAGGTTGGTATAACCATCGTGATCAGTATCCCAAGAACCATCGGAACCATCCTCGACATTCAATCCATTCCTTAACTCCCAGGTATCCGGCATTCCATCGTGATCAGTATCAAGGGGCGCCGCCTTCGAAGTAAAGGGAGCATATCCTCCTACCTGCGAAGGATCGTTAATGATTCGACCAGTCCCGTTTAAAACATCGTTCACCAAACGTTGATCGATTGCATCGCGGTTATCCAGGACCAAATCTTCTTCAGTGACCAGTCCATTGGCCCCGGCATAGGCCAACACATCGATCTTAGCTTGGGAAGCATCTGTCGTGGTAACGGGTGGATAATCAAATCTGGCTTGAGCCACTGAAAACCCACCATTGATCAACTTCAGAACTTTCGTTTCAGGTTCCGAGTTGTTTGGTCGGTATAGCGTATCTAAATTACCCTTCAAGTAGATCTCTGAAGATGCACTATATAAAGGCCGTCCCCCAAAGGTTTTGCCTCCATACAATCTCACTGGTGGTTTGAGGGGTGATGAAGGTCCGGGAATATAATAGTTCCCGACGAGATTCATTTTGAGTGGCGCATGATATGGTAAATGAACGGAGGCGTGACTTCCCCAATTGTAAATCACATTATTCACAAAATCATGCTTCCCGCCTTGGATTTCAGCATTCCGATCGTCGTTGTGAATTAGCAGATTATGGTGAAAGGTGATTTGTGATGATCCATTGCCAAGTAACACACCCTTGCCATGGCAACCTTCAGGATGGGATGGAGTAGCACAATGAAGGGCCTCCGAGACAATACTCCACTGAACACTGACATTTGATACTTCGTCGGCATTCCCCCACGTACTGAACACTTCATCAACTCCCCAACTCATTGACACATGATCAAGGATAATATTATGGCTACCAGGTCGCGTAACTTGAATAGAATCTGCTCCCTCTGGATTAGGGGCCCCTGGACCTGGACGAACTCGAATATGTCGAATAATCACATCATGAGTCCTCACATCAAGCATTCCTCCCTTAATGGTGATCCCATCACCAGGAGCAGTTTGCCCGGCGACGGTAAGATATGGCTCAGTTATTCGAATCGAATTCTGGAGTTCAATGATTCCCCCCACTCGAAAAATCACTGTTCGTGGTCCCATAGCGCTAAGAGCTTGACGTAAACTTCCAGGACCAGCATCTTTGAGATTCATCACTTCGACAACCGGTCCCCCACGACCACCTTTTGTCAATCGGCCAAAGCCCTCTGCTCCGGGAAACGCTAATAGAGGTTCCTGCGCAGAGGCCTGCGCGACAAACAGCCAAACGGCCACCATGAAATAGCACCAATAGTGCAGCTTTATGTTTTTTCCTATTATTGCCCATTCGTTGAATGTACCCATTGCTTTTTCTTTTCTGCAATTTAAATCTAGATTAGATTGCCATCGGCAATTAGAAAGAACAAGTTGAAAGCGCTAAGTCGTAGTTCAAGTTGATGGATGTTGATCGACTGTTGTATGGTGAACAGTGTGAAGAGACTTATTCTCATTGGATAGACGACTGAAGTCGCCCACACTATTGATAATCCGATAATAATACATCTCTCCGGTATTTCGAACTTGACCAGAAAACGGTTGCCATCCACATTGCTCATAAAATCGACGAGCAATGACATTACTGGGATATACCGAGAGCCGTAGTGATCGTGCAGCTAACTGCTTTGACTGTGCTTCGAAAGATTCAACTAATCGAAGACCAATCTTTTGTCTTCGAACTGATGGCAAGACCGCGAGACTGACAAGAGACATCGTTGGCTCTGGGATAGTGGGCTCTTGATGTGGACAAGCGGAATAGCCCGATGCAAGCTTGACTCGCTCCTCGACTTTCTTTCTGATCCCCGCCTCGAAACATAGCCATGGTCTCATCATCATTGCTCCCAAACCAACCCAAAACAAATCCCGATTCATTGCCTGGACATAGCCCACGGTAGCACCAACTACGTACCCGAGTGGTTCGCCTTTGGCATTAATAGCGACTAGAGCCACTCCATTTTCTGGGCAACGGAACCAATCTAAAAACGCTCTAACGTAACCCTCGCCAATGCGAGCATGTATATAATCCGCGAAAGTGCTCAGGTGTAGTTGAGTAAGTGCAGCAATTACCTCTTTGTTAACCGGTACAACAGAAACTCCCGATCCTACACTCAGCGGGATTTGGTGATCCTTTACCGGTAATCGCTCTAAGCTTTTCATTATCTTTCTCCAAAGTTATGATTCGTCCTATTCTTCCAGTTGCGTTCACGGTTTCCGCAAATTCCCTCAAGATGCCGTTCGTCATTCTCCTTCATGAACCTCTAACCTTATCTGTGGAACCCAACGACTTATCGAACAATGGTCTTGCTTCTTCGGGTACGTGACAATGTGTATGCTGTCTATCAAGCACTGTGCGATACACGTCATTGAGCTTCCTGGCAACATTTTCTAGGGACAGGTCTTGCATCTTTATCCGTCCTTGGACTCTTGAGAACCCACGAATAGCCAACCGGAGTTTTTCAGCTATGTCTTGGCTATCAGGAAGTGTCAGATAACATCCTTGAATGCCTTGGATCCGTTCCCGAACATCTCCTACATCGGTCGAGACTACTGGACTATTACAAGCTAGCGCCTCTTTAACAATATTAGGAGAACCTTCATGAATAGAAGTCAGCAAGAGAACATTGCTGGCATTGAGCCATAACGGGACTTCTGAATGACTCACTTCAAACAGTAAATGTAATTCGATCTCCATTCCATCGTTTCGAAGTCGTTCGACAGCGCTCTGGGCTAAATCATGCCGTTTACGGATGTGCCCGGGATGTCCAGGCACAACAATATGATAAGCCCTTTCTGACCATCCCAATTGTCGGCGCGACTCAGCTTTATTCAAGGGATAAAATCGATCGAGGTCAATCCCGTTGGGAATGATCCAGACCTTTTTCAAGTCAATCGTCTTTGGAAGCGCATGAACTAAGTTCTCAGATTTCACGATGATGCCGTTGACTCTTTTAGTAGCCAATTGAGAGGCTAACACTCCCAAACGGACTGTCACCCACCTAAGGAATGAAAAAAACGATCCACCCAAAAGATCTGTTCCACAAAATGAAACAATCATGGGCTGCTGAGAGACCAAATACGACACCACCTCTGCCATAAGACCGCCATACATGACATGCACAATATCAGGGTTGAAGGATACCAGCTTCGACTGCACGGCTCGAGGCAACTCCCAATAGACTTTCATACCTTTTTCAACTCGATTAACAAATAATACGTCGATCTCTATCCCGATCCGTCTAAGCCCTTGAACTTGTTGTTCTACAAACGTTCCAGAGAACGGACTGCGGCTCGTGGGGTAGAGATTAGTGACAACAAGTACTCGCATGTCATTCATCCAATTGGTATGGTATTAACCCTGACCATATGACCTCTTTAGTAACACCCCATAGATATGACACACTTGCTCGATCACCTGAGCAGACGCATAGAGGCATTTCGCTCGACGCTGTAATTGTTCTCCAAATACTGCACCTCGCGTCGATCCCTGAAGAAGTCGGGTAAGTGCATCCGCAAGTCGAACCGGTGAACGAGGCGGGACCAATAAACCAGCTTTCCCATTGTCTAAAATTTCCGCGCACTGCCCGACCGATGTCGCAACCACCGGCAAACCAGCCCTTCCATATTCCAACAACGTGAGCGGAAATCCCTCTGAGATCGAACTCAAAACTCCGACATCACATGCATTCAGAATTGCAGGCACATCTCGTCGTACTCCCAAAAGTGAGACATGTGGGTGCAACTTCTGTTGAACAATCTCTTTTTGAATTCGCACGAATTGAGACCGATCTCTCGAATCTCCTACGAGTAACAGATGGGCTTTTGGTGTCCGCCTCACTAGGAGGGCCATGGCCCGAAGAAGTGTCAAGTGGTCTTTCTGAGGACGAAAATTTGCCACACAAATAATTCGGAATCCCGAAACACCGGGCAATCCAGAAACCTCTTTTGTATCTTCTCCATGATCGCGAATACAATTCGGCAGATACCAAACCCGTTGCGCTGGCACATGCAGACAACTTCGAGCCCATTCGGCCAATGCCTCACTCACAGTGATCACCGCTCTGACTCTCGTCGCCCCCAATCGATATAGCCATGTGGGACGTTCTTCTTGCCCATACCGTCCATAATGGTCATGCCAAACAACCAAGGGATAAGGCGGAAAAAGTGAAGCGACTCCAGCGATAAATAGTGAAGCTCCATGTGCATGAAGTATTTGAATCTGTTGTTCTCGAATGAAGGCCACTATACGACTCAGTGCCGTGACATCAAATTGCCTCGTTCGAGTAAGTCGGAGCCTTCCAACGTTTTCCTCAACCTGACTTTCCAGAGGTCCGTCTGACCGAGTTGTACATAAGTAACTTCGATAGCCGTGATTCTTAAGGAGATTAGCTAAATTTACGGCAACGCGCTGCCTCCCCGCGGCATGCAGAGAATCGGTGATTTGCATCACCCGGAGATGGGCTGTAGGAGAGTACGGCACGGCTTGTTCCGCTTTCACGAGGGAAGTGCGGGGACCGACCTCTGCGATGATATTATCGAAGCGTCTTGACAAGAAAGAGTTCGCGTGAGGGACCTGGCTGGCATTCTTCCCTTTGGCCAAATCCAGTAGGAACCTCCAACCATAAGTCCTAAAAGGAGTGAAAACTCCTTGGCATACAGTGTATGGACAAGCATCACCTGCCCCAGAACCGACACCGCAACGCCAACCAGACAAAGAGTAAAGGCGTGGTTCTTATAGAACGAAGGAATGCAGAGATACACTTGCCAGACTAAGATAACAAGAGCAAACAATCCCATGACTCCCCAATAGACAGTTATTTGAGCAAAACAATTATGAGTACCTGTCACTTCATAGTCTTTCCAGAGTTTCGTTTGTCGGCCCCACTGTCCATAAAAGTGAGTGATTCCCACACCCGTCAAGGCATAGTCAGGAAAATGCTTCACCACGGCTGAATAGACCCGAGTTCGTCCTTCCTCTCTGGCACCTATCCGCGTGTCACCTGATAATGTGAATCGTTGAAACACAACATCTGGCACCCAAATTGTCATTCCGAGAGCAAGAATTCCAACGGCAATAAAAATCCTTGGTTTCATGATCCCATGCGCATACATGATCAGGGCACACGACAGTCCCAGAACAAGGACTCCGCCTCTGGACATCGGTAAGAAGGTAGCAATCAAACAGAAAACTCCTAGCCCTAAGAATAATCCTCGCAACCAAAGCGATTTAGCCATCAGACCTAACCCGAGCGCCACAACAGCTCCTTGTCCCGCAAAGAAGGCCATGGTATTGGGATCAGCATCCAAAGGATTCTCATCATAGACACTTTCACGGAGATGAGACGCACTTCTGAAATCGTCTGCTTTGGCGGTATTCAATGTCCCGTAGGTTGTTTGGATGAGAATGAATGATAACCAGACTCCAGCAAAGAGGTATCCATAGATTGCCCAGCGTAAGGCTTTTCGATCTCTGCACAAGGTTGCAATGACGATCGCTCCCAACAGCATAAAAAATATGCGTAAAATTTCTGTAAAGCCAGCACTATGATGAGCAAGCTCCATAAAAATTCCAATGGCCACTAAGGCATATCCAGATAAAAACACGGGATGAAGCAAAATCTTTCGCAACATCCCCAACCGAAAGATGAGAATGTAGCCCGCCGAACACGAAAAAACGATAAACCCGATGCTCATGCCTAAAAAGGTCGGATAATACCATTGCAACGGTAGAACACCGATCGTGGCAAAAAGTAGAAACCGTTCTAAAATATTGCTTGACTTGCGAACCACTTTTTTTCAAAGGCCTTGAAGCATACGACGTGAGTCTGGGAAATTCCCTTCACGTGCACAACCCCTATCTCTTGTGAGTTCTAGCAGGCTTGCGATTGGATACGTACGGTCACGGGTGGCTGTCTCAATGTCTGAGCCGCTTTCAAAATGAAGGCTTTAGTGCGGCAAATCGATGAGGACAGCTGTTCTTCAAAGTGAAGACGTGTTGATCGAATGACCGCTGAGTGAGAAGGAAATGTAAGCTCCAATGCTCTAAGCTGAGTAATATGAACCCTGTGATAGTAAGGGCTTGCGAGTGACCTTGAACTGTCATAGAACGACCAGTATTTCGCGTCGTACGTGGGAAGCGCGATAATCAAGGCTTGTAAACTCGCTTCGAGAGCGTCACGTATCTCCACGTGATCTATCAACAGCAACACATCATAGACACCAAATAAGGCACTAATCCAACCATTGAGTACCGTATTCGTCTGATAACGAGGATATTCCTCTAAAACAAGCCCTGTAACCGTGGAACGACTGGTTCCTCCTTCTTCCATAGGCTTAAGCATAAATCGTAACCCCCGCCAAGCCGCGTCGAGATATCGTTGTTCAGAAGTGCTGGAGAAGGCACGAGCGAGAACCGAAATCGCTTGTCCTTGAGTCAAGGCGTTATACGGCACGGTATAGATTGACTTATTCATTGTTGGCATAAACCATGCCCCCGAAACCTCTTGAGCGGTGACCAGCCAATCCGCAAGTGCAAGAAACGCTTGTCGATGGGCTTCCTCTTGTCGAAAGCTGGTTAACCAACAACTCCAATGTCCCAACGCTTTTTGTGCAAACACGAGTGGATCGTGAAAGGGTTTTCCGCTTGGCTCTCGGACGAGTGGAAATTGTGATTGATCCACATCACCATGCCACACGACTTTCGTAGAATAATCTCGATAGTAATCTTGTAATTGGCCAGGTTGAAAGCAGGGACCTAATCCTTGTGAGGCATGCCAATAACTTTGCCCGCATATCATGTTATACCAATGTCGCAACAGCGCCACCCAAAGATCAGACTTCATCACGATTTCCTCATAATAGGAACTGAAAACAATCTTCGAAGTCAGAAGATTGGCATTCAAGCCACCAGGGGAAAGCCTCTTTTTAGATCAAACGCCTTCTTCACCACCCTTTCACCCAAGAAACACAGCCCAACCATGCAATACGCTTTTAACCCGAAGGGAAACAGCACAATCGCCTTCAAATACGATTCTTGTCCTTTTTTCACATTGCCGTGTAGACAATAAAATGCGCCTAGCTCAAGACAACCATAATAGCCAAAATTCTTTTTGAAGATAGAAAGATTTGTTTCATATTTTTGCAGCATCAAGCATAACCCTTCACTTAATGCTTCAAGATTCGTTCCTATCTTTTTTTCATGGATATGATAGATAAACAAAGATTTAGAGATAGACTCAAACTTAAAGACCTTAGAAATGCGAAGCCATAAGTCATAGTCCTGAGAACTCGGCAAACGTTCATCGAATAAACCCACCCGCTCAAAACATTCTTTTCTGAGGAGAATTGAAGATGTTGAGGTAATGCAATTTTTTCTTAATAGTTTTTGAAACAGATTGCCTCGTTGAGTTGGTGTTTTACAACAAACTATCATTCCACTCTCGCGCTCTATTTTTGTGCACCCGGTATAGACACCTCCCACCTCTTGACGGCTCTGGTTCAAAACCTCAACTTGCAACTCGAGCTTTTCTGGCAACCATTCATCGTCATCATCCAAAAAAGCAATGTACTCACCACGGGCATGCCTTATACCCGTATTTCTCGCCGCACTTCCTCCTTTATTAAATTCATGAGCAATATACTGAATTCGGTTATCATCAAATTCCTTAACAACGTCCAGAGTATTATCTTGGGATGCGTCATCAACAACCATCACTTCAAAGTCAGGAAAGGTTTGGGCCAACACACTTTCAAGTGCTGTGCGTAAAAAAATCGGACGCCGATAAGTTGGAATAATAACGCTTACTTGAATCGACATAGACGTCACATCCCCAGAAAAGAATAGTGAATGCCCACTTGAGAGCATGCCATTAGGTCAATCTTGTGATGACGGGCACACGTGCCGAATCATGCCTTTGCCGATGACGCGTTTCTTTGCCCGTCACTTCTCCACACAACACTCTTTCAAAAATTTTAACCAACTGCTCATTTAATTGATTAATGTTATGATGTTTTTCAACCCATGCACGCCCTGTTTTTCCCATGTTGTCCCGCACCTCTGGATGGCCAGCTAAGTATTCGAGTTTTTCCGCCAAAGCAACCGCATCTCTTTCCTGGACGAGAAAACCAGATTGTCTGTCTTGAATGAGTTCGGGAATACCACTGTGGAATGTGCTGATGACTGGCAACCCACAGGCTAACGCTTCCATAAGTACGACCGGAATTCCTTCCTGATCTCCATCTGCTCCGGTTACGCTTGGCGCTAAAAATATATCTACACTCTTTAACAACCTAGCGACATCTTCCTGTGACTTCCATCCAACAAGCTGAATGTGGCTATAGACTTCTAATTGTTCTATCAATTCCGTAAGCTCGCCTCTTAATTTCCCATCACCGACGATCTGATACTCAACATTCGGGTACTTCTTGACAACCTTCGCAACAGCTCGAATCGCATACTCGAATCCTTTTTTTTCTATAAAACGTCCAACAGACAACACACGCACTTGTTCTCGACTCTCCGCTCTACGCGTGTATGCGATCAGTTGTTTAAGATTTACCCCCATTTTGTGAACGATGATTTTTTCCGTCCTACACCCTAATCGAATGAGTTCGTGCTTCCATCGTTCACTAATCGTGAGAAACAGATCTCCATGCACAAATAAGAAATTGTAGACATCATGTCCGTTTTCTTTTATATAACTAGTAATATCATACCCATGGAAAGTCGTAATAACCTTTCCTTGAAGGACACCTATTTCTTTCAGGGCAGCCGCTATTTCCCCATTCAGTCCGAAATGGCAGTGAACAATGTCGTAGAAACCCTTCCCCATAAGAAGGACGCTCCGGTAAAGCAATTCCAATGAAGCCGCCCTTTTCCCATATTTGACGACATTTAAGGACTTGCTCCATTTCTTTTCCCCAGTTTTCCAACATTCGTAAATGACTCGAATTGCTTTAATCAGACGAATCAGTTTATGGGGCGGCATTTTTTGTAGCCCATGATTCAGATAATATGTTCGCTGTTCAAGAGCGTATCCAATCAAGTCAGAATGAGCCCAAGGAAAATCTCCCTTGCTATTTGCATACACATCGATTTCATGACCCCGGTCCAATAGACCAGTAATCTGATTCAACACAAATGTTTCAGATGAGGACGGAAACTTGTCGACAAAAAATGCAATTTTCACGATTTCCTTTTTTGTCTTCCCATGGTCAAAAGAGAAATTGTTGAAAGGGTATCACCCCCACAACTTGACCTTGTTCCGCAGCCGACGGATTTTGCGAAAATACGGATTTCTGCAAATAAAAAATCTGATTGGGGAATATTGATAATTAAATCTCTTAAAAATCATGTAGTAGAGAACCATCCTTTCAAACGGTGATCGAATGTCATGAGCTCTGTGATAATTGACCCAGGCGAAGAACTTTAGTCCTTTTCGCCTTATCTGTGGTTGTTTGTCATGCGTGAGCTCGCACAGGAGATCGAGCAATTCGAGGGAATCCTCACACCAATCATTAACCTTCGCCGAGACGGTCCTCGTTTCAGAATGGACACGCGTACTTGCCTTTATAGCTTTAACATCGACTCTCCCAAATCGTGCCGCTAACACCATTTCTGCTGTAACATCGTCGAATAGAGAATGTTTCGACTTGAACCCCCCTATTTCCTTCAGTCTTTTAGTATTAAACAGCGTACTGGAAAGGTAAGGCCACGTCTTGCCTGCAAACCATCCAAGAATAAAGTCCTCCATGGAAAGACCTCCAACCATGTTGGCCTTCCTAGCAACAATATTCCCCTGGGAGTCGATATGACGAACCCCCGTCCGAATAATGCCGACATTGGTATCGTGATTAACGGCGGTCATGCAAGTTTCGACAAAGTCAGGATCAATAAGGTCATCATCATGAAACAGCAGAAAATATGAACCCCGTGCTTGGTTCACACAAAAATTGTAGTTGTTCTTTGCCCCAATATTTTCAGCATGACGAAAGTATCTGATACGAAGATCAGAAAAGGCACTTACGAATTCTTGAGTGTTGTCAGTGGAGCAGTCATCGGACACAATAATCTCTAAATGAGTATAAGTTTGGCTCAGCGCACTCTGCAGGGTGTGCGGCAAGTACGAATTCGCCCGGTTATGTGTCGTAATGGCGATAGATACTAACGGAGAGTAAGGTTCAATCATTTTGGAATTTAGACTGCAAAATCTTGCGGCCGCTATTGGAATACAGTTGCATGGCGGTATGCTACAGGATTGAAGCCCACGGCGAATCCATGGAAACTATTCGCTCAACATCCATCGTCGAAGCCATAGAAAAGGATACCAGCACACTTATCGTGGGTTAAAAAACTCTTACTGGCTATGGATCGCTGTCCATTGAGATGAGAAGCAATTTCTCCGCTGCCTAATGGGGATTCGGGACACTGAAATCGGCGAATAATTGTGTCAGGAGTGAAGCATGACGCCCTTTAGGACGTGATGAGGAACTACTGGAAACCATATTAGTCCATTATTCGCAAGGTCATTCACACCCAATCACAAGCGGAATTCGATAAGCTCCAGTAAAAGCAAGTAAACAGTATATATTTCGTCATGCTCTTCATGCTCAAGTCGAACGGAACTTTGTAATCTATATGTATTCCATAACACCCATTTCTTGTAACTCCAGCGACTAGACACTTTTGCTCGTTGAGTCGACAAACCAACGTAAGATGAGCAGAAAAGAGTTAGTGGCATGGCTCAAATGGCACTACGGATCACCTCAGAAAGTTAAAGATCGCTGATTCTCCTTATTCACTCGTTAAGGCCTTTTGAAATATGTCATGCTTCCACAACTGATCCTCATAGAGGTCCCGATATTCATGGACATAGTAGCTCATTGTGGTTTTTACCGTATTGACAGTATCCCATTTAGGTTCCCAACCTAAAAGAGTTTGGGCTTTCGTGATGTCAGGAATTCTCCTATCTGAATCTTCATATCCCTTCCCATAGAATTCTTCAGGAGACACATCCACAATTTCTGGCAGAGGAATACCATCTTGCCGAAATTCCTGGGAGTAAATATCTCTCATCGTATTAGCTAAATCTCGGATAGAAATTTCATTTTCAGGCGATCCGACATTAAAAATTTCTCTATCACAAACTCCATTGGGATTCATAACAATACGATAAATGGCCTCAATGGCATCGTCGATATAGGTGTAACATCGACGATGATGCCCCCCTCCAACTAATTTCATTTGTGTTCCATTTAAAAGAGCATCCATAAAAAAAGAAAAGACTCGAGGGACACCATCAGTCTCATTTAGAAGGTAGTCAATACGAGGACCTATAAAATTAAAGGGTCGAATGATGGTGTAGTTAAATTCATGTTCTATGCCATAAGCGTGAAGAACCCGCTCAAGCAATTGTTTGGCACAGGCGTAAATCCACCGATGCTTATTGACTGGGCCTAGTATGAAATTCGTCGTATCTTCCCCAAATTTTGCGTAAGAAGGATTGTCGGGATCAAGAATATGACCATTAAGAATACTGGTCGGGGTTTTCCCATAAACCTCACATGTGGAAAATTGAATCAACCGTTTGTTAAATTTTTGGCAAATTTGTGCTATTTTGAGATTTTCGGTAAAATTTAAGCGAAACACTTCGAGAGGTATCTTGACATACAATCCAGGATTGGCATAAGCAATCAAGTCAATGATCAGGTCAGACTCCTGAACTAGTTCCGAAAGCCCCCAGGTTTCCTCCCGTATATCCTGTTTGATCACCGTTAACTGTTTATGTCCAATCCATTCCTTAATCTTGTCATCATAATAGTCAACAGCAACAACATTATGGCCTTCAGACAACAGTCGACCCGTCAGATGTGAACCGATAAAACCTGCAGCGCCAAGACATAAGATATTCATAAGATTCGTTCTCCTTAATCTAAAATTGTGAAAAATTTGTGTAAGCTCTCTGAATAAAAGTCACCAGCAACGACGCTAGGGTCTTTAGACAACAGTCGACTCGTCAGATGTGCACCGATAAAACCTGCAGCGCCAAGACATAAGTTATTCATAAGATTCGTCCTCCTTAATCTAAAATTGTGAAAACGTTGCGTAAGCTTTCTGGAAAGATAAAAATTCTGCAAAGAAAACTTTCTGGCAAAACATCCTATCCGGGAGGTTTTCATGTAACCATCGAATTTGACGGAAACACAGATCAGGGTCATCATCAAGGAAGCCTATGCGGTAACGGCAGGCCAAGCAGAGTTTGGTGAAACACGGGATCAACTCGGCCACCTACTACGAACGACTTGTGGATTGGGCTGTCAGAAATGCGACGGCCATGAAGGTTGCCAAAAAATCTGGATCACTAAGGTCATCATTATGAAACAGCATGAAATAAGATCTTCAGGCTCGTTGAATGCAAAAATTTCAATTATGCCTGGTTCCAATATTGGCACGATGCCTAAAACAATTTGATTCGATTGTCTGGGGGTTTTTTAACAATGTGTCCGGTATGGAAGGTAGATCCCTTATCTGAAATGACAATTTCAAGATGAAGATAAGTTTAGCTGCCTACGCTTTAAGGAACTAACGGCAAATACCATCTGCGCGACGATGGGTCAGAATCGCGATGGTCACCAGCGAGTACTTTATGAGTCATGGGATACTCACACGAGCATAGGAAAGGTAATGAAGATTTCCAGCTTCACTGTTATTAGCAGAGAATCATTTTGATGGATGTTCCGGGATATGATTGACGAGTAAAGTGTTTGATGCGTACGCTGCGTAAAGGTCGCCAAGCATGCTTGAGATTTGGCGATGTCCTTGCTTGGCCCAGTGCCAGTCATATTGCTTGTAATCATTCAATTGCAAATAACTCTTCGCTGAAAAAAACGGAATTGTTAACCGGTGACACATCTCGCTAAATTGTTGATCTGGGTAGTGAGGATCGAATCCGTATCCATTTGAGAGTTTTGAGGTGATACTCTTGACCCCACGTTCACTTAATTGCAATTTATTTGGTATGGCCACAATTGCCAACTGAGCTCCAACTTTCCCACACACATCGCGCCCTTCCTTTAATAAATACTCACAGGCAGAATACGTATGTTGCGAAAAAGGACTTGGCGTGCAAAGCTTCGCAAACGTCTCAGCATAGAGAGTCTTCAGAGTCGGATACGGCCACCTTTGATTGCTGACATGGCTCGTGACGATTTCCCAATTCATGTCCCCATTCAGAGATCGGACGAAGGGAGTTCGATAGACATGTTGGGGATGCTGAGAGTTTGGTTTTAAATTGTCATGAAGGTCATTTTCAAGACAAACAAACCACACGACTAATTTATTGGCTAACTCCGGGGAATATTTCTTCATGAGCAACAACTCTTGGACCATGTCATAGCCTGGGGCGCAAATAGCTTTAATCCGCAATTGAGGATTCAGGTTGAAATAGGCCTCTGACACGTCGACTCCATAAGCAAACGCATAGGAATCTCCAAAAACAACCAAATTGCTTTCTGAAAGGCTGGGTGTCCCCACCCACCCCTGAGAATCTGTCATGACATGACAGACATCATCACCGAGAGCTAAGTAATACGTATCTAAATGTGGTTTCACCTTCCACCCGATACTCGAATCAAATTGAATAATGGCATCCCAGGAAGAAGACTTTCGCTGGGCAACACTCGTCATCGCCTGAGTCATGAACGAGACCAACCAAAATGGAAGCGCGACAACGCCAAGAATGACAAGAACCGGCATACACAGAAATGCCAAGAGAACTGCCAAAATATTTCGGACTACCGTGAACATGACTTTTAATAAAGGGTGTAGACACTGCCTGAAACGACAGTCGCTTCCTGGTCCTTTCCGAATATTGAGATGAGAAGGAGAAAGGGTAACAACGCACCCATCCACCAGTTTCCTGATTCTAAAGTCCACCTCAAAAAATTCATTCCCCAAGATTGGTGTGTGGTATTGAGACGCGAGACACCATTACCATTCCCTATAGTCTGATCGCCGAGAGCCACTGATCCCTTAGCTTGCCAAAGAGAATGGGATTCCGGAAGCGATGCCAATCGTAAAGCTGAAGCTTGTCTCCCAACCGCCACTGAAATAATGGCGAAGCACACAGCGACAAGTAAGGTGATAGCTTGTTGGGAAAATACTCTCGATGATTTATTAAACACCCTATAGAGGAAGGACGTCATATCCGGCCAAACCAATCCTGGGAGGAACATAACCATGACGACCCACCCACTCACCAGAAGCCAGTCCAGGGCCATCGCCAGCTGACAGAATATTCCGATGGATAACCCGATCAACAGGCTTACGACGAACCAAAAACATTTTAATCTGACCGTCCCAGGTGGAAAGGGTAACTGAATCATGGTCTCTATCAATCCAAGAAGTTGTCCGTTCTATAGGTTTCAAGATTCGCCAATAAGCCTTGCGGTTGATCTGCTTTCATCAGCAGAAAATTTTCGATGACTAAACAATCCATATCCGTGGCCATGAAGCATTGATAGGCATCCTGTGGATTACACACTAGTGGCTCACCCCGTATATTGAAACTTGTATTCACAATCACCGGGCATCCGGTGACATCATAGAACTTTCGGAGCAACCGATAGAAACGACCATGCCGGTCTTCATCGACTGTTTGAACTCTGGCCGAGTAATCCACATGCGTCACTGCCGGAATGCGTGAACGGGGCACGGCCACTCGAACCCGCAAGTCGGGATCTTGCATGTTTCTCACGTCTTCCGGGGTCAGTGCGAGACGTTGAGTTTCGCGAACGGGTGCCACAAACAACATATACGGGCTGTCTTCATTCAGATCCATTTCAAAGAATGTGTGCACGTGCTCTCTCAAGACAGCTGGGGCAAACGGTCGAAAGGATTCACGAAATTTAATTTTGACATTCATCGTTTGTTGAATCTGAGGAGAGCGGGCATCACCAAGAATACTTCGACAACCAAGAGATCTGGGTCCGTATTCCATTTTTCCCTGAAACCAACCAATCACGAGTTCCTGATCAAGCAGACGTGCCACACGATCAAGGAGAAGGGATTCGTCAGGGATGTGTTCATATCGGGCACCAAGCGCATCAAGGCTGAGTCGAATCCGTTCCTCCCCAAAAGCTGGCCCAAGTAATGAGCCTTTTTGTCCATCTGGCATTGAAATATGCCTTGCTTGATCAAGTTCATGATGCCAGCCAAGCAAGGCTGCCCCGAGAGCTCCTCCTGCATCACCAGCAGCCGGTTGAATCCAAATATCCTTAAATGGACCTTCCCGTTTCAGCCTACCGTTGGACACGCAATTAAGCGCCACTCCACCTGCCATGACCAAATTTGGTGATTTAGTCAGAGAATGAGCATGGCAAGCTGCCCTAAGGACGATCTCTTCACAGATCGCCTGAATGGATGCAGCAAGGTCCATGTCTTTTTGAGTGATAGAACTTTCAGATGCTCTCGGTGGCCCTCCAAACAGCTGATGAAACTTTTCCGAGGTCATGGTCATCCCCTGGCAATAATTAAAGTAGGTCATATCCAGCCAGAGTGAACCATCATCACGAAGGCTCACGAGTTTCTGCAAAATCAGGTCGACGTATTTGGGCTCTCCGTAGGGGGCCAATCCCATTAATTTATATTCACCAGTGTTGACCTTAAACCCGGCATAATACGTGAATGCGGAATACAGCATCCCTAGAGAATGGGGAAAGCGCAATTCATGAGTCAATTGAATCTTGTTGCCTTTTCCAATTCCAATCGAACTCGTTGCCCATTCCCCCACGGCGTCGAGGGTCAGAATCGCAGCCTCGTGAAAGGGAGAAGGGAAAAACGCACTGGCGGCATGCGATTCATGGTGCGAAGACAGGCAGCACTGACCTTTAAATTCATTACCTAACATCGAGGTCATCACTTCTGGAATTCGCAACCGTTGTTTTACCCATAAAGGTAGCGCGCGTTTAAATGAGGTAAACCCCTTCGGTGCGAATGCTGTATAGGTCTCCATCAGTCGATCAAATTTCACCATCGGCCTCTCATAAAACACGACGTAGTCAAGCTGAGAAGCGGTTATCTTTCCTTCTTCGAGACAACAGGCTAAAGCATGAGAAGGAAAATTCGGATCACCCTTGCGGCGGGTAAAGCGTTCCTCCTGGGCCGCGGCCACAATTTCTCCATTACGGATCAATGCCGCAGCGGAGTCGTGAAAAAAGGCCGAAATTCCTAATATATTCATTCGATAAATTATATAAGTGGTATCAGTGAGAGGGGAAACCCGAGCTAGGAATTCATAAGAGTCTTCACATGATCACCCAATCGAATAGCAAGAGCGACGATGGTGAGGGTGGGGTTCGCACAACCACTCGTGGGAAAGAGGGAAGGCCCAGAGATGAATAAATTGGAGATCTCGTGGACCTGAGCGTTTTCATTCACGACACCCATTTTGGAATCCACGTGCATCCGAGTCGTTCCCATATGGTGCCACCCACCATGAAGTTCCGGCGGTGGCGCCCCTGTCTGAAGATCGATTTGCAAACGACCGAGTCCAGCATGCCTCAGTTCTTCATCGATGATCTGTTGAGCACGTACAATCGTATGAACATCCGTGGGGCTCAATTGCCAATCCAACTTCACACGCGGTTGACCAAACGCGTCTCTTTCATCACTAAGCGACACTCGACTCTGGCTATTCGGGACTTGTTCACTCATATGATTCAGCCGAAAAACCTGAAATTTTCTCGATCCGAGCAAAGCATGAAAACTTCTCATGAATTTTCTATAGAGACCTATCGACATATCATTGAGAACCGGGAATAACGTACTTAAATGCCTACTGAAATCGGGGATATCACCACGACATACGGATGAGCATACCTGATGCACATGATCAAGGCTTTTTGTGGCATTGGCACGGATGCTCGGTGTAGGGACAATAGGGCTTGGATGGAGGGCTACACAATAATTCAATAATTTTTCTGATCGTAGTACATCTTCGGAGAGGGCCAAGGCTCCCATCACAGCCGTGTTACGAACGGTATGCAATCGATATAAACCCGTGGTGTGAAACACATGAGGATCAAGAGGGAAATAGTACCCAGACCATAGATGGGGGTGTTCCATAAAAAATCGACCAACCAGATCATTCTGATTACCAAGTCCATCGCGATGGGTCCGATTAGAAAGCAAGAGCAATCGTGGCGTCTCAATCCCTCCAAGTGCCAAAACAAATATTTTGGAAGAAACCCAAAAAGATTTCTTCCCTAATACCCTAACTCGAAGAGAACTGACACGTTGCGTCTCATCATTGGTTTCGATGTTTTCAACAATCGAGTGCAGATACGTGGTGATATTTTCCGAACGCTGTATTTTTTCACGATAATGATTGATAAACACATCACGAGGAACACATTGGAACATGGTGGTTCTGATGCGACTGTTGAGAAAGGGTAGACGAGGAGTGCGCTGGGGATCTTCCCAATCATCGGCCTCATAGGTGTAAGGACCAATCTGACACGTAACTTGGGCACGACTATAATAGGAATCAAGATGAGTCTTGGGGAAAGGCCATCCACTATAGGGAATCCAGTCACGTTTCTCAAAGTCGACTGTATCGAGCGGTCGGAGTCTGGCGCCAATCCGATTTTCACCTAACTCAAGAAGCCAGCGGTGGCTGGAACCTCCAAAACAACGGGCTCGCGTGGTTTCGAGTGGATAATAAGGATGCCCGACACTTTTCCCACAGGCCAACGACTGCGTCTCATAATCCTGTTGAAAACCACCGCTCTCTAATACGCACACGCGAAAGGGCTCATTTCTGAACTCGTGGGCAAGAGAAATCCCCGCAACTCCGGCTCCGACAATACACACATCAGTCTTAATTGTGATTTTATCCTGTAGCGAAAGGGCATCGATGATCATGAGGCTACCAGAGTCCTACGAGTTGAAGACCATACAGGCTCTGTTCACAATTGACGTAGTCTGCGTTGCTAGAGGTTTTTTCTGCCAAGGAAGTAATGGTTTGGAAGACCTTATGAAAAGAGGGCTCTTTTAGCCTGGAGAAACCGTCCTTTCGTATACTTTTTGTCTAGCTCTCTGACTTTTACTCGCCAAGGGTCCGTCAGTTGAAATTTATGGTATTCAGCCATTTTTTCCTCAATTACACGGACGTAATCATGACAACATTTTTCCGCTAGAGGGAGCAACAATTCTCCATAAAAGGGAAACGTAGTTTTGTTCATGTTTATTGCAATCCTGAGTAGTTCTGCAGAAACCTCCTGATGGGGGAATGCATGGGTTTGATTGAGACCACCGCATGCCAACAGTGCCAGCATCGTTCTCACACATTTTTCGCACTTTCCACAGTTCAACATTCCTGATTGGTATCGATGATATTGGTTACATACCCTGAGATGCTTCAGGGCGATATCCCAACCAGCAACTAACTTGGTTTTAGCAAATCGTGATAGACTAATACCTTGATGACAAATCCGCATGTCCCTACTGCTATAGTTTGGGTCTAACAAAGGATGCGAACCATGAGGATGAAGGTTGGGGATATCAAAAGTCGAAGCGATGAATACCATAGAAAGTCGGTTTATGAATGCATGCGCAACGGCCGATAAAGCGGCACCTTCAAATTCATCTACCCAGCACTTAAATTTATTTTTTTTATCCTCACACCTATATTCCGTGTACAGATTTGTGTAGACAGGAATCAAGGTTATGTTAGCTTTTTTTGCGGCAGCTGAAAGCGAATTGACAACGTGGGAAAAAGCGTCAGAAGCATCGAGTTCAAGTCCATAGACAAGCAAGGCATCCTTAATGGATCCGGGATGCTCCAATGGGTAGCCCAGAAGATTAGAACGCAGTGTAGCAAATGAGTCTATCCCCCCAGTAAAAAATAAACCCGCTCTTTTGGGAGTACATGGGGCAGGCCACGTAGATGCCGATTTTGCATCAATACTGACAAGTTTGTAGTCTGGTGGGTAATACCAGTGACGAAGACAACTCATGGCAACTGTCAGACCATCTCGTAATTCCGGACAGATCTTGCCTTCTATTGCAACTCGTTTTTCTCCATAATGCATAGCGGGAATCAGACATGCGATGAGAAAGGCGTGAGGGTTGCAAGATAGGTCTGAAGCAAATTCAGCAGGAGTTTCAAAATACAATTCATATGATGATCGGCCGCAGTCCTCCCAAATCACCTGGGCAGCTATTCGTGCTCTTCTGTCAATGGTTTCTGACCGTAAATTTTCAATTCTCATTTATGCGTTATCCTTGTTGACAAAAGGGGGCATAAGATACTTGGGAATTCCCTTTCATTCTCCTCCGTTCCGGCTGTACCTTGTACTCCATTCAAGGAAAGGCCTGACGACTCCTGACATCCGTCCCGTATAGTCGCCGCGCGCCGAATCACCCTCAAAACTGTCCATGACTTGAAAGGTAACTGCGCTTTCTTCATGAAACTGAAGCAGGAAAGGATTAAGGGTGTTCAGATTGACGTTGACAAACATGATGCCATCCGCCAGGAAATTTCCAGGAATCCTCACGGTGCTGATGTATTTTCCAATCGGACGACCACGACCCCTCCAGGTTGGGTCGAGATCCTGAGATCCAAAGGCACATATTCCCTCTTCAATCCATAAGTAAACATTGGGTAAAAGCTCGAATCCGGACTGAAGAACTTCATACTCCACCTTAATCTTGACCGGCCTTCTGATATCTACACTATCAGCAATTTGATCGTCCTCAGTGAGGACTCGCACGGCACGTAAACGCGCGATTCGTCCTCCTGGTGCATCTGTTGGATCTTTCCACTCACGTGTGGCTTTTGTCCCAACATCCGAGCTGAGGTACGCACTCACGACTTCCCGAGGGTCTCCATCCTTTGTGAGTTGACCTTTCTCCAAGAGAATCGCTCGGCTACACAAGCTCGTAATCGCTGCCATATTGTGAGAAACAAAAAAAATAGTCCGACCATGCTTGCCAACGTCTTGCATTTTACTGACACACTTCTTTTGAAAACGCCTGTCACCAACGGCCAATACTTCGTCTACCAGTAAAATCTCCGGCTCAAGATGGGCAGCTACCGCAAAGGCAAGACGGACATTCATCCCACTTGAGTAATGCTTTACCGGTGTATCGATAAATGCCTCAACCTCAGCAAAATCGACAATCTCGTCAAACTTACGGTCAATCTCTCTCTTCCTCATCCCTAAGATTCCACCATTTAAATAGATATTCTCACGACCGGTGAGTTCAGGATGAAAGCCTGTTCCAACCTCTAAGAGTGACCCCACTCTGCCATAAATCTCGGCATAACCCCGTGTCGGGTCGGTAATACGAGTAAGGATTTTGAGTAAGGTGCTTTTGCCGGCCCCATTCGGGCCAATCAAACCTACCACTTCCCCCGGCTCCACCTGAAAAGAAACGTCCCTCAATGCCCAAAATTCTTTGTAGAGATCAGCCGCTCCTGTGGCTTGCCCACGTACCAGGTTTCTTACTCTCCGAAATGGTGAAACGATTGCTTCAGTCACAACATCACGCAGGGCTCTATACCGCTCCTGCTTTCCGCTGATACAGAACTGTTTACTGAGATACGCAACTTTAATGGCAAGAGCACTCATGAGGTTGAGCGATACAACATCGACAAATATGGTTCTCGAAACATGAAATAGACTGGAAAACCGTAGGTCAGACAGGTGGGGTCCAATACTTGAGAGTGCCTCGTAATCGGCCTATTTGCCGACCATAGAATTGCATCCACTGAAATCGGGTAATGTTTTCACGAATCCCTGGGACGGCACACAGTAGCCCTTTCCATCCTCTCAAGTAATCTCGCCACCTCTGGAGCGTTGAGAGATCGCCCTTCGTCTCACGATATCGTTTGGAAAGGAGCACATTGTATTCCGCATAATCGCGCGACTGGCGATAGGAGCCTAGCAATGAGTCCCGAAACCGGACGTGAATCACCGCATCTGGAACAAAGTGAAGTTTGACGCCAGCCATTTGGAGTTTGAAACAGAAATCCGTATCGTGCAGGATCGGTAACGATTCATCAAACGTCCCAACTGATTCATACAGCTTTCTTTTGACCCCGATTGACCCACCTCCTGCATGAGAGAGGTATGGGGGATACCATACTCGTTGGAGTTTGTCGGCTTGAGGATTGCGCCGCCAATGTTGTGCCCAGGCAGAGTTGAGTCGTTGAGTCTCCCAGCGACATGCGACAAAATCATACTGGCTCAACGCCTCGCCGATCGCCCTGACCCAACCAGAGCCAGTTTCATCATCGGCATCGCAAAACGCCAAGGATTCACCTTTGGCTGCTCGGGCACCTTCATTCAATGCATAAGGCTGACCTCTCTTGGCAGATGCGTCAATCATAGACAAATTCGACATGCAATTTTGAAATTGTTGAATAATCTTCTGAGATTCATCCGTGGACCCGTTCTCAGCCACGATGATTTCCCAGGGCTCAGACCATTCTTGATTAGCGAGAGACGTCAGCTGTATCGCAATTGTCTGATCCGCGTTGTAGCAGGGAATAATCACACTCAATTTCATGCCGATTGCTCCAGTTCCTCGAGCCTCCGTTGAGAGTCACTCATCATTGGGTAAAGATTTTCGACAACCGCTTGGCAAACTCTTCTCCGTTCCAGTTACCAACAAAAGTCCGTGGGAGCAGACAAGGGTTTACGCCTGAGGTCACCGTGCGACCCCCTGTCGTACACGCAGCGTCAAAACCAACTTCGTTGGGTAGCTCAACAGCTGTTTTATTTACATCTCCATAGGGATAACAAAAAGTTGTCACCGGTCGGCCAAGGACTTTTTCCAAACTCCGTTTACTCTCTACCATTTCCTGCCGTTGTATTGTCATCGATTGAGCCGACAGAACCGGATGAGTCACGGTATGCGACCCAATTTCGACAAGACTCCCATTAGCTAACTTAGGAATTTCTTCAAGGGTCAGGGGTCGGTAGGTGGAACGTCCATTTCCAGAGACCCCCATATCTGAGCGGAGCCGTGCAAGCGCAGTTCGTCGCTCCTCATGGGCTAATGGGCGCAGAAGGCAATGAAGATCGGTATACGCTTTGTGGCGGGACGTCAATTTTCCATTTGAAAGAGTCCCCCACTCGCTCACGCCCATATTTCCTGTGATTACTGGACGATCTGCCCACTCAGCCAATTCCCAGGTATATCTCGAGCCTTGCAGTGTCAGCTCTAGAGACTTGGGGAGTTGCGGTGTCAGCAATACGATTCGTTCCAGTTCATCCCACCAAAACTCACGGTTCAACCCGACATACCCTGTCGTGACAAAGACAGTAGCCGGAATGTCAAAATGCTCCAACAGGGGTTTAGCATTCCATAGGTTATCTGCATATCCATCATCAAAAGTGAGAACGACCGCACGTTTTGGTAACTCACTCGTCTTCAATAATCTCACAAGATGCGGTAAGGTCAACACTCGATAATGCCTCCTGAGATGTTCTAAATGTTCAGAGAAATTTTGAGGACTCACACAGAGTTCCCATGGATCGAGTGAAGCTTCAAATATTCGATGGTACATGAGAATGACGGCCTGCGATCGAAACGGCGCCGTCATTCGCCGTACGTACCGCTTCACACGACCTAACCCGCGCACTCTCATGCCGGTGACTCCTGAGGTTTTCGAGCTCGTACCGTAACGGTCATCTCATAGTCCTTATCTCGGTAATCCAACTGCTCCTGACTTAATTCCTCCCGCACAAGTCCGTGCAGAAAGGCTGTCGTGGCCAACACATTTCCGTAAGCCTGGACCGTAATACCATGCTCGGGAAAGACCTCATTGAACAGCTGATGGGCTGCCCGAGTCGTAAAGCGCCAGAATTCGTCGTAGGAATTTTGGCCGGAGTGATCAATTTGTTGAATGCCTGGTAGGGTGGCCAACAACACTCCTCCCGGCTTCAAAACGCGATAACACGTCCGAATTGCTGCCACAATGTCATAGATAAACTGAAGAGTCTGGGTCAGAATGACACAATCGAAGGTTTCGGAAGGGATATGGTCAGCTCGGGCCAAATCACTGATAATCGTTGACTGAGGATTATCTTTTGTCACATGGAGCACATCGGATTGCGTGACTCGATCACCACCAAACTGATGCGTATAGGTATTCTCCTGAATTTCAAGAACATGCCCATGGATGTCCATCGCATGGCGCGTTAAAAAGAGTTCAATGTAGTAGCGATCGATACACTGGCCTTGCCCTAATCCAAAGTTTCGCCTGATGGGCACGAGGCCTCCTAACCGTCCCTTCCCCACCAATTGCCAACACTTATAACGATTCAACTGAGTTCGAAACCAGCGACGCGCCTCTACCGATAAGACAGCTTGAACACTTCGTTTTATAAGCCTCTGCACCTCTTTTGTTGGCTGTCTGGTGAATCGGAGTCCAAAGTTGAGAATCGGATGAGCGTGAGGCCATAACACTTGCTGAAGAATCTTGCCAACTTCTTTTTCTTTCTCATTATCCTTTTGTCTCCTTGTCACATAGGCCGCCAACCATTTCAGGAAGATGAGACGCGCTTCTCCCATTTGCCCTAATCTGAGTACTTTTTCACAACTCCGTTCGGAATGTTGACGATATCGACTTCGCCATTCGGTCTCGACAAACACGGGAGTTTCAAGACAGACCTTTGAGAGCCATACGGCATCCTCGTACATGTCTCGGAAATCCTCCTCAAAATTACCCACTTTTTGGAATACACTGTGCCGCAACAAAGTCGCACAATGGCCAGGTATGGCTTCTTCGTTCTCTATCCAGATAGGTATGAGTCCTGGAGGGTGAACAAGCCTATTTGATGCCACATGCAGGTTTTGTATCCAATCAGTGTGCTCACCATCATCTCTCCAGCTATACCAAGACTGCCAGGGACCAAAAACCAAAGCAGCCTCTGGATATTTCTCTAATATTTTGACCTGGCTCTCAAGCTTATGCGGCAACCACACATCATCCGCATCCAGAAACGCTATATATTCCCCTTTTGCATGACAGACGCCGAGATTGCGGGACGCACTCATACCGCGATTTTCATGGCCAGGATGTTCGAAATACCGAATTTTTTCAGGAAATCGTTCAACATAGTGCTCAGCAATTTCAGTACTGGCATCAGTCGAACCATCATCCACCAATACAATTTCCCAGTGGCTGTATGTCTGATCGATCACACTCTCAATGGCTTCCTGAATGAACTTTTCCTCATTCAGAAAGATAATGATACTGGAAACGAGAGCCCGCACCACAATGCATTCTTGCTCAGTCCCATTCAATTCATTCGAGCTGACTTCCTGGGTTAACGGTGGCGTCGTGTTATTCACTATCTCACGCGTATCGTCTCGACCTAAATTAACTGACGTCCGCTCGACATAGTCTGTCGTAAGAGGAGTTCGCCTATCCATAACACGTTCAAAAGACTCGCTACAGGTGGTTGTGTCTCATGCTTTTCCCTGATTCCACAATTGAAACCCACATAATCGCGTGACTTTTTTTGCTCGAAAACTATCAATTGCGTGTTGATAGACCGCTTCACGTTGTTCTAGTATTTTTTGCGGAGAGAGAAAATTTCGAACGGCTCGCTGAGCATTCGCTCCGATTTCTGCGGCATATTCGGCATCCCGAAGATAAGGCAATAGCGCTTCGGCTAAGGCATCAGCATCACCAGGAGGAACGATACTTCCCGCCTTTTCGGTTTTTATGAAGTCCGCGATCCCTGTTGTCGCAGTCACGACGACTGGCCGCCCTCCTGCCATGGCCTCTAAGGCTGCGATGGGGAAATTTTCAAACCAAGAAGGCATCGCCAACACTCGACATGAAGAAATTAGGTGGATCACTTCCTGATGGGGAACATATCCAACAAATTGACAGCCATTGAGATCGGAGGCCGTTTTTTTTATCCAGTCTACATACGGAAGACCTTCTCGAGTACCAAGGCTGACTCCCGCAAAGACGACATGAGCCTCAGGATATTTTTTCCGAACGATGCCGATGGCTTCGACTAATACTTCTGGAGCCTTATTCTTTCCCAACCATGAGAGGAACAGCACCGTCGGTGGTGAATCACGAATCGAACGTGTAGGACTCCAGTCCGGCCAATGAAGAAACTGAGAAATAATTTGAGGATTCTTCCCTTGAAACCAATTCAGCTCTGTCATCCGTTTCACGAGAAGTCTTGAAGGAGAAGTCACAACCTCAGCCCGCCGTATTGCGATCCGTTCAAAGAAGGATGTCCAACGGAAGTCACGGGGATTTTCTTCGATTTCTTCTGTGGACAACCAAATGGGAATGGGTAGGTGGAGATGGGCGACGAGTGGCGAATGATGTCTCAAGGCAAACATCCACCCTTCGGCTCCAAGGTCTGGATATTCAATCACATCGAATTCAATTCCCAACCGCCGACACTCAATAAAGTTAGAGATTCCCGCACGAACCGCTTCACATGTCATAGGCATTTTTAATATTTTTTTCAGTTGTCGCAAGCCTGGAATGCTCACGACGCCCCGTCGATGAACTGCCACACCACGCTCAAAGTAATCTCGGTGAGATTGCTTCCCCATACACGATAATACATGGACTTCATGCCCACGAGATGCCAGCATGGGAGCTATCGAGGCCACGTAGGAGGCAACCCCCCCACATCCTTCTTCTAATGGGGGATATTCCTCTGTAATAAAAAGCATTCTCAATGTTTCAAAGAACCTGTAGAGACGTCAACAGGTTGGGGAAGAAGCCCGTATATGAAGGGCGATCAATGCCGGAGTGAAGGAGGAATTCGAAGTAAACGTGTTCCTTTTAAACGGGAATAGGTGAAGACCTTGTACGGTCACCAACTAAAAATTACTCTGACTTCAAAGCTTCTGAGGTTTTCCTATAATGCCATTGTGTTTTTAACCAATGGTAAGCCCAAACGGGTAAGAATTTTCGAGCGAGCCCGGCCAACAATGTGTTCCATTGCCTTTTGGCATGTAGAATGAATTGAACAAAACGGTGAAGGGTTGGCCGACGATAAGGAAAGAGTTGCATTTGAAGACTTTCCCAAATCGTTTTTTCGTGGATATTCTTCTTTCTGAGATAGTCCTCTAGCCACTGGTAAAATTTCAGTTTAGCCTCACGATCTTTTCCAGACTTTTCCATGAGGGCACAGCTAGACCCTTCATGTTGTCGATACTTACTTAAGCATTCTCCCCCTACGTAGACGGGGGCTTCCAAATGGACTTTGATCAGAAGAACCAGATCTTCGTAATAGTCCCGGAACGAATCATCAAATCCACCAGCATGAAGAATAACCCTTCGACGCCACAAGGAACCACAATGCCCTGGTATAGCAGAATCCCCTTTCAACCAAAGGGGCACCAATTGGGCCGGCTGAATGACGCTATTGGGTTCGACGCCAAGATTCTGGACAAGATCTGGAGCATGATCATTCTCGACACAACTCAGCCACTCCTGCCACGGGCTAAACGCCGCTGCGACTTCCTGATGAGTTTCTAATATTTCTAGTTGCCGCTCCAGTTTATGCGAGAGCCAAATATCATCCGCATCCAGAAAAGCGATATAATCGCCTATGGAATGATGAACGCCGAGATTTCGTGATGCACTCATGCCTCGATTTTGGTGGTCCTGGTGCTCTACATAGCGCACTTTATTGGGATAATGTGCAACATACCTCTGAGCAATATCTGTGCTGTAGTCGGTTGAGCCGTCGTCCACTAAAATAAGTTCCCAGTTCTTATAGGTCTGACAGAACACGCTCTCAACCGCCTCCTCAATAAATTTCTCTGCATTCAGAAAAATAATGACGCTCGAGACCAGAAGCCTATTGGACTCCCTCGCTTCTTGAACCGAGGCTTTTCGATTTTGGCGAATATCCCTGACGCTCGTATGCATAGCGATTCTCACCGTTTCACACTTTTAGTTGTCCTGACTTCAATTAGACACACCTTCCAATCAGCTCCAGGCATTACAGGAAATACTATCTTGATACATTCCCCACCACATTCATCCGTTGATGACTTTGTCTAAAAATCATCTGAATAAATCATGCGCAGATCCCAATTATCCAGGTCTAATAGACGACGTTCGCCAAAACGCCACTCACCGTTCAATATATCTTGACGGATAGGTTTCGCCAAAATAGAGGGGAGACGAACATCACGGGTTACACTTCCTACGCTATCCAAAAAGTAGAACCCCATACTTTGTAAAAGATCATGGGTTTCATCCGCTAACGTTGCAGACCAAATCGTCAAATGATCAAAATTTCCAAAATGAATAGCTGCTTGCAGCAAGTCTTTGAGGACTTCAGATTGCTTCGCTTCCCAATCCACGATATTCGCCCACCCTCTGCCATTGGTTGGATAAACTTGAGCTTGCAAGGCCAAATACCCTTCCAAACCACCATCATCCCAAAATAAGAACCGGTACTGTGATAGTGGATTCTTAAAGCGCCAGGTGAAGTATTCTTCATCTCTTACGTGCTGCAATCGTTCCTTAGCGTCGATGGCTTGAACTAACTCTGCCATCTCAGCAGAGCGCGGTGATTTTCCGATTGACACATGGGAGTCTATTTTTCGAGCCTGGAGAGTTCCCTTCGCATCAAGGGTATCAAACGAATGACGTGCTTTAGACGAACGGGCAAAGGATAGTATCTCGGTATATCTCTTCAACCGGCGGAATGTTGAATTGATCAAAGATAATTTTTTGGTCACTCCCCCAATCCGTTTGAATCCGGCTTCAGGAGTTACCTGCCAATGCGCCGTTTGAATATAGCCGATCCGACGCCAACCACTTAACAACATACCAAGACCGAAATCCTCTTCGCCCGCGCCAAAGTCAAAGACGTAGGAATATTCAGTATTCGACAGATCATTCAGAGCAAAGGACATTAATTTTCCAGCAAGGCCCTTTTGACGATGGTCCGGGTGGATCACAAAATCAGCGAAATATAAAGCAGACCACAATCCGCACGACTTACCAATCTTCCATTTTGAACCGCACGCCCCCAACATACCCACCATTTGATCACCGCTGAAGGCAGAATAGATGAACGTAGCGTCTAGGTAAGGATTGTTGTCGTATTTCCATTCTAAACAGGCTGCATTCAAATCTTGGTCGTTACTCCACAAGTGTTTTTGCAGTTCTATAATCTGCCTTCTGAATTCAGGCCGATATGTGGACAGCTCATATTGATAGAATTCCATCTCGACTTATTCTAATTTATAAAGGACACGGTTTTAACCTTTGTCTCCGAACGAACATCTAAACCGAGACATCTCTGAACAAACCAAATCACATTACATTAAGAGAAATCAGAAAGTTCACAAAACCCAAACATCACTGATGACCGCCCCCAGCGCACCAACTCCGGCCTTTCCATGGGTATCCAAGTCGGAATAGAAAACGTAAACGGTACCTGAAACACGACGAGTAAATTTCGTATCTCGCCTCATGTTTAAGAGATATAGAGACCTTGTCGTGCTTTAGGAAATACGAAATGCGCTTCATTTGAGATCTGGCTGACGAGCGACGCTTCCAGAAAGTCGATCCAGAAAAGCTACAATACCGACATCTTTCAACTGCCTCTTAGAGTGAAAATGACACCCACAATATTCAACGCTTACGTTTGGACATGGCACCTAGGCTCAGATTTTCATTCAAATCGAGACGAACAAACTCTGGATGAATCCGTGACCGTAGCTCTGTCCACCCTATTAACGTACATCTTTGTGAAACCACTTCGCTCTCAACAATCTTTTCATTCAAGAAAACCGTACCCGTCCATGGGTACTTCGCTGGCTCAATCGTATTATAATTTGAATCGTTCCCTGCTGGGGCTTCATTGATTACTCGAATCACCATACTTGGGCCACGCTAGAATTCCTTCTGTAAGTACTCAGCTGTGCTTTTCGGCCGCTTGCATGCAAAAATTTCGTATCGGCTCAATGTCGACACACAATCTTCCAATCGCAAAAAACTCTGGATGAACTTCCACGATTAACCGAAAGGTGAGGTTTGCCTGAAGCGTTGTTCGCAGTCAACATGTCCCATCTTCTTTTTCCATACAATCCCAAACTTTTTCTTACCAAACCAGATAAAAAGAAACCCCGAAATCCCAACCATCAATTCAATGACTTCGTCAAGAAAATTCACGAGATAATCTAGCTGCTTCTGAATAATATAGAAATCTTGAATGAGATCGATGGATGAGACAATAGTTATGAGGAGAAACCATGGTAAAAGAATCAATGGAGGTGTGATGTGTGGAACCCATGGTCTAGAAGACAGCCACGCTCCTACAAGCCCCCCAAGACCAAATATTAAGGGGAATATTTCAAGATGATGATTAAAAATTTCGAGATTATGGAGCGTCAATTCTTCCTGATTATTGATCTCGTTCCAATATGTAGGCGTCTCAAAACCAAAGAACCACTGTCCCCATGCCACTTCTTCCATTCCCAGAAAAATAAGCCCTGCCGAAAATGCTAAATAGAATCCCGAAACTAATATTGGCTCTCGATGCTCTCTGACTTGCTGAACCAGCACCAACCCTTGAATCCCCCCGACCATTGCGAATAGAAATGTGAGCAGTTCAACCGGTCCATTTTCTTCTAAGGTCCACAAAGCCGCCTCACGAGTTACAGGAAACGCTAGAAAGACACTGTAGAAGAGTAACAGGGCAAAGGGGAAGAGAATGATCACTTTTAATCTGGAGAGAGATATTTGATGGTTCCCCATGTCCGCAACAAGACAAGACTCAACAAAAGAAATCGTTTTACTTACACCGCTTGTCATTACCAAGCTCCTATGGTGGGAGAAATAATGACCGAAATTCCCAACACTTCGCCCAATTTGATTCAGACCAAAAACTCAAACGGTATTAGGAGCAGCAACGAATGCAAGGGTAGGTCAGAATTCACAGATCCTGAAGATTGGAGGTCCAGAGTCCCTGCGATCGCACACACGCAAACAGCGTCCGTCCAAAATTCTGGCTAAAACCTCCTACATTATCTGAATCAGTCCCGAGTGGTATCACATGAGTAAATGATGTATGTCGCTTAATAAAGCTGACAATAAAATCGTTGTTCCACTCACGAAGTGAGTCTCGAAACCATCTCTCATGCGCTTGGCCCGTCTCAAAAAAGAGGACCCGTTCAGTGATCCTGTCAACCTTTTTTAATATGTCGATAGCACTTCCGAAGTCAGACTTAGGGAGAAAGTCTTGCAAAATGCTTAGCAGCAAGACGACATCGTAGGTTCGTTCACACGAATTCAAGAATGTTTGTACGTCTCCCTTTACAAGTTGTTCAGACTGCAAGCCATAGGCAAGTTGTCCAATTTTTAGGGCTGCTGGATTCGGATCTACTCCAAACGCCTGGCATCCGATTTTTGCAAATTGATCGACAAACCACCCATACGAACAAAGCAAATCAAGAACAGACCATTCATGACTGGCTTGCTGATAAGTCTCGAGGAACGTCAACATCATCGAAAGTCGGTCATAGCATTGACGTACGATTGGCCAAGAATCATCAAATTCCACTCCTCCTATTGGCTGGTGAAGTTCAAAGAGTTCCCGTTCTCCCCAACTTCGTGAGACTTTTCCGACAAGAGATTGTATTGCAGTAGGCATGGGTGGGCAGAGAACAATTGCTTTCGCAGTTTTCTGAGTCAACACCCATTTCACCGCAAGCCTATGTAAACCATCATCAATCTGAACGGTATTGGTCGTCCAAGTTTTTCGAACGGCCGGTAAAGATCCACGTTCTGAATGCCCTTCTTCCGAAGGGTATTTGACCTCTAACAAATCCCCTTTCTTTATCCGTTCATAAAGTGTGACGAACGATTTAGCTTGGGCAAGGAGACCATCGATGGTTTTCTGACTAAAATAGCTTCCAACAATTCGAACACAGTCCTCTGCATTCTTAAAATATGTGGTCTGAACGAAATGCTTCTGTAGGAACAGGAACTGGCCCATTTCACGATATTGCTCTAAAAAATTCACATGGGGGGAATCTGCCAAAAGCATTGATGCTCTTCGGATATTCCCGGTCAGGTCCGCCCACGTTTCAGCATCGAATCCTGCTTCTCCTGGCACTAAGGCTCTGGACAGGTCAACCTCTTCAGCACGAAGCGTGTTGCGAAGCCTTGAACCTTGCTTTTTCCATTCTTGATAGACGCGCTGTAATTTCTTCTGTGCAAACCCATTGCCAGGCAGCACTTCAACGTCTCGGCTCAGCTTGAAATCTCTAGACATCATTCTGTCTTATTCCCATGCATAATCGACTAAGACGCCCGGTTGCCCAATGGATGGCAGATACCCCGTTCCGTAGTAGTCACTCATCTCCACATCAAACGCACCGGCGTCTTTGATCCAATCAAGGACTGTGGCATTTTTCTCAGCATTTAAGTCATACGCGTACCGCCCGGCCTTTAGCGGTAATCGGGAAAGATAGCAATCCGTGAAACCTTCACCTGGATGCACGTTTAATTTCATCCCGACGGCTCGACTGTTGCAGCCAAACAAGTGAGTGCCCGTGGAAGTAAACAGGGTAAAACTGATATTGATATCTTCGATAACCTGAGAAGATTGAGAGCAATAGCCAATTCGGATGATGACAGGCTGACCAGAACTCAAGACGGTCCAGGGAATCTTCGTCTCAGGATTGAGAAACTGAACACACGTAAATCGAAAGGGATCTCCACCAATCCGGTCTTCTCGCAAATCGAGTGACTGTGCACGCAGTTGCTCCATTGATCCGAGATATTTGGTCACCACTTGAGCTGTTGTTCCCGAAAAAGACACCATACCATTTTCAATAAACATGGCTCGGTCACACATCGCCTGAATGGACAACATATTATGACTCACGAGTAATACAGTTCGGCCTTCTTTCGCTACATTCCCCATCTTCCCAAGACACTTTCTTTGGAACGCCGCATCGCCCACTGCCAACACCTCATCAACAATCAAGATGTCAGGTTCAAGGTGAGCGGCGACGGCAAACGCTAACCGCACATGCATTCCACTCGAATAATGCTTTACGGGTGTATCGATAAATTTTTCAATCTCAGAAAACGCAACGATCTCGTCAAATTTTCGATCTATTTCTATTTTCTTCATTCCAAGAATCGCACCATTGAGATAGACATTTTCCCGACCGGTTAACTCTTGATGAAACCCTGACCCCACTTCTAAGAGAGCACCAACTCGACCATGAATTTCCACTGAACCATCGGTTGGTTCGGTGATTCGGGAAAGAATTTTCAGAAGTGTACTTTTGCCAGCCCCGTTGCTACCGATAAGTCCAACCACCTCACCATGTGCCACATCGAATGAGATGTGCTTTAACGCCCATATTTTCTCGTCAAGTTCAGCAGCACCCGTCGACTGTCCCTGCAAAATTTTTCGTGCTCGCCGAAATGGTGAGGTCAAGGTATCACAAAGAATGTCCCGCAAGGTTTTATACTGCTCTTTTTTTTTGCCGATGCGATATTGCTTGCTAAGTCCGTCAACCTTGATGGCGATGCTACTCATTCCACACTCACAGACGAAGAATGATAGGCGGAGTATTTTCAAATTACCGAGATGTAATTATCGCCCGATCAAAGAGGATTACAACGCTATTGGCTCTTCGTGGACGACTTCGGAGCAGACGACCTCAGTGAGGTCATGAGGAGTTCCTATATCCACATAGGTACTATCTGGGAAATATACACTCTCCACTGGGCCCCCTCGTCAATAGCTATTTGAGTGACGTCTCCGATAAACAACTCTTGTCGCGCAGACCATGGTACTGAAAGGAGATTCTCATGTATAAATTTGCTGAAGCTCGGGGGTCCAGACTGCAATGATCCACGTGCGTCGGAGATCGGTCAGGGTTGGTTTAAGTTCTATTTTTCTCACTCTGCTATTTTTCTCACATTCCACCTATCACAGCACAGACACTGTATGTAATTTTTTAGAGTTCTGGAATTCGATTGTTGGTTTTCGATTATGAAGCAATTCTGAAAATTTACAGCAACACGTCAAGGTCCTATGCCCCTACATGGATAAGCTGCCGCCCATTCGGTACATCACCGATTCTCGACTCCTCACTTCGACTCCTGATACTTTCCTCACGCTACTACACCTTAAAAAGTGAGTTGCAGCATACTGCTTCAATAGCCTCTCAGCAATACGTCGTCTGTCGTATTCTTGTGGCAGCATGTTCATTTCTTTATTGCGTTTTCCTAAAATTCATCGATCTTTTCCGTCTCCATAGAAATTTCTCATATCCTGTACAGTGAGCCGTACCATGGATGATGAATACTGGCCACCCATGTTGTCGGAAAAGTTAAATACACTCAGTTTTGCCCAGGAAGCATAGGCATTGGCGCTCATTCATTGGACAGAAATTTGTGGATGCTAAGTGAAATCTTCTTCCGTTTATTATCTTTTAACGAAAGGGGCAGAAGATGACTAAGCGAACACGACGGAATCACTTGCCAGTGTTCAAGGCAAATTGTCATTGGCAACCATCAGAAGGAATATACGCTCGCCGAGTTGGCCGAGCAGTTTGACGTGCATCCCAAGTACGTCTCGAATACCCTGGGAGCGAAGCCTGCGTGGAGGAAAGAAAAGGGCGGTGGGTCGACAATATGTACGTCGAACGGCTGTGGCGGAGCATGCAGTACGAGAATGTGTGTTGACGAGCCTATGAAACGCCTGCAATTCTACGAGATGGACTGACTCACTACTTCCAGTTCTATAATACGGATCGCCACCACCAAGGATTGAACCACCGGACACCTGATGCGGTCTATTTTGGTGAATCCCGAAGTCGAGAATGCCGCGCACGGAAGGGCCGAAATTCCATTTAGCGCCCTGTGCAAAAAATTGGAAACCACTTCGCTCTTCAATGCAGTAGGTAAAACGTTAGGATGGAACGAATTGAAGGAGAGCCAGAAATCGCATTTCAGACGTGTTTAACAGGCCGATACGTGACGCCGTTCAATGATCACACGAGCATGATACGATACCGCCTGTAATAAAAGTGCGACCCTCTGCGTTCCAGAGAGTTGTTGCTCAAAAACCGCTTCTAACCCGCAAAAAGGACCTTCTGTAATCTGCAACTTTTGACCAGATTTAAAAGAAGCCTTGGGCTCAACATTCACCCATGAATCATGAATCCTCGTCTTGATCGAGTTGATGATCTCTTCATCAACCCTAGCAGGAACTCCGCCAAACGTGATAACTCTTGCAACACCCAAAGCAAAGTTCACGGTTCGGAATTGACTTCCCCTATCAAACAGTGCAAAAAGGTACCCTGGGAAAAGGGTTTCGATCACGACCTGCTTTTTCCAACGAACGATTTTTGATTGTTTGATGCGAGGACAAAACGATTCCACGCCAAGTCGCTGTACGTTCAAAGCAGCCACATGTTCTTGACGAGGTTTACTTTGGACGAGGTACCACTCCATTTTTTCTCCCCCTCCTTGAACTGTTCACGAAGTCAGACTATTCGGCATCTCTCTCATTTCACGAACTGCTTTGAGTGCTCAATATATCGCCTACCGAAGCATAGAGAGAAAATGGTCGTCACACGACATCCGCAAACGTCCGTTCCATCCGCCTGAAATAGAATGCACCACAAACCAAGATCGTGACGGCTGCGCACGATGAAACAAGAATCATTGGGCCAGGAGCTGTTTCCGTGCCCAGCAGAGCCCAACGGAACCCTTCAACCACACCAACCATGGGATTCAGTCCGTAGAGGATTCTCCATGACTCAGAAAGCAAACTGCTTGGGTAGGCAATCGGTGTAGCAAATAACCAGAACTGGGTGAAAAACGGAATGGTATACCGTACATCTCGGAATTGGACATTCATAGCTGAGAACCACAGCCCTACACCTAACGCAGTCACAAATGCTAATAACAAAAGAAATGGAAGCCATAAGACATTGACCGTTGGAACAATACCGTAAAACAGCATCATTCCCAACAGCACGACGAAGGCCAAGACAAAATCAACGACCCCCGAGAGCACGCTGGATAGAGGGATCACTAAGCGAGGAAAATAGACTTTTTTGAGTAAATTAGCACTGTTGACAAGGCTATTGGACGATTGCGTCAGTCCATTGGAAAAAAAAGTCCATGGGACGAGTGCCGCAAAGGCAAATATGGGGTAAGGGATACCATCAGACGGTATCTGTGCGAGACGGCCAAAAAATATACTAAATATGACCATCGTAAAGAATGGTTGAATGATCGCCCATGCTGCGCCCAAAACCGTTTGCTTGTAACGAACTTTTATGTCTCGCCAGGTCAGGAAATATAATAACTCTCGATATTCCCACAACTCATGCAGGCGGAGTGAGACCCAGCCCAAAGAAGGTTCAATGCGCAACACTCGGACTGACATCGCATCTTCTGACAGATCAACCATGTTGTTTGGTTCACACACCATTTTCACGCTTTGCTTTTTAATCGACATCGGAACTGGACAATTGGATAACCGAGGTGATGAGTATGAATCAATACGTTGTATAGCGTAGAAAATAAATTTTCTATTGCTTTTCTCCTCAATCACTGTCAATATTTCGCTCCCCTTAAACGTATCCTACCTCTGCCTAAATAGGAGCCACCTTGTGGATAGACTGAAGAATGGTCCTATCTTTTTGGTCTCAGAGGCACCTTCTCACCAAGTCCGAATACTACAATCTTGTTTGAACTCTCAAGGCCATGAGGTCCGTGAATTACTCAGCATTCCGGATACCCCTTACCCTATCAACCAAGAGTTCAATACCCTCATCATCATCGTTGACACTTCACAACACTGTGACCCTCGGGGAATAAAAAAAGCCGAACAAATCCGTCAGCGTTACCCACATGTTCCAATTATTTTGATCACTTCACACAGCTCAGAACAGTTGGCCATTGCTGCCCTCAAAACAGGGATCAACGATTACTTTAAAAACCCGTTTTCACTTGAAGAACTTAGTGCGAGTATCAAGCAGTTGCTTTCCCAGCAAAATAGATATGAGTCTTCAATCAAAAATCCTGCAAGAAGGTCTGATCCCGCTGACGACTTGGCGATGATTGGTCGTAGCAAATCCATGCAAAGGATAAAAGCCTCCCTTCGCCAAATCACCCAATCTGACAGTACAGTTCTTATCACGGGAGAGACGGGAACAGGAAAAGATTTACTGGCAAATTTGATTCACAGAAATAGCAGGAGACACGGTCACCCTTTTGTATCTGTAAACTGCGCTGCAATTCCTGAAACTTTATTTGAGAGTGAACTGTTTGGGTATGAAAAAGGCGCCTTTACTGGCGCAGAAAAGTTGCGTAAAGGTACGTTCGAACAGGCTGAAGGTGGGACCATCTTACTGGATGAGATCGGCGATTTAGATGTTCATAGCCAAACCAAGCTTCTGAGGGTTCTTGAGAGCAAAGAAATACATCGATTAGGTGGGAGAAAATATATTCCGTTCAATGCTAGAATTATTGCTGCAACCAATCAAGAACTCGATGAATTGGTTGAAAAAAGAAAATTCAGATCTGACTTATACTATCGGTTAAACGTCGCCAGAATGCACCTACCGCCACTAAGAGATCGTAGAGAAGATATTCCTCTTTTGCTTGACCACTACCTCACAGATGCAAAATTCCAGTCGGACCAGGTTGTCGACGGCTTCAGTAGAGACGCTCTGAAGGCCTTACTAGCCTATAAGTGGCCAGGCAATGTTCGAGAACTCAGAAACTTCCTGGAAGCGACTTTTGTCGGAACACCGCCTAGGATCATTTCATTCGAAGATTTCCCCGAGCACATAAAAGCAAAGCTCGGGGAAAGCCAAAGCTCCATTGAGGCTGAACAGAGAAAGTTGATCCATGCACTAGTCAAAACCCAATGGAACAAGAGTAGAGCAGCCCAGGCCCTGAATTGGTCTCGTATGACTCTCTACAGGAAGATGGACAAATACGGCATTACGAAAGTGTTCCACTGACAATCAATGGTTAGTGAAACTCCCCGTCCTCCCAGGCGGGGCTTTCTCCCTAAGAAACGATTTGCCTCCGCTTCGCTCCAGCCTGCCACTTATCCTCACTCTTCCGTGTGGATCATATTGGCAGATTTTGTAAAGTGTCACATCTTTATATCCCTGTTACATATTGGTACACATGACTTTTCTATTTCCGATCCTACCTCCAAAAAATTTCAATTCACCAGTAAATTCATAGCAATGCTCAGTCTTTTGTATTCCTCTTTTTGCTTATCAAAAACTTGCTAACCTGCATTTGATATGTAACATCATCAGAGTCATTCCGGCCCTAACGCTCAAGCCTTTAAGATCATTTTTTGTACTATCTGCAGACAATTCAACAAATTGGAGGTGGCTTGCCTTCAATAATAAAATCAGGAACAGATTCTGCTTAGTAATCTGACCTTAGGTTGACGTTATCACCCTTATTCTTTCTCAACCCTTGGTGACTGACTCATGACATCGAAAGAACCCAACGGGAAATCTGATACCAGAGGTACCGGAGACATGGGTCCCATTGGGCAATACTCCAACTTTTTCAAAGTTGGCCACTCGGCGTTTGAGTTTGTGCTCGACTTCGGCCAATCGTATTCAGAAGATCAGGCAGAACAATATCACACAAGAATTATTATCAGTCCGTTTTATGCAAGGATCCTGGTTAAATTACTTCGAGACTCCATCAATAAGCACGAACACAACTTTGGTCCCATTCCCTATAATAACGAGATCAAATAGATTTTAATTTCCATGGAGAATCATCCTCACGTCGTAGGGTCGACACGAACTTTTTGACGAAAGTGAAAATGGAGCCCTTAACGATCATTATCTTTCTTCCTGTGGTGACGCAAGGCAACTGAAAGGAATCAAAGATGGAGACACCGGTCAATTCACACAAAAGTCAGAACAATGAGGTTCCTCCAATGAATGATCAACCGTGTTCATCAGATGAACTGTTTCCAACAGTCAAATCCTTTGATTCTTGGCTAGAAACCGAAGCAATGGTTCACACATTCGAACAAAAGGGATTATCTAGGAGAGAGATAGAAGTCTTGACATGGGTAGCACGAGGAAAGACGAATAGCGTCATTGGCATGATCCTTCATATCAGCCCTCGAACGGTCTCGAAACATCTCGAACATATTTATTCCAAGCTCGGAGTTGAGTGTCGTACCGCAGCAGTCGTTGCACTTCTTGAAATAATGCAGGAAAGTGAGAAGAGCGAACAAGGAATGGCTCATGGGGAAGGTTTTAAAACCTCAAGGAATCGAGTTCTTCTGGTCGATGATGATGCCGGGAATAGGATGCTGCTTCGTTCAATGTTTGAATCCTACGGGTATGTCTGTGAAGAAGTCGAACATGGGTCGAAAGCGCTCACGTTCCTCGAAACAGCCTCAGTCGATCTGGTAATCACCGACAATCGAATGCCTGTGCTCGGAGGCATTAAATTTCTTGAGCAACTTTCTACAACCATCGTTGAGAACATCCCCCCTGTGATCATGTTCACCGGGAATGTGACTCATGAATTGCAGGAGCAGGCGTTCAAGGCTGGTGCATATGCCGTAATAGGAAAATCCTCTTCCATGAAAGAGTTACTTTTAACAGCTGTGCAAGCCATTCAACATAGCTCTGTTTCTCCACCAGCACATCATCATCGCACAGTAATAAAAAGCGCCATATAGACAGACCATGACAAAAGCAAACGTGTCTTCCGATCGATGGCATTCAAGATGCTCAACTTAGAAATTCTGACCTGCCGAATTAACGGGAATAGTCTGGCACCCGATCTCTTGGTACCTTCTGCATCACGATACCCAGGAATTGAGCCCCATGCGCTCCAAGCCGTTGAAGCGCTATTTTCGATGCATCAACAGTTGTCTCACCAGAGCTTACAACCAGAAGTACACCGTAGACTTGCTTGGCAATCACTGATACATCGGCAAAGGCTAGTGCCGGTGGTGCATCCACAATGACGTGAAAGCCCTGTTGACGACACCAACTAAAAAACGTGTTTAGTCGTTTTGAGTGAAGTAGCTCTGTCGCGCGATGCTCTTGACCTCCCGACGGAATAACAACAAGATCAGTGACGGTCGTTTGATGGAGAATTTCCCCTACTTCAGCCTCTCCTAACAAGAAGTGCTTCAACCCCTTTGGTTTGTCTTTCTCTCGTTTGATGCCAAAGATTTTATCTACAGACGGTTGGCGAAAATGGGCATCAACTAGGACGACGCGAGTACTTTCCAATTGAGAAATCGAAATAGCAAGATTTACTGCCAGGGTAGTCTTCCCCTCGTGCTCACCGGGGCTGGTGATGACGAAAGACATAGGTTCAGCGCATGGAACGGTCAGGCGCAGCGCAGTTCTCAGGTGGCGAAAACTATCAGCCACTGGACTCAGAGGTTCCGACTCCACGATACGAGCCAGGTTAAGATTGCGCTTCCATGACAATCTTGGAATCCATCCAAGCCAGGTATAATCAGCAAGATGTCGTTCAACATCTTTTGGTCCCTTGAGACTCCGATCCCAATATTCTAAGAAAAATGCAAGCCCAACCGCGGCCCCCATACCAGCAATGAGGGCAAGCAAGGTAATCAACAAGGGCCTCGGTCTAACAGGGGTCGGATTAGGAATGGCGGGTTCAGCTAAATACATATTCGTGGTCTCTATTTGGGCAGAAATATTTTTTTCGCTCATTTGTTTAAGGAAGAGATCATATAATTGACGGTCACTCGTTGCTTTACGCTCAAGGAGTCGATACTGCACCGCAAGTTTCTCTAGGGCCAGTTTTTCTTTTTTTCGCTTCGCAAGCATTGCCTTGGCTGCTCTCTCCCTTGCCAACCAGAGCAAGTAATCCTGCTTTGCTGCATGGTAGATTCCATCAATTTCGTGATCGATCCGAAATCTCAACTCTTTTAACTCCGTCTGACCATGTACCATCGTCGGGTGAAGAGGCCCATACTTTTCTGATAATCTCGCTATTTGTACGGAGAGGGCTACTTCTTTGGCTCGAAGTTCTTGAATGGCCGCATACGTACGAAGTTCGGTGAGGGAGTCTAGCTCTGAACGGTCTAACGTTTGTCCGTCTGCCGAGTCGGCCCGCAATTTCGCCTGTATTGCCTGAATCTGTTGGTACCGAGTCTGAGCTGCAGTGCGGCTGGTCTCCACATTGGCGAGTTCTTTATTTTGCTCAATGAGTTGTTGTTCGGCTACCGTTTGTGCCTCACTCACATCCACAAGACCATTCTTCAGTCTATAGTCATACACGGCTAACTCCGATTTCTTAACGTCTTCTCTCAGACCCTCTAAATGATTTGAATACCATTCAGTGGTTGAGCTGGCTTCCTGGGACCTCTGCCTTGCTATCCGTTCCATATAGACATTGATCAACGAGTTCGCTGCATGTGCAGCAAACTCTGGGGATTCAGACTCTACTGTCACGTTCACCAACTTGCTGCCCTTGACATAGTCAATGAGTATCTTTTTTCCAAAATCTTTTACGAGATCCGGTTGAATACCAGCGGGCTCTGGATTCAGTGCGAAGTTGTCGATTTTTCCTGTAGTCCCGCCAGTAGCATCACCGATCCCGGATATCTTCTGCTTTATTTCCCGAACCCACCCTTTAATCGTGTCAACCCAGACAGGGTTCAGATATCCCATAAAAGTCGTAACAATGGAAGGGGAAGCTTGGTACTCTGCCTGCGCGGCAAGATTGATGCGTCTAGCCGTTTCCTCCAAGACCGGATAACTAATCAACAGCTTCGTATGGGTTTCAATCCGAACACTAAACAGATCAGATTCCCACTCCTCAGGATATTGCGCAGTCTGTAGAACAACCGGATGCAAGGGTTCGATCATAAACCCCGCTATCGCCTGGTAGATGGGATTTTGGCTAAATGTCCACAAAGCCGCTAGGCCAGAAAAGACAACCATAAAGCTCACGATTAACCAAATTCTTCGGCGACAAATCTGTAGGTGTTCTGCCAGATGAACAGTTTTTTCTGGTTCCGCCTGTTCGTATGCCTCTGAATCGATGTTTTTGGTCATCATAAGGGAACCTTGGACAAGATTTAGAAAAAACTCTCCGGTATCATGACGATATCATCGGGCAATATATAAGTTTCCATTTTAGTCGCAAGTCGTTTTGCTTTTCCGTCTATCATGCGAATCACTTTGGTCCCACTTCTCGCCGCCCTATCTGTAAAACCTCCTGCATGGGTAATGGCTTTTAGAACGGTTAGTCCTGTTTGATACGGAAAGGCCCCTGGGTGGTTCACCTCACCATGTACATAAAAATTTCGATATCGAGTAATAGAGAAGGTCACTTTCGGATCTTTTAAATATCCATCTTTTAGCTTAGCCGTCACCAGGGCGTCTGCTTCTTTGAGGGTTTTTCCCCCAATATCGAGTTCTCCAAGCAGAGGTATGCTAATTTTTCCAATACCATTCACCTCCATCTCTTTGGTTAAATCTGGCTCACCAAAAACGGTAAGAGCCACGACATCGTGAGGCCCTAGGCGATACAATTGGTTGGCATTGACAATGTCTTGCAGATCTTGTTCAGTTTCCCATATGAAAAAACTTCCTCCGCATCCCGACATGAACACCATAAGAATAACGAAAATATAAACCTTTCCCCGCATCCATTTTTTGGCTAGTTCCACTTCTACACATCCTTCACTATTTTCTGGGACCATTGCGTCAAAAGAAAAAGGCAGTTTATTTTTGCGAAAGACAACGACGCCAGCTTTTCCCCTCTCAATATCTACGGCATCCAATAATGTTCTAATTAGAGCAATCCCTGGATCGACAACATGATTGTATTGGCAAAATAATCAAACTGATTCGCATTGGAACTCCTTCGCTCAAAACGATAATCCACCCTCAACCCCAGCCACCTAATCGCCTGATAATCAAAGCCAATTGCCCCAAGCACTCGCAAATCACGTCGATTACTTGCAGCACTATCTTCGTCCTCTTCAAACTCGTCCTGTGAAATTCGAAACGTTCCCGTCAGATTGGTGCGAGCCCCGATCCCTTGTCGAGCTCGGATAAACACACCGGTTCGAACAAACGTCGCAGTATTGAATATCGCTGCCTGCTCAATGCTTCGAAATGGACGGATGTTGATACTGGCTCTCGTAGTTGGGTTCCAACGAAGGTCTCCATCAACACTAAATATTTCCTGTTTGTTTCCACCTGAGTTCAATAGTGACCCACTTGGTTGCTTGACGCGAGCACGATCAAAATTCAACACCGCATACCCAGCGCGGATGATCCCAGTGGTCTTGCCGGTAGCGGCCCATCTCAGTCCAGTACTCATTCCGTATGTAAAGCTGTCCAGTTGTTTGTTCTGAGCATAGTTCTCCTTCTCAAAATTAAAATTCAGAAGAACGGAGGTTTTGGAGGCTATTGAACCAAACACCGTAAAATCTGCCGTATGACTCCATCGATCCCGAGTCGGGCCTTGATTATTGTTCTCAAAATTCCACGACAGTGTATTTACCGTCAGGTTGAAGCCTACTGATGAGCTAAACCATTCCATACTTCCAAGGAACGAGTTTGTGTTCCACGTTGTGATATCAGTCTGCTGGATGTCTAGCTCTGATCCTCTAGGATCATACCCTTCTGTATGACCACCCTGGAGATCGACCTTCAGATCTCCCGGAAAATTCAACGCTAATAGACCAATAGCATCTTGACTAAGTACATCGTTGTTAGAAAATCGCTGCGAGTACTGTTGACTGGCTCGGTAATCAACTATCAATCGATGTTGTCCACCTAATCGCAATTGGGCTTGCAGTCCAGGGGCTACAGTGTGGATAAAGTCATTCTTCCTTTTCGTTTTTGTCTTGAAAGCATTATCAGTATAGGTTTCAGCAATCCCTAAAAACGGGTAAAGTCTCATCAGCCCAACTTTTAACTCTTCTCCAGCAAAAATTTTTCGAAAATCCGTTCCTTCTTGGGGTCGGGTGGAACCAGTAAAAGTAAATGTCGCAGGGGAGATTTGCGCATTGGCTCGCCCCAGAAGCCCAAGCACAAACATATATGCAAACAACAGGATAATGATTGAAGGAAACCATTTCGGATACAACACTTTCGCAAGAAGTGCTAAAAACCTCCACATAGTGCTTCACTGGGTTATGTCAAATATCTCAATACCTGAAAAGGGATTTTATACAAACCCTTTTGTTTCTTTCAGAATATGATCTGTTAAGAAATTCAATACTTCTTCTAGGACCATGATGCAATACGTCAGGTGACGTAGAGGTCCCATTCAGGCTTGCTATAACACTCTTCTTTTACAAGCCTCAAAGTATAGAGGCCTATCATGAGAGAACAGGTATGCTAAGAAAACTTTTTCGTATCTATCTCTCATTAAGCATCGAACGAGCTAAGCGCTGAACATCAGAAATCCACAGATTGACCAATCCATATCTCAGGCTACTAATGCGCTTGCCTAAATGGACAACTGCTCCTCTTCCGAGATTTTTGGGGACCATGTTCGTGCGAAGAAACTCGTAACCAATGCCACGCGACCGTGAATACCGAGATTTGTAGTTTCAGATAGGAGAGTAGGCATGTCATCTCAATGTATGGGATATTCGTAGCTTTCAGTCAACTTGGATTAAAACTCGGCCACAAATAATCTTGAAAAAATCAAAGGATTCTAATGATGGTTGTATCAATTGAGAAGAGATAAGATTGGAAGTAGGACGTACTAAAACCTCTCATAAAATTTTTCGATGTGACCGTCTGAACAGCATTTAACATCTGCACACAAACGAAATTTTTCCTTCCACCTTCCCCTATCCTAATTCAACAGCCATACTCCATTCCGATTGAATTGAGACTGTGCTAGACTACCAAAAAGCCGGAATTTGATTGTATGAATTGCATTCTACTCAGACATGGGATTGCGGTTGGGAGAGAAAACTGGGACAGGGCAGACAGCGAACGACCATTAAATCGCGAAGGTATCAAGAAAACCCAGAAGGCGATCGAAGGACTCTCACTGATTGGTAGCCAACCAACCCATTTGCTCTCCAGCCCATACGTGCGAGCACGTGAAACTGCTGAAATTGCTTATAAGGTCTTCAACCTGCATGAACCCATTCAACTGTGTGAGGAGCTTGTCTTTCATCACGCGCCAACCACCATCTTTCCCATACTCACGAAGTTTCCCGAAGAGGCTACCGTCATATGCGTTGGCCACGAACCACATCTTGGACAATTGGCTGCCCTCATGATCTCTGGAAGATATATTCCAGGGCTTTCACTCAAGAAAGCCGGAGCCTGTGCAATTCAATTTAAAGAGAAACCCCAAATCGGGCATGGACGGTTGGAATGGTGGTTACGACCAGCACAACTAAGACAGCTTAGAAAAGCATAGTCATATTCTTGAGAGGCGACCCTCAATATTCTTCTCGTTTAACTTTTGCCCATCTTAATCATGGCGTTGACCTGGACCCCTTGCTCAAAAGAAAACTTGGGAGAAGAGATGGCCCCGTCAACCGTTGCCGGAGCTAATAGTTCTACTTGTTGCTGGGCAATGACATCTCCGCGAATTGGTCCTTGTGAAATAAGCGTACTCGCATGAATATCCGCAACAATGACCGCATCTTTTCCAATTTGTAGTGTCAGATCTGTATGAATTTTTCCTTCAAAATACCCATCAATGCGAGCCGTCCCCTTCACACGAATGACGCCATGGACGTGGGACCCTTTACTGACGTACAGTTCGAGGTTTTGCTCATCGTAGGATTCTATTTTCCCAAAGTCCAGATTGCGAGTCATGACATCACTCATATAAACACTCCTTTTTTGTGGCTCAATGCAGCACGAAAAATTATGAATCGTGCGGAAAATTTCCATAGGCTGAAAAAACGGTTGGGTGAGACTACGTAAGAATAGGGTTGAGGAATATACCAGGGCAATGCCCCATTAGAGGGGTATCAAGTCATCTCCATATATCAATTTTCAGGAAACGTGATGGAAGGGAATGAGAAAATGATTATTCACTATTTGAAAACTGAAGCACAAACTGGACGGGGCGATCAAAAACTTTTTCAAATAATGCTGCGCGCTTCTGAGCAGCCCAGACTTCCAACTCTGGGTCAGCTGAACAATCGAGTTCCAGTTGAATAGTGGGACCAATCGAGACATGAATACCTTGAACGACTGAGAACTGACTCCGATCTAAACCATCCGCGACACGCAACAAGGCACTTAATACTTGGACGATATTTTTCTGTTTACCTGATAATGCGCTAAAAGCTGTATGCTTGCCTTTGGGAGAAGCCCGACGATGATAACGGGCAATATTCGCCACAAGATCAACTTCATCGGCAGTCAGCCCGGAAAGATCACCATGCTTAATCAGGTAGTACGTATGCTTATGATGCTGCCTGCGGCGAATTAAATACCCAACATCATGGAGTAATGCCGCATATTCCAACCATTCCCGCTCTTGATCATCAAGGCTATGCAGCGACTTCAACTGGTCAAATAACTGCAGCGCCAGCTTCGCGACGTGAAAGGCATGCGCTTCAGCATAGTGACACCGTCGTCCAAAAAGAATCACATTTCGACGACGGGTATTCGGAATTTCCTGTTCCGCTTTCAACCCATCTTGATGCCGATCAATAAAGTCATAGATCAGCCCTTCTCGAAGCGCCTTATCACAAATTGTTAATGTTGTTTGCCCGGTGAGTTCGAGTAAACATCGAAAAAACATCACCCCAGGCAAGAGCGTATCCACTCGCTTCGGATCAAGCCCTGGGATAGCCAATCGCGCATCGGTATCCCCTTGAATCAGTTCATCCTCAACAGCACGAATCTCCTCAAGCTGAACGTTGGCTAAATTTAATTGCGGGACAGGTTTTCCCGTTCGCCGAAGATAGATGATTTCGGTAAGGTTTGCCGCCGTACCGGAGGTTGCGACGACCTGTGAAAAGGTCAGATTTCGTGCTGCCTTCAGACATGACTCCAGCCCACGCTGTATCACCTTCTCCAGTTCTTTGAGCATGCCTTTGGTCGGAGGGTCGTGTTTCAAATAAAGATCCTTGAGTCGAATGGTCCCTAGCTTTAAACTTTTGCCTGAAAACACTTTCTTTTGATTGCAGACAATAACTTCGACTGATCCTCCTCCAACATCGGCAATCAGCGCCCGCTCATCTGACAGCGCCATACCATTTCGCACGCCGACATAAATGAGTCGCGCTTCCTCCTTACCCGTGATCACTTGTACGGCTAAGCCAAGTTGCTCTTCGACCATCTGAAGAAACTCTCCTCCATTTCTTGATTCACGAACCGCACTCGTCGCCGTCGCGACAAGACGGTCAAACCCTTTATTTCGTGCTAGCGTAGTTAAATTTCTCAGCGCATCAAGCCCTCGAAGCATCGCGGAATCCGACAGCATATGATGGGTAAAGGTTCCATCACCTAATCGCACCATATCCTTAAAACGATCCATCACTTTGCAGGAAAAATCAGAACTAATTTCCACAAGAATCATATGAATAGAATTCGTTCCAATATCAATAACAGCCAGTTTACTCATGACGGTCCTTTGTATGAATGATGAAGAATGCGAAGAGACATTGGCGAGGGAGCAGAGGGAATATTACTCAGGACAAGATTCCGATATTTCATCTGAGGAGGCATTGGAAACTCGAAGGCGATAGCCCACTCCCCAGATCGTATCTACATGTAGATCCTGTTGGTTCAAATATTGAATCTTCCGTCGAAGCTTCACAATATGCCGGTCAATCGTTCTCAAATCAACAAACACATCACACCCCCAAACATTGGCCAATATCTCTTCACGAGAACAGACTCGACCCTGATCTGCATGTAATTCTAGCAAAATTCCATACTCCTTGCGAGTTAACCGAACAGTCCGATCTGCATATGAGACATCCAGCGTCGCTTGATGGAATTGCAAGGTGTGCTTAGCAGAATATGGGCCTTCTTGTTTAACCAATGTAGCAACAGAAATTGGGATTAAAGACATGAATATCTCATGACAAGGAACTCACTTATACAACCACGGTATATCTCACTCAAAATAGGCCACAAACAATGCTCAATATGGGATCACCACAATTCAGCCATCGATACGAATCATTAAACTGAGATGCGAAAAACAGCATCGTCCTTACTAAGAATTCAGAAAATTTGAGCGAACAATCAAAATGGCTGAGGTGGTAGATTATCAAGGGAAGATTGCTACGAGGTTAGAGGCATGTAACATTCACGTAAATTAGCGATGTCCCATGCAAGACCGTACAACAGACAAAAGCAAGGAAGGTGAATCATCCATCTTCAGGAATAAGCCTGTGCGTTTACATTCCCATGACATTGATCAAAACAAAAGTTTACACACTAGTAGCAACAGAGCAACTCACTCGCAACATCAATAACCGATATTCTTCATATGAGTAACGAACGATAAAAGTCAGGAGGCAATGACCGCGCAACTCGAACAGGAATGCTTTGGAAATTCACCGAGACAGGGAGGTATCCATTGAGCTTATATCGTTCCCGGATGCCTAAGGGCCTATCGGCCGACCGATCAACGCTCTCACAGGCAGAACATCATCACATCGTCGAGACATTTCTCCAAGCATGGTCACAACAGAATAGCGCTTCGGGCGCACATGACCATCCCCTTCCGTTTCATGCGTACGACATGACCGCTGGAACCGAAAATGAATATCAAACGGCCGTGATTGGCTCTAAAGATGCCGTCGACCTTCCGATCAGTCTGGCATCGTCGAATTTTTTTAAAAATATGGTAAGGCAGTCGGCTTCAGGATTGTCGCCCAATACTTCTGCTAGCGAACTTGAACAATACGTCAATGATTCATCTCAGCATGTCTGGGAAAACTCATGGGTCCGTTTTCCACTCAACCGACTCAGTCACTTTTCGAAACAGGTCCTCCAGCATGACCTCTTGGAAGATAAAAGGCATCCGACTGGGCCACGACGAAGCGACGTTTTCAAATTCCTCTTCTCGCATCACGGGGAAGATTGGCTCCGCATTCCGATCAGTTACTTACTCAGGATTGCCCTCGCCGATGTGATCAGTATCTCCCCACAAACTCATCATGTCATTCGCGGCCTCGGGGAGCGATTGATGAATCACTTTCTCAACGACAATACTTCCCCTGAAACGTTCAGTTTTTACGTGGTCAAGATGAATCCTCGCACGCACATGGGACACGCCGTCGGCCGTGAAGCGTCAAAACGATATCTCCTTAGTCAATTACTGATTATGTACGCGAATCACAAGTTCGATTTGCTTGAACTTGGCCAACAAGCCATGGTCTACTTCGCGCCCCACCCGCCAATACGGCAAAAAGAGCTGAATCGTCTCATTTCCGACTCATTTTACCGAGAACTCTTCATGAATCCCTGTTTATCCGGCTGGGACAGCGGAGAAGAAAAACATCATTACATGGCCTTGTGCCACACAGTCCTATCACGGAGCCATGTCAATGCCATCGCCAAATTACAGGGGGCCGGCATTATCAATCGCAATCTCGTCACGTTGCCTACGCCGTCAAACATTAGTCTGGCGAACAACGGCACGCATCTAAGCCTCGGCAGTCAAAGTTTAAGTCGATTATTACAGCACACTACTGACCCCCAAATGCCGAGGGGTGAAAAATATATTGGCGATCTCGTCATCAAAATCACCGAGCATTTCCTGCCGTTATTCGTCGGCACCTACAGCGCTGCTCCCTATCGTCTCGACTTTTGGGACTTTCATCCGGAACAAGTCTTAGGGTTTCTTTCCCATGAGCTCGATTACACCTACCTCCAGCTCTTATGGCAACGGTGGAAACGCAAAGCCGGTCTAAAAATTTTTGGCAATCCGATCACACCAATTGGGCCCTTATGGCTCGATAAAATGATTAGCAAAAATTTCGGACTCAAGGGAGACTTTATCCCCGACTTTCGATTAATTGATTATCTCGCCGTTCTTCCCAGCACTGAACAATGCCCAGCGCTTGACGGAACACTCGGAAATGATCGTAGGCTGAAAAAGGACCTGAGTGAACTCGGGATCTACGATGAACGCATGTCGTTGTATCTGTTGTATAAACTGCGTATCTGTTCAGAAAAGGGGTTTTCAGGATTTGAAGGGCGCTACTATAGCCTCTTTGAAAGTCTGACAGATGATTTGGCCGATGCCGCCAACCTTCAGGCACTCCTGACGGCCCTGGCGTTTCGATATATTGCACATCATGACATCACACATGCCCATATTCCCGACACGCCTGCGATCGAAAGCGAGCGCCGGCAACTCTTTTTTGGAGCCGCACTGAATGTTCCGACATTTTATGTTCGAGCCAATTCCGAAAATCTCTTTTTACAAAAAATTCTTTCAAAAATGAAACACATTCGCCTTAGCCGCCGGTTTCCACAATTTATTCGTGCCCATTACCACGAATACCTCCGAGCGCTCGTCACCATCCTGAGAGAAGATGCCCGCGATCTTATCGAAGAATTTCAACTGGGGGATTTCCTCGATCGCCTGACCTTACGGATTGAGGAACCTGCGGAGTTCTCGACATTCGGAAAATTGACAAAAGGCATACAACGGCAGGCGGGTGTATCATCACCTCTTCACCTGTCAGGGGAAGAATGTAATGCAGCTGCGGAGTCGTATTACCGAACCACACTGAGAACGGATCACATACAGGAAGGCTTGAATGGATTAGAAGATGATCTGAAGCATTTCGATTCAAGTGCCGACCCTCAACTCGATCCGCTTCGTCCGATCGCCAGATCCATCGTTGGACATGCGGAATCCACCACAGCGTTTCTCCAGTCCGTCAAACAAGACATCATCAACGAATGTGGAGATATCCAGACCATCATCAAACTGATTCGGTTAACATTGCTCACCATTCACATTGATAGCGAGTCACATGCCGACTCGCCATCGCCGAACCCGACCCATGAACCACATTGCACACCAGTATATTGACCGGGGAACGTCCTACATCATCACGGAACGATTCTACGGTGATCGTCTTGTGAATTTTCTCTATTCGTCGACGCGCGAGCACACTCCGTGGTTATTTCACGCTCTCACCTCTCCCTACATGTCGCAATTGTTAGGCTATTGGAATTATGATTCATGGCTTTCGACAAAAATCCGCGGCGTTGAGAAGTTCCTTGAAGCTCTGAAGATTGATCTAAGCGAATGTGTCGACCCACCATCGTCACTCGATACTCCAAGAAAAGTGTTCGAACGAAAAATCCGGTACTGGGACTGTCGCCCAATGGCGGAAGCCTCCTCATCGATTGCTTCACCGGCCGACGCCTGCGTGTTGTTTGGATCGTTCTTCGAGTCATCTCTGTTGTTTTTAAAGGAAAAGTTTTTCGACTTCCCCGATCTCTTCGGACACGACAAGAGTGAATGGCAACAAGCATTTACCGGTGGGGACTATGCCATTTTTCGTCTTACTCCGGACAAGTATCATTATAATCATTCACCCGTCAGCGGGACGGTCCGCGATCTCTATGAAATCTCCGGGAAGTATCATTCCTGCAATCCCGGACCAGTCATTTCTGTAGCCACACCTTTTTCAAAAAATAAACGCATTGTGACCATTGTGGACACCGACGTACCCGGCGGGTCAGGCATCGGACTCGTCGCCATGATCGAAATCGTCGCGCTCATGATCGGGACCATCGTGCAATGTTATAGCGCAGAGCAATACCGTAGGCCTCAAGATGTCACTGCAGGGCTCTTTCTTCAGAAAGGACAGCCCAAAAGTCTCTACCGTCCCGGCAGTTCAACCGATGTCGTCATTTTCCAAAAAAACAGGATTGTCCCTTGCCAAGATTTACTCACCAACATGTTTCGCCAAGATGTTCTCAGCCGCTATTCATTAGGCTTTGGGCGTCCGCTGGTGGAAACGAATGTCAAAGTACGATCAACGATTGCAACAGCCCAACACCGTTCTGTAACAAGCGAGCACCACACGGACACAGACGTCGAGTAACGCATGGAGAATATCGTTTTCCTGTTGGGGATAAGTCTGATTCTTGGGATGGTATTTCGATGGGCCTTCCATGCCTTACCACAAGAACAATGGCAAATGCTCGCCATTGTCCCCATACACAAAACACAGAAAACAGTTTGGAAGGGATTAAACTTGACATACTATGGCGCCTTGACCGCTTTCGGCGTCTCGCTTGCCGTGAGCGTTACCTGTATTTTATTAGGCACAATCGGCGTGGCCTTATCGTCTACCATTCATTTGGCGATACTGCTTCTTGGCATTACGGTGCCAACCGCAAAGTTCATTGCAAAAGCCGTAGAAAAAAAGCCCCATACCTTCACGATAGGGGGATCCTCCTTTGTTGGAATACTCATGGCGCCGTGGACCATCTGTTTTCTCAACTGGCTCCAGACAAATGGTGACGCAGAGATTCCTCTCCTCCCGGCATGGGCAACGCTCTGGATTTCACTGGCGTTCGGTGAAGGGGTCGGACGATTAGCCTGCCTCAGTTATGGCTGTTGTTATGGGAAACCGCTTTCCCAGGCCGGCCCATTCGCTCACAAACTCTTTTCGCACGTCCATCTTCAATTTACCGGCCCGAATAAAAAAGCTTCCTATGAATCGAATCTAGAGTCGGTGCCCCTCATCCCCATTCAACCCATGACGGCACTCGTCAATACCTTCACTGGGGTTATCGGTATGCACATGTTTCTCAATGCGGAATTCACCCTGGCCATTGCATGGACAGCCATCGTGACGCAAGGCTGGCGAATCGTCTCAGAGTTTATGAGGGCCGATTATCGAGGCCAGGGAACATGGTCGTCGTACCAAATAATGGCACTCGCCGGGATAGCCTATACGATCGGATTGCTCCCGCTCTGGCCGCATGAACCAATTTCGACCGTAGACATCATGAATGGCTTGCACATTCTCTGGACCCCAGAGTTTTTTTTCTTGCTTCAAATCTTGTGGGTCCTCATATTTTTCTTTACCGGAAGAAGCCAAGTCACCGGTTCATCTATTGAATTTTATGTTCACCCCGACCGGCAATAAGGTCTACTCCGTATTCATTCTGCTGAGTTTGAGCTGTATGTTGTTATTGTCCACTCTCGTATGGGCTCAACGCGACAGCATCCCCAACGGATACCCGCATTCCCTTCACGCAGATCTGACATCGCTGACTGCTGAACTCGCACAGCATACAGACAACGTACCACTCTTGCTTCAGCTATCCGAACTGCACCTCAATATGGGGGATGATCTTTTTACGGAAAACCCGCATCGACTGTCGGCCTATGAGGCAGGGGCACGTCACGCCAAACAGGCCATGGCACTCGAAGCACTCAATGCCGAAGCACACTTTCTCTATGCGGCAAATCTCGGCAATGCCACTCGACTCAAAAGTTACGCAATCGGGATGATAAATATTAAGGAAATTTTATTACATGTCCGGCAAGCACTGACCCTCGACCCCACCCATGCTCCGGCACATCAGATGCTGGGCGGGTTGTTAGCGAAACTCCCCTGGATGCTGGGCGGAGATGAAGAAAAAGCTCAACATCATCTCGAGCAAGCGATCGCCATTGATGAGCGCTACACCAATGCGAGACTGCTTCTGGCAAAACTGTTCATCAAGCAAAACAAACAAGAGGCCGCTCGTAAGCAATTACTTGCCGTCATCCAAGCGACACACCCACATTACCCGTACACGTGGACTCATCACTTTCTTCCTGAGGCTCACAACTTGCTCAGCACATTAGACGCCCGCTGAGTAAACTCTACAAGGTATCGCATTTCTCCATCGTCCCGACGTACCGGTTTTACAAATTAGTAATCTGACTTTAACAGGGCTGTCACAAACCGTCACTATACTTTCAGAATATGATACACAACTCCCATAACACACGCCGCCCCATTCTAAGGAGTATCATGTGAAAGCCCCTTTGCTACCAGATGATCGAGTACTGACAAGGAATCCATCTAATCATAAAACATCTCGCAATGCTCCGATGCATTTTGAAACATGCCCTCGATGTCAGGGACTCATTGTTCGGGAAGAGTATTGCGACATGAAAGATTCATGTCATCCGCTTTGGATTATTGGCGTCCGCTGTGCCAATTGTGGATTTGTCAGTGATCCGCTTATCCACCACCATCACACAATCGAACAAGCAGAAAAACCGGCACCTCAACCACGACGTCGCCGGGGCTATCGTCGAATTGATCCTATACGAAGCCGTTAAGCCAACAGGGCTCGAGGGTTATAATATGAAGATCACTGGGAGACCGAGAGAACGCACAAGAGAGTAGAGTCACAATTCGCTGATTACGAACACCTCGCTAGGGAAGGTCAACATATGACCTCTTGCATCCACAGGATTGATCGGGACGGGTGCCTACACCACCTTCTTCACCTCTCTCGCTCAATCGTGTGCTACCCGGAACGGCGAAACTCACCCTCTCGCCAAGGACCAAGAATCCGCCAGGCTTGGTCATCCGCGTCATGCAGGAGAACATCGATACATTGACCTTCCCTCCATTTTAAGGACAAACACATTGCGGGCAAGACCACGGTCAATTTCGCCTATTGCAATTCAATGTCTGTGTTCTGTCTATTCACGTATTGGCCGTGAAGAAATCCGTCACACCAAGGAAACCTCATCGATTCGACGTCCCAATTATTTGATCATCAACGAAAAGGAGAAAGAATGTACCCATTGAACATTCGTTGCCAATCATTCCTTATCCTTGTCCAGTCTAAAATTGTTCGGATGGCTAACTCTCTGTACCAAGCGATGCGTTTTCACTCAAAATCTCAGGAACATCTTGGACAGCTTCAAGTGACTGAGAAGACAACGTCTCTAGCCACAGTCAACCTGCACGTGCGCACCCACGATATATCTTCACCCAAGAAAGGACACGAGCATTCTTCTCGTGAGAACAACCAGATCGAGCTGTTTCCTGCCAGGCAATGGATCCACCTACGAAAAACATAGTTCCTGAGAAAGGAAATTGACAAGATCAGGATTCCCAAATAACGCATCAACTTTCTCTTTGTTCGCTGACGAACGCATCAGCATCTTTCCGCCTGCTTCTTCAACGAGGACCTGAGTCGCTAGCACATCCCATGGATTCAGGTCAGGATCGAACATGGCGTCAAGCGATCCGCCTACCACCAGAGCATGACCAAAACAATCCGTATACCCTCGTAAACACGAACACAACTCACCAAGCCGACGATACGCCGCGTCACACCTCGCATGGGCAAACTGCAAAGGGTCACCAACAGAAATGATGGCGTCTTTCATGTTAGTGATAGAAGAAACACTCAGCGGTTTCCCCTGACACCATGCCCCTAATCCTCGTGCTGCTGAATATGTGACATTCAGGACTGGAAGATGGATAGCACCGACTAACGCACGCTGAGATTGAATGTCTTCCAGGGCCACGATCGTGCCAAAGAGGGGAATACCGCGGACAAACCCTCTCGTCCCGTCGATGGGGTCAATCACCCAACGAAACCGTGCCCCGGATTCTTCAAACCCATGCTCTTCGCCGAGAATATCGATGGGTTCAGGCGACGAATATTTACCCAAATGTTGCCGAATGTACCGTTCAGCTTCTTTGTCGGCCTTGGTGACGGGAGAATCATCCTGCTTCTTTTCAACGACAAGAGCGGTCTGCTGGAAATAACTCAGGATAATGTCTGCCGGTGCCTGTGCCGATTGAACGGCAACCTGAAGTAACGCCGATAAATCCATGTGATCAGGGATGTCTAGAGAAGCCATTAATTCACTCACTCCCCAAAATTATGCATCGATGCACATGAACGTCTCATAGGAATCGTGCAAGAACGCGTCATTATAAATCTTTTCTGAATGAAAGCCACACATCAGCATTTGCGTGAATTATTCCCGTTCACCATCCTGTGTAATCACCAATGTCATATCATTCCCGTCATCCGCATGCTGCACATTCACAAACATCCTTGTTGGTCCCTGAGGTGGAAAATAAATACCAGAAGCTTCTGCACCACGAGTCGTCATCGTGGCAAATAACACGACAGAGTCCGCTTCTCCATTGCCATCCATGTCCGGAGTCGCCATCCAGATATCATTTTCACCTGCGTTATCTTCGACAATGTAAAGATTTCCAGCTTGATCAGAAGCTAAATTATCCGGGTTAGACAAACTATAGGCTGGCACAGATTCTTCACTGTTCATATTCGTGTTGATTCCGACATACTCCGTGACCACTGGCTGCTCCGAGGACAGTGATACTTGAAAGACCGTGTGTGTCGTCGTCATGGCCACATATAAATGATCCTCGATGATTTCAACATCTTCAGGACGACAGAACTGCGTCACTCTTGCTTCACGTGCGGCCGCTCTCGCATTGTATGCCGGATCAGTCACCACACGACCTCGGCCTGGTGTGAGGGGCACCCACTCGGCGTTCCCAGTCGGGATAAATCCTACACCTGCCGTTTCAGAACACATCGTGATATCATCGGATTGAACATTCAGCGCAAACAGTTGGCCTGATGAAAGATCGCCATAGGTGCCCGAGACAAACTTAAAGATCGACCCGCCATCAAATTCGTCTACCACATACACAGACCCGTCCCGTGTGACAGCGATCCCTTCGTGAGACATACGTCCGACAGCCGGGCGATCAACGCAAGATAACAGCAAACGCTCTACCCGACATTCGAACAGCCGGCCATAGGCGCCGGATTCCTCTGCCGTCAGTAATGTTCCCCATGGCGTCCACTTGATTCCATCCATTCGATTCCAGCCGCCAAATTTTTCACCTCTGTGAACAGCCATCTGCCCAGTCTGTAAGTCCATCACAGATATCGCCCCTCGCCCCTCATCAGTTTCATGGGTGCGATACAGATAGCGTCCAACTTCAGAACCCGTTTCATTCACGGTATTCATGTCCGTCCGATCACTCGTGTCGACAATAACATCAAGAGTACGTCTTGCATTTGAACACAGAGGGCGTTCCTGGATAAGAATCGATTGCGTGAATCCTTCCGGCAGGAGAAATGGGGCACAGGGAGACATGCTCCCTGGCACAGCAGATCGTATGAGCGAGACAAAGGTGAATGATTGCACTGGGCCTGACGCCTGAGGAATCATCGAACACGAAATCAAGAATACCCCAGCAAACCCAAACAGCACGTTGAAAAACACCGCTAATCTAGTCATGGGTCCTGACAGTCAATCGCAACAGAGTTGACTATGTAACACAGAGAACATTTGAGTAGCATCAAACAGGAGAACCTTCACAGGAAGGTTACGTGATTCTGCATTGAAGAAAAATCTTTAATTTTCATGAGTTTAGAATAACATCTAAGATCTGGGATTCTTTCACTCTCAGCGACGAGTGACATGAAATTTCACACTTTTGCCAGAAACCGTTATGATAGAGTATTTGCTTTATTTCCTTCAAATTTCATCTAATACTCATCATATGCTTTCCTCAGTATTTTCATGTGTCTTTCTACATGTAAACACCATCCGGAACAAGATGTCAGACTAGGTGCTCCTGCCGGATTTTGTCTGCCCGAACATCTGACCCATCACGTTCTACATAAACGGGTTTTTACCTCAACATACTACGATACCCAAAATTATGACTTGACTCGACTCGGTATCACGTTACGACGGCGTGTCGAACAGGGCAAGGGCTCATGGCAGTTGAAGATCCCAAAATCCGGGGCAAGCGGTATGCTGGAAATTTCTCATGGGTCACCTAAACTCCCCCCAGAATTAGCTGATCTCTTATTTGCATTCCTTCGAGGGCAAGCCCCAACGGCAATCGCCAAACTTCGAACAGAAAGACATACGTATCAGATACGAGAAGATGATCGTACCCTCGCAGAACTGACGAAAGATCACATTGCGCTTTTAGAGGACCGTCGGATTCGCAAACGCTTGACCGAGCTTCGAGTCATGCTCATCGACGGCACGAACAAACACCTCAAGCACATTACGACACAATTAAAAACGGCCGGGGCAGTTACGAAAAATATCCGTCCACAGCTCTGCCAGGCTCTCGACCTCAAGTACCCTGAACAGAAACAGATACTGGATGCATCAGCTCATCCAGGAGAGCATGTCCAATTACGGCTGAAGCAACAGCTTGACGAAATTCTCCGGCATGATCCGGGCACACGCTTAGGACGCGACCAAGAAGATCTTCATCAAATGCGGGTTGCCACGAGACGGGCTCGGGCTATCCTTCGAACGATCCAGCCTGCCTCAAACTCAACATGGAACCCAACGATACGGAGAGAAATAGGCTGGCTCGCGTCAACTCTCGGTCGGGTTCGTGATTTCGATGTCTTACTTGAGAAACTTCAGCGCGAAACGCAAACTCTGACAGCATCGGAACAAGAAGCCTATACTTCTCTTCTTAACCAGTTAGCCTCACAACGCGCTGAGGCTCACACTACGATGTTAGACGCACTGCGAAGTCCGCGTTATCTTACGCTCCTCGATCACTTACAGTCGTCCATACAACATATGGACATCATGACTCTACATGTTGCGCTTCAAGACCTTGCAAAGAAGGAATTCGACAAACTCGAAAAAGCCGTAGATAATTTACCTAAAGCGTATAACGATGAAGATCTTCACCGTCTCCGCATTCGTGCAAAACGAGTCAGATATGCCACTGAGCTGGCAGAACCGTGCACAGGCAAATCGGCCTCTCAACTCATTCGTCAAGTACGGAAACTTCAAGATCTCTTAGGCGAACACCAAGATACGGTCATGATTGAAGAACAATTACAGACCTTTCTTCGCACAACTCAACACATCAGTTCAGCGTTTACCGCAGGCCTTATTGTCGAACGTCTCCGCCGTCGACGTGTGCAAGCACGGAGGGCTTTCCCCAACCGATGGGGAAAAGTCAAAAAACGCGCCAAGGCTACATTGGGGTAAAAAAGAGTTCACACTCACCCAGTTACCAATAACCCAAGCAGAGCAAACTATGACAGACTCAGATACACAAAACACCCCTAAACCAGAGGTCGATCTCTACGATCCCAAACTCTATCTCAACCGCGAACTCAGTTGGCTGGAATTTAATGAGCGTGTCCTTGAAGAGGCTGAAGACCACAGTCAACCACTCTTAGAACGTGCGAAGTTTCTAGCCATTTTCTTTAGTAATTTAGATGAATTCTTTATGGTTCGGATTTCTGGCCTCCGCGAACAAGTCACCAGCGGAGTCGTCGAAAGCCCGCCAGATGGCATGGCTCCCTCTGACCAATTAAGTGCTGTCCGGCAAAAACTCCTGAGTCAACTCACGCGCATCACCAAATGCTGGGAAAACGATTTGTTCCACAAACTGCATGATGCGAATATTTGCCTCTTTCGGTATGACCAACTGTCTTCGACGCAACGTGAGACCTTACGGCAATACTTTTCACAAGAAATTTTTCCTGCCCTGACCCCACTGGCCTTTGACCCGTCGCATCCATTTCCACACATTTCGAATCTCACACTCAATCTGGCGGTCGTCGCGCACGATTCTGAGCGAGGCGAATGTTTTGCTAGAGTCAAAGTCCCAAACAACTTCCCACGGCTGATCCGTATTCCTCAGGATGACACTCCTCAAAAGAATCAGAAAAATGACACATCCCCCACTTCGAACGCGTATCACTTTGTTTGGCTTGAGGATATCATTACGGCCAACCTGGACTTGCTATTTCCAGGCTTAACGATTCAGGCTTCGTACCTATTCCGTATTACACGTGACGCCGACTTGGCCATCGAAGAAGACGAAGCAGCCGATCTCCTTTCAACCATTGAAGAACAGGTTGACCTGCGCCATTTCGGGTCAGTGGTACGAATGGAATTGGACCAACAAACACCCGATCACATTCGAAATATATTAGTCAGGAATCTCAATCTCGCTCCCTATCAAGTGTTTACCTATGACTTCCCCCCTGGCCTTTCGAGCCTCATGGAATTGCTTCAGATTGACAGACCTGAATTAAAATTCCCTCCATTTCTGAACAATATCCCTGAACGTCTTGCAACCCGAGACAATATTTTTTCTGCGATTCAACAAGAAGACCAGCTGCTCTTTCATCCCTATGACAACTTTCTCCCAGTTGTCGATTTTGTTCGAGAAGCCTCCAACGACCCACATGTCTTAGCCATCAAACAAACCCTCTACCGGGTCGGGGCCAATTCCACGATAGTCGAAGCGCTGATGGAAGCCAGGGAAAATGGAAAACAGGTGGCCGTGCTCTTCGAATTGCAAGCACGTTTTGACGAAGAAAACAACATTGAATGGGCCAGAAAATTAGAAGATGAAGGCGTCCACGTCGTCTATGGCGTTCGTGGATTGAAGACGCATGCCAAGCTCTGCATGGTGGTGCGAAAAGATCATGATGGTCTTCGTCGTTACTTACATTTGGGAACAGGGAACTACAACCCGATCACCAGTCGAATTTATACCGATTTCAGCTTCTTTACGTGCGATAACGCGATCGGCACCGACGTCGCTGATTTATTCAATGCCCTAACTGGTTATTCCCGCAAAGAGACCTACAACAAACTCCTGGTTGCCCCTCATTCCATGCGTAATGAAATTCTCCGCCGAATTGAACGAGAAATCGATCGACAACGTCAACATGGCGATGGCTATCTTGCGTTTAAAATGAATGCCCTCGTTGATCAAGCTTGCATCCATGCCCTCTATCATGCGTCTCAGGCTGGAGTGAAAATTGATTTAGTTGTTCGAGGAGTGTGTGGATTACGTCCCGGTATCCCTGGAGTAAGTGAAACCATTACGGTCACCTCCATCGTTGGGAGATTCCTTGAACATTCTCGCATGTATTACTTTCGCAATGGCGGAGAAGACGAGGTTTTCTTAGGTAGCGCAGACCTCATGGCCAGGAATCTAGATGGTCGAGTTGAAGTGTTATTCCCTATAGAAAATCAGTCACTGAAGAATCTCCTCATCCAAAATATTCTGCACATTCACCTTCGTGATAACACGAAGGCCAGAAAACTTACGTCGACGGGAAGCTATCAGCGTCTCTCACCAAAGTCTCAAGACGATGCCTTTAATTCGCAAGAATGGTTTCTGAATCATTGGAAAGATCGAACCATTTCTATGCCTTGACGGAAAAACTCTTTGCACGTACAGTAATCACATAATTATACGCCTAGCTTTCCCCTATGCATAACAAATTAACTCTTCGGCTTAAATCCAGCACAATTAAGAAAGCAAAGGTTTGGGCGAAACGTCGCCAAATTTCCTTATCTCAAGCTATGGAAACATTTTTTGACCAAATATCCGATGAACACCAGAAAAATCAAACAATGAGTCCTTGGATGAAGCAATTACTCAAGCTCTCTCAACACCCCAGGAATGCACCATCCGATGAACAAACGCGCAAGCAATACCTAGATTATCTGGAACGTAAATATCAGTGACCCCTGTTCTCTTTGACACGAATATCCTCCTGGATGTATTCCTCCAACGCAAGTCACACGTTTCATTCTCCCAGCAAGCCGTTGATTTAGTCGGGAAAAACTTGGTTCACGGCTACGTCTCAGGCCATGCAGTGACAACCCTTTCCTATGTGCTCACAAAGCATATTGACGCCAAAAAGAGTAAGGCTATCCTTACAACCCTGCTCACACGATTCACCGTAGCAGCCGTCACAGATACTGCCATACGTAGGGCACTGGGAAGTCCAATTAAAGATTTCGAGGACGCGGTCGCTCATGCCGCAGCAGAAGAGTCAGAAATAGCAATCATTGTTACTAGAAATATTCGCGATTTCGCTAAAGGTTCCATCCCAGCCATACTTCCTGAAATGCCTGTTCTACAGTTTTCCTCCCATGAGGGAGAAGAGTAAAGTCACTCTTTACCATTTTGAGTACTTTATTGAGAATTTTAAAAATCTCATACTTATCTCATTTCTTGGCCAAGTTCTTCAATTAGCACACACACGAAGACTATCGAATCATCGACTTCTCCCCCACATAGTGGAGCAAAGCTACAAATGTCGGAGTTTCAAATCCGAATGGGACAAACACTCAAGCTCATAATTCATAATTCAGAACATTTCGGAACGACATTTCACGGTGAAGTTGTCTGGCAGAATATGTTTAGCTTGGGGCTACAATTTTCCTCACACGCATCGTAAGCATTCAACGATCATATTTCAAAAGATCTTTCTCCCCTCTACATCCCAGCCATATCCATTCGTCATCAGAAAGTCTCGGACGATTCCAAACCATACGATACTTTGGTAAGCGTGAAGAGCCTCGAGCTCTTACAATGAAAAATGACGGCAACCCAGATCGTGAAAAAGAGAATGTCAGCTAGAGAGACTAGGGTTAAACAGATTCGGCAGGAAGCGTATGTCGAATAATCTTGCCTTCGACTAAATACACCACAAGTTCCGCAATGTTTGTCGCGTGGTCTGCAATACGTTCAATGTACTTTGAAACGAAGGATAAACGAATCGCACGAGAAATCGTCTTAGGATTTTCAATCATATACGAAAGCAGTTCTCGAAACAGTTGCTCGTTCAGCTCATCAATCTCATCATCAGCGTCAAGGACCTTTCGAGCTAAGATAGAATCCCCGCGAACAAACGCATCAAGAGCCTCTCCGACCATTTGTAAACTTTTATTGGCCATTGCAGGAATATCAATATACGGCTTGAGTTGTGGTTCCTCATTCAGCTCAATCGTTCGCTCGCAAATATTTTCTGCTAAATCGCTCATACGTTCTAAGTCAGTAGAAATTTTCATCGCCGTGGTGATGAACCGAAGATCACGAGCTGCCGGTTGATACAAGGCCAAGAGTTGCAGGCAAGCCTCATCGACCTCGACATCTAAGGTGTTCACTCGTCGATCGTTATCAATTACTTGCTGCGCCAAGTCAACATCTCGCTCAATTAACGCATTGGTCGCTTGCCGAATCTGGTCTTCAACCAGTGCACCCATACGCAAGATCTTCTGCCTCAGCTCAGCTAACTCTTCATCAAAATGACGTTGCACCGTGCCTCCTTCATGCACTCTTTATTAGACGACCATTGAGGATGCGAAGAAAACCACATTTCATGTTATCCAAATCGTCCAGTCACATAATCTTCTGTACGGCGATCCCCAGGATTGGTAAAAATCTTTTTCGTATCATCATATTCAATCAGCTCGCCTAATAAAAAGAATCCCGTATAATCAGACACGCGGGCCGCTTGTTGCATATTGTGGGTCACAATGACAATTGTGAGTCGTTCCTTTAGGGAATGCAAGAGCTCTTCAATTTTACCAGTCGAAATCGGATCAAGTGCTGAACAAGGTTCATCCATCAGGAGAATATCGGGATTGACCGCCAATGCCCGAGCAATACAGAGGCGTTGTTGTTGTCCTCCCGAGATACCGAGCGCACTGGCATGCAATCGATCTTTCACTTCATCCCATAGCCCCGCCCCTTGAAGACTTTTCTCAACAATTTCGTCGAGCGCAGACCGACTCTTCACTTTTTGCAACATTGGACCATACGCGACGTTTTGATAAATCGATTTGGGAAACGGGTTCACTTTCTGAAACACCATGCCCACTCGGGTCCGTAAATCCGTGATATCAACCTCCGGCTGATAAATATCTTGCCCATCAATCAAAATTTTCCCATCGACACGCGACCCCAAAACAAGATCGTTTAATCGATTGAGACAGCGGAGCAATGTGGACTTTCCGCAGCCTGATGGACCAATAAACGCGGTTACCCGATGCTCAGGAATAGTCAGGTTCACCTTAAAGAGTGCCTGGTTAGATCCATAGTAAAAATTCATGTGACGAATATCTATTTTGGGTTGTGAAGAGTTCAAGGCCTCTTTCGATTTCTGATCACTCGGCTCTTTCATGAGATTCTGTCCATTGCGTAACACTTCGACTTTTAATGTAGAAGATGATAACGTTGTACGTTGAGAAGACGTTTTCGCTATGTCCATGATTGTACCTGAATTAAATGGTGGAACCAGCATATTTTCTTCGCATCCGATTTCTAATAGCAATCGCTGCCATGTTTAAAATAATCACGACTGCCACAAGAATAAGCGTCGTGACATACACCATCGGCTTGGCCGCCTCCACATTCGGCGACTGAAAACCGACGTCATAAATATGGAACCCGAGATGCATAAACTTCCGATCAAGATGAAGAAATGGAAAGGTCCCATCCAACGGCATCGAAGGCGCAAGCTTGACGACTCCCGTCAACATCAGTGGCGCCACTTCACCCGTGGCTCGTGAGATCGCCAAAATAAGACCGGTTAAGATACCAGGCATCGCACAAGGAATCACCACCCGTAACAACGACTCTAATTTGGTCGCACCAAGTGCCAATGATCCTTCCCGATATTCACGCGGGACTGCCGACAACCCTTCTTCTGTTGCCACAATCACCACAGGAACCGTCATCAGCGCAAGCGTTAAGGAAGCCCACAGCATCCCACCTGTCCCAAACGTCGGATTGGGTAAGGCTTCAGGGAAGAAGAGGGCATCGATCGACCCTCCAACCGCATAGACAAAAAACCCTAACCCAAAGACTCCAAACACAATGGAAGGAACCCCGGCCAAATTATTAACGGCAATTCGCACGACACGTACCAACGTGCCTTGCGTCGCATACTCTTTCAAATAGACGGCCGCCAATACTCCAAATGGAACAACTGCCACACTCATAATTAAGACCATGAGTACCGTCCCAAAGATAGCAGGGAAAATTCCTCCCTCCGTATTGGCTTCCCGAGGTTCTTCACTCAGGACGGTCCAGATATTTTCCATGTATGTCCAAATTTTTTCACCTACCCCCATCGCATTGGGCCTGAGCATGCGAATGATCTGTCCGACCGCCAACTCCTTTTTTGTTCCATTGATATCTTCTAAGACAACCGTGTACTCCTCCAACTGGGCATACAACACACGAAGCTTATCAGCCTCTGCCTCATATTGCTTCTGAAGCTTATTCATCTCCTGCTCAATTTCGGCAACGTCAGACTGACGACTTCTTTCTTCGAGGTCCAAGGACCGGAGACTCAGACGCAGCTCCTCTATCTCGTAATTAATTTCACCAATCACATCCCGTTCGAGATAGTGAATGTCTTCATACATGTCATTCGCACGATCAATCAACGGGAAGAGTGCTGTCGTCGCCTCTTGACTCCCTGAAGCCACAACATCCTCTCCGTGTTTGATCAATTGAGGTCGACCATAGAAGTTACCCCATTCTTGGCGTTCAAGAGAAACGACATCTTCAGGTTTTTCTTGAGCCTGAATTTGACTTTCATCCACCCAGCGAAAGTCCAACCCATACAGATCACGATTTCCGACTTTTAACTGAATGCGGCTTTTCCCTTCTGGAAACTCCGTACCTACGGAATCATGAATGACCTCACGTCCAGTGACTTCACCCAGGACATATGAGCCGTCCTGCAACGTGAGCTGCACGAGATCCTTTGGCCAAAAATAGCCCATGCCATTGACTAGAATGAGAGTCAACAACCCACCGATCATCAACAGGGAAAGCGCTAATCCTGCACCGCAAAACCACACAAACAGAGTGCCGGAATCAAGAAATTTTCGTATTGAGATTGATTGCATGACCGTTAATATTGACTATATTTAGTGCGTAATCGCTGTCGAACGATTTCGGCAATGGTATTAATAAAGAACGTAAACCCGAACAACAGTAACCCCGACAAAAACAAAACCCGATACAGCGTTCCGCCATGTGGGGCTTCTGGCATTTCAACGGCAATATTAGCCGATAACGTACGAAACCCGTTGAAGATACTCCAATCCAGTATCGGAGTATTTCCTGTCGCCATCAACACGATCATTGTTTCACCAACGGCTCGCCCAAATCCGATCATCAAGGCTGAAAAAATCCCGGGACTCGCCGAAATCAGGACCAACCGCGTCAACGTTTGCCATTGCGTGGCTCCCATCGCCAAGGATCCAGCAATTAAATGCTTCGGGACATTGGAAATGGAATCTTCAGAGATACTAAAGATGATGGGGATGACCGCAAACCCCATCGCCATACTGATCACGAGAGCATTTCGCTGATCGTAGTGCAGATCAAAAACAGAGCGAAACCATTGTTTATAATCGGCATCAAACAACCAGGCTTCAATACTGGAATTCGCAGCCAGGCAACCTATAATGGTCGTAAACAGGACAAGAGTCAGCACCCCGAGATCAATGCCAGACTGTCCTCGTATTTGAATTGATCGCGGCATAAACTGCCATCCAATGCAGGCTACTGCAATGGTGACGGGCATCAAAAACACCATAGCTACCACCGCAGGAAACACTTGCTCAAGCAGAGGGGCCAGCCACAATCCGGCTAAAAATCCAAGCACGACGGATGGGAGTGCTGCCATAATTTCAACAATCGGCTTGACGATAGCTCGAAGCTTGGGGCTCATAAACATTCCTGTATACACCGCTCCCATGACGGCCAACGGCACGGCTAACAGCATCGCATAGATTGTTCCCTTTAACGTTCCAAAGATAAGGGGCCACAGGCCAAACTTCGGCTCAAACTCATCTGATCCGCTCGAAGACTGCCATATATATTCAGGATGCGCATATCCTTCATACAACACAGGGCGAAACAGCGTTTCCGTAGTAATCTCGGGATGCGCGTTATCAATGCTAACTGAGTGAAATTTGCCTTGAGCGTTGAACGCCACTGCTCCGTTGGCTTTTGGCGCGAACATTAGTCCATGAACGGGAGAACTTCCCACGTTCATCTCTAACAGCGTTTGGTTGGACGTTGAGTGATGAAGAAACATTTGTCCCGTCGCATCGGCTGATAAAAACCCCTTATCACGGCGAGACGGCGACAATTGGGTCACGGCGCCACTATGGGTTTTAAATGAACGAACCCGCTGATACGGAATGGGTCGTATTGACTCGTCAGAGGGAACCGGCATCCAAATTGAGACCATTCCCATGTTTGTACCAACAGCAAGACTCCGATCCCCTATGAGGAACGAAAGGGCCGTCACCACTCCTGCCGTCTCTGGCAAGTGATAGGTATGACTCAATTCAGGAGCGCTGGGATCTTGCAGATTCCAATGAAGCAGCAGCCCATCCTTGGTCCCGACCATGAGGGTCTCTGCCAGGCTATCTAAGATGAAGGTTGTCACCTCACCTTCTGGATATTTGGCAATCAGCGTCTGAGTCATACTAGGCTCATCAGACAACACCAACCCTTCGCTTTCACCATGGGTGGTGAACCACAATTCTCCAGATTGACTCAACATGACAACCGCCATCCCCGTGTCAGTCTCCTGATAGGCCAATCCGGCAATTCCAGTCTGAGTCGGATCGACAAATATGGCATCACCATGTCTCATGGTTGGGATAATCGTTCGAACACCGTCGTGAAAGGTCGGAGTTAACTCAACATCGACTGGCACAACATGACCATCATCTGTTCCAAAGGCAAAATGATGTCCGCGACCAGATGAATGGGCAACAGCCACAATTTTCTGTGTTAATGGATTGGGGTTGGTCTGAAATGGAATGAGCTCCCCACCGGGAATTTGGAAAAACGCCACATGGCCTTTATGAATGAGATACGCAACTTCTTGATATTGATCAATCCCAATGGCCAAGGCGGGATCAGACGGTTGCTCGGTCAATCGTGTTTGAACAATGGCTTGCGATTCACTTTCAGGAGCAATAAAGAGCGGAGCGACCTCTTTGAATAGATACAGAAAAATACCCATAATACTCACAATGGTCGCCAGACCACCGACCCACACCACCCCCGTCGCCAGGCGATCCAGTAAAGCTCGGAATTTTCTATTGGTTCGGCCGTGGACAATCACTCGAGTCTTAGCGGGGGGCGGGGAAGGCAGATCATCAATGTTGGCAGTTAGATCAGACGGTGGCATATATTTAATGGTCAACGGCGATTCATGACTCGTAAGCTCAGTGGCCGTAGGTCTCTTTTGATCAAGAAGATCTCCGGCTTTGAGTGTATTTCGACGCTATTGTATCCGTTTCAGTTGCGGACCAATGACTTCAGCGGACATTGGGAAATAGCCATCTTTAATCACAACCGCCTGCCCTTCTTTGCTATACACGAACTTCAAAAATTCCTGCATGAGTGGAGGGAGAGGTTTTCCCGGAGCTTTGTTGACATATACATAGAGGAATCGCGCAAGCGGGTACGCGCCTTTGGCGGCATTCTCAAAGGTCGGGTCGACAAAAGGCTTACCTTGCTTGGCTGACAACGGAATGGCTCGCACCCCTGAGGTCTTATACCCAATTCCACTGTAGCCCATCCCGGCGCGATCTTCGGTCACACCCTGCACAACAGACGCTGAACCAGGCTGTTCTTTGACTTGATTCTTAAAATCACCATTCTTTAATACCGTCTTTTTAAAAAACCCATACGTCCCCGATGCCGAATTACGACCGTAGAGACTGACTGGCGTAGCTTTCCATGAACCATTCATTTTCAGGTCACCCCATGTGGCAATATCCCGGTTTAAACCTCTCCGCCGTGTTTTAGAAAATGCGGCGTCGACTTGCTCCATGGTCATCCCTTCAATCGGATTGTCTTTATTCACATACACCGCTAATGCGTCGATTGCCACAGGAAACGCGGTGGGCTTATACCCAAATTTGGCTTCAAATTTATCCTGTTCTTTGCCCTTCATCTTTCTAGACATCGGCCCAAGTTGGGCTGTTCCTTCAATCAAGGCGGGCGGAGCCGTGCTCGACCCCTTTCCCTCAATCTGAATTTTGACATTTGGGTATTGTTTACGAAAACCTTCCGCCCACAGTGTCATGAGATTATTGAGTGTATCCGACCCAATGCTATTGACATTCCCGGACACACCACTGACTCGCTCATAGGCTTTCCAATTCGGGTCATCCATTGATTCGCTTCCGGCCAATGCAGGAGACCCCATTCCGACCAACAATCCCATGGAAAGCCCAGCGACACTGATGGTATTCATGAAAAATTTTCTCGTCATTCGTTGACATTCGAGCCTAGGGCTCATGTTCTGTTCCATACTCTAATTCCTCCAGTTTCTGAATAAGTAATAATAACGAAAGGACATGTCTTCCCTGTAACGCCTATGTTACAAAACTGTTAACTCACCAAACTTTCAGTCCATCTTCGCATTGGATTTCCAGCCTTTTTTGCACAATCGCCTCCCGAAACTGACAGAATCATCAATTGACCTTGGTACTGCTCTAATTCAAGCCGGCCTTCACCCCAAAGCTGACTTACTACTCTCAGGACGTCCATCCATCGGAAGTGAGGAGTTTTTTCGACCAGCTCTTCAACTGGCATCGGTCCGTACAATTGAAGCGACCGTAACACTTTTTCATGAATAGTTGAGTCTTCCGGGTCGGAAGCTTTCTCGAATGGTTCTTGTTGGGCCATTAACAGTTCCATACGAACCTCCATAAAGAGAATGTTGTTCGTGAGCTTGAGGCATGATAGCCCTGGAATATTACAGGCCAAGGTGCAAAACGTTACATTAGTGTAAAATTGCCTGTTTTGAATGTGAAACCGTCACACGTTCACGCCAAGACAGACGATAGATGTGTCGCACCAGTCTAAGCGTCGCACGTGAGAATTCAAGCAATGGAATGAAACCCTTTTTATCTGCGTCGTATCGAAAACGTCTCTACGTGGAGAATTGGAAATGCCTTCCGGCGACTAGGTCCAGGCTTGGCTGGCGTGGGAGAAAATCTCTTAAACGCGTGAGATGGCGTCACATGGGCAAACTAGTAGGTAAAGAAACATCCACAGTGGTTCCCTTTCCTAATTCACTGTCAATTTGAATCGTTCCCCCTTGGACATGGACGAGATGCTTCACAATGGCAAGACCAAGACCGGTTCCACCCTCTTCACGAGATCGAGCTTTATCGACTCGATAAAATCGCTCCGTAATACGAGGTAAATCGACCGGAGGAATACCCTGTCCCGTATCTTGAACTCGTAAGGTAATGTGATTGGTATTCGTTCCCTCTATCGTAGAAAAATTAATTTCGCCAGCCGTTGCCGTATATTTCACGGCATTATCGACTAGATTGATGAGAATTTGCGATAAACGGTCTCGATCTGCCCACACTTGGATATTCGGAGAAACCTGACTGATAATCGTCACGCCCTTTTTGACTGCTTCATTTTGATAAATACCGGCGACCTCGTTGACCACTTCAGTCAATAAAACAGAATCTCGTTTTAAGGTAATTTTACCTGTTTCAATATCTGAAAGATTCATTAAATCATTTACGAGCCGTCCTAATCGATCAGCATGCGTTAACGCCACTGATAAGAAACGTCGATACATCTCAGGGTTTGGAGATGCTTCATCGAGCAAGGTTTCTAAATATCCTTTGATCGCGGTCAATGGCGTTCGTAATTCATGCGACACATTGGCGACAAATTCTGCACGAACTTTTTCTAAACGGCGAAGTTCCGTAATGTCATGCAGCACCAAGACTAACCCACGTTGCTGGTCAGCTAATGCCAATGGCATCGCATTGACCTCAAGCACTCGACGCTGAGGCATCGTGAGAACCACCTCTCGTGTGCAGCGTTCTGATAGATTAAGGGATTGGCACCACTCGACTAAATCAGCCAGCTCACGATTTCGGACAACTTCTAACAATGAATATTCCTCTAACTGGTCCTGAGTGAAATTCAAAATTCGTCGAACACTCGGATTGGCCACTATTATTCGTCTTTGTACATCAAGTGCCATAACCCCTTCCACCATGCTGTCAAGGATGGTGGTGACCTTGGCTCGTTCACCTTCGAGCGTGTGCATTCGCTCACGTACACGCGCAGACAGATGTGTCAACATCCGCCGGAGATCATCGAGTTCGTCTCCACTCTCGGAAATTGGCTCTCGGAAGTCACATGCGAGAGCCAGCTCCTCAGCTGCGCGTTGCACTTCAGAGATCGGGGACAACCATTGCTTCATGAGCCACAGCGCCACTCCAAAGACAAGCGCCAACAAAACGAACACCGCAAGACCAGAAGACATCTTCATGAAGGAGAGTCCCCAGCCAGCACTAATCCCGATCGCCATGACAACAACAAGCGTGACGGCCAGTTTTCTCTGCAATTGGCTTCTCATCTTTTAGTTTTGGCGACGTTTATTCGGTTTCTGCATTGAATCGGTACCCGACCCCTTTTACCGTCACAACCCGCACTTGCTCAGGCCCAAGTTTTTCGCGAAGCCGTCGGACATGCACATCAACCGTCCGCGATTCTATATCTATCGCATTCGTATATCCCCACACTGACTCAAGGATTTGATTGCGACTCAAGACTCGACCATTGGCATCCATGAGGGCACAGAGCAAATTAAATTCTTTCACGGTCAATTCAACTAATTGACCGGCGACTCGAACCTGATGTTTCGCTTCATCAACATCCAATGTCCCGACCTTCTTGACCTGGATTCCGACCGGTTCTCGACCACGTCGCAACACAGCTTTGACTCTCGCAACAAGCTCCCTGGGACTAAAAGGTTTGACGATATAGTCATCGGCCCCCATTTCCAACCCCACGATTCGATCCACTTCTTCAGCCTTGGCTGTCAACATAATAATCGCCATATGTGCCGTTGCGGGATCTTTTCTCAGCATTCGACAAATTTCCAATCCATCGACACCTGGCAGCATGAGGTCTAAAATCAACAGATCCGGCTTTTTCTCACGTGCCAGACGAAGCGCGGACTCACCCTCCATCGCTTCCAAACAATGAAGCCCCTCTTTTTCGATGTGAAACCGGACAAGCTCCAGGATATCGGGTTCATCATCAACAACCAGTACAGATTGTGCCATAACACGGCATTCCTTTCTTAGATTGTTAATTGCTACAGAGATTTCATCTCACGAATTCGACCGTCATCGTCATTGCATACCTCTATCGCCGTAGACTCATCTTCATCTTTCCATCACAATTACAGAAGACCAGGCTATTCCCACAAGAGGGAAAACACAGAGCCCTACGATCATGACTCATTGGCTTTAGACAAACAAGAAGTTCAGCCGAGCAGCACACAATGAAAACACCTGGAATCACCATTCAGCTTCGTTTTTTGTTGAGTGAAGTAGGAGCAATAGATGCGTGAGACGCATGAAATCAGATTATACATGGCCCGTGCAGTGAAGATGGTCATGATTCACACCTCACGTGTAGACTCATGACACGACACTAATGATCAGAAGTGTAGCAGGATCTTTAAAAATGAAAAAGGCTGGAATTTCGTTCTCACGAGAGGTGAGAATCCTTAATGATATGGGCAAATACAAAGGAAAATGCGGAACTCACCCCTATCAATTGTGATATCGGGGATGCCGTTAATTTGACAGGAAGGTCATCGACGCACAGAATCTGAATCAAGAAAATCTCATATCGAATGGAGAATGCCAGCTCTCGTTAATAGTCTCCATCCTCAACACCCGACTGCTCTTCTTCCACAAAGAAATACGTATGACAGGCACGGTCGAGAAGAGCTCGATCAAGCGTCGGAGGAATATCTTTAAACTTCGCAATACTCACAATTTGCTCAACCAAATCACGAGGATGACAGCTTCTCATACTCAGGTGATATTTTTTATAAATATGCTCGAACAGATATTCCACGGCTTCAGACATATACGGAACACCTTTTTGCCCGCACACGACTTTAAAGATATGCGTAAATTGTTCCCGAGAAGGATCGGCAATATATACCTTGTTTCGGATACGTCGAAGAAAGGCTTCATCGGCTAATTTTTGTGGTTCAAGATTCGTGGCAAAAATCACAATCGTATCAAAGGGAATTTGAAAAACCTTCCCACTATGCAACGTTAAATAATCGACCCGTTTCTCTAATGGCACAATCCACCGATTGAGCAAATCCCGCGGACGAACAAGTTGACGACCGAAATCGTCAATCAGAAAAACGCCGCCATTGGCCTTAATGTGAGGCGGAGCCTTGTAATATTTCGCGATGGGGTTAAATGACAAATCCAACATCGCCATAGTCAACTCTCCACCTGCAAACTCCACAGGTCGATGGCATAATTCCCATCGTGCATCGCGTTCAACTTTTGCTTCGATAAACGAATGTGGCGATTCAGGGGGAGCACCAGTAGTCACATGGGAAATCGGATCAAAAACCTGAATAATTTGTCCATCGACTTCAACAGCATAGGGTATATAAATTTCTCCGCCTCCAACCATTTTCAACATCCGTCCGATGGCTTCGGCAATCACGGTTTTCCCATTGCCGGGAGGGCCGTAGAGAAAAATCGGCCAGCCAGAATTAATCGCTTCGCCAATTTGTTCCACCGTTTTTTCAGGAAGCACTAAGTGAGCCGTGGCTTGTTCCACGATCGCTCGATTAATTTTCAGCTTGCCAATCGGTTGACGATTAATCATATTCGCATAATGAGAGAGTGGCACGGGAGCTGGACCGACATACCGACTAATCTCCATAGACGCTTGTCCCCGCCGTCTGCCCTCATCAGTGAGCGTATACCGGTAGAGCACCCCAAGCGGTTCGCCATGACCTCGAACCTCACAGAGCTTGTCTTTTTGAAGAATGGTGAACAGTTCCTTCATCACACTGTAGGGTAATTTCAAGAGTTCTCCCCCGGTCGCTTCTGTCAACTCACCCATTGCAATAAGTGTTTTCAGGAGAAGCTGGGCCAGAAGTTCTTCAGACAGCCCTGTCTCTTTCAGAGACGCAGGAGCGACAGGAGTGTTCGACGAAAGAGAAGAAACTCTATTCACCTCTGGCCTCGATACGAGCCCGACAGCATTACTCATAAATCATCTCCACGTGTTCGATTGAACGGTAAATATTGTGTATCAGAAATATTGATGACTGACTCCGACTTTCCTGGACCCTTGCCTCACGAGTCCATGAGAGTTGGAGAAATCCGTCACATACGGTATCCTTAGATAAGATCCATGGCGTGCGTACTCACTCACAGCAATTTCCCGCAACTCATTGTCTTCAAACATTTGTTGCTCCTGACGATCCTGGCTCTTCTCTTAGGGTGTTCGGAGCCGCCTCCAGATAACACCCTCCGATTTGGACTTGCGAATACTCCAGCAAACTTGGACCCACGATTTGCCACCGACGCCACTTCGGCACGATTGAATCGCCTGCTCTACTCCCGTCTTATCGATTTCGACGAAGCGGCTCGACCAATTCCTTCCCTCGCGACATGGGAGCAAATCTCTCCAACCCACTATCGATTTTCTTTAGAGGGTACTCGACAAGCGTTTCACCATGGACACAAGCTCACCGCCAATGATGTAAAAGCCACCTATGATTTCATCTTAAACCCGAACAACATGTCTCCGCACCGCAGTTCCCTCACGCTGATATCAGACATCCAAACGCCCACGGATGACATCGTCGATTTTCATCTCAACAAACCTGACCAGCTCTTTCCTAGCTATCTTGTTATCGGCATTCTCCCAGCGAACCTTATTCACAGTCGTCACCCCTTCCATGAGCACCCGATTGGAAACGGCCCCTTTACCTTCATCAATCGATCTGATGACACACATTGGCGGCTAATGAGGCAAGTAGATCGTCAATACGTGGAATTTCTTCGTATTCCTGATCCAACGGTCAGAATTTTAAAGCTGTTGGCAGGGGAAATTGATATGATACAAAATGACCTTCCGCCTGAACTAACGAACTTCCTCGAAAAAAACGACAATCTTCACATTCAAAGGCGACCGGGAGCCACATTCTCCTATCTTGGCTTTAACCTGCAAGATCCCGTTGTTGGACAACACGGCGTTCGCCAAGCCATTGCTCATGCCATCGATCGAACCAGTATCATTCATCACCTCTTAAATGATACGGCTCACCCTGCCAATGCATTGTTTCCACCAGAACATTGGGCTGGGAACACCACACTGTCCGGGTACGAATATGATCCACAACGGGCTCGGATCTTGTTACAACAAGCTGGATACAATGATACTCACCCAGCTCGCATTTCGTATAAAACCTCAACTGACCCTATTCGTTTAAGACTTGCAACCATTGTGCAAGATCAACTGGCACAAGTTGGGATTGAAGCCTCTATCCAGAGTCACGATTGGGGAACTTTTTACGGAGACATCAAAACTGGTCGATTTCAAATGTATAGCCTTTCGTGGGTCGGGCTAAAAACACCAGATATTTTTCGGTACGTATTTCACAGTGACTCCGTTCCACCATATGGAGCCAATCGAGGAAGGTTTATCGATGCCCATAGCGATCACCTTATCGAACAGGCACAAGCGACACAGGATCTTCAGGAAAAAGGAGCAATCTATCAACAGCTTCAATCACACCTTCTCCACGTGCTTCCGTATGTACCTTTATGGTTTGAGGAACACGTCTTTATTGCTCGTCGTCACATCCGCGGCTATGTCCTTTCCTCTGATGGAAATTATGATGGACTTCTCACCGTGACACGGTCACCATCAACCATACTCGTCACTCAGCATGACTCTTGACCTGTATGACTAGATTTATTCTTGCGAGGTTCGCTAGTGCTGTCCTGATTATTTTCGGCGTGGCTTGCCTGGTCTTCATTCTCATCCATCTCATTCCAGGAGATCCCGTTGATGTCATGCTGGGTGAAACGGCGCATCCCACGGACAAAGAAGCACTGCGAAACGCGATGGGGTTTCATCTTCCTTTGCACATCCAACTCTTCCAATATCTCCAAGGTCTCTTTCAGTTTGATCTCGGCAGGTCCATTCATTCAGGCCGCGCGATCACTGACATTTTACTCGAACGATTACCTGCCACGTTGGAGCTTGGAGTTGGCGCAATGGGCATTGCCATCCTCATCGCCTTGCCGCTTGGCCTCTTTGCGGCACTGCGTCAAAAAACATTCATCGATGTCGGCGCGATGACGTTCGCACTTGCAGGAATCTCCATTCCTAATTTCTGGCTTGGGCCTCTGTTGATTATGGTCGGGGCCTTATGGTTAGGCTGGTTCCCTGTCAGCGGACGAGACGGATTGCTCTCATTGATCCTCCCCGCGCTGACACTTGGAACGGCCATGGCCGCAATCCTATCTCGGATGATTCGAAGTGCGTTACTCGAAGTCATTCATGAAGACTTCATACGGACGGCACATGCCAAAGGCCTGAGCGAAACTCGGACAGTCTTTCGCCACGCCATGCGTAACGCCCTCCTCCCTGTCCTGACGTTACTCGGACTTCAGTTCGGCGCCCTGCTCAGCGGTGCGGTAATTACTGAAACCATTTTTTCCTGGCCAGGTATCGGATCATTGATGATTGAAGCCATTCAACAGCGTGACTATCCTATCGTTCAGGCAACGATTTTGTGTATCAGCGTGATGTACATCGGCATTAATCTTTTGACGGATTTGCTCTATGCCTGGGCCGATCCCCGCATCCGTCTTCGAGGGACCTCATGACTCGACTGTGGATTCCTCTCTTCATTCTATTCATTTGGAGCAGCGTCGCGATCGTCGGTCCGGTATTACCGATTTCACCCAACCATATCGATTTGACACAAATCTTGACGCCACCCTCTACAACAGTATGGCTCGGGCATGACGATATTGGACGTTCAATCAGCGATCGATTGATTATCGGAGCTCGAACCTCCTTTGTGGTGGCCCTATCAGTTGTCTTGATTGCCTCGATCTTTGGAAGCTGTATCGGAATCGTCGGAGCTTATTGGGGTGGGTGGATGGATCATTTCCTAATCAGAATCATTGATATTTTCCTGGCTTTTCCTGGGATACTCCTTGCCATCGCATTGGCAGGAGTCATGGGCCCGAGTATCATAAATGTGGTCTTCGCTCTGGTCTGCGTCGGCTGGGTCGGCTATGCTCGTTTAGCCCGAGCCCAAGTGCTCGCCCTTAAAGACGCAGATCATGTGATGGCGGCACGTGCACTTGGCGCATCATCTGGACGAATCATGTTTCGCCATTTACTCCCTTTACTCAGTGCTCCCTTAATCATTGAATTGAGTTTTGGCGTCGCCAGTATTGTCGTCGCTGAAGCCGGCCTCTCATTTTTAGGCTTAGGCGTCCAACCTCCCGATGCATCCTGGGGCAGCATGATACGCGATGGAACCCGTTACATGCTCGTCGCCCCACATGTCGTCATGGCGCCGGGCTTCGCACTGATGATCGTCGTCTTCGCGATTAATGTCTTGGGGGATTGGATGCGAGACTGGTTAGACGTCAAATCTCTTTCTCGTAAGAAGTGAAAGAGAAACGCCGACGTGTTACTGTGATCGATTGAAACCTACAGAATTTACAAATGGAACCTTGAGGATCATTCTTCCGACAACCATCACAAACCATATGCAACAATCTATTATTGGCTTCCATCTCGACGACGTTGGCGATTGGGTCGCTGATTTAGCCTGCGGACACGGACAACACGTCCGACATAATCCGCCATGGAGCGTCCGTCCTTGGGTCGTGTCAGAGGAAGGGCGCCGTGCTCATCTCGGGAAACAGTTGAATTGCAAACGATGTGAAGAGGAACCGGAGAAAGGCGATTCAACATGATACGTGCAAGGTCAACAACGAGATTATCTCGCGCATGACTACTTCTTGAATTTTCACATTACCTGTTGCCTTGGAGATTATTCGTCGGGAATCTCCATCACGAGGCGGTACATAACGTCACTGAGTTCTATTAACGAATAGGGTTTCGTCATGACGGCATGAAATCCAAACGATTGATATTGAGCCATGATCGGATCATTGGAATAACCACTCGACACCACCGCTTTGACGTTCGGATCAATTTGCAACAGTTGCACCATCGTCTCTTTTCCGCCTAATCCTCCAGGTACCGTTAAGTCGAGGATGACTGCTGAAAATGGGGCATTTGTTTCTTTGGCTTGTTGATACAACGTGACGGCTTCTTCTCCGTTTTTCGCCATTTCAAAGTGATACCCGCACGTACGGAGCATCTCACTGGCCAGCACCCGAATAGATTCTTCGTCATCCATGACCAAGACTTTTCCTGCTCCGCTCTTCTTCCCAAAAGGAGTCGACGATGCGACAGCGGTTTCCTCGAAACAAGCCGGAAGATAAAACGATACACATGTTCCAACACCTACCTCCGAGTCAATGGTCATATAACCTTGATGCTTACTAATGATAGTATACGCAGAAGTCAATCCCAATCCATGATGATCGGATTTCGTCGTAAAGTAGGGATCAAAAGCGCTTGCCAAGTCGTCAGGACATATCCCCGACCCATTATCGGAAAAAGACATTTTGACGTAGCATCCGGACGGAGCCGGAACGACAGATGAAGGTGAGGATTTGTCAAAGACAAAATTTTCACCATGAACGGAAAGATGTCCAGTATGAGAGAAAGACTCGACCGCATTCGTCACGATGATTTGGACAACCTGACTGATTTGCCCCGCGTCAACCTCGACGAATCGAAGCGGTTCATCATAATACACAAAATCCCGGGCCACGGCCGACCCCGACAATGAAAACTCGACTGTATTCTTGACAAGCCCCTCCAACGACGTCACCTGTTTAATCGGTTCACCACCCTTGGCAAACGTCAAGAGCTGCTGTGAAAGAGCCTTCGCACGAAGGCTCTCAGACTCTGCAACTTGCAAAAAATGATATTCCGAGCTTTTTTCCAATAAGAAATCTTTAGCTAAGGAGATATTCCCGAGCACACCTGTCAACAAATTATTGAAATCATGCGCAATGCCACCCGCGAGTGTCCCGATCGCCTCCATTTTTTGTGACCGTAATAATTGTGAATCCATCTGTCGTCGCGCCTCTTCAACCTTTTTGCGTTCGGTCACATCACGAGTCACGCCAACAAATCCAATAGCTGTACCCTGTTCGTTCCGAATAAAGCTCGCCTGAATTTCCGCAAGAATGCTCGATCCATCTTTACACCGATGTTCAAGTTCCAAGGTTCGAAACCGGAATGGATTGGCCGTGCTCTGTTGTTCAATTGCGAGTTCTTCATCAATCACGATTCTCGCCGCTTCCAAAGCACGCGGCGTCAATAGATCCTTTAGCGAAAGTCCCATGGCCTCTTCTCTCGAATATCCAAGTATACGCTCTACTGACGAACTCATATAACTGAAACGTCTTCCATCCAAGGTCATCACCCAAATCACATCGGTAATATTTTCAGCGAGAAACTGAAATCGAGCTTCCGATATTCGTAAAGAATAAGTACGATCTTCAACCAATTGTTCAAGATGATCGCGATGTTGAACAAGTTCTTGTTCCATCACTTGACAGGCATTGACTTCTTCAGACAGCACGCGATTCAGGTCCTTCGCTTTATTACGTTCATTGGAAAGATGCGCGATCAGACTGGAATTTTCCAAGTGAAGGCGGATCGCATTCATCAGCACCTGATGGTTTCGTCGCATGGTCATGATCATCATCACCAGAAATAAGACCCCGACCAAACCCATCGCGAGATGAAAGTGACTCCCTTCAGATAAGAATCTAAGAATAATTGGAATAATCGATAACACGCTATACGCGAGAAAGACTTCCTTGGAGGCCGCAAAGACCGCCGTCGCACCAGCAACCATGCCACCGAGGATCAAGCCTAAAAATATTTGATGAGGGATAGAGTTATGCGGATAGAGCAAGATGGGGAATGCCCCCCAGACCATACCGGACCCAATACTCCTGGCCAAAAAACGAGAGCCCCAGACCTGAGCCTGCGTCCCTGTCTTTGCGAGCTGACGATACTGATAGGTCAGGACTCCACCGACGAGATTGATGGCGAGCACAAAACCCAACCAGATCAGAATGTGCTGGTTCGAGACGACATCCCATTGAATACCCGCAAGAATAGCGGCATTGACTAACGACGCCACCATGCCAATGGGGGCTTGTGCATACAATTGCTCCACTTGCCGAGCGTACACATGCTCTGGCTCTGCAGAAATACCGTGTTCATCACCCGACATGACAGTAGAAAAAGATTGAGTCGGCATGGCTTACGACAGTGAGGAATCTTAGAAGAAGAACCACTCGCGTGGACACTTCAACCACACAGTATAGTAAAACGAAGAATTGAGCAGTCCCTGTAGTATTTGATATGCCAGATATTCAGATTGCACTCGATCTGACCCAATGTCAAGCAGCACCCAGGAACGTTGAGAGCAAGGAATTCACGAGAGAGCAGAAAAGCTTAGAATTCCAATTTCAACGCGCAATTATTGCATATGATGCTCCGGACCTTTTCACACCTCACGCTTACCTGACACATGACTGTCCATCGCAATAACACACTCAAACATTCCATTTCATATTAAAACCTTGGGATAGACAGCACCATAATAAAAACTAAGCAAAAGGTAGTCCATGCACATCGAGACTAGGACATTGGGGTCTATCGCGCGAAAAATGTCATGTCTCATGGTTGAGAATACTAGGCCTTTTCATTGATCCACCGCATTGAGATTATTGAGCTAGACAGGGAGGCGTCATTCTCGAATTAAGCTCTGCGAAACACATCTCGACATCCCTGCATTGTCGCGAGTAATGAAGCCCGTAGCTTGTCTCATATTAACCTCAAGTGATACGCTATCAATATGATACGTCAACTTTAATATCCAATCGGAGACAAGTCTCACAGAGGTTCACCATAATGACACAGTCGCCAAAACAGTGCGTTCCTTCTTCATGGCGCTGGATTTACACGTTTCTTTTAACCTGGATCATTTCATTGCTCATCTCCCCAACCCTTGTTTCTTCCAATGGCTTTCAATCACCCGAGGAATGCCTAGCCTATGACAATGGCGCTCATTTGAACTGCCTCTACGCCTACATTGAAATTCAACAAGATAAGATTGTGAAATTAGAGACCCAGCTCAATACAGAAAAGCGAAGCTCACAACAGCTGCAGGATGACGTTCATCATCAACACGACCTAAACAATGTGCTTCAGCAACAAATCAAGAATCGTGAAGATCGTTTCAACAATTATCGTTATCCTCGAATACGCAGTTACTCAGGGCTATACTATGGTTTCGGTCCGCCGCGATATTACCGACGTTTCTTTCAACCTCACCTTGGCTTTCATGCAGGACAATTCTACCCAGACTGGTATTGGTAACTGAAACGGTCGCATCGGCTTCACGACACAAAGACATTTCTTGAGTCACACGCTGGTATCGACTCAATACTATGTGCCTACCCCTCACCACCAGACCTCATCTTTCATCATTTCTACTCAAAAAGGTGCTTCACGCGTGAATTCTTGTGTGCGGCATTTGTGCTAATGCTGAACCCAGGACCAGGATGTTCGAGCGCAGAGGAAGCGCCGCATTAGGTGCATTTGACGGAGCCGCCATAGACGCGGGTGGCTACGAGTACAATTTAAAAACACAGAAAGAGCGAATCGATGAAGATCTCAAGAACGGGAAAGTTGATCAGAAGGAATACAATATTCGGCAAGATCAGATCAAGCGAAACCCGTTGATCCAATAACATTTGCCAAATAGCCCTGACGTCATCATAGGTAATCATGACGTCAGGGTGCTCTCTTACTGGATCGAGAAACCGTTCATCTCAACCACTGCACGATACGTTTCCAACTTTCTCGATTATTGACATGCAAATTAAATGAATGCCCGATGGTTGAAAGCGTTTGAACCTTGACCTTGGGGGCACGTGGATAAAAACTTGCTTCTTGATCAGCGAGTCTCGCAGGAGCGATGACATCAAACTCGCCAAGTTGAATCAGAACTGGAACCCGAATCCGATTCGACCGAGAGAAATCCTTGATAAACGCTATGTCGTTGGCATTTCCTCTTGCCATGGCTTCGAGTAATGGAAGGCCTTGCGTGAAAATACCCCTGGGGGTCTGATCTGCGATCTTGCTATTATCAAACATAATCACTGCAGGATCAGCTTTTGGCAAAAAGTAAAACAAATCTTCGCGCAGTTGAGGGGGGAGCTGAACATAAGGATTTTGCAAAGCAGCGGCTAAAAGATCTGGCGGTAGCACAACATGTGGAGCGAAGGCCCATGCCGTCACCACCAGTGCATCCGCAGCTTGAGGAAAAGTCCCCAATGTTGCCACGCTCAGAATTGCACCTAAAGAATGACCAACCACAATCACTTTTTTGAAAGAACGTTGAAGCGGATTTTTCTTAGTTTTCAGACTTAACAGGATTTGTGCGATGGTGAAAGAGGATTCTTTGATATTCAGTAAATCTCCATCTGGCCCATCAGATTTTCCACTACCCAGCAAATCAAGAGCCAAAACCACAAAGCCATTCTTGGCCATAAAACGAGCATATGAATAGCTCCGACCGTTGAATCTCTTGCTAGCCCAGTATCGGTGGTTATAGGTCAGTCCATGAATAACTGTCTGAACTGGCTGCTTACCCCCGTTCTTCTTCATAAGACATGCAATCACCCATTTTCGTTCGGTGTGCGACAAACAGCCCTTGACACGTTCCACCTTAAAGTAAAAAAATCCCACCATCTCAAAACTTTTACCAGTTGAGAGCTTTACCGGGAACTTCATTTTCTTTTTCACAACTTTTCCTATTAATGCAGAGACTCTTTCGGGAGTCCACGTCTGCTCATCGTGAGCCAATGTCACAGCCGACGTTGCCAGAAGAACACAAACAACACACGCTACCACCAACAACATTCGACGAATCATAAGAAACCTCCTTCTGGGAATTAAATGACTAGAATGAAACCACAGAGGGGTATTGTGAATGGAACGGATTGGTGAAAATAGCAAAGAAGAGGGAGTCGTTTCCAGAAAAAAATAAAGAAATGTTATAATTTGAGGAACACTTTACGGAAATTAAAATAATTCTTTTGTTCAATCCAGGCTTGTCGTACGTGTTCTTGAGAATAACTACTATCCGAGGCTCTCGCACAAATCAGGTAAACCTTGATACACTACAACGAATCCAATTAATTTTCCGTCTATGAGCAGAGGATGCTCTGACAACAATTGACCTTGAATATCACGTAGTGAATATTAAAATTTAGCTATTTGGTATTCTACCGATTCGGAATAGCTGAAACGGCTATAGCGACTCTTCATGATTGTTCCTAATAGACATATGCCAGACATGTGCATACTCAAACATCTTTTTGCTATACATCTGGACCGAAACACTCATCGAGGGCGATGGGTCAGACTCATGCTCTGGTGCAGTATCAGCTTGCTCCTCACTTCCAGCTTTGCCTTTTCTTCCGACGTACGCCCCGCGCTCCAACCACATCTGCAAGGGATTGCGTCATTTGCCAAACCATCACCAATGGTGTCGATCCCAGCTGGTCCATTTCTTATGGGAACCGAACGGCGTGATGCCGATGCGTTCAATGTCGATACACAGTACGATGACACCGAATTTCCACAACGTCGTATTTGGATTAAGGCATTTGACATTGATCAATATGAAGTGACACTCGGAGAATTCCTCGCGTTTCATCAACAGCACAACCACATGGTCTCTGACGAATTGCAAGAATTGATCTGGCACTTGATTGACGTTCATTTCATTCCAGACGAAGTTTTGGCACCATGGCCAGCCTTGTACGTCACCTGGGAAGAAGCTTCGGCATTTTGCCAAGCTCAAGGGAAACGGTTACCAACCGAAGCCGAATGGGAAAAAGCCGCACGAGGGTTGGAAGGACGAGCCTTTCCCTGGGGACAAGACCCACCAACTGAGACTCTTGTGGTCTTCGGACAATATCATATGCATCAAATTCCACTGGTCGCCGCAGTCGATAGCTATCCCGAAGGACAGAGTGTCTTTGGGGTGTATCATATGGCCGGGAATGTCGCCGAATGGGTAGAGGATTGGTTCGGATCGGACTACTATCCAATCATGCCGGATCGAAACCCGACCGGCCCTAAGAGTGGTCGCTACAAAAGCGTGCGTGGCGGGTCATGGAAAAGTAAGGTTGTGATGCTCAGGACCGCTACGCGCGGTGGCGCATTTCCGCAACAACGTGAAGCCACCATCGGATTTCGTTGTGCAAAAACGCACCCATAGTTCGTATCTCGTCGTTCGTTGCTCGCATCTCGTTAGACACTCGTCTCTTTGCCTGTTCCGCGATACGCTTCACGCTTGCGCGCCGGATCGTTACAGTGCACAGGCACGAACAACGAGATGCGACTTCATTCTGACGAGGTCGTGTGGCAAGCAGATTCAGGCAGAACCTTTAGGTTCTTTTCAAACGACAGGACTACTCACGGTCATCGAGAGTGTAGATGTGGACAGAGGATGGGGGGAGGAGGACGTCTCGATAACTCCGTCTTTGACTCTGATCAAGCGTTCTGTCTGCCGGGCAATGTCTGGTTCATGTGTGACCAGCACAATGGTAACACCGGATTGATGCAACTGCGTGAAGAGATCCATGACTTCATCCGAAGTTTTCGTATCCAGATTGCCAGTCGGTTCATCGGCAAGAATCACTTTGGGGGATGTAATCAGGGCTCGAGCGATGGCCACACGTTGACGCTCTCCTCCCGATAACTCATTCGGGAAATAATCGGCACGATGGTCTAGCCCCACTCGTTCCAAGTACTCTCGGGCTCGGTCTTGACGAAGAGCCCGTGGAACCCCTTGATAGGACAACGGCAAAACGATATTTTCAAGTGCCGTTTTAAACGGCAATAAATGGAATGATTGAAACACAAATCCTAAGAGTGTGTTGCGATAGATGGTGGCTTGCGATTGCGAAAGATCTTTGATCGGTGTTCCCGCTAACGTGTAGAGGCCAGTATCATAATGATCAAAGATCCCTAAAATATTCAGCAGGGTGGATTTTCCTGATCCTGAAGGACCCATGATGGAAACAAACTCACCCTGCGCAATGGTAAGATCAATACCTCGCAAAACGGGAACCACACTTGAGTGATCCTTGTATGCTTTGCTCACCTGTTGAAGCTGTATCATCGGTTCGCTCATTCAAGCATCCTCTCCAACATAAGCAGAATTTTTCTTCGGTGAAACAGTTGCCCCCACAACACCAGATTGATCAAAAACTCGACAAATGTCTCAACAGCTTACTTTGCAAAAATGATGGATCGTATCCCAGATGGGTGAAAATCAACTTCGCCGAAATCTGAATCACCACGAAATCGCCCGTCAATTCCTAACGGAAACTTCCCTGTTTTTCCATTCGTTAAATGAACGGTCAGTTCGGGCTCCTTGCCATTCGGTTGAACATGAATTTCTTCGATCGAGGAAAATTTTACCTGAATGGTGGCCGCACCTTTTTTGACAGGCACATGGTGCAATTCATGAGGAACAAAGGCGGTCTCATCCAATCGCTCTTCATAATAAAAACGAAAGTTTTGGATCTGACTTTCAACACCTTCCGCATCAATGACGATCGCCTCAAAGGGAGGTGCCCCTTCAACTACAAAAGGTACGCTCAGAACACTACACACGACCATCAGACTACCGATGAGCGACAGACTGGACCAGGACAAGACTGAATTCATGCGACTCATAAGAGACCTCCGTATTAGTAGAACGAATGAAAACATCAATAATGATTAACATCGATACTCTGTGTACGGAGAACCCTCGATGCACACAAAGCCCGCGTTGAACGCATGACCCAAGCACTTCCCGGTACAGCCTCTGACGTATCCACAGACAATTGAAGTGCCTGCCCCCTCGGTTAACGCATTAATTCAATTTATACACAATCGGAAGATCCACCATCACAATTGGATGCTGGATTCGATGTTGTAACGTCAACGGAGACGCCATTTTGATCGTGTTCAGAGCCTCTTCATCCAACAAGTTATGGCCAGAACTTTCGAGGAGTTGCACCTCTTGAATCTCGCCAGCGGCATTAATTAACACGCGTAGCTCAACAGTCCCTTCCCAGACTTTTCTTCGTGCACGAGACGGGTACCGCTTTAACTGTTGCACTCTCTTCAAAAGCGTATCGGCAACCCACCCATAATCAGCGGAAGGTAATGGAGTCTTCTCCAACGCACGCTTCACAATCTCTGTCTGTTTCTTTTTGATCACCGTGCGCTCAACAGATCGGCGAGAGACCGATTTGACTGGAGGCGCCTTCCTCTGAACAGATACAGGAGTTTTCGACACCGAACGCGCAGGAGCAGGAGAGGGCTTCACACGCGGTGCCGATCGGCTGATCGACCCGGTGACAATTGCCGACATATGCTTTAAGCTTGGCGATCGAGCTTCAATGGTACGAGTTGTGGGTTTGGCCCCATTTCGTGACGCCACTGGGATCTGCTGAACCGACGGCTGACTCTTAGCTTCGCGTGCTGGGGTAGCGATCGGCGCGGACTTCACCGCCACCGCACGATGATGAGTAGGCTGAAGGGTTGGCTGTACTTGAGCTTGAGCGACCATCGTCTGCCTCACAGGAGTCGGAGCAATCTTTGGTTGAGGAATCGGAGTTGTCACACTCTTGACAGGTTGCCTGACCGGCTGCTTGATCGGCTGCTTGATCGGCTGCTTGATCGGCTGCTTGATCGGCTGCTTTATCGGCTGAAGCTGAGGGCGTTGCGCCTGAACGACTTTCTGCTTGACCGGCTCTTGTTTAATGGGCGTCTTTGGAACAACCTGTTTCACAGGATTTTGTTCAACAGGCTGTCGTTGAACCACCGGCTTGGACTGAGGAGTTTTTTGAACAGCTTGAGGCTGCTTCACAGGTTCAGGTGGTAGCGTCACGAGTGAAATATCCAATCGAAACGGATCTGGTTTTTTCACTTCCATGACTTGCGACATGGTCAAGACAATACCCGCGATCAGACCGGCATGGATTACAACCGAAAGCAGCCATCCGTGAACGGCTTGCGGGGAATTTATGGGAAACCCGTCACTTCGATCACTCATGACTAGCAGACCTCACGACATCCCAAGTATGAGGCCGATCATGAATGATCATGACAGATACAGCGGCAAGAACAGCGCATATCGAACTTTCTTGTTTCACAAAATACGAATGTGTCTATGAAGGATGAAAACACGCAGAGGTGTTTATGTAGCTTGATAGCTGAGGCCTGACGAACCCACACACGCTCCAAACATCCCTTTTCGCAAACAGTCAGAAGGGCCCACCAATATATACTCACCCCCACATAAACTAAGACGAATGAAACAACGTTTTCCTGCCCTCTAAAATACATTTATTTTTTCATAAACTTCCCGTAAATAGGTGTAAATACGTATAAATTCGCCGAAAACAATTGAATTGTTAAAGAAAATAAATATTCAAATTTCCGCACACGCAAGGTGTCTCCACGACAGAGACAACGCACACCTACTATATTATACCTATCAACATTCCTCCAACTCTCAACCCATAAAAACACACATGGGCACGTACTAATCACCAGGGATTTCGTGATTGCAAGAAAGTCGCACGAGTAAAACCGCAGGCATATGGGATCAGAGAGTCACATAGATATAGGATCAGACATGATTCTTGAATTTTAAAAACACGTCGTAACCCTTCTGCAAATAAAACCAATACACGCAACATGCATTCACACGTACATTGCGAACGCCTCGACAATTTAGTGGGATAAAGTGAGAGTAAGATGTTGAAAGGCTTGACATGACAACCTCGTCTAGCACAATCAAATTGACCTATGAGGACTATCTGGGCTTTCCTGATGATGGGAAACGCCATGAACTCATCGGTGGAGAACACCACGTGACTCCTGCCCCCATCACAAAGCACCAGCGTATTGCAAGCAATCTACATGGTTATATCTTCCAGCATTCTCAACATACCAAGCAAGGCCGCATCTTCTCGGCTCCGACCGATGTTGTCCTTACTGACACTGATGTCGTGCAGCCCGACATACTCTTCATCCGTTCAGAACGGCTATCCATCATCACCCGTCAAAACATCCAGGGAGCGCCTGATCTGGTCATCGAAATCCTGTCCGAAACCACGCGTCAACGGAATGAACGCTTAAAGCGCACCCTTTACGAACAGCACGGCGTCAACGAATACTGGATTGCCGACCCGGAACTCGACAGCATCAAAATATAACGCCTCCAAGAAGGCCGCTATGGCCCCTGCCAAGAATTTACATTGGAACACCCACAAACAACTCTTACCACGTCGCTCCTTCCAGGCTTCTCTCTGCCTCTACCCAACGTATTTGAGTAACGACTTAAAGCTTCCTTGTATTCAACAACACCTAAGGAAGATAGACTGAATTTGCAAACGTTATATTAATGATCATAAGGCAGCATAGTCGACAGGGGGTTTCAATCAAGGGTAAGCGCCCGACTCATCGGTTGAGCACATGATAGGCAAGCCCACCCACGGACAGTCGAGGACGATGTGGCATCTTTGCTTGCACTCGACCAACCCGAGAATTCGAAAAAAGACTCCCGACCCCTGATACCAACACGATCACGTTAATGGCACAGAACCCCTAGAACACCAGACTCGTCAGGTTGCCGGATGTGTGTAAGGCCCGATTAATCAACGCTAGCAACCCCGCTCCACCAAGCCCGCTGACGACACCAGCCTAACCAGCCAGCACCACCTTGCCCCACGAGGCGCGTAAGAGAAACAGGATTACCTGCATTGACCTGCTCACATATTCGATTCCATCAAGATTGATATCACCATTCTATTCCGCTTGAGGATAAGACGAAGCATGGACCGAATTCCTACCCATTTCGCTTCACCCTTCACGAATAACGCTTCACTCGTATTTTTCATCTTCCTCCGCTTTACCTTTCACGAATAACGCTTCACGCTTTTCAATCCGCCCACGGCGGGGTCCATTCTAGATCTGGATCAAACTTCACACGCAGCGTCCCGAAGACGCTTACTGGAGCGCCGAATTGGTTGAATGCATTTGCGAATCCTCCGCTTTCGATATAGGTTGCATCCAGCAGATTGCGTACATTAATGGTGAACTCATAGGCCTTCCGAGGCGGCCGGTAGAACACTACCGCATCGACCCGTTCGTAGTCGTCCGTCGAAGGAAACGGCGGAGCGTCAAAGGTTTCCAACACAAACCCGCTCTGAAAGAAGACGCCCCCGCCAAAGCCGAATCCTTGCAAGGGGCCTGATTGTAATTCGTAAGTCGCGAAGACCTTCCCGACATACGACCGAGGAATTCCAACTGGATGGGACCCTTCGTAGAACCCACCATTGTCGTCGGTGACCTTGGCATCGATAATCGAAAACTGCCCCAACAGGTTCAGGCCTGGCCATGGCTGCCCGTTAATGTCAAACTCGACACCTTGATGCCGCTGCTCACCAACGGCTCGCGCAAATCCTGGGTTACCAAGATCCGCAGTCTGGATATTTTGCCGATAGTTTCGGAAGACGGCCGTTGTCAGACGAACGCGCCCGTCCAAGAGATCTATCTTGGCGCCCACCTCGTAATTCTCCCCCGTTTCAGGAGGCAAGAGCGAGCCGTCTGCCTGAACGCCAAAGAAATTTACGGTAAAGGACTGGGCAAACCCTCCATAGATTCGTATGCCGGGAAATAGTTCATAAATTGCTCCTACACGGCCGGTAAGCTCGGAATCATCACCCTTACTCGTTCTATCTCGCCTAAAATCTTCAGCTGTCGTCTCAGCCCAATCCTGTCGTAATGCGCCAACCAGCGTCAACCGCGGAAGAGGACGGGCTACGACCTGGCCAAAAACCCCCGTTTGCTTGAAGTCTATCTGTCGATTATTAAAAGCAAAAAGACTATCGTCTGGCAGTACATTAAATGCATTAACGGGGTTAAAGATATTATTACTTCCGATATATGTACTGGCAGCAAAAATATCGACCTTGTGGTCACGATGATCGACCCCCACCAACACCTCGTGTTTCTGCCCCAGTGCCTCGAACTCATGACTAAGAAAGATCTCTCCAGCATAGGTTTCCCATTCGTTACGTTGTAAGCCAGAGTAAATAGGCATGTCACCGCTCGGGGGGAGTTCTGGCGAGGGATAGGCATACAGAGTTCTGTCAACTTGGTCGGAAAGCGAATATTTGCCTTTCATTGACAGTTTCAAGTTATTGACGAAGTCGTGCACATAGTGAGCTTCATAATTTTGCCCGTCAAAGTCCAAATCTGCCCCGTTGGAAGTCCCGCCACTAATGTTGTGAGTGCGCGGAATATCGGGAATTTCGACATTCGCCAGAAGCGGAATCCCTTTATAGTTTGAGCCATCAAATTTTTGATAGTGACCAGTGAGCAGTAGGATGCCGGCTCCGTCAAACAGATCGATTTCTACGGATGGCGCAATCGTGTATTGCCGGACATCGATATCATCTACGAAATGCCCGCCTTCTTCGACTGCAAAGATAAAACGTCCGCGTACATTTTTATGCTGAGGCAAGACGCCATTCGCGTCGATAACCCCGCGATAAAAGTCGAAGGAGCCCGCCTGAAAATCGGAGGTAGCAAAATTCTCATCTTGCGGGCTTTTCGTCACACGGTTGACCAATCCGCCTGGACTGGATGCCCCACCTGCGATGGATGCCGGGCCTTTAATAATCTCATAGCGCTCAATGAGTGCGGGGTCCGGGGAAAATGCCATGCCGACTGGCAACCCGTTCGACCTGAGGGCACCTAATGAACCAAACCGATTGTTCGAGCCAAACCCTCGAATACTGAACTGTTCAGATCGCCCCAGACGAGTGGTGTTACGACGCGTCACACCGCTGACATGCTCAAAGGCTTCGCTCTGCGAGCGGGAAAAGGTGTCTTTGATGACATCACGGGTCACCACTCCGATGGACGTGGGCGTTTCGTTAATTGGCAGCGCCGTGCGAGTGCTGCTTGTTGTTTGATCTGCTTTGTAGCCATCCACGGGCGGCAAAAACCCCGTAGGCCGTGTGATCGTATCCGTCACTTCTACCGGCTCTACTTGGACAACAGGAGCGTCAGACTTCTGTGTAGTTCCCGCACCCGCCGCCGCTCCTGCGATTCCGGCAACTCCTGCCGCACCGGTATCGTCCTGTGCAAACAATGTAATGGTGTCGACATCGGAAAAGCGGTACTGCAAACCTGTGCCTTGCAGCAATCGTTGCAATGCTTCTTCGGAGGTATACAGCCCTTCGAGCCCTTGTGTTTCACGCCCCGTGACTAAATCCGAGGGATACAAGAGCTGCACTCGGCCTTGTTCCGATAAGGCCAAGAATGCTGGCTGTAATGCTCCGGCTGGAATCTTCAGTGACAGTCGCGCAGGCTCCCCTTCTTCCTGGCGCGCGGCAAACATTGGATGATGGCGACCACCAATGGATAGCTCGGGATCTTGTTGACGGGAATGACGGGATGGCAACGATTTTCCTTCTTTCGCCAATGCAGGGTGATAGGTCCCCACGGCTAACGAGGAAAGTCCGACCATGATTCCCCATGCCATCCGCTGAGTCCTTCCAGCCGTTACGGAATTCGTCGCACTTTCAAAAACTGCATGAACTGCTTTAGCAATTGCCCGTCTTGCGAGCTTTCGCCGCTGTGACTTCATACGCTTTCTTTTCATGTGTCTCTACTAAGCCTTTCAAAATAAAAAGGTGGGATCGGGAATCGACGTTCTCTGTCCTCTGCAATACCCACGATAAATAAAGAGTAAAATGTATGGATAATTTCACACGAGCGATCAAGTCGACTGTACACATTTCACCGCTCGATAGAGAGAAGACGCCCCAAATCCCCATACCCTGACGTTTCAATTGAATTTATTTTTCTAAAAAGGGGTCAGACTCGAATAACAGCTTCTCGAGGCTTTCTGGTATCTGCTCCATGCTGAGCACAGACCCTGTCAGGAAAAATATGACGATTAGAGGTGGGGTTGGCGGGCGAGGAGAATGAGGTTCTCGTTACGACTGACGACACGGATCGAGAAGGTATCTTCCAATGCCTGTAAAAATCCCTTGATGTTATCAAGATGAAAGGTGCCACTGATCGGTAAGTCTCTCAGTTTCGGATCGTCAATTCGAATCTCATCGGCTCGGTAGCGAGACCATTCCTTCAGAACATCCTTGAGCGACTTTTCAACAAAAACTAATTTTCCCTTTGCCCATGCAGCGGTTGCTTTTTCATTAAACGGTTCAACTGCAGACAGTCGTCCTTGCGCCGTATAAAACAGATGTTCCCCCTGTCGAAGAACGGTTGGATGCGTTCCCGCTCTTGATTGCTCTGCGTGATTGAGGGCCACTTCGACTTCCCCCTCAAGAACGGCCACGTTCACCTTCACAGAGGATTGACGGACAAGAAATTCTGTGCCGATATCGTGAATAACGCCATTGGCCACATAGACATCAAACGGTCGTTGCGAATCGTGCGCGACAGTAAACAAAGCTTCTCCGCGTTTCAACGTGACCCGACGTTCGTCAGTGGAAAGACGAACCGACAACTGTGAATCGGTATTCATCAGAATCGTTGACCCATCCGCTAAGTGAATCGTACGTTGTTCGCCTTTAGCCGTTTGATACGATTCGTGTACTACCAAGGCAAACGGCTGCCACCACAGCAGCAGGCCAATCATAAGGGCGGCAAACCCCATGACCGAGACCACGTGCCCCCCATGCGTTTTCCAGCCTACCGAATCGGTTGATGGTCCATCTCTATGCTGAGACCAATAGATGTCAGCTTCGGCTAGCTCTTTAACTAATAGCGGGGAAACATGGTCTAGTTTGTCCCATACCTCCACAGCCTGCTCAAATTCCTGTTGATGCATGGGATCCGCGCTAATCCATTGCTCAAATTGGAGACGATCAGCCGGCGTCGCATGCCCTGACTGCAGACGAACCTTCCAGGCCATCGCTTGATCACGAACAGAAGGCAAAGTTGGCTGGTGAAGATCGTCAAACATCATTCGTTGTCCACATATGCGTGAGGGATTATTGTAGCATAACAACAGGACTCATCCTGCATGGTCATCGAGCGACTCTTTGCTCAACTGCCCTTCTCGATCCTCCTGTGGAACATTTCCAGCAATTGACCACGACCTGCAGATCAACTTACAGTGCACTCAAGATTATGACGTATGGAACGGAACTATCCTGACCTTTGACAGTTATTTTGCCTAGATTGGGAAGGAGATAGAGGGATTGGAAGAAAAAACCGACTGCCTGACACAAATCTCTAGCAGGTCAGTATGCAGATGCTTGCGAAGCGACGATCCAGTCGTTCAGACTGACAGGACCCAGTATTATTGCAAGTTATGAAGCCTCTGCCGACAATGGGCCATCCCTTTGATAATATGTTTTTCGACCATGTTTTGAGAGATACCCAAATGAGCGGCAATTTCACGGTGTGACTTTCCACGAACTTTATGCAGAAGAAATACGTGGCGGCATTTAGGCGGTAATTCCGCGATGGCGTGACTGAGTATTTGCACGTCTTCTTTTCCAACCACAACTCGCTCTGGGTCGGCATGCCGCGAAGGCAATTCATGCGCGTCATCTAAATTCACACTCCGGATGGATTGCCTCTGGTCCCGACGAAACAGATCGATCGTGATATTCGTCGCCGTTTTATACAGTAGCGCGCGAACATTCATGATGGGTTGTGATGACGAAATTGTTAACACTCGCAAAAAGGTTTCTTGCACCGCATCTGCGGCTTGATCGCGCGACCGAAGTCGACTGGTTAAAAACGTGAAGATTTCCCCGTAATATTCTTGAACCAGGGCATTGATCGTGGGACTAGAACTCATACATCACAGACAACAGAGTTGCAAAAATTAAAATCAATAATAAGATTCATTCTCAATAATATAATAAATGTAACGCACTCGTGAACCATAAATGATCGTCTTTCCATTTGGCCATGTTCAAATTCTAGATAAACATGCGTGACGATCAGATAACCACCTCAAAAATTTCTGTGACCACCTAGCTTTCCTTTTCAAGATACAGGCGGCAAGACTGGAGGGCTTTACGTAGATGCTTCTCAACCATATTTCGGGAAATGCCAAGCTCCTGAGCGATCGCGTGATATTCCATTTGTTCAAATTTCCGCATAATCAAGACTTCCCGGCAGCGAGGGGGCAACGCATCAATCGCGTTGAGGAGGAGCGCCAGGCGTTCACGACCTTCCACCACACGATATGCGGACGGCGCTTCGTACGGAATACACTCCTCTAGCGGTTCAGCGATGACATGCTTGGCTCGTATTTGTTCTTTTCGATACAAGTCCGTGGCAAGATTATTCGCAATCCGGTACAGGTAAGCTCTCGGATTCGCAATAGTGAGCTTCTGACTGATTTTTTCTACTCGAAGATACGTTTCATGAATGACTTCAAAGGCAAGCGAAGAAGAGCCCAGTTTTTTGGTGAAATACCCGACGAGTTCCCCGTAGTAATATTCGACAAACCCTGGAAGGGTCGACGAATTATGTTCGACCATCATAGGCGTTTTCACATCAACTCGCTGCGCACCCATCACAGATGATCCATGTTCATTCGTTTCGCAAGCACGACACTCACCTCACCGAAGAATCTCAAATGGCAACCGTAAAGTCCCACTATAGCCGCGTCAAGTAACTTCCAATGTTTGAGACTTAGTCATACGTTGTCTAGGCGACCTACAATTAACACTTCAGAGGCAACTCGGTCTTACTATTGGCAATCCCTTCAACCCTGTGAAAAGAACGCAACAACCGTCGCCTAGGGCTCCTTTCCACATACAACTGGAAATTAATTAGATTCGCTATAGTTTACAAAAGAATCACAACGCATCAATATGTTCATTTGCCAGATTTCCATGTTCATTTACCAGAAGGCACGATTGACTTACGGCTGAAACAACAGCGGATTGTTTCTAAGAAAATAGGAGTACGGACAAACTCAAAGGTAGGGAGAAACACTGGAGTGGAACCCGAGAACCATCGTCATCACAGCCTGGATCAAGCACGAATGACTGAACCTGAGGCGGCTCACTGATCATTCAGTCACAGGGAGAATACGAAAACGCTCCTCTTCCTGCAACCCGTCTTGGACTTCAATCACTAACCCATCGGAAAGACCGAGAGTTAACATGCGATCTTCAAACTTCTTCGGCTGAATTTCTACAGGCACAAATGGCTGACCATCCTTGAACAGAAGATTTCGCTCAGAAATAGCGAGCACCTGCTCACGACGGGCCACGACAATGTTGGCCACCGCACTATAACCAGCCCGGACAAACCGATCGGCTCTCAACGTGACGCTACTGCGCACTTCGAACGTCGTCCGTCCATCTTTGACCAGGGCTTTGGGTGAGAGAAACTCAATGGCCCCGGTGAACGTCGCCTCCGGAAACGCACCCACGGTTAACGTGACAGGCATGCCAACCGCAAGCAAGCCCGCATCGGGTTCATCCACTTGCCCTTTAAAGAGTAAGTCTGCCATGTCGGCAATCGTCACAATACTTGTCCCGACATTAAACTCATTGGACTCAATAACAAACGCCCCCACTTCCACTGTACGCTCTAAGACCAAGCCGCTGACCGTGGCCCGAATTTCCGACGCACTTTGATCGAGTTCCGTGGAAGCTCCGGATCGAACAATTTCCACATTCCGTTGGGTAGCGCCTAAGTTCTGTTTAGCCAGTTGAAGTTCCATATGTGATTCTTCGAACTCTACACGCGGGATATACCGCTTCTTATAGAGTTGCTTCGTCCGCGTAAATTCCCGCTGTTGATGCTTGAAACGAATTTGTGCATCCCGAAGTTTGGACTCCGCCTCACTCACATCAATCGGATCGGGATAGGGTTGAATCAATGCCAGAAGATCATTCTGCGTCACGGCATCGCCCGGCATCACATAGATCTCCTTAATCACGCCGGAAATGTGTGGTTTGATCACCACTTCCTGACGAGGAGTAATCGTTCCATTCGCCACAATCGTCCGTTCAATATCGGCGAAGAACGGCACCGCCGTTTGATACTCATCCGACGTACTGGCTGACCTGGTATACAGAAAATAGCCAGACACCGCCGAGAACACAAGAACCGACACGACCAGCAAGAGGCCACGCATCATCGCCGCACCTCAAAGTGCCTCATCGCACTCTCACCGACAACAGAATGTTGCTCGTCGCGTTCACTCATGCCGCAAGGCCTCAACAATATTAATCCGGGCAGCTTGCTGCGCCGGAATATAGCCAGCTCCCACTCCTCCCAAAACCAGGACCGTCAACGCCCAAAGCGCCACACCAAGATCGACTTCAGGGTCTCGAAAATACTCCAACTCCACGCCCAACGAACGAATGATCTCAATCCCGACCACCCCCGCCAGCAACCCAAGATACCCTGCCGACAACGTCAGGACCAACGATTCCGACAGGATCATCGATAAAATCTTGGGAGGCGTGGCGCCGATGGCCTTGCGAATACCGATTTCCCGTGTCCGCTCTCGAACGGCAATAAACATCACGTTGGTCACCCCAATTAGCCCGGCGCACAACGTCCCAAGACCGACAATACCCACAAAGATATGAATGCCGAAAAAGAGCGATTGAAACTTGCGATAGGTTTCCATCGAATTATACACATAAACCGCGGCAAAATCCGTGGGGGCAAAACGAAAGTGACTCGCGAAGATGGTGCGAATCGAACGATCAAAATCCACAGCATGAAACCCGTCCTTAATCGTAAAAATAATCGTCTCTAATGTTGGATTGGGATCGACCGAGCGCACATACGCTGTGTACGGAATATAAATTCGACGCAGTTCGTTTTCCCCGCCCACGTCCGTAAACGTCCCCACCACCAAATAATTCATTCCATGAATCGTGATATGCTTGCCAATCGGATCGTGTCGATCCCCAAACAGCAAGCCCGCGACACGAGCGCCGATAATCGCCACCCGACGCGACTCCGATACATCCAGTTCATTCAGAAGCCGTCCCGACAACAATTGCGTTTGCTCTACGACATGATACCCTGGGGCAATCGCTAAGACGGGGAAGACCCCGCTTTGTCGCTCAAACACAATCGGCTCCGTCGTATTCAACCGAATACGCGGCGTGACATTTTCAATGCCGGTCAGGGCTGTACGTAACAAGTCCAGATCCTGAAAGGTTAACGTAATCTGCCGTCCCGGGGTTAAACCGTCAAAGGGCACCGACGTTTTCCCGCCCTCAATCCACACACTATTGAACGCATCATCCTTGAAGATTTGAGTCACCCCACGTTCCAACCCTTTTCCAACACCAAGCAGCAGCACCACCATAAAAATTCCCCAGAAGACTCCGAACGCCGTCAGAAATGCACGGAGTTTGTGTCGACGGACACTCAGAAAAATGTCTTCCCAATGGTCAAGGACGCCCATCATCAACCGCACACTCCTCTCAACCAGCCCACAACACGTTCAGCGTCAATACCAAAGGTATGGACCACAGATCAAACCTGCCAGGGATTACAACATTCAGCAACAGAAGGAGAAAAACTCAGCAATGGCCCATAAGCCGAGAGGGAGGATGAGCGGAAAGACGTCACACCGACATACGGTCGTCGTGGAATCCGGCAAACGCCGCATCCAAATCTGGGAGGTATTCCTGGTAAGTTTTCCAACGCTCAACCGAACGCGTGTAGATAGGTTGCCGCACTTGCCACCGGCTTGGCGTCTGCACAGCACGATCCACCTGATGAAAATCAAGGCACCGTTCATCCCATGGCACGCCAAGAAAATCCGTCAGCCGCCGCGCCTGCCCTTCAAGATCAGCCACCGTCTCTTCATACTGTACATCAAGAATGGAAAGTGGGAGTGCCGCATGCCAATGCTCCATCAGTCGCCGAGACTCTTCAGTAAACCAGGCCAAATCCGAAAAGTCCGTCGAATACCGTTGAGTAGGATTGAAGTTTTCCAACCAGATCGACAGCGCATTATCACGAACACCACGATGACAGTAGATCACTCGTGCATTGGGAAACAGTATCGCAGCAAACGCGAGCTGGAAAAAATTCAACGGCTGTTTATCGCTGATCCGCAATCGTCCTCTAGGCGCACCTTGGCGCAGCGCGTCAAGATAGCGGTAGGAAAACTGCCGACTCTTCATTTCCGTGAGCCGGAGCGCCGCTTGCCACGGAGCGTCCCCTTCGTCATGAAGCGCCTGCCCGGCCAACCGAGCAAGATCCGGCAATTCACCCGTTCCATGCATCTGCGGATGCGCCGACAATATTTGCTCCGTCAAGGTCGTTCCAGAACGCGGCAACCCGACAATGAACACCGGTTGATCAGTCCCCACACCGTAATGCTGCCGTGCCTGAAAAAACTCTTTGGTATAGGTCTGCATAATGTGATCCACGCGTGCCGTTAACGCGTCGCGATCGAGGGGACCTGCTTTCTTACGACGAGCCGCATTGCCCAGCATGCCCGCTTCAGCCGCGAGCCGAAATTGACGACGGCGATCATGATATTTCGCCAACCCATAACCCAACAACGCCTTCGCTTCTTCAGGCGTCTGATCGCTGCCGAGCGCCTTATGCGCATGAACCAACCACATCCCACTCTGTTCATCTTCCTCATCTTTCACTAAACTCAAGTATTGTCCCAGCGCCAAGGCATTTCCCGGATACCGGCGCAGGACGTTCCGATAACACCCCAACGCGGCTTCAGCCTGACCAAGGTCTTCTAACGTACGGCCTAACCCAAACCAACTGGAAATATCATCGGGGTCCAACCCCAGCGACTGCCGAAACAAGGCCTCAGCTTGCTTAACATTACCTTGTTGAGATAACTCCTGCGCCAACCGGCTGCGGGCACGGGACATCGACGGATCGTGTACGGCTGCCCATTGAAAACACTGAATAGCATCTTCAAGCTGCTCGGCCTCAACCAATAAGTTTCCAAGCGTGAGATAGGTCTCGGCACGAGTCGCATCAATTTTGAGCGCCCGCTTGAGTGCATCAAACGCACGCTCACGATCGCCAGTTTTTTTCAGTGCGGACCCAAGATTATGCCAACCATCGGCATACTGAGGATCGAGTTCAACCGCTTTCGAAAAAGACTCGATAGCCTTGGACCACGCTTGCCCCCGGATATAGACCCGACCAAGATCCGACCAGGTGCGGGGATCTTCGGGAGCCAATTCAGTCGATCGAATGGCCGATTGCAGCGCTTGCTCCCGTTCACCCATGAGAGAATGGATTTGCCCGAGATACCGGTAGGCATCGGGGTCATTTAAATTGATCTCCAATTGTTCCCGGCACAACTGCCTGGCGGCAGACCAATTCTGTTCTTCAAGGGCTTTTTGAACTTCTTGTAACAAAGGAGATTGAGGGCGCACTGGTTTGATTGCAGTAGAGGTGGTCATAGGTAGTACACAGCCTTTGGCAGAAGAGGATGATGGTAAAACACAAACACATCGATTCACCTGGGGCGTGAAGGTACTTCGCCCTCCTACACAATAAGACGATTACAAACACCAAATCCTGACCCCCCAGGCAAGATTTTTACAAATTCAAAAATTCCACGTCCAATATGCACAACTCACGCTATCCCGTGCCTTTCTAAGCAAGCAGTATGAGTAGGTAGGGCCTGACTCGATAGTAATGACATGCCTGGGCAGGGTATCGCCTGAACGTCAAGAATGCAGACTTCTCAACTAGAGTCACAACATTTCTGTTAATTTTGCTATTTGCTCAGTACATACAAAAAGTGTACATTATCATATATAATGAAATATGAATGGGATCCTCAGAAAAATGAACTCTTAAAAAAGGAAAGAGGTGTTTCGTTCGAACAGGTTATTTTTCATATCGCTCAAGGTGATGTCTGGAAAATTGCTGACCACCCAGATCAAAAGACCTATCCTGGGCAAAAAATCTATTTCGTTGTGATTGAAAAATATGTTTATCTTGTCCCATATGTATACGACAAACACCAAATTTTTCTCAAAACAATCATTCCGAACAGGAAAGCCACCAAAGAATATCTGCGTGAGTCCGGAGGTGTCACATGAAATATAATCAAGAAGAAAAACTCATTATCGATGCATACGAAGCAGGGAAAATGCCAACCACGACCCCTTCTAAAAAAGAACGATTAGCCATGCAAGCTGCAGCTCATAGTACATTCAAAAAAGACAAACGAATTACAATACGCCTGTATGATCACGATTACCAAGGCATTCAGAAAAAGGCAATGGAAATGGGCATCCCTTATCAAACGCTCATTTCCGGTGTCATCCACCGCTACATCGAGGGTGAGCTAGGACCAAAATGAATGGGAAATCAAAGAGAAAGACATGCAGGCAGTTTTACAGAACTTCTGACAGTTGAGATGACGGGTTGCGAATGAAACAAACGACCTCAGAACAATGAGAACCATTCTGAATAGGTTTCGACATTACCGTATACAACCACACCACAATTCCCTCCACACATAATCGGTAACCGCTCCTTTGTATTCAAACCTCACCAAAGATTCAGCAGTCTAAAATTCACCTTCACAAGTCTTAAATCATGCCTAACCCCAATGGCTAAAATAAAGATTACTTCAAAATCCCAATTCAAACGTTCGTTCACTTTGTAATTTTCAATTTGCCTTTCCCCACACTTTTTTTGCCATTTTCATTTCCCCATTTTGTCACTAGCTCGCTTCACGCTTCACGAACGACGCTTCACTCGCCCTTCGTCTTCCGCTTCACGCTTTTCAATCCGCCCACGGCGGCGTCCATTCCAAATCTGGGTCAAACTTTACGCGCAGGGTGCCAAAGACACTGACTGGTGCGCCAAATTGATTGTACGCCGCTAAACCTCCAGGACTTTCAATATAGGTCTTATCCAACAGATTGCGCACGTTGATCGTAAAATCATACGCCTTTTGCGGCGGTCGATAGAACACGACAGCATCCACGCGTTGGTACGGATCCGTCCCAAAGCGGTTCGGTGCCGTCAATTCGAAACCACTATGAAAAAAGACGCCGCCGCCAACTCCAAAGCCTTGCAACATTCCCGACTGCCACTCGTACGTTCCAAACACTCGCCCCACATAGGACCGCGGCACTCTTGTCGGCACGCTCCCTTTCAGATTGGCATTCGTATCTTTCGTGATTTCCGCGTCAATATATGAGACATTGGCTGTGAGGTTCAATCCGGGTACTGGTTGTCCGTTGACGTCAAACTCGATGCCTTGATGCCGCTGCTCCCCAACCGTGAGGGAAAACCCGGGATTGTTTGGATCGAAAGCGGCCACATTTTCTCTATAGGCGCGAAATACTGCAGTGGACAACAATAGTTTCCCATCCAAAAGATCGAGCTTCGCGCCAACCTCGTAACTGTCACCGGTCTCTGGTTCGACTAAAACACCATCCAACGTACGCCGAAAGGGAGTGACCTGAAAGGATTGTGCATAGCCCACATAGACATGCAGACCCGAGACAATCTCATAAGTGGCTCCGACACGGCCGGTAAAATGAGAAAATTCACCATTTCGTGTTTCGTTGGTGCGCACATCTTTATTTGTCAGATCTGCCCAATCGTACCGACCGGCCGCCACCAACGTCAGCGGAGCGAGAGGACGCACCACGACTTGCCCAAACAATCCCGTTTGAATCAAATCCACCGTCCGCGGATTGAATCCGCCTCCGCGAGCTAATAAGTCTGCGTCTGAAGAAATCTGAAAATTATTGGCCGGATTAAAGACATTATCAATACCTAATTCGGTGTAAGAAAATGCGTTAAAAAAGTCTTGATTCATATCGCGATGATCAGCCCCAATCAACACTTCATGGCTTTGCCCGAACGCTTCAAATTCTTTACTGACAAAGATCTCCCCAGCATAGGTTTCGATATCGTTTATCCGCAACGTGTCGGTGATCCTGGCATCGCCATTCAATTGAATACCATCAAAACCAACCACATCATATGCATAGACACTCTTGTCACGCACATCGGAATGGCCATACTTCCCTTTGATTGAGAGGGTCAAGTTATCGACAAATTCATGAAGATAGTGCATTTCATAATTCTGTCCTTCAAACGTCAAATCGGCACCTGTCTTCGTTCCACCACCGATATTCCGGGTCCGTGGAATATCCGGCACCTTGCCATTGACTAACAACGGAAACCCTAAATAACTGGAGCCATCAAACTTTTGATACTGGCCGGTCAGCAGCAAGGTCCCGGCCCCGTCGAAGAGATCAATTTCAAGCGACGGCGCGACGGTGTATTGCCGGACATCCACATCATCCACAAAGTTTCCGCCTTCTTCTACCGCAAAGATCAACCGCCCTCGCACATTCGGTGTCAGCGGCAAGACCCCGTTGGCATCCACCACGCCTCGGTACAGTCCAAAGGAACCGGCTTGAAATTCTGAAGTAGCGAAATTAGCCGCTTGCGGCGTTTTCGTAATGCGGTTCACGAGACCACCCGGGCTGGACGCCCCTCCAGAAATCGAAACCGGCCCTTTGATGATTTCATACCGCTCAATCAAGGCCGGATCCGGCGCAAAAGCGCCATCCGTCGCCAACCCATTTTGCCGAAGCGAGCTGAAGGCATTGGCGAAATCCCCAACGAAGAAGCCTCGGATATTGACACCTTCGGCCCGGCCCATACGACTTGACGACCGCGATACCCCACTGACATGCTCCAGCGCATCACCCTGCCGTAGCGAATACGTGTCTTTAATAACATCTCTCGTCACCACACCGATCGACGTGGGCGTTTCAGTAATCGGCAAGGCTGTGCGTGTGCTACCAGTTGTTTCGTCCGCCTTGTATCCATCGACTGGAGGCAGGAAGACTTTATTCCGTTTGATGGTATCCGTCACTTCCACCGGCTGGACTTCGATAACAGGGACCTCAGACTCAATGGCTGCTCCCGCCACCGCTGCGGCTCCTGCGGCTCCCACCGCACCGGTATCGTCCTGCGCAAACAGCGTCACGGTATCGGCATCCGAAAAGCGGTAGATCAACCCCGTCCCATCCAGTACGGCTTTTAAGGCGTGTTTCGGCGTCATCTTGCCTTGTACGCCACGCGTCTGTCGTCCGGTTATGAGAGCCGGTGGGTACAGAAGTTGTAAGTTCGTTTGCCGCCCCAACGTCAACAACGCCGGGTGTAAGTCTCCGGATTGAATATCCACTGACAAGGCTGGAGCGTTCAGAGAATCTTGGTTCGCTACCATACGTGGGCTGACATCGCGAGCCTTCGCTGTGCCCTTCCGTATATCCCACGCGTCTTCAGCAAGAGCGGGACTGTATGCAGTCAGCGCAAAGGATGAGAGGCCGACGATGAAACTCCAGGTCAAACGTTGCCGGTGCGGGTACACACCGGTGCGCTCGCGCGCAATTACGCGTTGCGCAGTCAGACGTATCGAGGATAACCGCTCTTCACCTGAACGCTGAGACTGCTTGGTGTGTCGAGGCCCTGTTCTTCTGTCGCGCATTCGGTGTGTCCTTCCTTATTCGACTCGACAATAAAAAAATTATGAGTGCTACTATGGATAGGGTGGGCTCCCTATTCGTGTTCCTTTCCTCCTCACCCATGAGACCGACATAGCTTGCAGCCCGTATCCGTGATGACGAAAGACTGCCTGCACACCTGACCTCTACATTGTCTTTTGTGCAGTCGAAAATCCAAAATGGAACGATTGTGAGGATTGAGCCGTGACGAGAGGCGGCGAAACGGAAACAATCAGGAGGAAGACTTGCGGTCTAAGACGACCAACTGCGGATTGATCTGCGTAGCCGTAATGGGAAAGGCTTCTTGCAGTGCCTGCGGGAAACGTCCAAGATTCTCAAGGTTGAAGATACCACTGATGGGCAAATCCGCCAGAGTGGGGTCCAGCAAGCGAATTTCACCTGGTGCGTAGCGGGCGAGTTCGTTGAGTACGGTGTTCAAGGGTTGGGCATGAAACACTAGCTTGCCTTCGGTCCAGGCACTGGCAATGTGCTCTTCGAACGGCTCAATGGATGACATATGCCCTTCAACGGTATACCGCACCTGCTGGCCTTGCGTGAGCAGGCGGCGACCTGACGCTGTAGCCGAGGACACCGGCTGGAGCACACCAACCTCCACCGTGCCTTCAAACACGAAAATCTCCACCTGGTCCGACAGATGTTTGACGATGAATTGCGTGCCAAGATCGTGAATCATGCCATTCCCCGCCTTGACATGAAACGGTCGGTGTTCATCATGCGTGACGGTGAACCTGGCTTCACCCTGTTCCAGCTCGACCACCCGTTCCTGATTGGACAGGAGAACCGAGAGCATGGTGTCCGTATTCAGCATGACGATTGATCCATCAGCAAGCGTGACAGTCTGTTGCTTGCCCTTCGCGGTCTGATAATGGGTGACATTGGCGCCGACTCCGACCCACCACCACATGACCAGCACTATCACTGCCGCCAACGCACTCCAAGCCCCAAGGTTTAACGGCAGAACGGACCACCTGCTGATGGACTCCGACCGCGGCGTACGGGAGTGGGCGAACCAAAAGGCTTCGGCTTCCTCCAACTCTTGCGTGAGCAGAGGTTTCACGCCATCGAGTTCCTTCCATACCTCATGAAACTCCGGGGAAATGGGATCTCGCCGTTCAGGCGCACTCATGCATGCGCTCCTTTCCCTCTGCGCCTTGGCCCCGTGGTATTCATAGATGCCACAAAATATTCCTTTCACTATATTATGATGACGCAACAAACCCACCGAACCTGATGCGTCACGTTTCACGGATTCACTCGCTGACTCCCGTCAACCATCCCCCTTCGACCCGTTGTTCGATCGCTCGCGAGGAATAGAAGACTCATACCTCCTCAGGCTGGTTCGCGTCGAACGGCTCGACGCGGAAACCAAACTGGAGTCGTCCAACCGTCGCTTACAATGGGCCAGGGCTTTCATGACATGTTTTTCCACCATATTCTTCGAAATACCCAATTGTATGGCAATTTCCATTTGAGAACGTTCTTGAAATTTATGCAACAAAAACACGTGCCGGCATTTCGGCGGCAACTCTTGGATGGCCAGATACAACCGATGCAGACGCTCCTTGCCTTCAACCCTCTGCTCCTGATCAGGCTCAACGGTCAGCGCCGATTGAATATCGTCTGATTCCAACGACACATGGGTATGCTTTTGCTCTCGTCGAAACATATCGATGGTTAAATTTCTCGCGGTTTTATAGAGAAAGGCACGTGGATTGTCGATAGGGTGTGACGATTTCTGGCTCAACACGCGCAGGAATGTTTCCTGGATCGCATCTAAAGCTTGCTCATGCGACCCCAATCTCCGAGTAAGAAATGTCAGCAATTCATCGTAGTATTGACGGAAGTGCAACAACGCGACCTTGGATTTGGAATCAGACATAGACGCATTTTGATAATCCCCGCCAACCAATGCCGGCTAAAGCGAGGAGTAACCAACCGTGAATAAACTGCATGCGTCAATAGCATACGGCAACCGCACATGACCATGCTCATTTTCCAGTTGCGCATACAAGCATGGCCTCACAACAAGAGAAGAACACGTCAAAACACAAACCTTGCGACTACCTTTTTTTCAAGAAAGTACAGCACAACCCGAGAACCAGCCCACGCCCAAGACCTCAAACGCCAATGGGGTCAGCCTGAGGTGGCCCCATTATTTCTTTGTACAAATACTTGAAGCTGTTTCTCATACACCACATCCGGCTGACTAAAAATTCCGTGGTGTTCTTCTGTAAAAAATATAGGGAAATCACTTCATGGTTTACCTAAGTTTGTCGAATATTGACGATATTTGATCATATAGGCATAATAAGTACATGAAGAGGGAAAGGAAATACTCATGAGTAGTAGTCTTAATGTGACATTAACCGATGAACTTCGCGCATTTATTGATCGAAACTGTGGAGATGGGACGCTTTTCTCCACGCCAACTGAATTTATGCGCGATGTATTGCGAGAAAAAAAAGAACGGCTCGAGGCCGCTGAGGTACGAGCCGGGATTCTCGAAGGATATCAGGATGCCATTGCGGGCCGAACCACGAAATTTTCCGGAGACCTCAAAGCCGATATGGCTCAATTTAAAAAGCGTAGTTCCTAATTGTGCCGATCTCCATCAAACTCACGGACAGAGCCCATTATGATCTTCAGACGATTGAAGCCTATTCTTTCCAAAAGTGGGGACGGACCGTCACTAATCGCTATCTTGAAGATATCCAAACGGCCTTGTCGCTTCTTCAAGAAAACCCTGAATTGTTACGGAACAAACTCGATATTTCTAAACACTTTCAATTTTATCGTGTTCGCGAACATTTGTTAGTCTGTCTCCAACTGAAAGACGTTCTTCTGGTTCTCACCATCAAACACGGACAGATGGACTTATCTCGTCGGCTGGGAGAGTTAGAACCCACGTTGATTCAAGAGGCCGACCTTCTGTATCAAAGACTCGTCACTGCCGAAAAAAAACGTCACAAGTCCCGCCACACAAAGTAGTTGGCCTTGCCTAACCAATGTGACCATACTCTTTTTCTCGCGAGTGCCTCAACGAGAAAGATGTATCACAAACGTACATTTTCACAGAAATACGCATAGCACCCCCAGAATAGAACCAATCGGGTATATAGCCCACTCTGCACTTCACGGCACGTTTCCTCCGCTCACCTTCCATGTCTCATCTGTGACGTTTCACACTTCACGCTTTTCAATCCGCCCATGGCGGTGACCAATCCAGATCCGGATCGAACTTCACGCGCAGGGTGCCGAAGACACTGACTGGTGCACCGAATTGGTTATAAGCGGTGGGTGTCCCGGGACTTTCAATATAAGTCGCATCTAAGAGATTACGAACATTGATGGTGAAATCATAGGCTTTTTGTGGTGGACGATAGAACACCACGGCATCCACTCGCTGGTAGGCATCGGTCGAATACCTGTTGGGAAGCTCTAATTCAAACCCGCTCTGAAAGTAAACCCCTCCTCCAAATCCCAAACCTTGTAGTGGGCCTGACTGCAGTTCATATGTGGCAAAGACACGACCAACATAATGCTGCGGGATCTGGATTGGAGTACTACCTTCATTTGCCGTCGCGTTGTCTTTGGTGATCTCTGCGTCGAAATAGGTGAACGCTCCGATCATGCTCAAGCCCGGTAACGGCCGGCCGTTCACATCGAATTCCACACCCTGATGACGTTGCTCGCCCACCGCTCGTTGAAATTGTGGATTGGCAAGATCCGTCGTTGCGACGTTCTGTCGATAGGTGCGGAACAGCGCCGTCGTGATGCGGAGTCGGTTATTCAGCAGATCAAATTTGGCGCCAATTTCGTAATTTTCTCCTGTCTCAGGTGGTAGCAGTGAGCCGTTCACGGTCGTGGAAGTGGTATTGACTTGGAAAGACTCTGAATAGCCGGCATAGATCCGCATCCAGGGAAACAGTTTGTAAGTTCCTCCAACCCGGCCCGTGAATTCGGAAAAGTTTTCATTCAGAGTCTCATTTGTTCGCAGCGTCGTATTGTCCACATCCGCCCAGTCGTACCGACCAGCTGCCACCAAGGTGAACCGCTCGAAGGGACGGACCACCACCTGACCAAAGATACCAGTTTGTATAAGCGTGCTGCTTCGCGGACTTCCTGCGTTGCCTTCAAGCACCTCATCAGACGGGGCCTGAAAAGTATTGGCTGGGTTGAAAATATTGTCGGTTCCAAGATAGGCATAGCCGAGCAAAAAATCATCCTTCTGATGGCGAAAATCGGTCCCAACCAACACTTCGTGTTTCTGGCCAAGCGCCTCGAACTCCTTGCCGAGGAAGACTTCTCCGGCATAGGTTTCAACATCTATTTTACGCAACCCCGAATACACATAGGAAAGACCGCTACTCGGAATACTCCCTCCATAGTTATAGCCATAAATGGTTTTATCGGTAAGATCGGATTTGGAATACTTTCCTCGCACAGAAAGGGTTAAATTATCAATAAAGTCGTGATTGTAGTGCAGTTCATAATTTTGTCCCTCGAAGTTGGTGTTGGCTCCGTTTCTGCTGCCACCGCCGAAGTTGCGAGAGCGCGGGATGTCTGGAACTTTTCCATTCTCCATGAGCGGAAACCCGATATGACTCGAGCCTTCAAACTTCTGATAATGGCCGGTCAGAAGCAAGGTACCGGCACCGCCAAAGAGACTCATTTCCAATGAAGGAGCTACCGTGTATTGCCGGACATCGACCTCATCCACAAAATTGCCACCGTCCTCAACCGCAAAAATCAACCGGCCGCGTAGGTTCTTGTTCTGTGGCAACACGCCATTGGCATCCACCACCCCTCGCAACAAGCTGAAGGAACCGGCTTGAAATTCCGACATGGCAAAATTGTCATCTTGTGGAGTTTTCGTGACCCGGTTGACAAGCCCCCCGGGGCTGGAAGCCCCGCCGGTAACCGAGGCTGGGCCTTTAATAATTTCGTAGCGCTCAATGAGGGCTCGATCCAGCGAGAATAGGCTGTCAGCTGCTAACCCGTTCTGCCTAATCGAACTGGCATTATTCGCCCCACCCATATTAAATCCACGAATATTGAATGATTCTGACCGACCGAACGCTAAGTTGCCACGCGATATGCCACTGGTCTGTTCAAAGGCGTCATTCTGACTGCGAGAAAGCGTGTCTCGAATAGCATCCCGAGTGACGACACCGATGGAAGACGGGGTTTCACTAATGGGCAAAGCCGAACGTGTGAGCCCCGTCGCTTGATCCGCTTTATATCCATCGACGGGAGGCAGGAAAACCTTCGGTCGTGTGATCGTGTCGGTCACCTCTATGGGCTCGACTGATACCACGGGAATCTCAGACTCCGTGGAAGCTGCGGCCACTCCAACCGCGGCCGCAGCTCCGACAGCACGTTCGGCATCCTGCGCATACAGCGCGACCGTGTTGGCATCTGAAAAACGATAGGTGACACCTGTATCTGTTAACAATCGTCGTAACGCTTCCTGATTCGAATGCGTGCCATGCACGCCTGGGGTTTGAAGCCCTGCCACAAGGTCGGACGGATACAGCAGCTGCCATTTGACCTGACGTGCATAGGCCTTCAACGCCTCTGCAAGGTTCCCTTCGGAAATATCGAATGACTGCGTGGTCGCAATCGGCCGATCTTGATCGGCCACAAGCTTTACGGCGCCCGATTTGGCCTTCTGGGACTGAGTGATCGGCCTCGCAAGCGGATCTGCCTGAATCAACCCAGAGGGATGGCGGTCGGCAGCCACGCCATCGCTTGGCCTGGGCGGGGCTTCGCGCCAATCCTGTGCCAAGGCCGGATGATAGGCCCCCAACGCCATTGAAGAAACTCCAACGAAAAATCCCCATACCAAACTGTGTCGATGATAGCCCGTGACGGTATCCGCCGTCGCGTTCACAACCTGATTGAGACGCTCGATCATCGCCTGACGGCGATGTGTTCGTCTCCGTTGCTTGACCTTTTTTTGCCGCATACGACTCGTCCTTCCGTATATGGTCTCAACCATTGCCCACCGGCTGGCATCAATGGAGGAGACAAAAAAGGGGATCGGGAATCAGCGTTCTCTGTCCTCGTTAAAGTATTGTGAGAATGAAGATGAATGAATGATACCGTAGGGGCCTGTGTCGCGATACATTCCACCCTTATGGGCGACAGAACAATGTTCAGTGATCATGAACTATGACGAGTTCAATTCAAAAAACGGGACCTGGTCTTGAGATTTTTTCAGACAGGAGGATCAGTGGTGCCCAAACCAACCTCACGATCACAACAGATAAAGGGCACGACACAATTGAATATGGAGAGATTTTTTAGGTGTGAGCCTTGCGTTCTAAGATGACATGCTGAGGCGTGATGTAGCGTGCGCGAATGGAAAGCGTCTTATCCAAGGCTTGAAAAAAGCTCTGCAGGTGATCAATACGAAATTTTCCACTGACCGGTATGCGGCCAAGGCTGGGATCCTGCAATCGAATGTCTGCGATGCCATAGCGCGACCATTCGTCAATGACTTCCTTGAGGGGTTTTGCCTCAAAGTAGAGTTGCGCTTCCGTCCAGGCCAGGACCATGTCCCGGTCGAACGATTGGATGGAAGACATCAGACCTGAAGCCTGGTACACCAACTGATCACCCTGCCTGAGAATTTTTGATTTCTGAGTTGAGCGAATGTCCGTCCCTTCTTTAATCTCCACCTCAACAACCCCTTCAAGCACTGCCACGTTGACATTCGTGGAAGACTGTCGGATAAGAAACTGCGTGCCGATATCTTGGATCATCCCGTTTCCAGCATACACCGTGAAGGGTCGTTGCTGATCATGCGCGACGGTAATGAGGACTTCTCCTTGCTGCAATTTGACGACACGTTCATCATCGGAGAGTTGGACGATGATCTGCGAATCGGTATTCATGAAGATGGTCGAGCCATCCGCGAGATTGATGGTCCGTTGTTCGCCTTTGACCGTGAGATACGATTCTTCAGAGACAAATGAGTACGGCCACCACCAAACGCTCAAGACAAAGACCACCAGCGCCACAGTCAGGGCTGCGGGCAATCGCCAACTTCGAGTCATGCCCAGTGAAGGCAAGGCCCAGCCCTTCCGGATCTGAGCTCGCGGTCGCGATGAGACACGATATTTCTCCATCACTTGAGGACTCAACTGATCAAAGTCTTTCCACATGGCTGAAACCTGCTCATATTCCTTGCGATGCACGGGATTTTCCCGTAGCCAGGATTCATGACGCTGCAGGTCGTGAGCCGTCGCTTCCTCGGATTGGAGATGAAGAAACCAGCTAATCGCTTGATCCCGTGGCGATTGAGGATCCCGTTGTTCTTGGCCTTCGTTCATACGTGTTCGAGCGAAAACGAATGTTGCATTAACTAAGAATGCTCTATCTGTATGACGAATGAATCCGTCGAGATCTACCACAACAGAGAGAGTATTTTTGACTTTCCTTGAGAAACCTTTCGTCATTTCCTCCTTTTACATCTAAAAACAGATAGACTTTAAATCTTAAAAATTTAAATAAATCAATACCTTAAATGTCTCAATTCATTAATTTTGATAAAGATATCCATTATCATTGTTTTTTCATAGCATTGCATATATAGTAGCGGCTCATTTGATGAAATATCATAAAATCGGCAACCGATTCGTTTTTTCTTTCGTTCAATTTACTCATTCATATTCAACATTTTCATACATTCACCTTTTCATGAATTCATCTTTACCTCTTTATGAACCAGGCAACTCTACGTTCCGATAATCGGCAGCACCAAAGATCCACGATTCGAGCACGATCTCGACGACGCGCACACATGGCTTGGGTTCTTTCGCTCTTGGCTCACGGCTGCGTGTTAACCGCGATCGGAATCTTGCTGAACATTGAATGGGTCAATCCTACGCAATCATCCTTCGCCTGGAAGGTTCAATTTGTTCAACCTGATCTGCCAGCACCTCTGGACACACCCAAACAGCCCTCCTCACAGCTTGTCCGCAAACGAACGGTTGATGCAGCACCACCTCCACAACACCTGGTTCAAAGAAAACGGCACACGTCACACCGTCATCGTCAAATGCGTGCCCGATCGGGACAACAAGGTTCAGTGCCAATCCCCTCGCCTGCTCGTCCCACGTTTAGCGACACCTCAACTTACGCCCAAATTCCCCATGAGACAGTGAGGCCTTCTCCTCCGGCACGATTCAAAAAAGAAGCACAGTTGACTGCACATCTCACGTCGCCCCGCCCCACCTCAAAACCGGGCCTTCTTCCTCAAACTGATAGACCTCAACCCGACAAAATCCTATCGCAATCATCTAGAGCTACCACAGATCATTCATGGAGTGAAGGGACACGTCAGGCAACACAGCAAGCCCCAGACTTTTCCGTAACGGGACAAAAGGCTCTCGCTCCTGCAACCGATCCTCAAGTCTTGAAACCGGCACCGACTCGGGCGCACACCCCGCAACAAGCTGATTTTGGGTGGCTGGTTGCGACCCTGCATGAAAAAGTTCAACGGTTAAAACAGTATCCCACTCGCGCCAAACGTCGAAGCCTGGAAGGGCAAGTGATGATCCGCGCGACCATCACAAGCAGCGGACTCCTCGGCAACCTGATGATTGAACAATCATCAGGCCATCACCTTTTGGATGAAGATGCGCTGCAGACCGTCAAGCAAGCGTTTCCCCTTCACCTTCAGCACCGATTGTATCAGCCTCAAATCGTCCTGCTTCTGCCCATCAATTACACACTCCAAAATCTCTAGTTTTTCAACTTTTTCTAACCGTTATTTTCGAAAAAAGGTCAGGATTTGGCCGACTCCTTCGTCTTCTCTATAGAGGTGTTCTGTGCACCCGCGCCTTTCTTCAGACATCCATCCATGGTGAACCAATCATGATACGCCGCCCGACATGGCTGCTGATCCATCGCTACATTGGGCTTGTGATGGCCTTTTTCTTGATTATTTCTGGCATCACCGGCAGCCTCTTGGCATTCTACGACGAGTTGGATGTCGCGGCGAATGCGCAGGTCATGACCATCACACCGCCATCTCCTGACGCTCAACCGTTGGACCCCTTACTCCTGCGTGAACAAATTCAAGCGCGTTATCCAGCAAACTTGGTTTACTGGGTGACTCTTGCTCTCGAACCAGGTCAGACGTGGACCTATTTTTTGGAAGGCCTCCCTGATCCGGATACCGGCGAACGTGTAGACGTCGAAAACGACACACTCTTCGTCAACCCGTATACCGGAGAGGTGCTGGGCGCACGAAGGTGGGGGGACATCAGACAAGGGCTCACCAATCTGATGCCCTTTATTTACCTCCTGCACTATAGTTTAGCACTGGGCACGGTTGGGGAGTATCTCTTTGGCATTGTCGCCTTGCTGTGGACGTTGGATTGCTTTGTCGGAGCCTATCTCACCTTCCCCGCCCCGGCGCGTGCGCATGGGAACCTCAACCCTCAGATCCCTTCCTCTAGGAACTACCGCAAAAAACACTGGTTGGCCCGGTGGTGGCAATCCTGGACCGTTCGGTGGAAACGCGGCACCTACAAAGTGAACTTTGATCTGCACCGCGCCGGTGGACTGTGGCCATGGGCGATGCTGCTTGTGCTGGCCTGGTCCAGCGTCGGCTTTAATTTAATTGAAGTGTATAAACCTGTGATGGGCGTCTTCTTCACCGGCCAGACGCGGACGGAACACATACCCGATCTCGCCAAGCATCAACCGACCCCTCCCATTCCATGGACTCAGGCGTTGGTGATCGGGCAAGGACTGATGGCGACGGAAGCCCGCCGTCAAGGATTCGAAGTGCTGACAGCCAAGGCTTTGTCGTATGACCCTGAGAAGGGTTTATACCGGTATATCGTCAAGAGTGACCGAGATATTGCTGATCATGGCGGTGCCACTTCGATCTGGTTCGATGCCACGACAGGGAATCAGCGAGCCATCTACCTCCCCACTGGTGCAGCAAGTGGCGACACCGTCAGCAATTGGCTGTTTGCGCTGCATATGGCAAAGGTAGGCGGGGTGGCCTTTCAAGTTTTTGTGAGCGTGATGGGAATAGCCGTCGCGATGCTTTCCATCACCGGCGTCGTCATTTGGTGGAAAAAGAGAACCTCACGGCAGCAGTATCAAATCCGTCAGACAAAAACCTCTCCCCTTGAGTCTTCACATCCAAGTCACCCATCAATTGAATGGGAATCAAGTGTCGCGAGAAAACAATCACTGCTGTAATCTCCATCCGTCCGTGCTGGTGACTCTTATTTTTTTCAATAAGGTCGTGTGGCGAGAAGATTAAGCCAGGAACCTTTGCGTTCTTGATGTTTCACGCGCTCAATGGAGACAATGTTCCAGGCGGCCGTTTGGACCACGCGCTTCAACTCTGACTTATGCCATTTCGCGAGATACCGGCCAGCAATCCACTGCTTTTGAGGAACACCCACTTCACGACCATACATGACGGTGATCGCCAGCCAGCCGCCCGGCTTGGTCAAGGACAACAATCTTCGGAATAAGGTCCGGGCCTGTGCTTTGGGTAGATGAATGACCGACGCTGCTGCCCAGATTCCATCAAAGACTTGTGACGGAAATGGCAACCGTCGCATATCCGCCTGAACCACCGGTAAGCGGGGGGCGCGTGCTTTGGCGGCTTGAAGAAACGACCAGGTGAGATCAGCTCCACACACATGAAACCCTTGCCGACGTAGATAGCGAGTGTCCTGACCCGGCCCACACCCGACATCTAATAGCAATCCGGCCTTCGGCATGCGAGCGATCAAAGTATGTAAGTGTGGCGGTACCTTGTACCGACGGGCGTTCCATTCGTGAAGATAGATATCGTGCTGTGCTTCGTAGGCTTGGACTGTTCGCTGCGTTGGAGTCAGTCGAGTGGCCATGACATCTGAAACAGGAAGGAAACGTAAAGGAATAAGGATGGATGGACTGCAAAGCCACTGTCGCTCGCATCTCGTGAAAGACTGTGTAGCCTTTCGACGAGATACGGTTCACGCTTGCGCGCCGGAGCGCTGCAGCGCGCAGGCACGAGCGACAAACCTGACAGCCCTTACGGCTTAATGTAGATGTACCCTGCCTTTTGCAAGTCAGCAATACGCTTCACCGCCACGGGATGTTCCGTTGGGGTAAACCCTGCCACCAGTTTTTCCAGTGGGGTGCCAAAGAGTTTCATCGACACTTGGCACATTTCTGCACCGACTCCTTGGTCGATTACAGTCTTGAGCTTCGCCTTAAGATCCGGATCTACAGTATCCGCTTCAAAAAGCGGGAGCGCAGGCCCATGAACGACGAGTTTGATATCGATCTTATCCGGCCCACCTTCCGCCTCAATATGTTTATTGATAAGGGCCAGGGCATACTTGGCCGTTGCCAAGTCATGTCCATCAACATGATAGACCACTTTGGTCTTCTCCGTTTCTGCAACGGCCACACTCGAGAATACGCCCGGACTCAGCAACAGGATGCTGAGACTCAGCAATACGAATGAATACATTCGCCGCCGTTGTAAGATTCCCATGATCGCCTCCTTCACCATAATGTAGAATAACCGTCTAACTGCATGCATGCTGCCTCCATTATCACAGCTTTATCAAGACATGAGCAAACAGCGACGACTTGCCGGAAGGATGACTGCCTTTGCTACAATTTCTTACACGTTCATCCCAAGCCATGAGGAGAACACGTATGTACATGCCACTTGCACAATGTAAATATCAAATTCTTTTAGTCAGATTCCTGAGATACACAATGATAAGTGTCTCAACCATTGCATGGCTTGTGTGTTCTGCCACTTTCACCTTTGGCAACGAAAAACATGCTCACACACCCCCACTCACGACAACGACCACCGGCCACCATGTTCCAGGAGCCACGTTTCAAGTGTTTCTCCAGCCTGGCAAAGGTGCCGCCGAGGACATCGTATTGGACAAATCGGTTGCTGACGATGCCGTCCAAACATTAGTAGATGCCTTGGGCACCATGATCCAACAACGCCATCACTATCCAAGATTCGATGAAGCCGTTAAAAAAAACGTTCTCAAGAAAGTCGTCATCGAACCCAAAGTCTTTAATCGTTTTGTCAAAGAATTTCCGTTTCTCGTAGCACGGACAAGCCAACCAAAACAGGTCGTCCTACTCGTCAACGCTTTGAAGCTTAAAGAGGAAGGCTATCTCAATCATTTCGAAAAGCTCATCCCGCGTCTTGAACGAGAGTTTCAATGGGTCTTGAGCAAAGCCGCTACGCAACCAAAACCGAAAAAAGTCTCCATTCAACGAGACCTCGTCCATGCCCCAATTGAGACAGTCAAAGAAATCAAATCGATGTCCGGGGATGAACGGGAACAAGCGATTCAGGCGCTCTTTGAATCGTATCTCGTCACGATCGATGACTATCAAAGCCTCATGCACCAACCGGCCTACGATGTTGGCTCGACACAACTCATAAAACCTGCCCAGCCAGATTCCACCGTGAAGCTCTATGACATTCGGATTCGCGAAGCGCTTCAGTTACTCGTTCGCGAGCCTTCCTTTATCGAGCATACACCTAAAGCAGTGAGGAATTTATTAAATGGCCGAATCTGGAATGTGTCGTTTGTGAAAATCGACTCACGTGAGTGGGCGACAAGAACGCGAGTGGCACCAAAAGATAAGTCCGTGGTGGTTGGAAAGAATGAGACCTCTATTCAACCGGCAAAAATCTTAGTGAATTACCATCGGAAAGCCATACCGGAAGATCCGTATTATACGGAAACACAAGGTCTGCCCATGGGTGCGCTATCAGCCCATCAACTCGCTCGCGTCATCGCCCTGGAAATCGAAAAGAACATCACCGATAAATCCATGCGCGGCCATGTCGCACAAGATGAGCAGACAGCACCGGAGTAGGTAACCCTGCGCCAGCAATACCAACATACGTGCCAAAATTCACGCTAATCACATCAACTGGCAGCTGGCAGGGAAGAGTGTAAATTCGAGTCTGACCCCTAAAAAACTATAAATAACAAAGCTCCAACGTCTTTCTTCGATTCCTGACGAATGATGACCCACAGAAGGCTAAACGTGCCGAAGCCCTCTTTCGCAAGGCCATCAGAGGAGAAATTGTTTTAGCAACCAGCCTTTTATTCGTCACCGAAATCGTCTGGACTTTAGAGTCGTTTTATTATCTCGACAAGCAAGAGATTGCATACAAGGTAGAGAAATTTTCAAACACTCCGCATCTAGAGTGCACCGATTACACCATAAAATTTGCGCACACAACAGCTGATTTTCATAATAGGCCTCATAATCAATATCTCCTTAGCGCCTCAAACTATGACTTTCGTTTATGGATGATGAGGCCATTGCCATCGGGGTCGGCAATCACCGCCATATGACAGACTTTGGTTTCAAATGGTTCAATGCTAAACGTCACATGCTGAGTTTGTAACTCTTGTATGGCTTGCTCAAAATCCTCGACTTCTAACGAGACGGATGGCCCGTCAGCTGAAGGCTGCCATTCTTTGGCTACATTACTCAACGCTAAAACTGATTGTCCGATTTGGTATTCCACCCAAGCCGTTTCTTCCGTACCATTCACCCAGGATGGAACAAGTCCTAAGACTTCTTCATAGAACGTTCGTGCGCGAGGTAAATCGGTCACAGGGTATCCCGTAAACGCTATTTCGATTACCTTCATAAATCTCTCCTCAGTTGAAGATTCATTGATAATAAACAACTCTACACTGCACTATAGGATAGGCAATTTGATTAGGTATAGCCATAGCTCCTCTATCCTATTGGGTTTACAAGTTTGTCTCAATGGAGGAATTGATCGACGGCGTCTCATCAGTTATGGTTCAGAGATATCTGAATAATGCACTCTTTGACACAAATCAACCAGCTCTCATTCACACGTCACAATATCGATACGATCATCTATGCATATTGAAAAAGGCACCTGCTTAGCGATATTTGCCTATGATATCGGAACCGCCATTGACTTAGATCAAGCCGACCAGCGTATCACGGCTACCAAAAAACGCGATCGACTCAAACGACAACGTTCTGCCCCGCAGTATTTTGATTATCGGCCTCCACCACTCCGCATCAGCGAAGATGTGGAATCCTTGCAAATTGGAGATGCCTTCACACGACCTTCTGTCGATGTCGTCTTGTATGACTTTGGTGCCGTTTCTGTTATCTACTCTATTCCTCTCCAGGGTTCATTTGAGGCGCTGCTCCCACTCAGTGAAGCACTCTATGAAAATGCGCTGCTGCTCGATGAGTCTCGGCAACGAGTCAATCTTCTTGTCAAGACCATTGCCTCGGCCGTTGAAAAACCAAGTATTGCTTCCTTTGTCGAAGATTACTTGATCTTTCACATCGAGGCGACTCAGCCGATCTTCACCGCAACCGATATCGTCACGACTTTGAGTCCAGCGATCGCTCAAATTCTTCGCTGTGAACGCGAGCCCTTATCCGAACAAGAAGTGCATGACTCAACTTCATACCATATTGCATTTGGGAAAAATGACATTTCCTTCATTGATTGGAATGGCGCGTTGATCTATGGAGAGGAGATGGAGGATGTCTGTGCCGTGCTCGAATTCGCCAATGTTGAACTTCTTGAACGACGATATCTGGACGACCAATTGGATACGGCATTGGATCAAGTCTATGAATCGCTCACCAAATATCAGTGGCAACACTTTCGCTGGCCAGGCTCTTTTCATACCGATCTTCGTGGAATCGGACAACTGCAAGTTGATAGTGCCATCCTGTTTGAACGTGTCACCAATGCGTTAAAATTGCTCGGCGATCAATATCTGGCGCGCGTGTATCGTCTGACCTCTCAGCGTTTCCATTTAGAGGGATGGGATGCCGGCATTCATCGAAAACTCGAAACTATTGCCAGCGTGTACGAAAAACTGGCTGATCAGACCGGGAACCGCCGCATGGAGGTTTTAGAATGGATCATTATTATTCTGATTGCGGTATCCATCCTTCTCCCGTTTATTCCAGGATTTCCAGGATACTAAATTGATGCTGCCCATTCCTGACTGGACGATTCTTACCATGACCTTTTTGGCCGGAGCATGCGTCGCCTGGCTCATTACGAGTACACGAGTGAAAGCCTCGATGACGTCTGCCCTGAGCCACGAAGAGCAGCAACGGGCAGCCGCAGAGTCACGAATTGAGGAACTGCGTCAACAACTCACGGCGATTCACACTGAATGTCATCAGACTCGTGAACGCTTTATGGACAGTGAGGCTGCGAAAATTTCTGCTGAGACCAAGTATGAAGAAGCCACTCGTCATCTTGCTCAGCAACATTCGCTCCTGGAAGAAACAAAATCCACACTCTCAAATACCTTTCGCTCACTGGCCGCAGAAGCTCTGGCAGGAAATAACACCGGGTTTTTGACCTTGGCGGAAGAGAAATTCAAGGCCTTACGAGAAGAAAGTTCCAATGATCTCGAACAGAAAAAAATGTCGATCGACGCACTTGTTCAACCTCTCACACAACTGCTCTCCACGTATCAACAGGAAACCAAAGCACTTGAAGACAAGCGACTTCGTGAACTGAGTACCGTAGGCGAACAATTACGACAAGTGGCGCTCACTCAGTCAACCTTACATACCGAAACCGCAAAACTCGTCAACGCACTCCGTTCACCACAAGTCCGAGGTCGGTGGGGTGAAATTGCCCTTCGCAAAACAGCAGAACTAGCGGGCATGTCTGCACATTGTGATTTCATTGAACAAAAAAATGTCACAACCGCCACCGGTCATCTTCGTCCTGACATGGTGGTCAAACTTCCAGCACAACGGGAAGTCGTGATCGATTCTAAAGTACCATTTAGCGCATTCCTCGAATCGCTTGAAGCCACAAACGAGGATGAACGCAACCGTGCGCTCTCGCGCCATGCGGCGCAAGTGAAACATCATGTCAATCAACTGTCTTCTAAAGAGTACTGGGACCAGTTTCAGGCCTCTCCAGAATTCGTCGTTTTGTTCATCCCTAACGATTCATTTCTGGCTGCGGCGGCTGAACGAGACCCCTCACTCATTGAATCCGCCATCAGTAAAAATATTGTCATCGCGACGCCAACGACGTTTATCGCATTACTCAAAGCCATCGCCTATGGATGGAAGCAGGAACAAATCACGGAAGATGCCGAACGCATTAGTACCCTAGGGCAGGAGCTTTCAGAACGCTTGGGAATCTTAGTGGATCATTTCTTGAAAATTGGTGGATCGCTTGGCAAGGCGGTCGATGCCTACAATGCGTCCGTGGCATCCCTGGAAAGCCGCGTACTGCCTACGGCACGAAAGTTTCAACAGCTAGGAGCCGGCAGCAAAAAAGACATCGATGACCTTCGACCCATCGATCATATTCCTCGCACCGTGGCATCGACACAACACGAGACAGAGGTTCCAGACCGATACACACCGTAACTGTTTCACTTCTTATGAAGGGAGGATCGTGAAGCGTCCTTCTTGTCTCGCAAGAATCCTTTTTGTATTGATACGGAATACGAGATACGCTTCACGAGAAACGAACCTTATGAAAGCCATGCTCCTTAAACAAGAAGATGATGTCTCCGGAGCACCTCTTCGCCTTACGGAACTTCCTGATCCTCACCCCGGCTCAGGGCAAGTTCGAGTCAAAGTCCAGGTATGTGGCGTGTGCAGGACCGATCTTCATATCGTTGAAGGCGAGTTACCACGTTCAACCCGCCCCATTATCCCAGGGCATGAGACGATTGGCATTGTCGATCAAGTTGGCCCACAGGTTCACCACCTGAAAGAGGGAGACAGAGTCGGCATTGCCTGGCTTCAAGACACCTGCGGACACTGTGAGTTTTGCTTGAACAACCGGGAAAATCTTTGTTCACAGGCTCTCTTCACAGGCTATCACGTCCATGGCGGCTACGCGGAATATGCGTTGGTTTCGGAACAATTTGCGTATCCCATCCCCTCTATATTTAGCGATGAAGAAGCTGCGCCATTACTCTGCGCTGGCATAATTGGGTATCGCGCGTTACGTCGCAGTCACATCAAGCCCGGTCAACGTCTCGGACTCTATGGATTTGGTGCATCCGCGCATATCACCATTCAAATTGCCCGGCACTGGGGTTGTTCAGTCTATGTCTGTTCGCTTCGCGAGGAACATCGTGCCCTTGCTCGTCAGCTGGGAGCGGTTTGGGTTGGCGAAGCCGCAGAAGGTCCTCCTGATACTTTACACGGCGCAATCCTATTTGCACCCGCAGGGGAACTTGTCCCGCCAGCTCTTCGGGCTCTTGAGAAAGGCGGCACACTCGCGTTAGCCGGCATTCATATGAGCGCGATTCCACAGCTTGACTATATACAAGACTTATTTCATGAACGGACGATTCAAAGTGTCACGGCAAATACGAAACAGGACGGGTTAGATCTTTTCCAAGAGGCGTCAGCCATTCCCATCAGAACGCATACCCAAACATTTCCATTAGAGGCTGCCAACCTCGCCCTACAAAAATTGAAAGCTGGAACCATTCAAGGTGCAGGAGTCTTGACGCTGCCATAATGCAGAGGTATCTTTTCAGCAGAAATCGCTCAATGTCCAAACATATCGAAATCGGCTATGATTAAAAAAATGGATGTTTCGGTTAAGACTGGAAGGGGGAATCAAATGGGTGATCGACAGTTTCAATGTTTCTCAATACCAAGCACCAGCAATCAAACTAATTTCATGACCAGAGAACCGGACTACCTTTGGATGTTGACCTTCAGTTTTTTGAGTTTCATGATCCTGTTTTCCTATACGCAATCTTTCGCCGATGACGCCGCAACGGATGTCACAGAATCGACATTGATCGTGCCATACACTGGCTCCATCCTCAAAGGCCCGCTTAAATTTCCTCTCTATAAAGGCAAAGGATTTGAATATTTCACCGCCGGGGTCGGCTTGGAAGAACGCCAGGTGACCTATCCATCGTATCCGGTCAAGTTGATTCTTGTGCAGGATGGAGGAGCATTTTTATCAAACGTTGCAATTACCGTCCATCAGCTGGATGGACCGGTGACATTTGATATCCCTGCGACTCATGTCGAAGGCCCATGGGTCTTCCTCAACATTCCCACTGGGACCTATGTGCTCAAGGCGATGAATTCTCAACAGCAACTTATTGAAAAACAGATTGACGTTGTAAATAATCAACAGAAGATTATCCACCTACGCTGGTAAGATTGGCCGCGCACATAGGCGTGGGATCCAACTTGTACCAGCTCCACACATCTCCGAGATCCGCGACCATCATTACCTGCAGACTCGGCCTGACTCTCTGAACGAAAGAGTATGCTAAACTCCTTCACATCGGTCATCCGCGCACGTTAACTCACCCCCTGCCCTCCCTGACACCTCGCGCCTCCCGTTCATTAGAAATTTTTAATGTGGGTCTAATCTGAAACTTAGATCTCATTGATAGGATCCACCCATAAGCTAAGGAGGCAAGCATCATTATGATTAACGATACAAACAAAGCAAATGTGAGTCAGTATACGTGTTCACGGTGTCAGGGCCTCATGGCTCCAGAATCATGCTTCAATTTGCATTACGATGCAGGAGAAATGGAGATATTGACTTGGCGTTGCCTGCAATGCGGAGAGTTGATCGATCCGGTCATCCTCCAAAATCGCTCAAACCCTCTTCCCAACGCCGAAAGAAGAAAACCGCGTCCGATGTTACCAAGCGTACAACGAACATCAAGATCGAAATCGCTGACGGCTCACCCGTGTGAGAAATCATAGTGTGCAGTGAAAGATAAACGTTAAATAGTCATAACGACATTGAGAAATAGAATGGCACATCGCATCCTTATAATTGATGATAATGCCGACATTCGATGGATATTATCTGACCTACTGGAATCGCACGGATTTCGTTGCGAAAAGGCTCAAAACGCGATAACAGCACTCTCGATGGTTCAAAATTCTGACTTTGACCTCATTTTGACCGACTATCAGATGCCGAAGATGAACGGATTGGAGTTGCTTCAGCAACTTTCCGCATCGTCGAGGACTTCATCTATACCCGTGATCATGATTACGGCGTTTGGGAGTGAGACACTTGAGTCTGACGCACAACAGGCAGGAGCCTGCGCTGTGCTTCGGAAACCAATCGATTCGCGTGAACTTCTGACAACCGTCACGCAAACAATCGAAAAAACACTACCGCCTCACTCTAGCCCATGTCAGTGTCGATAACATGAGAAAGAGAGCCGGAAATGTTTCCCTGAGTCGCTTCGGGATACCATCCCACCACAATTGGTTACCCACGACCAAAGATTTAGGCAAGCGCTTCCGCCTCTCCCGTTTTCGGGCAAGGTTTTATAAAACTTCGATTGACGCCTGTCGCTATTTCAACCGCTCAAAGGCCGAACGATTTGAATATGAAAACCAGACTATTCAGACAGAGACGCATTAATCATCGTCCTCTCGCGCGTTCTATCTTGCTATCATTTCTCATATTCTTCCTCTCCCCATTAATGATTGAAGTTGTGTTCTCCCAAACGATGCTCACCTCTACACCGATGAGTGAGGATGAGGCCATTCAGCTAGGTGAAGAGTTTGGACTGATCGTTGGCGAGGTTGATGAAGAACTTCGAGCATACCTCGGGCTTGAACGAGCAGAAGGCGTCGTGGTGTTTGAAGTGATTGGGGGAAAACCCGCAGATCTCGCGGGAATCAAAGCGCGATCACTCATTAAAGAAATCGACTCCCATGATATTCATACCTTAAAAGAGTTTGGCACGGCCCTCAAAATAGCACTAACAACAGAGAATTTCAGCTTAGCCACATATGAACCAGCTGACCCGACAAACCAAGGCCTCACTGGTGGTGTCCACTTTCACTTCGTCCGCGTCAAAAAAACTTAATCCCTGACATTTACGCCTCGTTGCCCATCAAGGCGTGTCTTCCCATACGACTTTCCTTTCTAGTACGAAGTTTTCTCAAGTCAGAGTATTCTTTAAATCTCTTGCAGAGAAAGAACAATTGCCTCGAGCCCTGCAACACACTACACTATAGCGAATACAAATAAGTACCAGCTGAGGGATGTCAACCAACTCTGCGCGATTACTCATTTCCAACATGTGGAAGGTTATACCCGCTTGGATGTACTGATAATGCTTGACGACTCATATCACGTATTGGATATCAACATTGGACAAGTTGAAGCTTTATCGTTTCGGTATAACTGAAACGGCTATTGTGTGAATGCACATTCTTTTTTTGAATGTAACCGGGTTTCCCCACCCGACTCTCATGGAGGACTGTCATGATCGAACCTCGACTCATCCTGAGCCTCTTACTGTGCCTTATTCCAAATATTTCTTTTGCGCAATTCGATCTCTTGGACAGCCTGAAAGAAAAGACAATCGAACAGCTCGGATCGTCAAGTAACAAGACTCTAGGAAATGACAAGATTATATCAGGCCTCAAAGAAGCCTTATCCGTTGGTACGGATAATACCATCAATCTCACGGGCAACCTTAACGGGTATCTCAAGAATGACGCCATCAAAATCTTACTACCAAAACAATTACAGGCCATGGATAAAGGGCTGCGCGTCGTCGGGCTTGGGCCTCAAGTCGATGAATTCGTCGTTGGGATGAATCGTGCCGCCGAGGAAGCCGCACCATTAGCCAAACCTATCTTTCAGGATGCCGTCAAAGAGATGTCGGTAGAAGACGGAAAAGCCATCTTAAATGGCGGAGACACCGCAGCGACTGATTACTTCAAAGGCAAGACCAAGGATAAGCTGACCGAAGCATTTACCCCAAAAGTTCAAGAAGCCATGGACAAGGTGGGAGTGGCCGCGCAGTACAAAGCACTCGTTGGCCGCTATACATCCTTACCTTTTGTTAAGGCTGAACAGTTCGACCTCGATCAGTACGTGGTCGGAAAAAGTTTGAATGGTTTGTTCTATACGCTTGCGCAAGAAGAACAAAAAATTCGAACCGATCCTGCAGCCCGCGTCACCGATCTATTGAAAGACGTATTCGGGAAACAGGGAAACTAGATTTGAGCGATCGACTCCGTCCTGCGTTCCTAGTCTCGGATTGCGCAGAAGAATGTTAAGGCTCAATCATACGAAACGGAGTTAATTGTGTTCAGGCGAAGAAGAATCGGAGTCCGCTGGATTAAAATTTTTGAGGCGGTCAACAAGAGGTTGAGCTTCCGGAGTTGACGATCTTGTTGGCTCGCTCGGGGGATGGCTCCACGCAATGTGCGTGATGTGATGCTCTTCAAACGTTTGACGAATGACGATAACCATGGCATCGAGCGTGACTTCATCACTTTCACGAAGATCAAGGCGACGTTCTTCACTCTTCTCAGGCGGAGGAGTTTCGTGAATCAAAGCCCAACAACGGTTAAATAATGTTTCTCGAACAGCGACCGGGATTGTAAGTGATTCCAGATCAGACGTGGACAAAGCTAACACCATGAGCACGAACTGCAAGTCAGGTAAGCCGGGGTTTTGAACGTCGAGTGTTTGCATTGGGTTATGTTATCGTTGATCGTCCAGTTTTGACAAGAGCCCAAATCACGAAATTCTGAAATGGAATCAAAAAAACTCTCCTATATACTTGATCGTATCGGTCCACACCATGCGAGTAGACGCCTCGAACTTCAGACAATCCATTCGGCCATTCATTCCGGCCCCACGGGATTACACATAAGCTTTGAAAATTTGGATCAGGTAGGACCGTTACTGAAAGGTCTACTCAAAATCAGTGGACTATGGACCAGAGCTGTACGTAATTCGCTTGATTATGAGGTCGTTGAAAATCCCGTCAGCTTACCGCACTTACCTCAGTTATTTCATGGATTCCGGATTCTTCACCTTTCAGACCTCCACCTTGAGGGCATCGCTGACCAAGGCAAAGCCCTGCACGAAACGATCACGCAACTCGAGTACGATCTCTGCGTCATCACTGGAGATTACCGACTGTTAACCTACGGGGATTATCAAACGACCCTGGACTGCCTGACCCCGCTGGTGAAACACATTCAGTGCCACCATGGCATCATCGGGATACTGGGTAACCATGATTTTCTAGAGATGGTTCCCGGATTAGAAAATCTTGGCATCCAAATGCTGCTCAATGAAGCCATTCCCATTCAGCGTGGCACGGAAACCATCTGGATGGCGGGAGTTGATGACGCACACTGGTATGAAGTGGCCGATCTCCCCAAAGCCTTACAATCTGTGCCAAAGGACAATCACCTCGTTCGAATTCTCCTAGCACATTCTCCAGAGATTATTGAAGAAGCCGCTCAAGCTGGCATTGAGCTCTATCTTTGCGGTCATTCACATGGAGGACAAATCTGTCTGCCCGGAGGAAGGTCAATCATTGTCAATAGTCGATGCGCACGAGAATACACTTCTGGAAAGTGGAAGCACCAACAGATGCAAGGCTATACCACTCGAGGGGTTGGGACGTCATTACTCCCCGTTCGTTTGTCTTGTCGACCTGAACTTGTTATCCATCGTCTCATCTCCGATGATTCCCCTCGCAACATTTCTGGACAACCTTAAAACGGTAACTTAATCCCACCCGGAAGGATAGACTTCGGCACGCTCTTCTTCAGAAGGTCTTCTAACACACTGTTGTATTGGGCGACACGAGTAGTTAAGTCACCACCAATTGAGCCAAGGCTTCCAAGATTTTGTTGTAATTGCTGAATCGGTTCTTTGGTTTTGGCTATGAGAGCGGCTTGGAGATCTTGTTTAAAGCGAGCCGCGACATCATTCACCATTTTCCCTGCCGCGTTCTGTACAATCTTATCAAGGTCAGACTCGAGTGCCACATTATAATGCTCAACCGTACCGGTCACATTAGCCTTGATAGATAACTGAGAAATATCCGAAATTGCCTTGCGTAATGACTGCGTGAGTGGACGAGTATCCTGTTGAGAACCCGCAGAAATCTTCAAGCCTGTCAGCTGTCCCGTCCCTTGGGCATCCAAAGCCTTTCCTTTCAGGGAAGCCGTCACCGTGATATCTGCAGCACCGTCGTTCAACGATACCGGTAACTTCTCATCCTTCGATAAGACAATGTCTTGAAGCCTAAAGTCTTTCGCGGCAAACTTCATATGGTCTGAGGATTGAGCCGGCTGACGGTGATCAAGCGTCCCTTCCAGCATGAGAGACGTCACACCTTTCAACTGTTCTCCGCTAAACGCAAACGTCAGCGGCTGACCAAATATCGCCTGTTCAGGCGTGATATTGCGAACTGTTCCGGCAAGATCTCCAACATCAAGCTGTAGCGACACCTTGGCAAGACGAATCAAAAAGTCCACGCCCGGGTCGTCAGCAGACGCTGGAGTCTCAGATTCTTTGGCTTCTTGACCCTGTTCGAGATACGGTTTCAATCGTTCATACCATGACACTCCCTGCTGCACCCACGCTCCAATATGCGATCCGAGAAGTGACTGACTCAGATTGGCAAGTCCTTCCGGAGAGAGATTATATTTTTCCTGAAGATGCTGAATATCACGTTGTGGTGCAGATTTAATCTGAGCCAACCGTGCTTTCAACAGTTCAGCCTTCTCTTCAAATTGCTTTTTGGCACTGCGAACTTGTCGAACGTCCACTTCAAGCTCTTCCTTCAAAGATTGAACTTTTTCGACCCCACTCAACACTCCGCCTATTCCACCTTTCACAGACTTTTTTACTTCTTTGACGCGTTGCTTATACTTCGACACCTGTTTTTTCCCCGGTAATTTTTGTAACCGTTCTTTCCAAATCTCTCGTTCTTGCTGAATATCGGCTTTCAACGCTTCAATTAGTTTCATCGTCTCCAAATCTTCTTTTTCCAAAATCTCTTTCACATTGGGAATTTCAAGGGCTGGTAACGAAATTGCGAACTGACTATCCATGGCATTCGTGACTGTGGCATTCCGAATGGCACCAGAAGTTGATCGTTCTGTCCCGAACCTCACTCCCTCAACCGCCATTTCATCGATGATCACCTGACGCCACAACAATGGCAACACATCCAACCCCATGGCCATTCGAGCAATATCAACAGCATTCGTCATCGGCTTATCAGGATTCGTCACTTGCAAGCGAGTCAGTGTTAAGCCAGAAGGAAACACACTCAAATCCGCTTCATCAAGCTCGACCATCGCTCCAACAATTTCTGTCCCTTTGGCTTCAATGATGTTTTCAACAATCATATCAACAAAAAATATCCAAAAGACGACAAGAAGCACGGTCAGAATGAATACGAACCCGAGACTCCATTTCATGAACTTCTTCATCCGTTCATACTCCCTGGTAAAATCAATCCTTCAAACATGTTGTAATGTAAATGGACACTGTGATAATCCGTGATACCCAATGTCCCCCAAGTCGGTCTAAGCAAAACAGCCTACCGTGACTACCGCGTCAGACTCGAATGAGCCATGCCTTTAATTATAGCGAATCCAATGGCTGGAAAGCCTTACACCCTTCACTGGCTTCCACCCTCGTTCTTTCAATAATCCATCTGACCTAGGGCTTAGATGTGTCCAAGTCCAGTGAATGAGGAAAGGAAGCCTAGGCGACGGTTGTTGCTCCCCCTCAGATGATTGAAGCAGCAACAAAGGTTCCTTCTTTGGTTCCTCTTAACGTCTTGTTTACAAGTCGCCTAGGCGACGGTTGTTGTGTAACCAAGTGCACCCCAATAGGCAACTTTGCTTGAAAGCCGTGCTGTCTCTGAGATATAGGTAGAAGGTCGCCTCGCAGCATAAGACTACGTTTCAAACATCTGAAGTTATGTGAAAAACGGCTATAGGCCACGACCGCTCTACTCCATCAGAATACCGCTCAAATACGTACCTGTCCAATATCATTTGCACAAATTTACGCACACGATAATCTAAAAGACCGCACGTACCCTGGAAACCCAGGGCACGTGCGGTCAAGCCCTCCGTACCTATGGACAAATGGAGTCCATACTCCAAGTCGCCTTAGGCAGGAAATGTATACTGTATTCACCTCTTACTTTAACGTGAAAATGTGAAAAACAAGCCTCGGAACGCCTGGAGAAGCCAGGCGCTTCGACGTATAATGGTTTCAGGTATAGACCCGCGCGTGATCCAGTCCAAAGCAGTACCATAACGTTCGAAACGGTTGAGCTCTTTTCAGAGGCTCAACCATTTTTCAGAAGCCAGATGAATACGCTATGAAGTTTGAAAAGTATCCTATTTCAGAAACCATCAAACAGAATCTCGCCCAACTGGGATTTGTACGAACCACAGACATTCAATTCAAAACTATTCCTTCGATCATGGACGGTGAAGATGTGTTGGCCATTGCACAAACTGGAACAGGAAAAACCGCCGCCTTCGCCATCCCTATCATTCATCAAATCGATTACAGGAAGAACAGTAAACGCTCGTATGGTATTCAATGCATCGTCATGGTTCCAACCCACGAGTTGGCAATGCAAATTGGTGACGTGTTCACGAAGCTCTCGAAACAAACCAAAGTAAAAACATTCGCCATGTATGGCGGGATCGAACAAGACCCGCAGATTCAAAAATTGCAAAGTGGCCTCGACGTGCTGATTACCACACCAGGTCGATTATTTGATCTCATCCATCAAGGATACGTTGACGTCAAACGCGTCGAAACTCTGGTCCTTGATGAAGCCGATCATATGCTCGACCTCGGCTTCATTAAAGATATTCACGCCATCAAACGAATGCTCACCCAACAGCATCAGACCTTGTTTTTCTCAGCCACGATAAATAAAGACATTAAAAAACTCGCTTATTCGCAAATCAGGCATTCGGCAATCCGAATTCAAGTTTCGCCCGAAAATCGTGTTTCTAAAAATGTCACGCACTATGTGATGTTTGTCGAAATGGATGACAAACGGTTTTTCCTTGAACGATTTATGACCGATAATCCAGAAAGTCGGGTGATCGTATTTGTGAGAACACGAGTCCGCGCCGAACGGGTCGCCAAAGCAATGGGACGTGTTGGGATCGAAACGATGACGATTCATGGAGACAAGGATCAACACGATCGTGCCGAAGTGATGAACGCGTTCAAGGCGGGATCCTGCCGGACGTTAATCGCCACCGATGTCAGTGCACGGGGCATCGATATTCCGGACGTTCATTATGTCATTAACTATGATTTACCCGATAAGGCGGAAAACTACGTCCATCGCGTTGGGAGAACCGGTCGAGGCATCAACAAGGGCATTGCGCTTTCGTTCTGTAGCAAAGAAGAAAAAGTCCGTCTTGAGGAAATCCAAGGGTTCCTCGACAAACCAATCGACGTCATCAAAATTGCAAAAGAAGATTACGCCTTCACGCTTCAACACCCGAGTGGGGAGCATAGCTTAGAAGAATTGATGGAAGAAATGAACGAATGGGAAAAGAACAAAAAGAAGAGGAGAAAGAAAAAAGCTTAAGAAGAAAAGTGTAAGATCAATAGCACCACATGTGTTCAGAAAATTTCCTTTAATAAGTTATTGTCAATTCTAATAACTTCCAAGGTTTGAAGTATTAAATACCGCGAAGATAATCTGAATGGAGCACATGGATAGTAATTGGATTCGCTATCATGTCTGAATGGTGGCTGGACAAATCGATTCGATTCAAACGCATTGTCCATCGTGACAACAGGACAACAGTCCATACCTTTAAACACCAGCTTTCTGCAGTTGCGTTTTCGGTAACCACTTCATGACCATATTCGCTAATTCTTGAAAATTGATTGGCTTTGTCACATAATCATCCATTCCAGCAGCAAGACACTTATCACGATCACCTTGCATCGCATTGGCCGTCATCGCAATAATTGGCACGCCCTGCGTGCCGCGTTGCTCGACGCTCATCTCTCGTATCTCGTCTGACGCTTCACGTTTCACGTTTAACGCCTCGCGCGCGCGAATTGCCTTCGTCGCTTCATAACCATCCATTTCCGGCATCTGACAGTCCATCAAGACCAGGGTATAGGGCACTCGTGATACGGCTTCGACAGCTTCGTGTCCATTCCCCACGACATCAGTCCGATATCCCAAACGCTCTAACATCATGACGGCAAGTTGCTGATTCACACGATGATCATCAGCCACGAGAATCCTCACGGCACCTCGAACGATCGCGTCTGTCGATTTTTTTGAATCGGCAAATGGGACGAGCACAGACTCAGGCTCTTCCTGTTGATAGCCCATGACCGTGGCCAAAGAGTCATGGAGTACTTGCTTACGAATGGGTTTGGTCACATAGCCGTCGAACCCAGCATCACGAGAGGCAATACCATCATCTCGTTGTCCCATAGAAGTCAACAGGAGCAAACGCACAGACCTGATGGATGGATTGGCCTTGATGGTCCGTGCGAAGGTCAAACCATCCATTTCAGACACCTTCATCCCTACGATCGCGAGATCGAATGGATCGTTCTCCCGTTCTGCCTCCTGCAGAACACTCAATGCATCCGTCGATGTTTCGACCGTCACACACTGTATTCCCCATTCTTCGGCATATTTCGCCAAAAGGTCACGACTGCCTCGATGTTCATCGATGATACACAGACGAAGCTTTTGAAATTCGACTTGGTGAGAAAGAGCCGCTTGTTCTGGTTGGGTCTCAAGTTGGATCGTCATCCAAAACGTACTTCCCTCATTCAGAATACTCTCAACTCCAATCTCACCGTTCATCCGCTCGATAAGCTGTTTGCTGATAGCAAGACCAAGGCCTGTCCCCCCGTATTTCCGTGTGGTCGAACTATCCGCCTGACTAAATGAAGTAAAGAGTTTGGCTTTGCCCTCAGGACTGATGCCGATTCCTGTATCCGATACTTCTATACGAAGGACGACAAATTCTGTCGTTTTTTGAAGAAGCTGAACCTGCAATGAAACTTCTCCCTGTTCAGTAAACTTAATGGCATTGCCAATCAGATTCAGCAAAATTTGGCGCAGACGACCAGGATCTCCACGAAGATCAACAGGAACATTCACAGAAACATGCCCAAAGAGTTCCAGGTTCTTTTCTGCCGCTTTGCTTGAGACTAATTCCAACGTTTCTTCAATGGACGTTCGAAGGTTGAAATCGATCGTTTCTAATTCAAGCTTCCCGGCTTCAATCTTCGAAAAATCAAGAATGTCATTGATAATCGTCAACAATGCTTCACCAGAACTCCGCACGGTGTCAGCCAGATGATGTTGTTGAGAAGTGAGCGCTGTCTCAAGTAACAGTCCTGTCATACCAATAACCCCATTCATCGGAGTTCTGATCTCATGGCTCATGGTCGCAAGAAATTCACTCTTCGCTCTCACGGCGGCTTCCGCCCGGTCCATGGCCTCAAGAAGTTCGAGTTCGCTACATTTGCGTTTCGTAATATCAATAGAATACACACGAATGGCTTCAAAATCTGGCATATAGGTAATTTCTTGCTCATAGATGACATGATCCATGTAGATTTCGCGAACATATGACTGTTGCTGACCTGACTTCAATTTCCCAATAATTGATGGCAAGTCATGAATCAGTGGATGTGTCTCTGCATCATGACTCTGCTCTTCAAAAATGGTTCGCGCAGCAGGATTCATGTACCGCATGTGCCCATCGCCATTCACTTCGATGATAGGATTGGGATTGCTTTCAGGAAATGAAGCCAAGCGCCGTAGCTGGGCTTCTCCTTCCAACTTAGCCTTCACGGCCTGTTGAGCTTCCTCTCGTGCTCTCTTCAGTTCCTGTACTTGGGAAGAGATCTTCTGTGACAAGACCATAGCCACACACAGAAAGATGAAGACTCCCATTCCTCCAAGGCTCAGCACTTCGTTCCATCTGTTGGCTAAGGACTCCTCAACATTGTCAAAGAGGCGATCAACTTCCTCCTGAATGAGAGCATGAATCTTTGCTTGAGATTGATAGATATCTTCAAAGACAACGTCTATCTTATCTTTGAGCATTGCACGTTCCTGAAGCAGACGTAACAGATGCTCGCGACGATCTGCTTGGACAGCATTTTGATATTCAACTTCCCATTTATCTGCTAGGACGACAAAGGCCTTAAGATCTGCAGACACGGCTTCTAACCCAAGCAACGTGTTCCGAAATTCAGGCTGTTGACTGGCCTGAGATTGCACTCGAAGAAAACCCTGCAGTTTGTCAATGGCATCGACCTTCCCATTCTTTATATCTTGAATATCGAACAGTGAGATCATTTGTATTCGCACGTCTGTCAAATGTTTCTGAATGTTCTCCCTGGATCCATGTAAGGCATTCTCTTGGGCTTTCACTTGCGTTCGAGCATCTTTCACTTGCCCAAGCGCAAAGTGAATCAAGCTCACAGCATAAAGACCAAACGCAAAAGCCAACCCCACGAGTACCCACACCATCAAGTGAATTCGATATTCATCTTTCAAAACGTTCATAACGTGCTGCATCCTGAATTCACAACCCAACGAAAGACATCACACGATATTCATTGAAATCATACGAATTCGTAAAACGTGAAGTACGTAAACTTCCAATGTAGGATTTTTCAATGACAAGACGGCTCTCGGGCAATGCGCAAACCGGTCAATTATTCATATGGCCAAAAGCACATAACCGTTCTCTGACTGTTCGTCTGAGTCAAGGGAACATTCATTAGTCATTATCGAAACAATAGCGTCAAAAATTAAGTCTAACTTTTTGAAAGGTAATAGAATTCCTTTCGATTTCCTTATCCATTCCACCTTCACTATGGCTAACGCAGTCTATTCCGGCCAAAACCCTTACATCTTCGCCATTACAGCAACACACCCAACTATAACGAGCTACAACACCGAGAAAAGACAAATTTCGACACATAACGTTTAACAATCTCACGCCGTCGTGCAGAGCCGTCAGTAAACGCACGGGACACAAAACAAGAAAAATCTTTCAGACAAGGCCTCGGCTTGAGAGTCATGTGCTGACATCATTCCGGAAAACTTACACACACAATACATGACAGTGTGATCTCGACATATCAGCTTCCTGCTCCAGGAACACTAAAATGTGAGGCAAGGGATTTTCTTTACCTTTGTGACATGGAGTCTTGGTTTTTCCTATCACAGACTTAATTAGACTTCACTCAACCAGTATTTTATGAACACGAATAATAGGTATCACCCGTCACCTACACCAAGTACAACAGCAAATCACTGAGAACCTTTTGCGTACTAAGGGTTTAGAGCGGCATGACTCACCTGAACCATTTACTTCGAATGAGGCTTTCGATCAGAAGATAGGTAAACCGTCAATCAGGTGAGCAAACCAAGAGGACCCTGTTCAGGGTTTGGATGAGAAAGTTGTGGGTCAGGTACTCGTTCGGACGTTCGATGCGACTCAATATATTGAAAATTAGCGTTGGAAGACTCGCAGAACATTGGAGTAAAAACGAAACCACTCCAGGGAGACACGGCTCTAAGAAAAATCAAAAGAACGGAGGAGCCTTCGGCATAGTTAGCTGAAAAGAAGCATCAAACCTTCCTGAAGGTGTCAAAGTCTAATTTTTCTTTTAGAAAAACTCAAAGCACAGTAGATTTTCCTAACTCCACACCCTCAATTACCCACTGTAAATTTATTGAGTCAGCTTGTTATAGGCATCATATGCCGCCACTTTATAACATTCAGCTAGAGTGGGATAATTGAATACAGTATTCAGAAAGTAGGATAGTCCCCCGCCTGTCCCCATCACCGCCTGGCCAATATGGATCAACTCGGTCGCGCCCGTTCCAATTGCATGGACGCCAAGGAGCTTTTGATCGTAACGATGAAATAGCAGTTTTAATAATCCGCTGTCGTCACCTAAAATAGCGCCTCGCGCGATTTCTCTATATCGAGCCATTCCAACTTCATATGGGACCTTTAAATTCGTCAACTCCCGTTCTGTTTCGCCAACCATAGAAATTTCGGGAATGGCATAAATGCCTATGGGAAGATGCGAGAGCTTTGATTCAGTATCAACACCAAATGCATGACAGGCAGCTAAACGACCTTGTTCAGCTGATGTCGCTGCCAGGCCAGGATGTCCAATGACATCCCCCGCGGCAAAGATATGCGGAACCTTGGTGCGAAACTGCTTGTTAACTCTCAGACGCCCTCGAATATCGGCGGCCAACCCTGCTGCTTCCAAGTTGAGAGATTCTGTGGCACCCAAACGCCCTACAGAAAATAACGCGACATCTGAGACATGCCGCTTGCCTGATTCTAAATGAATCACGACCTTGCGTGGAGTTCCTGAAGATACCTCAAAATGCTCCACCGCTTCGCCGAGACGAAAGACCACATTTTTGTTCCGCATTTGATGGATAAGTTCATCGATAATTTCATAATCAAGAAATTCCAAAGGTCTTTCACGTTTGTCTATGACTGTCACTTCCGTGCCTAATGCCGAGAACATCGAAGCGTATTCAATACCAATAACTCCAGATCCAATCACAGCCATCGTTCGAGGTATCTGTTTGATTTGGAGGATACCATCACTATCAACAAGCCATTCACCGTCCGGATTCTTTCCTGGGGGAGGAGCTGGAATTGTGCCGACCGCTATCAAAATATGATCGGCTTCAATGAGGCACTCTTGATTTAAGTCATTAACAATAGTGCTGTGATCACTGATAAACCGTGCCGATCCGTGTACGACCGAAATGCCATTACGCCGAAGTTGTGACTCAACAACCTCTGATTCTTTCTGAACAATCAAACCTACTCGTGCCATCAATTGCTCCATGGTTGGAACAGATTCCTCAAGAAATCCCTGGCGTGCCACCCTCAGGTCCATGGAAGGCATCAAAGAAAGAATCGCCTCACGAAATGTTTTACTTGGAATAGTCCCTGTATCCACACAGACTCCTCCGACGATTCGCCTTTTTTCAATCACGGCAACCTTTCGCCCCAATTTGGCCGCTTGCACTGCTGCACGTTGACCGGCTGGACCACTCCCAATGCATAAGAGATCGAACTTGCGTGAAGCGGTCATAGGTCAAGCCCTTCCTTACGAACGTCATCAGTGATTTGTGACATACGAGAATTTTTGCTATGAGTTCTCACCATAGGCATATCCGCTCTTTTCATTTTGAATATTGGACAACTAGTTCCGTAAATACCAGTGATGGTCTGAGTACTAGAAATCGGAAATACATCACACACACTTTGTAACAAAACGATGTATTACTCGAGCTCGACATTCGTCATTCCTCACATAGCCCCACCCTGAGGGGAGTAGAGGAATACGATGGTGACGCAGTATAATGACCAAATGCAATAGACCATGAAATTAGGGTCAAGGACCGTATACTGCTGGAGAAGACGTTTAGTAACTTATGACATGATCGGAGGCATTATGGCAATCGACAAAGAAGCTCGGGCCGCGCTTCGAGCAAGCAAATTTGGGCAACTGACTGTCGGCTCATTAATGGAAACAACAGTTCGATCCGAAGAGGAAGATGCGAGTGCCGAGCTGGTGGCGTCTTTTCTTATGGAAGGATTTGGATCGGTACCCATCATTGATCCGACCAACCGCCTGGTTGGTCTGGTTTCCGAATTTGACCTTTTGAATGCTATTCGACAAGGGAAACGACTTGCGGATATCACGGCTGGAGAGATTATGACGGACAATCCGATCTCTGTCACACAAGGTACCGACGTGCTTACAGTAATCGATGTTCTACACAACAATCATCTTATTCGAGTCCCAGTAGTCGATGCTTCAGGTAAACTTGTTGGAATATTGGCACGACGCGATGTCCTGCGCGGATACCTTCAGTCTAGCCCCTAAATTGACTCTCTGTTGAATGGAATACTTGAAGAGAAAACATGGACATCCAGGTCGATTAGGCTCTCTCAAGAATTGTGAACCGGAGCGGTAACAGTGTTAACTGGCCGTGCATTGCTCAAAGGAAGAGCAACGTTGTCTTCTCTGAATGCTGGAACATTAGAAACTCTCATTATTGAGATGGCATTGAAACACCTTACAAAATCAAACTGTCTTCACTTGTGTTGGACAGTCCACAAGCGAGGATTCACCAATTTTCTACCATAAGACGATAGACGGTGGAACTATGGCCTTGTTGGCCATGCCACGGTCAGCTTGCTCCCCTAAGAGTGTCCTGCGACACGTCTCTTAATCAGCCCTTGTGACTGTATCAGTAGTATGAACCTTACTCTGATACAGTCTATGCCTGGCGTGAAAAGACCAGGACTATGCGCCTTAGTATAAAGGAAGCACTTGATAATGGACAGCTTCCGGAAACGTTGCCGCAGGCGTTGAGTCCGGCTCTAAACGCTCACTCACATAGGTATTGACGACTACGAGAGCATTACTATCTTTCGACAAATACCGTGCCTTCATGAGCAGAATGGTTGATGAAGTGAATCTAAATTTACACGATACCTTCCTTAGAAATCTCCTTTACCGTAGCCGGGAAAACTTTGTCTATGGTTTACGGAATATAATTTGCCTAGAGGTGGGGGTAGCTGATTTAGTTGCAGAGGAAGCACAATGTCATTGCCCCGCGCGCTGCCATGACCATAACCATTTTTGCGATGTATAGACATTACGAATGCACTAGTTTTTTTAAGACCAAAGCCATTCTTATGACGATGACTCATGTGATTGTATCGATCAGCATTCTCATTATTATGAATGCATGCGATTACACAGACCCCCACACTTTAAATGTGGGTAAGACCGGGATCGATTCAGATATGAGTGCAATAAAGGAAAGCCGAGAAAACACGCAACAGGTTAACACCATATATGGGTTAAGCCTGTTTGACATCGACGAACAGACAGTTTCTTTGAGCACATATCAGGGAAAAGTTCTTCTAGTGGTAAACACGTCTAGTAGGTGCGGGTACACTCCGCAATATGAACAACTGCAAGAACTCTACGAAAAATATCAGTCAAGAGGTTTGGAGGTTCTAGCCTTTCCTTCGAATGACTTTGGCGGACAAGAATTGAAAACGAATGAAGAAGTCGCCACATTCTGCTACACACGTTACTCCGTTGACTTTCCTCTCTTCGCAAAAACTAAAGTCCGTGGCAAAAATAAACACCCGCTGTACCAATTTTTAACAGAAAAGACCTCTTTTCCAGGAGAGGTGAGGTGGAACTTCGAAAAGTTTCTCGTAAATCGTAATGGTACAGTTATTGGGCGGTATTATTCCAACGTCCTACCACTCTCTGATGAGATTATTTCGGACGTGGAACGTGCGACCTCTCTCTAGTTGAATGACCGCACACCTCATTGATATCCCCCTTTTTTCATCTCTCAAAATTACTAGACTCTTGAAAAGGTATTTTTTTCAATAAGACTTTTCTGACGATCGATCCGAAACAGTTGCCATAGTGCCTACTGCTCGCGAGTATTTTGGAAACACGTCAATGCACGATTCCCCAATATGAAAGTTCGGCCCATCATAAAGGATTTGCGGTATCACAAGCAGAAGGGTTACATGACTCTCAATCCTGGAATCGATGATTGAACTATCAAAAATGCAACAACTTTCCAATCTTGGTAGTATAAGTTCTTTCATAGGTCAGATTTTTTATCACCATGGTATGAGCCAAGTGTGACCATAACCTGACGGTAACCTGAGGTGATGGCGAGGGTTTTGTTTTTATTGGTCAAATACTCCATACAAAGGATGTCCCACGGTAATGGAAGAACCAGCGCTCGGTCCCGAATACGAGGGTGAGGAGTCATCGTCCCTAGAAACTGAAGATTCCCTTTCTCTTCGAATTCGACGACTCGTGGACGCGCAACCCTTTGCCGTGTTGTGCACACAGGGGACACAGCATCCTTACGGTTCCCTTGTGGCCTTTTCGACCACAGAAGATTTGACCCGAGCTGTCTTTGCCACCCCCGTCACGACACGAAAATATCAACTTCTGACTCAATGTAACGGGGTCGCACTCCTGATCGATAATAGAGATCAGCATCCCGACAACCTCATGGATGTGGAAGCGGTCACGGTTACAGGTCAGGCGAAACGAGTTGAAGGTCAACTAGACGTCGAATATTGGTCTCGATTGTTGACTGCTCGTCATGGCTATCTTGCCGGATTTGTCCAATCACCGACCGTTGCCCTCTTCTGTATCGAAATCGTGAGGTATTTCCACGTAGTACGTTTTCAGGAGGTCCAACAGTGGATTCCCCAAAGCATACCTGGATAATTTCTCTCAACGATCCTTCTGGCGTTGACAGCAACTTGGTTGGAGGAAAGGCGGCTTCTCTTGCCGAGTTGATCTCGGCAGATGTTCGTGTTCCATCGGGGTTCTGCCTTACAGTTTCTGCGTATCATCATTTTGTCGCTCAATCCCACCTCGCCAGCGTGATACAAATGGAATTGGGACGAAAACCGCTGGACAAGATGCGTTGGGAAGAAATTTGGGATTCGGCCTTACGAATCCGATCTTCGTTTCTCAGAGCTTCTATACCGCCAGAGCTTGAGAAAGCTGTCTTTGAAGCTTTAGGTCAGCTTAATCCGCAGTGCTCACTGGCGATTAGATCCTCGGCTCTTGGCGAGGACTCTGCTCAACGTTCTTTTGCCGGGCTTCATGAATCAATTATCAATGTGAAAGGTGAAAAATCCGTTCTTCAAGCTGTCCAGACAGTTTGGGCATCACTCTGGTCCGATGCGGCCTTACTGTATCGAAAAGAATTGGCTCTCGACCCACACAACAGCTGCATGGCCGTAATCGTTCAGGAAATGGTTCCCGCCAATACTTCCGGCGTGGCCTTCGGGCGAGACCCGAGAAACCAAGCTGTGGACAGAGAGATCGTAGAGGCGGTGCCGGGTCCCTGTTCAAATTTGGTTGATGGGCTTTTAGAGCCTGACCGATGGATAGTACGAAGCAGCTCTGGGGAGGTGATCGAGTGGCATGCGGGTGAACGAGACGCCGTACAGACCGACTTGCCCTTATTGAATGAAGCGGATCTAGGAGAACTTCACGCAAAACTGACACAAGTGGAGAAATTGTTTGGGTGGCCGCCTGACATGGAGTGGGCCAAACAAGGTGGTAGCCTTTCAGTGCTCCAGGCCCGTCCTATTACCTCCGGGCTGTCCGTCAAACAACCGGATGAACGTCAATGGTACTTGACCCTCCGTCCTAAGCTTTCGCAACTTCGCCGGCTGGCGGACAAGGTTTCAAACACATCAATTCCCGAGCTTGAACTCCTTGGGAAGCATTTGGCCGGGCAGGATATTGACAACCTGGATGACCGCGATCTTGCGAACTGCATCGAAGAAAGACTTATGACACTCACGTCCTGGCGGGAAATTTATCATAAGGAATTTATTCCTCTTGCTCACGGGGTCAGGTATTTAGGTGCCTATTACAATGACGCACTCCAACCACAAGATCCGTACGAATTCATGAATCTTCTCGGTGGGCAAGACTTTCTTGCCTTACATCGCAATGCGGCCCTGTTGGACCTTGCACGACAAGTCCAGAACAACCGCGCCCTTCAGCACCTATTATCGAAAGGTGTCATGGTCGTGCCTCACTCGCCTTCTGAAACTTGGACGTATCTGCAGAGGCGGATAGCCAAGATTCGCGGAGGACCCGACTTTTTGAAAGAGTTCGAGGGATTCCTTACGACCTTTATGGACACATCCTACAATGGTAAGCGTCTTCTTGATCAGCCAGACTCTTTGCTCACCCTCATCTGTCAGTTAGGGAATCCATCAATTAAAAAGACCCCGCAAAGTGATCAAAACACCATGGCCAAGGCCAAGGATTTTGAACAACGTTTGATCGACACGGTAGGCCAGTCAAGGGAGCAGGAAGCCCGAGAAGTTATCACGATTGGCCAATTAAGCTGGCGCCTCCGTGACGATGACAACATTCTTTTGGGACGAATCGAAAGCCAATTTCTTCGTGCATTACAGATCGGTGGCAAACGATTACATGAAGTCGGACGGCTCACCGGACATCTTCCCAGCGAGAAATCTACACCTCTTGTTCTACAAGCACTTCGAGATAGCCAGCAGAACTCCATCCACATCGACGAAGATGGTCAGGAACCAAGCCGGAGTCGGACCCCTACGACTATTCATCCCCGTCAACTCATTGGTCAACCTGCGTCTCCAGGACTATCAGAAGGCCCTGCACGTGTGATCAACGACATCCAAGACTTTAGAAATTTCACACAGGGTGACATTCTGGTATGTGAGTCAATCCAACCAACAATGACCCATCTCGTGCCACTCGCCTCAGGAATTGTTGAACGACGAGGAGGCATGCTGATTCATGGAGCGATTATCGCCCGCGAACTTGGCATTTCCTGTGTGAATGGCATTTCAAATGTCACCGAAATCATTTGCGATGAGGATCAATTGACTGTGGATGGGTACCTCGGAATCGTAACGCTTGGAACACCAGAATTTGGGTTAGAGGAACAGATTTTTTCTAAACAACCGCACACGACCCCATGGCCATCCAAATCGAATAACTTTGATGAACGTCAACAGTGACGACTTCGGGTTAGTCAACACTACTTTCCAAATGGCCTTTCCAAAGATCATCAGAAGAAATTTGAGAGGTACACGAATCTTTTTATAGGAGCTCCTGGAATTTTGCAGCGAATATGAAAGGGGAATCCACACCATGATTCAAATCACCTACTTGAGTTCGGCCACACGAGCCATGTCGCAGGAGGACTTAGAAGACATCCTGAACACATCACGAGATAACAACGCACGCTTAGGCATCACCGGCATGTTGCTCTATGGCAATCACACCTTTATTCAAATCTTGGAAGGTGAAGAGGACGTTGTTCAGGAATTAGTCAACACCATCAAACGCGATCCGCGGCATACCAATTTTCACATCGTCAAGAAAAAGACCGTCGAACGGCATGAATATGCCGACTGGAGCATGGGGTTCAAACGTGTCGGCGGTGCCGACTTTAAGGCGGTCAAAGGACTCGAGCCGTTTGAGGAAAAGGACTTTAATACGAAGTTTTTGAGCAGTCATACGAGTTTGGTCGATTCCTTGATGGAGCATTTTCAGAAGGAACGACAGAAAAAAATTGGCCAGGAAGAACTCTCGCTGGATGAAGAAGATCGGCTTATGAACATTCTTCATCGGACGATTCGCGGAGCCGTGAAGGTTGTGGCTGTATTGATGGTTTTTACGATTCTCTGGGGCGTGCTTGATGTCGTGTATATCCTCTATCAAAACCTACTGGCCCCCACTTTTACGACGTTTAGCATTCGAGATATTGTCACCACCTTTGGTGCGTTTTTGGCAGTCCTCATTGCCATAGAAATTTTCATTAACATTACCCTCTATATTCGAAAAGATATTATTCATGTCAAATTGGTGGTGGCTACGGCCCTCATGGCGATTGCCCGAAAAGTCATCATCTTTGACTTTTCTAAAATCACTCCACTCTACATCTTCGCCACGGCGACCGTGGTGTTAGCCTTAGGAATAACCTACTGGTTGATAGATAGACCGATGCCCACTGGTGAGCAAGAAAATGAATAAATCCCCATGCACCCACAGGGGTGATGTCGTGAATTTCGAGCTTCGTTTATCTTGCCTAAGGGTGGTTTATCCATGACTCGTGGACAGATGGGAAGCATGCGAATCCGCGAAGACTCGCACACATTTTGGAAAAGATCTTTCTGCGAAAACCGGTACGGATATAGCAATGACGGTAGGCGACGATGAAAGGTTGCGACGCCCCCGACCCTTTTGAGACCGTACGAGCCATGTCACAGGAGGACTTAGAAGACACCCTGAACACATTACGAACTAACAAAGCACGGTTAGGCATCACCGGCATGTTGCTATATGGCAATCACACCTTTACTCAAATCTTGGAAGGTGAAGAGGCTGTTGTTCAGGAATTAGTCAACACCGTCAAACGCGATCCGCGGCATACCCATTTCACATCGTCAAGAACACACCCATTGAACGCCATGGATATGCCGCCGGAGCCTGGGGATGCTACGAGCAAGCCAGAGATGCCAGCACCGACAACACTACATGAGTCGATTTTTATTGGTTGGGGCCCATGGATCCGACCTAGCTGTAAGTCACGAGGGGTGTGAACAAGAAAAACTCGTTTCCGTGACCGTTACGAATCGATTTCAAATGTCTCAAACATAAGAACAGGGCATCGCATCTGCTAGAAATGCGACACCGACCTATCACAGAAGACCCTATACCCAAAGCCCTTGCTCGACGATATGTTGCACGAGTCATTCATAGGTGTGCTTGACCCGAAATAAGTCAGACATGTACGAAGGTTTCGAAACAGATGGATCCTAAGGGACTCATTAAGAAAACTGGTCATCCGGTTTGACGAGAGCCGATTGGCACCCAGCCTTTCTTTTCTGGATCGTACTGGAGCCCGCTTAATCCAAAGGTGCCCGTGAAAGCGATGATCTTCCAAATTTCATCTTCAGAAAGGTTGCCTTTAAAGCCTCCCATACTGCTGTACGGGACCCCCTCGGCAATTCGCCAGAGCATACGCGAATCCGAATATTGTTTCATAGTGTCCGTGTTTCGGAAGTCTAAGGCTCCACGTTTCACGGGTCTCCCTGTCTTTCCGTGGCATCTTGCACAGTTAACACCAGGCTTCTCGATTCCGCTGTACAGCTGACGACCCTCTTCGATGATGGCGTCATTGCCCCACCAGCCTTCGGGCATGTGTTGACCTACATATTGTGGAGGTATGTCGCCATCCCCCTGGGGCGGCGCTGGGACGCCACATGCCCCAATCACCATAATTGTCATTGCCAGTCCTGCAACCCACTTCGACTGTACCCACTCTGAATAGTTCATACATGTCTCCATTTTCATCGCTCAAAGTAGTTTTCAGATGGGGGTTGGATCTTCGATCGGTTGAGCCTTGGCCTCAGGAACCTTTCGATAAGGCTGCCACCTTAAATTATCGACTCACTAAAAATTCTATCATTCCATTGTGTGCAAACGACTCTATTTGTCTAAGGATAGAAAGATATTCCATTTTGGGATATGTAGGAGCTTTTAGCCATGGCATATCGTCATGCGAATAGCAGCCGTGAAAGCTTACCCCAACGCCCCAACTGGTCTCAGCGAAACGCAACTACGGGTTACACAGGAAAACTTTCAACCAATTACCAGTTCATAATTGATTGGATCGATGTGTCAAAAGGGCACTTCTAAAAACGTACGAGTTGACTTGGGTGCCCTGCCGTGAACAAGCCAGGCCCCGGATTCGGGATCACAACCAGAAGCAAGAGGGGCTCGCTCCCATCATGTTGCGGCGCCCTGGTCGTCCTTGGTCCCATGATTACGCAGGTTGCCCTCTCACGACAGTCGTCAAGACCAAGAACCGTTGAAAGTTATAGGTGAGATTCTTCAACCCGATTTTCGCACGCGCCCGAACTCGGCCAATGGTCCGAATGAGGTTGCCTCCCATCGCGGTGACCTGATGGCCGAACACATGTTCAACACGGGCCCGGACACGGGCCCGGCGCTGATTGGTGTGCGTTTGCTTCGGCGTCAAGGGCTTGTCTCGATAGCCCTTATACTGAATCCGCGAACGTAGTTTCCGCTTCTTGAGCTGAGTTTCGATCTCTTCTGACCGATAGGCGGCATCGGCCCACACGTCCCGGCCCGCGGCCTTGGGCTGCAAGACCTCCTCAAGGACTTGACTGTCATGCACAGCGGCATCGGTGACCGTATACCGGCGAATGAGTTTGTGCTGTTTATCGACGTTCACATGATTCTTATACCCATAGTGACTGACGCCTCGTTTGACGGTCCAGCGGGCCTCGGTATCCTTCTGCCGCCGTTTCGCCGGCTGAGCCTCCCAGTCCGCTGGGCAGGCGCCGGCCTTAATTGTCGCGTTCTCTTCACGGGTATTCCGTTGTTTGGGCACGGGGATCAGGGAAGCATCAAGCAGTTGGCCGCCGCGAGCTTGCAACCCTTGGCCCGCCAGATAGGTATCAAATTGGGCAAAGAGCGTGTCCACGACCCCAGCTTGGGCCAACGTCTCGCGGAATAACCAGATCGTCTTCGCATCGGGAATCCGTTGATGCAGGTCAAGGCCCAAGAAGCGCATGAAGGAGAGTCGGTCACGAAGCTGATATTCCGTTTGGTCATCAGACAAGTTATAGAGAGCTTGCAGCACCAGGACTTTGAACATGAGCACGGCATCAAACGGGGGCCGGCCTCCCTTCGAGCGTTTGGCGCGACGCAAGCTTTTCTCCAGCGTCTTGCGAAACCGAGCCCAGGGAATGTGCTGGGCGAGTTGCTCCAAGGGATCGCCTTTCTGAGTCAGGGCGTCGTAGCGGTGCGTGAGATCAAAGAATCCAAGTTGGCCCGGTGTGTCCATGAGCAGTCCTCCTTGGAAGAACCTTATGCCAGAACCCAACAGAATTGTCAGTAGTTTTTAGAGATGCCCAAAAGAAAAAAATTGCTTAATTAGGTGATTCAAGAACTATGGAAGCTGACGGGTGAAAGCGACTGAAGATCAAACATTCTAGCTGGAGGAGAAGAACAGGTATTCATTATTCACTAGCAATTCTAGCTAGCTAGGTCACTTGACACACATACTGAATTCTAAAGACAAGCAAGACCATATGAACTCAGAGAAGATCGCTTCAATCTCCTAACCAATAGATTTCGTTATACGATTTTATTCGTGGATCAGATAAGCATTCCAACACACACCCCTCAAAATTGAGACTCTCCCGTTGTCTAAGGTTTAGACTCGTTCTCTGTTTAAACTCCTTAACACCCTGTACCATGAAATATGGAGCAAGAGAAACCCAGTTTTACCATTTGCCGGATTTCTAATGACGCATCCACAAAGAATTAAATGGGGAAAGAGAAAAAGTCCACAAGAAGTTTAACCGATCAAACAGGAGATTATCATGTATATCTTTTATCCGATGGCGCTGTTAGCAGGTTTTCTGACGTGGATTCTCATTAGTTACATGGACAACAACGATGAGGTACAACCTTCAAGAACGTCGAAACACCAATAGACGAATCTGAGTGGGGAGCATTGCCATCTGGTTGGTAAATGCTCCCTTACATTTCCATTCCTTTCTCGGCCCTCTTCTTTAACTTCCTGTCTAAGCTTTACACACTTAATTTATTTCCATCTCACTAGCGCGCGTTAAGATGAATAAGGCGTAATGACGAAGACAGTTTTATTTTCACTGATTGATCCACTTAAATCTTTCGAGAGCCAAAACTTGAGATCTTTTACCACAACATTCAAGATCACAAAAGTCGACCTGTTCTTAGCAATCGTGAGCGTTCTCGCTTTAACGTTCGGGAACTCATGGATGGACAGAAGCTGGGCAGATGATCAGACTCTATCGGATGACAATCAAGATTGGTTGCGGGAAATTGAAAGAATTTTTATACCTTCGAAGCAATGCAAGCAATGCCATGATCGCCACTTTGAGGAATGGAAAGGTATGCGCGAGCGCACGGAGGACCTCAAATCCTTCGGACGAGTCGATGGCGCTCTTCTCCATGGAAATGCACTGAAATCCCCAGTTTTTAAAACAGTCCTTGGATTGTGGCTCTCGACCAACCCTACCAACGAACAAAAAACACAATGTTTGGCCTGCCATGTACCTGCAGTCACTGTATTCCCAGAGCATACAGACCGCATTATCGAACAAGTCATCTCGGGATCATCGCACGTGAAGGTGGAAGGCATCGGGTGTACTTCATGTCATCTTATCAGTGCAATAGAGGATACGAAAGACTCCTATCCTGCCTTTAATCTGAGCGCAGGCCGAACAATGTTCGGACCTTACCCAGAGGCCGAAGAAAATCTGGTTCACCCCTCAAAGCAAGCAGATATTTACGAAGGAGCTCATTATTGTACAACGTGTCATTTCGATAAAGTGAAGGATGTGGCTCAAGCCCATCTGGGTGATGGGACCCTGAGTGGTCTGGTGTGTCAGGATTGTCACATGGAACAATCAACTGGTAGTTCCACCAACGAGCGAGGCAGGCTATCACGTCCCATAGGCCGTCATTGGTTCCTAGGTGTAGTCACACCGGATATCATGCTGAGTAATCGAAACATTCAGGCTGAATGGTCCTCACGAGTGGACATAGAAGCGCAGAAGATTGCGAACTCGGTAACAGGAACCGTTCACATTTTAAATGGTAACTTGACCCATATGTTTCCTGGTGGCGATCCCACCCTCAAGCAATTCTTCGTCAAACTCACTCTGAAGGATGAAACCGGGAAGGTCATTGGTCATGATCTCAAAAAATATGGTCGCTCATATGCAGAGCTGATGACAGGACAAACTCCGCAGCCACTTATTAGCGGCGGTACAACGAGACACATTCCTTTTAGCATTCCAGTGAAAGAGGGCCACTCTCCATCATTCATAGAGGCCAGTATTAGCTATGCATTGATTCCGGAGCCTGGGGCGACACTGAAGAACCGTTTTCTCGCTTCATTATCTGAAGAGAAGGACCGCAAAAAAGCGGAAGAAATCATTACAGGGTATACATCCCGTCGTTTGTTGACCTTTCGAACCAAGGCATTAGAAACGTCCGATCAACAATCAAAAGAATCATGAGACAACGTCTTTCCAATCTCCCTCAAAACAAAACGCTAGTTTTAAGCGCATCGTTATTATCCGCAGCTCTAACAATGGGTCTCATTCTTGTTGAGGAAGGAATGAATTCCTTCGAGGCTCTGGCGGCAACCAAAACGACTACACCACCCAAGCCATTGCACAAGGCCTTTCCGCATTCAAGTAAATGTAAGCGCTGTCATTTGCGAGTCTATGAAGAATGGGAAGTGTCAGCACAGTCCCGGTCAATTCAATCTGCAGCATTCAGAGTAACCCTAGACCGTTTTATCAAAGCAGCGCCGCAAAATCAGCAGACTATGTGTTTTCAATGCCATGCTCCTCACATTTTGGAATACGGCCACATGGCCAATCATTTCATTGATGAGGTCAAATCAAGAGATCCCCAAATAGACGGAGTTGGCTGCACACAATGCCATCTTATCAGTGGGGTCGACTCGAGGATGACACCACCACATCCCCAATTTAGTTTGGGCAAAACTGTTTTCGGCGGGTACAAGAACGCGGGGGAAAATCTCGCACATCAATCACAAGATCTCAAGTTGTATAAAAGTTCCCAATACTGCGTGACATGTCATGACTCTCTACCCAATGCCAGGAATTCAAATCAATTTTCGGATTGGTTAGGGAATTGGAAAAAGACAAAGGCCGAAAAAGGTGAGAAAAAATCCTGTCAGAGTTGTCATATGCCTCAGGCATTCGGTCAATCGGCCAACGGAGAGCGGGCCAGAAATATCGCTAACCATAGTTTTCCTGGGAGATTTGGAAAAGTCCGAGCCAAAGCGGTTGAATTGGAATTCACAACGAAAGTAGACGGTGAAAAGTCTACGGTGGAGGTTACTATTCAAAGTCTCGTTCCGCACAATCTACCATTGCCACACCCTGCTTGGTCACGATTAGTCCTTGACCTGACGATACTGGGGAAGAATCTGAAGAAGTTCTATGGAGAACAACGTTTTTACGAACGAGTATACGCCGATAAGAATGGTTCCGAAACCGTGCTTGATTTTGAAGCCGTCAAAATCTTGAAGGATACGTTGCTGGCACCAGAGGAAAAGCGAATAGAGACGTTCACATTCGACACTCCCTCCGATGCACCCTCCATGGATGTGACTGTCTCTTTAGGGTATGCACCCGTTCATGGGCCGGATGACTTGTTAAAGGCGATAGAAGATGAAGCCACTCTCGGCAAAAAAGACCAAGCATTTCGAAAGGTGCAAATTATAAAGAAAAAACAAAATGTCACGCTCTAGTATGAGCTAATTTATTGGAGTGCTAAATAATGGACTATGGTGTGTCGCGCTACACATCAAACTTCATATGATGATTACCTCAACCACATGCATAGCCTGAAAAAGAGGTTAACTGGAGTACTGGGGAAACCTATCACTATATCGCCTACCTGATACTTTTCAGTACCGCGATTTTGATAATTGTCACGGCATGCAATCAGCCAGGCACATCTCATCGACCGACCCTTGATGTTCCTATAGAGTATGTGGACATGCATATGCCACAGGGCTGGTGGAACGATCCCAAGATTTTGTCAGAGGGTAGACTTCTCTACCAAGGAGTCACAAAGCCCTTCGTAAAATATGACAAATGTCATGGAAGGGATGGGAAGCCCGTTAAGAGAGGGGCGCCAAATTTCACTGATGCCAAAAGGGTAGCACGATTTTCGGACTCTTATTGGTTCTGGCGCATCTATGAAGGCGTTCGTGGAACGTCGATGAAACCCTACGCGAAAAAGCTCTCAGAACAAGAGATCTGGAAGATCATAGCGTACCAGCATAACTTTGGGTTACGGGGTCAAGTTTATGACCTAATAAGCGACAGATGGAAAGACCCGACAATCGCAAAGGAGGGCGAGACGTCCCCGACATCATAAAATGATATGACACTTCAAAAATGACTGGAACAAAAAGCCACAACCATTGTCGTTATGGCCGAATTGAACAAAAAGGACGAATTCGTGCAGCAATGTTTGGACTTGAAACACCTGCCGAAAGTTCCGCCTTATTGGCCTCGTATGCGAAAAATGAATACCGAAGGGCCTACGGTGCTCGGTATGATGCCTGAACCCGAAGCGCTCTCGCCGGATGAGTTTGAAGGAAAACAACAGGAAGGCGCTCTCGTCCTTGATTGTCGGCAGCCCGAAGCGTTTGGCGTTCATATACCAGGTGCTCTCAATGTGGGCATGGGTTCCTCGTTTCCCACGTGGGCTGGGACGGTTCTGCCCCCTGATACCCCCCTAGTGTTGGTGTTAGACAATCCGAACGATCTATGGAAGGTAACTTGGGAATTGCTGCGTGTTGGATATGACCCGCCGACAGGGTGGCTGGCGGGAGGAATGTTTGCGTGGAGAACGGCCGCGAAGCCGCTGACGATTTTGCCACAATACACCGTGTGGGACCTGAACGACCAAATACACAAGGACCCAACGTTGCAAGTTTTGGATGTTCGGCAGCCGGGAGAGTGGGATGCCGGACATATCGGGAAAGCAGCCTTTATCTCGGGCAGCGAACTCCCACATCGTTTTGAAGAAATTGATCGAAAACGTCCGGTCGCTGTCGTGTGTGGAAGTGGTTATCGTTCGTCGGTATCAGCCAGCCTTTTGCAACACCACGGTCATCAGCAAGTGTTCAACGTCATAGGTGGCATGAGTGCATGGAAAACAGCAGACCTCCCTCTCGAGAAAGGCTAAATCATTTTCGGTAAATTTTCTGCTCGGGGTCTACGTTCGGCAGAGAACAGAAATTTCGCAAAACTATTGCAACTAAAACTCTGCCAACATAGAGCCAGCCGACGGAGAAGAACAAGTGGATATTGGGGTCTCATTCGATACATCTGAGTCTGTAGAAGGGACTCCTAACATTTGAACAGTGGATTAAGCTGGTGGAACACCAAATGTAATCCTTTAATGAAGGAGTGGCACGTGCTCTGTCTCAAAAACGAAAACGACACCATGCGGACTTTGAGGCGGAGATCGGGATGGAAACGATCAAGTACGTTTAACCCTAGTAGCAATAGGCCAAAGAGTCCCAATTATCCGACCCAGAGGACTATCTGGGAGAGTCCGGTGAGCAGCCAAGTGGCCCAGCTCTTTAATCGGAGTCCTGAGAAATCCAGTAACGACGTAGAAAGAGCCTGGCGACAGGCGTATAAAAAATTGGCCGATCAGATATCAAACTGGGTTGACTAAACAAAAAAGGACCCTGGCTACTGAAGAGAAACGCCAGCGACAAGTTAGAAACAAAGATATGACAGAAAGAATCTAGACCAATGTCATCTTATTTTCATGAATGAATTGTCTTCACCATGGGATCCACCAAATTTTTTTGAATTGCTCGCAAGTGCGTTCTATTTCTAGGGTACTAGAAATCCCATTGCTAAAGAGAACGGGACAGATGATCGGCCTCAGATAGCGATCAGACTTAAATTCGAACTATCCAAAAAATATTTGTATTGTCGAAACAGTGTTAGCCGCTACCATGAATAAATACATCGTCCCTTACACTAGAGACAAAGTATGCAGAAATATGCCTATTGCTGTAGACTATACGAAGTGACTCTCGAATCTGACCGTCATACCTAAACTCAACAATTCAAGTAAGGAGGTCACGATGGATGCGTTGGTCATTTTAGGCTTTCTGGCATTGCTGTCGGGAATTATCGGTATCGTGGTAATGCTCAGGGGGAAACGACCTACCAAACGTCCTACCAACGACCAATCTTAGGGAAAGTGACGTATGAGTAAGGGCACCGGTTATAAAAAAGACGTGAGTGACTCACTGACAATAATCACATGATCGTCGGCTCAGAAAACACTTCATTTTCGGATATTGCAGTGAGAACACTGTTTTTCGTTTTTACATCCTGTGCGACGGTCGTGTTTCCACCTAGCAAATTCTTGTCATTTTAAACTAAGTCAACAATCTAACAAGCACTACAGGTGTCATGCTCGCTGGAGAATCTGTCTTGGGGAATGTAGTTAGAGAAATCAGTTCATCGACCTAAAGTCCAACTCTTGAGGGAGTGACATCAAGCTCAGAATATAGCGCTCACTGAGGGATCTTGCGTTTCCCTTCAGTATTCAACGCGTAATGCTCAAGATCAAAGTTATTTCAGTGATGGTCTTTGCGACCGATTGCGTTAAGAAAAAGATAACGGACATTATGGAAGCAGACGCCATCTTGCTAGAAACTCTACGGAAGGCCTGATGCATGACGAGGGAAAACGCACCCATACTACTCTGGTTTCGCCAAGATCTACGGCTGAAAGACAACCCAGCTCTTCTGGCTGCCCATCAAACTGGATGTCCTATCGTTCCAGTATTTATTTTGGATGATGAAAATAGCAAAGAGTGGAAGATGGGTGCTGCCAGTCGATGGTGGCTGCATGAAAGTCTCAAGGCACTCAGTAAAACTGTGCAGAATACTCTCTGTCTCAGAAAAGGCCCAGCCCAAAAGGTTATTAACGAGATAATTCACGAGCTGGGAGCAACGGCACTATACTGGAATCGATGTTACGAACCCTGGCGAATCAAACGAGATCAGGACATTCAAGAGACCCTGAGTCACCAAGGCATTGAGGTTCACACGTTCAATGGTTCTCTACTCTTTGAGCCGCATACGACGAGAAAAGAAAACGGCACGCCGTATCGGGTCTTTACCCCCTTCTATAAAAATGGCTGCCTTGGTCAAGACGATGAACCCCGACGTCTAGAAAAGGCTCCGAACAACTTGTTTTTTGTCTCACACAAAGGTGTCACACTCAAGGATTTGGAACTACTGCCGACCATTCCTTGGCACAAGAAACTCAAAGAATATTGGGAGCCGGGAGAAGCTGGCGCACAAGCGCGGCTGAAAGAATTCCTTAAAAAAGGTCTCAAGGATTACCAAGAAGGTCGAAATCATCCGGCAAGAAACAATGTTTCACGGTTATCACCACATCTGCACTTTGGGGAAATCTCACCCAATGAAGTGTGGTATGCCGCAAAAACTAAAATGACTGCAACAGGATGGCGAAAGGATGGAGAAACCTTTTTGAGTGAGTTGGGTTGGCGAGAGTTCTCCAATAATCTACTCTTTCATTTTCCCGACCTGCCTAGAAACAACCTTCAACAAAAATTTACTGCCTTCCCCTGGCGCAAATCCCCGAAGGATTTAACCAGTTGGCAACAGGGTCAAACAGGCTATCCCATCGTGGATGCCGGCATGCGTGAGTTGTGGGAAACCGGCTACATGCATAATCGAGTGAGGATGATCGTCGGATCGTTTTTGGTCAAGAACTTGATGTTACATTGGCACCATGGAGAAGACTGGTTCTGGGATACGCTGGTTGATGCGGACTTAGCCAATAACAGTGCCAGTTGGCAATGGGTTGCTGGCTGCGGAGCTGACGCCGCACCCTACTTCCGTATATTTAACCCCGTGACGCAGGGACAAAAGTTCGATGAGGAAGGCAAGTACGTTTTACGGTTTGTACCTGAACTCGCACACATGCCGCTGAAATACCTTCATCGTCCTTGGGAAGCTCCAGAAAAAGTTTTGAAGGAGGCTGGAGTTGAACTCGGCGTAGATTATCCTCTACCGATCGTCGATCTCAAAAATTCCCGAACTCGAGCTCTTTCAACGTTTTCAAGACTGACCAAAGGTTAGAATGAGTATTCCGACACAAGGGTCGACTAGACTGAGAAATACAAGCCTAGTTGAGAGTCACAACGAGTTATTGTCAAATCTAGTGCACGAAACGTTGCTCACGCGGCGACTGAGTTTGGGCTTGTGTCTTCCATGCCATCAGTAAATTGAATACCTGCGATGACTTTGGGTAACTCTCTAAATCCTCGCAACCGTCGCCAAGTTTTCTCTGCACACTGCCCCAACTTAAACATCATGTGCAGCATCCCATCACGGGTCAGGCATCCCTTGGTGCGGGCCGTCCGATGGCGAATCGTTCCAAACGTCGATTCGATGGGATTCGTGGTGCGCAGACTCGGCCAATGAGCCGCTGGAAACGTATAGAACATCAAGAGCTCTTCTCGATCCTTCTGCAAACACGCCGTGGCCTTGGGATATTTGAGCCCATACGTGTCGAGAAACACGTCAACGGCTTTCTCCGCCAGCCCTTTGCTCTCCGCCCGCCAGATCTCTTGTAAGGCGTGTTTGGCTTTTGGGTGCACGCTTTTCGGGAGTGCATTCAAGACATTCTGCGTCTTATGACACCAACAACGTTGGTGGCGTGTGCCGGGAAAGACTTCTTCCAACGCCGCCCAAAATCCAAGGGCCCCATCACCAATGGCTAACGCGGGGTTGGTGAGCCCTCGTGCTTTCAGATTCAACAGCACTTCGCGCCAACTCTGGGTCGACTCACGCATCCCGTCTTCCATGGCCAACAGATGCTTCTCCCCATGGACATTCATGCCGATCATGACCAAGGCACACAAGCGTTGCGTCTCCGCTCGCAAGCCGCTATAAATCCCATCCACCCAGATATAGACCCATTGGTCAACATCGAGTCGCTGGTGCCGCCAACAGTCATATTCTTCCCGCCAGATCTGCTTGAGCCGCGCCACCGTACTGGCCGACAACCCTTCGGCCTCAGGGCCGACGAGGGCTTCCAGGGCGGGCTGCATCTCTCCCGTGGAAATGCCTTTCAAGTACAACCACGGGATTGCGGCTTCCAGGCTAGCCGTCTTACGCACATACGGAGGAACCAGCGCCGAATGAAATGTAACCGGGGACCCCAGGCGACTTCGCACTTTGGGGACCTGCACCGTCACGGGCCCAATGGCCGTTTGAATGTCGCGCGCTGGATGATGGCCACTGAGGACGACCCTGGCATTTCCCTGCTCATCTCGTTGGTTCGCATAGGTGGCCAAGAGGTCGGCGACCTCCGCTTTCAGTGCCTGGGCAATCAGCTGTTGGGCGCCCGTCCGAATTAAGTCCGTCAGCGAATCTTTCGTGTCTCGATCTTTTTGCTCCGTCTTGGTACGCTCTTGCATCGTGGCGTCTCCTTCTTTTGAGGTTGTGTGTGGATGTCTCGCAACACCCATTGCAACCCGAGACGCCGCGTCTTTTCAACTCACTCCATGCACTACTTTCAAATATAACTCTCTTATTATTACCATCATGCCTTGTCTTCTCTTGAGCCCGCGCATTCCCCAATTGCGCTACCCGTGAACAATCTCAGGACATTCTCCATTTTCTGAATTTTCTTCATACATATTTTCTTCATCGTTTTCTCTAACTCCTCACGAACATAAGATTTCGTAAACGTTAAGCCCACGTCTAATGTTTGTATAACTTTTTTTGCGTCTTAAAACTTTATGGGGCTACATTGGAAAGAGACTAAAAAGTGTTTAGTTACTCATGAATCCGCAAGATACTGAGATCGTGCACTAACACCTACAAATTTTGCTCTATGGCACTCATTACCCAATTAGCGCTTTCCTTAACCAATCGTGGCGTCATTCCAGATCCACTAATACGTTTAGGCATTAGACACCTGGTACGCCAACGGTTGGAGGAAATCTCCAATGGAAATGATCAGTCTCTGGTCTCTCGTAAGAAAGCCTTCATTGAAGCAATGGCTCGCTCATCGGTTGCACTCGATCCAGAAAAAGCCAATTTCCAACATTACGAAGTCCCCACCGAATTTTTTCAAAAAGTCTTAGGGCCGCACTTGAAATATAGCAGTGCCTATTGGCCACTGGGAGTCGAGTCATTAGAAGAAGCCGAGGAAATCAGCCTACTTGAGACAAGTGTGCACGCTGATCTTCGCGACGGCCAATCGATTCTGGAGTTAGGATGTGGGTGGGGGTCACTCACACTCTGGATGGCCGCGCACTTTCCTCACAGCTGTATCACGGCAGTTTCAAACTCTCTCACACAAAAAACCTACATTGAATCAGAAGCTTGTGAGCGAGGGCTGAGCAATGTTCGCGTCCTCACCTGCGACATGAATAAATTTGATATCGAATCCGGACAATTTGATCGCGTGGTCTCAGTCGAAATGTTTGAACATATGAGGAACTGGCAGTATCTATTTGGCCGAGTGCATCAGTGGCTCAAGAGGAATGGACGGTTTTTCATGCATATCTTTGCGCATCGAACCGTGCCGTATGTCTTCGAAGTGCGAGATGCCAGTGACTGGATGAGTGAGCATTTCTTCAGCGGAGGCATGATGCCGAGCGATGACCTGCCAGTGGCTTTTCATCATCCCCTCAGACTAGTTCGTCGTTGGAGGTGGAACGGAACTCATTATGAGAAAACCGCCAATGCCTGGCTTGCCAGAATGGATGCACAGCATGAGACCTTAATGCCTCTCTTTATCGATACGTACGGCGAAAAGCATGCACAAACCTGGTGGATGCGCTGGCGAGTATTCTTTATGGCCTGTGCCGAACTCTTCGGCTACCGACAAGGTCGGGAATGGTGCGTTAGCCATTATCTTTTCGAGAATTCAGATGCAAATACGTTGGGGCGTTCATGAGCAAGACCATCATAAATCTTCTTCTTTTTCAGGTTGGATGGTTTGCCTGCGTGTTAAGCGGGGCAACTCAATGCCCATGGATCGGGGCGCTTGTCGCTATCTGCATTGTGGTCTTTCACTTGTTCCGTGCGCACACTCGAGAGGCGGAATTGAAACTGGTGTTGATTGCCGTCGTCATCGGGGCCGTGTGGGATAGCCTGCTTGTGTGGCTGAACTGGCTGCAATACTCCTCTGGCATTCTAATCCCGCACACGGCCCCCTATTGGATCGTTCTGATGTGGGCGTTGTTCGCCACCATATTGAATGTCTCGCTTCGTTGGCTGCGCGGGCGCTGGCTGATTGCCGCTCTAGCCGGTGCGATCGGAGGTCCATTGGCCTACTACGGCGGCTTCCGGCTCGGCGCTCTCGAATTTGGAGACCAGAGCGCTGCGTTGATTGCCTTGGCCGTCGGTTGGGCCGTTATCACACCAATTTTGATAATTGTGTCCGAGAAATTTGATGGATATGCCTCGGTCTTGACAGGGAGAGTCACATGAGTTTCTCCATCTATCTTTCAGGTCTTTATGCGATTCTGGCCCTTGCCACAATCACATGGGTTGCCAGCATGTTTAAGAGAGATGTGAGTATCGTGGACAGCATGTGGTCCATGATGATTTTCACATCTGCATATATCTATTCGAGCAACGCAGAGCCTTACTGGTCACGCTCCTCTCTAATATTGACTCTCATTCTTCTTTGGGCATTGCGGTTGACTCTGTATGTCACCTGGCGAAATTGGGGTGAGCCCGAAGACTCTCGATATCAAGCCATTCGTCAAAAGTATGAGCCAAACTTTGCCTATAAAAGCTTGGGGATCATCTTTCTATTTCAAGCGTTCCTGGCCTGGATTATCTCCATGCCTTTATGGGTTGCTTTGACCGTTCCATTTGAAAGTAGCATCTACGACACAGTGGGCCTCACCTTCTGGACCATTGGAATGGTGTTTGAAACAGTGAGCGATTGGCAGCTGGCTCGTTTCAAGGCGGATCCCGGTAACCACGGCAAGGTCATGAATCGCGGATTATGGCGATATACACGCCACCCCAACTACTTTGGGGAATGTCTGATCTGGTGGGGATTTTTCCTGTTCGTGATCCCAACCGGTGCATGGTGGACCATAACATCCCCCCTGCTATTGACCTTTTTGTTGCTGAAATTCTCCGGAGTGACGATGCTCGAAAAAGATATTGTCGATCGTCGCCCGGCATATCGTGACTACATCGCAAGCACGAACGCGTTCATTCCTGGACTTCCAAAGAATCGGGAAGATTCGACACAGGCGGACCAAGTATGACGATATTTTCTCCAATCTTGAGCTTGGTTGTCGCTGTGGGGCTTTGCACGCTGTTCAGCCCCTTGGTCAATGCACAGTCCAACACAGAAAAGACCTACAGCTTCAAGGTTTTTCTGGAGGATGAAGAAATTGGACAGCAAAATTTTGTGGTCTCTTCGAATGAACCGGACACCAAGATCGAGATTGATGCTCGTTTTGAAGTGAAATACTTGTTCATCACGGCCTATAGCTATCGCCATATCAACACCGAAGTGTGGAATGGCAAATGCTTGCAGATGATTCGCTCTCAAACCAATGACAATGGTAAGTCGCTATTTGTTCAAGGGACGTTCACTGATAATCAGATGAAACTCTTGACGCATGACGGGATCCGTACTGTGAGTGGATGCACTAAAACCTTCGCATATTGGGATCGAGATTTTTTATTGAGCCAATCACTACTGAATTCTCAAACTGGAGAATTGAATCAAATCAGAGTGAAAGAGTTAGGTGAGGAAGTGATCTCCGTTAGGTCTCAGCCTACACCCGCCACTCATTACGAAGTTGAGGCAGACAAGTTTTCTATCGATATTTGGTACGCATCAAACGGCGAATGGGTTTCTTTGCAGTCCACGACAGAAAATGATTCAAAGCTTATCTATGTCCTTCAGTAAGGAGGCCTAATCGTGAAGCTTATAACTATTAGTGTTCTGGGGCTGCTCGTCAGTCTGTGGGGCTGTAGCAGTCCGTCTCCTATTCGGACAGCCAGTCAGGTAGACCTGAATCGATTCATGGGAGATTGGTATGTGATCGCGAATATTCCAACCTTCATTGAAACAGAGGCCTTTAACGCGGTGGAATCTTATCGGCTTAATGATAATGGGACCATCGCCACGACGTTTACCTTTCGTGAGGGCAGCTTTGAAGGCGAGGAGAAATCGTATCATCCCACGGGTTTCATAGTCGACCAGGAATCCAATGCGATCTGGGGCATGCAGTTCCTCTGGCCTTTTAAAGCAGACTATCGGATCGTGTTTGTCAATGATGACTATACCCAGACCATCATTGGTCGTCTTGAACGCGATTATGTCTGGATCATGGCCCGAACTCCGAGCATTGCCGAGGATGACTATCGACGCTTACTCAATATTATTTCAGGACAAGGCTACGACATTTCTCAAATTCGAAAAGTTCCACAACAGTGGAAAGAGGTACCACGTGGATAATGGGAGAGAAGACAACTACATGTCACGGAAACGAAACATCGTGGTTCTCCACTTGCACCCCTTTCGTCCTTGGGTCAGAAAGCGCCATCGGGAAAACGTCTTTGTGCGATCAGGAGGGGTGAAGACCGACTGATGAAAATCGCCATTGTGGGAACCGGCATTGCAGGTAACGTCGCTGCCTATCACTTGAGTCGGGAGCACCAGGTCACAGTCTTTGAAGCCAATCCTTACGTCGGTGGCCACACACATACACATGACATCGAGTGGAATGGGCGGAACTATGCTCTCGATAGTGGGTTTATCGTCTTCAATTACAAGACCTATCCACACTTTACCAAGCTTCTCGCAGACCTCGATGTTTCAGTTCAGCCTTCATCGATGAGCTTCAGCGTGAGATGTGAACGCTCTGGACTGGAATACAATGGAACGACGCTGAACACATTATTCGCGCAACGAAGAAATCTATTACGACCATCCTTTTATCGAATGATCAGAGATATTCTGCGTTTCAATCGAGAAGCGCCACAGTTTCTTTCGCGGCCAGATATGACAACAACGTTAGAGCAGTATCTGACTCAGGGTCGTTATTGTGACGAATTTATCGATCGATATTTGATCCCTATGGGCGCAGCTATTTGGTCAGCTGATCCCTCGCAGATGTCGGTCATGCCAGCGCAGTTTTTCATTCGCTTCTTTCACAATCATGGCATGCTGAGTGTTGATAATCGTCCGGCTTGGCATGTCATTCAGGGTGGGTCGAAAGAATACGTGAGAAAACTCACCGCGTCCTTTCGCGATCGCATACGCACCAACTCTCCGGTAGAAAACATCAAACGAAATCGAACTTATGTCACCGTAAAAGTCTTACACCAGCCTCCTGAGCGATTCGACTCCATCTTCTTGGCCACGCATAGCGACCAGGCGCTTCGATTGCTATCTGATGCTACGCCGTTGGAGAAAGAGGTGTTGCAGCCCATGACCTACCAGCAAAATGAAGCGGTCTTACACACAGACGAAGCGATGCTCCCAACACGTCGGCGAGCGTGGGCAGCCTGGAACTATCATATCCCAGCTCACGCGCAAAGCCGAATTGCGATGACTTACAACTTGAATATTCTCCAAAACATTCACGCTCCTGTTCAATTTTGCGCCACCCTCAATGACAATCAGAAAATTTCTCCTAGAAAGATCTTAAAACGCATGATCTATGACCATCCGGTTTTTACTACTAAAAGCATAGTGGCACAGCTGCGGCAGGCTGAAATCAACGGTATCAATCGTACGTATTTTTGCGGTGCATACTGGAGATATGGATTTCATGAAGATGGAGTCGTGAGTGCACTGAACGCCTTAGAGCACTTTAGGAGATCACAACATTATGCACAGTTGTCTGTACGAAGGACGGGTACGGCATCGGCGATTTGAACCCAACGCCCATTCCTTCACCTACCCGGTAATCTATGCTTATCTCGACCTTGAAGAGCTAGACACGATGTTTGAGAGTCGATGGCTTTGGTCCACCACTCGGCCTGCTCCTATCAGGTTTCGAAGGAAGGATTACTTGGGTGATCCCAAGGTCTCTTTACATTCTGCTGTTCGTGAACACATAGAGCGCGAAACCGGTCAGTCACATAATGGACCCATTCGGTTGCTGACGCACCTCCGTCATTTTGGTTTCTCGTTTAACCCTGTGAGCTTTTATTACGCCTTTGACTCCACAGATGAACATGTTGAAACGATTGTCGCTGAGATTACCAATACTCCCTGGAACGAGAAACATCCTTATGTCTTGCCACGGAACCTCAGTATTTCTCAATCCAAAGATTTACACTTCCGCTTTGAAAAAGCTTTTCATGTGTCCCCTTTTATGCCCATGAACCTTCAGTATGACTGGGTTTTGGGAACACCCAATAAGCGCCTCATGATACACATGAGAAATTTGGACCAGAAGCGGACCATGTTTGATGCCACCCTGACATTAGAACACCAGTTAATTAACAGCTTTAACTGCGCCCGTGCACTGACGCGTTATCCCTTGATGCCATTGAAAGTTATGAGCGCAATCTATTGGCAGGCACTGAAACTCTTTCTTAAACGCACCCCTTTTTATACGCATCCTTCAATACCCAAGCATAAGACCAATGGAGGAGCCGATCGGCAAACATCCTATGACCACTAAACCTCTCTTTCTTGAATCAACCATACCTGCCGAGAGTTACCCCAAACCAAGATTTCTGGACACATTCGCCAAACAGGCTCTTGAGCGTCGTCTTCGACACATCACTGTTGGCGAAATCATTCTTGGTGATGGCACAACAGAGACCCGGTTTGGCCAGTCGACCTCGCGATGCCCGATGAGCGTCAGGCTCACCGTTAACAATCCGCAGTTTTATTCGGAGGTCGTGTTTGGAGGATCTATTGGGGCAGGAGACGCCTACATACGGGGTTATTGGCAAGCCAATGATCTGACGGCCCTGGTTCGAATCTTCTTGTTAAACCGTCAGCTTCTCGATGGAATGGATGGTGGGTTCGCCTGGTTAACCCTTCCCTTCCAAAATCTTCTCCACCGATTGAACCGGAACACTACAAAAGGGAGTCGACGGAACATCTCAGCTCACTATGATGTGGGCAATGATTTCTTTGCCCTTTTTTTGGATAAAAGCTTGATGTACTCCAGTGCAATATTCACCGACCCTACGATGAGTTTGCATGAAGCTCAAATGGCACGCCTCAAGCTCATCTGCGAAAAACTTGAGCTGAAACCCACGGATTATCTTCTCGAAATAGGGTCTGGGTGGGGCGGGTTCGCCTTATATGCGGCCGCTCATTATGGTTGTCATGTGACAACCACGACAATATCTCAACAACAATATGACTTGGTCTGTCAGCGCGTTGCTGCGGCTGGATTGAGCGATCGGATCACCGTGTTGGTCTCCGATTACCGTGACCTCACCGGCCAATACGATAAACTGGTCTCCCTGGAAATGATCGAGGCAGTTGGGCACCAATATTTCGAATCGTATTTTGCTCAATGCAGTAAGCTGTTAAAGGATGAAGGCATGATGCTGCTACAATCCATCACCATTGCAGACCAACGGTATGAGGCAGCTAAACGCTCAGTCGATTTCATCCAACGGTATATCTTTCCGGGAAGTTGCATACCCTCGGTGACAGCCATGACGCATGCCATCACCCGCGCAACTGACATGCGTCTGTACCATTTAGAAGATATTGGCCAATATTACGCCACGACCCTGCAAGCTTGGCGAGATAACCTCTATAATCATAGAGAACAAATTCATGCGCTGGGCTACTCCGAGGAATTTTTTCGGATGTGGGAATTCTATTTTTGTTATTGTGAAGGAGGATTTATGGAGCGCGTTATTAGTGATGTTCAGATGTTGCTTACTAAACCAAAAAACCGGCGTGCTCCAATTCCTTCTCACGTGATAGGATGAGATAGGCACTGATGACATCAACGGGAGGGCACGGTGAAAAGATATTTCGGAGAGTTTGGTGGCGTTTTCATTGTCGTGATAACACTGTTAATGATTTCTCCTGAAGTCCTTATCCATACCCTTTTCGCACAAGACAGACCCGTTAAAGTATTCTCTATAACTGTGCAAGAAACGACCATCACCCTTTTAGAAGATCCCAAGAAAGAGGTATCGGTTTGGGCCTATGTCCTTAAAGGTGAAAAGCCTTCCGTTCCTGGCCCCGTTATTCGCGTACACAAAGGTGATTTGGTCAAGGTCCACTTCACCAACACCCACCACCTCCCACACACCATGCATTTTCATGGTGTCCATCCTTTTAATATGGATGGAAACGGCCAGCGAGATATGGGACGCGAGCAACTCCAGATGCCTGGTGAATCGTATACCTATGAATGGGTGGCGAAAGAGCCCGGCTTTTATTTATATCACTGCCATTTCGACACGGCTAACCACCTTGACCACGGAATGTATGGGCTGTTTATCGTTGAGGACCCTTCTTGGCCTCAAGTAGATCGTGAACTCGTCACCTTTTGGGACGAGTGGGATACGGATGGGGATAGCACGTACGAGACGCATACCATCAACAGTCACTCTGCACCGAGCGATGCTCCACTGAAGGCTAAGGTCGGTGAACGCGTTCGACTCGTTCTGGCCAATGTCGGTTTCGAATTCCATACACCTCACCTGCATGGTCATACGTGGAGCGAAGTCAATCCCGGCACGCTTGAGCGGCCAGGATGGAATAATCCCAATGGAGTGGTCTCAATCGGCCCGGCAGAAATCAAGGTCGTGGAGTTTGTCGCCAAACATTTGGGGACATGGTTATTGCATTGTCATATACTGCCGCATGTGACCGATGATGAAAAATATCCTCGTGGAATGTTGACCCGGTTAGAAGTCAAAGACAACGAAGTAAAAGAAACAGGTAAACCCTTGATCGAAAAAGATCCACAAATTGAAGGAAAGCAGCAATCTCAACAGACTCAAGTGGCTTCAATCCAAGATTTTCAACCTTTTGACTATCCCGATGGTATGGCGGACCGTGGTCATGATGTCTACAAGAAAAACTGCAAGGCTTGTCACGGCGACTTTGCACAGGGCGACTATGGCCCAACATTAGAACAGAATCCTATTCTTCACAACGACGATCAATTTTGGAAGACTTTGTTAAAGGGACGTGCAAACATGCCGGCTTGGGAGGGACGTTTGAGTTTCCAAAAGATTGCTGATGTCCACGCCTACCTCAAAACGCTCAGTCCAACAGAGCCCTAATGTGCGTTCTTGTCTATATATGAGACAAACTGGACTTATTTATTCATGAGTAGCGATGTTCGATTTAGAAGAGAGACGCGGGGAGAATTAAACGAATTGCACGAATCGTATGCAACCCTCCCACGCCGATTGAATGCCACAAGCTCCGCGTCGATACCGAGATAAGACGTCTTAGCGCAGGCGAACTTTTTATTGGACCTCGCACCCGGTACTGATATGGATAATTTACTTGCAGCACGGACTCTCATGGCGATGTCCCTGGGATTTCACATCATCTTTGCAGTGGTGGGCATGGCCATGCCCCTGCTCATGGTCATTGCAGAATGGCGGTGGTTAAAAACCAGCCAGGAGGTGTATCTGACTATTGCTAAACGATGGGCGAAGGGAACCGCCATCTTCTTTGCCGTCGGGGCCGTATCTGGAACAGTCTTGTCCTTTCAACTAGGACTACTCTGGCCGAAGTTCATGGAATGGGCTGGTCCGATGATTGGACTGGCATTTTCCATTGAGGGTTTTGCGTTTTTTACGGAAGCCATCTTTCTCGGTATCTATTTATACGGATGGCAAAAGGTCAACCCACGCGTGCATCTGGCAGCGGGCATCGTTGTCGCACTCAGCGGAATCCTCTCGGGAGTGGTCGTCGTGATGGCCAATGGGTGGATGAATACCCCCAGAGGATTTACTCTGGTCGATGGAGTCCCATCGAATATCGATCCCATCGCCGCACTGTTGAATCCTTCTGGTCTTTTGCAAGCCCCGCATATGATTTTAGCGGCCTTTGCTGCTGCGGGATTTGCCGTCGCTGGCATTCATGCCTTTCTGTTACTCCGCCATCCTGATCATCCCTTTCATCAACACGCCTTTAGTATTGCGTTGGCCGTAGGTTGTGTAAGCGCAATTCTTCAGCCTCTAAGTGGAGACCTTCTTGCTAAACGCGTGGCAGAACTTCAACCGTTAAAGTTGGCTGTCTTTGAGGGTCAGGTGCACACCCAACGGGGAGCCCCCTTCCGCATAGGAGGCATATGGAACTCTGAAAAAGAGGCATTCGATTATATCTTAGAAATCCCCTATCTTCTCAGTCTGATGGTCCATTTCGATCCCCAGGGTGAGATCCAAGGTTTCACGGATTTTCCTAAAAAACATTGGCCGCCCATTATGATTGTCAGAACGGCGTTTCAAATGATGGTCATGATTGGCTTTACTATGATGTTTCTTGCCCTCTGGGCAGCGTGGCTCTTCTTCATAAAAGGAAATACGTTTCAATCGAAACTCTTCTTAAAAGCCATGGTATTAGCAACTCCCCTAGGATTTATCGCAACCGAAATTGGATGGGTCACAACAGAAGTCGGGCGGCAACCCTGGGTCGTAGTGGGTTATTTGAAAACAGCAGAAGCGGTGACTCCTATGCCAGGCCTCAACATACCACTGATCTTTTTTGCTGCGCTGTATGTCTTTCTGGCCTTTATCGTCACCTGGCTCATGCTCCGCCATGTTTCAGCGACTCCTGGAGAATATGAGATGAAACCACGTTCTGAAAAGACTCAACTCGCATGATTGATCTTGAAGCCACACTTGCCATTGCGCTTCTTATTTCACTGACGTTCTACGCCTTGCTGGGAGGCGCTGACTATGGAGCCGGAGTGTGGCATCTTCTCGCTCGCGGGCCTACTCGTGGTGAACAGCACAAATTGATCGGCGAAGCCATCGGTCCTGTTTGGGAAGCGAATCACGTCTGGCTGATTCTTATTGTCACCATATTGTTCACAGCATTTCCAACCGCCTATGCTCGCATTTCCGTGACGCTTCACATTCCTTTGACCTTGTTAGTCATTGGTATTGTACTCCGAGGCTCGGCGTATGCGTTTCGACATTACGATATTCAAGATGATGAACTGCATGTGCGGTGGGATCAATTGTTTGCGATATCTAGCTTAATTAGCCCCTTACTTCTAGGTATCACCATGGGTAGCATTACGATGGGGCATTTCCCCCTGAGCCCAGATAATTTTTTTGCAGGATACGTATCGAATTGGATCCAGCCATTTCCGTTAGCCATAGGACTCTTGACATTAGTGTTATTTGCGTATCTCGCAGCCGTCTATCTCATTCTCGAGACCCAGGATGTCACTCTTCAGGACAAATTTCGAAAACGTGCCATCACCGCCGCCATGCTTGCAGGTGTGATCGGCGAAATCGTGTTCTTTTTAGGTCAATCATATGCTCCGTATTTATGGGGTAATCTCATCAGCAATACATGGGGAGTCACGATCATTCTAGGGACGATCCTATTCACCTTTGCTGCTGTGTGGTTTCTGTATACCCGGCGTTATTGGTGGGCACGCACCTGCGCCATTGTTCAGGTCACATTGAGCATTTGGGCATGGGGCATCGCACAATTTCCGTATTTAGTGCCACCCCACCTGACCATATACAATTCTGCTTCCCCAACAATTACTCTCCAGTTTATGCTCCTGGCTTTGTTTGTTGGCGCTCTGCTCTTATTTCCCTCGTTATATTATCTATTTCGTATTTTTAAAGGCGGACCTCTTTTAGGATTTAAACGAGACCATGAGTAAGCAGTCTTCCCGCGAGCATTCCCCCCCCATACTTGCCATTCGACCAGATGAGAAAACTTTTTTACAGGTTCCTCCACCCTACCCATTCACCGTCTACTTTGATGGTGAGTGCCCAATCTGCCGTCGAGAAATCGATCTGATCAAATGGTTGAACCGAAAGAAACGGCTTCGGTTCATTGATTTCTCCACCTCGTCCTATCGCGAACAAGAGCACGGTCTAAAGACCTGTGATTTGGGACAGGTGATTCATGCCCGTTGGGCAAATGGAACAACGATTACCGGGGTGGAGGTGTTTAGAAGGATGTGGGAAGCCATTGGGTTAGGTTGTCTCACACGGCTGAGCAGGTTCTCGCCGTTTGATAAACTCTTGATTAAGGCTTACGCCTGGTTTGCCAAAAATCGCTTAAAACTTACTGGTCGTGCCTGAGTGACTTCAATAAAGGGAAATTTTCGAAGAAATTGACGCCGGAATGGTTGGAGTGTGTTCGTGGTGACTGTCCCATTGTATGTTAGAAAAACCGTGCTCTCTCATATGAACGGTTCTAGAATTTTCCAGGCCATGCATCAGAGTGGTTGCGAGCGACTCAAATCCATCATATCACTCACAATAATGCCTGTGGGATACACATTGCTCACGAAGATGCCGAGACTGAATGTACCAGACAAATAAAATGAATTCATGGAATGTCCTTCTTTCTGTTTCACATGAATGACAATACGATATCTCTACTAAGCATGGGCGACACCCATAACGTTCATGGGACGCAGGTAATGTGAGCAGCTCCAGTTTTTACGAACACCATCAAGTACATCTTCCATCCAACCTCTAGTCGCTGTACTCAAGGATAGGATGCTCAGGCCGTTCTTTCTCCTGCAGCATGATCATGCTAGGAATCCCAACAATCATCGATAGGATTCCCAACAGTTCCATCGCTTAACTGCTCCTAGGCAACCAAATCATTGAATTAGACTGAAACCTTTCTTTTAGATAAGCCCTTACTCAAGAGCCAGAAAAGCCCACGAAAAGCCGATAGAATAATGGATGAGCAGATTTTTATACCATAGAAATGCACCCAGCTTAAGTACGAATACCTTGGAACGGGGGGCTGCGTCGATCGTTAGGGACGCACCCTCAGAATGGAAATTAGCGTACAAGATTGATGAGGCATTCAACCTCACAAGATCGTTGTGTTGAATTAGGAGTTGACCATTGTTGATGGAATGGACAAGCGAGGGGTTGGTATAATGTAAGAAAGTCAACATGTGGGTTAACAGTTCGGTTTGTAGAAAAAGAGAAAGAAGCACTTGATCGGATTCAAAGCCATAAGCGGTTATTCAAATTGGGCTTTGCGACTTGGATGGATCATGTGCACTTGCGGTATGTTTTTGACCGGTTGCGTCGGCATACCCGAGAAAGCCTCACCCGAGGCGATAGGTCAAGAGTCCATGGTGGTGGGATTGATCAAAGTTGTGTCATCTGGTCCCTATTCCCGAGGTTATGAAACACAACTCCGGTTTTTTCATCTATTAAACCTTGCGACAGGGGAACGATTTCGGGTCAACGTACAGTCTGCGGGGAAGGCCTTTTTTGTCGCGCTGAATCCTGGAGACTACGAAGTGATACGAGTTCAGATTAATGAAGGTCCTATGATGATGGAATCTCATGTCAGCTTACAATTTCACGTAGCGCCCAACGAAACGATTTACCTTGGGACTTGGCATTTTGATGTGGATACACCCCGGACCCAGAGGATGCTTCGTATGAACATTTCACCTGAGCAACCTCATTGGGAAAATTTTACTTCTCTGGTTAGATCTAAAGAGAAAGAAATAGTGAAGACTTCTCTTCCTACTACTCTTAAAGATGAAGTGAGACTTTTTACGGTCGCACCGAATCCCAAAATCAGTTACTTTTACCGGTAATGACGACATAGTTGGCAGTCAGCCTAGGGAGTCTTTAGAGAACACTGACCCACTGAATCATTCTTCCCCTTAGTTTGTTGATTACGGCCTTTAGTTATAAAAACCCAGGGGTTATTCCTGTCCCCTGGTTATCTCGTCAACATGAGAAAGCTGAGGTCGTACTACTGATGGTCATTTGGCGGCATACTTAACCTCACAGGGAAACAAGTGACGCTGATCGCTGAGAGTTGTCTGTTTCACGCTGCCTAGTCGTCAACGCGGAATTGTATGACCGTGTCGGTCTGACTTACGGGCGGAAGGTTCGAATATTCATGGTTTCATAACGGGAATCAAAACCTCATTTCGTCTCAGAGTTGGAATGGTAAAGGGTGGATTGTATCCAGCTGCCTTCGCCTGTCCGGCCTTGCGATAGCCTTTTTACATCATCCATTTTTCAAGAAGTGCTTTGTGTTGATTGATATTGTCCTGGCCCAATGAACCGCTGAAAGTTATGGTGGCTACGAGATAATCCGTTATGTGTTCGAGCTTCACTGCAGGGTCTTGTGGTTGGGGTACCTCTTCAATTGTGAAGCTTGTCGGCAAAACAAACGCCATAGTTTCTGTTTTTTGACCGGCCTGATTCATAAAGACTGGGGTCGTCATCGGAATTTCCCGAGTATCTTGGTTTTTACCTGAAAGATAATCAAAAAGTTTATAAAACGGCGCTTTCTGATCCTCCAGGCCCTCTGGCGTGGGTGTACCGACTAGAAGTAAGCGTTCATAATAACGCAGCTCAAGATTGTCTTCCTTCTCGACAACGGTATAAGGGGCAATCTTTGTGCTACTGTGACCAAACACGGAACATCCTGATATAGCTAAGGAGCTAAAGCAGACGAGCAATCAAAATGGACGTATTATGAAGGTAAAAAAATTAAGCGAAACATTGGGCAAGATATGAACCCTCCTCACGAACTGTTTAGTATGCCTGTGTTGTATCAGAGAGAATATCGGTCCGATTGATTTGCATTAACCATAACAGACGACTGGTGACCTCACAATTAATCCCCAATTCGAACCTCGGGTGGTATTGATGAAGGTTCGCTTTCAGAAGACGAAAGAGGTTCAATAATTGTGCCTTTGAGAGTCGTTGGCGGATTACGTGTTTCTCGTTGGGCCACTGTTTGGTTGATGCAGAATTGAAGTTGTCGTAAGCGTACCATTGTTATAGAGTATGGGTCTTCTGCAAAGTCCTGAGCCAACTGTTGGCATCTTGCTTGCTCTTTTTCTGTTGTCGCGGCATGGGTCAGATCAGCAAACAACATTAATCCCAAAAATATCGCCTGAAATAGAGCTTTCATGTTCTCCCTCTGGGATTGGGTTAATAGAACGTAAACTTTTATTGTATAGGGTACTGTAGCACATTGAAGGAATGAGGCGTAAAAGACGACACAACTCCTCATTCACATGAGCATCTTTTCTTCAATTGAACCTTTCTTATCTCGTAAGTTAGGCACGACGTTCTGCGATGAATAATGTGCCGTCGGCTTAATACCGGAGCCTAAGCGAGAGAATTTCCAGACTCACGCTCCGGATCTAAGTTGCAAGTTGCTGAGAAAAGGATTACGGCCCTGTCCGACTACCAAAAGGGCTTGGCTCTCTATGCATGAACCATCGATGGCTGCGTAAATGGGGCGTCAGTGACTCGCAAAGTCAATCTGAATAGTTACAAACGTATATCTACATTTCCACTGAATGTTTTGAAGAGAAGCAATGATGAGTCAATTTTAGGAAGTTTCATCATTCTATACATCCGATACATCTGCAAGCATGCTGTTCGAATCAAATTGATCACCGTGAAGGTCTTGATAGTGTTCCCAAATGAAGACATTATATTCGATTTCAAAAAAATCACTCCATCTATACTTTCAACGGCTGCGGTCGTGTTGGGGTTGAGTGTATTAGATATTTTCACAATATGGCTGATAGACTGTAATACGCTCTCTATAATGCGTACTTAGACCTAACATGTGTCTGATAGTCTCTTCACGTTTTTCAATCCGAAAGCTTTTTGAATATTCGCCATGGTTTTACGTCTTGTTCTCGGTGATCAGCTTAGCCATAACATTTCTAGCCTTTCAGACGTTGTTCCTAAAAGAGACGCCATCCTCATGTGCGAAGTCTGGGAAGAAGCGACGTACGTCAAACATCACAAAAAGAAGATTGCCTTTTTGTTTTCCGCCATGAGGCATTTTGCAGAAGAGCTGACAGACAAGGGTTTTCGGGTTCACTATATCAAGCTTGATGATCCGAAGAATAAAGGTTCGTTTCGAGGTGAAATTAGACGAATCACGCACATTCATAAACCGGATCAAATCATTATCACTATGCCATCCGAATACCGTGTTTTAAAAGACATACAAGATTGGGAGTCCGAATTAGGCATCTCTGTTGAAATCCGTTCCGACAATCGATTCCTGTGCACACCGGAAGAAATGGCCGATTGGGCCAATGGTCGCAAGCAGCTCCGCATGGAGTATTTCTACCGCGAGATGCGGAAGAAATACAATATTCTTATGGATGGCAATCGACCGGTCGGAGGAAAATGGAACCTTGACACACAAAATCGAAAGCCTCCCTCAAAAGAGCTAAGACCTCCATCCCCAACAACGTGTGTGCCGGATGTTACGACCAAGAGCGTATTCGATCTCGTGCACAGGAAATTCTCTACTCATTTCGGTGACCTTGAGCCATTTCATTATGCGGTGACGCGAAAACAAGCCCTCCAAAAACTCAAAGACTTTTTGAATTTGCGATTGCCCCATTTTGGCGAATATCAGGACGCCATGCTTCAAGGCGAACCATGGATGTATCATTCACATATAAGTCACTATTTAAATTGCGGCCTACTCGAACCCTTGGAGGTCATTCAGGCTGCAGAATGCACTTTTACTGAGGGACACGCCCCCTTAAATGCCGTAGAAGGATTTATCAGGCAAATATTGGGTTGGCGTGAATATGTCCGAGGAATTTATTGGCTAAAAATGCCGGAATATTCTAAAGAGAATTTTTTTAATGCTCAGCGCAAGCTTCCCTGGCTCTACTGGTCTGGTGACACAAAAATGAATTGTCTTCGTCAATGCGTTCTCGACACTAAACAGAATGCCTATGCCCACCATATTCAACGTCTCATGGTCTTGGGGAATTTTGCGCTACTTGCCGGCATTAATCCGAAAGAAGTAAACGAATGGTATTTGATTGTTTACGCCGACGCATATGAATGGGTAGAGCTACCAAATGTTTCAGGAATGACGTTGTTTGCGGATGGAGGCTATCTGGCAAGTAAGCCGTATGCTGCAGGAGGTTCGTATATTAACCGTATGTCTGATTATTGTAAAAGCTGCACGTACAACGTGAATAAAAAAACTGGACCACAAGCGTGCCCGTTCAACTATCTTTATTGGAATTTTTTTATTCGCAATGCGGATAAGCTTAGAGGAAACCCACGTCTCGGCCATTCTTTTCGAACGCTGGAGAATATGGGTGTAAAAAAACTGAAACCGTTAAGGCAGATGCCAAGAGGTTCTTAAAGAAATTAGATCGTGATGAACAGGTGTGAGAGAAATAACAACACCTGAGTGGCTTTGTGGATTCATCAGTCTAACCCAAAGGTATGCTGTAGAGATTTGATAGAGAGATCTATCGTTGTCGCCCTCATCCAAGACTATAATTGACAGAACAGAAAATCGTTATGTGGTACAAAATTCTTCTCACAGTTCTAGGAAGTATCATACTTGGGGAAGTATTTGTCATCTGCTGGGCTATCTGGGCCATTCTGACCATCGAATAACAGATTCACATAGTTGCCCCACTCCGATGAATCCTAAGAATCATATGAGTGACCATTGAGATGAATGGATAAAGTAGGACAGGTCAAAGTACCGTGAATGAGCAGGCATTACGCGTGCCACCAAGCCCTCGATATCTGGTAGACTCTCTCTATTCAGGCAATGAGCAAAGACGGCGAGCAGTGTGCTCGTCACCCATTGATACGTTGTCCAATCACAAATCAATATTTGGTTTTCTTGAACGACACAAATCGGTATGAACGAAACCCTCGACTCGGAAGCCGCAACGACTGCTCGAAGATGAAGATTTCAGTGAGTTAAAGAAATTTTCTATTGTAAAAATAGTGTTGGAGAAGAATCAGGCACTCCCTCCTGAACATACTGGAACGAGACTAACATCTCGTGGAAAACCAGAAGGCCAGAAAACAATAAACTCAATCTTTGTCACATAAGATCACTCAAGAAATCCATCAATGTCGAAAATAACGCTCATCGTTGTTTCTCACTCGTTCACCAGACTACGAAGGTATTTCTATAATATCTTGAGGACCGATTAAAAATATTCGGTCGTCTACATCTCGCGTGATGTTATATCCACCAGTGAATGTACCAAACGCCGGCAACACGGCCATATGTGAACGAAACCAAAAGACTGGAGTACGAATGCGGTCGTGTCGAGTAGCTAATACGAAAGTTGGATGAATATGACCGGAGAGGACAAAGAGCGACTCGTGTGCTATCGGTTGATGGGCATAAGCAAAAGGTGGAGCCAGATAGGGTTCTGATAACCATTGCACACGTAAATCGATCTTTCCCCGACCTGACACATGATCGTGATTACCACCTACCACGGCCACGGTGACTCTTGGATAACGATCGAGCCATTGCGAGAGTTCTGTCGGCCAAGTATCCGCATTCTTTGGTATGGCGTGCATGAAATCACCAAGCACAATAAGCCGATCAGGCTCATAGGTTTCTAGCAGTATTGAAAGACGCTGAAAATTGGAAACGCTGATTCCGTAGGGCGTGGGCAGACCTGCACGACCAAACTCAGCATCTTTACCAAGATGTAAATCTGCAATGAGAACGGTGCGAGTATGAGGCCGATACACCGCTCCCAAGTTGTTCAATAATAGCATTTCGCCTTGGCATTCGACTGCGAGGTCGGTCACGTAAGTCGTGTCCTTCGCGTTCATAAGGACTACCTTGTCTTCGATTTAGCTTTCACATGGATTCGTTCACGTCGAGCCGCACGTTTCTCCAGAGATTGAACCATCTTCAGAACTCGTCGACGCCAACTTTCGCTGGAGACGGTTTGACTTTGCACACGTTCTGCCCAGAGAGGAAACGCCAGTGGGGTGAGTCGTGTCGGCTCTTGAATAGAAATGTTTTGGACAGTAATCCGCTCAAGTATTCTCCGAAGACGTTCTGCCTGAAGTTGATTGTCTACGACCTCTTGCCAGGCCTGTTCAAGTAACAAGTTCGTTCCATCGTATTTTTTCAATACATCGTACATGAGGCTACTTGAGGCTTGTAATTGCTTCGTGGATTTGTTTTTCCCCGGATAACCTTGAAACACGAGACCCGCAATTCTTGCAATGTCACGAAATTGACGACGTGCGAGCTCTGTCGTATTCATACACGCCTTGAGATCCTCCTCTAAATGTTTATCAGAAAACGCTGCATGCAATATGGGTTCAGTGATTGGGGGCTTCTCTTGAGAGAGTAATTCAAATCCATAATCGTTGACGGAGATCTTAAAAGTAATCGGGCATAGACGTGAGAGTCGGTACGCCAACAAGGTGGCAAGCCCCTCATGCGTGAGACGTCCACCGAATGGATAACAAAATACACTATGCCCTTCTCGACTTTTAATGTATTCGACTAGCAGAATAGACGGAGCGGGGACTTTCGACCAACGAGACTGCAACGTCAAAAGATCGTCGATCGCTCTGATCTCGGGTTCGGAGACATTCGTCGTCTGCGTTTTGCCGAAAAGTGACACCACACTGTCAGCAAGCTCTGTGGTGAGAGGCATACGCCCCCCTTGCCAGCGTGGAACGGTCCGCTGACCTCGCATTGCTTGTTGGACATATGCCGTCATATCTCTGACCTGCACAAGTCTGACCAGTCGTCCTGCAAATAAAAAATTGTCACCCTTGTTGAGTTTAGCAATAAAACTTTCCTCAATATGGCCGAGCATGCCTCCTCGCAACCACCGTACATTCATGGAAGACTGACTCGAAATCGTGCCAATGCTCATGCGATGATGGGAGGCTATACGTCGGTCTGTGACACGATACAGTCCTTGCTCCACAGTGACTTTTTGATATTGAGGGTAGCCTTGCAGTGCCTGACCGCCACGAGTAATAAAATCTAACGCCCACTGCCACTGCTCATCACGCATTCCAGAAAATGCAGATGTCGACTCAATTTCCTCGCGCATCGTGGACACGGTAAATCCGCTCCCCAACGCCATCGTGACTAAGTGTTGAACTAGCACGTCAAGGCACATCCTTAACGGTTTTTTTGATTCTATCTGACCCTTTTCTGCGGCAAGACGTGCGGCGGCGATCTCTACCAACTCGAAGGCATGGGTCGGAACACACTCAATCCTTGAGATCGCGTTTGGAGCGTGTCCGCTTCGACCGGCTCTTTGAATCAATCGTGCAACACCTTTAGGACTTCCGACTTGTATGACTTGGTCAACAGGACTGAAATCCACCCCAAGATCTAAAGATGAGGTGCATACAACGCAGCGTAGCGCTCCAGTGCGTAAGTGTGTCTCGATATGATGGCGCAACGTGTGGTCAATTGAGCCATGATGGAGTTCGACCTCATCAAGCCAGTCCGGTCGGGCTTTCAGTAAAGCTTCAAACCATTGCTCAGCCTGCGATCGAGTATTTGTAAATACTAAGGAGGTACCCCCTCGCTCGAGTAGGCTAAGCACCTGAGGTAACAACACAAGGCCCAAATGGCCTCCCCAAGGAAATCGTCCGACGGAGCGGGGAAGTAATGCGCGAATCTCGGTAACTTTTGGCGTCACGCCTGAGATCAATATTCCTTGACGATTCGGTCCGATTAAAGTTTCCATAGCCTGCTTAGTATTGCCTAAAGTCGCGGATAACCCCCAAGTTTGAACGGCAGGGCGTAACGCCCGCAATCGAGCAAGACAAAGTTCAAGTTGGACACCACGTTTACTGCCAATGAGCTCATGCCACTCATCAACGACAATTGACTGCAGGTCCGCAAACAACTGATTAGTCTCAGCATATATAAGGAGTAACGACAGACTTTCAGGGGTGGTGATGAGGGCATGCGGCGGAGCACGTCGCTGACGAACTCGTGTCGAAGCCCCTGTATCGCCCGTTCTCACGTCTACGCGCCAAGCTAATTCAAGCGCATCGACCGCGCACTGAAGATTTTTAGCCGTATCATGGGCCAATGCGCGCAACGGAGTGATCCAAAGGACTTTAAGACCTCGACTTGTATCGTGTGCATCAATGGCACGGCTGACCGGACCAAGCCAAACGGCGAGTGACTTCCCACTTCCCGTTGGTGAGTGAATGAGACCTGACTTTCCTCTCTCGTAGGCCTTCCAAGCCTCACGTTGGAACGGTAAGGGACTCCAAGCATTTTGTTGAAACCACTGCTTGACGCGTGCAGCCGCAATCATTTTAAGACCTGCTGAACCTGAGCCTGTAAGTCAGCAAGGGTATTCGCATCTTTTGCGTTGAGATCACGTCGCCATCGCGCAATCCGTGGGAAACGAACAGCGACACCTGATTTATGACGTGTTGAACGATTAAGGCCCTCAAAGGCAAGTTCAAAAACTTGTTCAGGCATCACCGACCGCACAGGACCAAAACGTTCGGTTGTGTTTTTTCGAATCCATGAGTCTAATTCATGAATCTCCTGACTATCGAGACCAGAATAGGCCTTGGCGATCGGGACTAGTTCATCATCACGCCAGACGGCGAACGTATAGTCAGTGTATAAATTGGCACGTCGACCATGACCAGGTTGTGCATAGAGCATGACCGCATCGATAGTGAACGGAGTCACCTTCCACTTCCACCATTGGCCCCGTCGTCGACCCGTTTCATACATAGCCTTTCGATGTTTCAGCATCAAACCCTCAACCCGGCGTTCACGAGATTGTTCACGGTGAGAGGCCGCATTCTCCCAACTCGATATGGGAAGCAATGGCGAAATCTTCAAAAGAGGATGACCCGGTGGGCAAGCCTCCTCGAGTAACGCTCGGCGTTCTTCGGTCGATGTTTCACGGATGTCCTTGTTACCAGACTCAATCAGATCATAGGCCATGAAACAGATCGGTATCTCTCGTAACATTTTCGGGCTGACATGTTTGCGATTAATACGACGTTGTAATGATGTAAATTCCATGACGCCTGTGTCTTCTGACCACGCAAGTATTTCTCCATCGAGAACAGTGCCATCGGGTAATACCGCGCAAGCGTCGCGTACCTCGGGAAAGTGCTCCGTGACCAGTTCCTCTCCGCGAGTCCAGATGAAACATTCTCCCTGACGACGCACAACCTGGGCACGAATACCATCCCACTTCCACTCAATGTTCCAATCTTGTATATCACCCAATTGTTCGCTTATAGCTTTCACCGTCACTCCCTGATCGAGTGGACTCGCCAAACAGAATGGATAGGGTTGCGAGAAATGCGTCTGACTAATTTCTGAATCGATAAGCCCTTGATAGAATTCTTTCGTTGGTTGCCAGTGTCCCGTCATGCGATGCAGGATAACTGAGGACGGTAATCCCGCATATTCCGCAACGGCTCGGGCAACAAGAAGTTGTGATACGCCGACTCGGAACGAGCCGGTTAACAGTTTCGTCACCAAATAGTTCATGTCATAATCCAAACGACCCCACCAGCCCATAATTTGAAGGCGTTGCTCTTCAAGTGATTGATCGCGAAGCGCTAATATCTCGTGATGCATCCACTCAGACAGGCGGCGGTCAGCAAACTCGTCCTGCCGACCAGTTGAATCAGTCAAGAGAGCAGCTGTTTCGGCCAAATCACCCACATTGGCATACACCTCTTCAACCAACCATGCTGGAAGCTTTGAGGATTCGATCATCCATTGTCGTAGATTTGCAGCCCCCACCAATCGCTTGATTCGTCGACCCGATAAGAGGTACAGCGCCCAGGCTGAATCCTCTGCATCCGCAGCATCGAAATACTGTCGCATCACTGCCATCTTCCTCTTCGTAGAAGTAGTGTGATCAAGATCTCGATATAGCTTGGCAAATCGTTTCATTCGGGATCAGATTCCATTTCAGCAAAAGGAGCGCCCAACCCCTCAGCATGCACTCCCTGCTCACATAAATACCGAACCAAAATATCAGAATATCCATGGTGAAGTTGTATGTGACGCGCTTGGCTCTCAGAAAGAGTTTGTAATAACGATGGCCAATCGGCATGGTCAGAGAGCACAAAACCTCGATCGTAACCACGTCGTCGACGTTGACCTCGTACTCGCATCCAGCCCGAACAGAAGCCAGTTTGCGCCCGCTTAAAACGACGCATCCATAGAGAGCCGGCGGCACTAGGAGGAGCAATGATCATTTCACCGGAGTAATCGCGTTTCGTCTGTAAATCAACCCTGGAAGTGGGCAGCATTTGAACGCCTGCCTCTCGATAGATCTCTGTGATGGGCACAACAGCTCCATGCAGCAAAACACTGCGATCGGTCAGGCTGGCAAGCTCCGCCAACACACGCTGCGCCTTGCCAAGTGCATAGCAAAACAATACCGATACCTGCTGCTCTGAAATATTTTTATCCCACCACCTGAGAATCTCTAGGGCGACGTCCCTTGCAGGTTTCCATCGATAGATCGGAAGCGCAAACGTGGCTTCGCTGATCAATGTGTCGCAGGGTACAACTTCGAACGGGGCACAAGTGGGATCATGATCACGTTTGAAGTCTCCGGTCACAACCCAGACCTCTCCGTTGGCTTCAACCCTGATTTGTGCCGAACCAAGAATATGTCCTGCAGGATGAAAACTTACCTTTGTCGTGCCGAGGGTGATTGTGTCACCATAATCTGTCAAAGTTAAATCAATGTCACAACCCAAACGCTTACGCAAAATCGGCTCAGACATCGAGGTCGCGTAATAGAAGTTCGAAACACCACGTGCGTGATCGGAATGTCCATGAGTAATCACCGCATGTTGAACCGGCCCTCTGACTGGATCGATATAAAAATTACCTTCTTCACAAAATAGACCGCAATCGGTCATGCGAATAAGTGGATGTGAAGCATGAGAAATTTTCATTATACAATTTTCTTCTTCAAGACCTGGTGACGTTTCAGTTAGAGGAACGGGTGCTTAACGCTTCGTTGACAATACCTTGTAACATTCCAGGGAATATCAATTGATGGGCGGGATAGGTCACATACCAATACAGGAGCCCGAGCACTCCCAGCGGATCAAAGATAGCGGTCTGTCGAATCGTGGAACCTTCGTCCTGTTTTTGGACTTCGAAATCTAGCCACGCACGACCGGGAAGTTTCATTTCTGCCCTAAGGCGCAGTCGCTTATTGGGTTCAAAACATTCCACTCTCCACCAATCAAGCGTATCCCCAACGCTTAACCATTCAGGGTCACGACGACCACGGCGAATTCCTATCCCACCAACTAAGACGTCCATCAACCCTCTCAGTCGCCAGAGATATCCTGCATAGTAATACCCCGTACGCCCACCAATCCTTCGAATTGGGCCAAAGGCCTCTTCCGGAGTGACGTCAACATATGCTTCACGCGTATCCACCAGACGGTTTCCAAAGCGCGTAGGTTGATTGTCGTCCATCAATCCCCCGACTGATGTAGCATCGGACCATCGGGTGGCCGCGAGAGCTTGGTCTTCGTTGCGTAACGCAGAAGCAATAGCCTCGCTCACACCTCGCGGGCGAATGGGGAAGCGCTGCAAGGCAGAGTCATCCTTCACTATAGTCGGGAAACGAATACCATCGATGAGCTTGCGACCCACACGCGCATAGACTGGAGTCACGAGGCCTAACCATAAACTAGACAACCGTGGAGTCAGGAAGGGGACAGGGATCATGACACGACGTAATTTACGCTGCCGGGCATATTCCTTCATGAGATCACCGTAAGAAACCTGATCAGTTCCACCGATTTCGAAGATAGCATGACCTTCAACGTCGACGTCCAAACCGGCCATCAGATACTGAAGAAGATCACCGATGGCGATGGGTTGGGTTAGAACAGAAACCCAACGAGGCGTGATCATCAAGGGCAACCGCTCCACTAGCGCTCGCACCATCTCGAAGGAAAGACTTCCCGAACCGATGACGACAGAAGCTCGAAATTCAATCACTTGAACATTGAATGTGCGTAGCTCCTCCCCGACTCGATGACGACTTCGGAGATGAGCGGATAACTTGGTGCGATCATCACCGAGCCCGCCGAGATAAATGATTCGATGAACACCGGCTTGCTCAGCGGCTCGCCCGAAATTTTTAGCGGCTTGACCTTCTTCTGCTTCGAAGGATTTACTTGAGCCCATGGAATGAACAAGATAATAGGCGGTGTGAACTCCATCCAAAGCAGGCGCCAACGATTGCGGCTTGAGAAGATCAGCTCGCACACATTCACTGTCCTCCCCTACTCGAGCGCGCGCATATTCAGGATTTCGAGCCAAACACCTGACTGAGCATCCTACCCTTATCAGCTCTCCGACAAGCCGTCCGCCGATATAACCGGTGACTCCTGTGAGGAGAACAAGTTTGTCGTCTCTCCAGTGTTTCGATTCCATAATTCTGAATTGTAGTTAGGTATGCAAAGAAAGTGACGATTTTTGTAGATATTAAATTTCTTGGGATATCTCAATTATGGATCAAGTAAATGTGTAATGTTTCTAACATTGAATAGCATCAAAAGCTTCAAAGAACGATTTCAGAATGCATTCCTCGCTGCAAGGCTCATCAAGAATTGTGCAATCGCTGGACAGACAATAACGAATCATGTGAGTTGGACGATATTTTTTAACAGACTAATGATTAGTCAGTGTCAACAAATGAATCTCTACATCCCTGAGTGTTCGAAACACGACAATTTTTTCTTTTTCAAAGACCGATTCATAATCAACGACCCCCTGCCCTCCGATTCCAACCGGAGATATGCGTGTAAGCTGGGCCGCGAGAGCACTCGCTAGAGACTCGGCTTCCTCATCCGAAGGCCGCATGGTGATAGAGAAAAAAATGATTGATGGACGAAGTGCATCACAATAACCTGCTAACTCGTCAATTGGCATACGCGGTCCAAGGTAATGCGTCCGACAACCACGCGACGCACACAGATATGCGACTGTCATGGCTCCTATCGAGTGCAACTCATTTTGCGGGCAAGCCACAACAACCTTGGGTCCGTTTTCGATCACACGCAATTGATTCATCGCGGAAAAGACTTTCTGTTTCACGAGATTCGACACATAATGTTCTTGGGCCACACTAATCTTTCCTTCGTGCCACAGATCACCAACTCGTTCAAGCAATGGAAATAAGAATCGCTGCAAGGCTTCTTCGAATGGTATGACCGCTAGGGCACCATTGAGTTTTCGTTCAAACACATCAAGTGCATGTTGCTGTACAGCGCTGATCAGCTCCAAAACCAGTTGGTCGGCGGGAGCTTCGACCTGGGACAACTCTATTAATGCCACTTTCGATCGCTTCAAAAGTTCTTTCCTTCCAAGTTCTGCCAGAGCTCCTATTGCCTGACCTTTATCCACCTCCTCTTTCAGGTAGCGAAAAAACTTTACATCTTCATCGGTGTATTGGCGATACCGGTTCTTCCCACGTGTAGGCGAAACCAAGTCGTACCGCTTTTCCCAAGCACGAATAACGTGTGGGGAAAGGCCTGTAAGCTTTGAGAATCTATGGATCCTGTAGATTGCCATTAACTATTTCTACCATCTTGTCTAATGTACGTCAAAAATAATTTCGTATAACCATTGACAAACATTAATTTACTATATTATGTTTAGACATACCTTAGACAAACATTAATCTCAAAAAAGGATTAATTCACATGTTAAACCATCCCACATATAATCACCCGTTAGAAATTACGAGCAACACAGCCACAATCGACCGCATGCTCCGAGATGAACATTGTCATCGTTGCGGCGGTCTCATGATTCACGATTACTGCCTTGATGTCGGAAGCGACAATGCAGAAGTAGAGGTGACCGTCAAGAGATGTTGCATGTGCGGAGAGTTAATAGATCCAACGATTCTTCGAAACCGCATGAAGGCGATCACCGATGGGGATGGTGAGAATGACCCAACAAAACAAGTCTCCACCGAGCATCAGGAGCCCGCCATTCAAAATTCGCTAGCAAGAGAAGTGCTTCATACCTGGTACGCCACAATGCGTAGTGAAATACGGGAAAATCTTCCCATTCATCAATCAACCACCAACACAAAGGAGACCAAGTTATGACAAACCTACCGACCTCGGTTACCACCGCACTATTGGCAAGCACTTTTTTATTAAACCCACTGGGTATTGCCTTCGCAGAAGACACTAAAAATATGGCACATATTCCCAGAGGTGAGTTTACGATGGGAAGCAATGAGCATGGAGACGAGAAACCTCATCAAGTTGTTCTCGATGCATATCACATCGACAAATTTGAGGTGTCCAATAAGGATTATAAGGAGTTCTTGAAAGACACAGGTCATACGTCGCCAGCTTATTGGGACGATCCTCGTCTCAGTGGGACCGACCAACCGGTGGTAGGCGTAAACTGGTATGACGCCAGCAAATTTTGTGAGTGGAAAGGCAAACGGCTCCCCACCGAAGCTGAATGGGAACGCGCAGCAAAAGGTAAGCAAGGCAGCCATTATCCCTGGGGACATGAACTTAGCAAAGAGAAAGCAAACTATGGACAAAATGTAGGCAAGACCACGGCGGTTAATTCGTATCCAGAAGGTGTAAGCGAATATGGCTTGTATAATATGGCTGGCAATGTCTTTGAATGGGTTTCAGATTGGTACGACCCCAAGTACTACGACGACAGTCCCGCGATGAATCCTCAAGGACCAGCAACAGGAATCAACTTCGCCAATCAGGGAGCTGTCAAAGTACTAAAAGGCGGTTCCTGGCTCGCTCCATCCACTTCGCTTCACACCAGCCATCGCTTTTGGAATCAACCTGAAAACAACTCGTATGGAGTGGGGTTAGGGTTCAGATGTGCGAAGTCGGAATCTCGTGAAATGGCGAAGAATGTACAGTATGACTTCATGCATGCCTTGATCAGCATGGGCAAAGAAGAGTGGAAGGACGCACTCACATCCATTGATAAGGCACTAGAAGGTGATAAAGAAAACATAGAATATCAGCAGACCCGCGACATCATTATGAAACAAATGAATAAATAATTACTCGATAGCACCACTTGGATCTTACATGTATTGATTCATGGAAATGCTAGTTTTACGAGAATGGCGAGAGGCACATGGTCAATCGAAACAAGCAACACAATTGGTGAAGGTGAGATGGATAAGAGAATCTCAATCCTCATAGTAGTGGTCTTTTTGATCGTCGCCCTTGCGAGTTGTTCGCAAGCAGATCTATCTGCAGATTCTCGAAAAACGGAATCGACCCCTGTTGGGAGGGCACATTTTAATAATGGTAAGTCCGACAACTCTTATCTAGACCATGTGCCACCTGTCACATCCAATGTCGACCTTCTTGAAGTGACCAATAAGCCATTCAAAGTATTCATAAGAGTGACCGGACATCCTGCTCCGACTTACTGGCACGCCCCCCGCTTGAGTGAGTCGGAGCAGCCCGTGGTCAGGATCAATTGGTTCGACGCTAAAACCTATCGCGATTGGGAAGGCAAACGCCTACCCGCTGGATTCGATCGGAAGCGAGAGTACCAGATTCCGACAGCCACACAACCATCAGAACAGGAAAGTGGAGACCTGAGCAATCAAACACATCAACACCAAAATACAGAAGCGGCAGATTCACCATTCTCGGGAAATGTAGGTACCACTGCCGATAGTCTTAATCATACGTCTTTTAGTTCCTCGGAATGGCTTGAACACTGGACCGAATTAATGGACAGGCGTGACACTTTTAAACACCTATGGACCTCCAGACGCGCCGATTCTCTAAATTCTGGCGAAGATGAAGCCATGGGAAACGATCAAACAAACGACTTACCATTACTCTCATATGAAATTACCTTCATCAGGTAAGGAGGCTGAAATGAGCTGGAACTTTCTATCAAACCACCAATGGAAATTTTCCAACGTACGCTATGCGACGGTAGGCGCCACGATGGCTCTCGGAGGGTTTCTTCTCTTGACCGGCGGAGTTATCTCGCACGCGAAGGACAGTCCTATTCCTGAAGATATGGTTTATGTGCCATTCGCGGCGACCATTATGGGTATCGACAAAGAAAAGTCAGCGACTACACCTCGAAAGGGGGAAACACAAACGATGAGCCAAAAAAGAAGCGGCATGCCCTGGTCCAGAGAATCGTTTCACGATGAAGGACCAGCACATTGGGTAGCGATGGATGCGTACCTGATAGACAAATACGAAGTGTCCAATAAGAAATTCGAAAATTTCATCAAGGCCACCGGATATGCGGCCCCAGCCTATTGGGATGACCCTCGATTGAATAAGCCAAAACAACCCGTCGTTGGAGTGAATTGGTTTGATGCCAAAGCGTTCTGTGAATGGGAAGATAAACGCTTGCCCACTGAAGCAGAATGGGAGCGGGCCGCACGAGGTTCACAAGGTTACAAATACCCTTGGGGCAACGACCTCGACCCATCAAAAGCGAATTATGGGAAACGCAATGACGCAACCCTCCCAGTGGACGCTCTTCCCAATGGAGTCAGTCCGTTTGGTCTTCATCACATGGCAGGAAATGTCTTCGAATGGGTAGAAGACTGGTATGACCCGACCTTTTATCAAAAGACTCCCCATCCCGTGAATACCAAAGGACCACTGAAACCGATTTGGCTTGGTGGGACCGGGACGTATGTGGATCGCCTCACGACTGGTGAAAAACGTGTGATTCGTGGAGGTTCTTGGATCGCTGCGGAGGCCAGCGTTACGACCACACACCGTTTTTGGAATAATCCCATGAATAATAGTTACGGTGTAGGCCTGGGATTCCGTTGCGCCAAGTCAGCTCCTGTGACAATCGAGAATGAAGTTCGCGCCCTTACCGTCAGCGCTATGAAAAACATGGGAATTGAGAAATTTGACGACGCCAAGAAAAATCTCGATCAGGCGTTGAAACTGGATCCGACAAATCAAGAACTCGAACAAATGCAGAAGTTACTCCATTAATCAGTTCTTTCTGAGTATGAAAAATCATTTACCAATATCTGTGAAGCTAGAGGCCTTGAGCATGCAATTTCATAATTTCCAAAGACCTGTTTTATTGATCTACTTGACCGTAATGCTCTGGTCAGGGCCTCTAGGCATAGTGCTTGGGGGATCTGGCCTGGCGAATGCGATGGGGGAAGGATCTGAACAAGTGGATTCCCCGAAACGCATATTAGATGCCGCGAGGTCTGTCGATGAAGCATGGGAAGAATTCCACCGTTCCGCAATAGAAGGAACTCTAGCTTCACCCGAAATTCAAACGCAAATCGAACAACAATTACATGATGCACGTGGCCTCTTAATGAATGCCCGAAAGGCCAATCGGAAGGGTGATCATCGATCAGTTGTCAATATTACTGACCAGGTTATCGCTTTATCGAAGATTATCATCGAGTCGAGTCGGGAGAAAAAACAATGAAGACGTGGCTGAATGCTCTTTTCACGATTGTGTTGTTAATGGCAATGCCTTGCCTCGCGGTGGCTGCCGATCGGATGATCGAAAAAGATCCGGTGGACATGGTCACCATCCCCGCAGGTCCTTTCATCCGAGGAAGCGCAGATTCTGAGGGTCGACCAGATGAACGACCACGCCAAAAGATTACCTTGAAAGCCTTCGCGCTGGACAAATATGAAGTCACAAACCGTCAATATAAAAAGTTTATTGAAGAAACATTACACAAACCTCCATTGAATGTGTACGACGATGGAAAACCATTTGATATTTCTAACGTGGAAGAGCGGCCAGTTGTGCAAGTCACCTGGCATGATGCCGTAGATTATTGTTTTTGGGCAGGCAAGCGCCTGCCCACAGAATCCGAATGGGAAAAAGCAGCGCGGGGGACGGATGGACAGATGTACCCGTGGGGAAATTCCGAGAAAGCAACTTCTCGAGCTAATTTCGACGGAGAATGGAAAGGCACTGAGACCCTCATGGATGTCACATCGCTGCCAGAAGGGGCCTCTCCCTACGGCATCCTGCACATGGCAGGAAATGTCAGAGAGTGGGTCGAAGACTGGTACGACTCCGACTTTTACAAGGTTTCACCAGATCGAAACCCGAAGGGACCAGATAAGGGGATCTTAAAGGTTATACGAGGAGGCTCGTGGCGCAGCTTTCTTCCCGATCTCCGCACCGCTTCGCGGGGAAAAGGAGGATTTGCCTTAAAGACCCACGGAATAGGATTCCGGTGTGCTCGAGACATTAGCGTGAGCAAGAGTACCAAAAGCCAGACCTCAAATTGATGAAATCATCATTCTTTCAGTACGATGAAGTGAGGGCGTTATGCGAGTTAAAAAACTAATTCCTACAGTCCTTATAATGGTGATTTTAAGTTTCGTACTGATCAATACTGCATTTCCTCAGGATTCTAACCCTGCATTTGCGGGGATGCAGCCGCAGGTTGTTGCTGATCTTATCTATTCGGTAATCGAAGCAGACCGAACCCTCTATTCTCGATATGTAGTGGATCGGATGCAGGACACGGGAACCGTCATTGCATCTGAAAGCTGGGTGCACAGAAATGCCCTTCCCCTCCCCGCACAGCTGCTAATGATGGCCGGTGAACGAGTCGAGGGCAAGGGGCTTGGACTGAAGTATCGACTTGTGAGTTTATGGCCTATCTATGAAAAAAATGGGCCCAGATCTGACTTTGAACGAAAAGGATTAGAAGCGGTTCAACAGTACCCTGAAAAACCTTTTTCAGCTATCGTCAAGCGAGGTAAACATCAATATTTTCAAGCTATTTATTCTGACAAAGCCGTCTCTAAGGCTTGTGTGAACTGTCATAACTCTCATGTGTTGAGCCCGAAACGTGATTACCAACTGAATGATGTCATGGGCGGGGTTAGTATTTCGTTTCTATTACCATGAGTGCACCTCGCATACACATGTTACGACTTGATTTCTATATCCGAGTAACGAAGAAAGAAGTTCTTCTTTATGCACTATACAGTCCTTCGTAAAGTTCGGCGTGTCTCATTGGTTGGCCTTGTTGTCCTCATGTTGATCATGATTGCAACTTCGCGAACTCACGCTGATTCTCATTCGGGCACGGTAGGGAATCTGTCGGGCAGTATTACTTTTGTCGGGAAGCTTCCTCAGATCCGCAAGTTTAATCTTGCGACCTACCCAGATCCTTATTACTGCGGACGAGTCTCGGATGGCAACGGCTGGAGAATTGGCTCAAAAGCCACTGTGAGCTCCGATTCTCGTTTTGCGGGAGCTATTGTTTATATTAAGGGTCTCAAGACGAACGCTCTAACCGAAACCCGAACCACAACGGTAAAATCTCTTGACTGTCGTTTCACGCCTTTTATCAGCCTGCTGAAAACAGGTGATGTACTCAAGTTTGAGAATTGGGATCCAGTCGTACACCAGATAGAAGTTTTTCAAGCGACCTCTCAAGGCGGTCGTTTACTGCTTCGTGAAAATAGTACTCCTCATCGCAACTCGTTAAAAAGTGACTTTCTGCAGTCAGAAGGAAAGGGAATTCACGAAGCCGGGCCCTCACTTACTTTTAAAGTCCAAGATGAGGGGGTTTTGCTCATTCGCTGTCCTATTCACGAGTATATGGAGGCCTGGGCTCTATCTCTTCCCCATCACTATGTTGCAATTTCCGATAAAGACGGTAAATTTTCGATTTCCGACATTCCGACTGGCACCTACACACTGGTCGTCTGGCATCCAATTGGTCAAACAGAACAAACTGTTCACATCAATGAGCAAGACACACTACAACTCAATCTAAATTTTCAACCAACACGATCCACTTTTTACCAGGAACCCGAAGTGAAAACGAATCCATTTGGGATCGAACTGTTAGGAGATTCACAGATCATCCCTTCTGTCGAACTACAGAAAGAATAAGAGTCAGTTAAGACATGGCACGTTGTAAAAGAAACAATGAAATACGATTTCAAACGCGTCTCTCTGTCGAGATGTATAATACTGTAGGGTCACAATAAATGACACCAATGCCAATCGGTGATAGGAACAAGCCATGAACATTGTCCTTGCAGGTGGAACAGGATTTATAGGCCATCATGTTTGCCAAACATTGATTGAAAATCAGCACGATGTGACAGTGGTGTCAAGGAACCCAGAGCAAGCTCGTGCTCACATACATCAAAAGGCATCGACGACAGAGTGGGGGACTCTCTCCAACAAAATGGAACATACCATTGGGGGAGTGGATGCGTTTATCAATCTAGCGGGAGCTCCCATTGCAGATGCGCGATGGACATCTTCACGAAAACAATTGTTGATCGATAGCCGCGTGGAGACCACTCGTCAACTGGTTGAGGCAATAGGAAGTGCTTCTATCAAACCAAAAGTCTTAATCAACGCTTCTGGAATCGGTTTCTACGGCGCCGACAAAGGTGTCACGATGACAGAATCCTCTCCACCTGGCGAAGGATTTCTAGCGAAACTCAGCCAAAAGTGGGAACATGAAGCTAATCGAGCCACTGATTACGGGGTGCGGGTCATCTGCCTGAGAATGGGCATGGTACTCGGCTCCAACGGTGGAGCCTTAAGTAAAATGAAGACTCCCTTCAAATTATTTGTCGGTGGGCCAATTGCTCCTGGAACTCAAAAGATCTCATGGATACACCTAGACGACCTTGCGGATCTGATGATGTGGCTTCTGGACAAATCATCTTTATCTGGACCTATCAACGCCGTCGCCCCTCAGTGTGTCACGATGTCTGAATTTTGCAAGCAACTGGGAGAAGCCTTGGATCGACCTTCCTGGCTACCTGTACCCGCCCTTGCTCTTCATGTGATGTTGGGAGAACTGGCAGAAATGTTGACGACCGGTCAACAGGTAGAACCTCAAGCGATCACACAAGAGGGATTTTCCTTCAGGTACCCAAATCTTAAAGGGGCACTGCACTCATTATTTGTCAATCAGTAATTATTGTGTCGTTTTATGTACAATAAGGAGATGTGGTCATGACAACGACTATTCCCAATCAGTATCAGCCATTATATTTGTGCGTGGTCCTGAGTCTCGTTTTCACTTTTTTCACTCAATCTGTTTTGGCCGACAATATAATTCCTCTTGAGAGAGGCCAAACACTTCCCAATGCCAGACTTGTGGATAAAAATGGTTCCCACGTTCATCTGAAGCAACTCAAGGGTCGGATCAAAATTTTGAGTATGGTTCCTCAACTCAATACACCGGTCTGCGATGAACAAACGCACCGATTCAGTGAACAAAATGGTGGATTGGATAAAGAAGTTGACATTGTCACTATTAGTACCAACTCTTTCGATGATCAAACACATTTTGCAGACAAAGCCGACATCGGCAATGTGACGTTTCTTTCCGACTCCCCAGACTACGACTTTGGCAAAACCACAGGCTTGCTCCTTCCATCCCATAACATTCTCAGTCGCACCGTTGTTGTCGCAGACGAAGACAATGTGATTCGTTATATCGAAAATGTTCCAATGAGCCAATTACCCAATTTTGAAACGGCATACCAGGCCGCAAGAAGGCTACTCGCGCGCCAAGGGCAATAAGGAGAATGGCCATGCTGCAACAGACTCTTGCATATCTCCATTTGCTGGCTCTTGCCGTACTCGTCGGCAAAGTCGTATTCCTTTCATTTGTTACCGCTCCGGTTCTTGCACGCAATCTTGAACCTGATTCGTTTGCTCGGGTCGTTCGACAACTGTTCCCGCGATATTACGCGCTCGGGATGATCAGTGCTGCAGTGGGATGGGCCACAATCACCGCCTTGGCAGTCTTGCGAGGTTTTGGTCCTTTTGACTTAGTTTCGTCTGCGTTATGGCTCGGCATTCTCGCGATTGAGAACTATTGCCGTACACCTCTGACACCTCAGATCAACAAGCTAAGTGACACACTCACAGCGAATAGAGAGCGGGGGTTGAATACTCCATTCATACAGAAAAAAAGAGATTCACTTCATCGTCTCTCAGTCCAACTGAATAGTGCGGTACTGGTCATGGGTCTCTGTTTAATTGGATTGGTGTAGACGAGATAACGATCAAAGAAGACACAGTAATGATATTTCCATTCACTCTTTATAGATGAAAGGACCATACTATGCGAATGAAAATTTTTCTCATTACCTGCGCGTCTGTCTGCGTATTTGGATTGCCTCTTGCTCTGGCTGATACAGGTCACCTCTCGAACTCTCAAACCGATCCACATGAAGGGTACAGCCAGGCAGAATTACCGAAGGGAATTATCGGCGTCGCGCTGCAAGTCTCGGCTCATCGAGTCGGAGACCCAGCCGTACTGTACGTCAGAGCCATACATCCAGAGGGACCTGCCGCAAAGGTTGGATTAGCGCACGGAGATGAAATTCTCACCGTCAACGACAAGTCCCTCGCTGGAAAAACTTACCAGGAAGTCGTCGCAATGATTCGAGGGGAAGTAGGGAAGTCCGTCAAACTCAAGATTAAAGGAGAACGAGGAATACAAGAGATCTCGATCATCCGAATTTCTGAAGAAACCTTGATGGAAGAAAAACACTTGTAATTCTGGACGGCAATTATTGGTTGATCTATGAATGTGAGAACAAGCTTCGACAGATGATGACCTTCTTGTACAATCATACTTTACGTTGAAACAATCGAAGGAAAGACGGGATGCCTCGTACAGCCACGAACAATCAAGACGAACAGGCTCTTGAGCCACTCAGTCGTAAAGCCGCAAAAAATCTGATCGCTGAAAATCTACCTCGGATTGGAATCAGTCAATGCTTGTTAGGAGACAACGTTCGATACGACGGTGGACATAAACGCAACCATTTTTTGACTCAAATCTTGGCGCCATGTGTTCAGTGGGTTCCCGTGTGCCCGGAGGTTGAAGTAGGGCTTGGAACTCCAAGAGAATCGATGCGGTTGGTGGGATCTCAGGAGCGACCACGGCTCCTCACGATCAAGACAAAGAAAGATCACACGGCCTTGATGAATCGTTTTGCCTCGAAGAAAATTCGCGAGCTCAAGGAAATACAGCTCGACGGGTATGTGTTTAAAAAGGATTCGCCGAGTTGTGGGATCAGACGGGTTCGCGTGTATAACGCATCTGGAATGTCAAACTCGAATGGCGTTGGGCTCTTTGCTCAGGCCTTTCAGCAAGCATTGCCGGCTATACCGATTGAAGATGAAGGAAGACTGAACGACGCCTCGATCAGAGAAAACTTTATCGAACGAGTGTTTTGTTACCATCGCTGGGCTAGCATGTGTCGGCGACCCCTCACCCGCGGCGCGATCGTGACGTTCCATACACAACATAAATATCTGCTGCTCGCGCACAGCCGACCCCATTATCAGGAGCTAGGCCGCTTGGTCGCATCGGCCAAACAATATACACCGACGCAATTAGGCATGGACTACAGTTCCATTTTTATGGAAGCCCTCAAGGTAAAAGCGACTGTCAGAAAACACGTCAACGTTCTTCAACATCTTTTCGGACATTGTAAAACTTTGTTAAAGCAGGTCGAAAAAGAGGAAATACAGGAGGTGATATCTGATTATCACCACGGGTTAACACCATTAGCCGTCCCACTGACATTAATCAGTCACTATGTTCGCGTATTTAAAATTCCTTATTTAGCTGATCAGGTATATCTTCATCCCCACCCTAAGGAGCTGATGCTGAGAAATCATGTTTAAAACCATTCAAGCGTCTCAAGGTTATCGAATAAAGACGGTCTCCGACCTAACAGGTCTTAGCACTCATGTCATTCGCAAATGGGAGGAACGCTATCTGCTCCTCACGCCCATTCGAGAACATAATGGATATCGTCAGTATTCTGAAGATGACATTCAACTGCTTATGTATCTTCAATGGCAAATCAGCAATGGGGAAACGATCGGACAGTTGGCAAATATTGGCGTGACACAACTCCAACAGGCCATGAATGATGGGCCTATAGACATGCCTTCACTGCCACCAGAATTTCAGCCGAGTGCACTCACGACGATCACAGCCGCACGCCGCTTGGATCGAAAGGCAACTGAATCTTCAGTTCATACGCTCGTCAACCAGCTCGGCATTGAAGACTCCCTCTATCGCGTGCTTTTTCCTGTCCTCAAAACGATTGGTGATCTTTGGCATCAGGGACGATTCAGCATGACTGGCGAACATCTCGTCACACAAGCCATTCGTCACCAACTAGCCAGCTCATTGCGAAGGAGTCATCACATCAAAAACCCGACGGCTATTCTTGCCTGTGCTCCAGACAATTTTCACGAAATTGGAGCGATGACGGCTGCCATGCACCTTCAAAATAATGGATGGAACCCTGTATATTTAGGAGTCAATTCCGATATCGATCTTATTCGTTTGGCCTGCGAACGCCGACAAGGAAGACTCATCGTTCTTTCAACGGTCCTTGAACAACCAGAGAAAGAATTTATGTCGATGATTCACAAAATCAAGAAAAAACTCTTATGTCTCTGTCCAGTTCTTATTGGGGGACAAGGAGCACTGAAGTTTTTGTCATTTTTAGAGGAACAGGGCATCATGTATGTTGAACACGTTCACCAATTACAGACATTGAGGCCGTCAAGCTTACATAGTAACCTTGACATTCATAACAATACGACAACATCTTAAGAAGGAGTCAGAACAATGAATACCGGAGAACATGGAGTAGTCCTTGTTGGTCATGGAGGCATTCCCAAAGACTATCCGGCCGACCTCGTTTCCAAATTAAAACGGCTTGAAGCTCAACGACGAGCGGCAGGACAACCTATGTCACAAGAAGAATATGAGCTTGACACGAAAATTCGGACATGGCCTCGCACCCCGTCAACCGATCCATATCAAGCAGGTCTTGAAGCTCTTGCAAATCACATGAAACCCATGCTGAATGGAGCTCAATTTTCAGTTGCGTATAATGAGTTCTGTGGTCCTACCCTGTCGGAAGCAGTGAAAGATCTCATTGCGAAAAAGGCCAAACATATTACGGTTGTCTCAACAATGTTTACACCCGGTGGCTCCCATTCTGAATTTGAGATTCCAGAAGAAATGGAAGAGCTAAGAGCCAAACATCCAGATGTCCAACTACATTATGCCTGGCCATTTGATCTGAATCAGGTGGCCAAAATGTTGACAGACCATATTCATCAATTCGCATAGCAACATTTACGCTGTCTTCGTTAGAATGAGTCATGCCGAAAAACAAAAATTTTCCAAAATATCGGACGAAGGCTTCACCAAACCCATTAGATGCCATTCATCACATTGCCGTCGTCGTACCTGAAATCGGAAAGGGAGTAGCATGGTACACCGATAACTTTCATTGCACTGTCGAATACGTTGACGAAACATGGGCTTTGCTGAACTTTTCTAATACCAAGCTCGCGCTGGTGCTGCCCGATCAGCATCCCGCTCACTTTGCCGTCACGCGTCACGATGCTGAAAAATTTGGCACGCTGACCGTACATCGTGACGGACTTGAGTCTATTTACATCGAAGACCTAGCGGGAAACCCCCTTGAAATTCTGAAGGACAACACAACCCAGCCATCTGATGAATAAACACCCACATCCCCACACAACCCTGAACAGCAGGGGTTAAAACAGACCTCATGACGCCCGATGTCGTCATTATCGGAGGAGGCCTTGCAGGGTTATCCTGTGCCAATACACTCACTCAGCAAGGCATAACGAATAACATTTTAGAGGCTGCCGACGAAGTAGGTGGACGGGCACGGACTGATCGACTTGATGGCTTCTTACTCGACCGCGGATTTCAAGTCTTTTCAACGGCCTATCCTGAAGCCAAACGCATTCTTAAGTATGACGCTTTGAAGCTCCATACATTTTACCCAGGAGCGCTCGTCAGGTTCGATGGGCAGTTTCATCGTATCGCTGATCCGTATCGTCATCCCCTTCATGCCCTTCAATCAGTCTTGAATCCAATTGGAACCATGAAGGATAAAGTTCGCGTCGCGACATGGCGCCATCAAGTGCTAAAAGACCCTCTCCAAGAACTACTGTCCAGGCCAGAGACATCCACGATCGACCATCTGCAGTCGATGGGGTTTTCTCAGTCGATCATCAATCGATTTTTTCGTCCGTTTCTGGGCGGTGTATTTATGGATCAAGAACTGACAACTTCGAGCCGAATGGCTGATTTCGTTTTTAGAATGTTTGCAAGTGGAGATAGTGCCTTGCCAGAAGAAGGCATGGGGGCTCTTGCGCAACAGCTCGCGCACAATCTTCAGTCCGAACAAATTCAATTGCGTAAAAAGGTCGTCAAGGTTCAAGGTACGACTGTGACACTTGAATCAGGCGAAACGTTACCTGCTCGACGCGTGGTCATCGCCACAGAAAGGTCCGCGGCTACACAACTCGCCCCTGAAGTTCCTCCTCATCTATTTCGTGGGACAACCTGCCTATACTTCCATGCGCCTGAACCGCCTCTGAACGGGCCCCATCTTATCCTCAACGGCGAGACACGTGGAGTTATCAATTCACTGTACCTACCCACAGAAGTCACTCGATCCTACGCCCCACCAGGTCAACACTTAATATCGATTACGACGAACGAAAACAGCCTTAGCGATAAAATGACCATTAAAGAAGCGGTGCAAAATCATCTGATTGAATGGTTTGGGACTCAAGTACACACGTGGCAACACATTAAAACCTATTTCATACAAAGCGCTCAATCCGTTCAAACTCCTCCTTTCTATCCTGGCACGATAGCAAGCTCTAAAATTCGTGATGGCTTGTACATCTGTGGAGATCATCGTTCTACAGCGACCATTGATGGCGCGATCGGTTCTGGCCGACGCACGGCCGAGGAAATTGCCAGCGAGATAATGAATTAGTAAAAAGATACTTCATGAGGAGAGTGGGAGAACATAGCATCGTGGTCGCTAGGGACTACTTCTGCTTTCGACAAACCCATGAAAAATCAATTCGCATTTTTTGAAAAAGCTTTCCTTTTCCGAGTTAACCGTTTCTCACACACAGCGTTTTGCCCTCACATACACAACAGCTGCGTTGATCTACCTACGAATTTTCGCTTTCAAGCTCCTCTGGTCGTGCCTCACTAGTGGCAACAATATTTTCAATACACGTATTCATGTGATAGCACGTCCTCGCCGTATATGGACTGTGTATGTGGACATAAGAAAGAATGATGAATGCTTGTTTCTCCAAGAGGGCTAATACTATCGCTGTAAACCACAGCTTCGTCGCATGTCTAATGTTTGTCAATTTATCTTTGACCACATCGATGGGCCACTCGATACAATAAAATAAAGACATTGCACGATTCCGATAACACTGATTCTCCAACTGAAGGACTAACCTCTTAGGTACACTATGACAATCGCTACCCGGACATCTCCAGTTGAATTGTCGAGCCTGCAGCTTCACTTAGTCGAACATAGTTTTGAATGGCTGACAGAAAATTACACAGATTTTTCGCAAAAACTGCGCAAGCGCCTGATTAGTCATCATCCAAGCTTCGTTGATATGTTTGAACACCTGCCAACATCTCATTTTCAATTTTTGGCTATGACCAGCGTGACACTCTTACTTCACAGCCTGCAGAATCCTGAGCATTTAAGAGTGATCGTTCAATTGTTGTATGATCAAAAATACCCCCCTGTCAAACAGCGAGAACTGTATAATGCATTCTATGACTCATTCATGCACGTCATGTCTCAATTGGCGGAGGATGCCTGGAGTCCTGCACTAAAGGGGGCCTGGGAATCAACTCTAGACCTCACACGAAACCGGATCTTTCCCTCCTTAGATGAATCGATTCCCACAACACAACAGAACTCTCCGATCAAGCTCGCGACTCGTCGTATTCATAACTGGGCATTAATTGTCGACGACAATGCGCATACAAGAAAAACCTTGATCACCTACCTCAAAGCTCGGGGTTACGGTTGCTATGAAGCCGAAAATGGGATGATGGCTCTGCATTATTTAAAAGGTACACTTGCCATTGATATCGTCGTTTCCGACTATCATCTGCCCGTGATGAATGGACTCCAATTCTTGCAAACTCTTGGCGATAGTTCGTCTCATCACTACCCGCCTGTTGTCCTCTATAGCCATAATCTCAGTCGAGATTTAGTCGACGGAGCTCGAGCGGTTGGAGTTTGGGCCGTCGTGGGAGAACCTTATTCGTATGAGGAGCTACATACCACAATGGTACAGGCCATACATGCACATGCGTCTCGCCGGACACATCGTTCACACAAGGAGAATCAATGATGAATAAAAAGAAAGTGTTCGCAATACTCGGGCTGAGCATTCTTCTCAGTCTGGGGCTCACGATCGGTCAAATTCCATTAGCCGTTAGTCAGCCGGTAACGATACCCGTGACTGTCGTTGACGGAGACCTGCCTATGGATGGAGCGAATCCGTTATGGGAAAATGTCCCCGGTGTCATCGTGCCATTGAGCGGGCAGACCATCACCACGCCCATGCATCCCAATATCTCCGTGAAGACGGTCATGATTAAGATGGCGACCAACAGCAAAGAATTCGCCGTGTGGGCAAATTGGGGAGATCAAACATTGAATAATACGACGATTGGTCCACAAGATTTCAGGGATCAAATGGCCGTACAATTTCCTGTTCAAACATCAGGATCCACGCCGTTTCAATGTATGGGACAGTCAGGTGGAACCGTCAACATCTGGCGGTGGAACGCCGAATGGCAAAAAGATCTCGGGACCGGGATTGCTGGCATGTGGGACGTCGATCAACAATACCCTTCGATCGCCTGGGACTTCTACTATGAAGAACCAGCAGGAGGAGTCACCTATCCTGACCGGATCGGTCGAAGCTCTGGGCCTTTCAATGAAGGAATCTGGTCCGGTAATATCATGTCAGATCCAACACTCCGAATCAGCTCAGTGGAAGACTTGAATGCCAACGGGTTCAGCACTCTCACGACACAGAAAGAACAGCATGTGCTTGGTAACGGGCTCTGGGAGTCCTATGGCGCTCTCAAGGGCGGATGCTGTAATGGCCCGACATGGAGAGTGGTCATGAAGCGAGCGCTCACGACTGATGATGCCAATGATGTGCAATTTACAGCGGGAACCTCAATTCCTGTGGCCTTTGCTGTCTGGGATGGCTCTAATGTCGAGCGCAATGGCATGAAAGGCATTTCAACCTGGTTCACAGCACGACTACCGGAGAAACTCTAGGACAGCCAAGAGGCTCTCATGACCAACTGTTGTTCATTTGCCTAATACCCAGCCAGATGATTACACTAGTTAGGTGAAAACAGTCTTTCAACCCATTCGCAAATAGGGAGAATTCACTATGCCAATTCCCATCAAGGTTATCATATCCCTAATGTTTTTCTTTTTCGTCGCGACTGTCGTCACCATGGCTAGTAGCCACAACACCCTCGTTCCAACTGTGCAAATAGCGACCGCAAAAGATGCTGTGTTCAATAAGTCAAATACCGACCACATGGCCAAGACAACAGCTGCCCAAAGTAGCGGGCAGTCAGGCATCTTCGCCTATACTATGGATGATATCGACGGGAAGCCTCGCCCTTTGAGCGAATTCAAGGGACAAGTGATCATGGTCGTAAACACTGCTAGCTTTTGTGGTAATACCCCTCAATACGAAGGCCTGCAAACTTTATATGAACAGTATCGCGATCAAGGGTTTACCATTCTTGCGTTCCCGGCCAATGACTTCGGCAAACAAGAACCTGGTAATAACAAAGAGATTGCTGAATTTTGCTATACAAAATACTCACTGGAATTCCCGTTATTCAGTAAAATCACCGTCGTGGGCGACAACAAGCATCCCCTCTATCGACACCTCACCGAAGAAACTGATTTTACAGGGGAAATTACATGGAATTTTCAAAAGTTTCTTATTAACCGAAAAGGCGATGTCATTGCCCGATACCGACCCAGTACCAAACCTCTCACACCAAAAATTGTGGAGGATGTAGAAAACGCCTTGAGACAGACGTAACCACTTGCGAGTCGGGGCACTAGTTGTGCCTCGACTTTGAATGCTGCCAATCAATTTCCCAAGCCAGCACCAACCCCTCCTGCATAGTTCAAACCAGTAATCAATACCTAAGTCATACAACCGATACCATTCCCCTCGCTTTGTTGAGCACACGACCACAATCGTTCCTAGAACCCCGCCTATCATAATTAGTCGTTAATAATTTTCCCCAACAAACCGAAAAGTCACAAGATAGCGATTTTATTGAAACATTTCAGGGTGTGGAGCCCTATTCATCAGAGGTGGCACATCATGTGTACAGCTCGAAGCCTATTAGTGTCCAAAAGTGAGGCTTAAGCAATATCGGTACATGATTAAGTACAACGAACGGCCCGACCTTTTCCTAAAGGAGAAACCATTATGAAGGGAATCGTGTTTACAGAGCTCTCGGAAATGATAGAAGAACAGTTCGGTGATGACATGATGGACACGATTATTGAAGCATCACAATTACCATCCGGAGGAAGTTATACAGCTGTCGGAACCTATGATCACACAGAAATCTTACAACTGGTGACGGCACTCAGCGCTGAAACCAATTTGGCAGTACCGAAGCTCGTCTTTTCATTTGGAGAACATTTGTGCAAATATTTTTATTCGCATTACCCCGCTTTCTTTAATGAATCCACGAACGCGTATGATTTTCTAGCGAGCGTGGAAAATCACATCCATGTAGAAGTCAGAAAACTGTATCCTGATGCCGAGTTACCAAGTTTTGATTGTCGCAGGATAGACCCTGATCAATTTGAAATGATCTATCGATCATCGCGTCCATTTGAAGACGTGGCTGAGGGCTTAATTACGGCAAGCTGTCGACATTATCATGAATCCATCTTGATTCAGAGAGAAAACATTCAAGACGAGAATGGACCAGGTGTTCGTTTTCTTTTAACCAAACAGTAACGTACGGCATTACGATGAGCGACCTAGAAAGACTCCAACGCAAAGTTACCCGCGAGAAAACCGCCAGACAACAGGCGGAAGCTTTGCTCGAAGCTAAAAGCCGAGAGGTTTATCAGGCCAATGTTCAACTTCAGAAGGTCACAGAAGAATTAGAAGAACGTGTACAAGAACGAACCAGAGAATTAGCGTCCGCGAACAATCAGCTTGAAAATCACATGCGGGCACGCAGTCGAACTGCCAGCAGACTCTCGGCACTCTTTCAAACATCTCAACTACTTACCGAAGCCGACACTTTATCCGATGCTGCACTCAAAATTTTGGAGTCAGTATGCTCAAGTCTTCACATGCAGATTGGAGAATATTGGACTCTCAACCAGGATGCACAGGTCATGCAGCTCATGGAAACCTGGCGCCTACGTCATCGTTCATTCAAGATATTTGATGAATCCAGTCGAAAGACTGATTTTGCACTCAATGTCGGACTCCCTGGGCGAGTGTGGGCTAAAAAAGAATCGATTTGGATTCCCGACATTACGCAGGATGAAAACTTCCCCCGCGCTCATGCTGCCGTACAGGATGGATTGCATGCAGCGTTCGCATTCCCAATCCAACTCGACAATGAGGTGGTTGGGGTGATGCAATTCTTTTGCGACGATATTCGTGAGGTCGATCGCCAAATCCAAGACATGCTGCAGTCGGTCAGTATACAAATCGGACAGTTTTTAGAAAGGAAATCTGCGGAAACCAATTTAATTCACGCACGGGACGAAGCACTCGCTGCCGCCCGAGCCAAGAGCGAGTTTCTTGCGACCATGAGTCATGAGATTCGAACACCTATGAATGGCGTCATCGGCATGACAGGCCTCCTTCTCGAAACAGAGCTGACCACATCTCAACGACAATTCGCTGAAACCGTACGATCCTCAGGCGATGCGCTCTTGACCATTATCAATGACATTTTAGATTTCTCAAAAATTGAAGCGGGCAAACTTGATATTGAAACCATAGATTTTGATATTCGGATCGCCATGGAGGAAACACTCGAACTGTTGGCGGAAAAGGCGCATGAAAAACACATTGAGCTCATCGGTCTCGTCTCAGCCAAAGTCCCGACAGCCCTACGAGGTGACCCAGGAAGAATCCGCCAGATTTTAACGAATCTCATCGGTAACGGCATCAAATTCACATCTCAAGGTGAAGTCGCCGTACACATTCACCTCATAGAAGAAACTCCTGACTCTGTCAAGATTAAAGTGGAAGTCTCAGACACGGGCGTGGGTATCCCACCTGAGGTACAGAAGCGTCTCTTTACACCCTTTACACAAGCCGACAGTTCGACGACTCGTCGATATGGAGGAACCGGGTTAGGCCTCGCGATCTGCAAACAACTCGTTGAACTGATGCAAGGTGAAGTTGGGATTGAGAGCGAACCTAGCAAGGGAAGCACATTTTGGTTCACGATCAAGCTGGAGAAGCAGCAAGTTCAAAAAGAAACCAACTCACAGTCAAAGGTTGCGCTCCAAGGTCTCCGTATCTGCTGTGTTGACGACCATGAGACAAACCTTTTGCTTCTCCAACAGTATGTGAAAGATTGGGGGATGCAGGGTACATTCGTCTTGACTCCGGCAAAAGCCATTCGAGTGTTTGAAGAATCAGAACAACGCAACGAACTCTTTGATCTGGCTGTCCTCGACTTAGAAATGCCCAACATGGATGGGATGGAGCTCGCTCGCACCATCAAAGCCAATCCTCGACTTGCAGGCGTCCCTCTCGTATTATTGACATCACTCGGTCAACGCGGTGAAGCGTCCGCTGCACGAGATGCTGGCTTCGATGCCTATCTGACAAAACCACTCCGGAAATCTCAACTTGAATCCTGTCTCATGACCGTCATGCGTCAGGCACAACCGGAGGCCCCTGTCGGAACGTTTGATCTCATCACACGTCACAGTCTTAAGGAAGTCGCGCCCAAACGAGGCGGAAGGATCTTGGTCGCCGACGACCACCGTGTCAATCAACAATTAGCTGTACTCATGCTTGAAAAATTAGGGCATCGCGCAGATGTTGTAGCCAATGGCCTTGAGGTCATTGAAGCCTTAAGTCGAAAATCTTATCACCTCATCCTGATGGATGGGCAAATGCCGGAAATGGACGGATATGAAGCCACGAAAGAGATTAGAAGACGTGAAGCGTCAGACGAAACACGAGAAACGAGCGGCGAGATACGCGGCACGCGTCGCGTGCCGATCATTGCACTAACAGCCAATGCCATGCAGGGTGATCGAGAAAGATGTTTAACGGCAGGAATGGATGATTATTTAGCCAAACCCATGAAACCAGATCAACTTGCTGAAATTCTTACAAAATGGCTCCCCAATATTGAAGAAGAGGGTTTAACGACAAACGAAATTCCCGAATCACCGACGGCAAGTCAGTCGACGAAGACCGATTCACGTATTGATTTTTCTGTGTTAAACGACCTTCGGGAAATGGGTGGCTCAGCCTTGGCCTCAAAAATGGTCGCACAATTCATCAAAGATGCTCTGGTTTGCGTGCAAAGAGTCGAAGAATCTGTAGAATCAGCAGACCAAGCCTCGCTGGCAGAATCGGCACATGGTCTCAAAGGTATCTGCGGAAGCATGGGAGTCACAGCCATGAGAAATCTCGTGTGTCAATTAGAAAGTCACGGCAAAACTCGTTCGTGGGAACAAGCTCAGCAATTCCTACAATCCATCAAAACTGAACTCGACCAGATTATCTGCTTACTACAAGAAGCCACGAAATCCTAACGCAACGTTTCATCGTCCCTTGGCTCAACCTCTTGAACTGTCAACCCATCGACTCGTTGTCAGAAAACCATCGCACACTCAGATTACTCTCAAAAAAACCTTCGACAGCTCGAGACAGCCTTCACTATAGCATTAATTCTTTGAATTAATGCACACCCCGCTATCTTATCATATAGAGAAAGCTACAAAGGTCCTCTTCTCTCTGCCACGAATATGATAGGGTACAAGAAGTGCGAAACCAATTTAGAAAATTTTTCACGAACGGTCGGGACATTAGAATTCTCGGCGTGCTCTTTGTCATTTCTGGAACGATTGATCTGTTCTGGATTATGTCATATCCCGATTATGCACTCAAAGTGTATGGAACGACATTCGATGGGTGGCGAGGTGCATTCGTGAAATACCAGCACCCGATGATTCATTGGGCCATTGGTTATGGGTTTTGGTATCATCAGCGATGGGCTTATTGGGCGTATCTCGCCTATTTGATGCTCGCCTGTTTAAGCGAAATCACCACGCAATTGCTCGAGGGCTACCACCCGACCAGAATGACCATGATCATTGTGAGTGTACTGTTCGGGGCGTATATCATTTCTCGAAGAAATGTTTTTCAGGCATCGAACACCGTGACGGCGAACATCGCATAATCTTCACAGCTTACCTCAGTATTTCCACATGATAATGTATGGCACGACTCGAGAAAACATTCGCAAGATTGTCGTCCTAATCATTGTCCTGATGTGGAGTCTCTGCCTCACCAGCTGTAGCACTCTGTCACTGTCCTATCGTTATGCAGATTGGCTATTGTATTGGAAAATCGATGGCTATATTGACCTCACCTCTGATCAACAGCCTTTCCTTCAAGAACAATTAGCCACGCTACAACAATGGCATCGAGACGAAGAATTGCCCCGCTACGTTCTTTTTTTAGACGACGTGAAGGAAAAATGGCAAGATGGTCTGACCCAAGCTGAACTCAAATCGATATTTCAACAGTTCACATCACTTTGGAAAACTCTAGGACAACGATTTGTTACGGAAGGGACTCCGTTTCTCATTAAGATAAACCCGATCCAGATCCAGAATTTGGAACAAGCCATGCACGAGGACAACCAAGAGCTACTGAAGCGTATAGGACAGACGCGTCTCGAGCGCATGGAGAAACGATTGGAAAGGGTCTTTGAAGAGTTGGAGGATTGGCTAGGCCCGCTCACATCAGACCAGAAATTTCACATTGCTGGGCTTATTCGGAAATTTCCAGATACGACACATGAGTGGCTTCTGAATCGTCAACGCCGTCAAGCCAATTTCCTTGCCCTGCTTCAATCGAAAATCGCTCCATCCAGACTTGAGCAACAGATCTTCCGCTTGTTGGTCTCACCTGAGAAAGGAGCCTCGCAAGCATACCTCACAGCAACGCAACAGAGAACCTCGGCTCTTCTCTCTACTATCCTTGAGCTTGATCATATGATCAAGCCACAACAGCGCGAGCACGCCTTACAACGGCTTGAAGCCATTATTCAAGAATTACAAAATATTTCTCAACACTAGAGAACCAACTACATTTTACCCTGAACATGTCGAAGGTTTTTGTGTTTTTTTATTGCTTCAACACAAGTCGTTATTAAATAATTTCAAGCATCCTTAAAATAGATTTTTACAATAGTCTAGGGTTTTACTAAAGATACAATCATCACTGTGATTGTCATCATCGCCATTGATTAAGGAGGGCTGTTATGCGCACCTTGCCGTATCGTCACAATCGGTTCGTGTTAGGCGTTCTTCTCTCGGCCGTCGTGGTGGGTGGGTTATTGACGTTAGGGCAAATACCCTTAGCGGTCTCCCAACCTGTGACGATACCGGTCGGGGCGATCAAAGGCCCCATTCCTATGGATGCCGCCAACCCGGTTTGGGAATCCGTGCCTGGGATTGTGGTGCCATTGAGCGGGCAAACCATTACAACCCCCATGCATCCCAACATTTCGGTTAAAACCGTCATGGTCAAAATGGCCAGCAACGGCAAAGAGATCGGAATCTGGGCGAACTGGGGTGATCAAACCTTGAACAATACGACCATTGGCCCTCAAGATTTTCGGGATCAAGTGGCCGTACAATTCCTTGTTCAAACCTCCGGGGCGCCTCCGTTCCAATGTATGGGACAATCGGGCGGCACGGTGAACATTTGGCGGTGGAATGCGGAGTGGCAACGGGACCTGGGAGCCGGCGTGGCTGGCATGTGGGATGTGGACAATCAGTATCCCTCCATTGCCTGGGACTTTTACTATGAAGAGCCGGCGGGGGGCGTGATCTATCCAGACCGTATTGGTCGGAGCTTAGGGCCCTTCAATCCTGGCATCTGGTCAGGGAACATTATGTCGGACCCAACGCTGCGGAAGAGTTCCGTGGAAGACTTGAATGCGAATGGGTTTAGCACGTTAACGACGCAAGCCTCGCAGGATGTGATCGGGAACGGGCTGTGGGAGCCGTATGGGGCCTTAAAGGGCGGCTGCTGTTCCGGGCCGACCTGGCGGGTGGTCATGAAGCGGAGCCTGACGACGAATGACCCGAACGATGTGCAGTTCAAAGCCGGGTCGAGTTTACCCATCGCCTTTGCGGTGTGGGATGGCTCGAATGTCGAACGAAATGGCATGAAGGGCATTTCCACTTGGGTTACGGCCAAGATGCCATAAAACAAGCAATCGAGAGTTGAAAACAGATGTCGCTTATCTATGAAGCATTCACGGATAGGCGGCCCACCCTCATGTTCTTCTGAGAGAGGTAAACCGTTATGACCTGGCTAAAACTGGTGGAAGGCTACATGCCGATGCAAATGATCAGCGAGCTAGCGATTTGCATCCTGATCATGGCAGGGATCAACTTCACGCTCAAGAAGGCGGGGATTGGGATCCCGAAGTTCTGGGCGGGGATCGGCGTCTGGATCTTCATCCTACTTTATCTGAAGTACCGCATCTATCCGCCGATTCCGTTTAGTGTGCGAGCGATCTATGGCGTCGTCTCGGCCTGTGGGATCTTCATGTGGGTGTCGGGCTCGCAAGGGGAGTGGGAAGATTTCAAACGTCCGATCATGAACGTCTTGGATGGAAAGACGGGCTTTCATAAACTCATTCGGACGGTGGCGTTGATTGTCCTGCCGCTGTTGTTAGCGGGCTATGCGTATCAATCGTTCCTGCCGAGCTTTGATGAACCGATTGAGCTGCGGACCGTGCATCCCGCGCCGCCGGCGACGACGAAAGTGCATGGGAAGACGTTTGTGCTGCAAACCGCGTCCAATCCCTATCGGGTGAACCCAGAGGGGAAATACGATCAGAAGTATTCGGACGCCCATATTGTCGTCCAGGACATGGGGCGGTTGATGAAGGATGTGAATAGCAAAGAAGATAACCCGTGGGACCCGAACGCCGAGGGTTATATTAAGTACGTGCGGGAAGGGGGCGAGATCTTCTTTCAAAACTGTCACTTCTGTCACGGGGATAACTTGAATGGTCGGGGGTTGTGGGCGTATGCGTTTAACCCAATTCCAGCGAACTTTACGGACGCCGGGACGATCGCGCAGCTCCAAGAGACGTTTGTGTTCTGGCGGGTGGCGCAAGGGGGCATCGGCTTACCGCCGGAAGGCTTCCCATGGGCGTCGGTGATGCCGCCGTGGAAGGAACATCTGACGACGAATGAAATTTGGAAAGTGGTGATGTTTGAATACTGGCATACGGGCTATTATCCACGGACGTGGGACTAGTGTGAGGGAAAAAACCAAGAAAGTGTCACATCAATTGTCGTTTCTTGAAAATCGAATGAAGAAACACATGTTTGGAACATAACCGTAGCACGTTGTACCGTTTGAAACACGAGTGAGGCCGTGGCCATGATGAACACAACCTTTACTGAGCAACTGACGCAGAAGAAGAGGGAGACGATGAACAACGGAATGCAGGCAGGACAACGACGTTGGCTGAACGGCGGGCTGATGGCCATGAGTGTCGGGCTGCTGCTGTGGGGGAGCTCCGGGACCGCGCTCGCGCAAGATGCGATTCCCGAGGGGTTTAATAAGCAAAGCCTCCCGGCCCAGCATTCAGCCGAAGAGATCGAAGCGGGAAAACGCGTGTACTTCACCAAGTGTGTGTGGTGCCATGGCGTGGATGGCTCCGGGGACGGCCCTGGGGCCGATCGCTTGTGGCCGCGCCCGCGGAACTTTAACGCCGGCACCTTTAAAATCCGGCACACGGCGAGCGGGGAACTGCCGTTGATCGACGTGGACTTGTTGCAAACGGTCACGCACGGGCTGCCGGGCTCGGCGATGCCCTCCTGGGAAGGCATTCTGACGAACAAACAAATGCGGAATGTCTTGGCCTTTGTCACGGAAGAACTGGTGAAGGACCGGGACTGGCAGGATGACGAGTTTGAAACGCTGACGGTCCTGGATATGGGGAAAATGACGCCGACGGCCAATAGCGCGGAGTCGATCAAGCATGGCGCAGAGCTCGTGGTGGAGAAGAAGTGTATTGAATGCCACGGGGTGGAAGGCCGCGGGGATGGCAATGCGTTTAACCTGAAAGATGACTGGGGCTTTCCGATACAACCGGCGGACTGGCATAAGTGCTGGAACTTCCGGGGGAGCCGGCAGGACCCGTATAACGTGAAGAATATTTTCCGCACGTTCTCGACGGGGATCAATGGGACGCCAATGCCGTCGTTTGCAGACAACACGTCGATAGAAGACCGGTGGGATATAGCCAACTACGTGAACTCGCTGTGCGAGCGGGAAGCGGAGATCAATATCGATGGCGGGCAGGTGACGGAGGAGATTGCGACCACCCTCTCGACCAGCAAAGCCTTGCCGGTGGACAAGCTCACGGATAAGCCGAAGGCCAACTTCGTGGTGCCGTCGAAGTACTTTGAAGGGGCGCTGCCGACGGATGAATTGGATGAACGCTGGCAGACGGCCCCACGCCGCTGGATTGCGTTAGGGGGGCAGATCACGCATAAGCCCCGGAACTTTGTGAATCGGATTGACGATGCGTGGGTGCAGTCGATGTACAATGAAACCCATATTCAGTTCCTGTTCCAATGGGATGACCGGACGAAGAGTGTGGCGGAAGAGGAACCGGAGTGGTACCACACCGAAGTGAACCTGGAAGACTACGGAGTAGAAGAGCAGGCGCCGGGCGGGACGAAGTTTGAAGATGACCCCGATCATCCGGAATCGATCGCGTCGGCCCAAAATCAATACACCGTGTATAACGACGGGATAGCGTTTGAGTTCCCAATCAAGTGGCAAGAGTTGCCGTTCCCACGAAAGCCGCGGTATCTGTGGGGCGATGACAAGTTCTCCATGGATATCACGAAATGGATGGCCGATGGGAGCCTGCGTGCCTATGAAGGCACGGGCTGGGATCAAGAATTTGGGGAACGGGAGGATATGCAGGATGCGCTGAAGCTGGTCAAAGCGGAGTGGAAGCATGGGCGCTGGACGGTACTCATTGAACGGCCGATCAAGCTGGATTATGAATCCGATGCCTATCTGGAAGCGGGGAAATATGTGCCGATGGTGTTCTTTGCATGGGACGGGCACAATGGGGATGCAGGGCGGAAGATGGCGGTCTCGGCGTTTTACTACCTGGTGATGGAGCCGCCGGTGCCGCAGGAAGCGTATATCTATCCGGTGTTGATGGGGATTGGCCTGGTGGGGATTGAAGGATGGGTGCTCGCGCGCCGCCGCAATCGTCGCGAGGGCAAACTCGAGAGCTAAGGAATCGACGCCTCACCACGAGGCGAAGTGAGCGGCAAGGGGGTGGGACGATAAAACCCACCCCCTTTTTTTATGTCCAGGCACGGGGGCTCGGGTTAGCGAATGATTGGATTTACGTCCAGGAAAATGCAGAAAGGATACATGCTTCCCCTTGCTATTTCCTAAAACTGAAAGACGAGATTATTTGGCAAGACGTGATCAATATCAAAGACATGTCATGTCACATTGGAAGCATTATAGCGAATCCAATCAATTTTCAGTTGAATTATAAAAGGAACCCTACGCCTCAAGCATCAGAAGTTATTTGAAACGGCTATAACGTAGAGCTGTATCGTTATCAAAATTTGGCTTCATTTGTGCTCGAATCCAATCGTACCACTGTTGCAACCCTTCTCCCGTTGTCGCAGAAACTTGGAACACCAGTAAGTGGGGATTGACCATCTTGGCATATTCCAGACATTTGCTCACATCAAATGTCAGATAGGGAAGGAGATCAATTTTATTCAGGATCATGACCGCTGAAGATTGAAACATATGAGGATATTTCAACGGTTTATCTTCCCCCTCGGTTGTTGAGAGAATCGCGACCTTGGATTGTTCGCCAAGATCAAACAGTGCAGGACAGACGAGATTCCCCACATTTTCAATAAACACAAGTGAATGGGAAGGAGGCCTGAGTTCTTCCAAACCCCTCGCGAGCATATCGGCTTCAAGATGACATCCGGCACCAGTATTAATTTGAACAACCCGGCATCCCGTTCGCTGAATACGTTCAGCATCATGCAGCGTCTCCTGATCGCCTTCAACCACTGAGATGGCCATGCTGTCGTGCAAATCACGAATGGTGTGTTCGAGTAGTGTTGTTTTCCCAGACCCAGGAGAACTGACTAGATTGAGCGCAAAAATGTTTTTCTCTTCGAACCATTCCCGGTTTTTTGCTGCTAATCGGTCATTCTTGCTGAGAATGGCCTCTTCAATGAGCACAGTGTGTTCATGGTCATGCGAATGAAGATCGCCATGTGAGTGATGGTCGTGAACATGATCATGTTCGCCATGCACATGGGAATGATGCTGACTCACAAGAGAATTCGTTTGCCCTGTCTCCAGATTTGTGACTCGAGGACTTGCCGTATCAGAACACCCACAGGTCGTACACATCAGGCCGTCACCATTTGTTTAATGTTCAGCTCCGAACCCGTGCGACGAATGATGTCAGTTGAGCCGCACGGACAGGGATCAAACATTTGTTGGAGTGAAAATTTTGTACCACAGGTAGCACATACTCCTGTGCCAGGCGTTTCAATGATTTCTAACTCTGCTCCCTCGGCGACCGTGCCTTTCGTCACAATATCAAAACAAAACTGAAGAGCATCTGGCAGAACGGCGCTGAATTTTCCGATTTCCAACGTCACCTGCGTAACCTTGGCCCCTTGGGCTTTCTCAGACACGATAGAGACGATATTGCGCGTCAAGCTCAATTCGTGCATTGATTCGCTTCTCGCGGAATAGGATTAAGGACGTCCGTACTATAAAAAATTTCTTCGAGTGGTCCCATCAAAACTTTCGTCGTCAACTCTTCCTTTAATTCTTCAAGTTTAGATTTGTCATCAGCCTTTTCTTTGGATGATCCTACGCGATCAACGAATTCAAAGAATTGCTGAGGAACAAACCCATGACAAAGTTCGATCTCCACGCATTGAGAAGAATCACTTACCCACCAGCGAAACTCCATGTTTCCATGGCACCCAGTCGATTGAGTCGGGTCAAGCAAGTGAAAGCGGTTTCGGCTCGCACAATGGGTGACATATTCAATGGCACCGAGCACTCCTGGCCCAGGGTGAGCACTCATCACTGAGAGAAACTCTCGATCCCACAGGCGAGTCCTGGACAAAACCAATCCTGCCGTTTGCATGGCCCTGAATCCTACGCTCGCACCCCAAATCGCCTCACCCTGTTGAAAAGACAAGAGCCCTCTATACGTGAGATGTTCAACATGACCGTTGTCTGCAATGTCAACGGTGTGTTCGGTGAAAGTCCTCATCACGTGTCTGGTCTAGCAAATCCTGGGCAACTGCTCTCCTACCAACGTATCGACAATACGTGTACCGCCAAACGTGGTCGATAACAGCACCGTGCCTACGGGTGATACCTTGACCGTTCCAATGATAGCACTGTGTGTCCCTGCTGGGTGTCGTTGCATAGTCGCCACAAGTTGCTCGGCCCTCTCCTGCGGAACAATCGCTACAAGTTTCCCTTCGTTGGCCAGATAAAGGGGATCCAGGCCTAATATTTCACAGGCTCCCCGAACAGGTTCTCTCATGGGTATGGCTGATTCATGCACATACATTGAAACTCCGGCCGCAGCGGCAAACTCATTTAAGACCGTGGCAACTCCGCCACGTGTGGCATCCCGCATACAACGGATATCAGGGCATACCGTTAACATCTTGGCAATCAGGTCATTGAGGGGTTGCGTGTCACTTTCAACATTAGATTCTAAAGCTAATTCATTCCGGGCGAGAAGGATGGCCACACCATGGTCGCCAATGAATCCATTCGTCACAATCGCATCGCCTGGTCGAGCTCCGTGCACAGAAATACAGATACCCTCAGGGATGATCCCAATGCCTGCCGTATTAATGAAGAGTTTATCCGCTGAGCCTCGCTCGACAACTTTGGTGTCTCCCGTCACAATCGCCACGCCGGCTTGATCTGCAGCCTGTTTCATCGAAAGCACGATTTGGGCAAGTGATTCCATGGCGAGCCCTTCTTCCATAATCATGCTGCACGAGAGATAGAGTGGACGCGCCCCGCTGACAGCCAAATCGTTCACCGTACCATTCACCGCCAGTTCACCAATATTGCCGCCAGGAAAAAATAGCGGATGAACGACATAACTATCGGTCGTAAAGGCCAGTCGATGACCATGCTGCGATAATTCCTGTAAGGGAAACACGGCTTGGTCTTCTAAGGCCTCGAGGACAGGATTATTGAATGTCCTGACAAACAGGGTTTCAATAAGACCGCGCATCGCTTTTCCACCTGACCCGTGCGCCAGGGTTATCCGTTGATCTCGCATTTTTTTCGTCAGAGATGTTTTGGCCTCCGAAGAAACTTCATCAGGTAAGAGCATCGAGGGTTTCATAGAACTGAGTACTTTCGTTAAATCGAAACGCTGACGGATTGAATGTCGTTCCGGTCAATCCAGCCGTAGTTGTAATACGCAGCACATGCGCCTTCAGTGGACACCATGAGTGCGCCTAACGCATTCTCTGGCGTACAGCTTGTTCCAAAAACTTTGCATTGATTGGGCTTGATCGCTCCGGTTAGGACTTCACCACATTGACAGGCAGTAGGATCAGCAATGGTCACATTCGGAACCGAAAACTTTCGTTCAGCATCAAATACCGAGAACTCCTCACGAACCCGCACGCCTGAATGATCAATCGACCCTAAACCACGCCATTCAAAAAATTTCCGTAATTCAAAGACTCTCTGAATCGCTTCGAGTGCTTGAACATTTCCTTGTTGTGGCACAATGCGCTGATATTGGTTTTCAACTTCACATCGTCCTTCGGCCAGTTGCTTCAGCACCATCCAGACTGATTGCAAAATATCGAGCGGTTCAAATCCGGCAATCGTCAGGGGTTTTCTATAGCGTTTGGCAATAAAAGAATATGGGGCTATGCCAATCACCATACTGACATGACCTGGACCAAGAAACCCATCGAGCTGTAACCCTGGAGAATCCAAGACCGCCTTGATCGTGGGAATGATCGTGATGTGATTACAGAAGAGCGAAAAGTTTGTGAGGTTTTCCTCCTGAGCCCGAATAATCGTCAGTGCCGTACTGGGCATCGTGGTTTCAAACCCAAGACCGAAAAACACAACTTCTTTGTCTGGGTGGGCCCTTGCAATCTGTAACGCGTCCAATGGCGAATAGACCATGCGCACATCGGCACCTTCAGCCTTGGCTTGAAGCAAGTTTTTCTTCGACCCGGTCACGCGCATCGCATCCCCAAAGGTAGTCATAATGACATCTGGTCGTTCAGCGAGGGCGACACAATCGTCGACCCTTCCTCGTGGTAACACGCACACAGGACAGCCCGGTCCATGAACGAATTCCACTTCCTCGGGGAGCATCTTGTTGAGTCCATATCGAAAAATCGTGTGCGTATGACCACCGCAGACTTCCATGATACAGACCGGCCGGTGTCGACAGGTGTCAATGCGTTTGACTAATGCTTGGATTTCTTGGAGCAGCACCTGGGCTTTTTGAGGATCACGAAATTCGTCCACAAATTTCATTGAGGCACCTTTGTTGACGTGACAGCTCCACGCTCATCGGCAAGCAGTGTATGCACGAGATCCCAGATAATGTGATAGATGAGAACGTGACATTCCTGAATTCGGTGAACACTATCCGTCTCGACAACCAAACAATGGTGAATAGCGCTTGAATTCGCCATAAGTCCGCCGGTGCCACCTGTGAAGGCGATGGTCGTCATGCCCATATCATGAGCTTTCTCAAACGCTCGAAGAATATTTTTTGAATTGCCGCTTGTCGAAGCCCCGACAATTCCGTCCTCTCGTCTTCCTTGCGCGATCAGTTGCCGGACAAATATCTGGTCGAAACCCACATCATTGCCCACAGCCGTCATCATCGCTTGATCTGCCGCTAAATTAATGGCTGGGAGGGAGGGCCGACCTGTCGTGACCGGATGCAAAAATTCCACGGCGATATGTGCGGCATCGCAACTTGATCCACCATTCCCCATCGTCAAGAGCCGACCATCGTTCCGATAGATCGAGGAGATAGCATGCGCTGTGGCTACGACCTGTTGAGCGTGCTTAGCAAAGAAGGCTTGGAGGACCTGAATGCTGTCCTGAGATTTCTGAAAAGTCGATTCTAATAATTCACGATTAAGCCGAGCAGGGTCCTGCGGCTGGGTTGACTGCAAGAAGGGATACAAGGAAGAAAGGGTGTCCTGTGTAGACATAGCTTGTGTCGTCTTACGACGTATTAGATTCTCGCATGGCTTGAAGTTCCGCCTGGACCTCCCCCATTTCAGTCAGAAGTTTAATCGTGCGTTCGGCTTCCTCTTCATCAATCCGGCTCATGGCAAATCCTACGTGCACGAGCACCCAAGCGCCAACGCACGAAGCAGGTGGGTGCTCGTCGTCGACAATACAGGCAATATTCACTTGTCGTCGCACGCCCCCAACATCCACTATAGCGAGCTTCTGTTCTTTGTCATCGATTTCAACAATTTGTCCAGGAATACCTAAACACATAATCAATGTACCTGGTAATGGGTTAGAACGCGCGCTGCTGCGATGGCGGCTTGCCCCAAGGCTAGGCCTCCATCGTTCATTGGAACCTGGCGGTGCGATAGCACAGTAAATCCGTCATCGCATAACTGTTGATGCACTAGCTCAAACAAAATCTTGTTTTGAAAGACGCCTCCAGAAAGTGCCACGGTCTGATACGCACATTGACCTTCAGAAGTTTGACTACAAACCTTGACCATGGAACAGATGACGTTTGCGAGTCCCTTATGAAAACGGGCGGCCATGACGGGTCGTGGGGTGTCTAACAGCAAATCACCTAAGAGAGCTTCCCACATAGCCAATGGTTCGACATAGCGGAGCTGGGAGTGCTGAAGCCGGGGAATAGAAAATGGATAGGCCAAAGCTAGATGTTCCGTTTCGAGAGCAGTGCGATCCACCATTGCCTCCAATTCCATCGCGGCTTGCCCTTCATACAGGACACGATCCTGGCAAATCCCCAGAGCAGCAGCAACAGCATCGAACAGTCGGCCGCAAGAGCTCGCAAGCGGACTATTCACCTGTTCGCTCAGCATTTGATCTAGTATGGCACGAGGTTTCTGCTGAAGATAGTGAAACAACGGCAACTCATGATAATTCATCTTAAACTGTGCCCAGCCCATTTCTGCAACCACATGCGCATACGTATTTCGCCAAGGTTCTCGACTCGCCTGATTGCCCCCAAGCATCGCAATTGGCTTAAACGTTCCTAAACGAGTAAAGTCACAATAATCACCGGCAAGAAACTCTCCTCCCCAAAAAGTTCCGTCTTCCCCTACCCCCAGTCCATCCAACAGCACCCCAAGGATAGGAGATGTATTGAGCGGAATGTCATTATCAGCCAAACACGCAGCCAAGTGAGCATGATGATGCTGGACCTCGCTCATGGGCAGCTTGTGATGATCGGCAAGTTCTCGCCCAAGCTTGCTTGACAGATATTCAGGATGACGATCAATGGCCACAACCTCGGGCGTCTGTCCAAATAACCCCTGATACTGTGCCAGCGCAAGCTGATAATCAGCGTAGGTCAAAGCATCTTCTAAATCGCCAATGTGGTGAGACAACAGCGCCTCTCCATTTTTCAGAAAACAGAATGTATTCTTTAGTTCCCCACCCATCGCTAATATTCTCGGCGCCTGCCCAAAGCTCTGTGGAAGAGTGATGGGAGTCGGAGCATAGCCACGACTCCGGCGGAAAATACGAGGGACGTTCAACATTATTTTGACCACCGAATCATCAACGCGCTGAGTGATTTCCCGATCATGCAAAACAAAGTATTCCGCAATGTGGCCTAAGTGCTCCTTGGCTAATTCGTTGTCGATCCATTGTGGTTCTCCCGCTCGATTTCCACTCGTCAGTACGATAGGCCCATTCATTCGTTTGAGGATGAGATGATGGAGCGGAGAATTAGGAAGCATAAAACCATACATGTTCACGTTGGGTGCCACACTGGGAGCCAACGAGTCGTGGCTTACAGAGGAAAGCAGCACGATCGGTGCAGCTGGACGTTGGAGCAGAGCGGCCTCCTGATCATTAACTGGACAATATCGTCGAATGACGTCCAGGTCACGAGCCATGAGTGCAAACGGCTTTCTTTCCCGTTGTTTGAGTGTTCGTAGTCTACTGACGGGTTCTTCCTGGGTGGCATCACAGGCTAATTGAAATCCACCGAGTCCTTTAATAGCGACAATATGACCGCGTTTCAATAGGGTACAGACCGCATCCATTTCATCCAGCATGCTGAAGGAATCGATGGCAATAGGTTTCTGGTCTGCCCGTTCTAGCCAGACTTTAGGTCCACAGGCATAACAGGCAATAGACTCTGCGTGAAACCGTCGGGTGTGAGGATCGCCATATTCATGAGCACAAACGTCACAGAAGGGAAAGGGGGCCATAGAGGTGTGCGACCGGTCGTAGGGAATCTGTCGCTGAATGGTGAGTCGTGGGCCACAATGCGTGCAGTTCGTAAACGGATAACGAAAATGACGGACATACGGATCAAAAATTTCTTTGAGACATGCCGAACACGTCGCGGCATCGGGTATAATTCCAGTTGCCTTTTCCGTATTTTCGGTATTTGCAATGAGAAATTCTCGTTCGGGTATGGCATAGGTCGAAATTGGTTGCCACTCAACATGACTGATTTTGGCAAGCGGTGGAGGATGATTGGTCAACTCTTTCACAAAACTCATCATATCGGGGCTTTTTCCTGCTACCATAATTTGCACACCCTGTCCATTATTCAGAACCCGTCCTCTCAAGTGATAGCGCTGAGCCAGAACCCACACAGCCGGACGAAACCCCACACCTTGGACGAGCCCTTGGATTTGAATGTGCCATGCGGCATCGTCAGTTGAAAGTCCATGTGACGATGTACGAATCATATTTCGAGTGTTGGATTAACAGACCATAATTGAATACGATTGTTTCCAGAATCGGCCACGACGATCGTCTTCCCACAGGCCTGGACACTATACGGCCAACACAGACTCCCTCTCTTGACAAATTTCCATTGATTGTCACCTTTAGCATTGAACGTCGGTTGTCCTGCCAAGGCTTGAGCCTTACCGCCAGTCAGGAGGTGCGATAATGGCCACCCTAATAATCGGGAATTCGCTGTGTCAGCCGTGAGCAACCATGATCCACAGGTGGTGATGCTATAGGGCATGTTCAAAGTTTCGGCTCTGGGCCAATACAAACTGGCGTTGTGGTCCACCAGGCGCGAGTTGCATTGGCCAAGAATCCATTGACAATCAGCACCGTGATGCATAGGCATTCCATTCCACACCATGATTCGATTATTCCCAGCATCAGTCACACACAAATTGCCGTTCCATTTGGTGATACCATGGGGCCACCGCATGCTCATGGCATTGGGCTCTCCACCAGCATTTTCATTTCGGCATGTGAATGTCTGCTGCCCAAGGACTAGATCTGCCGGTTGGCCATGACAAGTTGGAAAGGTGTGCCATATGAGAACACGACGATTGCCACTATCCGCCACCATCAACGATTCTCCCTCGGACCAGACACCATACGGCCAATGCAACGTTACCGCACTAGGAACAGCAGAGCCTCTATTGGCATCAATGGATATCATGTCGTTTTGACCTAACACCACATCCGCAGGTGTGTGACTATCTTGTGGAACGGTCTTCCAAAGAAGCACACGATTGTTCCATGCATCGGCTACCGCTAAACCGTCCTTATACGGCACTATTCCTGTTGGAACGTTGAGTGTATGAGGGCCTGGAGATGTTTTGGCATTGCGTCCTTCAGCCCCAAAATGCAGTTGCCCAAGAATCCAATCAGCGGGTGCATGATCTTCAGTTGGGAGATGCTTCCAGCCTAGGAGGCGATGATGACCAGTATCGGCAACCCAAAGTGGACCATGGGGTGCCAACAAACAGGCTCCACGTGGACCGAATAGGTTCGAGGCAGATGGGGTTATGGGGATGGGGAGCCCTCCAGAATCATGGCATTCTCCCAACACGACCGTAGGGCCAGATTCTTGGAATAACGATTCCGAAGTCTCGGCACATATTTCTTCTGGTTTCAAGGCTGGAACTGGAGAGATATGCACAACCGTGCTCATGAAGGATTACTCCGAAAACTTGATCTCCACCGTTGTTCCGGTCACGCGAACGGCATGCGGTAACAATTGCACCTCAGAAGCCGTCAAGCATTCACCACTCGTTAATGAATACTGAAAACCATGATACGGACAGGTGATAATGCCGTCGTTGACTTCTCCCATGTCCAACGGCATCCCCATATGCGCACAGGAATTTTCAAAACAGGTCACTTGATGTCCTTGTCGGCTGAATAAGAGTGAATGACCGGAGACCTCGTTCACCGTCACACCATTTTCCGGGATATGTTCCACGTTCGTCACAGATTGCCAACCTTCTTCTGCTGTTTTGGCAAATGGACTGACAAAATGTAAGGGAACCCCATGCTCTCCCGTCAAGGTCGCAGCCCCTTTGACGGTGTGAATGCTCGTGATTTCAGGACAAGAGTCTTTAATGGCTTTTTCCACCCCTTCTGTTAGGGTAAGACTAGAAGACGGGCACCCATGACAGGCGCCTAGCAGTTGAATGTCAACCGTATCCGGAGGTCGTACGGCCACAAGCTCAACATCGCCTCCATGCGTTTGAAGAGAAGGACGAACAGAAGCGAGTGCATCTTCTATCCGTTCATGTAATGAGGGCTTGATTAGTTGGAAATGTCGTAGGACAGCGTAAACAACTTCATCCGAGACGGCTTGTCGAAGACCGGGTTGCGCGGCTGGATGAGACTTGATCTCACGAATCAATCGAGAAAAGGCTTCAGTATGAAGCCGATCAATAGCCTGGCGTAAAGCCTGCACGGTATGTTGTTGAGTTTCCTCCCATCCGTCAACGATCGTTTCTAAACGTTCAATATCCCGGACAAGATCCCCTAACGCTGGCTGAGTTGGGTTAGGTTGTTGGGAATGTGGAGCAACCTGTGAGGACGACGTCATTACGTCAACCTTTACCATCTATTCTACTGAAATTTTAAATCACGAAAGAGACGTGGTTGCAATGCGCCAGACAATCCACTGGCTATCATCACTGCCACCCACATATTCACACCAACCTTAACCAGTGCCACCAGCATGAGAGCCGCCAGTACTGCACCAAACACCACCAGCATCATGACCTTGTTGAGATCCTTAAATAATTTACCTTTACAAAATAGCAGGATTGAATGCCTGAACATGTCAATCATGATGTATCTCTCTCGCACTCACACGACCACAAGAAGCAGCAAGCCTACAACCACACCTGGAACAGCGGCAAGAGGTCCGAAAAATGCCCCCATCATAGCGGCTAGTTCATACCCCAAATCCTTTCCTCCAACGAACATACCGCCAACAGCACCCCCAATTGCCCCCATGACACAGGCCATCAGAAAGAGGAGGAGGCATTTCACGACGGTGAACTCTCCAAATGTCAGCGTGTCAATAACAAAGATCTCCTAACACAACTATGGGTTACATCGTCGTGCGATAAATGGAGTCGCTTGGTGAGAAATCTTCGGCATCTTGCAGTTCTTGATCAATGTCTGCCATCACTTCTGATGTCATGAGGACTTTCGTGCTTTCTCCAAACTGTTGAAAAATAGTAATGGCTTCATGGTAATACGCATACGCACGTCTGAGGTTACCACGATTGCTTCGTTCTGGATACTGAGGATCATCAGGTAAGCTCCGCAAGGCATTGGCCTTGTTTGAAATAGTATTGGCATATTCTAATGGAGTGTCTTTTGGATTTCGAACTTTCAGGGCTTCGTCGTAGGCCTCCAGCGCTCGAAAAATGTTTTCAACGACATGACTACTAGAGGAATATTGCAAGGCATTTCCCAAGTTGTTTTGAAGCATTGCGTATTCCGTCGGATAATCAATCAGTGTGACAACACGTAGGGCTTCTTCAAACGACTGCACCGCGAGCGCTTCTCGCATCTTTCCATTCTGCTCCGTAATGGTCATCGATAAATAAGCTGTGGCCAGATTGTTATGAAGAATGGCAAATTCTGCCGGATAGGCATCGCGCGTAAAAATACGGAGTGACCGCAAATAGGCATTGATCGCGTCAGTGATGTGTGCGCAGCCATAACTAGCCAAGGATTGAATGGTCAGGCCAAGATTCATCTCAGCTTCTGCAAGTTCTTGCATAGAGCCGTGCTGCTTTAAAATTATGATAGCTAATTCAAAAGCGGTATGAGCTTGCCGGAGAAACTCAGGTCCGTCATGTGGAATCGCATTTAGTGCCGTCCCCATCCGAGCTTCCACTCTAGCTAGGAGCAGCGATTCAGCCGGACATAGCGAGATCGCCTTGCGGTAGAGCGAGACGGCATGATGAAGATCTTGTGCTGATTTGGGTTTCTGCTGGAGACTCATGGCGATTTCCATGAGCATCTCTACTTTTTCTGGGTGGGTAGCATCGGCGGATTCAACAGCTGCAAATGCGGCTTTGACGCGTTCATCGGAAAGACTAGAAGTGACCATTTGATCCACCATCGTTTGGCTCCTCTATGTGTATGTTACGCATCCCATGCCATGCTCATTCAAACGATCAACATAATTCTTCTAACAACAAAGATACTCGGAGCTTTTAGGGTTTTCGGACCGGACTTTCAGGAAAACTGTACGATGTCATAGCAATAGATTTATTCATTCTAAACATTTGAGACAATGCTTTTTTAGAAGATTCAAATGCGATGTGTGCTTGCATGAGGTACTCCGGCCCCTCGTGTGGAATGGCATTCAATACCATCCCCATTCGAGCTTGCAATCGAGCCGTCAGAAGCGGCTCTGTCTCACATAGCGAGGCAGCCTTTTGATAAAGAAATACCGCCTGATAAAGATCTTGCACAGATTTGGGGTTTTGCTGGAAACTCATGGCCATTTCCATAAGCTTCTCTACTTCAGCGGCTGAGGTAGCAGAGGTTGATTTAGCTGCAACTACGGCGGCGTTGACGCATTCATTGGAAAGACTAGAAGTGACTACTTTATCAACCATCCTTGGCTCCTGTGTAGATTTCACTCATCTTATTCGCAGGCATCTTATATGTCAATTTGTTTTTCTAATTGCAAAGTTACTATGCATATTTACACTTAAATCGCCACTTAAACGTATTTATACTTAATTTATTCAGTTTATATCGTTAGTAAATGAAACCTGGGATTGCAAGTACGCCAAACCACTGTAGTCCATGATTCAAACAGTAGAAATGGTCTGCAGAAGAGTCTATGCCGAATGATGGGGGCGAGAGAAATGCCCTATGCCTGCAGAACAGAACAGGTCATATTGATCGAGGGTTTATGCAAGAAACATCAAAGACCAATCCGCACGTGGTGTTATCCCATGAAACAGGAATACGATAATCAACAAGGTCTTCGAGGCCATGTTCTCGAAGAAACTCTTGTGCATGAATCACCCGGTCTCCATGCGAATTTCTGATTTTGAGTAGGAGCCCCCCTCCCCCTTCATGACGAATAGGGAGGATGAGAATCTGGTTGTCCCGTTTGACAAGAGCGATGTGCTGAAGATTCTGGAAATACCTCTCTGAGATTGACGCATCGACATAGAGGCTGCCTTTATGAATTCGAATATGAAGCGGCGACTCAGGTTCACTGCTGTGGGATTCTGGCAACTCAGAATGAATCCATGCTAACGCTTGCGTACGAATATGTTCGCACACGATTTCTACTGATTGTTCTACGGGAGGGGTTAACTCAAGGCCAAAAGACGTATCAGCAGCTTCAATGAGATACACCGTGACATCTTTGGGAAATTCCTCCTTAAAGATTTGCTGGCCAGCATAGAGCGCATGGTCCCAACGAAAGTCATGCAAACTATAACTTGAGTTTGGGCGATTCGTGACATCATCACCTCGGAGTTTAAAAATGGCACCGGATTCTGAGCCACTCACACACGCATCGATAATAATGAGAGCACGAGCTCCTCGGGCATGAAACATGACATCCATTCCGCCTGTACCCGCATCAAAAACGTGAACATTCGGTTGAGCGTGTTGAGAGAAAAATGCTTGCAGACGCTGAGCAACCACAACTCCTACACCATCGTCACGTCGGTTGAGATTGCCGCACCCAATGATCACATACATATTTTCAATCGTGTCGCACGCACGTTTTACAAGAAAAACGAAGCAAGAAGTGATTATATGACTTTGGCGGGAAGAATAGAAATCATTCGACAATCACAAAAATGAAACACCATCCCTAAATTCGCCAAAGCCGGCACGACCAGTCTTTTTCGACAGGAATGGATAATTCAGGAAGCTCACAGAATCGGCGATGCAGGAGGTAGTACATGCAGGTCTCACAAGATTGGACAAGATCGTCTTCATCATCAAATGGGTGGTATGGCTGTAATGTAAATCCGGCAATCTTGATTTTTTCATCAAGCTGATTGTCCATTAACGATTGCAGCCTCGCTATAATGACTTGAACGTCTTCACTGGAATACGCACGAGGTTCAACCTCAGTCGGAACTCCAGACTCTAAGAACTGGAACACCTTCTGTCGAAGAAGGTCATCGTTATCCATCTGAAGATAGGCGGGAAAGCTGTGCTGAAAACCTACCGCGTCAACATCTAACCGAAAATAAGCTTCTGCTGGCAAAGACTAACGACGAGATTAGAAATAGGTATGCTTAGATACGCCACAATCGACAATACCAGTCCGGCTCAACTGGCACGGCCAATTCCGGCAAATCGCACCATTTTCTGTGGACTAAATAATACATGCATTCTAAACATCGCATTTGATCCGGTCCATACGGCTGATCCGCAAATCCTCCTATTACGAGTTTGCCCTCTAAGTCATCTGGAGAAAGGTTTCGCAGCTCATCAAGAAGTTTCGCAAATTCGACATGCGTTTCAGGAAATGGTTCGAGCATCGTCTTGAGCCCGTTGGACAACAAGCCTTCAATCTGTTGTCGAACTTTTTCTTCTTCCTCATTACGCATAATACGAAGATCCTGGCACTTCGCCGAAAAGGGTGAAGCGTGAAGGTTCGAGCACCCTCCTATATGAATTCACATAAATTCGTGTATTCTCGGCATTGTCATTACTCAAATTCGCGATCGTTTACCCTATTCGAAATCGTGATAATTCCTTTCCAGACTTGGCATCATGCGCATGGACGGTACAGACGAGACAGGAGTCAAAAGAACGCGCCACATGACCAACCTCGACAGGATCAGTCGGATCAGCAATCGGGGACCCTATGAGCGCTTCTTCGATGGGCCCTCGATTACCTTCGCTGTCACGTGGTCCCACATTCCAAGTCGTGGGCGCAATGATTTGGTAATTTTTTATTTTCCCACCTTGAACCTCAATCCAATGGCACAACGCACCGCGAATGGCTTCAGTCGCACCCCATCCCCGACCATCCACTTCCTGCGGTTTAATATACCAAGGATCATTCAATTTGAATTCGCGCAGGCACCGTTCGGCTTGACGATAAAGTGTCACGGTTTCATGCATTCGGGCGAGTTGCCTGAGGTGAAGACTAGGGCCACTCATATTTTTATAGACATCTAAAATGAACCCATCAGTATGTTGCCAGTCTTCGCCATGTTTGCCCCCTGCAATCATTTGCCTGGCAAAAGGACCTGCTTCGAGCCGTCCAAACTGTTCATGACTGACCGCGGTACACCAGGAATACCGACCAGTAAAATCGGTGGAGTTGTTTAGGATGGCTTTGGTTGTTCGGTCGAAGGGATGCACATCGTCGTTACTTTCGTCATACCATGAATGCGTCGTGTTTTCACGTGCGAATTCCTGACTCATTAAGCTATGCGCATCTGTGGCGCCATTATAGACACCGCTCTTCATCATCACAGATGTTTGTCGGCCGTCGATTGTTGGTTTTTGGTATTTATCTTCATGGGGGAGATAACCCCATGAGAAATATTTGCCTATTCCTCCACCATATTGATGCAACCCAATGTCGACTCCCATCCGCCAATAAAAACCCAAATCCGAATTGGCATGTGCAGGACTTTCGTCCAGCCAAACCATAAAATCATCATAGGTTTTGATTTGCTCATACCGTTCGAGTGAGCATCCTAACCACACCGGCTCAAGCCACGTCTTTTTGTAATATTCTAATATCGACCAGGCACGGGTGACATCGGAAAGAGTTGGCGCACACATGACTCCGCCTGGCACCATATACGACGAATGCGGCCATTGCCCGCCGAGTAATGCATAAATTTCTACCGGTTTACCAGAGATCGTCACGCCAATTTCATAGGATTTTCCAGAAAAGGGGGCAAAGCGTTTACAGGCTTCTTCATAATATTGATTATTTCGATATTGTTTGTTGGTGAGATCAATCGCATACAACCCATAAAAGTATCGAGGCTGACTTTGCAAACTTTCCACAATCTGGCCAAGGTTTCGAGCCAAGATGGCATTTCGGGGAACAGTCGTCTTCCAGGCGGTATCCAGCGCCCAAGCGGCACAGGTGAGGTGCGACGCCCCACATATTCCGCATGCACGTGGAGTGACGACCAGGCCAGCTTGGGGGTCTTTGTCGCGAAGGATAATTTCAAACCCCCGAAACAACTCGGCTTGAGTCCAGGCATTCGTCACCACGCCGTTATCGATATCAACTCGGACATCGAGGTCCCCCTCGACTCTTCCTACCGGAGAAATATCTAATGTTTGTACAGCCATGGTCCTGCTCCTCTTATGTAGAAACTTTTGTCTAGATGCTTTACACCACGAAGATGTCTTCCTCCGCCCAGGCCGGAGAGGCATTTTTGGCTGCAGCAGTCAGAGTCACATACCCCTTCTTTTCAACTCCTGATGGGAGAACTTTAGGAACACCCATCACCGTTTGAGTCTTAAACACTGTCCCTGGTGCCAAATCAAAGTGTGGAAACTCTGGTTCAGTACAACCTAGACACGGCATGCCAGAACGTGTCTTGGAGGATTGACGATTCCACAGGATCCGATTGCAGGGAGAATGAGTCATGGGTCCCCGGCACCCGAGGTCGTAGTAGAGACACCCTTTACGTTGCCCAAACTCGGTCGCTGAAACCTTGTAGGCAAAGTGCATATTTCTCGTACAACCGGTTTGGGTAAAGCTCTGGAAAAAGGTTTTGGGTCGCTGGAACTCGTCCAAAGAAATATCGCTAGCTCGCCCTGTCGCGACGGCCACAACAATTTGAGTGATCCAATCAGGATGCGCCGGACAGCCTGGAATGTTGATCACCGGAAGACCGGACTTTGAACGAAAATCTATCCCTAAAAACCCACCATGGTTTCGTTTGAGAAATTGAAGCCCCTGGGACTCACTCGGATTCGGTACCGTAGCTGGAATACCGCCCCATGTTGCACAATCCCCGATTCCTACCACATATTGTGCGGATCCACACAAGTCCTGCACCCACTGCTTCATCGCCCGTCCGGCAAATCGATTCCATTCGCCAGTACCATTAGGAGCATTGACCACCGTTCCTTCAAAGACAAAAATGTCGAGTTGAATTTCTCCCGACACACAGTCGCGAAGTAATTTTTGTAAATTATCTCCTAATTCCACACCCAAGGATGGATGCCAGAGAATGTTGATTCCAAAATCCGTCACAAGGTCACAAGCACTGGGTTCCTCCGCATTAAGAAACGACATGGTGTTACCCGAACATGCACCACCTTGTAACCAGAGTAAATTGGCCATAACGGTTCCTTTATTTAATAACGTCTTACTGAATACAGGATCACAGAAAATTTTTAAGGGGCAGGTAATGGAGAAGAAAAATCCTTTGAAGTCGTCACGGTATACATTCCATTAATTATGCCGTTAACAAGCAAATGCGATGCCATTAACCGTTTTTGTGCCAACATGATTAGCGAATATTCATCTTTCCTGTAGAACAAAAGGAATATTCTATCGACGTACTTATCATGAGATTGATAAGACCCACGACAAGATGAAAAGAAGAGTTACACAATTAAGAACAATAGCAAGGAAGAAGTGTAAGTCAAGTTTGCAAGTAACTTTTCGAGAAGGTAGGAGAGAGAAATCATGGCTCAACAACATAGCCTTCATCTTCAGAGATAACCTTATAGCCGATTCGGTTATACCGAAACGATAACGCGCCAATTTGTACAATGTTGAGAGCCAATACGTGAGATAACACGTTAATCATTATCAAGACAGCCAAGCGGGTATAACCTTCCGAACGTTCGAAGTGAGTATTTGCGCGGGCTTGGCGATCTCAAGCCGACACCTCAGGAGCAGACCCGCGTTGAACGTCAGTTATCTATTGAGGTTACGCAGGATAACTCAACAATCGTCGCCAAGGTCACACCTTAAACTTATTTGGATTCGCCATAGTGAAAAGAAAATGAGTGAAGCTTCACGAGGGTAGGTCCTATGAGGTCGTAATCTTCAAGAGTTCTCCCGATCTGATTTCCCATACGAAACATTCAGCTTGAAGGGTGGAAACAAACCAAATACTTCAGCAACGACAATGCCAAGACCCATGGCTTTCTACTTCTGACAAAGCTCACTATCTGGCCAGTGGAGATGATACCAAGTTTTTTCGGTTCAGACGTGGGATTTAGTTGAGGCAGAGCTTCATGATAAAAGGATTCACACTAAAGCCTCGAGAGCCAGTCGTCTGGGTAGGTTCGATTTCGACCGTGGGTTTGGTCCACACATGGGATTTCACGATTTCCCAACGGCAATTAACTGATACCGTTTAATCTTGTTCGCCAGGCCAACTCGTGATAGCCCTAACTCCTTGGCTGCCTTACTTTGATTCCATCGGTGACGCGTGAGGCATTGAGTCACAATTAATGCCTCTAACCGCTCGACCTTTTCTTTGAGAGTACCAGCTTCATTGATATAGGATTGCTCTTTTATGCGGTCGTCCACCGGAAGGGCTTGCGCAATTTCTGAAGACAAATGCTCAATCGACACAAACTCGCCATTACTTGTTAAGGCGACCATCCGACGAATTTCAGTTTCTAATTCTCGAACATTGCCTGGGAAAGAATAGGCTTGCATATGTCGTATCACTTGCCCTGATATACCTGCAATTTTTCGATTGAGGGTTTCGGCATAGTTTCGAGAAAGATATTCTGCCAAAACAGGAATATCTTCCACCCGTTCCCGAAGTGGGGGAATATTGATCTCAAACCCATGAAGACGGTAGTACAAGTCCTTTCGAAATGTCCCGGCTTCTACGCGCTCTTTGATTGGGTGATTAGACGCGACCAAAATACGAACATCCGCATACCCAACCTTATCGGCACCTAAAGGTTTGATTTCTCCCTCCTGAAGAAATCGTAATAGGCTGACCTGAAACGCGGGAGAGACTTCGGAAATTTCATCAAGAAAGACCGTTCCGCCATCGGCTGCGGAAAAAAGTCCGAGTCGGTCACTAACGGCACCAGTAAAGGCTCCTCGTTTATGCCCAAATAATTCTGATTGTAATAACTCATCTGGCAAGGCGCCACAATTTTGAACTAAAAACGGAAAAGCTTTTCGTGAACCAAACCCATGTATGGCTTTGGCCATTAGTTCTTTCCCCGTTCCAGTTTCGCCTTGAATGAGAACTGGGAGATCGGTCGGTGCCGCTTTTCTTGCTAAATTACAGACATTTAACATGGCATCACTGGCGAAGACCAATTTGTCGAACTCATAGCTTTCTCGTAACAATTTTACCATGTGGTCTTTGGGGCTACGAAAAGCGTTATCCGAAAATTTGAGCTCACGACTCAAGAATCGATGACGGCGAGCCAATTCACGACTTTCCAAGGCACGATTGACTAACAGCCGCAAATGCCAAGGCGGGCAGGGTTTGGGGATGATTTGATAGACGGCTCCAGCTTTAAAGATTTCCATGACTTTCTGATCATCCCTGGATTCACTCATAAAAATACGAGTGATATCAGGGTATCGAACACGTGCTTCTTTGAAAAAACTTTCGCCACTGATATCGCCGATGTCTTCATCAAACAAAATAGCATCAATCTCGTTCAGTCTCAGCAGTTCGTAGGCCTCTTTTCCTGTCTTAGCTGACAACACTCTGTAATCTTTGGAAAGATAACTGAGGATCTCGCTTCCATTCGTAGTATTCCCTCCAACTAAGAGAAGGGTTTCTTCTTTCTTTTCAGTCACAAACATCCCTTTCAATATGAAAAGAAAGTTTACACCCCTCAAGGTCGTTTCACAAGTATTGATTATTGCCATAAAAATACGTGAGTTTCCCGACTGCAATTCATGTCGTCATCTGTATTCATTTATAATCAATTTTGACCACCGCACTATTCAGAAAATGGACGCATGAGGACTCCATATCAGCACAATTTTCAAAATGAGGTACATCTCAGCTCTTGTTGGAGCAGGTCAGTGATTTAAAACATCTGTTCCTTAATCTATATTGCTCCCTTCAATTTATGACAGCATTGTGATGGTCTAGGTAGGCAAGCCCATCATTCTGGCCAGCCTCATCGGCGCCAGCTAGACCTCCTTTTTGATAACAGAGACCTTTCTGGCAGTTGACTGACTTTTTATCGTGCTTGCTCCATTCGTATGAAAAAGTGCCAGGCCCTTAAGGGATCGACTATTGGCTTTTAATAGCCAGTTGATATTCAATCCCTCTAAGGAAATCAACTTCCGTTGCCCCTTCGTAAATAATTCCCTTGAGAACGCGGTAGAGCGCCAACTTGAAGTGAAAAAAGATAAAAGAATCTTAAAATTTATTTGATTACTCTGGAAAGCGGGTAAGGCGTAAGAGATTCAGAGAAAGGAGTTTACTAAAAGTACACAACTTCTTTGGTAAATTCCCGACTTTTCATCACACAACAGAACGTCCTAGATCGGACTTGAGAACTGAGCTGGATGAGAGGAAAGAAATGAGTTAAGAAAAGAATGTCCTGCCGCTCACTCACGACTAAAACGACTTCGTGTAGACAAAATTTTCACGAACGGCAACTTCTTCCTTTACCTGAGTCGAAGATTTACCCTGCGGTAAAGGAGGAAGATTTCCGTGAGTAGCCTTTGTCCAATCCCCTTCCTTTTGAGGATTTGCAGTATTTTTCGCGAGTGGAACCTCCTGCTTCGCGTCTACCCGCTCCACAACAGAATCCTGACCATCTTGCACTTTTCCAGTCAGATGCCTTGGCTGACAGACAACATGAAAATTTGCAGCTGGCGCAGAATTGTCAATTCTCCACAGTTCTAGTTCTGCACAATAAAAACTTACATCATGTCGAGACATCGTATTGAGCCAATTAATTGCGTTCCGGTATTCAATGGGAATGTTTGAGGCAACCCAGACTATAGAGGAAGCATTCATCTCAGCCGCACATGAAATCAACTGACCAAAATCATTATGTGTAAGATCAAGTAACTGCCCCTGAATAAATATGATATCAGCATTTTTCGCGTTTTTGGCAATCACACCGCCCTGAGGCAGGCTCACAGAATTATTCTGTTTAGTCGGAATTAGCTTAAGGTCAATACCTTCACCAATCATTTCTAGAATATCTTCTTGAATAAGCCATGATGAAAACTTCCCGAATTCTTCACCCCAAAACTCCTGAAGGTTATATCGTTGTAATTTACCAAGAGACATGGCCATAACACCCTCTATCTATTGTTGAGAATTTCACGACAAGATTTCACATAAAAAGCCTTTGCAATCAAGACAAAGCTCTCTCTTATCGACAGTTTCTTCAGAAAATTGAGTGAAAGAAACACGATGGACGATCAGAAACTTATCCGCAATACTACCAACCAACTTTGAAGTGAAAAGAAATTTAGATGAACAGTTTCTTGATCATTACACGTCTAACAAATAGGCTCTCGGATCAAAGTAGGTGGAGACGATGTGGTCTTTACGAAAAAGGATCAACGAGCAAGAAGATAACGCCATCTTCCCTTAACAGTCATACTGTCAGAAACGCTTCCTTCTCATTGACGATTCTTGGAGGAAAGTATTCTTTTTTCCATGAAAATATTGAACATAGGATGAATTTCATTATGTGAAGTCGTCAACATTTCTATCGACGTTTGATGTCCAGCACGAAAAATTCTTCCTCAGCAACTCAAGCATCTCAGGCAGATGCATCCATTGATTGTAGTACAGTGCGATCATGTCGAATTGGTGCACGAAAAATTCTTTGGCAACGCTTTTGCTCTATCAGCGGACATGACCGTTCATGGTTAAGGATTCACATGATTCACCTTCTTACGTGGAGAGTAATGATGAACAACATTCTAATCGCCAACGCCCTCGTCACAACGAATCAAACAGAAACCTCATCAACCCCTAAAGCAAACGACGGAGGAACCCATACTCGATACTTAGACAAAGATTATATTGTTCGAGCCAGAGAAGCAGAAGTAAAGCATCACCTTCACTCAATCGGTGAATTACAAAAGAAAATGGAAAAACTGGCAAATGAATTAGCGTGGGAACTTGAACAACATCATTCGAAAATTCATGAGTTGTATCAACTTGAAATACCACTTCAAGCAAATCAAAAAACCGAGTCAGTGAACATTCATCAAAGTAAAAAATCTACGGTACAACCAAAAGAGAATCAAACATTCGACCTTCCTCTTATTGGAAAATCCCTTTGCGAAACATTTGCGTAGCATATTGCGATGTCTTCTCCAGGGCACGGCCGAAGGCCGTGCCAATGGCCTACACGACACCGATGGAATCCTAAATCACGTCAAATACAGAAATGCTGACTTGCCTACCAATCCTTCAATCGAGAAATTGTTCATCATCTGCAATTGTTCTAAGACATTTCCAAAAGTGTAAAGCCTTAACTGTTTCCATAACCATTCAGACAAGTACTGAATCACTCTCGGCAGAAGATATAACGTTGGGAAACCCGATGAAATATTTATTGACCTTTCACACGAATGCTCTACAATAAAAAGAGAATTCATTTCCGTAAAACGATCGTACTCACACTCGCCCCAACGGAATGACAGGTCTATTCCTCCCCTCAGAGATCCACTGTCAATTGGCAAGAAGCCGCGAGAGAGGATCTATTCAACTCTTTACAACAACCAACAGGAGGTTCGGCATGAAATATCAGTACACAACCCTATGTGGAATTTTTGTACTTAGCTTCGTCATGGGCTGCGGGGAGGGGTCTGAAGGCCCTGGCGAAAAAGCAGGCAAGGCCGTTGATAATGCGGTAAGTAGTGCTAGCAAATCACTTAACGAGGCCGCCGAAGATACCGGCGAAATGCTAAGTGATGCAAAAGAAAGTTCCAGCGATGGTATGAACGAGATGGGAGAGGATATACAAGAAGGCTCAGAAGAAATGGCAGAAGGAGCGGAAGACATGGCCGACGAAGCCACGGGACATTAAGACCATCTAGCCGAATAAGTTACTCTGCAAGAAAGCTGATGTTCCTCGGCACGAAAGTAGCCTTGAGTCAAAACAATTAGTACATTCTACGCCTTAGGGTATGCGACACCTGGAACTCTCGCATCTGCGCTTCTCACCAGTACTGCACGAAAGGAACAAGGGATCATGCCTTCATAAAGCACGACTCCTTGTTCCCCTATCATTTCTGACAAACACCCAAACTTTTGGCAAACAACCTAATTTAAAATTTTGAAAAGAAAGGGTTAAGAAAGGCTAACTACATCTCAGACCAACACATGACGAACTGGACAACATTTCCTAAGAGACCATACCCCTCACATACTTATAAAACGATTATAGCGAATCCAATTAATTTCCAGTTGAGTGAAAAAAGGAAACCTAGACGACGGTTGCGGCAAACCTCTTCTAGGATTGAAGCAGTTGCCAATGGTGCGACCAGTTCGCCTCTGGAGGGTTGATTATAGGTCGCCTAGCAGCGTAATACTATAGCGAATATGAATACGTCCCAGTCGAGCCAGCTTGAGTCACCCAGCGTCATTACTCACATCAAACATTGAAAGTTCATTGAATCGGCTATAGGCCTCAAACATCGGAAGTTATTAAAAACGGCTATAAGCAGACTCTTGTTCAAGGAGTAAACGCATCTGTTCTAATTCCGCTTGTTCAGACTTATTGAGCTTGGGATACCGCAGGCCGAGTCGTTCAAATGTTTTCACTAAAATTTCTGCCACCGCTAACCGCATAAAAGGTTTATGATCTGCTGGGATAGCATACCACGGTGCCCAGGGACGCGAGGTGGCATTGACCGCTTGCTCGTACGCTCCCATATACTCGTTCCAATATCCACGCTCCTTGATATCACCAGAGGAAAATTTCCAGTTTTTTTCTGGAACTTCAATGCGCGAGAGAAATCGACGTTTCTGCTCTTTTTTGGAAACATTGAGCCAAAACTTTAAAATGACAGTCCCGTTTCGAGCGAGATGCTGTTCATGTTCTCGAATAGATTCAAACCGTTCCTTCCAGATAGATTTGAGATTATAGGGTTCTGAAAGCCTTTGAGATTGCAAATACTCGGGATGGACACGAACCACAAGAACTTCCTCATAGTAACTGCGATTAAAAATCCCAATCCGTCCTCGTTCAGGAAGACACCGAGTTGTACGCCAGAGGAAGTCGTGCTCCAACTCACGACTCGAAGGTTGTTTGAACGAAAACACCTGACAGCCGGCTGGATTAATTCCACTTGTCACGGCTCGAATCGTCGAATCCTTCCCTGCTGCATCCATCGCCTGAAAAATGAGAAGGATCGCATGGTGATCATGAGCGTACAGAGTCCGTTGATAGTCGCTCATCTTCTCAATAAGCTTCGTGAGATTTTTATGATACTGTTTTTTGGAAGGGACCTTCCCCTTGTGCTTCGTTGAAACTTTCTTAATTGAAAACGTTCCATCAAACGGCACAAGAAACGAACTCTCGACAGCTTCAAACATACCGTCTCCTCAGGCAAAGAGATTTGGAACACCGCTTCATAAAGGATGGAAGGGAAAGAAATAAACGTGAGGGGATCACATTTCTGCTCGAATGCTTATTAGACACAATACAATGCATGCTGTGCATTGTTATAAAGTATCTCGAGCGATTGTCAGAGAACGCAGCATCGGACGAAATCTTATAAGGAAATTCGAATTGCCTCCATCACAACTTACCTAACGGAGACATTATTTCCCAAGTGGAACATTCACTTTTTTCTTCACGACTTCGACCGTTTGGAACGCACGATCTTTCGTCCCAAGGCTTGACTCAGCTTCAACCGCTTGAACAAATTCCTCAGGCCCATGAATTGGGGCATAGGTCAACGTCACAATAACATCCATCGATGGTGCATTGGGCGGAGTTGGAAAGGTAAACGACTCTACTCGTTTTTCCTCAGGCTTAAGCAACGTGTCGCTCAAGACCTTAACCGCTTCAAAATCTAAGACGGTTTTCTTTCCATTCTTATCGCCATATACCCGTTCATAATACCGTTGATCACCATGAACTTTTCTTAAATTTTTCCCTAGTATGGTTAAGTCGACGACCACTCGATACCAACCTGGGTGAGGCATTGGAAGATTGTGTGGAACAAGACTTTGAATCGTGACATCAACGGTTGAAGTTTCTCCTTGAACCTTGGTGGTAAAGTCTAACTCAACAGCCTTGGCTCGAACTTTTCCAAACCTTCCAGGAAAACTATGATTCGCAATTTTCCGATTTCGTTCACCGTTGGCTGATTCACCAAATGCTCCTGGCATATGACATGACTGGCACGTTTTACCATCTTTTTCCGCTTTTGATTCTTTCCAGTTTCCCATCCAATCCGGTAATGGTCCCATTTGGGCTCCCTTTGGCAGCGAATCATGGCATGTCACACAGAATGCAGAACTCTTGTAGAGCTCGGAAGTCTCCGATTGGTGGGCCAAATTTTCCACTGGATTTTTATAACCACCGAATACGGTTTTTTCTAATTGATAAGATGGAAGCGGTGGATGCGTTTCTGAATTAATATCTTTAATAAGATGACACTGAGCACAACCGACCCCATCAATCTGCGGATCTTTTGACTGCACTTCATCAACAAACATCTTCGATTGATGTTTGTATTCCAAAATATGCGGAGCATGACAGCGCAGACACATTGACGGTTCTTTTTCAGGGCCGGAGGCTAAGAAACGATCTAGCGTCACACGGAATGCTGAGCTGACAATTGAACGAGACTGTGCCGAGGCTTCCCATTCTTCAAATACTCGAATATGACACCGCTTACACTTCTGGGAATGGGGAAAGGCTTTTTCTAATGGCTTTGAAGGCTTTTCAGTTCCCGCAGCAGAAACCAGAGTAGAGGGCCCACCCATCCATAACACTAACGCACTCAGAACACACAGAGTAAACCCTCGCGGCATCATGTTCCTCGTCATAAGTATCCCCTGGATAAGTTTGCCGTCAGGCAAATTATAAATGGTTATAACGTCATCGTGCGAAATGTCAGTAATCGAGTCGAAGAATAATCAATAATGACTTTTTCTGCAGCTTGTCGTTCTTTATCATTGTCCAGAGTCTTCAAATATCGATCCTTGAGGGCAGAGGATGGTTCGGGAATGAGGGCATAACTTAAGCTCGCCTCAACTAACACCGACTCTTGTCCTTCAGGTATCTGCAGAGTAAACGGCACGCGTCTCGTGATACCGCCATTGACAAATGCTTGTGGAATCGGTCCTCGGAGCAACTCCTCAAAGGTCCGTCCAAATCGCTCTTGTTTTTCATCGAGAATGTTTCCGTGCTTATCTTTGACGGTGACTTTCACGAAAAATTGCTTGAGTACAGGATCCCCTCCAGGAAACATGTGCGGCAGACTCCCATTTCTCACTAACACGGTCCCTTCCACTGACCCCTCTTTTTTGTTGGCTTCAATGTCAACCCGTGGAAACCATTCCGCTTGCAGATTTCGATTACTGAGCATAATGCCGGGAATGACAATGCCTTGAAACCAATGGCGCCCAATCGGCCTTGTTAACGACCCTCGCTTAGAAGTTGAACTTCCCGTAGACCGTTCCATATGACAATCTTGGCAAATCGTTCCCTTAAGAATTTCTCCAGGAAGATCCGATCGAGTCACATCTTTTACCTTACTAAAATGGCAAGCCGTGCAAAATTTTGCTTCCTTATAAATGTCCGCTTGCTGTGAGGAGTGAACGAGATTTTCCTCAGGTTCAGCGTAGGGGCCATAAAATTGTTGATCAGCATTGATCTTAAACGTCGGGTACACCTTGTCATTCTCTTGAATATCATTAATCAAATGGCAGGAGGAACAGCTAATCCCTTCAACGGTCACATGCTTTCCTCCAGCCATGACCTGCTGGATAATCCGATCGGCATGCTGCGGAAAAACAGTGACCGCGGGAGCATGACAAGCCAAACAATCGGCACGTTCCTGTTGAGTCGGTTCTGTTTGTAACCACAGACCAAGGACGGTTTTAAATACATGAGACTTTAGTGCTGTACCGTGTAGTAACGCGCCATCGACTCGACCAAAGGTCTTCAGGTCAGGAGTTTGTTCGCGCATGCCTTTCCATTCTTCATAATGACGATCATGGCATTGCTTGCACTGTTCAGAAGGAACAAACACTTTCGTAATTTCTTTAATCCATGATGTTTCTTTTTCAGAATCCGAGGCTTCTTGGGCTAAGGCCACTGGACTCATACCATCGTGCCAAAAGAAGCTCAGCCCTAATAGGAGACTAACTCCTATTACCAGGCTCAGCTTTATAGTTCCTCTGGATGTGATACAAGACATAATATGCGAGCAATTAATCCTGCTTAATACGCACAAAATGAAAATTGAGACCGCCAGTGACACCCTGATCACTTGGATCGGATGGCTCGTAAGTCGCTACAGTAAAATTCTGAATGGGAAGTGTCGCTTCAAGAGCAACCCCTAAATCTATAAGGGTCTTGATTTCGAACCGATCAACTTCTTTAATAATCGCCTTAACTTTTACCCCCGCTAAATCAGCTGGGGTCCCACCAATCACGGCAAAAACAACAACCCCTTCTGCACGAGTTAAGCCGAGAAATTCTTGAATTTCTTCGTCAACTTCTCCAACATCCACGCCAAACTGCTCGGCAAGCTCCAAGGCCCGCTCTTCCGTCATTTCTCCATTAGAACTTTGCGCATCAACGCGAGAAGGATTGGCTATAACACTCACCAATGAACAGAAAGAGACCAAAAACACAACTTGTGTCATGATTCGCATTGCGTAGCACATTTGACAAGATACAGATTGAGACGAAATTTTATGCATCACCAATTCAACCATAGCATCGCATCACGATCAAACATGTGCTTATGAAGATTGTACAATGGGATCGATAAGCAGTTGCATCCACGAGGCTACAGCTTTTTGTCCATTTCGCTCTTTATTTTCTCCATTCCATATGGCAAATGCGACAGCTTGCAACCGTCCAGCTTGAAGTAAGGCTTCATTTTCCAAATCATCGCCAGGAGCCGTGAGTGGCCGCTTCATGACCACACGCCAAAACCCACGTTTCCATTCTGCTTGCCCTTTGATTCGTCCTTGCCGCTTTTTGCTGGTTAAAGTGCTGAACCCTCCACCAATCAAGTCTTCCACCGAAGATGGTCGACGTGGAATCACTTCAAATCGACGAATCCCACCACGCTTTTTTCCTTTTTTCTTTGTCCGTGCCGCACGTCGGTCGACATCGCTTTGCCAATCGGCTTTCCAGTGCCAGATATTCAGATAATGATCAAGTTGTCCCATGCAAAAAAATGCTGGAGCATTTCCAAGAGGGAGCGCAATGGCCGCACCATCTCGAAAAACTCCTGGGGTCAGTCGTTCGTTTTTAGTGGCATCCTGCCACTCCAACAGAAACGCCACTTCTTTCCCATTATGAATTGAGCGAATCGATAAGGCCGTCGCACTAGGCTCCGGCCAAACAGGGCGGGTGATGACTTGTCCACTTAAGGGAACCGGCAAAGCAGCAATGGATTCCCAAGCCGGGTCACTGGGATGAGAAGGCGTATCGCCTGTGGCAAAGTGGGATCGAATGACGATTCCATGAGAACTAACCGTCGTGACTTGAAACCATGTTAAAGCAATTGCCGCTGTAACAACTAACGCTCCGGCTAACACAAGTCGTCGAGGGACACGCCTCAGTCCAGGCTTGTGACAATGCGCGAGATCTTGCTCACCCGATAGTGCAGCCATTTCCACCTTTACCGTACGTTCAATACGCGATTGACCATCAACGACGCCGGCCGATAAACGATTAAGCAATCTTCAGACGACGAATCTTATTTTCGTTCCGTTCACAGATGTAGAGGAATCCTTGCGAGTCCAATGCTAGACCAGCCGGTGAATTGACAACCGCCTCAACAGCCAATCGGCCATCTCCGTGCTTGAGCATCGTCGCGTCTTCTTTAGCCACAAATCGAGCAGCCCCACACCCTCCCATATTTTTGTCGTCATATCCACTATCACCATTTCCGGCGATTGTGGTAATGATCCCAGTCGTGGCATCAACTTTTCTCACACGATGGTTCATTGAGTCTGCAATATACACATGCCCATCATCATCAGCCACCGCCCCTTCTGGCACGTTGAGCATCGACTTCACAGCTAATTTATCATCGCCGTCATATCCAAACCGACAAACACCAGCGATTGTCGAAACCACGCCGGTCGTCTGATCCAGCCTGCGAATCCGGTTGGTGCCTTTATCGGTGATTAAGAGATCGCCATTTTTAAAGACGTCTAAACTCACCAGATCATAAAACCGGCATTCCAAGCCAGGCTTTCCATCATCCAAATACGGAGACATGTCCAGACCATCCGAACATTGAGGACGGAGCCAGCCTTGATCATCACTAAAATCGATTCCAATGGCATCACCGGAGAGCACAATGAGATTTTGGGCCGTTAAGGGACTGACTCGCTCGTCATCTTCATTGGTCCAAGATCCGGCTATCGTCGTGAGAAGGCCTGTACGAGGGTCATATTTACGTATACGATGCGCCTGTGTATCCGCGATATATAAATTGTCGTCCGGATCAAATGCAATGGAGGCAGGATAGGTTAAATTCACTTCTAAGGCAGGGCCGTCTCCATTAAATCCCCATTGTCCCGTACCAACGACGGTTGTAATAATCCCGGTCTCCCGATCAACCTTGCGAATTCGACTACTTCCCGAATCACAGATATAGATGTTGTTTTCAGAATCACTCGCAACATCCAACGGTAAATACAAGCCTGCCTCTCCACATGGCCCATAATCACCGCTGTAACACGTCTCTCCATTTCCAGAAAAATTATGGAGTCGCCCAGACTCGAAATCAATTCGACGGACTCGATCAGATCCACATTCCGCAATGTATAAATATCGTTCTTCTCGATCGAGAGTGACATGATTTGGAAGGGGAATTCCAGCTTTAATGGCGCGTTTGCCATCGCCTGTACTTCGAGACTTGCCATTACCGGCAAAGGTCTCAATGACGCCGACTTCAACTAATGTTTCGGTACTCATCGTCCACACCTCATACTCACTCGACTATCAATTAATATATTCACGATCGCGATAATAACCTGATCACCATTTCGTCTACGCATTAATGGTTAAGCCTTGGAAGCCGAAACGGGTTGAGGGCTAGGAGGACTGTCCATTGCCGCAACGGTTGGTGGCGGCGGAGGAGCTGTGGCAACCGATTCTTGTTGAGGAATTTGTGCAGGCGCGGGCGCTTCTGTTGTTGCAGCGTTCTGCGCGGCTTCTTGAGCTTCAGCATCCATGGCTTCAACCTCATGAATTGACTTCTTAAATCCTTTGATCGCTTTACCGACCCCTTCTCCTAACTGTGGCAACTTTCCTGCCCCGAAAATTATTAAGACAATGGTCAAAATTAAGATCAGCTCTGTAAACCCAATGCTTCCAAACATAATGAGACTCCTCTCTGCAGCAATGAATTTTTGCTTCCGGCTAGGTGGCTTTTCCCTGTTCCCGGGTGCGTTTGGAAAAGCGCTCCTTTAACCGTTTTCTGGTTTCTTCGGCTTGTTCAAACATTTGACATTTTTCATACGTGTTAATCAAATTGTAGTAAGCCAACGGTTCATCTGGATTATTTTCGACGGCTTCCTCCATCACGTTCATCGCCAAGTCTGGCTTCTTTAAATTGAGTGCCATTTCCATGAGCTTATAGCTACATTCCAGATGATTGGGGTCAAATTCGAGAACTTTCATGTAGGCTTGCATGGCCATATCAAGCGTGTTGAGGTCAGAGACCTGTGGATTATCTAATTGTTCATACACATTTGCCAGATTATACCATGCAATAGGATCCTCCGGCGTCAGCTCTATAAGCCGTTCAAAATAGTCTTTCGCCTCTCGATACTTTCCTTTTTCACTGTTCAACCGGCCTAAATTAAACAAGGCCAGCACATCGTATTTATTCAGCTCAAGAGCACGTTCAAATTGGCTAGAGGCATCATCAGCCATCCCCTTGGTCCCATAGATCGTCCCAAGATTCGAATAATACATGGCTAAAGATCGATCCATTTCCACCTTTAACCCCTCAGCCATTTCGATGGATTTTTTAACTTCTGTTAAGGCTTCATCCAAGCGCCCTTTGTTAAAGTACAGCTCCCCAAGTCGACAACGTGCTTGAAAATCATCCGGTTCTTCAGTGAGAAGTTTTTCAATTTCAACAATTTCTTCATCTGGGTTGAGCGGTTGGTCTTCTACGCTATCCTCAGGAGTCAACTCTTCTGTTTGGGTGAGCGTATTCTGTTCTTCCATAGTTCTGCTCTCTCTTATGGTGTCTGCCCATACACGGGCGTCACAGGTTGATAAACCATCTTTTCATGAATCTTGCCACGAAGCTTTCCGAGTGTTCCTCGTTTATCGATCGTTAATAGGAGCAATCCTAATACGACCATCAACGTCAAATGCGACAATTGCAGGGCATAACCTGCCATAAACATCAGTCCCAATCCATAACCCGCCAGCCTTCCAATCATGACTAATTTAATGACGGTGTAGGACCAGCAAATAAACCCAGCCATGTAAAAGGCAAAGGGAAGGTAGAACGTGTACCCCATCCCCATTTGAAAAATCCACCCAACACCCTCTCCAGCTTTTCGAAGATCTTCAGCAGCCGCAAGGCTATAGAGGGAAACAAAGTAATCCATAAAGAGTAGGAGGAAAAAAATCACCCCTCCACTCACGAGCAGGGTCAATCCCCATTTTCGTTGTTGCTTATTTTTTGTCAAAAACGAGGTACTTCCATAAGCCCAAAACACGAGGATGCTGGATAACACCATCAGCGCCTCACCCAGTCGATTGACTTCATGCACGAGCGGCGGAGCGGTGACAAGACCAAGCAGACCGTAACTGGTCGTCATGGTTTGGTAATAAATCCACCCACATATGCCAAGGAAAAAACAACCAACCGCAATACGTTGCATCAGCAACTTGTTCGATATGAAATATTCCAGCATAAGAAAGACAAGAAGCGCCAAGGAAATGACGTTATAGACAATGGAGCCCAACATCGCTGGAGGGAAAAGAAGATAGCCAATCGTCACCATGACCAGAAGACAGAGTAACGGAATGACCACCTTGTCATAGGTGCCTTTCCATAGAGTCGATGTCATTTTTTGATAGACCAAAATGAAAATGAGAAGAAAGGCCAAAATTGAGGTGACATTCAACAGCATAAAACCTAACGACGAAAGTCCCGTAAACGCAATGCGGACTGCCTCATATTTTTCAGCGAGTTTGCTGATATGCATACCCAAACGAGAGACAAGTCGATACAGCACCAGCTCCATAAATGCGGCAATAAGAAGGCATTTCAACGAATACTCGAAGAGGATCCCTTGCTCATTCGCTTTTTCAGATAGAGTCGTGGAGGTTCCCATAACCAATCTGTTCATTGCTCCTTAGGAAGTTGAATGTAAGTACATATCTCATGATTGTTTTGTCAGTGCGTATTCGTTATTCGAAACGCCAGACTCACACCTTACGATACGCCCGTATGCTCAAGAACCTTTTGCTTGTTTCGTCGAGCAATGTAAAGCAACCCATCCCCCATCGAGTAATTGAAGGGGAGTTCGCAAACAACTTCACTAATTTTTTCATACACATGCTGATAGACTTTTTCGCACTGCTCCGGCGTCATGCCTTCTTTCACTTCATAAAAGAACCCCAAGCTCAAATCTTCTGCTGCAGGCCGCATAATACGTTGAATGCCGTATCCACCAGGGTCATTCATGATTGGGGCTTCTTTTTCTAAGTCAAACAAGCAAGGCTGGCAGGAGAACCCATACGAGGAATTCAGGGAGTGGTTATTCACGACAAAGTTCATCGTTTCAAGAGCTTCTTCCTCAGTTTCAGTTGGGAATCCCACAATGACATAACAATGCACAGCTATTCCCAGGTCAACACAGTCAGAACAAATACGATCCACGCTCGCTTGCGTGATACCCTTCACCATAAAATCCATCATCCTGGCATTATAAGTCTCCAGCCCAAATACAATCTTCTGACAACCCGCGTCCTTCATCAAGGAAAGTAATTCTCGAGAGAGGTTTTTTTCAAAACGAAGCTCCGCAGTCCACTGCAAATCGAGACCACGATTAATCATTTCCTTACAGAGACGCCGAGTAGGCGATAAGGCTAAACATTCGTCTGTGAAGAAAAAATAGGGTGTCTGATAATTCTTGGCAAGATATTCAAGTTCATCAACAACTTTGACAGGGTCTTTCTGTCGAAAGTTTTGATGATCGAGAGTTAAGGCACAAAAGGCACAATCTTTATAGTAACAACCTCTAGAAAATTGAACGGGTAATACCGTATGAGGGGCCAGGTATTTATCCAATGGAAATCCATCATAATTTGGCGCCGAGTGTTGTGCTAAATTTTCTGAATAAAACGGTTGATTTACAGTAATTTTCCCATCTTGACGATAAATAAGATTAGGAACTTTACGGAAATCTTTTTTGCCCTCAAGTTGATTAATTAATTCTAAAAAGGCTGTTTCGCCTTCAAAGACAATAAAGTCGTCCGTCACTTCAAAGAGTCGTTCACAACGACGCAAATTATCAACCAACCGAGTAAAAATACTCCCGCCAACTGTGACATGTATATCTGGATTCGCCTCCTTAATGAGTCGACACAAGGTCAATCCAGGAATGATTTGTGAAGTCGCCGTAATGGAGACACCAATTAGTCCAGGACCATCCTCCATAATCGAAGGCAAAAAGTAGTTCCGATACAAGTCTATGTAAGGGTTTTGCGTTTCATCACGAATCGCTTTCATAATATCTCGCGATGAATATATGGAGTAAGACAATTGATTATCAACAACGGTGATTCGAGTTGGGAAATATAGCGATGAGACCACTTCAAGCCATCGATCAATTAAGAAAAGACATTCACGGTAACGATCAAGATCAAAAAACTCTTGGCCTCGCAAAGAATCCTTGGCCGGTTCAATTTGATCAATGAGATAAGGGAAACGGTCCAACGCTTCTAGGACTCTTGCATAATGCTCTCGACTTCCAGGACCCTCATCACCACTCATCGAATGCTCTAATTGTTTTCCGAGATCTATTAGTTTTTGATACACTTCCAACCCATACGTCTTTGTCAGAATGGTATCGAGAATTTCAATATTCAGGTCTCGCTGCGACTTATCAGAGATACCGGCTTGATCTAAAAATGCAGTCAAACATGGAAGACTTAAGTACGGTTGAGAGGGATGCCAACTTGGAGGGAAAAGTAGAGAAACTTTCACGATATTTTCTCCAGATCAATACTCATGAGTTGTGAATTCTTTTCAATAGATAAAGACTTACACCCAATTTTCTTATACATGTCACACAAGCATGATTGCAACTATTGGCTTAGCGCAGTTCCCTGGGTAACTAGAGAGCCCAATGCCCTACCCTACCACGAGAGCAATGAGAAAGGTAAATGATAAAAAATATATACAACTAAAGTAAATTATTTACGCAGCGCATAGTTTTTACTACGTCTAAGGTTTAGATGATTTTTTTAAAACTGAAAAAATTTATTATAGGGAATCCAATTAATTTCCAATTGAATATTCGAGGATGAACCGCGTAATAGTACTCCTCAAACATCGGATGTTATTTAAAACGGCTATAACTCTAATATGCAGGATGAAAAAAACCTCAGGCAACCCACACCACCGTGCAAGTCACCTGAGGTCTATTTCTAAGGCACACTAATATTCTTTAGTCTTACTACACGTAAGACCTCATGAATACGAAAAAGGCTTTATGGCATCTTGGCGGTAAACCAAGTAGAAATGCCCTTCATGCCATTTCGTTCGACATTCGAGCCATCCCACACCGCAAAGGCGATGGGTAAACTCGACCCGGCTTTGAACTGCACATCGTTCGGGTCATTCGTCGTCAGGCTCCGCTTCATGACCACCCGCCAGGTCGGCCCGGAACAGCAGCCTCCCTTTAAGGCCCCATACGGCTCCCACAGCCCGTTCCCGATCACATCCTGCGAGGCTTGCGTCGTTAACGTGCTAAACCCATTCGCATTCAAGTCTTCCACGGAACTCTTCCGCAGCGTTGGGTCCGACATAATGTTCCCCGACCAGATGCCAGGATTGAAGGGCCCTAAGCTCCGACCAATACGGTCTGGATAGGTCACGCCCCCCGCCGGCTCTTCATAGTAAAAGTCCCAGGCAATGGAGGGATACTGATTGTCCACATCCCACATGCCAGCCACGCCGGCTCCCAGGTCCCGTTGCCACTCCGCATTCCACCGCCAAATGTTCACCGTGCCGCCCGATTGTCCCATACATTGGAACGGAGGCGCCCCGGAGGTTTGAACAGGGAATTGTACGGCCACTTGATCCCGAAAATCTTGAGGGCCAATGGTCGTATTGTTCAAGGTTTGATCACCCCAGTTCGCCCAGATTCCGATCTCTTTGCCGTTGCTGGCCATTTTGACCATGACGGTTTTAACCGAAATGTTGGGATGCATGGGGGTTGTAATGGTTTGCCCACTCAATGGCACCACAATCCCAGGCACGGATTCCCAAACCGGGTTGGCGGCATCCATAGGAATGGGGCCTTTGATCGCCCCGACCGGTATCGTCACAGGTTGGGAGACCGCTAAGGGTATTTGCCCTAACGTCAATAACCCACCCACCACGACGGCCGAGAGAAGAACGCCAAACACGAACCGATTGTTACGCGTCTGCACCACTCTCATAATGACGCATCCTCCTTTGATAAAAGATTAAAATCGAAAGGACTGCTCACTAACAAAATCTCGAGAAACGAAGAACACATAAGACTCTACACTACTCCTTTTCTGAATCGCCTACACCTTTTGTTTCTTTATCAAGATAGGACTGAGCCCCAACCTCATTCATTAAGAGATCAAGCTCGTTACCCTGATCTTGAGCTCCACATTCAAATGTTTGTCCTTCAGGACTTGTATAGTTTGCCGGACGATAGTCTGTCTCTGAATAAGGTTGTGGAGTGACATCCAAATAATCTACTTCAAAAGCAACCCAGTCAGACGTAAAGTCAGCTAGTGCCTTATAGAAACCAAAATCAGCTTTTCTTTTTAACATGCCCGAGAACAAAGGTACCCATCGACCCACATGCTCTTTCACAAATCTTTTCTCTGCATCTACAACCATTTTGAGTTTTTCAGGTCCATCATGAATAAGAGCATAGGACTCTTTGTAGGCAAGGTAATGGATAAATTCAAGTTCAACACTTAGATGATCAATTCGTTCATGAATGTCACTGGAAAGTTGAAGACCAAATGCACTGTAGTACCCTGCGATGTCTCCCATCGTGTAGGATTGACCAAAAACATGATCATTTCCAAAAAGCGTCTCATAAGGAGGACAGTCTAATGATATAACATTACTAAATACACGACGGTGATCATCTCGAAGGTCCTGTAAATTCCAACTCGATCCTTCAGAGCTAACCCACTCTTCAATGTTATCAAGATGCTGAGAGATAGCCTGAAGCCTTTCTTTCGCCTCTGGTCCACCTTTACCTTCTAAAGACTTGTTCAAATTCTCTAATGCCGCCCTTCCATCTTCCACAAATTCACCACTTTGAAGATATTCTAAAAATTCATCATCTTCGGGGTAGAGGTAACTCCAGGAAAGGAGGAGGTATAGTTTACTTCTGGCTAAGGCACGCTCTACGGAAGGAGCATCTTTGGGAGAAATTTTGACAGCAGAGGCAACAGCCGTTCCACCTGTGCCATTACTATGTTCTTTTGTAAGTCCCATATTAGTCCACCATTACCATTTATTTGTCAGTCATGGCCAAATTACACTAGCTTCATTTTTTGTAAAACATTTGACCGGAAAAGACAAATCATTGGCTACAATTTTCCCATGTAGAGGGGCATGATGATAGGATAACTGGCAATCGAAGTCAAGCGGTAATTCGCCATCTTCACTAGCTCAATAAAATTGCCATTCAAATCCCCATCGTTAATGGTACAACAGTTCATCTGACTCCTAAACACCTACAAACACGGACACGCAAAACACTCAATGGACACCTCCTTTCACCGCCACACAGTTAACGCAACAGCATTCGAGCCGGCACAACTTTTATAGCCACTCGGTCATTGACAGCCTTACAAATCTGTTGACAAATACCGCACCCGACACAATGACCATCAAGAACTGAAATTTGAAACATCGAAAAGTTCATATCAATCGCCTGTTGAGGACATTTAGACACACAAGCATTACAACCGTGAGCTGCCGTACATTCTTGGGAAGACAACTTTGCAATTCCCATATCTACATCCGCGACCTGGGAAACAGGTAACAATGCCTCCGTCTCACAGGCATCAATGCAAGGGAAATCTTCACATAGTTGACAAGGACTTTCCTCTGGAAGAATTACTGGAGTCTGGTCTATACGATGACTACGAATAGCATCAAACGGACAGGCGGTCACACAATCACCACACTTCGTGCATCGGTCAAGAAAGTCAGCTTCTTCAACAGCACCTGGAGGACGTAACCAGTCTGTTCGCTCTGTAATCGTTGCCGCCTTTTTTGCTTCAACTGGAGCATCACTATGCTTGATATATTCCTGAACGGTCACACCTAGTGACACAACCGATTGACGGATAAAGTTCCGTCGTCCTAATGAAGCACCATCAGGCGACTGTTGTTGATGAGAAGATTCTGCCATTGCGTTCTATATCCTACGTTACGTTACAGAACACCATCTCAGCTACCTATTTCAACCCTGAATGTTCATTGTTTACACGACACCGGCAGCACGAAGCTTATAGACCTCAAAGCACCGGTCACAGGCTCCATACTCCGTTTCCCAGCCTGGATGATTTTCCTGAATATACTCGAGTACAAAAGATTCCATTTTTTCTTCAAGATCTTCAACCCAAGAATAGGTAGGAAATCGACAAAGGGGACATGGAAACCCAGGCATTAACAGTGGTTTCGTCGGAAGATCGGGAATATCTCCTTCTTCCACGTCGATAGCCCGATCCATGACCCGAATAGTATCCGAGGCCATTTCAAGTAATTCTGCATGCGTCAGATGCTCAGTTTGCCAGAGCCCCTCAAAGACAGCCTCAACTTGTCCCGGCAAAATTTTGCGATACCATGTCCGAAACTCTCGGAATCGATACTCCTTGGAAAACATCGGTTCCTTTCCTGACCGGGTAATGCGACTGTCGACATGCAGGCTCCAGAGAACTCGGTATCGATTCAGGATGAGGTGTTCTTCCCCAGGATTAAATCCAACCTTGGTATCAGCGTCATAGCCAAATGTCTCATCTAACATATCTGAGATATGTGTTAACTCGTGCCGAAGATATCGATTAATGGCAGGATCATAGAAACGACGAGGGATGAGCTTAATACCCACACCCCTTAGTCCCTTTTCTTCAAATTGCTTCGCCAGTTTTTCTTCAACCGACCCCCACTTCCGTAGGATATCAACTCCTTCTTGATCCTCTTTTAAAACCCCTCGAACAAGCACAATCCCAATTTTAGCCTTGAGTACAGGGAATTCATTAAACGATTCCTCTAAAATATCCGCAAATCCCCACTTCCCAAAAAGCTGCTGATAGAGCTTCTTAAATTCTGGCTCGCGTTCATCTAAGGAGAATTTCTCATAAATGGGATCAGCCATCTCATGAAACTCGTTGTAATAGGTCGGGTCACCTTCACGTTCAGTTTTCTCCGAAAACGAGTCGATGACTTCCTGTAGAAGTGCTGGCTGAAAACGAGTTTCCATAAATCCTCCGTGGCAAACTTAGAACGTAAAAAGGCAACCGGTCGTTCGGTGCCTCGATATCATCGTGGAACACCCCATGAACCTCACCTTGACTCCCGAACAAAGTGAAGTTTAGTATCAAAAACGTATAAACAATAAACAACTCATTAGATTATAGAAAGCGCTCCGTTGCAATGGCAAGGGAGACTTTCCCTCGGGCCATTCAGAATTATTCAATTTTGCCACTGACGAAGGAGTGAAGTATGAGCAACCCCATGAGTCCCGTAGCCCCTCCCAGTGTTCCTGGCGGGGAGCCAGGCCTCGACGCAGGCCACATAGATGAACTGAACTCACTAGACTATTGGGAAGGGGGAGCCAAAGAGCTCAAAACATTCCGAGGACACACACAGGGTCTATGGAGCGTTTCCTTTTCACCTGATGGACTGACCCTGGCCAGTGGAGGCAGCGACCGATACGTCAGGATTTGGGACATCGAAACGGGGCGCCTCCTTCGATCGCTGCGAGGTCACACACACGATATTCGCCAAGTCGCCTACAGTCCAGACGGACAAACGCTGGCAACAGCCAGCGAGGACCGAACGATTCGCCTGTGGAATCCAACGACCGGAGAAACCACACGGTTGCTGTTTACACGCTACGATCATGGAGTCACCAGCATCTCCTTCTCACCTGATGGCCTCATGCTCGCAAGAGCCGGACAGAACAAAGACATTAAGATATGGGAAGTCACGACTGGCACAGAACTCATGACCTTACTAGGCAAGGATCAATACGATCATAACTGGGCAGTCTGCACAGCCTTTTCTCCTGACGGCATTCACTTGGTGGCCGGCAGTGACATTGGAAAGCTTCGACTCTATGAGGTCCTCCCCAGTGGCGAAGAAAAATGCCTACACAATGGGCATTGGAAAGACGAAGAAGAGGAAGATGAAACAGAAGTCCGAGGATACTTCGTCGAAGACGTCGGCGGCTTTCAAAAGCCTATGGAATATTGGATTGGGGCACTCACCTTTACCCCTGATGGTAAAACGTTATTCTCTGGAAGCCGAGATCAGACCATTAAACTCTACGAAATGCCGGCCTTTCGAGAGTTTCGAACCTTACGTGGACACACAGGCTGGGTGCGATGCCTCCTGGTTACAAAAGACGGGAAAGTCCTCATCAGTGCCAGCGATGACGGAACCGTAAAAATGTGGGATATTCAAAGCGGACGTGTCATTCGCACACTCAAACCTCACAATGGTGCTGTTCGAGGCATCGCGCTCTCCGCAGATGAACGTTTTCTTGCGACAGCATCAACAGACCGCACCATTAAGCTCTGGGAGGGTGGTGGGGAATAACAGAAAAGGCCAAGTGAAAAAGTTAAAAAGCAAAATGAAAGAAACGTAATCGTTAGGTACGTTTTGGATTTAACACTTTTCAATTTACATTTTTAATTTTTCATTGGCTTGTTGTTTACGGCTTCGCCTCCTCTTGTGGTTCATCGGCACCAGAAATATCGTATCGCTTACATTTTTCCCACAACGCCTTTCGTGAGAGACCGAGTACTTTTGAAGCCATCGTCTTGCTCCAGCCAGTACGATTAAGAATACCCAAGATATGGGTACGCTCAAATCGTTCTCGAGCAACAGCCAGCGTTTCCCCGCTCCCAGCCTGGGCTTTTCCCTCAGGGTGAAGTTCCTGACAGAACCCGCATCCGGCTTGCGGCTCTCCAGAAACAAAGGAGCAGCGACTTTGCCCACAAAGATCCCAGGCCTGAATTTCATCAGAATGTTGAGCCAGAGCAACCGCTCGCTCAACGGTATTTTCGAGCTCGCGCACATTCCCTGGAAACGAATACTGCATCAGCACTTCTTGCGCCTGCCGTGAGAACACCTTCGGAGACTGCTGCATACGTGTCGCTAACGACTGCAATAGATATTCAGCAATCACAAAGACATCTTCTTTTCGTTCTCGCAATGATGGAATCTGAACAGGAACAACATTCAAACGATAGTAGAGATCATCTCGAAACCGCCCCTGTTCGACTTCTCGCTTCAGATCTTTTTGCGTAGCACAAACTAAACGGACATCAACCTCGATCGTTTCATTGCCGCCCACGCGCTCAAACTGACGCTCTTGCAAGACTCGAAGCAATTTCACTTGAACGAGCGGGGAAATTTCCCCAATTTCATCGAGAAACAACGTGCCATGATTCGCGAGTTCAAAACGACCTCGTCGTTGCTTCAACGCCCCGGTAAACGCACCTTTTTCATGTCCAAATAATTCAGCTTCCAGAAGCGTCTCGGGAAGTGCCGCGCAACTGACCTTAATTAATGCATGCTGGGAACGAGGACTATTACGATGAATGGCATTGGCAATCAACTCCTTCCCGGTACCGCTCTCACCAAACACCAGAACGGTGGCATCGGTTGCCGAGACGAGTTTGACTTTTTCTAAGACTTCCTGCATGCGTCGATTTTTTCCGATAATGCCTTCAAAACTAAACTTACTTGCCAACTCGTCACGAAGCTCACGATTTTCCCGTTGAAGCACGACGACTTTACTGACCCGCTCCACAATCATGAGCAATTCATCCATCGAGAATGGCTTCGTAATATAATCGTATGCTCCCCTCTTCATAGCCTGCACAGCCGTATCAACCGATCCATGGGCTGTAATCAGGATCACCTCCGTACTCGAATGCTGATCCTTACACGCCTGCACAATCTCCAATCCATCTGCGCCAGGAAGACGGAGATCAGTAATCACCACATCAAATTTTGCCGCGCGAAGTTTTTCCAACCCCTCAGTACCCGTGGAAGCCTCTTGTACTTCATAGCCAATGGCATGTAACGCATCGACCATCGAGAGTCGCATCAACGGCTCATCATCAATCACGAGAATGGCCCCAAGACTCATAAAACCACCTTTACTGGAGTCGTCGCTGGAATGAGTGGGAGCCGGACGGTAAATGTCGTCCCTTTTCCCACTTCACTGTCCAGCAACACTTCTCCTCCATGACGTTCAACAATACCCAGGCTGACCGATAATCCTAATCCTGTCCCTTCTCCGGTTCGCTTGGTCGTAAAAAACGGATCAAAAATTTTAGATCGAACTTCTTGAGCAATTCCGCACCCCGTATCTTCGACATCTATTTCACACACGCCATTGATCTGTCGAGTTCGAACAGTCACGTCCCCTCCCTCCTGAGTCGCTTGCCCGGCATTTAACAGCAAATTGGTCAAGACTTGTTCGATCATGTGCGGGTCCACCATGATTTTCGGCAATTCATGATCAAATTGCTTCTTTAAATCTATTTGCTTGGCCACTAAGGTATGGCTTGTCAAAGCTAACACTCGATCCACAAGCGGATTGATCTCCGTTTCGACAAGCTCAGGTTGATATTGCTGAGAAAAGTCCAATAACTGCCGAACAATTTTTTGTACGCGTTGAAGCCCATCTTCCATAAAGTGCATATATTCTTGAGCCCGCGCCTCGCTCAGCGTCCCTTTCCGAATGTTATACAGACAATTCAATATCCCGCCGAGGGGATTATTAATTTCATGAGCGACGCCAGCAGCCAACTTCCCAACAGACGCTAACCGTTCAGCATTTTGAACTTGTTGTTCTAAAGTTTTTCGTTCGGTAATATCCCGCGCAATGCCTAACATCCCTAACGGTTCACCCTGCTGATCAAACAGAGGAGAGACACTCACCAGAACAGAACGATGATCTCCACTACGACTCGCCATCTCGACTTCATAGACTTCCTTGACTCCGACATCCAATGTTTCTTTTAAATGACGACCACGATATCGCTTCGAGAGCACGGTCAGAAAGGGACGACCGATCAGCTCGTCTTTCGTATAGCCCCATGATTCAATCATGCTATTCACATACGTAAAACATTGATCACGATCCAAGGTGTAAATCACATCATTGGCATTTTCCAACAGACTTTCAATATATTGTTTCGCCTGTTCAATTTCCTGAGTTCTTTCTTGGACCTTTTCCTCAAGGGCTTCACTATACCGGTGCAGTTGATCCTGCAGCCGCTTGCGCTCCGCAATATCTCTCAATTGCACCATGACGGATGAATGGCTTTCCATATCGACACGAATAACATCAATTTCTACATAGCGATGTTGCCGATTCACATCATAAACCTCAATCTCCTGAGTCGGTACCTTATGAGCGCCCTCTCTCATCCTCTGTAATAGCTCAACGATATTGTCACGTTGTTCAGGCACCACAAAATCCAAGAGCGAACGACCAAGGAGCGCCTCATGAGCATGACCTAACATATCGTGTTCTCGTTCATTCACCGCTTCAATCAATCCGTCTTGATTCACCACAAAAATTGAATCTGCCGCAAGGTTAAAAATCGCTTTATAGCGACCCTCAGACGCCGAGAGTTGCTGCGTGCGATCGGTCACTTCTTGCTCTAATCCGATCGTGTATCGTTCAATTTCTCGCTGAAGAACTTTCCGTTCAGTTATATCGCGGACAAAACCCCGTGAGTACACTAACGCGCCAGTCTGAGCGTCCACTAATGCAGTCGAATGAATCTCAACATCGATAAAATTTCCGGCTTGCGTCACAAACACCGTTTCAATCGTTTGGTTGTCTTGAGTCCCTAACCCTTCAACATAGCGCTTGATTGTCAACTGATGATCGGTAGGCACAATATCCCACAATGACATGTTGAGCATATCCTGAAGCGTATATCCAAGCTTGCGTAACTCGGTTTGGTTGACATGGACAAACTTCCCTGAGGCCTGAACTTGATGAATCATTTCAGGAGAATTTTCAATGAGATCTCGATACTTTTCTTCGAGACTCCCAATTTCAGCCACCTTTTGATTTAACTCGGTGAACGAATGCTGCAGATTACTCGCCATCCCATTAAACGCATTCGCGAGTTGTTCAATCTCATCGCCGGTTTTGATATTCAGCTGATGCTCAAGACTGCCGCGCCCAAGTCGTTGGACTCCTTCATGAAGAGATTGAATCGGCTTCACAATTCGGCCAGCAACCAAGACGCCAGCAATCCAAAGAATGACAAAGACGGCAAGTCCATAGGAAGCCACCTTGATCAATAACTGCTCCAACGGCGCATACGTCTCTTCAGGGTCTTGACGAACCAGCATATACCATTGCTGTCCTCCAAAGCTTTCGGGAGCCAAGGGAATTCCGAGACGGAGCGGTGCAAAACCGACAATGGAATTCTTTGAACCATGAGAGTCGGGATTGGCCATAATCCAACCTGGCTGATGCGCCTTCATCGCCTTGACCAATTGGGGCGGCGAACCATGCTCCTCTAAGGACAACACTGGACACAACAGCGGCATGCCATCCGCAGTCACCAACATGGCATGTCCTGTCGCACCAGCCGTCACTTCGGAAATTGACCGGAACAATGAATTCCGTCGGAGAAGAATACTGATGGCGCCAACCCGATGCTGACGCTGCTCGTCCCAAATTGGCACGGCCACATTCAGCACATGTGTTCCAAATGAGGGATCAAAAAACAGTTTACTCACATATGCTTGCCCCTGATCATGACGAAACATGGCCTTCCACCACGAACTTTCCCCATAAAAAAACTTCACCGGTGGAAATGAACTCAACACTAACGCACCACGATTATCTGTCACCAGAATGGCCAGATAGTCTGATTTTCGTATCTCGTGCCACTGGATCAAATAATTCGTCGCGTATTGATTGATGAAGAGGGGGAATTGATCCTGATGAGCCCGTTGCCGCCACCGTTCTTGCCATTGCTGAATGAGATCCGAGACCTGCTCGGGATTTTTGTCTTCATAACTTCGATTCGAGTCCGTCACCGCACTCGTGATGAAAGGCAGAGTCGCCAACTGTTGCGCTTCATTGATTCCCCGAGTGATCTGGGTTTCAACTTTTCGGGCCACCTCAACGGCCATGCCTTTAAAATTAATGCCAGCCGCTTCACGCAAAGCGCGTTGTTCCTCGAAGTACGTAAGCAAAAGAGACAGGACAAGCGGAAGCAGACCCACCAGTACCATCGCCAGAATCGTCTTGCCTTTGAGACTTAAAGGTGGAAGCAAGCGTTTCATTTACGTAACAGTCTCACGAGTGAACATAAAATCATAAACATCTAAGATTATAGGATATTTTGTTGCCTCACTCCCTTGGATGTCAAGGAACGGTAACATTCAAACTCAAAATATTCTGGTCGATCGGTTAAATAACGAGGGTTGGCATCGTATGAGAGAATCACCGTGACAGCGGCGAATGACAGAAAGAAACAGACCTGAGACCAGAAGCCACGTGCAAACGCTTCTCAGTCAATCCGCCCGTCAAAGTCGATATGATCTACGAGCCCAATGCCTTATCAATGTGGCCATGGCTCAAACCAGAGATGAAGATCACAATATGGTTCAAAGCCCAGGGCCTAGAAATGGCCTATCATATGTCATGCCGGCTCAAGACCATTCCTCGTCATCGCCTACTCACATCCACAAACAATGCCAAAAGGTATTTAAGTAAAACACAATAGTCTGGTTTACTGGACAACATGAACAGCACAGGGCTAGTCAGACGGTCAGGAGAGCGCAGCACTCTCGACGAGAGCGAAACCAAAGATTGAAAGTCGGTATGCTAGGTCACGATACATGCAAGACCTCGCGTTTCTCACATACATCCGACATCGTTATTCAATAATCCAACTGATCTCTGTTTGACAGGTGTCCAAGTCCAGTCGATTCATATTCACCAACTCAGCGCGAACCACCGATTCATACGGACGGAAATGAATTGGGAACGACTAGAGCGCATCCACTGGCACAACGAGCTCAGCGAGAGGTCATCACGGGGAACTGACGGAAGACTGGCATCTATGCACCCCACTCTACCATTCGAAACCCATCGATCCCCTGAAGGAGAACCAGTCATTCGGCATGGCGTTCACTGGCGTGTCACTTCAGTGAGCGCCAAGGCTCACCTGTGTTGACACGTCACCGTTGCAGACGGAACAACGGGTGAAGTCGGCCTACGGAACTTTCTGAATAGTCCTAACCTTGCCGGAACAATGTTTGAGCCCTTACGGGATGAAGAGGCTTTTTCGAAAATTGGCGTGGCTCTGGGGGCAGTCCAGTGGGCAAATGGAGCCGATCTCGCTCCCGATATGATGGACGACGCAATCAACTCTCAAAGTCGGTGAATGGTCGAGTAAAATAAGATGAATTGTCGGCAGATGAACAGTGACGAAACAGATCTTCCCGCAACACTCGTTGCGACACACGGACATCCAAAACATTACATTAATTCGAGTCTGACCCCATAAAAAAGGAGAAGTCAGGATCGCTCTCGAAATCATGTATTTATTGGCAAAACCAGACTCCGTGAATTTTCAGAATTGTCCGTGATGCGAAGTGACGTTCCATCTCACGAATTCTTCTCAGTTCATCCACCATCCTAAGCCCTTCGCCCTTCCCCGCCTTCCTCGTCCCAGACAGCCGTCATCGGGCATCCACCTTCATTTCATGGTTTCGATCGTGTCTGCCGAAGATTTTGATCGTCCGACCTTGAGACTGAGTCGAGACAGGTCTCCAGCATGGTTCGTCTTGAAGATCAGGAGCCCTGGTAAAGAGGAAACTCGACGGGACATTATCCCAATGCCTGAGATCGGGACGGAGAGCATATCGAAGCACATGGGGAGATTCCTGCATCACGGCCACGCCCCCTAGTATGGATAACTGACACAAGGCACCATGGCCCTCCGAGGCCATATCGACAAAACAGCCCCCAACCATAATGCCCGCCCCCGCAGAAAAGGTGATGAGGCTGTAGGCCACCCCGAAGGGCAATCTGAGCCAGCTCTGGGCATGTAACAAGGGATGATAGCCCTGAGCATGGCGCAACGCGATTTTCTGAAACCAACTGTGGGTCGAAATGCGCACCCCGCTCTCTGAAAAACAAGCAGGAAGAAAGCGGTGTTGGGGCTTCACCGAAAAGTACCCCGTGGAGGAGTCCTGGAAGTCAATATCCCAATCAATGCCAGGAAAGCGCCCTATGGCATACACACGCCAATCTGCAGAGGAGCCCTCCCTCCCTTTCAACTGGTCCAGGCGATGCGACGCAAAGGTCCGAACCGCCTCATCCTGGCCTTCTTGTCCTTGCAGACGGTTCCAATCAACCCACGCTTCAGACGGTTCACCAAGCATTTCCCAGAGGACGGCGCTAAAGAGCAGATTGATCGGATCGGCCCCGTAGTTATACAGCGGCGTGAAAATTTCATGGTCCAGCCTTCGCAATTCCACTTGAGAGGCTTCGAAATTGTGCTGACGATAGTAGCTGATGGCCAGGAGCACACTCAGAAACCCACGCTCGTAACTTTCCAGGACGTAGTCGATCAACGTCCCATCAGGCAAAAAGATGTTACTGGCTTCCTTGAGCACCCGAAACGTCTTGTATTTGTACGTATCTTGGGCCTGTGTGCCATACGTAATGACCGTGTCGTCACATCCGGCAGAGAAGGCCTGGTACATATCGCGGAGGGTAGTGATCCGATCTGGGAAACTGATATGCGTCGCGATTGCCTCACAGGACAAAGAGGGATCCAGGTGGGCATCCGGTGGACGGGGCGGTGCCGTTGACTGGCAGCCAACCCATAGAAAGCCCCCGAGCAGGAGAAGAATCACGATCATCCGAGACGTGGCACAGCCCAGAGAGAAGGACGCGCGTAAGCCAGACCAAGCGGCCCACGACTTCCACCCCGCGCGTCGACGCATCTTCACGCACGCCTCATGCGGACTGTCACCATCGCGAGTCGACGCACCATGGAACACACGATCTGAGGTCCTATGGTCAAAACACGCATACGGCCTTATCGTGGGAGTCGTTCACCAGACCATCCGATCTTTCCCGAGTACGAAGCGAGTCAAGCCCCCATGCCTTCGTGGGACGCCCACCTCCCCAGCACGCCATGGTCTTTTCTCTCATGATCCAGTCCCCCATGGTGAGGATAGAGTATGGGTGATCAGTGCGAGAGAAGACAAGAGGACGGAGCGGGCTGAGGCTTAGGGGACAATTCCGAAAACCGATCGTTCGTGCAGCAATCGGCCGCCCCTCTCTGCGGTCATCCCCGACAACGGTTCTCGAAAAACGATCTTTCCCTCTCGTCATTCCTACGTTCTGTACCAGGCATCCGTCTTTTGAGCCTTCGCACCAGCAGTGGTAATCGGAAATCTGCCCCGTCAATCACAACATTGTTAGTCGGGAATTTATATATCGATCCTACCTCCGCACCAAATCTACGGAATGCCCGCCTTCCCACCCACACCATGTCGTCAACAAAAATTCTGTACATTATTCGAAGGGTTGGGTAGCATGGCAAGAGAGAAACGACTGAGGCCGTTGGCTGGAAAAATAGAGAAGGATTCCCTTATAACAATCTCGCTCTATCATCATTAACAACCCTGCAATTATCTTGTAAAATTCAGGGTGGCATAGAAACATAACCATGCCCACTATTAGCGTCTTTTATGGTATCGACATTGAAATGTTCTGGAAGGAACATAACCCGCCTCACTTTCATGCACTCTAAGGTGAACATGAAGCGTTGATCGATGTGCGAGAGCTTCGCGTATTGCGAGGCTCGCTACCTCGTCGGGCCATGGCCTTAGTGCTAGAGTGGGTAACAGATCAACGCGAGGAACTGATGGAGGACTGGAATCTATGCAACCAACTCAAACATCCGAATCCCGTCGAACCCCTGAAGTAGAACCAGCCATCCGGCATGTCGTTCCCTGGCGTGTCACTTCTGTGAGCGCCAAGGCTAACCTGTGTTTACACGTCACCTTTGTAGACGGAACAACGGGTAAGGTCGACCTGCGGAACTTTCTGAATAGTCCTAAAATCGCTGGAACAATATTTGAGCCCTTACGGGATGAAGAGGCTTTTTCGAAAGTAGAGGTCGTGATGGGGGCTATACAGTGGGCGAATGGAGCCGACCTCGCTCCCGATGTCATGTACGACGCGATCAAGTCTCAGGGGCAGTGGATAGTCGAATAAGGGTGGTTTGTGGAGATATGAGCCTTGACGCAATACATCGCATCACGACACTCGTTGCGACACACGGACATCCAAAATCTTATATTTATTCGAGTCTGACCCCTATATTTTGGAGGTATCAATCAGATAGAGTTCTTGGTTTGAACATGCCATAACACTTCATTCTACTTTGCTTATGGGAAATGGCCTAGAAATGGCATATCCATAATTTGACCTCAAGACAATCATTGCTAGTCATATCCACAAAAAGTTGCTAAAAATATTTGAGTAAAGAACAATAGTCTGATTTTTATTGATATAAATTGAAGACCGTCGGTCATAGATCGACCGGTTCCCAAAAACGGAAGTTCGCAAATCGATTGAATGGCTCAAAACATGGGCGGGCAGGATTGTGCGCAATCGCGCAAAACCAGTCGAGCGAAATGGCACGACGAAGTCATTGATCCAAACAAACGCTCGCCCTCAATACTTCTGGATTTGTTTGGAAGGGTTGGGTATTCTCGCTTTTGAAAATAGCGGGATATCCACGGGACACGACATGGCACGACAAGCAAAATCCAAAACCAAAAAAGCACAGAACGGCGCGACAGTCGGATTTGAGCAGAAGCTCTGGCAAGCCGCCGACGCGCTGCGCAACAACATGGACGCGGCGGAATACAAACACGTCGTCCTAGGCCTCATCTTTCTCAAGTACATCTCCGATGCCTTCGAAGCGAAACACGACGAACTGGTAGCCCAGGAGGCACAGGGCGCCGACCCGGAAGACCCGGACGAGTACAAAGCCGCCAGCATCTTTTGGGTGCCGAAGGAAGCCCGCTGGACACAACTGAAAGCAAGCGCGCCACAATCAACAATTGGCACGCTGGTGGATGACGCCATGAGCGCCATCGAGCGAGATAACCCCTCGCTCAAAGGGGTGCTACCGAAAGACTTCGCCCGCACAGGCCTCGACAAACAACGACTCGGGCAGATCATCAATCTGGTCAGCGACATCGCACTTGAAAGTACCGCCGACCGCGCCAAGGACACCCTGGGGCGCGTCTATGAATATTTCCTCTCCCGCTTCGCCAGCGCCGAAGGCAAAAGCGGCGGCCATTCTACACGCCCTCCAGCGTGGTGCGCGTGCTAGTGGAAATGCTGGCCCCCTACAAAGGGCGCGTCTACGATCCCTGCTGCGGATCAGGCGGCATGTTCGTTCAAAGCGAAAAATTCATCGAGGCCCACAGCGGCAAACTCGGCGACATCTCCATCTACGGCCAGGAGTCCAACTACACCACCTGGCGCCTGGCCAAAATGAATCTGGCCATTCGAGGCATCGACGCGCAGATTGCCCACGGTGACACCTTCCACAACGATAAACACCCCGACCTCAAAGCCGACTACGTGCTGGCCAACCCGCCCTTCAATGACAGCGACTGGCGGGGTGAACTCTTAAAGGACGACAAGCGCTGGGACTACGGTAAGCCGCCTGCGGGTAACGCCAACTATGCCTGGGTCCAACATTTCATCCATCATCTTTCTCCCATTGGCCTCGCAGGCTTCGTGCTCGCGAACGGCTCAATGTCGTCCAATCAATCGAATGAAGGCGTCATCCGCAAGGCGATCATCGAAGCCGACCTCGTGGATTGCATGGTGGCGCTGCCAGGGCAACTGTTCTACTCCACGCAAATTCCGGTGTGTCTCTGGTTCATTGCCCGCGATAAGCGCGGGCACCCCTCACCCCTGCCCTCTCCCAGCGGGAGAGGGAGAGAGAGTCGTTTCCGGGATCGTCGCGGCGAAACGCTCTTTATCGACGCCCGAAAAATGGGAACGCTCGTGGACCGCGTCCATCGTGAACTTTCCGATGAAGACCTTGCCAAGATCGCCGGCACCTACCACCTATGGCGAGGGGACAACATCGTTCACCCTGAGCCTGTCGAAGGGCGAACAACCTACGATAATATCCCCGGCTTCTGCAAATCAGCCACCCTCGACGAAATCCGCAAACACGGCCACGTGCTCACCCCCGGCCGTTATGTCGGAGCGGAAATCGCCGAGGCCGACGGCGAACCGTTCGACGAGAAAATGAAACGACTCACCGCGACACTGCGTGAGCAACAGGCCGAAGCCGCAAAACTGGACGCCGCCATTGCCGCCAACCTGAAGGAATTGGGATATGGCGAGTAAGAAATCCCTTGTGGCCATAGAGACCATTGAGTCGCAGATAATTTTGGTTCGAGGGCACAAAGTCATGCTCGATGCAGATCTGGCAGCCCTATATGAAGTAGAAGTGAAAGCATTGAATCAAGTGGTCAAACGGAATAGTGATCGATTTCCAACGACTTGATGATCCAACTGACCATTGAGGAAACTGTACGTTTATAGCCGTTCCAATTAACTTCCGCACGCTTGAAATGAGTCGTAGCGCGAGGTTAGTTGATATGCCTCAGGTGGAACTTATTTTGATTCGCTATAAGGTCACAAACTGTGACCTTAAAAAGCGGCCGTGGGCGCCATCGAAAATACCGAGCCTACGTCTTCACCGAACAGGGGGATGCCATGCTCTCAAGCGTGTTACGGAGCGACCGCGCCATTCAGGTCAATATTGAGATTATTCGGACCTTCGTTCGGCTTCGCCAAATGTTGGCCTCGCATAAAAACCTCGCTCGCCAATTTGCGGCGCTGAAGAAAAAGTACGATACCCAGTTCAAAGTCGTGTTTGAAGCCATACGCGAATTGAAGACACCAACCGCGTCGAAAAATCCGCGACCAATCGGATTTACCTCGGGAGAGGAGAAGAAAACATGAAGCGCCTCATCGGAACTTGCGTGCCCCAAACGGAGCCTGCCTGGCAGATCGCCGCCAATTTAAAGGAACTGGGACATGGCGAGTGAACCCTTACCCAACGGTTGGCGATTGGCAAAGCTAGGTAACCTAGGCGAGGTGAATCGTGGGCGTTCACGCCATCGCCCCCGTTACGCGGAACATCTTTACGGTGGTCCCTATCCATTCATCCAAACTGGCGACATCAAGAACTCTGGCGGTCGCCTGACAACCTACCAGCAAACGTATTCAGAAGCCGGTCTTGCGCAGAGTCGGCTGTGGCCGAAGGGAACGATGTGCATCACAATCGCGGCAAATATTGCAGAGACAGCAATTCTTGGATTTCCTGCTTGTTTCCCTGATTCTGTTGTTGGATTCATAGCCGATGAATCAAAGTGCGATTTGCATTTCATCGAGTATGCATTCCGACACCTTAAACTGCATCTACAGCATGAGGCTTCGGGTAGCGTGCAAGATAACATCAATCTGGCAACCCTTGAGCAGCTACGATTTCCGCTTCCACCGTTGGCTGAACAACGTACCATCGCCAACATCCTTGGCACGCTGGACGACAAGATCGAACTGAATCGGCGGATGAACGAAACGCTGGAGGCCATGGCGCGGGCACTGTTTAAGTCCTGGTTCATTGATTTTGACCCGGTGAGAAGAAACATGGCTAGGAAGATGGGTCAAAATCAACCCTCACCCCCGGCCCCTCTCCCAAAGGGAGAAGGGGGTAAGACGAATTATCGCGGGGGATACGATTTCTCAGGTTTACTGGAAACTGCCCGAGCACTACGGCGCAAGCAGACGTCTGCTGAAGACCTGTTCTGGGAGCTGGTACGGGATCGTCGTTTTCTGGGGCGCAAATTCCGACGCCAACATCAATTAGGTGACTATATTGCCGATTACTACTGCCACGAGCATCGCTTGGTCATTGAGCTAGATGGCGGCATTCATTCAACCACACGCAAGAAGGATCACAAACGAGATGCGTGGATGGAATCAAAAGGCTACAAAGTCTTGCGCTTCACGAACAACCAAGTACTCGATGACCCAGAATCCGTCCTGACCACCCTCGCCAACGCATCTTCACACCCTCTCCCGCTTGGAGAGGGACGGGGCGAGGATGTGGACGAAGCATCCGCACCCCCTCTCCCGCTGGGAGAGGGATGGGGTGAGGGTGTGGGCGAAGGCAGCGCCTTCGACCACTTGTTCCCCGACTCCTTCGAATCCTCCGAGCTGGGCGAAATCCCGAAGGGGTGGAACGTACGTTCACTGTATGAGACAGCAGCGTTCATCAATGGAGCAGCTTTCAAGAGTGCAGACTTTTGCGAACCGGGCTTTGGCTTGCCAATCGTGAAGATCGCGGAACTCAAAGACGGCATCACCGCACAAACAAAATTCTCTGGTCGTTTTCTTGATCAGAAGCAAATGATTGATACAGGCGAACTTCTCTATTCGTGGTCGGGAAGTCCCGATACTTCGCTTGATGTATTCCTATGGACGAGGGGGCCTGGGTTACTGAACCAGCACATCTTCAAAATCGTAACGCCTACGATTGCCGAAAAGCGATTCGTTTATTACTTGCTTAATTTTCTGAGGCCAACGCTCGTTGAGATTGCACGAAATAAACAAACAACAGGACTTGGACATGTAACGGTTGCAGACATGAAGAGGCTTAATGTGTCCTCATCACCTCTAAGAGTGCTGGAAGTATTCGACAACCTAATTGCGCCGCTTTTCGACAAAACTTTTCAGAACACGATTGAGAAACAAACCCTCGTTAACCTTCGAGATACACTCCTGCCCAAACTCATCTCCGGCGAACTACGGGTTCCTGGAACGCCCACACCCATGGAGACTATCATATGCCAGCACCCGACGACTTAACAATTCTTCGCAAAAAACCATTTTCACAAGGAGTCGAGAAGTTCGAAGACCTTTTCGTGCAAAGTAGGCGTGCGTTCCTAATCGGAGCTGGTTGCAGCAAGTGCGCTGGGCTTCCCCTAACAGCCGAGCTCACGGATATGACACTACAAAGCACTGAACTCGAAGAAACCTCCAAATCAATCCTGACCTCCGTAAAGAAACTTTTTGACGGTGCCCCTAATGCCCACATTGAAGACTACCTAAGCGAACTAGTAGATCTTCTTGCAATCGCCAAGCGGAGAACCGAGCGAGAAGCGGCGCAAACTCAGGTGCCCCTTGACGGGAAACAATATTCAGCGGCGCAACTTAAAACTGCTGCCGAACAAATCAAGATAGCTATTGCAAAGATCATCAATGAACAAGTCAATATCGAAACACACCAAGCATTCGTCTCTGCTGTGCACCGTCCTATTCGCGTCGGTAAGGTAGCCCCCACCCTCCTTGTCGACTATCTCGTGCTCAATTACGATACGGTCATTGAAGACGCTTTGGCTCTTGAATGTGTCCCGTTTTCCGATGGAATTGACGGTGGCGTAACAGGGTGGTGGAACCCTCAAACGTTCAACCGTGATGGTTTGGCGGCACGTGTTCTAAAACTTCACGGATCTATCAACTGGTGTGAGGTTCCTGGTAATTCCCTTCCAAGACGAATTGCGTCGACTCTCCGTATGCCAGCCACGCAGGATAGAAGGATCTTAATCTGGCCGGCTTCAACTAAGTACCGCGAAACGCAGTTGGATCCCTTTGCACAGCTTGCAGAGCAAGCACGTTGCGTTATGCGCCCCACCCAAGGTTCTCAACTAGTCCTGGTTATTTGCGGTTATTCCTTTGCAGATTCGCATATCAATATCGAAATCGACAGGGCACTACGCGAATCTTCCGGTAATTTAACCGTAGTAGCCTTCGTGAGTGAGGACAAACCTACAGGACAATTGAAAACCTGGGCAGAAGACGAAAACATTCGAGAACAAGTCCTGGTCTTTGCCAACCGGGGGTTTTTTCATGGTGATGTCGTAGAGAGATCTGAGAGAGATCTCCTGTGGTGGAAATTTGAGAACATCACACGATTGCTTGGGGGTGAGCGATGAACACAAAAAAACGTAGCCCCGGGGAGCCGATCGAAAATCTGGCTATCGGCAAAATCATCGAGGTAGACGGCTCACACATCATTGCCGAACTTGAGCCAGGGCTAATGGAGCTTTCTCGGGTCTACGCTGGAGAGACCTATCCCATTGGGCAGTTCGGGTCCATCGTGCGAGTTCACTTTGGACGACGCCTGATCTACGCACTCGTCGGCAGGCTTCGAATGAAAACAGAATATGAGGCTGAGCGTGGAATAACTCCTCGAGCTGGAACAGATGAGCGGATCGTCGAGGCTGATTTGTTCGGGGAGGGCGAGTGGACGCGTGATGCATCAGGGACCGCGAATCTGGAATTTGAGCGAGGCATAGCTACTTATCCCTTGCCTCAACAAACAGTCTACCTGACGCCCAAATCAGAATTGCGCTTCATCTATGGACACGCGAAGGGTGCTGTGATTCGACTTGGCGAGCACGTTGGAGCGGGCGGGGCACCGTGCTATGCCGACATGAACGAGCTTCTCGGGAAGCACACCGCGATTCTTGGCTCCACTGGGTCCGGCAAATCCGGGGCGGTGGCGGCGGTCATTCATTCCATTCTACAAAGAGGTAACGAAGCAGGCCACGCGGCATGGAAACCAGAGGTCGTCATTCTTGACCCACACAACGAGTACGAAAATGCGTTCCTTGGGCATAGGCGACTGTCAACCGACGAGGGAACGTTGTCTCTGCCTTACTGGCTACTCGATCTCGAAGAGACAATTGGTCTCTTGATCGGCAAGACCGAATATGCAGCCACGTCACAAGCAAACATCGTCAAAAACGCCTTGCTTATGGTCCGAACACAGGCTGCGAGAGATGTCCTGAGCCTGGACCCCACAAAACTCACTGTCGATGCGCCCATTCCATATGTCCTGGGGGAGCCAGCGGGGCTCGACGAATTCGGTGAGGTCGGAGACAAAAAATACGAGACGGGATTCGTCGGTGCCATCAATACTCAACGACCTAACAACAAGAACAAGAAGGATCATGAAGATTACAACAAGATTCTCCGAAAACTCGACTCATTGATGAAGGACGGGCGATTGGCCTTCATGATGAAGCCGTGGGACAACACGACTGATCCGATGCCATCGGTTATCACGCAAATCCTGGGTGAGGGTAATGCAATAAGAATCGTTGATCTATCTGGAGTACCCAATGAGGTAGCAGGCATTGCAAGTGCAGCTATTGCACGCATCCTTTTCTCCCTGAAGGTGTGGCAGACATCGAAGGAAAGGAAAGCCACCCCTGTCGCATTAGTTTGCGAGGAAGCTCACCGCTATGTCCCAGATAGTGGCGAGGCCCAATATAGCGCAGCTCAAAGCGCTATCAGGCGAATTGCCAAAGAAGGTAGAAAATACGGTATCGGGCTCTTTCTCGTTTCACAGCGTCCGAGCGAGGTGGAGGCGACCGTGTTGTCCCAATGCAATTCATGGCTTGTCCTTCGAATCACCAATGAGAAGGACAGAGAACATGTTCGTGGTGTGCTGCCAGATTCCATGGTCGGCCTAACCAAAATGCTCTCTGGGCTACGGCGACGAGAGGCTATATTTGTCGGCCAAGCAGCGATGCTTCCGTCCCGAGTGATGATTCGAGAACTCTCGGATAATGAATTGCCAAGGTCGAGCGACATTGACTTCGACAGGGGATGGCAGAACTCCGGAATATCCGAAGAGAAGGTCAAGACTGTTCTTGGCCGATGGCGGTATCAGAAACGATGAGGAACACCTTCACCAAATCCATCGTCGAAGACGCCGCGCTGGCCTGGCTCGAAGCCTTGGGCTATGCCGTTCTGCACGGCCCTGACATATCGCCTGCTGGCGATACCCTCACCCCAGCCCTCTCTCTCCCAGCGGGAGAGGGGAAGATCGCCTGCTGGCGATACCCTCACCCCAACCCTCTCCCAGAGGGAGAGGGGAAGATCGCCTATCGGCGATACCCTCACCCCAGCCCTCTCCAGAGGGAGAGGGGAAGATCGCCTATCGGTGATACCCTCACCCCGGCCCTCTCCCAGCGGGAGAGGGGGAGCTATACCGATGTTGTACTGAAAGGCCGGTCTATAACATTGCAATTAGCCGACATTAAACATTGCAATTAGACGAACAACAAGCTTACGATTAGCCGATGCCCAACTCCCCACTTTACCCCCGGTATGCCGAACCGCTCCTGCTTGAGGCACTGGTCGATTCCCCGGCGGTGTTGATCTACGGCCCGCGTCAATGCGGCAAGACCACACTGGCCCAACAGGTCGGAGAGCGTTTGGGCTATGCCTATCTCAACTTCGATGACGATGTGGCCCGTGCGGCCGCAGAGGCTGATCCGGTAGGCTTTGTGGCCGACTTGCCGAACCATGTGATTCTGGATGAGGTGCAACGAGTTCCAACACTCTTTGCCGCGCTCAAGACGGCCATCGACCGTAAGCGAACCCCAGGCCGTTTCATCTTGACCGGCTCAGCTCATGTTCTGTTCGTTCCTAAACTGGTGGATTCACTGGCGGGTCGACTGGAGATGCTTCGGTTACATCCGCTTGCACAGTGCGAGCTGGAGCGCCGTGAGCCTGTATTTCTGGACACGCTGTTTGCTGCGGGCTTCAAAACCCGAAGCGGCGAACGATTGGCTGGCGAGCTGGCCAAGCGGATTGTGGCGGGAGGTTATCCGGCCGCTCTGGCTCGACCTGCCGAGCGACGACGCGTGACCTGGTACCGCGACTATCTGGATGCGCTCGTTCAGCGTGACGTGCGCGATTTGACCCGCATCAGTGCACTCGATGCATTACCTCGTCTGCTCGCCTTGGCGGCAGCTCAGACGGCGAGACTCTTGAACGTCTCCGACCTGGCCGCACCGTTTCATCTCAGCCGCCCGACCATCCAGAACTACGTGACGCTCCTCGAGCGGATCTTCCTACTCGAAACGTTGCCGCCCTGGCATAGTAATCGCTTGAGCCGACTCGTCAAAACCCCCAAACTGCATGTGGGAGATACCGGGCTGGCCACAGCCCTGCTCGGGATCAACGCGGCCGCGTTGGCAGCAGACCGGACCCTGCTGGGTCAGCTCCTTGAAACATTTGTGTTCCAAGAGCTTCGACGGCAGGCGAGCTGGTACCACGAATCACTGATGTTCTTTCATTTCCGGGATAAAGATGGCGCCGAAGTGGACCTCGTCATTGAACAGGGCGCGCGTGTGCTCGCCGGGGTGGAAGTGAAAGCTGCCGCCACGGTTACCGCAGCGGATTTCCGCGGGTTGCGCAAGCTCAAGCAGGCTGCAGGATCACGCTTTGCCTGTGGGGTGGTGCTGTATGATGGCGAGACCTGCGCAAGTTTTGGCGATGGAATGCATGCGGTCCCATTGATACAACTTTGGGAGTCGACATGAGCTTTACCTTCACCGAATCTGTCGTCGAGGACGCCGCGTTAGCCTGGCTGGAAGCCTTAGGCTATACCGTTCTGCACGGCCCTGACATATCGCCTGCTGGCGATACCCTCTCCCCAGCCCTCTCCCAGAGGGAGAGGGGAAGATCGCCTGCTGGCGATACCCTCACCCTAGCCCTCTCCCAGAGGGAGAGGGGAAGATCGCCTATCGGCGATACCCTCACCCCGGCCCTCTCCCAGCGGGAGAGGGGAAGATCGCCTGCTGGCGATACCCTCACCCCGGCCCTCTCCCAGCGGGAGAGGGGGGAGCTATGTCAATGTCCTTCTATGAAAGACCGACCTCTAACATTTCAATCAGCCGAGACCAAATCCATTTTTTTACCCAGCTTATCCCAAATAACATCCGATAGAGACTACAATGAGAAAACATTAGTATGAGTACATCGAAAGATACACCCGGTGGCGAGGTCATCCTCTATGAAGCCCAGGATGGCCAAGTGCGGGTTGACGTGCGGCTCGAACGGGAGACGGTCTGGTTGTCCCTGACCCAGATGGCCGAGCTGTTCGGACGTGATAAGTCCGTAATCTCACGGCATTTACGGACTGTGTTCACTTCCGGGGAGCTGGAGCGTGAGGCAGTTGTTGCAAAAAATGCAACAACTGCGGCAGATGGTAAGACCTACCAAGTCGAGTTCTTCAACCTCGACGCTATCCTTTCGGTCGGCTATCGCGTCAACTCCAAACGTGGCACGCAATTCCGCATCTGGGCCACTCGGACTCTGCGGGACCACTTGCTGCGGGGCTATACATTTAACGAGCGGCGGTTGGCCGAGCGGGGCCTCGACGAGATGAAGCAGACCCTCGATTTGCTGGCCCGAACACTACAAAATCAGTCCTTAGTGGACGAAACCGGTGGCGCGGTGTTGGATCTGATCGTTGGCTACGCGGACACCTGGCGTCTGCTGCTGGAATACGACGAAGACCGGCTTCCCCTGCCGCCCGGCGTACACCCCTCTTCCGGCGTGCTGGATTACGACCGGGCCAGCCGTGCGATTGCCGATTTCAAGAGGGAATTGTTAGCCCGGAATGAAGCCACGCCGTTATTCGGGAACCCCCGTGGGGAGGCCTTGGAGGGCATACTCGCCAGTCTTGAGCAGACGATGTTCGGCGATTCGTTATACCGGTCACGAGAAGAGAAGGCGGCCCACCTACTCTATTTTATCGTCAAAGATCATCCCTTCACTGACGGAAACAAGCGCATCGGCTCTTTTTTGTTCATGCTCTACCTCCAGCAGGAAGGCGTGCCCCACCGACTCACCCCGGAAGGTTTGACGGCACTCACCCTACTTCTCGCAGAAAGTGCGCCGTCCAACAAAGATTTAATGATCCGGCTGATTATCAATCTGCTGGTGGAACCACAGACATGAAGACCTTCACCGAATCCATCGTCGAAGACGCCGCGCTGGCTTGGCTCGAAGCCTTGGGTTATACCGTCCTCCACGGCCCTGACATATCGCCTGCTGGCGATACCCTCACCCCAACCCTCTCCCAGAGGGAGAGGGGGAGTTATACCGATGTGGTTCTGGAAGGTCGCTTGCGGCAGGCACTCGTTCGGCTGAATCCCGACTTGCCCGCCGAAGCGCTAGAAGATGCCTATCGCAAGCTGACACGGATCGATGCCCCTTCGCTGCTTGAACGCAACCGTGCTGTCCATCATATGCTCGTGGACGGCGTCACCGTTGAATACCGTCGGCCGGATGGTTCAATTGCAGGGGCGCAGGCTCAAGTTCTCGACTTTCACCAAGCCGACAATAATGACTGGCTGGCCGTGAATCAGTTCACGGTCGGCGAGAAGGGCAACATCTGCGCCGCCCGGATGTGGTGTTATTTGTAAACGGACTTCCGCTGGCCGTGATCGAATTGAAGAATCCTGCCGATGAGGACGCCACGGTCTGGAGCGCCTATCGCCAACTCCAAACCTATCAGGCTCAGATTCCCTCGCTTTTCGCAACCAACGCGGCGCTGATTGCCTCCGACGGAGTACAGGCCCGTATCGGCGCACTTGGGGCAGGCAAGGAATGGTTTAAACCTTGGCGCACGGTTACGGGGCGCGAAGATGCCTCGGCCACGCTAGCGGAATTGCAGGTCGTCCTTGAAGGCGTTTTCGACAAACGCCGGCTTCTCGATCTGGTGCGGCACTTCATTGTGTTCGAGGACGAAGGCCGTGGCAAACTGATCAAAAAGATAGCGGGGTACCATCAATTCCACGCGGTGAACGTCGCCGTCGAAGAAACCTTGCGGGCAGCCCGCCGAGCTCAGGAACACCAATCTGCGGAGGCTGTGGGACATTACGCGGCGGGACACCAGCCAGGCGGTGAAGCGGGAGATCGACGCGTTGGTGTAGTGTGGCACACACAAGGTTCTGGCAAGAGCTTAACCATGGCGTTTTACGCGGGTCGAGTCATCCTGCATCCGACGATGGCCAACCCAACCATTGTCGTCCTGACTGACCGCAATGACTTGGACGATCAGCTTTTCGGTACCTTTGCCCGTTGCCACCATCTGCTTCGCCAACCACCGGTGCAAGCGGAAGATCGTGCCGACCTTCGGGAGAAACTGAAGGTCGCATCCGGTGGGGTCATTTTCACGACTATTCAAAAATTTATGCCGCCAGCGGCGGCGGCACCCTCACCCCAACCCTCTCCCAGTGGGAGAGGGAAGAGCGAAGCGGAGGGTGAGGATGACTGGCGAATGCCAGTGTTGTCGGACCGCCGCAACATCGTGGTGATCGCAGATGAAGCGCACCGCAGCCAGTATGATTTTATCGACGGCTTCGCCCGGCATATGCGCGACGCGCTGCCGAACGCGTCCTTCATCGGATTTACGGGAACACCCATCGAAAAGACCGATGCCAACACCCGGGCGGTCTTCGGCGACTACATCAGCGTCTACGACATTCAACGGGCGGTCATCGACGGGGCCACCGTGCCCATCTACTACGAGAGCCGACTTGCCAAGCTGGTACTGAAAGACTCCGAACGCCAGAAGATCGATTCTGAATTTGAAGAGGCTACCGAAAGCGAAGAGGTTGCCCGCAAGGAAAAGCTCAAGACCAAGTGGGCGCAACTCGAAGCGGTGGTGGGTTCGGAAACCCGTATCCAGTTGATTGCGCAAGATCTGGTCGATCATTTTGAGACACGGCTTGGGGCCATGGCGGGAAAGGCCATGATCGTCTGCATGAGCCGTCGCATTTGTGTCGACCTGTATCGTGAAATTGCGGCCTTACGCCCGGCGTGGCATGGCGAAACAGATGACGCCGGTTCGATGAAAGTCATTATGACCGGGTCGGCCTCCGATCCGATGGAATGGCAGGAGCATATCCGCAATAAGAAGCGGCGCGAGGACATGGCGCTCCGGTTTCGGAACCCGAAGGACTCTTTTCAAATTGTGATCGTACGGGATATGTGGCTGACGGGTTTCGACGCCCCCAGTCTTCACACGATGTACGTGGACAAGCCGATGCGTGGACACGGACTGATGCAGGCCATCGCGCGGGTAAATCGCGTGTTCAAAGATAAACCCGGCGGCCTCGTGGTGGATTACCTTGGCCTGGCCGATGAGTTAAAAAAGGCCCTGGCGACGTATATTAGGGGTCAGACTCGAATTACAAGAAGTTGCAAAATTATTCGTATATCATTGTATATAGTTAACCGTTTTGTTTCTCTACCCGTACTACGTCTGCGCTTCCCTCATGAAATCTGGCACGGAGTTACGCTATTTCCTAAAATATCATCGAAACCTGATGCCCGATCGCCGAGCGCCTTCTCTGCCGATGGTCAGAACCTTCAATACATTCAATTGGATTGGAGCCATGTGCCAACTCACGTACCATTCTCGGTAAATGAGTTCGACTTTCAGCGTATGCAAGAAGCTTTCTGTGACGGCGTTAGTGTCGCAGATGGCCTTCCGTCCCATGCTACAGCTTAGCCCGTGGTTCTTGAGCAATCGCGGATCTCGCTTAGAACAATACTGGCTGCCACGTCAAAATGCAGAATGATGGTAGATCACCCACGACAACCGAATACCCAGTCTACACGATCTGTTATAGCTATAATCGCACGATTTTCTGGAGAGCCTGGCCCGGCATGGCCTTCTAAAACCACAGTCCACCGAATAGGGTCAGCAACGAGAGCATGAGGGATATCACCCCGACCCGAGAAAGAATTCCAGGAGGCGAGAATTGTGTTTTCATTCAGCAACACCCGGGTTCCATCTTCCCGATCATAGTAAACAGAGCCAGTTCCAACAAAATTCAATGCCGCAGGGATTGTCCCTTGTACTCTGAAGTTACCGTTAGGTTCCGAGGGATGAGGAGTCGAAATACACTCCTGCATAGGATGTGGTGTGAGAGTGCCCTCCACAGTGAAATCCTGGAAGGTAATATCCAATTCTCCGCGAAAAAAATAATCTAAGACAGCAGCAGAATAGCCCACGGCGCGGGGAATGAGGTGGTGCGCTTGCGCGTCATAGACCGCGTCATCTAACTGGAGTTGGCTTAAGAGATCGAGTTGTTCATTGACAAAGACAAATTTGGCCGCGGCTTGACCGCCAGTAAGTTTGGCGGCACGTGCACCTGGAAACACGGCACTTCCCAATCGAGGAAGCGTCAAATAGGGAGAGGACTGAGACGCGGCAACCAATTCAGTAACGGAAGGATACGCGATGGTGGTACTGAACAAACCACCCTGCCCGGGAATCGTGTCATCGCTGAAAAAATTCGCACTGGCAATTTCGGTAATGCCGATATTCGTCCCAAGTGTCGCGACGGGATTATTCCCCAAATACACATTACGATCGAACAGGTTCGAAAAGGGTTCCGAGCGAACCGCACCAGCTTGTTCCAACATCGAGACATCAGGCCGGACAATTCCGTTGCCCAGATAGAATGCCACACGACGGCTAGCCATATAGTCGTGCAAGCCTTCATCAAAGGGATGGGGATCATTGCGCACATGCGAGGGATTGGCCGAATCTTGGAGCAAATGCATCACCTGGCCCAAAGCCCGGAACATCTTCGCCCAATTCCAGTCCCGTTCCGCTTTAGTTTTAGAGGTCAGGGCCTTGTAGTAATATTCGCGGGCATCGTTCCAGGAGTAGGAATCTTCACCATCTTGCACTCCTACAGCTTGTAAACTCCAATGAATGGATGAAATACCACCAAGCACGGGAATTTCCAAACCTTTATTCTGAATCGACTCATGAAAATGATTGAGAGGTCTGGTAATTGATCCACCTTCTCCATCCTCCAAATCACTTCCTTCTATCATCCATTGTGTAGCCGTCATTCCATCGAATGACGCGTTTATTCCCCCTTCGAGTCCTAGGTTGTCGGTTAGATAGGTGTTAAGGCTTGGCACCACCGATTCAATGGCTTTTTCTGTGAGTTCTCGATGAGTATTTCGTTCCCATCCACTAGCTGGACTCTCGAACCACATGTTACCAGCAATAACCAAAACTCCTAGAAATAAAATTCGTCCAAACTGCGGGCAAACAGGAAAACGCTTTTTCGTTAATATTCTATCCGTCCTTAAAAATTTTGAAAGCATAAGCTTACTCCATCAAATATTTTCTGAAACATGAGTTATTTTCTTTTACAGACTACCTGAATATTTAATTAAATTTTTCTTACGTAATTTTTCTCGAACCATGCCATTAGAACCCATCCCAATGTGGCATATATCAAAAGTCCAGCAAAAATACACTCAGAAAAAAAATGCTCCCACGTACCAGACAACCATTCAGCTAAGATAAAAATTGGAAAATTTGCATATATATAAATTAATGCTCCCCCACCTTCTGCCGTTAGCATGGAAATACCTAAAAGACCAGCATTCAGAACCAACCCAATTGCAGCACCCACAATTCTGAATTTATATTTTTCCCAAACAGGATTCATGTAATTCACCTTCCAATTCAATGATAAAAGCAAATCCTTTATCCAATCCTCCATCTAACTCATCAATAAGAACTAGAGGAACTACGACGACCAGGAAATGAAACGTCCCGCCAATCAGAGCATACACGGTGGATCGCTTATAGTTTGAGGAAATTCGGCTCACGGCCCTCTCTCACTCAATTTGACGTTTTTCATTTCACCTAAAAACCCTTTACCCGCCATTGCCCGTCGGTATCGACAACAAACTCTACTTCCAGTGGAAACTGCATCGTTCCCATCGCAATCGGCGTGACAGACTTCATGATCACGCGGGTCCCTTGGCCATCAGCAAGCTGCAAGGGCACATTCAACAGGTCCGTAAGCTCTTTGAGGTGACCTTTCATCACCGTCCAGTCGTGGCGCATCACCTCCCGTTTTGTTGTGAAGATGAAGAAGAGTGCTCGATCAATATCACCTTGCGCTAACGTGGTCATCATCTCCGACCATTTGGCGTTGAGTGTCGCTTCGAAATCCGCCGGCTCTTCCACCACGACGACAGCCGTGGATTCAAATGTTTCCCCATCCTCATCGGTGACGATAACTGTAGGCATATACAGGCCGGGTTGTATAAAAGTCACAGTTTGTCCGGCAAGGTCTGGGCCTTGGGTATCGATTGTGCCATCGCCTTGAAAATCCCATTGATAGTGAACAACCGGCCGTTCGAGTTCAACAGACGCCCGAAGCGTGACCTCGCTCGGCGTAATATTCCGATCTGGCGATGCTCGTAATCTGACTTGTTCCGTCGTCACCTCCGTTGTCTGCACTTGGCGGGACGTTGAAGCGCGTTGCCCACAGGCATTGACTGCTTCAGCAACGATAGTCGTTGGCCCTAACGTTTCCGTTCCCCCACGTACGAAGACTCGATCGACGGCGTACACCGTCCCGGCTACTTTGGCGGCTTGTTGATTCACCACGACCCCTATCGGACTGACACTGCTACTGGTGATCGTACCCTTCACCATCATGGTGAATTGGTTGATTGTCTCATTTGCCAACGGAGAGTCAATGCTCAGGCTGAGACAATTGGCAGTACAGGTAATAAAGGCTTGTACCTGTACCCCGAAGGGCCCATTGAGCCGCACCTCTAAATCATTCGTCGCTTGCACGACAACCGGTTGATTGACTTGACTCTGAGCAGCCGTAAGGTCCAGCGCACTGACGACTTCCACGCCATTCAAGACGACAGTGCCTTGCGCGACTCGATTACCCCCACCAGATGTTCCATTGATAATGACTAGTTGGTATTGAGCCAATGGTTCACAATTGGCAAAGTTTGCTGTAAAGACTTCTTCGTTGGAAGTCTGCTTAACCCATTCAATAGGTCCCCACAACGGATCTAAGTGGAAGGGCGAAGCAGAAGCCAACGTGACCTGCTCACTGACCTGATTCGTGTGATCTTCGCCATCAGTTCCAATCACCGTAAGCGTGTTGCGACCCTCTTGCAAAACAATACCATCAGCCAGAAAAACGCCTCCCGTGACAGTAGCAGGTATACCGTTGACACTTACTGTAGCTGTTGGGTCACTCACTACACCCGATACGGTAATCGGATTGACAGTTATCACGGTGCCGCTTGAGGGATTCGTTATGAGAAGTTCTGGCATACCCGCTGGAGGAGTATCTTGAACCATGATGACAGTGGTATCTGGAAGACTCAAGCTCATGCCATCCGAAACGCGCAACTGCACCACATAGGTTCCAGGTAAATCCGGAATCATTGTGGGCTCAGCAAAGGTAGGATTTAAAAGGGTAATCCCACTTCCTACAGGTTGACTACTGAGGGTCCACTGGAACGTCAGGGTACCCCCATCAACATCTTGAGAATTGGTTCCATTAAGTGAGACCAACGAATGGACAGAGACAAGCTGATCCTCTCCAGCTTCAGCAATTGGAGGAATATTCCCTGCGGTGATCGTCACCGTAGCTGGATCGCTATCTTCAGCCCCATCATTGACGATCAACTGGGCCACATAGATTCCTGGAAGATCGAGAACAAACGCAGGTTGCGCGAGAGTTGGATCTGCAATCATTGCATCACTGCCTGTCGGGCGTGCGGTGAGTGACCACATATATGTCAATGATTGACCATCCACGTCACTGGAAGCACGGCCATCCAGTTGGACGATATTTCCAACTGCTACCGTCTGATCAGATCCCGCAACGGCCACAGGTTTAGAGTTTTGTGTATTGATGACGACCGTTTCAGAGACACTGCCATCCGTTCCATCATTGACCGTAAGCTGGACTTCATAGGTACCCGATCTGTCCACTGAGAAGCTCGGAGTAGGTGATGCTGGCTCTGACAACGTGGCCGTACTCCCACTCGGCATAGAAACAAACGACCACAAAAATGTGAGCATATCGTTATCCACATCACTCGAATTGGTTCCATCAAGGAACACCGTTTGGGTCACAAAAACTGTTTGATCCGATCCCGCATCGGCAACAGGAGGAGAATTGAGAGTCGTAATCTCTACAATATCGGGGTGGCTATCCTTTGCCCCATCACGAACAATCAGTTGAAATTCGTAGGTTCCTGGAACGTCAATCGCAAATGTCGGCATAACGGCTGCTGGATCGGACAGCGTTGCCGCACTGTCAACAGGTTTCGACACGATAGCCCAGGTAAATGTAAGAAGGTCGCCATTCACATCCGTTGATCCACTACCATCTAGCTGCACAACGTCTGTTACTTGCACAGTTTGATCAGGTCCAGCATCAGCCACCGGAGACACATTGCTTTCCTCAGAACCTAACCCAAATCCCCCTTCCAGCGTTATCGTGCTTTCTGTACCCATCCGAACCCATCTCCCCACAAAAGCACCCTTTGCCGTACTGTCTTGCTTAACCCAGAGTGTGCCGTTGGGAGCGTAGACATTAGCGCGTAGAGTATTATTCACACCAAATTTGACGGCTTTCGGCGTTGAGCTAAAGTTTCCTAAAGTACCATTGATCGCAATTCCAGTGATCTTCACATCTGCAGCAGTCAAAGTCGTGGCATTGGGAGCAGGACCTATCAACACCTCACTCCGTGTTTCAAGATGTTCTGCTACACGAATATCCACGGAAGCTGTAGCATAGACCTTAGCCTCTCTACGAATGTTCCATTTGCGAAAATGATATTCCCCTCCCGTCAGTGTAACGGTAGCGCGTTTTCCGACTGTCAGGAACCCATAGTGCCCCGCATCGAGACTCAGTATTCCATCATTCGACACATCAATATCCTGTGTCCCTGGTGCCACTGATGGGATGAGAGGAAGTGATGAGACGAGTGGTAAATCCACGGGTGAAGTGAGGGTACCAAAGACTTGGCCTGGCCCTTTTAGCGTATTAGCCGAGACATCCTGAACCTGAGATCCACGCTTGAGTCGCATCGTATCACCCATGATACGACTTGTCGGATTTGTAAATCGGGCATCCAAGCCAATCGTCACTTCATAATCCCCCGTAAAGTAAGGACCGCCGCTAGCGACATTGGCCCCCACGTCGCCGCTGAGTACGGTGCTATCCCGTTTAATCCAGACTCCCTCCTTACCAAATACAACAAAATCGTTTGCCGCCTGAACTCGTTCAATCACTGCCAAATTGAATATCGTTGTCACGAGACAGGCTACCAACAGAGGGGTTGTCCATTGTGAGCGGAATGCGTGAGAACGGATCATCACTGTTACCTCCTCAGAACTCATACCAGAGTGAATGGATCAATCATGGTCGACTGCATCAAATCGTTTATAAAATTATCGGTGTTTCTGCAAAACTTGGAGCATAAAGGTACTCGCTAGCCATTCGGTGTTACTTGAAGCTCCCACTTCGGCCAGCGTACGCATGAGCAGCATTCTTTTCCTATCACCCAATTGAGGGAGGGTTCACGACTTCAATATGCTTGATCTACAAAAAAGACGGAACCAAGATTTGAAACAGGAAAAGAAATCCAACATCCATTTCAGACAGTCAAAAACAGACAGACAGAAATCTCAAGATTAATAAACTAAACGAAGACAACGTGAATAATTTCACTCAGTTTAAACAGACAATCCCTGATCGCGTATAGCGTAATATTGAAACCATTGGTCAGAGTTCTGTGTAGAGACCGTCTCGAGGTGTGTCCCGTCCTATCGGAACGTAAAAGAAAACATTGATCGAGTAACTGAAAACCTAGGATCATCTTAAAATTTGCAGAAACATCGAGGTCTACGGAAGCGGCAAATACAAAGTACTGACCGATCCATCAGAAAATGGTCACGCCATTGATTCACATCGTTCACCGTCGGCGCGCCAGTGTTCATGACGAAGAACAGAATTTTTACAAAATAAGACAGCCGCCTGTTAAGGACCTCCTCTATCTAGTATTTTGAGGAAAAAATTCTCTAAGGAAGAACAGTCTTCTCTGTGACGTCACTACTTCATATGAACCAACCCGACATCCACAGGAAAAGTCCTGGCAGGCCGCACAAGTTAGGCCAATAGTTTCAATCACCAAGGCTGATCCTTCGAACGAAGAGAGGCGGACTGTTTGCTCCTCACCATTGATAAATGCCAATCTTCCGAGTGAATCTTAGAATCCGGCACGTTCTGGGATTCTGACGTTTGAGCGACGGTTTCGCTCTTTCCAATAATGGTTTTTGAGGTTTTGATTTTTGGGGTCAATTTTGGGGTCAATTTTGGGGTCAAATCTAGTTTTATATATTTTAGACACTGGTATAGCTTCAGGTATTCGAGTCGGGTAGGAGGTCAAAGGATTCCGAGAAATTCAAGGCTTTGTGGGTGGCCGGCACAAGGACAATAAAAGGCTCTACATGAGTACGGAAGGCTTTACAAAGGATGCTCGCTAGGAAGCGGAGCATTCTTCAATCTCACTGACTCTCATGGACTTAGATGACTTGTCCAAGCCAAACATTGATCACTACGAAAAGATGGACTCCGATGCCCGGACACTGCTCCCTCTCACCCGGATCTAATGGCCAACATAGGCCATAAACACTCGTCCATAGGCCACAAGATGGCCAAGACAGGGTTTGGGCTATAGACGTTATCCATAGATTCATTTTTTCTTATTACATTTCTGTATACCTGCTACCCGTTTGCGATTCACTTTCAATGAGGGTCTACCTTCAATTGACAAGTGTTGTCAAATATGACAACGCTACATAACGAGGAGCATTTATTGGATTAAGGCAGCAGACAAGGATTTCAGGAAATTTCCAAAGGTTGTGCAAGAAGTCATACACGATGCACTCGCAATCACTGCTGAAGGGCAGAAGGCGGATATTGCCAAGCCGATGAAAGGATTCGGTGCAAGTATTTATGAGATTGCCTTGCACTACCAAACAAAACGCGTATCGGGCAATTTACCCCGTCCAACTTGATGAGGACATTTGGGTCATTCATGCGTTTCAGAAGAAGTCGAAAACCGGCATTAAAACACCTAAGATCTCATAGGGGAACGACTCAAGCGCATAAAGGAGATATTGAAATGAAACAGAAAGAAGACAAGGTAGAAGTCATGCGGGGTAGTGGAAACGTCTACAAGGATTTCAATTATCCCGATGCAGAAGTTCGTCACTTAAAAGCCAAAGTTGCTGCCGAAATCATTGGTACTCTTGACCAACGACAATGGTCTGTGAGACGGGCTGCAAAAGAAACCGGATTCCAAGCTGCTGATTTCTCACGTGTACGAAATGCTGAGTTAAAACGCTTTACTCTTGATCGGCTCGTAAGGATGCTTGGAAGCCTCAAGCCAAAAGTTCGGCTCGACCTTGTGCCCATTACTCGGCGTTCCCGTCGAAGAACACACCTTGCAGCTCACGTGTCGGTATAAGCATTTTGGCTATTTATAGGTCAGAAGTAACGGAGGCAAATCTCGTTGCATCAGTTTTGCGGAGATGGAACTGAGCGCTTAGTTGATCCCTACCCATTCGATGACACGAAAGAATTACCTCGGAAAGAGGAGAAGCGATGAAAGTTTCATACGATGAAAAGACCGACACACTCAGCGTGGTTCTGAAATATAACACGCCGATTGCTGAAAGTGACGAAGATAAACCTGGGGTTATCTTGGACTATGATGCCAATGGCAATCTTGTATCGCTGGAAATCCTCGATGCTTCAAACCGAGTTACTGAAGCCCGGAAAGTGGATTTTCAAATGACGGGTTAGTATTGCCTGACTTGGTCGTCCGAAACCAGCTCTCACGCTTTCATCTCCAGTATTTCCGCAAACCAACATCAGCTTCTATCAATAAGCCCCTCAGCCATTGTTCAAAAAACCTGGAACCTTACGACGAAGAAGAGGAGATGCAGATCAATATCTAAAGGGGTCAGACTTGGATTTTAAGTCCTGAAATTTTCCTAGCATCCAGACATCAAAAGCATTCTGACACCATAAAAGGCATAAGAGTCAACGGCAAATCTTGAGGGTCACTCGATAGTAAACTCTCTTCCGGCATTATCTCCCCCGGCTCAACAGTTTGCCTTCGGCGCCTGGCCAGATGAGAAGCAGAGGACTGGCGACAAATATCGAAGAATAGGTTCCAATCATGACCCCTAAGAGTAGCGCCAACGAAAAGTCGTGGAGCACTTCACCGCCAAACAAGGTCAGTGGCATTAGCACGAGTACGACCGTTAAGGTAGTGACCAACGTCCGACTCAACACTTGATTAATGCCATCATTAATAATGGTCTCAATCGATTGGCGACGACGTTGACGAAGATTTTCACGTATCCGGTCAAAGACAATAACGGTGTCTGTAATGGAATATCCGGCCAACGTCAAAAGAGCCGTCACGACCAAGAGTGTAATTTCGACATTCATCACATAAAAGATCCCTAAGACCGCCAAGACATCATGAAATGTCGCAACAGCCGCGGCGACACCGAATCGAAACTCAAATCGTGCTGCAATGTAGGTAATAATGCCAATCAATGACAGGACCACGGCAATCAAAGCATCTTTCTGTAGTTTTTGTCCTATCGTGGGTCCAATCGAAGTAGTTAAATCAATCTCAAACGCATGGCCCTTAAATTCATCTCGAAAAACTTGAATAATTTTATCACTAATGGCTTCTTCAATCGTGGTTTCCGTCTTGACTCGAATCAGTAATTTATTATCTTGAGTAAACTCCTGAAGTTCGGCATCACCAAGACCGTGTTTCGCTAACACAGTTCGAGCCGATTCAATAGGTAGCGCTTTGTCAAATTTCAATTGAACGGCGGTTCCTCCGGCAAAATCAATTCCTAAATTCGCCGAACCGAAGGCGATCTGAATGACAGCGATAAGCCCCAGCAGCCCTAAAATCCCTGAGATGACCAGCGCAATCTTCCGCCGCCCCATGAAGTCAATATTCGTTTTTCCAACAATTTCTAACATAGTCGCGATCCATTGGGTGAAAAAGTAAAGTCAGTTTGTTTATCAAATACTCAGTCGTTCCAGTTTCTTCCGGTTGAACAAATCAAATACCACTTTGGTGCCCACCAACGCCGTAAATAAATTTATGGCAATGCCCAAACAGAGCGTGACCGCAAATCCTTTAATCGGACCTGTTCCAAAAAGAAACAGCGCCAAACCCGTGATGAGGGTCGTGACATGGGAATCGACAATGGTCAGAAAGGCTTTATCATAGCCTCCATCAACCGCCAACCTTACCGGACGTCCCAGTCGAAGTTCTTCTCGGATTCGTTCAAAAATGAGAATATTTGAGTCTACGCCCATTCCGATCGTGAGAATGATTCCTGCAATTCCAGGAAGCGTCAGGGTTGCGTTGAGTCCGGACAACGCGCCAAGTAACCCGATGAGATTCAGAACAAGGGCGAAATTGGCCACGACACCTGAAAGACGATAGTACACAATCATAAAGATCACGACTAAACATCCAGCAATCACAAGAGTTCGCACACCCTTTTCAATCGAATCTTTCCCTAACGATGGGCCAACCGTCAGATCTTGAAGCGTCTTCATGGGTGCCGGCAAGGCACCAGCTCGTAACACCACAGCCAGATCATTCGCTTCACTGGTCGTGAATGTGCCTTCAATAATTGCCCGTCCTCCACTGATCTTTGTGTTGATACGAGGCGCTGAATACACGGTCCCATCCAGCACTACCGCCATACGTTTTCCGACATTGGCACCGGTCAGACGTTCGAATTCCTGTCCCCCTCGGCTATCAAAGGTCAGAGACACAATGGGTTCATTGAACTCTCCAATCGTGACACGCGCATCTTGCAGCACATCACCCGTTAACGCGGTATCTTTCTTGATGAGATACGGAAGACTAAAACTCGTTTCGCCATTTTCTGCTATGACATTTTCAAACAGAATTTCTGATCCTTCCGGCAACCGTCCTTCAAACTCTTTTTGTACCTCCCCCTCTTTCCCTTTTTCCACTTGAGGAGGGAGCTCTAACGCTACCTTTGATTCATCAAGCAGTTTAAATTCGAGTAAGGCGGTTTTTTTGATCAAATCTTTGGCACGTTCAGGATCTTTGACTCCGGGTAGTTGCACAGCGATTTGGTTACGGCCCAGACGTTGGATCAGCGGTTCAGCCACACCAAACTCATCAATACGATTTCGAATGGTTTCCAGGGCTTGATTAATAGCCGAATCTTTGATGCGATTCACTTCCTCGGAATCAAGTTCATAGGAAACGGTTGTATCTGATGACTCCTTCAACACAAAACCAGGAAATCCATCTTCCATTTCCTGAGTGACCTTGGTCTTCGCCTCATCGCCATCTGCCAAGGTGAGGACCAGCGTATCCGTCCCTTCTCGAACCACCGTGTCGATGGGAAGTTCGGCCTCGGTTTTGAGATCTTCTAGCGCCTTTCTGGACCGATCGACCGCGATTTCCACAGCTCGATCTTCTTCGACCTCAAGCACCAAATGCACGCCCCCCTGCAGATCGAGACCCAGGGCAAGTCCGCGATCACTCAACACCTGCTTCATCCAATCGGGAAGCGGGGTATAGAGTGAAGGGAAGGAGGGTAATGAAATAATCAGCGAGATCACCGACAGGGCGATCAGGAGGATTAACCTACCACGAATTTTCTTCATCGACCTTGCCTTTTCCGACTCATGAACTTTCCTCAGTTTCTCGGAGTCTTCCGACGTAATCACGTTGTAATCGAATTTTTGTATTATCGGCAATTTGCACGGTGACGGTCTCTTTATCAAGATTCGTAATCGTGCCCCAAATACCAGCCGTGGTGATCACTTTATCGCCTTTCTTCAAGGCAGCCAGCAATTCTCGCTGTTTTTTGGCTCGACGTTGCTGCGGTAAAATCAAAAGGAAATAAAATACCACAAAAATCAGCAGAAATGGCACAAAGGACAGGAGCCCACCAGTTGGATCGTTTCCCGCGCCAGCCTGCGCCCATGCGACAGCATTCATGTCTACCCCTTTCTCCTTGTGACTCTATGATTTACGCCGTAATGGCACACTAGAAATGTGTTGAAGCCTGCATGTTCTAGGGTGGCGTTCGATGTAATAAGTAAAGTGAAAAGTATCAAGTATTGAGACCTGACAAGAAATGAAAGTCTCAACAATATTATTACTTGACAATTTTCATATTCATTGATGGCTCAAGCACACATCGGATCTTGCTCGAGACCTTGCTCGTGGCCTTCCCTTGCCTGATAAAACTGAGTTCGGAATTCCTGTAACTGTCCGTTTCGAATAGCACGGCGAATCTTGGACATCAGCGTCCCATAATACCAGAGATTATGAAGCGTATTGAGCCGTATGCCTAACATTTCATTCGACACAAATAAGTGCCGTAAATAGGCTCGTGAATATCGCCGACACACCGGGCATTCACATTCCGAATCAATCGGTGCCTCATCCCGTGCATATTGGGCTTTTTTAATCAACACTCGCCCTGACGAAGTAAAGAGCCAGCCGGTACGACCATGCCGGGTGGGAATGACACAATCAAACATATCCACACCGCGACACACTCCCTCGACAATATCTTCGGGCAGCCCAACTCCCATGAGATACCGAGGTCGATCAAGCGGGAGTTGTGCGGTGACATCCTGAATCACTCGAAACATCGTCTCTTTTTCTTCACCTAAAGAGAGCCCGCCGAGAGCATATCCGTCAAATCCGAGTTCCAATAACTGTGCCGCCGCTTCTTGGCGCAAATGAGGATACACGCCGCCCTGTATGATACCAAATAAAAATTGATGCTCTTGTCTCGGGACGGCCAAACAACGTTTCGCCCATCGCGTCGTCCGTTCTACAGCTTCTTGAGCTTGGAGCTCCGTGGAGGGATAGGGAGGACAGTGATCTAACATCATCATGATGTCCGACCCCAAAGCCACTTGAATCTCCATACAAAATTCCGGGGTCAATTGATGCCAAGAGCCATCAAGATGTGACTTGAAGCCCACACCATCCTCTGTGATTCGACAAAGGTCAGCCAAACTCACCATTTGAAATCCACCACTATCCGTCAAAATGGCACCAGGCCACTGCATAAATTTATGCAAGCCGCCTTGCCCGGCAATTAACGAATGACCGGGCCGCAAGTACAGATGATACGCATTTCCTAAAATGAGACCATAGCCACATGCTTGCAATTCATCTGGATCGATCCCCTTCACGGTCCCCAACGACCCCACCGGCATAAAGGCTGGAGTCTCAATGTGACCATGAGCCGTTGAAAGGAGGCCAGTTCTGGCAGACGTAGAAGAATCATGTTGTTGAACAGCAAACATTCACACTCTCTCATCACAAGGACTGTTCCCCACGTATCTATTATGGGGTCAGCAGTTTTCGTACTCTTAACAGACTACATTTGTTCAGGAGCAGAAACACCAAGAACCGTAAGACCATTATGAATAACGGTCTGGACTTGGCGCATCAACGCCAGTCGTGCAGCCGTTAACTCGGGAGTCACTTGTTCGCGATGCTGCTGAACAGATTCATCAGCAGTTGATTGACCATCTTCAGGGGATGGCATTTCCGCTTCTTCCGATGTCGAGACGGTCTCGTTTGATGGAAGAATACGATGCTTATTGTAGTACGTATGCAACTGCGCCGCTAACTCTTGCAAATAAAACGTCACACGATGTGGTTCAAGACTGGCCGCGCTACCTTCAATGATACCTGGATAACAGGATAAGTGTTTCATTAATCGTAATTCATCCTGAGTGGTCACCAGCGCATGATCGACATCATGAATAGACGGCACAGGAATGCCTCGGGACTCGGCCACTCGGAAGAGACTTGCGATCCGCGCGTGCGCGTATTGCACATAGTACACAGGATTATCCGCAGACTGTCGCTTGGCTAGATCGAGATCAAAATCCAAATGGCTATCTGAGCGTCGCATCAGAAAGAAAAACTTAGCAGCATCTGCTCCAACCTCATCAATGACCTCTCTCAATGTCACAAACTCTCCAGCACGCTTGGACATCTCGACTTTCGTTCCTGCACGAAGGAGATTGACCATTTGGACCAGAACGACACGGAATTGTTCTTTTCGATATCCAAATGCCTGAACAGCCGCTTGCATACGGGGAATATACCCGTGATGATCCGCTCCCCAAATATTAATCAATGTATCAAAACCACGGTTGAGTTTATCGCGATGATAGGCAATATCTGAGGCAAGATAGGTATAGGTCCCATCTTGCTTGGCCACAACACGGTCTTTTTCATCTTGAAACTGAGAAGACCTGAACCACCACGCACCCTCATTTTGAAAGACCAATCCTTTTTCTTTGAGATCGTCTAAAGCCTGCGTGAGATGTCCGGCACCGATTAAACTCGCCTCACTGTACCATTCATCGAATTCAATGCCAAAAACACCAAGATCTTGTTTGATTCGCTCCAGCAGTTGTTGACACGCAAACGCCGACGATTGCTGTTCCGCGATTTCTGCATCCAAGTCAAGAAGGGTTGAGCCAAGTTCTTGCCTCATCGTTTCTGCCACAGCGTGAATATAGGCTCCATGATATCCATCATCAGGAAAGGTACAGGCACGACCATGAAGTTCTTGATAACGAGCAAAGACAGAGGCTCCAAGCAATTTCAATTGGCGACCAGCGTCATTGATGTAATACTCTCGTTGAACACGATACCCAACAGTTCGCAAGATATTTGCCGCGGCATGACCAAGCGCCGCGCCGCGTCCATGTCCCACATGCAGAGGGCCTGTGGGATTCGCACTCACGTACTCAACGAGGACACGTTGCCCCTTTCCCATCTGACTTGAACCATACGCTGAACCAAGGTTTTCAATAATTTTGAGGATATCAATCCAACGGTCTGGTTTAATCCTAAAGTTTAAAAAACCTGGTGGAGCAACATCGACGAGGTCAAATAAGTCGTGACTGTCTTCTTTGAGGTTCGACGCCAACAATTGGGCAACTTCTAATGGCGGACGACGAGCTTTTGGCGCAACCAACATGGCCACATTTGAGGAAAGGTCACCCCATTCTTCTCGTTTTGGCAGTTCAACTGTAATATGAGGAAGAGTCGCAAGATCCAGGTCTCCACGACTCTTGGCACGGCTTAAAGCGGCAGACACAGCCACCACCACCTGATCATGAATGAGATCGGATTTCAAAAAAATCTCTATCTTCTTAAAAAATAAGGGGAATTAAGGCAATTTCCGCCGAATGTACCACAGCCATCATAGTGATGCAAGTTGTTGATATCAAGAAAGATTATTAGTTTAGCATCTACGTAATTTTACGTCATCTGATAGACTCAGCCATCGTTCGGCTTGCACAACCACGCTCCCAGCCGAAATATTAAGACAGCGCTTATGGGCGCAGCGTTGAACACTCGACCAATCATGACATTCACATGGCTCCCCTTGGATGACGGCAACATGCCTTCCTTGAGGAGCCCACTGATCTGGGTCAGTAGGTCCAAAAAGGACAATCGACGGCACATCACAGGCTACGGCCAGATGCGCCAAGCCAGAGTCATGACCGATAAACAGATCGAATGAGGAGACACATCTTGCGACCGAACTCAACGACATATTCCGTATTACCTGATAGGTATTGGACGGAAGTGCTGCACATAAACAACTGACCGCCTTTTCATCAGCAGGCCCTTCCACAATGGTACACTCGTGACCTTTTTCAACCAATTGCAAGACAACAGAAGCCAACACGGAGGAGTCAGTGCATTTATGAGGACTCCCGCTACCAGGCTGAATCATGATTCGCCGGCGGTTTAAAGCTAACAGGCTAACGCTTTCTTGTCGAAATTCGGCTTTACTCCTTGAGAACATTTCGCGCATATGAGAACAATCAACGGCCTGAATCTCCCAATCAAGAAGGATTTCGAGATAACGATCTGAAAAATGTCTGTTCGTTAAGCTGACATCATGTGGAGACTGGATAATGACTGACTGAATCCCATAGTCACGAAGATTTTTGGCTATATCTCCGTCCGGGTTACCTAACCAACAGACGATATGCGAACAGTCCCTGAGAATGTCATGGGTAACATCGCTCCATTGATCGTGACCGCGATATAAATCTGAGAAGACATAACCTTCAAGAGCCATCGTGCGATTAACTTCACCAGCATTCAACAGCAGATCGCCAATCTCTGTTTTTCCAATCCACAAAAGGGCATTCTGGGAAAAAGATTGCTTAAGGCTTCTCATCGCCCTAAGGCTCAAAAGCACATCGCCCAATGCTCCCGGGTGAACGACAAGTGTATACAATCAATCCTTGAATATGACGTTTATTTAGTGAATAAAGGTCATGAACTCATCAAGAGAAAAAGGCCAACAACAAATCTTTTATAGAAGTAACCCTGAACCTATAAAGACGGAACCAATACTTAAGAGTCGCTAAATTTATTGGCCATTTCAAGATCAGCAGGTGTATTGACATTCATAAACGATATAAAGCTTGGATCTAAATCTTTAACCTCTTTTTGATCGATTATCCTATGTACCAATTCTGCGCGTGACACAATGTCCCGCATCTCCAAGTGATTTGCCTCAATCATACTTTTTAAAACAGGTAGGCACTTTTTTGAATAGACTCCTTGCATTGGTTGCACACCAGTCTGTAACTGTACCATCAACACATCGGAATTTAGCGACATATCACACAAACGACGAACCAGGGGAATGGATAAAAATGGCATATCACAGGCAACCATAAAAACACATGGTTCTCTGGAGTATGAGAGACCGGTATACAACCCGCCAAGAGGACCTTTTTGAGGGATAATGTCAGTGACAACTTTATGACTCAGGCCTTCCGTCATGGGGGAGTGCTCTGCAACAACAATGATAATTTCTGTAAATACGGATTCATAGACACTTAAGACGCGGTTGAAAAGAGTTTGTCCACCTACAGTGACTCCCCGTTTATCCTGCCCCATTCGTCGACTGAGGCCCCCGGCCAATACGACACCAC